>JAGGDC010000009.1 GCA_020809425.1 Candidatus Synoicihabitans palmerolidicus | reverse complement strand
TCACTGCGCGAGCGCGTGCGTGCTTGGGTGGCGGAAGTTTTGATGGTCCCGGTAGAGCGAGTTGGGTGGGCCGCGAAGTTTTTCGAACTTGGATTGGATTCAATTTTGGCGGTGGAACTCACTCGGGTGATCAATGCCACGCCCGGTTTTTCGCTTTCGGCAGCTCGGCTCTATGATTTTCCCACCGTGAATGCGTTGGCTGCGCATTTGGCTACACTGGATGGACGTGCGGTTGTGCCGTTGGCCGTAAATCCGAGGAGGCGTGCGGTGGTTTCAACCGAATTGACGCTTGCGACTACGGTGCGCGAATTGATTGCGTCGATTTTGTTCGTGCCAGTTGAGCGCTTAACCCGGGCAGCCCGATTTAGTGAACTCGGATTGGATTCGATCTTGGCGGTCGAGTTGGTGAAAGTTATCAACCAAAAGTTCGCCGTTACAGTCCCCGCTGCGCGGTTCTACGATTTTGCCACCGTTGGTGAATTTGTTGCATTTATTGTCGCTGAGGTCGAATCGGTTCCGCCGTTGGAGGCGGTGCCTGAATTGGGCGATTCTGGACCTAAATCGAAAGTCGCATCGGGCGTGGGAGCGGGCGTGGGAGAGACGGTGATTCGTTTGATCGCGGATACTTTATTGATGAAGAAGAGTCGAGTGACGCCGGATCGGGCGTTTTCGGAGCTGGGATTGGACTCGCTCTTGACCGTCGAGTTGGCGAAGAAACTCAGTGCTGAGTTTGGTGTGACCATGACCTCGTCGATGCTTTATGAGCAGGTCACGCCTCGTCGACTTAGCACATTTCTGACGGAAATCACGACGCCAGCGACCTCATTGGGGGCCTCGATAACGGATACACCGGTTGCCCGGTCCGGACCGGTGAAATTGCAGCCCGTGAGCGGGTTTTCAGCTATCGCAGTCAAGTCGCCAGTCAGACCGCGGATTCAAACGACAACTCGTGCGGCGGGAGTTGATACGGTAGCTTCGTTTTCGCCGATGGCGGTGGTCGGATACTCAGGACGGTTTCCGGGGGCGCAGAACACCGAGGCATTTTGGGAATTGTTGATCAATAAGCGGTCGATGCTTAGCGAGGTCCCAGCTGAACGACGGGCACTCGGCGATGAGTCGGCGGAAACGGGGGCGGTGCCGGCGCGTTGGGGGGCATTTCTGGAAAGCGTGGATGAATTTGATGCCGGCTTTTTTAATCTGTCTCCTGCCGAGGCCGAACGCATGGACCCGCAACATCGCATCCTGATGCAAGAGGCTTGGCACGCGCTGGAGCATGCGGGTTATGCACCGGAGGCGCTTGCCGGTCGGCGCTGCGGTGTCGTGATCGGTTGTACTCCGTCGGGTTATGAAAACGGAATACCTGACCAAGATGGGCAAAACTACACCGGTAATACCATGAGTGTGTTGCCGGCCAGAATTGCTTATTTACTCGATTGGCACGGACCAAGTTTTGTGGTCGATACCGCGTGTGCGTCGTTTTTTTCGGCACTGGATTTGGCCTGTGCGAGCCTCGCTCGAGGGGAGAGTGATCTCATGTTGGTGGGGGCGGGCCACGTCACCATCGGGGAGAGTTTGCGGTCGGAGGTCAGTGGCATTGGGCTCTTATCGGCGACCGGCACCTGTCGATCGTTTGATGAGGCGGCGGACGGCTGGGTAATGGGAGAAGCGGCGGGCGCAGTCGTGGTCAAACGATTGGAAGACGCCGAGCGGGACGGTGACACGATCCATGGGGTGATTCGTGGTTGCGGAGTAAATCAGGACGGAGCTAAGAACGGACTACTCGCTCCGCACTCTGCTTCCCAGTCGGCCCTGCAGCGACGAGTGCGTGAAACCGCGGGCGTGAAGCCGGAATCCATTGATTATATCGAAGTGCATGGCATGGCATCTCCGTTAGGCGATGAAGTCGAAGTGCTGGCCCTGAAGGATGGTTACTCCTCGTCTTCGACGACCCCCGGTCGATGCGTGTTGAGTACGCTAAAGCCGAACATAGGGCACGCCATGGGCGGGGCCGGCATGGCTAGCCTGATCAAAGTGCTGCTTGCCCTGCGGAAACAAAAACTACCGCCCATGATCGCGCCGATTAGGTTGAATCCGGCTTTGGGTCTCGAAGCTAGTCCTTTTGTATTGAACACCGAGTTGCGGGACTGGCCGGTGGGATCGGCAGGGAGGCGGCGCGCTGCCGTTAATGGGCAGAGTGCGCTCGGAGTGAACGGCCACGTGATCATTGATGAATGGGTCGATAACCGGATGTCCGACTCAGCGGAGTCTGGGCGCGTTATTTTGGTGCTGTCGGCGGCAACGGCGCCCCAGCTGATTACCGTGGCTGAGCGCTTGGACGAGGCGCTGAAAGAGATGGACGACACTGCCCTGGCGGACGTGTCCTTTACTTTGCAAACCGGACGCCGAGCCTTGACCGAGCGACTGGCTTTCGTGGCGACGTCGGTGGCAGAAGCGCGGGCCAATTTGCGAGATTTCGCTACCGGACGATCACGTCTGGAGATGCATCGTCGACGCACGGAAGAAGTTGAAAGTGGCCTTGCGATGTTGGTCGAAGGGCCAGAGGGCGCGGAATTGGTGGCGGCTGCGATTAACGCGGGGTCGCTGGACAAGTTAGCCCGGTTGTGGGTCCACGGGGTTTCAATCGACTGGAATTTGCTCCATCGCGGTCGTCGACTGCGTCGGGTTCCGCTCCCCTTGTATCCATTTTCCCGAGACCGATATTGGTTGCAGGCGAAAGTGAATCGCCAATCGCCAGTCGTTACCCCGGTGACGATCGGTTCAGCGGCATCGGAGACACCGCGTGGAAACGAGTCGCTCGAGGATTTGTTGGTTGGGGTGATCGAGCGGCTTTTGCAGGCTCCTCCTGGCATGGTGACGGCGGACCGTGAATTGGTGCGAGTGGGTTTTAATTCACTCCATGTTTTGCGCGCGGTTGATCGTTTGGCTCAGTTGACGGGAAGAACGGTCCCAGCCAAGTGGTTTTTTGAAGCGCGAAACCTGAGTGAACTAGCGGAGCGCATAAAACGAGAGCCCCCACCGGCACTCGGTCCGAGGACGGCGTCGGCTTCCCGGGCCGTCGCGGGATGGGCAGGGGAGGTATCCGACGGGCAAAGGGCGCTTTGGCGGTGGCAAAAGGATCGACCCGCCAATCGGGCTTTTTATGTGCCCTTTGCGGTGAGGTGGCCGGAGGTCCCGGATGCGACATCATTGGAACGTGCGTTGCGAGTCGTGGCGGCCGAACAACCCGCTCTGCGGACCCGATTCGTTGTACGTGATGACGATGTGCGGGTCGTGGTCGCCGCCGAACCGGAAGTGCGGGTGGTGCGCGAAAATTGGCGTGGAGATGAAGCGGCGCTCATCCGAGGCCTGCATGAGCTGAGTAACATGCCTTTGGGGGGCGATACTGAAGTGCTGTGGCGGGCTCATCTCATCGAACATGTGACGGGCGCTGTTCTGCACGTGACCTTTCATCATTTGATTTTTGATGGTCACTCCGCGCAGTTGTTTTTCTCCCGTTTGGAGGAGGTGTACGACAAGTTGATGCGAGGAGAGGAACCGGTGGTTGAGCCGAGTTCAGGGTTGGAGGCATACGGGGCAGCGGAAGCGATGTACTTGGAATCCGACACCGCCAAGTTGGATCGAGACTACTGGTTGCAGCGTTTCCCCAAGGGGTTCCAGCCCGTGTTTCCCGCGAATGGCGATATTAAGGACTCCGGCGGGGAGATGGAGCGATTGGTGATTCCGGATGCGTTAGTGAAGGCAATTGCAGGAGTCGCGGCGAAGGCACAGGTTTCGCCACAGGGCGTGGTGCTCACAGCGTTATTGGAAGTGTTGTCGACGGAGCTTGGTCGGGATCGGGCAAGCTTGGCCGTGGCGACGGATTTACGGGTGAGCGAAGGAGAACTGTCCAGCATCGGGTATGCGGTGAATTTGATTCCAGTGGCGGCCGATCGAGACACCACAGGTAGGTTCGACCAACGTTGCGCCCGGGTTTTCGGAAATCTACTGGACGGGTTGTCCCACCGACGTTTTCCGTTTCGCAAATTGTCACTGGCGCTGGCGGAGCTGACGGGCGACCCGGCGCGGTGCACGCTGGATGTAGGATTTTATTTTCAAACCTGGCAGGTGGAGAACCATGGCCGCTTGGTTGACGGGTTGATTCCGGAAGTGCACCAGGTGGGGGAGTTTCCCTTGGTTTTTGAAGTGGTCCAAAACACCGGAGACTGGGTGTTGAATGTGAAATTTCGACCGGCGGTGATCGCCCCTACCCAAGCCCGGAGTTTGGCCGCAGCCTTGGTGCGTGGACTACGCGAGCGAACGGGAGCGGATGGATCATTTTCGTATCCCGAGGGGAACGTGCACGACTTGATCACCGCGCAGGTACAACGTTCGGCGGCAGCGCCGGCTGTCTATTTTGCCGGATCGACGGTGACCTACGCAGAATTGGAAAAAAAGGCCAATCAGATGGCCCGGCGACTGATCGTCTTGGGGGTAGATCCCGAAGATTTGGTGGCGGTCGCCTTACTTCGAGGGGTCGATTTACTGGTCGGGCTTTTGGCGGTTTGGAAGGCCGGGGCCAGTTACGTTCCGATTGACCCGACCTATCCTCCGGATCGTTGCGAGCAGATCGTGTCGGACGCTGGATGTCGATATTACCTGACTCATGGCCGGGTGAGTTTTCGTCCCGAGGGCGTGACGGTGATCGATGTTGATAGGGAGAAGGAATTCTTGGCGGAGGAGTCGGAGGATGCGCCGAACGTGACGGTCCCACCTTCTCGGGCGGCTTATGTGATTTTTACCTCTGGTTCGACCGGGCGACCCAAAGGGGTGCGAGTGTCGCATCGTAATGTGGTCCATTTTTTACATAGCATGCGTGAGCGACCGGGATGCGTGGTGACTGATCGGGTGTTGGCTTTGACCACCATCTGTTTCGATATCGCGGTGCTTGAATTGTTTTTACCGCTAGTCGTCGGGGCTTCGGTTGAAATCGTTTCCGAGGAGGTCGTGAAGAGTGGTCGACGATTGCGCGAAAAGTTGGAGGGGGGAGAAGTGACTCTGGTGCAGGCGACGCCAGCCACTTGGAAAATGTTGTTGGCGGCGGAACTGGGACCGATTCCGCAAGTGAAGGCCTTATGTGGAGGAGAGGCGTGGACGACTGATCTAGCAGTGCCGTTGCTTGAGCGAGTGGGTTCGTTGTGGAACATGTATGGACCGACGGAGACGACCGTATGGTCGTCGGTTGACCAAGTGCGGCAGGGGGAACCAATTCGCTTGGGTGAACCCGTTGGTAATACCGAGTTCCACGTGTTGGATGAGCAGTTCCAGCCGGTGGCACGGGGCGAGGTAGGCGAGTTATTTATCGGGGGTGATGGCGTCGCGCTGGGTTATCACGGCAATCAAGAATTCACTCAGGAACGCTTTGTGCGCCTGCCTGATGTAACGACAGGTAAACTGTATCGAACCGGGGATTTAGTGCGCCATGTATGAATTTGTTGGGCGCGCCGACGCACAGGTGAAAATCAGGGGTTTCCGGGTGGAGCCCGGAGAGGTTGAAGCATGCCTGAATGCGGTGACCGGAGTTGTGGCTTCAGCGGTGGTGTCCCATTCCGATGATTCGGGGCATGTGATGCTGGTGGCATATTGGATGGCCGCCACAAGTGGCGGGGACGTAACCATGGGTGACTTGAGAGCGGCGTTGGCTCGTTCACTGCCTGACTACATGTACCCGGCGAGAGTGGAGCGCGTGCAAACGCTGCCACTCACCTTGAATGGCAAGATAGATCGGAAGCGACTTCAGGTCATGTCGATTGCGGACGCCCTGCAGAATTTCGGAGCGGAGGAAATGCCAGCTGCTCCCGTTGTCGATTTGGAGGAGCTCGAGACTGCGTTGCTGGACGTCGCAGGATCTGTGGTGCAGGCCAAATTGAAAAAGGAGGACGCGGCACGATCGATTGGGGAAATCGGTTTGGATTCCATTCGTTTGGCAGCCCTCAGCGTGCGTATCGCGCGGGTCTTTGGGGTGTCCATGGAGGAGGCCAAATTTTTTGAACTAAAATCCCTGCGAGGGGTGGCTCGATTCTTAGCCACGATGGGGATAAAGACGGCGGCGAGGCCGACCAACGGGGGCGCGCCACAGCCGGTCCGGAGAGCCCCGCGCCCATCGGCAGGATCGGTGGCAATCGTCGGGATCGAGGCGCGGTTGCCGGGGGCAGATGACTTGCGCACGTTTTGGCACAATTTGGTCGAAGGGATCGATGGTGTCGGGACGATGCCGGCGGAGCGGATGGTTCTCTCGACAAGCGAAAATCCGACTGGCGATGGTGGCTTCATCGGTGACGTTGATAAGTTTGACGCTCCGTTTTTTGGCTTGTCCCGACGAGAGGCGACCGTGATGGATCCCCGGCAACGGCTGTTCCTCGAGGCGGTATGGCGAGCGGTCGAAAACGCGGGAGTGAATCCTGCAAAGTTGGCGGGAACGCGCACGGGGGTGTTTGTTGGAGTCGTCGGTGGTTCGGAGTACGCGAGGGGAGAGTCTTCCCCGGTCGTCGATGCCGGAGCGCAACGATTGCTAGGTGCAGCCACGTCGCTCATCGCAGGACGAGTATCCTATTTCTTCGATCTGAGGGGGCCGTGCAGCACGATTGATACGGCCTGTTCGGGATCGCTCGTGGCCCTGCATCGGGCCGTCACCTCACTGCGTTCGGGCGAGTGTGATCAAGCTATCGTAGGCGGCGTGAATTTGGTTCTCGATCCGATCACCACTCGCGAGGCAGCCAAGACGGGCATGATCAGCCCCACCGGTCGTTGTCGAGCATTCGACGCAGCGGCGGATGGATACGTCCGGGGGGAGGGCGTGATCGCGATGATGCTTAAACCGCTCCAGGCGGCAGAGGCGGCCGGAGATCCCATATATGCCTTGGTGCTGGGCACCGCCGAAAATCACGGCGGCCGGGCGGCTGGACTCACGGCCCCCAATCCTGAGGCGCAACGGGACGTGATCACGGCAGCGCTTCGTTCGGCTGACGTTGCGCCTGATACCGTGACCTATGTTGAGGCGCACGGTACGGGGACCCAGCTGGGGGATCCCATCGAAGTTAACGGTTTATGTGCGGCGTGGATCAAATCTGGAGCTTCCGAGCGGGCGCGTTGCGCACTGGGAGCCGTGAAAAGTCAACTTGGTCATCTCGAGGCGGCCGCGGGGTTGGCCGGCGTAGTCAAAACGGTGCTCGCACTGCGCGCGGGCGTGTTGCCGGGCAACCTGCACCTGCAGAGGACCAATCCAAGGATTAACTTGGAGGACACTCCGTTTCACCTGGTGGATCGAAAATCGGATTGGCCCCGTATAAATTTGGCGGATGGGCATGAGCAACCTCGACGGGGCGGAGTGAGCTCGTTCGGATTTTCCGGCATCAACGCTCACGCGGTGCTGGAGGAATATGTGGCGGTTAATGGGGAGGCCATCGCTGAAGCAATGGGGAGGCGATGGCCGATCAGTCTTTCCGCACGCACGCCTGTCGCATTGGTGCGCACGGCGGAACTGCTGGCCGCGGCGATTGATGACAATCACCGGTTGGCGGATGTTGCCCTTACCTTGGCCGAGGGACGTGATCAGATGACGGAAACGGTGACATTTTTCGTTCAATCTATGGCCGAACTGCGAAGTGGATTGGCCTTGATCGCAGCTGGCGAACGACCTGCTACGATGGAGGAAGGTGACTCGGTCCCGCCCGTACCGGCTGGTGGGAGGCGGATTCATTTACCGGGATACGGTTTTGAGCGAAGGAGTTATTGGGCGAAGTCCCTCGAGGTGCGACCGCCCACGAAACTGAAGGGATTGGCGGTTCCGGCTCGATGGGAAGTGACAAAGACGGACCCAATTCTCGCCCAGCACGTAGTCGGTGGCAGGGCGATTCTGCCGGCAGTGGCTTACCTCGATTTCGTTTGGCGCGCAGTAACAACAGAGATGGGCGATTTCTCGGCAGGTGAATTTCAGGATGTCACATGGCTACGCCCATTCTTGGGAGGCGAGTTACGTGTTGTGCTTAATGCTGATTCGGGAGGATTTCACTTCGTGGTCGAAAGTGGCGATCTCGTGCGACCGACCAAGCATGTCGCGGGAAAATTGTTCGCTCGGCAGGGTGAGGATCGGTGGGAAAGGGAGGATCTATCCGGCTTAACCGAGAATTGGGGGACTCGGGACGTCTACGAATTTTTCGCGAAGCAGGGCGTTGACTATGGTTCACATTTTCGGACCGTGGATCGACTGTCTTGGGGGGACGGGAAAAGCGTGGCGGAGTTGGTGGCGAATGACGATATTCACCTCCGTGGTGACCTGCGATGGCACGGAGGACTGCTCGATGGCATGTTGCAGACGGCCGCGTTGGTGCGTATCAAGTCAGGTGCTACAGCGGGCCTGCCCTTTGCGGTGGAACGCGTTCGGTTTCTCGCTCCGTTGACGAATCGCATGTTGGTGCGCGTGCAGTGTGGTACGGATGACACGTGGGATATTGTTGCTACTGATCCGGCCGGGAAGGTCCTGGTGACCTGGCACGGTTACGCGGTGCGCCCGCCGACCAAATCCTTGCTGCCCTCATCAGCGTTGGGCAGCGTCGTGGCTCGGGTGGCCGAGATTGACCCGGTCACCTTGGGTTTGGAGCATGCGCGGGTAGAAGAAGAGTGCGCCGCCTTGGCTGAGTTGGAGGATATCGGGCGCTTGGTTTTACTGGGCCAGTTGCAAGCGCGCGGTGTGTGGAGCAAGCCGGGCTCAAGTGTAACCCGCGCCGAGTTGCATGATCGATTGAAGGCATGGCCCAAGTTTCACCGCTTGGCGGATTCGCTGGTGCGTTACCTGAGTGAAGGTGGATTGGTCGAAGAGGTGGGGGGGCGGGTGCGCGCCACGTCGCGACTGAGTGATGCTGAGGTGATAGCCACCCTCGCGGATAGGCCCGCAGCGCAGGCGCGTTTCGTAAAACGCCGACCGAATTTCGAGGCGAGTGGACGGTTCGTGTGGACTTGTGCGGCGGCCATACCGGACGTGATAGCGGGGGCGACGCGAGCCACAGATTTGATGTTTCCGCAGGGCTCGGTGGAATTCATTTCGAAGATTTACGAGGGCAATCTGATAATGGATTTCTACAACCGGGTCGCAGCGGAGACGATTCGGCAGCTGGTGGAAGATCTCGCGGCGGAGCGCGGCGGGACGGAACCAATTCGCATGCTTGAAGTAGGAGCGGGCTCGGGGGCGACCTCGCAGTGGATCGCACAGGCGCTAATGGACTTGGGCTTGAAGGTTGAGTATGTGTTTACGGATATCTCAATTGCATTTCGACGCCATGGAGAACGTCGCTTTGCCGGGAGGTTTCCGTTCATGCGTTTCGCCGTGTTGAACATCGAGAAGGATCCGGTGGCGCAAGGTTTCGCGCTGGGCGGTTACGATGTGGTGATCGGGGCCAATGTTTATCACACGGTTCATTCGTTGCATCGCTCGATGCAGATGACCAAGCGATTGCTGCGACCAGGCGGAGCGTTGGTGCTCGTTGAGGGCACGGCAGCACGAGTGCTGAACGGACTCACCTACGGATTGTTGGACGGATGGTGGAATACCGAAGACCCCGAACGACGACTGCCTGACGCTCCATTGTGCGACGAGGCGATGTGGACGCGCATTTTGAGCGAGGAGGGTTTTCAGGATGTGGCGCGATTGGGGAAGAACTCACCAGATGCCCGGCGATTGACTCAGGCGGTGATCGTGGGAGCGAGCGACGGCGTAGTCGCGACGGATCCCGTGGTCGAGGAGCGTGCGGTATCTACTGCGAGCCAGGCGATCGCTTCGACTGGTGTTGATGGCGGTGCGGTCGATTTGGAGGATTTGGTTGTCCGGGAAATTGTCGGAGTCGTTAGGGAAGCGTTACAGGCGGAAGAGGACGAAATCGGAGTTGATGCGACCTTCGAAAGTATGGGCGTCGATTCGATCATTGCGGTCGAACTGGTCGAAACGTTGAACGCAAAGATGGCGGTTAAACTGCGTTCGGCGGACGTATTCAATTATGCGTCGATCATGCGGCTCGCTCGGCGGATTACGGCGTTGATGGATGAGCCCGCGCGGACCGCAGTTGAGGCCCGTGCGGCAGGTGCAGTTCCCATCCAGCTCACGGGGAATATACCAAATGAGTCGGCGCCAGAGCTGGTGATTTCGAACGCGATGCTCTCCAGCGCGGGACCGGAACCGATTGCGATCGTCGGCATGGCGGGGCAGTATGCGGGGGCAAACAACCTTGAGGAATTTTGGGGAAATCTGGTTGCCGGGCGGGATTGCGTCACCGAGATTCCACCATCCCGCTGGCCCATGGAGGGATTCTTTAGCGAGGATCGAAGGGAGCCGTTGCGTAGTTATAGTCGTTGGGGGGGGCTCTTGGAAGACCCCACGGGATTCGATCCCATGTTCTTCAATTGTTCGCCCCGCGAGGCCGATTTAATGGATCCTCAGCAGCGCTTGTTTCTCATGACCGCGTACCATGCATTGGAAAACGCGGGTTATGGTGATCGATCATTGGATGATCAACGATGTGCGGTGTATGTCGGGGTTTGTGGTGGGGATTACGAGGCGCATCTTACGCGATGCGACGACTGGGGGGATGCCGGGGCATTTACAGGCACCGCGACAGCAGTACTGGCCGGTCGAATCGCTTATCTGTTGAATTTGAAAGGTGCGGGGGTCGCGGTGGACACCGCTTGTTCGTCTTCTCTTGTGGCGATTCATCTGGCGTGTGAGAGCTTGCGGGCGGGCTCGTGTTCAATGGCCCTGACAGGTGGCGTGACCGTTCTCAGTTCAGAGCGATTCTATATTTGGGCCAGCAAGACCGGCATGCTTTCGGCGACGGGACGTTGCCGGACCTTCGGGGCTGACGCCGATGGAATTGTCCCGGCAGAAGGAGTTGGCATCGTCGTGTTAAAACGCCTGAGCGATGCGGTGAGCGACGGCGATCACATTCATGGCGTGATCATGGGTTCCGGAATCAATCAAAATGGTCGAACCAATGGTATAACCGCTCCGAGTTCTCCGGCGCAGACGGAGCTCGAGTCTCAAGTGTACCGGGATTTCAGCATCGATCCGGAGACCTTGGATTACGTCGAATGCCACGGGACGGGAACTCGATTGGGTGATCCGATGGAAGTGGCGGCGTTGACGGATACCTTCCGACGGTTCACGTCGCGTGAAGCGTTTTGCGCCTTGGGATCCGTGAAAACCAATATTGGTCACGCGTTGGCGGCCTCGGGGGTGGCGGGGGTATTGAAAGTTTTATTGGCGCTACGGCACGACGAAATTCCTGCCACCCTGCATTGTGCGGAAGTTAATCCTCATCTTGGCCTGGACCGGAGCCCATTTTTATTGACCCAGGAGCTGAGAGCTTGGCGACCGAGGCAGGATCGACCGCGGCGTGCGGCGGTAAGTGCATTTGGATTCAGCGGGGCCAATGCTCATCTGGTGATTGAGGAAGCTCCTTTGCGGGCCGCGGATACTCGAGGTGACTATATTCCTTGGCACGTGTTCACCGTCTCGGGACTCACTCCGACGGCGCTACGGCGCAGGTTGGCAGACCTCGGGGAATGGTTGGAGTCCCCGCTTGGACGGGTGGCGAGTCCTGCCGACGTGAGCTTTACGCTCAATTTGGGACGCAGTCATTTTGATCAGCGCCACGTTATTATAGCCGACAGTCTGGCGGGACTTCTTCGCCAAGTCCGGGCTGATTTGTTAGACGACGCTTTCGATGAGCGAAGGGCCAACTCCACTGCGGCCGCGATGCGCCATGCTGAGCGTGAGCTGTTGAAGCGTCCACGAGAGGTCGAAACCGCTCGGGAGTGGGCTGAGCTTTATTTGCAGGGGGCGACCTTGGATTGGGCGGAGTGGCACGCGGCTCGGGCCGGGCGACGTATTGTGATGCCCGGTTATCCTTTCGAGCTGCGGCGGTGTTGGATTGAGCGAGCGGGTGATGCGGGTGATGCTGCGGGACGCAGTGAGTTTCGGCGGACGTTCTCTGCTTCTGAACCGGTATTGGCGCAGCATGCGGTGGGGGAGACCGCTGTTCTACCCGGAGCCGCAAGTGTGGCCTTGGCATGGCTTGGGGCTGAGCAATCGAAGCCTGGCCTTCCAGTTACTTTTCATGACGTGGTTTGGCTGCGTCCTCTGCGCGCGGCCAAGGGACAGGACTTGTCAGTGGTGGTGTGTACGGAGAAAACAGCCAACGGCGGCCGCTTCGGGGTGGATCGATCCGACACCGGGGAACGAGCCGTGCAGGGCGAGGTACGTTGGAATGAGGCCCCGATGCCCTTGGCTGATCTTGATGTGGCGGCGATTCGTGCGAGGTGTACGAGCAAAATCGAGGTTGCTGAATTTTATGAGCGTGTTGCCGCTGCCGGTGTGGTTTATGGACCTTACTTCAAGGTTCTCCGTGAATTCGCGGTTGGGTCCGGGGAAGCATTGGGGCGGGTGGAACTCGATCCCGAGTTTGCGGGCGAGGCGGGACATGCCGGAATTCACCCGGCATTGTTTGACGGTGCCCTGCAAGTGGCCGCGGGGTTGTCTTACGCTGATCCCCGCGCGGCGGGTGAATTTCGGTATCCATTCGGTTTTCAGAAGATGATTTGTACCTCGGTTTGGCCGGCTGGCTTATGGGTATTCGCGTCAGGCTCACCTGAGACGGGCGTCTCGCTGGAATTGGCGGATGACGCGGGTTTGGTGGTGGCCAAACTGACGGGTTATGTGACTCGGGCGCCGCAGAGAACGATTTCCCCGATCATCCCGTTGCCAAGCTACGTCCCGGGGTGGGAGGAGCGGATGCTGGAGACTTCGGACAAACCTGCTTCCCAGGATGCGGTTTGGTTGGTCGAGCGGAGTGAAACGGCGGTGGAGACGGCGCTCATGGAACGGCATCCAGCTTTGACTCGTATTCGTCTCGGCCGCGAATCACGCCAAACCGACGGACGCAGCTGGGAGGTGAATGTCGCTGATGCGTCGGGTTGGACGATGTTACCTGACGGACTGACCCGGCCACGAACAATCTATTTTTCTCCCGGCCAAATCTCTCCTGACGATTATGCAGAGGAGATTGATTGTGTGCGCGAGGCGAAGATCGTCGGCGTATTGGCTTTGTTTCGCTTGGTGCAGTTTTTGCAGAGCCGCGATTGGTGGCGCGAGCCACTTGAACTGCGGGTAATATTGCGAGGTGTCTGGACGATTTCGAACGAAGTGGAGTCTGCTCCGTATTTTTCAGCGATTCCCGGATTGGTTGGATCCATCGGACGGGAGTATCCGGAAATCACTGTGGTGTGCGTGGACGTGGGAGTAGGCAGAGAGGACGGCACGGCCATGGCTCGAGCGGTAGCGGAAGAACCGGCTCAGCGGACAAGCCCCCGAGTCGCCTGGCGAAATGGAAGACGGTATGAAGGCACTTTGCGTGCCATGGAGGAACCAGTATGAGCGAACTTAGTTTCAAGTCCGGGGGGGTGTATGTGATCGCAGGTGGTGCGGGCGGATTGGGCCGCACGTTGACTGCGTATTTGGCAAGTCACTACGAAGCACGAGTGGCCTGGTTGGGGCGGCGAGCGCACAACGAGTCGATTGGTGTATCGATGTCTGAGATCGTGCAACAAGGTGGCGAGGTAGATTATTGGCAAACGGACATTACCTGCGGTGACGCAGTCGCGGAGAGTTTCCGGTCCATTCGTGAACGTTGGGGACAAATCAATGGGGTGGTGCACTCGGCGATTGTGCTGCGTGATCGTTCACTGGATCGAATGAGTGAGGAGGATTTTCTGGCAGTGCTTGACTCCAAGACCGAGGGCATGGTGTGTCTGGCGGAGTCAGCTCGCGAAGCGAGGGCGGGTTGGTTGCTCGTGTTTTCGTCGATAGTGGCGTTTTACAATAGCGCGGGTCAGGGCAACTACACCGCAGGCAGTGCCTTCACCGACAGTTATGCACTCGCCATGGAAAGCCGTCATGGCTTACCGGTGCGGGTTATTAACTGGGGGTATTGGGGGGATACCGGAGTGGTGGCCAACGAACGGTATCGACACGAGATGGCGGAACGGGGAATGGGGTCGATCGATGCCGTCGAAGGGATGGCGGCAGTGGAGCGAGTGCTGGCCGGAGCGTGCCGACAAGTCGCATTAGTGAAAGCCAGGTCGGATCTGTTAAAGGAGATCGGAATCGATGCAGCCAAGACACTGGTCGCTCCAACTGCTTCGACACCCGCAGGTATCATGGAATTACGTGCGGAGCTGGCGGTGGCGGACGATCCCCAGTTGACGGTGAACGTGGAGGCCGCGCGGAGGCAGTTGGCGGGTCTCGCGCAAGTGGACGTGCTGGGATTGGCTTGGCTGCGGGATCGGCTTTCGGTGTTGAGATCGACTGGTAGTGCGGGATTCACAGAACTGGCCGTGGCCCCCAATCAGACCCGGTTGGCTACGACCTTAGGTGCGATGGCGGCTCGTGCAGAAGCCATCGAAATTGATGCGACGAGGTTGCGATCAAGTTTGACGGAAGACTATCCAGAGATGACGGGCTATCTCGAGTTGCTCGACGTTTGCACGGCAGCTTTACGAGAGGTGTTGAGCGGACGTCGACGAGGGACCGACGTGATGTTTCCGGGAGGCTCCTTGAAACTGGTGGAGAAGATTTATACCGGCACGATTATTTCGGATTATTTCAATCGTTTGATGGCGGCAGCGGTCGAGCGGATGGTCGCACGACGCCTGCAAGAGGTGCCTCCGGGCACACTCATAAGAGTATTGGAGATCGGTGCCGGGACAGGCAGTACCACGCGTTTTGTGGCGGAGGCTCTTCGGCCGCACGCGGCTCGGGTGGAGTACATATTCTCGGATGTCTCGGCTGGCTTTCGGCGACATTTTGATCGGGAGTTGGCTGAAGATTACCGCTTCATGCGTTTCGCGGTGGTGGACCTGGACCGTGACCCAGTCGAGCAAACAGTGGAATTGGGATCAATGGATATTATATTGGCGGCCAATGCCTTGCACGTGGCGCCTGACCTGCATCGTGGTTTGCAATTGATCAAGGCCCTGCTGCGACCGAGCGGGTTTCTGGTGTTGATTGAAGTGAGCACCGTGACCGTGTTCAATTCGTTGACCTACGGTCTGCTTGAAGGCTGGTGGCAAGCGGAGGATGCCGCCCGGCGATTGCCGAATGCACCACTCTTGGATCCCGCTGGTTGGTTGCGAGTGCTCGGGGAGGAGGGCTTTCTCGGGGCGGGACGAGCGGAGGAGGATCGTGGCGAGGCAACCGACTTTTTTCAGACGCTCCTGTTGGCTGAAAGTGATGGAATCTGGGTGAAATCCGCGCCACGCGAAACCGCGGTGGAGCCTATCCCGGAACCTCCCCGCCTCGAGACCACATCGGTCAAGGCTGCAGCGAAAAGTGATGCCGCGGCGGTCAGGACCATCGTGTACGCCGAACTGTCACGCGTGTTCCGACTCGAGACGAGTGACCTGAGTGCGGAGACCTCTTTTGATCGTCTGGGAGTTGATTCGATTGTCGCCGTAGAGGTCGTTGAGGTACTCAACCGAGCTTTGCAGATAGAGCTACGTTCACTCGACTTGTTCAACTACCCGACGGTGGAGTTGTTGTTGGAGAGAATCATGGAGGCGCACCAACCCGTGGTCGTAACGCCGTCGCGGCGCGAAGTGCTTTCCGGGCGGTTTGCGTCAGTTGATCCGTCTCCTTCAGAATCGAAATCAGCGGCAGCAAGTTCAGACTCGGGCCCAGTTTCGTCGGCTGGAAATTATCCGCCAGGAACGGTGGCCGTGGTGGGGTATTCCATGCGGCTACCAGAAGCGAATGACGCTGCGGTTTTTTGGAATAATTTGGTGACCGGGGTTGATGCGGTGAGTGAGGTGCCGGAGGAGAGGTGGCCTAAAGAGGAGTACTTTAGCGCGGATCGGAAAAGGACAGACCGCAGTTACAGTCGTCACGCCGGATTACTGGAGCAGATCGATTTATTCGACCCCTTGTTCTTCGGTATCTCGCCGCACGAAGCGGAAATGATGGACCCCCAACAACGGCTGTTTCTCATGGAGTCGTGGCGCGCATTTGAGGACGCGGGCTACTCTCAGGAAGAATTGGCGGGTCTCAATTGCGGGGTCTTTGCGGGGTGCTCCTACGGAGATTATGAAATCGTGCTGCGAGCGGCGAAACGTGATAGCGAGGCCTTCGCATTTACAGGTACCGCGCCCGCGATGTTGCCCGCGCGGATCGCTTATTGGCTTAATCTTAAGGGCCCGACATTAGCAGTGGATACGGCCTGTTCTTCGTCCGCCGTTGCAATACATCTCGCCTGTGAGAGCCTGAATAATGGCGCGAGTGACGTCGCCCTGGCCGGCGGGGTGTCGACTTTAAGTACTCCGCGATTTCACGTGTTGTCCAGCCAGACGGGTATGCTTTCCTCGACCGGGAAATGCCACACCTTCGGAGCTGGGGCCGATGGATTTGTACCCAGTGAAGGGGTGGCGGTTTTGGTGATCAAGCGCTTGGCGGATGCTCAGCGGGATGGAGATCGAATCCATGGGATAATTCTTGGTTCGGCGCTAAATCAGGATGGGCGGACTACCGGGATTACGGCACCGAACGGCCCATCTCAGACCGCGCTGGAAGTGGGCCTATATCAAAAACTGGGGCTGAGTCCCGACAGCTTGGGTCTGGTGGAGTGCCATGGAACAGGAACCCGATTGGGTGACCCGATCGAGGTCGACGCATTGACCGAAGCATTCCACCGGTTTACCACCCGTCGCCAGTTCTGCGCGCTCGGTTCGGTGAAATCGAACATCGGCCACACCCTGATGACGGCTGGAGCGGCGGCGGTGATTAAAGTCCTATTGGCGCTAAAACACGGCCTGATTCCGCCCACGTTGCATTGCGAGCATGCCAACCCCGAAATCGATTTTGCAGGGAGTCCATTTTTCCTTAACCAGCAAGCGCGAGCTTGGCCCGCAGGTGCTGGTCCACGCCGGGCGGCGGTGAGTGCGTTCGGATTCAGTGGTACGAATGTGCACCTCGTTTTGGAAGAGGCACCGCCGGTGACGGTGAGTCAGCCGCTGGAGGGAGTGGTTCCGATTCTGCTCTCAGCGAAATCGGAAGAAGCATTGGCTCTGCTCAGGCAGTTTTTGCTGGAGTGGCTGAGTAGTGAAGCAGGATTGGCTGCATCAATCGATGCCATCGCGACTACTTTGGCAACGGGACGGAGTCATTATGGGGTACGTTGGGGCATTACCGTATCATCAAAGAACGAGTTGCGTGAGGCGCTGAAAACAAGGGCAGCCGAGGAACCATCGAGTGCCGTGATGGAGGAGCAGATTCTGCCGACACGACTGGGACCGTGGACCGTCGCTCAAGCGCAAGCACTGACCGCGGCATTCCTGAGCCAGGAGCATTTATCTTGGTCGGAGCTTTTTCCGCGCCGACCGGAGGGATTGGTGTCATTGCCGGGTCACCCCTTTATCCTCGAACGGTGTTGGGTCGATTCGCCGGAAGCGAAGCAAGTGGGCTCGCCCTCTTCACTGACGGACCGAGTATGCTTTGCGCCAACATGGCGGAGCGTCTCTCCTCCGTCGGCGGCGGTGGTGAAAGGGCCTGCTCGTTGGGATTTGTGGGGTGATTTCGACGATCGAATGATGGCAGAATTGCAGGCACGTCAACCCGGTGTGCTGGTGAGTGTGTGCGCCGAATCCGAGCTGCCTCGTTTGGCCAACCCGCCCGCAGGCGTGGTGTTGGGTTTCGGTGCCATGGTGACTTCGTTGGAAACTGAGTTGGCGAGAAGTATTGATAAACTGCATACATTGACGCGTGAGATTTTAAACCAATCTTCAACCGGACGGGTGCGCTTGATGGTGATCATGCCGATTGACGCGGGACCCGCGTGGACCGCCCTTGGAGCCTATCTCGGCGCGTTGACCGAAGAGGCACCTCGTGTGAGGACGCGATTGGTGCGAGCATCCGGGGATGATCCTCGGATCGTGTCTGAGCTCTTGTCTGATGATGACTATCGGGAGGTGCGGTTGGGTCCGGGGACGCGTGAAGTGCGATGCTTGGCATCGACGGAAGATGGCTCTGGATCGGAAACGCGCTTTCGAGAAAACGGGGTTTGTTTGATCACGGGTGGTGCGGGTGGATTGGGGCTGATTTTCTCGCGTCATTTGGCTCGAACACAGCGAAGCCGCTTGGTGTGGATGGGCAGGTCACCGTGCGGCGAACACATCGAAGCACGGATGCGCGAACTCGAGGCCCTGGGGGCGGAAGTTCATTACGTTAGGGGGGACGTCACGCGCTTGGCGGACGTAGAAAGGGCGATGGCTGAGACCCGCGATCGTTTTGGTTCAATCCATGCCGTGATCCACGCCGCCGGAGTGTTGCGTAATCGGTTCCTGATGCAGAAAGAGACGAGCGAACTGCACGAAGTAATTGGACCCAAGGTACTGGGGGTGCGACATCTGGAGTTCGCACTGGCGGCTGACCAACTGGATGTGGTGTTGCTTTGCTCGTCTGTCGCAGCCGTTTTGCCGGAGGCCGGACAGGCGGATTATGCGTATGCGAATCGCTATCTCGACGAGTGGGCGGAGCGAAGCGCGCTTCCCGCAGTCTCAATCAATTGGCAGATGTGGTGCGAAGGTGGCATGTCGGCCGGGAGCGGCTCAACGGATGCCGATGCGGCACGGCAACACGCTGAGCAGACCGAGCGTTTAACCGGTCTGCCACCGTTGATCACCACGGAGGGATTGGCGTTGTTGGATTGGGCCTCGTCGTCGCAGAAAACCAGTGGATTGTGGGGCTGGGGCAATGCGAACGTGCTCGCACTCCGGGCAGAGAAAATGGGTGGTTTGGTTCCGTTACCCGCTCCGACGGTCCCTGAAATTGCCAATGACGCAGATAAGCATGAGTCGACTCGAATTCGTGAGACGGTACGCGTGTTGTTGGCGAGTGTATTGAAGTTGTCGCCGGACAGGTTGCACGACACCACTCCGTTTACCGATTATGGGGTCGATTCGATTTTGGTGCTCAAGTTTAACGAGCGATTGGCTGAATTACTGCCCGAGGTCTCGAAGACGCTGTTGTTTGAGTTCCCTAACCTGCAGCAGCTGAGTGAGCACCTCGGCAAGGCTTATGGTGAGGGTTGGATTCAAGATTCAACCCGCCGCTCCCCGGTTCCCCGGATGGAGGCCCCAGCACCTGCAGTGGCGTCCGATCAATCGACGCCCACGGCGAAGCCACTTGACGAAACGCTCCGCGCGGAGCCGACCGAAGACATTGCCATTATTGGCGTTGCCGGTCGCTTTCCCCAGGCGGACGATTTGGAAACATTTTGGGACAATTTGGTGCACGGACGCGATGGCATCACAGCGGTGCCCCTTTCGCGATGGAATGCTGAGCTGCTATCGGGAGCGGACTCAAGTGACGCGGCGCAAGGTAAAGCCTATTGTAAGTGGGGCGGATTCTTGGACGGCGTGGACCAGTTTGATGCCTCATTTTTTAACATACCGCCGGTCGAGGCGGAGTTAATGGATCCGCAACAGCGACTGTTGCTGGAAGTGGCTTGGCAGGCCTTGGAGAGTGCGGGCTATGCCCAAAGTGATCTTGCGCGGTGGCGGCTCGGCGGTGAACATGCGGACGTGGGGGTGTTCGCCGGCGTCACGCACAACACCTATCAATTGGAAGGAGTATTACGCAACGAAGCCACACCCACCCGGGTGGATCACTCCGGGGAGTGGTCCACGGCCAATCGAGTATCGTATTTCTTTAATTTCGCAGGACCGAGTTTACCCGTGGATACTGCGTGTTCGGCGGCGTTGACAGCCGTGTATCTGGCCTGCGAGAGCCTGCGACGGGGCGAGTGTCGAACGGCTTTGGCCGGGGCCGTGAATCTGCATTTACATCCATCCAAATACATCAATGCGTGTGGTTTGGGCATGTTGTCACCCACCGGACGGTGTCGCACCTTTGGTGCCGGGGCCGATGGCTACGTGCCAGGCGAGGGGGCGGGAGTGTTGGTGCTCAAACCGCTCCGTGCGGCACAACGCGATGGGGATCCGATTCACGCAGTGATCAAGGCGACGGCGGTGAATCATGGCGGACGAACCAACGGATTCAGTGTGCCGAATCCGGCGGCCCAGGCTGCGGTGGTGCGGGCAGCGTTGGAGAGAGCGGATATCGATCCTCGTAGTATCTCGTGTGTGGAAGCACACGGCACAGGTACTGAATTGGGTGATCCGATCGAGGTGGATGGATTAAGGCGTGTTTTCGCGACGGAAAAAATGACGGGACCTTGGTGCAGTCTGGGTTCGGTGAAATCGAATATAGGCCACCTCGAGGCGGCAGCGGGGATTGCTGGCATGGTCAAGGTGTTACTCCAATTTCGCCATGGCGTGATTGCACCGAGTTTGCACGCCGCGCCATCCAACCCCCACATCGACTTTGCCGGAGGGCCTTTCGTCGTCCCGACTGAAGCGACGCCTTGGGTGCGTCCGGTTGTTGACGGGCTGGAACAACCTCGGCGAGCTGGGGTGAGCTCATTTGGTGCGGGTGGGTCCAATGCGCATGTGATTTTGGAAGAGTATCAAGGTGCCTCAGCGTTGCGCCCCCGGGAGGGCGAGGAGATCATTGTCTTGTCCGCGCGGACCCCTCCCGCGCTGAAGGTTGGAGCGGAACGACTCGTTGCGCACCTGCGAAGTACAGGTGCCGACCTCGATTTCGCGGCGTTGGCGCACACCTTGCAAGCGGGACGCGAAGCCATGACGGAACGACTGGCGTTGCCGGCTCGGAGTGTATCCGAGGTGATTGCACGCTTGGAACGCTGGCTCAAAGGGGATGAGACTGCGGTAGGCCGAGGCAAGGTCACTCCGGCAAGCGCGCGCGAACCCATTGCGCTCGGAGCAGATCCCCAATCGGTGGCAACGGGCTGGGTCGGCGGAGGGGTGGTGGACTGGCGGGCCCGGCGCGGTGGACTATTACCCGGGGTGGTACTGTTGCCCGGTTACCCATTTGAGCGGAAACGATTTTGGTATGGCAGTTTCAGCGAGTCGAAAATTGAGAAGATTGAAACGTTAAAAAATCCGTCCCCGGCGCCAGTCGTCACCGTGAATCATTGGAGCGAAACGGCACCTCCTTTCGGTGAACGCCCGGAGGTGACTTGGGCGTGTGACGAGAGCGGCATCGCGCTAGTGCGGATGCAGGACCAGGATCATCGCAATATGTTCACGGGGGCTGTGCTGGAGGGATTGATGCACGTATTTTCGGAGATCGATCACGATGAGACGGTGCAGGCGGTGGTCGTCACTGGTATCGGAAATGTGTTTTCGATGGGAGGGACTCGCGACGAGTTACTCTCGCTATCCGATCAGGTCCGCTCGTTCGCGAGCCTCGAATTTATTTTCAAAGGATTCCTGCAATGTCGCGTGCCGGTCATATCCGCGATGCAGGGCCACGCCCAGGGCGGTGGATTGGTCTTTGGGTTATATGCCGATGTGGTGGTAATGGCGGAGGAGGCACTCTATTCTGCGGTGTTTACCAAATATGGGTTCACGCCTGGGCTCGGGGCGACCTACATTCTGGCCGATAAACTCGGTGATGCCACGGCGACCGAGATGATGATGACAGCGTCGACCTATCGCGGTAGTGACCTGTCTCAGCGAGGGGCGGGCGTGACCTTTCGACCTGCGGCGGAGGTGTTGTCGACTGCGATGGCCCTTGCTCATGACATGGCGCAGAAACCGGTGCATACCATGCGCACGCTCAAGCAGGGCCTGGCGGCGCGAAAATTGGCCCGATTGCCCACGATCATTGCCGATGAAGTGCGCATGCACGGTGAGACCTTTGGTAAGGCGGAGGTGAAAGAGAGGATAAGACAATTTATCCGGGAAGCAGGAGAACCAACGACTGACAAGCTGGGACCACGGTCGCTTTCGGAATCGAAGTCCATCCCGATAAAGCTATCGACGCTGACTGGGTCTGAGACCGGGACTCAAGCGTCGCCCTCAAGTCCGTCGGCGGACGAGGCGAGACGATGGATGCGGGAAGATTTATGTGCGAAGCTGCACCTCGATCCGGTAGGATTTGACGGACAGACCGCCTTTCGCGACCTGGGCCTCGACTCTATATTGAGTGTTGAGTTCATCCACGGTTTGAACCGTGCATTTCGTCTGCGACTCGATGCTTCGATCGTCTACGATTTTGTAAATTGCGACGATTTGGCGGAGCACGTGATCGGACTCATCAACGCTTCGACTCCCCGGCTCCAGCCGTCAAAGCCGTCGCAAATTGAATTGTCGGAGAGCCCGGAGGTTGGCGTCGTGGTTTCAGAGCCGCCGCAGGCACCGAATTCTGATGCAGTCACTCGTGGACGCGTAAGCCTGTCGGTACCGGCGGCGGTCAGTGGTCACGCAATGATCACAAGAGTGCCGGTGAAACTGGCTAAGCTGAGCACAGCCCCCGGGCCGACGATTAAGTCGGCGGGCTCGGCCGAGGCGGGGGAAACCGCCCCGACGGTGACACGCGACGATCCCATCGCGATTATTGGCATGGCTTGCCGCTTGCCTGGCGCGCGAAATCTGGCGAAGTTTTGGATCAATCTTGCGGAGGGCGTGGACAGTGTAAGCGAGGTGCCGGCGGAGCGGTGGGACGTAAATGCGTTTTATGACCCGAATCCTCAAGCCGAGGGCAAGTCGTACTGCCGCACGGGCGGATTTATCGCAGATATCGACTGCTTCGATCCGCTGTTCTTTAATCTGTCGCATGCGGAGGCTGAGATTATGGATCCGCAGCAGCGCCTATTCATGGAGGAGGCATGGCGAGCCATCGAGCATGCGGGTTATACGAGTGAGGAATTAGCCAATACGAACTGCGGGGTTTTTGTGGGCGCAGGAACGGGCGATTATGGAGGAACTCTGCGGCGATTGAACCCGGGACAAGCTCAGACTGCGTTTGCCGGCATGGGGCTTACCCCATCAATACTGGCCGCCCGGCTTTCCTATTTTCTTAATCTGAAAGGCCCGAGCGTAGCGATCGACACGGCGTGTTCTTCATCGCTGGTGGCCTTGCATCAGGCCTGTCGAGCGATTCAAGCGGGAGATTGCGAGATGGCTCTGGTGGGTGGGGTGAGCCTTATCATCGAACCCGACCAACTCATCACCACGAGTAAACTAGAGATGCTTTCGCCAGGAGGACGGTGTCGGCCGTTTGACCAAGCGGCTGACGGCATCGCATTGAGCGAAGGAGTCGCGGTGGTGATGGTGAAGTCTCTCGCCGCCGCGCGAGCGGGTGGAGATCGTATTTACGGGGTCGTGCGCGGTTCGGGCATTAATCAGGATGGAAAGACCAATGGCATCACTGCACCGAGCGCGAAATCGCAAGCTGAGCTGGAACGCACGGTGTATCTACGCGCGGGGATTGATCCAGCAAAGATTGATCTCGTGGAAGCACATGGAACCGGAACCTTGTTGGGCGACCCGGTGGAAGTTCGCGGCCTGACGGAAGCGTTTCGCAGTTTCACCTCTCGATGCGGCTACTGCGCTTTAGGTTCAGTGAAATCCAACATTGGCCACACCTCGTTTGCCGCCGGCATTGCAGGGGTGATCAAGGTCCTGTTGGCCATGGAGAACGAGCGCATGCCGCAGTCGTTGCATTTTTCGATGCCGAATGAGCACATCGATTTTACCAGCAGTCCATTCTTTGTGAACACCAGTTTACGGGCGTGGGAGCGGCGGCCAGACCGAGAACGGTTGGCTGCGGTAAGTTCCTTTGGCTATAGCGGAACCAATGCCCATGTCGTTTTGGGTGACGAGTGGCCATCGGCGCCCCGGCCCACGCGCCGCTCCCCGTTGCCTAACCATGTCTTTGCACGGGATCGGTGTTGGGTTCGGCCAGCTGCAGGGGGGCCCCTTCCATCGGTTTTGATGGGAACGGAGAGCATGCGATGGGTGCAGCGTAATGAATCCACGGTGGCTGGACCGGTTTTCGTGACCGACATAATCGCTGCCGACTCACTGATCGAGGACCACTGCGTGAACGGGGAGCATTGGTTGGCAGGGTCGCTGATATTGGAGCGCGCGCTCCGGGCGGCCTGGGCTGCGTTGGCCGATGAATCCGTAAGTTTGATCAATTGGACGTGGCGACAGCCCCTGCCGGTGACCGGGGCATTGGCGCTGCGGGTGAAACTCCAGGCGGAAAAGGACGGCACGTGGTCCGTAACGGTTGGTGACGGCAGTGCGAGTGGACAAGTCGAACTGCGAGAAAGCGACCTCGGCTCTCCTGACAGGATTGATCCGGAGGCGTGCGAGGCGCGGTGTTCTGAGCGCGTGACGGGTGAAGATTTTTATGCAGGCTTGGAGACTGGTGGGTTGGTCTACGGACCCCTCTATCGGCGAGTGCGGAACGTGGCTTGGGGCGATGGCGTGGGTTGGGCGACACTTGAACGCCCGACTGGTGTACCGCTTGACGCGAGCATTGCTCTCATGATTGAGGGGGGATTGCAGGCGACGGGAGTATTGCTCCAACCTGCGACAAACGGGCCAACGATTCCCGTCGGAGTGGGACGTCTTCGAGTGGCAAGTTCAACCGAATGGACGGCGGATCTTGGGCCGGTGTATGCGGCGGTCAGTCGGAGGGAGACAACTAAGAGGCGGACGACTTTTGATGTCACCCTCGTGGACGGAACGGGCCAGTTTTTGGCGCGGATCGAGGCGTTTTCCGTTCAGACAATTGGGACCGAGGAGTCCGAATCACCGAAACTCACCTACCTGAGATCGAGATGGCAGGCGAGTTCGCTGTCGGAATCTCCATCGGCTCCGACGCTGCGCAAAAATTTGTTGGTGTTGGACAATAGCGGAACGTGGACGGTGCCCCTCGCGGAGCAGGTTTCCGGGCTTCACGTGATCTGTATTACCGCCGGAGACACGTTTGAACTTCGGGCAGACGGTGCCACGGTGCGGCCGGGTGAGGTTGGGGATCTAACTCAGGTATTGGCAACGTTTCCCCCGGCCGCAGTGATGCACCGCTGGGCTCACGACCCAGCGGCAGATGCCGAGGGGATTCGCTTGGGCTTTGAGACGATTCTCTTGGCTTCGCAGTGTCTGTTGCGGTGCGGCATGGATCGTCCACTGCCTGCTCTAGTCGTCTTGCCCCGTGACGCGCCTCCGGCATGGGTGGCGTTGCCGGCGTTGACCAAAACAATTCGATTGGAGCAACCCTCGCTGCGGTGGAAAATCGTGAGTGGAGAGGTGACCGTGGAGAGGGCCGTGGCGGAGATTAAAACGGACGGCGGTGAGGAAGAAATTGAATACAGGGAGGGCGCCCGTCGCGGGCGGGTGTTCGAGGCATTCGTCCCTCCGGCTGAGTACCTTCGACCGATTCGGGCTGGTATGACCTGGGTGGTCACGGGCGGAGCCGGCGCAGTGGGCCTGGTATTGGCTAAATATCTACGAGATACCCATGCGGCCAAAGTGGTACTGTGGGGCCGACGAAAATTGGATGAGATTCGACTGAGTGGGCAGTCGACTCTTCTCGATGGTGCCGAGGTTTATTACGTGAGTTGCGATGTGACCCGGTCGGAGGACGTGCATCGCGCTTTGAAGGAGACGCGCGCGAAAGCAGGTGAAGTGCACGGGGTTGTCCATGCGGCCGGCTTGTTGAATGACGGGTTTGTGGTGAAAAAGGATTTGATCTCGGCCCGCCGGGTTCTGGCACCGAAAATCGAGGGCGTGAAGGTGCTCGATGAGGTTTTGGCAGATGAACCCCTTGAGCTGATGGTCCTGTGCAGTTCGGTCGCCAGTGTGAACGGCAATGTGGGGCAGTGCGATTACGCGTTTGCCAACGGTTTCCTTGATGCGTTTGCCCAGCAACGGGAGCAGCGCCGTCGGCGGGGGGAATGCCGTGGGCGCACCTTATCAATTCAGTGGCCGCTGTGGCAGGGGGATGGCATGGGCCTGGATACGGATGTTCTGGCCCTGAAGGATCCGCATCATCGTGCCATCAACACCGCGACAGGTATCAAGATTTTCGAGACATGCTTGTGCGCAAGCGAACCCGTGTTGGCGGTTTTCCCGACTGCAGCCAATGAACGCCCCTTGGTCGACTCAGTGAGTCTGCCATTACCGCCGGTGGAGAGCCCCGCTTCGCAGGTGGAAGACAGATTGGATGAGACGCAGGTACTGGATTTTCTGAAATCTCGGTTCGCGGAGCTGACGCGGATTCCGATTGATCGAATCAAAGGCCATGAGGCACTGGAGCGATATGGGATAGATTCACTGCTGGTGATGTCGTTTACTCGCCGATTGGAGGAGGACTTTGGGCCATTGTCCAAATCGCTGTTGTTTGAACATCAGACTCTGGACGCATTGGCGTCGCATTTTGCGACGCGACACGCCGAGAAGCTCAAAGAGCTGTGCGGAATGGCCGCCCCTGCGCTCAAGCCCGAGGCTACGAAGTCGAGTCATCCTGCGGCGGCGGTTGGTGGACCGAACACTGGGGAATTGAATTCGATGGCGGAAAATATGGCGAATGATGCCATCGCAATTATCGGTGTCAGTGGTCGATACCCGCAGGCGGAAAACCTGGACGAGTTCTGGCGCAATTTGGAGAACGGGCGTGATTGTATTACCGAGGTCCCGGCCGCGCGATGGAACCTCGAAACTTATTTCGACGAACGACGTGGGCAGGTGGGTAAGACCTACAATCGTTGGGGTGGTTTCCTCGCGGGAGTTGACCAATTTGACGCGGGCTTCTTTCGCATTCCACCTCGGGAGGCGGAAGTAATGGACCCGCAGGAACGATTGTTTCTGGAAACTGCATGGCATGCGGTTGAGGAGGCCGGTTATGCGCGGGCGGAGCTGAGGGATCGGGCTATAGGCGTCTTTGTCGGGGTGATGTTCAGCCAATATCAATTGCTGGGGTTGGAACGCTCCGAAGTCGGCCGCTTGTTGCCGGTCAATTCGTCGTATGCCTCGATCGCCAACCGAGTATCATATTGGTTTGATTGGCACGGTCCGAGTCTGGCGGTGGATACCATGTGTTCGTCTTCGCTTTCGGCGCTGCATTTGGCCTGTGACAGCCTGCACAAAGGCGAGGCAGAGCTGGCCTTGGCGGGTGGGGTGAATCTCAGTCTTCACCCCTTGAAGGACGTCGGCTTGGCGCAGGGTGGTTTCGCGGCGAGCGACGGTCGCTGCAAAAGTTTTGGGGCGAGGGGCGATGGTTATGTCCCGGGTGAAGGCGTGGGCGCCGTTCTTCTGAAGCCGCTCGCACAGGCGCTCGCGGATGGCGATCACCTTCACGGCATAATTCGCAGCACAGCAGTAAATCATGGCGGTAAAACCAATGGTTACACGGTACCGAATCCGAAGGCCCAGACGGCTGCGGTAAGTTCGGCTTTGGTGAAGGCGGGCATTGCATCTCAAAGCATCAGCTACGTGGAGGCGCATGGCACGGGCACGGCGTTGGGAGATCCGATTGAAATCGCGGCCTTAACGGAAGTTTTTGGAATGGATCGGGAGACCCCGTGTGCCATCGGTTCCGTGAAGTCGAATGTGGGTCACCTCGAAGCCGCCGCAGGCATGGCAGGTTTGAGCAAGCTTCTGTTGCAACTTCGCCACCGGCAACTCGTGCCGAGTCTGCATTCCGATGAATTGAACCCGAATATTGAATTTACGGATACACCGTTTGTGGTTCAACGGGAGATGGCAAAGTGGTCGACGGTCGCAGGCGCGCCGCGACGCGCTGGATTAAGTTCGTTCGGCGCCGGTGGTTCGAACGCTCACGTGATTGTAGAGGAGTTTTTGGAGTCACGGGCTGTCGCAACAGGTGGTGCGGATGCCGAGGGTCGGTACCTGCTGGTTTTTTCGGCGGTCAACCGCGAGCGATTGAGAGGAGTCGTCCGGGCATACCGCCATTGGTTGAAGATCACGCCAGACCCGGCGCGGCCGGAGTTGAGTGCGGTGGCGTTCACGTTGCAGAACGGACGCGAAGCCTTTGATGAGCGGCTGGCGTTCAGCGCGCGGGATTGGGTTGAGATGGAACAGCACTTGATCGCGTTTGAGAGTGATGCCGCCACCGGAGATTTTACCACGGGGAGCGCTCGGGCGGTACGGCTTGGTGGAATGACACTCGTGGAAGGCGAAACCGGACGGCATTTTGTCGAAACGTTGGTCGAGGCACGTGATTGGGCCGCGCTGGGGCGTTGGTGGGCAGAAGGCGCCGAGGTACCATGGCTCACCTTATGGCCCGAGGGGGCGAGGAGACGCGTGAGTTTGCCCGGCTACGTTTTTGCGCCGGAGCGTCATTGGTTGCCAAATGTACCGAGGGTTGGTACGCAGTCCATTCCGAGCCAGCGCCTGCATCCATTGGTGACCAGCAATATTTCCACCCTGAACGGAGTATGCTTTTCGAGTCGATTCTCCTCCCATGAAGTTTTGTTCAGTGATCACGTGGTAGGAGGACGACGCCTACTGCCCGGAGCGGCGACTTTGGAACTCACGCGTTTCGTGGCCAGTATGGCCGCCGAGTCCGGAGCGGTGGAAATAAGGGATTGGGTTTGGCTGCGTCCGGTGGCGATGAAGGCAGAGGACACATTGGAGTTGATCACCGCCGTGGAGGAAAAGACGGAGGGCCGTTGGACTGTTACCGTGTGCCAGAAAGACGGTGAAACGGTGGGAAGTGGAGTGGCCAGGGCGACGAAACTCGATGCAGAGGAGAAGCTGGACCTCGTTTCCATTAGAACGCGATGTGGAGAAGTCAGGTCTCGGGCGGCCTTCTATGATGAATTTGCGCAGGGAGGCATTGCTTACGGAGACGGATATCGGGTGGTGGAAGAACTGGTTTATTCGTCGACGGAAGTGTTGGCCAAGCTGGTGCTTCCGGACCGATGGATGGAGGAAGGTTATCTTTGGCATCCGGCCCTGCTGGACGGGGCATTGCAGAGTCTCGCGCCACTGGCGTTGGGCACAGGCAAGGTGGGTTTACCCTTTGCCGTGCAACGGATCTCGGGCAGTCTTGGCTGGCCGTCTCAGGGCTGGGTGCACGGGCGCATCGCCGGCGCGGAGGGGACGGTGCGATGTTACGACCTGACGGTTTCGGCTGATGATGGCACGGTCTTGTTGCAAATCGAACAATTGGCGACCCGCGCCCCCACCGATACCGCGAAACTGAAGGGGGAAGTCTTTGCGCTTCGACCTGAATGGTTGGAGGTGCCGGAGACCGGTTCGGCGCAACTGGCGGTGGGCCGGGTGTTGGTACTTGATGAGGAAACGGCCTTGTCCGAGGCGTGGAGGGCAACGGGAGTTGACGTGTGGCGAGTGGTACCTGGCGACGCTTTCGGTCTCCATGATGAGGTACTGACAGTGCGACCGGAGAGTGCGGAAGATTGGGCGAAGGTGGTGACCATGGTTCGACCCAATGTTTGGGTGCACGGCTGGACCCTCGGAAAACAGGCAGAAACTGAAAGGAATTTCCTAAAGGGAATCGGCAGTGTGCATGGACTGGTACAGGCCCTGGTGCGCGCCAAGGATCGACCGTTGGGGGACGTACTTGGACTGTTTGTTCATCCGATGGGCGTGGTCGAATACCGCGCGGTGGCCGCCTACGCCAAGACCTTGCGCCAGGAGCAACCGGCGTTGCGTTTAAGCACTTTGGCCCTGGCGGGTGAGGGAGGGTGGAACTTGGATATGGTGAAAGCTGAGTTGGCGGCGGACGATTTAGAGGTGCGTCTTGTTTCCGGACGCCGGGCGATCCGGCGGTATGTCGAGACTTCACTGGTCGAGCCTCCGGTCGGGGTATTCAAGAAAAATGGGGTTTATCTCATCACGGGAGGGGCGGGCGGATTGGGATTGATCGTGGCGGAGCATCTGGTGCACACCCGACGCGCCAGGGTCGTGCTGGTGGGGCGTTCAGTCCTCGATGGCGAGAGGCGAAGCCGGGTGACGGGATTGGGGGCAGCAGCGATCTATTTGCAGGCGGATGTCTCGGTCGGACCTGATGCGGAAAGCGTAGTGAAGGCGGCGAAGGACAAGTTTGGTCGACTTGACGGCGTGCTGCACGCGGCGGGGGGGCTGCGGGATGGATTAATTTGGCATAAGACCTTGGCTGATTTCCAAGCCGTTTTGGCGCCAAAGCTGGAAGGGGCGAAGGCGCTCCACGCGACGACCAAGGACGAACCGCTGGAGGTTTTTGCACTTTTTTCCTCGACGGCCGGCTTATGGGGCAACGCGGGACAAGCAGACTACGCGTATGCCAACGCTTGCCTTGATGCGTGGGCGCATGACCGCGAAGTGGCGCGAACTCTCGGCGAGTGTGAGGGCAGGACTGTGTCGATCAATTGGCCGCTTTGGAGTGACGGCGGGATGGGAGGGGTTACCGGAGAGGCCAAGTCTTCCGAGGCTGGATTAGACGTGTTAGATAGAGCGATGGGGCTGGAACTCTTGGAGCGGGTCTTGGCTGGCACGGCTCCGCAGGTCTGTCCGCTGCGAGGAAAGCGCGATGCCGTATTGAAGCGGTTTGAGGTGGAGACAGCGAATCTTGGAGAAACCGTGCCGACGGGCATTGTGGTGCCGCCTCTGGAGACGGAGGTTGCCGAGAGAATTGTCGCACCGCCAAAGGCTGCGGTCATCCAACATCTCTTGGGTTTATTTTGCGAGCTCACGAAACTGCCGCGGGAACAAGTTTATGCCGATGAACCGATTGAGAGTTACGGCCTGGATTCCATTTCTGTGACATCGTTCGCTCAGATGCTCGAGCGGGACCTCGGTGAGCTCTCCAAGACGTTACTGTTCGAGTATCCAACTCTGGAGAAGGTGGCGGACTTTCTGATTGAAGCGCATGCGGTGGCGTTGGCCAAAGCGCTTAGTCCGAGCAGTGCCGAGTCCCATTTGGAAGTCCCCGAACCGATGGGCACGATAAGCAAAGGCGCGCGAGTTGAACCTGCGGTAATCGCGACGACAGCGACCAAGAACGCTCCATCAGTGGCCGAGGCATCAATTGCGATCATCGGCATGGCGGGGCGATACCCGCAGGCGGACAATTTGGCGGAGTTTTGGGAGAATCTTGCGGCAGGGAAAGACTGCATCGAGTCAGTGCCTGAGGAGCGTTGGGATTGGCGAGATTACTACGACCCAACTCCGATGAAGCCGGGGGCCACCACGAACAAATGGGGTGGTTTCGTGCGGGGAGTTGATGAGTTCGATCCTCTGTTTTTTAATCTCTCCCCGCGTGAGGCGCAATTCATGGACCCGCAGGAACGCCTGTTCCTCGAAACGGTTTGGAGCACGCTCGATGATGCGGGCTGTCCGCGCAGTAAGCTGCAGGATCGTAAGGTCGGGGTATTCGTTGGGGTGATGTACGGACAGTATCAACTGTTTGGAGTGGAGGAGCGGCTGAAAGGGAATCCGGTCTCGCTGAGCTCGTCGTTTGCCACGATTGCAAACCGGGTATCGTTTTTCTTCAATTGGCGGGGACCGAGCATGGCGGTCGATACGATGTGTTCGTCTTCGTTGACCGCGATTCATCTCGCCTGCGAAAGCCTCCGGCGCGGGGAGAGTGAATTTGCCATCGCAGGCGGAGTAAACCTCACGATCCACCCGGAGAAGGATCTGATCTTAAGTCAGTCTGGCTTCAGCGCGAAGGATGGGCGTTGCCGAGCCTTTGGCGAAGGTGGTGAGGGTTACGTGCCGGGTGAGGGAGTCGGTGCGGTTCTACTGAAGCCCCTGTCGAAAGCGATCGCCGACGGTGATCGTATTCAAGGGGTGATTCGTGCCAGTGCGATGAATCATGGCGGACGGACCAACGGTTACACCGTGCCCAATTCACGATCACAAGCCGAGGTGGTGGGCGAAGCGTTGGTGCGGTCGCAGATTGATCCCGCGAGCATCACCTACATCGAGGCGCATGGAACCGGTACTTCGTTGGGCGACCCGATCGAACTCACCGGACTGCAGCAAGCCTTTGAGGCTGCGTTGGCAGATCAGGCCGGGGGATCGCGACCTGATCCGGGGTATTGCGCCGTGGGATCGGTGAAGAGCAATATTGGGCACGCCGAGTCTGCGGCCGGAATAGCGGGGGTGACCAAGGTACTATTGCAGTTTCATCATGGGAAACTGGTGCCGTCATTGCACGCTGAGACACTGAATCCGAATATCCAGTTCACGGATTCGTTCTTCCGAGTTCAACGGGAACTGTCTCCGTGGCCGCAGTCCCAGAAAGATAGTATTCCAGAGCCACGGCGAGCGGGAGTAAGTTCTTTTGGCGCAGGGGGAGCCAATGCGCATCTGATTCTTGAAGAATATGTGGCTCCAGCCCGGCCGGTCCTCAAGCCCACCCCGATTTGGATTGTTTTATCCGCAAAAAACGAGACACGTTTGCGGGAGGCAGCAACGAATCTGGCGCGCTTTCTCGCGATTCGGATTGATCCGGCGTCCAATGGTTCGGCGGTACTGCGTGATGCCCAACCAGGATATTTGCAGGACGTGGCTTGGACGCTGCAAACCGGACGTGAAGCAATGGAGGAAAGATTTGCGGCGCGGGTGAGTGACTTGGACGATGCCATAGTGAAACTGCGCACGTGGATTGCGGGCGGCACGTTCCCAGGATTGCATCGGGGACGAGTGAAACGCAGGGCGAATGGCGCGGCGGGAGATGCTTTGGCCGCAGCGACGCCGGTTGATTCCGAGGACCCGGGCGCACTTTGGGTGACCGGAGGGGAAGTTGATTGGTCAGTGCTGCCTCTGCCCGGAAACCCCGCCCTGCTGGCTTTGCCGACTTATCCCTTTGCACGTTTACGTTGTTGGGTGCCGGAACCGGAATCGGCAGTCGCCTCAGGTTCGAGCAAAGTGGGCTTGAGTATCATGTTCTTCAGTGATTCAGCGCAAGTGAGCGCACAGAGCCGCTATCGCTTGGTATTGGAAGCAGCGAAGTATGCCGATCGGCATGGGTTTGATGCGGTATGGACTCCGGAACGACACTTCCATGCATTTGGAGGCATCTACAGTTCCCCGGCGACCCTGATGGCAGCGTTGGCGGCGACGACCAAGCGCATACGGTTACGGGCGGGCAGTGTCGTATTACCGTTGGAAGATCCCTTGCGGGTCGCTGAGGCTTGGTCAGTGGTGGATAACCTGTCCGATGGCCGGGTCGATTTGGGTTTTGCTTCCGGCTGGAATCCCAACGATTTTGCGCTGGCCCCGTCGGTGTATCCGAAGTTGCGCGACACGTGGTTGGCCCGGATTCCCGAGGTCCAGCGGTTGTGGCGAGGAGAGACGGTCGCTCGCCGCAATGGTAAAGGCGAAACAGTGCAGTTGCGCATCTACCCGGAACCACGGCAGAAGGAATTACCAGTATGGCTTACGGTATCGCGACGAATTGAATCGTTCGAGGAGGCGGGACGGGGAGGCTATAATGTGTTAACGATGCTCCAGGGCTCGACCTTGGAAGAACTCGCTAAAAAAATTGCGCGTTACCGTGCTGCACGGGCTGAGGCGGGCCTGGATCCGGTGGGAGGGTGTGTGACTCTCATGCTGCACACGTTTGTGGATCCCGATGAGGATCGCGCGCAGGAGATCGTCCGTAAGCCTTTTCTGGAGTATATTCGCAGTTCGCTTGATGCGCACATGCATGCGGTTGAGCGCGGCCAACGGGCCAGTGAGGCGGATTTGGATAAAATGGCGGAGTTTTCCTACGAGCGGTATCGCCGGCATGCCTCTCTAATTGGAAGCCCGGAAAATTGCATGGGGATGGTGCGGGATTGCCACGCGGCAGGGGTCGACGAAATCGCGGCGCTTTTGGATTTCGGAGCAAGCAGCGACGAAGTGCTGAATGCCCTGCCTCATCTGGCCACTCTGCGGGCTCGAATGGTTGAAGAATTTCCCGCGGAGAACGCAGTGCCGAAACAAGAGTTACGAAAATCGCCGAAGTCGGCCGAGGTGGCTGGTCCGATCAAAGGTCGTTTCCTGAAAAGGGAATGGCGTGAAGCCCCGGTTCCGCAGTCAGCCTCAGCGGCGGTTACCGAAATCGTTATTATAGGCGAACCGGCGGGTGCACTCGAACAAGCGTTGGTGGCGCAGCATGGGGGCGATTCGGTGCAAGTGGTGTCATTGGATGCGATGGAGCGTGCATGCGGGGCCGATGGCGGCGCTTTTGCCGGTGCGGACCGAATCTATTTTCTCGCACCGGTTTCTGCGCCAGGGACTGAAGATCAGGTAAATAACACTGCCGCAGCCCAGGAAATCGGACCCCTGGCGCTGGCTCGACTCGTGCAGAGCTTGGCGGCGCAAAAATGGTGGCGAACCGGACGGCAGTTACGGGTGTTGACTCGGGGGGTTTTTGCGGTCGAGACGGGAGACAACGTCAATCCTCAGATGGCGGGGTTAACGGGAATGGTTGCCTCCCTCGCCAAAGAGTATCCTCGAGCGGACTTGGCGGTGATCGATTTGTCGGAGGGCTGGGACGATACGGATGCGGTGGCAGTTGCTGTGGCTAGAGAACCCGCTCAAAAATCGGGCGAGCAGATTGCGTTGCGTTCGGGTACTCGTCGTCGCTTGCATTTGGCGACGATGACGAGCCTGGCGGAGTCGCCGACTCGGTTCAGGTCGGGTGGAGTGTATTTGATCGTGGGTGGCGCGGGGTGGGTAGGCCAACATTTGAGCCGCCACCTGGCTTCAAACTACAGGGCGAAAATTATTTGGACCGGGCGCCGACCGATCGACGCCACCATCGAGCGTGCGATGGGCGAGATAGAAGCACTGGGGGGAGAGGCCCACTATATGATGGCGGCGGGCGAAGATGCCGCCGCGATGCGAGAGGTGACCACTGCGGTGCGAGCCCGGTATGGCGCCCTTCACGGCGCGTTCCATGCGGCGATGGTGTTTCACGACGAACGACTGAGTGATACGACCGAAGCCGAGCTGCGGAGGATACTTGACGCGAAGACGCGCGGCAGTGTGGCGTTGTGGGCGGCGGTCCGAGATCAGGCACTGGATTTTGTTCTCTATTTGGGCTCTGCCCAGAGTCTATTTCCCGAGGCCTGTCGCGCGGGCTATGCGGCGGCGTGTAGTTTTCAAGATGCGTGGGTGGTGAAAGCTGATGCGCTGACCGACTTTCCTGTCCAATTGATTAATTGGGGGTTCTGGGAACACGGATTGGATCCGAGCCTGCTAGAAGGATTGAAGGCGGGCGGATTGGGGGCGATCACTGCGGCTGAAGGCATGGCGGCGATCGAAACGGTACTTGCGGCCGGATGGACACAGGTTGCGTTTCTCAAAATGGACGATGCGGCCCTGACGCGCATCGGGGTACAGGATGGTCCGCCGGTAGAGTTGGCGACAAAACCCGAACCACGAAGTCTCGATGACATCCTGGTGGAACACCTTTTTAACTGACCCATGATCGACGAAATGCAGCTCGATTCTTTGCGTTTGAGGTTGGCCTCGGCGGTTGCGGCGTTTGCTCGACAAGACACATCCTCAGGGTCGGTGGCGGTCATCGGTCCCTTACCTGAGGAAGCGGAGTCAAGGGTCCGGGAGGCAGTGAGAGAAGAGCGTTTGCTCCGTCGGGGCACTCCTCTCGAGGATGAGTTTGGAGATGGATTTTCCCTGATTGCCGTTACGGCATTGCCCCGAGAAATCGCCGCGATTGCGGTGATAGTTGCGCGACTAAATCAGGCCTTGGTCGCAGGGGGACGAGCCATCTTGGAGATCCCGCGGATGTCTAGATTGATATGGCTGGAGGTTTTGACCACGGCGAGTTTTGGGGAATTTCACATGCGGGACAAAGGTGCGGAAGTGAAGATCGAGTCGAACCAATGCGAGCTGATCATGGCTCGGCGCTTGGCCGTGGGTATGCCGAAGGGGGAAAATGTTGACGATTCGACGGGCTCCATTTGTGCGAGGTCGAACGTCAATGTGGCGGACGTCCAGATCCGGGTGGCAACGGCGCTGGAGCGAATTCTTCGTCTCGCACCGGGTGATTTGGATGTGAAGTCACCGTTTTCCGAATACGGGGTGGATTCAATTGTCGGCGTGGCATTCGTTAACGAGCTGAACCGTGTCTTGGGCATTGAATTGAAACCAATGGTTTTGTTTGATCACGCCAGCGTGGAGCGTCTCGCGACATTTATTGTCGGGGAGGGATTGATGACCGAATTGGCGACAGAAAATGAAGTGTCGCCCCCCGTTTCGGCGGTGGAAAAAACCTGTTCACTCCCCTCGACAAGTCGGGTTGAGACCAACATGGGGGCACCCCCGCTGGTCGGCGCCGAGTCCAGGAATGATATTGCGGTCGTCGGTTTAGCTGGGCGGTTTCCAGGCGCAAATACGGTGACAGAATTTTGGCGAAATTTGCGCGACGGGGTGGATTCAATTACGGAAGTGCCGCCAGACCGTTGGGATCACTCTCGGTTTTACGATCCCAACGCCAAGCGACCTGATAAGACCTCGTTTAAGTGGGGTGGGTTTTTAACTGATGCGGACAAGTTTGATCCGATGTTTTTCGCGATCTCGGGCCGGGAGGCCGAAGCAACCGATCCACAACAGCGTGTTTTCCTGCAGGAGTGCTACCATGCACTCGAGGACGCAGGTTATGCGGGCGCCTCCACCCGACGGGCTCGGAAGTGCGGCGTTTTTGCGGGCGTGGAACCGAGTGATTACCTTGGACGGGTGTCGGCGGCGCTCGCCGGGACGGAAAAGGCGCCGCTGTTTCAGGGGAACGCAGAATCGATTTTGGCGGCGCGCATTTCCTATTTCCTGGATCTACATGGACCCAGTATCGCGATCAATACGGCGTGTTCTTCCTCTCTGGTGGCGATCCATTTGGCGTGCGAAAGTCTTCGACGAGGGGAATGCGATTTGGCCCTGGCGGGTGGCGTACGCGTGTTTGCTTCGGAAAAGGTCTACCTTGCCTTGGGCTCCATGGGCATGTTGGCGCCAGACGGACGCTGTAAAACGTTCGACGCTGCAGCGGATGGTTTTGTGCCGGGTGAGGCGGCGGGCGTTGTTGTTCTAAAATCGTTGACGGCAGCGCAACGTGATCGGGACACGATTTACGGAGTGATTAAGGGATCGGCGATCAATCAGGATGGTCGTACCAATGGGATCACCGCGCCGAGCGGTCTGGCGCAGACTGAGGTGCAATTGGAAGCCTACGAACGGGCCGGTGTGACGCCGGAAAGCATCGACTATGTGGAGTCACATGGTACCGGCACCAAGCTGGGCGATCCGGTGGAGGTGCAAGCCCTGACGCAGACTTACCGTCGTTTTCGGTCGGATAAGGGCGGTTGTTTACTCGGGGCGGTGAAGTCCAATATCGGTCACACGATGGCCGCGGCCGGCGTGTGTAGCGTCATCAAGGTTTTGGGTGCGCTTCGCAGCGGGCAGATCCCCCGTTCTCTCCACTTGCAGAAGGTAAATCCGTACATCGATTTCACCGAGAGTCCGTTTCGGCCCGTTGCCGAACTCACACCATGGCCTCGAGTGGAGGGGCGACCCCGTCGCGCTGCCGTGAGTTCTTATGGTTTCAGCGGGACCAACTGCCATCTCGTGTTAGAGGAGTCTCCCAGGATCGGACCAGTTGCCGCCATCGAGGAACCGGATTCGGCGCAACTCATGGTGTTCTCCGTCCACACTCCCGAGGCTTTGACCGAGCTGCTGCAGAGCACCGCTGAGCACTTAACCGATGACATGAATCTGGTCGACGTGGCGTTTACCCTGGCCTTGGGACGCGCGCATTTCGAAGAACGTTTGGCCATGGTGGCGACGTCGATCAAGGCGTTGCGGGACGATTTGAATGTTCTTGGATCAGGCGGCAAACGATCGGGTGTTTTGCGCTCAACGTCACACCTCACCACGGACGAGGCCGATGCGTTAATTCACCAGCAAATGGCGGCGCAGATAGCTGGTGAGTTGACGGTGGTTCGAAAGCTGCCCGGGATTTGGCGGGAAAAACTCGGCGTGCTGGGTGCGCTCTACGTCAAGGGAGTCGAGCCTGATTGGGAGCAACTATTTCCGTCCGGAATGGGTCGGAGAGTTTCACTCGCCGGTTATCCGTTCGCCCGGGAACGCTACTGGTCAGAGCAGACCTCCGAGTTGGTGGATACCGAAATGCGAGTGACTCAACTGCATCCACTATTGCACCGCAATACGTCGACGTTTGGTCAGGTGTGTTTCACTACGCGATGGTCGGGCGACGAGTTTTTCCTGCGAGATCATGTGGTTAATGGTCAAGCGACATTACCGGGAGTGGCCTACTTGGAGATGGCGGTGGTGGCGGCGCGCGAACTCGGCATGATGGGAGACACGGTCTCGCTGCATCATGTGGCCTGGCGACAACCCTTGGTGGTGACTGCACCCACCGAGGTTGAAATTCGGCTCAACCGTGAGGAGCGGAGTGTGGAGTTCACGATTGTGTCGGGTTCGGATGCTGTGGTGCACGCGGAAGGTCGACTACGATTGGGCGGGAGCGCGCTGGTCAACCCGTCTGAGCAGGTCGATATCACGGCGGTGCAGGCAAGGTGTGACGGTAGATTGGACGCGGAGGAATTGTATGCGCGTTGCGAAGACGTTGGGTTGAGCTTGGGACGGGGAATGCGGGCGGTGCAGTTTATTCAGTTTTCAGATACGGAGTCATTGGCCCGGTTGGAGTTGGCGCCAGATGATGGGACGGGATGGGTGCTTCCTCCGGCTTTGTTGGACGGGGCCTTGCAGTCCACCGCGGCTTTGGGTCGTAAAGACGCGAGTGGTCTCCCGGTGCCGTTCGCCGTCGAGGAGGTGAGTTTTGGGCAGGTGCCGGAACGCGGATGGGCTCACGTCGAACGGATGGAGGCGAAAGGAGGACTCCTGCGCTTTCGCGTGCGCTTGCTCGATGAGCAGGGAAATGTGGTGACAAGCCTGACGGGAATGAGCATGCGTGTGCTGCACGCTTCGCCCGCGCAATCTGAGCCCGAAGACCTGGTGTGGTTGAAGCCGCGCTGGCAGGAAACGGAGGCGCCGGCGGCAATTCACGCCGGGCGAATCTGGACGATCGGCGGCGAACCGGGATGGGGTGAAAGCCTGCAAACCCGAGTTCCGGCATTACACCTACGGCATTTGAGCCTGGCTGATGCGACGGACAACGTTGCCGACGTACCAGATACCATCATCGTGCGAGTAAAGGACGAAGGTTCGACGACGGAGCTCATGGTGTTGATGCGATCGTTGGTGAGATCGGTGAACGAAAAACAGGTGCGCATAATCGTGACCGGGGGCGTGGGGGCGGCATGGGGCGGTTACGCGCGAAGTCTGAGTTTGGAAAAACCCCATCTCCGCATGGTGGCGGTGGATATTGAACCGTCGAACACGGAGGCGTGGTTGAGAGAGTTAGGTGCAATAGACGAGGCCGCCGTCGTGCGATGGTCACACGGTCGAAGAGAAATTGAAGTACCGGAAATTTGGGTGCCGTCGGATCCGAGTGTGGCCACGGAATTTCGACCGGAAGGCGTTTACTTGATCACCGGTGGCGCCGGAGGCCTAGGCGCTTCGGTAGCCCGACACTTGGCGAGCCGGTTTCGCGCTCGGATTGTATTGATGGGTCGATCGGAGTCGGGCGCGGTGAGCGATGCGGTGGTGACGTCGATTCGAGCGGCTGGTGGCGAGGCGATTTATGTGGCTGCTGATGTCACGGTCGGTTCCGAGGTGGAGCGGGCGCTGGCAATGGCGCGGGCCCACTTTGGCTCTTTGCATGGGGTCATTCATGCCGCCGGCGTGCTCGATGATCGTTTCGTGCGAGACAAGGTTTCGGATTCCGCCCAGAGGGTGTTGGCGCCCAAGGTTGCGGGGGTGCAGGTACTTGATACGGCGACTCAGGGCGATCCCTTGGACTGTTTCATTTTGTTTTCTTCGGTGGCGGCGACTTTGGGTAATGTCGGGCAAGCCGACTACGCCTATGCCAATGGGTTTATGGACGGATGGGCTGAACTGCGCGAGGCCCGGCGAATGAAAGGGGAGTGCTCGGGAGTTACGGTTTCAGTGGCATGGCCCTTGTGGAGGGGCGTCGGTATGGGACGCGATGCCGACGTCGAGCAACGCAAGTTGGCTCAGGTCGGTTTGAGAGTGCTCGAGCCTGAAGAGGGTTTGATCCGTTTGGAGGAAGCCGTGCGTCTCGGTCGACCGCGTTTGGCTTTGTTGGCGGGGGACCAGCGATCAATTGAGCGTTTGCTTAAGCCGGGCGACCGCGCGCGGGTGGTGAAATCGCCTCCCCCCATGCAGTTGGTTTCCGCAGATGTTGATCGCACGGTGGTGGCGCTCTTGCCATGGTTGACGACTCGTTTTTCAGAGCTGGTTAAACTGCCGGTGGAACGTATTCAACCAATGGATGCGTTGGAGAAGTTCGGGATCGATTCAGTCATGGTGATGGACTTCACGCGACGGCTGGAGGTGGATTTTGGTGAGTTGTCCAAAACGTTGCTCTTCGAGCATCAGACGTTGGCTGAACTGGCCGAATATTTGGTCGCTCAACACGGGGAGAGGGCACTGCGGTTGATCGGCGGAAGCACGGATGAGCGCATCGGAACGGCACTACTGAACGGAGGAGTAATCCAAGCGGAGGGTCAGCCGACGCCAGCTGCGGAACCGGGGCAGAACCGGGAGATTAAAGCCACGGACGTCGCGATTATCGGGGTGGCGGGACGTTATCCGATGGCAGATGATCTGGCTATGTTTTGGGCAAATCTACGTGATGGCCGCGATTGTATTGAGGAGATTCCGTTGCAGCGCTGGGACTGGCGGAAATTTTATGATCCGGAGTCAGGCAAACCGGGCAAGACCCGCAATAAGTGGGGGGGCTTCATCGAGGGAGTGGAAAAATTTGATGCTGGTTTCTTTGGGGTGACTCCGCGTGAGGCCTATGCGCTTGATCCGCAGGAGCGTTTGTTTTTGCAGACGGTTTGGCAGGCGCTGGAGGATGCCGGTTACCGGCGATCAGCGTGGGCTGGCCGATCAGTGGGAGTCTTTGTGGGGGTGATGTACGGGGAATATCAATTGTACGGCGCGGGAGATGTCTCCGCGGGTGAGGTCGTGCCGTTGAGTTCTTCGTATGCGTCGATTGCGAATCGGGTCTCGTACTTTTTTGATTGGCACGGACCCAGCCTGGCGGTCGATACGATGTGTTCGTCGTCGCTCACGGCCATTCACCTGGCGTGCCAAAGTCTGTGGAGCGGCGAGTCGGAGATGGCGTTGGCCGGTGGCGTCAACGTGACGGTGCATCCCCATAAGGACATGCTGCTGGCCCCGGGAGGATTTGCGGCGAGCGATGGACGCTGTCGTAGTTTTGGGGAAGGAGGCGACGGATATGTCCCGGGCGAAGGAGTCGGCGCTTTGGTGCTGAAACCGTTGGCGAAAGCAAGGGCCGATGGCGATGCGATGTGGGGCGTGATCAAAGCGAGTGCAGTGAATCACGGCGGGAAAACGAATGGGTACACGGTGCCCAATCCCAAGTCACAGGCGGCCGTGGTTGCCGCAGCGTTGGGGAGATCCGGATTGGCACCGGGAGAAATTTCCTATGTCGAAGCGCACGGAACCGGTACTTCTCTCGGCGACCCGATCGAACTTGCGGCGCTGACACGCGCGTTCGGTGCTGGGTCGGAAGGCGCGAAGATTCGCGTGGGATCAGTGAAATCGAATATTGGCCATTTGGAGTCGGCCGCAGGGGTGGCGGGTGTGACCAAAGTGTTGTTGCAAATGCGTCATGGGCAGATCGTGCCGTCGCTGCACTCGCGGGCGCTGAATCCGCATATCAAGTTTGAGACTTCGCCATTTCGAGTGCCTCAACGCTTGGAGCCATGGACGAATGGCGCCGCTCCACGGAGAGCGGGCGTAAGTTCGTTTGGCGCTGGCGGGGCGAACGCCCATCTGGTGCTCGAGGAATATGTTGATTCGCGCCCTCGGGACGAGCGAACACGAGATCAGGATTGGGCGCAGGCCATCGTCCTTTCGGCTCGCACTGAAGACAGGTTGTTGGCGCGGGCGGAACAACTGGTGAGGTGGATTGACGCGCACATCAGGGATGGCGTGTCGGAGCGTGGATGGATGTTGGTGGATCTGGCGTTTACCTTGCAAAACGGTCGAGAATCTTTGCCCGAGCGGTTGGCTTTGGTGGCTAACGATCTAAACGATTTGGCAACCCAACTGCGTCGATATTTGGCAACGCCATCCTTGACCACGTGGACACGCGGAATGGTGCGCTCCGGCGAGGGATCATTGGAAAAACCGGAACCGACCTCGCCCTTGGGCGCGGCGGTGAACGCGTGGGTGGCGGGGGCAGGGGTGATTTGGGCGGACCGTAAGGAGACCCAAGGGGGACGGCGGCTATCCTTACCAGTGTATCCGTTTGTGGGTGATCGCTACTGGGCACCCGATAAGTTGATCGCGCTGAAGTCGTCTCCGCGCGCGTCTTCACCAGATCTGACGCAGGCGGTGGTCGACGACTTGGTCACTGCGGATGAGGTACTCCTACGTCCAGTTTGGGTAAATTTGGGGCCGGCAAAACCACTGACGGAGGTGACTGGAACGTGGTTAATATTTGATCGGCGCGGGGACGGCGCGGCGCGAATGACGCCTGCATCAGCGTTGAAATTGACGCGAGTCCTGGCAGGTGAGGCTTTTTGCCACGAGGAGAATCAAGTCGTTTTGAATGCGTCAGCGGATGCCGATTACCAGCAGCTGGCGGATGCGGTTGGGACGGATTTTGTGATTCATCGATGGGCACGGAGTGGGGACGTGATGGCTACCCTCGAAACGGGATTGCACAGTTTGGTGCGTTTCGTGCGGGCCCTGATGACGAATGGAGTGAAGTCGCTGGTGAGGATCGCGTTTTGTCATCCTCCGGGGGCGCCACAACACGCGGCGGTGGCAGCATGGGCGCGGACGCTCGCACAGGAGCAACCTCTGGTGCGCGTGGTGGTGATGGAAGTGGCGGACGATCTCGCCGAAACCGTCGTAGCACAGGAATTGTTGCAGGCGACGGAGGCCGGAGCATTGCAACTGGGTGTCGGGATTCGCCGGACGTTCTCCATCGAACCGTGGAGTGGACCTTTGGCGGCGAAAGTGAACCCACCCAAACGCGGTGGAGTCTATTTGGTAACGGGAGGGCTTGGCGGGGTGGGCCGTCTGTTGGCGCTACATTTGGCGCGTACCCAAGGCGCACGGCTGTGGTTGATGGGACGCTCGACGCGCGGTGCGCGGCAGGAGGCGGTACTGGCGGAGATTCGAGCAGCGGGAGGCGAGGCCGAATATGGGTCGGGAGACGTGTCCAAACGGGACGACGTTGTGCTGGCGGTGACAGCGTGTCGTCAGCGATTTGGTGGAATCGATGGTGTGGTCCACGCTGCAGGCCTGTTGCGCGACAACTTTATCCTTCGAAAGACGCGGGCAGACTACGACGAGGTAATTGCGCCGAAGGTGGCAGGTGCAATTTGGTTGGATGAGGCAACGGCGGCGGACCGGCTTTCGTGTTTTGTGCTCTTCTCATCCACCGCTGGAGTCTGGGGTAACATGGGCCAGGCGGATTACGCTTTTGCCAACAGTGTCCTCGATGGCATGGCGGCACGGCGACAGGAACAGGTCAGCCGTGGGGAGCGAAGTGGACCGACGGTTTCGATTAATTGGCCGTTGTGGGCGGACGGAGGAATGCCGCCGGGACCGGAAGTGGTGAGCCGGCTGGCCGAAGCAGGCTTGGCTCCCTTGCCGAGCCAGGTTGGTTTCCGGTGGTTCGATTTGTTTGCGGGTGGCGAAGTTTCACAGGTGCTGCCGTTGTGGGGCGAGCGGAACAAGGTGTTCGAGCTATTCGTGAGGACTCCAGAACCTGCGGTCACGGAAACGGGTTCAAATGCCCGGGTGTCGATGGAGCAAGTCAAGACCTATCTCCGCACGACCTTGGGTGAAGTGATTCAGATGCCGGCCGAGCAGATCGACGATGAGCAGCGTTTTGACGAAATGGGGGTCGATTCGATCGTGGTGAATGACGTGAATCAACGATTCGAACGCGACTTGGGGAACGTACCCAAAACATTGCTTTTCGAGCATGCTAATATTCGAAAATTGGCGCGTCATCTGGTGGCCCATCATGGGATAGCAATGGCCCGACTCGGCGGTGATGTGGTGCAGCCTGATAGTGTCGCCTCGAAAGCGATAAACGAAGTGAATCCGCCTTCCGAACCTTCGCCGAGTCCGGGGGACATCGCGATTGTGGGTATGGCGGCTCGATTGCCTGGCGCCCCCGATGCCGACAGTTTTTGGGAAGTACTGAAGGACGCGCGAAATTGTGTGAGCGAGGTGCCGGCTACGCGCTGGAATCTGGACGAGTTTTACGATGCCAATCCGGAGCGGGCCATCGACGGCAAGATGTATGGACGCTGGGGAGCGTTTCTGGAAGACGTCGATAAATTCGATCCGTTGTTTTTCAATCTGTCGCCGGTTGAAGCGGAGATGATGGATCCTCAGGAGCGATTATTTCTTGAAGTAGCGTGGCATGCCTTGGAGGACGCCGGGATGCCACGTCGCGAGCTCAGGCGGCGGGTGCGACCAGAGTATGCGACCAATGTGGGGGTGTTTGTGGGCGTGACGAGCAACAGCTACACGCTGTTGGGGCACGAAAATGGGGGAGCGCGAGCCGCCCCGACGACGCTCCCCTGGTCGCTGGCCAATCGAGTATCCTACCTCTTTAATTTCAATGGGCCGAGTATGCCCGTGGACACCGCGTGTTCGTCGTCGCTCACCGCGATCCACATGGCGGTGGAGGCGATTCGCCGTGGAGAGTGTCAACAGGCCATTGCGGGCGGGGTGAATCTGTACCTCCATCCGTCGAAATATTCTCATCTCAGTCTGATGAAAATGCTTTCCACGGATGGGAAATGTCGGGCTTTCGGTGAGGGAGGGGATGGATTTGTTCCAGGCGAAGGTGTCGCGGCGCTACTGTTGAAGCCTCTGGCTTTGGCGCAAGCGGATGGGGATCGCATTCATGGGGTGATCAAAGCGACGGCTGTGAATCACGGAGGGCGCACCAATGGGTACAGTGTGCCGAGTCCAGCAGCCCAGGCGAGTTTGATCACTCAGGCGTTGAAGGCGGGCTCGATTGATCCAGCGAGCATCAGCTACCTTGAGACCCACGGCACGGGTACGGCACTGGGAGACCCGATTGAAGTGGAGGGATTGAATCGGGCTTGGGCTGGTGCGGCGAAGACTGGCGCGAGCTGCGCGATCGGTTCGGTGAAGACCAACATCGGACACTTGGAATCGGCCTCGGGGGTGGCCGGGGTGGTGAAGGTACTGTTGCAAATGCGGCACCGCCAATTGGCCCCGTCGCTTCATGCTGCGCCGCCGAATTCACGGATCGATTTTGCGGCTACACCATTCCGCGTGCAAACATCGCTGGGGCCGTGGCAAACGGCGGAAAAAGAGGGGCAATCCTGGCCCCGCCGAGCCGGGGTGAGTTCGTTTGGTGCTGGTGGGTCAAATGCGCACGTCATTCTTGAAGAACCTCCGCCCGTGGTCGAGGTGCTGCAGGATGCCGGTGATCTGAAGGTCAGCGCGGAATGGATCGTTTTGTCGGCCAAAAACTCCGAACGCCTGCGGGCCCTGGCCGGACGTTTACACACGTTTTTGGTGGAATCTCCCGCGGCTCCCCGTTCCCTCGGGGCAATTGCCTGGACCTTGCAATTCGGCCGCGAAGCATTGGAAGAACGCGTGGCCTTTCCAGCCCGTGATCGGGCTGCGTTATTGGAGGGATTGGCCGCGATTTCCGCAGGTAAGGATGTTGGAGAGTTGCGGGGGCGAGTGAAGAGGGAACGTGCCCAGGCCGGGAATACCGACGACACGATTCTGGAGCGCTTTACCGTGGGCGAGGGGCGAGCTGCCGCCGCTCGCTGGGTGGCCGGGGCAGATATCGATTGGCAGTCTTTGGGAGGAGAGGACGCGCCGCCGATGCGGGTGGGACTCCCTGGCTACGGATTTGCTCGAGAGCGTTACTGGATTCCGAGCCTGCCGCTGCAGACGGAAAGTAAGGCCAAAGTTTTACGGATTGAAACGCGGGATGGCGAAAAGGTGGTGCACCTGGCCTCGCACGAGCCCGTGCTGGCGCATCATGTGGTACGGGGTCACGCGATATTGCCGGGTGCCGCGACGCTGTCATTGGCACATGGGGTCCTACCTCCCGGAAATGGGTGGACCTTGCGGAACGTGGTGTGGCAGCGTCCGATTATTGGCGACGCGACGGGAGTGAGCGTGCGGATCAAATGGCATCGGCAGGACGAAATCTGGCGGTTTGAACTGACGGGAGAGAATGAAGATGAGCCTTGGATGCTGGGAACGGCGCTACCCATGCGCGAGGATCCTCCTGTAGCGGTGGACTTAGTGTCGTTGCGGTCGAGGTGCCAGGAGACGATTGCAGCAACGGCGTTGTATGAGGGTTTTGCCGCCCGCGGGATTGCCTATGGCGCGGCGTTTCAGGTCGTGCAGGACGTGAGATACAACACAATGGAGGCCGTGGCGGAGCTGAGATTGCCCGATTTGTGGGATGGTTCGGATGACTTGCTTCCGCCGGCCTTCCTTGATGGCGCCATGCAATGTCTCGGAGTCATTGGCGCAGGTCGTGACGGATTGGAAATTCCGTTTTCGGTCGCAGAAGTGTTGGTGCACGCGCGGTGTCCCCGAACGTGTTCGGTCCATGTGCAACGGCTGACTAACATGACGGCCCCGCAATATAATTTGAGGTTATTGACGTCGGAAGGGCAGGTTGCGATCGAGTTGCGCGGTGTATGTGTGCGGCTGGTTGAGAAAGAGCGAGGCCAACTCCTCACCGGAAGTATGACGTGGTCGCCGGCTCCGCGTGAAACGGTGGCATTTAGTGGCTCCGTACTGGTGTTCGACGACGATAGTAGGGAGCTGCAGGTGACGCAGCATCCTGAGGCGAATTTGTGCCGCGTAGTGCCGGGACCCGAGTACGGTCGTACTCAGGCGACCATTACATTGCGACCAGAAGTCGAGGCGGACTACGCCCGGCTGTTGAACGAAGTGAAGGCCGATGCGGTGGTTTTTGGTTGGCGCCTTGCCGGTAACCCGTCGGACGAAGTGTTGCCGGCCCGAGTGGCCGCATTCCACCGCCTGGTCCGGTCAATATTGCGTTCGGATCGGCGGTCCACGCCTTTGGCCTTTGTGTATCCCGGCGGTTCGCCGGTCGATGAAGGGGTGGGCGGCTATGTCCGTTGCGTGCGGCGGGAGCACCCGGGATGGAAATTGTTCACGGTGGGGTGTGATTCCCCGCCGGAATTGGACGACGTGTTAAATGATTTCGGGGGCGAATCGGCGGACCTGCGTTACCGTGGGACCAAACGTGATCAGTTTGGATTGAGTGAACTGATGCCATTCGCGACCGGAATACAGACCGTGGACGACTCCAAACCAGGCGGAGTCTACGTGATTACGGGGGGCTTGGGCGGTTTGGGTCGCCATGTCGCGAAGCATTTGACGCGAGACCCCAGAGTGCGCGTGGTGTTGGCTAGTCGCTCAGTCCCGAGTCCGGAGCAGGCGGATTGGCTGGAGCAGGCGGCAGGAGCCATGATTCATTTTCGGGTGGACTTGAGTGATTCTGATGGGGCGGCGCGACTGTTGGCGGAAGCAAGTAGCAGGTTTGGGCGGATCACCGGAGTGGTGCATGCGGTGGGAGAATCGCACGATGGTTTGGTTAGGGATCGAAGTGTGGCCGACCTACGCGCGGCGTGGAGTGCAAAGGTCGGTGGGGCGCGAGCATTGTACAGTGCGGCACGCGATTTTCCCTTCGAATGGATGGTCTTGTTTTCTTCGACCGCAGGAGCGTTGGGCAACGGCGGTCAGAGTGCCTATGCATTGGCGAACGCGACCCTCGATGCCTTGAGTCAGTCCTGGTCAATCACTAGTCAGGGTCCGCGGGTGCACTCCTTGGTTTGGCCGCTCTGGCGAGATGGGGGCATGCGGGCACCGGAGGAGCGTGTTCGGTGGCAAGCCGATCAACTGGGATTGTATCCACTGGAAACGCTCGAGGGACTGGCCATACTGGATGGATTGCAGGCAATCTCACCAGGCGCGATTGTGGTGTTGAAAGGTGACCCGGAAAAACTTTGTGCGCCACGACGGGATCGAGCAACGGCGTCAGCGATGCACGCGATCCCGGAGGCGAGCGACGGGAATTTGCCCCCTGCATTAATCGATCTTCTGCGGGAATTGGCAGCGGGAGTTTTGAAGCTCGACCCAGTGCTTTTGGACCCGGAGATAGATTCGGCGGAATACGGATTCGACTCGGTCACATTCACTTCGCTGGCGAACGAAGTGGGACGGGCGTTGGCGTTGGAAGTCACGCCGGCAATGTTCTTTGAGCATCGGACTTTGGCGGAATTCGGGGATTATCTTTGGCAAGAGTTTCGCGAGGTTGTAGCGCGGCGGTTTCAGGTGCAGACGGTGGCCGTCTCGACTCCATTGGCCGCCCCGGCAATCGCGTCACCACCGGAAGCGGTCGGGGGGACGAATCGGGTGTCTGAGCAATTGCCGCGGTCGGTCGGTGAGCGGGAACCAATCGCCATTATCGGGATGAGCGGCAGGTTCCCCGGCTCGACAGATTTGGAGGCATTTTGGACGAACTTGGAAGCGGGATGTGACTTGATCGGCAAACCGAGCGCAGATCGATGGATGGGCGTCGACGGAGAAGCGATGCCGTGGGGTGGTTTTATCGACGATATCGACAAGTTCGATGCCCGTTTTTTCGATATTTCGCCGCGTGAAGCCGAGTTAATGGATCCGCAGCAGCGCATTTTTCTCGAGACGGTTTGGCATGCCATTGAAGACGCGGGTTATGCGAAATCCGAATTGTCGGGGACGAAGACGGGCCTTTTTGTCGGCGTGGCGGCGAATGACTATGCCAATGTGCTCGCAGCGTCGAGCGTGGAGGTGGAGGCCTATAGTGCGACAGGCAATGCCCATTCTGTATTGGCAAATCGGGTCTCATATATTTTCGACTTGAATGGACCCAGTGAAGCCATCGACACGGCGTGTTCCAGCTCGCTGGTGGCCATCCACCGGGCGATCGAATCGATGGAGAGCGGGAGTTCCGAAATGGCAATTGTCGGGGGAGTGAACGCGTTGCTGAGCTCCGCGGGATTCACGGCCTTTACTCGGGCAGGGATGTTAAGTCCGGACGGTCGTTGCAAGAGTTTCGATGCGCGGGCCGATGGGTACGTTAGGGGCGAAGGAGTTGGCGCACTTTTGCTCAAGCCCCTGGCGCGGGCGCAGCGTGATGGTGACCAGATTTACGCGACAATCATCGGCAGTGCCGAAAACCATGGAGGCCATGTGCAGTCCTTGACGGTGCCGAACCCCAATGCACAGGCCCGTCTGCTGCAGGACGCTTGGACGAGGGCGGGGATCGACCCGGCCACTATCGGTTATATCGAGTCGCATGGAACCGGAACCGCTCTTGGTGATCCGATTGAAATTAACGGGCTGAAGAAGGCATTCGCTTCGGTTCCACTATCTGAAGTGGACCCGAGGTGTGCCGTCGGAGCGGTCAAGACCAACATCGGTCATCTCGAAACGTCGGCCGGTATTGCGGGCGTGCTTAAAACTCTGCTGGCGCTCCGACATCGATGCATTCCGGGGACGGTGCACTTGCAGGAAATTAATCCCTATATCCAGACCTCGGGTACCGCGTTATATTTTCCGACTCAAGCGGAGCCCTGGCCGGTCAAACGTGATGCTCAGGGGCGTGAGATTCCGCGTCGGGCGGGCGTGAGTTCGTTCGGTTTTGGCGGGTCCAATGCTCACGTAGTGTTGGAGGAATATGGTTCACCTGCGGTCGCTTCCGGTCAGGCCATCGAATCGGAGGAGGCCACCTTGATTGTGCTTTCTGCTCGTTCCCAGGACCAGCTGGTGGAGGCGGTTCGTCGGCTGGCGGAGTATTTGACACGGCCTGACGCCCCCGCTCTTCGTGACATCGCCGAAGGATTACAACGCGGTCGTGAAGAGATGAATATGCGATTGGCGTTGGTTGTGCGCGATCGGACCGAATTGGTGAAAAAATTGACCATGTGGCAAACCGGCGAGTCGGTGGGAGACTGCTGGACCGGCGATACGCAGGAGAATCCGGCGGCCGTGCGGGTTTTGCGGTCATTGCACGGCGATCCAGCATCGCTGGCGCCATGGTGGGCGGCGCGAGACTGGGCGACCTTGGGGCAACTTTGGACGGCCGGGGTGAAATTGCATTGGAGCACCGCCTACGCGGATCATCCCCCACGCCGCGTGCGTCTACCCTTGTATCCGTTTTCACGAGACAGGCATTGGGTGCCGGGAGCCACGGCGCCGGCCGGCAAGGCACTGCGGGTACGCGTGGTGGAAGCGGAGTTTTCCATCAAAGAACCCATTCTGGGTGACCATCTGGTACAGGAGCGTGCCGTCCTGCCAGGGGCGGCGATAGTGGCGGTGATGACCCAAGCGTGGCAGCAGGCCGCGGGTGTCAAGGATGTGGAACTGCGACGGGTGATGTGGCTGCGACCAATCACACCTGATGAACGGGGTATTGCCGCGTTCACCGTGCGAGTCGGTTCCTCGTTGGATGGAGGAGGCGATATCGCAGTCGAGGACACCGATGGATCGGTTCTGGCCACGGCCACCGCAGCGCGTCCGTCTTCGAAGCCAATTGAGGTTATCGCATGGGCCGAGGTGAAGGCACGATGCGGAAAAACGACGGACGTGACGGAACTATACGAGGCCTTTGCCGCGCGAGGTCTGAGTTACGGTGCAGGCTATCGCGTGATCCATGAGATCGGATTCAACGACCACGAGGCCTGGAGTAAACTGGAACTGCCGGATTTGTGGCGCGCTCAAACTTCAACAGGAGCGGGAGCCCATCCCGCGTTGATCGATGGAGCCTTACAAACGCTGGCCGTACTGGGCTCCGATTCGATTTTGGAAGTCCCGTTTGCATTGGGGATGGTCAACGCCACCGATCTGCCGCCGGTGTGCTATGTCCACGCTCGACTGAAGTCCCAAGAGACGGACCAGCGCACCTTTTCGCTACGAATCACAAACGAGGCGGGAGTCGTGCTCGGTCGATTGGACGACTACGCGCTACGTGAATTACGGGCGGCGGGACCAGAATACCTTGTGCCCACATGGGTGCCATCCCTCCAACGGGACATTAACCCGATCAAGGGCGATTGCTTGCTGTTTGACGAGTCTCCCGCTTTGGCCGAGGAACTCCGCCTGACCGGACTGGAAGTGACCCGTGTCGTGGCGGGATCGACGTATCGGGAAAGCGGTGACGTGGTTTGGCTGCGTCGCGATGAGCCGGGCGACTACGAACGTCTGCTGCAAAGGCGAAACGTCGGCGCGGTGGTTCACCGGTGGTCGACCCGCGAAGTTGATAGGACCGAGGTGCTGGCCTGCGGGCTGCACAGTGTGCATGCGTTGACGCAGGCTTGGGTACAGCGGCAACCTGATGCGAAGCAGCCCCTGCTGTTTATTCATCCTCCGGGCCTGCCTGGGTATGAGGCCGTGGCGGCCTATGTGAAGTCAGCCCGATACGAGTACCCCGCTTTAAATTGGACGACCTTGGCGACCGATGACGTTAGCGCCCGGCTTTGCAGCGAATTGAACGAGGCGCGCGAAGAGGTGCGTTGGGTGGAGCGGAAACGAGAGGTGAAGGATTTAGTCCAGTGGAAGCCCGTGAACCTACGGTCCGCCGGAGCGATTCGACGCGAAGGGGTGTATGTGATCACCGGAGGAGGAGGAGGACTCGGGCAAATCTTTGCGGAATTTCTGGTGACCCACTACTCGGCGCGCGTTGTTTTGGCGGGCCGGTCCCAAGGGACAATCGCGCTACAAAAGCGTTTGGCCGCCTGGGGAGATAAAGCGACTTATGTGATGGCGGATATTAGTACGACCATCGGAGCGACTGCCGTCATCGCTGAGGCCAAAGCGCGTTTTGGCGGAGTGAACGGAGTGCTGCATGCAGCGGGAGTGCTGCGAGACGGATTGTTGCGGCAGAAGACGCGTGCGGATTTTGACGAAGTGTTGGCTCCGAAGATGGAAGCCGTTGAGGCCTTGGACGCGGCGACGATGGATGAACCGTTGGACTGGATTCTATTGTGTTCCTCGTCTGTGGGGATGCTGGGCAATGCCGGACAGAGCGATTATGCCTTTGCGAATGCTTACCTCGACTCATTCGCGCGGTGGCGTGAGGAGGAACGCAGCGGAGGTCGGCGATCGGGGCGCACGTTTTCGATTAATTGGCCGTTGTGGAGCGATGGTGGTATGCAAGCCAAGAGCGGAATCGATGTTCTCGGTATGCGTCCCTTGGCAACGGCGGAAGGGTTGAAAATATTTGAAACCGTACTCCACGGCGACCAACCGCAAGTTTGGGGCTTTGCAGGAAAAGCGACGGACTTGTTGCGACGTTTGCAGTCTGCTCCATCGGCCATGCCTGCAGGTTCGACCCTGCCGCGGTCTTCGAAGCCGAAGGGACGTGAAGCGATGGTGATCGAACTTACCCAGTGGTTTGCGGAGTTGAGCAAGGTCGCCGCAGGGAAAATTCGACCGACCGAGTCCTTGGAGCAATACGGACTCGATTCGATTCTGGCGGTGGAGTTCTCTCAGCGCATCGGCAAGGTGTATGGAGAGGTTTCCCAAGCGGTGGTGTTTGAGCATTCGTCCATCGAGGCCCTTTGCGCCTACCTGGAAAACCGGGTGCCCGCGAGCCCAGTGGATGTTGAGCAGCCCCTCGCGGCCGTGCCCGCCACCCCATCGGTAATGGTTTTGCCTTTGGAGGCTCGATCCCGACGCCAGCTAATGTTGGCGCCGATCGACTACGTTTTTGTGGCCCCGCAACGACTGGCGATGCAGATCCTCTATTATTTTGAGCGGCCCCTCGATGCCGACTTACTACGACGAGGCTTGATTCGAACGGCGGAGGCGTTTTTTCCGATCAACTCGCGTTTACAAAGACGGGGGAAAAATGAGTACGCCATCTGTGAATGTTCGGATGACCCCGATTATATGGAAGTGCAGGAGGAGGGAGATGTTTTAGTTCCGCGGGAGGATGACCCCATGTTGCTGGAGCGGTTTCGGGTTTCGTTTGATCCGACGAAACACGGCGAAAAACTGGCCAAGTTCCGTCTACACCAGCTGCAGCACGGCAGCCTGTTGGCGGTAAACGTGTCTCACGCAATCGCGGACGGTTACAGTTTTTACTACTTCATGTCGGCCTGGTCGGCGGCGTGTCGCGGGGAACCATTCTTGATTCCGGATCATTCCCGCAGCAAATTGCGAAAACTGGTGCGCGAGACCGTGCGCCGCGAAGGTGCTAGTTGGCGGGTGCCGGAACTGGCGACAGTGGGACCACGATTTGATCCGATGGCCCGGAGAGTGGAGACGCAGACCTTCAACGGCGCGGCTTTGCTAGAAGAAGCCCGCCGTACTGCGGGGCCGATGGAGCACTCGAAGTTGACCGAGAACAGTGTCGTGACCGCACATCTATGGAAACTTTATGCGTCCGAATTGACGGATGTGGTTGGTGAATTGACGCTGGCCTGTCCCGTTAACTTTCGGCGCCACGATGGCCCGTTCTCCCACTCCTTTTTTGGTAATGCCATGGCACCGGCGGTTTTGCGATTGGAACGAAATCAAGTGATGGCATCGTCGATTCCGTCGTTGGCGAGTGCCATCACCGATGCGGTGCGAGCCTGTGATGAGCGAGAATTGGTGCGCTATAACGGAGCAGTAGAACAGCTGCGTTTGACCCGTGGGTTGGCGGCGGTTAGGCGCGCGTTACTGGCAGACCCCGCCACTGCGCTGGTCGTGACCAATGTGGCCCGGTTCAATTTGCCGCCGATGGATTTTGGCACCGGACCTGCAACCGAGGACATTAATCTCTGCCACTACGCGGGCACGGCAGTGATCGTGCCAGGCGAGGGCAATACACTGAAGGTGAGAATTGGTTATCCGACCTCGACGGCAGGCGCGGCAGCCATTGCATAAGACACTATGACGAGGGTATTTCTATTTCCGGGCCAAGGGTCGCAGAAGGTCGGGATGGGCGCGGATCTTTTTGATCGGTTTCCGGCCCAGGTTGCGCTCGCACAGCGTGAATTGGGCTATGACGTCCGCGATATGTGTGAACGAGACCCGCAGGGGCAACTGAACCAAACTCAGTTTACCCAACCCGCATTGTTTTTGGTGAATGCACTCACCTTTTTCGCCCGTTTGCTCGACACGGGAGAACGGCCACAAGTGGTGGTGGGTCACAGTCTGGGCGAATACAGCGCGCTCTTTGCGGCAGGAGTATTCGATCTCTCAACCGGCCTCAGGTTAGTAAAAGCGCGCGGTGCCTTGATGGCCGAAGCCAAAGAAGGGGCGATGGCGGCGGTGATTGGGCTTGAGGCAACGGCGCTTGCGGAGGTGTTGGCGGGCACCGGCCTGTCTGGAATTGATATTGCGAATTTCAATTCACCGAAACAAACTGTGATTTCCGGACCGGTCCACGAAATCGAAGCGAGTAAAGCGCCCTTGGCGGCGGCTGGAGTGATGATGTGGAAGCGTTTGCCAGTGAGTGCGGCGTTTCACTCGCGCTATATGGCCGGTTCCGCGCGGGCATTTGCTGAGACTTTAGCCGGAGTGACGCTGGCGCCCCCGCAACTCACAGTGCTGTCGAATGTCACCGCACTACCCCATGAATCGACGACGCTAAAACAGATGTTGGCGCGGCAAATTACGAGCCCGGTGCGATGGACAGAGACCATGCGCTGGCTGTTTCGGCAGACGGAACCTGAGTTCGTCGAAGTGGGGCCGGGGAACGTACTCCGTGGCCTCCTGCGTCGAATGCAGATGGAAGCAGGGAATACAGTATGAAGAAGCCAATCGTCTGGTTGTTTCCCGGTCAGGGGGCTCACTATTTTCAAATGGGCCGTTCGCTCTATGAAGGTGATTCGGTCTTTCGAGCGACGGTGTTGGCGGCGGACGAAATGCTGCGGCCATTGATCAAAGCGTCTCTAGCCGACGAAATGTTTCGGCCACGAGAGGACCGCTTTGCGCCATTTCGCTCGCTGCGGTTTACCCACCCGGCGATATTGGCAATGGGGTATGCCATGGCCCAATGTTTGTTCGCACGAGGCATGCGTCCGGACCGTTTGGCAGGCCACAGTTTGGGGGAACTCTTGGCGTTCGTGGTCGCGGGATCCCTCACGTTTGAGGAAGCTTTGCTCGCGGCCGTCAAGCAGGCCCAGTTTTTGGAATACTGCGCTCCTAGCGGTGGCATGTTGGTGGTGTTGACGGGCGTTGAGTTATTCTCAAGTGACCCCGCATTTTTTGTCGACTGCGAATTGGCGGGCGTGTATTCTCCGCGGAGTTTCGTGGTGGCGGGAGACGTTTCATTGTTGGTCCGAGCCCGGGCGGTTTTACGGCAGCGGGGAATCGATACGCACGAACTTCCAGTGGCCTATCCGTTTCACACCGCAGCCATGGATGTGGTGAAGGTGCCGACCATGAGCACCTTATCGGGGGTGCCCTTCAAGGCGTCAAAAATACCAGTGTATTCGATTGATTGTGACATTGAACTGGCGACTCCTTCGGCCGAACACTTTTGGGCGGCGACTCGAAAAATGACGGAGTTTCCGCAGGCAGTCCGACGATTGGAAGAGACGGGGCCGAATCTTTATGTGGATCTTGGACCGAGTGGCAGTATGACAACGGCGGTGAAGTACAACCTTGATCCCGGGGCTGCTTCGGAGTTGTTTCCGATCATCACACCTTTTGGCCAGGAACTGCGCAATCTGGAGCGATTGAGCGCACGGCTGACGATGGAATGAAACGTCCGATTGCGAGTGTCACTGGAGCCGGTGGCGGCATCGGAGCGGCGTTGACGTACGCCTTGATGGGGACCCACGAAGTGCGAGAATTGTTCAGGAGCGAGTCGGCGCGTAGTCGGGCTTTGGTGGCTTCGGGAGGCACCGTCGTCATCGGAGATCTCCAGGATGAGGCCGCGCTGACGCGGTTGATTGCTGGCGCGGATTTGGTGATTCATGCGGCGGCCAAAATGACGGGTTTCAAAGCGGAGGAGTTCCACGCGGTGAATGTGGAAGGCACGCAACGAGTGGCTGAAATAGTGGCGGGGGCAGCGGGCCGCCGCATGATTTTGGTGAGTTCCATTGCCGTGCACGGCGCGGACGAGCCGGGACCCGATGGTTATCGCGATGAGGAAGTGTTGCCCGATGATCAGTAACTTGATGCCTACAGCCGGACCAAACGATTGGCGGAAGCGGTCATGAAGCAAACTTTGGCGGGCACTTCGACGAGTTGGACGATTGGACGACCGACCTGTGTTTATGGCCCGGAGAGGAAGTCCTGGACCCTCACTCCGCTCGGATTTTTGCGCAAGGGGACTCCGATTATGTTGGGGGCGGATGGCGGAGTCGGGAGAATGAACGCCGTTTTTATCGATGACGTGGTGACTGGTATACTGGCGGCGGGCGCGTGTGAGTCTGCCGCTTCGCAAGTATTTTACCTTGGGCCACGAAGAATTGAGTTTTACGGAGTTCTATACCCCGTTGGCAGAAATGGTGGGGCGAGTTCCGCAGTGGGCTTCACTGGCGAGACTGAAGCGGATCGAGCGGATGGCACTCAGGGTTTCGAGAGTGGTGGCCCCTGCGGTGGAGTTGGCCCGAGGTCTCGCGTGGGCGCGGCGCATGTCCAGTAATCGGGCAGTTTATTCCAGTGAACGAGCCCGCACGGTGTTCGGCTTCGCCCCGCAGATGAATTGGTTTGAGGGAATGTTGGTTACGGAACTCTGGCTCCGTGAGCACGAAGGGGTGGCGGGGCGGCTCCAATGGAATTGTGGTCGTCACTATGCCATGCGACCGACGGCATTGGTCCGACCCAGAAATGAATTCGAAGTGAGTGCGTCGGTGCGTCGGGCCCGCTTGGTTGGAAAGCGAGTAAAGGCGTGGGGAAAATTGTACACCTTCGTGCCTTTGCCTGACACGGACGGGGTGGCCGGTGAGCCTGGAGTTGATGAACCGCGTACTGGATGTTACCGGCAAGTTGGTGACGGTCCAAGGTGGGATTACCTTGCTGAAGTTGACTAGGGACTTGGCCAAACGGGGATTGGCCTTGCCCAACCTGGGGTCTTACGCGGAACAGTCCTTGGCGGGAGCGATCGCGACGGCGACTCATGGTGGTTCGATCCGCACCGGTACTCTCGCTGATGTGGTGACACAGATTAGATGGGTAAACGCAGCCGGTGAAGCGGCGTTGAGTCGTCGAGGCGATGAGGGGTTCGGTGGAGTGGTCGCGGCGCTCAGATTATGGGGAATTGTGACCGAGATTACTTTGGAGGCAGTGCCGTTGTTTTATCTGCGCGCGGAGTCGAGCATCGTGTCATTCACGGAGTTTGTGCAGGATTTTATCAGGATGCAGGAATCCGCAGATTTCGTCGATGCACGGTGGTTTCCCCAGGTGGGACTGGTGGAAATCATGCGAATGACGCGAGTTGCGGCATCAGAATCGGAGAAGCCGACCCAGCCGATAACGAAAGTAACCCAGGCCAGGCGACGGTGGGTATCGACCGTGTTTCGACTAATGTTACGCGCGGCTGCAATGGGCGGCAGATCGGTAAATGTGGCCCTAGTGCGCAAACTATTGGGCACTTCGTATCAGGACAGGACCGGGGTGGGGCACGAGGTGTTGGCGCCTTTTGGGCCCCGTTATCACTTCGGCAAGATTTTGCCCGGCCCGGACAAGGTGGAGCTGAATCTGCCGCGCTTGGATGATTTTCGAAGACTACGAAAATCTCACGACCCCGAAGGGTTATTTTCATCTGACTATGCAACCCGCTTGCTCGGATTGACGAGTTGAGTCGAAGCGGACTTCTTACGACTTTTCGGTCGGCTTCGTTTGGGGGGGACCGATAAAAAAGAGGCTGCGAAGGAACCACTGGCGCTTCATCTTGGGATCAACCCAACTTGCTTGTGACCGGTGGCGCACGTACACATCGCGGAACAATTCGGGGAACATGAAACTGCGGGCGAACTGAAATAGGGAGGAGCCATTGGCACAGCCAAATGTTGGGCCGGGGACCAGGTGGGCACGACCGCCACGGTCGAGATAGCGCCTAAATACGTCGGTAAATGCTCCAGGGCCGCTCTGGTCGATCAAATTGACAATTCGGTTTTCTGAGAGGGTGCGACCCAGACGGGCCACCACTTCGTCTATCAGTTCGAACCAAAGAGGATGACCGGGCCGACTGAGTAACGCCCAAACGCAGAAGAGTTCGCTGCGTGGCGTATTATAGAGTTCCCGTATCTGCGCCGAGGAGGTCTGGAGTTCGGGAGCGACGATGAGGTCGTCGCTTTCCTGTATGAAATCGAAAGGCCGCCGACATTCGCAATTGGTGTCGACATAAAGTCCTCCGTGAATCGCCAAGATCATGTAGCGGCCAGGTCTGCCTTTTGTGACATCACCGTCATACGCCGAAACAGATCGAGGTGACGGGGGAAATGCTCGGAGGCTAGGGCCTCGAGCTGTTCGTCGCCCCACACGTGGTACGGCCAGTCGGGCAGGTGGTGGCGGAAGGATTCGCCCCAGATGGCGAATTTCTTCGGCAGAGGTTTCGTGCCCACCCAGATTTGGTGAATGATCTGAGGGATCATGACAGGCCGTTCGGAATGCTTAGGCAAAGGGAACGAACTTCCCGTAGTGCATCTTCAAGGTGCGGTCAGCGACGTCATAGTGTTCGTCGTCGTGACTTACCGCGATGATGGTTTTGCCCTCCGCTCTCAATTCGGACAGGATCTCGCGGTAAAAAATGCGGCGAAACTGAGGGTCTTGTTCGGCGGCCCATTCATCAAGCAGGAGGATGGGTTTGTCCTCCATCAGAGCGAGCACGAGGGCCAGGCGCTTGCGTTGGCCTCTCGAAAGGTTGCGCTCGGTAAGCTTGCGTTCCTCGACTCCGGTCTTGTGCCAAAGATCGGTACGGTGGAGCCAATGAGTGAGAAGTGCCTCATCGATATCGTCGAAACCATAGAGCGTGTCGAAGAGGTGGAAATCGGTAAAGATGGGCCTAAATAGAGAACGGTAGCTTTGGCGGTTGGTCGCAGTGACGGGACTGCCGTCCAGCAGAATGGTCCCCGCCTCGGGCGGATAGAGTCCGGCCAGTACCTTAAGGAAGGTTGACTTACCGCTACCGTTGCCGCCGGTGATGCAGAGAAGTTTCCCGCTCGTGAGCGAGAACTCGAAGGGATCGAGAAAGAAGACGGCCTTTCCTTTATCGTTGTAGTAGGCGAAACTCATCTCCTCGCAAGTGATAGCCCTGAAGTGCTCTACGGGCTGCGGTGGTGGAGCGTTGGGGTCCTCAGCTCGATCAAAGGCGGAGTCGAGTTCACCTTCTATTCGATAAATTTAGGAGATCGAAGTGTTCACTTCGGAAACCGTCGAAAACGAGAAAGCTACTTCGCTGATGGGACCAATCAGGAACATGATGAGCGAGCTGATGAAAACGAGTTTTGCGGTGTCAGCTTCGGCGAATACAGGGCGAAGGAAGACAACTGCGGCAAGGAGCACGGAGCGATTGCCGATTTGGCCTCCCGCGACGCGAAGGTCGCGGGCGTGATGCGCGGAGGGGGGGGAAGATCGGGGTCGAAGAATTCTCGATTTTTAGCGACGTCCATTTTGAGCTCCTTGAATCCATCGAGCAGGTCGGAAAATCGGGCCACAAATACGTTGTCCTGCGTGGTCACGGCAGTCATCGCGGCAACCAAGCGCTGCCGTTGACTAAACAGGGTCATGAGAACGAAGGCGAGGGCCGACAGGAGGATGAGCAAGGCGGCGGTTGATTGAAGAAAAATAACCAGGAACGCGCAGACAATGAGCACGCTAGAGGTGGCTGAACTCACGACGATGCTTGAGGCGCGTGAGATCGCCATGGTGTGTGAGGAGATGGCGTTATAGAGTACGGCCCGGTCCATCGTTTCGAAAGCGCGTCAGTCGGTGTGACGGATTTTCTCCGCCACGCGTAGGCGAATGTTGAGTACGATTTCCTCCACCATGTTGGTACTCCGACGGAGAAGGTATCCTTTGCTGGTCCCAACTCCGGCGAGACAAACGATCACCATGAAAAGTTCGCGGTAGGCGGTTTGATCTCCCGAAATACGGTCAGCGGCGGTCGACAGTATGAATATCAACAAAGTGTTGATGACACCGGTAGCGGCACCGGAAAGGAGGAGGCGACGGTCGAGCTCGTTTGACTCCTTTTTGAGAAAATTAATAAACTCCATCGGTCTAAGATCCGGGTGAAAGGTCGGTAAGATGGCGGCGGGTCACGGGGCGATGGAGATGCCAGCGACTCCCGAGGGGGCCGGAGCAGGGGAAGGAGTTTTGTCAGCGGTTCCCGAGGGGTCGGATTCGGGCGGCTTCGGTTCGACCAGCGACGTGGTAGATGGCGTGGTTTTGGTTGAAGGTGAGTCAGGCGTAATCTTGGACGGATCGAGGATCAGAGGAAGGCCGTCGTTATTTCCGATCACGATGACCTTCGCGTTGTTCGAGGAGGCCAGCTGCAGCGTGGCGTCGATACCCCGGTAGCGAAGGAGATCCTCATTGAGCGTGGGGTGTAGGAGCGCATTAGCCTTTGCGGTGCCACCGGCCTCAATAATCTTTCGAACCACTTCCTGTTCCTCGCGTTGGATGCGAAATGACATGGCGAGAGCATTTTGCTGTTCGACCCGTTTTTTCTCGATCGAGGTTTTTATGAGTGGAGGGAGTTTGATCTCCTTGACGAGTAGATCGTCCAGAACGACGTAACGTTCGCTGACCTGACTGGTGGCCCGGCTCAATGTTTCTTCAATGAGCGTGCGTTTGGTGGGGTACATTTCCTCGGGCGTGTAGGCTCCGAACGTGGACCGGGCGAGGGCCTGCACTTCAGGAATGACAATAAGATTGAGATAGTCGGGACCCACTTCTTGGTGCAACACGCCTAGCAACTCGACCTTTGGGTGGAAGCGGATCGAAAGCACTACCTCTATGGTCAGTCCGTCTTTGCTAATGATATTGAACGCATGCGCATGCTCCTGTATCCGCACGTCGTAGAGAGTAGGGTAATGCCACGGGAAACTGAATTGGAGTCCCTCATCGCGGACAAATTTGTTTCGGTTCCGCCACCGAATCGGTAAAAATCACCCCAGTATGTCCGGCCGAAATCGTGAAAAACATGCCTCTTAGAAAAACTAAAAATAGTACCGTTAAGAGGAAGCCCACCAACCAGAGGTAAAATCGATTCCGTCGGATCCAGCCCCGTAAAGTATCGTAGAGGCAACCGAACGGCGGGCGAGGTGTCGGGCAACGTAGCAGCACTCATTTGTTTAATCGGAGGAAGAGGGTTCCGTCGCGATTTCAGGCGGGATTTGGTGGAAGATTTGCTGTTGGAACTGGTCCTGGTTGCTCATGCGCAAGGGTGACAACCCGTAAGTGGTGGATTGATAGGCGGGATCAAATTTGATGGCCGGTTCGAGGAACGCTCGCTCTCGACGGTCGGTGTTGGCTTTGAAGGAGTAGTTGGCGATTTCGGCGGCGCCGGAGGGCAACAAAAGGAAGTTGATGAAGTCCTCGCCGATCTCCTTCTGGTGGGCATCGTTGGGAGCGAAGGCAACGATGCAGTCGAGAGATATCCAAGTCCCGTCGGCGGGAACGACGAACCCGATGTTTGGATTGCTCTGCACGGCCCGGGCAATGTCGGAAGATAGCGCCATGCAGACGATAAGGTGATGGTTTTGAAGTAGATCAGCAACAGCTTGGTGATGTACGAATTCGAATTTCGTTTGTTCAGTGCTGGTCACGAGAAAATCACCTGCGACCTTGATTTGAGTTTCGGAATTCGACGAAGGTGAAGCGCCGGTGGCGAGCAAGGCCGCCGCGAAAAGGAGATGCGAATCATCCAATAATCCGATGACGCCAACGGCTTCTTATCGATCCGGGGAGATCGGGGTGAAGAGGTCGCTCCAAGTGCGAGGAGTTTCGTCGAGAATCGCCACATTGTAGGCGATGCCCACAGTGCGCCAAGTTAATGGAACGTAGCTACTCGCACTCGGATCAAACGGGAGAGCAGTAAACTCATCTTCCACTTCCTTGCGGTTAGGGATGTTTTGGAAGTTTAAATCGCCGAGCCTCCCGGCGGCCCGAAGGCTCTCAATCATGAGATTATTCACGATGGCGAGATCCGGTGAGTGCCACCAACGAGCAATTGATCGAATTCTTGATGGGTAGCGTAGTAGGTCGGATCAATCGTGACGCCAGAGGCCTCCTGATAATGTTTAAAGACGAGTGATGGGATCGAACCGTGTGGTAATAGAAGGGAAAGACGCGTGTGGGGAAATTGTTTAGTCACCGGAGCGACAATCTCGCCAAGTTTGGACTCGGGATTGGCAATTTTATAATTAATCAGAAAGCCGGACCTTTCGAGGTCACTGGGCATCGGGTTATTAATCTTGCGACAACCGACGGAGGGTAGGACAATCAAAAAAATCCAGATTAGAAATTGGCAAAGTGGTGGCGGGCGTCGCATCCGAGGGTGTTTATGAACAGTGAAATGGGTGGTTCAAGAAGGGGTGGTTCACGAGCGAACCTTGGTAAGTGCCGCTCCGGGTATAGGTACATACAAAGGCTTGCCGTGATGCGAACTAATATGATTGCTAGGGTCGTGGATACCTTGCCGGAATCTTGGCGATGGACTTTGGAGTCGCGTCGAAATGGAGAGAATAAATCGAGTTACTCACGAGAATGCGTGGGATTCTGCGTGACCCAAACCCCGGCAGCAGAGTTGAACACTAGGCGGGAAGTTTTTCTACATCCTGTAGAGGTCGAACGATGGAAGTCGGCGGGTGTGCCGAGACGACAGGATGAATTCTTGAGAGGTCGGTACGCTGCAAAACTAGCGCTTGGGGCGTGGAAACCGGAGGTGCCTGCCAAGGCTTGGCATGTCGCGGCGGGAGTGTTCGGACAACCTGTGGTGCGCGACGGCAATGACGGTAACGGGAACGCGGGTAACCCACTTGTGAGTATTACCCACAGCGGTGCTTGGGCCGCGGCGTTGGCGGTAGACGAAGGTCATCCGATGGCGGTGGATCTGGAATGCGATGATCCCGCCCATGCGGAAATTTTGCGACGCGAGATCTCCACGGAGGAATGGTCTGCCTTGGCGCGGGCGGGGGTGCCAGCGGAACGCTGCCCGACGGTGAGTTGGGCGATCCGGGAGGCATTGGCGAAGGTATTGCGCACCGGCCTGATGGCGCCGCGCTCTTTTTACGAAATAGCGGAGGTCGAGTCGATACCGGGTGAACCGGGCGTGCGCGGCAGCTACCGGCACTTTGCACAGTACGGCGTCCAAGCCTATTGGTTAAGGGAGTTTGCTCTGGCAGTGGCATTACCGCAGAAACCCGCCTTGGCACTCGGGAACTGTTTCACGACCATCAATTTGCGGTGAGTTTTGATCGATTTATGCCCTTGGCTGATACGGATTCCCCAACGTTACGTGCGATCGACCCGGGGCGGCTAGGCTGCGATGCTTTTCGACGGCGTCATGGAATAAAATACGCCTATGTCGCGGGAGCGATGTACAAAGGGATTGCCTCAAAAGAGCTGGTGGTACGCATTGGGCGAGCGAGGTTGTTGGGGTTTTTAGGCACGGGTGGGCTCAAACCCGAGCGGATAGACCGAGACTTGCAATGGATCGGGGAGCAGTTGGGCGGAACCGGAATTTATGGGGCCAATTTTCTGGCGGCACCCTTCGATCCGGAGATCGAACACGCGACTGCGGAGATATTACTAGAACGCCGCGTGCCCCGCATCGAAGCGGCGGCCTTTACCCAGATCTCGATGGATTTGGCCTGGTTGCGATTGAGGGGGATGACGCGCGATGCCGACGGTGTGGTAAGATCTCCGAGGCAGATTATGACAAAGATCTCGCGCCCAGAAGTAGCGGCGCAGTTTTTACGTCCGGTGCCAGACGTATTGCGTCGGACACTACTGGCGAGCGGACTAATCAACGCCGAGGAGGCGGAATGGGGGGCGACGGTGCCGGTGGCGGACGATATTTGTGTGGAATCAGACTCGGGCGGACACACGGATCGTGGAGTCGCTTATGTGTTACTGCCAGTCATTCTGAGGCTGCGAGACGACTTGAGTCGGGAACATGGCTACGCGCGAAAGATTGGGGTGGGCGCGGCCGGCGGACTCGGGACGCCGGAAGCGGTGGCTGCATCGTTTGTAGTGGGGGCCGACTTTGTGCTCACGGGTTCCGTCAATCAATGCACGGTCGAAGCTGGGACCAGTGATCGAGTGAAGGATATGCTGCAAGCGGCGGAGGCGCAGGACATGGATATTGTGCCGGCGGGCGACATGTTTGAAATGGGCGCCAAGGTGCAGGTATTTAAGCGTGGACTGCTTTTCCCGGGCCGCGCGAAGAAACTGTATGATCTCTATCGCCAGTATGATTCGATTGAGCAGATCGATGCAAAAACCCGGGAGCAGATTGAGACGCGTTATTTCAAACGCTCCTTCGATGCGGTGTGGGAGGAGACCCGAATGTTTTACGCGCAGCGAGCACCCGCTGTCATTGCTCGAGCCGAACGCGATCCGAAGCATCGCATGGCGCTGATCTTTCGCTGGTATTTTGTCCACACGTCACGACTGGCCCTAGCGGGAGAACCCGCCGAACAAACTGATTTTCAAATCCACTCAGGTCCGGCCTTGGGAGCTTTTAACCAATGGGTACGCGGAACGGCGATGGCCGACTGGCGTAACCGGCACGTGGACCTGATCGCCGATCAATTAATGACGGGGGCGGCGGCAGTTTTGTCGCAGCGCTATCGGTCACTTATCGAAACATGAATGTTCCAATGGACCCGGAATCCCAACGTATCCTCGAAATCGTCAAAGCCAACTTGTTGGAAGTCGTCTTCGACCTTAACCCCGATGACATCGTACCGGAAAGCAACATGACCGACCTCGGTGCCAACTCGATCGACCGGGTGGAAGTGGTCATGTATGCGAGTGAAGCACTCCAGGTGAACGTGCCCACCGTTGAGTTACATGGGGCCAGTACTCTCGCCGACCTCGTGGAGATTTTTAAACGACATACCAGCGACCGCTCTCGTTGAGCGAATCATCAAGATGCAACGAGCGAGAGAACACGAAGTGGTGTGCACGGGTGGCGGGGTGATCTGCAGTATCGCTTCTTCAATGACGGAGTTGGGTTTGGCCCTGCGTGAAGGGCAGCGGGGCGTTCAGGTGCTGCCCCCGGAGCTCATCACCGCAAGAGGTCCGCGGGTGGCGGCGCGCGTGCAGGATTTTGATCACGTCCGTTGGTTGGAGGAGATTGAGACGCCCGTGTCTGGGATCTGGAAGCGTGCTCGTAAAGTGCTGCACAATGCCACCCGTTCCACCCGGCTCGGTGCGGTTGCGGCGGTGGAGGCGTGGCGCGACGCGAGGCTTGATGCGGAGGATCCCGCCCTTGGCGCGGGTACGGGCATTATCGTGGCCGGCAGCAATCTTAGTCAGGATTACATGGCAGAAAATCTTGGGGCTTTGGCTGCCAGCGAGCGCCGGGTGAATCCCAAGTTCGCTGTTTCCTATTCGGACAGCAATCAGGTCGGCTGTCTCAGCCAGATGTTGGGAGTGCGGGGGCCGGGTATGACCGTCGGAGCTGCCTCAGCGAGTGGTAATGCGGCCTTGTTTCAGGCTTGGCATTGGGTGCGCGCGGGAGTGGTGGAGCGTTGTGTGGTAGTAGGGGCGGCCTCGGTCTTGTCTCCAGTTGAATTGGAAGCGTTTGGCATATTAGGGGCCGCATCTTTGACGGGAGAAGCGTCGGCGGCACCCCGGCCGTTTGACAAAGGTCACGACGGATTCGTGTGGGGTGAAGCGGCCGCCGCCGTCGTGCTTGAGTCGGGCGAGTCGGCCCGGAGGCGGAGCGTTTCAGCGCGGGGGCGTGTTCTCGGAGTGTCGTTACTGCTGGATGCGCGTCATGGCCCCGAACCGGTGGCAGCAGCCGAGGTGCAAGCGATGAGAGCGGCCTTGGCCGCGGCGGGCGTTTCGGCTCAAGAGATAGACTACGTGAACGCGCATGGAACGGGATCACCGGCTGGAGATCGCGCAGAATGCGAGGCCTTGCGGGAAGTTTTTGGCCTAGGGCCGGGGAGGCCGCGAATCAATGCCACGAAGGCTTTGCTGGGTCATGGCTTGAGTAGTGCAGGTTTGGTGGAACTATTGGCTTGCCTGTTACAGGTCGAGGGGGGTTTTCTCCACGGTAATCCGAACCTCGTCCAACCCATCGATGCGCAACTTTCTCTGGTTGCCGTTGATGCCGAAAGTTCGGAGGTTCGGCTGGCCCTGTCGAACAGCTTTGGTTTCGGCGGTTTTAATAGCAGCTTGGTGATCTCGGCTCCTTAAAAAAATGCGTATTGGTATCGAATCGATCAATTTCTACGGGGCGCGGGCCGTGCTCGACATCCGCATGCTATTTGAGGTACGGGAGCTGGACATGCGTAGGTTTGACAATCTCATGCTGGTGCGAAAATCCGTGGCCCTGCCTTGCGAGGATCCGGTGACTTTGGCGGTCAATGCCGCCAAACCTCTGATCGAGGCCATGTCGGCGGAAGACCGAGCACGCATCGAATTGGTAATCGTGGGCACGGAATCGGGCATTGATTTTGGCAAGTCGATGACGACCTACGTGCACCACTATCTCGGGCTTGGGCGCACCTGCCGCTTGTTCGAAATTAAACAGGCCTGTTACGGCGCGACTGCGGCGCTACAAATGGCAGTCGGTTTTGTGGCCTCACAGGCTTCCCTGGGGGCAAAGGCTCTGGTGATAGGGACCGATATTGGACGGGCGACTATTCGGGGTAGCTACGTCGAGCCCTCCCAAGGTGCGGGTGCGGTGGCGATGATCGTGGGCGACGAGCCGGACGTTTTCGAATTGGATTTTGGGGCCAATGGTTACCATGGGTATGAGGTAATGGATACGTGCCGCCCCGCGGCGGACATCGAGACCGGTGATTCGGATTTATCGCTCATCGCTTACCTCGATTGCTTGGAACACAGTTTTGCGGAATACGCGCGAAGAGTGGAGGGAGCTGATTTCTTCGAGACTTTTGATTATCTGGCCTTTCACACTCCATTTCCCGGTATGGTGAAAGGCGCGCACCGAATGCTCCTTCGCAAATTGAGAGGCACGTCGCCGGCGGAGGCCGAGGCTGACTTCGATCGACGCGTCACGCCATCGCTGCGGTTTTGCGCAGAGATCGGTAACATTTATTCTGCTACGGTGTATCTCGCGTTGTGCGGACTAATTGACGGGGCCGATCTTTTCCAACCACGACGCATTGGAGTCTATTCGTACGGCTCGGGGTGCTGCGGCGAATTTTACAGCGGAGTGGCAGGACCCGGCGCGAGAACCTCTTTTAAAGGAGCCGCACTCTCCGCCGCCCTAGCAGATCGGTATGTACTTTCCATGCCGGAGTACGAGCAGCTGCTTGATGCCGGGTTGGACTGGGTATTCGGCGTGAAGGATCAGGAAGTGGACTTAGCTCCTTACCGAAACCTCTACGACCAAACCTTGGCGGGCCGTGGTTTGTTGGTGTTGAAAGGGGTGCGTAACTACCATCGGGAATATGACTGGAGTTGATAAATGTTCGGCATGGTGGGGGAGGCGCGGTGACGATGAGCTTTGAAACTTTGCTCGTCGAATCGACGGCGCTTACCGTCTCGATCACGATTAACCGACCGGAGCGCGCCAATAGCATTAACGCGACTTTACTGCGCGAACTGAACGCGGCTCTCGACGAGGCCGAGCGCATTTCAACCTGTCGAATGATTCTACTACGGGGCGGAGCGGGCGTATTTTGCACCGGCATGGATTTCGTTGAGATTGCGGGTGAATCTGAGAGCCAGATGGCCGCGGCGGACTACATGGCTATTCTGAAACGTCTGGCGTCTTCACCGAAAACGATCGTCGCGGTGGTAGACGGAAAAGTGATGGCGGGCGGGGTCGGATTGGTGGCCGCGAGCGACCTGGTGTTGGCGACTTCGCGCAGTGTTTTCAGCCTATCGGAGGCGTTGTGGGGTATTCTCCCGTGTTGCGTGGTGCCTTTCTTGATACGGCGAGTGGGATTTCAACAAGCTTACGCCATGACCATGACGACCCGAACTTTGAGCGTCGCGGAAGCGCTGAACCATCATTTGGTGGATGAAGTCACGGATGAACTCGATGAGGCGCTCAGGAGGCTCTCTTTGCGTCTGGGTCGGTTGACGGACGAAACGGTGGTAGAACTGAAATCCTATTTTCAGAAGATGTGGATGTTGACCCCTGAAATGGAGCAGACGGCGGTTACTGAAATTGGCCGGTTGCTGAACAAGCCGACCGTGCGTGAAGGCATTGCCAATTTTGTGAATGCGGGTCGATTCCCGTGGGAGGTTTCATCTTGAGCGCGACGGGATCAGGGGAAGGGGTCGAAAGGTGCGTCAAGCTCACCTGGGCGGAGCCTGCAGTGGCGGTCGTGGCGATGGAGGATAGATCCTCGCGAAATTTGTTTAGCCAGGAGATTGGACGAGGGCTGCTGGAGGGGTTTGCTGAAATCGTCGCCAATCCGAACGCCCGGGTGGTCGTGGTGCACGGCTACGATTCCTACTTTTGCGGGGGGGGGACCGCTGAACAGCTCATCGCGATATCCGAGGGGCGAATGAGCTACACTGACTTCAAATTCTTCGATTTGTTGCGGTACTGTGAGTTACCGACGATTGCGGCGATGCAGGGGCACGCCATTGGTGGCGGGCTGGCATTTGGTGCCCATGCGGATTTCATGTTTCTGGCCGAGGAGAGCATGTATTGCGCAAACTTCATGGGCTTCGGATTTACACCGGGAATGGCGAGCACCTTCAACCTGCCTCGAGTTTTTGGCGATATGATCGGGTGGGAAATGTTGTTCATGGCGGCTAACATTCGAGGTGCATCGCTACGGGATCGCGGGGTAGGCGTGCCGGTGAGAAAGAGAACGGAGGTTGTGCCAAGCGCGGTGGCGCAGGCCCGTGCGCTCGCGAAGACGCCGCGCGAGTCTTTGGTGCAACTGAAACGGCGGCGACTTGAGACTACCCACGAAGCTTACCGTGAAGCGGTGCGCCGCGAACTGGAGATGCATGGAGTGACCTTTACGATACCCGAAGTATCCAAGCGTATCCGCATAGGGTTCTCATGAATTTCTCGTCGCAATTAACCCTCCTCCGTGATGAAAACCACTGAAGCCACCTCCGTGTGGGGCAATATCCCGCTCCTCACGTGCATTAATCTACGAGAGCGCGAAGACCGCTTGTCCGAAGTCAGCGCGGAATTGCGTCGGGTGGGGATGACTCAGGTCGAGTTCTTCCGCTCGGATCGACAAGCTGACAATGAGCGCGGGTGTGGGGAATCCCATCTGGCTTGCCTTTCGAAGGCGGTTGAACACGATGTGCCGTATGCGCTCATCATGGAGGATGATATTCTTTTTCAACCCGATCACGAAACTCACCTGCGGCGAATCCTGACTTTGGGGGATGAGCATCCGGAGTGTAATTTCCTGCACCTGGGAGGTTTAATTTTTAGACCGGTTGAATGACTTGGACCTCATTTTCTGCGAGGAGATATCATGACCACCCATGGTGATTTGGTGCGCACGACGCATGCGAAAAAGTTGCTGAGTGAGAGCGCAAATTATGCGGGGGTTCCATCGATACGCTTTACACTATCGTCAATGGGAACGACGCGATTGTGCACCTCAATCCACTTGCCGCCATCCAACGCGCGTCGACCTCGGACGGTTCGTGGGATAAGCGCGAATTGGCCGACTCGGGCTGGTTGGGGCAGGCCATGATTTACACCTCGCTTGATTTCAAGGGAAAGCGGGCCTTCAAAGGCTTCCCGTTGCTCGATAAGATCAAAATTCACAACGGGGTCACGTTCTTCAAAATCTTTCGGGTGATCATGAAATGCTTGAAACGAGTGAAACACGCCGGAGCTGCCCCGTCGCTCGCCGAGATTGTCGCTACGGCGCGCGCGACGGGTTCGTTCGAGACCATCGTACTCTACATTTCGCGGGAGAGTTCTCTTCCCGTCCCATCAATTTCCCATGGCTAAATACTACGTCGGACTTTCCACAACCTTTCACGACCCGGCGTTGGCCGTGGTCGACGAACAGGGCAAGGTACTCTTCGCCGAAGCCGTTGAGCGCTTCTATCAGGTAAAGAGAGCTTATGGATGTGCGGCTGACCCGCGCGGACTTGTGCGACAGGTTTTAAGGGAACACTGCGATCCGCAGGGAGAATTCATCATCGCGAAATCATGGGGACGGGGATTTTCGCGTTTCATGGATTTTCAGTTCCTGCTTGGACTTACCAACCATGAAAAACTCGCTCGACGTGGCGCGGAAATGACCCGCTTCCTGGTCGACCAGCACCAGTTGTTTTTTGCGCTCTGGTTGCAGCATAGCACCCTACGCTTAGGGGGCGGTCATCTGGCCGACGTGTTGATCAAGGATTTCGGCAATCGGCGTCAACGTTTTGTGCATTTGCCCCATCATGATGTTCACGCGGCCGCGGCGTGTTTCACGAGCCCATTCCAAGAAGCGGCCTGCGTGGTGGTCGACGGGCAGGGAGAATCGGGTTCGATGTCCTACTATGCGTATGCGGACGGAAGATTGCGGCCGGTCGCACAGATGAAAGGCCCGGAGAGTCTGGGTATCCTGTATTCAATGTGTACCGACGTAGCCGGTTTCAGCAGTGAGGCCGGGGAGGAGGGGAAACTGATGGGCCTCGCGCCCTACGGAGAAGTCGATCCGGCCATGCTGGACGAGTTTCGTGAGCTGGGGCGTATCGAAGGATTGAAGTTTAAATACCCATCGACCACGCAGCTGAAACGCTGGAGGAAACGATTGCAGGGGCGAGGGCGAAAACCAGGCGTACCAGCTATCGACATGGCGAGCTTCGCGGCGACGACACAGGCATTTTATGCGGAGTCGATGACCACATTATTGACGAATTTCCACGCGCTTGGTTTGTCCGAAAATCTGGTACTTGGGGGAGGCTGTGGATTAAATTCCTCCTACAACGGCCAGTTGCTGGGGGCGACCCCATTCAAGCAGCTGCATGTACCTTGTGCGCCAGGCGACGACGGCAACGCATTGGGGGCCGCGCTGTTGGCTTGTTACCAGGATAATCCTGATTTGAGACCTGCTTGCGAAGTGATGAGTCCGTATCTTGGCGCGTCGATTTCGAACGTTTCAATGGAGCATCTGGGGGAGTTTGGCCGATTCCAGAAGATACGACACCTGCCCGGGACGGTGCACCGAGAGGCGGCGGCATTGTTGGCTGCAGGCAAACTTTTGGGTTGGGTGCAGGGGCGGGCTGAATTCGGACCACGGGCACTGGGGAATCGGTCTATTTTGGCGGATCCACGTCCGGCCGAAATGAAGGGAAAAATTAATGCGCGGGTAAAGTTTCGCGAAGAGTTCAGACCTTTCGCACCGTCTGTGCTCGACGAATATGGGTCGGAGTACTTTGAGGATTACCAAGTTTCGCCCTATATGGAACGAACCCTACGGTTCAAGGATTCGGCGAAGGAGAAAGTGGCGGCGATCGTGCATGTGAACATGACGGGGCGTCTGCAATCCGTTCGCCGCGAATGGAACGAACGATATTATGATCTGATCTCGGCCTTTCATGATTTGACCGGAGTGCCGATGCTGCTCAACACGAGTTTCAACATCATGGGCAAGCCGATCATTAATTCGCTGGAGGACGCGCTCGGCGTGTTCTACACCACGGGACTCGATACGATGGTGGTGGGCGACTACCTGATTGAGAAATAGAGATATAAGAAACGTGAACGAGTGCCGCCGAGGCACGTTTACCTATGGGTGAGTTTGAGCTCGTGGGCTCGCTGAAGCAGAAGCGAACTGATCTTGGGCGCGGGCAACCGCTCAGCTCTCGGCGTGCTGGCGGAGAGCGCGTCCCGTCACCCGATCTTTTGCGATCTAGCCCCTAAACACGCCCCGTGCGTGAAGCTTTTCACCCGCCGTTTGTGCGCCATCCCGATAGCGCAAGATCTTCTCACTTACGATCCGGGTATGGAAATGTCCCAGTACAAGACCCTCCGTAGTAACCTCCAAGTCTTCGTCGGCGGTCCCCCGCAGGCCTTAGAATCGCGGCACCTGCGAAAGCCAAAGCGGTCGCATCCACCACCACCTGACCAAAGACACCGACCACCTCTCCCGTTCGATGTCTGCAACTCAATATTTAGAGCGTGTCCCACAAGCTCAAGAGGTTGTCAATGAGGAGGTAGCGTAAAAATAAATACACCGAAATCGGGAGGATTTCCTGGTTTCGGCACAAAAACGGCGTGTATAATTTGGTGTGAACAATACTACCGAAGCCGTCGCCCCGGAAGGTGCCCTGCAAACCTGGCTGCGTCCAGACCTGACTCCGGTCGGACCCAACAAAGATTACGCCGCGTTTCGCGATCAACTGGCGGGGCGACGACGTGGCCGGGTTGCCGCGACACCTAGCAGTTCGCGCGCAAGGCGCTGCGGGGGCAGGTATTGCGCATGATGCTCGGAAACATCAGCTTGCGTAAACTTTCCCGGAGCATCGCCTCCAGCGATCTGTTGGCCGACTTTTGCGGAGCGCGCCAGATCGACGGCATCAAGGGGGTCTCCCAAAGAAAGCGTGCGGGAGCGTGCGTCCAAATGCTTCACCGCCTGGCAGGTGCGCAGGATGAGCCAAGTCTTTATCGAGATGTGCGGTGAGGCGGACCGGGCGAGCGAACTGGGACTGGCTGCGACGCAGCCGATGGATACGTGCCTGGTGGACTCGACCTGCCTGCAGGCCAACATCCATTTCCCGGTCGACTGGGTGCTCTTTCGCGACGTGAGCCGCCCCCCCCTGCTCAAGGCGGTGAAACTGCTCCGTGCAGCGGGGTTGCGGGGTCGGATGCCGAACGAGCCGCCAGTCTTTGCCACGCAGATGAATCGGTGGTGCCTCGCGATGACCCACAGCCGACGGCGCCGCGATGCGAAGCGGGCCCGCAAGGGCGTGCTCCGCCAGATGAAACGCCTGCTGCGCACCATCGGCGAGCACGCCCGCCGCCACCGCGACCACCTCGCCGCCGACTACGCCCGGACCCGCTGCAGTGAGCGCCAGGCCACCCGCCCGCATCATTGCGCGCATCGACGCCATGCTCGAGCAACTGCCGGTCGCGATCAAACAGGCCCACGAACGCATCATCGGCGCGCGATCAGTGCCCAACGCCGAGAAGATCCTCTGCGTCTACGAACCCGACGTGCAGACCGTGGTCCGGGGCAAGGCGTCTGGCGAGGTCGAGTTTGGCAACACTCTCATGATCAGTGAGAACGTGACGGGGTTGATCACCGATTGGCAGTGGTATCAGGGAATGACTCCGGCCGAATGGCGTCAGTTCGACCAGAGCCTCGAGCGCCAGAATCAGTTCGACCTGAGCACCCCGATCAAAGCGGCGAGCACCGACCGAGGCTTCTCGACCAAACGGCTGTGCGAACGCTTGGCCGAAGCCGATATTTATGACGCCACTTGCCCCCGCCATCCGCAGCTGCTGCAACGGCGCATGCAGGAGCCGCAGTTCGTGGCGCTCCAACATCGCCGGGCTTCGACGGAGGCCCGCATCCCCATCATCAAGCAACGCCAAGGCCAGCGATTGAGTGCCGAGGCTTCACGAATCGCTACCTGGCGGTAGCCTGGAGCATCCTCGGTCACAACCTGTGGCTCATCGCCCGACTGCTGGCCGACCAACCACCGCAGGCCCAAGCCGCCTAAAACCACCACGCCTACTCCAACGATGAACAATAAACCGGCTGCCGGAGGTTCCCTCATGGAAACGATCCAGGCATTGACTGCTGCGACACTGCAATTTAGCCATTAAATTGCATCTGCGCGCGCCTACATCCGCCCTTGGTAGCCGGAAATCCGCTCAAAAAATCGGCTTTCCTGCCCCCCTTCCAGAATTAGGGTAAATGGGACACGCTCTAGCTA
>JAGGDC010000008.1 GCA_020809425.1 Candidatus Synoicihabitans palmerolidicus | reverse complement strand
GGTTTGGTGAACCGTGGTCCCCTTCATACTCCACCGAAACATTCACCGATCGTAGGAGCACTGGCGAAATAACTATCCCCTTAAGGGATTGAGGAGCTAAAAGCTATTCGAACTGTTCCAGCAGCCAAGGATGCTGCCTCCTCAGATGGTCGGCGTTTTCGTTTCCTTCCCGCTGTTCAAACTCGGTCGTAAGCTGATCAAGAAATACCTCAATTTCCGACCATCGCTCAGGGCCGGCAGCAGATCTTACGTGTTCGCCAACAATGCGGTGAATGCGAACGAGCTGGGGCCACACGGCGAGACCTTGCTTATCGCACTCTGGGTTTTCCACTGGATGCCATAACCGAAGATCGTGCAATTCGTTCCATAACTCCGCCCATGCTCCTTCGTCCTCCGTCAAGCCGGCATCCGGATGCGCCTGCGCCGTGAGGGTGCGTATCCATTCCACCGGGATCGAGTCCGGCATGAGAAAACTAGCAAAATGAAGCGCAGTCCGAGCCGGTTGGCTTACCTAGGCCATGCTCGACGCGACCAGAGACCCGATCGTGCGGCCCCGGTAGTCTTCGTCTTCGATCTTATTCTTCACGTCCGGATCGGCGGCATAGGCGTCCACCTTCAGCGCTACTCCGTCGGTGCGCAATTGCTCCAGCATTCGAGTCGGAGGAAAGGTTCGCGGTTTGGTTTTCATGTAGGCGCCTACCAATTCGATCGCCAACGTGTAGCCGCCCAGCAAGCGCACAATCTCAAGGGCGGCCTGCTCGTTTTCTTCACCTTCCGGGAAACGTTGCTCGGGTTGCAACTCGCGAAGCAGCTGCAACGCGTCGCTCTCGGGCAGCCCATCAACTTCGACGCTGTGGAAAGTGCGAGCATCCTCACCAAACTTTCCGGGATGGAGGCGGCTGGTCACGATGATTTCCAGCCAGTCCTCAGCAGACAATAATTTGACCTGTGATTTGGACAGCAGCTCAGGCTGATCCACGTTGTCTAGGATAAGTAACAGGCGCGGCTGATCGAGGGTCGCAAAATTACTATCGCCACTGTGGCGCTCAGAGTGCCGGGCGAGACGTTCTCTCACGATATCGCAGCGACGCATCGTAAGTTCGCGAAGATGCGCCACGACCGCCTTGGCCGCTAAACTACTGTTGGCTCTCTGAGCCTCGTGCAGCTCGAGGGATAGGTCCACTTCCCTTTCAACAGTCTTAACGCCATCTGGGTTATCCAGCAACTGGAGTAGCACCTGCCCGATCTTGGTCTCGCCGGCACATCGTAGCTCCCAAGTGCCGCCCGCCGCAAAATACTCCGCATATGCATGCGCATATTGCCGAGCCAAGGCTGACTTGCCCAGACCACCCAAACCGTGGGAAGCGGCGATCATCCCTCGCCCGCCACTTCCGCGGCCTCCAACCTGCGCTCCACCTTTTCGAATGATGGTGTGCAGTTGGCCTAACTGAGCGTGGCGACCGACGAAGGTGCTTTGGCTACGATTGAGGTTGCCCGGAGCGAGATCAGCGGGTGCGAGGCAGTGGGAAATGTAGCGGTCGATGGAGTCGAGACGCTCCGAAAGAGGACGCTCGTCTTCGGTCCAGTCGCGCGACTGGACCTTGAGTGCAGCACTACGCGCGGCCGCATCGATTTGCTTGAGCACCTTGGGCCCTTCTTCGGCCCAAGGTTGGAGTTCCAGGATCTCCGTGCGGTTACGGCGGTGGATGTCGGCCGCGAAGTCCCGGTAACGTTGCTCGTCTTCGACCACGATATCGGTGGCACGAGGATTGAACCACGGAAACTTCACGTGCATGGCATCGAGCCAAGCCGCGATGCGCTGGCCTTCGGCCGGGCGCATCTCGCGGGGAGCAACGAAATAGATCGGCACCAAGCCGTCGTCACCTCGCGCCGACGAATGCTCGCGCAAGAGATACTATTCCCACTCCCAAATGCAGTTGTCACCCGTGAGGTAGTTAGGCGACAGGAAAGCGAGGAAGAGATTTGACTCCCGGATGCCCGCTCCGAGTGCGCGCCGCCAGTCTTTGCCGAGCTCAAGCGACTCTTGGTCAAAAAAGATATTCAGCTCCCGTCCAGAATAGCGGCGATGGCGCTCCTTGAGATCGTGATAGAGTGCGGTAACCCAGCCGTGTCCTTCGTCGTCAACGGGGTGTTTGTTATCCTCACGAGAATAAGAGAAGAATACGTGGTGGGGCGCAGTATCCATGAACTAGATAAAAAAGCAGGAATCGGTGAATGAGAACGAGTTATTTTTCGATAATTTCTGGCGATAGCCGCAGCGATGCGCATCGCATGGGCGTGAACCCGCCGAGTAGTTCGATACCGACGTCGCCGCTCCAGTGCCTGCTCGCACTGTGCTTCGGAACGGACTTGTCCCCGTTGCTTCTACACACGCTCGTGCCGGTTCAAGGCTCAGAATGGGTCTTCTGGCGTCGCTAGCGATTCGTTACCTCCCAGTCCGCGCCGACGCGGGAATCAGCGATGTGGTCCCGCACGAATATCGCATTCGGGTCGCGGTGGAGGGCCACCAAACGATTCAGGTCGAGCGCGAAATGCGCCATGGAGTTTTCCGTGAGCGGAAGGCCCCAACGGAGATTGATCCAACTAGCGGTTGCATCTTCGATCAAAGGTAGGAGTTCAATTGCGACTTTCGTCGACCCATTCGAGAGGCAACGGGGAGGGGGGGAGAATTCGAGGAGGGGGGGAGAATTTTCCACTTTTCAAACAACCCCGCACGTGGCGCGGTTGCTTGTTTTTAGATGCCTCCAAAATGCTCCGGCGATTCGGCAACGAATCGAATACCATTGCCCGACAGTTCGGCACCATACGTTGAGCGTATTCCGCCAACCGCTGCAGCCAAGAGCAAGGAAGGCTTTTATCCTGATACGTTCTCATCTTCGGCGAGCGAAAGGACTCATGGGCATGCCTGGGGCCCTATCGATTGGTAAGCGGAGCCAAATTTTCGAGGAGGGTCATTTCCCAATCGAGTTGCCGGCACTTTTCGAGCACCCCATTCACAGCATCGGGGCGATGCCTGTTGCGATTGCTACCTGCTCGTCGTTGCCTACACGGGCGTGTTATAGGTCACGTCCGCAAAGGGGGCGCATCCCCGGGCGAGATCCGCACACAGACATACTTCGTCAGCGAAATCGCCTGAAAATGTTGGCATGGCTTGGGGCGGCGGAACCGTTCCCAAGCAGGCCATCAAGGTGCCCGCCAGCTGATGGCGATCGCTATATTCGTCCCGCATCAGCTGTTCGGCGAGTCGTAGAACTTCCGCATGGCTCGCTTGAGATAACGGGCTCGTAATCAGTTGAATCAATCGCTTGTGGAAAGCATTGAAACGTGGATCAATCTTGAGCTGGTCGCTCGATAATCGGGAATGGAGCACTGCAATGTGTAGACTGCGCATCAACCGGCGATGTAATTCGGCGAGTAGGGCAGTCAGCGCCTCCCAGCATCGGTCGACCAGCAGTGCAGCGTCCCTGTCGGAGAGGTCGCGGGAAGTCAGTGCGACCGGCCCGGCGCTGACCAGCGAAAGTCTGAGCGGGGTCATGTCGTGATAACGTTGCAACTCAGCGTCATACTCATTTCGGCATTTCCATGCCTCCTGACGGCGCATTGGGCGTATTCCTTGATACGATTTCCATACCCTGAGGGTGGTTTCAATTCGTCGACAGCTCCTCTGGTAGCGGTCCGTATTGTCCATGAACCGCCCAGCTCCTTTGCACAAGTATTGTGACAAAGTAACGACATGATCCTCTCGGATCTCCTCACAAGGGAACGAAGGCCGTCAGCGGGTAGGGATTGGGTTTTACAGGAGGGAACAGAGGAGAACGGAGCCGTCAGTTTGCGGGATTTGGCCCACGGACCACACGGAAGCAGGATGTAAAAGGGGCGTCGCTTGTCGACGGCCGCGCGCCGGACTCGGCGAGGTCGGATGTGGTTTTGTTTTACAGGAGGGAACAGAGGAGAGCGGAGCCGTCAGCCTGCTGGGTTTGGACCACGGACTACACGGAAGCAGGAGGTAGGGGGCGTCGCTTGTCGACGACCGTGCGCCGGACTGGGCTATGTCGGATGTGGTTCTGTTTTTACAGCAGGGAACGAAGGGACGGGAAGCCCATCAGCCTGCTGTTGAAGGTCCTGACTCCGTGGAGCCGCGGCGGAGGGGCTTTGGTGCCTTTGTTTTTACCCTGCGTTGCTTTCGTTTTGAAACCACGTCGAGTGAGGAAGAGTGGCGCCCGTGGGCACCTCCTTTCTTTCGAAAGACTCCCCTAATTCGGGGGCAGCGGTATTTCGACCGGCTCCGGTATCTTCAGTCAATAGCCGTGCGTCTCGCGATAGCGGGCCGCAATTTCCGGAGTCAGCAAGGAGTCGAGGTCGGCGGCGATTTGGGTGAGGGTGAGGCGGGCGGTCTCGAGACTTTCCGGTGAGGGCGTGCCCTCGGCCGCAGGCGCGAGCGCCGCGAGCGCGCTCTCCTGGCGAGCGCGGAGTAGCCCTGAAGCGCAACCAAGGACGAGGAAGGGAGATCGAGGGCGCTGAGAAAGCGGGCTTCGGCGGCCAGTTTGGGGTCGGAGACCAATTCGAGTTCCCAGGCGCGTTCGTCACCCAAGGTTGCGACGAGGGCCGATTGGTTGGCGGGATCGGCAATGAAATCCCGGAACGCAGTGTCGGACGGGAGCGAGTTCCGGCCATAACCGGTTAGCGGCAGTGTAGAGCCTGAACACGTCGCGAAACTCCGACTCGGTGGGACTGAAGGCACCCATGACGTGGCGCAGGATAGGAGAGTTAGGGCTGTTGCGGACCTGATAGTCGAAGAAGCCCTCGGGGCCGAGTAGATTGAGCAGATCGGTCTCCAGCTCCGTGGTGAGCAAAGCATTCATTTCCCGGCGCGCCATGGCATCGGTTGGCTCCGCCCGGACTTTGACGCCGATCTTTTTGTAGTCGCGGAGTAGCGCGTCGATCTGGTCAAGCTGTTCCGGGGTGTAGTCGCCGTAAGCCTTGCGGAGTGAGGCGATACGTTTGGCGCCGAAGCGATGGTCGTCGCCGAGCGCGTCACGCGGCGCCTGTTCGCGCTCGGTTTCGCGTCGCAGGCGATCGCTCGTAGGGATGCGCGGGGATGTTTGCCAATAATCGCGTTTCTCAACCGGTTCGGATTCGTTGAGCATCTGGGTGAGGATGCGCTCCACCAAAGCGGGGCTCAATCCGGCCGCGCGGAGATCCTGAGCAGTTGCGCGGAAGGTGCGTTCCGGCACTGGGGCGGGTGCGGCGAGGGGAGTCGTTTCAATGCGTTCGACGGCGAGGTTGGGGGCGGGCGTTTCGGGTTGGGCGCGAACGTGAGTGCTTACCCGGGCGGCGAGCCACACATTGCCGAGCAGCGACTGGATAAGCAGGAGGCGAAACGGTTTCATCGAGGCGAGGCGGGGCTTCAGTTGCGGGGGAGCGGCGGCGGGGTGGTGAGACGCGGGATCCAAAGGCCCAAGGCGCGTTCGTAGCGTTCGAGCTGTTCGGGGGTCAGCGTTGAGGCCAGGCGCTCACGTGCGTTTTGCTGGAGTGCGGCAAGCGCGCGGGCGCGGCCGACCTCGTCGAGTTGCGGGTTGTGGGCGAGGTCGCGCACGGCGGCCTGTGTGTCGATCTGCAAGCGGGCCATGACGGGAGCGGCTTCCGCCGGCGCGCCGAATGAAGCGAGTCGCCGTGGTGGTGGCCTAATATTCACGCGAGGCCTTGGCAGCGGCGGTAAACAAGGGGTAAAGCGTGCGATATTCGGATTCGGTGGGGGCAAAATCGCGCAGACGGTTTTGGAGGGAGCGGGAGCTGCGCATCTCTCCGAGGAGTGCACGGCGACGCGCATGCGCTTCGATATCCAGGATGACCAAGTCGTGGCGAGCGTTCATCGGAACGGCATCTTTGCGGAATCCGAGTTCCCAGTATCGCCGTGGCGGGTGGGAGGCGCGGATGGCGGCTCGGCGTTCAGCAAACTCCTGATCCACCAGATCGGCGACGATGGCGCGCCGCATGGGCAGCGGACAACCGGCGGCCCGCAGACCGGCCACGATCTCGGCGGTGGAGCGACCGGAGGCTTGGGTGGTGAGCCAGTCGGACCACGCGAGCACCGGATTGCTCGCCGACTCCGGGACGGGAGCGACCGGGGACACGCGGGGTGACGCGACCGACGGTGTGGCCGGGGCGGGTGGAGCGGATGGGGTGGGACGAGGGGCGGATAACCAAGCGGCGGCCAGCAGCAGGTTGGCGACCAGCGAAACGGCCAGAATGGCAGGGAAGCGCTTCATGGGTCGAAGAAATCACTGTCGCGATTGAGCGGGCAGGGGAAGCTCCAAGTGGGGTCAGCCTCTACGATCAAGAGCACCAACGACGCATGGCATGTTGGACTAATCTGTGGGATGCGCCGGCCACGGTACTCGCCGAGACTTATCGCCAACGTTGGCCAATCGAAAGGTTCTACCTCGGTCGCCTGGGCCGAGCACCCTTTCTCCCTCCCGCTGGCCCGGTCTATTTCCCTACACCCCTTTGGGGGTGAATAAATAGTAATAATAGTGGGGTATGGGACCTGTTAAATGACTAGTCACAGTTTACTACACCTTCCGTAGGGTTCGCGTGATGATTCGGTGAGGAAGAAAATTATTTTCCCATGGGCCTTTGGTCAATGAAGACTTGTGAGGAAGTAATTGAAGGGAGTAGGCGCCGGCTCAATTTTTTCACAAATTATCTTCTTTTCTTGTTTTATGGGTACGGCGTGCCCCTCTCGTGATTTGTCGGGGTAGCTTGTAGTGTAAGTAAGTTGTGAAATCACGGCCCGCAAAATGGCAAGTGAGGTGGACCCATGAAGTTGGACAGGAGGGATGATTAAATCCCAAAGGAGTCCAATATGTCGAAGCAACGACGTGCCTTCAGTGTCGAGTTCACAGCGAAAGTAGGGCTCGAAGCCCTCAAGGGAATCGAGCCGATCCACGTAATCGCGCAGCGTCACGAGGTGCATCCGGTGCAAGTGAGTCAGTGGAAGAAGGAGGTGTCCGAGCGGTTGCCGGAGGTCTTCGCGAAGCCCTCGGCGCAGGTGCGCGACGAGATCGAGCGGAATCGCAAAGAAAGAAAAGGAACTGTATGCGCGGATCGGGCAGCTGCAGATGGAGCTCGAGGGGCTCAAAAAAAAGTTGGCCCATTTGGAGAGTAAGGAGCGCCGCAGCATGATCGAAACCGAGCATCCGAAGCTGAGTGTGGCCCGGCAGTGCGAACTGTTGGAGCTGCCACGCTCAACCTACTACCACCACCCGAAGCCACCGAAGGAAGCGGACCTGGCGTTGATGAAACAGATCGACGAGATCTACCTCGAGTCACCGTTCTTTGGTAGCCGCCAAATGACCCGTTGGTTGCAACGCGAAGGACACGTGGTGAACCGTAAACGGGTGCGACGATTGATGCGATTAATGGGATTAATGGGACTCACGGCGATCTATCCAAAACCGAGTCTGTCGAAGAAAGCGGCCTCTCCTCAGATCTACCCGTATCTGCTGCGAACGCTGAAGGTTGAAAGGTCGAATCAAGGGTGGGCAACAGATATCACCTACATCCCGGCGTGCGGTGGCTTCGTTTACCTGTGTGCGGTGATCGACTGGCACTCGCGGATGGTGCTCGCATGGGCACTGTCCAACACGCTCGATGCGTCGTTTTGCGTGCGGTGCAGCGCGCGAAGGCGATTTACGGCAAGCCGGAGATTTTCAACACCGACCAAGGCTGCCAGTTTACCAGCGCCGAGTTCACCCAGCCATTGTTGGCCGCCGGCGTGCGACTGTCGATGGACGGCAAAGGACGGTGCTTGGACAATGTCTTGGTCGAACGCCTGTGGCGCAGCGTCAAATACGAGAAAGTCTATCTGAAACGCTATGAGACGATGGTCGAGGCCCATGCCAACTTGGAGACCTACTTGCTGTTCTACAACGACCGACGACCGCACTCCGCCCACGGCCGCCAAACACCATCCGAGGTCTACCACGCACAACTCGACCAAGCCGCCGCCTGACGGCGGCTATCCGAGCGGGGAGGAAGCCACGCTTCCTCCCCTGCTCCCCTCCATTATCTTTTATGCTTGGTCAGAAAAACCAGAAACCATAACTATAAATCCGCCCGACCTGTCCAACCGACGGGGTCCACCTCAAAGTTCGTAACTGCCTGCGCCATTCGGGGGGTAAATTTGCAACCATGACGGAATCCTTATACAGGGGCAATGGGTGTTCACTGGCGTGGGATAGACGGACGGTGTCGTGATGAATATCGGCGTATCGGCGTAGTTGGTATCTAGTTAATTAAGTTAGCGTAATTACTTGTTGGTGGTTTTTGGTTCGACGCGAACCTTGGTCCAACGGAAGGGAACGGAAGGGAACGGCGCGGTCGTTGTAGGCGGCGATGAAGGAGTCGATGGCTTTGGTGAGTTGGTCGGCGCTGGTGAAACTCGCGCTGGGCAGGGCTTGGGGGGTGAGGATGGAGAGCCACACTGCAATCTGATTGAGCCAAGAAGGAGTGGGTCGGGGTGAAGTAAAAATGGATCTGAGGATGGCGTCGGCGCCACGGGTGCTGTGGTCCGGGCAGTCGGGTGTTCAGGTGGTCGAGGATCAGGTGGAGGGTTGGCGCGGGGTAGGCCACAACCAGCCGATCCAAGAAGTCGACAAATTCGTCCCGCCGCTTGCGGCGAAAATGTCCGCCCATAACTCGTCCGGTCGCTGTCTCGAAGGCCGCGAGTAAAGTGTTGAAGTCGTGACGTTTGAAGTCGCGAGCGAATCCGGTCATTGCCCGCGCATTGGGCAGGCGCAAGTATCCCTGGGACGGCACCAGGGCTTGCATGCCGGGCTTTGCGTCGACAGTGAGCACCACCGCATGGCACGGGGGGGGCCAGGTACAGTCCCACGACATCGACGGCCTTGGCGGAAAACTGCGGATCGGTCGAAACGCACCAACTGCGACGGCGCTCCAGGCTGATGCCCAAATGGCGCAGCACGGACCAAACCTGATCGGCTGAAGCATTGCCAAGCGCACGGGCCAACAACTCTCCGTTCCAGCGGGCAAATCCTTCCGGCGCGGGTTCGGGGTTCGTCAAGTGGGGCCAGCACCCGGGCTTGTAAGTCCTCGCCCTCTTTGCGCGGCGGGCGGCCCAATCGGGGCGCGTCGTGCAACCCCTCCAGTCCTTCCCGCTCGAAGCGCGTGCGCCACCGGCTCACCCGCGCCTCCCGCGTCCCGAGCCGCTGCGCAATCTGCTTGTTACGTTGCCCTTCCGCCGCCCAGAGCACGATACGAGCTCTCTCCACATATCGCGCCTGCGCTTTTGGCTGCCGAATCATCTCTTCAAGCTGGTCGCGTTCTTCCGGGCGCATGCTGATTGGTGTTGGTGGTGTTGGTGGGGCGTCCCATTGTCCCGATTTTAATTATTACGCTTACTTAATCCACTCGATATTAGTGAGGCGACTCATTGAAAAACATAGGCTCAAGTATTTCTTGCCCATGTTCATGCATGTCTATTAGGTCTCTATTATTCGACTCATCGTTCAGACCCGTTAGAAAGGAAAATATCATGCCGAAAGCAACTCGTGGCGATGCCGCCAAACAAGCTATCCCTGTCACCTCGGACGAGGATCGAATCGCCTCTGCCTATGCCATAGTTAAGAAGAATATGTATTGTGCAGGTGGCTCGGGCATAGTCCCTGTACCCTTCGTTGATTTGGTGGGTGTGGTTACGTTCCAGGTGCTCATGATCAAGCAACTTTCAACCCTTTACGAAGTTAAATTTCAGCGGCATCTCGCCCGTAATCTCGTTGTTGCTCTCGTAGGAACTCTTAGTGCGCGAGCGATTACGGCAGGGGTGGTTGGATCGCTGTTCAAGTTTATCCCCTGGGTGGGCGCAACGGTTGGTGCTTGGATTGCGGTCCCGGCGGTAGCTGGTGGTGTCACGTATGCTATCGGACGGGTCTTTGTGAAGCATTTCGAAGAGGGAGGCACATTGCTCGACCGGAAAGTTTTGAATGTTCGCAGCTTCTTCACCGATCAGTACAAGGTAGGTGCGTAGGTGCGACTGAAGCGGTTCCGACTTCTGCTTGATCGAACAACGGTCGAATAAAAGTCCCGATGGTTACGGCAACGCTGATTTTCAGCTACGTTTTGTTGTGTCTTTTAATGGGCATCGCTGGACGCAATCGTGTGTTTGGTTTTTCTGGTTATTTTATCTTTTCATTGTTGGTGACTCCACTGATCGGTCTGTTGACGTTGATCGGGGGAGCACCGCGACCGAAAAGGCGATGACCCTCATTTCCCACGAGATCCGCGAATATTATGACCACGGTTGCCGTAGTAGGGCTATCCGGGCGGTTCCCCTCGGCTGATTCGGCCCGGGAACTTTGGCATAACCTTTTTGAATGTCGATGTGCGGTCGGGCCGAGGCCGTCGGCACGTGATCGCTATTGGAATTTGGGTCGACTGCCGGAGATTGCTTCTGAACTCGGCATAGTCGGTGGTTTTTTGCAGGATGTGGAAGGTTTCGACCCGGAGTTTTTCGGAATTTCTCCGGCCGAAGCGATGGTAATGGATCCGCAACAACGGCTCTTCTTGCAGGAAGCTTGGCGGGCAGTGGAGGATGCGGGTTACGCGGCAGAGGATCTGGCTGGAAAGCGTGGCGGAGTATTTGTGGGCACCATGTTGGGCGAGTATCATGACTTGCTAACGCATGCGCATGGCGGGTCTCCCAAAGCCCACGAGGTGACTAATTTCAGCTGTTTTGTGGCAGGTAGAGTGGCGCATTTTTTAAATTTGCGTGGGCCGGCGCTGTCCGTGGACACGGCCTCCTCAAGTTCCTTGGTCGCGTTGGACATGGCTTGTACGGCATTGCGAGCCGGAGAAATTGAGTTGGCTCTGGTCGGTGGAGTGAACCTTTTTCTCACTGAGAAATGCGTGCGAGTATTGAAGGGGGCGGGGATTTTAAGTGCCGCGGGTGAATGTCGACCATTTGACGCTGGGGCCAAGGGCACTTTGCCAGGGGAAGCGGTGGCGGCGATGGTTCTCAAACGGCTCGAGGACGCGGTGAATGACGGTGACGCCATCTACGGAGTGATTCGTTCGACCGGGAGCAATCAAGACGGACGCACTCCGGGCATCACTTTACCGAATGCGGCGGCGCAACAGGAACTCATGACGGAGGTGCTGGCAAAAGGGGAGGTCAAGCCTGCCGAGGTGGATTACGTCGAGGCTCACGGAACCGGAACCCCCAAAGGGGATCCAGTTGAGGCAGCTGCTCTTGCCGCGGTATTTGGCGGCCATGCCTCGGCCGGCGCTAAATGCCGACTTGGGTCGATTAAAGCCAACCTCGGCCATGCCTTTAGTGCGGCGGGTATGGGGAGTTTAATCAAAGTGTTGGGAGCACTTCAACGAGAGCAATTTGCGCCTCAAGTAAATTTCGAGAAGCTCAATCCTGACATCGACGAGGGGACTTGGCCCTTTGTGATTGGTAAAGAAATATTTCCTTGGTCGGCTGTTGCAGGCCGCCCGCGGCGAGCCGTCGTTACCGGCATCGGTCTCACCGGTACCAACGCTCACTGTTTGGTCGAAGAGGCGCCGGTGAAATCTTCCCGGTCGAGTACAGAATCACCCGAGGGCGCTTGGATCGTCCTCTCGGCGCGCACGGAACGGGCGCTGAGCCAAAGAGCAGTTGACCTTTTGATTTGGGCGCGTAGTGAGGGGCGGCAGTCTGTCTTGGTCGACATCGGATTTACTTTGGCGGTGGGGCGCTCGGCGATGGGTGAGCGCGCGGCATTTTGGGCACGGGATAGCGGTGATCTGATCTCGGGTTTGGCGATTTTGACCGGGGAGTCTAAGGCAACGGACGGACCGACGATATTTAAAGGAAGAGCAGCAAACTTAGACCGGTCCGATAGCGGGTTGACGGGCCAATGGGGCGAAAGTTGGGTGCGAGGAGGAGTGGTAGATTGGAGGAGTATTTTTGAAAAATTTCAGCCTGTGCGTGTGCATCTCCCGACTTATCCGTTTGCGACTGATCCTTATTGGTATGATCGGGCGGGGAGCATGGGGCAGGTGAAGGCGAACGAAATACCCAAGGCGGCCGCCGTGAAGGAGAGAGCTCCGATTCGGCTTTCGCCAACTGCCGGGCCGACCCCGAGGATTCAAGCAGAGGGATCGACGACGGCAACGGCGACATCCCAGAAACCTTTGACGGGAATTGCGACACCTTCACTGCGTGAGCGCGTGCGTGCTTGGGTGGCGGAAGTTTTGATGGTCCCGGTAGAGCGAGTTGGGTGGGCCGCGAAGTTTTTCGAACTTGGATTGGATTCAATTTTGGCGGTGGAACTCACTCGGGTGATCAATGCCACGCCCGGTTTTTCGCTTTCGGCAGCTCGGCTCTATGATTTTCCCACCGTGAATGCGTTGGCTGCGCATTTGGCTACACTGGATGGACGTGCGGTTGTGCCGTTGGCCGTAAATCCGAGGAGGCGTGCGGTGGTTTCAACCGAATTGACGCTTGCGACTACGGTGCGCGAATTGATTGCGTCGATTTTGTTCGTGCCAGTTGAGCGCTTAACCCGGGCAGCCCGATTTAGTGAACTCGGATTGGATTCGATCTTGGCGGTCGAGTTGGTGAAAGTTATCAACCAAAAGTTCGCCGTTACAGTCCCCGCTGCGCGGTTCTACGATTTTGCCACCGTTGGTGAATTTGTTGCATTTATTGTCGCTGAGGTCGAATCGGTTCCGCCGTTGGAGGCGGTGCCTGAATTGGGCGATTCTGGACCTAAATCGAAAGTCGCATCGGGCGTGGGAGCGGGCGTGGGAGAGACGGTGATTCGTTTGATCGCGGATACTTTATTGATGAAGAAGAGTCGAGTGACGCCGGATCGGGCGTTTTCGGAGCTGGGATTGGACTCGCTCTTGACCGTCGAGTTGGCGAAGAAACTCAGTGCTGAGTTTGGTGTGACCATGACCTCGTCGATGCTTTATGAGCAGGTCACGCCTCGTCGACTTAGCACATTTCTGACGGAAATCACGACGCCAGCGACCTCATTGGGGGCCTCGATAACGGATACACCGGTTGCCCGGTCCGGACCGGTGAAATTGCAGCCCGTGAGCGGGTTTTCAGCTATCGCAGTCAAGTCGCCAGTCAGACCGCGGATTCAAACGACAACTCGTGCGGCGGGAGTTGATACGGTAGCTTCGTTTTCGCCGATGGCGGTGGTCGGATACTCAGGACGGTTTCCGGGGGCGCAGAACACCGAGGCATTTTGGGAATTGTTGATCAATAAGCGGTCGATGCTTAGCGAGGTCCCAGCTGAACGACGGGCACTCGGCGATGAGTCGGCGGAAACGGGGGCGGTGCCGGCGCGTTGGGGGGCATTTCTGGAAAGCGTGGATGAATTTGATGCCGGCTTTTTTAATCTGTCTCCTGCCGAGGCCGAACGCATGGACCCGCAACATCGCATCCTGATGCAAGAGGCTTGGCACGCGCTGGAGCATGCGGGTTATGCACCGGAGGCGCTTGCCGGTCGGCGCTGCGGTGTCGTGATCGGTTGTACTCCGTCGGGTTATGAAAACGGAATACCTGACCAAGATGGGCAAAACTACACCGGTAATACCATGAGTGTGTTGCCGGCCAGAATTGCTTATTTACTCGATTGGCACGGACCAAGTTTTGTGGTCGATACCGCGTGTGCGTCGTTTTTTTCGGCACTGGATTTGGCCTGTGCGAGCCTCGCTCGAGGGGAGAGTGATCTCATGTTGGTGGGGGCGGGCCACGTCACCATCGGGGAGAGTTTGCGGTCGGAGGTCAGTGGCATTGGGCTCTTATCGGCGACCGGCACCTGTCGATCGTTTGATGAGGCGGCGGACGGCTGGGTAATGGGAGAAGCGGCGGGCGCAGTCGTGGTCAAACGATTGGAAGACGCCGAGCGGGACGGTGACACGATCCATGGGGTGATTCGTGGTTGCGGAGTAAATCAGGACGGAGCTAAGAACGGACTACTCGCTCCGCACTCTGCTTCCCAGTCGGCCCTGCAGCGACGAGTGCGTGAAACCGCGGGCGTGAAGCCGGAATCCATTGATTATATCGAAGTGCATGGCATGGCATCTCCGTTAGGCGATGAAGTCGAAGTGCTGGCCCTGAAGGATGGTTACTCCTCGTCTTCGACGACCCCCGGTCGATGCGTGTTGAGTACGCTAAAGCCGAACATAGGGCACGCCATGGGCGGGGCCGGCATGGCTAGCCTGATCAAAGTGCTGCTTGCCCTGCGGAAACAAAAACTACCGCCCATGATCGCGCCGATTAGGTTGAATCCGGCTTTGGGTCTCGAAGCTAGTCCTTTTGTATTGAACACCGAGTTGCGGGACTGGCCGGTGGGATCGGCAGGGAGGCGGCGCGCTGCCGTTAATGGGCAGAGTGCGCTCGGAGTGAACGGCCACGTGATCATTGATGAATGGGTCGATAACCGGATGTCCGACTCAGCGGAGTCTGGGCGCGTTATTTTGGTGCTGTCGGCGGCAACGGCGCCCCAGCTGATTACCGTGGCTGAGCGCTTGGACGAGGCGCTGAAAGAGATGGACGACACTGCCCTGGCGGACGTGTCCTTTACTTTGCAAACCGGACGCCGAGCCTTGACCGAGCGACTGGCTTTCGTGGCGACGTCGGTGGCAGAAGCGCGGGCCAATTTGCGAGATTTCGCTACCGGACGATCACGTCTGGAGATGCATCGTCGACGCACGGAAGAAGTTGAAAGTGGCCTTGCGATGTTGGTCGAAGGGCCAGAGGGCGCGGAATTGGTGGCGGCTGCGATTAACGCGGGGTCGCTGGACAAGTTAGCCCGGTTGTGGGTCCACGGGGTTTCAATCGACTGGAATTTGCTCCATCGCGGTCGTCGACTGCGTCGGGTTCCGCTCCCCTTGTATCCATTTTCCCGAGACCGATATTGGTTGCAGGCGAAAGTGAATCGCCAATCGCCAGTCGTTACCCCGGTGACGATCGGTTCAGCGGCATCGGAGACACCGCGTGGAAACGAGTCGCTCGAGGATTTGTTGGTTGGGGTGATCGAGCGGCTTTTGCAGGCTCCTCCTGGCATGGTGACGGCGGACCGTGAATTGGTGCGAGTGGGTTTTAATTCACTCCATGTTTTGCGCGCGGTTGATCGTTTGGCTCAGTTGACGGGAAGAACGGTCCCAGCCAAGTGGTTTTTTGAAGCGCGAAACCTGAGTGAACTAGCGGAGCGCATAAAACGAGAGCCCCCACCGGCACTCGGTCCGAGGACGGCGTCGGCTTCCCGGGCCGTCGCGGGATGGGCAGGGGAGGTATCCGACGGGCAAAGGGCGCTTTGGCGGTGGCAAAAGGATCGACCCGCCAATCGGGCTTTTTATGTGCCCTTTGCGGTGAGGTGGCCGGAGGTCCCGGATGCGACATCATTGGAACGTGCGTTGCGAGTCGTGGCGGCCGAACAACCCGCTCTGCGGACCCGATTCGTTGTACGTGATGACGATGTGCGGGTCGTGGTCGCCGCCGAACCGGAAGTGCGGGTGGTGCGCGAAAATTGGCGTGGAGATGAAGCGGCGCTCATCCGAGGCCTGCATGAGCTGAGTAACATGCCTTTGGGGGGCGATACTGAAGTGCTGTGGCGGGCTCATCTCATCGAACATGTGACGGGCGCTGTTCTGCACGTGACCTTTCATCATTTGATTTTTGATGGTCACTCCGCGCAGTTGTTTTTCTCCCGTTTGGAGGAGGTGTACGACAAGTTGATGCGAGGAGAGGAACCGGTGGTTGAGCCGAGTTCAGGGTTGGAGGCATACGGGGCAGCGGAAGCGATGTACTTGGAATCCGACACCGCCAAGTTGGATCGAGACTACTGGTTGCAGCGTTTCCCCAAGGGGTTCCAGCCCGTGTTTCCCGCGAATGGCGATATTAAGGACTCCGGCGGGGAGATGGAGCGATTGGTGATTCCGGATGCGTTAGTGAAGGCAATTGCAGGAGTCGCGGCGAAGGCACAGGTTTCGCCACAGGGCGTGGTGCTCACAGCGTTATTGGAAGTGTTGTCGACGGAGCTTGGTCGGGATCGGGCAAGCTTGGCCGTGGCGACGGATTTACGGGTGAGCGAAGGAGAACTGTCCAGCATCGGGTATGCGGTGAATTTGATTCCAGTGGCGGCCGATCGAGACACCACAGGTAGGTTCGACCAACGTTGCGCCCGGGTTTTCGGAAATCTACTGGACGGGTTGTCCCACCGACGTTTTCCGTTTCGCAAATTGTCACTGGCGCTGGCGGAGCTGACGGGCGACCCGGCGCGGTGCACGCTGGATGTAGGATTTTATTTTCAAACCTGGCAGGTGGAGAACCATGGCCGCTTGGTTGACGGGTTGATTCCGGAAGTGCACCAGGTGGGGGAGTTTCCCTTGGTTTTTGAAGTGGTCCAAAACACCGGAGACTGGGTGTTGAATGTGAAATTTCGACCGGCGGTGATCGCCCCTACCCAAGCCCGGAGTTTGGCCGCAGCCTTGGTGCGTGGACTACGCGAGCGAACGGGAGCGGATGGATCATTTTCGTATCCCGAGGGGAACGTGCACGACTTGATCACCGCGCAGGTACAACGTTCGGCGGCAGCGCCGGCTGTCTATTTTGCCGGATCGACGGTGACCTACGCAGAATTGGAAAAAAAGGCCAATCAGATGGCCCGGCGACTGATCGTCTTGGGGGTAGATCCCGAAGATTTGGTGGCGGTCGCCTTACTTCGAGGGGTCGATTTACTGGTCGGGCTTTTGGCGGTTTGGAAGGCCGGGGCCAGTTACGTTCCGATTGACCCGACCTATCCTCCGGATCGTTGCGAGCAGATCGTGTCGGACGCTGGATGTCGATATTACCTGACTCATGGCCGGGTGAGTTTTCGTCCCGAGGGCGTGACGGTGATCGATGTTGATAGGGAGAAGGAATTCTTGGCGGAGGAGTCGGAGGATGCGCCGAACGTGACGGTCCCACCTTCTCGGGCGGCTTATGTGATTTTTACCTCTGGTTCGACCGGGCGACCCAAAGGGGTGCGAGTGTCGCATCGTAATGTGGTCCATTTTTTACATAGCATGCGTGAGCGACCGGGATGCGTGGTGACTGATCGGGTGTTGGCTTTGACCACCATCTGTTTCGATATCGCGGTGCTTGAATTGTTTTTACCGCTAGTCGTCGGGGCTTCGGTTGAAATCGTTTCCGAGGAGGTCGTGAAGAGTGGTCGACGATTGCGCGAAAAGTTGGAGGGGGGAGAAGTGACTCTGGTGCAGGCGACGCCAGCCACTTGGAAAATGTTGTTGGCGGCGGAACTGGGACCGATTCCGCAAGTGAAGGCCTTATGTGGAGGAGAGGCGTGGACGACTGATCTAGCAGTGCCGTTGCTTGAGCGAGTGGGTTCGTTGTGGAACATGTATGGACCGACGGAGACGACCGTATGGTCGTCGGTTGACCAAGTGCGGCAGGGGGAACCAATTCGCTTGGGTGAACCCGTTGGTAATACCGAGTTCCACGTGTTGGATGAGCAGTTCCAGCCGGTGGCACGGGGCGAGGTAGGCGAGTTATTTATCGGGGGTGATGGCGTCGCGCTGGGTTATCACGGCAATCAAGAATTCACTCAGGAACGCTTTGTGCGCCTGCCTGATGTAACGACAGGTAAACTGTATCGAACCGGGGATTTAGTGCGCCATGTATGAATTTGTTGGGCGCGCCGACGCACAGGTGAAAATCAGGGGTTTCCGGGTGGAGCCCGGAGAGGTTGAAGCATGCCTGAATGCGGTGACCGGAGTTGTGGCTTCAGCGGTGGTGTCCCATTCCGATGATTCGGGGCATGTGATGCTGGTGGCATATTGGATGGCCGCCACAAGTGGCGGGGACGTAACCATGGGTGACTTGAGAGCGGCGTTGGCTCGTTCACTGCCTGACTACATGTACCCGGCGAGAGTGGAGCGCGTGCAAACGCTGCCACTCACCTTGAATGGCAAGATAGATCGGAAGCGACTTCAGGTCATGTCGATTGCGGACGCCCTGCAGAATTTCGGAGCGGAGGAAATGCCAGCTGCTCCCGTTGTCGATTTGGAGGAGCTCGAGACTGCGTTGCTGGACGTCGCAGGATCTGTGGTGCAGGCCAAATTGAAAAAGGAGGACGCGGCACGATCGATTGGGGAAATCGGTTTGGATTCCATTCGTTTGGCAGCCCTCAGCGTGCGTATCGCGCGGGTCTTTGGGGTGTCCATGGAGGAGGCCAAATTTTTTGAACTAAAATCCCTGCGAGGGGTGGCTCGATTCTTAGCCACGATGGGGATAAAGACGGCGGCGAGGCCGACCAACGGGGGCGCGCCACAGCCGGTCCGGAGAGCCCCGCGCCCATCGGCAGGATCGGTGGCAATCGTCGGGATCGAGGCGCGGTTGCCGGGGGCAGATGACTTGCGCACGTTTTGGCACAATTTGGTCGAAGGGATCGATGGTGTCGGGACGATGCCGGCGGAGCGGATGGTTCTCTCGACAAGCGAAAATCCGACTGGCGATGGTGGCTTCATCGGTGACGTTGATAAGTTTGACGCTCCGTTTTTTGGCTTGTCCCGACGAGAGGCGACCGTGATGGATCCCCGGCAACGGCTGTTCCTCGAGGCGGTATGGCGAGCGGTCGAAAACGCGGGAGTGAATCCTGCAAAGTTGGCGGGAACGCGCACGGGGGTGTTTGTTGGAGTCGTCGGTGGTTCGGAGTACGCGAGGGGAGAGTCTTCCCCGGTCGTCGATGCCGGAGCGCAACGATTGCTAGGTGCAGCCACGTCGCTCATCGCAGGACGAGTATCCTATTTCTTCGATCTGAGGGGGCCGTGCAGCACGATTGATACGGCCTGTTCGGGATCGCTCGTGGCCCTGCATCGGGCCGTCACCTCACTGCGTTCGGGCGAGTGTGATCAAGCTATCGTAGGCGGCGTGAATTTGGTTCTCGATCCGATCACCACTCGCGAGGCAGCCAAGACGGGCATGATCAGCCCCACCGGTCGTTGTCGAGCATTCGACGCAGCGGCGGATGGATACGTCCGGGGGGAGGGCGTGATCGCGATGATGCTTAAACCGCTCCAGGCGGCAGAGGCGGCCGGAGATCCCATATATGCCTTGGTGCTGGGCACCGCCGAAAATCACGGCGGCCGGGCGGCTGGACTCACGGCCCCCAATCCTGAGGCGCAACGGGACGTGATCACGGCAGCGCTTCGTTCGGCTGACGTTGCGCCTGATACCGTGACCTATGTTGAGGCGCACGGTACGGGGACCCAGCTGGGGGATCCCATCGAAGTTAACGGTTTATGTGCGGCGTGGATCAAATCTGGAGCTTCCGAGCGGGCGCGTTGCGCACTGGGAGCCGTGAAAAGTCAACTTGGTCATCTCGAGGCGGCCGCGGGGTTGGCCGGCGTAGTCAAAACGGTGCTCGCACTGCGCGCGGGCGTGTTGCCGGGCAACCTGCACCTGCAGAGGACCAATCCAAGGATTAACTTGGAGGACACTCCGTTTCACCTGGTGGATCGAAAATCGGATTGGCCCCGTATAAATTTGGCGGATGGGCATGAGCAACCTCGACGGGGCGGAGTGAGCTCGTTCGGATTTTCCGGCATCAACGCTCACGCGGTGCTGGAGGAATATGTGGCGGTTAATGGGGAGGCCATCGCTGAAGCAATGGGGAGGCGATGGCCGATCAGTCTTTCCGCACGCACGCCTGTCGCATTGGTGCGCACGGCGGAACTGCTGGCCGCGGCGATTGATGACAATCACCGGTTGGCGGATGTTGCCCTTACCTTGGCCGAGGGACGTGATCAGATGACGGAAACGGTGACATTTTTCGTTCAATCTATGGCCGAACTGCGAAGTGGATTGGCCTTGATCGCAGCTGGCGAACGACCTGCTACGATGGAGGAAGGTGACTCGGTCCCGCCCGTACCGGCTGGTGGGAGGCGGATTCATTTACCGGGATACGGTTTTGAGCGAAGGAGTTATTGGGCGAAGTCCCTCGAGGTGCGACCGCCCACGAAACTGAAGGGATTGGCGGTTCCGGCTCGATGGGAAGTGACAAAGACGGACCCAATTCTCGCCCAGCACGTAGTCGGTGGCAGGGCGATTCTGCCGGCAGTGGCTTACCTCGATTTCGTTTGGCGCGCAGTAACAACAGAGATGGGCGATTTCTCGGCAGGTGAATTTCAGGATGTCACATGGCTACGCCCATTCTTGGGAGGCGAGTTACGTGTTGTGCTTAATGCTGATTCGGGAGGATTTCACTTCGTGGTCGAAAGTGGCGATCTCGTGCGACCGACCAAGCATGTCGCGGGAAAATTGTTCGCTCGGCAGGGTGAGGATCGGTGGGAAAGGGAGGATCTATCCGGCTTAACCGAGAATTGGGGGACTCGGGACGTCTACGAATTTTTCGCGAAGCAGGGCGTTGACTATGGTTCACATTTTCGGACCGTGGATCGACTGTCTTGGGGGGACGGGAAAAGCGTGGCGGAGTTGGTGGCGAATGACGATATTCACCTCCGTGGTGACCTGCGATGGCACGGAGGACTGCTCGATGGCATGTTGCAGACGGCCGCGTTGGTGCGTATCAAGTCAGGTGCTACAGCGGGCCTGCCCTTTGCGGTGGAACGCGTTCGGTTTCTCGCTCCGTTGACGAATCGCATGTTGGTGCGCGTGCAGTGTGGTACGGATGACACGTGGGATATTGTTGCTACTGATCCGGCCGGGAAGGTCCTGGTGACCTGGCACGGTTACGCGGTGCGCCCGCCGACCAAATCCTTGCTGCCCTCATCAGCGTTGGGCAGCGTCGTGGCTCGGGTGGCCGAGATTGACCCGGTCACCTTGGGTTTGGAGCATGCGCGGGTAGAAGAAGAGTGCGCCGCCTTGGCTGAGTTGGAGGATATCGGGCGCTTGGTTTTACTGGGCCAGTTGCAAGCGCGCGGTGTGTGGAGCAAGCCGGGCTCAAGTGTAACCCGCGCCGAGTTGCATGATCGATTGAAGGCATGGCCCAAGTTTCACCGCTTGGCGGATTCGCTGGTGCGTTACCTGAGTGAAGGTGGATTGGTCGAAGAGGTGGGGGGGCGGGTGCGCGCCACGTCGCGACTGAGTGATGCTGAGGTGATAGCCACCCTCGCGGATAGGCCCGCAGCGCAGGCGCGTTTCGTAAAACGCCGACCGAATTTCGAGGCGAGTGGACGGTTCGTGTGGACTTGTGCGGCGGCCATACCGGACGTGATAGCGGGGGCGACGCGAGCCACAGATTTGATGTTTCCGCAGGGCTCGGTGGAATTCATTTCGAAGATTTACGAGGGCAATCTGATAATGGATTTCTACAACCGGGTCGCAGCGGAGACGATTCGGCAGCTGGTGGAAGATCTCGCGGCGGAGCGCGGCGGGACGGAACCAATTCGCATGCTTGAAGTAGGAGCGGGCTCGGGGGCGACCTCGCAGTGGATCGCACAGGCGCTAATGGACTTGGGCTTGAAGGTTGAGTATGTGTTTACGGATATCTCAATTGCATTTCGACGCCATGGAGAACGTCGCTTTGCCGGGAGGTTTCCGTTCATGCGTTTCGCCGTGTTGAACATCGAGAAGGATCCGGTGGCGCAAGGTTTCGCGCTGGGCGGTTACGATGTGGTGATCGGGGCCAATGTTTATCACACGGTTCATTCGTTGCATCGCTCGATGCAGATGACCAAGCGATTGCTGCGACCAGGCGGAGCGTTGGTGCTCGTTGAGGGCACGGCAGCACGAGTGCTGAACGGACTCACCTACGGATTGTTGGACGGATGGTGGAATACCGAAGACCCCGAACGACGACTGCCTGACGCTCCATTGTGCGACGAGGCGATGTGGACGCGCATTTTGAGCGAGGAGGGTTTTCAGGATGTGGCGCGATTGGGGAAGAACTCACCAGATGCCCGGCGATTGACTCAGGCGGTGATCGTGGGAGCGAGCGACGGCGTAGTCGCGACGGATCCCGTGGTCGAGGAGCGTGCGGTATCTACTGCGAGCCAGGCGATCGCTTCGACTGGTGTTGATGGCGGTGCGGTCGATTTGGAGGATTTGGTTGTCCGGGAAATTGTCGGAGTCGTTAGGGAAGCGTTACAGGCGGAAGAGGACGAAATCGGAGTTGATGCGACCTTCGAAAGTATGGGCGTCGATTCGATCATTGCGGTCGAACTGGTCGAAACGTTGAACGCAAAGATGGCGGTTAAACTGCGTTCGGCGGACGTATTCAATTATGCGTCGATCATGCGGCTCGCTCGGCGGATTACGGCGTTGATGGATGAGCCCGCGCGGACCGCAGTTGAGGCCCGTGCGGCAGGTGCAGTTCCCATCCAGCTCACGGGGAATATACCAAATGAGTCGGCGCCAGAGCTGGTGATTTCGAACGCGATGCTCTCCAGCGCGGGACCGGAACCGATTGCGATCGTCGGCATGGCGGGGCAGTATGCGGGGGCAAACAACCTTGAGGAATTTTGGGGAAATCTGGTTGCCGGGCGGGATTGCGTCACCGAGATTCCACCATCCCGCTGGCCCATGGAGGGATTCTTTAGCGAGGATCGAAGGGAGCCGTTGCGTAGTTATAGTCGTTGGGGGGGGCTCTTGGAAGACCCCACGGGATTCGATCCCATGTTCTTCAATTGTTCGCCCCGCGAGGCCGATTTAATGGATCCTCAGCAGCGCTTGTTTCTCATGACCGCGTACCATGCATTGGAAAACGCGGGTTATGGTGATCGATCATTGGATGATCAACGATGTGCGGTGTATGTCGGGGTTTGTGGTGGGGATTACGAGGCGCATCTTACGCGATGCGACGACTGGGGGGATGCCGGGGCATTTACAGGCACCGCGACAGCAGTACTGGCCGGTCGAATCGCTTATCTGTTGAATTTGAAAGGTGCGGGGGTCGCGGTGGACACCGCTTGTTCGTCTTCTCTTGTGGCGATTCATCTGGCGTGTGAGAGCTTGCGGGCGGGCTCGTGTTCAATGGCCCTGACAGGTGGCGTGACCGTTCTCAGTTCAGAGCGATTCTATATTTGGGCCAGCAAGACCGGCATGCTTTCGGCGACGGGACGTTGCCGGACCTTCGGGGCTGACGCCGATGGAATTGTCCCGGCAGAAGGAGTTGGCATCGTCGTGTTAAAACGCCTGAGCGATGCGGTGAGCGACGGCGATCACATTCATGGCGTGATCATGGGTTCCGGAATCAATCAAAATGGTCGAACCAATGGTATAACCGCTCCGAGTTCTCCGGCGCAGACGGAGCTCGAGTCTCAAGTGTACCGGGATTTCAGCATCGATCCGGAGACCTTGGATTACGTCGAATGCCACGGGACGGGAACTCGATTGGGTGATCCGATGGAAGTGGCGGCGTTGACGGATACCTTCCGACGGTTCACGTCGCGTGAAGCGTTTTGCGCCTTGGGATCCGTGAAAACCAATATTGGTCACGCGTTGGCGGCCTCGGGGGTGGCGGGGGTATTGAAAGTTTTATTGGCGCTACGGCACGACGAAATTCCTGCCACCCTGCATTGTGCGGAAGTTAATCCTCATCTTGGCCTGGACCGGAGCCCATTTTTATTGACCCAGGAGCTGAGAGCTTGGCGACCGAGGCAGGATCGACCGCGGCGTGCGGCGGTAAGTGCATTTGGATTCAGCGGGGCCAATGCTCATCTGGTGATTGAGGAAGCTCCTTTGCGGGCCGCGGATACTCGAGGTGACTATATTCCTTGGCACGTGTTCACCGTCTCGGGACTCACTCCGACGGCGCTACGGCGCAGGTTGGCAGACCTCGGGGAATGGTTGGAGTCCCCGCTTGGACGGGTGGCGAGTCCTGCCGACGTGAGCTTTACGCTCAATTTGGGACGCAGTCATTTTGATCAGCGCCACGTTATTATAGCCGACAGTCTGGCGGGACTTCTTCGCCAAGTCCGGGCTGATTTGTTAGACGACGCTTTCGATGAGCGAAGGGCCAACTCCACTGCGGCCGCGATGCGCCATGCTGAGCGTGAGCTGTTGAAGCGTCCACGAGAGGTCGAAACCGCTCGGGAGTGGGCTGAGCTTTATTTGCAGGGGGCGACCTTGGATTGGGCGGAGTGGCACGCGGCTCGGGCCGGGCGACGTATTGTGATGCCCGGTTATCCTTTCGAGCTGCGGCGGTGTTGGATTGAGCGAGCGGGTGATGCGGGTGATGCTGCGGGACGCAGTGAGTTTCGGCGGACGTTCTCTGCTTCTGAACCGGTATTGGCGCAGCATGCGGTGGGGGAGACCGCTGTTCTACCCGGAGCCGCAAGTGTGGCCTTGGCATGGCTTGGGGCTGAGCAATCGAAGCCTGGCCTTCCAGTTACTTTTCATGACGTGGTTTGGCTGCGTCCTCTGCGCGCGGCCAAGGGACAGGACTTGTCAGTGGTGGTGTGTACGGAGAAAACAGCCAACGGCGGCCGCTTCGGGGTGGATCGATCCGACACCGGGGAACGAGCCGTGCAGGGCGAGGTACGTTGGAATGAGGCCCCGATGCCCTTGGCTGATCTTGATGTGGCGGCGATTCGTGCGAGGTGTACGAGCAAAATCGAGGTTGCTGAATTTTATGAGCGTGTTGCCGCTGCCGGTGTGGTTTATGGACCTTACTTCAAGGTTCTCCGTGAATTCGCGGTTGGGTCCGGGGAAGCATTGGGGCGGGTGGAACTCGATCCCGAGTTTGCGGGCGAGGCGGGACATGCCGGAATTCACCCGGCATTGTTTGACGGTGCCCTGCAAGTGGCCGCGGGGTTGTCTTACGCTGATCCCCGCGCGGCGGGTGAATTTCGGTATCCATTCGGTTTTCAGAAGATGATTTGTACCTCGGTTTGGCCGGCTGGCTTATGGGTATTCGCGTCAGGCTCACCTGAGACGGGCGTCTCGCTGGAATTGGCGGATGACGCGGGTTTGGTGGTGGCCAAACTGACGGGTTATGTGACTCGGGCGCCGCAGAGAACGATTTCCCCGATCATCCCGTTGCCAAGCTACGTCCCGGGGTGGGAGGAGCGGATGCTGGAGACTTCGGACAAACCTGCTTCCCAGGATGCGGTTTGGTTGGTCGAGCGGAGTGAAACGGCGGTGGAGACGGCGCTCATGGAACGGCATCCAGCTTTGACTCGTATTCGTCTCGGCCGCGAATCACGCCAAACCGACGGACGCAGCTGGGAGGTGAATGTCGCTGATGCGTCGGGTTGGACGATGTTACCTGACGGACTGACCCGGCCACGAACAATCTATTTTTCTCCCGGCCAAATCTCTCCTGACGATTATGCAGAGGAGATTGATTGTGTGCGCGAGGCGAAGATCGTCGGCGTATTGGCTTTGTTTCGCTTGGTGCAGTTTTTGCAGAGCCGCGATTGGTGGCGCGAGCCACTTGAACTGCGGGTAATATTGCGAGGTGTCTGGACGATTTCGAACGAAGTGGAGTCTGCTCCGTATTTTTCAGCGATTCCCGGATTGGTTGGATCCATCGGACGGGAGTATCCGGAAATCACTGTGGTGTGCGTGGACGTGGGAGTAGGCAGAGAGGACGGCACGGCCATGGCTCGAGCGGTAGCGGAAGAACCGGCTCAGCGGACAAGCCCCCGAGTCGCCTGGCGAAATGGAAGACGGTATGAAGGCACTTTGCGTGCCATGGAGGAACCAGTATGAGCGAACTTAGTTTCAAGTCCGGGGGGGTGTATGTGATCGCAGGTGGTGCGGGCGGATTGGGCCGCACGTTGACTGCGTATTTGGCAAGTCACTACGAAGCACGAGTGGCCTGGTTGGGGCGGCGAGCGCACAACGAGTCGATTGGTGTATCGATGTCTGAGATCGTGCAACAAGGTGGCGAGGTAGATTATTGGCAAACGGACATTACCTGCGGTGACGCAGTCGCGGAGAGTTTCCGGTCCATTCGTGAACGTTGGGGACAAATCAATGGGGTGGTGCACTCGGCGATTGTGCTGCGTGATCGTTCACTGGATCGAATGAGTGAGGAGGATTTTCTGGCAGTGCTTGACTCCAAGACCGAGGGCATGGTGTGTCTGGCGGAGTCAGCTCGCGAAGCGAGGGCGGGTTGGTTGCTCGTGTTTTCGTCGATAGTGGCGTTTTACAATAGCGCGGGTCAGGGCAACTACACCGCAGGCAGTGCCTTCACCGACAGTTATGCACTCGCCATGGAAAGCCGTCATGGCTTACCGGTGCGGGTTATTAACTGGGGGTATTGGGGGGATACCGGAGTGGTGGCCAACGAACGGTATCGACACGAGATGGCGGAACGGGGAATGGGGTCGATCGATGCCGTCGAAGGGATGGCGGCAGTGGAGCGAGTGCTGGCCGGAGCGTGCCGACAAGTCGCATTAGTGAAAGCCAGGTCGGATCTGTTAAAGGAGATCGGAATCGATGCAGCCAAGACACTGGTCGCTCCAACTGCTTCGACACCCGCAGGTATCATGGAATTACGTGCGGAGCTGGCGGTGGCGGACGATCCCCAGTTGACGGTGAACGTGGAGGCCGCGCGGAGGCAGTTGGCGGGTCTCGCGCAAGTGGACGTGCTGGGATTGGCTTGGCTGCGGGATCGGCTTTCGGTGTTGAGATCGACTGGTAGTGCGGGATTCACAGAACTGGCCGTGGCCCCCAATCAGACCCGGTTGGCTACGACCTTAGGTGCGATGGCGGCTCGTGCAGAAGCCATCGAAATTGATGCGACGAGGTTGCGATCAAGTTTGACGGAAGACTATCCAGAGATGACGGGCTATCTCGAGTTGCTCGACGTTTGCACGGCAGCTTTACGAGAGGTGTTGAGCGGACGTCGACGAGGGACCGACGTGATGTTTCCGGGAGGCTCCTTGAAACTGGTGGAGAAGATTTATACCGGCACGATTATTTCGGATTATTTCAATCGTTTGATGGCGGCAGCGGTCGAGCGGATGGTCGCACGACGCCTGCAAGAGGTGCCTCCGGGCACACTCATAAGAGTATTGGAGATCGGTGCCGGGACAGGCAGTACCACGCGTTTTGTGGCGGAGGCTCTTCGGCCGCACGCGGCTCGGGTGGAGTACATATTCTCGGATGTCTCGGCTGGCTTTCGGCGACATTTTGATCGGGAGTTGGCTGAAGATTACCGCTTCATGCGTTTCGCGGTGGTGGACCTGGACCGTGACCCAGTCGAGCAAACAGTGGAATTGGGATCAATGGATATTATATTGGCGGCCAATGCCTTGCACGTGGCGCCTGACCTGCATCGTGGTTTGCAATTGATCAAGGCCCTGCTGCGACCGAGCGGGTTTCTGGTGTTGATTGAAGTGAGCACCGTGACCGTGTTCAATTCGTTGACCTACGGTCTGCTTGAAGGCTGGTGGCAAGCGGAGGATGCCGCCCGGCGATTGCCGAATGCACCACTCTTGGATCCCGCTGGTTGGTTGCGAGTGCTCGGGGAGGAGGGCTTTCTCGGGGCGGGACGAGCGGAGGAGGATCGTGGCGAGGCAACCGACTTTTTTCAGACGCTCCTGTTGGCTGAAAGTGATGGAATCTGGGTGAAATCCGCGCCACGCGAAACCGCGGTGGAGCCTATCCCGGAACCTCCCCGCCTCGAGACCACATCGGTCAAGGCTGCAGCGAAAAGTGATGCCGCGGCGGTCAGGACCATCGTGTACGCCGAACTGTCACGCGTGTTCCGACTCGAGACGAGTGACCTGAGTGCGGAGACCTCTTTTGATCGTCTGGGAGTTGATTCGATTGTCGCCGTAGAGGTCGTTGAGGTACTCAACCGAGCTTTGCAGATAGAGCTACGTTCACTCGACTTGTTCAACTACCCGACGGTGGAGTTGTTGTTGGAGAGAATCATGGAGGCGCACCAACCCGTGGTCGTAACGCCGTCGCGGCGCGAAGTGCTTTCCGGGCGGTTTGCGTCAGTTGATCCGTCTCCTTCAGAATCGAAATCAGCGGCAGCAAGTTCAGACTCGGGCCCAGTTTCGTCGGCTGGAAATTATCCGCCAGGAACGGTGGCCGTGGTGGGGTATTCCATGCGGCTACCAGAAGCGAATGACGCTGCGGTTTTTTGGAATAATTTGGTGACCGGGGTTGATGCGGTGAGTGAGGTGCCGGAGGAGAGGTGGCCTAAAGAGGAGTACTTTAGCGCGGATCGGAAAAGGACAGACCGCAGTTACAGTCGTCACGCCGGATTACTGGAGCAGATCGATTTATTCGACCCCTTGTTCTTCGGTATCTCGCCGCACGAAGCGGAAATGATGGACCCCCAACAACGGCTGTTTCTCATGGAGTCGTGGCGCGCATTTGAGGACGCGGGCTACTCTCAGGAAGAATTGGCGGGTCTCAATTGCGGGGTCTTTGCGGGGTGCTCCTACGGAGATTATGAAATCGTGCTGCGAGCGGCGAAACGTGATAGCGAGGCCTTCGCATTTACAGGTACCGCGCCCGCGATGTTGCCCGCGCGGATCGCTTATTGGCTTAATCTTAAGGGCCCGACATTAGCAGTGGATACGGCCTGTTCTTCGTCCGCCGTTGCAATACATCTCGCCTGTGAGAGCCTGAATAATGGCGCGAGTGACGTCGCCCTGGCCGGCGGGGTGTCGACTTTAAGTACTCCGCGATTTCACGTGTTGTCCAGCCAGACGGGTATGCTTTCCTCGACCGGGAAATGCCACACCTTCGGAGCTGGGGCCGATGGATTTGTACCCAGTGAAGGGGTGGCGGTTTTGGTGATCAAGCGCTTGGCGGATGCTCAGCGGGATGGAGATCGAATCCATGGGATAATTCTTGGTTCGGCGCTAAATCAGGATGGGCGGACTACCGGGATTACGGCACCGAACGGCCCATCTCAGACCGCGCTGGAAGTGGGCCTATATCAAAAACTGGGGCTGAGTCCCGACAGCTTGGGTCTGGTGGAGTGCCATGGAACAGGAACCCGATTGGGTGACCCGATCGAGGTCGACGCATTGACCGAAGCATTCCACCGGTTTACCACCCGTCGCCAGTTCTGCGCGCTCGGTTCGGTGAAATCGAACATCGGCCACACCCTGATGACGGCTGGAGCGGCGGCGGTGATTAAAGTCCTATTGGCGCTAAAACACGGCCTGATTCCGCCCACGTTGCATTGCGAGCATGCCAACCCCGAAATCGATTTTGCAGGGAGTCCATTTTTCCTTAACCAGCAAGCGCGAGCTTGGCCCGCAGGTGCTGGTCCACGCCGGGCGGCGGTGAGTGCGTTCGGATTCAGTGGTACGAATGTGCACCTCGTTTTGGAAGAGGCACCGCCGGTGACGGTGAGTCAGCCGCTGGAGGGAGTGGTTCCGATTCTGCTCTCAGCGAAATCGGAAGAAGCATTGGCTCTGCTCAGGCAGTTTTTGCTGGAGTGGCTGAGTAGTGAAGCAGGATTGGCTGCATCAATCGATGCCATCGCGACTACTTTGGCAACGGGACGGAGTCATTATGGGGTACGTTGGGGCATTACCGTATCATCAAAGAACGAGTTGCGTGAGGCGCTGAAAACAAGGGCAGCCGAGGAACCATCGAGTGCCGTGATGGAGGAGCAGATTCTGCCGACACGACTGGGACCGTGGACCGTCGCTCAAGCGCAAGCACTGACCGCGGCATTCCTGAGCCAGGAGCATTTATCTTGGTCGGAGCTTTTTCCGCGCCGACCGGAGGGATTGGTGTCATTGCCGGGTCACCCCTTTATCCTCGAACGGTGTTGGGTCGATTCGCCGGAAGCGAAGCAAGTGGGCTCGCCCTCTTCACTGACGGACCGAGTATGCTTTGCGCCAACATGGCGGAGCGTCTCTCCTCCGTCGGCGGCGGTGGTGAAAGGGCCTGCTCGTTGGGATTTGTGGGGTGATTTCGACGATCGAATGATGGCAGAATTGCAGGCACGTCAACCCGGTGTGCTGGTGAGTGTGTGCGCCGAATCCGAGCTGCCTCGTTTGGCCAACCCGCCCGCAGGCGTGGTGTTGGGTTTCGGTGCCATGGTGACTTCGTTGGAAACTGAGTTGGCGAGAAGTATTGATAAACTGCATACATTGACGCGTGAGATTTTAAACCAATCTTCAACCGGACGGGTGCGCTTGATGGTGATCATGCCGATTGACGCGGGACCCGCGTGGACCGCCCTTGGAGCCTATCTCGGCGCGTTGACCGAAGAGGCACCTCGTGTGAGGACGCGATTGGTGCGAGCATCCGGGGATGATCCTCGGATCGTGTCTGAGCTCTTGTCTGATGATGACTATCGGGAGGTGCGGTTGGGTCCGGGGACGCGTGAAGTGCGATGCTTGGCATCGACGGAAGATGGCTCTGGATCGGAAACGCGCTTTCGAGAAAACGGGGTTTGTTTGATCACGGGTGGTGCGGGTGGATTGGGGCTGATTTTCTCGCGTCATTTGGCTCGAACACAGCGAAGCCGCTTGGTGTGGATGGGCAGGTCACCGTGCGGCGAACACATCGAAGCACGGATGCGCGAACTCGAGGCCCTGGGGGCGGAAGTTCATTACGTTAGGGGGGACGTCACGCGCTTGGCGGACGTAGAAAGGGCGATGGCTGAGACCCGCGATCGTTTTGGTTCAATCCATGCCGTGATCCACGCCGCCGGAGTGTTGCGTAATCGGTTCCTGATGCAGAAAGAGACGAGCGAACTGCACGAAGTAATTGGACCCAAGGTACTGGGGGTGCGACATCTGGAGTTCGCACTGGCGGCTGACCAACTGGATGTGGTGTTGCTTTGCTCGTCTGTCGCAGCCGTTTTGCCGGAGGCCGGACAGGCGGATTATGCGTATGCGAATCGCTATCTCGACGAGTGGGCGGAGCGAAGCGCGCTTCCCGCAGTCTCAATCAATTGGCAGATGTGGTGCGAAGGTGGCATGTCGGCCGGGAGCGGCTCAACGGATGCCGATGCGGCACGGCAACACGCTGAGCAGACCGAGCGTTTAACCGGTCTGCCACCGTTGATCACCACGGAGGGATTGGCGTTGTTGGATTGGGCCTCGTCGTCGCAGAAAACCAGTGGATTGTGGGGCTGGGGCAATGCGAACGTGCTCGCACTCCGGGCAGAGAAAATGGGTGGTTTGGTTCCGTTACCCGCTCCGACGGTCCCTGAAATTGCCAATGACGCAGATAAGCATGAGTCGACTCGAATTCGTGAGACGGTACGCGTGTTGTTGGCGAGTGTATTGAAGTTGTCGCCGGACAGGTTGCACGACACCACTCCGTTTACCGATTATGGGGTCGATTCGATTTTGGTGCTCAAGTTTAACGAGCGATTGGCTGAATTACTGCCCGAGGTCTCGAAGACGCTGTTGTTTGAGTTCCCTAACCTGCAGCAGCTGAGTGAGCACCTCGGCAAGGCTTATGGTGAGGGTTGGATTCAAGATTCAACCCGCCGCTCCCCGGTTCCCCGGATGGAGGCCCCAGCACCTGCAGTGGCGTCCGATCAATCGACGCCCACGGCGAAGCCACTTGACGAAACGCTCCGCGCGGAGCCGACCGAAGACATTGCCATTATTGGCGTTGCCGGTCGCTTTCCCCAGGCGGACGATTTGGAAACATTTTGGGACAATTTGGTGCACGGACGCGATGGCATCACAGCGGTGCCCCTTTCGCGATGGAATGCTGAGCTGCTATCGGGAGCGGACTCAAGTGACGCGGCGCAAGGTAAAGCCTATTGTAAGTGGGGCGGATTCTTGGACGGCGTGGACCAGTTTGATGCCTCATTTTTTAACATACCGCCGGTCGAGGCGGAGTTAATGGATCCGCAACAGCGACTGTTGCTGGAAGTGGCTTGGCAGGCCTTGGAGAGTGCGGGCTATGCCCAAAGTGATCTTGCGCGGTGGCGGCTCGGCGGTGAACATGCGGACGTGGGGGTGTTCGCCGGCGTCACGCACAACACCTATCAATTGGAAGGAGTATTACGCAACGAAGCCACACCCACCCGGGTGGATCACTCCGGGGAGTGGTCCACGGCCAATCGAGTATCGTATTTCTTTAATTTCGCAGGACCGAGTTTACCCGTGGATACTGCGTGTTCGGCGGCGTTGACAGCCGTGTATCTGGCCTGCGAGAGCCTGCGACGGGGCGAGTGTCGAACGGCTTTGGCCGGGGCCGTGAATCTGCATTTACATCCATCCAAATACATCAATGCGTGTGGTTTGGGCATGTTGTCACCCACCGGACGGTGTCGCACCTTTGGTGCCGGGGCCGATGGCTACGTGCCAGGCGAGGGGGCGGGAGTGTTGGTGCTCAAACCGCTCCGTGCGGCACAACGCGATGGGGATCCGATTCACGCAGTGATCAAGGCGACGGCGGTGAATCATGGCGGACGAACCAACGGATTCAGTGTGCCGAATCCGGCGGCCCAGGCTGCGGTGGTGCGGGCAGCGTTGGAGAGAGCGGATATCGATCCTCGTAGTATCTCGTGTGTGGAAGCACACGGCACAGGTACTGAATTGGGTGATCCGATCGAGGTGGATGGATTAAGGCGTGTTTTCGCGACGGAAAAAATGACGGGACCTTGGTGCAGTCTGGGTTCGGTGAAATCGAATATAGGCCACCTCGAGGCGGCAGCGGGGATTGCTGGCATGGTCAAGGTGTTACTCCAATTTCGCCATGGCGTGATTGCACCGAGTTTGCACGCCGCGCCATCCAACCCCCACATCGACTTTGCCGGAGGGCCTTTCGTCGTCCCGACTGAAGCGACGCCTTGGGTGCGTCCGGTTGTTGACGGGCTGGAACAACCTCGGCGAGCTGGGGTGAGCTCATTTGGTGCGGGTGGGTCCAATGCGCATGTGATTTTGGAAGAGTATCAAGGTGCCTCAGCGTTGCGCCCCCGGGAGGGCGAGGAGATCATTGTCTTGTCCGCGCGGACCCCTCCCGCGCTGAAGGTTGGAGCGGAACGACTCGTTGCGCACCTGCGAAGTACAGGTGCCGACCTCGATTTCGCGGCGTTGGCGCACACCTTGCAAGCGGGACGCGAAGCCATGACGGAACGACTGGCGTTGCCGGCTCGGAGTGTATCCGAGGTGATTGCACGCTTGGAACGCTGGCTCAAAGGGGATGAGACTGCGGTAGGCCGAGGCAAGGTCACTCCGGCAAGCGCGCGCGAACCCATTGCGCTCGGAGCAGATCCCCAATCGGTGGCAACGGGCTGGGTCGGCGGAGGGGTGGTGGACTGGCGGGCCCGGCGCGGTGGACTATTACCCGGGGTGGTACTGTTGCCCGGTTACCCATTTGAGCGGAAACGATTTTGGTATGGCAGTTTCAGCGAGTCGAAAATTGAGAAGATTGAAACGTTAAAAAATCCGTCCCCGGCGCCAGTCGTCACCGTGAATCATTGGAGCGAAACGGCACCTCCTTTCGGTGAACGCCCGGAGGTGACTTGGGCGTGTGACGAGAGCGGCATCGCGCTAGTGCGGATGCAGGACCAGGATCATCGCAATATGTTCACGGGGGCTGTGCTGGAGGGATTGATGCACGTATTTTCGGAGATCGATCACGATGAGACGGTGCAGGCGGTGGTCGTCACTGGTATCGGAAATGTGTTTTCGATGGGAGGGACTCGCGACGAGTTACTCTCGCTATCCGATCAGGTCCGCTCGTTCGCGAGCCTCGAATTTATTTTCAAAGGATTCCTGCAATGTCGCGTGCCGGTCATATCCGCGATGCAGGGCCACGCCCAGGGCGGTGGATTGGTCTTTGGGTTATATGCCGATGTGGTGGTAATGGCGGAGGAGGCACTCTATTCTGCGGTGTTTACCAAATATGGGTTCACGCCTGGGCTCGGGGCGACCTACATTCTGGCCGATAAACTCGGTGATGCCACGGCGACCGAGATGATGATGACAGCGTCGACCTATCGCGGTAGTGACCTGTCTCAGCGAGGGGCGGGCGTGACCTTTCGACCTGCGGCGGAGGTGTTGTCGACTGCGATGGCCCTTGCTCATGACATGGCGCAGAAACCGGTGCATACCATGCGCACGCTCAAGCAGGGCCTGGCGGCGCGAAAATTGGCCCGATTGCCCACGATCATTGCCGATGAAGTGCGCATGCACGGTGAGACCTTTGGTAAGGCGGAGGTGAAAGAGAGGATAAGACAATTTATCCGGGAAGCAGGAGAACCAACGACTGACAAGCTGGGACCACGGTCGCTTTCGGAATCGAAGTCCATCCCGATAAAGCTATCGACGCTGACTGGGTCTGAGACCGGGACTCAAGCGTCGCCCTCAAGTCCGTCGGCGGACGAGGCGAGACGATGGATGCGGGAAGATTTATGTGCGAAGCTGCACCTCGATCCGGTAGGATTTGACGGACAGACCGCCTTTCGCGACCTGGGCCTCGACTCTATATTGAGTGTTGAGTTCATCCACGGTTTGAACCGTGCATTTCGTCTGCGACTCGATGCTTCGATCGTCTACGATTTTGTAAATTGCGACGATTTGGCGGAGCACGTGATCGGACTCATCAACGCTTCGACTCCCCGGCTCCAGCCGTCAAAGCCGTCGCAAATTGAATTGTCGGAGAGCCCGGAGGTTGGCGTCGTGGTTTCAGAGCCGCCGCAGGCACCGAATTCTGATGCAGTCACTCGTGGACGCGTAAGCCTGTCGGTACCGGCGGCGGTCAGTGGTCACGCAATGATCACAAGAGTGCCGGTGAAACTGGCTAAGCTGAGCACAGCCCCCGGGCCGACGATTAAGTCGGCGGGCTCGGCCGAGGCGGGGGAAACCGCCCCGACGGTGACACGCGACGATCCCATCGCGATTATTGGCATGGCTTGCCGCTTGCCTGGCGCGCGAAATCTGGCGAAGTTTTGGATCAATCTTGCGGAGGGCGTGGACAGTGTAAGCGAGGTGCCGGCGGAGCGGTGGGACGTAAATGCGTTTTATGACCCGAATCCTCAAGCCGAGGGCAAGTCGTACTGCCGCACGGGCGGATTTATCGCAGATATCGACTGCTTCGATCCGCTGTTCTTTAATCTGTCGCATGCGGAGGCTGAGATTATGGATCCGCAGCAGCGCCTATTCATGGAGGAGGCATGGCGAGCCATCGAGCATGCGGGTTATACGAGTGAGGAATTAGCCAATACGAACTGCGGGGTTTTTGTGGGCGCAGGAACGGGCGATTATGGAGGAACTCTGCGGCGATTGAACCCGGGACAAGCTCAGACTGCGTTTGCCGGCATGGGGCTTACCCCATCAATACTGGCCGCCCGGCTTTCCTATTTTCTTAATCTGAAAGGCCCGAGCGTAGCGATCGACACGGCGTGTTCTTCATCGCTGGTGGCCTTGCATCAGGCCTGTCGAGCGATTCAAGCGGGAGATTGCGAGATGGCTCTGGTGGGTGGGGTGAGCCTTATCATCGAACCCGACCAACTCATCACCACGAGTAAACTAGAGATGCTTTCGCCAGGAGGACGGTGTCGGCCGTTTGACCAAGCGGCTGACGGCATCGCATTGAGCGAAGGAGTCGCGGTGGTGATGGTGAAGTCTCTCGCCGCCGCGCGAGCGGGTGGAGATCGTATTTACGGGGTCGTGCGCGGTTCGGGCATTAATCAGGATGGAAAGACCAATGGCATCACTGCACCGAGCGCGAAATCGCAAGCTGAGCTGGAACGCACGGTGTATCTACGCGCGGGGATTGATCCAGCAAAGATTGATCTCGTGGAAGCACATGGAACCGGAACCTTGTTGGGCGACCCGGTGGAAGTTCGCGGCCTGACGGAAGCGTTTCGCAGTTTCACCTCTCGATGCGGCTACTGCGCTTTAGGTTCAGTGAAATCCAACATTGGCCACACCTCGTTTGCCGCCGGCATTGCAGGGGTGATCAAGGTCCTGTTGGCCATGGAGAACGAGCGCATGCCGCAGTCGTTGCATTTTTCGATGCCGAATGAGCACATCGATTTTACCAGCAGTCCATTCTTTGTGAACACCAGTTTACGGGCGTGGGAGCGGCGGCCAGACCGAGAACGGTTGGCTGCGGTAAGTTCCTTTGGCTATAGCGGAACCAATGCCCATGTCGTTTTGGGTGACGAGTGGCCATCGGCGCCCCGGCCCACGCGCCGCTCCCCGTTGCCTAACCATGTCTTTGCACGGGATCGGTGTTGGGTTCGGCCAGCTGCAGGGGGGCCCCTTCCATCGGTTTTGATGGGAACGGAGAGCATGCGATGGGTGCAGCGTAATGAATCCACGGTGGCTGGACCGGTTTTCGTGACCGACATAATCGCTGCCGACTCACTGATCGAGGACCACTGCGTGAACGGGGAGCATTGGTTGGCAGGGTCGCTGATATTGGAGCGCGCGCTCCGGGCGGCCTGGGCTGCGTTGGCCGATGAATCCGTAAGTTTGATCAATTGGACGTGGCGACAGCCCCTGCCGGTGACCGGGGCATTGGCGCTGCGGGTGAAACTCCAGGCGGAAAAGGACGGCACGTGGTCCGTAACGGTTGGTGACGGCAGTGCGAGTGGACAAGTCGAACTGCGAGAAAGCGACCTCGGCTCTCCTGACAGGATTGATCCGGAGGCGTGCGAGGCGCGGTGTTCTGAGCGCGTGACGGGTGAAGATTTTTATGCAGGCTTGGAGACTGGTGGGTTGGTCTACGGACCCCTCTATCGGCGAGTGCGGAACGTGGCTTGGGGCGATGGCGTGGGTTGGGCGACACTTGAACGCCCGACTGGTGTACCGCTTGACGCGAGCATTGCTCTCATGATTGAGGGGGGATTGCAGGCGACGGGAGTATTGCTCCAACCTGCGACAAACGGGCCAACGATTCCCGTCGGAGTGGGACGTCTTCGAGTGGCAAGTTCAACCGAATGGACGGCGGATCTTGGGCCGGTGTATGCGGCGGTCAGTCGGAGGGAGACAACTAAGAGGCGGACGACTTTTGATGTCACCCTCGTGGACGGAACGGGCCAGTTTTTGGCGCGGATCGAGGCGTTTTCCGTTCAGACAATTGGGACCGAGGAGTCCGAATCACCGAAACTCACCTACCTGAGATCGAGATGGCAGGCGAGTTCGCTGTCGGAATCTCCATCGGCTCCGACGCTGCGCAAAAATTTGTTGGTGTTGGACAATAGCGGAACGTGGACGGTGCCCCTCGCGGAGCAGGTTTCCGGGCTTCACGTGATCTGTATTACCGCCGGAGACACGTTTGAACTTCGGGCAGACGGTGCCACGGTGCGGCCGGGTGAGGTTGGGGATCTAACTCAGGTATTGGCAACGTTTCCCCCGGCCGCAGTGATGCACCGCTGGGCTCACGACCCAGCGGCAGATGCCGAGGGGATTCGCTTGGGCTTTGAGACGATTCTCTTGGCTTCGCAGTGTCTGTTGCGGTGCGGCATGGATCGTCCACTGCCTGCTCTAGTCGTCTTGCCCCGTGACGCGCCTCCGGCATGGGTGGCGTTGCCGGCGTTGACCAAAACAATTCGATTGGAGCAACCCTCGCTGCGGTGGAAAATCGTGAGTGGAGAGGTGACCGTGGAGAGGGCCGTGGCGGAGATTAAAACGGACGGCGGTGAGGAAGAAATTGAATACAGGGAGGGCGCCCGTCGCGGGCGGGTGTTCGAGGCATTCGTCCCTCCGGCTGAGTACCTTCGACCGATTCGGGCTGGTATGACCTGGGTGGTCACGGGCGGAGCCGGCGCAGTGGGCCTGGTATTGGCTAAATATCTACGAGATACCCATGCGGCCAAAGTGGTACTGTGGGGCCGACGAAAATTGGATGAGATTCGACTGAGTGGGCAGTCGACTCTTCTCGATGGTGCCGAGGTTTATTACGTGAGTTGCGATGTGACCCGGTCGGAGGACGTGCATCGCGCTTTGAAGGAGACGCGCGCGAAAGCAGGTGAAGTGCACGGGGTTGTCCATGCGGCCGGCTTGTTGAATGACGGGTTTGTGGTGAAAAAGGATTTGATCTCGGCCCGCCGGGTTCTGGCACCGAAAATCGAGGGCGTGAAGGTGCTCGATGAGGTTTTGGCAGATGAACCCCTTGAGCTGATGGTCCTGTGCAGTTCGGTCGCCAGTGTGAACGGCAATGTGGGGCAGTGCGATTACGCGTTTGCCAACGGTTTCCTTGATGCGTTTGCCCAGCAACGGGAGCAGCGCCGTCGGCGGGGGGAATGCCGTGGGCGCACCTTATCAATTCAGTGGCCGCTGTGGCAGGGGGATGGCATGGGCCTGGATACGGATGTTCTGGCCCTGAAGGATCCGCATCATCGTGCCATCAACACCGCGACAGGTATCAAGATTTTCGAGACATGCTTGTGCGCAAGCGAACCCGTGTTGGCGGTTTTCCCGACTGCAGCCAATGAACGCCCCTTGGTCGACTCAGTGAGTCTGCCATTACCGCCGGTGGAGAGCCCCGCTTCGCAGGTGGAAGACAGATTGGATGAGACGCAGGTACTGGATTTTCTGAAATCTCGGTTCGCGGAGCTGACGCGGATTCCGATTGATCGAATCAAAGGCCATGAGGCACTGGAGCGATATGGGATAGATTCACTGCTGGTGATGTCGTTTACTCGCCGATTGGAGGAGGACTTTGGGCCATTGTCCAAATCGCTGTTGTTTGAACATCAGACTCTGGACGCATTGGCGTCGCATTTTGCGACGCGACACGCCGAGAAGCTCAAAGAGCTGTGCGGAATGGCCGCCCCTGCGCTCAAGCCCGAGGCTACGAAGTCGAGTCATCCTGCGGCGGCGGTTGGTGGACCGAACACTGGGGAATTGAATTCGATGGCGGAAAATATGGCGAATGATGCCATCGCAATTATCGGTGTCAGTGGTCGATACCCGCAGGCGGAAAACCTGGACGAGTTCTGGCGCAATTTGGAGAACGGGCGTGATTGTATTACCGAGGTCCCGGCCGCGCGATGGAACCTCGAAACTTATTTCGACGAACGACGTGGGCAGGTGGGTAAGACCTACAATCGTTGGGGTGGTTTCCTCGCGGGAGTTGACCAATTTGACGCGGGCTTCTTTCGCATTCCACCTCGGGAGGCGGAAGTAATGGACCCGCAGGAACGATTGTTTCTGGAAACTGCATGGCATGCGGTTGAGGAGGCCGGTTATGCGCGGGCGGAGCTGAGGGATCGGGCTATAGGCGTCTTTGTCGGGGTGATGTTCAGCCAATATCAATTGCTGGGGTTGGAACGCTCCGAAGTCGGCCGCTTGTTGCCGGTCAATTCGTCGTATGCCTCGATCGCCAACCGAGTATCATATTGGTTTGATTGGCACGGTCCGAGTCTGGCGGTGGATACCATGTGTTCGTCTTCGCTTTCGGCGCTGCATTTGGCCTGTGACAGCCTGCACAAAGGCGAGGCAGAGCTGGCCTTGGCGGGTGGGGTGAATCTCAGTCTTCACCCCTTGAAGGACGTCGGCTTGGCGCAGGGTGGTTTCGCGGCGAGCGACGGTCGCTGCAAAAGTTTTGGGGCGAGGGGCGATGGTTATGTCCCGGGTGAAGGCGTGGGCGCCGTTCTTCTGAAGCCGCTCGCACAGGCGCTCGCGGATGGCGATCACCTTCACGGCATAATTCGCAGCACAGCAGTAAATCATGGCGGTAAAACCAATGGTTACACGGTACCGAATCCGAAGGCCCAGACGGCTGCGGTAAGTTCGGCTTTGGTGAAGGCGGGCATTGCATCTCAAAGCATCAGCTACGTGGAGGCGCATGGCACGGGCACGGCGTTGGGAGATCCGATTGAAATCGCGGCCTTAACGGAAGTTTTTGGAATGGATCGGGAGACCCCGTGTGCCATCGGTTCCGTGAAGTCGAATGTGGGTCACCTCGAAGCCGCCGCAGGCATGGCAGGTTTGAGCAAGCTTCTGTTGCAACTTCGCCACCGGCAACTCGTGCCGAGTCTGCATTCCGATGAATTGAACCCGAATATTGAATTTACGGATACACCGTTTGTGGTTCAACGGGAGATGGCAAAGTGGTCGACGGTCGCAGGCGCGCCGCGACGCGCTGGATTAAGTTCGTTCGGCGCCGGTGGTTCGAACGCTCACGTGATTGTAGAGGAGTTTTTGGAGTCACGGGCTGTCGCAACAGGTGGTGCGGATGCCGAGGGTCGGTACCTGCTGGTTTTTTCGGCGGTCAACCGCGAGCGATTGAGAGGAGTCGTCCGGGCATACCGCCATTGGTTGAAGATCACGCCAGACCCGGCGCGGCCGGAGTTGAGTGCGGTGGCGTTCACGTTGCAGAACGGACGCGAAGCCTTTGATGAGCGGCTGGCGTTCAGCGCGCGGGATTGGGTTGAGATGGAACAGCACTTGATCGCGTTTGAGAGTGATGCCGCCACCGGAGATTTTACCACGGGGAGCGCTCGGGCGGTACGGCTTGGTGGAATGACACTCGTGGAAGGCGAAACCGGACGGCATTTTGTCGAAACGTTGGTCGAGGCACGTGATTGGGCCGCGCTGGGGCGTTGGTGGGCAGAAGGCGCCGAGGTACCATGGCTCACCTTATGGCCCGAGGGGGCGAGGAGACGCGTGAGTTTGCCCGGCTACGTTTTTGCGCCGGAGCGTCATTGGTTGCCAAATGTACCGAGGGTTGGTACGCAGTCCATTCCGAGCCAGCGCCTGCATCCATTGGTGACCAGCAATATTTCCACCCTGAACGGAGTATGCTTTTCGAGTCGATTCTCCTCCCATGAAGTTTTGTTCAGTGATCACGTGGTAGGAGGACGACGCCTACTGCCCGGAGCGGCGACTTTGGAACTCACGCGTTTCGTGGCCAGTATGGCCGCCGAGTCCGGAGCGGTGGAAATAAGGGATTGGGTTTGGCTGCGTCCGGTGGCGATGAAGGCAGAGGACACATTGGAGTTGATCACCGCCGTGGAGGAAAAGACGGAGGGCCGTTGGACTGTTACCGTGTGCCAGAAAGACGGTGAAACGGTGGGAAGTGGAGTGGCCAGGGCGACGAAACTCGATGCAGAGGAGAAGCTGGACCTCGTTTCCATTAGAACGCGATGTGGAGAAGTCAGGTCTCGGGCGGCCTTCTATGATGAATTTGCGCAGGGAGGCATTGCTTACGGAGACGGATATCGGGTGGTGGAAGAACTGGTTTATTCGTCGACGGAAGTGTTGGCCAAGCTGGTGCTTCCGGACCGATGGATGGAGGAAGGTTATCTTTGGCATCCGGCCCTGCTGGACGGGGCATTGCAGAGTCTCGCGCCACTGGCGTTGGGCACAGGCAAGGTGGGTTTACCCTTTGCCGTGCAACGGATCTCGGGCAGTCTTGGCTGGCCGTCTCAGGGCTGGGTGCACGGGCGCATCGCCGGCGCGGAGGGGACGGTGCGATGTTACGACCTGACGGTTTCGGCTGATGATGGCACGGTCTTGTTGCAAATCGAACAATTGGCGACCCGCGCCCCCACCGATACCGCGAAACTGAAGGGGGAAGTCTTTGCGCTTCGACCTGAATGGTTGGAGGTGCCGGAGACCGGTTCGGCGCAACTGGCGGTGGGCCGGGTGTTGGTACTTGATGAGGAAACGGCCTTGTCCGAGGCGTGGAGGGCAACGGGAGTTGACGTGTGGCGAGTGGTACCTGGCGACGCTTTCGGTCTCCATGATGAGGTACTGACAGTGCGACCGGAGAGTGCGGAAGATTGGGCGAAGGTGGTGACCATGGTTCGACCCAATGTTTGGGTGCACGGCTGGACCCTCGGAAAACAGGCAGAAACTGAAAGGAATTTCCTAAAGGGAATCGGCAGTGTGCATGGACTGGTACAGGCCCTGGTGCGCGCCAAGGATCGACCGTTGGGGGACGTACTTGGACTGTTTGTTCATCCGATGGGCGTGGTCGAATACCGCGCGGTGGCCGCCTACGCCAAGACCTTGCGCCAGGAGCAACCGGCGTTGCGTTTAAGCACTTTGGCCCTGGCGGGTGAGGGAGGGTGGAACTTGGATATGGTGAAAGCTGAGTTGGCGGCGGACGATTTAGAGGTGCGTCTTGTTTCCGGACGCCGGGCGATCCGGCGGTATGTCGAGACTTCACTGGTCGAGCCTCCGGTCGGGGTATTCAAGAAAAATGGGGTTTATCTCATCACGGGAGGGGCGGGCGGATTGGGATTGATCGTGGCGGAGCATCTGGTGCACACCCGACGCGCCAGGGTCGTGCTGGTGGGGCGTTCAGTCCTCGATGGCGAGAGGCGAAGCCGGGTGACGGGATTGGGGGCAGCAGCGATCTATTTGCAGGCGGATGTCTCGGTCGGACCTGATGCGGAAAGCGTAGTGAAGGCGGCGAAGGACAAGTTTGGTCGACTTGACGGCGTGCTGCACGCGGCGGGGGGGCTGCGGGATGGATTAATTTGGCATAAGACCTTGGCTGATTTCCAAGCCGTTTTGGCGCCAAAGCTGGAAGGGGCGAAGGCGCTCCACGCGACGACCAAGGACGAACCGCTGGAGGTTTTTGCACTTTTTTCCTCGACGGCCGGCTTATGGGGCAACGCGGGACAAGCAGACTACGCGTATGCCAACGCTTGCCTTGATGCGTGGGCGCATGACCGCGAAGTGGCGCGAACTCTCGGCGAGTGTGAGGGCAGGACTGTGTCGATCAATTGGCCGCTTTGGAGTGACGGCGGGATGGGAGGGGTTACCGGAGAGGCCAAGTCTTCCGAGGCTGGATTAGACGTGTTAGATAGAGCGATGGGGCTGGAACTCTTGGAGCGGGTCTTGGCTGGCACGGCTCCGCAGGTCTGTCCGCTGCGAGGAAAGCGCGATGCCGTATTGAAGCGGTTTGAGGTGGAGACAGCGAATCTTGGAGAAACCGTGCCGACGGGCATTGTGGTGCCGCCTCTGGAGACGGAGGTTGCCGAGAGAATTGTCGCACCGCCAAAGGCTGCGGTCATCCAACATCTCTTGGGTTTATTTTGCGAGCTCACGAAACTGCCGCGGGAACAAGTTTATGCCGATGAACCGATTGAGAGTTACGGCCTGGATTCCATTTCTGTGACATCGTTCGCTCAGATGCTCGAGCGGGACCTCGGTGAGCTCTCCAAGACGTTACTGTTCGAGTATCCAACTCTGGAGAAGGTGGCGGACTTTCTGATTGAAGCGCATGCGGTGGCGTTGGCCAAAGCGCTTAGTCCGAGCAGTGCCGAGTCCCATTTGGAAGTCCCCGAACCGATGGGCACGATAAGCAAAGGCGCGCGAGTTGAACCTGCGGTAATCGCGACGACAGCGACCAAGAACGCTCCATCAGTGGCCGAGGCATCAATTGCGATCATCGGCATGGCGGGGCGATACCCGCAGGCGGACAATTTGGCGGAGTTTTGGGAGAATCTTGCGGCAGGGAAAGACTGCATCGAGTCAGTGCCTGAGGAGCGTTGGGATTGGCGAGATTACTACGACCCAACTCCGATGAAGCCGGGGGCCACCACGAACAAATGGGGTGGTTTCGTGCGGGGAGTTGATGAGTTCGATCCTCTGTTTTTTAATCTCTCCCCGCGTGAGGCGCAATTCATGGACCCGCAGGAACGCCTGTTCCTCGAAACGGTTTGGAGCACGCTCGATGATGCGGGCTGTCCGCGCAGTAAGCTGCAGGATCGTAAGGTCGGGGTATTCGTTGGGGTGATGTACGGACAGTATCAACTGTTTGGAGTGGAGGAGCGGCTGAAAGGGAATCCGGTCTCGCTGAGCTCGTCGTTTGCCACGATTGCAAACCGGGTATCGTTTTTCTTCAATTGGCGGGGACCGAGCATGGCGGTCGATACGATGTGTTCGTCTTCGTTGACCGCGATTCATCTCGCCTGCGAAAGCCTCCGGCGCGGGGAGAGTGAATTTGCCATCGCAGGCGGAGTAAACCTCACGATCCACCCGGAGAAGGATCTGATCTTAAGTCAGTCTGGCTTCAGCGCGAAGGATGGGCGTTGCCGAGCCTTTGGCGAAGGTGGTGAGGGTTACGTGCCGGGTGAGGGAGTCGGTGCGGTTCTACTGAAGCCCCTGTCGAAAGCGATCGCCGACGGTGATCGTATTCAAGGGGTGATTCGTGCCAGTGCGATGAATCATGGCGGACGGACCAACGGTTACACCGTGCCCAATTCACGATCACAAGCCGAGGTGGTGGGCGAAGCGTTGGTGCGGTCGCAGATTGATCCCGCGAGCATCACCTACATCGAGGCGCATGGAACCGGTACTTCGTTGGGCGACCCGATCGAACTCACCGGACTGCAGCAAGCCTTTGAGGCTGCGTTGGCAGATCAGGCCGGGGGATCGCGACCTGATCCGGGGTATTGCGCCGTGGGATCGGTGAAGAGCAATATTGGGCACGCCGAGTCTGCGGCCGGAATAGCGGGGGTGACCAAGGTACTATTGCAGTTTCATCATGGGAAACTGGTGCCGTCATTGCACGCTGAGACACTGAATCCGAATATCCAGTTCACGGATTCGTTCTTCCGAGTTCAACGGGAACTGTCTCCGTGGCCGCAGTCCCAGAAAGATAGTATTCCAGAGCCACGGCGAGCGGGAGTAAGTTCTTTTGGCGCAGGGGGAGCCAATGCGCATCTGATTCTTGAAGAATATGTGGCTCCAGCCCGGCCGGTCCTCAAGCCCACCCCGATTTGGATTGTTTTATCCGCAAAAAACGAGACACGTTTGCGGGAGGCAGCAACGAATCTGGCGCGCTTTCTCGCGATTCGGATTGATCCGGCGTCCAATGGTTCGGCGGTACTGCGTGATGCCCAACCAGGATATTTGCAGGACGTGGCTTGGACGCTGCAAACCGGACGTGAAGCAATGGAGGAAAGATTTGCGGCGCGGGTGAGTGACTTGGACGATGCCATAGTGAAACTGCGCACGTGGATTGCGGGCGGCACGTTCCCAGGATTGCATCGGGGACGAGTGAAACGCAGGGCGAATGGCGCGGCGGGAGATGCTTTGGCCGCAGCGACGCCGGTTGATTCCGAGGACCCGGGCGCACTTTGGGTGACCGGAGGGGAAGTTGATTGGTCAGTGCTGCCTCTGCCCGGAAACCCCGCCCTGCTGGCTTTGCCGACTTATCCCTTTGCACGTTTACGTTGTTGGGTGCCGGAACCGGAATCGGCAGTCGCCTCAGGTTCGAGCAAAGTGGGCTTGAGTATCATGTTCTTCAGTGATTCAGCGCAAGTGAGCGCACAGAGCCGCTATCGCTTGGTATTGGAAGCAGCGAAGTATGCCGATCGGCATGGGTTTGATGCGGTATGGACTCCGGAACGACACTTCCATGCATTTGGAGGCATCTACAGTTCCCCGGCGACCCTGATGGCAGCGTTGGCGGCGACGACCAAGCGCATACGGTTACGGGCGGGCAGTGTCGTATTACCGTTGGAAGATCCCTTGCGGGTCGCTGAGGCTTGGTCAGTGGTGGATAACCTGTCCGATGGCCGGGTCGATTTGGGTTTTGCTTCCGGCTGGAATCCCAACGATTTTGCGCTGGCCCCGTCGGTGTATCCGAAGTTGCGCGACACGTGGTTGGCCCGGATTCCCGAGGTCCAGCGGTTGTGGCGAGGAGAGACGGTCGCTCGCCGCAATGGTAAAGGCGAAACAGTGCAGTTGCGCATCTACCCGGAACCACGGCAGAAGGAATTACCAGTATGGCTTACGGTATCGCGACGAATTGAATCGTTCGAGGAGGCGGGACGGGGAGGCTATAATGTGTTAACGATGCTCCAGGGCTCGACCTTGGAAGAACTCGCTAAAAAAATTGCGCGTTACCGTGCTGCACGGGCTGAGGCGGGCCTGGATCCGGTGGGAGGGTGTGTGACTCTCATGCTGCACACGTTTGTGGATCCCGATGAGGATCGCGCGCAGGAGATCGTCCGTAAGCCTTTTCTGGAGTATATTCGCAGTTCGCTTGATGCGCACATGCATGCGGTTGAGCGCGGCCAACGGGCCAGTGAGGCGGATTTGGATAAAATGGCGGAGTTTTCCTACGAGCGGTATCGCCGGCATGCCTCTCTAATTGGAAGCCCGGAAAATTGCATGGGGATGGTGCGGGATTGCCACGCGGCAGGGGTCGACGAAATCGCGGCGCTTTTGGATTTCGGAGCAAGCAGCGACGAAGTGCTGAATGCCCTGCCTCATCTGGCCACTCTGCGGGCTCGAATGGTTGAAGAATTTCCCGCGGAGAACGCAGTGCCGAAACAAGAGTTACGAAAATCGCCGAAGTCGGCCGAGGTGGCTGGTCCGATCAAAGGTCGTTTCCTGAAAAGGGAATGGCGTGAAGCCCCGGTTCCGCAGTCAGCCTCAGCGGCGGTTACCGAAATCGTTATTATAGGCGAACCGGCGGGTGCACTCGAACAAGCGTTGGTGGCGCAGCATGGGGGCGATTCGGTGCAAGTGGTGTCATTGGATGCGATGGAGCGTGCATGCGGGGCCGATGGCGGCGCTTTTGCCGGTGCGGACCGAATCTATTTTCTCGCACCGGTTTCTGCGCCAGGGACTGAAGATCAGGTAAATAACACTGCCGCAGCCCAGGAAATCGGACCCCTGGCGCTGGCTCGACTCGTGCAGAGCTTGGCGGCGCAAAAATGGTGGCGAACCGGACGGCAGTTACGGGTGTTGACTCGGGGGGTTTTTGCGGTCGAGACGGGAGACAACGTCAATCCTCAGATGGCGGGGTTAACGGGAATGGTTGCCTCCCTCGCCAAAGAGTATCCTCGAGCGGACTTGGCGGTGATCGATTTGTCGGAGGGCTGGGACGATACGGATGCGGTGGCAGTTGCTGTGGCTAGAGAACCCGCTCAAAAATCGGGCGAGCAGATTGCGTTGCGTTCGGGTACTCGTCGTCGCTTGCATTTGGCGACGATGACGAGCCTGGCGGAGTCGCCGACTCGGTTCAGGTCGGGTGGAGTGTATTTGATCGTGGGTGGCGCGGGGTGGGTAGGCCAACATTTGAGCCGCCACCTGGCTTCAAACTACAGGGCGAAAATTATTTGGACCGGGCGCCGACCGATCGACGCCACCATCGAGCGTGCGATGGGCGAGATAGAAGCACTGGGGGGAGAGGCCCACTATATGATGGCGGCGGGCGAAGATGCCGCCGCGATGCGAGAGGTGACCACTGCGGTGCGAGCCCGGTATGGCGCCCTTCACGGCGCGTTCCATGCGGCGATGGTGTTTCACGACGAACGACTGAGTGATACGACCGAAGCCGAGCTGCGGAGGATACTTGACGCGAAGACGCGCGGCAGTGTGGCGTTGTGGGCGGCGGTCCGAGATCAGGCACTGGATTTTGTTCTCTATTTGGGCTCTGCCCAGAGTCTATTTCCCGAGGCCTGTCGCGCGGGCTATGCGGCGGCGTGTAGTTTTCAAGATGCGTGGGTGGTGAAAGCTGATGCGCTGACCGACTTTCCTGTCCAATTGATTAATTGGGGGTTCTGGGAACACGGATTGGATCCGAGCCTGCTAGAAGGATTGAAGGCGGGCGGATTGGGGGCGATCACTGCGGCTGAAGGCATGGCGGCGATCGAAACGGTACTTGCGGCCGGATGGACACAGGTTGCGTTTCTCAAAATGGACGATGCGGCCCTGACGCGCATCGGGGTACAGGATGGTCCGCCGGTAGAGTTGGCGACAAAACCCGAACCACGAAGTCTCGATGACATCCTGGTGGAACACCTTTTTAACTGACCCATGATCGACGAAATGCAGCTCGATTCTTTGCGTTTGAGGTTGGCCTCGGCGGTTGCGGCGTTTGCTCGACAAGACACATCCTCAGGGTCGGTGGCGGTCATCGGTCCCTTACCTGAGGAAGCGGAGTCAAGGGTCCGGGAGGCAGTGAGAGAAGAGCGTTTGCTCCGTCGGGGCACTCCTCTCGAGGATGAGTTTGGAGATGGATTTTCCCTGATTGCCGTTACGGCATTGCCCCGAGAAATCGCCGCGATTGCGGTGATAGTTGCGCGACTAAATCAGGCCTTGGTCGCAGGGGGACGAGCCATCTTGGAGATCCCGCGGATGTCTAGATTGATATGGCTGGAGGTTTTGACCACGGCGAGTTTTGGGGAATTTCACATGCGGGACAAAGGTGCGGAAGTGAAGATCGAGTCGAACCAATGCGAGCTGATCATGGCTCGGCGCTTGGCCGTGGGTATGCCGAAGGGGGAAAATGTTGACGATTCGACGGGCTCCATTTGTGCGAGGTCGAACGTCAATGTGGCGGACGTCCAGATCCGGGTGGCAACGGCGCTGGAGCGAATTCTTCGTCTCGCACCGGGTGATTTGGATGTGAAGTCACCGTTTTCCGAATACGGGGTGGATTCAATTGTCGGCGTGGCATTCGTTAACGAGCTGAACCGTGTCTTGGGCATTGAATTGAAACCAATGGTTTTGTTTGATCACGCCAGCGTGGAGCGTCTCGCGACATTTATTGTCGGGGAGGGATTGATGACCGAATTGGCGACAGAAAATGAAGTGTCGCCCCCCGTTTCGGCGGTGGAAAAAACCTGTTCACTCCCCTCGACAAGTCGGGTTGAGACCAACATGGGGGCACCCCCGCTGGTCGGCGCCGAGTCCAGGAATGATATTGCGGTCGTCGGTTTAGCTGGGCGGTTTCCAGGCGCAAATACGGTGACAGAATTTTGGCGAAATTTGCGCGACGGGGTGGATTCAATTACGGAAGTGCCGCCAGACCGTTGGGATCACTCTCGGTTTTACGATCCCAACGCCAAGCGACCTGATAAGACCTCGTTTAAGTGGGGTGGGTTTTTAACTGATGCGGACAAGTTTGATCCGATGTTTTTCGCGATCTCGGGCCGGGAGGCCGAAGCAACCGATCCACAACAGCGTGTTTTCCTGCAGGAGTGCTACCATGCACTCGAGGACGCAGGTTATGCGGGCGCCTCCACCCGACGGGCTCGGAAGTGCGGCGTTTTTGCGGGCGTGGAACCGAGTGATTACCTTGGACGGGTGTCGGCGGCGCTCGCCGGGACGGAAAAGGCGCCGCTGTTTCAGGGGAACGCAGAATCGATTTTGGCGGCGCGCATTTCCTATTTCCTGGATCTACATGGACCCAGTATCGCGATCAATACGGCGTGTTCTTCCTCTCTGGTGGCGATCCATTTGGCGTGCGAAAGTCTTCGACGAGGGGAATGCGATTTGGCCCTGGCGGGTGGCGTACGCGTGTTTGCTTCGGAAAAGGTCTACCTTGCCTTGGGCTCCATGGGCATGTTGGCGCCAGACGGACGCTGTAAAACGTTCGACGCTGCAGCGGATGGTTTTGTGCCGGGTGAGGCGGCGGGCGTTGTTGTTCTAAAATCGTTGACGGCAGCGCAACGTGATCGGGACACGATTTACGGAGTGATTAAGGGATCGGCGATCAATCAGGATGGTCGTACCAATGGGATCACCGCGCCGAGCGGTCTGGCGCAGACTGAGGTGCAATTGGAAGCCTACGAACGGGCCGGTGTGACGCCGGAAAGCATCGACTATGTGGAGTCACATGGTACCGGCACCAAGCTGGGCGATCCGGTGGAGGTGCAAGCCCTGACGCAGACTTACCGTCGTTTTCGGTCGGATAAGGGCGGTTGTTTACTCGGGGCGGTGAAGTCCAATATCGGTCACACGATGGCCGCGGCCGGCGTGTGTAGCGTCATCAAGGTTTTGGGTGCGCTTCGCAGCGGGCAGATCCCCCGTTCTCTCCACTTGCAGAAGGTAAATCCGTACATCGATTTCACCGAGAGTCCGTTTCGGCCCGTTGCCGAACTCACACCATGGCCTCGAGTGGAGGGGCGACCCCGTCGCGCTGCCGTGAGTTCTTATGGTTTCAGCGGGACCAACTGCCATCTCGTGTTAGAGGAGTCTCCCAGGATCGGACCAGTTGCCGCCATCGAGGAACCGGATTCGGCGCAACTCATGGTGTTCTCCGTCCACACTCCCGAGGCTTTGACCGAGCTGCTGCAGAGCACCGCTGAGCACTTAACCGATGACATGAATCTGGTCGACGTGGCGTTTACCCTGGCCTTGGGACGCGCGCATTTCGAAGAACGTTTGGCCATGGTGGCGACGTCGATCAAGGCGTTGCGGGACGATTTGAATGTTCTTGGATCAGGCGGCAAACGATCGGGTGTTTTGCGCTCAACGTCACACCTCACCACGGACGAGGCCGATGCGTTAATTCACCAGCAAATGGCGGCGCAGATAGCTGGTGAGTTGACGGTGGTTCGAAAGCTGCCCGGGATTTGGCGGGAAAAACTCGGCGTGCTGGGTGCGCTCTACGTCAAGGGAGTCGAGCCTGATTGGGAGCAACTATTTCCGTCCGGAATGGGTCGGAGAGTTTCACTCGCCGGTTATCCGTTCGCCCGGGAACGCTACTGGTCAGAGCAGACCTCCGAGTTGGTGGATACCGAAATGCGAGTGACTCAACTGCATCCACTATTGCACCGCAATACGTCGACGTTTGGTCAGGTGTGTTTCACTACGCGATGGTCGGGCGACGAGTTTTTCCTGCGAGATCATGTGGTTAATGGTCAAGCGACATTACCGGGAGTGGCCTACTTGGAGATGGCGGTGGTGGCGGCGCGCGAACTCGGCATGATGGGAGACACGGTCTCGCTGCATCATGTGGCCTGGCGACAACCCTTGGTGGTGACTGCACCCACCGAGGTTGAAATTCGGCTCAACCGTGAGGAGCGGAGTGTGGAGTTCACGATTGTGTCGGGTTCGGATGCTGTGGTGCACGCGGAAGGTCGACTACGATTGGGCGGGAGCGCGCTGGTCAACCCGTCTGAGCAGGTCGATATCACGGCGGTGCAGGCAAGGTGTGACGGTAGATTGGACGCGGAGGAATTGTATGCGCGTTGCGAAGACGTTGGGTTGAGCTTGGGACGGGGAATGCGGGCGGTGCAGTTTATTCAGTTTTCAGATACGGAGTCATTGGCCCGGTTGGAGTTGGCGCCAGATGATGGGACGGGATGGGTGCTTCCTCCGGCTTTGTTGGACGGGGCCTTGCAGTCCACCGCGGCTTTGGGTCGTAAAGACGCGAGTGGTCTCCCGGTGCCGTTCGCCGTCGAGGAGGTGAGTTTTGGGCAGGTGCCGGAACGCGGATGGGCTCACGTCGAACGGATGGAGGCGAAAGGAGGACTCCTGCGCTTTCGCGTGCGCTTGCTCGATGAGCAGGGAAATGTGGTGACAAGCCTGACGGGAATGAGCATGCGTGTGCTGCACGCTTCGCCCGCGCAATCTGAGCCCGAAGACCTGGTGTGGTTGAAGCCGCGCTGGCAGGAAACGGAGGCGCCGGCGGCAATTCACGCCGGGCGAATCTGGACGATCGGCGGCGAACCGGGATGGGGTGAAAGCCTGCAAACCCGAGTTCCGGCATTACACCTACGGCATTTGAGCCTGGCTGATGCGACGGACAACGTTGCCGACGTACCAGATACCATCATCGTGCGAGTAAAGGACGAAGGTTCGACGACGGAGCTCATGGTGTTGATGCGATCGTTGGTGAGATCGGTGAACGAAAAACAGGTGCGCATAATCGTGACCGGGGGCGTGGGGGCGGCATGGGGCGGTTACGCGCGAAGTCTGAGTTTGGAAAAACCCCATCTCCGCATGGTGGCGGTGGATATTGAACCGTCGAACACGGAGGCGTGGTTGAGAGAGTTAGGTGCAATAGACGAGGCCGCCGTCGTGCGATGGTCACACGGTCGAAGAGAAATTGAAGTACCGGAAATTTGGGTGCCGTCGGATCCGAGTGTGGCCACGGAATTTCGACCGGAAGGCGTTTACTTGATCACCGGTGGCGCCGGAGGCCTAGGCGCTTCGGTAGCCCGACACTTGGCGAGCCGGTTTCGCGCTCGGATTGTATTGATGGGTCGATCGGAGTCGGGCGCGGTGAGCGATGCGGTGGTGACGTCGATTCGAGCGGCTGGTGGCGAGGCGATTTATGTGGCTGCTGATGTCACGGTCGGTTCCGAGGTGGAGCGGGCGCTGGCAATGGCGCGGGCCCACTTTGGCTCTTTGCATGGGGTCATTCATGCCGCCGGCGTGCTCGATGATCGTTTCGTGCGAGACAAGGTTTCGGATTCCGCCCAGAGGGTGTTGGCGCCCAAGGTTGCGGGGGTGCAGGTACTTGATACGGCGACTCAGGGCGATCCCTTGGACTGTTTCATTTTGTTTTCTTCGGTGGCGGCGACTTTGGGTAATGTCGGGCAAGCCGACTACGCCTATGCCAATGGGTTTATGGACGGATGGGCTGAACTGCGCGAGGCCCGGCGAATGAAAGGGGAGTGCTCGGGAGTTACGGTTTCAGTGGCATGGCCCTTGTGGAGGGGCGTCGGTATGGGACGCGATGCCGACGTCGAGCAACGCAAGTTGGCTCAGGTCGGTTTGAGAGTGCTCGAGCCTGAAGAGGGTTTGATCCGTTTGGAGGAAGCCGTGCGTCTCGGTCGACCGCGTTTGGCTTTGTTGGCGGGGGACCAGCGATCAATTGAGCGTTTGCTTAAGCCGGGCGACCGCGCGCGGGTGGTGAAATCGCCTCCCCCCATGCAGTTGGTTTCCGCAGATGTTGATCGCACGGTGGTGGCGCTCTTGCCATGGTTGACGACTCGTTTTTCAGAGCTGGTTAAACTGCCGGTGGAACGTATTCAACCAATGGATGCGTTGGAGAAGTTCGGGATCGATTCAGTCATGGTGATGGACTTCACGCGACGGCTGGAGGTGGATTTTGGTGAGTTGTCCAAAACGTTGCTCTTCGAGCATCAGACGTTGGCTGAACTGGCCGAATATTTGGTCGCTCAACACGGGGAGAGGGCACTGCGGTTGATCGGCGGAAGCACGGATGAGCGCATCGGAACGGCACTACTGAACGGAGGAGTAATCCAAGCGGAGGGTCAGCCGACGCCAGCTGCGGAACCGGGGCAGAACCGGGAGATTAAAGCCACGGACGTCGCGATTATCGGGGTGGCGGGACGTTATCCGATGGCAGATGATCTGGCTATGTTTTGGGCAAATCTACGTGATGGCCGCGATTGTATTGAGGAGATTCCGTTGCAGCGCTGGGACTGGCGGAAATTTTATGATCCGGAGTCAGGCAAACCGGGCAAGACCCGCAATAAGTGGGGGGGCTTCATCGAGGGAGTGGAAAAATTTGATGCTGGTTTCTTTGGGGTGACTCCGCGTGAGGCCTATGCGCTTGATCCGCAGGAGCGTTTGTTTTTGCAGACGGTTTGGCAGGCGCTGGAGGATGCCGGTTACCGGCGATCAGCGTGGGCTGGCCGATCAGTGGGAGTCTTTGTGGGGGTGATGTACGGGGAATATCAATTGTACGGCGCGGGAGATGTCTCCGCGGGTGAGGTCGTGCCGTTGAGTTCTTCGTATGCGTCGATTGCGAATCGGGTCTCGTACTTTTTTGATTGGCACGGACCCAGCCTGGCGGTCGATACGATGTGTTCGTCGTCGCTCACGGCCATTCACCTGGCGTGCCAAAGTCTGTGGAGCGGCGAGTCGGAGATGGCGTTGGCCGGTGGCGTCAACGTGACGGTGCATCCCCATAAGGACATGCTGCTGGCCCCGGGAGGATTTGCGGCGAGCGATGGACGCTGTCGTAGTTTTGGGGAAGGAGGCGACGGATATGTCCCGGGCGAAGGAGTCGGCGCTTTGGTGCTGAAACCGTTGGCGAAAGCAAGGGCCGATGGCGATGCGATGTGGGGCGTGATCAAAGCGAGTGCAGTGAATCACGGCGGGAAAACGAATGGGTACACGGTGCCCAATCCCAAGTCACAGGCGGCCGTGGTTGCCGCAGCGTTGGGGAGATCCGGATTGGCACCGGGAGAAATTTCCTATGTCGAAGCGCACGGAACCGGTACTTCTCTCGGCGACCCGATCGAACTTGCGGCGCTGACACGCGCGTTCGGTGCTGGGTCGGAAGGCGCGAAGATTCGCGTGGGATCAGTGAAATCGAATATTGGCCATTTGGAGTCGGCCGCAGGGGTGGCGGGTGTGACCAAAGTGTTGTTGCAAATGCGTCATGGGCAGATCGTGCCGTCGCTGCACTCGCGGGCGCTGAATCCGCATATCAAGTTTGAGACTTCGCCATTTCGAGTGCCTCAACGCTTGGAGCCATGGACGAATGGCGCCGCTCCACGGAGAGCGGGCGTAAGTTCGTTTGGCGCTGGCGGGGCGAACGCCCATCTGGTGCTCGAGGAATATGTTGATTCGCGCCCTCGGGACGAGCGAACACGAGATCAGGATTGGGCGCAGGCCATCGTCCTTTCGGCTCGCACTGAAGACAGGTTGTTGGCGCGGGCGGAACAACTGGTGAGGTGGATTGACGCGCACATCAGGGATGGCGTGTCGGAGCGTGGATGGATGTTGGTGGATCTGGCGTTTACCTTGCAAAACGGTCGAGAATCTTTGCCCGAGCGGTTGGCTTTGGTGGCTAACGATCTAAACGATTTGGCAACCCAACTGCGTCGATATTTGGCAACGCCATCCTTGACCACGTGGACACGCGGAATGGTGCGCTCCGGCGAGGGATCATTGGAAAAACCGGAACCGACCTCGCCCTTGGGCGCGGCGGTGAACGCGTGGGTGGCGGGGGCAGGGGTGATTTGGGCGGACCGTAAGGAGACCCAAGGGGGACGGCGGCTATCCTTACCAGTGTATCCGTTTGTGGGTGATCGCTACTGGGCACCCGATAAGTTGATCGCGCTGAAGTCGTCTCCGCGCGCGTCTTCACCAGATCTGACGCAGGCGGTGGTCGACGACTTGGTCACTGCGGATGAGGTACTCCTACGTCCAGTTTGGGTAAATTTGGGGCCGGCAAAACCACTGACGGAGGTGACTGGAACGTGGTTAATATTTGATCGGCGCGGGGACGGCGCGGCGCGAATGACGCCTGCATCAGCGTTGAAATTGACGCGAGTCCTGGCAGGTGAGGCTTTTTGCCACGAGGAGAATCAAGTCGTTTTGAATGCGTCAGCGGATGCCGATTACCAGCAGCTGGCGGATGCGGTTGGGACGGATTTTGTGATTCATCGATGGGCACGGAGTGGGGACGTGATGGCTACCCTCGAAACGGGATTGCACAGTTTGGTGCGTTTCGTGCGGGCCCTGATGACGAATGGAGTGAAGTCGCTGGTGAGGATCGCGTTTTGTCATCCTCCGGGGGCGCCACAACACGCGGCGGTGGCAGCATGGGCGCGGACGCTCGCACAGGAGCAACCTCTGGTGCGCGTGGTGGTGATGGAAGTGGCGGACGATCTCGCCGAAACCGTCGTAGCACAGGAATTGTTGCAGGCGACGGAGGCCGGAGCATTGCAACTGGGTGTCGGGATTCGCCGGACGTTCTCCATCGAACCGTGGAGTGGACCTTTGGCGGCGAAAGTGAACCCACCCAAACGCGGTGGAGTCTATTTGGTAACGGGAGGGCTTGGCGGGGTGGGCCGTCTGTTGGCGCTACATTTGGCGCGTACCCAAGGCGCACGGCTGTGGTTGATGGGACGCTCGACGCGCGGTGCGCGGCAGGAGGCGGTACTGGCGGAGATTCGAGCAGCGGGAGGCGAGGCCGAATATGGGTCGGGAGACGTGTCCAAACGGGACGACGTTGTGCTGGCGGTGACAGCGTGTCGTCAGCGATTTGGTGGAATCGATGGTGTGGTCCACGCTGCAGGCCTGTTGCGCGACAACTTTATCCTTCGAAAGACGCGGGCAGACTACGACGAGGTAATTGCGCCGAAGGTGGCAGGTGCAATTTGGTTGGATGAGGCAACGGCGGCGGACCGGCTTTCGTGTTTTGTGCTCTTCTCATCCACCGCTGGAGTCTGGGGTAACATGGGCCAGGCGGATTACGCTTTTGCCAACAGTGTCCTCGATGGCATGGCGGCACGGCGACAGGAACAGGTCAGCCGTGGGGAGCGAAGTGGACCGACGGTTTCGATTAATTGGCCGTTGTGGGCGGACGGAGGAATGCCGCCGGGACCGGAAGTGGTGAGCCGGCTGGCCGAAGCAGGCTTGGCTCCCTTGCCGAGCCAGGTTGGTTTCCGGTGGTTCGATTTGTTTGCGGGTGGCGAAGTTTCACAGGTGCTGCCGTTGTGGGGCGAGCGGAACAAGGTGTTCGAGCTATTCGTGAGGACTCCAGAACCTGCGGTCACGGAAACGGGTTCAAATGCCCGGGTGTCGATGGAGCAAGTCAAGACCTATCTCCGCACGACCTTGGGTGAAGTGATTCAGATGCCGGCCGAGCAGATCGACGATGAGCAGCGTTTTGACGAAATGGGGGTCGATTCGATCGTGGTGAATGACGTGAATCAACGATTCGAACGCGACTTGGGGAACGTACCCAAAACATTGCTTTTCGAGCATGCTAATATTCGAAAATTGGCGCGTCATCTGGTGGCCCATCATGGGATAGCAATGGCCCGACTCGGCGGTGATGTGGTGCAGCCTGATAGTGTCGCCTCGAAAGCGATAAACGAAGTGAATCCGCCTTCCGAACCTTCGCCGAGTCCGGGGGACATCGCGATTGTGGGTATGGCGGCTCGATTGCCTGGCGCCCCCGATGCCGACAGTTTTTGGGAAGTACTGAAGGACGCGCGAAATTGTGTGAGCGAGGTGCCGGCTACGCGCTGGAATCTGGACGAGTTTTACGATGCCAATCCGGAGCGGGCCATCGACGGCAAGATGTATGGACGCTGGGGAGCGTTTCTGGAAGACGTCGATAAATTCGATCCGTTGTTTTTCAATCTGTCGCCGGTTGAAGCGGAGATGATGGATCCTCAGGAGCGATTATTTCTTGAAGTAGCGTGGCATGCCTTGGAGGACGCCGGGATGCCACGTCGCGAGCTCAGGCGGCGGGTGCGACCAGAGTATGCGACCAATGTGGGGGTGTTTGTGGGCGTGACGAGCAACAGCTACACGCTGTTGGGGCACGAAAATGGGGGAGCGCGAGCCGCCCCGACGACGCTCCCCTGGTCGCTGGCCAATCGAGTATCCTACCTCTTTAATTTCAATGGGCCGAGTATGCCCGTGGACACCGCGTGTTCGTCGTCGCTCACCGCGATCCACATGGCGGTGGAGGCGATTCGCCGTGGAGAGTGTCAACAGGCCATTGCGGGCGGGGTGAATCTGTACCTCCATCCGTCGAAATATTCTCATCTCAGTCTGATGAAAATGCTTTCCACGGATGGGAAATGTCGGGCTTTCGGTGAGGGAGGGGATGGATTTGTTCCAGGCGAAGGTGTCGCGGCGCTACTGTTGAAGCCTCTGGCTTTGGCGCAAGCGGATGGGGATCGCATTCATGGGGTGATCAAAGCGACGGCTGTGAATCACGGAGGGCGCACCAATGGGTACAGTGTGCCGAGTCCAGCAGCCCAGGCGAGTTTGATCACTCAGGCGTTGAAGGCGGGCTCGATTGATCCAGCGAGCATCAGCTACCTTGAGACCCACGGCACGGGTACGGCACTGGGAGACCCGATTGAAGTGGAGGGATTGAATCGGGCTTGGGCTGGTGCGGCGAAGACTGGCGCGAGCTGCGCGATCGGTTCGGTGAAGACCAACATCGGACACTTGGAATCGGCCTCGGGGGTGGCCGGGGTGGTGAAGGTACTGTTGCAAATGCGGCACCGCCAATTGGCCCCGTCGCTTCATGCTGCGCCGCCGAATTCACGGATCGATTTTGCGGCTACACCATTCCGCGTGCAAACATCGCTGGGGCCGTGGCAAACGGCGGAAAAAGAGGGGCAATCCTGGCCCCGCCGAGCCGGGGTGAGTTCGTTTGGTGCTGGTGGGTCAAATGCGCACGTCATTCTTGAAGAACCTCCGCCCGTGGTCGAGGTGCTGCAGGATGCCGGTGATCTGAAGGTCAGCGCGGAATGGATCGTTTTGTCGGCCAAAAACTCCGAACGCCTGCGGGCCCTGGCCGGACGTTTACACACGTTTTTGGTGGAATCTCCCGCGGCTCCCCGTTCCCTCGGGGCAATTGCCTGGACCTTGCAATTCGGCCGCGAAGCATTGGAAGAACGCGTGGCCTTTCCAGCCCGTGATCGGGCTGCGTTATTGGAGGGATTGGCCGCGATTTCCGCAGGTAAGGATGTTGGAGAGTTGCGGGGGCGAGTGAAGAGGGAACGTGCCCAGGCCGGGAATACCGACGACACGATTCTGGAGCGCTTTACCGTGGGCGAGGGGCGAGCTGCCGCCGCTCGCTGGGTGGCCGGGGCAGATATCGATTGGCAGTCTTTGGGAGGAGAGGACGCGCCGCCGATGCGGGTGGGACTCCCTGGCTACGGATTTGCTCGAGAGCGTTACTGGATTCCGAGCCTGCCGCTGCAGACGGAAAGTAAGGCCAAAGTTTTACGGATTGAAACGCGGGATGGCGAAAAGGTGGTGCACCTGGCCTCGCACGAGCCCGTGCTGGCGCATCATGTGGTACGGGGTCACGCGATATTGCCGGGTGCCGCGACGCTGTCATTGGCACATGGGGTCCTACCTCCCGGAAATGGGTGGACCTTGCGGAACGTGGTGTGGCAGCGTCCGATTATTGGCGACGCGACGGGAGTGAGCGTGCGGATCAAATGGCATCGGCAGGACGAAATCTGGCGGTTTGAACTGACGGGAGAGAATGAAGATGAGCCTTGGATGCTGGGAACGGCGCTACCCATGCGCGAGGATCCTCCTGTAGCGGTGGACTTAGTGTCGTTGCGGTCGAGGTGCCAGGAGACGATTGCAGCAACGGCGTTGTATGAGGGTTTTGCCGCCCGCGGGATTGCCTATGGCGCGGCGTTTCAGGTCGTGCAGGACGTGAGATACAACACAATGGAGGCCGTGGCGGAGCTGAGATTGCCCGATTTGTGGGATGGTTCGGATGACTTGCTTCCGCCGGCCTTCCTTGATGGCGCCATGCAATGTCTCGGAGTCATTGGCGCAGGTCGTGACGGATTGGAAATTCCGTTTTCGGTCGCAGAAGTGTTGGTGCACGCGCGGTGTCCCCGAACGTGTTCGGTCCATGTGCAACGGCTGACTAACATGACGGCCCCGCAATATAATTTGAGGTTATTGACGTCGGAAGGGCAGGTTGCGATCGAGTTGCGCGGTGTATGTGTGCGGCTGGTTGAGAAAGAGCGAGGCCAACTCCTCACCGGAAGTATGACGTGGTCGCCGGCTCCGCGTGAAACGGTGGCATTTAGTGGCTCCGTACTGGTGTTCGACGACGATAGTAGGGAGCTGCAGGTGACGCAGCATCCTGAGGCGAATTTGTGCCGCGTAGTGCCGGGACCCGAGTACGGTCGTACTCAGGCGACCATTACATTGCGACCAGAAGTCGAGGCGGACTACGCCCGGCTGTTGAACGAAGTGAAGGCCGATGCGGTGGTTTTTGGTTGGCGCCTTGCCGGTAACCCGTCGGACGAAGTGTTGCCGGCCCGAGTGGCCGCATTCCACCGCCTGGTCCGGTCAATATTGCGTTCGGATCGGCGGTCCACGCCTTTGGCCTTTGTGTATCCCGGCGGTTCGCCGGTCGATGAAGGGGTGGGCGGCTATGTCCGTTGCGTGCGGCGGGAGCACCCGGGATGGAAATTGTTCACGGTGGGGTGTGATTCCCCGCCGGAATTGGACGACGTGTTAAATGATTTCGGGGGCGAATCGGCGGACCTGCGTTACCGTGGGACCAAACGTGATCAGTTTGGATTGAGTGAACTGATGCCATTCGCGACCGGAATACAGACCGTGGACGACTCCAAACCAGGCGGAGTCTACGTGATTACGGGGGGCTTGGGCGGTTTGGGTCGCCATGTCGCGAAGCATTTGACGCGAGACCCCAGAGTGCGCGTGGTGTTGGCTAGTCGCTCAGTCCCGAGTCCGGAGCAGGCGGATTGGCTGGAGCAGGCGGCAGGAGCCATGATTCATTTTCGGGTGGACTTGAGTGATTCTGATGGGGCGGCGCGACTGTTGGCGGAAGCAAGTAGCAGGTTTGGGCGGATCACCGGAGTGGTGCATGCGGTGGGAGAATCGCACGATGGTTTGGTTAGGGATCGAAGTGTGGCCGACCTACGCGCGGCGTGGAGTGCAAAGGTCGGTGGGGCGCGAGCATTGTACAGTGCGGCACGCGATTTTCCCTTCGAATGGATGGTCTTGTTTTCTTCGACCGCAGGAGCGTTGGGCAACGGCGGTCAGAGTGCCTATGCATTGGCGAACGCGACCCTCGATGCCTTGAGTCAGTCCTGGTCAATCACTAGTCAGGGTCCGCGGGTGCACTCCTTGGTTTGGCCGCTCTGGCGAGATGGGGGCATGCGGGCACCGGAGGAGCGTGTTCGGTGGCAAGCCGATCAACTGGGATTGTATCCACTGGAAACGCTCGAGGGACTGGCCATACTGGATGGATTGCAGGCAATCTCACCAGGCGCGATTGTGGTGTTGAAAGGTGACCCGGAAAAACTTTGTGCGCCACGACGGGATCGAGCAACGGCGTCAGCGATGCACGCGATCCCGGAGGCGAGCGACGGGAATTTGCCCCCTGCATTAATCGATCTTCTGCGGGAATTGGCAGCGGGAGTTTTGAAGCTCGACCCAGTGCTTTTGGACCCGGAGATAGATTCGGCGGAATACGGATTCGACTCGGTCACATTCACTTCGCTGGCGAACGAAGTGGGACGGGCGTTGGCGTTGGAAGTCACGCCGGCAATGTTCTTTGAGCATCGGACTTTGGCGGAATTCGGGGATTATCTTTGGCAAGAGTTTCGCGAGGTTGTAGCGCGGCGGTTTCAGGTGCAGACGGTGGCCGTCTCGACTCCATTGGCCGCCCCGGCAATCGCGTCACCACCGGAAGCGGTCGGGGGGACGAATCGGGTGTCTGAGCAATTGCCGCGGTCGGTCGGTGAGCGGGAACCAATCGCCATTATCGGGATGAGCGGCAGGTTCCCCGGCTCGACAGATTTGGAGGCATTTTGGACGAACTTGGAAGCGGGATGTGACTTGATCGGCAAACCGAGCGCAGATCGATGGATGGGCGTCGACGGAGAAGCGATGCCGTGGGGTGGTTTTATCGACGATATCGACAAGTTCGATGCCCGTTTTTTCGATATTTCGCCGCGTGAAGCCGAGTTAATGGATCCGCAGCAGCGCATTTTTCTCGAGACGGTTTGGCATGCCATTGAAGACGCGGGTTATGCGAAATCCGAATTGTCGGGGACGAAGACGGGCCTTTTTGTCGGCGTGGCGGCGAATGACTATGCCAATGTGCTCGCAGCGTCGAGCGTGGAGGTGGAGGCCTATAGTGCGACAGGCAATGCCCATTCTGTATTGGCAAATCGGGTCTCATATATTTTCGACTTGAATGGACCCAGTGAAGCCATCGACACGGCGTGTTCCAGCTCGCTGGTGGCCATCCACCGGGCGATCGAATCGATGGAGAGCGGGAGTTCCGAAATGGCAATTGTCGGGGGAGTGAACGCGTTGCTGAGCTCCGCGGGATTCACGGCCTTTACTCGGGCAGGGATGTTAAGTCCGGACGGTCGTTGCAAGAGTTTCGATGCGCGGGCCGATGGGTACGTTAGGGGCGAAGGAGTTGGCGCACTTTTGCTCAAGCCCCTGGCGCGGGCGCAGCGTGATGGTGACCAGATTTACGCGACAATCATCGGCAGTGCCGAAAACCATGGAGGCCATGTGCAGTCCTTGACGGTGCCGAACCCCAATGCACAGGCCCGTCTGCTGCAGGACGCTTGGACGAGGGCGGGGATCGACCCGGCCACTATCGGTTATATCGAGTCGCATGGAACCGGAACCGCTCTTGGTGATCCGATTGAAATTAACGGGCTGAAGAAGGCATTCGCTTCGGTTCCACTATCTGAAGTGGACCCGAGGTGTGCCGTCGGAGCGGTCAAGACCAACATCGGTCATCTCGAAACGTCGGCCGGTATTGCGGGCGTGCTTAAAACTCTGCTGGCGCTCCGACATCGATGCATTCCGGGGACGGTGCACTTGCAGGAAATTAATCCCTATATCCAGACCTCGGGTACCGCGTTATATTTTCCGACTCAAGCGGAGCCCTGGCCGGTCAAACGTGATGCTCAGGGGCGTGAGATTCCGCGTCGGGCGGGCGTGAGTTCGTTCGGTTTTGGCGGGTCCAATGCTCACGTAGTGTTGGAGGAATATGGTTCACCTGCGGTCGCTTCCGGTCAGGCCATCGAATCGGAGGAGGCCACCTTGATTGTGCTTTCTGCTCGTTCCCAGGACCAGCTGGTGGAGGCGGTTCGTCGGCTGGCGGAGTATTTGACACGGCCTGACGCCCCCGCTCTTCGTGACATCGCCGAAGGATTACAACGCGGTCGTGAAGAGATGAATATGCGATTGGCGTTGGTTGTGCGCGATCGGACCGAATTGGTGAAAAAATTGACCATGTGGCAAACCGGCGAGTCGGTGGGAGACTGCTGGACCGGCGATACGCAGGAGAATCCGGCGGCCGTGCGGGTTTTGCGGTCATTGCACGGCGATCCAGCATCGCTGGCGCCATGGTGGGCGGCGCGAGACTGGGCGACCTTGGGGCAACTTTGGACGGCCGGGGTGAAATTGCATTGGAGCACCGCCTACGCGGATCATCCCCCACGCCGCGTGCGTCTACCCTTGTATCCGTTTTCACGAGACAGGCATTGGGTGCCGGGAGCCACGGCGCCGGCCGGCAAGGCACTGCGGGTACGCGTGGTGGAAGCGGAGTTTTCCATCAAAGAACCCATTCTGGGTGACCATCTGGTACAGGAGCGTGCCGTCCTGCCAGGGGCGGCGATAGTGGCGGTGATGACCCAAGCGTGGCAGCAGGCCGCGGGTGTCAAGGATGTGGAACTGCGACGGGTGATGTGGCTGCGACCAATCACACCTGATGAACGGGGTATTGCCGCGTTCACCGTGCGAGTCGGTTCCTCGTTGGATGGAGGAGGCGATATCGCAGTCGAGGACACCGATGGATCGGTTCTGGCCACGGCCACCGCAGCGCGTCCGTCTTCGAAGCCAATTGAGGTTATCGCATGGGCCGAGGTGAAGGCACGATGCGGAAAAACGACGGACGTGACGGAACTATACGAGGCCTTTGCCGCGCGAGGTCTGAGTTACGGTGCAGGCTATCGCGTGATCCATGAGATCGGATTCAACGACCACGAGGCCTGGAGTAAACTGGAACTGCCGGATTTGTGGCGCGCTCAAACTTCAACAGGAGCGGGAGCCCATCCCGCGTTGATCGATGGAGCCTTACAAACGCTGGCCGTACTGGGCTCCGATTCGATTTTGGAAGTCCCGTTTGCATTGGGGATGGTCAACGCCACCGATCTGCCGCCGGTGTGCTATGTCCACGCTCGACTGAAGTCCCAAGAGACGGACCAGCGCACCTTTTCGCTACGAATCACAAACGAGGCGGGAGTCGTGCTCGGTCGATTGGACGACTACGCGCTACGTGAATTACGGGCGGCGGGACCAGAATACCTTGTGCCCACATGGGTGCCATCCCTCCAACGGGACATTAACCCGATCAAGGGCGATTGCTTGCTGTTTGACGAGTCTCCCGCTTTGGCCGAGGAACTCCGCCTGACCGGACTGGAAGTGACCCGTGTCGTGGCGGGATCGACGTATCGGGAAAGCGGTGACGTGGTTTGGCTGCGTCGCGATGAGCCGGGCGACTACGAACGTCTGCTGCAAAGGCGAAACGTCGGCGCGGTGGTTCACCGGTGGTCGACCCGCGAAGTTGATAGGACCGAGGTGCTGGCCTGCGGGCTGCACAGTGTGCATGCGTTGACGCAGGCTTGGGTACAGCGGCAACCTGATGCGAAGCAGCCCCTGCTGTTTATTCATCCTCCGGGCCTGCCTGGGTATGAGGCCGTGGCGGCCTATGTGAAGTCAGCCCGATACGAGTACCCCGCTTTAAATTGGACGACCTTGGCGACCGATGACGTTAGCGCCCGGCTTTGCAGCGAATTGAACGAGGCGCGCGAAGAGGTGCGTTGGGTGGAGCGGAAACGAGAGGTGAAGGATTTAGTCCAGTGGAAGCCCGTGAACCTACGGTCCGCCGGAGCGATTCGACGCGAAGGGGTGTATGTGATCACCGGAGGAGGAGGAGGACTCGGGCAAATCTTTGCGGAATTTCTGGTGACCCACTACTCGGCGCGCGTTGTTTTGGCGGGCCGGTCCCAAGGGACAATCGCGCTACAAAAGCGTTTGGCCGCCTGGGGAGATAAAGCGACTTATGTGATGGCGGATATTAGTACGACCATCGGAGCGACTGCCGTCATCGCTGAGGCCAAAGCGCGTTTTGGCGGAGTGAACGGAGTGCTGCATGCAGCGGGAGTGCTGCGAGACGGATTGTTGCGGCAGAAGACGCGTGCGGATTTTGACGAAGTGTTGGCTCCGAAGATGGAAGCCGTTGAGGCCTTGGACGCGGCGACGATGGATGAACCGTTGGACTGGATTCTATTGTGTTCCTCGTCTGTGGGGATGCTGGGCAATGCCGGACAGAGCGATTATGCCTTTGCGAATGCTTACCTCGACTCATTCGCGCGGTGGCGTGAGGAGGAACGCAGCGGAGGTCGGCGATCGGGGCGCACGTTTTCGATTAATTGGCCGTTGTGGAGCGATGGTGGTATGCAAGCCAAGAGCGGAATCGATGTTCTCGGTATGCGTCCCTTGGCAACGGCGGAAGGGTTGAAAATATTTGAAACCGTACTCCACGGCGACCAACCGCAAGTTTGGGGCTTTGCAGGAAAAGCGACGGACTTGTTGCGACGTTTGCAGTCTGCTCCATCGGCCATGCCTGCAGGTTCGACCCTGCCGCGGTCTTCGAAGCCGAAGGGACGTGAAGCGATGGTGATCGAACTTACCCAGTGGTTTGCGGAGTTGAGCAAGGTCGCCGCAGGGAAAATTCGACCGACCGAGTCCTTGGAGCAATACGGACTCGATTCGATTCTGGCGGTGGAGTTCTCTCAGCGCATCGGCAAGGTGTATGGAGAGGTTTCCCAAGCGGTGGTGTTTGAGCATTCGTCCATCGAGGCCCTTTGCGCCTACCTGGAAAACCGGGTGCCCGCGAGCCCAGTGGATGTTGAGCAGCCCCTCGCGGCCGTGCCCGCCACCCCATCGGTAATGGTTTTGCCTTTGGAGGCTCGATCCCGACGCCAGCTAATGTTGGCGCCGATCGACTACGTTTTTGTGGCCCCGCAACGACTGGCGATGCAGATCCTCTATTATTTTGAGCGGCCCCTCGATGCCGACTTACTACGACGAGGCTTGATTCGAACGGCGGAGGCGTTTTTTCCGATCAACTCGCGTTTACAAAGACGGGGGAAAAATGAGTACGCCATCTGTGAATGTTCGGATGACCCCGATTATATGGAAGTGCAGGAGGAGGGAGATGTTTTAGTTCCGCGGGAGGATGACCCCATGTTGCTGGAGCGGTTTCGGGTTTCGTTTGATCCGACGAAACACGGCGAAAAACTGGCCAAGTTCCGTCTACACCAGCTGCAGCACGGCAGCCTGTTGGCGGTAAACGTGTCTCACGCAATCGCGGACGGTTACAGTTTTTACTACTTCATGTCGGCCTGGTCGGCGGCGTGTCGCGGGGAACCATTCTTGATTCCGGATCATTCCCGCAGCAAATTGCGAAAACTGGTGCGCGAGACCGTGCGCCGCGAAGGTGCTAGTTGGCGGGTGCCGGAACTGGCGACAGTGGGACCACGATTTGATCCGATGGCCCGGAGAGTGGAGACGCAGACCTTCAACGGCGCGGCTTTGCTAGAAGAAGCCCGCCGTACTGCGGGGCCGATGGAGCACTCGAAGTTGACCGAGAACAGTGTCGTGACCGCACATCTATGGAAACTTTATGCGTCCGAATTGACGGATGTGGTTGGTGAATTGACGCTGGCCTGTCCCGTTAACTTTCGGCGCCACGATGGCCCGTTCTCCCACTCCTTTTTTGGTAATGCCATGGCACCGGCGGTTTTGCGATTGGAACGAAATCAAGTGATGGCATCGTCGATTCCGTCGTTGGCGAGTGCCATCACCGATGCGGTGCGAGCCTGTGATGAGCGAGAATTGGTGCGCTATAACGGAGCAGTAGAACAGCTGCGTTTGACCCGTGGGTTGGCGGCGGTTAGGCGCGCGTTACTGGCAGACCCCGCCACTGCGCTGGTCGTGACCAATGTGGCCCGGTTCAATTTGCCGCCGATGGATTTTGGCACCGGACCTGCAACCGAGGACATTAATCTCTGCCACTACGCGGGCACGGCAGTGATCGTGCCAGGCGAGGGCAATACACTGAAGGTGAGAATTGGTTATCCGACCTCGACGGCAGGCGCGGCAGCCATTGCATAAGACACTATGACGAGGGTATTTCTATTTCCGGGCCAAGGGTCGCAGAAGGTCGGGATGGGCGCGGATCTTTTTGATCGGTTTCCGGCCCAGGTTGCGCTCGCACAGCGTGAATTGGGCTATGACGTCCGCGATATGTGTGAACGAGACCCGCAGGGGCAACTGAACCAAACTCAGTTTACCCAACCCGCATTGTTTTTGGTGAATGCACTCACCTTTTTCGCCCGTTTGCTCGACACGGGAGAACGGCCACAAGTGGTGGTGGGTCACAGTCTGGGCGAATACAGCGCGCTCTTTGCGGCAGGAGTATTCGATCTCTCAACCGGCCTCAGGTTAGTAAAAGCGCGCGGTGCCTTGATGGCCGAAGCCAAAGAAGGGGCGATGGCGGCGGTGATTGGGCTTGAGGCAACGGCGCTTGCGGAGGTGTTGGCGGGCACCGGCCTGTCTGGAATTGATATTGCGAATTTCAATTCACCGAAACAAACTGTGATTTCCGGACCGGTCCACGAAATCGAAGCGAGTAAAGCGCCCTTGGCGGCGGCTGGAGTGATGATGTGGAAGCGTTTGCCAGTGAGTGCGGCGTTTCACTCGCGCTATATGGCCGGTTCCGCGCGGGCATTTGCTGAGACTTTAGCCGGAGTGACGCTGGCGCCCCCGCAACTCACAGTGCTGTCGAATGTCACCGCACTACCCCATGAATCGACGACGCTAAAACAGATGTTGGCGCGGCAAATTACGAGCCCGGTGCGATGGACAGAGACCATGCGCTGGCTGTTTCGGCAGACGGAACCTGAGTTCGTCGAAGTGGGGCCGGGGAACGTACTCCGTGGCCTCCTGCGTCGAATGCAGATGGAAGCAGGGAATACAGTATGAAGAAGCCAATCGTCTGGTTGTTTCCCGGTCAGGGGGCTCACTATTTTCAAATGGGCCGTTCGCTCTATGAAGGTGATTCGGTCTTTCGAGCGACGGTGTTGGCGGCGGACGAAATGCTGCGGCCATTGATCAAAGCGTCTCTAGCCGACGAAATGTTTCGGCCACGAGAGGACCGCTTTGCGCCATTTCGCTCGCTGCGGTTTACCCACCCGGCGATATTGGCAATGGGGTATGCCATGGCCCAATGTTTGTTCGCACGAGGCATGCGTCCGGACCGTTTGGCAGGCCACAGTTTGGGGGAACTCTTGGCGTTCGTGGTCGCGGGATCCCTCACGTTTGAGGAAGCTTTGCTCGCGGCCGTCAAGCAGGCCCAGTTTTTGGAATACTGCGCTCCTAGCGGTGGCATGTTGGTGGTGTTGACGGGCGTTGAGTTATTCTCAAGTGACCCCGCATTTTTTGTCGACTGCGAATTGGCGGGCGTGTATTCTCCGCGGAGTTTCGTGGTGGCGGGAGACGTTTCATTGTTGGTCCGAGCCCGGGCGGTTTTACGGCAGCGGGGAATCGATACGCACGAACTTCCAGTGGCCTATCCGTTTCACACCGCAGCCATGGATGTGGTGAAGGTGCCGACCATGAGCACCTTATCGGGGGTGCCCTTCAAGGCGTCAAAAATACCAGTGTATTCGATTGATTGTGACATTGAACTGGCGACTCCTTCGGCCGAACACTTTTGGGCGGCGACTCGAAAAATGACGGAGTTTCCGCAGGCAGTCCGACGATTGGAAGAGACGGGGCCGAATCTTTATGTGGATCTTGGACCGAGTGGCAGTATGACAACGGCGGTGAAGTACAACCTTGATCCCGGGGCTGCTTCGGAGTTGTTTCCGATCATCACACCTTTTGGCCAGGAACTGCGCAATCTGGAGCGATTGAGCGCACGGCTGACGATGGAATGAAACGTCCGATTGCGAGTGTCACTGGAGCCGGTGGCGGCATCGGAGCGGCGTTGACGTACGCCTTGATGGGGACCCACGAAGTGCGAGAATTGTTCAGGAGCGAGTCGGCGCGTAGTCGGGCTTTGGTGGCTTCGGGAGGCACCGTCGTCATCGGAGATCTCCAGGATGAGGCCGCGCTGACGCGGTTGATTGCTGGCGCGGATTTGGTGATTCATGCGGCGGCCAAAATGACGGGTTTCAAAGCGGAGGAGTTCCACGCGGTGAATGTGGAAGGCACGCAACGAGTGGCTGAAATAGTGGCGGGGGCAGCGGGCCGCCGCATGATTTTGGTGAGTTCCATTGCCGTGCACGGCGCGGACGAGCCGGGACCCGATGGTTATCGCGATGAGGAAGTGTTGCCCGATGATCAGTAACTTGATGCCTACAGCCGGACCAAACGATTGGCGGAAGCGGTCATGAAGCAAACTTTGGCGGGCACTTCGACGAGTTGGACGATTGGACGACCGACCTGTGTTTATGGCCCGGAGAGGAAGTCCTGGACCCTCACTCCGCTCGGATTTTTGCGCAAGGGGACTCCGATTATGTTGGGGGCGGATGGCGGAGTCGGGAGAATGAACGCCGTTTTTATCGATGACGTGGTGACTGGTATACTGGCGGCGGGCGCGTGTGAGTCTGCCGCTTCGCAAGTATTTTACCTTGGGCCACGAAGAATTGAGTTTTACGGAGTTCTATACCCCGTTGGCAGAAATGGTGGGGCGAGTTCCGCAGTGGGCTTCACTGGCGAGACTGAAGCGGATCGAGCGGATGGCACTCAGGGTTTCGAGAGTGGTGGCCCCTGCGGTGGAGTTGGCCCGAGGTCTCGCGTGGGCGCGGCGCATGTCCAGTAATCGGGCAGTTTATTCCAGTGAACGAGCCCGCACGGTGTTCGGCTTCGCCCCGCAGATGAATTGGTTTGAGGGAATGTTGGTTACGGAACTCTGGCTCCGTGAGCACGAAGGGGTGGCGGGGCGGCTCCAATGGAATTGTGGTCGTCACTATGCCATGCGACCGACGGCATTGGTCCGACCCAGAAATGAATTCGAAGTGAGTGCGTCGGTGCGTCGGGCCCGCTTGGTTGGAAAGCGAGTAAAGGCGTGGGGAAAATTGTACACCTTCGTGCCTTTGCCTGACACGGACGGGGTGGCCGGTGAGCCTGGAGTTGATGAACCGCGTACTGGATGTTACCGGCAAGTTGGTGACGGTCCAAGGTGGGATTACCTTGCTGAAGTTGACTAGGGACTTGGCCAAACGGGGATTGGCCTTGCCCAACCTGGGGTCTTACGCGGAACAGTCCTTGGCGGGAGCGATCGCGACGGCGACTCATGGTGGTTCGATCCGCACCGGTACTCTCGCTGATGTGGTGACACAGATTAGATGGGTAAACGCAGCCGGTGAAGCGGCGTTGAGTCGTCGAGGCGATGAGGGGTTCGGTGGAGTGGTCGCGGCGCTCAGATTATGGGGAATTGTGACCGAGATTACTTTGGAGGCAGTGCCGTTGTTTTATCTGCGCGCGGAGTCGAGCATCGTGTCATTCACGGAGTTTGTGCAGGATTTTATCAGGATGCAGGAATCCGCAGATTTCGTCGATGCACGGTGGTTTCCCCAGGTGGGACTGGTGGAAATCATGCGAATGACGCGAGTTGCGGCATCAGAATCGGAGAAGCCGACCCAGCCGATAACGAAAGTAACCCAGGCCAGGCGACGGTGGGTATCGACCGTGTTTCGACTAATGTTACGCGCGGCTGCAATGGGCGGCAGATCGGTAAATGTGGCCCTAGTGCGCAAACTATTGGGCACTTCGTATCAGGACAGGACCGGGGTGGGGCACGAGGTGTTGGCGCCTTTTGGGCCCCGTTATCACTTCGGCAAGATTTTGCCCGGCCCGGACAAGGTGGAGCTGAATCTGCCGCGCTTGGATGATTTTCGAAGACTACGAAAATCTCACGACCCCGAAGGGTTATTTTCATCTGACTATGCAACCCGCTTGCTCGGATTGACGAGTTGAGTCGAAGCGGACTTCTTACGACTTTTCGGTCGGCTTCGTTTGGGGGGGACCGATAAAAAAGAGGCTGCGAAGGAACCACTGGCGCTTCATCTTGGGATCAACCCAACTTGCTTGTGACCGGTGGCGCACGTACACATCGCGGAACAATTCGGGGAACATGAAACTGCGGGCGAACTGAAATAGGGAGGAGCCATTGGCACAGCCAAATGTTGGGCCGGGGACCAGGTGGGCACGACCGCCACGGTCGAGATAGCGCCTAAATACGTCGGTAAATGCTCCAGGGCCGCTCTGGTCGATCAAATTGACAATTCGGTTTTCTGAGAGGGTGCGACCCAGACGGGCCACCACTTCGTCTATCAGTTCGAACCAAAGAGGATGACCGGGCCGACTGAGTAACGCCCAAACGCAGAAGAGTTCGCTGCGTGGCGTATTATAGAGTTCCCGTATCTGCGCCGAGGAGGTCTGGAGTTCGGGAGCGACGATGAGGTCGTCGCTTTCCTGTATGAAATCGAAAGGCCGCCGACATTCGCAATTGGTGTCGACATAAAGTCCTCCGTGAATCGCCAAGATCATGTAGCGGCCAGGTCTGCCTTTTGTGACATCACCGTCATACGCCGAAACAGATCGAGGTGACGGGGGAAATGCTCGGAGGCTAGGGCCTCGAGCTGTTCGTCGCCCCACACGTGGTACGGCCAGTCGGGCAGGTGGTGGCGGAAGGATTCGCCCCAGATGGCGAATTTCTTCGGCAGAGGTTTCGTGCCCACCCAGATTTGGTGAATGATCTGAGGGATCATGACAGGCCGTTCGGAATGCTTAGGCAAAGGGAACGAACTTCCCGTAGTGCATCTTCAAGGTGCGGTCAGCGACGTCATAGTGTTCGTCGTCGTGACTTACCGCGATGATGGTTTTGCCCTCCGCTCTCAATTCGGACAGGATCTCGCGGTAAAAAATGCGGCGAAACTGAGGGTCTTGTTCGGCGGCCCATTCATCAAGCAGGAGGATGGGTTTGTCCTCCATCAGAGCGAGCACGAGGGCCAGGCGCTTGCGTTGGCCTCTCGAAAGGTTGCGCTCGGTAAGCTTGCGTTCCTCGACTCCGGTCTTGTGCCAAAGATCGGTACGGTGGAGCCAATGAGTGAGAAGTGCCTCATCGATATCGTCGAAACCATAGAGCGTGTCGAAGAGGTGGAAATCGGTAAAGATGGGCCTAAATAGAGAACGGTAGCTTTGGCGGTTGGTCGCAGTGACGGGACTGCCGTCCAGCAGAATGGTCCCCGCCTCGGGCGGATAGAGTCCGGCCAGTACCTTAAGGAAGGTTGACTTACCGCTACCGTTGCCGCCGGTGATGCAGAGAAGTTTCCCGCTCGTGAGCGAGAACTCGAAGGGATCGAGAAAGAAGACGGCCTTTCCTTTATCGTTGTAGTAGGCGAAACTCATCTCCTCGCAAGTGATAGCCCTGAAGTGCTCTACGGGCTGCGGTGGTGGAGCGTTGGGGTCCTCAGCTCGATCAAAGGCGGAGTCGAGTTCACCTTCTATTCGATAAATTTAGGAGATCGAAGTGTTCACTTCGGAAACCGTCGAAAACGAGAAAGCTACTTCGCTGATGGGACCAATCAGGAACATGATGAGCGAGCTGATGAAAACGAGTTTTGCGGTGTCAGCTTCGGCGAATACAGGGCGAAGGAAGACAACTGCGGCAAGGAGCACGGAGCGATTGCCGATTTGGCCTCCCGCGACGCGAAGGTCGCGGGCGTGATGCGCGGAGGGGGGGGAAGATCGGGGTCGAAGAATTCTCGATTTTTAGCGACGTCCATTTTGAGCTCCTTGAATCCATCGAGCAGGTCGGAAAATCGGGCCACAAATACGTTGTCCTGCGTGGTCACGGCAGTCATCGCGGCAACCAAGCGCTGCCGTTGACTAAACAGGGTCATGAGAACGAAGGCGAGGGCCGACAGGAGGATGAGCAAGGCGGCGGTTGATTGAAGAAAAATAACCAGGAACGCGCAGACAATGAGCACGCTAGAGGTGGCTGAACTCACGACGATGCTTGAGGCGCGTGAGATCGCCATGGTGTGTGAGGAGATGGCGTTATAGAGTACGGCCCGGTCCATCGTTTCGAAAGCGCGTCAGTCGGTGTGACGGATTTTCTCCGCCACGCGTAGGCGAATGTTGAGTACGATTTCCTCCACCATGTTGGTACTCCGACGGAGAAGGTATCCTTTGCTGGTCCCAACTCCGGCGAGACAAACGATCACCATGAAAAGTTCGCGGTAGGCGGTTTGATCTCCCGAAATACGGTCAGCGGCGGTCGACAGTATGAATATCAACAAAGTGTTGATGACACCGGTAGCGGCACCGGAAAGGAGGAGGCGACGGTCGAGCTCGTTTGACTCCTTTTTGAGAAAATTAATAAACTCCATCGGTCTAAGATCCGGGTGAAAGGTCGGTAAGATGGCGGCGGGTCACGGGGCGATGGAGATGCCAGCGACTCCCGAGGGGGCCGGAGCAGGGGAAGGAGTTTTGTCAGCGGTTCCCGAGGGGTCGGATTCGGGCGGCTTCGGTTCGACCAGCGACGTGGTAGATGGCGTGGTTTTGGTTGAAGGTGAGTCAGGCGTAATCTTGGACGGATCGAGGATCAGAGGAAGGCCGTCGTTATTTCCGATCACGATGACCTTCGCGTTGTTCGAGGAGGCCAGCTGCAGCGTGGCGTCGATACCCCGGTAGCGAAGGAGATCCTCATTGAGCGTGGGGTGTAGGAGCGCATTAGCCTTTGCGGTGCCACCGGCCTCAATAATCTTTCGAACCACTTCCTGTTCCTCGCGTTGGATGCGAAATGACATGGCGAGAGCATTTTGCTGTTCGACCCGTTTTTTCTCGATCGAGGTTTTTATGAGTGGAGGGAGTTTGATCTCCTTGACGAGTAGATCGTCCAGAACGACGTAACGTTCGCTGACCTGACTGGTGGCCCGGCTCAATGTTTCTTCAATGAGCGTGCGTTTGGTGGGGTACATTTCCTCGGGCGTGTAGGCTCCGAACGTGGACCGGGCGAGGGCCTGCACTTCAGGAATGACAATAAGATTGAGATAGTCGGGACCCACTTCTTGGTGCAACACGCCTAGCAACTCGACCTTTGGGTGGAAGCGGATCGAAAGCACTACCTCTATGGTCAGTCCGTCTTTGCTAATGATATTGAACGCATGCGCATGCTCCTGTATCCGCACGTCGTAGAGAGTAGGGTAATGCCACGGGAAACTGAATTGGAGTCCCTCATCGCGGACAAATTTGTTTCGGTTCCGCCACCGAATCGGTAAAAATCACCCCAGTATGTCCGGCCGAAATCGTGAAAAACATGCCTCTTAGAAAAACTAAAAATAGTACCGTTAAGAGGAAGCCCACCAACCAGAGGTAAAATCGATTCCGTCGGATCCAGCCCCGTAAAGTATCGTAGAGGCAACCGAACGGCGGGCGAGGTGTCGGGCAACGTAGCAGCACTCATTTGTTTAATCGGAGGAAGAGGGTTCCGTCGCGATTTCAGGCGGGATTTGGTGGAAGATTTGCTGTTGGAACTGGTCCTGGTTGCTCATGCGCAAGGGTGACAACCCGTAAGTGGTGGATTGATAGGCGGGATCAAATTTGATGGCCGGTTCGAGGAACGCTCGCTCTCGACGGTCGGTGTTGGCTTTGAAGGAGTAGTTGGCGATTTCGGCGGCGCCGGAGGGCAACAAAAGGAAGTTGATGAAGTCCTCGCCGATCTCCTTCTGGTGGGCATCGTTGGGAGCGAAGGCAACGATGCAGTCGAGAGATATCCAAGTCCCGTCGGCGGGAACGACGAACCCGATGTTTGGATTGCTCTGCACGGCCCGGGCAATGTCGGAAGATAGCGCCATGCAGACGATAAGGTGATGGTTTTGAAGTAGATCAGCAACAGCTTGGTGATGTACGAATTCGAATTTCGTTTGTTCAGTGCTGGTCACGAGAAAATCACCTGCGACCTTGATTTGAGTTTCGGAATTCGACGAAGGTGAAGCGCCGGTGGCGAGCAAGGCCGCCGCGAAAAGGAGATGCGAATCATCCAATAATCCGATGACGCCAACGGCTTCTTATCGATCCGGGGAGATCGGGGTGAAGAGGTCGCTCCAAGTGCGAGGAGTTTCGTCGAGAATCGCCACATTGTAGGCGATGCCCACAGTGCGCCAAGTTAATGGAACGTAGCTACTCGCACTCGGATCAAACGGGAGAGCAGTAAACTCATCTTCCACTTCCTTGCGGTTAGGGATGTTTTGGAAGTTTAAATCGCCGAGCCTCCCGGCGGCCCGAAGGCTCTCAATCATGAGATTATTCACGATGGCGAGATCCGGTGAGTGCCACCAACGAGCAATTGATCGAATTCTTGATGGGTAGCGTAGTAGGTCGGATCAATCGTGACGCCAGAGGCCTCCTGATAATGTTTAAAGACGAGTGATGGGATCGAACCGTGTGGTAATAGAAGGGAAAGACGCGTGTGGGGAAATTGTTTAGTCACCGGAGCGACAATCTCGCCAAGTTTGGACTCGGGATTGGCAATTTTATAATTAATCAGAAAGCCGGACCTTTCGAGGTCACTGGGCATCGGGTTATTAATCTTGCGACAACCGACGGAGGGTAGGACAATCAAAAAAATCCAGATTAGAAATTGGCAAAGTGGTGGCGGGCGTCGCATCCGAGGGTGTTTATGAACAGTGAAATGGGTGGTTCAAGAAGGGGTGGTTCACGAGCGAACCTTGGTAAGTGCCGCTCCGGGTATAGGTACATACAAAGGCTTGCCGTGATGCGAACTAATATGATTGCTAGGGTCGTGGATACCTTGCCGGAATCTTGGCGATGGACTTTGGAGTCGCGTCGAAATGGAGAGAATAAATCGAGTTACTCACGAGAATGCGTGGGATTCTGCGTGACCCAAACCCCGGCAGCAGAGTTGAACACTAGGCGGGAAGTTTTTCTACATCCTGTAGAGGTCGAACGATGGAAGTCGGCGGGTGTGCCGAGACGACAGGATGAATTCTTGAGAGGTCGGTACGCTGCAAAACTAGCGCTTGGGGCGTGGAAACCGGAGGTGCCTGCCAAGGCTTGGCATGTCGCGGCGGGAGTGTTCGGACAACCTGTGGTGCGCGACGGCAATGACGGTAACGGGAACGCGGGTAACCCACTTGTGAGTATTACCCACAGCGGTGCTTGGGCCGCGGCGTTGGCGGTAGACGAAGGTCATCCGATGGCGGTGGATCTGGAATGCGATGATCCCGCCCATGCGGAAATTTTGCGACGCGAGATCTCCACGGAGGAATGGTCTGCCTTGGCGCGGGCGGGGGTGCCAGCGGAACGCTGCCCGACGGTGAGTTGGGCGATCCGGGAGGCATTGGCGAAGGTATTGCGCACCGGCCTGATGGCGCCGCGCTCTTTTTACGAAATAGCGGAGGTCGAGTCGATACCGGGTGAACCGGGCGTGCGCGGCAGCTACCGGCACTTTGCACAGTACGGCGTCCAAGCCTATTGGTTAAGGGAGTTTGCTCTGGCAGTGGCATTACCGCAGAAACCCGCCTTGGCACTCGGGAACTGTTTCACGACCATCAATTTGCGGTGAGTTTTGATCGATTTATGCCCTTGGCTGATACGGATTCCCCAACGTTACGTGCGATCGACCCGGGGCGGCTAGGCTGCGATGCTTTTCGACGGCGTCATGGAATAAAATACGCCTATGTCGCGGGAGCGATGTACAAAGGGATTGCCTCAAAAGAGCTGGTGGTACGCATTGGGCGAGCGAGGTTGTTGGGGTTTTTAGGCACGGGTGGGCTCAAACCCGAGCGGATAGACCGAGACTTGCAATGGATCGGGGAGCAGTTGGGCGGAACCGGAATTTATGGGGCCAATTTTCTGGCGGCACCCTTCGATCCGGAGATCGAACACGCGACTGCGGAGATATTACTAGAACGCCGCGTGCCCCGCATCGAAGCGGCGGCCTTTACCCAGATCTCGATGGATTTGGCCTGGTTGCGATTGAGGGGGATGACGCGCGATGCCGACGGTGTGGTAAGATCTCCGAGGCAGATTATGACAAAGATCTCGCGCCCAGAAGTAGCGGCGCAGTTTTTACGTCCGGTGCCAGACGTATTGCGTCGGACACTACTGGCGAGCGGACTAATCAACGCCGAGGAGGCGGAATGGGGGGCGACGGTGCCGGTGGCGGACGATATTTGTGTGGAATCAGACTCGGGCGGACACACGGATCGTGGAGTCGCTTATGTGTTACTGCCAGTCATTCTGAGGCTGCGAGACGACTTGAGTCGGGAACATGGCTACGCGCGAAAGATTGGGGTGGGCGCGGCCGGCGGACTCGGGACGCCGGAAGCGGTGGCTGCATCGTTTGTAGTGGGGGCCGACTTTGTGCTCACGGGTTCCGTCAATCAATGCACGGTCGAAGCTGGGACCAGTGATCGAGTGAAGGATATGCTGCAAGCGGCGGAGGCGCAGGACATGGATATTGTGCCGGCGGGCGACATGTTTGAAATGGGCGCCAAGGTGCAGGTATTTAAGCGTGGACTGCTTTTCCCGGGCCGCGCGAAGAAACTGTATGATCTCTATCGCCAGTATGATTCGATTGAGCAGATCGATGCAAAAACCCGGGAGCAGATTGAGACGCGTTATTTCAAACGCTCCTTCGATGCGGTGTGGGAGGAGACCCGAATGTTTTACGCGCAGCGAGCACCCGCTGTCATTGCTCGAGCCGAACGCGATCCGAAGCATCGCATGGCGCTGATCTTTCGCTGGTATTTTGTCCACACGTCACGACTGGCCCTAGCGGGAGAACCCGCCGAACAAACTGATTTTCAAATCCACTCAGGTCCGGCCTTGGGAGCTTTTAACCAATGGGTACGCGGAACGGCGATGGCCGACTGGCGTAACCGGCACGTGGACCTGATCGCCGATCAATTAATGACGGGGGCGGCGGCAGTTTTGTCGCAGCGCTATCGGTCACTTATCGAAACATGAATGTTCCAATGGACCCGGAATCCCAACGTATCCTCGAAATCGTCAAAGCCAACTTGTTGGAAGTCGTCTTCGACCTTAACCCCGATGACATCGTACCGGAAAGCAACATGACCGACCTCGGTGCCAACTCGATCGACCGGGTGGAAGTGGTCATGTATGCGAGTGAAGCACTCCAGGTGAACGTGCCCACCGTTGAGTTACATGGGGCCAGTACTCTCGCCGACCTCGTGGAGATTTTTAAACGACATACCAGCGACCGCTCTCGTTGAGCGAATCATCAAGATGCAACGAGCGAGAGAACACGAAGTGGTGTGCACGGGTGGCGGGGTGATCTGCAGTATCGCTTCTTCAATGACGGAGTTGGGTTTGGCCCTGCGTGAAGGGCAGCGGGGCGTTCAGGTGCTGCCCCCGGAGCTCATCACCGCAAGAGGTCCGCGGGTGGCGGCGCGCGTGCAGGATTTTGATCACGTCCGTTGGTTGGAGGAGATTGAGACGCCCGTGTCTGGGATCTGGAAGCGTGCTCGTAAAGTGCTGCACAATGCCACCCGTTCCACCCGGCTCGGTGCGGTTGCGGCGGTGGAGGCGTGGCGCGACGCGAGGCTTGATGCGGAGGATCCCGCCCTTGGCGCGGGTACGGGCATTATCGTGGCCGGCAGCAATCTTAGTCAGGATTACATGGCAGAAAATCTTGGGGCTTTGGCTGCCAGCGAGCGCCGGGTGAATCCCAAGTTCGCTGTTTCCTATTCGGACAGCAATCAGGTCGGCTGTCTCAGCCAGATGTTGGGAGTGCGGGGGCCGGGTATGACCGTCGGAGCTGCCTCAGCGAGTGGTAATGCGGCCTTGTTTCAGGCTTGGCATTGGGTGCGCGCGGGAGTGGTGGAGCGTTGTGTGGTAGTAGGGGCGGCCTCGGTCTTGTCTCCAGTTGAATTGGAAGCGTTTGGCATATTAGGGGCCGCATCTTTGACGGGAGAAGCGTCGGCGGCACCCCGGCCGTTTGACAAAGGTCACGACGGATTCGTGTGGGGTGAAGCGGCCGCCGCCGTCGTGCTTGAGTCGGGCGAGTCGGCCCGGAGGCGGAGCGTTTCAGCGCGGGGGCGTGTTCTCGGAGTGTCGTTACTGCTGGATGCGCGTCATGGCCCCGAACCGGTGGCAGCAGCCGAGGTGCAAGCGATGAGAGCGGCCTTGGCCGCGGCGGGCGTTTCGGCTCAAGAGATAGACTACGTGAACGCGCATGGAACGGGATCACCGGCTGGAGATCGCGCAGAATGCGAGGCCTTGCGGGAAGTTTTTGGCCTAGGGCCGGGGAGGCCGCGAATCAATGCCACGAAGGCTTTGCTGGGTCATGGCTTGAGTAGTGCAGGTTTGGTGGAACTATTGGCTTGCCTGTTACAGGTCGAGGGGGGTTTTCTCCACGGTAATCCGAACCTCGTCCAACCCATCGATGCGCAACTTTCTCTGGTTGCCGTTGATGCCGAAAGTTCGGAGGTTCGGCTGGCCCTGTCGAACAGCTTTGGTTTCGGCGGTTTTAATAGCAGCTTGGTGATCTCGGCTCCTTAAAAAAATGCGTATTGGTATCGAATCGATCAATTTCTACGGGGCGCGGGCCGTGCTCGACATCCGCATGCTATTTGAGGTACGGGAGCTGGACATGCGTAGGTTTGACAATCTCATGCTGGTGCGAAAATCCGTGGCCCTGCCTTGCGAGGATCCGGTGACTTTGGCGGTCAATGCCGCCAAACCTCTGATCGAGGCCATGTCGGCGGAAGACCGAGCACGCATCGAATTGGTAATCGTGGGCACGGAATCGGGCATTGATTTTGGCAAGTCGATGACGACCTACGTGCACCACTATCTCGGGCTTGGGCGCACCTGCCGCTTGTTCGAAATTAAACAGGCCTGTTACGGCGCGACTGCGGCGCTACAAATGGCAGTCGGTTTTGTGGCCTCACAGGCTTCCCTGGGGGCAAAGGCTCTGGTGATAGGGACCGATATTGGACGGGCGACTATTCGGGGTAGCTACGTCGAGCCCTCCCAAGGTGCGGGTGCGGTGGCGATGATCGTGGGCGACGAGCCGGACGTTTTCGAATTGGATTTTGGGGCCAATGGTTACCATGGGTATGAGGTAATGGATACGTGCCGCCCCGCGGCGGACATCGAGACCGGTGATTCGGATTTATCGCTCATCGCTTACCTCGATTGCTTGGAACACAGTTTTGCGGAATACGCGCGAAGAGTGGAGGGAGCTGATTTCTTCGAGACTTTTGATTATCTGGCCTTTCACACTCCATTTCCCGGTATGGTGAAAGGCGCGCACCGAATGCTCCTTCGCAAATTGAGAGGCACGTCGCCGGCGGAGGCCGAGGCTGACTTCGATCGACGCGTCACGCCATCGCTGCGGTTTTGCGCAGAGATCGGTAACATTTATTCTGCTACGGTGTATCTCGCGTTGTGCGGACTAATTGACGGGGCCGATCTTTTCCAACCACGACGCATTGGAGTCTATTCGTACGGCTCGGGGTGCTGCGGCGAATTTTACAGCGGAGTGGCAGGACCCGGCGCGAGAACCTCTTTTAAAGGAGCCGCACTCTCCGCCGCCCTAGCAGATCGGTATGTACTTTCCATGCCGGAGTACGAGCAGCTGCTTGATGCCGGGTTGGACTGGGTATTCGGCGTGAAGGATCAGGAAGTGGACTTAGCTCCTTACCGAAACCTCTACGACCAAACCTTGGCGGGCCGTGGTTTGTTGGTGTTGAAAGGGGTGCGTAACTACCATCGGGAATATGACTGGAGTTGATAAATGTTCGGCATGGTGGGGGAGGCGCGGTGACGATGAGCTTTGAAACTTTGCTCGTCGAATCGACGGCGCTTACCGTCTCGATCACGATTAACCGACCGGAGCGCGCCAATAGCATTAACGCGACTTTACTGCGCGAACTGAACGCGGCTCTCGACGAGGCCGAGCGCATTTCAACCTGTCGAATGATTCTACTACGGGGCGGAGCGGGCGTATTTTGCACCGGCATGGATTTCGTTGAGATTGCGGGTGAATCTGAGAGCCAGATGGCCGCGGCGGACTACATGGCTATTCTGAAACGTCTGGCGTCTTCACCGAAAACGATCGTCGCGGTGGTAGACGGAAAAGTGATGGCGGGCGGGGTCGGATTGGTGGCCGCGAGCGACCTGGTGTTGGCGACTTCGCGCAGTGTTTTCAGCCTATCGGAGGCGTTGTGGGGTATTCTCCCGTGTTGCGTGGTGCCTTTCTTGATACGGCGAGTGGGATTTCAACAAGCTTACGCCATGACCATGACGACCCGAACTTTGAGCGTCGCGGAAGCGCTGAACCATCATTTGGTGGATGAAGTCACGGATGAACTCGATGAGGCGCTCAGGAGGCTCTCTTTGCGTCTGGGTCGGTTGACGGACGAAACGGTGGTAGAACTGAAATCCTATTTTCAGAAGATGTGGATGTTGACCCCTGAAATGGAGCAGACGGCGGTTACTGAAATTGGCCGGTTGCTGAACAAGCCGACCGTGCGTGAAGGCATTGCCAATTTTGTGAATGCGGGTCGATTCCCGTGGGAGGTTTCATCTTGAGCGCGACGGGATCAGGGGAAGGGGTCGAAAGGTGCGTCAAGCTCACCTGGGCGGAGCCTGCAGTGGCGGTCGTGGCGATGGAGGATAGATCCTCGCGAAATTTGTTTAGCCAGGAGATTGGACGAGGGCTGCTGGAGGGGTTTGCTGAAATCGTCGCCAATCCGAACGCCCGGGTGGTCGTGGTGCACGGCTACGATTCCTACTTTTGCGGGGGGGGGACCGCTGAACAGCTCATCGCGATATCCGAGGGGCGAATGAGCTACACTGACTTCAAATTCTTCGATTTGTTGCGGTACTGTGAGTTACCGACGATTGCGGCGATGCAGGGGCACGCCATTGGTGGCGGGCTGGCATTTGGTGCCCATGCGGATTTCATGTTTCTGGCCGAGGAGAGCATGTATTGCGCAAACTTCATGGGCTTCGGATTTACACCGGGAATGGCGAGCACCTTCAACCTGCCTCGAGTTTTTGGCGATATGATCGGGTGGGAAATGTTGTTCATGGCGGCTAACATTCGAGGTGCATCGCTACGGGATCGCGGGGTAGGCGTGCCGGTGAGAAAGAGAACGGAGGTTGTGCCAAGCGCGGTGGCGCAGGCCCGTGCGCTCGCGAAGACGCCGCGCGAGTCTTTGGTGCAACTGAAACGGCGGCGACTTGAGACTACCCACGAAGCTTACCGTGAAGCGGTGCGCCGCGAACTGGAGATGCATGGAGTGACCTTTACGATACCCGAAGTATCCAAGCGTATCCGCATAGGGTTCTCATGAATTTCTCGTCGCAATTAACCCTCCTCCGTGATGAAAACCACTGAAGCCACCTCCGTGTGGGGCAATATCCCGCTCCTCACGTGCATTAATCTACGAGAGCGCGAAGACCGCTTGTCCGAAGTCAGCGCGGAATTGCGTCGGGTGGGGATGACTCAGGTCGAGTTCTTCCGCTCGGATCGACAAGCTGACAATGAGCGCGGGTGTGGGGAATCCCATCTGGCTTGCCTTTCGAAGGCGGTTGAACACGATGTGCCGTATGCGCTCATCATGGAGGATGATATTCTTTTTCAACCCGATCACGAAACTCACCTGCGGCGAATCCTGACTTTGGGGGATGAGCATCCGGAGTGTAATTTCCTGCACCTGGGAGGTTTAATTTTTAGACCGGTTGAATGACTTGGACCTCATTTTCTGCGAGGAGATATCATGACCACCCATGGTGATTTGGTGCGCACGACGCATGCGAAAAAGTTGCTGAGTGAGAGCGCAAATTATGCGGGGGTTCCATCGATACGCTTTACACTATCGTCAATGGGAACGACGCGATTGTGCACCTCAATCCACTTGCCGCCATCCAACGCGCGTCGACCTCGGACGGTTCGTGGGATAAGCGCGAATTGGCCGACTCGGGCTGGTTGGGGCAGGCCATGATTTACACCTCGCTTGATTTCAAGGGAAAGCGGGCCTTCAAAGGCTTCCCGTTGCTCGATAAGATCAAAATTCACAACGGGGTCACGTTCTTCAAAATCTTTCGGGTGATCATGAAATGCTTGAAACGAGTGAAACACGCCGGAGCTGCCCCGTCGCTCGCCGAGATTGTCGCTACGGCGCGCGCGACGGGTTCGTTCGAGACCATCGTACTCTACATTTCGCGGGAGAGTTCTCTTCCCGTCCCATCAATTTCCCATGGCTAAATACTACGTCGGACTTTCCACAACCTTTCACGACCCGGCGTTGGCCGTGGTCGACGAACAGGGCAAGGTACTCTTCGCCGAAGCCGTTGAGCGCTTCTATCAGGTAAAGAGAGCTTATGGATGTGCGGCTGACCCGCGCGGACTTGTGCGACAGGTTTTAAGGGAACACTGCGATCCGCAGGGAGAATTCATCATCGCGAAATCATGGGGACGGGGATTTTCGCGTTTCATGGATTTTCAGTTCCTGCTTGGACTTACCAACCATGAAAAACTCGCTCGACGTGGCGCGGAAATGACCCGCTTCCTGGTCGACCAGCACCAGTTGTTTTTTGCGCTCTGGTTGCAGCATAGCACCCTACGCTTAGGGGGCGGTCATCTGGCCGACGTGTTGATCAAGGATTTCGGCAATCGGCGTCAACGTTTTGTGCATTTGCCCCATCATGATGTTCACGCGGCCGCGGCGTGTTTCACGAGCCCATTCCAAGAAGCGGCCTGCGTGGTGGTCGACGGGCAGGGAGAATCGGGTTCGATGTCCTACTATGCGTATGCGGACGGAAGATTGCGGCCGGTCGCACAGATGAAAGGCCCGGAGAGTCTGGGTATCCTGTATTCAATGTGTACCGACGTAGCCGGTTTCAGCAGTGAGGCCGGGGAGGAGGGGAAACTGATGGGCCTCGCGCCCTACGGAGAAGTCGATCCGGCCATGCTGGACGAGTTTCGTGAGCTGGGGCGTATCGAAGGATTGAAGTTTAAATACCCATCGACCACGCAGCTGAAACGCTGGAGGAAACGATTGCAGGGGCGAGGGCGAAAACCAGGCGTACCAGCTATCGACATGGCGAGCTTCGCGGCGACGACACAGGCATTTTATGCGGAGTCGATGACCACATTATTGACGAATTTCCACGCGCTTGGTTTGTCCGAAAATCTGGTACTTGGGGGAGGCTGTGGATTAAATTCCTCCTACAACGGCCAGTTGCTGGGGGCGACCCCATTCAAGCAGCTGCATGTACCTTGTGCGCCAGGCGACGACGGCAACGCATTGGGGGCCGCGCTGTTGGCTTGTTACCAGGATAATCCTGATTTGAGACCTGCTTGCGAAGTGATGAGTCCGTATCTTGGCGCGTCGATTTCGAACGTTTCAATGGAGCATCTGGTGGAGTTTGGCCGATTCCAGAAGATACGACACCTGCCCGGGACGGTGCACCGAGAGGCGGCGGCATTGTTGGCTGCAGGCAAACTTTTGGGTTGGGTGCAGGGGCGGGCTGAATTCGGACCACGGGCACTGGGGAATCGGTCTATTTTGGCGGATCCACGTCCGGCCGAAATGAAGGGAAAAATTAATGCGCGGGTAAAGTTTCGCGAAGAGTTCAGACCTTTCGCACCGTCTGTGCTCGACGAATATGGGTCGGAGTACTTTGAGGATTACCAAGTTTCGCCCTATATGGAACGAACCCTACGGTTCAAGGATTCGGCGAAGGAGAAAGTGGCGGCGATCGTGCATGTGAACATGACGGGGCGTCTGCAATCCGTTCGCCGCGAATGGAACGAACGATATTATGATCTGATCTCGGCCTTTCATGATTTGACCGGAGTGCCGATGCTGCTCAACACGAGTTTCAACATCATGGGCAAGCCGATCATTAATTCGCTGGAGGACGCGCTCGGCGTGTTCTACACCACGGGACTCGATACGATGGTGGTGGGCGACTACCTGATTGAGAAATAGAGATATAAGAAACGTGAACGAGTGCCGCCGAGGCACGTTTACCTATGGGTGAGTTTGAGCTCGTGGGCTCGCTGAAGCAGAAGCGAACTGATCTTGGGCGCGGGCAACCGCTCAGCTCTCGGCGTGCTGGCGGAGAGCGCGTCCCGTCACCCGATCTTTTGCGATCTAGCCCCTAAACACGCCCCGTGCGTGAAGCTTTTCACCCGCCGTTTGTGCGCCATCCCGATAGCGCAAGATCTTCTCACTTACGATCCGGGTATGGAAATGTCCCAGTACAAGACCCTCCGTAGTAACCTCCAAGTCTTCGTCGGCGGTCCCCCGCAGGCCTTAGAATCGCGGCACCTGCGAAAGCCAAAGCGGTCGCATCCACCACCACCTGACCAAAGACACCGACCACCTCTCCCGTTCGATGTCTGCAACTCAATATTTAGAGCGTGTCCCACAAGCTCAAGAGGTTGTCAATGAGGAGGTAGCGTAAAAATAAATACACCGAAATCGGGAGGATTTCCTGGTTTCGGCACAAAAACGGCGTGTATAATTTGGTGTGAACAATACTACCGAAGCCGTCGCCCCGGAAGGTGCCCTGCAAACCTGGCTGCGTCCAGACCTGACTCCGGTCGGACCCAACAAAGATTACGCCGCGTTTCGCGATCAACTGGCGGGGCGACGACGTGGCCGGGTTGCCGCGACACCTAGCAGTTCGCGCGCAAGGCGCTGCGGGGGCAGGTATTGCGCATGATGCTCGGAAACATCAGCTTGCGTAAACTTTCCCGGAGCATCGCCTCCAGCGATCTGTTGGCCGACTTTTGCGGAGCGCGCCAGATCGACGGCATCAAGGGGGTCTCCCAAAGAAAGCGTGCGGGAGCGTGCGTCCAAATGCTTCACCGCCTGGCAGGTGCGCAGGATGAGCCAAGTCTTTATCGAGATGTGCGGTGAGGCGGACCGGGCGAGCGAACTGGGACTGGCTGCGACGCAGCCGATGGATACGTGCCTGGTGGACTCGACCTGCCTGCAGGCCAACATCCATTTCCCGGTCGACTGGGTGCTCTTTCGCGACGTGAGCCGCCCCCCCCTGCTCAAGGCGGTGAAACTGCTCCGTGCAGCGGGGTTGCGGGGTCGGATGCCGAACGAGCCGCCAGTCTTTGCCACGCAGATGAATCGGTGGTGCCTCGCGATGACCCACAGCCGACGGCGCCGCGATGCGAAGCGGGCCCGCAAGGGCGTGCTCCGCCAGATGAAACGCCTGCTGCGCACCATCGGCGAGCACGCCCGCCGCCACCGCGACCACCTCGCCGCCGACTACGCCCGGACCCGCTGCAGTGAGCGCCAGGCCACCCGCCCGCATCATTGCGCGCATCGACGCCATGCTCGAGCAACTGCCGGTCGCGATCAAACAGGCCCACGAACGCATCATCGGCGCGCGATCAGTGCCCAACGCCGAGAAGATCCTCTGCGTCTACGAACCCGACGTGCAGACCGTGGTCCGGGGCAAGGCGTCTGGCGAGGTCGAGTTTGGCAACACTCTCATGATCAGTGAGAACGTGACGGGGTTGATCACCGATTGGCAGTGGTATCAGGGAATGACTCCGGCCGAATGGCGTCAGTTCGACCAGAGCCTCGAGCGCCAGAATCAGTTCGACCTGAGCACCCCGATCAAAGCGGCGAGCACCGACCGAGGCTTCTCGACCAAACGGCTGTGCGAACGCTTGGCCGAAGCCGATATTTATGACGCCACTTGCCCCCGCCATCCGCAGCTGCTACAACGGCGCATGCAGGAGCCGCAGTTCGTGGCGCTCCAACATCGCCGGGCTTCGACGGAGGCCCGCATCCCCATCATCAAGCAACGCCAAGGCCAGCGATTGAGTGCCAGAGGCTTCACGAATCGCTACCTGGCGGTAGCCTGGAGCATCCTCGGTCACAACCTGTGGCTCATCGCCCGACTGCTGGCCGACCA
>JAGGDC010000007.1 GCA_020809425.1 Candidatus Synoicihabitans palmerolidicus | reverse complement strand
GCTCAGGTCGAACTGACGCCATTCGGCCGGAGTCATTCCCTGATACAACTGCCAATCGGTGATCAACCCCGTCACGTTCTCACTGATCATGAGGGTGTTGCCAAACTCGACCGCGCCGGACGCCTTGCCCCGGACCACGGTCTGCACGTCGGGTTCGTAGACGCGGAGGATCTTCTCGGCGTTGGGCACTGGTCGCGCGCCGATGATGCGTTCGTGGGCCTGGTTGATCGTTGCGGGCATCTGAGCCAACATCGCGTCGATGCGTTCGTCGATGCGTTCGACGATGCGTTCGACGATGCGTTTGACGATGCGAGCGGCCTGTCGCGCGGAGGTGTGGGTCGACGCATACGCTTGGTCCAGGCGGTTGCGGTGTCGCTGGGCGTGTTCACCGATGGTGCGCAACAGTCGCTTCATCTTGCGTAGCACCTGCTTGCGCGCTCGTTTGGCATTCGCACGCCGTCGGGTGTGCGTCATCTCAATGCACAGCCGGTTCATCTGTCGGGCGAAGACCTCCGGCTCCGCCGGCATGCGTGCACGCATGCCGGCCCGGCGGATCAGGATCACCGCCTTGAGCAGGGTTCGGCTCACATCGCGCAGCAGCACCCAATCCACCGGAAAGTGGATGTTGGTGGGCCAGCACGTCGAGTCCACCAGGCACGTCTCCATCGACTGCGGCTCGGCCAGACCGAGTTCGGCCGCCCGGTCCGCCTCGGCGACCATCTCGATAAACACCTGACCCATCCACCGCACCGGTTCGGCGGTAAAGCACTGCGAAGCTCGCTCCAACACGCTCTTGGAAACGCCCTTGATGCCCTCAATCGTGCGCGAGAGTTGCCGAAAAGGCATGTTTCCCAACAGCATACGCAACACATGCACCCGCAGCGCCTTGCGCGCGAACTCCAGGCGACGGCGCAGCTGCCCGGCGTCGACCGACTCGAAGCCCACCCGCGCGAAGTCCATCGCCATCGATTCAAGGTGACTGGCTCGCAGCACTCGGTCCACCGCATCGAGCGGCTCGCGAAACTGCCCGTAATCTTTGTTCGGCCCGACAGTCGTAAGCGCTGGACGCAGCCAGCTCTGCAGGGCAATTTCATCTCCGACGGCTTTGTGTATTAGTTTCACACCCAATCATAGACGCCGTTTTTGGGCCTAAACCAGGATTTACTCCCGATTTAGGCCTCTTTTTTATCACGCTTACAGCTTATCACCAACGACTTGCGCCCGCTGGACAGGCTTTAGCTCGGTTTGGTGAACCGTGGTCCCCTTCATACTCCACCGAAACATTCACCGATCGTAGGAGCACTGGCGAAATAACTATCCCCTTAAGGGATTGAGGAGCTAAAAGCTATTCGAACTGTTCCAGCAGCCAAGGATGCTGCCTCCTCAGATGGTCGGCGTTTTCGTTTCCTTCCCGCTGTTCAAACTCGGTCGTAAGCTGATCAAGAAATACCTCAATTTCCGACCATCGCTCAGGGCCGGCAGCAGATCTTACGTGTTCGCCAACAATGCGGTGAATGCGAACGAGCTGGGGCCACACGGCGAGACCTTGCTTATCGCACTCTGGGTTTTCCACTGGATGCCATAACCGAAGATCGTGCAATTCGTTCCATAACTCCGCCCATGCTCCTTCGTCCTCCGTCAAGCCGGCATCCGGATGCGCCTGCGCCGTGAGGGTGCGTATCCATTCCACCGGGATCGAGTCCGGCATGAGAAAACTAGCAAAATGAAGCGCAGTCCGAGCCGGTTGGCTTACCTAGGCCATGCTCGACGCGACCAGAGACCCGATCGTGCGGCCCCGGTAGTCTTCGTCTTCGATCTTATTCTTCACGTCCGGATCGGCGGCATAGGCGTCCACCTTCAGCGCTACTCCGTCGGTGCGCAATTGCTCCAGCATTCGAGTCGGAGGAAAGGTTCGCGGTTTGGTTTTCATGTAGGCGCCTACCAATTCGATCGCCAACGTGTAGCCGCCCAGCAAGCGCACAATCTCAAGGGCGGCCTGCTCGTTTTCTTCACCTTCCGGGAAACGTTGCTCGGGTTGCAACTCGCGAAGCAGCTGCAACGCGTCGCTCTCGGGCAGCCCATCAACTTCGACGCTGTGGAAAGTGCGAGCATCCTCACCAAACTTTCCGGGATGGAGGCGGCTGGTCACGATGATTTCCAGCCAGTCCTCAGCAGACAATAATTTGACCTGTGATTTGGACAGCAGCTCAGGCTGATCCACGTTGTCTAGGATAAGTAACAGGCGCGGCTGATCGAGGGTCGCAAAATTACTATCGCCACTGTGGCGCTCAGAGTGCCGGGCGAGACGTTCTCTCACGATATCGCAGCGACGCATCGTAAGTTCGCGAAGATGCGCCACGACCGCCTTGGCCGCTAAACTACTGTTGGCTCTCTGAGCCTCGTGCAGCTCGAGGGATAGGTCCACTTCCCTTTCAACAGTCTTAACGCCATCTGGGTTATCCAGCAACTGGAGTAGCACCTGCCCGATCTTGGTCTCGCCGGCACATCGTAGCTCCCAAGTGCCGCCCGCCGCAAAATACTCCGCATATGCATGCGCATATTGCCGAGCCAAGGCTGACTTGCCCAGACCACCCAAACCGTGGGAAGCGGCGATCATCCCTCGCCCGCCACTTCCGCGGCCTCCAACCTGCGCTCCACCTTTTCGAATGATGGTGTGCAGTTGGCCTAACTGAGCGTGGCGACCGACGAAGGTGCTTTGGCTACGATTGAGGTTGCCCGGAGCGAGATCAGCGGGTGCGAGGCAGTGGGAAATGTAGCGGTCGATGGAGTCGAGACGCTCCGAAAGAGGACGCTCGTCTTCGGTCCAGTCGCGCGACTGGACCTTGAGTGCAGCACTACGCGCGGCCGCATCGATTTGCTTGAGCACCTTGGGCCCTTCTTCGGCCCAAGGTTGGAGTTCCAGGATCTCCGTGCGGTTACGGCGGTGGATGTCGGCCGCGAAGTCCCGGTAACGTTGCTCGTCTTCGACCACGATATCGGTGGCACGAGGATTGAACCACGGAAACTTCACGTGCATGGCATCGAGCCAAGCCGCGATGCGCTGGCCTTCGGCCGGGCGCATCTCGCGGGGAGCAACGAAATAGATCGGCACCAAGCCGTCGTCACCTCGCGCCGACGAATGCTCGCGCAAGAGATACTATTCCCACTCCCAAATGCAGTTGTCACCCGTGAGGTAGTTAGGCGACAGGAAAGCGAGGAAGAGATTTGACTCCCGGATGCCCGCTCCGAGTGCGCGCCGCCAGTCTTTGCCGAGCTCAAGCGACTCTTGGTCAAAAAAGATATTCAGCTCCCGTCCAGAATAGCGGCGATGGCGCTCCTTGAGATCGTGATAGAGTGCGGTAACCCAGCCGTGTCCTTCGTCGTCAACGGGGTGTTTGTTATCCTCACGAGAATAAGAGAAGAATACGTGGTGGGGCGCAGTATCCATGAACTAGATAAAAAAGCAGGAATCGGTGAATGAGAACGAGTTATTTTTCGATAATTTCTGGCGATAGCCGCAGCGATGCGCATCGCATGGGCGTGAACCCGCCGAGTAGTTCGATACCGACGTCGCCGCTCCAGTGCCTGCTCGCACTGTGCTTCGGAACGGACTTGTCCCCGTTGCTTCTACACACGCTCGTGCCGGTTCAAGGCTCAGAATGGGTCTTCTGGCGTCGCTAGCGATTCGTTACCTCCCAGTCCGCGCCGACGCGGGAATCAGCGATGTGGTCCCGCACGAATATCGCATTCGGGTCGCGGTGGAGGGCCACCAAACGATTCAGGTCGAGCGCGAAATGCGCCATGGAGTTTTCCGTGAGCGGAAGGCCCCAACGGAGATTGATCCAACTAGCGGTTGCATCTTCGATCAAAGGTAGGAGTTCAATTGCGACTTTCGTCGACCCATTCGAGAGGCAACGGGGAGGGGGGGAGAATTCGAGGAGGGGGGGAGAATTTTCCACTTTTCAAACAACCCCGCACGTGGCGCGGTTGCTTGTTTTTAGATGCCTCCAAAATGCTCCGGCGATTCGGCAACGAATCGAATACCATTGCCCGACAGTTCGGCACCATACGTTGAGCGTATTCCGCCAACCGCTGCAGCCAAGAGCAAGGAAGGCTTTTATCCTGATACGTTCTCATCTTCGGCGAGCGAAAGGACTCATGGGCATGCCTGGGGCCCTATCGATTGGTAAGCGGAGCCAAATTTTCGAGGAGGGTCATTTCCCAATCGAGTTGCCGGCACTTTTCGAGCACCCCATTCACAGCATCGGGGCGATGCCTGTTGCGATTGCTACCTGCTCGTCGTTGCCTACACGGGCGTGTTATAGGTCACGTCCGCAAAGGGGGCGCATCCCCGGGCGAGATCCGCACACAGACATACTTCGTCAGCGAAATCGCCTGAAAATGTTGGCATGGCTTGGGGCGGCGGAACCGTTCCCAAGCAGGCCATCAAGGTGCCCGCCAGCTGATGGCGATCGCTATATTCGTCCCGCATCAGCTGTTCGGCGAGTCGTAGAACTTCCGCATGGCTCGCTTGAGATAACGGGCTCGTAATCAGTTGAATCAATCGCTTGTGGAAAGCATTGAAACGTGGATCAATCTTGAGCTGGTCGCTCGATAATCGGGAATGGAGCACTGCAATGTGTAGACTGCGCATCAACCGGCGATGTAATTCGGCGAGTAGGGCAGTCAGCGCCTCCCAGCATCGGTCGACCAGCAGTGCAGCGTCCCTGTCGGAGAGGTCGCGGGAAGTCAGTGCGACCGGCCCGGCGCTGACCAGCGAAAGTCTGAGCGGGGTCATGTCGTGATAACGTTGCAACTCAGCGTCATACTCATTTCGGCATTTCCATGCCTCCTGACGGCGCATTGGGCGTATTCCTTGATACGATTTCCATACCCTGAGGGTGGTTTCAATTCGTCGACAGCTCCTCTGGTAGCGGTCCGTATTGTCCATGAACCGCCCAGCTCCTTTGCACAAGTATTGTGACAAAGTAACGACATGATCCTCTCGGATCTCCTCACAAGGGAACGAAGGCCGTCAGCGGGTAGGGATTGGGTTTTACAGGAGGGAACAGAGGAGAACGGAGCCGTCAGTTTGCGGGATTTGGCCCACGGACCACACGGAAGCAGGATGTAAAAGGGGCGTCGCTTGTCGACGGCCGCGCGCCGGACTCGGCGAGGTCGGATGTGGTTTTGTTTTACAGGAGGGAACAGAGGAGAGCGGAGCCGTCAGCCTGCTGGGTTTGGACCACGGACTACACGGAAGCAGGAGGTAGGGGGCGTCGCTTGTCGACGACCGTGCGCCGGACTGGGCTATGTCGGATGTGGTTCTGTTTTTACAGCAGGGAACGAAGGGACGGGAAGCCCATCAGCCTGCTGTTGAAGGTCCTGACTCCGTGGAGCCGCGGCGGAGGGGCTTTGGTGCCTTTGTTTTTACCCTGCGTTGCTTTCGTTTTGAAACCACGTCGAGTGAGGAAGAGTGGCGCCCGTGGGCACCTCCTTTCTTTCGAAAGACTCCCCTAATTCGGGGGCAGCGGTATTTCGACCGGCTCCGGTATCTTCAGTCAATAGCCGTGCGTCTCGCGATAGCGGGCCGCAATTTCCGGAGTCAGCAAGGAGTCGAGGTCGGCGGCGATTTGGGTGAGGGTGAGGCGGGCGGTCTCGAGACTTTCCGGTGAGGGCGTGCCCTCGGCCGCAGGCGCGAGCGCCGCGAGCGCGCTCTCCTGGCGAGCGCGGAGTAGCCCTGAAGCGCAACCAAGGACGAGGAAGGGAGATCGAGGGCGCTGAGAAAGCGGGCTTCGGCGGCCAGTTTGGGGTCGGAGACCAATTCGAGTTCCCAGGCGCGTTCGTCACCCAAGGTTGCGACGAGGGCCGATTGGTTGGCGGGATCGGCAATGAAATCCCGGAACGCAGTGTCGGACGGGAGCGAGTTCCGGCCATAACCGGTTAGCGGCAGTGTAGAGCCTGAACACGTCGCGAAACTCCGACTCGGTGGGACTGAAGGCACCCATGACGTGGCGCAGGATAGGAGAGTTAGGGCTGTTGCGGACCTGATAGTCGAAGAAGCCCTCGGGGCCGAGTAGATTGAGCAGATCGGTCTCCAGCTCCGTGGTGAGCAAAGCATTCATTTCCCGGCGCGCCATGGCATCGGTTGGCTCCGCCCGGACTTTGACGCCGATCTTTTTGTAGTCGCGGAGTAGCGCGTCGATCTGGTCAAGCTGTTCCGGGGTGTAGTCGCCGTAAGCCTTGCGGAGTGAGGCGATACGTTTGGCGCCGAAGCGATGGTCGTCGCCGAGCGCGTCACGCGGCGCCTGTTCGCGCTCGGTTTCGCGTCGCAGGCGATCGCTCGTAGGGATGCGCGGGGATGTTTGCCAATAATCGCGTTTCTCAACCGGTTCGGATTCGTTGAGCATCTGGGTGAGGATGCGCTCCACCAAAGCGGGGCTCAATCCGGCCGCGCGGAGATCCTGAGCAGTTGCGCGGAAGGTGCGTTCCGGCACTGGGGCGGGTGCGGCGAGGGGAGTCGTTTCAATGCGTTCGACGGCGAGGTTGGGGGCGGGCGTTTCGGGTTGGGCGCGAACGTGAGTGCTTACCCGGGCGGCGAGCCACACATTGCCGAGCAGCGACTGGATAAGCAGGAGGCGAAACGGTTTCATCGAGGCGAGGCGGGGCTTCAGTTGCGGGGGAGCGGCGGCGGGGTGGTGAGACGCGGGATCCAAAGGCCCAAGGCGCGTTCGTAGCGTTCGAGCTGTTCGGGGGTCAGCGTTGAGGCCAGGCGCTCACGTGCGTTTTGCTGGAGTGCGGCAAGCGCGCGGGCGCGGCCGACCTCGTCGAGTTGCGGGTTGTGGGCGAGGTCGCGCACGGCGGCCTGTGTGTCGATCTGCAAGCGGGCCATGACGGGAGCGGCTTCCGCCGGCGCGCCGAATGAAGCGAGTCGCCGTGGTGGTGGCCTAATATTCACGCGAGGCCTTGGCAGCGGCGGTAAACAAGGGGTAAAGCGTGCGATATTCGGATTCGGTGGGGGCAAAATCGCGCAGACGGTTTTGGAGGGAGCGGGAGCTGCGCATCTCTCCGAGGAGTGCACGGCGACGCGCATGCGCTTCGATATCCAGGATGACCAAGTCGTGGCGAGCGTTCATCGGAACGGCATCTTTGCGGAATCCGAGTTCCCAGTATCGCCGTGGCGGGTGGGAGGCGCGGATGGCGGCTCGGCGTTCAGCAAACTCCTGATCCACCAGATCGGCGACGATGGCGCGCCGCATGGGCAGCGGACAACCGGCGGCCCGCAGACCGGCCACGATCTCGGCGGTGGAGCGACCGGAGGCTTGGGTGGTGAGCCAGTCGGACCACGCGAGCACCGGATTGCTCGCCGACTCCGGGACGGGAGCGACCGGGGACACGCGGGGTGACGCGACCGACGGTGTGGCCGGGGCGGGTGGAGCGGATGGGGTGGGACGAGGGGCGGATAACCAAGCGGCGGCCAGCAGCAGGTTGGCGACCAGCGAAACGGCCAGAATGGCAGGGAAGCGCTTCATGGGTCGAAGAAATCACTGTCGCGATTGAGCGGGCAGGGGAAGCTCCAAGTGGGGTCAGCCTCTACGATCAAGAGCACCAACGACGCATGGCATGTTGGACTAATCTGTGGGATGCGCCGGCCACGGTACTCGCCGAGACTTATCGCCAACGTTGGCCAATCGAAAGGTTCTACCTCGGTCGCCTGGGCCGAGCACCCTTTCTTCCTCCCGCTGGCCCGGTCTATTTCCCTACACCCCTTTGGGGGTGAATAAATAGTAATAATAGTGGGGTATGGGACCTGTTAAATGACTAGTCACAGTTTACTACACCTTCCGTAGGGTTCGCGTGATGATTCGGTGAGGAAGAAAATTATTTTCCCATGGGCCTTTGGTCAATGAAGACTTGTGAGGAAGTAATTGAAGGGAGTAGGCGCCGGCTCAATTTTTTCACAAATTATCTTCTTTTCTTGTTTTATGGGTACGGCGTGCCCCTCTCGTGATTTGTCGGGGTAGCTTGTAGTGTAAGTAAGTTGTGAAATCACGGCCCGCAAAATGGCAAGTGAGGTGGACCCATGAAGTTGGACAGGAGGGATGATTAAATCCCAAAGGAGTCCAATATGTCGAAGCAACGACGTGCCTTCAGTGTCGAGTTCACAGCGAAAGTAGGGCTCGAAGCCCTCAAGGGAATCGAGCCGATCCACGTAATCGCGCAGCGTCACGAGGTGCATCCGGTGCAAGTGAGTCAGTGGAAGAAGGAGGTGTCCGAGCGGTTGCCGGAGGTCTTCGCGAAGCCCTCGGCGCAGGTGCGCGACGAGATCGAGCGGAATCGCAAAGAAAGAAAAGGAACTGTATGCGCGGATCGGGCAGCTGCAGATGGAGCTCGAGTGGCTCAAAAAAAGTTGGCCCATTTGGAGAGTAAGGAGCGCCGCAGCATGATCGAAACCGAGCATCCGAAGCTGAGTGTGGCCCGGCAGTGCGAACTGTTGGAGCTGCCACGCTCAACCTATTACCACCACCCGAACCACGAAGTCTCGATGACATCCTGGTGGAACACCTTTTTAACTGACCCATGATCGACGAAATGCAGCTCGATTCTTTGCGTTTGAGGTTGGCCTCGGCGGTTGCGGCGTTTGCTCGACAAGACACATCCTCAGGGTCGGTGGCGGTCATCGGTCCCTTACCTGAGGAAGCGGAGTCAAGGGTCCGGGAGGCAGTGAGAGAAGAGCGTTTGCTCCGTCGGGGCACTCCTCTCGAGGATGAGTTTGGAGATGGATTTTCCCTGATTGCCGTTACGGCATTGCCCCGAGAAATCGCCGCGATTGCGGTGATAGTTGCGCGACTAAATCAGGCCTTGGTCGCAGGGGGACGAGCCATCTTGGAGATCCCGCGGATGTCTAGATTGATATGGCTGGAGGTTTTGACCACGGCGAGTTTTGGGGAATTTCACATGCGGGACAAAGGTGCGGAAGTGAAGATCGAGTCGAACCAATGCGAGCTGATCATGGCTCGGCGCTTGGCCGTGGGTATGCCGAAGGGGGAAAATGTTGACGATTCGACGGGCTCCATTTGTGCGAGGTCGAACGTCAATGTGGCGGACGTCCAGATCCGGGTGGCAACGGCGCTGGAGCGAATTCTTCGTCTCGCACCGGGTGATTTGGATGTGAAGTCACCGTTTTCCGAATACGGGGTGGATTCAATTGTCGGCGTGGCATTCGTTAACGAGCTGAACCGTGTCTTGGGCATTGAATTGAAACCAATGGTTTTGTTTGATCACGCCAGCGTGGAGCGTCTCGCGACATTTATTGTCGGGGAGGGATTGATGACCGAATTGGCGACAGAAAATGAAGTGTCGCCCCCCGTTTCGGCGGTGGAAAAAACCTGTTCACTCCCCTCGACAAGTCGGGTTGAGACCAACATGGGGGCACCCCCGCTGGTCGGCGCCGAGTCCAGGAATGATATTGCGGTCGTCGGTTTAGCTGGGCGGTTTCCAGGCGCAAATACGGTGACAGAATTTTGGCGAAATTTGCGCGACGGGGTGGATTCAATTACGGAAGTGCCGCCAGACCGTTGGGATCACTCTCGGTTTTACGATCCCAACGCCAAGCGACCTGATAAGACCTCGTTTAAGTGGGGTGGGTTTTTAACTGATGCGGACAAGTTTGATCCGATGTTTTTCGCGATCTCGGGCCGGGAGGCCGAAGCAACCGATCCACAACAGCGTGTTTTCCTGCAGGAGTGCTACCATGCACTCGAGGACGCAGGTTATGCGGGCGCCTCCACCCGACGGGCTCGGAAGTGCGGCGTTTTTGCGGGCGTGGAACCGAGTGATTACCTTGGACGGGTGTCGGCGGCGCTCGCCGGGACGGAAAAGGCGCCGCTGTTTCAGGGGAACGCAGAATCGATTTTGGCGGCGCGCATTTCCTATTTCCTGGATCTACATGGACCCAGTATCGCGATCAATACGGCGTGTTCTTCCTCTCTGGTGGCGATCCATTTGGCGTGCGAAAGTCTTCGACGAGGGGAATGCGATTTGGCCCTGGCGGGTGGCGTACGCGTGTTTGCTTCGGAAAAGGTCTACCTTGCCTTGGGCTCCATGGGCATGTTGGCGCCAGACGGACGCTGTAAAACGTTCGACGCTGCAGCGGATGGTTTTGTGCCGGGTGAGGCGGCGGGCGTTGTTGTTCTAAAATCGTTGACGGCAGCGCAACGTGATCGGGACACGATTTACGGAGTGATTAAGGGATCGGCGATCAATCAGGATGGTCGTACCAATGGGATCACCGCGCCGAGCGGTCTGGCGCAGACTGAGGTGCAATTGGAAGCCTACGAACGGGCCGGTGTGACGCCGGAAAGCATCGACTATGTGGAGTCACATGGTACCGGCACCAAGCTGGGCGATCCGGTGGAGGTGCAAGCCCTGACGCAGACTTACCGTCGTTTTCGGTCGGATAAGGGCGGTTGTTTACTCGGGGCGGTGAAGTCCAATATCGGTCACACGATGGCCGCGGCCGGCGTGTGTAGCGTCATCAAGGTTTTGGGTGCGCTTCGCAGCGGGCAGATCCCCCGTTCTCTCCACTTGCAGAAGGTAAATCCGTACATCGATTTCACCGAGAGTCCGTTTCGGCCCGTTGCCGAACTCACACCATGGCCTCGAGTGGAGGGGCGACCCCGTCGCGCTGCCGTGAGTTCTTATGGTTTCAGCGGGACCAACTGCCATCTCGTGTTAGAGGAGTCTCCCAGGATCGGACCAGTTGCCGCCATCGAGGAACCGGATTCGGCGCAACTCATGGTGTTCTCCGTCCACACTCCCGAGGCTTTGACCGAGCTGCTGCAGAGCACCGCTGAGCACTTAACCGATGACATGAATCTGGTCGACGTGGCGTTTACCCTGGCCTTGGGACGCGCGCATTTCGAAGAACGTTTGGCCATGGTGGCGACGTCGATCAAGGCGTTGCGGGACGATTTGAATGTTCTTGGATCAGGCGGCAAACGATCGGGTGTTTTGCGCTCAACGTCACACCTCACCACGGACGAGGCCGATGCGTTAATTCACCAGCAAATGGCGGCGCAGATAGCTGGTGAGTTGACGGTGGTTCGAAAGCTGCCCGGGATTTGGCGGGAAAAACTCGGCGTGCTGGGTGCGCTCTACGTCAAGGGAGTCGAGCCTGATTGGGAGCAACTATTTCCGTCCGGAATGGGTCGGAGAGTTTCACTCGCCGGTTATCCGTTCGCCCGGGAACGCTACTGGTCAGAGCAGACCTCCGAGTTGGTGGATACCGAAATGCGAGTGACTCAACTGCATCCACTATTGCACCGCAATACGTCGACGTTTGGTCAGGTGTGTTTCACTACGCGATGGTCGGGCGACGAGTTTTTCCTGCGAGATCATGTGGTTAATGGTCAAGCGACATTACCGGGAGTGGCCTACTTGGAGATGGCGGTGGTGGCGGCGCGCGAACTCGGCATGATGGGAGACACGGTCTCGCTGCATCATGTGGCCTGGCGACAACCCTTGGTGGTGACTGCACCCACCGAGGTTGAAATTCGGCTCAACCGTGAGGAGCGGAGTGTGGAGTTCACGATTGTGTCGGGTTCGGATGCTGTGGTGCACGCGGAAGGTCGACTACGATTGGGCGGGAGCGCGCTGGTCAACCCGTCTGAGCAGGTCGATATCACGGCGGTGCAGGCAAGGTGTGACGGTAGATTGGACGCGGAGGAATTGTATGCGCGTTGCGAAGACGTTGGGTTGAGCTTGGGACGGGGAATGCGGGCGGTGCAGTTTATTCAGTTTTCAGATACGGAGTCATTGGCCCGGTTGGAGTTGGCGCCAGATGATGGGACGGGATGGGTGCTTCCTCCGGCTTTGTTGGACGGGGCCTTGCAGTCCACCGCGGCTTTGGGTCGTAAAGACGCGAGTGGTCTCCCGGTGCCGTTCGCCGTCGAGGAGGTGAGTTTTGGGCAGGTGCCGGAACGCGGATGGGCTCACGTCGAACGGATGGAGGCGAAAGGAGGACTCCTGCGCTTTCGCGTGCGCTTGCTCGATGAGCAGGGAAATGTGGTGACAAGCCTGACGGGAATGAGCATGCGTGTGCTGCACGCTTCGCCCGCGCAATCTGAGCCCGAAGACCTGGTGTGGTTGAAGCCGCGCTGGCAGGAAACGGAGGCGCCGGCGGCAATTCACGCCGGGCGAATCTGGACGATCGGCGGCGAACCGGGATGGGGTGAAAGCCTGCAAACCCGAGTTCCGGCATTACACCTACGGCATTTGAGCCTGGCTGATGCGACGGACAACGTTGCCGACGTACCAGATACCATCATCGTGCGAGTAAAGGACGAAGGTTCGACGACGGAGCTCATGGTGTTGATGCGATCGTTGGTGAGATCGGTGAACGAAAAACAGGTGCGCATAATCGTGACCGGGGGCGTGGGGGCGGCATGGGGCGGTTACGCGCGAAGTCTGAGTTTGGAAAAACCCCATCTCCGCATGGTGGCGGTGGATATTGAACCGTCGAACACGGAGGCGTGGTTGAGAGAGTTAGGTGCAATAGACGAGGCCGCCGTCGTGCGATGGTCACACGGTCGAAGAGAAATTGAAGTACCGGAAATTTGGGTGCCGTCGGATCCGAGTGTGGCCACGGAATTTCGACCGGAAGGCGTTTACTTGATCACCGGTGGCGCCGGAGGCCTAGGCGCTTCGGTAGCCCGACACTTGGCGAGCCGGTTTCGCGCTCGGATTGTATTGATGGGTCGATCGGAGTCGGGCGCGGTGAGCGATGCGGTGGTGACGTCGATTCGAGCGGCTGGTGGCGAGGCGATTTATGTGGCTGCTGATGTCACGGTCGGTTCCGAGGTGGAGCGGGCGCTGGCAATGGCGCGGGCCCACTTTGGCTCTTTGCATGGGGTCATTCATGCCGCCGGCGTGCTCGATGATCGTTTCGTGCGAGACAAGGTTTCGGATTCCGCCCAGAGGGTGTTGGCGCCCAAGGTTGCGGGGGTGCAGGTACTTGATACGGCGACTCAGGGCGATCCCTTGGACTGTTTCATTTTGTTTTCTTCGGTGGCGGCGACTTTGGGTAATGTCGGGCAAGCCGACTACGCCTATGCCAATGGGTTTATGGACGGATGGGCTGAACTGCGCGAGGCCCGGCGAATGAAAGGGGAGTGCTCGGGAGTTACGGTTTCAGTGGCATGGCCCTTGTGGAGGGGCGTCGGTATGGGACGCGATGCCGACGTCGAGCAACGCAAGTTGGCTCAGGTCGGTTTGAGAGTGCTCGAGCCTGAAGAGGGTTTGATCCGTTTGGAGGAAGCCGTGCGTCTCGGTCGACCGCGTTTGGCTTTGTTGGCGGGGGACCAGCGATCAATTGAGCGTTTGCTTAAGCCGGGCGACCGCGCGCGGGTGGTGAAATCGCCTCCCCCCATGCAGTTGGTTTCCGCAGATGTTGATCGCACGGTGGTGGCGCTCTTGCCATGGTTGACGACTCGTTTTTCAGAGCTGGTTAAACTGCCGGTGGAACGTATTCAACCAATGGATGCGTTGGAGAAGTTCGGGATCGATTCAGTCATGGTGATGGACTTCACGCGACGGCTGGAGGTGGATTTTGGTGAGTTGTCCAAAACGTTGCTCTTCGAGCATCAGACGTTGGCTGAACTGGCCGAATATTTGGTCGCTCAACACGGGGAGAGGGCACTGCGGTTGATCGGCGGAAGCACGGATGAGCGCATCGGAACGGCACTACTGAACGGAGGAGTAATCCAAGCGGAGGGTCAGCCGACGCCAGCTGCGGAACCGGGGCAGAACCGGGAGATTAAAGCCACGGACGTCGCGATTATCGGGGTGGCGGGACGTTATCCGATGGCAGATGATCTGGCTATGTTTTGGGCAAATCTACGTGATGGCCGCGATTGTATTGAGGAGATTCCGTTGCAGCGCTGGGACTGGCGGAAATTTTATGATCCGGAGTCAGGCAAACCGGGCAAGACCCGCAATAAGTGGGGGGGCTTCATCGAGGGAGTGGAAAAATTTGATGCTGGTTTCTTTGGGGTGACTCCGCGTGAGGCCTATGCGCTTGATCCGCAGGAGCGTTTGTTTTTGCAGACGGTTTGGCAGGCGCTGGAGGATGCCGGTTACCGGCGATCAGCGTGGGCTGGCCGATCAGTGGGAGTCTTTGTGGGGGTGATGTACGGGGAATATCAATTGTACGGCGCGGGAGATGTCTCCGCGGGTGAGGTCGTGCCGTTGAGTTCTTCGTATGCGTCGATTGCGAATCGGGTCTCGTACTTTTTTGATTGGCACGGACCCAGCCTGGCGGTCGATACGATGTGTTCGTCGTCGCTCACGGCCATTCACCTGGCGTGCCAAAGTCTGTGGAGCGGCGAGTCGGAGATGGCGTTGGCCGGTGGCGTCAACGTGACGGTGCATCCCCATAAGGACATGCTGCTGGCCCCGGGAGGATTTGCGGCGAGCGATGGACGCTGTCGTAGTTTTGGGGAAGGAGGCGACGGATATGTCCCGGGCGAAGGAGTCGGCGCTTTGGTGCTGAAACCGTTGGCGAAAGCAAGGGCCGATGGCGATGCGATGTGGGGCGTGATCAAAGCGAGTGCAGTGAATCACGGCGGGAAAACGAATGGGTACACGGTGCCCAATCCCAAGTCACAGGCGGCCGTGGTTGCCGCAGCGTTGGGGAGATCCGGATTGGCACCGGGAGAAATTTCCTATGTCGAAGCGCACGGAACCGGTACTTCTCTCGGCGACCCGATCGAACTTGCGGCGCTGACACGCGCGTTCGGTGCTGGGTCGGAAGGCGCGAAGATTCGCGTGGGATCAGTGAAATCGAATATTGGCCATTTGGAGTCGGCCGCAGGGGTGGCGGGTGTGACCAAAGTGTTGTTGCAAATGCGTCATGGGCAGATCGTGCCGTCGCTGCACTCGCGGGCGCTGAATCCGCATATCAAGTTTGAGACTTCGCCATTTCGAGTGCCTCAACGCTTGGAGCCATGGACGAATGGCGCCGCTCCACGGAGAGCGGGCGTAAGTTCGTTTGGCGCTGGCGGGGCGAACGCCCATCTGGTGCTCGAGGAATATGTTGATTCGCGCCCTCGGGACGAGCGAACACGAGATCAGGATTGGGCGCAGGCCATCGTCCTTTCGGCTCGCACTGAAGACAGGTTGTTGGCGCGGGCGGAACAACTGGTGAGGTGGATTGACGCGCACATCAGGGATGGCGTGTCGGAGCGTGGATGGATGTTGGTGGATCTGGCGTTTACCTTGCAAAACGGTCGAGAATCTTTGCCCGAGCGGTTGGCTTTGGTGGCTAACGATCTAAACGATTTGGCAACCCAACTGCGTCGATATTTGGCAACGCCATCCTTGACCACGTGGACACGCGGAATGGTGCGCTCCGGCGAGGGATCATTGGAAAAACCGGAACCGACCTCGCCCTTGGGCGCGGCGGTGAACGCGTGGGTGGCGGGGGCAGGGGTGATTTGGGCGGACCGTAAGGAGACCCAAGGGGGACGGCGGCTATCCTTACCAGTGTATCCGTTTGTGGGTGATCGCTACTGGGCACCCGATAAGTTGATCGCGCTGAAGTCGTCTCCGCGCGCGTCTTCACCAGATCTGACGCAGGCGGTGGTCGACGACTTGGTCACTGCGGATGAGGTACTCCTACGTCCAGTTTGGGTAAATTTGGGGCCGGCAAAACCACTGACGGAGGTGACTGGAACGTGGTTAATATTTGATCGGCGCGGGGACGGCGCGGCGCGAATGACGCCTGCATCAGCGTTGAAATTGACGCGAGTCCTGGCAGGTGAGGCTTTTTGCCACGAGGAGAATCAAGTCGTTTTGAATGCGTCAGCGGATGCCGATTACCAGCAGCTGGCGGATGCGGTTGGGACGGATTTTGTGATTCATCGATGGGCACGGAGTGGGGACGTGATGGCTACCCTCGAAACGGGATTGCACAGTTTGGTGCGTTTCGTGCGGGCCCTGATGACGAATGGAGTGAAGTCGCTGGTGAGGATCGCGTTTTGTCATCCTCCGGGGGCGCCACAACACGCGGCGGTGGCAGCATGGGCGCGGACGCTCGCACAGGAGCAACCTCTGGTGCGCGTGGTGGTGATGGAAGTGGCGGACGATCTCGCCGAAACCGTCGTAGCACAGGAATTGTTGCAGGCGACGGAGGCCGGAGCATTGCAACTGGGTGTCGGGATTCGCCGGACGTTCTCCATCGAACCGTGGAGTGGACCTTTGGCGGCGAAAGTGAACCCACCCAAACGCGGTGGAGTCTATTTGGTAACGGGAGGGCTTGGCGGGGTGGGCCGTCTGTTGGCGCTACATTTGGCGCGTACCCAAGGCGCACGGCTGTGGTTGATGGGACGCTCGACGCGCGGTGCGCGGCAGGAGGCGGTACTGGCGGAGATTCGAGCAGCGGGAGGCGAGGCCGAATATGGGTCGGGAGACGTGTCCAAACGGGACGACGTTGTGCTGGCGGTGACAGCGTGTCGTCAGCGATTTGGTGGAATCGATGGTGTGGTCCACGCTGCAGGCCTGTTGCGCGACAACTTTATCCTTCGAAAGACGCGGGCAGACTACGACGAGGTAATTGCGCCGAAGGTGGCAGGTGCAATTTGGTTGGATGAGGCAACGGCGGCGGACCGGCTTTCGTGTTTTGTGCTCTTCTCATCCACCGCTGGAGTCTGGGGTAACATGGGCCAGGCGGATTACGCTTTTGCCAACAGTGTCCTCGATGGCATGGCGGCACGGCGACAGGAACAGGTCAGCCGTGGGGAGCGAAGTGGACCGACGGTTTCGATTAATTGGCCGTTGTGGGCGGACGGAGGAATGCCGCCGGGACCGGAAGTGGTGAGCCGGCTGGCCGAAGCAGGCTTGGCTCCCTTGCCGAGCCAGGTTGGTTTCCGGTGGTTCGATTTGTTTGCGGGTGGCGAAGTTTCACAGGTGCTGCCGTTGTGGGGCGAGCGGAACAAGGTGTTCGAGCTATTCGTGAGGACTCCAGAACCTGCGGTCACGGAAACGGGTTCAAATGCCCGGGTGTCGATGGAGCAAGTCAAGACCTATCTCCGCACGACCTTGGGTGAAGTGATTCAGATGCCGGCCGAGCAGATCGACGATGAGCAGCGTTTTGACGAAATGGGGGTCGATTCGATCGTGGTGAATGACGTGAATCAACGATTCGAACGCGACTTGGGGAACGTACCCAAAACATTGCTTTTCGAGCATGCTAATATTCGAAAATTGGCGCGTCATCTGGTGGCCCATCATGGGATAGCAATGGCCCGACTCGGCGGTGATGTGGTGCAGCCTGATAGTGTCGCCTCGAAAGCGATAAACGAAGTGAATCCGCCTTCCGAACCTTCGCCGAGTCCGGGGGACATCGCGATTGTGGGTATGGCGGCTCGATTGCCTGGCGCCCCCGATGCCGACAGTTTTTGGGAAGTACTGAAGGACGCGCGAAATTGTGTGAGCGAGGTGCCGGCTACGCGCTGGAATCTGGACGAGTTTTACGATGCCAATCCGGAGCGGGCCATCGACGGCAAGATGTATGGACGCTGGGGAGCGTTTCTGGAAGACGTCGATAAATTCGATCCGTTGTTTTTCAATCTGTCGCCGGTTGAAGCGGAGATGATGGATCCTCAGGAGCGATTATTTCTTGAAGTAGCGTGGCATGCCTTGGAGGACGCCGGGATGCCACGTCGCGAGCTCAGGCGGCGGGTGCGACCAGAGTATGCGACCAATGTGGGGGTGTTTGTGGGCGTGACGAGCAACAGCTACACGCTGTTGGGGCACGAAAATGGGGGAGCGCGAGCCGCCCCGACGACGCTCCCCTGGTCGCTGGCCAATCGAGTATCCTACCTCTTTAATTTCAATGGGCCGAGTATGCCCGTGGACACCGCGTGTTCGTCGTCGCTCACCGCGATCCACATGGCGGTGGAGGCGATTCGCCGTGGAGAGTGTCAACAGGCCATTGCGGGCGGGGTGAATCTGTACCTCCATCCGTCGAAATATTCTCATCTCAGTCTGATGAAAATGCTTTCCACGGATGGGAAATGTCGGGCTTTCGGTGAGGGAGGGGATGGATTTGTTCCAGGCGAAGGTGTCGCGGCGCTACTGTTGAAGCCTCTGGCTTTGGCGCAAGCGGATGGGGATCGCATTCATGGGGTGATCAAAGCGACGGCTGTGAATCACGGAGGGCGCACCAATGGGTACAGTGTGCCGAGTCCAGCAGCCCAGGCGAGTTTGATCACTCAGGCGTTGAAGGCGGGCTCGATTGATCCAGCGAGCATCAGCTACCTTGAGACCCACGGCACGGGTACGGCACTGGGAGACCCGATTGAAGTGGAGGGATTGAATCGGGCTTGGGCTGGTGCGGCGAAGACTGGCGCGAGCTGCGCGATCGGTTCGGTGAAGACCAACATCGGACACTTGGAATCGGCCTCGGGGGTGGCCGGGGTGGTGAAGGTACTGTTGCAAATGCGGCACCGCCAATTGGCCCCGTCGCTTCATGCTGCGCCGCCGAATTCACGGATCGATTTTGCGGCTACACCATTCCGCGTGCAAACATCGCTGGGGCCGTGGCAAACGGCGGAAAAAGAGGGGCAATCCTGGCCCCGCCGAGCCGGGGTGAGTTCGTTTGGTGCTGGTGGGTCAAATGCGCACGTCATTCTTGAAGAACCTCCGCCCGTGGTCGAGGTGCTGCAGGATGCCGGTGATCTGAAGGTCAGCGCGGAATGGATCGTTTTGTCGGCCAAAAACTCCGAACGCCTGCGGGCCCTGGCCGGACGTTTACACACGTTTTTGGTGGAATCTCCCGCGGCTCCCCGTTCCCTCGGGGCAATTGCCTGGACCTTGCAATTCGGCCGCGAAGCATTGGAAGAACGCGTGGCCTTTCCAGCCCGTGATCGGGCTGCGTTATTGGAGGGATTGGCCGCGATTTCCGCAGGTAAGGATGTTGGAGAGTTGCGGGGGCGAGTGAAGAGGGAACGTGCCCAGGCCGGGAATACCGACGACACGATTCTGGAGCGCTTTACCGTGGGCGAGGGGCGAGCTGCCGCCGCTCGCTGGGTGGCCGGGGCAGATATCGATTGGCAGTCTTTGGGAGGAGAGGACGCGCCGCCGATGCGGGTGGGACTCCCTGGCTACGGATTTGCTCGAGAGCGTTACTGGATTCCGAGCCTGCCGCTGCAGACGGAAAGTAAGGCCAAAGTTTTACGGATTGAAACGCGGGATGGCGAAAAGGTGGTGCACCTGGCCTCGCACGAGCCCGTGCTGGCGCATCATGTGGTACGGGGTCACGCGATATTGCCGGGTGCCGCGACGCTGTCATTGGCACATGGGGTCCTACCTCCCGGAAATGGGTGGACCTTGCGGAACGTGGTGTGGCAGCGTCCGATTATTGGCGACGCGACGGGAGTGAGCGTGCGGATCAAATGGCATCGGCAGGACGAAATCTGGCGGTTTGAACTGACGGGAGAGAATGAAGATGAGCCTTGGATGCTGGGAACGGCGCTACCCATGCGCGAGGATCCTCCTGTAGCGGTGGACTTAGTGTCGTTGCGGTCGAGGTGCCAGGAGACGATTGCAGCAACGGCGTTGTATGAGGGTTTTGCCGCCCGCGGGATTGCCTATGGCGCGGCGTTTCAGGTCGTGCAGGACGTGAGATACAACACAATGGAGGCCGTGGCGGAGCTGAGATTGCCCGATTTGTGGGATGGTTCGGATGACTTGCTTCCGCCGGCCTTCCTTGATGGCGCCATGCAATGTCTCGGAGTCATTGGCGCAGGTCGTGACGGATTGGAAATTCCGTTTTCGGTCGCAGAAGTGTTGGTGCACGCGCGGTGTCCCCGAACGTGTTCGGTCCATGTGCAACGGCTGACTAACATGACGGCCCCGCAATATAATTTGAGGTTATTGACGTCGGAAGGGCAGGTTGCGATCGAGTTGCGCGGTGTATGTGTGCGGCTGGTTGAGAAAGAGCGAGGCCAACTCCTCACCGGAAGTATGACGTGGTCGCCGGCTCCGCGTGAAACGGTGGCATTTAGTGGCTCCGTACTGGTGTTCGACGACGATAGTAGGGAGCTGCAGGTGACGCAGCATCCTGAGGCGAATTTGTGCCGCGTAGTGCCGGGACCCGAGTACGGTCGTACTCAGGCGACCATTACATTGCGACCAGAAGTCGAGGCGGACTACGCCCGGCTGTTGAACGAAGTGAAGGCCGATGCGGTGGTTTTTGGTTGGCGCCTTGCCGGTAACCCGTCGGACGAAGTGTTGCCGGCCCGAGTGGCCGCATTCCACCGCCTGGTCCGGTCAATATTGCGTTCGGATCGGCGGTCCACGCCTTTGGCCTTTGTGTATCCCGGCGGTTCGCCGGTCGATGAAGGGGTGGGCGGCTATGTCCGTTGCGTGCGGCGGGAGCACCCGGGATGGAAATTGTTCACGGTGGGGTGTGATTCCCCGCCGGAATTGGACGACGTGTTAAATGATTTCGGGGGCGAATCGGCGGACCTGCGTTACCGTGGGACCAAACGTGATCAGTTTGGATTGAGTGAACTGATGCCATTCGCGACCGGAATACAGACCGTGGACGACTCCAAACCAGGCGGAGTCTACGTGATTACGGGGGGCTTGGGCGGTTTGGGTCGCCATGTCGCGAAGCATTTGACGCGAGACCCCAGAGTGCGCGTGGTGTTGGCTAGTCGCTCAGTCCCGAGTCCGGAGCAGGCGGATTGGCTGGAGCAGGCGGCAGGAGCCATGATTCATTTTCGGGTGGACTTGAGTGATTCTGATGGGGCGGCGCGACTGTTGGCGGAAGCAAGTAGCAGGTTTGGGCGGATCACCGGAGTGGTGCATGCGGTGGGAGAATCGCACGATGGTTTGGTTAGGGATCGAAGTGTGGCCGACCTACGCGCGGCGTGGAGTGCAAAGGTCGGTGGGGCGCGAGCATTGTACAGTGCGGCACGCGATTTTCCCTTCGAATGGATGGTCTTGTTTTCTTCGACCGCAGGAGCGTTGGGCAACGGCGGTCAGAGTGCCTATGCATTGGCGAACGCGACCCTCGATGCCTTGAGTCAGTCCTGGTCAATCACTAGTCAGGGTCCGCGGGTGCACTCCTTGGTTTGGCCGCTCTGGCGAGATGGGGGCATGCGGGCACCGGAGGAGCGTGTTCGGTGGCAAGCCGATCAACTGGGATTGTATCCACTGGAAACGCTCGAGGGACTGGCCATACTGGATGGATTGCAGGCAATCTCACCAGGCGCGATTGTGGTGTTGAAAGGTGACCCGGAAAAACTTTGTGCGCCACGACGGGATCGAGCAACGGCGTCAGCGATGCACGCGATCCCGGAGGCGAGCGACGGGAATTTGCCCCCTGCATTAATCGATCTTCTGCGGGAATTGGCAGCGGGAGTTTTGAAGCTCGACCCAGTGCTTTTGGACCCGGAGATAGATTCGGCGGAATACGGATTCGACTCGGTCACATTCACTTCGCTGGCGAACGAAGTGGGACGGGCGTTGGCGTTGGAAGTCACGCCGGCAATGTTCTTTGAGCATCGGACTTTGGCGGAATTCGGGGATTATCTTTGGCAAGAGTTTCGCGAGGTTGTAGCGCGGCGGTTTCAGGTGCAGACGGTGGCCGTCTCGACTCCATTGGCCGCCCCGGCAATCGCGTCACCACCGGAAGCGGTCGGGGGGACGAATCGGGTGTCTGAGCAATTGCCGCGGTCGGTCGGTGAGCGGGAACCAATCGCCATTATCGGGATGAGCGGCAGGTTCCCCGGCTCGACAGATTTGGAGGCATTTTGGACGAACTTGGAAGCGGGATGTGACTTGATCGGCAAACCGAGCGCAGATCGATGGATGGGCGTCGACGGAGAAGCGATGCCGTGGGGTGGTTTTATCGACGATATCGACAAGTTCGATGCCCGTTTTTTCGATATTTCGCCGCGTGAAGCCGAGTTAATGGATCCGCAGCAGCGCATTTTTCTCGAGACGGTTTGGCATGCCATTGAAGACGCGGGTTATGCGAAATCCGAATTGTCGGGGACGAAGACGGGCCTTTTTGTCGGCGTGGCGGCGAATGACTATGCCAATGTGCTCGCAGCGTCGAGCGTGGAGGTGGAGGCCTATAGTGCGACAGGCAATGCCCATTCTGTATTGGCAAATCGGGTCTCATATATTTTCGACTTGAATGGACCCAGTGAAGCCATCGACACGGCGTGTTCCAGCTCGCTGGTGGCCATCCACCGGGCGATCGAATCGATGGAGAGCGGGAGTTCCGAAATGGCAATTGTCGGGGGAGTGAACGCGTTGCTGAGCTCCGCGGGATTCACGGCCTTTACTCGGGCAGGGATGTTAAGTCCGGACGGTCGTTGCAAGAGTTTCGATGCGCGGGCCGATGGGTACGTTAGGGGCGAAGGAGTTGGCGCACTTTTGCTCAAGCCCCTGGCGCGGGCGCAGCGTGATGGTGACCAGATTTACGCGACAATCATCGGCAGTGCCGAAAACCATGGAGGCCATGTGCAGTCCTTGACGGTGCCGAACCCCAATGCACAGGCCCGTCTGCTGCAGGACGCTTGGACGAGGGCGGGGATCGACCCGGCCACTATCGGTTATATCGAGTCGCATGGAACCGGAACCGCTCTTGGTGATCCGATTGAAATTAACGGGCTGAAGAAGGCATTCGCTTCGGTTCCACTATCTGAAGTGGACCCGAGGTGTGCCGTCGGAGCGGTCAAGACCAACATCGGTCATCTCGAAACGTCGGCCGGTATTGCGGGCGTGCTTAAAACTCTGCTGGCGCTCCGACATCGATGCATTCCGGGGACGGTGCACTTGCAGGAAATTAATCCCTATATCCAGACCTCGGGTACCGCGTTATATTTTCCGACTCAAGCGGAGCCCTGGCCGGTCAAACGTGATGCTCAGGGGCGTGAGATTCCGCGTCGGGCGGGCGTGAGTTCGTTCGGTTTTGGCGGGTCCAATGCTCACGTAGTGTTGGAGGAATATGGTTCACCTGCGGTCGCTTCCGGTCAGGCCATCGAATCGGAGGAGGCCACCTTGATTGTGCTTTCTGCTCGTTCCCAGGACCAGCTGGTGGAGGCGGTTCGTCGGCTGGCGGAGTATTTGACACGGCCTGACGCCCCCGCTCTTCGTGACATCGCCGAAGGATTACAACGCGGTCGTGAAGAGATGAATATGCGATTGGCGTTGGTTGTGCGCGATCGGACCGAATTGGTGAAAAAATTGACCATGTGGCAAACCGGCGAGTCGGTGGGAGACTGCTGGACCGGCGATACGCAGGAGAATCCGGCGGCCGTGCGGGTTTTGCGGTCATTGCACGGCGATCCAGCATCGCTGGCGCCATGGTGGGCGGCGCGAGACTGGGCGACCTTGGGGCAACTTTGGACGGCCGGGGTGAAATTGCATTGGAGCACCGCCTACGCGGATCATCCCCCACGCCGCGTGCGTCTACCCTTGTATCCGTTTTCACGAGACAGGCATTGGGTGCCGGGAGCCACGGCGCCGGCCGGCAAGGCACTGCGGGTACGCGTGGTGGAAGCGGAGTTTTCCATCAAAGAACCCATTCTGGGTGACCATCTGGTACAGGAGCGTGCCGTCCTGCCAGGGGCGGCGATAGTGGCGGTGATGACCCAAGCGTGGCAGCAGGCCGCGGGTGTCAAGGATGTGGAACTGCGACGGGTGATGTGGCTGCGACCAATCACACCTGATGAACGGGGTATTGCCGCGTTCACCGTGCGAGTCGGTTCCTCGTTGGATGGAGGAGGCGATATCGCAGTCGAGGACACCGATGGATCGGTTCTGGCCACGGCCACCGCAGCGCGTCCGTCTTCGAAGCCAATTGAGGTTATCGCATGGGCCGAGGTGAAGGCACGATGCGGAAAAACGACGGACGTGACGGAACTATACGAGGCCTTTGCCGCGCGAGGTCTGAGTTACGGTGCAGGCTATCGCGTGATCCATGAGATCGGATTCAACGACCACGAGGCCTGGAGTAAACTGGAACTGCCGGATTTGTGGCGCGCTCAAACTTCAACAGGAGCGGGAGCCCATCCCGCGTTGATCGATGGAGCCTTACAAACGCTGGCCGTACTGGGCTCCGATTCGATTTTGGAAGTCCCGTTTGCATTGGGGATGGTCAACGCCACCGATCTGCCGCCGGTGTGCTATGTCCACGCTCGACTGAAGTCCCAAGAGACGGACCAGCGCACCTTTTCGCTACGAATCACAAACGAGGCGGGAGTCGTGCTCGGTCGATTGGACGACTACGCGCTACGTGAATTACGGGCGGCGGGACCAGAATACCTTGTGCCCACATGGGTGCCATCCCTCCAACGGGACATTAACCCGATCAAGGGCGATTGCTTGCTGTTTGACGAGTCTCCCGCTTTGGCCGAGGAACTCCGCCTGACCGGACTGGAAGTGACCCGTGTCGTGGCGGGATCGACGTATCGGGAAAGCGGTGACGTGGTTTGGCTGCGTCGCGATGAGCCGGGCGACTACGAACGTCTGCTGCAAAGGCGAAACGTCGGCGCGGTGGTTCACCGGTGGTCGACCCGCGAAGTTGATAGGACCGAGGTGCTGGCCTGCGGGCTGCACAGTGTGCATGCGTTGACGCAGGCTTGGGTACAGCGGCAACCTGATGCGAAGCAGCCCCTGCTGTTTATTCATCCTCCGGGCCTGCCTGGGTATGAGGCCGTGGCGGCCTATGTGAAGTCAGCCCGATACGAGTACCCCGCTTTAAATTGGACGACCTTGGCGACCGATGACGTTAGCGCCCGGCTTTGCAGCGAATTGAACGAGGCGCGCGAAGAGGTGCGTTGGGTGGAGCGGAAACGAGAGGTGAAGGATTTAGTCCAGTGGAAGCCCGTGAACCTACGGTCCGCCGGAGCGATTCGACGCGAAGGGGTGTATGTGATCACCGGAGGAGGAGGAGGACTCGGGCAAATCTTTGCGGAATTTCTGGTGACCCACTACTCGGCGCGCGTTGTTTTGGCGGGCCGGTCCCAAGGGACAATCGCGCTACAAAAGCGTTTGGCCGCCTGGGGAGATAAAGCGACTTATGTGATGGCGGATATTAGTACGACCATCGGAGCGACTGCCGTCATCGCTGAGGCCAAAGCGCGTTTTGGCGGAGTGAACGGAGTGCTGCATGCAGCGGGAGTGCTGCGAGACGGATTGTTGCGGCAGAAGACGCGTGCGGATTTTGACGAAGTGTTGGCTCCGAAGATGGAAGCCGTTGAGGCCTTGGACGCGGCGACGATGGATGAACCGTTGGACTGGATTCTATTGTGTTCCTCGTCTGTGGGGATGCTGGGCAATGCCGGACAGAGCGATTATGCCTTTGCGAATGCTTACCTCGACTCATTCGCGCGGTGGCGTGAGGAGGAACGCAGCGGAGGTCGGCGATCGGGGCGCACGTTTTCGATTAATTGGCCGTTGTGGAGCGATGGTGGTATGCAAGCCAAGAGCGGAATCGATGTTCTCGGTATGCGTCCCTTGGCAACGGCGGAAGGGTTGAAAATATTTGAAACCGTACTCCACGGCGACCAACCGCAAGTTTGGGGCTTTGCAGGAAAAGCGACGGACTTGTTGCGACGTTTGCAGTCTGCTCCATCGGCCATGCCTGCAGGTTCGACCCTGCCGCGGTCTTCGAAGCCGAAGGGACGTGAAGCGATGGTGATCGAACTTACCCAGTGGTTTGCGGAGTTGAGCAAGGTCGCCGCAGGGAAAATTCGACCGACCGAGTCCTTGGAGCAATACGGACTCGATTCGATTCTGGCGGTGGAGTTCTCTCAGCGCATCGGCAAGGTGTATGGAGAGGTTTCCCAAGCGGTGGTGTTTGAGCATTCGTCCATCGAGGCCCTTTGCGCCTACCTGGAAAACCGGGTGCCCGCGAGCCCAGTGGATGTTGAGCAGCCCCTCGCGGCCGTGCCCGCCACCCCATCGGTAATGGTTTTGCCTTTGGAGGCTCGATCCCGACGCCAGCTAATGTTGGCGCCGATCGACTACGTTTTTGTGGCCCCGCAACGACTGGCGATGCAGATCCTCTATTATTTTGAGCGGCCCCTCGATGCCGACTTACTACGACGAGGCTTGATTCGAACGGCGGAGGCGTTTTTTCCGATCAACTCGCGTTTACAAAGACGGGGGAAAAATGAGTACGCCATCTGTGAATGTTCGGATGACCCCGATTATATGGAAGTGCAGGAGGAGGGAGATGTTTTAGTTCCGCGGGAGGATGACCCCATGTTGCTGGAGCGGTTTCGGGTTTCGTTTGATCCGACGAAACACGGCGAAAAACTGGCCAAGTTCCGTCTACACCAGCTGCAGCACGGCAGCCTGTTGGCGGTAAACGTGTCTCACGCAATCGCGGACGGTTACAGTTTTTACTACTTCATGTCGGCCTGGTCGGCGGCGTGTCGCGGGGAACCATTCTTGATTCCGGATCATTCCCGCAGCAAATTGCGAAAACTGGTGCGCGAGACCGTGCGCCGCGAAGGTGCTAGTTGGCGGGTGCCGGAACTGGCGACAGTGGGACCACGATTTGATCCGATGGCCCGGAGAGTGGAGACGCAGACCTTCAACGGCGCGGCTTTGCTAGAAGAAGCCCGCCGTACTGCGGGGCCGATGGAGCACTCGAAGTTGACCGAGAACAGTGTCGTGACCGCACATCTATGGAAACTTTATGCGTCCGAATTGACGGATGTGGTTGGTGAATTGACGCTGGCCTGTCCCGTTAACTTTCGGCGCCACGATGGCCCGTTCTCCCACTCCTTTTTTGGTAATGCCATGGCACCGGCGGTTTTGCGATTGGAACGAAATCAAGTGATGGCATCGTCGATTCCGTCGTTGGCGAGTGCCATCACCGATGCGGTGCGAGCCTGTGATGAGCGAGAATTGGTGCGCTATAACGGAGCAGTAGAACAGCTGCGTTTGACCCGTGGGTTGGCGGCGGTTAGGCGCGCGTTACTGGCAGACCCCGCCACTGCGCTGGTCGTGACCAATGTGGCCCGGTTCAATTTGCCGCCGATGGATTTTGGCACCGGACCTGCAACCGAGGACATTAATCTCTGCCACTACGCGGGCACGGCAGTGATCGTGCCAGGCGAGGGCAATACACTGAAGGTGAGAATTGGTTATCCGACCTCGACGGCAGGCGCGGCAGCCATTGCATAAGACACTATGACGAGGGTATTTCTATTTCCGGGCCAAGGGTCGCAGAAGGTCGGGATGGGCGCGGATCTTTTTGATCGGTTTCCGGCCCAGGTTGCGCTCGCACAGCGTGAATTGGGCTATGACGTCCGCGATATGTGTGAACGAGACCCGCAGGGGCAACTGAACCAAACTCAGTTTACCCAACCCGCATTGTTTTTGGTGAATGCACTCACCTTTTTCGCCCGTTTGCTCGACACGGGAGAACGGCCACAAGTGGTGGTGGGTCACAGTCTGGGCGAATACAGCGCGCTCTTTGCGGCAGGAGTATTCGATCTCTCAACCGGCCTCAGGTTAGTAAAAGCGCGCGGTGCCTTGATGGCCGAAGCCAAAGAAGGGGCGATGGCGGCGGTGATTGGGCTTGAGGCAACGGCGCTTGCGGAGGTGTTGGCGGGCACCGGCCTGTCTGGAATTGATATTGCGAATTTCAATTCACCGAAACAAACTGTGATTTCCGGACCGGTCCACGAAATCGAAGCGAGTAAAGCGCCCTTGGCGGCGGCTGGAGTGATGATGTGGAAGCGTTTGCCAGTGAGTGCGGCGTTTCACTCGCGCTATATGGCCGGTTCCGCGCGGGCATTTGCTGAGACTTTAGCCGGAGTGACGCTGGCGCCCCCGCAACTCACAGTGCTGTCGAATGTCACCGCACTACCCCATGAATCGACGACGCTAAAACAGATGTTGGCGCGGCAAATTACGAGCCCGGTGCGATGGACAGAGACCATGCGCTGGCTGTTTCGGCAGACGGAACCTGAGTTCGTCGAAGTGGGGCCGGGGAACGTACTCCGTGGCCTCCTGCGTCGAATGCAGATGGAAGCAGGGAATACAGTATGAAGAAGCCAATCGTCTGGTTGTTTCCCGGTCAGGGGGCTCACTATTTTCAAATGGGCCGTTCGCTCTATGAAGGTGATTCGGTCTTTCGAGCGACGGTGTTGGCGGCGGACGAAATGCTGCGGCCATTGATCAAAGCGTCTCTAGCCGACGAAATGTTTCGGCCACGAGAGGACCGCTTTGCGCCATTTCGCTCGCTGCGGTTTACCCACCCGGCGATATTGGCAATGGGGTATGCCATGGCCCAATGTTTGTTCGCACGAGGCATGCGTCCGGACCGTTTGGCAGGCCACAGTTTGGGGGAACTCTTGGCGTTCGTGGTCGCGGGATCCCTCACGTTTGAGGAAGCTTTGCTCGCGGCCGTCAAGCAGGCCCAGTTTTTGGAATACTGCGCTCCTAGCGGTGGCATGTTGGTGGTGTTGACGGGCGTTGAGTTATTCTCAAGTGACCCCGCATTTTTTGTCGACTGCGAATTGGCGGGCGTGTATTCTCCGCGGAGTTTCGTGGTGGCGGGAGACGTTTCATTGTTGGTCCGAGCCCGGGCGGTTTTACGGCAGCGGGGAATCGATACGCACGAACTTCCAGTGGCCTATCCGTTTCACACCGCAGCCATGGATGTGGTGAAGGTGCCGACCATGAGCACCTTATCGGGGGTGCCCTTCAAGGCGTCAAAAATACCAGTGTATTCGATTGATTGTGACATTGAACTGGCGACTCCTTCGGCCGAACACTTTTGGGCGGCGACTCGAAAAATGACGGAGTTTCCGCAGGCAGTCCGACGATTGGAAGAGACGGGGCCGAATCTTTATGTGGATCTTGGACCGAGTGGCAGTATGACAACGGCGGTGAAGTACAACCTTGATCCCGGGGCTGCTTCGGAGTTGTTTCCGATCATCACACCTTTTGGCCAGGAACTGCGCAATCTGGAGCGATTGAGCGCACGGCTGACGATGGAATGAAACGTCCGATTGCGAGTGTCACTGGAGCCGGTGGCGGCATCGGAGCGGCGTTGACGTACGCCTTGATGGGGACCCACGAAGTGCGAGAATTGTTCAGGAGCGAGTCGGCGCGTAGTCGGGCTTTGGTGGCTTCGGGAGGCACCGTCGTCATCGGAGATCTCCAGGATGAGGCCGCGCTGACGCGGTTGATTGCTGGCGCGGATTTGGTGATTCATGCGGCGGCCAAAATGACGGGTTTCAAAGCGGAGGAGTTCCACGCGGTGAATGTGGAAGGCACGCAACGAGTGGCTGAAATAGTGGCGGGGGCAGCGGGCCGCCGCATGATTTTGGTGAGTTCCATTGCCGTGCACGGCGCGGACGAGCCGGGACCCGATGGTTATCGCGATGAGGAAGTGTTGCCCGATGATCAGTAACTTGATGCCTACAGCCGGACCAAACGATTGGCGGAAGCGGTCATGAAGCAAACTTTGGCGGGCACTTCGACGAGTTGGACGATTGGACGACCGACCTGTGTTTATGGCCCGGAGAGGAAGTCCTGGACCCTCACTCCGCTCGGATTTTTGCGCAAGGGGACTCCGATTATGTTGGGGGCGGATGGCGGAGTCGGGAGAATGAACGCCGTTTTTATCGATGACGTGGTGACTGGTATACTGGCGGCGGGCGCGTGTGAGTCTGCCGCTTCGCAAGTATTTTACCTTGGGCCACGAAGAATTGAGTTTTACGGAGTTCTATACCCCGTTGGCAGAAATGGTGGGGCGAGTTCCGCAGTGGGCTTCACTGGCGAGACTGAAGCGGATCGAGCGGATGGCACTCAGGGTTTCGAGAGTGGTGGCCCCTGCGGTGGAGTTGGCCCGAGGTCTCGCGTGGGCGCGGCGCATGTCCAGTAATCGGGCAGTTTATTCCAGTGAACGAGCCCGCACGGTGTTCGGCTTCGCCCCGCAGATGAATTGGTTTGAGGGAATGTTGGTTACGGAACTCTGGCTCCGTGAGCACGAAGGGGTGGCGGGGCGGCTCCAATGGAATTGTGGTCGTCACTATGCCATGCGACCGACGGCATTGGTCCGACCCAGAAATGAATTCGAAGTGAGTGCGTCGGTGCGTCGGGCCCGCTTGGTTGGAAAGCGAGTAAAGGCGTGGGGAAAATTGTACACCTTCGTGCCTTTGCCTGACACGGACGGGGTGGCCGGTGAGCCTGGAGTTGATGAACCGCGTACTGGATGTTACCGGCAAGTTGGTGACGGTCCAAGGTGGGATTACCTTGCTGAAGTTGACTAGGGACTTGGCCAAACGGGGATTGGCCTTGCCCAACCTGGGGTCTTACGCGGAACAGTCCTTGGCGGGAGCGATCGCGACGGCGACTCATGGTGGTTCGATCCGCACCGGTACTCTCGCTGATGTGGTGACACAGATTAGATGGGTAAACGCAGCCGGTGAAGCGGCGTTGAGTCGTCGAGGCGATGAGGGGTTCGGTGGAGTGGTCGCGGCGCTCAGATTATGGGGAATTGTGACCGAGATTACTTTGGAGGCAGTGCCGTTGTTTTATCTGCGCGCGGAGTCGAGCATCGTGTCATTCACGGAGTTTGTGCAGGATTTTATCAGGATGCAGGAATCCGCAGATTTCGTCGATGCACGGTGGTTTCCCCAGGTGGGACTGGTGGAAATCATGCGAATGACGCGAGTTGCGGCATCAGAATCGGAGAAGCCGACCCAGCCGATAACGAAAGTAACCCAGGCCAGGCGACGGTGGGTATCGACCGTGTTTCGACTAATGTTACGCGCGGCTGCAATGGGCGGCAGATCGGTAAATGTGGCCCTAGTGCGCAAACTATTGGGCACTTCGTATCAGGACAGGACCGGGGTGGGGCACGAGGTGTTGGCGCCTTTTGGGCCCCGTTATCACTTCGGCAAGATTTTGCCCGGCCCGGACAAGGTGGAGCTGAATCTGCCGCGCTTGGATGATTTTCGAAGACTACGAAAATCTCACGACCCCGAAGGGTTATTTTCATCTGACTATGCAACCCGCTTGCTCGGATTGACGAGTTGAGTCGAAGCGGACTTCTTACGACTTTTCGGTCGGCTTCGTTTGGGGGGGACCGATAAAAAAGAGGCTGCGAAGGAACCACTGGCGCTTCATCTTGGGATCAACCCAACTTGCTTGTGACCGGTGGCGCACGTACACATCGCGGAACAATTCGGGGAACATGAAACTGCGGGCGAACTGAAATAGGGAGGAGCCATTGGCACAGCCAAATGTTGGGCCGGGGACCAGGTGGGCACGACCGCCACGGTCGAGATAGCGCCTAAATACGTCGGTAAATGCTCCAGGGCCGCTCTGGTCGATCAAATTGACAATTCGGTTTTCTGAGAGGGTGCGACCCAGACGGGCCACCACTTCGTCTATCAGTTCGAACCAAAGAGGATGACCGGGCCGACTGAGTAACGCCCAAACGCAGAAGAGTTCGCTGCGTGGCGTATTATAGAGTTCCCGTATCTGCGCCGAGGAGGTCTGGAGTTCGGGAGCGACGATGAGGTCGTCGCTTTCCTGTATGAAATCGAAAGGCCGCCGACATTCGCAATTGGTGTCGACATAAAGTCCTCCGTGAATCGCCAAGATCATGTAGCGGCCAGGTCTGCCTTTTGTGACATCACCGTCATACGCCGAAACAGATCGAGGTGACGGGGGAAATGCTCGGAGGCTAGGGCCTCGAGCTGTTCGTCGCCCCACACGTGGTACGGCCAGTCGGGCAGGTGGTGGCGGAAGGATTCGCCCCAGATGGCGAATTTCTTCGGCAGAGGTTTCGTGCCCACCCAGATTTGGTGAATGATCTGAGGGATCATGACAGGCCGTTCGGAATGCTTAGGCAAAGGGAACGAACTTCCCGTAGTGCATCTTCAAGGTGCGGTCAGCGACGTCATAGTGTTCGTCGTCGTGACTTACCGCGATGATGGTTTTGCCCTCCGCTCTCAATTCGGACAGGATCTCGCGGTAAAAAATGCGGCGAAACTGAGGGTCTTGTTCGGCGGCCCATTCATCAAGCAGGAGGATGGGTTTGTCCTCCATCAGAGCGAGCACGAGGGCCAGGCGCTTGCGTTGGCCTCTCGAAAGGTTGCGCTCGGTAAGCTTGCGTTCCTCGACTCCGGTCTTGTGCCAAAGATCGGTACGGTGGAGCCAATGAGTGAGAAGTGCCTCATCGATATCGTCGAAACCATAGAGCGTGTCGAAGAGGTGGAAATCGGTAAAGATGGGCCTAAATAGAGAACGGTAGCTTTGGCGGTTGGTCGCAGTGACGGGACTGCCGTCCAGCAGAATGGTCCCCGCCTCGGGCGGATAGAGTCCGGCCAGTACCTTAAGGAAGGTTGACTTACCGCTACCGTTGCCGCCGGTGATGCAGAGAAGTTTCCCGCTCGTGAGCGAGAACTCGAAGGGATCGAGAAAGAAGACGGCCTTTCCTTTATCGTTGTAGTAGGCGAAACTCATCTCCTCGCAAGTGATAGCCCTGAAGTGCTCTACGGGCTGCGGTGGTGGAGCGTTGGGGTCCTCAGCTCGATCAAAGGCGGAGTCGAGTTCACCTTCTATTCGATAAATTTAGGAGATCGAAGTGTTCACTTCGGAAACCGTCGAAAACGAGAAAGCTACTTCGCTGATGGGACCAATCAGGAACATGATGAGCGAGCTGATGAAAACGAGTTTTGCGGTGTCAGCTTCGGCGAATACAGGGCGAAGGAAGACAACTGCGGCAAGGAGCACGGAGCGATTGCCGATTTGGCCTCCCGCGACGCGAAGGTCGCGGGCGTGATGCGCGGAGGGGGGGGAAGATCGGGGTCGAAGAATTCTCGATTTTTAGCGACGTCCATTTTGAGCTCCTTGAATCCATCGAGCAGGTCGGAAAATCGGGCCACAAATACGTTGTCCTGCGTGGTCACGGCAGTCATCGCGGCAACCAAGCGCTGCCGTTGACTAAACAGGGTCATGAGAACGAAGGCGAGGGCCGACAGGAGGATGAGCAAGGCGGCGGTTGATTGAAGAAAAATAACCAGGAACGCGCAGACAATGAGCACGCTAGAGGTGGCTGAACTCACGACGATGCTTGAGGCGCGTGAGATCGCCATGGTGTGTGAGGAGATGGCGTTATAGAGTACGGCCCGGTCCATCGTTTCGAAAGCGCGTCAGTCGGTGTGACGGATTTTCTCCGCCACGCGTAGGCGAATGTTGAGTACGATTTCCTCCACCATGTTGGTACTCCGACGGAGAAGGTATCCTTTGCTGGTCCCAACTCCGGCGAGACAAACGATCACCATGAAAAGTTCGCGGTAGGCGGTTTGATCTCCCGAAATACGGTCAGCGGCGGTCGACAGTATGAATATCAACAAAGTGTTGATGACACCGGTAGCGGCACCGGAAAGGAGGAGGCGACGGTCGAGCTCGTTTGACTCCTTTTTGAGAAAATTAATAAACTCCATCGGTCTAAGATCCGGGTGAAAGGTCGGTAAGATGGCGGCGGGTCACGGGGCGATGGAGATGCCAGCGACTCCCGAGGGGGCCGGAGCAGGGGAAGGAGTTTTGTCAGCGGTTCCCGAGGGGTCGGATTCGGGCGGCTTCGGTTCGACCAGCGACGTGGTAGATGGCGTGGTTTTGGTTGAAGGTGAGTCAGGCGTAATCTTGGACGGATCGAGGATCAGAGGAAGGCCGTCGTTATTTCCGATCACGATGACCTTCGCGTTGTTCGAGGAGGCCAGCTGCAGCGTGGCGTCGATACCCCGGTAGCGAAGGAGATCCTCATTGAGCGTGGGGTGTAGGAGCGCATTAGCCTTTGCGGTGCCACCGGCCTCAATAATCTTTCGAACCACTTCCTGTTCCTCGCGTTGGATGCGAAATGACATGGCGAGAGCATTTTGCTGTTCGACCCGTTTTTTCTCGATCGAGGTTTTTATGAGTGGAGGGAGTTTGATCTCCTTGACGAGTAGATCGTCCAGAACGACGTAACGTTCGCTGACCTGACTGGTGGCCCGGCTCAATGTTTCTTCAATGAGCGTGCGTTTGGTGGGGTACATTTCCTCGGGCGTGTAGGCTCCGAACGTGGACCGGGCGAGGGCCTGCACTTCAGGAATGACAATAAGATTGAGATAGTCGGGACCCACTTCTTGGTGCAACACGCCTAGCAACTCGACCTTTGGGTGGAAGCGGATCGAAAGCACTACCTCTATGGTCAGTCCGTCTTTGCTAATGATATTGAACGCATGCGCATGCTCCTGTATCCGCACGTCGTAGAGAGTAGGGTAATGCCACGGGAAACTGAATTGGAGTCCCTCATCGCGGACAAATTTGTTTCGGTTCCGCCACCGAATCGGTAAAAATCACCCCAGTATGTCCGGCCGAAATCGTGAAAAACATGCCTCTTAGAAAAACTAAAAATAGTACCGTTAAGAGGAAGCCCACCAACCAGAGGTAAAATCGATTCCGTCGGATCCAGCCCCGTAAAGTATCGTAGAGGCAACCGAACGGCGGGCGAGGTGTCGGGCAACGTAGCAGCACTCATTTGTTTAATCGGAGGAAGAGGGTTCCGTCGCGATTTCAGGCGGGATTTGGTGGAAGATTTGCTGTTGGAACTGGTCCTGGTTGCTCATGCGCAAGGGTGACAACCCGTAAGTGGTGGATTGATAGGCGGGATCAAATTTGATGGCCGGTTCGAGGAACGCTCGCTCTCGACGGTCGGTGTTGGCTTTGAAGGAGTAGTTGGCGATTTCGGCGGCGCCGGAGGGCAACAAAAGGAAGTTGATGAAGTCCTCGCCGATCTCCTTCTGGTGGGCATCGTTGGGAGCGAAGGCAACGATGCAGTCGAGAGATATCCAAGTCCCGTCGGCGGGAACGACGAACCCGATGTTTGGATTGCTCTGCACGGCCCGGGCAATGTCGGAAGATAGCGCCATGCAGACGATAAGGTGATGGTTTTGAAGTAGATCAGCAACAGCTTGGTGATGTACGAATTCGAATTTCGTTTGTTCAGTGCTGGTCACGAGAAAATCACCTGCGACCTTGATTTGAGTTTCGGAATTCGACGAAGGTGAAGCGCCGGTGGCGAGCAAGGCCGCCGCGAAAAGGAGATGCGAATCATCCAATAATCCGATGACGCCAACGGCTTCTTATCGATCCGGGGAGATCGGGGTGAAGAGGTCGCTCCAAGTGCGAGGAGTTTCGTCGAGAATCGCCACATTGTAGGCGATGCCCACAGTGCGCCAAGTTAATGGAACGTAGCTACTCGCACTCGGATCAAACGGGAGAGCAGTAAACTCATCTTCCACTTCCTTGCGGTTAGGGATGTTTTGGAAGTTTAAATCGCCGAGCCTCCCGGCGGCCCGAAGGCTCTCAATCATGAGATTATTCACGATGGCGAGATCCGGTGAGTGCCACCAACGAGCAATTGATCGAATTCTTGATGGGTAGCGTAGTAGGTCGGATCAATCGTGACGCCAGAGGCCTCCTGATAATGTTTAAAGACGAGTGATGGGATCGAACCGTGTGGTAATAGAAGGGAAAGACGCGTGTGGGGAAATTGTTTAGTCACCGGAGCGACAATCTCGCCAAGTTTGGACTCGGGATTGGCAATTTTATAATTAATCAGAAAGCCGGACCTTTCGAGGTCACTGGGCATCGGGTTATTAATCTTGCGACAACCGACGGAGGGTAGGACAATCAAAAAAATCCAGATTAGAAATTGGCAAAGTGGTGGCGGGCGTCGCATCCGAGGGTGTTTATGAACAGTGAAATGGGTGGTTCAAGAAGGGGTGGTTCACGAGCGAACCTTGGTAAGTGCCGCTCCGGGTATAGGTACATACAAAGGCTTGCCGTGATGCGAACTAATATGATTGCTAGGGTCGTGGATACCTTGCCGGAATCTTGGCGATGGACTTTGGAGTCGCGTCGAAATGGAGAGAATAAATCGAGTTACTCACGAGAATGCGTGGGATTCTGCGTGACCCAAACCCCGGCAGCAGAGTTGAACACTAGGCGGGAAGTTTTTCTACATCCTGTAGAGGTCGAACGATGGAAGTCGGCGGGTGTGCCGAGACGACAGGATGAATTCTTGAGAGGTCGGTACGCTGCAAAACTAGCGCTTGGGGCGTGGAAACCGGAGGTGCCTGCCAAGGCTTGGCATGTCGCGGCGGGAGTGTTCGGACAACCTGTGGTGCGCGACGGCAATGACGGTAACGGGAACGCGGGTAACCCACTTGTGAGTATTACCCACAGCGGTGCTTGGGCCGCGGCGTTGGCGGTAGACGAAGGTCATCCGATGGCGGTGGATCTGGAATGCGATGATCCCGCCCATGCGGAAATTTTGCGACGCGAGATCTCCACGGAGGAATGGTCTGCCTTGGCGCGGGCGGGGGTGCCAGCGGAACGCTGCCCGACGGTGAGTTGGGCGATCCGGGAGGCATTGGCGAAGGTATTGCGCACCGGCCTGATGGCGCCGCGCTCTTTTTACGAAATAGCGGAGGTCGAGTCGATACCGGGTGAACCGGGCGTGCGCGGCAGCTACCGGCACTTTGCACAGTACGGCGTCCAAGCCTATTGGTTAAGGGAGTTTGCTCTGGCAGTGGCATTACCGCAGAAACCCGCCTTGGCACTCGGGAACTGTTTCACGACCATCAATTTGCGGTGAGTTTTGATCGATTTATGCCCTTGGCTGATACGGATTCCCCAACGTTACGTGCGATCGACCCGGGGCGGCTAGGCTGCGATGCTTTTCGACGGCGTCATGGAATAAAATACGCCTATGTCGCGGGAGCGATGTACAAAGGGATTGCCTCAAAAGAGCTGGTGGTACGCATTGGGCGAGCGAGGTTGTTGGGGTTTTTAGGCACGGGTGGGCTCAAACCCGAGCGGATAGACCGAGACTTGCAATGGATCGGGGAGCAGTTGGGCGGAACCGGAATTTATGGGGCCAATTTTCTGGCGGCACCCTTCGATCCGGAGATCGAACACGCGACTGCGGAGATATTACTAGAACGCCGCGTGCCCCGCATCGAAGCGGCGGCCTTTACCCAGATCTCGATGGATTTGGCCTGGTTGCGATTGAGGGGGATGACGCGCGATGCCGACGGTGTGGTAAGATCTCCGAGGCAGATTATGACAAAGATCTCGCGCCCAGAAGTAGCGGCGCAGTTTTTACGTCCGGTGCCAGACGTATTGCGTCGGACACTACTGGCGAGCGGACTAATCAACGCCGAGGAGGCGGAATGGGGGGCGACGGTGCCGGTGGCGGACGATATTTGTGTGGAATCAGACTCGGGCGGACACACGGATCGTGGAGTCGCTTATGTGTTACTGCCAGTCATTCTGAGGCTGCGAGACGACTTGAGTCGGGAACATGGCTACGCGCGAAAGATTGGGGTGGGCGCGGCCGGCGGACTCGGGACGCCGGAAGCGGTGGCTGCATCGTTTGTAGTGGGGGCCGACTTTGTGCTCACGGGTTCCGTCAATCAATGCACGGTCGAAGCTGGGACCAGTGATCGAGTGAAGGATATGCTGCAAGCGGCGGAGGCGCAGGACATGGATATTGTGCCGGCGGGCGACATGTTTGAAATGGGCGCCAAGGTGCAGGTATTTAAGCGTGGACTGCTTTTCCCGGGCCGCGCGAAGAAACTGTATGATCTCTATCGCCAGTATGATTCGATTGAGCAGATCGATGCAAAAACCCGGGAGCAGATTGAGACGCGTTATTTCAAACGCTCCTTCGATGCGGTGTGGGAGGAGACCCGAATGTTTTACGCGCAGCGAGCACCCGCTGTCATTGCTCGAGCCGAACGCGATCCGAAGCATCGCATGGCGCTGATCTTTCGCTGGTATTTTGTCCACACGTCACGACTGGCCCTAGCGGGAGAACCCGCCGAACAAACTGATTTTCAAATCCACTCAGGTCCGGCCTTGGGAGCTTTTAACCAATGGGTACGCGGAACGGCGATGGCCGACTGGCGTAACCGGCACGTGGACCTGATCGCCGATCAATTAATGACGGGGGCGGCGGCAGTTTTGTCGCAGCGCTATCGGTCACTTATCGAAACATGAATGTTCCAATGGACCCGGAATCCCAACGTATCCTCGAAATCGTCAAAGCCAACTTGTTGGAAGTCGTCTTCGACCTTAACCCCGATGACATCGTACCGGAAAGCAACATGACCGACCTCGGTGCCAACTCGATCGACCGGGTGGAAGTGGTCATGTATGCGAGTGAAGCACTCCAGGTGAACGTGCCCACCGTTGAGTTACATGGGGCCAGTACTCTCGCCGACCTCGTGGAGATTTTTAAACGACATACCAGCGACCGCTCTCGTTGAGCGAATCATCAAGATGCAACGAGCGAGAGAACACGAAGTGGTGTGCACGGGTGGCGGGGTGATCTGCAGTATCGCTTCTTCAATGACGGAGTTGGGTTTGGCCCTGCGTGAAGGGCAGCGGGGCGTTCAGGTGCTGCCCCCGGAGCTCATCACCGCAAGAGGTCCGCGGGTGGCGGCGCGCGTGCAGGATTTTGATCACGTCCGTTGGTTGGAGGAGATTGAGACGCCCGTGTCTGGGATCTGGAAGCGTGCTCGTAAAGTGCTGCACAATGCCACCCGTTCCACCCGGCTCGGTGCGGTTGCGGCGGTGGAGGCGTGGCGCGACGCGAGGCTTGATGCGGAGGATCCCGCCCTTGGCGCGGGTACGGGCATTATCGTGGCCGGCAGCAATCTTAGTCAGGATTACATGGCAGAAAATCTTGGGGCTTTGGCTGCCAGCGAGCGCCGGGTGAATCCCAAGTTCGCTGTTTCCTATTCGGACAGCAATCAGGTCGGCTGTCTCAGCCAGATGTTGGGAGTGCGGGGGCCGGGTATGACCGTCGGAGCTGCCTCAGCGAGTGGTAATGCGGCCTTGTTTCAGGCTTGGCATTGGGTGCGCGCGGGAGTGGTGGAGCGTTGTGTGGTAGTAGGGGCGGCCTCGGTCTTGTCTCCAGTTGAATTGGAAGCGTTTGGCATATTAGGGGCCGCATCTTTGACGGGAGAAGCGTCGGCGGCACCCCGGCCGTTTGACAAAGGTCACGACGGATTCGTGTGGGGTGAAGCGGCCGCCGCCGTCGTGCTTGAGTCGGGCGAGTCGGCCCGGAGGCGGAGCGTTTCAGCGCGGGGGCGTGTTCTCGGAGTGTCGTTACTGCTGGATGCGCGTCATGGCCCCGAACCGGTGGCAGCAGCCGAGGTGCAAGCGATGAGAGCGGCCTTGGCCGCGGCGGGCGTTTCGGCTCAAGAGATAGACTACGTGAACGCGCATGGAACGGGATCACCGGCTGGAGATCGCGCAGAATGCGAGGCCTTGCGGGAAGTTTTTGGCCTAGGGCCGGGGAGGCCGCGAATCAATGCCACGAAGGCTTTGCTGGGTCATGGCTTGAGTAGTGCAGGTTTGGTGGAACTATTGGCTTGCCTGTTACAGGTCGAGGGGGGTTTTCTCCACGGTAATCCGAACCTCGTCCAACCCATCGATGCGCAACTTTCTCTGGTTGCCGTTGATGCCGAAAGTTCGGAGGTTCGGCTGGCCCTGTCGAACAGCTTTGGTTTCGGCGGTTTTAATAGCAGCTTGGTGATCTCGGCTCCTTAAAAAAATGCGTATTGGTATCGAATCGATCAATTTCTACGGGGCGCGGGCCGTGCTCGACATCCGCATGCTATTTGAGGTACGGGAGCTGGACATGCGTAGGTTTGACAATCTCATGCTGGTGCGAAAATCCGTGGCCCTGCCTTGCGAGGATCCGGTGACTTTGGCGGTCAATGCCGCCAAACCTCTGATCGAGGCCATGTCGGCGGAAGACCGAGCACGCATCGAATTGGTAATCGTGGGCACGGAATCGGGCATTGATTTTGGCAAGTCGATGACGACCTACGTGCACCACTATCTCGGGCTTGGGCGCACCTGCCGCTTGTTCGAAATTAAACAGGCCTGTTACGGCGCGACTGCGGCGCTACAAATGGCAGTCGGTTTTGTGGCCTCACAGGCTTCCCTGGGGGCAAAGGCTCTGGTGATAGGGACCGATATTGGACGGGCGACTATTCGGGGTAGCTACGTCGAGCCCTCCCAAGGTGCGGGTGCGGTGGCGATGATCGTGGGCGACGAGCCGGACGTTTTCGAATTGGATTTTGGGGCCAATGGTTACCATGGGTATGAGGTAATGGATACGTGCCGCCCCGCGGCGGACATCGAGACCGGTGATTCGGATTTATCGCTCATCGCTTACCTCGATTGCTTGGAACACAGTTTTGCGGAATACGCGCGAAGAGTGGAGGGAGCTGATTTCTTCGAGACTTTTGATTATCTGGCCTTTCACACTCCATTTCCCGGTATGGTGAAAGGCGCGCACCGAATGCTCCTTCGCAAATTGAGAGGCACGTCGCCGGCGGAGGCCGAGGCTGACTTCGATCGACGCGTCACGCCATCGCTGCGGTTTTGCGCAGAGATCGGTAACATTTATTCTGCTACGGTGTATCTCGCGTTGTGCGGACTAATTGACGGGGCCGATCTTTTCCAACCACGACGCATTGGAGTCTATTCGTACGGCTCGGGGTGCTGCGGCGAATTTTACAGCGGAGTGGCAGGACCCGGCGCGAGAACCTCTTTTAAAGGAGCCGCACTCTCCGCCGCCCTAGCAGATCGGTATGTACTTTCCATGCCGGAGTACGAGCAGCTGCTTGATGCCGGGTTGGACTGGGTATTCGGCGTGAAGGATCAGGAAGTGGACTTAGCTCCTTACCGAAACCTCTACGACCAAACCTTGGCGGGCCGTGGTTTGTTGGTGTTGAAAGGGGTGCGTAACTACCATCGGGAATATGACTGGAGTTGATAAATGTTCGGCATGGTGGGGGAGGCGCGGTGACGATGAGCTTTGAAACTTTGCTCGTCGAATCGACGGCGCTTACCGTCTCGATCACGATTAACCGACCGGAGCGCGCCAATAGCATTAACGCGACTTTACTGCGCGAACTGAACGCGGCTCTCGACGAGGCCGAGCGCATTTCAACCTGTCGAATGATTCTACTACGGGGCGGAGCGGGCGTATTTTGCACCGGCATGGATTTCGTTGAGATTGCGGGTGAATCTGAGAGCCAGATGGCCGCGGCGGACTACATGGCTATTCTGAAACGTCTGGCGTCTTCACCGAAAACGATCGTCGCGGTGGTAGACGGAAAAGTGATGGCGGGCGGGGTCGGATTGGTGGCCGCGAGCGACCTGGTGTTGGCGACTTCGCGCAGTGTTTTCAGCCTATCGGAGGCGTTGTGGGGTATTCTCCCGTGTTGCGTGGTGCCTTTCTTGATACGGCGAGTGGGATTTCAACAAGCTTACGCCATGACCATGACGACCCGAACTTTGAGCGTCGCGGAAGCGCTGAACCATCATTTGGTGGATGAAGTCACGGATGAACTCGATGAGGCGCTCAGGAGGCTCTCTTTGCGTCTGGGTCGGTTGACGGACGAAACGGTGGTAGAACTGAAATCCTATTTTCAGAAGATGTGGATGTTGACCCCTGAAATGGAGCAGACGGCGGTTACTGAAATTGGCCGGTTGCTGAACAAGCCGACCGTGCGTGAAGGCATTGCCAATTTTGTGAATGCGGGTCGATTCCCGTGGGAGGTTTCATCTTGAGCGCGACGGGATCAGGGGAAGGGGTCGAAAGGTGCGTCAAGCTCACCTGGGCGGAGCCTGCAGTGGCGGTCGTGGCGATGGAGGATAGATCCTCGCGAAATTTGTTTAGCCAGGAGATTGGACGAGGGCTGCTGGAGGGGTTTGCTGAAATCGTCGCCAATCCGAACGCCCGGGTGGTCGTGGTGCACGGCTACGATTCCTACTTTTGCGGGGGGGGGACCGCTGAACAGCTCATCGCGATATCCGAGGGGCGAATGAGCTACACTGACTTCAAATTCTTCGATTTGTTGCGGTACTGTGAGTTACCGACGATTGCGGCGATGCAGGGGCACGCCATTGGTGGCGGGCTGGCATTTGGTGCCCATGCGGATTTCATGTTTCTGGCCGAGGAGAGCATGTATTGCGCAAACTTCATGGGCTTCGGATTTACACCGGGAATGGCGAGCACCTTCAACCTGCCTCGAGTTTTTGGCGATATGATCGGGTGGGAAATGTTGTTCATGGCGGCTAACATTCGAGGTGCATCGCTACGGGATCGCGGGGTAGGCGTGCCGGTGAGAAAGAGAACGGAGGTTGTGCCAAGCGCGGTGGCGCAGGCCCGTGCGCTCGCGAAGACGCCGCGCGAGTCTTTGGTGCAACTGAAACGGCGGCGACTTGAGACTACCCACGAAGCTTACCGTGAAGCGGTGCGCCGCGAACTGGAGATGCATGGAGTGACCTTTACGATACCCGAAGTATCCAAGCGTATCCGCATAGGGTTCTCATGAATTTCTCGTCGCAATTAACCCTCCTCCGTGATGAAAACCACTGAAGCCACCTCCGTGTGGGGCAATATCCCGCTCCTCACGTGCATTAATCTACGAGAGCGCGAAGACCGCTTGTCCGAAGTCAGCGCGGAATTGCGTCGGGTGGGGATGACTCAGGTCGAGTTCTTCCGCTCGGATCGACAAGCTGACAATGAGCGCGGGTGTGGGGAATCCCATCTGGCTTGCCTTTCGAAGGCGGTTGAACACGATGTGCCGTATGCGCTCATCATGGAGGATGATATTCTTTTTCAACCCGATCACGAAACTCACCTGCGGCGAATCCTGACTTTGGGGGATGAGCATCCGGAGTGTAATTTCCTGCACCTGGGAGGTTTAATTTTTAGACCGGTTGAATGACTTGGACCTCATTTTCTGCGAGGAGATATCATGACCACCCATGGTGATTTGGTGCGCACGACGCATGCGAAAAAGTTGCTGAGTGAGAGCGCAAATTATGCGGGGGTTCCATCGATACGCTTTACACTATCGTCAATGGGAACGACGCGATTGTGCACCTCAATCCACTTGCCGCCATCCAACGCGCGTCGACCTCGGACGGTTCGTGGGATAAGCGCGAATTGGCCGACTCGGGCTGGTTGGGGCAGGCCATGATTTACACCTCGCTTGATTTCAAGGGAAAGCGGGCCTTCAAAGGCTTCCCGTTGCTCGATAAGATCAAAATTCACAACGGGGTCACGTTCTTCAAAATCTTTCGGGTGATCATGAAATGCTTGAAACGAGTGAAACACGCCGGAGCTGCCCCGTCGCTCGCCGAGATTGTCGCTACGGCGCGCGCGACGGGTTCGTTCGAGACCATCGTACTCTACATTTCGCGGGAGAGTTCTCTTCCCGTCCCATCAATTTCCCATGGCTAAATACTACGTCGGACTTTCCACAACCTTTCACGACCCGGCGTTGGCCGTGGTCGACGAACAGGGCAAGGTACTCTTCGCCGAAGCCGTTGAGCGCTTCTATCAGGTAAAGAGAGCTTATGGATGTGCGGCTGACCCGCGCGGACTTGTGCGACAGGTTTTAAGGGAACACTGCGATCCGCAGGGAGAATTCATCATCGCGAAATCATGGGGACGGGGATTTTCGCGTTTCATGGATTTTCAGTTCCTGCTTGGACTTACCAACCATGAAAAACTCGCTCGACGTGGCGCGGAAATGACCCGCTTCCTGGTCGACCAGCACCAGTTGTTTTTTGCGCTCTGGTTGCAGCATAGCACCCTACGCTTAGGGGGCGGTCATCTGGCCGACGTGTTGATCAAGGATTTCGGCAATCGGCGTCAACGTTTTGTGCATTTGCCCCATCATGATGTTCACGCGGCCGCGGCGTGTTTCACGAGCCCATTCCAAGAAGCGGCCTGCGTGGTGGTCGACGGGCAGGGAGAATCGGGTTCGATGTCCTACTATGCGTATGCGGACGGAAGATTGCGGCCGGTCGCACAGATGAAAGGCCCGGAGAGTCTGGGTATCCTGTATTCAATGTGTACCGACGTAGCCGGTTTCAGCAGTGAGGCCGGGGAGGAGGGGAAACTGATGGGCCTCGCGCCCTACGGAGAAGTCGATCCGGCCATGCTGGACGAGTTTCGTGAGCTGGGGCGTATCGAAGGATTGAAGTTTAAATACCCATCGACCACGCAGCTGAAACGCTGGAGGAAACGATTGCAGGGGCGAGGGCGAAAACCAGGCGTACCAGCTATCGACATGGCGAGCTTCGCGGCGACGACACAGGCATTTTATGCGGAGTCGATGACCACATTATTGACGAATTTCCACGCGCTTGGTTTGTCCGAAAATCTGGTACTTGGGGGAGGCTGTGGATTAAATTCCTCCTACAACGGCCAGTTGCTGGGGGCGACCCCATTCAAGCAGCTGCATGTACCTTGTGCGCCAGGCGACGACGGCAACGCATTGGGGGCCGCGCTGTTGGCTTGTTACCAGGATAATCCTGATTTGAGACCTGCTTGCGAAGTGATGAGTCCGTATCTTGGCGCGTCGATTTCGAACGTTTCAATGGAGCATCTGGGGGAGTTTGGCCGATTCCAGAAGATACGACACCTGCCCGGGACGGTGCACCGAGAGGCGGCGGCATTGTTGGCTGCAGGCAAACTTTTGGGTTGGGTGCAGGGGCGGGCTGAATTCGGACCACGGGCACTGGGGAATCGGTCTATTTTGGCGGATCCACGTCCGGCCGAAATGAAGGGAAAAA
>JAGGDC010000006.1 GCA_020809425.1 Candidatus Synoicihabitans palmerolidicus | reverse complement strand
GCTCAGGTCGAACTGACGCCATTCGGCCGGAGTCATTCCCTGATACAACTGCCAATCGGTGATCAACCCCGTCACGTTCTCACTGATCATGAGGGTGTTGCCAAACTCGACCGCGCCGGACGCCTTGCCCCGGACCACGGTCTGCACGTCGGGTTCGTAGACGCGGAGGATCTTCTCGGCGTTGGGCACTGGTCGCGCGCCGATGATGCGTTCGTGGGCCTGGTTGATCGTTGCGGGCATCTGAGCCAACATCGCGTCGATGCGTTCGTCGATGCGTTCGACGATGCGTTTGACGATGCGAGCGGCCTGTCGCGCGGAGGTGTGGGTCGACGCATACGCTTGGTCCAGGCGGTTGCGGTGTCGCTGGGCGTGTTCACCGATGGTGCGCAACAGTCGCTTCATCTTGCGTAGCACCTGCTTGCGCGCTCGTTTGGCATTCGCACGCCGTCGGGTGTGCGTCATCTCAATGCACAGCCGGTTCATCTGTCGGGCGAAGACCTCCGGCTCCGCCGGCATGCGTGCACGCATGCCGGCCCGGCGGATCAGGATCACCGCCTTGAGCAGGGTTCGGCTCACATCGCGCAGCAGCACCCAATCCACCGGAAAGTGGATGTTGGTGGGCCAGCACGTCGAGTCCACCAGGCACGTCTCCATCGACTGCGGCTCGGCCAGACCGAGTTCGGCCGCCCGGTCCGCCTCGGCGACCATCTCGATAAACACCTGACCCATCCACCGCACCGGTTCGGCGGTAAAGCACTGCGAAGCTCGCTCCAACACGCTCTTGGAAACGCCCTTGATGCCCTCAATCGTGCGCGAGAGTTGCCGAAAAGGCATGTTTCCCAACAGCATACGCAACACATGCACCCGCAGCGCCTTGCGCGCGAACTCCAGGCGACGGCGCAGCTGCCCGGCGTCGACCGACTCGAAGCCCACCCGCGCGAAGTCCATCGCCATCGATTCAAGGTGACTGGCTCGCAGCACTCGGTCCACCGCATCGAGCGGCTCGCGAAACTGCCCGTAATCTTTGTTCGGCCCGACAGTCGTAAGCGCTGGACGCAGCCAGCTCTGCAGGGCAATTTCATCTCCGACGGCTTTGTGTATTAGTTTCACACCCAATCATAGACGCCGTTTTTGGGCCTAAACCAGGATTTACTCCCGATTTAGGCCTCTTTTTTATCACGCTTACAGCTTATCACCAACGACTTGCGCCCGCTGGACAGGCTTTAGCTCGGTTTGGTGAACCGTGGTCCCCTTCATACTCCACCGAAACATTCACCGATCGTAGGAGCACTGGCGAAATAACTATCCCCTTAAGGGATTGAGGAGCTAAAAGCTATTCGAACTGTTCCAGCAGCCAAGGATGCTGCCTCCTCAGATGGTCGGCGTTTTCGTTTCCTTCCCGCTGTTCAAACTCGGTCGTAAGCTGATCAAGAAATACCTCAATTTCCGACCATCGCTCAGGTCCGGCAGCAGATCTTACGTGTTCGCCAACAATGCGGTGAATGCGAACGAGCTGGGGCCACACGGCGAGACCTTGCTTATCGCACTCTGGGTTTTCCACTGGATGCCATAACCGAAGATCGTGCAATTCGTTCCATAACTCCGCCCATGCTCCTTCGTCCTCCGTCAAGCCGGCATCCGGATGCGCCTGCGCCGTGAGGGTGCGTATCCATTCCACCGGGATCGAGTCCGGCATGAGAAAACTAGCAAAATGAAGCGCAGTCCGAGCCGGTTGGCTTACCTAGGCCATGCTCGACGCGACCAGAGACCCGATCGTGCGGCCCCGGTAGTCTTCGTCTTCGATCTTATTCTTCACGTCCGGATCGGCGGCATAGGCGTCCACCTTCAGCGCTACTCCGTCGGTGCGCAATTGCTCCAGCATTCGAGTCGGAGGAAAGGTTCGCGGTTTGGTTTTCATGTAGGCGCCTACCAATTCGATCGCCAACGTGTAGCCGCCCAGCAAGCGCACAATCTCAAGGGCGGCCTGCTCGTTTTCTTCACCTTCCGGGAAACGTTGCTCGGGTTGCAACTCGCGAAGCAGCTGCAACGCGTCGCTCTCGGGCAGCCCATCAACTTCGACGCTGTGGAAAGTGCGAGCATCCTCACCAAACTTTCCGGGATGGAGGCGGCTGGTCACGATGATTTCCAGCCAGTCCTCAGCAGACAATAATTTGACCTGTGATTTGGACAGCAGCTCAGGCTGATCCACGTTGTCTAGGATAAGTAACAGGCGCGGCTGATCGAGGGTCGCAAAATTACTATCGCCACTGTGGCGCTCAGAGTGCCGGGCGAGACGTTCTCTCACGATATCGCAGCGACGCATCGTAAGTTCGCGAAGATGCGCCACGACCGCCTTGGCCGCTAAACTACTGTTGGCTCTCTGAGCCTCGTGCAGCTCGAGGGATAGGTCCACTTCCCTTTCAACAGTCTTAACGCCATCTGGGTTATCCAGCAACTGGAGTAGCACCTGCCCGATCTTGGTCTCGCCGGCACATCGTAGCTCCCAAGTGCCGCCCGCCGCAAAATACTCCGCATATGCATGCGCATATTGCCGAGCCAAGGCTGACTTGCCCAGACCACCCAAACCGTGGGAAGCGGCGATCATCCCTCGCCCGCCACTTCCGCGGCCTCCAACCTGCGCTCCACCTTTTCGAATGATGGTGTGCAGTTGGCCTAACTGAGCGTGGCGACCGACGAAGGTGCTTTGGCTACGATTGAGGTTGCCCGGAGCGAGATCAGCGGGTGCGAGGCAGTGGGAAATGTAGCGGTCGATGGAGTCGAGACGCTCCGAAAGAGGACGCTCGTCTTCGGTCCAGTCGCGCGACTGGACCTTGAGTGCAGCACTACGCGCGGCCGCATCGATTTGCTTGAGCACCTTGGGCCCTTCTTCGGCCCAAGGTTGGAGTTCCAGGATCTCCGTGCGGTTACGGCGGTGGATGTCGGCCGCGAAGTCCCGGTAACGTTGCTCGTCTTCGACCACGATATCGGTGGCACGAGGATTGAACCACGGAAACTTCACGTGCATGGCATCGAGCCAAGCCGCGATGCGCTGGCCTTCGGCCGGGCGCATCTCGCGGGGAGCAACGAAATAGATCGGCACCAAGCCGTCGTCACCTCGCGCCGACGAATGCTCGCGCAAGAGATACTATTCCCACTCCCAAATGCAGTTGTCACCCGTGAGGTAGTTAGGCGACAGGAAAGCGAGGAAGAGATTTGACTCCCGGATGCCCGCTCCGAGTGCGCGCCGCCAGTCTTTGCCGAGCTCAAGCGACTCTTGGTCAAAAAAGATATTCAGCTCCCGTCCAGAATAGCGGCGATGGCGCTCCTTGAGATCGTGATAGAGTGCGGTAACCCAGCCGTGTCCTTCGTCGTCAACGGGGTGTTTGTTATCCTCACGAGAATAAGAGAAGAATACGTGGTGGGGCGCAGTATCCATGAACTAGATAAAAAAGCAGGAATCGGTGAATGAGAACGAGTTATTTTTCGATAATTTCTGGCGATAGCCGCAGCGATGCGCATCGCATGGGCGTGAACCCGCCGAGTAGTTCGATACCGACGTCGCCGCTCCAGTGCCTGCTCGCACTGTGCTTCGGAACGGACTTGTCCCCGTTGCTTCTACACACGCTCGTGCCGGTTCAAGGCTCAGAATGGGTCTTCTGGCGTCGCTAGCGATTCGTTACCTCCCAGTCCGCGCCGACGCGGGAATCAGCGATGTGGTCCCGCACGAATATCGCATTCGGGTCGCGGTGGAGGGCCACCAAACGATTCAGGTCGAGCGCGAAATGCGCCATGGAGTTTTCCGTGAGCGGAAGGCCCCAACGGAGATTGATCCAACTAGCGGTTGCATCTTCGATCAAAGGTAGGAGTTCAATTGCGACTTTCGTCGACCCATTCGAGAGGCAACGGGGAGGGGGGGAGAATTCGAGGAGGGGGGGAGAATTTTCCACTTTTCAAACAACCCCGCACGTGGCGCGGTTGCTTGTTTTTAGATGCCTCCAAAATGCTCCGGCGATTCGGCAACGAATCGAATACCATTGCCCGACAGTTCGGCACCATACGTTGAGCGTATTCCGCCAACCGCTGCAGCCAAGAGCAAGGAAGGCTTTTATCCTGATACGTTCTCATCTTCGGCGAGCGAAAGGACTCATGGGCATGCCTGGGGCCCTATCGATTGGTAAGCGGAGCCAAATTTTCGAGGAGGGTCATTTCCCAATCGAGTTGCCGGCACTTTTCGAGCACCCCATTCACAGCATCGGGGCGATGCCTGTTGCGATTGCTACCTGCTCGTCGTTGCCTACACGGGCGTGTTATAGGTCACGTCCGCAAAGGGGGCGCATCCCCGGGCGAGATCCGCACACAGACATACTTCGTCAGCGAAATCGCCTGAAAATGTTGGCATGGCTTGGGGCGGCGGAACCGTTCCCAAGCAGGCCATCAAGGTGCCCGCCAGCTGATGGCGATCGCTATATTCGTCCCGCATCAGCTGTTCGGCGAGTCGTAGAACTTCCGCATGGCTCGCTTGAGATAACGGGCTCGTAATCAGTTGAATCAATCGCTTGTGGAAAGCATTGAAACGTGGATCAATCTTGAGCTGGTCGCTCGATAATCGGGAATGGAGCACTGCAATGTGTAGACTGCGCATCAACCGGCGATGTAATTCGGCGAGTAGGGCAGTCAGCGCCTCCCAGCATCGGTCGACCAGCAGTGCAGCGTCCCTGTCGGAGAGGTCGCGGGAAGTCAGTGCGACCGGCCCGGCGCTGACCAGCGAAAGTCTGAGCGGGGTCATGTCGTGATAACGTTGCAACTCAGCGTCATACTCATTTCGGCATTTCCATGCCTCCTGACGGCGCATTGGGCGTATTCCTTGATACGATTTCCATACCCTGAGGGTGGTTTCAATTCGTCGACAGCTCCTCTGGTAGCGGTCCGTATTGTCCATGAACCGCCCAGCTCCTTTGCACAAGTATTGTGACAAAGTAACGACATGATCCTCTCGGATCTCCTCACAAGGGAACGAAGGCCGTCAGCGGGTAGGGATTGGGTTTTACAGGAGGGAACAGAGGAGAACGGAGCCGTCAGTTTGCGGGATTTGGCCCACGGACCACACGGAAGCAGGATGTAAAAGGGGCGTCGCTTGTCGACGGCCGCGCGCCGGACTCGGCGAGGTCGGATGTGGTTTTGTTTTACAGGAGGGAACAGAGGAGAGCGGAGCCGTCAGCCTGCTGGGTTTGGACCACGGACTACACGGAAGCAGGAGGTAGGGGGCGTCGCTTGTCGACGACCGTGCGCCGGACTGGGCTATGTCGGATGTGGTTCTGTTTTTACAGCAGGGAACGAAGGGACGGGAAGCCCATCAGCCTGCTGTTGAAGGTCCTGACTCCGTGGAGCCGCGGCGGAGGGGCTTTGGTGCCTTTGTTTTTACCCTGCGTTGCTTTCGTTTTGAAACCACGTCGAGTGAGGAAGAGTGGCGCCCGTGGGCACCTCCTTTCTTTCGAAAGACTCCCCTAATTCGGGGGCAGCGGTATTTCGACCGGCTCCGGTATCTTCAGTCAATAGCCGTGCGTCTCGCGATAGCGGGCCGCAATTTCCGGAGTCAGCAAGGAGTCGAGGTCGGCGGCGATTTGGGTGAGGGTGAGGCGGGCGGTCTCGAGACTTTCCGGTGAGGGCGTGCCCTCGGCCGCAGGCGCGAGCGCCGCGAGCGCGCTCTCCTGGCGAGCGCGGAGTAGCCCTGAAGCGCAACCAAGGACGAGGAAGGGAGATCGAGGGCGCTGAGAAAGCGGGCTTCGGCGGCCAGTTTGGGGTCGGAGACCAATTCGAGTTCCCAGGCGCGTTCGTCACCCAAGGTTGCGACGAGGGCCGATTGGTTGGCGGGATCGGCAATGAAATCCCGGAACGCAGTGTCGGACGGGAGCGAGTTCCGGCCATAACCGGTTAGCGGCAGTGTAGAGCCTGAACACGTCGCGAAACTCCGACTCGGTGGGACTGAAGGCACCCATGACGTGGCGCAGGATAGGAGAGTTAGGGCTGTTGCGGACCTGATAGTCGAAGAAGCCCTCGGGGCCGAGTAGATTGAGCAGATCGGTCTCCAGCTCCGTGGTGAGCAAAGCATTCATTTCCCGGCGCGCCATGGCATCGGTTGGCTCCGCCCGGACTTTGACGCCGATCTTTTTGTAGTCGCGGAGTAGCGCGTCGATCTGGTCAAGCTGTTCCGGGGTGTAGTCGCCGTAAGCCTTGCGGAGTGAGGCGATACGTTTGGCGCCGAAGCGATGGTCGTCGCCGAGCGCGTCACGCGGCGCCTGTTCGCGCTCGGTTTCGCGTCGCAGGCGATCGCTCGTAGGGATGCGCGGGGATGTTTGCCAATAATCGCGTTTCTCAACCGGTTCGGATTCGTTGAGCATCTGGGTGAGGATGCGCTCCACCAAAGCGGGGCTCAATCCGGCCGCGCGGAGATCCTGAGCAGTTGCGCGGAAGGTGCGTTCCGGCACTGGGGCGGGTGCGGCGAGGGGAGTCGTTTCAATGCGTTCGACGGCGAGGTTGGGGGCGGGCGTTTCGGGTTGGGCGCGAACGTGAGTGCTTACCCGGGCGGCGAGCCACACATTGCCGAGCAGCGACTGGATAAGCAGGAGGCGAAACGGTTTCATCGAGGCGAGGCGGGGCTTCAGTTGCGGGGGAGCGGCGGCGGGGTGGTGAGACGCGGGATCCAAAGGCCCAAGGCGCGTTCGTAGCGTTCGAGCTGTTCGGGGGTCAGCGTTGAGGCCAGGCGCTCACGTGCGTTTTGCTGGAGTGCGGCAAGCGCGCGGGCGCGGCCGACCTCGTCGAGTTGCGGGTTGTGGGCGAGGTCGCGCACGGCGGCCTGTGTGTCGATCTGCAAGCGGGCCATGACGGGAGCGGCTTCCGCCGGCGCGCCGAATGAAGCGAGTCGCCGTGGTGGTGGCCTAATATTCACGCGAGGCCTTGGCAGCGGCGGTAAACAAGGGGTAAAGCGTGCGATATTCGGATTCGGTGGGGGCAAAATCGCGCAGACGGTTTTGGAGGGAGCGGGAGCTGCGCATCTCTCCGAGGAGTGCACGGCGACGCGCATGCGCTTCGATATCCAGGATGACCAAGTCGTGGCGAGCGTTCATCGGAACGGCATCTTTGCGGAATCCGAGTTCCCAGTATCGCCGTGGCGGGTGGGAGGCGCGGATGGCGGCTCGGCGTTCAGCAAACTCCTGATCCACCAGATCGGCGACGATGGCGCGCCGCATGGGCAGCGGACAACCGGCGGCCCGCAGACCGGCCACGATCTCGGCGGTGGAGCGACCGGAGGCTTGGGTGGTGAGCCAGTCGGACCACGCGAGCACCGGATTGCTCGCCGACTCCGGGACGGGAGCGACCGGGGACACGCGGGGTGACGCGACCGACGGTGTGGCCGGGGCGGGTGGAGCGGATGGGGTGGGACGAGGGGCGGATAACCAAGCGGCGGCCAGCAGCAGGTTGGCGACCAGCGAAACGGCCAGAATGGCAGGGAAGCGCTTCATGGGTCGAAGAAATCACTGTCGCGATTGAGCGGGCAGGGGAAGCTCCAAGTGGGGTCAGCCTCTACGATCAAGAGCACCAACGACGCATGGCATGTTGGACTAATCTGTGGGATGCGCCGGCCACGGTACTCGCCGAGACTTATCGCCAACGTTGGCCAATCGAAAGGTTCTACCTCGGTCGCCTGGGCCGAGCACCCTTTCTCCCTCCCGCTGGCCCGGTCTATTTCCCTACACCCCTTTGGGGGTGAATAAATAGTAATAATAGTGGGGTATGGGACCTGTTAAATGACTAGTCACAGTTTACTACACCTTCCGTAGGGTTCGCGTGATGATTCGGTGAGGAAGAAAATTATTTTCCCATGGGCCTTTGGTCAATGAAGACTTGTGAGGAAGTAATTGAAGGGAGTAGGCGCCGGCTCAATTTTTTCACAAATTATCTTCTTTTCTTGTTTTATGGGTACGGCGTGCCCCTCTCGTGATTTGTCGGGGTAGCTTGTAGTGTAAGTAAGTTGTGAAATCACGGCCCGCAAAATGGCAAGTGAGGTGGACCCATGAAGTTGGACAGGAGGGATGATTAAATCCCAAAGGAGTCCAATATGTCGAAGCAACGACGTGCCTTCAGTGTCGAGTTCACAGCGAAAGTAGGGCTCGAAGCCCTCAAGGGAATCGAGCCGATCCACGTAATCGCGCAGCGTCACGAGGTGCATCCGGTGCAAGTGAGTCAGTGGAAGAAGGAGGTGTCCGAGCGGTTGCCGGAGGTCTTCGCGAAGCCCTCGGCGCAGGTGCGCGACGAGATCGAGCGGAATCGCAAAGAAAGAAAAGGAACTGTATGCGCGGATCGGGCAGCTGCAGATGGAGCTCGAGGGGCTCAAAAAAAAGTTGGCCCATTTGGAGAGTAAGGAGCGCCGCAGCATGATCGAAACCGAGCATCCGAAGCTGAGTGTGGCCCGGCAGTGCGAACTGTTGGAGCTGCCACGCTCAACCTACTACCACCACCCGAAGCCACCGAAGGAAGCGGACCTGGCGTTGATGAAACAGATCGACGAGATCTACCTCGAGTCACCGTTCTTTGGTAGCCGCCAAATGACCCGTTGGTTGCAACGCGAAGGACACGTGGTGAACCGTAAACGGGTGCGACGATTGATGCGATTAATGGGATTAATGGGACTCACGGCGATCTATCCAAAACCGAGTCTGTCGAAGAAAGCGGCCTCTCCTCAGATCTACCCGTATCTGCTGCGAACGCTGAAGGTTGAAAGGTCGAATCAAGGGTGGGCAACAGATATCACCTACATCCCGGCGTGCGGTGGCTTCGTTTACCTGTGTGCGGTGATCGACTGGCACTCGCGGATGGTGCTCGCATGGGCACTGTCCAACACGCTCGATGCGTCGTTTTGCGTGCGGTGCAGCGCGCGAAGGCGATTTACGGCAAGCCGGAGATTTTCAACACCGACCAAGGCTGCCAGTTTACCAGCGCCGAGTTCACCCAGCCATTGTTGGCCGCCGGCGTGCGACTGTCGATGGACGGCAAAGGACGGTGCTTGGACAATGTCTTGGTCGAACGCCTGTGGCGCAGCGTCAAATACGAGAAAGTCTATCTGAAACGCTATGAGACGATGGTCGAGGCCCATGCCAACTTGGAGACCTACTTGCTGTTCTACAACGACCGACGACCGCACTCCGCCCACGGCCGCCAAACACCATCCGAGGTCTACCACGCACAACTCGACCAAGCCGCCGCCTGACGGCGGCTATCCGAGCGGGGAGGAAGCCACGCTTCCTCCCCTGCTCCCCTCCATTATCTTTTATGCTTGGTCAGAAAAACCAGAAACCATAACTATAAATCCGCCCGACCTGTCCAACCGACGGGGTCCACCTCAAAGTTCGTAACTGCCTGCGCCATTCGGGGGGTAAATTTGCAACCATGACGGAATCCTTATACAGGGGCAATGGGTGTTCACTGGCGTGGGATAGACGGACGGTGTCGTGATGAATATCGGCGTATCGGCGTAGTTGGTATCTAGTTAATTAAGTTAGCGTAATTACTTGTTGGTGGTTTTTGGTTCGACGCGAACCTTGGTCCAACGGAAGGGAACGGAAGGGAACGGCGCGGTCGTTGTAGGCGGCGATGAAGGAGTCGATGGCTTTGGTGAGTTGGTCGGCGCTGGTGAAACTCGCGCTGGGCAGGGCTTGGGGGGTGAGGATGGAGAGCCACACTGCAATCTGATTGAGCCAAGAAGGAGTGGGTCGGGGTGAAGTAAAAATGGATCTGAGGATGGCGTCGGCGCCACGGGTGCTGTGGTCCGGGCAGTCGGGTGTTCAGGTGGTCGAGGATCAGGTGGAGGGTTGGCGCGGGGTAGGCCACAACCAGCCGATCCAAGAAGTCGACAAATTCGTCCCGCCGCTTGCGGCGAAAATGTCCGCCCATAACTCGTCCGGTCGCTGTCTCGAAGGCCGCGAGTAAAGTGTTGAAGTCGTGACGTTTGAAGTCGCGAGCGAATCCGGTCATTGCCCGCGCATTGGGCAGGCGCAAGTATCCCTGGGACGGCACCAGGGCTTGCATGCCGGGCTTTGCGTCGACAGTGAGCACCACCGCATGGCACGGGGGGGGCCAGGTACAGTCCCACGACATCGACGGCCTTGGCGGAAAACTGCGGATCGGTCGAAACGCACCAACTGCGACGGCGCTCCAGGCTGATGCCCAAATGGCGCAGCACGGACCAAACCTGATCGGCTGAAGCATTGCCAAGCGCACGGGCCAACAACTCTCCGTTCCAGCGGGCAAATCCTTCCGGCGCGGGTTCGGGGTTCGTCAAGTGGGGCCAGCACCCGGGCTTGTAAGTCCTCGCCCTCTTTGCGCGGCGGGCGGCCCAATCGGGGCGCGTCGTGCAACCCCTCCAGTCCTTCCCGCTCGAAGCGCGTGCGCCACCGGCTCACCCGCGCCTCCCGCGTCCCGAGCCGCTGCGCAATCTGCTTGTTACGTTGCCCTTCCGCCGCCCAGAGCACGATACGAGCTCTCTCCACATATCGCGCCTGCGCTTTTGGCTGCCGAATCATCTCTTCAAGCTGGTCGCGTTCTTCCGGGCGCATGCTGATTGGTGTTGGTGGTGTTGGTGGGGCGTCCCATTGTCCCGATTTTAATTATTACGCTTACTTAATCCACTCGATATTAGTGAGGCGACTCATTGAAAAACATAGGCTCAAGTATTTCTTGCCCATGTTCATGCATGTCTATTAGGTCTCTATTATTCGACTCATCGTTCAGACCCGTTAGAAAGGAAAATATCATGCCGAAAGCAACTCGTGGCGATGCCGCCAAACAAGCTATCCCTGTCACCTCGGACGAGGATCGAATCGCCTCTGCCTATGCCATAGTTAAGAAGAATATGTATTGTGCAGGTGGCTCGGGCATAGTCCCTGTACCCTTCGTTGATTTGGTGGGTGTGGTTACGTTCCAGGTGCTCATGATCAAGCAACTTTCAACCCTTTACGAAGTTAAATTTCAGCGGCATCTCGCCCGTAATCTCGTTGTTGCTCTCGTAGGAACTCTTAGTGCGCGAGCGATTACGGCAGGGGTGGTTGGATCGCTGTTCAAGTTTATCCCCTGGGTGGGCGCAACGGTTGGTGCTTGGATTGCGGTCCCGGCGGTAGCTGGTGGTGTCACGTATGCTATCGGACGGGTCTTTGTGAAGCATTTCGAAGAGGGAGGCACATTGCTCGACCGGAAAGTTTTGAATGTTCGCAGCTTCTTCACCGATCAGTACAAGGTAGGTGCGTAGGTGCGACTGAAGCGGTTCCGACTTCTGCTTGATCGAACAACGGTCGAATAAAAGTCCCGATGGTTACGGCAACGCTGATTTTCAGCTACGTTTTGTTGTGTCTTTTAATGGGCATCGCTGGACGCAATCGTGTGTTTGGTTTTTCTGGTTATTTTATCTTTTCATTGTTGGTGACTCCACTGATCGGTCTGTTGACGTTGATCGGGGGAGCACCGCGACCGAAAAGGCGATGACCCTCATTTCCCACGAGATCCGCGAATATTATGACCACGGTTGCCGTAGTAGGGCTATCCGGGCGGTTCCCCTCGGCTGATTCGGCCCGGGAACTTTGGCATAACCTTTTTGAATGTCGATGTGCGGTCGGGCCGAGGCCGTCGGCACGTGATCGCTATTGGAATTTGGGTCGACTGCCGGAGATTGCTTCTGAACTCGGCATAGTCGGTGGTTTTTTGCAGGATGTGGAAGGTTTCGACCCGGAGTTTTTCGGAATTTCTCCGGCCGAAGCGATGGTAATGGATCCGCAACAACGGCTCTTCTTGCAGGAAGCTTGGCGGGCAGTGGAGGATGCGGGTTACGCGGCAGAGGATCTGGCTGGAAAGCGTGGCGGAGTATTTGTGGGCACCATGTTGGGCGAGTATCATGACTTGCTAACGCATGCGCATGGCGGGTCTCCCAAAGCCCACGAGGTGACTAATTTCAGCTGTTTTGTGGCAGGTAGAGTGGCGCATTTTTTAAATTTGCGTGGGCCGGCGCTGTCCGTGGACACGGCCTCCTCAAGTTCCTTGGTCGCGTTGGACATGGCTTGTACGGCATTGCGAGCCGGAGAAATTGAGTTGGCTCTGGTCGGTGGAGTGAACCTTTTTCTCACTGAGAAATGCGTGCGAGTATTGAAGGGGGCGGGGATTTTAAGTGCCGCGGGTGAATGTCGACCATTTGACGCTGGGGCCAAGGGCACTTTGCCAGGGGAAGCGGTGGCGGCGATGGTTCTCAAACGGCTCGAGGACGCGGTGAATGACGGTGACGCCATCTACGGAGTGATTCGTTCGACCGGGAGCAATCAAGACGGACGCACTCCGGGCATCACTTTACCGAATGCGGCGGCGCAACAGGAACTCATGACGGAGGTGCTGGCAAAAGGGGAGGTCAAGCCTGCCGAGGTGGATTACGTCGAGGCTCACGGAACCGGAACCCCCAAAGGGGATCCAGTTGAGGCAGCTGCTCTTGCCGCGGTATTTGGCGGCCATGCCTCGGCCGGCGCTAAATGCCGACTTGGGTCGATTAAAGCCAACCTCGGCCATGCCTTTAGTGCGGCGGGTATGGGGAGTTTAATCAAAGTGTTGGGAGCACTTCAACGAGAGCAATTTGCGCCTCAAGTAAATTTCGAGAAGCTCAATCCTGACATCGACGAGGGGACTTGGCCCTTTGTGATTGGTAAAGAAATATTTCCTTGGTCGGCTGTTGCAGGCCGCCCGCGGCGAGCCGTCGTTACCGGCATCGGTCTCACCGGTACCAACGCTCACTGTTTGGTCGAAGAGGCGCCGGTGAAATCTTCCCGGTCGAGTACAGAATCACCCGAGGGCGCTTGGATCGTCCTCTCGGCGCGCACGGAACGGGCGCTGAGCCAAAGAGCAGTTGACCTTTTGATTTGGGCGCGTAGTGAGGGGCGGCAGTCTGTCTTGGTCGACATCGGATTTACTTTGGCGGTGGGGCGCTCGGCGATGGGTGAGCGCGCGGCATTTTGGGCACGGGATAGCGGTGATCTGATCTCGGGTTTGGCGATTTTGACCGGGGAGTCTAAGGCAACGGACGGACCGACGATATTTAAAGGAAGAGCAGCAAACTTAGACCGGTCCGATAGCGGGTTGACGGGCCAATGGGGCGAAAGTTGGGTGCGAGGAGGAGTGGTAGATTGGAGGAGTATTTTTGAAAAATTTCAGCCTGTGCGTGTGCATCTCCCGACTTATCCGTTTGCGACTGATCCTTATTGGTATGATCGGGCGGGGAGCATGGGGCAGGTGAAGGCGAACGAAATACCCAAGGCGGCCGCCGTGAAGGAGAGAGCTCCGATTCGGCTTTCGCCAACTGCCGGGCCGACCCCGAGGATTCAAGCAGAGGGATCGACGACGGCAACGGCGACATCCCAGAAACCTTTGACGGGAATTGCGACACCTTCACTGCGTGAGCGCGTGCGTGCTTGGGTGGCGGAAGTTTTGATGGTCCCGGTAGAGCGAGTTGGGTGGGCCGCGAAGTTTTTCGAACTTGGATTGGATTCAATTTTGGCGGTGGAACTCACTCGGGTGATCAATGCCACGCCCGGTTTTTCGCTTTCGGCAGCTCGGCTCTATGATTTTCCCACCGTGAATGCGTTGGCTGCGCATTTGGCTACACTGGATGGACGTGCGGTTGTGCCGTTGGCCGTAAATCCGAGGAGGCGTGCGGTGGTTTCAACCGAATTGACGCTTGCGACTACGGTGCGCGAATTGATTGCGTCGATTTTGTTCGTGCCAGTTGAGCGCTTAACCCGGGCAGCCCGATTTAGTGAACTCGGATTGGATTCGATCTTGGCGGTCGAGTTGGTGAAAGTTATCAACCAAAAGTTCGCCGTTACAGTCCCCGCTGCGCGGTTCTACGATTTTGCCACCGTTGGTGAATTTGTTGCATTTATTGTCGCTGAGGTCGAATCGGTTCCGCCGTTGGAGGCGGTGCCTGAATTGGGCGATTCTGGACCTAAATCGAAAGTCGCATCGGGCGTGGGAGCGGGCGTGGGAGAGACGGTGATTCGTTTGATCGCGGATACTTTATTGATGAAGAAGAGTCGAGTGACGCCGGATCGGGCGTTTTCGGAGCTGGGATTGGACTCGCTCTTGACCGTCGAGTTGGCGAAGAAACTCAGTGCTGAGTTTGGTGTGACCATGACCTCGTCGATGCTTTATGAGCAGGTCACGCCTCGTCGACTTAGCACATTTCTGACGGAAATCACGACGCCAGCGACCTCATTGGGGGCCTCGATAACGGATACACCGGTTGCCCGGTCCGGACCGGTGAAATTGCAGCCCGTGAGCGGGTTTTCAGCTATCGCAGTCAAGTCGCCAGTCAGACCGCGGATTCAAACGACAACTCGTGCGGCGGGAGTTGATACGGTAGCTTCGTTTTCGCCGATGGCGGTGGTCGGATACTCAGGACGGTTTCCGGGGGCGCAGAACACCGAGGCATTTTGGGAATTGTTGATCAATAAGCGGTCGATGCTTAGCGAGGTCCCAGCTGAACGACGGGCACTCGGCGATGAGTCGGCGGAAACGGGGGCGGTGCCGGCGCGTTGGGGGGCATTTCTGGAAAGCGTGGATGAATTTGATGCCGGCTTTTTTAATCTGTCTCCTGCCGAGGCCGAACGCATGGACCCGCAACATCGCATCCTGATGCAAGAGGCTTGGCACGCGCTGGAGCATGCGGGTTATGCACCGGAGGCGCTTGCCGGTCGGCGCTGCGGTGTCGTGATCGGTTGTACTCCGTCGGGTTATGAAAACGGAATACCTGACCAAGATGGGCAAAACTACACCGGTAATACCATGAGTGTGTTGCCGGCCAGAATTGCTTATTTACTCGATTGGCACGGACCAAGTTTTGTGGTCGATACCGCGTGTGCGTCGTTTTTTTCGGCACTGGATTTGGCCTGTGCGAGCCTCGCTCGAGGGGAGAGTGATCTCATGTTGGTGGGGGCGGGCCACGTCACCATCGGGGAGAGTTTGCGGTCGGAGGTCAGTGGCATTGGGCTCTTATCGGCGACCGGCACCTGTCGATCGTTTGATGAGGCGGCGGACGGCTGGGTAATGGGAGAAGCGGCGGGCGCAGTCGTGGTCAAACGATTGGAAGACGCCGAGCGGGACGGTGACACGATCCATGGGGTGATTCGTGGTTGCGGAGTAAATCAGGACGGAGCTAAGAACGGACTACTCGCTCCGCACTCTGCTTCCCAGTCGGCCCTGCAGCGACGAGTGCGTGAAACCGCGGGCGTGAAGCCGGAATCCATTGATTATATCGAAGTGCATGGCATGGCATCTCCGTTAGGCGATGAAGTCGAAGTGCTGGCCCTGAAGGATGGTTACTCCTCGTCTTCGACGACCCCCGGTCGATGCGTGTTGAGTACGCTAAAGCCGAACATAGGGCACGCCATGGGCGGGGCCGGCATGGCTAGCCTGATCAAAGTGCTGCTTGCCCTGCGGAAACAAAAACTACCGCCCATGATCGCGCCGATTAGGTTGAATCCGGCTTTGGGTCTCGAAGCTAGTCCTTTTGTATTGAACACCGAGTTGCGGGACTGGCCGGTGGGATCGGCAGGGAGGCGGCGCGCTGCCGTTAATGGGCAGAGTGCGCTCGGAGTGAACGGCCACGTGATCATTGATGAATGGGTCGATAACCGGATGTCCGACTCAGCGGAGTCTGGGCGCGTTATTTTGGTGCTGTCGGCGGCAACGGCGCCCCAGCTGATTACCGTGGCTGAGCGCTTGGACGAGGCGCTGAAAGAGATGGACGACACTGCCCTGGCGGACGTGTCCTTTACTTTGCAAACCGGACGCCGAGCCTTGACCGAGCGACTGGCTTTCGTGGCGACGTCGGTGGCAGAAGCGCGGGCCAATTTGCGAGATTTCGCTACCGGACGATCACGTCTGGAGATGCATCGTCGACGCACGGAAGAAGTTGAAAGTGGCCTTGCGATGTTGGTCGAAGGGCCAGAGGGCGCGGAATTGGTGGCGGCTGCGATTAACGCGGGGTCGCTGGACAAGTTAGCCCGGTTGTGGGTCCACGGGGTTTCAATCGACTGGAATTTGCTCCATCGCGGTCGTCGACTGCGTCGGGTTCCGCTCCCCTTGTATCCATTTTCCCGAGACCGATATTGGTTGCAGGCGAAAGTGAATCGCCAATCGCCAGTCGTTACCCCGGTGACGATCGGTTCAGCGGCATCGGAGACACCGCGTGGAAACGAGTCGCTCGAGGATTTGTTGGTTGGGGTGATCGAGCGGCTTTTGCAGGCTCCTCCTGGCATGGTGACGGCGGACCGTGAATTGGTGCGAGTGGGTTTTAATTCACTCCATGTTTTGCGCGCGGTTGATCGTTTGGCTCAGTTGACGGGAAGAACGGTCCCAGCCAAGTGGTTTTTTGAAGCGCGAAACCTGAGTGAACTAGCGGAGCGCATAAAACGAGAGCCCCCACCGGCACTCGGTCCGAGGACGGCGTCGGCTTCCCGGGCCGTCGCGGGATGGGCAGGGGAGGTATCCGACGGGCAAAGGGCGCTTTGGCGGTGGCAAAAGGATCGACCCGCCAATCGGGCTTTTTATGTGCCCTTTGCGGTGAGGTGGCCGGAGGTCCCGGATGCGACATCATTGGAACGTGCGTTGCGAGTCGTGGCGGCCGAACAACCCGCTCTGCGGACCCGATTCGTTGTACGTGATGACGATGTGCGGGTCGTGGTCGCCGCCGAACCGGAAGTGCGGGTGGTGCGCGAAAATTGGCGTGGAGATGAAGCGGCGCTCATCCGAGGCCTGCATGAGCTGAGTAACATGCCTTTGGGGGGCGATACTGAAGTGCTGTGGCGGGCTCATCTCATCGAACATGTGACGGGCGCTGTTCTGCACGTGACCTTTCATCATTTGATTTTTGATGGTCACTCCGCGCAGTTGTTTTTCTCCCGTTTGGAGGAGGTGTACGACAAGTTGATGCGAGGAGAGGAACCGGTGGTTGAGCCGAGTTCAGGGTTGGAGGCATACGGGGCAGCGGAAGCGATGTACTTGGAATCCGACACCGCCAAGTTGGATCGAGACTACTGGTTGCAGCGTTTCCCCAAGGGGTTCCAGCCCGTGTTTCCCGCGAATGGCGATATTAAGGACTCCGGCGGGGAGATGGAGCGATTGGTGATTCCGGATGCGTTAGTGAAGGCAATTGCAGGAGTCGCGGCGAAGGCACAGGTTTCGCCACAGGGCGTGGTGCTCACAGCGTTATTGGAAGTGTTGTCGACGGAGCTTGGTCGGGATCGGGCAAGCTTGGCCGTGGCGACGGATTTACGGGTGAGCGAAGGAGAACTGTCCAGCATCGGGTATGCGGTGAATTTGATTCCAGTGGCGGCCGATCGAGACACCACAGGTAGGTTCGACCAACGTTGCGCCCGGGTTTTCGGAAATCTACTGGACGGGTTGTCCCACCGACGTTTTCCGTTTCGCAAATTGTCACTGGCGCTGGCGGAGCTGACGGGCGACCCGGCGCGGTGCACGCTGGATGTAGGATTTTATTTTCAAACCTGGCAGGTGGAGAACCATGGCCGCTTGGTTGACGGGTTGATTCCGGAAGTGCACCAGGTGGGGGAGTTTCCCTTGGTTTTTGAAGTGGTCCAAAACACCGGAGACTGGGTGTTGAATGTGAAATTTCGACCGGCGGTGATCGCCCCTACCCAAGCCCGGAGTTTGGCCGCAGCCTTGGTGCGTGGACTACGCGAGCGAACGGGAGCGGATGGATCATTTTCGTATCCCGAGGGGAACGTGCACGACTTGATCACCGCGCAGGTACAACGTTCGGCGGCAGCGCCGGCTGTCTATTTTGCCGGATCGACGGTGACCTACGCAGAATTGGAAAAAAAGGCCAATCAGATGGCCCGGCGACTGATCGTCTTGGGGGTAGATCCCGAAGATTTGGTGGCGGTCGCCTTACTTCGAGGGGTCGATTTACTGGTCGGGCTTTTGGCGGTTTGGAAGGCCGGGGCCAGTTACGTTCCGATTGACCCGACCTATCCTCCGGATCGTTGCGAGCAGATCGTGTCGGACGCTGGATGTCGATATTACCTGACTCATGGCCGGGTGAGTTTTCGTCCCGAGGGCGTGACGGTGATCGATGTTGATAGGGAGAAGGAATTCTTGGCGGAGGAGTCGGAGGATGCGCCGAACGTGACGGTCCCACCTTCTCGGGCGGCTTATGTGATTTTTACCTCTGGTTCGACCGGGCGACCCAAAGGGGTGCGAGTGTCGCATCGTAATGTGGTCCATTTTTTACATAGCATGCGTGAGCGACCGGGATGCGTGGTGACTGATCGGGTGTTGGCTTTGACCACCATCTGTTTCGATATCGCGGTGCTTGAATTGTTTTTACCGCTAGTCGTCGGGGCTTCGGTTGAAATCGTTTCCGAGGAGGTCGTGAAGAGTGGTCGACGATTGCGCGAAAAGTTGGAGGGGGGAGAAGTGACTCTGGTGCAGGCGACGCCAGCCACTTGGAAAATGTTGTTGGCGGCGGAACTGGGACCGATTCCGCAAGTGAAGGCCTTATGTGGAGGAGAGGCGTGGACGACTGATCTAGCAGTGCCGTTGCTTGAGCGAGTGGGTTCGTTGTGGAACATGTATGGACCGACGGAGACGACCGTATGGTCGTCGGTTGACCAAGTGCGGCAGGGGGAACCAATTCGCTTGGGTGAACCCGTTGGTAATACCGAGTTCCACGTGTTGGATGAGCAGTTCCAGCCGGTGGCACGGGGCGAGGTAGGCGAGTTATTTATCGGGGGTGATGGCGTCGCGCTGGGTTATCACGGCAATCAAGAATTCACTCAGGAACGCTTTGTGCGCCTGCCTGATGTAACGACAGGTAAACTGTATCGAACCGGGGATTTAGTGCGCCATGTATGAATTTGTTGGGCGCGCCGACGCACAGGTGAAAATCAGGGGTTTCCGGGTGGAGCCCGGAGAGGTTGAAGCATGCCTGAATGCGGTGACCGGAGTTGTGGCTTCAGCGGTGGTGTCCCATTCCGATGATTCGGGGCATGTGATGCTGGTGGCATATTGGATGGCCGCCACAAGTGGCGGGGACGTAACCATGGGTGACTTGAGAGCGGCGTTGGCTCGTTCACTGCCTGACTACATGTACCCGGCGAGAGTGGAGCGCGTGCAAACGCTGCCACTCACCTTGAATGGCAAGATAGATCGGAAGCGACTTCAGGTCATGTCGATTGCGGACGCCCTGCAGAATTTCGGAGCGGAGGAAATGCCAGCTGCTCCCGTTGTCGATTTGGAGGAGCTCGAGACTGCGTTGCTGGACGTCGCAGGATCTGTGGTGCAGGCCAAATTGAAAAAGGAGGACGCGGCACGATCGATTGGGGAAATCGGTTTGGATTCCATTCGTTTGGCAGCCCTCAGCGTGCGTATCGCGCGGGTCTTTGGGGTGTCCATGGAGGAGGCCAAATTTTTTGAACTAAAATCCCTGCGAGGGGTGGCTCGATTCTTAGCCACGATGGGGATAAAGACGGCGGCGAGGCCGACCAACGGGGGCGCGCCACAGCCGGTCCGGAGAGCCCCGCGCCCATCGGCAGGATCGGTGGCAATCGTCGGGATCGAGGCGCGGTTGCCGGGGGCAGATGACTTGCGCACGTTTTGGCACAATTTGGTCGAAGGGATCGATGGTGTCGGGACGATGCCGGCGGAGCGGATGGTTCTCTCGACAAGCGAAAATCCGACTGGCGATGGTGGCTTCATCGGTGACGTTGATAAGTTTGACGCTCCGTTTTTTGGCTTGTCCCGACGAGAGGCGACCGTGATGGATCCCCGGCAACGGCTGTTCCTCGAGGCGGTATGGCGAGCGGTCGAAAACGCGGGAGTGAATCCTGCAAAGTTGGCGGGAACGCGCACGGGGGTGTTTGTTGGAGTCGTCGGTGGTTCGGAGTACGCGAGGGGAGAGTCTTCCCCGGTCGTCGATGCCGGAGCGCAACGATTGCTAGGTGCAGCCACGTCGCTCATCGCAGGACGAGTATCCTATTTCTTCGATCTGAGGGGGCCGTGCAGCACGATTGATACGGCCTGTTCGGGATCGCTCGTGGCCCTGCATCGGGCCGTCACCTCACTGCGTTCGGGCGAGTGTGATCAAGCTATCGTAGGCGGCGTGAATTTGGTTCTCGATCCGATCACCACTCGCGAGGCAGCCAAGACGGGCATGATCAGCCCCACCGGTCGTTGTCGAGCATTCGACGCAGCGGCGGATGGATACGTCCGGGGGGAGGGCGTGATCGCGATGATGCTTAAACCGCTCCAGGCGGCAGAGGCGGCCGGAGATCCCATATATGCCTTGGTGCTGGGCACCGCCGAAAATCACGGCGGCCGGGCGGCTGGACTCACGGCCCCCAATCCTGAGGCGCAACGGGACGTGATCACGGCAGCGCTTCGTTCGGCTGACGTTGCGCCTGATACCGTGACCTATGTTGAGGCGCACGGTACGGGGACCCAGCTGGGGGATCCCATCGAAGTTAACGGTTTATGTGCGGCGTGGATCAAATCTGGAGCTTCCGAGCGGGCGCGTTGCGCACTGGGAGCCGTGAAAAGTCAACTTGGTCATCTCGAGGCGGCCGCGGGGTTGGCCGGCGTAGTCAAAACGGTGCTCGCACTGCGCGCGGGCGTGTTGCCGGGCAACCTGCACCTGCAGAGGACCAATCCAAGGATTAACTTGGAGGACACTCCGTTTCACCTGGTGGATCGAAAATCGGATTGGCCCCGTATAAATTTGGCGGATGGGCATGAGCAACCTCGACGGGGCGGAGTGAGCTCGTTCGGATTTTCCGGCATCAACGCTCACGCGGTGCTGGAGGAATATGTGGCGGTTAATGGGGAGGCCATCGCTGAAGCAATGGGGAGGCGATGGCCGATCAGTCTTTCCGCACGCACGCCTGTCGCATTGGTGCGCACGGCGGAACTGCTGGCCGCGGCGATTGATGACAATCACCGGTTGGCGGATGTTGCCCTTACCTTGGCCGAGGGACGTGATCAGATGACGGAAACGGTGACATTTTTCGTTCAATCTATGGCCGAACTGCGAAGTGGATTGGCCTTGATCGCAGCTGGCGAACGACCTGCTACGATGGAGGAAGGTGACTCGGTCCCGCCCGTACCGGCTGGTGGGAGGCGGATTCATTTACCGGGATACGGTTTTGAGCGAAGGAGTTATTGGGCGAAGTCCCTCGAGGTGCGACCGCCCACGAAACTGAAGGGATTGGCGGTTCCGGCTCGATGGGAAGTGACAAAGACGGACCCAATTCTCGCCCAGCACGTAGTCGGTGGCAGGGCGATTCTGCCGGCAGTGGCTTACCTCGATTTCGTTTGGCGCGCAGTAACAACAGAGATGGGCGATTTCTCGGCAGGTGAATTTCAGGATGTCACATGGCTACGCCCATTCTTGGGAGGCGAGTTACGTGTTGTGCTTAATGCTGATTCGGGAGGATTTCACTTCGTGGTCGAAAGTGGCGATCTCGTGCGACCGACCAAGCATGTCGCGGGAAAATTGTTCGCTCGGCAGGGTGAGGATCGGTGGGAAAGGGAGGATCTATCCGGCTTAACCGAGAATTGGGGGACTCGGGACGTCTACGAATTTTTCGCGAAGCAGGGCGTTGACTATGGTTCACATTTTCGGACCGTGGATCGACTGTCTTGGGGGGACGGGAAAAGCGTGGCGGAGTTGGTGGCGAATGACGATATTCACCTCCGTGGTGACCTGCGATGGCACGGAGGACTGCTCGATGGCATGTTGCAGACGGCCGCGTTGGTGCGTATCAAGTCAGGTGCTACAGCGGGCCTGCCCTTTGCGGTGGAACGCGTTCGGTTTCTCGCTCCGTTGACGAATCGCATGTTGGTGCGCGTGCAGTGTGGTACGGATGACACGTGGGATATTGTTGCTACTGATCCGGCCGGGAAGGTCCTGGTGACCTGGCACGGTTACGCGGTGCGCCCGCCGACCAAATCCTTGCTGCCCTCATCAGCGTTGGGCAGCGTCGTGGCTCGGGTGGCCGAGATTGACCCGGTCACCTTGGGTTTGGAGCATGCGCGGGTAGAAGAAGAGTGCGCCGCCTTGGCTGAGTTGGAGGATATCGGGCGCTTGGTTTTACTGGGCCAGTTGCAAGCGCGCGGTGTGTGGAGCAAGCCGGGCTCAAGTGTAACCCGCGCCGAGTTGCATGATCGATTGAAGGCATGGCCCAAGTTTCACCGCTTGGCGGATTCGCTGGTGCGTTACCTGAGTGAAGGTGGATTGGTCGAAGAGGTGGGGGGGCGGGTGCGCGCCACGTCGCGACTGAGTGATGCTGAGGTGATAGCCACCCTCGCGGATAGGCCCGCAGCGCAGGCGCGTTTCGTAAAACGCCGACCGAATTTCGAGGCGAGTGGACGGTTCGTGTGGACTTGTGCGGCGGCCATACCGGACGTGATAGCGGGGGCGACGCGAGCCACAGATTTGATGTTTCCGCAGGGCTCGGTGGAATTCATTTCGAAGATTTACGAGGGCAATCTGATAATGGATTTCTACAACCGGGTCGCAGCGGAGACGATTCGGCAGCTGGTGGAAGATCTCGCGGCGGAGCGCGGCGGGACGGAACCAATTCGCATGCTTGAAGTAGGAGCGGGCTCGGGGGCGACCTCGCAGTGGATCGCACAGGCGCTAATGGACTTGGGCTTGAAGGTTGAGTATGTGTTTACGGATATCTCAATTGCATTTCGACGCCATGGAGAACGTCGCTTTGCCGGGAGGTTTCCGTTCATGCGTTTCGCCGTGTTGAACATCGAGAAGGATCCGGTGGCGCAAGGTTTCGCGCTGGGCGGTTACGATGTGGTGATCGGGGCCAATGTTTATCACACGGTTCATTCGTTGCATCGCTCGATGCAGATGACCAAGCGATTGCTGCGACCAGGCGGAGCGTTGGTGCTCGTTGAGGGCACGGCAGCACGAGTGCTGAACGGACTCACCTACGGATTGTTGGACGGATGGTGGAATACCGAAGACCCCGAACGACGACTGCCTGACGCTCCATTGTGCGACGAGGCGATGTGGACGCGCATTTTGAGCGAGGAGGGTTTTCAGGATGTGGCGCGATTGGGGAAGAACTCACCAGATGCCCGGCGATTGACTCAGGCGGTGATCGTGGGAGCGAGCGACGGCGTAGTCGCGACGGATCCCGTGGTCGAGGAGCGTGCGGTATCTACTGCGAGCCAGGCGATCGCTTCGACTGGTGTTGATGGCGGTGCGGTCGATTTGGAGGATTTGGTTGTCCGGGAAATTGTCGGAGTCGTTAGGGAAGCGTTACAGGCGGAAGAGGACGAAATCGGAGTTGATGCGACCTTCGAAAGTATGGGCGTCGATTCGATCATTGCGGTCGAACTGGTCGAAACGTTGAACGCAAAGATGGCGGTTAAACTGCGTTCGGCGGACGTATTCAATTATGCGTCGATCATGCGGCTCGCTCGGCGGATTACGGCGTTGATGGATGAGCCCGCGCGGACCGCAGTTGAGGCCCGTGCGGCAGGTGCAGTTCCCATCCAGCTCACGGGGAATATACCAAATGAGTCGGCGCCAGAGCTGGTGATTTCGAACGCGATGCTCTCCAGCGCGGGACCGGAACCGATTGCGATCGTCGGCATGGCGGGGCAGTATGCGGGGGCAAACAACCTTGAGGAATTTTGGGGAAATCTGGTTGCCGGGCGGGATTGCGTCACCGAGATTCCACCATCCCGCTGGCCCATGGAGGGATTCTTTAGCGAGGATCGAAGGGAGCCGTTGCGTAGTTATAGTCGTTGGGGGGGGCTCTTGGAAGACCCCACGGGATTCGATCCCATGTTCTTCAATTGTTCGCCCCGCGAGGCCGATTTAATGGATCCTCAGCAGCGCTTGTTTCTCATGACCGCGTACCATGCATTGGAAAACGCGGGTTATGGTGATCGATCATTGGATGATCAACGATGTGCGGTGTATGTCGGGGTTTGTGGTGGGGATTACGAGGCGCATCTTACGCGATGCGACGACTGGGGGGATGCCGGGGCATTTACAGGCACCGCGACAGCAGTACTGGCCGGTCGAATCGCTTATCTGTTGAATTTGAAAGGTGCGGGGGTCGCGGTGGACACCGCTTGTTCGTCTTCTCTTGTGGCGATTCATCTGGCGTGTGAGAGCTTGCGGGCGGGCTCGTGTTCAATGGCCCTGACAGGTGGCGTGACCGTTCTCAGTTCAGAGCGATTCTATATTTGGGCCAGCAAGACCGGCATGCTTTCGGCGACGGGACGTTGCCGGACCTTCGGGGCTGACGCCGATGGAATTGTCCCGGCAGAAGGAGTTGGCATCGTCGTGTTAAAACGCCTGAGCGATGCGGTGAGCGACGGCGATCACATTCATGGCGTGATCATGGGTTCCGGAATCAATCAAAATGGTCGAACCAATGGTATAACCGCTCCGAGTTCTCCGGCGCAGACGGAGCTCGAGTCTCAAGTGTACCGGGATTTCAGCATCGATCCGGAGACCTTGGATTACGTCGAATGCCACGGGACGGGAACTCGATTGGGTGATCCGATGGAAGTGGCGGCGTTGACGGATACCTTCCGACGGTTCACGTCGCGTGAAGCGTTTTGCGCCTTGGGATCCGTGAAAACCAATATTGGTCACGCGTTGGCGGCCTCGGGGGTGGCGGGGGTATTGAAAGTTTTATTGGCGCTACGGCACGACGAAATTCCTGCCACCCTGCATTGTGCGGAAGTTAATCCTCATCTTGGCCTGGACCGGAGCCCATTTTTATTGACCCAGGAGCTGAGAGCTTGGCGACCGAGGCAGGATCGACCGCGGCGTGCGGCGGTAAGTGCATTTGGATTCAGCGGGGCCAATGCTCATCTGGTGATTGAGGAAGCTCCTTTGCGGGCCGCGGATACTCGAGGTGACTATATTCCTTGGCACGTGTTCACCGTCTCGGGACTCACTCCGACGGCGCTACGGCGCAGGTTGGCAGACCTCGGGGAATGGTTGGAGTCCCCGCTTGGACGGGTGGCGAGTCCTGCCGACGTGAGCTTTACGCTCAATTTGGGACGCAGTCATTTTGATCAGCGCCACGTTATTATAGCCGACAGTCTGGCGGGACTTCTTCGCCAAGTCCGGGCTGATTTGTTAGACGACGCTTTCGATGAGCGAAGGGCCAACTCCACTGCGGCCGCGATGCGCCATGCTGAGCGTGAGCTGTTGAAGCGTCCACGAGAGGTCGAAACCGCTCGGGAGTGGGCTGAGCTTTATTTGCAGGGGGCGACCTTGGATTGGGCGGAGTGGCACGCGGCTCGGGCCGGGCGACGTATTGTGATGCCCGGTTATCCTTTCGAGCTGCGGCGGTGTTGGATTGAGCGAGCGGGTGATGCGGGTGATGCTGCGGGACGCAGTGAGTTTCGGCGGACGTTCTCTGCTTCTGAACCGGTATTGGCGCAGCATGCGGTGGGGGAGACCGCTGTTCTACCCGGAGCCGCAAGTGTGGCCTTGGCATGGCTTGGGGCTGAGCAATCGAAGCCTGGCCTTCCAGTTACTTTTCATGACGTGGTTTGGCTGCGTCCTCTGCGCGCGGCCAAGGGACAGGACTTGTCAGTGGTGGTGTGTACGGAGAAAACAGCCAACGGCGGCCGCTTCGGGGTGGATCGATCCGACACCGGGGAACGAGCCGTGCAGGGCGAGGTACGTTGGAATGAGGCCCCGATGCCCTTGGCTGATCTTGATGTGGCGGCGATTCGTGCGAGGTGTACGAGCAAAATCGAGGTTGCTGAATTTTATGAGCGTGTTGCCGCTGCCGGTGTGGTTTATGGACCTTACTTCAAGGTTCTCCGTGAATTCGCGGTTGGGTCCGGGGAAGCATTGGGGCGGGTGGAACTCGATCCCGAGTTTGCGGGCGAGGCGGGACATGCCGGAATTCACCCGGCATTGTTTGACGGTGCCCTGCAAGTGGCCGCGGGGTTGTCTTACGCTGATCCCCGCGCGGCGGGTGAATTTCGGTATCCATTCGGTTTTCAGAAGATGATTTGTACCTCGGTTTGGCCGGCTGGCTTATGGGTATTCGCGTCAGGCTCACCTGAGACGGGCGTCTCGCTGGAATTGGCGGATGACGCGGGTTTGGTGGTGGCCAAACTGACGGGTTATGTGACTCGGGCGCCGCAGAGAACGATTTCCCCGATCATCCCGTTGCCAAGCTACGTCCCGGGGTGGGAGGAGCGGATGCTGGAGACTTCGGACAAACCTGCTTCCCAGGATGCGGTTTGGTTGGTCGAGCGGAGTGAAACGGCGGTGGAGACGGCGCTCATGGAACGGCATCCAGCTTTGACTCGTATTCGTCTCGGCCGCGAATCACGCCAAACCGACGGACGCAGCTGGGAGGTGAATGTCGCTGATGCGTCGGGTTGGACGATGTTACCTGACGGACTGACCCGGCCACGAACAATCTATTTTTCTCCCGGCCAAATCTCTCCTGACGATTATGCAGAGGAGATTGATTGTGTGCGCGAGGCGAAGATCGTCGGCGTATTGGCTTTGTTTCGCTTGGTGCAGTTTTTGCAGAGCCGCGATTGGTGGCGCGAGCCACTTGAACTGCGGGTAATATTGCGAGGTGTCTGGACGATTTCGAACGAAGTGGAGTCTGCTCCGTATTTTTCAGCGATTCCCGGATTGGTTGGATCCATCGGACGGGAGTATCCGGAAATCACTGTGGTGTGCGTGGACGTGGGAGTAGGCAGAGAGGACGGCACGGCCATGGCTCGAGCGGTAGCGGAAGAACCGGCTCAGCGGACAAGCCCCCGAGTCGCCTGGCGAAATGGAAGACGGTATGAAGGCACTTTGCGTGCCATGGAGGAACCAGTATGAGCGAACTTAGTTTCAAGTCCGGGGGGGTGTATGTGATCGCAGGTGGTGCGGGCGGATTGGGCCGCACGTTGACTGCGTATTTGGCAAGTCACTACGAAGCACGAGTGGCCTGGTTGGGGCGGCGAGCGCACAACGAGTCGATTGGTGTATCGATGTCTGAGATCGTGCAACAAGGTGGCGAGGTAGATTATTGGCAAACGGACATTACCTGCGGTGACGCAGTCGCGGAGAGTTTCCGGTCCATTCGTGAACGTTGGGGACAAATCAATGGGGTGGTGCACTCGGCGATTGTGCTGCGTGATCGTTCACTGGATCGAATGAGTGAGGAGGATTTTCTGGCAGTGCTTGACTCCAAGACCGAGGGCATGGTGTGTCTGGCGGAGTCAGCTCGCGAAGCGAGGGCGGGTTGGTTGCTCGTGTTTTCGTCGATAGTGGCGTTTTACAATAGCGCGGGTCAGGGCAACTACACCGCAGGCAGTGCCTTCACCGACAGTTATGCACTCGCCATGGAAAGCCGTCATGGCTTACCGGTGCGGGTTATTAACTGGGGGTATTGGGGGGATACCGGAGTGGTGGCCAACGAACGGTATCGACACGAGATGGCGGAACGGGGAATGGGGTCGATCGATGCCGTCGAAGGGATGGCGGCAGTGGAGCGAGTGCTGGCCGGAGCGTGCCGACAAGTCGCATTAGTGAAAGCCAGGTCGGATCTGTTAAAGGAGATCGGAATCGATGCAGCCAAGACACTGGTCGCTCCAACTGCTTCGACACCCGCAGGTATCATGGAATTACGTGCGGAGCTGGCGGTGGCGGACGATCCCCAGTTGACGGTGAACGTGGAGGCCGCGCGGAGGCAGTTGGCGGGTCTCGCGCAAGTGGACGTGCTGGGATTGGCTTGGCTGCGGGATCGGCTTTCGGTGTTGAGATCGACTGGTAGTGCGGGATTCACAGAACTGGCCGTGGCCCCCAATCAGACCCGGTTGGCTACGACCTTAGGTGCGATGGCGGCTCGTGCAGAAGCCATCGAAATTGATGCGACGAGGTTGCGATCAAGTTTGACGGAAGACTATCCAGAGATGACGGGCTATCTCGAGTTGCTCGACGTTTGCACGGCAGCTTTACGAGAGGTGTTGAGCGGACGTCGACGAGGGACCGACGTGATGTTTCCGGGAGGCTCCTTGAAACTGGTGGAGAAGATTTATACCGGCACGATTATTTCGGATTATTTCAATCGTTTGATGGCGGCAGCGGTCGAGCGGATGGTCGCACGACGCCTGCAAGAGGTGCCTCCGGGCACACTCATAAGAGTATTGGAGATCGGTGCCGGGACAGGCAGTACCACGCGTTTTGTGGCGGAGGCTCTTCGGCCGCACGCGGCTCGGGTGGAGTACATATTCTCGGATGTCTCGGCTGGCTTTCGGCGACATTTTGATCGGGAGTTGGCTGAAGATTACCGCTTCATGCGTTTCGCGGTGGTGGACCTGGACCGTGACCCAGTCGAGCAAACAGTGGAATTGGGATCAATGGATATTATATTGGCGGCCAATGCCTTGCACGTGGCGCCTGACCTGCATCGTGGTTTGCAATTGATCAAGGCCCTGCTGCGACCGAGCGGGTTTCTGGTGTTGATTGAAGTGAGCACCGTGACCGTGTTCAATTCGTTGACCTACGGTCTGCTTGAAGGCTGGTGGCAAGCGGAGGATGCCGCCCGGCGATTGCCGAATGCACCACTCTTGGATCCCGCTGGTTGGTTGCGAGTGCTCGGGGAGGAGGGCTTTCTCGGGGCGGGACGAGCGGAGGAGGATCGTGGCGAGGCAACCGACTTTTTTCAGACGCTCCTGTTGGCTGAAAGTGATGGAATCTGGGTGAAATCCGCGCCACGCGAAACCGCGGTGGAGCCTATCCCGGAACCTCCCCGCCTCGAGACCACATCGGTCAAGGCTGCAGCGAAAAGTGATGCCGCGGCGGTCAGGACCATCGTGTACGCCGAACTGTCACGCGTGTTCCGACTCGAGACGAGTGACCTGAGTGCGGAGACCTCTTTTGATCGTCTGGGAGTTGATTCGATTGTCGCCGTAGAGGTCGTTGAGGTACTCAACCGAGCTTTGCAGATAGAGCTACGTTCACTCGACTTGTTCAACTACCCGACGGTGGAGTTGTTGTTGGAGAGAATCATGGAGGCGCACCAACCCGTGGTCGTAACGCCGTCGCGGCGCGAAGTGCTTTCCGGGCGGTTTGCGTCAGTTGATCCGTCTCCTTCAGAATCGAAATCAGCGGCAGCAAGTTCAGACTCGGGCCCAGTTTCGTCGGCTGGAAATTATCCGCCAGGAACGGTGGCCGTGGTGGGGTATTCCATGCGGCTACCAGAAGCGAATGACGCTGCGGTTTTTTGGAATAATTTGGTGACCGGGGTTGATGCGGTGAGTGAGGTGCCGGAGGAGAGGTGGCCTAAAGAGGAGTACTTTAGCGCGGATCGGAAAAGGACAGACCGCAGTTACAGTCGTCACGCCGGATTACTGGAGCAGATCGATTTATTCGACCCCTTGTTCTTCGGTATCTCGCCGCACGAAGCGGAAATGATGGACCCCCAACAACGGCTGTTTCTCATGGAGTCGTGGCGCGCATTTGAGGACGCGGGCTACTCTCAGGAAGAATTGGCGGGTCTCAATTGCGGGGTCTTTGCGGGGTGCTCCTACGGAGATTATGAAATCGTGCTGCGAGCGGCGAAACGTGATAGCGAGGCCTTCGCATTTACAGGTACCGCGCCCGCGATGTTGCCCGCGCGGATCGCTTATTGGCTTAATCTTAAGGGCCCGACATTAGCAGTGGATACGGCCTGTTCTTCGTCCGCCGTTGCAATACATCTCGCCTGTGAGAGCCTGAATAATGGCGCGAGTGACGTCGCCCTGGCCGGCGGGGTGTCGACTTTAAGTACTCCGCGATTTCACGTGTTGTCCAGCCAGACGGGTATGCTTTCCTCGACCGGGAAATGCCACACCTTCGGAGCTGGGGCCGATGGATTTGTACCCAGTGAAGGGGTGGCGGTTTTGGTGATCAAGCGCTTGGCGGATGCTCAGCGGGATGGAGATCGAATCCATGGGATAATTCTTGGTTCGGCGCTAAATCAGGATGGGCGGACTACCGGGATTACGGCACCGAACGGCCCATCTCAGACCGCGCTGGAAGTGGGCCTATATCAAAAACTGGGGCTGAGTCCCGACAGCTTGGGTCTGGTGGAGTGCCATGGAACAGGAACCCGATTGGGTGACCCGATCGAGGTCGACGCATTGACCGAAGCATTCCACCGGTTTACCACCCGTCGCCAGTTCTGCGCGCTCGGTTCGGTGAAATCGAACATCGGCCACACCCTGATGACGGCTGGAGCGGCGGCGGTGATTAAAGTCCTATTGGCGCTAAAACACGGCCTGATTCCGCCCACGTTGCATTGCGAGCATGCCAACCCCGAAATCGATTTTGCAGGGAGTCCATTTTTCCTTAACCAGCAAGCGCGAGCTTGGCCCGCAGGTGCTGGTCCACGCCGGGCGGCGGTGAGTGCGTTCGGATTCAGTGGTACGAATGTGCACCTCGTTTTGGAAGAGGCACCGCCGGTGACGGTGAGTCAGCCGCTGGAGGGAGTGGTTCCGATTCTGCTCTCAGCGAAATCGGAAGAAGCATTGGCTCTGCTCAGGCAGTTTTTGCTGGAGTGGCTGAGTAGTGAAGCAGGATTGGCTGCATCAATCGATGCCATCGCGACTACTTTGGCAACGGGACGGAGTCATTATGGGGTACGTTGGGGCATTACCGTATCATCAAAGAACGAGTTGCGTGAGGCGCTGAAAACAAGGGCAGCCGAGGAACCATCGAGTGCCGTGATGGAGGAGCAGATTCTGCCGACACGACTGGGACCGTGGACCGTCGCTCAAGCGCAAGCACTGACCGCGGCATTCCTGAGCCAGGAGCATTTATCTTGGTCGGAGCTTTTTCCGCGCCGACCGGAGGGATTGGTGTCATTGCCGGGTCACCCCTTTATCCTCGAACGGTGTTGGGTCGATTCGCCGGAAGCGAAGCAAGTGGGCTCGCCCTCTTCACTGACGGACCGAGTATGCTTTGCGCCAACATGGCGGAGCGTCTCTCCTCCGTCGGCGGCGGTGGTGAAAGGGCCTGCTCGTTGGGATTTGTGGGGTGATTTCGACGATCGAATGATGGCAGAATTGCAGGCACGTCAACCCGGTGTGCTGGTGAGTGTGTGCGCCGAATCCGAGCTGCCTCGTTTGGCCAACCCGCCCGCAGGCGTGGTGTTGGGTTTCGGTGCCATGGTGACTTCGTTGGAAACTGAGTTGGCGAGAAGTATTGATAAACTGCATACATTGACGCGTGAGATTTTAAACCAATCTTCAACCGGACGGGTGCGCTTGATGGTGATCATGCCGATTGACGCGGGACCCGCGTGGACCGCCCTTGGAGCCTATCTCGGCGCGTTGACCGAAGAGGCACCTCGTGTGAGGACGCGATTGGTGCGAGCATCCGGGGATGATCCTCGGATCGTGTCTGAGCTCTTGTCTGATGATGACTATCGGGAGGTGCGGTTGGGTCCGGGGACGCGTGAAGTGCGATGCTTGGCATCGACGGAAGATGGCTCTGGATCGGAAACGCGCTTTCGAGAAAACGGGGTTTGTTTGATCACGGGTGGTGCGGGTGGATTGGGGCTGATTTTCTCGCGTCATTTGGCTCGAACACAGCGAAGCCGCTTGGTGTGGATGGGCAGGTCACCGTGCGGCGAACACATCGAAGCACGGATGCGCGAACTCGAGGCCCTGGGGGCGGAAGTTCATTACGTTAGGGGGGACGTCACGCGCTTGGCGGACGTAGAAAGGGCGATGGCTGAGACCCGCGATCGTTTTGGTTCAATCCATGCCGTGATCCACGCCGCCGGAGTGTTGCGTAATCGGTTCCTGATGCAGAAAGAGACGAGCGAACTGCACGAAGTAATTGGACCCAAGGTACTGGGGGTGCGACATCTGGAGTTCGCACTGGCGGCTGACCAACTGGATGTGGTGTTGCTTTGCTCGTCTGTCGCAGCCGTTTTGCCGGAGGCCGGACAGGCGGATTATGCGTATGCGAATCGCTATCTCGACGAGTGGGCGGAGCGAAGCGCGCTTCCCGCAGTCTCAATCAATTGGCAGATGTGGTGCGAAGGTGGCATGTCGGCCGGGAGCGGCTCAACGGATGCCGATGCGGCACGGCAACACGCTGAGCAGACCGAGCGTTTAACCGGTCTGCCACCGTTGATCACCACGGAGGGATTGGCGTTGTTGGATTGGGCCTCGTCGTCGCAGAAAACCAGTGGATTGTGGGGCTGGGGCAATGCGAACGTGCTCGCACTCCGGGCAGAGAAAATGGGTGGTTTGGTTCCGTTACCCGCTCCGACGGTCCCTGAAATTGCCAATGACGCAGATAAGCATGAGTCGACTCGAATTCGTGAGACGGTACGCGTGTTGTTGGCGAGTGTATTGAAGTTGTCGCCGGACAGGTTGCACGACACCACTCCGTTTACCGATTATGGGGTCGATTCGATTTTGGTGCTCAAGTTTAACGAGCGATTGGCTGAATTACTGCCCGAGGTCTCGAAGACGCTGTTGTTTGAGTTCCCTAACCTGCAGCAGCTGAGTGAGCACCTCGGCAAGGCTTATGGTGAGGGTTGGATTCAAGATTCAACCCGCCGCTCCCCGGTTCCCCGGATGGAGGCCCCAGCACCTGCAGTGGCGTCCGATCAATCGACGCCCACGGCGAAGCCACTTGACGAAACGCTCCGCGCGGAGCCGACCGAAGACATTGCCATTATTGGCGTTGCCGGTCGCTTTCCCCAGGCGGACGATTTGGAAACATTTTGGGACAATTTGGTGCACGGACGCGATGGCATCACAGCGGTGCCCCTTTCGCGATGGAATGCTGAGCTGCTATCGGGAGCGGACTCAAGTGACGCGGCGCAAGGTAAAGCCTATTGTAAGTGGGGCGGATTCTTGGACGGCGTGGACCAGTTTGATGCCTCATTTTTTAACATACCGCCGGTCGAGGCGGAGTTAATGGATCCGCAACAGCGACTGTTGCTGGAAGTGGCTTGGCAGGCCTTGGAGAGTGCGGGCTATGCCCAAAGTGATCTTGCGCGGTGGCGGCTCGGCGGTGAACATGCGGACGTGGGGGTGTTCGCCGGCGTCACGCACAACACCTATCAATTGGAAGGAGTATTACGCAACGAAGCCACACCCACCCGGGTGGATCACTCCGGGGAGTGGTCCACGGCCAATCGAGTATCGTATTTCTTTAATTTCGCAGGACCGAGTTTACCCGTGGATACTGCGTGTTCGGCGGCGTTGACAGCCGTGTATCTGGCCTGCGAGAGCCTGCGACGGGGCGAGTGTCGAACGGCTTTGGCCGGGGCCGTGAATCTGCATTTACATCCATCCAAATACATCAATGCGTGTGGTTTGGGCATGTTGTCACCCACCGGACGGTGTCGCACCTTTGGTGCCGGGGCCGATGGCTACGTGCCAGGCGAGGGGGCGGGAGTGTTGGTGCTCAAACCGCTCCGTGCGGCACAACGCGATGGGGATCCGATTCACGCAGTGATCAAGGCGACGGCGGTGAATCATGGCGGACGAACCAACGGATTCAGTGTGCCGAATCCGGCGGCCCAGGCTGCGGTGGTGCGGGCAGCGTTGGAGAGAGCGGATATCGATCCTCGTAGTATCTCGTGTGTGGAAGCACACGGCACAGGTACTGAATTGGGTGATCCGATCGAGGTGGATGGATTAAGGCGTGTTTTCGCGACGGAAAAAATGACGGGACCTTGGTGCAGTCTGGGTTCGGTGAAATCGAATATAGGCCACCTCGAGGCGGCAGCGGGGATTGCTGGCATGGTCAAGGTGTTACTCCAATTTCGCCATGGCGTGATTGCACCGAGTTTGCACGCCGCGCCATCCAACCCCCACATCGACTTTGCCGGAGGGCCTTTCGTCGTCCCGACTGAAGCGACGCCTTGGGTGCGTCCGGTTGTTGACGGGCTGGAACAACCTCGGCGAGCTGGGGTGAGCTCATTTGGTGCGGGTGGGTCCAATGCGCATGTGATTTTGGAAGAGTATCAAGGTGCCTCAGCGTTGCGCCCCCGGGAGGGCGAGGAGATCATTGTCTTGTCCGCGCGGACCCCTCCCGCGCTGAAGGTTGGAGCGGAACGACTCGTTGCGCACCTGCGAAGTACAGGTGCCGACCTCGATTTCGCGGCGTTGGCGCACACCTTGCAAGCGGGACGCGAAGCCATGACGGAACGACTGGCGTTGCCGGCTCGGAGTGTATCCGAGGTGATTGCACGCTTGGAACGCTGGCTCAAAGGGGATGAGACTGCGGTAGGCCGAGGCAAGGTCACTCCGGCAAGCGCGCGCGAACCCATTGCGCTCGGAGCAGATCCCCAATCGGTGGCAACGGGCTGGGTCGGCGGAGGGGTGGTGGACTGGCGGGCCCGGCGCGGTGGACTATTACCCGGGGTGGTACTGTTGCCCGGTTACCCATTTGAGCGGAAACGATTTTGGTATGGCAGTTTCAGCGAGTCGAAAATTGAGAAGATTGAAACGTTAAAAAATCCGTCCCCGGCGCCAGTCGTCACCGTGAATCATTGGAGCGAAACGGCACCTCCTTTCGGTGAACGCCCGGAGGTGACTTGGGCGTGTGACGAGAGCGGCATCGCGCTAGTGCGGATGCAGGACCAGGATCATCGCAATATGTTCACGGGGGCTGTGCTGGAGGGATTGATGCACGTATTTTCGGAGATCGATCACGATGAGACGGTGCAGGCGGTGGTCGTCACTGGTATCGGAAATGTGTTTTCGATGGGAGGGACTCGCGACGAGTTACTCTCGCTATCCGATCAGGTCCGCTCGTTCGCGAGCCTCGAATTTATTTTCAAAGGATTCCTGCAATGTCGCGTGCCGGTCATATCCGCGATGCAGGGCCACGCCCAGGGCGGTGGATTGGTCTTTGGGTTATATGCCGATGTGGTGGTAATGGCGGAGGAGGCACTCTATTCTGCGGTGTTTACCAAATATGGGTTCACGCCTGGGCTCGGGGCGACCTACATTCTGGCCGATAAACTCGGTGATGCCACGGCGACCGAGATGATGATGACAGCGTCGACCTATCGCGGTAGTGACCTGTCTCAGCGAGGGGCGGGCGTGACCTTTCGACCTGCGGCGGAGGTGTTGTCGACTGCGATGGCCCTTGCTCATGACATGGCGCAGAAACCGGTGCATACCATGCGCACGCTCAAGCAGGGCCTGGCGGCGCGAAAATTGGCCCGATTGCCCACGATCATTGCCGATGAAGTGCGCATGCACGGTGAGACCTTTGGTAAGGCGGAGGTGAAAGAGAGGATAAGACAATTTATCCGGGAAGCAGGAGAACCAACGACTGACAAGCTGGGACCACGGTCGCTTTCGGAATCGAAGTCCATCCCGATAAAGCTATCGACGCTGACTGGGTCTGAGACCGGGACTCAAGCGTCGCCCTCAAGTCCGTCGGCGGACGAGGCGAGACGATGGATGCGGGAAGATTTATGTGCGAAGCTGCACCTCGATCCGGTAGGATTTGACGGACAGACCGCCTTTCGCGACCTGGGCCTCGACTCTATATTGAGTGTTGAGTTCATCCACGGTTTGAACCGTGCATTTCGTCTGCGACTCGATGCTTCGATCGTCTACGATTTTGTAAATTGCGACGATTTGGCGGAGCACGTGATCGGACTCATCAACGCTTCGACTCCCCGGCTCCAGCCGTCAAAGCCGTCGCAAATTGAATTGTCGGAGAGCCCGGAGGTTGGCGTCGTGGTTTCAGAGCCGCCGCAGGCACCGAATTCTGATGCAGTCACTCGTGGACGCGTAAGCCTGTCGGTACCGGCGGCGGTCAGTGGTCACGCAATGATCACAAGAGTGCCGGTGAAACTGGCTAAGCTGAGCACAGCCCCCGGGCCGACGATTAAGTCGGCGGGCTCGGCCGAGGCGGGGGAAACCGCCCCGACGGTGACACGCGACGATCCCATCGCGATTATTGGCATGGCTTGCCGCTTGCCTGGCGCGCGAAATCTGGCGAAGTTTTGGATCAATCTTGCGGAGGGCGTGGACAGTGTAAGCGAGGTGCCGGCGGAGCGGTGGGACGTAAATGCGTTTTATGACCCGAATCCTCAAGCCGAGGGCAAGTCGTACTGCCGCACGGGCGGATTTATCGCAGATATCGACTGCTTCGATCCGCTGTTCTTTAATCTGTCGCATGCGGAGGCTGAGATTATGGATCCGCAGCAGCGCCTATTCATGGAGGAGGCATGGCGAGCCATCGAGCATGCGGGTTATACGAGTGAGGAATTAGCCAATACGAACTGCGGGGTTTTTGTGGGCGCAGGAACGGGCGATTATGGAGGAACTCTGCGGCGATTGAACCCGGGACAAGCTCAGACTGCGTTTGCCGGCATGGGGCTTACCCCATCAATACTGGCCGCCCGGCTTTCCTATTTTCTTAATCTGAAAGGCCCGAGCGTAGCGATCGACACGGCGTGTTCTTCATCGCTGGTGGCCTTGCATCAGGCCTGTCGAGCGATTCAAGCGGGAGATTGCGAGATGGCTCTGGTGGGTGGGGTGAGCCTTATCATCGAACCCGACCAACTCATCACCACGAGTAAACTAGAGATGCTTTCGCCAGGAGGACGGTGTCGGCCGTTTGACCAAGCGGCTGACGGCATCGCATTGAGCGAAGGAGTCGCGGTGGTGATGGTGAAGTCTCTCGCCGCCGCGCGAGCGGGTGGAGATCGTATTTACGGGGTCGTGCGCGGTTCGGGCATTAATCAGGATGGAAAGACCAATGGCATCACTGCACCGAGCGCGAAATCGCAAGCTGAGCTGGAACGCACGGTGTATCTACGCGCGGGGATTGATCCAGCAAAGATTGATCTCGTGGAAGCACATGGAACCGGAACCTTGTTGGGCGACCCGGTGGAAGTTCGCGGCCTGACGGAAGCGTTTCGCAGTTTCACCTCTCGATGCGGCTACTGCGCTTTAGGTTCAGTGAAATCCAACATTGGCCACACCTCGTTTGCCGCCGGCATTGCAGGGGTGATCAAGGTCCTGTTGGCCATGGAGAACGAGCGCATGCCGCAGTCGTTGCATTTTTCGATGCCGAATGAGCACATCGATTTTACCAGCAGTCCATTCTTTGTGAACACCAGTTTACGGGCGTGGGAGCGGCGGCCAGACCGAGAACGGTTGGCTGCGGTAAGTTCCTTTGGCTATAGCGGAACCAATGCCCATGTCGTTTTGGGTGACGAGTGGCCATCGGCGCCCCGGCCCACGCGCCGCTCCCCGTTGCCTAACCATGTCTTTGCACGGGATCGGTGTTGGGTTCGGCCAGCTGCAGGGGGGCCCCTTCCATCGGTTTTGATGGGAACGGAGAGCATGCGATGGGTGCAGCGTAATGAATCCACGGTGGCTGGACCGGTTTTCGTGACCGACATAATCGCTGCCGACTCACTGATCGAGGACCACTGCGTGAACGGGGAGCATTGGTTGGCAGGGTCGCTGATATTGGAGCGCGCGCTCCGGGCGGCCTGGGCTGCGTTGGCCGATGAATCCGTAAGTTTGATCAATTGGACGTGGCGACAGCCCCTGCCGGTGACCGGGGCATTGGCGCTGCGGGTGAAACTCCAGGCGGAAAAGGACGGCACGTGGTCCGTAACGGTTGGTGACGGCAGTGCGAGTGGACAAGTCGAACTGCGAGAAAGCGACCTCGGCTCTCCTGACAGGATTGATCCGGAGGCGTGCGAGGCGCGGTGTTCTGAGCGCGTGACGGGTGAAGATTTTTATGCAGGCTTGGAGACTGGTGGGTTGGTCTACGGACCCCTCTATCGGCGAGTGCGGAACGTGGCTTGGGGCGATGGCGTGGGTTGGGCGACACTTGAACGCCCGACTGGTGTACCGCTTGACGCGAGCATTGCTCTCATGATTGAGGGGGGATTGCAGGCGACGGGAGTATTGCTCCAACCTGCGACAAACGGGCCAACGATTCCCGTCGGAGTGGGACGTCTTCGAGTGGCAAGTTCAACCGAATGGACGGCGGATCTTGGGCCGGTGTATGCGGCGGTCAGTCGGAGGGAGACAACTAAGAGGCGGACGACTTTTGATGTCACCCTCGTGGACGGAACGGGCCAGTTTTTGGCGCGGATCGAGGCGTTTTCCGTTCAGACAATTGGGACCGAGGAGTCCGAATCACCGAAACTCACCTACCTGAGATCGAGATGGCAGGCGAGTTCGCTGTCGGAATCTCCATCGGCTCCGACGCTGCGCAAAAATTTGTTGGTGTTGGACAATAGCGGAACGTGGACGGTGCCCCTCGCGGAGCAGGTTTCCGGGCTTCACGTGATCTGTATTACCGCCGGAGACACGTTTGAACTTCGGGCAGACGGTGCCACGGTGCGGCCGGGTGAGGTTGGGGATCTAACTCAGGTATTGGCAACGTTTCCCCCGGCCGCAGTGATGCACCGCTGGGCTCACGACCCAGCGGCAGATGCCGAGGGGATTCGCTTGGGCTTTGAGACGATTCTCTTGGCTTCGCAGTGTCTGTTGCGGTGCGGCATGGATCGTCCACTGCCTGCTCTAGTCGTCTTGCCCCGTGACGCGCCTCCGGCATGGGTGGCGTTGCCGGCGTTGACCAAAACAATTCGATTGGAGCAACCCTCGCTGCGGTGGAAAATCGTGAGTGGAGAGGTGACCGTGGAGAGGGCCGTGGCGGAGATTAAAACGGACGGCGGTGAGGAAGAAATTGAATACAGGGAGGGCGCCCGTCGCGGGCGGGTGTTCGAGGCATTCGTCCCTCCGGCTGAGTACCTTCGACCGATTCGGGCTGGTATGACCTGGGTGGTCACGGGCGGAGCCGGCGCAGTGGGCCTGGTATTGGCTAAATATCTACGAGATACCCATGCGGCCAAAGTGGTACTGTGGGGCCGACGAAAATTGGATGAGATTCGACTGAGTGGGCAGTCGACTCTTCTCGATGGTGCCGAGGTTTATTACGTGAGTTGCGATGTGACCCGGTCGGAGGACGTGCATCGCGCTTTGAAGGAGACGCGCGCGAAAGCAGGTGAAGTGCACGGGGTTGTCCATGCGGCCGGCTTGTTGAATGACGGGTTTGTGGTGAAAAAGGATTTGATCTCGGCCCGCCGGGTTCTGGCACCGAAAATCGAGGGCGTGAAGGTGCTCGATGAGGTTTTGGCAGATGAACCCCTTGAGCTGATGGTCCTGTGCAGTTCGGTCGCCAGTGTGAACGGCAATGTGGGGCAGTGCGATTACGCGTTTGCCAACGGTTTCCTTGATGCGTTTGCCCAGCAACGGGAGCAGCGCCGTCGGCGGGGGGAATGCCGTGGGCGCACCTTATCAATTCAGTGGCCGCTGTGGCAGGGGGATGGCATGGGCCTGGATACGGATGTTCTGGCCCTGAAGGATCCGCATCATCGTGCCATCAACACCGCGACAGGTATCAAGATTTTCGAGACATGCTTGTGCGCAAGCGAACCCGTGTTGGCGGTTTTCCCGACTGCAGCCAATGAACGCCCCTTGGTCGACTCAGTGAGTCTGCCATTACCGCCGGTGGAGAGCCCCGCTTCGCAGGTGGAAGACAGATTGGATGAGACGCAGGTACTGGATTTTCTGAAATCTCGGTTCGCGGAGCTGACGCGGATTCCGATTGATCGAATCAAAGGCCATGAGGCACTGGAGCGATATGGGATAGATTCACTGCTGGTGATGTCGTTTACTCGCCGATTGGAGGAGGACTTTGGGCCATTGTCCAAATCGCTGTTGTTTGAACATCAGACTCTGGACGCATTGGCGTCGCATTTTGCGACGCGACACGCCGAGAAGCTCAAAGAGCTGTGCGGAATGGCCGCCCCTGCGCTCAAGCCCGAGGCTACGAAGTCGAGTCATCCTGCGGCGGCGGTTGGTGGACCGAACACTGGGGAATTGAATTCGATGGCGGAAAATATGGCGAATGATGCCATCGCAATTATCGGTGTCAGTGGTCGATACCCGCAGGCGGAAAACCTGGACGAGTTCTGGCGCAATTTGGAGAACGGGCGTGATTGTATTACCGAGGTCCCGGCCGCGCGATGGAACCTCGAAACTTATTTCGACGAACGACGTGGGCAGGTGGGTAAGACCTACAATCGTTGGGGTGGTTTCCTCGCGGGAGTTGACCAATTTGACGCGGGCTTCTTTCGCATTCCACCTCGGGAGGCGGAAGTAATGGACCCGCAGGAACGATTGTTTCTGGAAACTGCATGGCATGCGGTTGAGGAGGCCGGTTATGCGCGGGCGGAGCTGAGGGATCGGGCTATAGGCGTCTTTGTCGGGGTGATGTTCAGCCAATATCAATTGCTGGGGTTGGAACGCTCCGAAGTCGGCCGCTTGTTGCCGGTCAATTCGTCGTATGCCTCGATCGCCAACCGAGTATCATATTGGTTTGATTGGCACGGTCCGAGTCTGGCGGTGGATACCATGTGTTCGTCTTCGCTTTCGGCGCTGCATTTGGCCTGTGACAGCCTGCACAAAGGCGAGGCAGAGCTGGCCTTGGCGGGTGGGGTGAATCTCAGTCTTCACCCCTTGAAGGACGTCGGCTTGGCGCAGGGTGGTTTCGCGGCGAGCGACGGTCGCTGCAAAAGTTTTGGGGCGAGGGGCGATGGTTATGTCCCGGGTGAAGGCGTGGGCGCCGTTCTTCTGAAGCCGCTCGCACAGGCGCTCGCGGATGGCGATCACCTTCACGGCATAATTCGCAGCACAGCAGTAAATCATGGCGGTAAAACCAATGGTTACACGGTACCGAATCCGAAGGCCCAGACGGCTGCGGTAAGTTCGGCTTTGGTGAAGGCGGGCATTGCATCTCAAAGCATCAGCTACGTGGAGGCGCATGGCACGGGCACGGCGTTGGGAGATCCGATTGAAATCGCGGCCTTAACGGAAGTTTTTGGAATGGATCGGGAGACCCCGTGTGCCATCGGTTCCGTGAAGTCGAATGTGGGTCACCTCGAAGCCGCCGCAGGCATGGCAGGTTTGAGCAAGCTTCTGTTGCAACTTCGCCACCGGCAACTCGTGCCGAGTCTGCATTCCGATGAATTGAACCCGAATATTGAATTTACGGATACACCGTTTGTGGTTCAACGGGAGATGGCAAAGTGGTCGACGGTCGCAGGCGCGCCGCGACGCGCTGGATTAAGTTCGTTCGGCGCCGGTGGTTCGAACGCTCACGTGATTGTAGAGGAGTTTTTGGAGTCACGGGCTGTCGCAACAGGTGGTGCGGATGCCGAGGGTCGGTACCTGCTGGTTTTTTCGGCGGTCAACCGCGAGCGATTGAGAGGAGTCGTCCGGGCATACCGCCATTGGTTGAAGATCACGCCAGACCCGGCGCGGCCGGAGTTGAGTGCGGTGGCGTTCACGTTGCAGAACGGACGCGAAGCCTTTGATGAGCGGCTGGCGTTCAGCGCGCGGGATTGGGTTGAGATGGAACAGCACTTGATCGCGTTTGAGAGTGATGCCGCCACCGGAGATTTTACCACGGGGAGCGCTCGGGCGGTACGGCTTGGTGGAATGACACTCGTGGAAGGCGAAACCGGACGGCATTTTGTCGAAACGTTGGTCGAGGCACGTGATTGGGCCGCGCTGGGGCGTTGGTGGGCAGAAGGCGCCGAGGTACCATGGCTCACCTTATGGCCCGAGGGGGCGAGGAGACGCGTGAGTTTGCCCGGCTACGTTTTTGCGCCGGAGCGTCATTGGTTGCCAAATGTACCGAGGGTTGGTACGCAGTCCATTCCGAGCCAGCGCCTGCATCCATTGGTGACCAGCAATATTTCCACCCTGAACGGAGTATGCTTTTCGAGTCGATTCTCCTCCCATGAAGTTTTGTTCAGTGATCACGTGGTAGGAGGACGACGCCTACTGCCCGGAGCGGCGACTTTGGAACTCACGCGTTTCGTGGCCAGTATGGCCGCCGAGTCCGGAGCGGTGGAAATAAGGGATTGGGTTTGGCTGCGTCCGGTGGCGATGAAGGCAGAGGACACATTGGAGTTGATCACCGCCGTGGAGGAAAAGACGGAGGGCCGTTGGACTGTTACCGTGTGCCAGAAAGACGGTGAAACGGTGGGAAGTGGAGTGGCCAGGGCGACGAAACTCGATGCAGAGGAGAAGCTGGACCTCGTTTCCATTAGAACGCGATGTGGAGAAGTCAGGTCTCGGGCGGCCTTCTATGATGAATTTGCGCAGGGAGGCATTGCTTACGGAGACGGATATCGGGTGGTGGAAGAACTGGTTTATTCGTCGACGGAAGTGTTGGCCAAGCTGGTGCTTCCGGACCGATGGATGGAGGAAGGTTATCTTTGGCATCCGGCCCTGCTGGACGGGGCATTGCAGAGTCTCGCGCCACTGGCGTTGGGCACAGGCAAGGTGGGTTTACCCTTTGCCGTGCAACGGATCTCGGGCAGTCTTGGCTGGCCGTCTCAGGGCTGGGTGCACGGGCGCATCGCCGGCGCGGAGGGGACGGTGCGATGTTACGACCTGACGGTTTCGGCTGATGATGGCACGGTCTTGTTGCAAATCGAACAATTGGCGACCCGCGCCCCCACCGATACCGCGAAACTGAAGGGGGAAGTCTTTGCGCTTCGACCTGAATGGTTGGAGGTGCCGGAGACCGGTTCGGCGCAACTGGCGGTGGGCCGGGTGTTGGTACTTGATGAGGAAACGGCCTTGTCCGAGGCGTGGAGGGCAACGGGAGTTGACGTGTGGCGAGTGGTACCTGGCGACGCTTTCGGTCTCCATGATGAGGTACTGACAGTGCGACCGGAGAGTGCGGAAGATTGGGCGAAGGTGGTGACCATGGTTCGACCCAATGTTTGGGTGCACGGCTGGACCCTCGGAAAACAGGCAGAAACTGAAAGGAATTTCCTAAAGGGAATCGGCAGTGTGCATGGACTGGTACAGGCCCTGGTGCGCGCCAAGGATCGACCGTTGGGGGACGTACTTGGACTGTTTGTTCATCCGATGGGCGTGGTCGAATACCGCGCGGTGGCCGCCTACGCCAAGACCTTGCGCCAGGAGCAACCGGCGTTGCGTTTAAGCACTTTGGCCCTGGCGGGTGAGGGAGGGTGGAACTTGGATATGGTGAAAGCTGAGTTGGCGGCGGACGATTTAGAGGTGCGTCTTGTTTCCGGACGCCGGGCGATCCGGCGGTATGTCGAGACTTCACTGGTCGAGCCTCCGGTCGGGGTATTCAAGAAAAATGGGGTTTATCTCATCACGGGAGGGGCGGGCGGATTGGGATTGATCGTGGCGGAGCATCTGGTGCACACCCGACGCGCCAGGGTCGTGCTGGTGGGGCGTTCAGTCCTCGATGGCGAGAGGCGAAGCCGGGTGACGGGATTGGGGGCAGCAGCGATCTATTTGCAGGCGGATGTCTCGGTCGGACCTGATGCGGAAAGCGTAGTGAAGGCGGCGAAGGACAAGTTTGGTCGACTTGACGGCGTGCTGCACGCGGCGGGGGGGCTGCGGGATGGATTAATTTGGCATAAGACCTTGGCTGATTTCCAAGCCGTTTTGGCGCCAAAGCTGGAAGGGGCGAAGGCGCTCCACGCGACGACCAAGGACGAACCGCTGGAGGTTTTTGCACTTTTTTCCTCGACGGCCGGCTTATGGGGCAACGCGGGACAAGCAGACTACGCGTATGCCAACGCTTGCCTTGATGCGTGGGCGCATGACCGCGAAGTGGCGCGAACTCTCGGCGAGTGTGAGGGCAGGACTGTGTCGATCAATTGGCCGCTTTGGAGTGACGGCGGGATGGGAGGGGTTACCGGAGAGGCCAAGTCTTCCGAGGCTGGATTAGACGTGTTAGATAGAGCGATGGGGCTGGAACTCTTGGAGCGGGTCTTGGCTGGCACGGCTCCGCAGGTCTGTCCGCTGCGAGGAAAGCGCGATGCCGTATTGAAGCGGTTTGAGGTGGAGACAGCGAATCTTGGAGAAACCGTGCCGACGGGCATTGTGGTGCCGCCTCTGGAGACGGAGGTTGCCGAGAGAATTGTCGCACCGCCAAAGGCTGCGGTCATCCAACATCTCTTGGGTTTATTTTGCGAGCTCACGAAACTGCCGCGGGAACAAGTTTATGCCGATGAACCGATTGAGAGTTACGGCCTGGATTCCATTTCTGTGACATCGTTCGCTCAGATGCTCGAGCGGGACCTCGGTGAGCTCTCCAAGACGTTACTGTTCGAGTATCCAACTCTGGAGAAGGTGGCGGACTTTCTGATTGAAGCGCATGCGGTGGCGTTGGCCAAAGCGCTTAGTCCGAGCAGTGCCGAGTCCCATTTGGAAGTCCCCGAACCGATGGGCACGATAAGCAAAGGCGCGCGAGTTGAACCTGCGGTAATCGCGACGACAGCGACCAAGAACGCTCCATCAGTGGCCGAGGCATCAATTGCGATCATCGGCATGGCGGGGCGATACCCGCAGGCGGACAATTTGGCGGAGTTTTGGGAGAATCTTGCGGCAGGGAAAGACTGCATCGAGTCAGTGCCTGAGGAGCGTTGGGATTGGCGAGATTACTACGACCCAACTCCGATGAAGCCGGGGGCCACCACGAACAAATGGGGTGGTTTCGTGCGGGGAGTTGATGAGTTCGATCCTCTGTTTTTTAATCTCTCCCCGCGTGAGGCGCAATTCATGGACCCGCAGGAACGCCTGTTCCTCGAAACGGTTTGGAGCACGCTCGATGATGCGGGCTGTCCGCGCAGTAAGCTGCAGGATCGTAAGGTCGGGGTATTCGTTGGGGTGATGTACGGACAGTATCAACTGTTTGGAGTGGAGGAGCGGCTGAAAGGGAATCCGGTCTCGCTGAGCTCGTCGTTTGCCACGATTGCAAACCGGGTATCGTTTTTCTTCAATTGGCGGGGACCGAGCATGGCGGTCGATACGATGTGTTCGTCTTCGTTGACCGCGATTCATCTCGCCTGCGAAAGCCTCCGGCGCGGGGAGAGTGAATTTGCCATCGCAGGCGGAGTAAACCTCACGATCCACCCGGAGAAGGATCTGATCTTAAGTCAGTCTGGCTTCAGCGCGAAGGATGGGCGTTGCCGAGCCTTTGGCGAAGGTGGTGAGGGTTACGTGCCGGGTGAGGGAGTCGGTGCGGTTCTACTGAAGCCCCTGTCGAAAGCGATCGCCGACGGTGATCGTATTCAAGGGGTGATTCGTGCCAGTGCGATGAATCATGGCGGACGGACCAACGGTTACACCGTGCCCAATTCACGATCACAAGCCGAGGTGGTGGGCGAAGCGTTGGTGCGGTCGCAGATTGATCCCGCGAGCATCACCTACATCGAGGCGCATGGAACCGGTACTTCGTTGGGCGACCCGATCGAACTCACCGGACTGCAGCAAGCCTTTGAGGCTGCGTTGGCAGATCAGGCCGGGGGATCGCGACCTGATCCGGGGTATTGCGCCGTGGGATCGGTGAAGAGCAATATTGGGCACGCCGAGTCTGCGGCCGGAATAGCGGGGGTGACCAAGGTACTATTGCAGTTTCATCATGGGAAACTGGTGCCGTCATTGCACGCTGAGACACTGAATCCGAATATCCAGTTCACGGATTCGTTCTTCCGAGTTCAACGGGAACTGTCTCCGTGGCCGCAGTCCCAGAAAGATAGTATTCCAGAGCCACGGCGAGCGGGAGTAAGTTCTTTTGGCGCAGGGGGAGCCAATGCGCATCTGATTCTTGAAGAATATGTGGCTCCAGCCCGGCCGGTCCTCAAGCCCACCCCGATTTGGATTGTTTTATCCGCAAAAAACGAGACACGTTTGCGGGAGGCAGCAACGAATCTGGCGCGCTTTCTCGCGATTCGGATTGATCCGGCGTCCAATGGTTCGGCGGTACTGCGTGATGCCCAACCAGGATATTTGCAGGACGTGGCTTGGACGCTGCAAACCGGACGTGAAGCAATGGAGGAAAGATTTGCGGCGCGGGTGAGTGACTTGGACGATGCCATAGTGAAACTGCGCACGTGGATTGCGGGCGGCACGTTCCCAGGATTGCATCGGGGACGAGTGAAACGCAGGGCGAATGGCGCGGCGGGAGATGCTTTGGCCGCAGCGACGCCGGTTGATTCCGAGGACCCGGGCGCACTTTGGGTGACCGGAGGGGAAGTTGATTGGTCAGTGCTGCCTCTGCCCGGAAACCCCGCCCTGCTGGCTTTGCCGACTTATCCCTTTGCACGTTTACGTTGTTGGGTGCCGGAACCGGAATCGGCAGTCGCCTCAGGTTCGAGCAAAGTGGGCTTGAGTATCATGTTCTTCAGTGATTCAGCGCAAGTGAGCGCACAGAGCCGCTATCGCTTGGTATTGGAAGCAGCGAAGTATGCCGATCGGCATGGGTTTGATGCGGTATGGACTCCGGAACGACACTTCCATGCATTTGGAGGCATCTACAGTTCCCCGGCGACCCTGATGGCAGCGTTGGCGGCGACGACCAAGCGCATACGGTTACGGGCGGGCAGTGTCGTATTACCGTTGGAAGATCCCTTGCGGGTCGCTGAGGCTTGGTCAGTGGTGGATAACCTGTCCGATGGCCGGGTCGATTTGGGTTTTGCTTCCGGCTGGAATCCCAACGATTTTGCGCTGGCCCCGTCGGTGTATCCGAAGTTGCGCGACACGTGGTTGGCCCGGATTCCCGAGGTCCAGCGGTTGTGGCGAGGAGAGACGGTCGCTCGCCGCAATGGTAAAGGCGAAACAGTGCAGTTGCGCATCTACCCGGAACCACGGCAGAAGGAATTACCAGTATGGCTTACGGTATCGCGACGAATTGAATCGTTCGAGGAGGCGGGACGGGGAGGCTATAATGTGTTAACGATGCTCCAGGGCTCGACCTTGGAAGAACTCGCTAAAAAAATTGCGCGTTACCGTGCTGCACGGGCTGAGGCGGGCCTGGATCCGGTGGGAGGGTGTGTGACTCTCATGCTGCACACGTTTGTGGATCCCGATGAGGATCGCGCGCAGGAGATCGTCCGTAAGCCTTTTCTGGAGTATATTCGCAGTTCGCTTGATGCGCACATGCATGCGGTTGAGCGCGGCCAACGGGCCAGTGAGGCGGATTTGGATAAAATGGCGGAGTTTTCCTACGAGCGGTATCGCCGGCATGCCTCTCTAATTGGAAGCCCGGAAAATTGCATGGGGATGGTGCGGGATTGCCACGCGGCAGGGGTCGACGAAATCGCGGCGCTTTTGGATTTCGGAGCAAGCAGCGACGAAGTGCTGAATGCCCTGCCTCATCTGGCCACTCTGCGGGCTCGAATGGTTGAAGAATTTCCCGCGGAGAACGCAGTGCCGAAACAAGAGTTACGAAAATCGCCGAAGTCGGCCGAGGTGGCTGGTCCGATCAAAGGTCGTTTCCTGAAAAGGGAATGGCGTGAAGCCCCGGTTCCGCAGTCAGCCTCAGCGGCGGTTACCGAAATCGTTATTATAGGCGAACCGGCGGGTGCACTCGAACAAGCGTTGGTGGCGCAGCATGGGGGCGATTCGGTGCAAGTGGTGTCATTGGATGCGATGGAGCGTGCATGCGGGGCCGATGGCGGCGCTTTTGCCGGTGCGGACCGAATCTATTTTCTCGCACCGGTTTCTGCGCCAGGGACTGAAGATCAGGTAAATAACACTGCCGCAGCCCAGGAAATCGGACCCCTGGCGCTGGCTCGACTCGTGCAGAGCTTGGCGGCGCAAAAATGGTGGCGAACCGGACGGCAGTTACGGGTGTTGACTCGGGGGGTTTTTGCGGTCGAGACGGGAGACAACGTCAATCCTCAGATGGCGGGGTTAACGGGAATGGTTGCCTCCCTCGCCAAAGAGTATCCTCGAGCGGACTTGGCGGTGATCGATTTGTCGGAGGGCTGGGACGATACGGATGCGGTGGCAGTTGCTGTGGCTAGAGAACCCGCTCAAAAATCGGGCGAGCAGATTGCGTTGCGTTCGGGTACTCGTCGTCGCTTGCATTTGGCGACGATGACGAGCCTGGCGGAGTCGCCGACTCGGTTCAGGTCGGGTGGAGTGTATTTGATCGTGGGTGGCGCGGGGTGGGTAGGCCAACATTTGAGCCGCCACCTGGCTTCAAACTACAGGGCGAAAATTATTTGGACCGGGCGCCGACCGATCGACGCCACCATCGAGCGTGCGATGGGCGAGATAGAAGCACTGGGGGGAGAGGCCCACTATATGATGGCGGCGGGCGAAGATGCCGCCGCGATGCGAGAGGTGACCACTGCGGTGCGAGCCCGGTATGGCGCCCTTCACGGCGCGTTCCATGCGGCGATGGTGTTTCACGACGAACGACTGAGTGATACGACCGAAGCCGAGCTGCGGAGGATACTTGACGCGAAGACGCGCGGCAGTGTGGCGTTGTGGGCGGCGGTCCGAGATCAGGCACTGGATTTTGTTCTCTATTTGGGCTCTGCCCAGAGTCTATTTCCCGAGGCCTGTCGCGCGGGCTATGCGGCGGCGTGTAGTTTTCAAGATGCGTGGGTGGTGAAAGCTGATGCGCTGACCGACTTTCCTGTCCAATTGATTAATTGGGGGTTCTGGGAACACGGATTGGATCCGAGCCTGCTAGAAGGATTGAAGGCGGGCGGATTGGGGGCGATCACTGCGGCTGAAGGCATGGCGGCGATCGAAACGGTACTTGCGGCCGGATGGACACAGGTTGCGTTTCTCAAAATGGACGATGCGGCCCTGACGCGCATCGGGGTACAGGATGGTCCGCCGGTAGAGTTGGCGACAAAACCCGAACCACGAAGTCTCGATGACATCCTGGTGGAACACCTTTTTAACTGACCCATGATCGACGAAATGCAGCTCGATTCTTTGCGTTTGAGGTTGGCCTCGGCGGTTGCGGCGTTTGCTCGACAAGACACATCCTCAGGGTCGGTGGCGGTCATCGGTCCCTTACCTGAGGAAGCGGAGTCAAGGGTCCGGGAGGCAGTGAGAGAAGAGCGTTTGCTCCGTCGGGGCACTCCTCTCGAGGATGAGTTTGGAGATGGATTTTCCCTGATTGCCGTTACGGCATTGCCCCGAGAAATCGCCGCGATTGCGGTGATAGTTGCGCGACTAAATCAGGCCTTGGTCGCAGGGGGACGAGCCATCTTGGAGATCCCGCGGATGTCTAGATTGATATGGCTGGAGGTTTTGACCACGGCGAGTTTTGGGGAATTTCACATGCGGGACAAAGGTGCGGAAGTGAAGATCGAGTCGAACCAATGCGAGCTGATCATGGCTCGGCGCTTGGCCGTGGGTATGCCGAAGGGGGAAAATGTTGACGATTCGACGGGCTCCATTTGTGCGAGGTCGAACGTCAATGTGGCGGACGTCCAGATCCGGGTGGCAACGGCGCTGGAGCGAATTCTTCGTCTCGCACCGGGTGATTTGGATGTGAAGTCACCGTTTTCCGAATACGGGGTGGATTCAATTGTCGGCGTGGCATTCGTTAACGAGCTGAACCGTGTCTTGGGCATTGAATTGAAACCAATGGTTTTGTTTGATCACGCCAGCGTGGAGCGTCTCGCGACATTTATTGTCGGGGAGGGATTGATGACCGAATTGGCGACAGAAAATGAAGTGTCGCCCCCCGTTTCGGCGGTGGAAAAAACCTGTTCACTCCCCTCGACAAGTCGGGTTGAGACCAACATGGGGGCACCCCCGCTGGTCGGCGCCGAGTCCAGGAATGATATTGCGGTCGTCGGTTTAGCTGGGCGGTTTCCAGGCGCAAATACGGTGACAGAATTTTGGCGAAATTTGCGCGACGGGGTGGATTCAATTACGGAAGTGCCGCCAGACCGTTGGGATCACTCTCGGTTTTACGATCCCAACGCCAAGCGACCTGATAAGACCTCGTTTAAGTGGGGTGGGTTTTTAACTGATGCGGACAAGTTTGATCCGATGTTTTTCGCGATCTCGGGCCGGGAGGCCGAAGCAACCGATCCACAACAGCGTGTTTTCCTGCAGGAGTGCTACCATGCACTCGAGGACGCAGGTTATGCGGGCGCCTCCACCCGACGGGCTCGGAAGTGCGGCGTTTTTGCGGGCGTGGAACCGAGTGATTACCTTGGACGGGTGTCGGCGGCGCTCGCCGGGACGGAAAAGGCGCCGCTGTTTCAGGGGAACGCAGAATCGATTTTGGCGGCGCGCATTTCCTATTTCCTGGATCTACATGGACCCAGTATCGCGATCAATACGGCGTGTTCTTCCTCTCTGGTGGCGATCCATTTGGCGTGCGAAAGTCTTCGACGAGGGGAATGCGATTTGGCCCTGGCGGGTGGCGTACGCGTGTTTGCTTCGGAAAAGGTCTACCTTGCCTTGGGCTCCATGGGCATGTTGGCGCCAGACGGACGCTGTAAAACGTTCGACGCTGCAGCGGATGGTTTTGTGCCGGGTGAGGCGGCGGGCGTTGTTGTTCTAAAATCGTTGACGGCAGCGCAACGTGATCGGGACACGATTTACGGAGTGATTAAGGGATCGGCGATCAATCAGGATGGTCGTACCAATGGGATCACCGCGCCGAGCGGTCTGGCGCAGACTGAGGTGCAATTGGAAGCCTACGAACGGGCCGGTGTGACGCCGGAAAGCATCGACTATGTGGAGTCACATGGTACCGGCACCAAGCTGGGCGATCCGGTGGAGGTGCAAGCCCTGACGCAGACTTACCGTCGTTTTCGGTCGGATAAGGGCGGTTGTTTACTCGGGGCGGTGAAGTCCAATATCGGTCACACGATGGCCGCGGCCGGCGTGTGTAGCGTCATCAAGGTTTTGGGTGCGCTTCGCAGCGGGCAGATCCCCCGTTCTCTCCACTTGCAGAAGGTAAATCCGTACATCGATTTCACCGAGAGTCCGTTTCGGCCCGTTGCCGAACTCACACCATGGCCTCGAGTGGAGGGGCGACCCCGTCGCGCTGCCGTGAGTTCTTATGGTTTCAGCGGGACCAACTGCCATCTCGTGTTAGAGGAGTCTCCCAGGATCGGACCAGTTGCCGCCATCGAGGAACCGGATTCGGCGCAACTCATGGTGTTCTCCGTCCACACTCCCGAGGCTTTGACCGAGCTGCTGCAGAGCACCGCTGAGCACTTAACCGATGACATGAATCTGGTCGACGTGGCGTTTACCCTGGCCTTGGGACGCGCGCATTTCGAAGAACGTTTGGCCATGGTGGCGACGTCGATCAAGGCGTTGCGGGACGATTTGAATGTTCTTGGATCAGGCGGCAAACGATCGGGTGTTTTGCGCTCAACGTCACACCTCACCACGGACGAGGCCGATGCGTTAATTCACCAGCAAATGGCGGCGCAGATAGCTGGTGAGTTGACGGTGGTTCGAAAGCTGCCCGGGATTTGGCGGGAAAAACTCGGCGTGCTGGGTGCGCTCTACGTCAAGGGAGTCGAGCCTGATTGGGAGCAACTATTTCCGTCCGGAATGGGTCGGAGAGTTTCACTCGCCGGTTATCCGTTCGCCCGGGAACGCTACTGGTCAGAGCAGACCTCCGAGTTGGTGGATACCGAAATGCGAGTGACTCAACTGCATCCACTATTGCACCGCAATACGTCGACGTTTGGTCAGGTGTGTTTCACTACGCGATGGTCGGGCGACGAGTTTTTCCTGCGAGATCATGTGGTTAATGGTCAAGCGACATTACCGGGAGTGGCCTACTTGGAGATGGCGGTGGTGGCGGCGCGCGAACTCGGCATGATGGGAGACACGGTCTCGCTGCATCATGTGGCCTGGCGACAACCCTTGGTGGTGACTGCACCCACCGAGGTTGAAATTCGGCTCAACCGTGAGGAGCGGAGTGTGGAGTTCACGATTGTGTCGGGTTCGGATGCTGTGGTGCACGCGGAAGGTCGACTACGATTGGGCGGGAGCGCGCTGGTCAACCCGTCTGAGCAGGTCGATATCACGGCGGTGCAGGCAAGGTGTGACGGTAGATTGGACGCGGAGGAATTGTATGCGCGTTGCGAAGACGTTGGGTTGAGCTTGGGACGGGGAATGCGGGCGGTGCAGTTTATTCAGTTTTCAGATACGGAGTCATTGGCCCGGTTGGAGTTGGCGCCAGATGATGGGACGGGATGGGTGCTTCCTCCGGCTTTGTTGGACGGGGCCTTGCAGTCCACCGCGGCTTTGGGTCGTAAAGACGCGAGTGGTCTCCCGGTGCCGTTCGCCGTCGAGGAGGTGAGTTTTGGGCAGGTGCCGGAACGCGGATGGGCTCACGTCGAACGGATGGAGGCGAAAGGAGGACTCCTGCGCTTTCGCGTGCGCTTGCTCGATGAGCAGGGAAATGTGGTGACAAGCCTGACGGGAATGAGCATGCGTGTGCTGCACGCTTCGCCCGCGCAATCTGAGCCCGAAGACCTGGTGTGGTTGAAGCCGCGCTGGCAGGAAACGGAGGCGCCGGCGGCAATTCACGCCGGGCGAATCTGGACGATCGGCGGCGAACCGGGATGGGGTGAAAGCCTGCAAACCCGAGTTCCGGCATTACACCTACGGCATTTGAGCCTGGCTGATGCGACGGACAACGTTGCCGACGTACCAGATACCATCATCGTGCGAGTAAAGGACGAAGGTTCGACGACGGAGCTCATGGTGTTGATGCGATCGTTGGTGAGATCGGTGAACGAAAAACAGGTGCGCATAATCGTGACCGGGGGCGTGGGGGCGGCATGGGGCGGTTACGCGCGAAGTCTGAGTTTGGAAAAACCCCATCTCCGCATGGTGGCGGTGGATATTGAACCGTCGAACACGGAGGCGTGGTTGAGAGAGTTAGGTGCAATAGACGAGGCCGCCGTCGTGCGATGGTCACACGGTCGAAGAGAAATTGAAGTACCGGAAATTTGGGTGCCGTCGGATCCGAGTGTGGCCACGGAATTTCGACCGGAAGGCGTTTACTTGATCACCGGTGGCGCCGGAGGCCTAGGCGCTTCGGTAGCCCGACACTTGGCGAGCCGGTTTCGCGCTCGGATTGTATTGATGGGTCGATCGGAGTCGGGCGCGGTGAGCGATGCGGTGGTGACGTCGATTCGAGCGGCTGGTGGCGAGGCGATTTATGTGGCTGCTGATGTCACGGTCGGTTCCGAGGTGGAGCGGGCGCTGGCAATGGCGCGGGCCCACTTTGGCTCTTTGCATGGGGTCATTCATGCCGCCGGCGTGCTCGATGATCGTTTCGTGCGAGACAAGGTTTCGGATTCCGCCCAGAGGGTGTTGGCGCCCAAGGTTGCGGGGGTGCAGGTACTTGATACGGCGACTCAGGGCGATCCCTTGGACTGTTTCATTTTGTTTTCTTCGGTGGCGGCGACTTTGGGTAATGTCGGGCAAGCCGACTACGCCTATGCCAATGGGTTTATGGACGGATGGGCTGAACTGCGCGAGGCCCGGCGAATGAAAGGGGAGTGCTCGGGAGTTACGGTTTCAGTGGCATGGCCCTTGTGGAGGGGCGTCGGTATGGGACGCGATGCCGACGTCGAGCAACGCAAGTTGGCTCAGGTCGGTTTGAGAGTGCTCGAGCCTGAAGAGGGTTTGATCCGTTTGGAGGAAGCCGTGCGTCTCGGTCGACCGCGTTTGGCTTTGTTGGCGGGGGACCAGCGATCAATTGAGCGTTTGCTTAAGCCGGGCGACCGCGCGCGGGTGGTGAAATCGCCTCCCCCCATGCAGTTGGTTTCCGCAGATGTTGATCGCACGGTGGTGGCGCTCTTGCCATGGTTGACGACTCGTTTTTCAGAGCTGGTTAAACTGCCGGTGGAACGTATTCAACCAATGGATGCGTTGGAGAAGTTCGGGATCGATTCAGTCATGGTGATGGACTTCACGCGACGGCTGGAGGTGGATTTTGGTGAGTTGTCCAAAACGTTGCTCTTCGAGCATCAGACGTTGGCTGAACTGGCCGAATATTTGGTCGCTCAACACGGGGAGAGGGCACTGCGGTTGATCGGCGGAAGCACGGATGAGCGCATCGGAACGGCACTACTGAACGGAGGAGTAATCCAAGCGGAGGGTCAGCCGACGCCAGCTGCGGAACCGGGGCAGAACCGGGAGATTAAAGCCACGGACGTCGCGATTATCGGGGTGGCGGGACGTTATCCGATGGCAGATGATCTGGCTATGTTTTGGGCAAATCTACGTGATGGCCGCGATTGTATTGAGGAGATTCCGTTGCAGCGCTGGGACTGGCGGAAATTTTATGATCCGGAGTCAGGCAAACCGGGCAAGACCCGCAATAAGTGGGGGGGCTTCATCGAGGGAGTGGAAAAATTTGATGCTGGTTTCTTTGGGGTGACTCCGCGTGAGGCCTATGCGCTTGATCCGCAGGAGCGTTTGTTTTTGCAGACGGTTTGGCAGGCGCTGGAGGATGCCGGTTACCGGCGATCAGCGTGGGCTGGCCGATCAGTGGGAGTCTTTGTGGGGGTGATGTACGGGGAATATCAATTGTACGGCGCGGGAGATGTCTCCGCGGGTGAGGTCGTGCCGTTGAGTTCTTCGTATGCGTCGATTGCGAATCGGGTCTCGTACTTTTTTGATTGGCACGGACCCAGCCTGGCGGTCGATACGATGTGTTCGTCGTCGCTCACGGCCATTCACCTGGCGTGCCAAAGTCTGTGGAGCGGCGAGTCGGAGATGGCGTTGGCCGGTGGCGTCAACGTGACGGTGCATCCCCATAAGGACATGCTGCTGGCCCCGGGAGGATTTGCGGCGAGCGATGGACGCTGTCGTAGTTTTGGGGAAGGAGGCGACGGATATGTCCCGGGCGAAGGAGTCGGCGCTTTGGTGCTGAAACCGTTGGCGAAAGCAAGGGCCGATGGCGATGCGATGTGGGGCGTGATCAAAGCGAGTGCAGTGAATCACGGCGGGAAAACGAATGGGTACACGGTGCCCAATCCCAAGTCACAGGCGGCCGTGGTTGCCGCAGCGTTGGGGAGATCCGGATTGGCACCGGGAGAAATTTCCTATGTCGAAGCGCACGGAACCGGTACTTCTCTCGGCGACCCGATCGAACTTGCGGCGCTGACACGCGCGTTCGGTGCTGGGTCGGAAGGCGCGAAGATTCGCGTGGGATCAGTGAAATCGAATATTGGCCATTTGGAGTCGGCCGCAGGGGTGGCGGGTGTGACCAAAGTGTTGTTGCAAATGCGTCATGGGCAGATCGTGCCGTCGCTGCACTCGCGGGCGCTGAATCCGCATATCAAGTTTGAGACTTCGCCATTTCGAGTGCCTCAACGCTTGGAGCCATGGACGAATGGCGCCGCTCCACGGAGAGCGGGCGTAAGTTCGTTTGGCGCTGGCGGGGCGAACGCCCATCTGGTGCTCGAGGAATATGTTGATTCGCGCCCTCGGGACGAGCGAACACGAGATCAGGATTGGGCGCAGGCCATCGTCCTTTCGGCTCGCACTGAAGACAGGTTGTTGGCGCGGGCGGAACAACTGGTGAGGTGGATTGACGCGCACATCAGGGATGGCGTGTCGGAGCGTGGATGGATGTTGGTGGATCTGGCGTTTACCTTGCAAAACGGTCGAGAATCTTTGCCCGAGCGGTTGGCTTTGGTGGCTAACGATCTAAACGATTTGGCAACCCAACTGCGTCGATATTTGGCAACGCCATCCTTGACCACGTGGACACGCGGAATGGTGCGCTCCGGCGAGGGATCATTGGAAAAACCGGAACCGACCTCGCCCTTGGGCGCGGCGGTGAACGCGTGGGTGGCGGGGGCAGGGGTGATTTGGGCGGACCGTAAGGAGACCCAAGGGGGACGGCGGCTATCCTTACCAGTGTATCCGTTTGTGGGTGATCGCTACTGGGCACCCGATAAGTTGATCGCGCTGAAGTCGTCTCCGCGCGCGTCTTCACCAGATCTGACGCAGGCGGTGGTCGACGACTTGGTCACTGCGGATGAGGTACTCCTACGTCCAGTTTGGGTAAATTTGGGGCCGGCAAAACCACTGACGGAGGTGACTGGAACGTGGTTAATATTTGATCGGCGCGGGGACGGCGCGGCGCGAATGACGCCTGCATCAGCGTTGAAATTGACGCGAGTCCTGGCAGGTGAGGCTTTTTGCCACGAGGAGAATCAAGTCGTTTTGAATGCGTCAGCGGATGCCGATTACCAGCAGCTGGCGGATGCGGTTGGGACGGATTTTGTGATTCATCGATGGGCACGGAGTGGGGACGTGATGGCTACCCTCGAAACGGGATTGCACAGTTTGGTGCGTTTCGTGCGGGCCCTGATGACGAATGGAGTGAAGTCGCTGGTGAGGATCGCGTTTTGTCATCCTCCGGGGGCGCCACAACACGCGGCGGTGGCAGCATGGGCGCGGACGCTCGCACAGGAGCAACCTCTGGTGCGCGTGGTGGTGATGGAAGTGGCGGACGATCTCGCCGAAACCGTCGTAGCACAGGAATTGTTGCAGGCGACGGAGGCCGGAGCATTGCAACTGGGTGTCGGGATTCGCCGGACGTTCTCCATCGAACCGTGGAGTGGACCTTTGGCGGCGAAAGTGAACCCACCCAAACGCGGTGGAGTCTATTTGGTAACGGGAGGGCTTGGCGGGGTGGGCCGTCTGTTGGCGCTACATTTGGCGCGTACCCAAGGCGCACGGCTGTGGTTGATGGGACGCTCGACGCGCGGTGCGCGGCAGGAGGCGGTACTGGCGGAGATTCGAGCAGCGGGAGGCGAGGCCGAATATGGGTCGGGAGACGTGTCCAAACGGGACGACGTTGTGCTGGCGGTGACAGCGTGTCGTCAGCGATTTGGTGGAATCGATGGTGTGGTCCACGCTGCAGGCCTGTTGCGCGACAACTTTATCCTTCGAAAGACGCGGGCAGACTACGACGAGGTAATTGCGCCGAAGGTGGCAGGTGCAATTTGGTTGGATGAGGCAACGGCGGCGGACCGGCTTTCGTGTTTTGTGCTCTTCTCATCCACCGCTGGAGTCTGGGGTAACATGGGCCAGGCGGATTACGCTTTTGCCAACAGTGTCCTCGATGGCATGGCGGCACGGCGACAGGAACAGGTCAGCCGTGGGGAGCGAAGTGGACCGACGGTTTCGATTAATTGGCCGTTGTGGGCGGACGGAGGAATGCCGCCGGGACCGGAAGTGGTGAGCCGGCTGGCCGAAGCAGGCTTGGCTCCCTTGCCGAGCCAGGTTGGTTTCCGGTGGTTCGATTTGTTTGCGGGTGGCGAAGTTTCACAGGTGCTGCCGTTGTGGGGCGAGCGGAACAAGGTGTTCGAGCTATTCGTGAGGACTCCAGAACCTGCGGTCACGGAAACGGGTTCAAATGCCCGGGTGTCGATGGAGCAAGTCAAGACCTATCTCCGCACGACCTTGGGTGAAGTGATTCAGATGCCGGCCGAGCAGATCGACGATGAGCAGCGTTTTGACGAAATGGGGGTCGATTCGATCGTGGTGAATGACGTGAATCAACGATTCGAACGCGACTTGGGGAACGTACCCAAAACATTGCTTTTCGAGCATGCTAATATTCGAAAATTGGCGCGTCATCTGGTGGCCCATCATGGGATAGCAATGGCCCGACTCGGCGGTGATGTGGTGCAGCCTGATAGTGTCGCCTCGAAAGCGATAAACGAAGTGAATCCGCCTTCCGAACCTTCGCCGAGTCCGGGGGACATCGCGATTGTGGGTATGGCGGCTCGATTGCCTGGCGCCCCCGATGCCGACAGTTTTTGGGAAGTACTGAAGGACGCGCGAAATTGTGTGAGCGAGGTGCCGGCTACGCGCTGGAATCTGGACGAGTTTTACGATGCCAATCCGGAGCGGGCCATCGACGGCAAGATGTATGGACGCTGGGGAGCGTTTCTGGAAGACGTCGATAAATTCGATCCGTTGTTTTTCAATCTGTCGCCGGTTGAAGCGGAGATGATGGATCCTCAGGAGCGATTATTTCTTGAAGTAGCGTGGCATGCCTTGGAGGACGCCGGGATGCCACGTCGCGAGCTCAGGCGGCGGGTGCGACCAGAGTATGCGACCAATGTGGGGGTGTTTGTGGGCGTGACGAGCAACAGCTACACGCTGTTGGGGCACGAAAATGGGGGAGCGCGAGCCGCCCCGACGACGCTCCCCTGGTCGCTGGCCAATCGAGTATCCTACCTCTTTAATTTCAATGGGCCGAGTATGCCCGTGGACACCGCGTGTTCGTCGTCGCTCACCGCGATCCACATGGCGGTGGAGGCGATTCGCCGTGGAGAGTGTCAACAGGCCATTGCGGGCGGGGTGAATCTGTACCTCCATCCGTCGAAATATTCTCATCTCAGTCTGATGAAAATGCTTTCCACGGATGGGAAATGTCGGGCTTTCGGTGAGGGAGGGGATGGATTTGTTCCAGGCGAAGGTGTCGCGGCGCTACTGTTGAAGCCTCTGGCTTTGGCGCAAGCGGATGGGGATCGCATTCATGGGGTGATCAAAGCGACGGCTGTGAATCACGGAGGGCGCACCAATGGGTACAGTGTGCCGAGTCCAGCAGCCCAGGCGAGTTTGATCACTCAGGCGTTGAAGGCGGGCTCGATTGATCCAGCGAGCATCAGCTACCTTGAGACCCACGGCACGGGTACGGCACTGGGAGACCCGATTGAAGTGGAGGGATTGAATCGGGCTTGGGCTGGTGCGGCGAAGACTGGCGCGAGCTGCGCGATCGGTTCGGTGAAGACCAACATCGGACACTTGGAATCGGCCTCGGGGGTGGCCGGGGTGGTGAAGGTACTGTTGCAAATGCGGCACCGCCAATTGGCCCCGTCGCTTCATGCTGCGCCGCCGAATTCACGGATCGATTTTGCGGCTACACCATTCCGCGTGCAAACATCGCTGGGGCCGTGGCAAACGGCGGAAAAAGAGGGGCAATCCTGGCCCCGCCGAGCCGGGGTGAGTTCGTTTGGTGCTGGTGGGTCAAATGCGCACGTCATTCTTGAAGAACCTCCGCCCGTGGTCGAGGTGCTGCAGGATGCCGGTGATCTGAAGGTCAGCGCGGAATGGATCGTTTTGTCGGCCAAAAACTCCGAACGCCTGCGGGCCCTGGCCGGACGTTTACACACGTTTTTGGTGGAATCTCCCGCGGCTCCCCGTTCCCTCGGGGCAATTGCCTGGACCTTGCAATTCGGCCGCGAAGCATTGGAAGAACGCGTGGCCTTTCCAGCCCGTGATCGGGCTGCGTTATTGGAGGGATTGGCCGCGATTTCCGCAGGTAAGGATGTTGGAGAGTTGCGGGGGCGAGTGAAGAGGGAACGTGCCCAGGCCGGGAATACCGACGACACGATTCTGGAGCGCTTTACCGTGGGCGAGGGGCGAGCTGCCGCCGCTCGCTGGGTGGCCGGGGCAGATATCGATTGGCAGTCTTTGGGAGGAGAGGACGCGCCGCCGATGCGGGTGGGACTCCCTGGCTACGGATTTGCTCGAGAGCGTTACTGGATTCCGAGCCTGCCGCTGCAGACGGAAAGTAAGGCCAAAGTTTTACGGATTGAAACGCGGGATGGCGAAAAGGTGGTGCACCTGGCCTCGCACGAGCCCGTGCTGGCGCATCATGTGGTACGGGGTCACGCGATATTGCCGGGTGCCGCGACGCTGTCATTGGCACATGGGGTCCTACCTCCCGGAAATGGGTGGACCTTGCGGAACGTGGTGTGGCAGCGTCCGATTATTGGCGACGCGACGGGAGTGAGCGTGCGGATCAAATGGCATCGGCAGGACGAAATCTGGCGGTTTGAACTGACGGGAGAGAATGAAGATGAGCCTTGGATGCTGGGAACGGCGCTACCCATGCGCGAGGATCCTCCTGTAGCGGTGGACTTAGTGTCGTTGCGGTCGAGGTGCCAGGAGACGATTGCAGCAACGGCGTTGTATGAGGGTTTTGCCGCCCGCGGGATTGCCTATGGCGCGGCGTTTCAGGTCGTGCAGGACGTGAGATACAACACAATGGAGGCCGTGGCGGAGCTGAGATTGCCCGATTTGTGGGATGGTTCGGATGACTTGCTTCCGCCGGCCTTCCTTGATGGCGCCATGCAATGTCTCGGAGTCATTGGCGCAGGTCGTGACGGATTGGAAATTCCGTTTTCGGTCGCAGAAGTGTTGGTGCACGCGCGGTGTCCCCGAACGTGTTCGGTCCATGTGCAACGGCTGACTAACATGACGGCCCCGCAATATAATTTGAGGTTATTGACGTCGGAAGGGCAGGTTGCGATCGAGTTGCGCGGTGTATGTGTGCGGCTGGTTGAGAAAGAGCGAGGCCAACTCCTCACCGGAAGTATGACGTGGTCGCCGGCTCCGCGTGAAACGGTGGCATTTAGTGGCTCCGTACTGGTGTTCGACGACGATAGTAGGGAGCTGCAGGTGACGCAGCATCCTGAGGCGAATTTGTGCCGCGTAGTGCCGGGACCCGAGTACGGTCGTACTCAGGCGACCATTACATTGCGACCAGAAGTCGAGGCGGACTACGCCCGGCTGTTGAACGAAGTGAAGGCCGATGCGGTGGTTTTTGGTTGGCGCCTTGCCGGTAACCCGTCGGACGAAGTGTTGCCGGCCCGAGTGGCCGCATTCCACCGCCTGGTCCGGTCAATATTGCGTTCGGATCGGCGGTCCACGCCTTTGGCCTTTGTGTATCCCGGCGGTTCGCCGGTCGATGAAGGGGTGGGCGGCTATGTCCGTTGCGTGCGGCGGGAGCACCCGGGATGGAAATTGTTCACGGTGGGGTGTGATTCCCCGCCGGAATTGGACGACGTGTTAAATGATTTCGGGGGCGAATCGGCGGACCTGCGTTACCGTGGGACCAAACGTGATCAGTTTGGATTGAGTGAACTGATGCCATTCGCGACCGGAATACAGACCGTGGACGACTCCAAACCAGGCGGAGTCTACGTGATTACGGGGGGCTTGGGCGGTTTGGGTCGCCATGTCGCGAAGCATTTGACGCGAGACCCCAGAGTGCGCGTGGTGTTGGCTAGTCGCTCAGTCCCGAGTCCGGAGCAGGCGGATTGGCTGGAGCAGGCGGCAGGAGCCATGATTCATTTTCGGGTGGACTTGAGTGATTCTGATGGGGCGGCGCGACTGTTGGCGGAAGCAAGTAGCAGGTTTGGGCGGATCACCGGAGTGGTGCATGCGGTGGGAGAATCGCACGATGGTTTGGTTAGGGATCGAAGTGTGGCCGACCTACGCGCGGCGTGGAGTGCAAAGGTCGGTGGGGCGCGAGCATTGTACAGTGCGGCACGCGATTTTCCCTTCGAATGGATGGTCTTGTTTTCTTCGACCGCAGGAGCGTTGGGCAACGGCGGTCAGAGTGCCTATGCATTGGCGAACGCGACCCTCGATGCCTTGAGTCAGTCCTGGTCAATCACTAGTCAGGGTCCGCGGGTGCACTCCTTGGTTTGGCCGCTCTGGCGAGATGGGGGCATGCGGGCACCGGAGGAGCGTGTTCGGTGGCAAGCCGATCAACTGGGATTGTATCCACTGGAAACGCTCGAGGGACTGGCCATACTGGATGGATTGCAGGCAATCTCACCAGGCGCGATTGTGGTGTTGAAAGGTGACCCGGAAAAACTTTGTGCGCCACGACGGGATCGAGCAACGGCGTCAGCGATGCACGCGATCCCGGAGGCGAGCGACGGGAATTTGCCCCCTGCATTAATCGATCTTCTGCGGGAATTGGCAGCGGGAGTTTTGAAGCTCGACCCAGTGCTTTTGGACCCGGAGATAGATTCGGCGGAATACGGATTCGACTCGGTCACATTCACTTCGCTGGCGAACGAAGTGGGACGGGCGTTGGCGTTGGAAGTCACGCCGGCAATGTTCTTTGAGCATCGGACTTTGGCGGAATTCGGGGATTATCTTTGGCAAGAGTTTCGCGAGGTTGTAGCGCGGCGGTTTCAGGTGCAGACGGTGGCCGTCTCGACTCCATTGGCCGCCCCGGCAATCGCGTCACCACCGGAAGCGGTCGGGGGGACGAATCGGGTGTCTGAGCAATTGCCGCGGTCGGTCGGTGAGCGGGAACCAATCGCCATTATCGGGATGAGCGGCAGGTTCCCCGGCTCGACAGATTTGGAGGCATTTTGGACGAACTTGGAAGCGGGATGTGACTTGATCGGCAAACCGAGCGCAGATCGATGGATGGGCGTCGACGGAGAAGCGATGCCGTGGGGTGGTTTTATCGACGATATCGACAAGTTCGATGCCCGTTTTTTCGATATTTCGCCGCGTGAAGCCGAGTTAATGGATCCGCAGCAGCGCATTTTTCTCGAGACGGTTTGGCATGCCATTGAAGACGCGGGTTATGCGAAATCCGAATTGTCGGGGACGAAGACGGGCCTTTTTGTCGGCGTGGCGGCGAATGACTATGCCAATGTGCTCGCAGCGTCGAGCGTGGAGGTGGAGGCCTATAGTGCGACAGGCAATGCCCATTCTGTATTGGCAAATCGGGTCTCATATATTTTCGACTTGAATGGACCCAGTGAAGCCATCGACACGGCGTGTTCCAGCTCGCTGGTGGCCATCCACCGGGCGATCGAATCGATGGAGAGCGGGAGTTCCGAAATGGCAATTGTCGGGGGAGTGAACGCGTTGCTGAGCTCCGCGGGATTCACGGCCTTTACTCGGGCAGGGATGTTAAGTCCGGACGGTCGTTGCAAGAGTTTCGATGCGCGGGCCGATGGGTACGTTAGGGGCGAAGGAGTTGGCGCACTTTTGCTCAAGCCCCTGGCGCGGGCGCAGCGTGATGGTGACCAGATTTACGCGACAATCATCGGCAGTGCCGAAAACCATGGAGGCCATGTGCAGTCCTTGACGGTGCCGAACCCCAATGCACAGGCCCGTCTGCTGCAGGACGCTTGGACGAGGGCGGGGATCGACCCGGCCACTATCGGTTATATCGAGTCGCATGGAACCGGAACCGCTCTTGGTGATCCGATTGAAATTAACGGGCTGAAGAAGGCATTCGCTTCGGTTCCACTATCTGAAGTGGACCCGAGGTGTGCCGTCGGAGCGGTCAAGACCAACATCGGTCATCTCGAAACGTCGGCCGGTATTGCGGGCGTGCTTAAAACTCTGCTGGCGCTCCGACATCGATGCATTCCGGGGACGGTGCACTTGCAGGAAATTAATCCCTATATCCAGACCTCGGGTACCGCGTTATATTTTCCGACTCAAGCGGAGCCCTGGCCGGTCAAACGTGATGCTCAGGGGCGTGAGATTCCGCGTCGGGCGGGCGTGAGTTCGTTCGGTTTTGGCGGGTCCAATGCTCACGTAGTGTTGGAGGAATATGGTTCACCTGCGGTCGCTTCCGGTCAGGCCATCGAATCGGAGGAGGCCACCTTGATTGTGCTTTCTGCTCGTTCCCAGGACCAGCTGGTGGAGGCGGTTCGTCGGCTGGCGGAGTATTTGACACGGCCTGACGCCCCCGCTCTTCGTGACATCGCCGAAGGATTACAACGCGGTCGTGAAGAGATGAATATGCGATTGGCGTTGGTTGTGCGCGATCGGACCGAATTGGTGAAAAAATTGACCATGTGGCAAACCGGCGAGTCGGTGGGAGACTGCTGGACCGGCGATACGCAGGAGAATCCGGCGGCCGTGCGGGTTTTGCGGTCATTGCACGGCGATCCAGCATCGCTGGCGCCATGGTGGGCGGCGCGAGACTGGGCGACCTTGGGGCAACTTTGGACGGCCGGGGTGAAATTGCATTGGAGCACCGCCTACGCGGATCATCCCCCACGCCGCGTGCGTCTACCCTTGTATCCGTTTTCACGAGACAGGCATTGGGTGCCGGGAGCCACGGCGCCGGCCGGCAAGGCACTGCGGGTACGCGTGGTGGAAGCGGAGTTTTCCATCAAAGAACCCATTCTGGGTGACCATCTGGTACAGGAGCGTGCCGTCCTGCCAGGGGCGGCGATAGTGGCGGTGATGACCCAAGCGTGGCAGCAGGCCGCGGGTGTCAAGGATGTGGAACTGCGACGGGTGATGTGGCTGCGACCAATCACACCTGATGAACGGGGTATTGCCGCGTTCACCGTGCGAGTCGGTTCCTCGTTGGATGGAGGAGGCGATATCGCAGTCGAGGACACCGATGGATCGGTTCTGGCCACGGCCACCGCAGCGCGTCCGTCTTCGAAGCCAATTGAGGTTATCGCATGGGCCGAGGTGAAGGCACGATGCGGAAAAACGACGGACGTGACGGAACTATACGAGGCCTTTGCCGCGCGAGGTCTGAGTTACGGTGCAGGCTATCGCGTGATCCATGAGATCGGATTCAACGACCACGAGGCCTGGAGTAAACTGGAACTGCCGGATTTGTGGCGCGCTCAAACTTCAACAGGAGCGGGAGCCCATCCCGCGTTGATCGATGGAGCCTTACAAACGCTGGCCGTACTGGGCTCCGATTCGATTTTGGAAGTCCCGTTTGCATTGGGGATGGTCAACGCCACCGATCTGCCGCCGGTGTGCTATGTCCACGCTCGACTGAAGTCCCAAGAGACGGACCAGCGCACCTTTTCGCTACGAATCACAAACGAGGCGGGAGTCGTGCTCGGTCGATTGGACGACTACGCGCTACGTGAATTACGGGCGGCGGGACCAGAATACCTTGTGCCCACATGGGTGCCATCCCTCCAACGGGACATTAACCCGATCAAGGGCGATTGCTTGCTGTTTGACGAGTCTCCCGCTTTGGCCGAGGAACTCCGCCTGACCGGACTGGAAGTGACCCGTGTCGTGGCGGGATCGACGTATCGGGAAAGCGGTGACGTGGTTTGGCTGCGTCGCGATGAGCCGGGCGACTACGAACGTCTGCTGCAAAGGCGAAACGTCGGCGCGGTGGTTCACCGGTGGTCGACCCGCGAAGTTGATAGGACCGAGGTGCTGGCCTGCGGGCTGCACAGTGTGCATGCGTTGACGCAGGCTTGGGTACAGCGGCAACCTGATGCGAAGCAGCCCCTGCTGTTTATTCATCCTCCGGGCCTGCCTGGGTATGAGGCCGTGGCGGCCTATGTGAAGTCAGCCCGATACGAGTACCCCGCTTTAAATTGGACGACCTTGGCGACCGATGACGTTAGCGCCCGGCTTTGCAGCGAATTGAACGAGGCGCGCGAAGAGGTGCGTTGGGTGGAGCGGAAACGAGAGGTGAAGGATTTAGTCCAGTGGAAGCCCGTGAACCTACGGTCCGCCGGAGCGATTCGACGCGAAGGGGTGTATGTGATCACCGGAGGAGGAGGAGGACTCGGGCAAATCTTTGCGGAATTTCTGGTGACCCACTACTCGGCGCGCGTTGTTTTGGCGGGCCGGTCCCAAGGGACAATCGCGCTACAAAAGCGTTTGGCCGCCTGGGGAGATAAAGCGACTTATGTGATGGCGGATATTAGTACGACCATCGGAGCGACTGCCGTCATCGCTGAGGCCAAAGCGCGTTTTGGCGGAGTGAACGGAGTGCTGCATGCAGCGGGAGTGCTGCGAGACGGATTGTTGCGGCAGAAGACGCGTGCGGATTTTGACGAAGTGTTGGCTCCGAAGATGGAAGCCGTTGAGGCCTTGGACGCGGCGACGATGGATGAACCGTTGGACTGGATTCTATTGTGTTCCTCGTCTGTGGGGATGCTGGGCAATGCCGGACAGAGCGATTATGCCTTTGCGAATGCTTACCTCGACTCATTCGCGCGGTGGCGTGAGGAGGAACGCAGCGGAGGTCGGCGATCGGGGCGCACGTTTTCGATTAATTGGCCGTTGTGGAGCGATGGTGGTATGCAAGCCAAGAGCGGAATCGATGTTCTCGGTATGCGTCCCTTGGCAACGGCGGAAGGGTTGAAAATATTTGAAACCGTACTCCACGGCGACCAACCGCAAGTTTGGGGCTTTGCAGGAAAAGCGACGGACTTGTTGCGACGTTTGCAGTCTGCTCCATCGGCCATGCCTGCAGGTTCGACCCTGCCGCGGTCTTCGAAGCCGAAGGGACGTGAAGCGATGGTGATCGAACTTACCCAGTGGTTTGCGGAGTTGAGCAAGGTCGCCGCAGGGAAAATTCGACCGACCGAGTCCTTGGAGCAATACGGACTCGATTCGATTCTGGCGGTGGAGTTCTCTCAGCGCATCGGCAAGGTGTATGGAGAGGTTTCCCAAGCGGTGGTGTTTGAGCATTCGTCCATCGAGGCCCTTTGCGCCTACCTGGAAAACCGGGTGCCCGCGAGCCCAGTGGATGTTGAGCAGCCCCTCGCGGCCGTGCCCGCCACCCCATCGGTAATGGTTTTGCCTTTGGAGGCTCGATCCCGACGCCAGCTAATGTTGGCGCCGATCGACTACGTTTTTGTGGCCCCGCAACGACTGGCGATGCAGATCCTCTATTATTTTGAGCGGCCCCTCGATGCCGACTTACTACGACGAGGCTTGATTCGAACGGCGGAGGCGTTTTTTCCGATCAACTCGCGTTTACAAAGACGGGGGAAAAATGAGTACGCCATCTGTGAATGTTCGGATGACCCCGATTATATGGAAGTGCAGGAGGAGGGAGATGTTTTAGTTCCGCGGGAGGATGACCCCATGTTGCTGGAGCGGTTTCGGGTTTCGTTTGATCCGACGAAACACGGCGAAAAACTGGCCAAGTTCCGTCTACACCAGCTGCAGCACGGCAGCCTGTTGGCGGTAAACGTGTCTCACGCAATCGCGGACGGTTACAGTTTTTACTACTTCATGTCGGCCTGGTCGGCGGCGTGTCGCGGGGAACCATTCTTGATTCCGGATCATTCCCGCAGCAAATTGCGAAAACTGGTGCGCGAGACCGTGCGCCGCGAAGGTGCTAGTTGGCGGGTGCCGGAACTGGCGACAGTGGGACCACGATTTGATCCGATGGCCCGGAGAGTGGAGACGCAGACCTTCAACGGCGCGGCTTTGCTAGAAGAAGCCCGCCGTACTGCGGGGCCGATGGAGCACTCGAAGTTGACCGAGAACAGTGTCGTGACCGCACATCTATGGAAACTTTATGCGTCCGAATTGACGGATGTGGTTGGTGAATTGACGCTGGCCTGTCCCGTTAACTTTCGGCGCCACGATGGCCCGTTCTCCCACTCCTTTTTTGGTAATGCCATGGCACCGGCGGTTTTGCGATTGGAACGAAATCAAGTGATGGCATCGTCGATTCCGTCGTTGGCGAGTGCCATCACCGATGCGGTGCGAGCCTGTGATGAGCGAGAATTGGTGCGCTATAACGGAGCAGTAGAACAGCTGCGTTTGACCCGTGGGTTGGCGGCGGTTAGGCGCGCGTTACTGGCAGACCCCGCCACTGCGCTGGTCGTGACCAATGTGGCCCGGTTCAATTTGCCGCCGATGGATTTTGGCACCGGACCTGCAACCGAGGACATTAATCTCTGCCACTACGCGGGCACGGCAGTGATCGTGCCAGGCGAGGGCAATACACTGAAGGTGAGAATTGGTTATCCGACCTCGACGGCAGGCGCGGCAGCCATTGCATAAGACACTATGACGAGGGTATTTCTATTTCCGGGCCAAGGGTCGCAGAAGGTCGGGATGGGCGCGGATCTTTTTGATCGGTTTCCGGCCCAGGTTGCGCTCGCACAGCGTGAATTGGGCTATGACGTCCGCGATATGTGTGAACGAGACCCGCAGGGGCAACTGAACCAAACTCAGTTTACCCAACCCGCATTGTTTTTGGTGAATGCACTCACCTTTTTCGCCCGTTTGCTCGACACGGGAGAACGGCCACAAGTGGTGGTGGGTCACAGTCTGGGCGAATACAGCGCGCTCTTTGCGGCAGGAGTATTCGATCTCTCAACCGGCCTCAGGTTAGTAAAAGCGCGCGGTGCCTTGATGGCCGAAGCCAAAGAAGGGGCGATGGCGGCGGTGATTGGGCTTGAGGCAACGGCGCTTGCGGAGGTGTTGGCGGGCACCGGCCTGTCTGGAATTGATATTGCGAATTTCAATTCACCGAAACAAACTGTGATTTCCGGACCGGTCCACGAAATCGAAGCGAGTAAAGCGCCCTTGGCGGCGGCTGGAGTGATGATGTGGAAGCGTTTGCCAGTGAGTGCGGCGTTTCACTCGCGCTATATGGCCGGTTCCGCGCGGGCATTTGCTGAGACTTTAGCCGGAGTGACGCTGGCGCCCCCGCAACTCACAGTGCTGTCGAATGTCACCGCACTACCCCATGAATCGACGACGCTAAAACAGATGTTGGCGCGGCAAATTACGAGCCCGGTGCGATGGACAGAGACCATGCGCTGGCTGTTTCGGCAGACGGAACCTGAGTTCGTCGAAGTGGGGCCGGGGAACGTACTCCGTGGCCTCCTGCGTCGAATGCAGATGGAAGCAGGGAATACAGTATGAAGAAGCCAATCGTCTGGTTGTTTCCCGGTCAGGGGGCTCACTATTTTCAAATGGGCCGTTCGCTCTATGAAGGTGATTCGGTCTTTCGAGCGACGGTGTTGGCGGCGGACGAAATGCTGCGGCCATTGATCAAAGCGTCTCTAGCCGACGAAATGTTTCGGCCACGAGAGGACCGCTTTGCGCCATTTCGCTCGCTGCGGTTTACCCACCCGGCGATATTGGCAATGGGGTATGCCATGGCCCAATGTTTGTTCGCACGAGGCATGCGTCCGGACCGTTTGGCAGGCCACAGTTTGGGGGAACTCTTGGCGTTCGTGGTCGCGGGATCCCTCACGTTTGAGGAAGCTTTGCTCGCGGCCGTCAAGCAGGCCCAGTTTTTGGAATACTGCGCTCCTAGCGGTGGCATGTTGGTGGTGTTGACGGGCGTTGAGTTATTCTCAAGTGACCCCGCATTTTTTGTCGACTGCGAATTGGCGGGCGTGTATTCTCCGCGGAGTTTCGTGGTGGCGGGAGACGTTTCATTGTTGGTCCGAGCCCGGGCGGTTTTACGGCAGCGGGGAATCGATACGCACGAACTTCCAGTGGCCTATCCGTTTCACACCGCAGCCATGGATGTGGTGAAGGTGCCGACCATGAGCACCTTATCGGGGGTGCCCTTCAAGGCGTCAAAAATACCAGTGTATTCGATTGATTGTGACATTGAACTGGCGACTCCTTCGGCCGAACACTTTTGGGCGGCGACTCGAAAAATGACGGAGTTTCCGCAGGCAGTCCGACGATTGGAAGAGACGGGGCCGAATCTTTATGTGGATCTTGGACCGAGTGGCAGTATGACAACGGCGGTGAAGTACAACCTTGATCCCGGGGCTGCTTCGGAGTTGTTTCCGATCATCACACCTTTTGGCCAGGAACTGCGCAATCTGGAGCGATTGAGCGCACGGCTGACGATGGAATGAAACGTCCGATTGCGAGTGTCACTGGAGCCGGTGGCGGCATCGGAGCGGCGTTGACGTACGCCTTGATGGGGACCCACGAAGTGCGAGAATTGTTCAGGAGCGAGTCGGCGCGTAGTCGGGCTTTGGTGGCTTCGGGAGGCACCGTCGTCATCGGAGATCTCCAGGATGAGGCCGCGCTGACGCGGTTGATTGCTGGCGCGGATTTGGTGATTCATGCGGCGGCCAAAATGACGGGTTTCAAAGCGGAGGAGTTCCACGCGGTGAATGTGGAAGGCACGCAACGAGTGGCTGAAATAGTGGCGGGGGCAGCGGGCCGCCGCATGATTTTGGTGAGTTCCATTGCCGTGCACGGCGCGGACGAGCCGGGACCCGATGGTTATCGCGATGAGGAAGTGTTGCCCGATGATCAGTAACTTGATGCCTACAGCCGGACCAAACGATTGGCGGAAGCGGTCATGAAGCAAACTTTGGCGGGCACTTCGACGAGTTGGACGATTGGACGACCGACCTGTGTTTATGGCCCGGAGAGGAAGTCCTGGACCCTCACTCCGCTCGGATTTTTGCGCAAGGGGACTCCGATTATGTTGGGGGCGGATGGCGGAGTCGGGAGAATGAACGCCGTTTTTATCGATGACGTGGTGACTGGTATACTGGCGGCGGGCGCGTGTGAGTCTGCCGCTTCGCAAGTATTTTACCTTGGGCCACGAAGAATTGAGTTTTACGGAGTTCTATACCCCGTTGGCAGAAATGGTGGGGCGAGTTCCGCAGTGGGCTTCACTGGCGAGACTGAAGCGGATCGAGCGGATGGCACTCAGGGTTTCGAGAGTGGTGGCCCCTGCGGTGGAGTTGGCCCGAGGTCTCGCGTGGGCGCGGCGCATGTCCAGTAATCGGGCAGTTTATTCCAGTGAACGAGCCCGCACGGTGTTCGGCTTCGCCCCGCAGATGAATTGGTTTGAGGGAATGTTGGTTACGGAACTCTGGCTCCGTGAGCACGAAGGGGTGGCGGGGCGGCTCCAATGGAATTGTGGTCGTCACTATGCCATGCGACCGACGGCATTGGTCCGACCCAGAAATGAATTCGAAGTGAGTGCGTCGGTGCGTCGGGCCCGCTTGGTTGGAAAGCGAGTAAAGGCGTGGGGAAAATTGTACACCTTCGTGCCTTTGCCTGACACGGACGGGGTGGCCGGTGAGCCTGGAGTTGATGAACCGCGTACTGGATGTTACCGGCAAGTTGGTGACGGTCCAAGGTGGGATTACCTTGCTGAAGTTGACTAGGGACTTGGCCAAACGGGGATTGGCCTTGCCCAACCTGGGGTCTTACGCGGAACAGTCCTTGGCGGGAGCGATCGCGACGGCGACTCATGGTGGTTCGATCCGCACCGGTACTCTCGCTGATGTGGTGACACAGATTAGATGGGTAAACGCAGCCGGTGAAGCGGCGTTGAGTCGTCGAGGCGATGAGGGGTTCGGTGGAGTGGTCGCGGCGCTCAGATTATGGGGAATTGTGACCGAGATTACTTTGGAGGCAGTGCCGTTGTTTTATCTGCGCGCGGAGTCGAGCATCGTGTCATTCACGGAGTTTGTGCAGGATTTTATCAGGATGCAGGAATCCGCAGATTTCGTCGATGCACGGTGGTTTCCCCAGGTGGGACTGGTGGAAATCATGCGAATGACGCGAGTTGCGGCATCAGAATCGGAGAAGCCGACCCAGCCGATAACGAAAGTAACCCAGGCCAGGCGACGGTGGGTATCGACCGTGTTTCGACTAATGTTACGCGCGGCTGCAATGGGCGGCAGATCGGTAAATGTGGCCCTAGTGCGCAAACTATTGGGCACTTCGTATCAGGACAGGACCGGGGTGGGGCACGAGGTGTTGGCGCCTTTTGGGCCCCGTTATCACTTCGGCAAGATTTTGCCCGGCCCGGACAAGGTGGAGCTGAATCTGCCGCGCTTGGATGATTTTCGAAGACTACGAAAATCTCACGACCCCGAAGGGTTATTTTCATCTGACTATGCAACCCGCTTGCTCGGATTGACGAGTTGAGTCGAAGCGGACTTCTTACGACTTTTCGGTCGGCTTCGTTTGGGGGGGACCGATAAAAAAGAGGCTGCGAAGGAACCACTGGCGCTTCATCTTGGGATCAACCCAACTTGCTTGTGACCGGTGGCGCACGTACACATCGCGGAACAATTCGGGGAACATGAAACTGCGGGCGAACTGAAATAGGGAGGAGCCATTGGCACAGCCAAATGTTGGGCCGGGGACCAGGTGGGCACGACCGCCACGGTCGAGATAGCGCCTAAATACGTCGGTAAATGCTCCAGGGCCGCTCTGGTCGATCAAATTGACAATTCGGTTTTCTGAGAGGGTGCGACCCAGACGGGCCACCACTTCGTCTATCAGTTCGAACCAAAGAGGATGACCGGGCCGACTGAGTAACGCCCAAACGCAGAAGAGTTCGCTGCGTGGCGTATTATAGAGTTCCCGTATCTGCGCCGAGGAGGTCTGGAGTTCGGGAGCGACGATGAGGTCGTCGCTTTCCTGTATGAAATCGAAAGGCCGCCGACATTCGCAATTGGTGTCGACATAAAGTCCTCCGTGAATCGCCAAGATCATGTAGCGGCCAGGTCTGCCTTTTGTGACATCACCGTCATACGCCGAAACAGATCGAGGTGACGGGGGAAATGCTCGGAGGCTAGGGCCTCGAGCTGTTCGTCGCCCCACACGTGGTACGGCCAGTCGGGCAGGTGGTGGCGGAAGGATTCGCCCCAGATGGCGAATTTCTTCGGCAGAGGTTTCGTGCCCACCCAGATTTGGTGAATGATCTGAGGGATCATGACAGGCCGTTCGGAATGCTTAGGCAAAGGGAACGAACTTCCCGTAGTGCATCTTCAAGGTGCGGTCAGCGACGTCATAGTGTTCGTCGTCGTGACTTACCGCGATGATGGTTTTGCCCTCCGCTCTCAATTCGGACAGGATCTCGCGGTAAAAAATGCGGCGAAACTGAGGGTCTTGTTCGGCGGCCCATTCATCAAGCAGGAGGATGGGTTTGTCCTCCATCAGAGCGAGCACGAGGGCCAGGCGCTTGCGTTGGCCTCTCGAAAGGTTGCGCTCGGTAAGCTTGCGTTCCTCGACTCCGGTCTTGTGCCAAAGATCGGTACGGTGGAGCCAATGAGTGAGAAGTGCCTCATCGATATCGTCGAAACCATAGAGCGTGTCGAAGAGGTGGAAATCGGTAAAGATGGGCCTAAATAGAGAACGGTAGCTTTGGCGGTTGGTCGCAGTGACGGGACTGCCGTCCAGCAGAATGGTCCCCGCCTCGGGCGGATAGAGTCCGGCCAGTACCTTAAGGAAGGTTGACTTACCGCTACCGTTGCCGCCGGTGATGCAGAGAAGTTTCCCGCTCGTGAGCGAGAACTCGAAGGGATCGAGAAAGAAGACGGCCTTTCCTTTATCGTTGTAGTAGGCGAAACTCATCTCCTCGCAAGTGATAGCCCTGAAGTGCTCTACGGGCTGCGGTGGTGGAGCGTTGGGGTCCTCAGCTCGATCAAAGGCGGAGTCGAGTTCACCTTCTATTCGATAAATTTAGGAGATCGAAGTGTTCACTTCGGAAACCGTCGAAAACGAGAAAGCTACTTCGCTGATGGGACCAATCAGGAACATGATGAGCGAGCTGATGAAAACGAGTTTTGCGGTGTCAGCTTCGGCGAATACAGGGCGAAGGAAGACAACTGCGGCAAGGAGCACGGAGCGATTGCCGATTTGGCCTCCCGCGACGCGAAGGTCGCGGGCGTGATGCGCGGAGGGGGGGGAAGATCGGGGTCGAAGAATTCTCGATTTTTAGCGACGTCCATTTTGAGCTCCTTGAATCCATCGAGCAGGTCGGAAAATCGGGCCACAAATACGTTGTCCTGCGTGGTCACGGCAGTCATCGCGGCAACCAAGCGCTGCCGTTGACTAAACAGGGTCATGAGAACGAAGGCGAGGGCCGACAGGAGGATGAGCAAGGCGGCGGTTGATTGAAGAAAAATAACCAGGAACGCGCAGACAATGAGCACGCTAGAGGTGGCTGAACTCACGACGATGCTTGAGGCGCGTGAGATCGCCATGGTGTGTGAGGAGATGGCGTTATAGAGTACGGCCCGGTCCATCGTTTCGAAAGCGCGTCAGTCGGTGTGACGGATTTTCTCCGCCACGCGTAGGCGAATGTTGAGTACGATTTCCTCCACCATGTTGGTACTCCGACGGAGAAGGTATCCTTTGCTGGTCCCAACTCCGGCGAGACAAACGATCACCATGAAAAGTTCGCGGTAGGCGGTTTGATCTCCCGAAATACGGTCAGCGGCGGTCGACAGTATGAATATCAACAAAGTGTTGATGACACCGGTAGCGGCACCGGAAAGGAGGAGGCGACGGTCGAGCTCGTTTGACTCCTTTTTGAGAAAATTAATAAACTCCATCGGTCTAAGATCCGGGTGAAAGGTCGGTAAGATGGCGGCGGGTCACGGGGCGATGGAGATGCCAGCGACTCCCGAGGGGGCCGGAGCAGGGGAAGGAGTTTTGTCAGCGGTTCCCGAGGGGTCGGATTCGGGCGGCTTCGGTTCGACCAGCGACGTGGTAGATGGCGTGGTTTTGGTTGAAGGTGAGTCAGGCGTAATCTTGGACGGATCGAGGATCAGAGGAAGGCCGTCGTTATTTCCGATCACGATGACCTTCGCGTTGTTCGAGGAGGCCAGCTGCAGCGTGGCGTCGATACCCCGGTAGCGAAGGAGATCCTCATTGAGCGTGGGGTGTAGGAGCGCATTAGCCTTTGCGGTGCCACCGGCCTCAATAATCTTTCGAACCACTTCCTGTTCCTCGCGTTGGATGCGAAATGACATGGCGAGAGCATTTTGCTGTTCGACCCGTTTTTTCTCGATCGAGGTTTTTATGAGTGGAGGGAGTTTGATCTCCTTGACGAGTAGATCGTCCAGAACGACGTAACGTTCGCTGACCTGACTGGTGGCCCGGCTCAATGTTTCTTCAATGAGCGTGCGTTTGGTGGGGTACATTTCCTCGGGCGTGTAGGCTCCGAACGTGGACCGGGCGAGGGCCTGCACTTCAGGAATGACAATAAGATTGAGATAGTCGGGACCCACTTCTTGGTGCAACACGCCTAGCAACTCGACCTTTGGGTGGAAGCGGATCGAAAGCACTACCTCTATGGTCAGTCCGTCTTTGCTAATGATATTGAACGCATGCGCATGCTCCTGTATCCGCACGTCGTAGAGAGTAGGGTAATGCCACGGGAAACTGAATTGGAGTCCCTCATCGCGGACAAATTTGTTTCGGTTCCGCCACCGAATCGGTAAAAATCACCCCAGTATGTCCGGCCGAAATCGTGAAAAACATGCCTCTTAGAAAAACTAAAAATAGTACCGTTAAGAGGAAGCCCACCAACCAGAGGTAAAATCGATTCCGTCGGATCCAGCCCCGTAAAGTATCGTAGAGGCAACCGAACGGCGGGCGAGGTGTCGGGCAACGTAGCAGCACTCATTTGTTTAATCGGAGGAAGAGGGTTCCGTCGCGATTTCAGGCGGGATTTGGTGGAAGATTTGCTGTTGGAACTGGTCCTGGTTGCTCATGCGCAAGGGTGACAACCCGTAAGTGGTGGATTGATAGGCGGGATCAAATTTGATGGCCGGTTCGAGGAACGCTCGCTCTCGACGGTCGGTGTTGGCTTTGAAGGAGTAGTTGGCGATTTCGGCGGCGCCGGAGGGCAACAAAAGGAAGTTGATGAAGTCCTCGCCGATCTCCTTCTGGTGGGCATCGTTGGGAGCGAAGGCAACGATGCAGTCGAGAGATATCCAAGTCCCGTCGGCGGGAACGACGAACCCGATGTTTGGATTGCTCTGCACGGCCCGGGCAATGTCGGAAGATAGCGCCATGCAGACGATAAGGTGATGGTTTTGAAGTAGATCAGCAACAGCTTGGTGATGTACGAATTCGAATTTCGTTTGTTCAGTGCTGGTCACGAGAAAATCACCTGCGACCTTGATTTGAGTTTCGGAATTCGACGAAGGTGAAGCGCCGGTGGCGAGCAAGGCCGCCGCGAAAAGGAGATGCGAATCATCCAATAATCCGATGACGCCAACGGCTTCTTATCGATCCGGGGAGATCGGGGTGAAGAGGTCGCTCCAAGTGCGAGGAGTTTCGTCGAGAATCGCCACATTGTAGGCGATGCCCACAGTGCGCCAAGTTAATGGAACGTAGCTACTCGCACTCGGATCAAACGGGAGAGCAGTAAACTCATCTTCCACTTCCTTGCGGTTAGGGATGTTTTGGAAGTTTAAATCGCCGAGCCTCCCGGCGGCCCGAAGGCTCTCAATCATGAGATTATTCACGATGGCGAGATCCGGTGAGTGCCACCAACGAGCAATTGATCGAATTCTTGATGGGTAGCGTAGTAGGTCGGATCAATCGTGACGCCAGAGGCCTCCTGATAATGTTTAAAGACGAGTGATGGGATCGAACCGTGTGGTAATAGAAGGGAAAGACGCGTGTGGGGAAATTGTTTAGTCACCGGAGCGACAATCTCGCCAAGTTTGGACTCGGGATTGGCAATTTTATAATTAATCAGAAAGCCGGACCTTTCGAGGTCACTGGGCATCGGGTTATTAATCTTGCGACAACCGACGGAGGGTAGGACAATCAAAAAAATCCAGATTAGAAATTGGCAAAGTGGTGGCGGGCGTCGCATCCGAGGGTGTTTATGAACAGTGAAATGGGTGGTTCAAGAAGGGGTGGTTCACGAGCGAACCTTGGTAAGTGCCGCTCCGGGTATAGGTACATACAAAGGCTTGCCGTGATGCGAACTAATATGATTGCTAGGGTCGTGGATACCTTGCCGGAATCTTGGCGATGGACTTTGGAGTCGCGTCGAAATGGAGAGAATAAATCGAGTTACTCACGAGAATGCGTGGGATTCTGCGTGACCCAAACCCCGGCAGCAGAGTTGAACACTAGGCGGGAAGTTTTTCTACATCCTGTAGAGGTCGAACGATGGAAGTCGGCGGGTGTGCCGAGACGACAGGATGAATTCTTGAGAGGTCGGTACGCTGCAAAACTAGCGCTTGGGGCGTGGAAACCGGAGGTGCCTGCCAAGGCTTGGCATGTCGCGGCGGGAGTGTTCGGACAACCTGTGGTGCGCGACGGCAATGACGGTAACGGGAACGCGGGTAACCCACTTGTGAGTATTACCCACAGCGGTGCTTGGGCCGCGGCGTTGGCGGTAGACGAAGGTCATCCGATGGCGGTGGATCTGGAATGCGATGATCCCGCCCATGCGGAAATTTTGCGACGCGAGATCTCCACGGAGGAATGGTCTGCCTTGGCGCGGGCGGGGGTGCCAGCGGAACGCTGCCCGACGGTGAGTTGGGCGATCCGGGAGGCATTGGCGAAGGTATTGCGCACCGGCCTGATGGCGCCGCGCTCTTTTTACGAAATAGCGGAGGTCGAGTCGATACCGGGTGAACCGGGCGTGCGCGGCAGCTACCGGCACTTTGCACAGTACGGCGTCCAAGCCTATTGGTTAAGGGAGTTTGCTCTGGCAGTGGCATTACCGCAGAAACCCGCCTTGGCACTCGGGAACTGTTTCACGACCATCAATTTGCGGTGAGTTTTGATCGATTTATGCCCTTGGCTGATACGGATTCCCCAACGTTACGTGCGATCGACCCGGGGCGGCTAGGCTGCGATGCTTTTCGACGGCGTCATGGAATAAAATACGCCTATGTCGCGGGAGCGATGTACAAAGGGATTGCCTCAAAAGAGCTGGTGGTACGCATTGGGCGAGCGAGGTTGTTGGGGTTTTTAGGCACGGGTGGGCTCAAACCCGAGCGGATAGACCGAGACTTGCAATGGATCGGGGAGCAGTTGGGCGGAACCGGAATTTATGGGGCCAATTTTCTGGCGGCACCCTTCGATCCGGAGATCGAACACGCGACTGCGGAGATATTACTAGAACGCCGCGTGCCCCGCATCGAAGCGGCGGCCTTTACCCAGATCTCGATGGATTTGGCCTGGTTGCGATTGAGGGGGATGACGCGCGATGCCGACGGTGTGGTAAGATCTCCGAGGCAGATTATGACAAAGATCTCGCGCCCAGAAGTAGCGGCGCAGTTTTTACGTCCGGTGCCAGACGTATTGCGTCGGACACTACTGGCGAGCGGACTAATCAACGCCGAGGAGGCGGAATGGGGGGCGACGGTGCCGGTGGCGGACGATATTTGTGTGGAATCAGACTCGGGCGGACACACGGATCGTGGAGTCGCTTATGTGTTACTGCCAGTCATTCTGAGGCTGCGAGACGACTTGAGTCGGGAACATGGCTACGCGCGAAAGATTGGGGTGGGCGCGGCCGGCGGACTCGGGACGCCGGAAGCGGTGGCTGCATCGTTTGTAGTGGGGGCCGACTTTGTGCTCACGGGTTCCGTCAATCAATGCACGGTCGAAGCTGGGACCAGTGATCGAGTGAAGGATATGCTGCAAGCGGCGGAGGCGCAGGACATGGATATTGTGCCGGCGGGCGACATGTTTGAAATGGGCGCCAAGGTGCAGGTATTTAAGCGTGGACTGCTTTTCCCGGGCCGCGCGAAGAAACTGTATGATCTCTATCGCCAGTATGATTCGATTGAGCAGATCGATGCAAAAACCCGGGAGCAGATTGAGACGCGTTATTTCAAACGCTCCTTCGATGCGGTGTGGGAGGAGACCCGAATGTTTTACGCGCAGCGAGCACCCGCTGTCATTGCTCGAGCCGAACGCGATCCGAAGCATCGCATGGCGCTGATCTTTCGCTGGTATTTTGTCCACACGTCACGACTGGCCCTAGCGGGAGAACCCGCCGAACAAACTGATTTTCAAATCCACTCAGGTCCGGCCTTGGGAGCTTTTAACCAATGGGTACGCGGAACGGCGATGGCCGACTGGCGTAACCGGCACGTGGACCTGATCGCCGATCAATTAATGACGGGGGCGGCGGCAGTTTTGTCGCAGCGCTATCGGTCACTTATCGAAACATGAATGTTCCAATGGACCCGGAATCCCAACGTATCCTCGAAATCGTCAAAGCCAACTTGTTGGAAGTCGTCTTCGACCTTAACCCCGATGACATCGTACCGGAAAGCAACATGACCGACCTCGGTGCCAACTCGATCGACCGGGTGGAAGTGGTCATGTATGCGAGTGAAGCACTCCAGGTGAACGTGCCCACCGTTGAGTTACATGGGGCCAGTACTCTCGCCGACCTCGTGGAGATTTTTAAACGACATACCAGCGACCGCTCTCGTTGAGCGAATCATCAAGATGCAACGAGCGAGAGAACACGAAGTGGTGTGCACGGGTGGCGGGGTGATCTGCAGTATCGCTTCTTCAATGACGGAGTTGGGTTTGGCCCTGCGTGAAGGGCAGCGGGGCGTTCAGGTGCTGCCCCCGGAGCTCATCACCGCAAGAGGTCCGCGGGTGGCGGCGCGCGTGCAGGATTTTGATCACGTCCGTTGGTTGGAGGAGATTGAGACGCCCGTGTCTGGGATCTGGAAGCGTGCTCGTAAAGTGCTGCACAATGCCACCCGTTCCACCCGGCTCGGTGCGGTTGCGGCGGTGGAGGCGTGGCGCGACGCGAGGCTTGATGCGGAGGATCCCGCCCTTGGCGCGGGTACGGGCATTATCGTGGCCGGCAGCAATCTTAGTCAGGATTACATGGCAGAAAATCTTGGGGCTTTGGCTGCCAGCGAGCGCCGGGTGAATCCCAAGTTCGCTGTTTCCTATTCGGACAGCAATCAGGTCGGCTGTCTCAGCCAGATGTTGGGAGTGCGGGGGCCGGGTATGACCGTCGGAGCTGCCTCAGCGAGTGGTAATGCGGCCTTGTTTCAGGCTTGGCATTGGGTGCGCGCGGGAGTGGTGGAGCGTTGTGTGGTAGTAGGGGCGGCCTCGGTCTTGTCTCCAGTTGAATTGGAAGCGTTTGGCATATTAGGGGCCGCATCTTTGACGGGAGAAGCGTCGGCGGCACCCCGGCCGTTTGACAAAGGTCACGACGGATTCGTGTGGGGTGAAGCGGCCGCCGCCGTCGTGCTTGAGTCGGGCGAGTCGGCCCGGAGGCGGAGCGTTTCAGCGCGGGGGCGTGTTCTCGGAGTGTCGTTACTGCTGGATGCGCGTCATGGCCCCGAACCGGTGGCAGCAGCCGAGGTGCAAGCGATGAGAGCGGCCTTGGCCGCGGCGGGCGTTTCGGCTCAAGAGATAGACTACGTGAACGCGCATGGAACGGGATCACCGGCTGGAGATCGCGCAGAATGCGAGGCCTTGCGGGAAGTTTTTGGCCTAGGGCCGGGGAGGCCGCGAATCAATGCCACGAAGGCTTTGCTGGGTCATGGCTTGAGTAGTGCAGGTTTGGTGGAACTATTGGCTTGCCTGTTACAGGTCGAGGGGGGTTTTCTCCACGGTAATCCGAACCTCGTCCAACCCATCGATGCGCAACTTTCTCTGGTTGCCGTTGATGCCGAAAGTTCGGAGGTTCGGCTGGCCCTGTCGAACAGCTTTGGTTTCGGCGGTTTTAATAGCAGCTTGGTGATCTCGGCTCCTTAAAAAAATGCGTATTGGTATCGAATCGATCAATTTCTACGGGGCGCGGGCCGTGCTCGACATCCGCATGCTATTTGAGGTACGGGAGCTGGACATGCGTAGGTTTGACAATCTCATGCTGGTGCGAAAATCCGTGGCCCTGCCTTGCGAGGATCCGGTGACTTTGGCGGTCAATGCCGCCAAACCTCTGATCGAGGCCATGTCGGCGGAAGACCGAGCACGCATCGAATTGGTAATCGTGGGCACGGAATCGGGCATTGATTTTGGCAAGTCGATGACGACCTACGTGCACCACTATCTCGGGCTTGGGCGCACCTGCCGCTTGTTCGAAATTAAACAGGCCTGTTACGGCGCGACTGCGGCGCTACAAATGGCAGTCGGTTTTGTGGCCTCACAGGCTTCCCTGGGGGCAAAGGCTCTGGTGATAGGGACCGATATTGGACGGGCGACTATTCGGGGTAGCTACGTCGAGCCCTCCCAAGGTGCGGGTGCGGTGGCGATGATCGTGGGCGACGAGCCGGACGTTTTCGAATTGGATTTTGGGGCCAATGGTTACCATGGGTATGAGGTAATGGATACGTGCCGCCCCGCGGCGGACATCGAGACCGGTGATTCGGATTTATCGCTCATCGCTTACCTCGATTGCTTGGAACACAGTTTTGCGGAATACGCGCGAAGAGTGGAGGGAGCTGATTTCTTCGAGACTTTTGATTATCTGGCCTTTCACACTCCATTTCCCGGTATGGTGAAAGGCGCGCACCGAATGCTCCTTCGCAAATTGAGAGGCACGTCGCCGGCGGAGGCCGAGGCTGACTTCGATCGACGCGTCACGCCATCGCTGCGGTTTTGCGCAGAGATCGGTAACATTTATTCTGCTACGGTGTATCTCGCGTTGTGCGGACTAATTGACGGGGCCGATCTTTTCCAACCACGACGCATTGGAGTCTATTCGTACGGCTCGGGGTGCTGCGGCGAATTTTACAGCGGAGTGGCAGGACCCGGCGCGAGAACCTCTTTTAAAGGAGCCGCACTCTCCGCCGCCCTAGCAGATCGGTATGTACTTTCCATGCCGGAGTACGAGCAGCTGCTTGATGCCGGGTTGGACTGGGTATTCGGCGTGAAGGATCAGGAAGTGGACTTAGCTCCTTACCGAAACCTCTACGACCAAACCTTGGCGGGCCGTGGTTTGTTGGTGTTGAAAGGGGTGCGTAACTACCATCGGGAATATGACTGGAGTTGATAAATGTTCGGCATGGTGGGGGAGGCGCGGTGACGATGAGCTTTGAAACTTTGCTCGTCGAATCGACGGCGCTTACCGTCTCGATCACGATTAACCGACCGGAGCGCGCCAATAGCATTAACGCGACTTTACTGCGCGAACTGAACGCGGCTCTCGACGAGGCCGAGCGCATTTCAACCTGTCGAATGATTCTACTACGGGGCGGAGCGGGCGTATTTTGCACCGGCATGGATTTCGTTGAGATTGCGGGTGAATCTGAGAGCCAGATGGCCGCGGCGGACTACATGGCTATTCTGAAACGTCTGGCGTCTTCACCGAAAACGATCGTCGCGGTGGTAGACGGAAAAGTGATGGCGGGCGGGGTCGGATTGGTGGCCGCGAGCGACCTGGTGTTGGCGACTTCGCGCAGTGTTTTCAGCCTATCGGAGGCGTTGTGGGGTATTCTCCCGTGTTGCGTGGTGCCTTTCTTGATACGGCGAGTGGGATTTCAACAAGCTTACGCCATGACCATGACGACCCGAACTTTGAGCGTCGCGGAAGCGCTGAACCATCATTTGGTGGATGAAGTCACGGATGAACTCGATGAGGCGCTCAGGAGGCTCTCTTTGCGTCTGGGTCGGTTGACGGACGAAACGGTGGTAGAACTGAAATCCTATTTTCAGAAGATGTGGATGTTGACCCCTGAAATGGAGCAGACGGCGGTTACTGAAATTGGCCGGTTGCTGAACAAGCCGACCGTGCGTGAAGGCATTGCCAATTTTGTGAATGCGGGTCGATTCCCGTGGGAGGTTTCATCTTGAGCGCGACGGGATCAGGGGAAGGGGTCGAAAGGTGCGTCAAGCTCACCTGGGCGGAGCCTGCAGTGGCGGTCGTGGCGATGGAGGATAGATCCTCGCGAAATTTGTTTAGCCAGGAGATTGGACGAGGGCTGCTGGAGGGGTTTGCTGAAATCGTCGCCAATCCGAACGCCCGGGTGGTCGTGGTGCACGGCTACGATTCCTACTTTTGCGGGGGGGGGACCGCTGAACAGCTCATCGCGATATCCGAGGGGCGAATGAGCTACACTGACTTCAAATTCTTCGATTTGTTGCGGTACTGTGAGTTACCGACGATTGCGGCGATGCAGGGGCACGCCATTGGTGGCGGGCTGGCATTTGGTGCCCATGCGGATTTCATGTTTCTGGCCGAGGAGAGCATGTATTGCGCAAACTTCATGGGCTTCGGATTTACACCGGGAATGGCGAGCACCTTCAACCTGCCTCGAGTTTTTGGCGATATGATCGGGTGGGAAATGTTGTTCATGGCGGCTAACATTCGAGGTGCATCGCTACGGGATCGCGGGGTAGGCGTGCCGGTGAGAAAGAGAACGGAGGTTGTGCCAAGCGCGGTGGCGCAGGCCCGTGCGCTCGCGAAGACGCCGCGCGAGTCTTTGGTGCAACTGAAACGGCGGCGACTTGAGACTACCCACGAAGCTTACCGTGAAGCGGTGCGCCGCGAACTGGAGATGCATGGAGTGACCTTTACGATACCCGAAGTATCCAAGCGTATCCGCATAGGGTTCTCATGAATTTCTCGTCGCAATTAACCCTCCTCCGTGATGAAAACCACTGAAGCCACCTCCGTGTGGGGCAATATCCCGCTCCTCACGTGCATTAATCTACGAGAGCGCGAAGACCGCTTGTCCGAAGTCAGCGCGGAATTGCGTCGGGTGGGGATGACTCAGGTCGAGTTCTTCCGCTCGGATCGACAAGCTGACAATGAGCGCGGGTGTGGGGAATCCCATCTGGCTTGCCTTTCGAAGGCGGTTGAACACGATGTGCCGTATGCGCTCATCATGGAGGATGATATTCTTTTTCAACCCGATCACGAAACTCACCTGCGGCGAATCCTGACTTTGGGGGATGAGCATCCGGAGTGTAATTTCCTGCACCTGGGAGGTTTAATTTTTAGACCGGTTGAATGACTTGGACCTCATTTTCTGCGAGGAGATATCATGACCACCCATGGTGATTTGGTGCGCACGACGCATGCGAAAAAGTTGCTGAGTGAGAGCGCAAATTATGCGGGGGTTCCATCGATACGCTTTACACTATCGTCAATGGGAACGACGCGATTGTGCACCTCAATCCACTTGCCGCCATCCAACGCGCGTCGACCTCGGACGGTTCGTGGGATAAGCGCGAATTGGCCGACTCGGGCTGGTTGGGGCAGGCCATGATTTACACCTCGCTTGATTTCAAGGGAAAGCGGGCCTTCAAAGGCTTCCCGTTGCTCGATAAGATCAAAATTCACAACGGGGTCACGTTCTTCAAAATCTTTCGGGTGATCATGAAATGCTTGAAACGAGTGAAACACGCCGGAGCTGCCCCGTCGCTCGCCGAGATTGTCGCTACGGCGCGCGCGACGGGTTCGTTCGAGACCATCGTACTCTACATTTCGCGGGAGAGTTCTCTTCCCGTCCCATCAATTTCCCATGGCTAAATACTACGTCGGACTTTCCACAACCTTTCACGACCCGGCGTTGGCCGTGGTCGACGAACAGGGCAAGGTACTCTTCGCCGAAGCCGTTGAGCGCTTCTATCAGGTAAAGAGAGCTTATGGATGTGCGGCTGACCCGCGCGGACTTGTGCGACAGGTTTTAAGGGAACACTGCGATCCGCAGGGAGAATTCATCATCGCGAAATCATGGGGACGGGGATTTTCGCGTTTCATGGATTTTCAGTTCCTGCTTGGACTTACCAACCATGAAAAACTCGCTCGACGTGGCGCGGAAATGACCCGCTTCCTGGTCGACCAGCACCAGTTGTTTTTTGCGCTCTGGTTGCAGCATAGCACCCTACGCTTAGGGGGCGGTCATCTGGCCGACGTGTTGATCAAGGATTTCGGCAATCGGCGTCAACGTTTTGTGCATTTGCCCCATCATGATGTTCACGCGGCCGCGGCGTGTTTCACGAGCCCATTCCAAGAAGCGGCCTGCGTGGTGGTCGACGGGCAGGGAGAATCGGGTTCGATGTCCTACTATGCGTATGCGGACGGAAGATTGCGGCCGGTCGCACAGATGAAAGGCCCGGAGAGTCTGGGTATCCTGTATTCAATGTGTACCGACGTAGCCGGTTTCAGCAGTGAGGCCGGGGAGGAGGGGAAACTGATGGGCCTCGCGCCCTACGGAGAAGTCGATCCGGCCATGCTGGACGAGTTTCGTGAGCTGGGGCGTATCGAAGGATTGAAGTTTAAATACCCATCGACCACGCAGCTGAAACGCTGGAGGAAACGATTGCAGGGGCGAGGGCGAAAACCAGGCGTACCAGCTATCGACATGGCGAGCTTCGCGGCGACGACACAGGCATTTTATGCGGAGTCGATGACCACATTATTGACGAATTTCCACGCGCTTGGTTTGTCCGAAAATCTGGTACTTGGGGGAGGCTGTGGATTAAATTCCTCCTACAACGGCCAGTTGCTGGGGGCGACCCCATTCAAGCAGCTGCATGTACCTTGTGCGCCAGGCGACGACGGCAACGCATTGGGGGCCGCGCTGTTGGCTTGTTACCAGGATAATCCTGATTTGAGACCTGCTTGCGAAGTGATGAGTCCGTATCTTGGCGCGTCGATTTCGAACGTTTCAATGGAGCATCTGGTGGAGTTTGGCCGATTCCAGAAGATACGACACCTGCCCGGGACGGTGCACCGAGAGGCGGCGGCATTGTTGGCTGCAGGCAAACTTTTGGGTTGGGTGCAGGGGCGGGCTGAATTCGGACCACGGGCACTGGGGAATCGGTCTATTTTGGCGGATCCACGTCCGGCCGAAATGAAGGGAAAAATTAATGCGCGGGTAAAGTTTCGCGAAGAGTTCAGACCTTTCGCACCGTCTGTGCTCGACGAATATGGGTCGGAGTACTTTGAGGATTACCAAGTTTCGCCCTATATGGAACGAACCCTACGGTTCAAGGATTCGGCGAAGGAGAAAGTGGCGGCGATCGTGCATGTGAACATGACGGGGCGTCTGCAATCCGTTCGCCGCGAATGGAACGAACGATATTATGATCTGATCTCGGCCTTTCATGATTTGACCGGAGTGCCGATGCTGCTCAACACGAGTTTCAACATCATGGGCAAGCCGATCATTAATTCGCTGGAGGACGCGCTCGGCGTGTTCTACACCACGGGACTCGATACGATGGTGGTGGGCGACTACCTGATTGAGAAATAGAGATATAAGAAACGTGAACGAGTGCCGCCGAGGCACGTTTACCTATGGGTGAGTTTGAGCTCGTGGGCTCGCTGAAGCAGAAGCGAACTGATCTTGGGCGCGGGCAACCGCTCAGCTCTCGGCGTGCTGGCGGAGAGCGCGTCCCGTCACCCGATCTTTTGCGATCTAGCCCCTAAACACGCCCCGTGCGTGAAGCTTTTCACCCGCCGTTTGTGCGCCATCCCGATAGCGCAAGATCTTCTCACTTACGATCCGGGTATGGAAATGTCCCAGTACAAGACCCTCCGTAGTAACCTCCAAGTCTTCGTCGGCGGTCCCCCGCAGGCCTTAGAATCGCGGCACCTGCGAAAGCCAAAGCGGTCGCATCCACCACCACCTGACCAAAGACACCGACCACCTCTCCCGTTCGATGTCTGCAACTCAATATTTAGAGCGTGTCCCACAAGCTCAAGAGGTTGTCAATGAGGAGGTAGCGTAAAAATAAATACACCGAAATCGGGAGGATTTCCTGGTTTCGGCACAAAAACGGCGTGTATAATTTGGTGTGAACAATACTACCGAAGCCGTCGCCCCGGAAGGTGCCCTGCAAACCTGGCTGCGTCCAGACCTGACTCCGGTCGGACCCAACAAAGATTACGCCGCGTTTCGCGATCAACTGGCGGGGCGACGACGTGGCCGGGTTGCCGCGACACCTAGCAGTTCGCGCGCAAGGCGCTGCGGGGGCAGGTATTGCGCATGATGCTCGGAAACATCAGCTTGCGTAAACTTTCCCGGAGCATCGCCTCCAGCGATCTGTTGGCCGACTTTTGCGGAGCGCGCCAGATCGACGGCATCAAGGGGGTCTCCCAAAGAAAGCGTGCGGGAGCGTGCGTCCAAATGCTTCACCGCCTGGCAGGTGCGCAGGATGAGCCAAGTCTTTATCGAGATGTGCGGTGAGGCGGACCGGGCGAGCGAACTGGGACTGGCTGCGACGCAGCCGATGGATACGTGCCTGGTGGACTCGACCTGCCTGCAGGCCAACATCCATTTCCCGGTCGACTGGGTGCTCTTTCGCGACGTGAGCCGCCCCCCCCTGCTCAAGGCGGTGAAACTGCTCCGTGCAGCGGGGTTGCGGGGTCGGATGCCGAACGAGCCGCCAGTCTTTGCCACGCAGATGAATCGGTGGTGCCTCGCGATGACCCACAGCCGACGGCGCCGCGATGCGAAGCGGGCCCGCAAGGGCGTGCTCCGCCAGATGAAACGCCTGCTGCGCACCATCGGCGAGCACGCCCGCCGCCACCGCGACCACCTCGCCGCCGACTACGCCCGGACCCGCTGCAGTGAGCGCCAGGCCACCCGCCCGCATCATTGCGCGCATCGACGCCATGCTCGAGCAACTGCCGGTCGCGATCAAACAGGCCCACGAACGCATCATCGGCGCGCGATCAGTGCCCAACGCCGAGAAGATCCTCTGCGTCTACGAACCCGACGTGCAGACCGTGGTCCGGGGCAAGGCGTCTGGCGAGGTCGAGTTTGGCAACACTCTCATGATCAGTGAGAACGTGACGGGGTTGATCACCGATTGGCAGTGGTATCAGGGAATGACTCCGGCCGAATGGCGTCAGTTCGACCAGAGCCTCGAGCGCCAGAATCAGTTCGACCTGAGCACCCCGATCAAAGCGGCGAGCACCGACCGAGGCTTCTCGACCAAACGGCTGTGCGAACGCTTGGCCGAAGCCGATATTTATGACGCCACTTGCCCCCGCCATCCGCAGCTGCTGCAACGGCGCATGCAGGAGCCGCAGTTCGTGGCGCTCCAACATCGCCGGGCTTCGACGGAGGCCCGCATCCCCATCATCAAGCAACGCCAAGGCCAGCGATTGAGTGCCGAGGCTTCACGAATCGCTACCTGGCGGTAGCCTGGAGCATCCTCGGTCACAACCTGTGGCTCATCGCCCGACTGCTGGCCGACCAACCACCGCAGGCCCAAGCCGCCTAAAACCACCACGCCTACTCCAACGATGAACAATAAACCGGCTGCCGGAGGTTCCCTCATGGAAACGATCCAGGCATTGACTGCTGCGACACTGCAATTTAGCCATTAAATTGCATCTGCGCGCGCCTACATCCGCCCTTGGTAGTCGGAAAGCCGCTCAAAAAATCGGCTTTCCTGCCCCCCTTCCAAAATCAGGGTAAATGGGACACGCTCTA
>JAGGDC010000005.1 GCA_020809425.1 Candidatus Synoicihabitans palmerolidicus | reverse complement strand
CACGGGTGGGCTCAAACCCGAGCGGATAGACCGAGACTTGCAATGGATCGGGGAGCAGTTGGGCGGAACCGGAATTTATGGGGCCAATTTTCTGGCGGCACCCTTCGATCCGGAGATCGAACACGCGACTGCGGAGATATTACTAGAACGCCGCGTGCCCCGCATCGAAGCGGCGGCCTTTACCCAGATCTCGATGGATTTGGCCTGGTTGCGATTGAGGGGGATGACGCGCGATGCCGACGGTGTGGTAAGATCTCCGAGGCAGATTATGACAAAGATCTCGCGCCCAGAAGTAGCGGCGCAGTTTTTACGTCCGGTGCCAGACGTATTGCGTCGGACACTACTGGCGAGCGGACTAATCAACGCCGAGGAGGCGGAATGGGGGGCGACGGTGCCGGTGGCGGACGATATTTGTGTGGAATCAGACTCGGGCGGACACACGGATCGTGGAGTCGCTTATGTGTTACTGCCAGTCATTCTGAGGCTGCGAGACGACTTGAGTCGGGAACATGGCTACGCGCGAAAGATTGGGGTGGGCGCGGCCGGCGGACTCGGGACGCCGGAAGCGGTGGCTGCATCGTTTGTAGTGGGGGCCGACTTTGTGCTCACGGGTTCCGTCAATCAATGCACGGTCGAAGCTGGGACCAGTGATCGAGTGAAGGATATGCTGCAAGCGGCGGAGGCGCAGGACATGGATATTGTGCCGGCGGGCGACATGTTTGAAATGGGCGCCAAGGTGCAGGTATTTAAGCGTGGACTGCTTTTCCCGGGCCGCGCGAAGAAACTGTATGATCTCTATCGCCAGTATGATTCGATTGAGCAGATCGATGCAAAAACCCGGGAGCAGATTGAGACGCGTTATTTCAAACGCTCCTTCGATGCGGTGTGGGAGGAGACCCGAATGTTTTACGCGCAGCGAGCACCCGCTGTCATTGCTCGAGCCGAACGCGATCCGAAGCATCGCATGGCGCTGATCTTTCGCTGGTATTTTGTCCACACGTCACGACTGGCCCTAGCGGGAGAACCCGCCGAACAAACTGATTTTCAAATCCACTCAGGTCCGGCCTTGGGAGCTTTTAACCAATGGGTACGCGGAACGGCGATGGCCGACTGGCGTAACCGGCACGTGGACCTGATCGCCGATCAATTAATGACGGGGGCGGCGGCAGTTTTGTCGCAGCGCTATCGGTCACTTATCGAAACATGAATGTTCCAATGGACCCGGAATCCCAACGTATCCTCGAAATCGTCAAAGCCAACTTGTTGGAAGTCGTCTTCGACCTTAACCCCGATGACATCGTACCGGAAAGCAACATGACCGACCTCGGTGCCAACTCGATCGACCGGGTGGAAGTGGTCATGTATGCGAGTGAAGCACTCCAGGTGAACGTGCCCACCGTTGAGTTACATGGGGCCAGTACTCTCGCCGACCTCGTGGAGATTTTTAAACGACATACCAGCGACCGCTCTCGTTGAGCGAATCATCAAGATGCAACGAGCGAGAGAACACGAAGTGGTGTGCACGGGTGGCGGGGTGATCTGCAGTATCGCTTCTTCAATGACGGAGTTGGGTTTGGCCCTGCGTGAAGGGCAGCGGGGCGTTCAGGTGCTGCCCCCGGAGCTCATCACCGCAAGAGGTCCGCGGGTGGCGGCGCGCGTGCAGGATTTTGATCACGTCCGTTGGTTGGAGGAGATTGAGACGCCCGTGTCTGGGATCTGGAAGCGTGCTCGTAAAGTGCTGCACAATGCCACCCGTTCCACCCGGCTCGGTGCGGTTGCGGCGGTGGAGGCGTGGCGCGACGCGAGGCTTGATGCGGAGGATCCCGCCCTTGGCGCGGGTACGGGCATTATCGTGGCCGGCAGCAATCTTAGTCAGGATTACATGGCAGAAAATCTTGGGGCTTTGGCTGCCAGCGAGCGCCGGGTGAATCCCAAGTTCGCTGTTTCCTATTCGGACAGCAATCAGGTCGGCTGTCTCAGCCAGATGTTGGGAGTGCGGGGGCCGGGTATGACCGTCGGAGCTGCCTCAGCGAGTGGTAATGCGGCCTTGTTTCAGGCTTGGCATTGGGTGCGCGCGGGAGTGGTGGAGCGTTGTGTGGTAGTAGGGGCGGCCTCGGTCTTGTCTCCAGTTGAATTGGAAGCGTTTGGCATATTAGGGGCCGCATCTTTGACGGGAGAAGCGTCGGCGGCACCCCGGCCGTTTGACAAAGGTCACGACGGATTCGTGTGGGGTGAAGCGGCCGCCGCCGTCGTGCTTGAGTCGGGCGAGTCGGCCCGGAGGCGGAGCGTTTCAGCGCGGGGGCGTGTTCTCGGAGTGTCGTTACTGCTGGATGCGCGTCATGGCCCCGAACCGGTGGCAGCAGCCGAGGTGCAAGCGATGAGAGCGGCCTTGGCCGCGGCGGGCGTTTCGGCTCAAGAGATAGACTACGTGAACGCGCATGGAACGGGATCACCGGCTGGAGATCGCGCAGAATGCGAGGCCTTGCGGGAAGTTTTTGGCCTAGGGCCGGGGAGGCCGCGAATCAATGCCACGAAGGCTTTGCTGGGTCATGGCTTGAGTAGTGCAGGTTTGGTGGAACTATTGGCTTGCCTGTTACAGGTCGAGGGGGGTTTTCTCCACGGTAATCCGAACCTCGTCCAACCCATCGATGCGCAACTTTCTCTGGTTGCCGTTGATGCCGAAAGTTCGGAGGTTCGGCTGGCCCTGTCGAACAGCTTTGGTTTCGGCGGTTTTAATAGCAGCTTGGTGATCTCGGCTCCTTAAAAAAATGCGTATTGGTATCGAATCGATCAATTTCTACGGGGCGCGGGCCGTGCTCGACATCCGCATGCTATTTGAGGTACGGGAGCTGGACATGCGTAGGTTTGACAATCTCATGCTGGTGCGAAAATCCGTGGCCCTGCCTTGCGAGGATCCGGTGACTTTGGCGGTCAATGCCGCCAAACCTCTGATCGAGGCCATGTCGGCGGAAGACCGAGCACGCATCGAATTGGTAATCGTGGGCACGGAATCGGGCATTGATTTTGGCAAGTCGATGACGACCTACGTGCACCACTATCTCGGGCTTGGGCGCACCTGCCGCTTGTTCGAAATTAAACAGGCCTGTTACGGCGCGACTGCGGCGCTACAAATGGCAGTCGGTTTTGTGGCCTCACAGGCTTCCCTGGGGGCAAAGGCTCTGGTGATAGGGACCGATATTGGACGGGCGACTATTCGGGGTAGCTACGTCGAGCCCTCCCAAGGTGCGGGTGCGGTGGCGATGATCGTGGGCGACGAGCCGGACGTTTTCGAATTGGATTTTGGGGCCAATGGTTACCATGGGTATGAGGTAATGGATACGTGCCGCCCCGCGGCGGACATCGAGACCGGTGATTCGGATTTATCGCTCATCGCTTACCTCGATTGCTTGGAACACAGTTTTGCGGAATACGCGCGAAGAGTGGAGGGAGCTGATTTCTTCGAGACTTTTGATTATCTGGCCTTTCACACTCCATTTCCCGGTATGGTGAAAGGCGCGCACCGAATGCTCCTTCGCAAATTGAGAGGCACGTCGCCGGCGGAGGCCGAGGCTGACTTCGATCGACGCGTCACGCCATCGCTGCGGTTTTGCGCAGAGATCGGTAACATTTATTCTGCTACGGTGTATCTCGCGTTGTGCGGACTAATTGACGGGGCCGATCTTTTCCAACCACGACGCATTGGAGTCTATTCGTACGGCTCGGGGTGCTGCGGCGAATTTTACAGCGGAGTGGCAGGACCCGGCGCGAGAACCTCTTTTAAAGGAGCCGCACTCTCCGCCGCCCTAGCAGATCGGTATGTACTTTCCATGCCGGAGTACGAGCAGCTGCTTGATGCCGGGTTGGACTGGGTATTCGGCGTGAAGGATCAGGAAGTGGACTTAGCTCCTTACCGAAACCTCTACGACCAAACCTTGGCGGGCCGTGGTTTGTTGGTGTTGAAAGGGGTGCGTAACTACCATCGGGAATATGACTGGAGTTGATAAATGTTCGGCATGGTGGGGGAGGCGCGGTGACGATGAGCTTTGAAACTTTGCTCGTCGAATCGACGGCGCTTACCGTCTCGATCACGATTAACCGACCGGAGCGCGCCAATAGCATTAACGCGACTTTACTGCGCGAACTGAACGCGGCTCTCGACGAGGCCGAGCGCATTTCAACCTGTCGAATGATTCTACTACGGGGCGGAGCGGGCGTATTTTGCACCGGCATGGATTTCGTTGAGATTGCGGGTGAATCTGAGAGCCAGATGGCCGCGGCGGACTACATGGCTATTCTGAAACGTCTGGCGTCTTCACCGAAAACGATCGTCGCGGTGGTAGACGGAAAAGTGATGGCGGGCGGGGTCGGATTGGTGGCCGCGAGCGACCTGGTGTTGGCGACTTCGCGCAGTGTTTTCAGCCTATCGGAGGCGTTGTGGGGTATTCTCCCGTGTTGCGTGGTGCCTTTCTTGATACGGCGAGTGGGATTTCAACAAGCTTACGCCATGACCATGACGACCCGAACTTTGAGCGTCGCGGAAGCGCTGAACCATCATTTGGTGGATGAAGTCACGGATGAACTCGATGAGGCGCTCAGGAGGCTCTCTTTGCGTCTGGGTCGGTTGACGGACGAAACGGTGGTAGAACTGAAATCCTATTTTCAGAAGATGTGGATGTTGACCCCTGAAATGGAGCAGACGGCGGTTACTGAAATTGGCCGGTTGCTGAACAAGCCGACCGTGCGTGAAGGCATTGCCAATTTTGTGAATGCGGGTCGATTCCCGTGGGAGGTTTCATCTTGAGCGCGACGGGATCAGGGGAAGGGGTCGAAAGGTGCGTCAAGCTCACCTGGGCGGAGCCTGCAGTGGCGGTCGTGGCGATGGAGGATAGATCCTCGCGAAATTTGTTTAGCCAGGAGATTGGACGAGGGCTGCTGGAGGGGTTTGCTGAAATCGTCGCCAATCCGAACGCCCGGGTGGTCGTGGTGCACGGCTACGATTCCTACTTTTGCGGGGGGGGGACCGCTGAACAGCTCATCGCGATATCCGAGGGGCGAATGAGCTACACTGACTTCAAATTCTTCGATTTGTTGCGGTACTGTGAGTTACCGACGATTGCGGCGATGCAGGGGCACGCCATTGGTGGCGGGCTGGCATTTGGTGCCCATGCGGATTTCATGTTTCTGGCCGAGGAGAGCATGTATTGCGCAAACTTCATGGGCTTCGGATTTACACCGGGAATGGCGAGCACCTTCAACCTGCCTCGAGTTTTTGGCGATATGATCGGGTGGGAAATGTTGTTCATGGCGGCTAACATTCGAGGTGCATCGCTACGGGATCGCGGGGTAGGCGTGCCGGTGAGAAAGAGAACGGAGGTTGTGCCAAGCGCGGTGGCGCAGGCCCGTGCGCTCGCGAAGACGCCGCGCGAGTCTTTGGTGCAACTGAAACGGCGGCGACTTGAGACTACCCACGAAGCTTACCGTGAAGCGGTGCGCCGCGAACTGGAGATGCATGGAGTGACCTTTACGATACCCGAAGTATCCAAGCGTATCCGCATAGGGTTCTCATGAATTTCTCGTCGCAATTAACCCTCCTCCGTGATGAAAACCACTGAAGCCACCTCCGTGTGGGGCAATATCCCGCTCCTCACGTGCATTAATCTACGAGAGCGCGAAGACCGCTTGTCCGAAGTCAGCGCGGAATTGCGTCGGGTGGGGATGACTCAGGTCGAGTTCTTCCGCTCGGATCGACAAGCTGACAATGAGCGCGGGTGTGGGGAATCCCATCTGGCTTGCCTTTCGAAGGCGGTTGAACACGATGTGCCGTATGCGCTCATCATGGAGGATGATATTCTTTTTCAACCCGATCACGAAACTCACCTGCGGCGAATCCTGACTTTGGGGGATGAGCATCCGGAGTGTAATTTCCTGCACCTGGGAGGTTTAATTTTTAGACCGGTTGAATGACTTGGACCTCATTTTCTGCGAGGAGATATCATGACCACCCATGGTGATTTGGTGCGCACGACGCATGCGAAAAAGTTGCTGAGTGAGAGCGCAAATTATGCGGGGGTTCCATCGATACGCTTTACACTATCGTCAATGGGAACGACGCGATTGTGCACCTCAATCCACTTGCCGCCATCCAACGCGCGTCGACCTCGGACGGTTCGTGGGATAAGCGCGAATTGGCCGACTCGGGCTGGTTGGGGCAGGCCATGATTTACACCTCGCTTGATTTCAAGGGAAAGCGGGCCTTCAAAGGCTTCCCGTTGCTCGATAAGATCAAAATTCACAACGGGGTCACGTTCTTCAAAATCTTTCGGGTGATCATGAAATGCTTGAAACGAGTGAAACACGCCGGAGCTGCCCCGTCGCTCGCCGAGATTGTCGCTACGGCGCGCGCGACGGGTTCGTTCGAGACCATCGTACTCTACATTTCGCGGGAGAGTTCTCTTCCCGTCCCATCAATTTCCCATGGCTAAATACTACGTCGGACTTTCCACAACCTTTCACGACCCGGCGTTGGCCGTGGTCGACGAACAGGGCAAGGTACTCTTCGCCGAAGCCGTTGAGCGCTTCTATCAGGTAAAGAGAGCTTATGGATGTGCGGCTGACCCGCGCGGACTTGTGCGACAGGTTTTAAGGGAACACTGCGATCCGCAGGGAGAATTCATCATCGCGAAATCATGGGGACGGGGATTTTCGCGTTTCATGGATTTTCAGTTCCTGCTTGGACTTACCAACCATGAAAAACTCGCTCGACGTGGCGCGGAAATGACCCGCTTCCTGGTCGACCAGCACCAGTTGTTTTTTGCGCTCTGGTTGCAGCATAGCACCCTACGCTTAGGGGGCGGTCATCTGGCCGACGTGTTGATCAAGGATTTCGGCAATCGGCGTCAACGTTTTGTGCATTTGCCCCATCATGATGTTCACGCGGCCGCGGCGTGTTTCACGAGCCCATTCCAAGAAGCGGCCTGCGTGGTGGTCGACGGGCAGGGAGAATCGGGTTCGATGTCCTACTATGCGTATGCGGACGGAAGATTGCGGCCGGTCGCACAGATGAAAGGCCCGGAGAGTCTGGGTATCCTGTATTCAATGTGTACCGACGTAGCCGGTTTCAGCAGTGAGGCCGGGGAGGAGGGGAAACTGATGGGCCTCGCGCCCTACGGAGAAGTCGATCCGGCCATGCTGGACGAGTTTCGTGAGCTGGGGCGTATCGAAGGATTGAAGTTTAAATACCCATCGACCACGCAGCTGAAACGCTGGAGGAAACGATTGCAGGGGCGAGGGCGAAAACCAGGCGTACCAGCTATCGACATGGCGAGCTTCGCGGCGACGACACAGGCATTTTATGCGGAGTCGATGACCACATTATTGACGAATTTCCACGCGCTTGGTTTGTCCGAAAATCTGGTACTTGGGGGAGGCTGTGGATTAAATTCCTCCTACAACGGCCAGTTGCTGGGGGCGACCCCATTCAAGCAGCTGCATGTACCTTGTGCGCCAGGCGACGACGGCAACGCATTGGGGGCCGCGCTGTTGGCTTGTTACCAGGATAATCCTGATTTGAGACCTGCTTGCGAAGTGATGAGTCCGTATCTTGGCGCGTCGATTTCGAACGTTTCAATGGAGCATCTGGGGGAGTTTGGCCGATTCCAGAAGATACGACACCTGCCCGGGACGGTGCACCGAGAGGCGGCGGCATTGTTGGCTGCAGGCAAACTTTTGGGTTGGGTGCAGGGGCGGGCTGAATTCGGACCACGGGCACTGGGGAATCGGTCTATTTTGGCGGATCCACGTCCGGCCGAAATGAAGGGAAAAATTAATGCGCGGGTAAAGTTTCGCGAAGAGTTCAGACCTTTCGCACCGTCTGTGCTCGACGAATATGGGTCGGAGTACTTTGAGGATTACCAAGTTTCGCCCTATATGGAACGAACCCTACGGTTCAAGGATTCGGCGAAGGAGAAAGTGGCGGCGATCGTGCATGTGAACATGACGGGGCGTCTGCAATCCGTTCGCCGCGAATGGAACGAACGATATTATGATCTGATCTCGGCCTTTCATGATTTGACCGGAGTGCCGATGCTGCTCAACACGAGTTTCAACATCATGGGCAAGCCGATCATTAATTCGCTGGAGGACGCGCTCGGCGTGTTCTACACCACGGGACTCGATACGATGGTGGTGGGCGACTACCTGATTGAGAAATAGAGATATAAGAAACGTGAACGAGTGCCGCCGAGGCACGTTTACCTATGGGTGAGTTTGAGCTCGTGGGCTCGCTGAAGCAGAAGCGAACTGATCTTGGGCGCGGGCAACCGCTCAGCTCTCGGCGTGCTGGCGGAGAGCGCGTCCCGTCACCCGATCTTTTGCGATCTAGCCCCTAAACACGCCCCGTGCGTGAAGCTTTTCACCCGCCGTTTGTGCGCCATCCCGATAGCGCAAGATCTTCTCACTTACGATCCGGGTATGGAAATGTCCCAGTACAAGACCCTCCGTAGTAACCTCCAAGTCTTCGTCGGCGGTCCCCCGCAGGCCTTAGAATCGCGGCACCTGCGAAAGCCAAAGCGGTCGCATCCACCACCACCTGACCAAAGACACCGACCACCTCTCCCGTTCGATGTCTGCAACTCAATATTTAGAGCGTGTCCCACAAGCTCAAGAGGTTGTCAATGAGGAGGTAGCGTAAAAATAAATACACCGAAATCGGGAGGATTTCCTGGTTTCGGCACAAAAACGGCGTGTATAATTTGGTGTGAACAATACTACCGAAGCCGTCGCCCCGGAAGGTGCCCTGCAAACCTGGCTGCGTCCAGACCTGACTCCGGTCGGACCCAACAAAGATTACGCCGCGTTTCGCGATCAACTGGCGGGGCGACGACGTGGCCGGGTTGCCGCGACACCTAGCAGTTCGCGCGCAAGGCGCTGCGGGGGCAGGTATTGCGCATGATGCTCGGAAACATCAGCTTGCGTAAACTTTCCCGGAGCATCGCCTCCAGCGATCTGTTGGCCGACTTTTGCGGAGCGCGCCAGATCGACGGCATCAAGGGGGTCTCCCAAAGAAAGCGTGCGGGAGCGTGCGTCCAAATGCTTCACCGCCTGGCAGGTGCGCAGGATGAGCCAAGTCTTTATCGAGATGTGCGGTGAGGCGGACCGGGCGAGCGAACTGGGACTGGCTGCGACGCAGCCGATGGATACGTGCCTGGTGGACTCGACCTGCCTGCAGGCCAACATCCATTTCCCGGTCGACTGGGTGCTCTTTCGCGACGTGAGCCGCCCCCCCCTGCTCAAGGCGGTGAAACTGCTCCGTGCAGCGGGGTTGCGGGGTCGGATGCCGAACGAGCCGCCAGTCTTTGCCACGCAGATGAATCGGTGGTGCCTCGCGATGACCCACAGCCGACGGCGCCGCGATGCGAAGCGGGCCCGCAAGGGCGTGCTCCGCCAGATGAAACGCCTGCTGCGCACCATCGGCGAGCACGCCCGCCGCCACCGCGACCACCTCGCCGCCGACTACGCCCGGACCCGCTGCAGTGAGCGCCAGGCCACCCGCCCGCATCATTGCGCGCATCGACGCCATGCTCGAGCAACTGCCGGTCGCGATCAAACAGGCCCACGAACGCATCATCGGCGCGCGATCAGTGCCCAACGCCGAGAAGATCCTCTGCGTCTACGAACCCGACGTGCAGACCGTGGTCCGGGGCAAGGCGTCTGGCGAGGTCGAGTTTGGCAACACTCTCATGATCAGTGAGAACGTGACGGGGTTGATCACCGATTGGCAGTGGTATCAGGGAATGACTCCGGCCGAATGGCGTCAGTTCGACCAGAGCCTCGAGCGCCAGAATCAGTTCGACCTGAGCACCCCGATCAAAGCGGCGAGCACCGACCGAGGCTTCTCGACCAAACGGCTGTGCGAACGCTTGGCCGAAGCCGATATTTATGACGCCACTTGCCCCCGCCATCCGCAGCTGCTGCAACGGCGCATGCAGGAGCCGCAGTTCGTGGCGCTCCAACATCGCCGGGCTTCGACGGAGGCCCGCATCCCCATCATCAAGCAACGCCAAGGCCAGCGATTGAGTGCCGAGGCTTCACGAATCGCTACCTGGCGGTAGCCTGGAGCATCCTCGGTCACAACCTGTGGCTCATCGCCCGACTGCTGGCCGACCAACCACCGCAGGCCCAAGCCGCCTAAAACCACCACGCCTACTCCAACGATGAACAATAAACCGGCTGCCGGAGGTTCCCTCATGGAAACGATCCAGGCATTGACTGCTGCGACACTGCAATTTAGCCATTAAATTGCATCTGCGCGCGCCTACATCCGCCCTTGGTAGCCGGAAATCCGCTCAAAAATCGGCTTTCCTGCCCCCCTTCCAGAATTAGGGTAAATGGGACACGCTCTATGTAAGGAACTTGCCAATCGGTGGAATGCGGGTGGATTCGAGTTCATTCGGCTCCCTAAATCCCTATCTTCTCATACCCAGTCTACGAGTATTACTGTCCCGACAATAACACCGTCTACCAGTTTTTTGCCAAGTCGTTGGCACAAGGTCAGACGCTACCACGTTGTCCGGATAACCCTAAATTTCGAATGAAGAAATTGGTTTCAGGATTCGCGATTACCAAGGGGGGTGCGTCAGACGAATCCCCGCCGGAGGACAATAGCGGAATGGAGAATGATGATCCTCAGATGGAGGCAGCAATGGCGGCCATGGAAGGCGAGTTTGCCAATGTCGATGAGAACGATCCCAAAGCAATGGGCCAGATGATGCGCCGAATGTCAGAACTAACCGGAGAGAAACTCGACGGTGAGATGGAGGAAGTGGTGCGAAAATTGGAGGAAGGGGCTGATTCAGAGTCGTTGGAAGAGCAACTGGGGGGGATCAGGCAGACGGGGCAGACCCCTATGGCGATTCGATGGACGGCATGAGCGGAGCGGGAGGCCCCCCCGTCCGATCCCAAAGAACCTCGCCATCGGTTTCGAACTCGCCAACTCCCCCCGCGTCGCGATCCGGAACTCTACGACTACGAGTAGAGGATTCCATGGGAGGACGTCGGCGCTGTGATCCGCGATTAATTTCAATTCAGGCAGTCCGGCTTTTTTTAATGCAATCTTCAGTGGGCGCGATGCATGGTGAATGGCTATGCCGAAGAACGCTGATGATTCATTGTATTTGACCTCGCGCATTGAGGCGGCGAAAGCGGCCGTGCTTAGTCAAAGAGGGCGTTTGGAGCAGGACATGGGACGGGTGGACAGCGATTGGAAGGCCGATGGCAGCCGGGTGACGGAAACGGATCACGCGATTTCGGCGGCGATCCTAGGGCAACTCCTGGCGGCGTTTCCGGATGACACGGGATTGAGCGAGGAACTCTTGGTAGATGAACCGGTTGAAGTCGCCAGTCGGTTTGCGTGGGTACTCGATCCGATTGATGGCACGAATAATTTTGCGACTGGGATGGCTCAGTGTGCGATTTCTTTGGCCTTGTTTGAGAATGGCGAACCGGTTTATGGGGTAATTTATGATGTCGCGCGGAGAAAATTGATGCACGGCGGGCCGGGGTGGGGACTTTGGGATGGAGACCAAGCAGTCTCAGTGCGAATGCGCGCGTTGGGCCGTTCTTCTGTGGTTGGTTTTCACAGTCCGCATGAGGTCGGCAAGCATCCGGGACACGCGGAGGCCTTGGTCCGGCGGGCGAAAGTGCGCGCGTTGGGCAGTAGCGCGCTCCATTTGGCTTATGTGGCGGCGGGACTGTTGGATGGAGTGGTCGACCATAACGTAAAACTATGGGACATTGCCGCGGGAATTCCGATGATCCGGGCCGGGGGCGGTGATGTGCAATTTTTGGCGAATGATCCCTTACCGTTGCGTCGCTTTGATTTGGAAATGCCGAGAATTTTCTATGTGGGGGGATGCTCAGAGGTACGCCAAGAGTTGGCCAAAATTTTCATCAATGCGTAATTGTGGGATTATCGGAAGGTGGGCGGGGACGGATTTATAGGGACCAGAATTGAATCTCGGTTCAATGTTGGGTAGGGACAGTGTCGATACGGAAGTTCAGGCATGACGAAGTGACGTAATCGGCACTTAGAATAAAGTTTTGCGTTGCTAGGCGCGAACTGAGGGCCATTGCTGAGGGCGTCCTTCTTCCTGTAGTCCGGTTGACACTACCTTGCCATGGCCAAAAAAGCTCCCAGCCCCGCATCACCCCTAACATTCGATTTGCCGGTTTCGTTGATTTCGAAGATCATGACCGCGCAGTCCAAACTAGGTCTCGCATCCACCAGTGAGGTGGTTCGTCTCGCTCTCGCGAATTTTGACTTCGATCGCTACGAGTCGTCTCGCGCGGAACATCGGCAGATTTCTGTTCGCCTGCCCGGCAACATGAAGACGCTGCTGTCGCGCAGCTCCCGTAAAAAGAAAGTGAGCGTAGGAGAATTGCTCCGCGCGGCACTTGATGATTTGTCCGTGGTAACTCCGGCCAAGCCGAAAGTCGCCAAAGGTAAAAAGAAGGTAGCCAAGCCAGTGGCGGCCAAACCTGCCAAAAAAGCGGCGACAAAAAAGGCTGCGGTAAAGACGGCTGTGGCGAAGAAAGCTCCGACCAAAAAGGCAGCCAAACCCGTAACGAAAGTCCCGGCGAAAGTGGCGAAGGCCCCCAAGAAAGTGGCCAAGCCAGCGAAGAAAGCAGCCCAAAAGGGTAAGAAGTCCCGTTAAGGGAATTTTAGCCCGGCGATTGGCACCGTGTTTCTCTCAAAGCAAGTCACCGCCTTGGCGGGGCTTGCTTTTCGTTTTCTGGGTGGGTTAGGTCCGAGCCGTTTTGACTATGAGCAACGTCCCCGCGCCACTATCCACTTGGGTCCTGAATGTATCGCCTTCTCCGACGCTGGCCGTCGATGCGAAGGCCAAGGCCCTGAAAGCTGCGGGTGAAGATGTCTGTGGTTTCGCTGCCGGCGAACCCGACTTCGACACTCCCGCCCATATCAAGGAGGCGGCCACTCAGGCGCTGCGGGATGGTAAAACGAAATATGCGCCGACGCCGGGGATACCTCCGCTGCGGGAGGCGATTGCGGCAAAATACAGTGAGACCTACAATCAGCCGACCAAGGCGGCGCAGGTCGTGGTCAGCCCCGGCGGCAAGTTTTCCTGTTATTTGACGATTCTGGCGGTGTGTTCATCAGGAGATGAAGTCATCGTGCCGGCGCCGTATTGGGTGAGTTATCCGGAGATGGTGAAACTGGCTGGAGCTACGCCGAAAGTGGTGGTCGCTACGGATGCGACGGGGTTTAAACTGACTCCCGAGATGCTGGAAGCGGCGATCACGCCGCGCAGCAAGTTGATCATCTTGAATTCCCCATCGAACCCTTCTGGCGCGGTGTATACTGTGGAGGAATTGAGGGCGCTGACGGCGGTGGCGATGAAGCACAATCTCTACATCATGTCGGATGAGATTTATGAGCACCTGCTCTATGATGGGGTGCAGCATGTTTCGCCGGCCTCGTTCTCGGATGAAGCGCGGGAGCGCACGATCATCGTGTCGGGGTTCGCCAAGACGTTTGCGATGACTGGCTGGCGTTTGGGGACGTTGGTGGCTCCGGCAGCGATTGCGAAATCGGTGGCGGAGTTGCAGAGCCAAATGACATCCAATGCGACCACGTTTGCGCAGTGGGGCGCCTTGGCGGCCTACACGGAAAAGGATAAAACACAGGCGGCGTTGGAGGAAATGTTGGTTGCATTCGATCGTCGCCGTAAATTGGTGCACGAGGGCCTGAACAGTATCGACGGGATCGACTGCCTGTTGTCGAAAGGCGCGTTTTATCTTTTCCCCAATGTTTCGAGCTTCGGCCTTAAGGATCTGGAGTTTTGCGAGCGTTTGCTGGAGTCGGAAAAGGTAGCTGCGGTGCACGGCAGCGCATTTGGCACCGAAGGGTTTCTACGGATCAGCTACGCCACCGCGGACGAAACGCTGAACAAGGGATTGGAGCGCTTGGCTCGATTCTGCGGCACGTTGTAGTGGGAGCACGGCAGGTCCACGCCGTTAACGAATTCCAAGACGCCCATCGCCAACGGTGATGGGCGTTTTGTATGTTGGAGATCATGAAGCTAATGATCCTGTGCGGTTTGTTTTTGGTGCTGCTGTCGTCAGTCGAGGCCGAGGCGACGTCGGAGGGGAAATCTGATCTGCCCGCCAAGGGTTTGATTCCTCAAAAACGAATGCTACACATTGGCATTGTCGTAAAAAACATGGATGCGGCGTTGGTGCATTGGACCAAGGTTTTGGGCAGGGACGAGATTCCCGAGACAATCCTGGCGGAGGAACACCATGCGAATCCTACGATGTTGCGGAGCCAACCGTCGGCAGCGAAGGTGCGATTGGCGTTTATCCAGTTGGACAACATTCAAGTGGAGTTACTCCAGCCGGTCGACGACGAGCCCAACGCGTGGCAGGAGTTTTTGGATACGCACGGAGAAAGGGTGCACCACATTGCGTTTGCGGTCAAAGGGCTCGGAGAGACGTATGTGGGCGCCTTGAGCGAGGCGGGCATGCCGCTCTTGATGTCGGGTGGATGGGACGGCGGAGAGTATATCTACGCCGATACGCATGATGCCCTGGACACGACGGTGGAGTTGCTGGAAACCTACACCCAACCAACGACGGCTCAACCGTAAGGTTTGGGCCGGAAGCTCTAGTAAGCCGGTCGATGGGTCGAGAGGCCTTCGCCTGAACCATGCAGTCGAGAGGGTCGTTGCGAGGCGATTTGACGGCACCTTTCAGGGTTTCACATCCGGCTAAATATCCACTGGGTATCGTTTGTCCTGCGGGCTCACCCGACGCCATCTCCGCTTCGCTCCGTCCATGGTTATTCCTCACCGAAATTTGCTCGCCATCTAGCCGCGTTAGTCAGTCTTCGACTGAACGAATTCTGCTTAGGCGGCAGTTCGTTGGGCGGTGAGTGAGGCCAAAGCGCGGGCGCAGGTGGCGACGCGTTCGGTGATCTTAGGATTAGCGATGGCGCCGTCTGCGAAATCCGCGGGGACGGCGTAGACAAAGCGAGGAACCACCACACTCCGGAAATCGAGCATGAGGCTGTTGGCCAGCGCCATGATGGACATGTAGGAGGAGGTGCCACCGGCGGCATTGAGGAAGGCAACGGTTTTATCTTCCAGGTTACCGCCGACCAATTCAATGAAGTTCTTAAGCGCGGCGTTTACGTCGTAGTTATAGATGGGAGACGCGAAGATGAATCCGGATGCTTCGCTGGCTAGTTTGGAAACTTGCTGAGTATTGGGGTGACCGTAGGCGGAACTTCCGTCGCAGAAAGGGAGCGGTAGTTCATTGAGATCGAGGAGCTTGGGGGTCAGCCCGTCGGCAGTGAGAGCGTTCATGGCGGCTTGGGCCAGAAGGCGACTGTTGCTGTCTGAATTGAGACTGGAGGATACGACTAGGATGCTCATGTGGTACCTAGTGAAAGCGTGGGTTTGCTGATGGCAAACCAGGCTGTCGTGGAGAAGTGGACGAAGAATGGTCTTATGTTTACTCGTAACGCCGCGCATCGATGGGATCGAGCATGGCGGCTTTGCGGGCCGGGTAGAATCCGAAGAAAATACCAATGGCGGCGCTGACGCTAAGGGCGGTGACGATGGCGGGTACGGATATGAGCACCGGCCAATTGAGAGTATCGGCAACAATCTGGGAGGCTCCGACGCCTAGCGCTACGCCGAGGGCGCCTCCGAGAAGACTTAAAAACACGGCCTCGAAGAGAAATTGAGCGAGGACATCGGTGCTGTGGGCGCCTACGGCGAGGCGAATGCCGATTTCCCGAGTGCGTTCGGTGACGCTGACCAGCATGATATTCATGATACCGATACCCCCCACGAGGAGGGAGACCCCGGCGATGGCGCCGAGCAGGACGGTCATGGTGCGGGAGGTTTCGGTGGCGGTTTCTGCCAATTCGAGTTGATCGCGCACCATGAAATCGGGGGAACGACCGGAGCGACGTTGGGTCAGCAGGCTTTCGATTTCGGCTTTGATGGTCGGGATGGATTCCGGGGAGACCGCCTGGAGGGTAATGCTGCTCAAATTGGAGCGAGGGCGGCTCAATCGGCGCATGACGGAGGAGTAGGGGAGAATGACGGTGTCGTCTTGATCGGAGCCAAAGTAGTTGAATCCCTTCTTCGACAGGACCCCGAGAATTTTTACGGGGATGGCGCCGATGCGCAGCGTTTGTCCGACGGGATCGTCGCCGCCGAAGAGCTGATCGACGATAGTTTGGCCGCCGACGCAGACTTTGGCCGAATTTCGGACGTCTTGGGCGGTGAACATTTCGCCAGAGACGAGAGGCAAGACGCGGATCTGGAGAATTTCGGGGTCCTCGCCTTGGAGAGCGGGTCGCCAGTTTTGGCCATTGGCTTGGACTTGTTCGCGACCACGCATGCTGCGGCTGACTGCGACGATACCTGAAATCTCATCGGCGATGGCGTTGGCGTCTTCGGCACTGAGCGTGCTGGCACCGCCGAAGCCGCCGCGCACGCCGCCGGTGACACTGCCGGGAAAGACGGTGATGATGTTTTGGCCCAGGGATGCGACCTGAGCTTCGACTTGGGATTTGGCGCCGTTGCCCGATGCTCACCATCGGCGATGACGGCTCCCACGCCGATAATGATGCCAAGTGCGGTGAGGACTGACCGCATGGTGTTACGGCGGAGGGCACGGACGGCGATAATACTGGTGGCGGCGATTCTCAAGGGAAGGAAAGGGAAGGTGAGGTGGACCCCGTCGGTTGGACAGGTCGGGCGGATTTATGGTTTCTGGTTTTTCTGACCAAGAATAAAAGATAATGGAGGGGAGCAGGGGAGGAAGCGCGGCTTCCTCCCCGCTCGGATAGCCGCCGTCAGGCGGCGGCTTGGTCGAGTTGTGCGTGGCAGACCTCGGATGGTGTTTGGCGGCCGTGGGCGGAGTGCGGTCGTCGGTCGTTGTAGAACAGCAAGTAGGTCTCCAAGTTGGCATGGGCCTCGACCATCGTCTCATAGCGTTTCAGATAGACTTCCTCGTATTTGACGCTGCGCCACAGGCGTTCGACCAAGACATTGTCCAAGCATCGTCCTTTGCCGTCCATCGACAGTCGCACGCCGGCGGCCAACAATGGCTGGGTGAACGCGGCGCTGGTAAACTGGCAGCCTTGGTCAGTGTTGAAGATCTCCGGCTTGCCGTAAATCGCTATCGCGCGCTGCACCGCTCGCACGCAAAACGACGCATCGAGCGTGTTGGACAGTTCCCATGCGAGCACCATCCGCGAGTGCCAGTCGATCACCGCACACAGGTAAACGACGCCACCGCACACCGGGATGTAGATGATATCTGTTGCCCACACTTGATTCGACCTTGCAACCTTCAGCGTTCGCAGCAGATACGGGTAGATCTGATGAGAGGCCGCTTTCTTCGACAGACTCGGTTTTTGATAGATCGCCGTGAGTCCCATTAATCGCATCAATCGTCGCACCCGTTTACGGTTCACCACGTGTCCTTCGCGTTGCAACCAACGGGTCATTTGGCGGCTACCAAAGAACGGTGACTCGAGGTAGATCTCGTCGATCTGTTTCATCAACGCCAGGTCCGCTTCCTTCGGTGGCTTCGGGTGGTGGTAGTAGGTTGAGCGTGGCAGCTCCAACAGTTCGCACTGCCGGGCCACATTCAGCTTCGGATGCTCGGTTTCGATCATGCTGCGGCGCTCCTTACTCCCCAAATGCGCCAACTTTTTTTGAGCCACTCGAGCTCCATCTGCAGCTGCCCGATCCGCCATACAGTTCCTTCGCTTTGCGATTCCGCTCGATCTCGTCGCGCACCTGCGCCGAGGGCTTCGCGAAGACCTCCGGCAACCGCTCGGACACCTCCTTCTTCCACTGACTCACTTGCACCGGATGCACCTCGTGACGCTGCGCGATTACGTGAATCGGCTCGATTCCCTTGAGGGCTTCGAGCCCTACTTTCGCTTTGAACTCGGCACTGCAGGCACGTCGTTGCTTCGACATATTGGACTCCTTTGGGATTTAATCATCCCTCCTGTCCAACTTCATGGGTCCACCTCAATTTACCCGAGCCGGAGGCCCACATGAGGGCCACAAACTCGCCGGCCTCGATTTGCAAGGTGACACCACGGACCGCGTGAACCTCGATATCTCCGGTGCGGTAGGTTTTTTGAATGTCGGTGAGTTGAACGACGGGAGGCATGATCAGCGACGGGGGCTGCGTTGGGCGGCGAAAGGATTGTTGGCGGTCGAGAACGCGCCTGCGGTGATGATGAGCCCGGTGATGATTTCATCGCCTTCGTCCAGCCCTGAGAGGATTGCTGTTTGGGAGCCATCAGTGATGCCGAGCTGGACGCGGAAGCTTTCCAGCACAGGAGACATCCCGTCGTTGGAAACGACGCGGTAGAGCGTGCGCACCGTGGGACGATTATCGGTAGGGGTTTGGCGTTGCGGGCGTCCGCCGCCGGCGCCCCGAGCAGGGAGTTCGATGCCGCGTTCCTGCGCCAAGGCCCGGGCTTTTTGCATGATTTCGCGGTCGGGGCGACCCTCGCCGTCCCAACCGAGTTCGCGCATAAGTGCGAGGTATTGTTCGCGAGGGTCGGGGGGCTCCGAGGAGGCAGAACCGGCTAGAGACGAATCGATGGATTCGGCGCGGGCGGTCACCGTGGCGGTATCGGGCACGCGGACACGCAGTGCGGAGTTGGGCACGCGCAACACATTGGGGCGCGACGCGATGACGATAGAGACATTGGCCGTCATGCCGGGTTTGAGTCGTAAGTCGGAGTTGTCCACGTTGATGATGGTGGAGTAGACGATCACGCTCTGTGCCCTCAGGGGAGAGTTGCGGATCTGGCGGACGAAACCGCGGAACTTGCGGTCAAGATAGGCGTCGACGGTAAACTCGACGGGTTGCCGGGCGGCCACGACACCGATGTCGGCTTCGGAGACGTAGGCATTGATTTCCATCTCCCGCAGGTCGTTGCTGATCGTGAAGAGATTGGGGGCCTTGAGACTGGCGGCGACGGTTTTTTCGACTTCGGCTTGGCGATCGATGATGATCCCGTCGATTGGCGCATAGATGGTGCAGCGAGCGAAATCGGTCTCGGCATTGGCGACGGCGGCACGACGAGTGAGCAGTTGGGCTGATGCTGGGGCGAGATGAGCCTGAGAGTCGTCGACCTCTTGCCGGGAAACGAGTTTGCGTTCGAAGAGGGTGGTGACGCGATCGTCGTTGAGTTCTGCAAGGCGATGGTTGGCCTTGGCGTTTACGAGCTCAGCTTGCGCCGATTCCAGACGGGATTGGTAGGTGGCCGGATCAATGCGGGCGAGTACGTCGCCAGCTTTAACCGTATCATTGAAGTCGACGAGAACGTCTGTGAGCAGTCCGGAAATTTGGGAACTGACCTCGACTTCCACCACGGGTTGGAGCTCGCCTGAGGCGGTGATGGTTTGAGTCACCTCTCCGCGACTGATCGGCGCGGTCCGAAATTGGAGAGAGGAGGCGGTGGCATCGCCGCGGGGAAAAAACCACCAATAGGCCCCGCCGCCAACGACGGCGAGGATCACGAGTATGACGACGACAGATGCTCCGGATTCGGAGGAACGGCGGCGAATGGATTGAGTTGGAGAAGACGGGAGCACAGGAAAAGAGAGCGTAGTGAGCCGAAGGCGTGAGAGAAGAGTCGAGGGAAGACGCCGAAGGCAGGTCGCAGTTACGTCGAAATCGTCAACAACCAAAACATGTTGCGGAGATTGGCGGGCGGGCGTTGCGTTGCGGGCAAATTTTCACGTACCGAATGATTGCCCAACTCCGTCTTTTCCGGGGTCTTGGGGGCGGATTGGCGACCATCGCCTTCTGCTCAGGACTTTTTGCCCAAACTCAGACTCCCTGGCTTGAGGTATCGGAACGTCCCTTTGATTTCTACGCCGAGGGCGAATACCGGATGAAGTTGCCAAGACCGGAGGAGGTTTTGGGGTACGAGCCGGGTCAGGCTTACGCCTAGTATGGGGCGGTGTTGGATTTGTTAGAGCTTTATGCGGAGTCGGACCGGATGTTCATTTTCCCAACTGGAATGACTAACGAGCGTCGGCCGATGCATGTGTTGGCGATCTCGTCCCCGAAGAATTTGCGGCGCTTGGATGCGATCAAGGCGGCGAACCACCGGTCTTGGCGAATGCGCGCGAGGCGATGTTGGAGGCGGAGTTAACGCGGATGATCGGCAAGCAACCGATCATCGTGTGGTTGGGTTATAACATCCACGGAGACGAAGCGGCAGGCACGGAGGCGGCGATGCGAGTCCTCTATGAATTACTGGATGGGAACAGCAAGGCGTTGAAGGTGCTTTGGGACGAGGTCGTGGTCATCATGAACCCGTGCCAGAATCCGGATAGACGGGAGCGGTTTGTAGTATGGGCGAATGCGCATGGGATGGGCCGGCCGAAGCGTTTTGCCTATGAGAAGGAAAATCCGTGGAACGTGCAGGGACGCTACAATTATTATTATTTTGATCTCAACCGGGACATGATCGCGATGTCGCAGGTTGAGAGTCGTAACAGCGGGGCAGCGTTTCAGGAGTGGCTGCCTCAGGCGGCGGCGGATCATCACGGAGAGACGAAGGAGTTTTTCTTTCCCCCCCGGCGGCACTGCCGATCAACCCGAACTTACCCCGCGCAGAAACGGAGCGTTGGCTGGAGGCGTTTGGGAAGGGGAACGCCGCCGCTTTTGATGGGCAGGGCTGGATGTATTATGTGAGGGACTACTTTGATATATTTTACGCGGGCTATTGGGATAGTTGGCCGGCTTTGCAAGGGGCGACGGGGATAACCTACGAGACCAACGGTGGGGGGAAACGGGGAATCAATCACCGGCGGGACGATGATTTGATCATGACGCTGCGGATGGCGATTGCGAAACATTTCACCGCGAGTATGGCGACGGTAGCCACAGCTGCGGCGAACCGGGTGGAACGTTTGAGGGATTTCAGACGCTTCTTTGTGTCAGCGTTGGAGGCGGGGCGAGAAAGTGACTTGCAGCAAGTTTGGGTGCCTCAAGGGAAGGATCCCCACCGTACGCGAGAGATGGTGAGAGCGTTGCGGCGCAGTGGCGTCGAAGTGTACGAGACCACGGAAGTCTCTACGTTGACTCAGGGGCGAACCTACCTGGGGGAGGTCAAGGATGACGTGATCGTGCCGGCGGGGAGTTATGTGATAGATTTGGCCCAACCCAAGGGACGTCTGGCGCGGGCGTTATTGGAGCAGGACACCGTGATTGATGAAGCGTTTGTAGAGCGCCAGCAGGCGAAAGCGCACCGCAATGAGCAGCGCGGGGATAATGTGCCCGACGATGATTATGAGTTCTATGATGTGACGGCGTGGGCTCTCCCGTTGGCCTACGGGGTGGAGGCCTTTCAAGTCGGCGCCGCGCAGGAATTTGTGGGTACGATGATAGATGAGGTTCCGGAGGTGACGGTGGAGCTTCCCGCCAGAGCGACGTCAGCCTATGTGGTGGCTCCGGGATCGGAAGGGGCGTTGAAACTGGGTTTGGACCTGTTGACGGAAGGCTATCGGGTGGCAACGGCCGTGCGTCCGTTGAATGTGGGCGGAGTGGCCTATGCGCGAGGGGCATTGGTGGTGCGAGTCGGACGTAACCCAGATTCTTTGCACGGTCGTATCCGGGAATTGGCCACGGAACATGGGGTGGAGGTAGCCAGTGCCAACACGGCGTTTTCGGAGACGGGTATTACGGGAATCGGGAGTGAATCGACGTTTGCGTTGAAGGCACCGAAGGTACTCGTCGCGACCGGGGCGGGAGTGACTCCGGCGAGTTACGGTGCGTTGCACTACCTGTTTGAAGAGACCTATGGACTGGAGTTCGTCCCGGTGTCGGTTGATTCGATCAAGGAGATCGATTTACGGAAGTTTAATGTGGTGATACTGTCGTCTGGTTGGCCGGGTCGCTACGGCAGACTACTGGGTCAGTCGGGAAAGGATAATCTCAAGCAATGGGTGACCGGAGGTGGCACTTTGATTTGTCTGAGGGCAGCGGCGGAATTGACCATTGATGCCGATACCGGATGGACCAGTGCTCGGCGAGTTGGGGATTCGGATCAGGACGGAGACGATTCTGGGGACAAACTTGAGGACGAGGATGCAGAACCCCTGCCGGTGCCGGGAGCGATGTTACGCGTGAAGGTGGATCACGAGCATTTTATCACGTTTGGACATGAAGAGGATGAGCTCCCTTTTTTGGTCAATACCGACACCTTTTTCACGGCTTCGGAGACAGGCATCAACGTGCTGACTTTCGCAGAATAAAATTTACGACTTTCGGGTTACGTTTGGCCGGACAATACTGAGAAATTAATCGCGAATTCTGCTGCTGCGATGGTGGATGAACCCGTGGGCGAGGAACTCATCATATTGTGCACGGATGAGCCTGGTTATCGCTCACTTTGGCACACGACGACGCGCATGTTGATGAATGCGATTTTGTATGCGCTGGGTCTGCGCAACCAGACCGGCGGATATTCCCGTTAGGTCAATTCGCGTCTACGCTTGGTTGGCGTAAGCGGAAGCGAGTGCAGCGGCGACGTTGTCGGGAACGAATTTGGTGACGTCGCCGCCGTATTTGGCCACTTGTTTGATGAGGTGGGAACTGGTGTAGCTGTAGGCTTCCGCGGGCATAACAAAGATGGTTTCGATGTCTGATATCAAATGCCGGTTCATGAGGGCCATGTTGAATTCGAACTCGAAATCGGAGAGCGCGCGCAGTCCACGGATGATGGTCATGGCGTCCTGAGTTTTGACAAAATCAACCAAAAGTCCGGAGAAGGTCGTGACCTCGACGTTGGAGAGACCGCCCAGAGATGGTTTAATCATCTCCACCCGCTCGGGGGGAGTGAATAGGTTTTTTGGCCCGGGATTGTGAGCCACGGCGAGGGTGACTTTTTCGAAAAGACGGGCGGCACGGGTGAGCACGTCGAGGTGTCCGTAAGTGATGGGATCAAAAGTGCCGGGGTAGATGCAATGGCGCATAGGATAATCGAAACTAGATGGTAGAGCGGGAAATGGAGCGAGCGCAAATCGTGACGTTTCGGAGATTGCAAGGTGCGAGGAGGGGAGAGTGACTTCGGTTCGCCTCTTCGCTTCGCCTATGAATCTGCCCAACATTATCACCCTATCGCGTGTTCCGCTGATGTTTGTGATTGTCTGGTTGATGTACCTTCCCGGTCCCGGGGTGTCGTCACTCGCCTTTTGGCTATTCATCATCGCGGCGGTGGGAGACTGGTATGACGGTTATTTGGCGAGGAAAATGAAGTTGGTGTCCACATTCGGAAAATTGATGGATGCGTTGGCGGACAAGGTGATGGTGATCGGCCTGATGATTGCTTTTGTTGATTTTCACATCATTCCTGTTTTTTGGGTATTGCTGACCATGTCGCGCGAGTTTTTGGTATCTGGCATGCGGATGGTGGCGGCGGTCAAGGGGGTGGCTGTGGCGGCGGATCGTAGGGGAAAAACCAAGACACTGACGCAACTCATCGCGATTGGATTTCTGTTAGGAGCGCCCATGATTGAGCGCGATATCGCGCCGCTGTTGGGGTTAAATATCGCGGATTACATTGGCTACATCCACATGATCGGGTTGGGTCTGTTTATCCTCGGAACCGGGTTCGCGGTGAGTTCGGGCACGGCGTATATTTGGCGGCATCGCGACGTCGTTTTTGACGAAGACGAATAATGAAACTTAAACAGCCGATATGGCCTCGCTTGCTGCCGACGCAGATGGTGCTCAACTTTGCCCGATTGGGGCCGGTGGGATTAATCCGCAAGGCTCCGGGGACGTGGGGATCATTGGCGGGGCTGCTGTATTTTACCGTCTTCTTTTATGATCTGGGCACTTTGGGGACACTATTGTTTGGGAGTGCCGGGATTTATCTGGCGGTGGCGGTGTGTGGCGAGGCGGAGTTTCGGCTTGGTCGGAGAGATCCGGGCGAGGTGGTGTTGGATGAATTTGTCGTCATTCCGTTTTGCTTTTTGGAATGGCGTTCGGTCGCCGCGGTATTGCCCAACTGGGCCGCTCCGTGGGTCGTGTTTTTGGCGGGATTCGCGTTGTTTCGACTATTTGATATTCTGAAGCCTCTAGGAATCGGTCGTTTGCAGGATTTGCCGGATGGCTGGGGGGTTGTTGCCGACGATGTAGTCGCCGCGTTGGCCACTTGTCTCACGTTGCATGCGCTTGCGTGGGAAGTGTCGGCGATGAGTTGAGGATGGTTCTTGATGCCTGCAAACCAAGATCGATTACGAGAATAGTCGTGAACGAAGGATTTTCATATGCCGCAACATATTCCGGGGATGGTAGCGGTTCTTGAAGGCCTCACGCCACCGTTTGAAGCCATCCTCGTGAGAAAAATGTCGGAGGAGCATGATATGCAAGAAGGCTTCCTTGAGCGATCGATGCGGAGAACAACTCCGCATGGTAGCTTGAGCGATGTTTACGCCACGGGTCGAATGGGCCGAGTTTGATTTGGTCAATCTTGCACCGGCGGGCGACGTGGTCAGTGCAAATTGGTAGTTGGCCAATTCCCAATTGGCCTCGTTGGCTTCGAATTCACCGATCCATTCAGGATTGCCGATAACCTCGAGTTGAAACTTCCGTCCGAGCACTCCCCCCATGACGCGTTCGTGGCCAAGGTGGTAGAAGGCATAATCGGTCAGTTGACCGAGATTTACCATAGGGTATTTTTCATCAAACGAGAGGCCATTTCGACCTCCATTTCATTGCGATAAATGAAACGTTCGTTGTAGCCCGTGCATTCGAACCAACGGTCACGATGCATGAGCCAGATCCTGACGGCTGAAGTCCAGAAGAGTGACGAGTCTTTTGAAATGTGGGTCTTGAGAAAAAGGAAACGTCGGTAGCGGGAGATGCCAAGAGCGACTTGATTTTCCGATGGCGCATGGGATACGGCGAACGTGGGGATTTCGCGACGTTGAGAGAAAAAGAGGGATAAAGGCGCTGGAGTTCCTAGTAAGAGTTGGTTGGTGGTGGGACTTTTAAACCACTCAAAAAACGTCGTACCAACGATGGGGTCCTGATCGATACGGCCGATGTAATCCCCTCGGGAGTATCGGGCGGCGGCATTGAGCGCGTGAACTTCAGAGAAGGGGCTGTCTTGCTGCACTTCGCGTGTAAGCGAAGCCGGAATTTGAAGAAAATGGGTGATTTTTTGGGCGTCAGAGGAAAGGCAGAGGGCGTCGGCCAACCAAATTTCGCTACCCCAGTCGGTCAGAATGATTTCGATGGTGTCGAGCAGTCCGGCCGCTCGGGCGTGAGCACACGTCAAATTGAGCGTGGTCTGCAAACGCCAGTGCGAATTTCCTATGTAGTTGTCATTCCGAGATCAAATTATGAGCGAGAGTTCCATTCGGGAGGGGGGCTATTGCTGAGTTGGTAGCCAGGGGCCTGGATTTATTTGGTTCGAGTCGCCGAAATCAGGATGACGGACGGGTCAATCCACCCCTTTCCACAGGTCAAGATACGCGCATTTTTAGCGGCCCCCCATGGGTGAAGCGTTTTGCGAGCAGCGACTAGTTCTGCGGGTGCTTTTTGTCCCTTCATGGCGAGCAAGCGACCGCCGATCTTGACGTGAGGCATGCACCAAGGGATCAATTTTTTGAGGGCGGCGACAGCCCGAGAGGTCACAATATCGGCCTCGCAAGAGGGGATAGATTCGGCACGACCCCAGATCACGGTGACGCGTTCGGTGATATCAAATGAGGCGACCATTTCCTCCAAGTATTCGCAGCGGCGTTGCAAGGTGTCTACGAGTACGATGGAGACATCGGGTCGGATCAAGGCGAGTACAAGACCGGGTAGTCCGGCGCCGGTGCCGATATCGGCAATTTTGGAGTGAGGTTTGATGGCTGCGGCCATCGCGGCGCAATTGAGGAGATGACGGTCCCAGAGGATCGGCACTTCGCGCGGACCGATAAGCCCGCGAATGACGCCTTCGCTGGCGAGGGATTCACCGTATCGGGTGAGGCGATCCAGTGCCGCAGGATCCAGCCGAGCAGAAGCGTGGGGAGGCGGGGGCGGCAGAGGAATGAGTTCGACGGTATCGCTCATTGGGGAAGGATCTTAAGATCGGCGACGGAGAGTTTTACGAGCAAACCCTGTTGGAGCACATCCACCCTGACAATGATTCCGGCGGGATTTTGAGGATCGTCGATGACCCCTTCCAAACCGCGCAAGGGACTACTCACCAACTCACCACGCGCACGAGAGCTTCCTTTTGGAATAGAGGATGGACGGTGGTTTCGAAGCCAGAACTGACGACTCGCTGGACGTCGGCAAGTTGATGGAGGAACGCAGCCTCGTCGGTGATCGGCAGGGTGCGTGCGAGTAAGTCTATTTGGTAAATGCGGGACTTGGTTTCGTTGGGGACGCGGGCGAAAACGTAACCCGGGAAAAGGGGTTTGGAAAAGCTGCGTTCACGATTTCCGTAGCGGCGCACGCTGGTCACGAGAGGCAAGTAATGCGCCATACGTTCGGCGTTCATCAAGGCGGCGAATTTTTTTCGCAACGTGGCTTGGTGTGGCAAACCCACCATGATTCGTCTTCAACGCTGGAAAATGCGGTGAAGGCTTCGATGGGGGAGGCGGCGGGTTTGGTGCTCAAGCTTGAAGGAGGAAACGGGTGGCCGCGAAGTACCCTTCAAGGCCAAGACCGGTGATCACGCCGATGCAGGCGGGAGCGGTCAGGGATTGGTGGCGGAATTCTTCGCGTCGGTAGAGGTTGGAGATATGGACCTCGACGGCACGCAATTTCGAGCCGAGTAGAGCGTCCCGCAACGCAACGCTGGTGTGAGTGAAGGCGGCTCCGTTGAGGACGAGACCATCGATGCCTTCGTCGGCGAGCGCGGATATTTTGTCAATCAGGGCACCCTCGTGATTGCTCTGGAAAAAGGAGAGTTCGGCTTGGTCGGTGAAGGCCGTACGCAACTGAGATTCCAGGTCGGCCAAGGTGGTGGAGCCGTAGATTTCCGGTTCCCGTTTGCCGAGGCGATCGAGGTTGGGGCCGTTAAGGATGGCGATTCGTTTCATGTGGATGCGCTTAGTGAGCTCAAGGGTTAACCATGAATGGAGTGTAAATTACACGTCGAAACCCACTGCATTTGCACAAAGAGTAACGACCGTAGGGGGGGGGAGATAGCGTTATTTTTCCGGATTTAGAGCGGATTACCCGTGCGGATGAACTCCCAGGGAAGGTTGAATTTTGTGGCGAGTTCCGCCGCAAGCGCTTGGACGGCATGGACCTCGGTAGCGTAGTGCCCACAGAGGAAAACGTTGATACCGCGTTCTTGGGCAACATTGAACCATTCTTCGCGCAGTTCGCCGGTCACCATGGTATCGATGCCGGTTTTGATGAGTTCCTTCATGGCGCTGTTACCGCTACCTGAGCAGAAGGCGATACGGTGAGGCGATTCGGATCCGCAGCGAATGGGCACCACGCGATCGTAATGGGACTCAAGTTGGGTTTGCAGTTTGGAGCGGGTGCCGGTCCAGGGAGCGGAGTAACCTACGGCTTCCCCGTCGATAATCATGAAGGGTTGGTCGGGGACGAGTCCCAGCTGGGCCGCCAGGAGAGCATTGTTACCGATCTCAGGATGTCCGTCGAGAGGGAGATGGTTGGAATACAGGGCACAGTTGCCTTCGATAAGAGTGGAGACCCGGTCGTATACGGGACCGGTGAGTAGTTGGGGCATGTCCCAATACATGCCGTGGTGCACGATGAGGAAATCGACGCCAGCTTTCACCGCGCTGCGAAAAGGCCCCAATCCAGCATCAACGGCGGCACCGATTTTGGTGACGGTGCCGCGATTGGGGACTTGGAGTCCGTTTTTGGCGCCCGGTGCATCGTGGTAGGCGGTGATGCGGGTGCGTTCGTTGCAGTAGGCGACGAGATCCTCGAGATATACCATGGAAACAAGCTAGGAGGAAAGCGGGATGGCTTTCGAGTTGGATTTGTTCGGCGGGTCGCTTACCCGTTGAGAGATGGAGCCTGCTGTGCCGGAACTCGACCTTACTTCGCCGGTAGATTTGATCGCGGACGCGACGACCCGGTTTGGGCAGCGTCCGTCGTGGGACGATTATTTCATGGCGACGGCGGTGCTGCTATCGACACGTTCGCCGTGTGAGCGTTTGCATGTCGGGTGTCTGTTGGTGAGCGGCGGCAGTCGCAGCAACCGAATCGTGGCGGCGGGTTACAATGGGTATTTGCCCGGGACGCCTCATGTGTCCCGAGTGAGAGATGGGCATGAGCAGGCGACGGTGCATGCCGAGCAGAATGCGGTGGCGGACGCGGCCCGGCGCGGGAGTTCCTTGGAAGGGTGTGTGGCCTACGTGACCCATTATCCCTGCATCAATTGTGCGAAAATACTAGCGTCGGCAGGCATCGCGGAGGTGCGTTACCGAATGGACTATCACAATGATGCGATCGTAGCCGATGTGTTAAAGGATGCTGGCGTGGCCATCACAAAGCTCTGATGGACTTGAAATTGGGAACGAGAAGAGGGAATACTTGAATATGAAAGAGCGGGGAAAAACTGAAGAGTGTATGGCGGGTTCGTTACTGTTGGCTCACCCATCGCTGCGGGATCCGAATTTCAGGCATGCGGTGGTTTTGATTTCGGCCTACGATGATGAGGGCGCCATTGGGGTCGTTTTAAACCGACCCACCGGCAACACATTGGGTGAACTGGATGATGAGTTTGAGAGTGGACCGCTGGCGGGAGTCTCGGTATTTGAGGGAGGTCCTGTGCAGACGGATCGGGTCTTGATCTGTGCCATCGGATTTCACGAAGACGGGGAGGGAATGCGATTGCATTTCGGCCTGGAACCAAAGGCCGCGGAGGAGTTGGTGGTTGAGCATGGTGACGCTATCAAGTTACGAGGGTTTCTGGGATATTCCGGATGGGGGGCGGGTCAGTTGGAAAACGAACTGTCTCATGATACCTGGGCCGTAAGTGCAATCCCGTCCGATCTGCTGGCGTTTGCACAGGACGAGACCTTGTGGCGCGGTGTATTGTCGCGAATCAGTCCCGAGTGGAAGTTGCTGGCGGATGAGCCGGATGATCCCGAGCTAAACTGATTTCGACCCTGATTGGCTATTAAATGCCTAGGGATGTACGATAGAGCCGTGGCACCCGTTTGGTGATCGAACAAAGCGTTTCCCAGGGGATGGTTTCAGCCCATGCGCTAAATTCCCCCACGCTGATGGCCGCGTCTGATTGAGATCCGACCAAGATCACTTCTTCCCCCGATGTGACTGAAACTAAATCAGTTACGTCGACGATGGTTTGATCCATGGTGACGCGGCCTAGAATAGGGCAACGTTGTCCGCCGATGAGGACTTCGCCCCGATTGCTGAGCGTGCGGGTAATTCCGTCCCCGTAGCCGGCGGTAAGAACGGCGATGCGGGAGTCGCGGGAGAGGTGATGGGTCTGGCCGTAACTGATGGCGGTGCCCGCTGGCAGATTCTTCACGAGCCCTACGCGGGTGTGGAAACTGAAAACAGGTTCGGCTTGCACATCAACGAGCAGAGTACCACGACGTGGAAGAATACCAAATTGCAGGAGTCCGACCCGCACGGCGTTAAAAGGGCCCGCGCGCTCAATGGTATCCAGGCCGGCACTGTTGTCCGCGTGAATCAATAAATCTGATACGTCGAGATCGGGGAAGGAGGCGAGAGCAGTTCGAAAGCGGCGACGCTGTTCAGCGGTAAACCCAGGATCATCGTCGGAGCTAGAGTAGTGGGTGGAGATGCCGGCAATGCGCAGGTTTTGGGCGGTGAGGAGTGCTTGGTAAACGGCACTGGCCTCGGTGTGCCAGACGCCGGCACGACCCATGCCCGTATCGATCTGCAAGTGCACGTCGATGGGCTTGATGGATTGGGCGCCAACGCGATTGAAGCGTTGGACTTCGTCAACTGAGGACACGGTTACGGCGACATCGTACCTGGATACGTAGTCGTCTTCCTCGGGCACGAGTGGACTTAGCAAAAGAATCGGCCAACCGGGACCAAGTTCGCGCAGCGCGGCCGCTTCAGAGAGGGTGGCGACGGCGAAAAGATCGGCGCCGGCGTGCATGAGTCGCGCGGCAACCTGATGGAGCCCGTGTCCATAAGCATCAGCTTTGACGACAGCGACGTATCGAATGTGATCAGGCAGGGACGCACGAATACGGCGCAAGTTGCGTTCCAGAGCGGCGAGATCGATTTCGGCCCAACAGCGGAGAGGGAGTTGCCCACGCGGAATCATTGAGATGAAGGCGGGGCTCGATGGATACGGGGTGTCCACTGCACGTAGCTTGGATCTTCGTGGAGAAACGCATCGGGGTCTTCGGTGGGCCGTAAGAGGGGCGCTTGCGTTAGGGCGTCGGAGAGTTGTGGCGGGTTGTAGGCCACAATGGTCGGGGGCGAACTTGGCCACGCGCTCCAACAGCGAAATCCGTCAGGGCTGAGAAGATTTTGGGCCGGCAATTCAGCGGTAGGCGTGCGATGGATTCCGGCGAAGGCGAAGTCTGGTCCTATTGTCAGGGTGTGCCAACTTTGGCGGCGGGCGTCGCAGATAATGGTTTGACCGACCTGGCCTGTCGTATGTGCAACCAATTCGAGGCTTCGATAGCAGTAGACGGGGCGTGGATTCAGAGCGATCCACGTGCGTAACACGGTCGCTACCGTGCGGATTCCCAGAATGGAGCCGGGTCCTTCGCAAAATATGAAAGCTTGAGCTTGGGAAGGGGAGACTCCGAGTTGGGCGAGGACCTGAAATACTCCGACACCGGCCTCTTGGGTGGAGCGGCTCCACCGGGGGCTTTTATCCCGTTCCAGCCAACCACCGTGTATAACTTGAGAGCTCGCATCGAGGACCAGCGCAGAGCCATGGGACGAAAGGATATGGTGGAGAGAATGCACAGGGACTAAGGCCGACAAAAAGTCGACCCGAGCTACGGAGCAAGCGCGCAGGGGGGGGGGCGAGGTCATAAGAAATTCAATCGTTCGTAGGGATTTCTCAAAACGGCGTCTGCGTCCGCGCCCAGCCACCGATCCAGCAAAGTCGCGTAGACGGCGCGAAAATCGGTGGAGTATTTCAGATCTGTCTTCGGGGCAGAGGAATCGAGAACCGGCGCAGAACCGACAAGCTGATCTCGCAGGTTTGAGCCGAGGACAAAAAGAGGTGCGGCCGTGCCATGGTCGGTGCCACCGCTTTGGTTTTCGGCGGGGCGACGGCCAAACTAGGAGAAGGTGGTGGTCACCACTTGATCAGAGAGCCCGCGAGCCGTGAGGTCGGACTGGAAGGCGGCGAGTCCGGCACTGAGAGTCCCCAGCAGATTTTGATGTTGGTTGGGTTGGTTGGCGTGAGTGTCGAAGCCTCCGAGACTAACAAAGTAGACTCGAGTGGAGAACCCGGCGGCGATCAAAGCGGCCACGTTGTGCAGAGACTGAGCAAAGGGAGTATCGGGATACTCGGCTTCGGCACGATCGGCCCCGAGAACACGTTCGACCCGCTGTTCAGTAACCAGTGCGTTCATGGTGGTTTGGCGGAGAAAGGAGTGATTGGCATGTTCATCCCCGATGTCAATTTCAGGCGATGCAAAGGCGGCGAGTACGTCAGAGGGTTCGGCGCGTCGGCTAGCACGGCGCCGGTTGGATGTCGCTTTGGTGCCAAAGACCGCATGGTCTCCGTAGGCTCCAAAAATTTGAGGGGTTTCGTTTGTCACATGGACGGCTTCGGGGTCGGATTCAGGGTTTGGGGTGCCGGTGCAGGTGTTATCGAGGTAGCGTCCGACCCATTCGGTGGAAAGGTAGTCATCGGAGTTGCGGGCAGTTTCCCAAATCTCGCTGGAGCGAAAGTGACTGCGATTGGGGTTGGGGTAGGGGTAGGGGTAGCCTACATTTTGTACCACGGATAACAGGCCATCGTTAAAGAGCCCGTGGAGTTCACGGCAGGCAGGGTGCAGGCCGAGGTCGTCGTTCAATCGCAGGACTTAGGCCCGGATTTAGACCAAGATTGGGACGTAGACGATGATAGTGGTCATCAGAGAAAGGCACGACGGTATTGAGTCCGTCGTTACCGCCTGCCAGTTGGACAAGAACCAAGATGGGCCGATCCGCCTCTGGTGCGGGGGCAGCGGCGTGCGTGGAATTGACCCAAAAGGCGGGCGCGAAGTGGCTGAATGCCAGCAAACCTATCCCTTTGCCCGAGTGGTTGAGAAACTCTCGACGCGTGCTGGGACGAAGTTGAGACTAGCAGAACGCGTAGTCGGGGGTTTGCAGGAAGGTGGCCAGGGCGTCGGTCGGATCTTCGGCCAAGAGTTCGGCCAATTTCGCAATGGCGTTCGGAGGAGGCGGTGAGGCCAGCCATTGCTGAGCCCATCCGGCGGCGGTAATGGCAGGGGTTTCGAGTTGTCGGTCGCGGACCCAGCGCTTGGTGACTTCAAATGGGCCCCCGGGGTTTTTCTGGGCCGACGTAATGGCAGCGGTTTCGGCCGCGTTTAGCGACTTTGGAGGAATGCCGTTCACGAGAGCGTTCGCGACTTGTCGCCGTGTTGCCGTGTTGCCAGGGTGGAGGAGTTGATCCAAGAACGACCTCCGACCCACCCGCGCACGTTGGGTGGGTCGAATAGTTTTTGGCCCATCCCCCCCGCAATGCGTTCAGGGTTAATCTTGGTGCCGGCAACGGGTCGAGTTCGAGGTCTTGGAGGAGCCCGAGGTAATACTGAATGGGGTTTTTGATGAAATTGCTCTGCCATCGGGGTTCGAAGAACGCGCGACTGGAGAAAAAACGTAGCGCCAGAGCACGGAGATCGAAGTGATGCTCAAGCCACCAATCGCCGAGCGCGTGCAGCCATGCGTCAGGGAGGGGATCGGACGTCAGGTAGAAGCGAGCGAGTTCAGAGGGTAAAAAACTAGAGGCGCGCGGTTGTTGGTAGGCCAAATCGATGACCTCATCGCCATCGAAGCGTCCTTTTTTCCCAAAGATATTCTTTGAACCCTGATCGGATTGCCGGGAGGCGAATACGAAATCTCCTGAGCGTTGTCGGTAACCGGTGAACGCACTGGCAGCCTCTTTGATATCGGATTCCGTGTAGTTTCCTTCGCCCAAGACGAAGAGTTCTCGAGCGAAGTTTTCGTTTGGGGCGCGCGATTTACTTTGTTGCAGATCGAGGTAGACGATCATCGCGAGCGAGCGAGACACGGCTTTGGTCAAATCGGGTGCCGAGCCCCAGGCATTTTGCCGCAGAATCACCTGATGAGAGTGCAGCAGCCCTGCTTGCTTCACCTTTTGTTCAGAGGTGACGTAGATGTCGGACAGGAAAAAGATCCACTTCTCTCCGGCGGCGGGATCACTGGCACGTTGCAGCCAGTCCAGGGCCATTTCCTGGGCGGCATCCCTCGATTGGCGGCGGATCTGGTTTCGGCGACGACGGCGTTTTGGTTCAGAGGCGTCACGCAACCCACCAAACTGGTCCTGAATTGTGCGATTAAGCTCGTCTATTTGACGGGGCATGGACTTTTGTTTTAGGAATGGATGGCGCGCAGGGAGATATGCGTGGAATGTTGGCAGGATTCGAAGACGTGCGGCAGGGGCCGCTCGGGCCAGTGTTGGGCGCAGACGCGCAGCAGGACGCTGCGCAAGAGGGCGCAGGTTGGCCAGGGCGTTGATGTTGCGGGTACGCGAGTGGTCTTCGCGCCAGCAGGCGTCGCGGCGCCAGTGGTTGCGGATCTCCACTCCGCCCCAGTGCCCGCGGATCAAGGCGAGCATTTGCGCAGGGCTGCGTTCTGCGGGTGCCAGGCTGCTGGCGTAGGCGCGTTGCTCGCAACTTTCGGTGAGGTCGCGTTTTCGCACCGTGGTTTTGTCCACGAGCACCAGGCTGTGCAGCCCGGGGTAGTCGGCTTGCGAGGGCGTGACCACCACCACGGACACCCGCCAGGTGGTCACGCGGTCCCGACTCGGATCGGTCAGCTCAAAAAAAGGGGTGGAACGGTCCGGGCGCGCTGCACCAGCGCGCTCAGCTGGGGTTGGTTGCCTTTGATCTGGGGCACATACTCGCCGCCTTTTCCCACGATGGTGCGGGCCTGCTCGCGGGTGGCGTGCAAGGCGTCGCCGGTGTGACGATCTGCTCGTCCAACGACGCGGCGGCCAACACCTCACCGGCGCGGGCCTGTTCACTGCGCGAGGTGTTTTCCGTTTGATCGACGATGGCCAGGGCGACCGGCGCGCCGGTGTCGGCCTCGACCAGGCTGAGCACCCCGACCGCGTCGCGGATAAACTTTCCGTCCAGGGCGAGCGCTCCGGGCAGGGCACTGGCGTGGGCTGTGAGCCAGCGGTTGTGAGGGCCTGGGCAAAGGTCTCCGGATCGAGCCGGGTGAGCACGTCGTAAAACACGCTGTAACTGGGGGCCAGGCGGACCTTTGTGCCGGCCTCACGGGCCAGGGCGAAGCGCTGGTCTTGGTCGAGCAGGTTGGCCATACGAGCGATTGACGCGATGTCGCGCCGGCCGGCCAGCAACGCGAGCGCGCCACGAGGCCAAGAACCGGACCGATCTTGCAGCGGGTGTTGTTGGCGCGCGGATCGGGCACGCCGCACAGGGCCTCCAACAGAGAGGGCAACGGGCCGTTTCTGAGCGGCAGGGTGCCGGTGGGTGCGCGGCGCAGTCCCGCCCAGTAGTCCTCGAGCAAAGCGGGATCGGGGGCGCTCAGCAGGGCCTTGGCCGAGGGGTGCCGGGGCCGCAGCAGCCACAGGTGCTTGGGGTTTGCCGTGCTCGCGGTAAAAGTCGCCTCGGTGCCGTTCGTAACCCTGGCTGGTCCCGACCGGCTCCCACGCGGAGGCCTTGTAGCACGTGCCTTGGTAGGCCTCCGGGTCGGTGCAGGTCTCGGCTAGCAGCGACCGATAGCCGAAGCGTTCCTGCCAATGGCCCGGCAACGTGCGCACGGCCGCAGCGAGCACCTGGGAGGCGAAATGAGGCTCCTCGCCGCGCTTGGTAAGCAGTAGAAAGCGGCGGTTTTGCACCACCAGGGAAAGCCGCTCGACCCGGCGGGTCGCATCCCAGCCCACCCACCGGTCCCGGTCCTTGAGCGCGTAGCAGACCGGACCCCACGCCAGCAGCGCCACACCGCCCGCCCCCCCTCTTTCGACAATCTGGCGCAGGTAATCGCCCACCGGATGCCCGGATCCCAAGTAGTGCGTGTCCCATTTACCCTGATTTTGGAAGGGGGGCAGGAAAGCCGATTTTTTGAGCGGATTTCCGGCTACCAATGGCGGATGTAGGCGCGCGCAGATGCAATTTATGGCTAAATTGCAGTGTCGCAGCAGTCAGTGCCTGGATCGTTTCCATGAGGGAACCTCCAGCAGCCGGTTTATTGTTCATCGTTGGAGTAGGCTTGGTGGTGTTAGGCGGCTTGGGCCTGCGGTGGTTGGTCGGCCAGCAGTCGGGCGATGAGCCACAGGTTGTGACCGAGGATGCTCCAGGCTACCGCCAGGTAGCGATTCGTGAAGCCTCTGGCTCTCAATCGCTTGCCTTGGCGTTGCTTGATGATGGCGATGCGGCCTCCGTCGAAGCCCGGCGATGTTGGAGCGCCACGAACTGCGGCTCCTGCATGCGCCGTTGCAGCAGCTGCGGATCGCGGAGGGCAAGTGGCGTCATAAATGTCGGTTTCGGCCAAGCGTTCGCACAGCCGTTTGGTCGAGAAGCCTCGGTCGGTGCTCGCCGCTTTGATCGGGGTGCTCAGGGCGAACTGACGCCATTCGGCCGGAGCCATTCCCTGATACCAACTGCCAATCGGTGATCAACCCCGTCACGTTCTCACTGATCATGAGGGTGTTGCCAAACTCAACCTCGCCGGACGCCTTGCCCCGGACCACGGTCTGCACGTCGGGTTCGGAGACGCTGAGGATCTTCTCGGCGTTGGGCACTGGTCGCGCGCCGATGATGCGTTCGTGGGCCTGTTTGATCGCGGCCGGCAGTTGCTCGAGCCTGGCGTCGATGCGCGCAATGATGCGGGTGGCCTGGCGCTCACTGAAGCGGGTCCGAGCGTAGTCGGCGGCGAGGTGGTCGCGGTGGCGGCGGGCGTGCTCGCCGATGGTGCGCAGCAGGCGTTTCATCTGGCGGAGCACGCCCTTGCGGGCCCGCTTCGCATCGCGGCGCCGTCGGCTGTGGGTCATCGCGATGCACCACCGATTCATCTGCGTGGCAAAGACTGGCGGCTCGTTCGGCATCCGACCCCGCAACCCCGCTGCACGGAGCAGTTTCACCAGCCTTGAGCAAGGGGGTGCGGCTCACGTCGCGAAAGAGCACCCAGTCGACCGGGAAATGGATGTTGGCCTGCAGGCAGGTCGAGTCCACCAGGCACGTATCCATCGGCTGCGCCGCAGCCAGTCCCAGTTCGCTCGCCCGGTCCGCCTCACCGCACATCTCGATAAAGACTTGGCTCATCCTGCGCACCTGCCCGGCGGTGAAGCATTTGGACGCACGCTCCCGCACGCTTTCTTTGGGAGACCCCCGTGATGCCGTCGATCCGGCGCGCTCCGCAAAAGTCGGCCAACAGATCGCTGGAGGCGATGCTCAGGGAAAGTTTACGCAAACTGATGTTTCCGAGCATCATGCGCAATACCTGCACCCGCAGCGCCTTGCGCGCGAACTGCAGGTGTCGCGGCAACCCGGCCACGTCGTCGCCCCGCCAGTTTTTCCGGGCAAAGTCCACGGCCATCGCTTCCAAGTGACTGTTGGCCAGCAACTGGTCGAGCCCCGCCAGTTGATCGCGAAACGCGGCGTAATCTTTGTTGGGTCTGACCGGAGTCAGGTCGGGACGCAGTCAGGTTTTCAGGGCAACTTCCGGGGCGACGGCTTCGGTAGTATTGTTCACACCAAATTATACACGCCGTTTTTGTGCCGAAACCAGGAAATCCCCCCAATTTCGGCTTCTTTATTTTTACGCTATATCCGCATTTCCAACCTCTTGCGCTTGTGGGACACGCTCCGAGTAGTGCCGCTCGTGCAGCTGCGCGTCGAACCACTCCTGCTCGGCCGCAGTGGCCATGCGCACCGCCACGTTTCGATCCCAGTGCTTCTGCTCCGGGGTTGCGTTCGTCGCTTCCCTTTCCGTTTCATCTTTAGACTCCATCCCACTGAAACAGATCGAAAATCGTCCAAATGGTCTAGCTCAAAGTTACACCGCTGACCTTCAATCACTTCACCCGTCACGGGAAAAGACCATGGCGTGAAGGCAAATCCGGGCGAATCCGGCATTGACCGGGCGGAATTCTGCGCGGTAGGTTCTCCAACTCTTTCAATGAATCCTTCACCGCAATACCGGTTGTGAACATCAAAACCCAAGACGTATCCGAAACCCGCAAGAGTCTAGTCGCTTCCTTTGAGGCTACTGAAGTCACTTCTGAACATCAGGCGATTGTCGCTGAATTTACCAAGATGGCCCGTATTCCGGGTTTTCGACCAGGCAAGGCGCCGGCAGCCATGGTGCTAAAGCGCTACGCGAAGGAGATCGATGAGGAGTTTCGCAAAAGGATCGTGACGAAGGCCTACCAGGATTCGATCAAGGATTCGAAATTGGATGTGATCAACGTCGTCAATGTGGAAGAGGGAGAGATTTCGAAAGATGCTCCTGCAGCGATCACGGTGACCGTGGATATCCAACCTGTCTTTGAGCTCCCCGATTACGAAGGGATTCCAATTACCGTCGAGCCGACTGAAGCCAGCGACGAGGAAATTGAAAAGGTCCTGGAGAACGTGCGGGCGGAGCGGGCTGACTTTAAGGTGGCGGAGCGTGCAGCGCAAAAGAGCGACTATGTGAAACTCGCCTACGAAGGTTCGATTGACGGAACACCGATCTTCGAGCTCGCGCCCGAAAAACAAATTTACGGCAAGGTTCCCCAGACGTGGGAAGAAGTTGAAGGTGAGAATGAAGGATTAATCCCTGGCTTAGGCGCGCAAATTGGTGGCCTCGCGGCGGGCGATAAGAAGGACGTCACCATTACTTTCCCCGCTGAGTTCAAGGCCGTTGAAGCGTTGGCCGGAAAAACAGCCGTGTATGCGGTTGAAGTGCAGGAAGTGCGGGAACGCATTCTGCCGGAGATTGATGAGGAGTTTTGCAAAGCCCAACAAGCCTATGATGAGGAAGGACTTCGGTCTAACATTCGGAATAATATCAAGATGCAAAAAGACGGCCGCAACCGTGCCGAGCAACGCCGCCAAGTGAGTGAAGCCATGTTGTCCAAGGTGGCCATTGCCGCGCCCGAGTCGCTGGTGGAGCATGAGATTCAAGGCGTGCTACGTCAGTTTATTGACCAGCAGATGAAGCAAGGCGTCCCTGCCGAGAAGTTCGAGCAGGACAAGGAAGCCTTGTTTGCCAGTGCTCGTCAGGCGGCGGAGACACGGGTTCAGACCCAGCTCCTCCTAGCGAAGATTGCGGCGAAGGAGAAAGTGAATGTCGAAGAAAACGACATGAACCAGTTCATCTACCAGCAAGCCATACAGAGTGGCCAGGCGTCGGATAAGTTTGGGAAAGAGCTGGTAAAGGCCCGTGATCGGTTGCGTTCGATCCAGCAATCAATCCTCTTCGACAAGACCCTTGATTTGGTGGTGGCGAAAGCCACTGTGACCGAGGGCGCCGCCAAGTCCGAGTAAAGATCTGGCAGCGGCGTCCGATAACATTCCCGCCTGTGAGCTCTTATTACATTCCTTATGTCATCGAAAATACCGGTCGTGGTGAACGGTCGATGGACATTTATAGCCGTCTCCTGAAGGATCGGATTATTTTCATCGGCACGGCCATTGATGACGGAGTCGCCAACAGCGTTATTGCGCAGTTGTTGTTCCTGCAGATGGAGGATCCCAAAAAGGACATCCATCTGTACATCAACTCGCCGGGCGGTGTGGTGACCGGTGGCATGGCCATCTACGACACCATTAACTTCCTGCAGTGTGATGTGGTGACGTACTGTATCGGAATGGCAGCATCGATGGCCACGGTACTGCTTGCTGCCGGCACCAAGGGGAAGCGGTTCTCGCTGCCAAATAGTCGAGTGATGATTCACCAACCTTCAGGAGGCGCGGGTGGTCAAACGGCCGACATCACCATTGCGGCCAGAGAAATTTTGCGCTGGCGGACGACTTTAAACGCCACGATCGCCAAGCACACAGGCAAGACGACGGAGGAAGTAGCTAAAGATTCAGATCGTGACTATTACCTGAGTGCCCACGAGGCCAAGACCTACGGAATTGTTGATCACGTGGTTGAGAGTACCGACGAAGCGAAGAACTTAGCGGTACCTTCGGTCGCTTAGTTTATTCTTAGATAAATCCCTCTTGTGGAGGGGCTAAGGGGATGGATCAAAACTGCCTGGTCCGTTTCTGCATTTTTCTCCCCTCGACACGCACAAACGTACCGATAACTTTCCCCTATGGCTAAATCGTCCCGGATGACGCTCTGTTCCTTTTGTGGGAAATCCCAGACTGAGGTGAAAAAAATCATCGCGGGTCCTGGCGTCTACATCTGCGACTCCTGCGTGAACGTTTGTAAGACGATCATTGATCGTGAGACCAAGCAAAGTCCGATCGAAGCGAAGCCGTCTTTCAGGCGGTTGAAACCGGCGCAAATCAAGGTAACGCTGGACGAACATGTGATTGGTCAGGAACACGCCAAAAAGGTGATATCGGTGGCGGTCTACAATCACTACAAGCGATTAGCTTTTGATACCGGTCAGGGGTTTGCAAAGGACTCCAATGAACTCGCGCCCGAGTTTGACGGAGTGGAAGTGGAAAAGAGCAACATCCTGCTTGCTGGGCCGACCGGTTCAGGCAAGACTCTGCTGGCTCGAACGTTGGCCCGGATTCTGGATGTGCCGTTTGCGATCTCCGATGCGACGACGCTGACGGAGGCGGGTTACGTCGGGGAAGACGTTGAAAACGTGGTGTTGCGACTATTACAGTCGGCAAACTACGACGTGAAGAAGGCGGAGTGCGGCATTATTTATGTGGACGAAATCGACAAGATTCGCCGAACCACGGAGAACGTATCGATCACCCGAGACGTATCCGGTGAGGGGGTGCAGCAGGCCCTGCTCAAGATTTGGGAAGGCACGGTTTGTAATGTCCCACCACAAGGAGGGCGGAAGCATCCGAATCAGGAGTATATCCAGATCAATACCGCCAACATTTTGTTTATCTGTGGGGGGGCGTTCGTGGGGCTCGATGAAATCATCAAGAAACGACTCGGTTCGCGTTCCTTGGGCTTTAATCGAGATAAAGAGATCGACCTCGATCCGGTAGAAATGATGAGGGAGATAGCCCCGGAAGATTTAGTGAGGTTTGGGATGATCCCGGAATTCATTGGTCGACTGCCCGTGGTTTCAGTTTTGGATCAGCTCCAGATTGCCGACCTGCAAAAGATTTTATTGCAGACGAAGAATGCGACGGTGAAGCAATATTCGAAGTTGTTCGCCATGGATGGAGCGCGCCTGCGGTTCACTCCGGATGCGATTAGAGCGATTGCGCAGAAGGCGATTGACCTCAAGACCGGGGCGCGGGCGCTACGATCGATCATGGAGAAAATCATGCTCGAAGTTATGTATGAGCTTCCTGATAGGGATAATGTGGAAGAAGTTGTGATCGATTCAGCCGTCGTCGCAGGTAAGCGCCGCCCTTCATTACGACGGGCTCCCAAGACCGTTTCTAAGAACGCCGCATGACTACCTTAACCAGCGTTCAACCTTAACCAGCGTTAACCGCGCCGGAAAAGTGGATTAGCATCGGCGGCCAATGAGGCTGACCCCGCTAATACTTCGCCCCCGTCAAATTCGAGGGGAATTTTTGTTTTACTTTGGAATAGGCGACCGGTTCTTTGACCGGGTGACCGTGACTACTCCAGAACCCGTGAGCCAGCCGCATTCTCGCAAGTCTTTCTTTGGCCGAATCGGAGCGCTTTTTGCCGCTTCCGTATTCGCGCCTAAACGACTCGCGAAGTCCGCCACCAAGGCGGTCGTCCACCCGTCGGGGGGCACCCCGTTCCGGCTGAAGGCCGAGTCTCGTGCAGTAGCACGTGACGCGGATTCGCTCTAACCGAAGCAAGTCTGTCCGGAAAATTTCCGGCCCATGTCGAATATTTTCCCCAAATCGGCCAATCAGCTGCCGCTGCAGATCATCCTCTTTTTGGTGGTTTTTGGTGGTATCGTGACCGCTGCCACAACCTATTATGCGACTCCGAAGTACACGCGGATTGGATACGCCCCGGTGCAGCCGGTGCCATTCAGTCATGCGAAACATAACGGTGAGCTCGGTATCGATTGCCGTTACTGTCATTCCACGGTGGAGAAGGCGGGACATGCCGCCGTGCCGACTGCGCAGACGTGTATGAACTGCCACTCGCAAGTTAAGAACCAGAGCTCATTGCTCGCGCCGGTTCGTGCGAGCTACGAGTCCGGGGACCCGGTCGAGTGGGTGCGAGTCCACCAAGCTCCCGATTATGTCTATTTTGACCACTCAGTGCATGTGAATCGTGGTGTTTCCTGCGTCGAATGCCACGGTCAGGTCAATGAAATGGAAGTGGTGACCCACACCAAACCACTCTCGATGGGCTTCTGTTTGGATTGTCATCGCAATCCGGCTCCCAATCTCCGCGACCCGAAACTCGTGACCCAGCTCGACTGGGAACATCCAGGCGGCAAGGAAGGCCAAATCGCTGATGGTGAAAAATTTGTTCACGACTGGAACATCAATCCTCCGCAAAGCTGCTCTGGCTGCCACCGATGAAACGTAAAGTAGAACACCCCGAACCCTCCGCGCGTGAGCTGAGTGGTCCGCGCTACTGGCGCAGCCTCGACGAACTCGTGGAAACGCCAGGATTCCAAGACAAACTCGCTCGCGAGTTTCCGGACGGCGCGGCCGATCTGAACGGTGTCGATCGCCGTAATTTCTTCAAGCTGATGGCGGCGTCCTTCGCCTTGGGTGGCATGGGACTGGCCACTGGCTGCCGGCGTCCTGAAGCTAATATTCTCCCTTACGGGAAGTCGGTTGAAGGCGTCATCCCAGGGGTGCCTCAGTATTACGCGACCTCGTTCCCGTTACGAGGGGCTGCTGTGCCGTTGTTGGCCGAGACCCACCAAGGACGTCCGACCAAGGTTGAAGGCAACCCCACCTACGCGCCGTATGGCGGAGCGTCCTTGATGCTCGCTCAGGCTTCGGTATTGGATCTCTATGATCCGGACCGGGCGACGACTCACACCTTGGATGGAACCGCTTCCACGCCGATTGCGATGCGCGACAAGTTGGCGGCGATTAACTCAGCAGCAGTTGCCACTGGTGGAGCAGGCCTAGCCATTCTGGCAGAAACTTCATCATCCCCGAGCCGGGCTCGTTTGGTAAAGTCTCTGCAGAAGAAACTGCCGAAGGCTATTTGGGCCGAGTATGATGCGGTGATCGATACGCCCCCTGCGACGGCGGCTCGAGCCGCGTTTGGTAAAAACGTGAAGCCGCTCTATCGTTTCGCGAAAGCCAAGCGCATCGTGGCGATTGACGCCGATTTTTTCCATGCAGAGTCCGGCGCGCTGGGTTATGCTCGCGATTTCGCTAAGGGTCGCAGGGTGATTAAGGCCAACGATCCGATGAACCGCCTTTACGCGGTGGAGAGCACCTTTACGCTCACCGGTTCGATGGCTGACCACCGTTTACGTCTCGCGAGTAGCCACATGTTGGCGTTTGCCGCCGCATTGTTGGCGAAGTTATCTGGTCAGTCTTCCGTGGCCCGCCTCGCGCAGGGTCTCGAGTTCAAGGATCAGGAAAAGTGGATCGAGGCGTGCGCCAAGGACTTGGTGGAGCACAAAGGCGAGTGTCTGGTTGTTGCCGGAGCCCATCAACCGGCGCAAGTTCATGCGTTGTCTTACGCGATCAACGCGTTTTTGGGTAATATCGGTTCTACGATTGATTTTGTGGAAATGCCCCAGAGCAACGTGGCTACTCTGGTAGATCTTGCTGCCGTCGCAAAGGCTGGCACGGTTTCGACCTTGGTGGTGTTGGGTGGCAATCCTGCTTACAATGCCCCGGCCGATCTCGATTTCGCAGGAGTCGCTGGCGCCGTGTCCGAGGTCGTTCGCTACGGATACTACGTCGATGAAACTTCTGCTTTGGCCGGAACGCACATCGCCGCGACTCACTATTTGGAGTCTTGGGGCGATGCACGCACCGCCGACGGCACAGTGGTGCCGGTTCAACCGATGATTTTGCCGTTGTTTGACGGCCTGACCGAACTTGAAGTTGTTGCCCGACTGGCTGGTTCTGATACGATCGATCCCTATTCGATCGTTTTCGATACGGTAACTAAACTAGCTGGTGGCAATGCACAGGACGCATTCCGAAAGTTCTTGCATGACGGACTATTAGACGGGTCCATTTACCCGATTGCTTCGGTCAATTACGACCAAGCCGGAGCTTCGGCTCTGTTCGCGGTAGCGCCGTCTTACAAGGCACTGAACAAAGACAGTCTCGAAGTGCGGTTTGTGATTGATCACAAAATCGATGATGGCCGTTTCGCCAACAATGGTTGGTTGCAAGAGTGTCCAGATCCGATCACGAAGATTTCTTGGGACAACGCCATTCTGGTAAGTCCCCGTTTGGGCCGTGAACTCGGTATCGAACCAGGTGGGGCCGCGATTCAAGTTGCGCGCAAAGAATTGGCCGAATACCCGCAGGGCAAAGAAAACGCTTTCATTGGTGAAGTCACCGTCAACGCTGCCACCGTGCGGGGGCCGCTGCACATTCAACCGGGTCTCTCTGATTGGACCATGGTGTTGCCCCTTGGCTATGGCCGCAAGGTCAGTGGTCGAGTAGGGCAGGACGCTGGTTTCGACTATTATCCGGCCCGTTCATCGCAGCAGTCTGAGTTTGCCACTGGCGCGACCATCACATTGACCGGCGAGCGCTACTACTTGGCGAATCAGCAAGAGCACTGGTCCATGGAGGGCCGTGATTTAGTCCGTGAGGCCAATAAAGAGGAGTTCGACAGCAACCCCAACTTCGTCGATAGCTTCGGCATTGAGTCCCATGCACCCGCCAATCTTGGCAAGGACAAGGACATGCCTTTGGCGGCGGCGGCGGCGGAGATTCCACGAGGCAATTCACTCTACAAAACTCCTGAGTTCGATGGCGTGCACCAATGGGGTATGTCGATTGATCTCAACACCTGTATTGGCTGCAACGCCTGCGTCGTGGCCTGTCAGGCGGAGAACAACATTCCGATCGTCGGGAAGGAACAGGTCCTGCGCGGTCGTGAAATGCACTGGATTCGTCTGGATCGCTACTACTCGGATGGCAAGATCGATGCCGCAGCGTTTGGCGGTGAGGGAAACAAAGAGATCCCGGAGGATCCCCAAGCCTCGCTCATGCCGGTTGCCTGTATGCACTGTGAACTTGCGCCTTGTGAGATCGTTTGCCCGGTGAACGCCACGGTACACGACGAGGAAGGCCTGAACGTCATGGCTTACAACCGTTGTATCGGCACGCGTTATTGCGCCAATAACTGTCCCTATAAAGTGCGCCGCTTCAACTTCTTCGACTGGAATGACCGGTCGCTCGACCAGCTCTACATGGGCCCATTGGGTGAAAAGGGCATGCCGGAGCTCGTCAAGATGGCGAAAAACCCGGAGGTGACCGTACGTATGCGTGGTGTGATGGAAAAGTGCACTTATTGCGTGCAACGAATCCAGCAGGCCAAGATCGAGCAGAAGGTGAAGGCCCGCGACAGCGACAACGTCGTGGTCCCGGACGGCACGATCAAGACGGCTTGTCAGCAAGTTTGCCCGGTCGACGCCATTGAGTTTGGCAACATCAAGGATCCGGAAAGCAAAGTGTCGAAGGCCAAGGCCCGCGAACAAGACTACGCTTTGTTGGGTTACCTGAATATCCGTCCCCGCACCACCTATCTTGGCAAATTGCGCAACTCGAATCCGCACATGCCGGATTACGATGACCTGCCGCTGAGTCGCATTGAATATAACACCAAGAATCATCCCTCTCATGGCGATGACCATGGTTCCGGTCACGGCGAAGCTCCTCATGGCGAAACCCACGGCGAGGAGCATGGTCACGCGGAGGAACCCAGTGACGGTCATACCTCGATCATGAAGAACGCCCTGCGCACGGGAGGACTTAGCTAATATCGCAAGCCGATTCAGCCGCCGTCAAACCGGCGATTCTCAGTGAAGTTAATCCCGCGGAGTTGCCGCGGGCGACCTTGGTCGAGAACAATCGAGGTTTCGATTGGATCACGGACAAGATCTGCGGCATTATCGAGGGCAAGACTCCTGGATGGTGGTGGGTTTGTTTTGCGGTCGCTTGTTTCGTCGCCACATGGACCGTGGCCGGCATCACCTATCTCGTCGCCACCGGCGTCGGAGTGTGGGGACACGCTAATCCGGTCAACTGGGCGTGGGACATCGTGAACTTTGTGTTTTGGATTGGTATCGGTCATGCCGGCACCTTGATTTCGGCCATTCTTTGCCTATTGCGGCAAAAGTGGCGGACTTCGATCAATCGGGCGGCGGAAGCCATGACGATTTTCGCGGTGGTTTGTGCCGGTATCTTCCCGGTCTTCCACGTCGGTCGGGTGTGGTTCGCTTGGTATCTCTTCCCGATTCCAAATTCCAACTACATTTGGCAGAATTTCCGTTCACCCTTGGAATGGGACGTGTTTGCGGTTTCGACCTACGGCACGGTATCAGTGTTATTCTGGTATGTCGGATTGATCCCCGATTTGGCCATTTTGCGTGATCGCTTCTACAAGGCGGGAAACAAATTCCGTTCTGCTTTGTATGGCTTCTTTGCCATAGGTTGGCGCGGAGCCAACCGCCATTGGTCAAATTATGAAATGGCTTACCTGGTACTCGCCGGTGTTTCGACGCCGCTCGTGCTTTCCGTTCATACGATCGTTGCGTTCGACTTCGCGGTTTCGCTACTCCCGGGCTGGCACACCACGATCTTACCGCCGTACTTTGTGGCCGGGGCTATTTTCTCCGGTTTCGGCATGGTTATGACCCTCATGCTGCCACTGCGCTCGATCTTCAAATTGGAGGATTTGATCACGCAGTATCACATCGACTGCATGTGTAAGATCACTTTGGCGACCGGAACCATCGTAGGTTACGCCTACAGCATGGAGTTCTTCATCGCGTGGTACGGCGCCAACCCCTACGAGGGTTTCGCGTTCATCAATCGTGCCTTCGGTCACTACGCTTGGGCCTACTGGATCATGATTTCGTGTAACGTGATCACGCCCCAGTTCTTCTGGTTCAAAGCGGTCCGCGAAAACACTTGGTTCGTCTGGGTGCTCTCGATTTTCGTCAACGTTGGCATGTGGTTCGAACGATTCGTGATCATTGTGACTTCGCTGGCCCGCGACTTCCTTCCTTCGAGCTGGGGTTATTACAGCCCGTCGATCGTCGAAATCTTCACGTTTTTCGGCACCTTTGGGGTGTTCAGCGTGCTGTTCCTGCTATTTATCCGGTTCCTGCCCATCATGCCGATGGCGGAACTTAAAGCCGTCACTCCGCAAGGCGATCCCCACGCCGGTCACGGTCACCACTAAGCCCAGCTCAAAATTTCGCTTCGATCATGGCTGCTCCTTCACATGGCGTGATTGCCACCTTCGAGACCGCGTCGGATATCTACTACGCGGCTCAGAAAGTGCGCGACGCCGGCTTCAAATGCTGGGACTGCATCACCCCGTGCCCCGTGCACGGATTGGATGGTGCAATGGGCGTTCGTCGCTCGAAAGTCCCTCACTTCTCGCTTATCGGCGGCATCCTCGGTTTCACAATCGGTATGTCTATGATTTATTTTACCGGTGCGGTGGACTACCAGTTGATCGTCGGCGGCAAGCCGTTGTTCAGCCCGATGTTCGCTTTTCCGGTGTCCTATGAGCTCACTATCCTACTGACCGCGTTTTTCACGATCGGCGGGATGTTTTTCCTCAACGGTTTGCCGATGCACTATCACCCGGTGCTGAAAACCGAACACATTCACCGCGGTCTCGATGATAAGTTCCTCATCGTGATTGAGTCCCGCGACCCCAAGTATGATTCGAGTGCCACTGCGGCGTTGCTCGAGTCAATCGGGGGTAAGGACGTCACCCAAATCGAGGCCTAACCCAATGCGTTACGTCTACCTAGTTGTCTTTTTTCTGGTCGTTTTGACCGTCGGCGCCCTTGGCTTCCGAGGCTCCATTTCCACCAAGCCTCCGCTGGAGGTCTTCCCGGACATGGATCGACAGTCGAAGTATCTGCCGCAAGCTCACTCCGAGTTTTTTGCAGATGGCCGCACGGATCGTCCTTTGCCCGCCGGCGTGGTGGCGCGAGGTGATCTGAACGCCGATACCCATTTAACGCTCGGACGAGATGCCAGCGGCGAGTTCGCCCGAGGTTATCCTTCGTCACTGACCATCGATCGCCAGTTTATCGATCGAGGTCGCGAACGATTTGAAATCTACTGTGCGCCCTGCCACGGATCCTTGGCCGACGGTCGGGGCATCGTTACCCAATACGGTTGGGGAGCACCAGCCAACCTGCATCAGGATCTCTTCCGGGCGCAGTCCGAAGGTGAAATGTTCAATACTATCACTCACGGCAAGAACACCATGTTCAGCTATGGCGACAAGCTGGTCCCCGAGGATCGCTGGGCTGTCATCGCTTATGTCCGTGCCCTGCAACGTTCCCAGAATGGCCGTCTCGAAGACGTGCCGGCCTCTCATCAAGCGGAGTTGAACTAAACGATGTCTGCCTCCAACACAAACGGCACCCCGGCTGGAAAAGCCCTCGTTATTGGCATTGTCGGCATTGCGCTGACTTTGGTCGGTATCGCGGTCTCCGGCGGAGCCAAGGTCGCATTTTCATGGCTGACCGCCATGACGTTTTGGACGGGAATTGGGATCGGCATGCTGATGCTGATTATGATTCACCACATCATGGACGCCAATTGGTCCACGGTGATCCGTCGTCAGTTTGAGCACGGAATTTCGGCGTTCAAATGGCTCGGCATTTTATTCATCCCACTGGTGGTTGCTTCCATCATGGACCCCAGCGTGCTGTGGAAGTACTTCGACACCTCCTACGACTTGGGTGCGATCGGCGGACACGGTCTGGTCGGTGAAGACGTGCTCTACACGAAGAAGTCGGGTATGCTGAACTTCAATTTCTTCCTAGGAGCCACGGTTCTCTCTTTTGTGGGCTGGAGTTGCCTCGCCAATCGCTTCCGTCGCTGTTCGTTCACGCAAGACACCGATGGCGATATAATTTGGACCCGCAAGAGTCGGTTTTGGTCTGCGGTTGGACTACCCTTTACCGCCGTAACCCTGACCCTTTGTGTTATCCTCTGGGTCAAGGCTCTCGATTACCACTGGTTCTCAACCATGTATGGTGTCTGGTTCTTCGCCAACTGTATCCGGGCGGCTCTGGCGGTGGGGATACTGATCATGTGTTGGTTGTGGACCCGCGGTGATTACAAAGGCGTGCTCAATACGAATCACTGGTATTCAATCGGCATGCTCTCGTTTGCCTTCACGGTGTTCTGGGCCTACGTCACGTTTTCCCAGTACTTCCTGATCTGGAACGCGAATGTGCCCGAGGAGACCTTCTGGTATAACCTTCGCGAAATGAACAACACCACGGGTGAAGCCAATCAGTGGAAATGGGTAGGTATGTTGATCCTATTCGGTCACTTCTTCTTCCCGTTCCTTGGACTCATCAGCTATCCCGCGAAGGTCAGCAAGAAGTGGATGAAGTTCATGGCCACGTGGATTCTCACCATCGTGTTTGTGGATATCCTTTACAACGTCTGGCCTTCCAAGAAGGTGACGACTGATATGGTTGAATCTGGACATGGCTTTGGTCTGGGAGTCGGTGATCCGTTGCCCTTCCTCGCGATCCACCAGCTTTGGACCCTGACTGCTCTGATTGGCATTGGCGGAATTTGCGCCTGGGCCTACTTCAAGAGTTTCCCGACCGCCAAACTCATCCCTATTCGCGATCCTCGCATCGGTGAAGCCCTGACTTACCATGAGTAATCCCGCTCACTCCGATTCTACTCCGGCTGTATGGCCGATGGCACTCGCTGTCATTGGCGTCTTTGCGATCTTTCTCGTGATCATGCAGCTGGCGCATACGCCGGTTACTCCACTTTCGCAGGCGACTAATGTCCCTGATAACGAGCAGTGGAAGCTGACCGAAGCGGGGCGCACAGGCAAACTGCGGGAACTCCGCGGCAACGCCAATTCAGTGGCTTCAAGTTACGGGTGGATTAACCAAGATGCCGGGGTGGTGCGCCTCCCGGTCGATCGAGCCATTGAACTTACTCTGGCCGACATCAACGCCGACCGCTAAACCGTATGGAATGGTTTTTCTACGCTGTCGCGCTTCCCTTTGCGTTATTGTTTTTGGCTTCGGCTGCTTACGCCCTTTACTGGGCGGCCAAGAATGGCCAACTCAAGGAATTCGAAAAAAACGCCGCCTCCATTTTTGACGACGAGGAACCAGTGGGTGAACAAACCGACTATTTCCCTGGACGTCGCCCGGCGAACGAAACTCGCCGATAAATCTGCTTCAATCTGACGATGGCCTCCGCCCTCAGGATTGCTCAATCACTTGACCCCTCGACTTCCCCCACTTCGGTGAGTCGAGCGGAGCTCAGTGAAATTGACGCTTCGACCAAAGCTCCGGCTCTGTTCTTCCTAATATCCAGTGTGCTTTGGTTGCTGGCCGGAACCGCGTTCGCGCTGATTTCGTCTTTTAAAATGCACACCCCGGAGTTTCTGGGAGATTATGAATGGCTGACCTTTGGACGAGTGCGAACGGCTCACCTCAATACGGTTATTTATGGCTGGAGCGTAAACGCGGCCTTTGCGGTAGCGTTTTGGCTGATGGCTCGTTTGTCCCGCTCAGTATTGCGTCATCCCACGTTGTTGTTCGTGGCGGGAGCGTTTTGGAATATCGGCGTTTCGATCGGCATTTTCGGTATCCTTCGAGGCGATTCGACCTCTATTGAGTGGCTGGAAATGCCGTCGTATGTGACGCCTCTGCTATTTGTGGCGTATGCGTTGATAGGTGCGTGGGCGATCATCACCTTCCGTTTCGGTAAGTCGAAACACATTTATGTGTCACAATGGTATATTCTGGCGGCGCTGTTTTGGTTCCCGTGGCTCTATTCGATCGCGCAGATCATGATGATTTTCGAGCCGGCTCGTGGGACGGTGCAGGCGTTGGTGAATTGGTGGTTCGCGCACAATATACTGGGGCTATGGTTCACCCCGATTGGCTTGGCCGCGGTGTACTATTTTCTGCCGAAGGTACTGGGTAAGCCCATTCACAGTTATTACCTTTCCGTCCTTGGATTCTGGTCGTTGGCATTCTTTTACAATTGGGCGGGTGTGCACCATCTCATTGGTGGCCCGGTTCCGGCTTGGGTGCTGTCCGCGGGTATTGCGGCTTCGTTTATGATGGTGGTTCCGGTCATCGTGACCTCCATCAATCACCACATGACGATGGTTGGTAGTTTCAGTGCTCTCAAGTACAGCCCGACACTGCGGTTTATCGTTTTTGGCGCGGTTTCCTATACTCTGACGTCGTTGCAAGGTTCGTCCATGGCGATTCGCAGCTGGTCGGAGGTCACTCATTTCACTCATTACACGATCGGCCACGCTCACTGGGGAATGTATGCCTTCTTCACCATGGTGATGTTTGGTAGCATCTACTACATTATGCCACGCCTGATGTTGAAGGAATGGCCTTCAGCGGCGCTCATCAGCACACATTTTTGGGCCACTTCGATCGGTATTATTATTTACGTGGCGGCGCTTTCCATCGGTGGAGTTTTGCAAGGGCTGGCCTTGAACGATGTGGAGAACTACCCGGTGTTCATGGATATTGTGGAGCTGACCAAGAAGTATCTGCTCAGCCGCAGCTATGCGGGAATTCTTATCACGGTGGGTCACTTGGCATTCGCGGTGAACTTCGCTTGGATGTTAATCGCTCCTCGGGCCAAGAGCTCAACTGCTCCGACGCTCTTCCGTAATCCCTCATCCATGGTGATTACTCGTTGAATCGTGCACCGCTCATATTTCTCGGCGTTTTTCTCGCGCTGGCGTTTTCTTGGACAGGTATCGTGCTCACGAATCAAGTTGCCTACGGCAATTTGACGCCGATTTACGATGACGCGGAGGAAAAGATCTTTCCTGAAGCAACCCCTGGTGTCGCTCAGCGGGGTCAGCTGGTTTATCAAGATCTCGGTTGTATTTATTGCCATACGCAGCAAGTGCGTCGACTTGGTTACGGATCAGATATCGAGCGAGGGTGGGGGGAACGTCAAAGCGTCCCCCGCGATTACATCCGTGAGAAACGGGTATTGCTTGGCACCATGCGCACAGGACCTGATTTGAGAAATATCGGAGCTCGGCAAGCCGATAGCACGTGGCATCTGTTGCATCTGTATGATCCGCAGATCACGTCCCAAGGATCAGTGATGCCTCCTTATCGCTTCCTTTTTGAAATGCGCAAGATTGTCGGTGAGGCCAGCCCGGATGCGATGAATTTGCCGTCGTCCTATGTGGATGGAACCCCGTTGCCTCCGCATTCCGTGCCTACCGAGGGGTATGAGTTGGTGCCGACCGAGCGGGCGAAATCCCTGGTCGCCTACTTGATCAATCTCAAGGACACCTACGCCTACCCCGAAACGTTCAACGTATTCCCGGAGGAGGAAGCTGAAGCGGAACAATCCGAAGCGCCAGCGGAGGAAGGGCACTAAGATGAGCGACGACAATTACAAGAAATCCGATCCCAAGATCGAACAGGCGGCGGCTTCTGATGAGCAGATTCAGGAAGTGCATTCGGTGCTGCTGCGGGAGAAGAGTGAACCCAGCGAAGGTTACTCGCCGATACCGCTCTTATTGCTCGGTTTTGTGTCGACGATGATCTTCGTCGTATCCATATATTTCATTCACAATCGCGGAGGGTTCACCTCGGGCATTGGCGAAGCGGCGATGATTTACGACGAGCGATTCGATCCAAAGTTGCACCGGCCTGATACCGGGGTGGTGAAGGTGGTCGATCCCATGGTGGTCGGAAAACGCACCTACGCGCAGGTTTGTGCGGCGTGCCACCAAATCAATGGTGCGGGGGTGCCCAACGGATTTCCTCCTTTGGTGGATTCGCACTGGGTCACCGGCAGTGAGGAGCGGGTAGTGCGTATTCTCCTGCACGGCTTGAGTGGACCGGTCGAGGTCAACGGGAACGTCTATAACGGCATCATGCCGGCATTTGGTGCCGGTAGTGCCTACAACTGGGACGACGCTAAAATCGTTTATGTGCTGACCTACATTCGTAATGAATGGGGCAATGAAGCGACGGCGATTACCCCGGAACAGGTCACGGCGATACGTGAAGCGGACGGCGCGCGCTCAACTGCGATGTCTGCCGACGAATTGTTGGCCTTGCCATAGGGCTTGCCGAATCGACCAAATACTTTTCAAATCGCGGCTTTCGAGCCGCGGTTTTTTCTTTAACTTGGTTAGATAGAGCGTGTCCCATTTACCCTGATTTTGGAAGGGGGGCAGGAAAGCCGATTTTTGAGCGGATTTCCGGCTACCAATGACGGATGTAGGCGCGCGCAGATGCAATGTAATGGCTAAATTGCAGTGTCGCAGCAGTCAGTGCCTGGATCGTTTCCATGAGGGAACCTCCGGCAGCCGGTTTATTGTTCATCGTTGGAGTAGGCTTGGTGGTTTTAGGCGGCTTGGACTTGCGGTGGTTGGTCGGCCAGCAGTCGGGCGATGAGCCACAGGTTGTGACCGAGGATGCTCCAGGCTACCGCCAGGTAGCGATTCGTGAAGCCTCTGGCACTCAATCGCTTGCCTTGGCGTTGCTTGATGATGGCGATGCGGGCTTCCGTCGAAGCCCGGCGATGTTGGAGCGCCACGAACTGCGGCTCCTGCATGCGCCGTTGCAGTTGCTGCGGATCGCGGGGGCAAGTGGCGTCATAAATGTCGGCTTCGGCCAAGCGTTCGCACAGCCGTTGGGTCGAGAAGCCTCGGTCGGTGCTCGCCGCTTTGATCGGGGTGCTCAGGTCGAACTGATTCTGGCGCTCGAGGCTCAGGTCGAACTGACGCCATTCGGCCGGAGTCATTCCCTGATACAACTGCCAAGCGGTGATCAACTCCGTCACGTTCTCACTGATCATGAGGGTGTTGCCAAACTCGACCTCGCCGGACGCCTTGCCCCGAACCACGGTCTGCACGTCGGGTTCGTAGACGCGGAGGATCTTCTCGGCGTTGGGCACTGGTCATGCGCCGATGATGCGTTCGTGGGCCTGGTTGATCGCGGCCGGCAGTTGCTCGAGCATGGCGTCGATGCGCGCAATGATGCGGATGGCCTGGCGCTCACTGAAGCGGGTCCGGGCGTAGTCGGCGGCGAGGTGGTCGCGGTGGCGGCGGGCGTGCTCGCCGATGGTGCGCAGCAGGCGTTTCATCTGGCGGAGCACGCCCTTGCGGGCCCGCTTCGCATCGCGGCGCCGTCGGCTGTGGGTCATCGCGAGGCACCACCGATTCATCTGCTTGGCAAAGACTGGCGGCTCGTTCGGCATCCGACCCCGCAACCCCGCTGCACGGAGCAGTTTCACCGCCTTGAGCAGGGGGTCGCGAAAGAGCACCCAGTCGACCGAGAAATGGATGTTGGCCTGCAGGCAGGTCGAGTCCACCAGGGCACGTATCCATCGGCTGCGCCGCAGCCAGTCCCCGTTCGCTCGCCCGGTCCGCCTCACCGCACATCTCGATAAAGACTTGGCTCATCCTGCGCACCTGCCCGGCGGTGAAGCATTTGGACGCACGCTCCCGCACGCTTTCTTTTGGAGACCCCCTTGATGCCGTCGATCCGGCGCGCTCCGCAAAAGTCGGCCAACAGATCGCTGGAGGCGATGCTCAGGGAAAGTTTACGCAAGCTGATTTTCCCGAGCATCATGCGCAATACCTGCCCCCGTCGCGCCTTGCGCGCGAACTGCAGGTGTCGCGGTAACCCGGTCACGTTGTCGCCCCGCCAGTTTTCCCGGGCAAAGTCCACGGCCATCTCTTCCAAGTGACTGTTGGCCAGCAACTGGTCGAACCCCGTCAGTTGATCGCGAAACGCGGCGTAATCTTTGTTGGGTCCGACCGGAGTCAGGTCTGGACGCAGCCAGGTTTGCAGGGCACCTTCCGGGGCGACGGCTTCGGTAGTATTGTTCACACCAAATTATACACGCCGTTTTTGTGCAGAAACCAGGAAATCCTCCCAGTTTCGGCCTCTTTATTTTTACGCTACCTCCTTTTCTACAACCTCTTGCGCTTGTCGGACACGCTCTAGATATTTCGCCGTCCCAAGATGGATTCGGTTTTCCTAGCTGGTTCGGGACAACTCTTCGGAGCGGGCCTTGGCGGCAAGCACCGCCTCTTTCATGATACCGCGGATATCGTGAGCGGCCATGCGTTGCAGACCGGCGTAGGTGGTTCCATGGGGAGAAGTGACCTGATTGCGTAATTCCTCCGGAGATAGGGAACTGCGTGCCATTAATCGAGCGGATCCTAAAACCGTTTCGATGGCCAATTGTTCCGCCTCCTCGAGGGTTAAGCCGGCGGCCACGCCACCATCCCTTAACGACGCGGTGAATTCGAAAACGAAGGCCGGTCCGCAGCCGCTGACGCCCATGAGTCCGTCGATTTTTGACTCGAGAATCTCAATTTCTCTTCCAATGGCGCCCAGCAGGGACACGACGACCGTACGATCGTCTTCTGATAGTTCGTTCTTGGCGCACCAGCCGGTGATACCGGCCCCAATCGCACTGGGCGTGTTGGGCATGGTGCGGATGATGTTTCGCGCGCGTGGAAATACTGTGGCAAGTTGCGCCACGGTTTTGGCCGCGAGCACCGACAGCACGATTTTCCCAGCCGTCAATTCAGCTAAACGAGGATCGGCGGAGGCGAGATGTTGGGGCTTGAATGCTACCACCACGACCTCGGCATCAGCCAACAAGGCGGGGAGGTCATCCGCGTGGGAAATGCCGGTGCGCTGGGAGAGCGCTGTCGCTGAAGTCCCACTGGCGCTGAAGCAGCGGATTTTTGATTTCTCGTCTGGAGATTTAGCGATCAGCCCGTCGACTATGGCAGAGGCCATGCGTCCGGCGCCGATGAATGCAGTCTTAACCATGGCGCCGATCCACACGGGTGATCGGGTGGAGGGCAACCGCAACCGTGCCCCCATCCGGTAAATCGTACAGGGTCAGGTCTCCGCCCATGTTACGCAGGCAGTGTCGAGCCACCGTCAAACCCATGCCAACGCCTACGGTGTGTTTGGAGCTGATAAACGGCTCAACCATTTGATCGCGGATACATGGAGACGATCCCCTAATTTTCATCTTCGATGCGAAGGGCGGCGTCAAGCGGCTAGTGCACAGTTTTTTTGTATAATAGCATGAAAGACTTCAGCGGGAGACGGTCCGTCGAGCCCGATGCGAGGGAGATTATTGAGTAGCCACTCCGCTTTGGCGATTTGGCCTTTGGTGACGGTGTTAAAGTCGATGCCTTTAGGGAAGTATTCCCGGATCAGACCGTTGATATTCGCGACCGCATCGCGCTGCCAAGGGCTGTGTGGATTGCAGAAGTAGACCGCCACTTTTGTGGCAAGGGAGAAGGCGGCATGTTGGGCCATTTAGCGGCCGTTGTCGTAGGTGAGGGTCTTGCGCAGGTGGGCGGGCAGGCGTTTGAAGGCCCGGATGAGAGCGCGGGCGACGCTGATCGCGTCTTTGGCGCCGCCCAACGGGACGATCATCACGTAGCGGGAGACCCGTTCGGTGATGACCAAAATGGCGGTGTGATTGCCCGCACCCATGACCAAGTCGGCCTCCCAGTGTTCGGGCACCTCCCGGCGCTCTACCTCAGCGGGTCGCTCGCCGATATTGATCGCGCCCGGCAACTGGCCCGAGAGCTTGCCCTTGGCGCGGGGGGCGGGACTGCGCGGGGCTTCTTGCGCCGCAAATAAGCGATCAACTCCTTCTTAACCGAGCCTTTGGAGTGGACGTAGATGAAGTCGTAGATGGTTTCGTGGCTCACGCGTCGGGTCAGATCAAGGCCATGACGTCGTCTCAAGGCGACTTCGATTTGCTTGGGCGTAGCGTCGGTGGCAAACAGGGCCAGCACCTCGTCGCGCAAGGCGGGCGTGTCGGCGACTTTGTTGCGCGCGGCGCACTTGGGCCGACGGCAAGCGTGAGTCTGCGCATCCATGCCGCTGTAGCTGTTGCGCCCGCCGTTGCGGGTGATCTCGCGATTGACCACCGAGGCGTCGCGGCCGAAGGCGGCGGCAAGCTGAGCGCCGCTTTTGCCCTGGGCCCTGGGCCAAACCAGCATGAATCGCCTCGCGTTCCTTGGCGGTGATGCGCCGTTGTATTTTTGCCACCACTCCAAATCCTCCGCTCTGCGCCCACGACGCCAGCGCGGAGTTTTTCCCAGAGAGAGGACGACCGGGCCCGGCTTGGCGGGCCCGGTCGTCCTCTCTCTGGCTTGTGTATGGCTGCTCACCGCTCCTTTCCTGCGGCCTGCCGCAATCTCAATCCCGCCAATCATCAATCCCAAGATCAAACGTATAGTATTCATTATAGTGCATTAGGAGAAAGGGAACCACTCCCTCTCAGCCTGTGCACTCAGTGTTGGACTGCGGCAAGTTCGACCAAGCGGGCGTCGCCCTCTTTGTGCAGGGCCGTTTTGAGCATCACCTCACGCTTGCCTGTCGATGGTAGTCCCAGAGGCTTCCCATCCGTTGGTGAGGAGGGCGCTGATGGCGCTTTCGAATACTTCCACGTGACTATCAATCACGAGGTCTTCCAAGGGATTGGATAGGATTACGACGTCTTTGGCGTCGGTTTCTTGTTCGAAGCGGCGGATGGCGCCGTCGAGCAAATCGGAGAGGAGGAACCGTTCGGTGGGCATGCGGGTTTTCACCACCATCGAACTCAGCTGTTTGATGATGGAGACGAGGCGTTGCACGGCACGCTCGATGGCTTCGGCGTTGCGCCGCACGGCTTCGGGGTTCTAGGCCTCACTCTTGATCAGGTCGAGGTAGCCGATCACGACGCCGAGCAGATTATTCAAGTTGTGAGCGATGCCTTGAGTGACGGCGCCAACGGTGGCGGCGCGACGGGCTTCGGCCAACCGGTGCTGCAAGTCGACCATTTCTCGATTGATGGCGACGAAACGCAGCTGGGTTTGCACTCGAGCTAGCGTTTCGTCCAAATCGATTGGCTTGGTGATGTAGTCCACTGCGCTCACGGCCAGCCCCTCGATTTTGCCTTCCTTGGAATGTCGAGCGGTAATGAAAATCACGGGGATCGAGCGAGTTTCATCGTGAGATTGCAAACGGGTGCATACCTCGATGCCGTCCATTTCGGGCATCATTACGTCGAGGAGAATGAGATCGGGTTTGTCCGAAGCGACAGCGTCCAAGGCTTCCTGGCCGGAATAGGCACAGATCACTATGATGCCCTCTCGTTCCAGCTTCTGCTTGAGCAACTGGACATTTATCAGCTGGTCGTCGACGACCAGTATTTTTGGAGCAGTTATGATGGCGGGAGCGTGGTCCAGGTGGCAGAGGGCGCAGCGACGCCTTTGTGTTTTAGCCTGTGGCGCGAAGCTGCCGCGCCTTGACCGTATTTTTCATTAACATGGCGACGGTCATCGGACCTATGCCGCCGGGGACTGGCGTGATTTTGGAAACCTTGGGCGAGACCGCGTCAAAATCTATATCGCCAACCAGACGGTTGCCTGATTTCCGCGTGGCGTCAGGGATGCGATTGATTCCCACGTCAATAATGACGGCGCCGGGTTTTACCATGTCGGCGGTGACGAAGTGGGGTCTTCCGATCGCGGCGATGAGTACGTCGGCCATTTGAGTGATTTGGGCCAGATTGGTCGTGGCGGAGTGGCAAATAGTGACGGTGCCGTTGGCGCCGGCTTTTTTCTGCAAAGCGAGCAAAGCGACGGGTTTACCGACGATGAGGGAACGTCCGAGCACGACGACGTGTTTGCCCCGAAGGTCCACATCACTCCGGGCGAGTAATTCCATGACTCCGGCCGGGGTGCATGAAACGAATCCACTGGAGTCTTCCTGAGCGACCTTGCCCAGATTGATGGTGTGGAATCCGTCGACGTCTTTATCGGGAGAAACTCGGCGAAAGATGGCCAGTTCATCGAGTGGAGCGGGCAAGGGCGATTGCACGAGGATGCCGTCGACGGTTTCATCGGCGTTCAACTCGTCGATCAGGGCTTCAAGTTCTGCCTGAGAAATGGTGACAGGAGGAAGGATGATACGGCTATCGACGTCGATTTCGGCCGCAGTTTTCTCCTTCTTCTTTACGTAAGAAACCGAAGCGGGGTCTTCGCCGACGCGGACTAACGCCAAGCAAGGCTTGCGGCCCTCGATCGTGGCAACTTCGGCCTTGAGCTCGGCGATGATGGAGGTGGCGATTTCGTTGCCTTTAATTAGTTCCACGGGAAAATCGGGAGGAGCGGTGTTTAGGCGCCCAGGGGTTCCGAGCGGCTTAGCGGAGTTGCAGAGACTCGACCGAAATGACGATGTCCTTGGTTTGGGGGACGGGGCGGGCGACTCCGTAGACGACGACGGTGCGTTCGAGGTATTTTTCGATCTGCTCGGTGAGTAGCAGTTTGGTTAGGTCTACGTAGGCGAAACGGATGCCGTCTTCCGATTCGAGAGCGAAATCGTAGGGCCGACGCGGCCGCAGTGGGGAACGCGTGGATGCGAGTTTACCCTCAAACAACCGAGGGAGGGCGGCGAGACTGGTGCGCTCGGCCTCGGTACGCTCGATTTGACGGCCAGGGCCCGGTCGGGCATTGACCGGCTGAGGATTGGGCGATTGGGAGATAGGGGTATCTTTAACGGTGGCGGTCGTCACGGCCGGGACAGGGGGGGAGATGGACGAGGAGAGGGAGCCCAACACATAAGCGACGACGCGTTTGTTGACGCGAAGCTGGGTCCAGCGTCCGCGTAATCCCGTAATCTCGATTTCGTCGGTGGCGGTGCTTGATGTCAGCACCGGAGAATCCGATTTAGGCTTGAGGTGCAGCGGAGATCCAGGCTTCACGTCCAGGTCTTTTCCGATGAAGCGGTTTTCCACAAAAACCTCATGTGGTCCGGCCAAGGCGACGGCGGACCAACCGGAGGGAGCAGGCATGGCGGGCGCGGCCTCGGGAAGGTCTTCGCCCGGTTTGACCAATTTCAGGACGGCGGAAGCTTCGTCGGGTTGGACATGAACTGCGGTCGCGCGCGAGGTAGTCTGGGCAGAAACGGCCACGGGAGCGGCCAGCAAAAGAGAGAAGGTGATAAGCGTCTTAACGGTCATGACTTAGGCGAAGGATGAGAGGAACGAACGACTGCGGCCCGATGGCCGGGCAGCGGGGCATCGGGAAATTTAAATAGCAGATTTATCTCTTTAGAGGAAAGAACCTTTACCGCCCGGACAGGAATTCCTCTCAAGGGGAGTGCGCCGATTTGGTAGCGGCGGAGTCGTTTGACGGGAAATCCGAGGGCGAGGAACAGTTGGCGAATCTCGCGTTTCTTGCCGTGGTGCATCCAGACGTCGAGATCGTTGGATGTATCGTTGCGCGGGTTGATGAGCGCTGCCCGTTCGACCTTATACCATTCGTCCTCGATTTTAATGCCTTTGACCAAGCGTTCCATGCGAGCCTTGGGGAAGGTTTCCTCCAATTTCACTTGGTAACGTTTCACGACTACGTTGCGCGGATGCATGAGCTTGTTGGCCAGATCTCCGTCGGTGGTGAGTACGACGAGACCTTCAGAGTCCTTATCGAGCCGGCCGGCACAGAAAAAGCGGCGACGGGCGAGCTGGGGAGGAAGTAACTCGACGATAGTGGCGGGGTTGTGGGGATCGTCATTGGAGCAAATGAGGCCACGGGGTTTGTGCACCGCTACCGTCATATGACTATCGCGACGAGGTTTTACCCGTTGGCCGTCGACGCGCACGTCGTCTTCTCCCGGGGTGACCTTCTGCCCCAGCTCGGCCAATTTGCCATTCACGGTCACTTCGCCCGCTTCGATCAATGCCTCGGCGGAGCGGCGGGAGCAGACTCCGACGTCGGCGAAATATTTTTGAACACGGACGGTTGGAGAAACCATAGTTTGGGCAGTTGGCTACATTTGAGAGTCACTGGCAAGCCCGTCGCCAAATGTTGGACATGAAACCCGCTACAGTAAACTAAGGCTTGCGCGACGGTGGCGTGAGTTGCTGAACTTTCCCGCTTATGTCCGCTCCCGGTGCTGCAACTGAATTCAACAAGACCAATCTAGTTCCGGCCAAGATCGTCGAAAACCGGGTGCTGAATCAACCTGGTTCAGCCAAGGAAACCCGTCACTTCGTGGTCGATATCGCCGGCAGTGGGCTCTCCTACACGGTGGGCGATTCCTTGGGGGTTTTTGCGCATAACCGCCCGGTAGAGGTGGTGGAGATCCTAGAGGCATTGGGGGCGTCAGGAGATGAATTGGTTTCGCCCAAGATGTTGAAATTGGAGACTCCGATTTCGCTGCAGGATGCGTTGACCTCGGGTTTGGCCTTGGCTTCACCCACCGCCAAAGTGCTGACCGCGCTCGCCGCGAAGGTCACCAATGCGGCCGAAAAAACCAAATTGGATGAATTGTTGGCCCCGGAAAACAAAGAGGTGCTGCGGGATTGGTTGGAGCACCGGGCCTACATTGATGTATTGCAGGAGTTCTCCAGTGGGAAATTCGAGCCCCAAGAGTTTGTCGATTTGTTGCGCAAGTTGATGCCGCGCCTGTATTCGATTGCGTCGTCGCCCAGGGTTTCTCCGCAAGGCGTGCACCTTACGGTGGCGATCGTGCGTTACGAGACCAACCATCGCGAGCGAGTGGGCGTGTGTTCGACATTCATGGCCGACCGCGTGGTCACCGGGGAGATGCCGGTACCGATTTTTGTTTCGAATTCACACTTTGGATTGCCTGAAGATCATGCAGATCGCGATGTGATCATGGTGGGACCGGGCACCGGCATTGCGCCTTTCCGGGCATTTGTACAGGAGCGGGCAGCGGAGAAAGCCCCGGGGCGCAATTGGGTATTTTTTGGAGACCAGCACGCGGCGACCGATTTCCTCTACGCAGAGGAGTGGAAGGACTACGTGGAGAATGGTGCGGTGACCACGCTTGATCTGGCTTGGTCGCGGGATCAGGCCGCGAAGATTTACGTGCAGGACAAAATGCGAGAAAGTGGTGCTGAGCTGTGGAAATGGCTCGAAGGGGGCGCGTTATTCTACGTGTGCGGCGACGCCAAGCGCATGGCCAAAGACGTGGATCAAGCGTTGCACGATATCGCTTGTGAGCACGGCGGCATGAGCATGGAAGACGCGGGCGTATGGGTGAAGCAGCTCAAAAAGGACAAGCGCTACCAGCGAGACGTCTACTAAGACCAAGCCTGGTCGATCCCTTGATTTCGAAATCCCTGCGTCTCTCACGGTGCGGGGATTTTTGTGAGGCCGTTCAAGGGTCCAATCGAGCTTCTCGGAGTGGAAATTCTGCGATCATGTTGTCTGTCCAGTGCCGTACCTCGGGGCGGAGCAGGTATTTGTTGGTGTAGTGATAGACCGGGGCGATGGGCATTTCATCAATCATGCGTTGTTGCATGCGAGCGAAGAGGGCGGATCGGTTTGTGGGATTCAGTTCTTCCAGTGATTGCTCCAGGAGCGAATCGAAAAGGGCATCCGACCAGCCGGAGATGTTAAATCCGTGACCGGTGGACATGACTTTCAAGAAACTGGATGGATCATTGGGGGCGACGATATAGCCGGCGCGACACAGGTCGAAGTTACCGAGGTTCATGTTGTCGAGGTAGACCTTCCACTCCTGATTCTCCAACCTCACGTCGACGCCCAAGGCTTGCTGCCACATTTGCTGCACGGCCTCGGACATGACTCGGTGATTCTCGGACGTGTTGTAGAGCAATGTGACGGAAGGGAATCCCTCGCCGTTTGGGTATCCGGCTTCGGCCATGAGTTGGCGGGTTTTGACGAGGTTGAGTTGTGCTCCTGGCACGGCTGACACATAATCACTGACCCCATCGGGTAAAAAGTGGGAGGCGGAGAGTTCTGCTCCGCGGGAGACCTCTCGAGTCAACGTATCGCGGTCGAGGGCGTAGGAGAATGCTTGCCTGACCCGGGCATCATCGAAGGGCGCACGAATGACGTTGAAGGCGTAAAAGAATGTGCCGGAGAATGGTGATACATGGAGCTCATCAGGGTGGTCGTTCCGGTAGGTGACGAGTTTGGCGATGGGGACGGAGCTGGTTTTATGTAGAGCGTGTCCCATTACCCTGATTTTGGAAGGGGGGCAGGAAAGCCGATTTTTGAGCGGATTTCCGGCTACCAATGGCGGATGTAGGCGCGCGCAGATGCAATTTAAGGGCTAAATTGCAGTGTCGCAGCAGTCAGTGCCTGGATCGTTTCCATGAGGGAACCTCCGGCAGCCGGTTTATTGTTCATCGTTGGAGTAGGCTTGGTGGTTTTAGGCAGGCTTGGGCCTGCGGTGGTTGGTCGGCCAGCAGTCGGGCGATGAGCCACAGGTTGTGACCGAGGATGCTCCAGGCTACCGCCAGGTAGCGATTCGTGAAGCCTCTGGCACTAAATCGCTTGCCTTGGCGTTGCTTGATGATGGCGATGCGGGCTTCCGTCGAAGCCCGGCGATGTTGGAGCGCCACGAACTGCGGCTCCTGCATGCGCCGTTGCAGTTGCTGCGGATCGCGGGGGCAAGTGGCGTCATAAATGTCGGCTTCGGCCAAGCGTTCGCACAGCCGTTTGGTCGAGAAGCCTTGGTCGGTGCTCGCCGCTTTGATCGGGGTGCTCAGGTCGAACTGATTCTGGCGCTCGAGGCTCTGGTCGAACTGACGCCATTCGGCCGGAGCCATTCCCTGATACAACTGCCAATCGGTGATCAACCCCGCCACGTTCTCACTGATCATGAGAGGGTTGCCAAACTCGACCTCGCCAGACGCCTTGCCCCGGACCACGGTCTGCACGTCGGGTTCGTAGACGCTGAGGATCTTCTCGGCGTTGGGCACTGGTCGCGCGCCGATGATGCGTTCGTGGGCCTGTTTGATCGCGGCCGGCAGTTGCTCGAGCATGGCGTCGATGCGCGCAATGATGCGGGTGGGTGGCCTGGCGCTCACTGCAGCGGGTCCGGGCGTAGGCGGCGGCGAGGTGGTCGCGGCGGCGGCGGGCGTGCTCGCCGATGGTGCGCAGCAGGCGTTTCATCTGGCGGAGCACGCCCTGGCGGGCCCGCTTCGTATCGCGGCGCCGTCGGCTGTGGGTCATCGCGATGCACCACCGATTCATCTGCTTGGCAAAGACTGGCGGCTCGTTCGGCATCCGACCCCGCAACCCCGCTGCACGGATCAGTTTCACCAGCCTTGAGCAAGGGGGTGCGGCTCACGTCGCGAAAGAGCACCCAGTCGACCGGGAAATGGATGTTGGCCTGCAGGCAGGTCGAGTCCACCAGGCACGTATCCATCGGCTGCGCCGCAGCCAGTCCCAGTTCGCTCGCCCGGTCCGCCTCACCGCACATCTCGATAAAGACTTGGCTCATCCTGCGCACCTGCCCGGCGGTGAAGCATTTGGACGCACGCTCCCGCACGCTTTCTTTGGGAGACCCCCTTGATGCCGTCGATCCGGCGCGCTCCGCAAAAGTCGGCCAACAGATCGCTGGAGGCGATGCTCAGGGAAAGTTTACGCAAGCTGATGTTTCCGAGCATCATGCGCAATACCTGCACCCGCCGCGCCTTGCGCGCGAACTGCAGGTGTCGCGGCAACCCGGCCACGTCGTCGCCCCGCCAGTTTTCCCGGGCAAAGTCCACGGCCATCGCTTCCAAGTGACTGTTGGCCAGCAACTGGTCGAGCCCCGCCAGTTGATCGCGAAACGCGGCGTAATCTTTGTTGGGTCCGACCGGAGTCAGGTCTGGACGCAGCCAGGTTTGCAGGGCAACTTCCGGGGCGACCGCCTCGATAGTATTGTTCACACCAAATTACACACGCCGTTTTTGTGCCGAAACCAGGAAATCCTCCCGGGTTCGGCCGCTTTATTTTTACGCTACTTCCTCTTCTACAACCTCTTGCGCTTGTGGGACACGCTCTATGTAACTGGCCGGCGCGGTAGGCAGCTTCTTCGGCGCTACTGCTTTCGATGGGTAGCAAGCGGAGGCGATCAATGCCCACGTTGGCTTGATTCCAGTAGGTTGAAGGTTGGCGCTCGAGCCAATTCGATGAATTGGTTGGGTTGCCACTCCTCGAGGCGAAACGGGCCGTTGCCGACGAAGTTTTCCAATCGAGTCTAGGCCGTGTCTTTACGTCGCAAAGAATTGAATTCGCTCAGCACGTGGATGGGGAGCGGGAACCAATTGCGTGCAGCCAAGAGTCGAACAAAAAACGGAGTAGGGCGAACCGTGCGCAGGACCAGCGTGTGATCATCGAGCACGTGGCAACCCACCGACTCGAAATCGGTGAGTTGACTTTTGTGAAACGCCTCGGCGCCGGCCATGAAGTAGAGGGACTCGGCGTTATCGGAACCAAACTCCGGGGCCAGGATTCGGCAGTAGGCGCCATGGACGTCTTGAGCGGTGACCGGGTGGCCGTCGGACCAGAGCGCGTCTTTACGGAGATGAAACGTGTAGGTTACGCCGTCCGGGAGCGAGGTCCCATCGCTCGGCGACGCCGGGTAAATGGATCAAGCGTTTCGGGGTGATAGCGCCATGGTCTTTTGTTTTAGGAATGGGAACGGATGGCGCGCAGGGAGATATGCGTGGAATGTTGGCAGGATTCGAAGACGTACGGCAGGGGCCGCTCGGGCCAGTGTTGGGCGCAGACGCGCAGCAGGACTCTGCGCAAGAGGGCGCAGGTTGGCCAGGGCGTTGATGTTGCGGGTACGCGAGTGGTCTTCGCGCCAGCAGGCGTCGCGGCGCCAGTGGTTGCGGATCTCCACTCCGCCCCAGTGCCCGCGGATCAAGGCGAGCATTTGCGCAGGGCTGCGTTCTGCGGGTGCCAGGTTGCTGGCGTAGGCGCGTTGCTCGCAACTTTCGGTGAGGTCGCGTTTTCGCACCGTGGTTTTGTCCACGAGCACCAGGCTGTGCAGCCCGGGGTAGTCGGCTTGCGAGGGCGTGGCCACCACCACGGACACCCGCCAGGTGGTCACGCGGTCCCGACTCGGATCGGTCAGCTCAAAAAAGGGGGTGGAACGGTCCGGGCGCGCTGCACCAGCGCGCTCAGCTGGGGTTGGTTGCCTTTGATCTGGGGCACATACTCGCCGCCTTTTTCCACGATGGTGCGGGCCTGCTCGCGGGTGGCGTGCAAGGCGTCGCCGGTGTGACGATCTGCTCGTCCAACGACGCGGCGGCTAACACCTCACCGGCGCGGGCCTGTTCACTGCGCGAGGTGTTTTCCTTTTGATCGACGATGGCCAGGGCGACCGGCGCGCCGGTGTCGGCCTCGACCAGGCTGAGCACCCCGACCGCGTCGCGGATAAACTTTCCGTCCAGGGCGAGCGCTCCGGGCAGGGCACTGGCGTGGGCTGTGAGCCAGCGGTTGTGAGGGCCTGGGCAAAGGTCTCCGGATCGAGCCGGGTGAGCACGTCGTAAAACACGCTGTAACTGGGGGCCAGGCGGACCTTTGTGCCGGCCTCACGGGCCAGGGCGAAGCGCTGGTCTTGGTCGAGCAGGTTGGCCATACGAGCGATTGACGCGATGTCGCGCCGGCCGGCCAGCAGCGCGAGCGCCACGATGCCAAGAACCGGACCGATCTTGAAGCGGGTGTTGTTGGCGCGCGGATCGGGCACGCCGCACCGGGCCTCCAACAGAGAGGGCAACGGGCCGTTTTTGAGCGGCAGGGTGCCGGTGGGCGCGCGGCGCAGTCCCGCCCAGTAGTCCTCGGGCAAAGCGGGGTCGGGGGCGCTCAGCAGGGCCCTTGGCCGAGGGGTGCAGGGGCCGCAGCAGCCACAGGTGCTATGGGTTTGCCGTGCTCGCGGTAAAAGTCGCCTCGGTGCCGTTCGTAACCCTGGCTGGTCCCGACCGGCTCCCACGCGGAGGCCTTGTAGCACGTGCCTTGGTAGGCCTCCGGGTCGGTGCAGGTCTCGGCTAGCAGCGACCGATAGCCGAAGCGTTCCTGCCAATGGCCCGGCAACGTGCGCACGGCCGCAGCGAGCACCTGGGTGGCGAAATGAGGCTCCTCGCCGCGCTTGGTAAGCAGTAGAAAGCGGCGGTTTTGCACCACCAGGGAAAGCCGCTCGACCCGGCGGGTCGCATCCCAGCCCACCCACCGGTCCCGGTCCTTGAGCGCGTAGCAGGCCGGACCCCACGCCAGCAGCGCCACACCGCCCGCCCCCCCTCTTTCGACAATCTGGCGCAGGTAATCGCCCACCGGATGCCCGGATCCCAAATAGGGCCGCTCGTGCAGCTGCGCGTCGAACCACTCCTGCTCGGCCGCAGTGGCCATGCGCACCTCCACGTTTCGATCCCAGTGCTTCTGCTCCGGGGTTGCGTTCGTCGCTTCCCTTTCCGTTTCACCTTTAGATTTCATCCCTCTGAAACAGATCGAAAATCGGCCAAATGGTTTAGCTCAAAGTTACACCGCTGACCTTCAATCACTTCACCCGTCACGGGAAAAGACCATGGCTTGGGCTCTGCGAGCCCCCAAATCCCAGTTGTGTTCGGCGGATCCGGTGATATCGGAGTGTCCGTACACCAGCACCGCAAATTCTGGATGGTCGATCAGGTAGGCGGCGATTTGTTCCAAGAGGAGATCGGCTTCTTCGCCAATGCGGGCGCGATTTGAATTAAATTTGGCCACGTCGCGGCATGGCTTCGCGGAGAAACTCGATGAAAAGGCTACTTCGGGCACGTTGGAACTGAAGCTATTGGCCTGTGAGACGACCCCGTCGAAACGTCCAGATCTGAGGCCTCGGAGGATCAAGATACTACGCTTCGCCTCTCGGTTGAACACCCACTCGAGAAACTTGATCCGGATGCGTTTTCCCAAATAGCGCGTGCCGTTTGGATAGTAAATTCCGTGTCCTATTTCGGAGCGATCATTCGGGTTGAAGGCAATGGGGGCGATAGGGGCGTCGGCGTCTTCACGGGAGATTTCCCCTTCCCTCTTTAGAAATCCGTTATTGTGAAAGAGGAGTGTCGGGCTCCCTAACGTGATTCCCGCGATGAAACAGGATAGGGGCAGAAACGCGACGGGCATGCATTGCAGGCGACTGAGCGCAGCGGCAAAGTTGCCACCTCAGTAGGTCGGCTGTTGCGAGCGCGAGGATCTGTGGAAAACTGGGTTTCCGGTCGGACATGGCGGCTCATGCTTTGGTGGGTTGGAGGGACCGACGAAAATGATCGATTTGGGACTGCAGCCGGCGCAATTCCTGTTCCATCTCGGCAGGGGTCGCTTCGCGACCGGAGCGAGCGGGGGGCTTCGGCATTCTTGGGTTCCCAGTTCGTTTCAAGTTCGTCCGCGAGAAGGTGAAATTCCACAGACACAAAACGCTGGTCATATTCGAGGGGAAACGGTTCGATGCCGTGGTTGTGAAGGTGGACAAAAGGTTGCCCACGCCAGCCCGAATCCAGTTGGATCCCGAAGCTCGCGGTCACGTAGTGAAGCACCAGTTCTCCTCGGGGGGGCAATACGTCCGATCACTCGTTTACCTAGAATGATTTCTTCCCGGGTGTGGACGAGCACGGACTAGTTGGGGGGCAGTTCAAGGATTTCGCCGGATTGGTTGACTTCCTCTTGGGGGAATTGGAAGTCGCCTCGTGATAGATCATAGCTCGCCGCTTCCAGGCGACTGTCGTCTCCTTCCACCCTGAAGGGCAGAATTGAGCTCATGGCGGATTGTTCGGTTTTTTTGATCCGCCAATCGGTCAGGATTGTGCCGTGCTTAAGTTCCTCGGTCCACTGATGGCTGGTGTTGGTTTGCTGCCATTGTGAAGCGGGAACATCAGTGTGCTTGTAGAGACAGCACGGCCTTCGTGAGCGGCCGGTCGCTCACGATCAACATCGATAGATAGGCCGGTGAAAGCTGAAGCGTCTGGGCGAACGCCTTTCTCGTCATTCCGTTGCGGCGTAGAAAATTCTCAATCAGCTAACCATGAAGTTGGGGTAGGGGCATTTCCTAATTAAAAATGAGTGTATAAAAACACACAACTGCAAATTCACAAGCGGGGTTGCGTAGGGGCGTATTTCAGAATCAATGAAAGTAATGAAATTTTTTAAGTAATTTTTAATAAATGAAATATAAATTTCACAACTTGTTGCGAGTTCGCAATTATTATTGCATTTTGAGGAGGTGTTTTGAATTCAGTTAGGCACGAAAACGCAATGGCGGTATTAGATAATTCACAATCTGTGTAGCGCGAGATACGATAAATACACGATCGCGGTGGTTGTGTGGGCATTCGAGGGAAATTTGGGAAGCCGGACTAGATATCAGGTGATACGGCCAAGTAGAACTTGCGGGAGGGGATTGGCGTGGTTGGGGAAGGGTAACGATATTAGGGTGCAGTAAATATTTGGACCTCGGTCGCCGGGGGACTCGGGTATAGCTGTGTTATTTCATGGCTTTCATTATCGACGAAGCCGCTGGTTTCCTCTGTTTTTGCCGGTGATGAAGGATGCGAGTTATCTGGAATGGTTTTTAGTGGTAGGACTGGGGTTGATGGCGGGAGGGTGCGCAGAGTTGAGGGGGAGCTCCCCTCTGGTGGATGCGGTGGATGCAGTCATGGTTGAGGCTGTTGCGGGGGATACGTCCCGGGGGAATCGCGTGCTGAGTATTGAGAACGGGTATGATGCGTTGTTGTTGCGGGTGCATATGATCCGGCAAGCGCGGCGGTCGATTGAGATTCAGACGTTTATTTGGACCAATGATGAGAGTGGACGGTTGATGATTTATGAATTGGTGGAGGCGGCGCGGGGTGAAAGTGCGGGTGATTGCGGATCACATGGTGTCGGATCAGGATCCGGCGATTGGGGCGTTTCTGGCGACGGTGAGTCCGAACTTGGAGGTGCGGCACTATCGGCCGGTGATGGAGCGGTTGAAGCCGTCGTTGTGGCAGAAGGCGACGTCTGCGGTGCTCAGTTTTCGAGGGATCAATCAACGCATGCACAACAAGCTGATGGTGGTGGACGGGGCGGTGATGTTGACGGGAGGGCGCAACATCGAGAACACGTATTTCAATCACTCAACCGGGATGACTTTTAGGGATCGGGAAGTGTTGGCGGTGGGCCCTGTGGAGGCGGAGGCCTCGTTTGAGCAGTATTGGGCGTATCGGCACAGTGTGCCCAGTGCGGGTTTGAAGGATGTGGCGAAGGCGATGGCGCGTGGGAATTATCCGCGCTACGAGACCCGGGCGGACTATGACTTTGGGGGGTATTTTGAGGAACTGATGATGGCGGCGGATGATGCGTGGCAGAGGCGCATGCGCTTCTGGACCCGGTTGCGGGCGGTGGAGCGAGTGGAATGTGTGGGCGATGATCCCGGCAAGGGTGTGGGGTTGTTCGACAAGAATTCACGCACGACGAAAGCGTTGCGCCGGGAAGTGTCCCGGGCGCAGCGGGAGGTGACGGTGCAGTCGCCGTATTTGATTCTGAGCGGTTCGGCGCGGCGGTTGGCGAAGAAATTGAAGAAGGAAAATCAGGGGTTGGTGATTCGGGTGTCGACCAACAGTTATGCGTCGACGGACAATATTATGGCGTATTCGGCGAACTACCGTCTGCGGGGGGACTATGTGGAGAAGTTGGGGTTGCGGGTTTACGAATTTAAACCGCAGCCGGATGTGGTGGGTGAATTGTTTCAAGAGATTGCGGAGAGGAAGGCGCGGGCGGAGGCGGAAGGGGTGCGGCAGCTTCCGTTTTTTGTCTGCACGCGAAGTCTTGGGTGGTGGATGACCGGGTGTCGTTTGTGGGGTCCTACACTCTCGACTCGCGGTCGGTGAGTTTAAATACGGAGGTGGGGTTGGTGATCGAGGATGAGGCGTTTGCGCGGGAACTGCGCGCACAGATTGAGCGGGATATGGCGCCTGGAAATAGTTGGGTGATCGCGAAGCGGCAGTTTCCGCTGGCCGTGAGCGCGCTCAATGGATTGGGGGGAGGGCTGTTGTCGTTGGGACCGATTGATCCGTGGCCGATTCAGAATTCGAGCAGCTTCGAATTGATGCCAGGGATGGACCCGGTGGACCCGGGATCGCCGGAATTTTATGAGCGCTATCGGGACGTGGGGGACTTTCCGGAGTCGGGCGGTATTCTGAGTTCCAAGGAGATACTGACGCGGCTTTACAAAACGGTGGGGGAAGCGTTTACGCCGATCATGTGAACCGGGATACGATGGGATTTCAGTCTGCGCGCAGCGCGATGACGGGGTCGACACGGGCGGCTTGGCGGGCGGGCCACCAACAGGCAATCCCGGCGACGGCGATCAGAACTATAAAAGCGGTGAAGAAGACGAGGGGGTCGGTGGGGCTGAGGCCAAAGAGCAGAGGAGTCAGGTAGCGGGAGGCCAAGGTGGCTACGGCCAATCCGATCGGCAGGCCGCTGAGAGTTTTGCTCATGCTCTGGCGGAGGATGAGGCCGACGATCTGTCCGCGGGTGGCGCCGATGGCGCCCCGGATACCGATTTCGCGAGTGCGTTGGTAAACGTCGTAGGCGAGGACGCCATAGAGTCCGATGCCGGCGAGTCCGATGGCGAGGGCGGTGAAGGCGGTCAACAGGAAGGTGATGGCGCGGCCGGTTGAGCAGCAGTGCTTCATGTTGTTCCTGTAGCGTGCTGACGGCATAGAACGGCAATGCGGGGTCGATGTCGCGTAGCTTGGTGCGGATATCCTGGATCAGACCAGGCGTCCGGGCGCGGGGAGCGAACGAGCACCCAGAATCCGGTTTTAACGGGAAAATCGACCAAGGGAACATAGACCGTGGGCAGATGATTCGGGCGGTCGAGTCCGTTGAGACGGGTTGGACCGACCACGCCGACCACGCGGGTCCATCCATCTTCGGCGAGGGGGAGTCCCCGACTCAGGTAGAGCTCGTCGCCCTCCACGGGCCGATCGGGGTAGTCGCGGTTGACCAGACTCTCGTCCACGCTGGCGACGGGGGAGTGGGCGAAGTTGTCGGCGGACGTGAAGTTGCGGCCTGATTTGAGAGGAACACCCAAGGTGGCGAAAAATTCGGGAGAGACGGTGGCGATGTGAATCATCGGTTGTTCGCCAGAGCGAGGTCGGCCGTGGTGCGACGGGCGTAGGGCACGGGCCGATGTTCGGCGGCCAACACAGGCTCCAAGGCGGTGGCCGACCCGCTCGCCGCCGGGAATCGATTGCAAGGCTGCCTGGACGCGGCGTTGCAGATCGATGTTGTCACGGGAATCTCGATACGCACCCGAGAGGGCGATATGGCCGATGATAACGCGTCCGGAGTCGAATCCGACGTCGACCGCCATGACATTATGGAGACTGCGCCCCAGCAATCCCGTGCCGATGAGGAGAATTGCGGCCAGAGCGACTTGGCCGGTGACGAGGACTCCACTAAGGTGTAACGATACCGTCGGAAACTGATTTGGGTGTGGATTGAGCGTAATTGCGAAGGAATTTCAGGCTGAGAAGCAGGGGCGGTTGCCGACTGCATCGCAGTTGGGGAAGGGCGATATGAGCTTGGCCCAGAGCTTTCGCCACCAGTGGCGTTCGCGAGGCGGCACGGCGAGCCTGATCGGTGAGGGTGCCTTGTGCCTGGCTGAGGACTCCGGCGGTCACGAACAGCTAGTAGCGCAGGCTCCCGAGGGTGACTGCCTCGAGCCAGCCTAGTTTGCGTTCGAACAAAACGATCAGGTTGTGCGTGAGCACGGCCAGACTCAGCGCCGCTTCGGTCGCCCAAAACGCGGCGTAGGCCAAGTCGGGCCGAGCGTAGCCGTGGTCGAGTTCCTTGATCACGTTTTCGCAGGCGGCCCGTCCGTTGTAGTCGCGCCAGACGGCCAAGGGGGGCGAGCTCAACGCGAGGGTGGTCACCAGCACCTGATACAGGTAACCCGGGCAGTCGATGAGCAGCTTGCCGCCGGCCCGGCTGGTTTTGTCCTGTACGCGGTGGCGGATGCCGATGAGGCGGGCCGAGGTGGGCCATTCGCCGTCGGGGGGGGCCAGCTCGGCCACCGCGGTGCCGTCGATGTCTGTCGCCCGTCAGCGAGTTTCGCCACAGAGCTGGCTTTTCACCGGACGGGTCAGGCGCGCGGCGACGATGAACTTCACCCGTAGTTCCTCCCAGAGTGCCAACAAGTCGGCCGGGCAAAAGCCGGCGTCGGCGCGTACCACGCGCAGGCGCACATGCTTGGGCAGGTTGCCCCACAGCTCCCGGAAGAAGCCGAGTGCATGGTTGGCGCAGGCGGTGTCGCCAGGTCGCAGCCAAAACCCCGCCACCATGCGCACTTCGCTCAAGATCGCCAACAGGGGATGCAGACACGGCTTGATGCCCACGCGGGTGTAGCCGACCTTGACGCCTTGTTGATGACCGTCCTCGTGTAGCAACCGGGTGGAATCCAGATCCAGTGCATAGCCTTCCGGGCGGTTCGGCAGGCGGTGCAGGTACCACTTGAAAAGGGGTTGGAAGCACGCGAGGTTGGCCCCTGCACTGGTGAAGCCCTGAAAGAACCGCGAGAGGGTCGACTGGCTCGCCACGCGCTTGATGCCGAGCAGGGGCGGCATCATCGGATCGCGCCGCCAATAGGCCACATGCGTGAGCTTCTTGGCCCCGCACAACAGCCCTTGTATGAAGCCGAGCGCCTTGCTCAGCGCGGTGCGCGCATTGTTCGAAGTCGGGGCCGGATGCGGCAGCGCTCTCTCCAGGGCCTCGCGCCAACCGCTTGACTGCAAAAACGACCAGAACGTCGCCGTGCCTGCGTGCGCGCTGAGTTTCTGGTCGGTAAACTCGATTTGGATAGACCGGTCCGCGCTCTCAAACTGGATTGCTTCGGTCACCGATTGGTGAGGCGCGTTCTCGCTCCTGCATTGGTTTCTTTTCATTCAACTCCAATCACTTCATCATCGGTAATTCTTTTTCCACTGCATCGTTACGGCTTAGGTAAGGCGGATTTGGTCGACCCGCAGAGGGTATTGGTGCTGCGGACCGCAAGTAATTTTTCCGTGCCCCCGCCAGGGAAGTCAGCGGGGTGGAGCACAACCGCCCCGTATCTGGCGATGGGGGCTCCGGCCAAGGAGAGCGCTTATCTCGTGGCCAATCGAGTCGTCGAGGCTTTGCTGGATAGATGAACGCAGCGAGGCGCGCCGACGGCATCCAGTTGGCGCAGGTTGTTGAGGATCGTTTTCTCTGGGGAGGCGGCCCGTCTTTTGTGGCGGCAGCGAATGGTCAAGGCGGCGACAAAACCAGTACCGACGAAGCCCAGCACGGAGTACGTGGTGATCAAACCGGTCAGGGCAAGTCCCTTACCGGTTTGAGCGCCGCTTGACTGCTTGACATTGGAACGGGCGATCTGCCCGCAGATGATGACTGAGATAGCGGGATTAAGCCGCAGGAAACTAGTGATCCCCAGAAACCGGCAGGGAGATGATCAGTCCTGAGGAGGAGGACGCTGAAGACTTCGAACGTATGCAGGAGAATGTCGCTGGCAATGGAGCCTCTGCGCCACGATTTATCCTAAATTCTGAAGCTGGATGTTACAGAAGGGAATGAAGGGCGCGAAGTTGTAACGAGTTACGGTCCGTCGGAGGCACTGATTCGTCCAATTGCCAGGTGAGTCGGTGTGTGCACGGTTGAAACGCACTAACCGACTGGATAACATAACTTTGTTACATGCATTTTCTAGGTTAATGGAGGAGGCTATTGAGTTTACGGGTTGCCACTCGTCCCAATCGGGATGCCAACACGATTCGGCGGGTTTCAGTTCTCCGGCGGACCATTTTTCGGTATTTCCACGGTGGTGACGGGGCCGCTTTGCTGACCATCGAGGGCAACATGGTAGTTGATGGGATAGAAGGGGGGGGCGAGGTCAGGTCTTGGTGGGCGGAGTTCGCCTGATCTTACGCAGGCCAAAATAGAGCGGAGCGCCAACGAAGGGCACAAAGATTATGACGGTGATCCAGATCAGTGTTTGTTGAGGGTCGGTTTCATTGAGCAGGCAATCAACCAGCATCCAAATCCAGAAGGCCGTGCCCAATAACGCGAAAGGAAGTGCCAGGAAAAACAGGATCTTGAGACCACCTAGAAATGAGAAGGCAAGAGGGGGAGGCGTGGACATTGCAATCATAAGTCAGTGCAGTTGTAATGTACTCAGCAATGCGGTTTCTTTCCGCAAATTGCAGATTTTTTGGAAACGTTCGCGAGACTATCCCACCCATCGGAGTTTGCACCAGATGAAGGATATACTCGCGGAACTATGAATCCCCGGGGGGGGAGAGGACGGGGAAAGCGAAGGCAGTATGCGGTTAAGCGTTGCGGCGATTGCATCCCGTTCGAATGGTTTGGCAATGAATTGGGCGTCCGGAATCTCGTTGCGGATGCGGGTGATGTGCTTTTGCCCGAAGCCACTCATGAAGACCACGGGTAGGTTGGGCAGAATCGGTCGAATTCGTTGGACCAAAGTGATGCCGTCGATTTCGGGCATGGTGAGATCTGAGATTATGGCATCGAAGCGTTGAGGATCCTGGGTGATAGCGGCGAGGGCGGCGTGCGGTCGATTGAAGGTGGTCACGCGGTAGTCAAGTCGGGTCAGGAGTCGACTCAGACTATGGGTAATCACCGTTTCATCATCGACCACCATGATTTCACGTTGATGGCCGAGGTCAGCGCGGGTGGCTGCGGTGGGGCGGGGCGGGGACTCCGAGGATTCGGGTAGAAATATTTGCATTCGAGTGCCTTTGGCGACGGAACTTTGGACGTGAATGCAGCCGGAGTGATTGGTTATGATCCCTTGTACCGCGGAGAGTCCTAAGCCGGTCCCTTCACCAGGTCCTTTAGTGGTGAAGAATGGGTCGAATATCCGCTCGATTTGTTCCTCGTTCATGCCCTCCCCGGTGTCGGAAACTTCCAGCAGGACCCACGGACCGGAGTCAGTGTTCCCGGCGGTGAGCGAAGAAGGCGGGCCATCGGCGATGCGGGTAATCTGAACTCGGACACCTCCGGATTTTTCCCCGATGGCGTGGGAGGAATTGGTGCAGAGATTGACGATAACCTGGTGAATCTGAGTGCTGTCCACTTTGACATACACATGCTCGAGTTCCGAGATGATATCGACGCTATTCGGAATGGAGACTCTGACGAGAGAAGTGGCTTCGTGGACGGGATCGGCGAGATCGATGACCTCGAGTTTGGACTCGTGTTGATGCGAGAAGGTGAGAATTCGAGATGTCAGATCCTTGGCGCGGAGGGCGTTGAGGCGAAGTTCTCGAAGGAATTCGGAAGCGGGATGAGAGGTGGGGATTTCGAGACTGGCGAGTTGGCAATACCCCAGAATACTGGTGAGGATATTGTTGAAATCATGGGCGATGCCGCCGGCCAAAGTACCGATGCTTTCTAGTGTTTGAGATTGATGAATCTGGGCCTCCAGATTGCGCCGATGTTCGTTTTCCTCGGCGGTTTCTGAAATTTGGCGGTCGAGCAGGGCATTGGCCGCATTCAGATCCTGGGTGCGGGCTGAAACGAGATTTTAGAGTCGTCGGTTTTCGCGGTGTTCAACGTAGTTGGATATGCGAATGGCGACGACGATCCCCGTAATCAGGACAAAGCCATAGAAAACGAATGCCCATGGAGATAAGTGCCAGGGATCCAACACAGAAAACGGCAGCACGGTATCTTCGCCTCGTTGGTCGCCCATTACGGTTCGAACCCGAAGTGAATAGTTGCCACTGTTGAGGTGGTTGAAACTGACCTGTCCCGTTCCTCCGACGGACACCCATTCGGAGTCAGAGGAACCTAGTTGAACTTCAAAACTGATCGGGTGATTAAACGGTGCGTTGGGAGCCTGGAGGTGCACGGTCATCGCACTGTCGTGGGCAGACAAAGGAGCAGGTAAGCTTCGGGGCGAGTATATGACGCGATTGCTGAGCGGGAAATCGATACGAGCGATGATGGCGCGGAGAGGAGGCGGAGCGACCTCCGGCACGTTGGGATCGAAGCGTGCCAAGCGAAGTCGTTGGGCTATCCACATGATCCCGTCTTCCTGAGGATTCAGATAGTTTGGGAAAATGGACGCAGGGATGGAGTCATGGGGATTGGCAGATAAGCCCGTGGTGGTATCAATAATATGAATACGTTGATCGGATGATACCCAAAGGCGACCAAGGTGATCGATGGTGGGGCGGCCCAAAGAAGACTTTAATTCGGGGTGACGGGCAATTGAGAGCGTATCGACTTCGAAGCGGTTACGTTCAGCGTCAAAGTGACGAAAGCCAGCTGAGCCGTTCACGCGAATCTCTCCGTTGAAGAGGCTGAGTTCGGCCCAAGAGTCGGACAACCCATCTGCGATGGTGTAGAGGGAAACCCGGGGAGTAGCCTGAGCTGTTTGCACGCGGGCGATTTCACCGATGCCCATCTCCACCCAAAGGTCGCCATGGAGATCGGTGACGGCGCCGTAGAGCTGACCAATTGCAGGCATGGGGTGGCGTTCGAATTGGTAGTGACCGGACTCTTCGACCAGCCATCCGAACTCGTGCAGGGCGATGTAGGCCCACCGACTCGCAGTGGTGGGGAAAGTTTGAACGTATGCGCCCACGGGCCCGGCGGCACTTTGCGTCCAATTTCCTTCTTTGTCGCGGTGGGAAAGCCCGTCCTCGGTGGTGGCGAAGATTTCCCGTTGAGCTCCAGGATATCGGTGACATTGGAAGGTGGAGAATCGACTTCGAAGTTTAAGAATCGGCCCGTCTCATCGTAGATACCCCGGTGGGAAAGTGAGTCGGAGACGATCCAAAGTCTGCCTTGGAGCCGTTTCGGTTGAGCGTAAGCGATGAAAGTATTGATGAACGGGTCAAAGACCGAAACCCGACTCGGAAAACTAATACACAGGCGATGCCATCGCTGAGTAGCGCCCAGACGATACCACCCGGGGTGGAGAGAATGGCCAGAGGACGGGCAAGGCGATAGTCTACATTGCGGTCCAAGACTTGCAGGATATTACCTTGTTCGTCGGTGAAGACTATGCCCACGGTATCCACGGCGATGGCCAAGTGCCCGCTCTTGATGTGATGGATCGCGCGGATGCGCTGTGATCCGTCACAGAGTGGATGTTTCGCCGGAATGAATTCCTGGGCGGATTTTGAGTATTGGAACAGTCCGTGGTCGACGGTCCCGATCCATGTATCCGCTCCTGGGATCTGCACGGAAGTTGTTAGCAGCGAATCCGATTGAGTCGGAATCACGGAGGGAGATGCTGAAAAAGTCCTATCTTTCCAGCTTTGCACAGTGGGCTGAGAGGAATCTGAGAGGTAGACGACATCGTCGATGCCGAGCACGGTGCCGACGTTTTCGGTGCGGCCGGCGACGCGAGGAAGTGTGCCTGGTTGCCACGCATATACGGGACCACTATCGGACCACCAGAACCATTCGCCGCCAGCCTCGGCGGCAAATTTACTCGATACGGTGTCAGCTGTTGCGTCGGGAGGAAAAGCAGCGACGTGTCGGGGGGCCCATTTGTTCCCGGGGAGGAGTTCCACTCGAGCGAAGCCTTCGGGGACTCCGAGGTAGATGTCTCCGTTCTGGTCGACCATCACGTTGCGAGTGAATGGAGGTTTCTGATATCCACCCGATGAAACACTTCCCAACGGCAACCATCTCCAATGGCCAATTCAGTCAGACCTCAGGCGAGGAGACGCCCGTCGGGCATTGGTTTCAGATCCAAGGGTGCGACGGTGAGCCCTCAGGCCTCGGGACCGAGGATACTGAAAGGAGGCATGCCGGTTTCAATCAACCCGGCAGCGGGTCGAGCCATAGGTTCAGAGATGGCCAGAGACCGCTGGTGTTTCTCGACCGCTAGCAAGAGCAGCATCGCCAATACAAATCGATTGGAGAATGGAGCGGAGATGGTAGGGCGTCGATTCATTGAACATCAGCGACGAGGTGTAGGAAAGCAGTGAGGAGGGCGCTAAAGTATGTGCTTGTGTCATTTGTCCCGCAAGTGGGGTAAGCCGTTCGGGAGTCGTTTTGGTAGAGAGGACTGATAGGCGCTTTGATCCGGGCGTGTATTACTTGAAAGTGTAGTGCATGGTCGTGAGCTGAGGAATGAAACTTGAGTGAAGCGCGTGCTTGGCTGACGCCGAATAGATAGGCGGAACGGAAGGTCCGGATTGGCGTGATCGAGTATGTCCGGATGCGGCGAGTTGGGCTGGGCTAGCGGTGAACCAGGACGCGGGATCATAGGCGGAGTGGTTCTATTTGCCGGAGTTGCAGAATGGTGAGCGGGTCGAAAATTTGAGTTAGTCGCATCGGCGGTATGGCAGTTAACGAACAGGCTCAGGGCATCGACCAGCGCGGAGCCGCCGGCGTTTCCGAGAATTTCGTCGGCTACGGCCAAACTGGTGCTCACGTCGGCGCGAAGGAGATCATCTGAGCGGCTCGCCCGTTCGGTGAGATCGGCGACGAGATTGTTGGTGACGAGTGGTCGGATCCGAGGCCAAGGTCGCGTGGAAAGAGGTCTGTCATGTGTGTGCATCGTGTGCCGATACCAGAGAGATGACGCCGAGAAACAGTAGTTCGCTGAGGATGTCTGTCGTGAGCAGCCAGCGTTGGAGTCTTAGGCGCGTGGTGGGGGATTAAGTGATTTTGCGGAGAAAATTAGGGGATTAATTGGAAATCGGGCCGAAGTCGGTTGGTCTTGAAGTATATTCGTGTTGGACGAATCCACGTGCTGAACCGGCAGTCGAGAAGCTGAGAACGATCAGTCGGGGAAGTGACGGCCGAGTCACGGGATACAAAAAAGCGCGATCCGGGTGAGGGTCGCGCTGGGCTAAACATATTTTTTAGGCACGAGACTTCGATCACGCGCAGAGGAGGGAGCTCCCCTGAGTAATGCGAGCCGTGCGCTCTTCTCGGCCGCCGAAGGTTTCGGCGGCATCTGTCGACAGGGAATTAGACCTGTTCGAGCAATTTGTAGAGACGCTGGACCATTTTGGAGGGGTCTTCGAGGAGTCCTGCGGCGAGCATGGCGTTGTCGAAGAGTTGCCCTGCAATAAGCCCGGCTTTTTCGACTTCGGTGTCCTTGGTCGCGCTGAGTTTTTTAACGATGGCGTGACGTGGGTTGAGCTCGAGGTTGACCTTGAGGGGCGGGGTATCGCCGCCTTCGCCGTCTTTTTGCATGGCCTTCATCATGGCGCGCATTTGGGGGCTCATGAAACTGTCGGCATTGAGCACGGCGGCCGGGGAATCCACGAGGCGGTAGGAACCTTTCACTTCAGTGACGCGGTCGCCGAGGGTTTCCTTGAGCCATTTGGAGAGGGCGTCCATCTCTTCTTGAGAGAGGGCTTCGCCTGCGGTTTCCTTTTCGTCGAGTTTCACGTCGGCGGAATCGGCGGCGAGGAGCTTCTTGCCGTCGAATTCCGTGAGGTTGCGCATGACGTAGTCGTCGACGTTTTCGTAGCAGAACAGGACCTCAAGGTTGCGGGATTCGAAACCTTCGAGGTAGGGACCGCGTTCGATGGATTCGCGACTGGAGCCGATGAGGAAGTAGATTTCCTTTTGCTCTTCACCCATGCGGGAGACGTAGTCGGCGAGCGAAGTGCTCTTGCCCTTTTCGGTGCGGGAGGACTCGAAGCGGAGCAGTTTGGCGAGGGCTTCCTTGTGAGTGAAGTCGGTGGCGGCGCCTTCCTTGAGGAAGATGCCGAACTCGGCGTAGAACTTGTCGAAGTCGTCGGGACGGTTCTTGGCTTCCTCGGCGAGGAATTTGAGGAAACGTTTGGTGATGACCTTGCCCAGTGTCTCGATGAGAGCGCGGTCCTGCATGGTCTCGCGGGAGATGTTGAGCGGAAGGTCCTCGCTATCGACGACCCCCTTGAGGAAGCGACCCCATTCCGGGAGGAGGTTCTTGGGTGACGGATCGATGAGGACCTTGCGGCAATAGAGAGACACCGCTGCCTCGGCTCGCGTCATGCCGAACTTCTCGGGGTTGCTCTGCGGAACAAAGAGGATGGAGTTGATGGAGAGCGGAGCGTCGGCGGAGAAGTGCAGTTTCAGGCGAGGCTCGTCGTAGGCGTGGGCCTGGAATTTGTAGAACTCGGTGTATTCCTCCTCGGTGATTTCGGATTTTGAACGTAGCCAAAGGGCGGATACTTTGTTGACCCGTTCGCCGTTGAGGTTGATGGGGAAGGTGACGAAGGCGCTGTAGCGCTCGAGGATGGTTTTAATACTCGAGTCGGTGGCGTAGTCGCCGGAGTCGTCGGTGAGTTCGATGACGATCTTGGTGCCGCGGGACAGATCGGCCGCTTCCTCGACCGTGTAGGAACCGGAGCCGTCACTGGTCCACACATTACCTGGCGCGTCGGCCTGCCAGGAGCGGGAGAAGACCTGAACGGACTTAGCGACCATGAAGACCGAGTAGAAGCCGACGCCGAACTGGCCGATGAGGTTGTCGGTTTTGGCGCCGCCCTCCTTGATGGCCTTGAGGAAAGCCTTGGAGCCGGAGTGGGCGATGGTGCCGAGGAATTTGACCAGCTCATCGCGGGTCATGCCGATGCCAGAATCCTGGATAGTGAGGGTCTTGGTCTTGTCGTCGGTGGAGAGGTTGATCTCCAGTTCCTTGTCGCCTTCGAAGATGTCCTGTTCGGTGATCTGGGTGTGACGCAGTTTCTCGAGGGCGTCGGAGGCATTGGAGACCAGTTCGCGAACGAAGATCTCTTTTTCGGTGTAGAGGGAATGGACGACGATATCGAGCAGTTGCTTGATCTCGGCTTGGAACTCGTGGGTTTCTGACATGATGACTTCAGGTTTGAGTAGAGAAGAGAAGATTGACGTTTTTACGAGAGAGAGGGGGGGGATGGCGGGGCCAACCCAAAAGAAGGGTCGAGAGGTATTAGAGGGTTTGCGGAAAAATCAAGGGGCAGGTTTTCACCGAAATGCATATATTTGGCAGAGGCGAGAAGAGGCGAGACCCCGATAGGCAGGTCCGTTGAACGTAGCGCGTTGATATCGAACCTTAAATCGCAACTGGGCTATCATTGGCACATGCTGAAGCAGCGTCATCGATACTGGGAGGTGACCCAATCTGACAAGTCAATGGGATTTTGTTCATGGGCGGACGAGAGAGCGAAGACGCATTCTCCCCGTTATTTCATGGCTGGAGACGAGAATTTACGGGTAAGACGCCAGTGGAATTGGGGCGCGTTGGGCGAGACCGCTAAGCTTAGTTTGGCGCGATGCGGCTTTGTGGTCGCAGACGCGGCGGTGGATCTGGGGGACTTGGATGGGGTCAGACTGACGTGGCCTCGGGGCGTGGATCTAAGAGTCCCCATGCCCGAGACTTGGGAAGAATTCACGCGAGGGCTTCCCTCGTCGGCCAGGAGGGATATCCGCCGAGTGAAAAAGGCGGGGTTTTAGTGTATCGAATCACCCAACCGTGAGCGAGTACGGGAGTTCTATTTCCGGCATTTGGCGCCTAGCATGAGATCGGTGCACGGAGAGAATGCATTCACGGATACGCTTGAAGCGACGTTGCAGCTGTTTGATGACCACGGTGAGTTTGTGGAAGTTTGGCAGGGGGAAGAGTGGGAGGGAGGGGTGATTTCAACGAAAAAGTGGATGAATACCGTATGCGTCGATTTTGGTGGAGGCTGGGGCCACCCCATTTAAGACAGGCAGGGGTGATGGCCGCCTTGTATTTATTTGGCATGAACCGAACTCTTGAGCGAGGCGTGCACTGGACAGGTGGGGGTGCGTCCCCCTATCTGGAAAATGGTTTGTTGCGTTTCAAAGCGAAGTGGGGGCCGAGATTGTTCGAACGCAGCGCGAAAGGGGCTGAATGGCAGGTGGTGTTCGACCCTGATCACGCGGGCTGCCGTAGATTTATCGCTTCAAGTTGGAGCAAAGGCATTGGCAAGTGGAACTAGCGGACGGGAGGGCGGGATTTGGGGTAATCGGCGATTGGAGGGCGGTGACGCATTTCAGTCGTTACTGGCTAGGGAATCGAGAACTCGCGAGTTTGCGGATACGGCGAGGGTTCAACGGGCGAAATGTCGGGAAAACGATGAATCGTATGGTGAGCCGATACGGGATTGCAGTGGCAGATCCGTCGTTGGCGGCGACGGGGCTCAAGCAGATCGAGTTACGGTGGCCCTCATTGGTGGAGTTGCAAATTCCGATGGGGGCTACCTGAGAAGAACAACGGGCTACATGGGGGCGTTCGGTTCAGGGGGATCTGCGCAAGGTCAGGCGGGCGGATTATCCGAGCGTGATCAGTCGTGATCTATCGAGAGTAGATCTTTTTCACCGGGATTTTTATAGGCCGAGCATGCGTGCGCTACATGGTGCGGATGCGTATGAATTTTCACGGCAGGCACTGCGGTCCATTTTTGGGAGTTGTGGGGAGATGCTGGAAGTTTGGCGTGGTGACGAGTGGGTAGGAGGGCAAATCTACAAGTTCAATGACGGGGTATTTGTGTCGTGTGCTTTGGGATGGCGGGAAGGGGCGCACAGGGAGCGAAAGGAAGGGGTCGTCGGTGCGCTCTACATAACTCAGATCGACCTTGGGGGGCCATCTACATAGATCAAGCGAGCCCTGGAGTTGCAGGCAAAGACGTTTCGAATGGGAGGAGTAGCGTCTTATTTGGAAAACGGATTAATGTACTATAAAACGACCCGAGAATTTTTCAGGCGGCATTCTTTGGTATTTCGGCGATCTGGAGAAGAAGGCTTTGACGTCCTCAGTGAGCGTTCACCCGAAGACGTTTTCATGACTGCGAGGATACGAGAGGGGATTCACGGATGGCATAATCTTGACTCATTGCGAGATGAACGCCGCGAGAAGGACTGATGCAATGGGTTGAGTATTGTTGGGACCGCTACTCAGAGTACAGCAGGGCGGGCGTTGAGGCCAATGAGAAGTGTGTTTATCGCTTATGGGGAGGAGAAGGAGTACAATGGGGTCTTGGTTTCGTCGGGAGATTGTGTCTTTTTCTGCTCCCGAAGGGCCCTCGCTTCGGTTTGGGCCAATTCTTGTTAGGACCCCCAAAGTATGATTTATCGCCGCCGCCTCCTCTTTCTTTGTCTAACTGACGGCGTCAAGCGGCTAGTGCACAGTTTTTGTATAATAGCATGAAAGACTTCAGCGGGAGACTGTCCGTCGAGCCCGATGCGAGGGAGATTATTGAGTAGCCACTCCGCTTTGGCAATTTGGCCTTTGGTGACGGTGTTAAAGTCGATGCCTTTAGGGAAGTATTCCCGGATCAGACCGTTGATATTCGCGACCGCACCGCGCGGCCAAGGGCTGTGTGGATTGCAGAAGTAGACCGCCACTTTTGTGGCCAGGGAGAAGGCGGCATGTTGGGCCATTTCGCGGCCGTTGTCGTAGGTGAGGGTCTTGCGCAGGTGGGCGGGCAGGCGTTTGAAGGCCCGGATGAGAGCGCGGGCGACGCTGATCGCGTCTTTGGCGCCGCCCAACGGGACGATCATCACGTAGCGGGAGACCCGTTCGGTGATGACCAAAATGGCGGTGCGATTGCCCGCACCCATGACCAAGTCGGCCTCCCAGTGTCCGGGCACCTCCCGGCGCTCCACCTCAGCGGGTCGTTCGCCGATATTGATCGCGCCCGGCAACTGGCCCGAGAGCGTGCCCTTGGCGCGGGGGGCGGGACTGCGCCGGGGCTTCTTGCGTCGCAAATAAGCGATCAACTCCTTCTTAACCGAGCCTTTGGAGTGGACGTAGATGAAGTCGTAGATGGTTTCGTGGCTCACGCGTCGGGTCAGATCAAGGCCATGACGTCGTCTCAAGGCGACTTCGATTTGCTTGGACGTAGCGCCGGTGGCAAACAGGGCCAGCACCTCGTCGCGCAAGGCGGGCGTGTCGGCGACTTTGTTGCGCGCGGCGCACTGGGGCCGACGGCAAGCGCGAGTCTGCGCATCCATACCGCTGTAGCTGTTGCGCCCGCCGTTGCGGGTGATCTCGCGATTGACCACCGAGGCGTCGCGGCCGAGGGCGGCGGCAAGCTGAGTGAGGTGGACCCATGAAGTTGGACAGGAGGGATGATTAAATCCCAAAGGAGTCCAATATTGTCGAAGAAACGACGTGCCTTCAGTGCCGAGGTCAAAGCGAAAGTAGGGCTCGAAGCCCTCAAGGGAATCGAGCCGATCCACGTAATCGCGCAGCGTCACGAGGTGCATTCGGTGCAAGTGAGTCAGTGGAAGAAGGAGGTGTCCGAGCGGTTGCCGGAGGTCTTTTCGCGAAGCCCTCGGCGCAGGTGCGCGACGAGATCGAGCGGAATCGCAAAGAGAAGGAACTGTATGCGCGGATCGGGCAGCTGCAGATGGAGCTCGAGTGGCTCAAAAAAAAGTTGGCGCATTTGGGGAGTAAGGAGCGCCGCAGCATGATCGAAACCGAGCATCCGAAGCTGAGTGTGGCCCGGCAGTACGAACTGTTGGAGCTGCCACGCTCAACCTACTACCACCACTCGAAGCCACCGCAGGAAGCGGACCTGGCGTTGATGAAACAGATCGACGAAATCTATCTCGAGTCACCGTTCTTTGGTAGCCGCCAAATGACCCGTTGGTTGCAACGCGAAGGACACGTGGGGAACCGTAAACGGGTGCGACGATTGATGCGATTAATGGGACTCACGGCGATCTATCAAAAACCGAGTCTGTCGAAGAAAGCGGCCTCTCATCAGATCTACCCTTATCTGCTGCGAACGCTGAAGGTTGAAAGGTCGAATCAAGTGTGGGCCACAGATATCATCTACATCCCGGTGTGCGGTGATCGACTGGCACTCGCGGATGGTGCTCGCATGGGAACTGTCCAGCACGCTCGATGCGTCGTTTTGCGTGCGAGCGGTGCAGCGCGCGATGGCGATTTACAGCAAGCCTGAGATCTTCAACACCGACCAAGGCTGCCAGTTTACCAGCGCCGAGTGCACCCAGCCATTGTTGGCCGCCGGCGTGCGACTGTCGATGGACGGCAAAGGACGGTGCTTGGACAATGTTTTGGTCGAACGCCTGTGGCGCAGCGTCAAATACGAGGAAGTCTATCTGAAACGCTATGAGACGATGGTCGAGGCCCATGCCAACTTGGAGACCTACTTGCTGTTCTACAACGACCGACGACCGCACTCCGCCCACGGCCGCCAAACACCATCCGAGGTCTACCACGCACAACTCGACCAAGCCGCCGCCTGACGGCGGCTATCCGAGCGGGGAGGAAGCCGCGCTTCCTCCCCTGCTCCCCTCCATTATCTTTTATGCTTGGTCAGAAAAACCAGAAACCATAACTATAAATCCGCCCGACCTGTCCAACCAACGGGGTCCACCTCAGGGCGCCGCTTTTGCCCTGGGCCAAACCGGCATAAATCGCCTCGCGTTCCTTGGCGGTGATGCGCCGTTGTAGTTTTGCCACCACTCCAAATCCTCCGCTAGTGTTGGACTGCGGCGAGCTTTTCAAGCAGCACGCAGCCTCTGCCACGCTAGCACAGGAATTACTTCGGGGCGTGCTCTGGCGTCCAAGCCTTCGGCGGAGAGGCTGCTGATCCACTCTTGTCCGTTGTCCGGCAGTTTCCCTCTCAGCAAGGCTCCGATTTGTTTTCTCCGTTGTTGAAAACAAGTGCGGATGAGGTCGTGGGTAGCGCGGTCAAATCTGAATGGTTCTGGCTGGCGAATCAAGTTGAGCAAGTAGGACTCAACGTCGGGGCGCGGATGGAAACATGCTGCGGGAACTTTGTGGCCGGGGGCGATGCGATAAAGGGACTGCAAGAAAATCGAGATAGCACCAAATTGCTTGGAGCCTGGTGACGCCATATAATGTTGAGTCGCTTCCCATTGGAGCATCAATACCATGCGCGCAGGCAAGGGCCCTGAGAGAATTTGATCCAACCATGGCGTGGAAATGGCATACGGTAGATTGGCCACCACCTTAAACCCTGCCGAAGCTTTTGCGACCGGAAGGCCGGCGCGGGGGTGATCCAGCGCATCAGCTTGCAGTAGATGTAAATTGTCGGGATGCACCTGTTGCAGCGTCGCCTGTAAGTGCGCAGCTAATCTGGGATCAAATTCGACGGCCCAAACCTCCGCGCCGGCGGTCAAGAGGGCGCTGGTCAACGTGCCCAAGCCCGGACCAACTTCCAGCACGGTATCCCTTGGAGTGATGTCGGCCAAATGGACGGATTTTTGTACGATATTGGCATCAATCAGGAAATTCTGACTCAGATTCTTGCGTGGGTGATGAGCAAGACTCTGCAGTATGTGGCGAGTTTGGCTGGGCGTAAGCGGCATTGACCGGTATTTATGTGACGGCATAGAAGCCTAAACCGGGAGTAAATCCTGGTTTAGGCCCAAAAACGGCGTCTATGATTGGGTGTGAAACTAATACACAAAGCCGTCGGAGATGAAATTGCCCTGCAGCGCTGGCTGCGTCCAGCGCTTACGACTGTCGGGTCGAACAAAGATTACGGGCAGTTTCGAGAGCAGCTCGATGCGGTGGACCGAGTGCGGCGAGCCAGCCACCTTGAATCGATGGCGATGGACTTCGCGCGGGTGGGCTTCGAGTCGGTCGACGCCGGGCAGCTGCGCCGTCGCCTGGAGTTCGCGCGCAAGGCGCTGCGGGTGAATGTGTTGCGTATGCTTTTGGGAAACATGCCTTTTCGGCAACTCTCGCGCACGATTGCATCGAGCGACTTGCTGGCCGACTTCTGCGGGGTGCGCACGATTGAGGGCATCAAGGGCGTTTCCAAGAGCGTGTTGGAGCGAGCTTCGCAGTGCTTTACCGCCGAACCGGTGCGGTGGATGGGTCAGGTGTTGTATCGAGATGGTCGCTGAGGCGGACCGGGCGGCCGAACTCGGTCTGGCCGAGCCGCAGTCGATGGAGACGTGCCTGGTGGACTCGACGTGCTTGCCCACTAACATCCACTTTCCGGTGGATTGGGTGCTGCTGCGCGATGTGAGCCGAACCCTGCTCAAGGCGGTGATTCTGATCCGCCGGGCCGGCATGCGTGCACGCATGCCGGCGGAGCCGGAGGTCTTCGCCCGACAGATGAACCGGCTGTGCATTGAGATGACGCACACCCGACGGCGTGCGAATGCCAAACGAGCGCGCAAGCAGGTGCTACGCAAGATGAAGCGACTGTTGCGCACCATCGATGAACACGCCCAGCGACACCGCGACCGCCTGGACCAAGAGTATGCGTCGACCCACACCTCCGCGCGACAGGCCGCTCGCATCGTCGAACGCATCGACGCGATGTTGGCTCAGATGCCCGCAACGATCAACCAGGCCCACGAACGCATCATCGGCGCGCGCGCCGTGCCCAGTGCCGAGAAGATCCTCCGCGTGTATGAGCCCGATGTGCAGGTGCTGGTCAGAGGCAAGGCATCGGGCGAACTCGAATTTGGTAACACCGCGATGATCAGTGAGAACGCGACCGGATTGATCAACAACTGGCAGATGTATCAGCAGGCTGCCCCCGCCGAATGGCGCCAGTTGAGCGAAAGCTTTGATCGTCAGAATCAGTTCGACGTGAGCACGCCGGTCACCGCCGCGGGCACCGACCGGGGCTTCTCGACCAAGCGGATGCGTCAGATTCTGGCCGCTGCGAGCATCTACGACGCGACCTGCCCGCGCTATCTTCCAGAACTGAAGCAACGTATGACGGAACCAAAGTTCGTCCAATTGCAACGCCGCCGGGCCTCGACTGAGGCCCGCATTGCCATCCTCAAGCAGCGTCAAGGCAAGCGTTTGCGAGCCAAGGGCTTTATGCACCGCTGTTTAACGATAGCATGGAGCGTCCTCGGCCACAACCTCTGGCTGATCGCCAGACGCTGGCCGACCAGCCGCCACTGGCCCAAGCGGCCTGAGGTTATCACCAAAATCACTCCGTCACGATGCCCAACCGGATCACCGAAGGGCTTCGCGCATGGTCTTGTCCCGTGACGGGTGAAGTGATTGCAGGTAAGCGGTGTAACTTTGAGCTAAACCATTTGGCCGATTTTCGATCTGTTTCAGTGGGATGAAATCTAAAGGTGAAACGGAAAGGGAAGCGACGAACGCAACCCCGGAGCAGAAGCACTGGGATCGAAACGTGGAGGTGCGCATGGCCACTGCGGCCGAGCAGGAGTGGTTCGACGCGCAGCTGCACGAGCGGCCCTATTTGGGATCCGGGCATCCGGTGGGCGATTACCTGCGCCAGATTGTCGAAAGAGGGGGGGCGGGCGGTGTGGCGCTGCTGGCGTGGGGTCCGGCCTGCTACGCGCTCAAGGACCGGGACCGGTGGGTGGGCTGGGATGCGACCCGCCGGGTCGAGCGGCTTTCCCTGGTGGTGCAAAACCGCCGCTTTCTACTGCTTACCAAGCGCGGCGAGGAGCCTCATTTCGCCACCCAGGTGCTCGCTGCGGCCGTGCGCACGTTGCCGGGCCATTGGCAGGAACGCTTCGGCTATCGGTCGCTGCTAGCCGAGACCTGCACCGACCCGGAGGCCTACCAAGGCACGTGCTACAAGGCCTCCGCGTGGGAGCCGGTCGGGACCAGCCAGGGTTACGAACGGCACCGAGGCGACTTTTACCGCGAGCACGGCAAACCCCAAGCACCTGTGGCTGCTGCGGCCCCTGCACCCCTCGGCCAAGGCCCTGCTGAGCGCCCCCGACCCCGCTTTGCCCGAGGACTACTGGGCGGGACTGCGCCGCGCGCCCACCGGCACCCTGCCGCTCAAAAACGGCCCGTTGCCCTCTCTGTTGGAGGCCCGGTGCGGCGTGCCCGATCCGCGCGCCAACAACACCCGCTTCAAGATCGGTCCGGTTCTTGGCATCGTGGCGCTCGCGCTGCTGGTCGGCCGGCGCGACATCGCGTCAATCGCTCGTATGGCCAACCTGCTCGACCAAGACCAGCGCTTCGCCCTGGCCCTGCCCCGTGAGGCCGGCAAAAAGGTCCGCCTGGCCCCCAGTTACAGCGTGTTTTACGACGTGCTCACCCGGCTCGATCCGGAGACCTTTGCCCAGGCCCTCACAACCGCTGGCTCACAGCCCACGCCAGTGCCCTGCCCGGAGCGCTCGCCCTGGACGGAAAGTTTATCCGCGACGCGGTCGGGGTGCTCAGCCTGGTCGAGGCCGACACCGGCGCGCCGGTCGCCCTGGCCATCGTCGATCAAAAGGCAAACACCTCGCGCAGTGAACAGGCCCGCGCCGGTGAGGTGTTGGCCGCCGCGTCGTTGGACGAGCAGATCGTCACACCGGCGACGCCTTGCACGCCACCCGCGAGCAGGCCCGCACCATCGTGGGAAAAGGCGGCGAGTATGTGCCCCAGATCAAAGGCAACCAACCCCAGCTGAGCGCGCTGGTGCAGCGCGCCCGGACCGTTCCACCCCCTTTTTTGAGCTGACCGATCCGAGTCGGGACCGCGTGACCACCTGGCGGGTGTCCGTGGTGGTGGCCACGCCCTCGCAAGCCGACTACCCCGGGCTGCACAGCCTGGTGCTCGTGGACAAAACCACGGTGCGAAAACGCGACCTCACCGAAAGTTGCGAGCAACGCGCCTACGCCAGCAGCCTGGCACCCGCAGAACGCAGCCCTGCGCAAATGCTCGCCTTGATCCGCGGGCACTGGGGCGGAGTGGAGATCCGCAACCACTGGCGCCGCGACGCCTGCTGGCGCGAAGACCACTCGCGTACCCGCAACATCAACGCCCTGGCCAACCTGCGCCCTCTTGCGCAGAGTCCTGCTGCGCGTCTGCGCCCAACACTGGCCCGAGCGGCCCCTGCCGCACGTCTTCGAATCCTGCCAACATTCCACGCATATCTCCCTGCGCGCCATTCGTTCCCATTCCTAAAACAAAAGACCATGGGTTACTATCAAGAGGTTAACTAAAAAAGGGTTCTGTCATCAGACCCCACATCCCCCGTTTTGTCGATGATGGGATGTTACTTCATTTTTCCATCCGGCAATACGTATAAAACACGATTAGACACCTCCGTTTGACAACCGCCGCCCCAGCCTGATCAATGCGTTCTATGTCCACTCGCGCCGTTCTGCTCGTAAATCTTGGATCCCCCGATTCCACCGCCGTCCCTGACGTGCGCACCTACCTGCGCGAATTCTTGGGCGATGAACGCGTGATCGACCGGCCAAGCTGCGGCGCGGCGCGGCGCTTCTTGGTCAATCAAATCATCACGCGCTTCCGCGCTCCCAAATCCGCCGAAGCTTACAAAGAGGTGTGGACTGAGGCGGGCTCTCCGCTCGTCGTCACCTCCCAGGCCGTCCGGGATAAACTGGCTGCGACGCTCGGTGATGCCACTCCGGTCTACTTGGCTATGCGGTACCGCACACCGTCCATCGAGTCGGTCGTACGCCAAATGGCGAACGACGGGATCACCGAAGTCCTCCTCTTCCCTCAATACCCCCACTATGCCATGTCCTCGTGGGAAACTGTCGTGGTAAAGGTCTACGCCGACGTCGCAAAATTTGCCCCCTCGATGAGAGTCACCAGCGTTCAACCCTTCTACGAAGACGACGACTACATCGAGGCGCTCTACGAAGTATCCCGACCCTACTTCGAAGCCCCCTACGACCACATCCTCTTCTCCTACCATGGCCTCCCTGAGCGCCACCTGCGCGTCGGCGACGCCTCCAAGGCTCATTGCACGATGGTCCCCGATTGCTGCTCCACGTGCAGCCCCGCTCACTCGATGTGCTATAAGGCTCAGGTCCTCAAAACCACCGCCGCCTTCGTCAAACGAGCTCAACTCCCCGACGGTTCCTGGTCCATCGCCTTCCAATCTCGCCTCGCAGGCGAACCTTGGTGCACCCCCTACACCGATAAGGTGCTCGAGGAGTTCCCCGCCCAAGGGAAAAAACGCATGGTAGTCATGACCCCGGCCTTCGTCGCCGACTGCCTCGAAACCCTCGAGGAAATTGCTGGCGAGGCCAAGGAAGAGTTCATCAAAGCCGGAGGCGAAAGCTTCCAACACGTCCCCTGTCTCAACGACCAAACTCCTTATATCTCCTTCCTCGCCGGGCGCGTGCAACGGTGGCTCGATGGTGAATCACCCACCGCCACTCGGGTCCAAGCGTCTGCCGCTACCCTGAGCGGTTGACCCACGACACTTACCGTTGGCCGGGGTTTAGCATTGTGCGCTCCGCTCAATTCTCCTAAGATTTCTGAGTGGATCAACGTTCGTTGATTTCCCCACGTCCAATCCGTGAGTTCATCGACCTCCTCATCTTCTTCGCGCTCAGACTCCGCCTCTGCCCGCCGACTGGGTGCCAGCGCCCTGTTCACGCTGGATGAATTTGGCATGATTGTTGGCGCTAACCGTCACGCCGGCGCGTTTTGGCTCTGCGATACCGCTTCCATGCTCGAAAAGCCCTTCGTCACGCTTTTCGCCTTCGAAGTCACTTCCGACGATCCCGATATTCTTGACGCCCAATGGGAAGTCCTGACCGTCAGCGCTTCCGAGCAGCGGGCCCCCCTCGTCATTCAACTCGACGCGGATTCCGCGGGCATCGAGGTGCGGGGGTCTCTGTGGAAGCCGCGCACGGCCGCGATATTGCCTGGATTGCTCGCGTCGACATAGCGCCTAAAAACACCACCACGTCTCGCCCCAATTCCACCGCGCCGTTCGCCCCTAGTCCTCATCAAAACGCGTGGCCCCAGCTTGCCGAAAGCGACGCCGCCGGCTTCTTTGACCTCAATTTCTCCACCAGCGAAACTCACTATTCCCCGGCGTGGAAACGCCTCCTGGGCTACGCCGACGCCGATCTCGCCAATTCCATGACACGTGGCTGAAGCTTATCCATCCCGACGATTCCGCCGCCGCTCCTGATCAGGTCGGCCGCCACACACGCTCCGCCCAACGCACCTACTCCGTCGAATTCCGGATGAGACATCGCCGCGGACACTGGATGTGGATCCAAAGCGTCGGCGTGCAACACTTCGACACCGAGGGCGAACTTGAACGAGTCGTTGGCTTCCACCTCGATATCTCCGAACGCAAAGAAATGGAAGAACAGGGAGTCGTCGCCGAAGACCGCCTGTCCTGTCTCGCCGCAGACGGCGAACTTGCCGTCTTCGATCTCAATTTCATCGACGGTCGAGCATGGACTTCCCCCGCAGGGCAGGAGCTCGTGGGTGACCCCGTAGATCACCCCGACATCGGCGTCTTCACTCGTTACCTCGCCGAATGTGCCGGTGATCTTACCAGCTTTCTCTCCCACTTCCATGGCGAAAACCCCTGGGGCGAATGGCGCTTAGTTAGGCGAGCGGTTGCGTGAGATTGATCGTCCGTCAAACCTTCTAAGTTAATGCCTAATAATAGGTTGCGGAATACTGGCTTATTGGTAGTGCAACTGCATGAAGATCAATACGTTGTATCTGCCAGGGTTTTCGCATCGCTTGTGTGGGAGACGCTCCAATGGTGCGGCCGCTAGACTGATTGAGCGGGCGGTTAAGCTCGATGGGCTCGCGGCGCTGGTGGCGCGCTTTGTGGCTCCGAGCACATTTGCAGGCATCGGTAAGCGGGACCGGATCTTTACGCCTTGGGTGACCTTTTGCGCGTTTCTTGGGCAAGTGTTGCAGCGTGGTGCGAGCTGCCGCGATGCGGTTTGCTGGGTGCAAGCATGGCATCTGCAGGCCGGGGCGGCGACGTCGGTCGACGATGCCACCGGTGGCTATTGCCAAGCCCGGGCGCGGTTGCCGATCACGGTCTGGCGCACCGTATTCAGCCGTCTCGTGGAGGTGGCTCATCAACGCACTCGCGAGGCCGATCATTGGCTCGGTCACAACGTGAAGGTGATCGATGGCGGCGGGCTTTCCATGCCCGACACCACGGCCAACCGGAAAGTCTATCCTTACGCGGGGTGCCAGCGCAAAGGATGCGGTTTCCTCACCGGCCAGATGGTGGGAATGTGCTCCCTGGCAACCGGCCATTTGGTGAAGTTCGTCCTGTCCTCATGGAAGGCGAGTGAGGCCCCGCTGGCGCGCCAATTGATCGGTTGGGTGCACAGGGGAGAGGTGCTCCTGGCTGATCGCGGGTTCTGCAACTAGATTTTCATCAGCTTTTTGCAACGCAAGGGTGTGGATGTGGTGATGCGCTTGCATCAATCGCGTCGGACAGGCACCGGCAAAATCTGCTGGCCCAAACCCCAGCGACAGGGCCGGTGGGAAAAATGTTTGTGGAACGAACTGCCTGAGAGCCTGACTTTGCGTGTGGTGCGCTTTCGAACCGAGGTGCGCGGCTTCCGCACCCAGCACATCGCGGTGGTGACCACGCTGCTCGATGAAGAAAAGTATCCGACGCGGCCATTGCCCAACTCTACCTGCGCCGCTGGCAGGTGGAACTGAACTTCCGGGACATCACGACGACCCTCGGACTCGACGTGCTACGCACGCGCACCCCGGCGATGATCGCAAAGGAAATCCACTTGCAGGCCATCGCCTACAACTTGGTGCGCCTGCTCGAAGCCGCACGCCAGCATGACGTGGCACCAATGCGCCTGTCTTTCCAAGGCACCATCAGCACGCTGCGGGCGTTCGCCCACCTGCTCTCAGGCAGTGCGCGCGAAGCGAACCAACGCTTCGAAGATCTGCTCCTCGCATTGGCCGCCGACCCGGTGCCCTAACGCCCGCATCGCAGTGAACCACGCGCCGTCAAACGAAGGCCCAAAGTCTACCAACTGATGACCAAGCCTCGGCGGCACATGCGCGTATCCAAATCACGGCTACTAAAATAGACGAATAGACCCCTTAACTAAGTGCCATTCGGGACTGACCCCGACAAGTGTGTGCTTTTTTACTGTGGCAATTGGGCCAAATCGTTTCTGCCCGATGTGAATGTGAAGGTGCTGAATGCTTCGATATTGGGTTCCACGCTGGGCGTGGAGAATACGTGGGGGCGCGCTCGACGGCCGCACCCCGGCGTCGCCTCTGACCTTTGGTCGGATTACGACGAACGACACTGCCGGCGTGATTCGCGCTTACGTCGGGGAGGGGAATCTTACGGACGATCCGATTTCGACCTTTGGCAACCGCGCCGTGGCGCACGTGCCCAAACTGCAAAAGCTGATGCATCACGTGTGTGAGCACGGGTTTGAACATCACGTGGTCAGGAATGCGTCGAGTACGGCTGATATTTTGCGTGAGGCCTTTGGCCGCGACCTCGGGTGGGACGTTTACCATCACGAGGCCAAGGAGGAATAAAGAACATGACTGATCACGAACTCGCATTGCGCGCAGTGGACCTGCGTCGCCGATTGCTACGCCTCATTGTCGATGCTGGGGCCGGACACACTGGGGGTGGGCTGTCCTGCCTCGACATATTGCAGGTACTTTACTGACGGGTATTGAACGTGACTCCGGAGACCTTCGATTCGCCGACTCGCGATCGTTATGTGCAGAGCAAAGGGCATTGTGTGGAGGCGCTTTGCACGGTGTTGGGTGATTGTGGATATTTTGATCCGGCGGACTTGAGCAGGTCTGCCATTATCAATCTGCCTATGTGGGTCACCCGACCCGCAAGGTGAAGGGGGTGGAGGTGAACACCGGAGCGCTTGGTCATGGTCTGCCCATTGCGGTGGGGATGGCGTTGGCCGCCCGGATGGATAAATTTCCCGCGCGGGTCTTTACGCTCATGGGAGACGGGGAACTGGCGGAAGGCTCCAACTGGGAAGGGGCGCAGGCGGCCGCGCACTACGGGCTGGATCGCCTGACGGTCATTCTCGATCACAACAATTTACAAATCACTGGCGCCACCCGCGACGTGATGTCGAACGAGCCGTTGGCCGACAAATGGCAGGCGTTTGGCTGGCACGTGCGGACTGTTGCCGGTCATGATTACGCGGCGCTCACCGAAGCGCTCACCACCCCGCCGCCGGCGGAAATGCCATTGTGCGTTTTGGCAGAAACGGTGAAAGGCAAAGGTATCAGCTTTATGGAAAATGTGGGCAAGAGGCATCACGGGGTCCCGTCGCCCGAACAATTGGCGACGGCGCTCGCGGAACTTGATGCCGCGGAGACACGGTTGCGTGGCGAGGAGGTATCCGCATGAGTGCCCCCGCTCCATCCATGTTCACGCCCGAAGCCCAAGCCGCCATTGTCCGGCTTGGCCTCAGCAAGGGTCGCACCAATCTTGAAGTATTCGCTCAGACCCTACAGGAGTTAGCCACGGCGGATTCCAATGTGCTCGCCGTGACCAGTGACTCCCGTGGGTCCGGTAAACTCGGCCCCTACGGTCAGGCATTGCCGGAGCCAATTGTGGAGGTCGGGATTGCGGAGCAGAACCTCGTGGGCATTACGGCCGGTCTCGCGTTAAGTGGAAAAAAAGCCTTTGGCGTCTCACCGGCGTGTTGCCTCACGGCACGTTCATTGGAGCAGATCAAGAACGACATCTGCTATTCGAATGCTCCGACGGTGGTGGTGGGGATCAGTGCCGGTGTGAGTTACGGCGCGTTGGGCAGCACGCACCATTCGCTGTATGATTTTGCCGCGTTGCGGGCGATTAACAATGTGACGATCATTGCTCCGGCCGACAATGCGGAGACGCGCTCGGCGGTGAAGCTGGCGGCGGCGAAGCGACCGGTCTATCTTCGATTTGCAAAGCGGCCATGTATGATCTGCATCCCGGTGATCCGGATTTGGCAGCGGGGCGCGCGCTCACGTTGTGCACCGGCGACGATGTGGCGTTTGTGGCGACGGGAGAAACCGTGATTCACGCGCGATTGGCAGCGGAAGCGTTGTCCGCGCAAGGCATCAGTGCCTGTGTCTTGAGCCTGCCCACGATCAAACCTCTCGATACTGCCGCGGTCCTGGCAGCGGCGGCGGAGTGCCGGGCGCTCGTGACGGTGGAGGAGCATTCGGTGCACGGCGGATTGGGCGAGGCGGTGGCTTCGACCATCCTGCAGGCTGGCGTGAGGGTGCCTTTCCCGATCGTGGGAATGCCCGATGAAGATACGGTGACCGGAGCTCAAGCCGACATCTTCCGTCATTACGGGATATCAATGGAGGGACTCGTGGCGACTGCGCGTAAGCTTTTGGATTCGGTCGTCGCCTGAGGATTCTACCGGCTCACGGGAGGGGCGGTCTTTGCGTCCGACAGCACCAATGCGAGCCGCACGTTGTTGTATGATATTGGTCGCAGGACGTGGGACCCGGATCTCTGCGCGATGTGGAAGGTGCCGGTTGCCGCGTTGCCGGAAGTGCGTGATTGCTCGGCCGGTTTTGGTGAGACCACTCTCGACGGCAAGTGGACGAAAGCGCTCCCGATTTGTGGTGTGATGGGCAATTCGCAAGCCGCGTGGTTTGCGCAGCGTTGTTTCGATTCCGGAAGTGCCAAGGTCACTTTTGGCACGGGGTCGTCGGTTTTGCTCAATCTCGGGGCGAAGCCGCGTTTTTCCGATCAAGGGTTGCTCACGACTGTGGCGTGGACCTTGAACGGAGAGGCGACCTACGCGTATGCAGGCGTGATCATATCATCGGCCTCCACCCTGACGTGGCTGCGTGACCAGTTGGGGCTCGCGGCGAGCGTGCCGGAGCTCGATGACTGGGCGAGTGAAGTGGGGGACAACGGCGGCGTTTGAGTCCATTGCTTATCAAGTGAGTGATGCCCTCGACGCGATGCGTGCGGAAGGCGGAGTGGAATTGGCGACGGTGGCCGCGGATGGCGGACCCACGGCGAGTTCATTCTTAATGCAATTCACGGCGGACATGACCGGAGTGGTGCTGCGGGTTTCGACCGTCGCGGAGTGTTCCGCGCTTGGGGCGGTATTCGCGGGTCGATTTGGGTTGGGAGAGTTTGCCGATTTGGCAGGGCTGGCTCGGACGGTCAGCCATTCGACCGCATACCAACCGCGACGAAATTCCTCTGAAGTGAAGCAGTTGCGGGCGGGTTGGCAGGCCGCGGTGCGTCGGACCCTGGTGACCTGAGACGATGCGTACTTCCACTCTGATTTGTCTGGCGGTGCTGATTCCCGTTGCTCCGGGGTGGGCCGGAGAGAATGCCCTGCTCAACACCACGCAGTCGCTGCATGCGAAATTTTATTTGCCCGATTTGGGAGATGTGACCTGGAACGGCGGATTGTTCGGGCAGCGTTTCGACGTGTGTCGGGACACGAGGGTCCCGAACCTCTGGACAATTTTTAGCGATCCGCATGCCAGTCACGCCTGGGACAATTTTCTCATGGCGGCCGGTTTGGGCGAGGGCAGGGGCGATGGCAAAGCGCACGGCCCTTCGTTCAACGATGGTGACTTTTTGAAGTGGGTGGAGACATTGGCGCAGATCTACGCGTTGACGCGTGATCCGGCGATCGATGTGCAAATGGACGAGATCATTGCGGTGGTGGCCAAGGCTCAACGTGAAGACGGTTACCTGCACACGCAGAAAATCATTCCCCAACGTCGAGGTTTGTCCGGGAAGAAGGCGCAGAAGTTTGAGAGTCGGGATCACTTTGAGACCTATAACATGGGTCACCTCATCACCGCGGCGTGCATCCACCACCGGGCCACGGGCAAGACCTCGATGCTCGACCTCGCACGCAAGGCGGCGGACTACATCGATCGCCTCTGTCAGGAGGTACCCGAGGATCTGGCCAAGAACGCCATTTGCCCGTCGCATTACATGGGGGTGGTGGAGCTCTATCGCATCACTCACGAGCCGCGCTATCTGGAGTTGGCTCAGCAGCTCATCGAGATTCGAAGTTTGGTGCCAAGGGAAGTGGGCAGTGACCACAATCAGGACCGCGTGCCGTTTCGCAAAATGACCGAAGCGGTAGGTCACGCCGTGCGCGCCAACTACCTTTACGCCGGTGTCGCCGATGTGTATGCTGAAAATGGTGACACGTCGCTGTTGGAGACGTTGGAGAAGATTGATGCCGATGTAGTGGGGCAGAAGCTCTACATCACGGGAATGACCGGCGCGCTTTATGACGGTGCGTCTCCCTCCGGTTCGAACAAACATCGGTCGATCAAGCTCGTGCATCAAGCCTACGGCCGTGATTACCAATTGTCCAATCTCACGTCCTACAACGAGACCTGTGCCACGGTGGGTTACGGTCTCTGGATGTGGCGCCAGTTCATGGTGACCGGAGATATGCAGGACGCTGATTTGTTTGAGTAAACACTCTACAACGGGGTGCAGGCGGGCCTCAGTTTGGAAGGGGCGGATTTCTTCTACACCAATCCGCTGCGCAAACTGCATGACTTCGATTATCCCCTGCGTTGGTCCCGCACTCGACAACCAAACATCAAGTCCTCCTTCTGTTGTCCTCCGAACGTCGTGCGCACAATCGCCGAAGCGCACAACTACGTGTACGCGCTATCCGAGAATGCGGTGTGGGTGAATCTCTATGCGGCGAGTACGCAGGAATCTGCCTGGATCAATGGAGAACGCATCAAGCTCCGCCAGGAAACCGACTACTCTTGGGCGGGAGCGATCAAACTCATCATCGATGAGGCACCCGCAACCCGCTTTGCGCTGAAGCTTCGAATTCCCGGTTGGATGCATGCAGGGGCGGCCAAGTTGCGGGTCAATGGCGAGGTGGCCGACGTGGACCTCACGCCGGGCCACCATGCCACACTTACCCGAGCATGGCGGGTCGGCGACACCGTATCGCTCGATCTGAGGTTCAAGTCGATGCTGGTGGAGTCAAATCCTCTGGTCGAGGAAACTCTCAACCAAGGTGCCGTGAAATACGGTCCACTTGTCTATTGTCTCGAGTCCAATGATTTGCCGGAAGGGGTGCGCTTGACCGACGTCGCGCTGACACTTCGTAGCGCCGCCGATCTGATCAGCACGCAAAAGAAAGTGATCGCGGGAGCCGAAGTGCTGACCCTCACGCTCCCCTCCGTGGTCAAACAAAACGACGCCTGGACATCCGGGCAACTATACCGCGAGGTGGGACCCGCCCGCACTGAACCGATCGCCCTAAAGCTTGTGCCCTATTATGCTTGGGGTAATCGTGGCGACACGGAGATGAATGTCTGGTTGCCCATTCGATGAGCTGCCGTGTGATCCCATTTTCCTTTGATTCATTGTCCTTTCACCAGTCGCATCCCCCCTCAACGTATTCAATCAACCGCTACTCCCGACGGTAGGTCAGTCAATTAGATCTGCCAAAGATACCGGTCTTCCCTTCGTCAGAAATTATCCTCATGAGTTCCACCCCTGAACAAGCACCTACTGTGGTCGATGACACGAGCGTCACCCGGCAACAATGGAAATGGTCCGCGTTGGCGGGCATGGCGTCTTATCTTGACGCTGGATCCATCGTCGCGCTGGGCGCCGGCCTGGCGCTTTGCCAAGAGTATCTCAATGTGAGCAATGGCGCGGTGGGAACCCTCGCAGCCATCGGTCCGAATGCCCTCGGATGTGCGGTCGGCGCAATTTTCGGTGGGTGGTTGGGTGACAAACTGGGTCGCAAGTTCATCTACCAATACGATCTTATGGTCTATGCGGTGGGCATCCTGTTCATCGCCTTGGCGGTGAATACGTCGATGCTTTTTGTGGGAACCTTGATTGTTGGCATCGCGGTGGGAATCGATGCGCCGACGTCGCTTGCCTTGGTGGGAGAATTGGCGCCGGCCAAAGCGCGAGGCAAGTTGTTGGGATTTACGCAGGTGGCCTGGTGTTTGAGGCCGGTGATTGTGCTGTGGTTGGCGGTGGTGCTGGCGCCACTCGGTTGGCTCGGTATCCGTATCATCTTTTTGCATCTGTTTGTGGTGGCGGTGGTGACCTGGGCGATGCGCCGTGGGCTCACCGAGTCGGTTCGGTGGAAGGCCGCGTCCCAAGCGGCTGGCTCGGCGGGCAATAAAATCATGTTGTTGTTCTCGGGGGCGAACTTGCGCGCCATGATCTGGACCGCGACCATCTACTTGTTCTGGAATCTGGCGGCGGGCACAGCCGGTATCTTTAATCCGTATTTCATCAAGAAACTCAACGCCGGCAGTCAGGCCGCCAGCGTCGGTCTCGCGAGTGCGGGATTCATCATCGCGATGGTGGTGACGGTAACCGTGTTCATGCGTTTCTCCGATCGCAGTTTTCGCGCGCGGAAGACGCTCTGGGGCATCGGTGCAGTGATGCAAATTGTGGCTTACTCGCTCTTTCTTTTCCTACCGTTCACGATTCCCACCATCATCATGAATATTCTGCTCTTCTCCGCGGGCGGGGCGTTGGCGGGTGAGGGGTTCTACAAGAGGTATTCAGCCAGGAGCTTTTTCCGACTTTACTGCGCGGCACGGCGCAAGGGTTCACCTTCGGTATCGCGCGGACCATTCTCGGCATCTGGAGTTTCTTTGTGCCGGTGTTGGCGAGTGCAGGTATCGGAGAGGTGGCTGGTTTGCTGACGTTGTTCCTGACCATCAGTGGAGTGGTAGGTTACGTCTTCATGCTCGACACCTCCAGTAAATCTCTGGAGCAGATCGAAGCGGAACGCGCCTGATTTGTTACTGCCATGTCCGATGTCCAAATCGTCTCTCTGCGATGTGAATACCTCGTCGATCCGCTCGGGATCGATGAAACGTTGCCACGACTGAGTTGGCGATTGGAGTCGGGCCGACGCGGCGTACGGCAAGTAGCCTACCGCGTGCGGGTGGCCAGTACAATTGATCGCCTGACGCAGGAGCGGTGTGACCGCTGGGACAGTGGTCGGGTGGACTCGGCGCAGACGACCCAGGTGGTTTACGCCGGAGTCGAACTCCGGTCGCGTGAACATTGTGTTTGGGACGTCGAGGTGAGGGACGAAACCGGTGAGGTTTCGCGTTCCGCGATTGCGAAGTGGTCGATGGGGTTGCTGGGCGACTGTGATTGGGAGGCGCAATGGATTGCGGCGGATCAGGAGATCGTGGTCCGTGATCCCGCGGCGATTGCTCCCTCATTGCTCAATCCCGGAACACCGAGCCGATTTCGGCGGGAGTTTGAGGTGCCTGCTTCGGTGGTCCGCGCCACGCTTTATGCGAGCGCACGAGGTGTCGTCGAGCTTCGGGCCAACGGTCGTGCGGTCACCGAGGATCTTTTTGCGCCCGAGTGGACCGGACTATGACCAACGCATTCATAATCGCACCTATGATGTGACCGAGCTGCTACAAAGCGGTCGTAATTGTCTGGGGGCGACGCTCGGTGATGGCTGGTGGACGGGTTATGTCGGTTGGCAGGAAGTGCGCGGCCGCCATGGCAGTTTAGAGAACAGTCTCATGCTGCAGCTCGAGATTGAGTTGGCGGGGGGCCAGCGCATGACCATTGGCACCAATGGCGGTTGGAGCTGTGATACCGGTCCGATAATCCAGAGTGATTTTCAGATGGGGGAAACCTATGACGCCCGTCGTGAGTCGCCGGGATGGGATGCTCCGGCCTTTGAGGCCCGGGAATGGTTGTCGGCTCGCGAAGAGTCTGCGCCGTCGGTGAAACTGGTCGCTCAGCGTGCCGAGCCCGTACGCGTCATCGAGACGCTGACTCCCGCGTTGCACACCGAAATCGCACCGGGAGTGCACATCTACGATATCGGCCAGAACGTAACCGGCTGGGTAAGACTCAAGGTCGCGGCGCCTGCGGGGACCCGGATCCAGCTCCGTCATGGTGAGCGTCTCAGTGCGGACGGCACGCTCTATACCGAGAATTTCCGCCGGGCCAAGGCGACTGATGTCTATATTTGCCGGAGAGAAGGAGAGGAGACGTTTGAACCGCATTTTACCTTCCACGGTTTCCAGTACGTCGAGCTCACCGGGTTGCCGTGGACGCCCTGGCCCGATGCGGTGACCGCCTGTGTGATTCCTTCGGCGACCCCGCCCGTCGGCCGTTTCGAGTGTTTGCATGAAGGCGTGAATCGCCTCTGGCTGAACGGGCTTTGGTCGCAGAAGGATAACTTTCTCTCCGTGCCCACCGATTGTCCGCAGCGGGATGAACGGTTGGGGTGGATGGGCGATGCGCAGGTGTTTTTTCGGACCTCCACCTGCAACATGGATGTCGCGGCGTTCTTCACCAAATGGATGATCGACGTGGAAGATGCGCAGACTCCGGAAGGAGTCTTTCCGGATGTCGCCCCACGGCTACGCGAAGACAGCAACTTTGTCGGACTGGGCAATCTGGCCGGCGGCGCCGGCTGGGCGGATGCCGGTATCATAATTCATAATACGTTCTGGCGCGTGTACGGCGACCGGCGGATGGTAGAGCGTCACTGGGACGCGATGGTGAAGTGGCTCGACTGGATCGAGCTCCACAATCCCGACGGCCTCCGACTCAACCTGCTCGCCAACAACTACGGCGATTGGTTGTGCATGCCCGCCGACACGAGTTTTGGCACTCATTCGCCGATGAAGAACCTGTTCGCCACCGCCTACTGGGCGGACGATGCGGCGAAAATGGCCCGCCTGGCCCGAGAGCTTGGCCGGGAGGAAGAGGCGACTCGTTTTTAGGCCATGTTTGGAAAAGTGCGGACGGCTTTTCAGCGGGAGTGGCTGCGGGCGGATGGTGAACTCGCGGTTTCCATGCAGACCGCCTACCTGCTCGCGCTCGCGTTTGATCTGCTGCCGGAGAACGCGCGGGCCCGGGCGGCGGAGCGACTGGTCGATGACATTCGGTCGCGCAACTGCCATCTCAGCACCGGATTTGTCGGTATCAGCCACCTCAACCCCATCCTTACGCTCACCGGGCACACCGAAGTGGCCTATCAGCTCCTGTTGCAGGAAAGTTATCCGTCCTGGCTTTTCCCGGTGAAGCAAAGCGCGACCACCATCTGGGAGCGTTGGGACAGTTGGACCCTAGCGGATGGGTTCAACAAAGACGGGATGAATTCGTTTAACCATTACTCGTTGGGATCGGTGGGCGAGTGGTTGTTCCGGCATGTGGCGGGCATCGAGCTCGATCCCGATGTTCCCGGTTACGAGCGCTTCGTATTGAAGCCTTACCTCGGTGCGGGTCTGGAATGGGCGGGAGCCGATTATAAGACGGCTCATGGCACCATCCGCAGTCACTGGCGGCGCGACGGCGATCAGGTGCACTGGGAAATTACGGTGCCGCCGAATACGCGGGCCCGGGTTTATGTGCCCAGTGAACCCGGCACGGAGGTCTCCTCCGACGGACTTGAACTGACAGAGCGCGACGGACGATTCGCCGTCGGTCAAGCGGTCGCCGGCCGGTATACTTTCACCCGCACGTGGCGCGAGTTGGTTTCCCATTCCCCTTAATATGAATACCCCGCCCCCATCCAACTTTACCCCTCTCGGAGTTGGATCACCACGCGGCCGTTTCCGTTGGGTCATTTGTACCCTCTTGTTTCTGGCCACTACGATCAATTACATGGATCGGCAGGTCCTCGGTGTGCTCAAGCCAGCACTGATGGGCGAGTTGTCCTGGAGTGAAATTGACTACAGCAACATCATTGCCGCGTTCCCTGCCGCCTCTGCGATCGGTTATGCGCTGGGAGGATGGATGATGGATCGGTTGGGGGTGAGAGTGGGCCTCATGATCTGTGTGTGTTGGGCTGGAGTTTGGCTTCGATCGGACCCGCGGCGGTGGCGCGGCCCGGAGATGTGACCAAGTTGGCCAGCTTGCCTGAACTGGTGAGCACGGCCGAGCGTCTGGCGGGGCCGATTTCGATCCTGATTAACAACGCCGGGGTGCACCTTGAAAAGCCGGCCCTTGATACGACTGACGATGAATTTGTCGCGGTGCTGCAGACCCATCTCTGCGGTGCCTTTGCACTTACCCGTGAAGTGGGTCGCAGAATGGTGGAGCGGCGTAGGGGTTCGGTAATCTTCATGGCCTCGATGGTCTCTCTCATGGGTATGCCACGCGTGGTCGCTTATTCTGCGGCCAAGAGTGCGTATATAGGCGTGGTGCGCACTTTGGCCACGGAATGGGGAGCCGACGGCGTGTGCGTGAATGCGATCGCGCCCGGCTGGATTGGATCGCCGATGCGGGAGCAGGCCCTGCAGGATGATCCCGCTCGGCGGGCTAAAATTCTCGGGCGCATACCGACCGGTGGTTTTGGGGAACCGCATGACATCGGTTGGGCGGCGGTCTATCTCTCTTCGCCAGCCGCCAGCTACGTGAACGGAGTGGTCCTGCCGATTGATGGCGGGGCGGCCGAGAGCTTTTGATCCCTGCCGGCACTTTGCACATGCAACGGATAACCCAGAGTGATGGCAGTGAGGCGTCTTCCTCCAGGGAGACCGCCAGGCCGACATCGGAGGGGCGTTGCCCCGGTATTCCGAGCAGGCGGGAACAAGGCAAAAGCTGGAAGCGTTATGACGGTTGAGCCCACGCCACTCCGGTTGGCGTTTTTTGCCGACGACTTCACGGGATCGACGGATGCGCTCGAATCGTTGACGCGAGTTGACATGCGCACGGCGTTGTTTCTGCGACCGCCGACTCGCGCTCAATTGGCGGCGTTGTCGGAGCGCCTCGATGCGGTGGGCGTGGCGGGACTCACTCGCGCGTTGAGTTCGGATGAGTTGGCGCAGGTGTTGCGGCCGGCGTTGGAGGCGTTGCGTGAGCTTGGTCCGCAGCATATCCACTACAAGGTGTGCTCGACGTTTGATTCGTCACCGCAGACCGGCAGTATTGGCCGGGCGATCGAAGTGGGGCGAGACCTGTTCAGACAGCGGTGAGTCCCGTTGCTGGTCGGGGCGCCGGATCTCGGACGCTATGTGGCATTTGGGCAACTGTTCGCGCGATTTGGTATTGGCAGTGAGGGAGCGATCCACCGGCTTGATCGGCATCCCGCGATGGTGAGTCATCCCGTGACCCCGATGCAGGAAGCAGACTTGTTGAGACACCTTGCGGCGCAGACCAAGTTGGGCCGTGCATTGGTCGACATGATCGCGCTGGAAGGAGATGCGTCAGCAGCGCTCGACCGGGTGCTGGAAGACGAAAGCGTGGGCGTGGTGTTGTTTGATGGACTGACGGCGGAACACCTCCAAGTGGTGGGAAGACTCATCGACGAACGAGGGACGGCGCCGTGGTTTTCGGTTGGCTCTTCGGCGGTGGAGCGACCGGAGGCTTGGGTGGTGAGCCAGTCGGACCACGCGAGCACCGGATTGCTCGCCGACTCCGGGACGGGAGCGACCGGGGACACGCGGGGTGACGCGACCGACGGTGTGGCTGGGGCGGGTGGAGCGGATGGGGTGGGACGAGGGGCGGATAACCAAGCGGCGGCCAGCAGCAGGTTGGCGACCAGCGAAACGGCCAGAATGGCAGGGAAGCGCTTCATGGGTCGAAGAAATCACTGTCGCGATTGAGCGGGCAGGGGAAGCTCCAAGTGGGGTCAGCCTCTACGATCAAGAGCACCAACGACGCATGGCATTTGGGACTAATCTGTGGGATGCGCCGGCCACGGTACTCGCCGAGACTTATCGCCAACGTTGGCCAATCGAAAGGTTCTACCTCGGTCGCCTGGGCCGAGCACCCTTTCTCCCTCCCGCTGGCCCGGTCTATTTCCCTACACCCCTTTGGGGGTGAATAAATAGTAATAATAGTGGGGTATGGGACCTGCTAAATGACTAGTCAGTTTACTACACCTTCCGTAGGGTTCGCGTGATGATTCGGTGAGGAATAAAACTATTTCCCCATGGGCCTTTGGTAAATGAAGACTTGTGAGGAAGTAATGGAAGGGAGTAGGCGCCGTCTCAATTTTTTCACAAATTATCTTCTTTTCTTGTTTTATGGGTACGGCGTGCCCCTCTCGTGATTTGTCGGGGTAGTTTGTAGTGTAAGTACATTGTAAAATCACGGCCCGCAAAATGGCAAGTTCGTAACTGCCTGCGCCATTCGGGGGGTAAATTTGCAACCATGACGGAATCCTTATACAGGGGCAATGGGTGTTCACTGGCGTGGGATAGACGGACGGTGTCGTGATGAATATCGGCGTATCGGCGTAGTTGGTATCTAGTTAATTAAGTTAGCGTAATTACTTGTTGGTGGTTTTTGGTTCGACGCGAACCTTGGTCCAACTGAAGGGAACGGCGCGGTCGTTGTAGGCGGCGATGAAGGAGTCGATGGCTTTGGTGAGTTGGTCGGCGCTGGTGAAACTCGCGCCGGGCAGGGCTTGGGGGGGTGAGGATGGAGAGCCCCACTGCAATTTGATTGAGCCAAGAAGGAGTGGGTCGGGGTGAAGTAAAAATGGATCTGAGGATGGCGTCGGCGCACGGGTGCTGTGGTCCGGGCAGTCGGGTGCTCAGGTTGTCGAGGATCAGGTGGAGGGTTGGCGCGGGGTAGGCCACAACCAGCCGATCCAGGAAGTCGACAAATTCGTCCCGCCGCTTGCGGCGAAAATGTCCGCCCATAACTCGTCCGGTCGCTGTCTCGAGGGCCGCGAGTAAAGTGTTGAAGTCGTGACGTTTGAAGTCGCGAGCGAATCCGGTCATTGCCCGCGCATTGGGCAGGCGCAAGCATCCCTGGGACGGCACCAGGGCTTGCATGCCGGGCTTTGCGTCGACAGTGAGCACCACCGCATGGCACGGGGGGGCCAGGTACAGTCCCACGACATCGACGGCCTTGGCGGAAAACTGCGGATCGGTCGAAACGCACCAACTGCGACGGCGCTCCAGGCTGATGCCCAAATGGCGCAGCACGGACCAAACCTAATCGGCTGAAGCATTGCCAAGCGCACGGGCCAACAACTCTCCGTTCCAGCGGGCAAATCCTCCGGCGCGGGTTCGGGGTTCGTCAAGTTGGGCCAGCACCCGGGCTTGTAAGTCCTCGCCTCCTTTGCGCGGCGGGCGGCCCAATCGGGGCGCGTCGTGCAACCCCTCCAGTCCTTCCCGCTCGAAGCGCGTGCGCCACCGGCTCACCCGCGCCTCCCGCGTCCCGAGCCGCTGCGCAATCTGCTTGTTACTTTGCCCTTCCGCCGCCCAAAGCACGATACGAGCGCTCTCCACATATCGCGCCTGCGCTTTTGGCTGCCGAATCATCTCTTCAAGCTGGTCGCGTTCTTCCGGGCGCATGCTGATTGGTGTCGGTGGTGTTGGTGGGCGTCCCATTGTCCCGATTTTAATTATTACGCTTACTTAATCCACTCGATATTAGTGAGGCGACTCATTGAAAAACATAGGCTCAAGTATTGCTTGCCCATGTTCATGCATGTCTATTAAGTTTCTATATATCTTCGACTCATCGTTCAGCCTTGGATTTAATCGTCCAGACCTTTTAGAAAGGAAAATATCATGCCGAAAGCAACTCGTGGCGATGCCGCCAAACAACTATCCCTGTCACTCACTGCGCGAGCGCGTGCGTGCTTGGGTGGCGGAAGTTTTGATGGTCCCGGTAGAGCGAGTTGGGTGGGCCGCGAAGTTTTTCGAACTTGGATTGGATTCAATTTTGGCGGTGGAACTCACTCGGGTGATCAATGCCACGCCCGGTTTTTCGCTTTCGGCAGCTCGGCTCTATGATTTTCCCACCGTGAATGCGTTGGCTGCGCATTTGGCTACACTGGATGGACGTGCGGTTGTGCCGTTGGCCGTAAATCCGAGGAGGCGTGCGGTGGTTTCAACCGAATTGACGCTTGCGACTACGGTGCGCGAATTGATTGCGTCGATTTTGTTCGTGCCAGTTGAGCGCTTAACCCGGGCAGCCCGATTTAGTGAACTCGGATTGGATTCGATCTTGGCGGTCGAGTTGGTGAAAGTTATCAACCAAAAGTTCGCCGTTACAGTCCCCGCTGCGCGGTTCTACGATTTTGCCACCGTTGGTGAATTTGTTGCATTTATTGTCGCTGAGGTCGAATCGGTTCCGCCGTTGGAGGCGGTGCCTGAATTGGGCGATTCTGGACCTAAATCGAAAGTCGCATCGGGCGTGGGAGCGGGCGTGGGAGAGACGGTGATTCGTTTGATCGCGGATACTTTATTGATGAAGAAGAGTCGAGTGACGCCGGATCGGGCGTTTTCGGAGCTGGGATTGGACTCGCTCTTGACCGTCGAGTTGGCGAAGAAACTCAGTGCTGAGTTTGGTGTGACCATGACCTCGTCGATGCTTTATGAGCAGGTCACGCCTCGTCGACTTAGCACATTTCTGACGGAAATCACGACGCCAGCGACCTCATTGGGGGCCTCGATAACGGATACACCGGTTGCCCGGTCCGGACCGGTGAAATTGCAGCCCGTGAGCGGGTTTTCAGCTATCGCAGTCAAGTCGCCAGTCAGACCGCGGATTCAAACGACAACTCGTGCGGCGGGAGTTGATACGGTAGCTTCGTTTTCGCCGATGGCGGTGGTCGGATACTCAGGACGGTTTCCGGGGGCGCAGAACACCGAGGCATTTTGGGAATTGTTGATCAATAAGCGGTCGATGCTTAGCGAGGTCCCAGCTGAACGACGGGCACTCGGCGATGAGTCGGCGGAAACGGGGGCGGTGCCGGCGCGTTGGGGGGCATTTCTGGAAAGCGTGGATGAATTTGATGCCGGCTTTTTTAATCTGTCTCCTGCCGAGGCCGAACGCATGGACCCGCAACATCGCATCCTGATGCAAGAGGCTTGGCACGCGCTGGAGCATGCGGGTTATGCACCGGAGGCGCTTGCCGGTCGGCGCTGCGGTGTCGTGATCGGTTGTACTCCGTCGGGTTATGAAAACGGAATACCTGACCAAGATGGGCAAAACTACACCGGTAATACCATGAGTGTGTTGCCGGCCAGAATTGCTTATTTACTCGATTGGCACGGACCAAGTTTTGTGGTCGATACCGCGTGTGCGTCGTTTTTTTCGGCACTGGATTTGGCCTGTGCGAGCCTCGCTCGAGGGGAGAGTGATCTCATGTTGGTGGGGGCGGGCCACGTCACCATCGGGGAGAGTTTGCGGTCGGAGGTCAGTGGCATTGGGCTCTTATCGGCGACCGGCACCTGTCGATCGTTTGATGAGGCGGCGGACGGCTGGGTAATGGGAGAAGCGGCGGGCGCAGTCGTGGTCAAACGATTGGAAGACGCCGAGCGGGACGGTGACACGATCCATGGGGTGATTCGTGGTTGCGGAGTAAATCAGGACGGAGCTAAGAACGGACTACTCGCTCCGCACTCTGCTTCCCAGTCGGCCCTGCAGCGACGAGTGCGTGAAACCGCGGGCGTGAAGCCGGAATCCATTGATTATATCGAAGTGCATGGCATGGCATCTCCGTTAGGCGATGAAGTCGAAGTGCTGGCCCTGAAGGATGGTTACTCCTCGTCTTCGACGACCCCCGGTCGATGCGTGTTGAGTACGCTAAAGCCGAACATAGGGCACGCCATGGGCGGGGCCGGCATGGCTAGCCTGATCAAAGTGCTGCTTGCCCTGCGGAAACAAAAACTACCGCCCATGATCGCGCCGATTAGGTTGAATCCGGCTTTGGGTCTCGAAGCTAGTCCTTTTGTATTGAACACCGAGTTGCGGGACTGGCCGGTGGGATCGGCAGGGAGGCGGCGCGCTGCCGTTAATGGGCAGAGTGCGCTCGGAGTGAACGGCCACGTGATCATTGATGAATGGGTCGATAACCGGATGTCCGACTCAGCGGAGTCTGGGCGCGTTATTTTGGTGCTGTCGGCGGCAACGGCGCCCCAGCTGATTACCGTGGCTGAGCGCTTGGACGAGGCGCTGAAAGAGATGGACGACACTGCCCTGGCGGACGTGTCCTTTACTTTGCAAACCGGACGCCGAGCCTTGACCGAGCGACTGGCTTTCGTGGCGACGTCGGTGGCAGAAGCGCGGGCCAATTTGCGAGATTTCGCTACCGGACGATCACGTCTGGAGATGCATCGTCGACGCACGGAAGAAGTTGAAAGTGGCCTTGCGATGTTGGTCGAAGGGCCAGAGGGCGCGGAATTGGTGGCGGCTGCGATTAACGCGGGGTCGCTGGACAAGTTAGCCCGGTTGTGGGTCCACGGGGTTTCAATCGACTGGAATTTGCTCCATCGCGGTCGTCGACTGCGTCGGGTTCCGCTCCCCTTGTATCCATTTTCCCGAGACCGATATTGGTTGCAGGCGAAAGTGAATCGCCAATCGCCAGTCGTTACCCCGGTGACGATCGGTTCAGCGGCATCGGAGACACCGCGTGGAAACGAGTCGCTCGAGGATTTGTTGGTTGGGGTGATCGAGCGGCTTTTGCAGGCTCCTCCTGGCATGGTGACGGCGGACCGTGAATTGGTGCGAGTGGGTTTTAATTCACTCCATGTTTTGCGCGCGGTTGATCGTTTGGCTCAGTTGACGGGAAGAACGGTCCCAGCCAAGTGGTTTTTTGAAGCGCGAAACCTGAGTGAACTAGCGGAGCGCATAAAACGAGAGCCCCCACCGGCACTCGGTCCGAGGACGGCGTCGGCTTCCCGGGCCGTCGCGGGATGGGCAGGGGAGGTATCCGACGGGCAAAGGGCGCTTTGGCGGTGGCAAAAGGATCGACCCGCCAATCGGGCTTTTTATGTGCCCTTTGCGGTGAGGTGGCCGGAGGTCCCGGATGCGACATCATTGGAACGTGCGTTGCGAGTCGTGGCGGCCGAACAACCCGCTCTGCGGACCCGATTCGTTGTACGTGATGACGATGTGCGGGTCGTGGTCGCCGCCGAACCGGAAGTGCGGGTGGTGCGCGAAAATTGGCGTGGAGATGAAGCGGCGCTCATCCGAGGCCTGCATGAGCTGAGTAACATGCCTTTGGGGGGCGATACTGAAGTGCTGTGGCGGGCTCATCTCATCGAACATGTGACGGGCGCTGTTCTGCACGTGACCTTTCATCATTTGATTTTTGATGGTCACTCCGCGCAGTTGTTTTTCTCCCGTTTGGAGGAGGTGTACGACAAGTTGATGCGAGGAGAGGAACCGGTGGTTGAGCCGAGTTCAGGGTTGGAGGCATACGGGGCAGCGGAAGCGATGTACTTGGAATCCGACACCGCCAAGTTGGATCGAGACTACTGGTTGCAGCGTTTCCCCAAGGGGTTCCAGCCCGTGTTTCCCGCGAATGGCGATATTAAGGACTCCGGCGGGGAGATGGAGCGATTGGTGATTCCGGATGCGTTAGTGAAGGCAATTGCAGGAGTCGCGGCGAAGGCACAGGTTTCGCCACAGGGCGTGGTGCTCACAGCGTTATTGGAAGTGTTGTCGACGGAGCTTGGTCGGGATCGGGCAAGCTTGGCCGTGGCGACGGATTTACGGGTGAGCGAAGGAGAACTGTCCAGCATCGGGTATGCGGTGAATTTGATTCCAGTGGCGGCCGATCGAGACACCACAGGTAGGTTCGACCAACGTTGCGCCCGGGTTTTCGGAAATCTACTGGACGGGTTGTCCCACCGACGTTTTCCGTTTCGCAAATTGTCACTGGCGCTGGCGGAGCTGACGGGCGACCCGGCGCGGTGCACGCTGGATGTAGGATTTTATTTTCAAACCTGGCAGGTGGAGAACCATGGCCGCTTGGTTGACGGGTTGATTCCGGAAGTGCACCAGGTGGGGGAGTTTCCCTTGGTTTTTGAAGTGGTCCAAAACACCGGAGACTGGGTGTTGAATGTGAAATTTCGACCGGCGGTGATCGCCCCTACCCAAGCCCGGAGTTTGGCCGCAGCCTTGGTGCGTGGACTACGCGAGCGAACGGGAGCGGATGGATCATTTTCGTATCCCGAGGGGAACGTGCACGACTTGATCACCGCGCAGGTACAACGTTCGGCGGCAGCGCCGGCTGTCTATTTTGCCGGATCGACGGTGACCTACGCAGAATTGGAAAAAAAGGCCAATCAGATGGCCCGGCGACTGATCGTCTTGGGGGTAGATCCCGAAGATTTGGTGGCGGTCGCCTTACTTCGAGGGGTCGATTTACTGGTCGGGCTTTTGGCGGTTTGGAAGGCCGGGGCCAGTTACGTTCCGATTGACCCGACCTATCCTCCGGATCGTTGCGAGCAGATCGTGTCGGACGCTGGATGTCGATATTACCTGACTCATGGCCGGGTGAGTTTTCGTCCCGAGGGCGTGACGGTGATCGATGTTGATAGGGAGAAGGAATTCTTGGCGGAGGAGTCGGAGGATGCGCCGAACGTGACGGTCCCACCTTCTCGGGCGGCTTATGTGATTTTTACCTCTGGTTCGACCGGGCGACCCAAAGGGGTGCGAGTGTCGCATCGTAATGTGGTCCATTTTTTACATAGCATGCGTGAGCGACCGGGATGCGTGGTGACTGATCGGGTGTTGGCTTTGACCACCATCTGTTTCGATATCGCGGTGCTTGAATTGTTTTTACCGCTAGTCGTCGGGGCTTCGGTTGAAATCGTTTCCGAGGAGGTCGTGAAGAGTGGTCGACGATTGCGCGAAAAGTTGGAGGGGGGAGAAGTGACTCTGGTGCAGGCGACGCCAGCCACTTGGAAAATGTTGTTGGCGGCGGAACTGGGACCGATTCCGCAAGTGAAGGCCTTATGTGGAGGAGAGGCGTGGACGACTGATCTAGCAGTGCCGTTGCTTGAGCGAGTGGGTTCGTTGTGGAACATGTATGGACCGACGGAGACGACCGTATGGTCGTCGGTTGACCAAGTGCGGCAGGGGGAACCAATTCGCTTGGGTGAACCCGTTGGTAATACCGAGTTCCACGTGTTGGATGAGCAGTTCCAGCCGGTGGCACGGGGCGAGGTAGGCGAGTTATTTATCGGGGGTGATGGCGTCGCGCTGGGTTATCACGGCAATCAAGAATTCACTCAGGAACGCTTTGTGCGCCTGCCTGATGTAACGACAGGTAAACTGTATCGAACCGGGGATTTAGTGCGCCATGTATGAATTTGTTGGGCGCGCCGACGCACAGGTGAAAATCAGGGGTTTCCGGGTGGAGCCCGGAGAGGTTGAAGCATGCCTGAATGCGGTGACCGGAGTTGTGGCTTCAGCGGTGGTGTCCCATTCCGATGATTCGGGGCATGTGATGCTGGTGGCATATTGGATGGCCGCCACAAGTGGCGGGGACGTAACCATGGGTGACTTGAGAGCGGCGTTGGCTCGTTCACTGCCTGACTACATGTACCCGGCGAGAGTGGAGCGCGTGCAAACGCTGCCACTCACCTTGAATGGCAAGATAGATCGGAAGCGACTTCAGGTCATGTCGATTGCGGACGCCCTGCAGAATTTCGGAGCGGAGGAAATGCCAGCTGCTCCCGTTGTCGATTTGGAGGAGCTCGAGACTGCGTTGCTGGACGTCGCAGGATCTGTGGTGCAGGCCAAATTGAAAAAGGAGGACGCGGCACGATCGATTGGGGAAATCGGTTTGGATTCCATTCGTTTGGCAGCCCTCAGCGTGCGTATCGCGCGGGTCTTTGGGGTGTCCATGGAGGAGGCCAAATTTTTTGAACTAAAATCCCTGCGAGGGGTGGCTCGATTCTTAGCCACGATGGGGATAAAGACGGCGGCGAGGCCGACCAACGGGGGCGCGCCACAGCCGGTCCGGAGAGCCCCGCGCCCATCGGCAGGATCGGTGGCAATCGTCGGGATCGAGGCGCGGTTGCCGGGGGCAGATGACTTGCGCACGTTTTGGCACAATTTGGTCGAAGGGATCGATGGTGTCGGGACGATGCCGGCGGAGCGGATGGTTCTCTCGACAAGCGAAAATCCGACTGGCGATGGTGGCTTCATCGGTGACGTTGATAAGTTTGACGCTCCGTTTTTTGGCTTGTCCCGACGAGAGGCGACCGTGATGGATCCCCGGCAACGGCTGTTCCTCGAGGCGGTATGGCGAGCGGTCGAAAACGCGGGAGTGAATCCTGCAAAGTTGGCGGGAACGCGCACGGGGGTGTTTGTTGGAGTCGTCGGTGGTTCGGAGTACGCGAGGGGAGAGTCTTCCCCGGTCGTCGATGCCGGAGCGCAACGATTGCTAGGTGCAGCCACGTCGCTCATCGCAGGACGAGTATCCTATTTCTTCGATCTGAGGGGGCCGTGCAGCACGATTGATACGGCCTGTTCGGGATCGCTCGTGGCCCTGCATCGGGCCGTCACCTCACTGCGTTCGGGCGAGTGTGATCAAGCTATCGTAGGCGGCGTGAATTTGGTTCTCGATCCGATCACCACTCGCGAGGCAGCCAAGACGGGCATGATCAGCCCCACCGGTCGTTGTCGAGCATTCGACGCAGCGGCGGATGGATACGTCCGGGGGGAGGGCGTGATCGCGATGATGCTTAAACCGCTCCAGGCGGCAGAGGCGGCCGGAGATCCCATATATGCCTTGGTGCTGGGCACCGCCGAAAATCACGGCGGCCGGGCGGCTGGACTCACGGCCCCCAATCCTGAGGCGCAACGGGACGTGATCACGGCAGCGCTTCGTTCGGCTGACGTTGCGCCTGATACCGTGACCTATGTTGAGGCGCACGGTACGGGGACCCAGCTGGGGGATCCCATCGAAGTTAACGGTTTATGTGCGGCGTGGATCAAATCTGGAGCTTCCGAGCGGGCGCGTTGCGCACTGGGAGCCGTGAAAAGTCAACTTGGTCATCTCGAGGCGGCCGCGGGGTTGGCCGGCGTAGTCAAAACGGTGCTCGCACTGCGCGCGGGCGTGTTGCCGGGCAACCTGCACCTGCAGAGGACCAATCCAAGGATTAACTTGGAGGACACTCCGTTTCACCTGGTGGATCGAAAATCGGATTGGCCCCGTATAAATTTGGCGGATGGGCATGAGCAACCTCGACGGGGCGGAGTGAGCTCGTTCGGATTTTCCGGCATCAACGCTCACGCGGTGCTGGAGGAATATGTGGCGGTTAATGGGGAGGCCATCGCTGAAGCAATGGGGAGGCGATGGCCGATCAGTCTTTCCGCACGCACGCCTGTCGCATTGGTGCGCACGGCGGAACTGCTGGCCGCGGCGATTGATGACAATCACCGGTTGGCGGATGTTGCCCTTACCTTGGCCGAGGGACGTGATCAGATGACGGAAACGGTGACATTTTTCGTTCAATCTATGGCCGAACTGCGAAGTGGATTGGCCTTGATCGCAGCTGGCGAACGACCTGCTACGATGGAGGAAGGTGACTCGGTCCCGCCCGTACCGGCTGGTGGGAGGCGGATTCATTTACCGGGATACGGTTTTGAGCGAAGGAGTTATTGGGCGAAGTCCCTCGAGGTGCGACCGCCCACGAAACTGAAGGGATTGGCGGTTCCGGCTCGATGGGAAGTGACAAAGACGGACCCAATTCTCGCCCAGCACGTAGTCGGTGGCAGGGCGATTCTGCCGGCAGTGGCTTACCTCGATTTCGTTTGGCGCGCAGTAACAACAGAGATGGGCGATTTCTCGGCAGGTGAATTTCAGGATGTCACATGGCTACGCCCATTCTTGGGAGGCGAGTTACGTGTTGTGCTTAATGCTGATTCGGGAGGATTTCACTTCGTGGTCGAAAGTGGCGATCTCGTGCGACCGACCAAGCATGTCGCGGGAAAATTGTTCGCTCGGCAGGGTGAGGATCGGTGGGAAAGGGAGGATCTATCCGGCTTAACCGAGAATTGGGGGACTCGGGACGTCTACGAATTTTTCGCGAAGCAGGGCGTTGACTATGGTTCACATTTTCGGACCGTGGATCGACTGTCTTGGGGGGACGGGAAAAGCGTGGCGGAGTTGGTGGCGAATGACGATATTCACCTCCGTGGTGACCTGCGATGGCACGGAGGACTGCTCGATGGCATGTTGCAGACGGCCGCGTTGGTGCGTATCAAGTCAGGTGCTACAGCGGGCCTGCCCTTTGCGGTGGAACGCGTTCGGTTTCTCGCTCCGTTGACGAATCGCATGTTGGTGCGCGTGCAGTGTGGTACGGATGACACGTGGGATATTGTTGCTACTGATCCGGCCGGGAAGGTCCTGGTGACCTGGCACGGTTACGCGGTGCGCCCGCCGACCAAATCCTTGCTGCCCTCATCAGCGTTGGGCAGCGTCGTGGCTCGGGTGGCCGAGATTGACCCGGTCACCTTGGGTTTGGAGCATGCGCGGGTAGAAGAAGAGTGCGCCGCCTTGGCTGAGTTGGAGGATATCGGGCGCTTGGTTTTACTGGGCCAGTTGCAAGCGCGCGGTGTGTGGAGCAAGCCGGGCTCAAGTGTAACCCGCGCCGAGTTGCATGATCGATTGAAGGCATGG
>JAGGDC010000004.1 GCA_020809425.1 Candidatus Synoicihabitans palmerolidicus | reverse complement strand
AATGTCGGAAGATAGCGCCATGCAGACGATAAGGTGATGGTTTTGAAGTAGATCAGCAACAGCTTGGTGATGTACGAATTCGAATTTCGTTTGTTCAGTGCTGGTCACGAGAAAATCACCTGCGACCTTGATTTGAGTTTCGGAATTCGACGAAGGTGAAGCGCCGGTGGCGAGCAAGGCCGCCGCGAAAAGGAGATGCGAATCATCCAATAATCCGATGACGCCAACGGCTTCTTATCGATCCGGGGAGATCGGGGTGAAGAGGTCGCTCCAAGTGCGAGGAGTTTCGTCGAGAATCGCCACATTGTAGGCGATGCCCACAGTGCGCCAAGTTAATGGAACGTAGCTACTCGCACTCGGATCAAACGGGAGAGCAGTAAACTCATCTTCCACTTCCTTGCGGTTAGGGATGTTTTGGAAGTTTAAATCGCCGAGCCTCCCGGCGGCCCGAAGGCTCTCAATCATGAGATTATTCACGATGGCGAGATCCGGTGAGTGCCACCAACGAGCAATTGATCGAATTCTTGATGGGTAGCGTAGTAGGTCGGATCAATCGTGACGCCAGAGGCCTCCTGATAATGTTTAAAGACGAGTGATGGGATCGAACCGTGTGGTAATAGAAGGGAAAGACGCGTGTGGGGAAATTGTTTAGTCACCGGAGCGACAATCTCGCCAAGTTTGGACTCGGGATTGGCAATTTTATAATTAATCAGAAAGCCGGACCTTTCGAGGTCACTGGGCATCGGGTTATTAATCTTGCGACAACCGACGGAGGGTAGGACAATCAAAAAAATCCAGATTAGAAATTGGCAAAGTGGTGGCGGGCGTCGCATCCGAGGGTGTTTATGAACAGTGAAATGGGTGGTTCAAGAAGGGGTGGTTCACGAGCGAACCTTGGTAAGTGCCGCTCCGGGTATAGGTACATACAAAGGCTTGCCGTGATGCGAACTAATATGATTGCTAGGGTCGTGGATACCTTGCCGGAATCTTGGCGATGGACTTTGGAGTCGCGTCGAAATGGAGAGAATAAATCGAGTTACTCACGAGAATGCGTGGGATTCTGCGTGACCCAAACCCCGGCAGCAGAGTTGAACACTAGGCGGGAAGTTTTTCTACATCCTGTAGAGGTCGAACGATGGAAGTCGGCGGGTGTGCCGAGACGACAGGATGAATTCTTGAGAGGTCGGTACGCTGCAAAACTAGCGCTTGGGGCGTGGAAACCGGAGGTGCCTGCCAAGGCTTGGCATGTCGCGGCGGGAGTGTTCGGACAACCTGTGGTGCGCGACGGCAATGACGGTAACGGGAACGCGGGTAACCCACTTGTGAGTATTACCCACAGCGGTGCTTGGGCCGCGGCGTTGGCGGTAGACGAAGGTCATCCGATGGCGGTGGATCTGGAATGCGATGATCCCGCCCATGCGGAAATTTTGCGACGCGAGATCTCCACGGAGGAATGGTCTGCCTTGGCGCGGGCGGGGGTGCCAGCGGAACGCTGCCCGACGGTGAGTTGGGCGATCCGGGAGGCATTGGCGAAGGTATTGCGCACCGGCCTGATGGCGCCGCGCTCTTTTTACGAAATAGCGGAGGTCGAGTCGATACCGGGTGAACCGGGCGTGCGCGGCAGCTACCGGCACTTTGCACAGTACGGCGTCCAAGCCTATTGGTTAAGGGAGTTTGCTCTGGCAGTGGCATTACCGCAGAAACCCGCCTTGGCACTCGGGAACTGTTTCACGACCATCAATTTGCGGTGAGTTTTGATCGATTTATGCCCTTGGCTGATACGGATTCCCCAACGTTACGTGCGATCGACCCGGGGCGGCTAGGCTGCGATGCTTTTCGACGGCGTCATGGAATAAAATACGCCTATGTCGCGGGAGCGATGTACAAAGGGATTGCCTCAAAAGAGCTGGTGGTACGCATTGGGCGAGCGAGGTTGTTGGGGTTTTTAGGCACGGGTGGGCTCAAACCCGAGCGGATAGACCGAGACTTGCAATGGATCGGGGAGCAGTTGGGCGGAACCGGAATTTATGGGGCCAATTTTCTGGCGGCACCCTTCGATCCGGAGATCGAACACGCGACTGCGGAGATATTACTAGAACGCCGCGTGCCCCGCATCGAAGCGGCGGCCTTTACCCAGATCTCGATGGATTTGGCCTGGTTGCGATTGAGGGGGATGACGCGCGATGCCGACGGTGTGGTAAGATCTCCGAGGCAGATTATGACAAAGATCTCGCGCCCAGAAGTAGCGGCGCAGTTTTTACGTCCGGTGCCAGACGTATTGCGTCGGACACTACTGGCGAGCGGACTAATCAACGCCGAGGAGGCGGAATGGGGGGCGACGGTGCCGGTGGCGGACGATATTTGTGTGGAATCAGACTCGGGCGGACACACGGATCGTGGAGTCGCTTATGTGTTACTGCCAGTCATTCTGAGGCTGCGAGACGACTTGAGTCGGGAACATGGCTACGCGCGAAAGATTGGGGTGGGCGCGGCCGGCGGACTCGGGACGCCGGAAGCGGTGGCTGCATCGTTTGTAGTGGGGGCCGACTTTGTGCTCACGGGTTCCGTCAATCAATGCACGGTCGAAGCTGGGACCAGTGATCGAGTGAAGGATATGCTGCAAGCGGCGGAGGCGCAGGACATGGATATTGTGCCGGCGGGCGACATGTTTGAAATGGGCGCCAAGGTGCAGGTATTTAAGCGTGGACTGCTTTTCCCGGGCCGCGCGAAGAAACTGTATGATCTCTATCGCCAGTATGATTCGATTGAGCAGATCGATGCAAAAACCCGGGAGCAGATTGAGACGCGTTATTTCAAACGCTCCTTCGATGCGGTGTGGGAGGAGACCCGAATGTTTTACGCGCAGCGAGCACCCGCTGTCATTGCTCGAGCCGAACGCGATCCGAAGCATCGCATGGCGCTGATCTTTCGCTGGTATTTTGTCCACACGTCACGACTGGCCCTAGCGGGAGAACCCGCCGAACAAACTGATTTTCAAATCCACTCAGGTCCGGCCTTGGGAGCTTTTAACCAATGGGTACGCGGAACGGCGATGGCCGACTGGCGTAACCGGCACGTGGACCTGATCGCCGATCAATTAATGACGGGGGCGGCGGCAGTTTTGTCGCAGCGCTATCGGTCACTTATCGAAACATGAATGTTCCAATGGACCCGGAATCCCAACGTATCCTCGAAATCGTCAAAGCCAACTTGTTGGAAGTCGTCTTCGACCTTAACCCCGATGACATCGTACCGGAAAGCAACATGACCGACCTCGGTGCCAACTCGATCGACCGGGTGGAAGTGGTCATGTATGCGAGTGAAGCACTCCAGGTGAACGTGCCCACCGTTGAGTTACATGGGGCCAGTACTCTCGCCGACCTCGTGGAGATTTTTAAACGACATACCAGCGACCGCTCTCGTTGAGCGAATCATCAAGATGCAACGAGCGAGAGAACACGAAGTGGTGTGCACGGGTGGCGGGGTGATCTGCAGTATCGCTTCTTCAATGACGGAGTTGGGTTTGGCCCTGCGTGAAGGGCAGCGGGGCGTTCAGGTGCTGCCCCCGGAGCTCATCACCGCAAGAGGTCCGCGGGTGGCGGCGCGCGTGCAGGATTTTGATCACGTCCGTTGGTTGGAGGAGATTGAGACGCCCGTGTCTGGGATCTGGAAGCGTGCTCGTAAAGTGCTGCACAATGCCACCCGTTCCACCCGGCTCGGTGCGGTTGCGGCGGTGGAGGCGTGGCGCGACGCGAGGCTTGATGCGGAGGATCCCGCCCTTGGCGCGGGTACGGGCATTATCGTGGCCGGCAGCAATCTTAGTCAGGATTACATGGCAGAAAATCTTGGGGCTTTGGCTGCCAGCGAGCGCCGGGTGAATCCCAAGTTCGCTGTTTCCTATTCGGACAGCAATCAGGTCGGCTGTCTCAGCCAGATGTTGGGAGTGCGGGGGCCGGGTATGACCGTCGGAGCTGCCTCAGCGAGTGGTAATGCGGCCTTGTTTCAGGCTTGGCATTGGGTGCGCGCGGGAGTGGTGGAGCGTTGTGTGGTAGTAGGGGCGGCCTCGGTCTTGTCTCCAGTTGAATTGGAAGCGTTTGGCATATTAGGGGCCGCATCTTTGACGGGAGAAGCGTCGGCGGCACCCCGGCCGTTTGACAAAGGTCACGACGGATTCGTGTGGGGTGAAGCGGCCGCCGCCGTCGTGCTTGAGTCGGGCGAGTCGGCCCGGAGGCGGAGCGTTTCAGCGCGGGGGCGTGTTCTCGGAGTGTCGTTACTGCTGGATGCGCGTCATGGCCCCGAACCGGTGGCAGCAGCCGAGGTGCAAGCGATGAGAGCGGCCTTGGCCGCGGCGGGCGTTTCGGCTCAAGAGATAGACTACGTGAACGCGCATGGAACGGGATCACCGGCTGGAGATCGCGCAGAATGCGAGGCCTTGCGGGAAGTTTTTGGCCTAGGGCCGGGGAGGCCGCGAATCAATGCCACGAAGGCTTTGCTGGGTCATGGCTTGAGTAGTGCAGGTTTGGTGGAACTATTGGCTTGCCTGTTACAGGTCGAGGGGGGTTTTCTCCACGGTAATCCGAACCTCGTCCAACCCATCGATGCGCAACTTTCTCTGGTTGCCGTTGATGCCGAAAGTTCGGAGGTTCGGCTGGCCCTGTCGAACAGCTTTGGTTTCGGCGGTTTTAATAGCAGCTTGGTGATCTCGGCTCCTTAAAAAAATGCGTATTGGTATCGAATCGATCAATTTCTACGGGGCGCGGGCCGTGCTCGACATCCGCATGCTATTTGAGGTACGGGAGCTGGACATGCGTAGGTTTGACAATCTCATGCTGGTGCGAAAATCCGTGGCCCTGCCTTGCGAGGATCCGGTGACTTTGGCGGTCAATGCCGCCAAACCTCTGATCGAGGCCATGTCGGCGGAAGACCGAGCACGCATCGAATTGGTAATCGTGGGCACGGAATCGGGCATTGATTTTGGCAAGTCGATGACGACCTACGTGCACCACTATCTCGGGCTTGGGCGCACCTGCCGCTTGTTCGAAATTAAACAGGCCTGTTACGGCGCGACTGCGGCGCTACAAATGGCAGTCGGTTTTGTGGCCTCACAGGCTTCCCTGGGGGCAAAGGCTCTGGTGATAGGGACCGATATTGGACGGGCGACTATTCGGGGTAGCTACGTCGAGCCCTCCCAAGGTGCGGGTGCGGTGGCGATGATCGTGGGCGACGAGCCGGACGTTTTCGAATTGGATTTTGGGGCCAATGGTTACCATGGGTATGAGGTAATGGATACGTGCCGCCCCGCGGCGGACATCGAGACCGGTGATTCGGATTTATCGCTCATCGCTTACCTCGATTGCTTGGAACACAGTTTTGCGGAATACGCGCGAAGAGTGGAGGGAGCTGATTTCTTCGAGACTTTTGATTATCTGGCCTTTCACACTCCATTTCCCGGTATGGTGAAAGGCGCGCACCGAATGCTCCTTCGCAAATTGAGAGGCACGTCGCCGGCGGAGGCCGAGGCTGACTTCGATCGACGCGTCACGCCATCGCTGCGGTTTTGCGCAGAGATCGGTAACATTTATTCTGCTACGGTGTATCTCGCGTTGTGCGGACTAATTGACGGGGCCGATCTTTTCCAACCACGACGCATTGGAGTCTATTCGTACGGCTCGGGGTGCTGCGGCGAATTTTACAGCGGAGTGGCAGGACCCGGCGCGAGAACCTCTTTTAAAGGAGCCGCACTCTCCGCCGCCCTAGCAGATCGGTATGTACTTTCCATGCCGGAGTACGAGCAGCTGCTTGATGCCGGGTTGGACTGGGTATTCGGCGTGAAGGATCAGGAAGTGGACTTAGCTCCTTACCGAAACCTCTACGACCAAACCTTGGCGGGCCGTGGTTTGTTGGTGTTGAAAGGGGTGCGTAACTACCATCGGGAATATGACTGGAGTTGATAAATGTTCGGCATGGTGGGGGAGGCGCGGTGACGATGAGCTTTGAAACTTTGCTCGTCGAATCGACGGCGCTTACCGTCTCGATCACGATTAACCGACCGGAGCGCGCCAATAGCATTAACGCGACTTTACTGCGCGAACTGAACGCGGCTCTCGACGAGGCCGAGCGCATTTCAACCTGTCGAATGATTCTACTACGGGGCGGAGCGGGCGTATTTTGCACCGGCATGGATTTCGTTGAGATTGCGGGTGAATCTGAGAGCCAGATGGCCGCGGCGGACTACATGGCTATTCTGAAACGTCTGGCGTCTTCACCGAAAACGATCGTCGCGGTGGTAGACGGAAAAGTGATGGCGGGCGGGGTCGGATTGGTGGCCGCGAGCGACCTGGTGTTGGCGACTTCGCGCAGTGTTTTCAGCCTATCGGAGGCGTTGTGGGGTATTCTCCCGTGTTGCGTGGTGCCTTTCTTGATACGGCGAGTGGGATTTCAACAAGCTTACGCCATGACCATGACGACCCGAACTTTGAGCGTCGCGGAAGCGCTGAACCATCATTTGGTGGATGAAGTCACGGATGAACTCGATGAGGCGCTCAGGAGGCTCTCTTTGCGTCTGGGTCGGTTGACGGACGAAACGGTGGTAGAACTGAAATCCTATTTTCAGAAGATGTGGATGTTGACCCCTGAAATGGAGCAGACGGCGGTTACTGAAATTGGCCGGTTGCTGAACAAGCCGACCGTGCGTGAAGGCATTGCCAATTTTGTGAATGCGGGTCGATTCCCGTGGGAGGTTTCATCTTGAGCGCGACGGGATCAGGGGAAGGGGTCGAAAGGTGCGTCAAGCTCACCTGGGCGGAGCCTGCAGTGGCGGTCGTGGCGATGGAGGATAGATCCTCGCGAAATTTGTTTAGCCAGGAGATTGGACGAGGGCTGCTGGAGGGGTTTGCTGAAATCGTCGCCAATCCGAACGCCCGGGTGGTCGTGGTGCACGGCTACGATTCCTACTTTTGCGGGGGGGGGACCGCTGAACAGCTCATCGCGATATCCGAGGGGCGAATGAGCTACACTGACTTCAAATTCTTCGATTTGTTGCGGTACTGTGAGTTACCGACGATTGCGGCGATGCAGGGGCACGCCATTGGTGGCGGGCTGGCATTTGGTGCCCATGCGGATTTCATGTTTCTGGCCGAGGAGAGCATGTATTGCGCAAACTTCATGGGCTTCGGATTTACACCGGGAATGGCGAGCACCTTCAACCTGCCTCGAGTTTTTGGCGATATGATCGGGTGGGAAATGTTGTTCATGGCGGCTAACATTCGAGGTGCATCGCTACGGGATCGCGGGGTAGGCGTGCCGGTGAGAAAGAGAACGGAGGTTGTGCCAAGCGCGGTGGCGCAGGCCCGTGCGCTCGCGAAGACGCCGCGCGAGTCTTTGGTGCAACTGAAACGGCGGCGACTTGAGACTACCCACGAAGCTTACCGTGAAGCGGTGCGCCGCGAACTGGAGATGCATGGAGTGACCTTTACGATACCCGAAGTATCCAAGCGTATCCGCATAGGGTTCTCATGAATTTCTCGTCGCAATTAACCCTCCTCCGTGATGAAAACCACTGAAGCCACCTCCGTGTGGGGCAATATCCCGCTCCTCACGTGCATTAATCTACGAGAGCGCGAAGACCGCTTGTCCGAAGTCAGCGCGGAATTGCGTCGGGTGGGGATGACTCAGGTCGAGTTCTTCCGCTCGGATCGACAAGCTGACAATGAGCGCGGGTGTGGGGAATCCCATCTGGCTTGCCTTTCGAAGGCGGTTGAACACGATGTGCCGTATGCGCTCATCATGGAGGATGATATTCTTTTTCAACCCGATCACGAAACTCACCTGCGGCGAATCCTGACTTTGGGGGATGAGCATCCGGAGTGTAATTTCCTGCACCTGGGAGGTTTAATTTTTAGACCGGTTGAATGACTTGGACCTCATTTTCTGCGAGGAGATATCATGACCACCCATGGTGATTTGGTGCGCACGACGCATGCGAAAAAGTTGCTGAGTGAGAGCGCAAATTATGCGGGGGTTCCATCGATACGCTTTACACTATCGTCAATGGGAACGACGCGATTGTGCACCTCAATCCACTTGCCGCCATCCAACGCGCGTCGACCTCGGACGGTTCGTGGGATAAGCGCGAATTGGCCGACTCGGGCTGGTTGGGGCAGGCCATGATTTACACCTCGCTTGATTTCAAGGGAAAGCGGGCCTTCAAAGGCTTCCCGTTGCTCGATAAGATCAAAATTCACAACGGGGTCACGTTCTTCAAAATCTTTCGGGTGATCATGAAATGCTTGAAACGAGTGAAACACGCCGGAGCTGCCCCGTCGCTCGCCGAGATTGTCGCTACGGCGCGCGCGACGGGTTCGTTCGAGACCATCGTACTCTACATTTCGCGGGAGAGTTCTCTTCCCGTCCCATCAATTTCCCATGGCTAAATACTACGTCGGACTTTCCACAACCTTTCACGACCCGGCGTTGGCCGTGGTCGACGAACAGGGCAAGGTACTCTTCGCCGAAGCCGTTGAGCGCTTCTATCAGGTAAAGAGAGCTTATGGATGTGCGGCTGACCCGCGCGGACTTGTGCGACAGGTTTTAAGGGAACACTGCGATCCGCAGGGAGAATTCATCATCGCGAAATCATGGGGACGGGGATTTTCGCGTTTCATGGATTTTCAGTTCCTGCTTGGACTTACCAACCATGAAAAACTCGCTCGACGTGGCGCGGAAATGACCCGCTTCCTGGTCGACCAGCACCAGTTGTTTTTTGCGCTCTGGTTGCAGCATAGCACCCTACGCTTAGGGGGCGGTCATCTGGCCGACGTGTTGATCAAGGATTTCGGCAATCGGCGTCAACGTTTTGTGCATTTGCCCCATCATGATGTTCACGCGGCCGCGGCGTGTTTCACGAGCCCATTCCAAGAAGCGGCCTGCGTGGTGGTCGACGGGCAGGGAGAATCGGGTTCGATGTCCTACTATGCGTATGCGGACGGAAGATTGCGGCCGGTCGCACAGATGAAAGGCCCGGAGAGTCTGGGTATCCTGTATTCAATGTGTACCGACGTAGCCGGTTTCAGCAGTGAGGCCGGGGAGGAGGGGAAACTGATGGGCCTCGCGCCCTACGGAGAAGTCGATCCGGCCATGCTGGACGAGTTTCGTGAGCTGGGGCGTATCGAAGGATTGAAGTTTAAATACCCATCGACCACGCAGCTGAAACGCTGGAGGAAACGATTGCAGGGGCGAGGGCGAAAACCAGGCGTACCAGCTATCGACATGGCGAGCTTCGCGGCGACGACACAGGCATTTTATGCGGAGTCGATGACCACATTATTGACGAATTTCCACGCGCTTGGTTTGTCCGAAAATCTGGTACTTGGGGGAGGCTGTGGATTAAATTCCTCCTACAACGGCCAGTTGCTGGGGGCGACCCCATTCAAGCAGCTGCATGTACCTTGTGCGCCAGGCGACGACGGCAACGCATTGGGGGCCGCGCTGTTGGCTTGTTACCAGGATAATCCTGATTTGAGACCTGCTTGCGAAGTGATGAGTCCGTATCTTGGCGCGTCGATTTCGAACGTTTCAATGGAGCATCTGGGGGAGTTTGGCCGATTCCAGAAGATACGACACCTGCCCGGGACGGTGCACCGAGAGGCGGCGGCATTGTTGGCTGCAGGCAAACTTTTGGGTTGGGTGCAGGGGCGGGCTGAATTCGGACCACGGGCACTGGGGAATCGGTCTATTTTGGCGGATCCACGTCCGGCCGAAATGAAGGGAAAAATTAATGCGCGGGTAAAGTTTCGCGAAGAGTTCAGACCTTTCGCACCGTCTGTGCTCGACGAATATGGGTCGGAGTACTTTGAGGATTACCAAGTTTCGCCCTATATGGAACGAACCCTACGGTTCAAGGATTCGGCGAAGGAGAAAGTGGCGGCGATCGTGCATGTGAACATGACGGGGCGTCTGCAATCCGTTCGCCGCGAATGGAACGAACGATATTATGATCTGATCTCGGCCTTTCATGATTTGACCGGAGTGCCGATGCTGCTCAACACGAGTTTCAACATCATGGGCAAGCCGATCATTAATTCGCTGGAGGACGCGCTCGGCGTGTTCTACACCACGGGACTCGATACGATGGTGGTGGGCGACTACCTGATTGAGAAATAGAGATATAAGAAACGTGAACGAGTGCCGCCGAGGCACGTTTACCTATGGGTGAGTTTGAGCTCGTGGGCTCGCTGAAGCAGAAGCGAACTGATCTTGGGCGCGGGCAACCGCTCAGCTCTCGGCGTGCTGGCGGAGAGCGCGTCCCGTCACCCGATCTTTTGCGATCTAGCCCCTAAACACGCCCCGTGCGTGAAGCTTTTCACCCGCCGTTTGTGCGCCATCCCGATAGCGCAAGATCTTCTCACTTACGATCCGGGTATGGAAATGTCCCAGTACAAGACCCTCCGTAGTAACCTCCAAGTCTTCGTCGGCGGTCCCCCGCAGGCCTTAGAATCGCGGCACCTGCGAAAGCCAAAGCGGTCGCATCCACCACCACCTGACCAAAGACACCGACCACCTCTCCCGTTCGATGTCTGCAACTCAATATTTAGAGCGTGTCCCACAAGCTCAAGAGGTTGTCAATGAGGAGGTAGCGTAAAAATAAATACACCGAAATCGGGAGGATTTCCTGGTTTCGGCACAAAAACGGCGTGTATAATTTGGTGTGAACAATACTACCGAAGCCGTCGCCCCGGAAGGTGCCCTGCAAACCTGGCTGCGTCCAGACCTGACTCCGGTCGGACCCAACAAAGATTACGCCGCGTTTCGCGATCAACTGGCGGGGCGACGACGTGGCCGGGTTGCCGCGACACCTAGCAGTTCGCGCGCAAGGCGCTGCGGGGGCAGGTATTGCGCATGATGCTCGGAAACATCAGCTTGCGTAAACTTTCCCGGAGCATCGCCTCCAGCGATCTGTTGGCCGACTTTTGCGGAGCGCGCCAGATCGACGGCATCAAGGGGGTCTCCCAAAGAAAGCGTGCGGGAGCGTGCGTCCAAATGCTTCACCGCCTGGCAGGTGCGCAGGATGAGCCAAGTCTTTATCGAGATGTGCGGTGAGGCGGACCGGGCGAGCGAACTGGGACTGGCTGCGACGCAGCCGATGGATACGTGCCTGGTGGACTCGACCTGCCTGCAGGCCAACATCCATTTCCCGGTCGACTGGGTGCTCTTTCGCGACGTGAGCCGCCCCCCCCTGCTCAAGGCGGTGAAACTGCTCCGTGCAGCGGGGTTGCGGGGTCGGATGCCGAACGAGCCGCCAGTCTTTGCCACGCAGATGAATCGGTGGTGCCTCGCGATGACCCACAGCCGACGGCGCCGCGATGCGAAGCGGGCCCGCAAGGGCGTGCTCCGCCAGATGAAACGCCTGCTGCGCACCATCGGCGAGCACGCCCGCCGCCACCGCGACCACCTCGCCGCCGACTACGCCCGGACCCGCTGCAGTGAGCGCCAGGCCACCCGCCCGCATCATTGCGCGCATCGACGCCATGCTCGAGCAACTGCCGGTCGCGATCAAACAGGCCCACGAACGCATCATCGGCGCGCGATCAGTGCCCAACGCCGAGAAGATCCTCTGCGTCTACGAACCCGACGTGCAGACCGTGGTCCGGGGCAAGGCGTCTGGCGAGGTCGAGTTTGGCAACACTCTCATGATCAGTGAGAACGTGACGGGGTTGATCACCGATTGGCAGTGGTATCAGGGAATGACTCCGGCCGAATGGCGTCAGTTCGACCAGAGCCTCGAGCGCCAGAATCAGTTCGACCTGAGCACCCCGATCAAAGCGGCGAGCACCGACCGAGGCTTCTCGACCAAACGGCTGTGCGAACGCTTGGCCGAAGCCGATATTTATGACGCCACTTGCCCCCGCCATCCGCAGCTGCTGCAACGGCGCATGCAGGAGCCGCAGTTCGTGGCGCTCCAACATCGCCGGGCTTCGACGGAGGCCCGCATCCCCATCATCAAGCAACGCCAAGGCCAGCGATTGAGTGCCGAGGCTTCACGAATCGCTACCTGGCGGTAGCCTGGAGCATCCTCGGTCACAACCTGTGGCTCATCGCCCGACTGCTGGCCGACCAACCACCGCAGGCCCAAGCCGCCTAAAACCACCACGCCTACTCCAACGATGAACAATAAACCGGCTGCCGGAGGTTCCCTCATGGAAACGATCCAGGCATTGACTGCTGCGACACTGCAATTTAGCCATTAAATTGCATCTGCGCGCGCCTACATCCGCCCTTGGTAGCCGGAAATCCGCTCAAAAAATCGGCTTTCCTGCCCCCCTTCCAGAATTAGGGTAAATGGGACACGCTCTAGCTAGATCCAATTTTATAGAAAACGCCTCGGGGCCAGTCTCGATACCGGAGGCACGTCGAATCCGTCCGGCGGCAGTTGGATTTGTCGCGCGTGCCTGCACTGCGACATGGGTTTGGGTGATCGCGGTGGTTTTAGGGGCTCCTGTCGCGAGCGCGGCGATCGCGGAGGGGGAGGAGATGCCGGAATTACCGCAGTATGGGCTTAGCGGCGAGTTGCCGGAGTTGGCCGGGAAAGTTGTGTTGGTTGATATTTGGGCTTCGTGGTGTGCGCCGTGCAAAGCGTCGTTTCCGGCGTTTACAGGATTACAGAAGGAATTGGCTAACGCAGGGTTTGTGATGCTAGCGGTGCGTGTGGATCGCAAGGCATCGGGAGATGAGAGGTTTTTGAAAACACAGGCGCCAGGATTTGCGACGGTGCACGATGGATCGCAAAAGCTGGTGGCCATGTTGGAGCCCCCGGCGATGCCGACGGGTTACTTATTTGGCCGGGATGGCCGCCTACGGGCGGTTCATGCGGGCTTTCATGGCGACCGCACGATCGAGGAATTGTGCGCCGAGATACTACCATTGTTGAAGGAAACCACCTCATGAAGATTTGAGGTTTTTTTGCGCTCGGCCTGCTGTTGACAGGTCTATTTTTCAGTGGATGTTAGACGGTGCAGCCGTGGGAGCGGGAAGCGCTGGCCGACTACATGATGCGGCCTGACCGGAATGGCGCTTAGTTAAGGGATTCTGTCGTCGGAACCTGATATTGAAAATCAACGACCTACATGAGAATTGGGCGCTAACTAAGCGCCATTCCGGCCTGACCGTGATGGCTTACATGACACGATGTCGGAGCATATTTATTTTTCCCGAGAAGCAACGGCGGGAGGGCGTGGCGTAGGTGCGTCGGGCTGTGGCTGCAACTAAGACAATATACTTTGGAGCTTTTGATTCATGATGACTTAATCTACCCTTAATTTATTGGCGTGCCCGCTGGCTGCAATTACCGTCTGCTGTATTGATGATGCGGTTACAACGCACGCCGGTATTGCGCGCGGTGATCACGACGGAATTTGTGGTGCAAAGCACGGTGGGTAGCGTCCTGAAAGGGGTGCTGGCGGGAGTGGCCGCGATGGGGGCGGTGCAGACTGTGGCAGGTGCCACGGCGCGGAATCCGGCGGAAGGTTCAGCGACGAATCCAACGCCGGCGAAAGTGAGGTGGACCCCGTCAGTTGGACAGGTCGGGCGGATTTATAGTTATGGTTTCTGGTTTTTCTGACCAAGAATAAAAGATAATGGAGGGGAGCAGGGGAGGAAGCGCGGCTTCCTCCCCGCTCGGATAGCCGCCGTCAGGCGGCGGCTTGGTCGAGTTGTGCGTGGTAGACCTCGGATGGTGTTTGGCGGCCGTGGGCGGAGTGCGGTTGTCGGTCGTTGTAGAACAGCAAGTAGGTCTCCAAGTTGGCATGGGCCTCGACCATCGTCTCATAGCGTTTCAGATAAACTTCCTCGTATTTGACGCTGCGCCACAGGCGTTCGACCAAGACATTGTCCAAGCACCGTCCTTTGCCGTCCATCGACAGTCGCACGCCGGCGGCCAACAATGGCTGGGTGAACTCGGCGCTGGTAAACTGGCCGCCTTGGTCGGTGTTGAAGGTCTCCGGCTTGCCGTAAATCGCCATCGCGCGCTGCACCGCTCGCACGCAAAACGACGCATCGAGCGTGTTGGACAGTTCCCATGCGAGCACCATCCGCGAGTGCCAGTCGATCACCGCACACCGGGATGTAAATGATATCTGTTGCCCACACTTGATTCGACCTTTCAACCTTCAGCGTTCGCAGCAGATACGGGTAGATCTGATGAGAGGCCGCTTTCTTCGACAGACTCGGTTTTTGATAGATCGCCGTGAGTCCCATTAATCGCATCAATCGTCGCACCCGTTTACGGTTCACCACGTGTCCTTCGCGTGGCAACCAACGGGTCATTTGGCGGCTACCAAAGAACGGTGACTCGAGGTAAATCTCGTCGATCTGTTTCATCAACGCCAGGTCTGTTTCCTTCGGTGGCTTCGGGTGGTGGTAGTAGGTTGAGCGTGGCAGCTCCAACAGTTCGCACTGCCGGGCCACACTCAGCTTCGGATGCTCGGTTTCGATCATGCTGCGGCGCTCCTTACTCCCCGCGCCAACTTTTTTTTGAGCCACTCGAGCTCCATCTGCAGCTGCCCGATCCGCGCATACAAGTTCCTTCTCTTTGCGCTTCCGCTCGATCTCGTCGCGCACCTGCGCCGAGGGCTTCGCGAAGACCTCCGGCAACCGCTCGGACACCTCCTTCTTCTACTGACTCACTTGCACCGGATGCACCTCGTGACGCTGCGCGATTACGTGGATCGGCTCGATTCCCTTGAGGGCTTCGAGCCCTACTTTCGCTTTGAATTCGGCACTGAATGCACGTCGTTTCTTCGACATATTGGACTCCTTTGGGATTTAATCATCCCTCCTGTCCAACTTCATGGGTCCACTTCAGTATTCCTTATAGTGCATTAGGAGAAAGGGAACCACTCCCTCTCAGCCTGTGCACTCAGTGTTGGACTGCGGCTGGTATAAGGCCCAGCGAAGCCTGCTCAATTTCGGTAAATAAAGATAAGGAACGACTTGCGAGACTGGAATACTCTTACTCACGATTGCGCATCAGAGTAATTGGGGGAAACTACTCCGAATTTAAGTCATGGGTAAAACTCCCTATGAACTCATTCGAGTAGCTCAAAAAACGCAACCTTTTAACGATTGGGCAGGAGGCGGGGCACAAGTGACGGACGAGGTGAGGTCCGGTTGAAGGCACCTTCACCGACGGCAACGTGGAGGATTTTGCGTTGACAGAGAGGCCCGCGGTTGGATGAATGAAGGGGATGAGAGGGGTGAATTTATGACTGAGTGGGGGCAGCCAATTTGGGAAGGCCTGACGGAAGCGCCGGCTCTTGACCAAGTGAACCTAGTGCTCGGCATTGTCGGGGTCATTTTGATGATCCGACGCAGTTTATGGGCGTTTCCGGTGGGGATGGTCGCGGTAACGGTGCAGGGGGTATTATTTTGGCAGTGGAAATTTTATGCGGATGCGGAGCTGCAGGCTGTGTTTTTCGGGTGTTTGGTCTATGGGTGGTGGCATTGGGTGAAGCACAAAGGGACAGCGCGGGAGTTGCCGATCACGACGCTATCGGGGCGGACGGGCTGGGTTGTGGCGGCGGGTGTACTGACGCTAGGGTGGGGGACATGGCAGCAGGTGAATACGGATGCGGTGATGCCGTACCGGGATACGTTTATCGCCTCGTTCAGCATGGCGGCGCAGGTATTGCAGGTGAGGAAACGATTGGAGAATTGGGTTGGTTGGGTGGTGGTGAATAGTGTGGCGGGGGTGACGTATTGGGCGGCCGGGTTGTTTTACACGTCGTTTTTGTATGTCGTGTTTTTCGGGATGGGGGTGGTGGGGTGGTGGCAGTGGTATCGCGCGATGACAGGAGGGGGAGTCGGGAGGCACGCCGAGTGATTAAGCGCGTGATTTTGACAGGGACGGAGTCGACGGGGAAGTCGGCCCTGGCGGCGGCGTTGGCGGCGCATTATGGTGAACGGTGGGCGCAGGAGTATGTTCGAGGGTTTTGGGAGCGGCGGGAGGGGGTGATCACGTCGTGGGATTTGGCGACTATTGCGCGGGGGCAGCTGGCAAATGAGGAAGAGGCGATGCAGAAGGCGAAGCGGGTGGTGTTTTGTGATACCAACTTGTTGAGCAATGTATTGTGGGCGGATGAACTATATGACGGCAAGATTGCGTCGTGGGTGAGAGAGGAAGCAGAGGTGCGGGCCGCGGGATATGCGTTGTATCTCTATTGCGAGCCCGACCTGCCTTGGGAGGAGGATACACAACGCGTGTTCCGGGACCGAGAGGCGTGGTTGGCGTCGGCGGAACGTTGTCGGAAAATGTTGGATACCCGCGGGCTCGCATACGTGTCGGTGCGAGGAAAAGGTGAGGAACGGGTCGCGATGGGTATTGCCGCCGTGGAGCGGATGTGGGCGGAGTGAGGCCAGCTGAGACGTAGGACGGAGTAAGGCCCGCGGGGCCGAAGAATGCGCCGACTGTTTTGAGCGGAAGACGATTCGGTGAGAGAGGATGGATCGCGGGAGGAGGCGGTACACCTCGCTCGAAGGCCTTGCGATAGCGGTGCTGCCCAGTTGATAAACGTGATGGCGACGGATTGACGTGGAGGTGGTGTTAACGTTCGTTGACTCTTCCATGAACGCAGCCATTTCGCAGCTCAAAGACTTTCTAATCGCACGCTCCATCGACGAGAGTCAGGCCCAGTGGATGGCCTCGGCGGCTGGAGTGGTGGTCGTGCTGGTGCTGGCATGGGCGGCGAACTACATCGCGAAGAACATTATTTTGCGCGCGGTGAAGGTGGTGGTGAAGCGGAGCAAGTTCCTGTGGGATGATACCTTGTTGGAGACGGGGGTATTCATCCGCCTGTCTCATTTAGCCCCAGCGATGGTGATCAATACGTTTAGTGCGGGGGTGTTGGGGAATACTCCACGCGTGCTGGCCGGAGTATCGGGAGCGGTCAGTATTTACCTCATCTGCATTTGGTTGGGGGTACTTTTGGCGGTGCTCAACGCAGTGCAGATGATCTCGGAGAAGAAGGTGGGGCAAAAGGGTGTGCCCGTGAAGGGCTTCATTCAGGCGATCAAACTGGTGTCCGTTGTGGTGGGATTGATCTTTGTATTGGCGATCTTGTTGGATAAGTCGCCGATCTACTTATTTTCTGGATTGGGAGCTCTGACGGCGGTGCTGATGTTTGTGTTCAAGGATGCGATTTTGGGGTTCATGGCAGGGATTCAGATTTCGGCCAACAACATGGTGCGAGTGGGAGATTGGATCGAGATGCCGAACGCGGGGGCAGATGGTGATGTGATCGATGTTTCGCTGACGACGGTGAAGGTGCAGAATTGGGATAAGACGATTTCAACGATCCCCACCTACAACTTGATCTCCGATTCGTTTCGGAACTGGCGGGGGATGTCGGATTCGGGCGGACGGCGGATGAAGCGTTCATTGAATTTCGATGTTTCTTCGATTTGTTTTGCGAATGAAGCGCAATTGGAGCGGTGGTCACATATCGGCCACGTCAAGGAGCACTTGGGGCGGAAGCGTAAGGAAATTGCGGAGGACAACGAGAAGCTCGGAGCGGATGCCAATGTACTGGGCAATGGGCGTCGATTGACGAACATCGGAACGTTCCGAGCGTATTGCCTGCAGTATCTGAAATCGCATCCGCATATCGCACAGGACAAGACCTTGCTGGTGCGGCAGCTGAGACCGACGGAGCATGGGTTGCCGTTGGAGATCTACACGTTCGTGAACAACACGGCGTGGGCGTTTTACGAAGGCGTACAGTCTGATATCATTGACCACCTCCTGGCGGTGGCGAAAGTTTTTGATCTACGAGTGTTTCAGTCTCCCAGTGGAGCAGATGTGTTGGCGGGTATGGCGGTGCTACGGACGACCCAAAACGAAGCGGATACAGTCAACAACTAGTGCGAGGGGATGTCTCGGATGAGCGATGATTACGAGGACCGTTTCGGAGGGATGGGGCGGTTGTTAGGGACAGGTGCTTTGGCCAAGTTGCGCGCGGCGCACGTGGCGGTGATAGGGGAGGGCGGAGAGGGGTCGTGGACAGTGGAAGGACTCGCACGCAGTGGGGTGGGGCAAATCTCGCTGATAGATTTGGACGATGTATGCATCACGAATGTGAACCGGCAGTTGCCGGCGTTGGAGGGAAACCTCGGGCGGCCGAAAGTCGAGGCGTTGGCGGAGCGGATGCGGTTGATCAATCCGCGATGTTAGGTGTCGCCAGTGAGTGAATACATCACGGCGGCAAACGCGGAGCGGCTGCTGGCGTCGGCGTTTGACGTGGTGGTGGATGCAATCGACGGCACCACCAACAAAGCTGATTTGATCGCGGCGTGCGTGCGACTGGAGAAACGTTGTGTGACGGTCGGAGGGGCAGGAGGGAAACGGGACGCGTCGCAGTTGCGGATAGGGGATTTAGGGGAAGCGTGGGGAGATGAGTTATTGAAAATGGTGCGGAAAAAACTGCGACGGGAGCACGGATTTGCGCGCGGCGAACGCAACCGCTATGGGGTGCGCTGCATTTACTCCCCGGAGAATCCGACTTACCCGTGGGCGGATGGCACCTATAGCACGGAACCAGAGCCCGGCAGTAATTTGCAGTTGGACTGTGCGAGTGGCTGTGGCACCGCGGTTTGGGTTACCGGAGCCATGGGGTTGGCCGCGGCGCAGGAGGCAGTGCGGTGGATTGTGGACGGCTGATCCATCGTCGCCTCAACATCGGCTCAAGAGGTTCCACCCGTCAGCGATGGTGAGGGCGATGGCGGAGATCCACAGGAATAAGGTCCACGTGCCGCTGGGCTGGAGTTCGGCGGGTAGTTTTTTGTATCGCAGGTAGAGGGCGCAAACGGCCAGGAACGGCAGCAAGAGGGCTTGGCCGACGCCGCTGATCAGGATGAGCGTCAGGGGCTTTGGCCAGACGACGTAGAGCCCGGCGCCGTAGAGTGGAAGCAGGACGCCAATGAGGACGCCAATGAGTTTAATGCGTTTGGCTTTCGTCTCTTCGTCGTCGGTTGATTGGAGGAGTCCGAGGAGAGGCAAGACATCCGCCATGAGACGCGAATTGGAGGCGGTGGCGGTGAAAGCCGTTGAATACAGGGTGGCGAAGGCACCCATGACAAAAATCCAGAAACCGAGGGGACCAAAACTCTATAGATACATGTTGGCCAAAGTGGGAACCATCTCGCTGTTATCGATGGTGAGGCCTTGGCGCCGCAAAATTGCGGCACCGAGAAGGTAGAATACGATGGTCGCAGCGGGGTAAACGATGAGAGAGGCAAAGGCGTCGATTTTCATGACGCGCATCCAGCCGTTGACACGGATTTGCCAGCCGCAGTCTCGGGCTCCGACGCGGGAGGCGTAACCTTTTTCGATACACCAGTACGGGTAGTAGATGAGCTCGGCGACGCCGACGCCGATAATGCCGAGGGCGGCGAACGCGACGGCGAAGTTGTCGGGCAGACGGAACTTGAGACCGCCGGTCAGATTGCCGATGGTCACAGGGAAATCGGTGAACTGGAGTGCGATGAGCGCGAAAATAGTCGAGGTGGTGAAGAGAATGACGAGACCGATAGAGAAGCGCTCCACGAGCTTGTAGCGACCGATACCGAGAAGGGTACTGAGGGACAGACCCATGATTACGGCGATGGGTTTGGCTCCCGCCTCAATACCGATCATGTTGAAGCTTTGAGCACAGCCGCCGAGCATGCCGCCGATCACTGAGAGCATGGCGACGAAGACCGGAAGGAAGAGCCATACCATCCAGCCGACGTTTCTGACTCGCGGCCCTGGCACGATATTGAGCATGCGCAACGTCGGAGTGCCCGTGGCGACGGCGTAGCGGCCGAGCTCGACTTGCACGCAAACCTTTACCACACAGCCGAAGATGATGAGCCAGAGCAGATCGAAACCGTTTTCGGCCGCGACATGGGAAGTGACGACCAGTTCACCGGTCCCAACGATACCCGCGGTAAGGATGAGGCCGGGGCCGATGTATTTTAGGGACTGGACGATTGAGGTGGACCCCGTCGGTTGGACAGGTCGGGCGGATTTATAGTTATGGTTTCTGGTTTTTCTGACCAAGAATAAAAGATAATGGAGGGGCGCAGGGGAGGAAGCGCGGCTTCCTCCCCGCTCGGATAGCCGCCGTTAGGCGGCGGCTTGGTCGAGTTGTGCGTGGTAGCCCACGGATGGTGTTTGGCGGCCGTGGGCAGAGTGCGGTCGTCGGTCGTTGTAGAACAGCAAGTAGGTCTCCAAGTTGGCATGGGCCTCGACCATCGTCTCATAGCGTTTCAGATAGACTTCCTCGTATTTGACGCTGCGCCACAGGCGTTCGACCAAGACATTGTCCAAGCACCGTCCTTGCCGGCCATCGACAGTCGCACGCCGGCGGCCAACAATGGCTGGGTGAATTCGGCGCTGGTAAACTGGCCGCCTTGGTCAGGGTTGAAGATCTCCGGCTTGCCGTAAATCGCCATCGCGCACTGCACCGCTCGCACGCAAAACGACGCATCGAGCGTGTTGGACAGTTCCCATGCGAGCACCATCCGCGAGTGCCAGTCGATCACCGCACACAGGTAAACGAAGCCACCGCACACCGGGATGTAGGTGATATCTGTTGCCCACACTTGATTCGACCTTTCAACCTTCAGCGTTCGCAGCAGATACGGGTAGATCTGATGAGAGGCCGCTTTCTTCGACAGACTCGGTTTTTGATTGATCGCCGTGAGTCCCATACCCGTTTACGGTTCACCACGTGTCCTTCGCGTTGCAACCAACGGGTCATTTGGCGGCTACCAAAGAACGGTGACTCGAGGTAGATCTCGTCGATCTGTTTCATCAACGCCAGGTCCGCTTCCTTCGGTGGCTTCGGGTGGTGGTAGTAGGTTGAGCGTGGCAGCTTCAACAGTTCGCACGGCCGGGCCACACTCAGCTTCGGATGCTCGGTTTCGATCATGCTGCGGCGCTCCTTACTCTCCAAATGCGCCAACTTTTTTTGAGCCACTCGAGCTCCATCTGCAGCTGCCCGATCCGCGCATACAGTTCCTTCTCTTTGCGATTCCGCTCGATCTCGTCGCGCACCTGCGCCGAGGGCTTCGCGAAGACCTCCGGCAACCGCTCGGACACCTCCTTCTTCCACTGACTCACTTGCACCGGATGCACCTCGTGACGCTGCGCGATTACGTGGATCGGCTCGATTCCCTTGAGGGCTTCGAGCCCTACTTTCGCTTTGAACTCGGCACTGAAGGCACGTCGTTTCTTCGACATATTGGACTCCTTTGGGATTTAATCATCCCTCCTGTCCAACTTCATGGGTCCACCTCAGGGTGCACGGAGGAAACTCACTAACCGACTGTATTACATAGTTTTTTAACGTACGTTTTCTTATTTGAACTGCGTTATCTAGGTTTATGGCGGGTTGCAGTGGGGGAGTAGTGCGACCGAATCGGGCGGACAGGTTGCCATCTGTAGTTTTAGAATGGTTACAACTCTATTTGCACTTTGACCGAAGTCGCAGGGGGAAATTTGGCGTAGTCGAAAGCGGCGATGCTGTCGGCGAAGGCGTAGGTTTCGGTGATGAGAGGTTTCACATCGAGTTGGCCACTGCCCATGAGCACGAGACAACGAGGAAAGACGTGGGCGTAGCGGAAGACGTGTTCGACGCGGGCTTCTTTGATCTGGGCCATCACCACATCGTAGGTGATGGGAGCGGGCGGCATGCCGATGTAAACGACGCAACCGCCAGGACGCAGGGCGTCGAAAACGGATGCGGCGCCCGTGGGTTGCCGCTGGCTTCGAACACGATATCGGCGCCCCAATTGTTCGTGGCTTTCGCGATGGCATCGCCGAGGTCGTCATGGGCAATATTGACAGGCGTGATGGGGCCCAGCGAAGACGCGAGATCCAGTTTGGGCTGGGAGACATCGGTGATGAAGACGTGGCTGCAGCCGGCGGCGAGAGCGTTCAGGGCGGTAACGAGGCCGATGGTGCCGGCACCCAGGACTACCGCGACGTCGCCTGGTTTGACATGAGCTTTGGTAGCGGCGTGCATGCCGACGGCGAGAGGCTCAACGAGCGCGGCTTCGGAGAGGCTTACGGAAGAGGGCACTTTGAAAATGAATTGAGCGGGATGGACCACCGAAGGACGAAGCACGCCGTTAATGGGAGGAGTGGCCCAGAAGCGCACGTCGGGATCCAGGTTGTAGAGACCAAGTTGAGTGGCACGGCCCAACGGGTTGGGAATGCCGGGTTCCATGCAGACGCGGTCACCGATTGCAAAGTTGGCTACATCGGAGCCGATTTCGGTGATGATGCCGGAATCCTCGTGGCCGAGAATCATGGGAGCGTCGACAATGAAGGGACCGATGCGACCATGAGTGTAGTAGTGGAGGTCGCTACCGCAGATACCGACGGTTTTGATATCAATGCGGACATCGTTGGACCCGAGGGACTCGTTGAGATCAAAGTCGCGCAGGGCGAGGTGGTTTTGTTTTTCGAGGACGAGAGCCTGCATGGTCAAAGAGGATTGGGGGAATTCAGGGAGTGGTTTCGACGGCGGTGGAGGGGCGATGAATTTGAATGAGAACGAAAGTCTGATTAAGAAAGAGAGGAGTCGAACATCCTTTGAACGTTTGAAACCCTCCTTGTTGGTCGACGAAGTCGATGGCGTTGTGGGCGCGATTCAGGAGCAAATGAGTACAGCCCTGGTCGAGCAAACGGTGGCCGGAACCCGGAGGCGTGGCAGGGCCGAAAATCCATGCCAGATCGGGACTCCAGAGGGGCGCGCATTCGATATTGTAGGCGGCCAACCACACTGCCATATCGTTGGTTTCGGTTAGAATACTGCCGGGCGATGTGGCCACGACAGCATCAATGAAGCCTTGATTTTGGTGTCGGAAGTGACGTTGCAAGCTGGAGCCGGCGTGAGGCCATTCCTGGATGGGGATGCGGAATGGACTCTGAGGCGTGGTCCAGGTTTTGAGGGATCCGTAGACGGCCAGCAGAGTCAGTCCAATCAAGGTACCGGTGAGGTGGCGGCGTGCGGGGATAAGTTGACCAAGGACGGCGCCACCCCAGGCGCAGCCGAGCAATAGCGCGGGACTGAGGACTCGCATCGCATAAAACAAACCGCCGGCGATGGATGAGATGGACAGGATCCACATCATGACGAAAGCGATGATAGTGCTGAAAACCAGGCTGAAAATGCCCGGGCGACGGAGTAGGAAAATGCCGCCGAGCAGGCCGATAAGGGCTGGAAGGCAGGCCTTGAAGAGTAAGTCCGAGACGGTTATCCAGGAGGCCTAGAGAGTCCAGTCCCGGGCGAACAGGTGACGGATATTACGCATCCACTGTTCGAATACGAAATTGCTGGAAAACCCGAAAACCGTGTGAGCGAAAAAGGGATTTCCTGTAAATTTTCGGTAAGAAACCAAACTCGAAAGTGCCATGCCAAGGAAAGCGCGGCGGCCCCCAGAGTGAACGCAGGCAGGAGCGCCATCCCGCCCGATGAGCGTAGAGCCAGCCGGTGCCGACGACGGCCGCCACGGCGCCGTATTCACGGGCGCAGGCGACCAGGGCGGCGGACGCGGCAGCAGGAATCAGCAAGGAGGCGTTGCGGTCGCGATGCCAGCGGATGAGATAGGCGACCATCCCGGCGGCACCAAGGGCGGTAAGGCCGGTTTCCTGACCCAGAGTGAAGGCGAACTGAAGCATCATCGTGCCCGCCGCGAGGCAGCAGGCGAACCAACCTCCGCGGGGAGACCCGAGGGCGCTGCCCAGCAAGGTGAGTGTGGTGATCAGTCCGATCGTTTGCAGGAAGGTGACCGGGGCGGTGACGACGGGAGCGATCGAGCCGGCGGCGAGGTAGCACCACGCGTAGAGGGAGGAAACCAAAGGCGCGATGCCGTCGCCCCAGAAGTAGAGGGTGAAATCCGCCTTGGAAGTAGGCGGATACATGGAGAGAGAGCCCTGGCTGACAATGAGTTCAGCGAGGCGATTCCAGCGGAAGCCAGTGTCCGCGCCGGACAGGGGATGTATCCAGGAGCGCTAACCGGCGACGGCGACGAGCAACAAGGAGGGCAGGGCTATCCACGGTTGATCAGGAAGACGCCAGCGCCACGAGGGAAACAGCCTAAGTGGGTCGGTTGATCGACGGAGCCATCCCCATCCGAGGAGACCGGCCAGGATCCAGCCCCCCCCCGAGGGTGGATCGAGTGATGGGGATGGAGACCGCGTTGAGGAGCAAGACGCCGCTGAATATGAGCAGGGCGGAATAGATCCCGCTGGCGAACCAGGGCCAAGGGGTGCGAAAGGCGCGTGCCCAGCCGAGACCAGGCAAGAGCAAGCCCGCCAGAATGAGGAATGAATTGAGAAGGGATTCCATCAAGAAATTGAGGAAGGCGTTGGCAGCATGCCGCGCTCGATTTTCTTCGCAAGAATGCGCACGGGATGAGGCTAGCCGAACGTGCGATCAAAAGCGTTCGAGTCCGCTAAATTTGTGATTGGCGCCGAAAATCAAACGGAAACGTCCTCGCACGCCTTCTTTGGTGACCACCTTCTGGAGCGCTGAAGCGGGAAACTGGATGGAGCGGCCGTCGTCCAGCGTGGCTCTCACGATGCGAGATTCCCCCCCGGTAGTATGACAGTACACGGGCGGGGGGGATATTGAGATTAAACGCCAAAGCGGGCATCGCAGAACGAGATTCGAATCTACTCACCTGAAAGAACTCCGGAGATTGCTGCAAGTCGTGTTGCTCGGGAAGCGCGCGAATTTAGGTACGGTGCGAGGGGTTCAGTCAAGGGAGGCTCGAATTGATCCTAAACTCCGAAGTTGGATGTTACAGGAGGGAGCGAAGGGCGGGAAGTTGGAACGAGTTACGGTCCGTCGAAGGCATCGATTCGTTCACTTGTCAGATGAGTTGGCGGGCGCACGATTGAAACTCAATAACCGACTGGATAACATAACTTTGTAACATGCGTTTTCTTATGTGATCTGCGTTTTCTAGGTTGATTGACAAAAAAACACGGATCCCAAGATCCGTGCCAGAAGGGAGAGAAGTGAGCGGGAGTTAGGCTCAAGATTCCGCTAAGAGAGCCCGACCTTGAGCTTTGAGGTCAGCGATGCTGATCTCACCCTTGTCGACCTTGGCGAGAAGATCCTTTTGGGCGACGTAGTCTTTGTTAATGATGCCGGAGTGGGACTGGAGCATGCGCCAGGCTTTGCGGCGCTCCACGTTGAAGAGGACCATTGGGCGGCTCATCTTCATGGGGATGTGTTTTCCGTAGCCTGCGTCGTATTTGATGTAGACTCCGAAATCTGCGATGTAGGCGCGATTGGCGGGATCATTGTAGCGTCGGTTGACGGGGTCCTGTTGGTTGATGCGAACCAGCACCTCTTCAAGGTGCTCCATGCGGGAGACCTCGTCGGCGGACGCCTTTTTGATGTGCTGACGGAAGCGTGCCTCGGTGCAGGCCCAGTGGGCGATGGTGTAGGCGTATTTTCGTCAGAGTCGCTGTAGGTGGTGGTCCACCAGTCGCGATCCGGGTTTTTATTGCCCTTGAGGCTGAGAGCCTAGGCGTTGGATTTGCCGAGACGAGGGTCAAAGACGAATTCGGGTAGGCAGCGACTCTCGCGGACACGTTCGGCCTGCTTGGTGGCCATGTTGTCAGCTACACCGTGTTCGGGTGGGCAGGTGGTGTAAGCCTGGAAGAAGGACGTGCCACGATACTCCATGGCCGAAATCATGGAGGTGTAGAGTTTGGCGGAGTCGGCCATGGATACCTGGGCGAGGAAGGGGGAGCCATGACCATTGAGGAAACACTCCGCGATGTTCTTCATTTCGTTCAGTTTACTTTGGGAGGCGGCGCCGGCCTGGTTCATGTCGAAGCCACCGGTATCGGACTGTGGTCGGAGTTTTGTCCACCGGTGTTGGAGGAAACCTGGGTGTCGAGCATGAGCAGGTTGACGTTGGGACGGTTCTGTATGATTACTTTGGATACGTTTTGGAATCCGATGTCGTCCATGCCTCCGTCGCCGCCGACGCACCACACCTTGGGCAGCTCCTTCACTTCCTGATCGGTCATGATGGCGTCGGTGAAGTGAGTGTAGTTGAAGTAGGTGGCTTCGTCGAGCAGGTCGCCGTTGAAGAGGTGATCAACCAAGCGTTCCGGAACGATGGAGTGGCGCGCGTTGTCGGTCATGAAGGTTTCGCCCATCATCCACGAAGTGGTGGCCCCGTCCTGGAAGAGGGAATTGAGCCACGGATAGGGGTGGGGATTGTTGGGTGGGGTGGCGCCGTAGACTGTGTTGCACCCCGTGTGAGCGCCCATCGCCATGACGGACATGCCATTCGACAGGCGACCCCCGAGGGTTTGCAGGGACTTGTGGTTAAAAGCGGCTTGCTTGAGCACGACACAGAGCGCGTTGATGGATGCCGCGTCGGTGATGGCGCCGCGCTTGGCGAGACGGGCATCAGTATCGGCATCGGAGTCGCCGCCGAAGCCCATGATGATGTGGGCCATGAGACGTTTCCAGGTTGCGTAGGCCGTGGGGTCCTCAGCGGCGAGTTTAGTGAGTGCGGTGGTGCCCTCGCGCTTGAGTTGACCACACTTGGCGGTGAGACGATCGGCCTTGGCGTGGTAGATCGGACGCATGTAGGCCTCGGTGACGGAAGCGATGCCGTGTAAAACAGGCTTCTCGCCGCAACCGGCGCAGGCCCCGTCGCCGGACGTGAGAGCGTCGTAATGGCGATTCACCATGAGGTGATGGCGGCCAGGCGGCAGGACGGGAGGTTTCGGGGGCGTTGTCCTCATAGCGTCCGAGATATTTTTGACCGGTGTCGTGGAGCAGGCGGAGGAACTCGGTCGCGGAGATGATCTCGGCGTTGTAGTCTTCGGTGTCTTCGACCATGCGCAAGGCGTCGTGATCGCCGCACTCCTCGACGCACAGACCGCACCCTTTGCAGAAATCGGAAACGAAGATGGGGAAAATGCCGCCGGCGCCGGATTCCTTGCGTGCGAGCGAAAGGAAGACGGCGGGAACCTTGAGGTAGAAAAGAGGCAGGATGTTGAGGATGCCGTCGAGTTCGAGGGCCGCATCGGCGGAGACGGTGGGCGTAGATCGCACGATTTCCATGACCAACTCGCGCACGCTTTCGCCGGCCTTGGCGTTGGACAGCCTCTTATCGCGAATGGCTTCGTCGATGTTGGGGATGACGGCGTGGATGGCGGCGCGTTGGTCGGCGTCGGTGACGTAATTGTCGACCGCGGTGTTGAGGATCGTGTTGAGGTCCTGCGCCGTGTTGGGCAAAGTGGTGTTCGGGCAGGACGTGATGCACTCCATGCACTGAGTGCAGTTTTCGGCGAAGTATTTGGTCGTTTCGAGGCGGGCGCCGTATTTGGATGCGGTGGCCCCGGTGGCAGAAGACATCACGCCAACGGCGGCGAGCGGGGAAGCGGGTTGGTTGTAGCCCAGACCGGCGCGGTATTCGGCGTCGAAGGTCTTGGTTTCGTACATGGGCACTCCGGCCGGTTGTGCGTCGGACGGCGCGCACCCACAGCGGCCCCCGTAGTCGGAATTCTTGGGTAGAAGTAGATCTCCGCGCATGGCGGAGGTATCCGGGGCTTCGACGGGACCGTGAGGGACGGCTTGAATGCGCGTTCCGCCCTGGGTCATCACCTCCATGTTGGAGTCGATGACGGCGTCGCCGAATTTGCCGAATTTCTTTTGGTATTGGGCGCGGACGACTGCGTGGAAGTGCGTCTCCTCGATCCCAAATTCCTGGAGGAAGGGAGAGACTTTAAAGAAAGCACCAAGGAAGGAATTACCCTGCATCCTGAGCTGCAAGTCCGGGCGGTTGGTGGCGGCCTTGGCAATCTCGAAACCCGACAGAATGTAGACCCGGATTTGTTTTTCGATGATTTCGCGCCGGTATTTGGAGGGGATGCGCTGTCATGCTTCGGCGGGGGATTCGGCGGATTCCCAGACAAAGGCGCCGCCTTCGACGAGCCCGTCGAGCGGGTTGATGTGGGTGAAGGCCTTGGGGTCGCAACAGAGGACGACGTTGACGTGGCGCAAGTCACAGTTGACGCGGACCCGTTCGGGGGCAGTGGTGAGAAAGTAGGAGGTGGGGGAGCCTTTTTTCTCGGAGCCGTACTTGGGGTTGGCGGAAACGTGCACGACCTCCTTGGGGTTGCCGTAAGCGTCGGTGACGTTGTCGCGTTCAGCCACGAAAGTACCCAGCTCATCGATGATCTCGGCAAGGTTTTTGCCGGTGGTGATCATTCCCCAACCACCGATGGAGTGCAGGCGCACGGCGATGGCTTTGGCGGGCAGGAGAGACGGTGTTTCGTCGGCGCAGACTGCGTAGGGTAGGGGTGGTCAACCCCAAGGTTGAAGAACGTCACTCCGGATGCGGCGGTTTTACCGTCTTGGCGTGGGCGCCCCTCGGCAACGAATTCGTAGGCCCCGATCACGTGTTCGGGCCGGAAATCACGAGAACCCATACCGTAGCACCCGCAAAAATTGCGCGGCACCTCGTGTTGCTCGATGGCGGGCAAGCCCTTGCCCTGGGGGGAAGCCGGGGTGGATGTAGGATTTGGTGAGGGCGGCGCGGATTTCGCGAGCAAGTGGGTTGTCGCCGGCGAGGGGTTCGTCGGTGCGTTCGAGAATGATGACGGATTTTTTTCCCTTCAGCGCATTGACGATGGCGGCTTGGGGGAAAGGACGGATGACGTTGACGTGGACGGAGCCCACCTTGGCGCCGCGCGTCGTACGGAGATGGTCGACGGCGGCTTCGATGTTTTCGGCGGCGGAGCCCAGGGTGACGAAGGTGACTTCGGCGTCGGTCGTTGCAGGTATTCGGATACGAGTCCGTAGTTACGGCCCGTGAGCAGGGCCCAATCGTGGTAGGCGTCCTCGAGCATGCCCATGATGGGCTCGGCGAAATTATTACGACGCGCGACCACCCCGTTCATATAGTGCTCTTGGTTTTGCACCGGGCCGATGAGGGCGGGGTTGGCGAGGTCGATGACCTTGGGCACGCGGCGCCGTGGTGGGACCGAAGAGGGCTTTTGGGGCGTCGGTGGGACACTCGATGATGTCTTCGGGTGCGCCGAGGTATTCGCGGAGGAGTTCGGACTCGTGTTTGAGGAACGTGTGTTCGAGGTGGGAGGTAAGAAAGCCGTCCTGAATGTTAATCCCGGGGGGTGAGGGCTTTTTCGGGGACACGGCGCAGGATGACGGCTTGGTCGGCGGCCTGCTGGGCGTCCTTGGCGCAGAGCATGATCCAGCCCGTGTCGAGGGCGGCATAGATGTCGTCGTAGCCGCAGTGGACGTTTAGGGCGTGTTTGGTGAGGGCGCGGGCGGCGACCTCCAGGACCATGGTGTTGAGTTTTCCGGGAGCGTGATAGTATTGCTCGATACCGTAGACGATGCCCTGACCGTACGTGAAGTTGACCACTCGTTTGCCGGTGACGGAGGTGGCGATGGCTCCCCCTTGGGCGGAGTGTTCGCCCTCGCATTCGATGGCGAGGGTGGGGCGTCCAAAGATGTTGAGTTGGCCCTTGGCGCGGGCGAATTTATACATTTCGCCCATCTCAGTGGAGGGGGTGATGGGGTAGAAGATACCAGCTTCAGTAATACGCGCCTCAGTGTAGGAAGCGACCAACTGATTGCCGTTGGTGGTGATGCGGATACCGGGGTATTTGGGTTTTGAAGCGACCATGGGTTATTGAGGTAAAAGGACGGACTTACGCTCCGGAATGGGGCGCAAAACTGGTAGCTCGGGGATAAAGAACGCCGCCGGGGTATTGGCAGGAGTCAACGACGTTAATGATTCGCAACGAGTGATGCGATTAGTTTTAGCCTAAAGCGGGTCGATTCGGCTGCCCATTAATTGGCCTTATCTCGCCCCATGTTGGCTAAAGACCGAGAAAACGTGTCGGGCGGGCACGCATATTTTGTCTCTCGGGAAACTCAGCTGGAGATGAAAAGACACTCAAAATTGGACTCGATGATAGGTTCGAGCTCGTCGGGCGGCAGTTCACGGAGCGCGGCGAGGGCGTGGTAGGCCTGCGCGATATTTGCGGGGTGGTTCAGGTGACCAAAGGATTGGTGGGGCGGGGTGGGCAGTTCGTGTACGGGCGCCGGGGGAGGGGTAGCCGGGGCATCGGTTTCAATCAAGAGTCGGTCAAGCGGAACTTCCCGGAAAGCCGTCCGTTGCCGGTTTTTATGCGGATTGATGAAGGACGTGTTGAACGAGAAGTAAGCGCCAAGAGAGGCGAACGCCGGCACGATTTCGGCCGGACCTCCGTAGGCGTGGATCAGGAATCCGCAAGACGGGAGTCGGGTCGTTTGGAGGATTTCGAGTAAAGGCCCCCACGCTTGCAAGCAATGGATGGTGACCGGGCGGTGGTGGGAGGCGGCCCATGCGAGTTGCCAGCGGAATACTTCGGTCTGTTCCTTAAAAGGCGCACGCCGCACGCCGATGAGGCGGGGATCTTCGGGGTGGGCGGAGTCCAGAATCCACCGGTCCAGACCGATCTCGCCGACCGCGGCATGAGGAGAGGCGTCGAAGCGGGCGGGGAATTTTTCTCGCCAGTATGGAGGACGGTTTCCGACGTCCCAAGGATGGATGCCGTAGCTCGGGAGGACCCAGTCAATTGTTTGGTCGAGTCTGGCCACGGCATCCCAATCGTCGTCGGGGTGAGTGCCATTGACGACGGCTCCACCGAGCCGAATGGAGTTAAGGACGGGGATGATGGAGTTGAGGTGGTCGGACAGCTCGTCGAATTGCAGGTGATTATGGGCGTCGTAGAGCATGGTCCTGTTCGGGGCGGGGCGGGATTATTCCCAGGAGCGGGCGTGTTCGACGATCCGACGTCGGACGGCGGCGAGGCCGTTTTGACGAGTGCTCGACAGATCGCGAAGCAGTTCAAGGTCTTCGAGGATAGTGGCCTCGGAAGCGATGGCGTCGGCGGGAGTTACGCCATCGTAGCAGCGGGCGAGGAGGACAACGAGACCTCGAACCATGGGGGAGTAGCAATCGGCGCGAAACTGACAGAGACCATTTACGAGCGAGGCGACGAGCAATACCCGGGACGTGCAACCCGCCACGATATTCTGGGTGGTGCGATCGGATTCGGGGAGGACGGGCAGGCTGCGGGCGGCGTCGACGACCGCCCCGAGGCGTTCTTGGCGATTTTCGATAAACCCGAAATCGTCGACGATGGCTTGGTGGTGTTCGCGAACGGTCATGGTGATGAGGTGGGGCTAGATTGCAGATGGGGCGAAGGCAGGTCAAAGCCGCAACCGAAGTGCGAGGATGATAGCGCGAGCGCTCCGCCGGACTTGCCATGGAATGAGGGCCGACACATGTTGCGCGAACGATGTTTGGAAACCCACGTGTCATCGTCTTATGCGGACTAGTTGTGAGCAGCGTATTGTTGCGCGCTGCGGATGAGGATGCCGGTGGCTCGGTGACTCCCTTGATGGGGGAAGAGGTGGTGAGGGAAACGCGAGTTGAAGGAGTGGCCGAGGAAAGTGCCGCCCACAGGGCGTTGCGGATGGGGTTCCCGTCGGTGGCGGTGGAGTTGTATGCGCGATTGGTGGGGCAGACCGACCAAGTGGAGGAACGCCGTCGACTGACGTTGGATTGGGTGATGGCGTTGCTGGAAAACGGTCAAGTGGACCAAGCGGCGGAGGCACTCACGCACTTGTCGGAAGGAGCAAACGGCCAAGTGCGGCTGCGTCGTGGTCTGATTGCGATGGCGAGAGGAAATTCCGCGGGGGCCCAGGCGGCATTGATTGGAGTCACGGTGGGGAGTTTACCGATGGGGGAACGGGCGTGGTTTCACTACTTGGTGGGGGCGATCACGGATGCGGGAGATGCTCCGCAGCTGGCACTGCGAGCGTATCGCGATGCGATTGCGGCGGCGACCTCGGGGTTGCAACGCGCCCGATTTGAGTTGGCCCATTTACGATCGAGCTGGCGGGTGGCGCGGCCGACGGAAGCTCAGGCGCAGCGGTTACGGCGGCAGATTGAGGATTATGCGGGGGAGCAGATTGGTTATGACTCGGCGAAGCGTTATGCTGCGGTATTGGCAGCGTTGGGTCGACAGGATGAAGCTATGGAGTTTTTGCAGAATCAATTATTGGTGTTACCGGCTGATCAGGCGGAGGAGCAGGACGATTTTCGGTTGTTGTTGGGATTGATTTCCGGGGCTGAGCGAGGCCTGGGACGAAATGGGTTGTTACGGTTGTTGGCCGAAGGACATAGCAGGGGAAAACAGCGAATCGCGTTGCGGATGTTGGTGCAGGCTTCCCAGGACGAGGAAGCGCGGGCTGAATTAAGAGCGGAGGTCGGGCGGTTGCTGGAAATGGGAACGCATCCGATCGAGCAGGACTTATTGTTATTTCATGCGCAATTGGCGGTGAAGGCCGAAGATGCGACTCGTGATGCGCTGGCGTTGCTCGAACGCTTTCCGGCGTCTGATCTACGTCCTATGGCGCTGAGTATCCTCGTGAGTGCCGCGTGGGAGGGGAAGCGTTATCGGGCGGCGGCCGGATATGCGGCACAAGTGCGCCGAGAGTTACCGGAGAGTGATTGCGAAGTGCGGGCTCAGATGGCGTTGTTGCAGGCCGAAGCGTTTTTCCGAGGAGGCGACTATCGCAGTGCGGCGGAGGCTTATGGCGCAGCGCAAGATGAGAGGCCGTCTGGAGTGGTCGCAGGAGACCTCATGTTCCAAGAGGTATTGGCGCGGATTCTTGACAACCAGCTGACAGCGGCGGCGGACAGGATCGATCTGCTAGCGAATGATCCGAGATTGGACGTGATCAATCGGTGGCAGGCGGAGTGGAATTTGGCGAGGGCGCTACAAGCGGATGACCGGGTGGCGGACGCGTATGCGAGGGTCAAAGTATTAATGGCGGAGCAAGCGCGGCCGGACGGGGATGTATTACCGGTGGAGCTTGCGGTGAGGATGGCTTGGTTGGAGGCCCGGCTGGCATTTGAGGTGAAGGAATTCGCCCAGACGCTGGCTTTGGGGCCAAGGGTGAGAGCGCAATTGGTCGATGTCCCCGAGTCGTTGCGCGTGGAAGTGGAGTCTTCGCTGCGGTTGTTGGAGGCCGAAGCCCAGTTTGGGTTGGGTCAAACGAGTAAAGCGCTGGAGACCTTGCAGACTTTGCGCCAGGATTTTGCGAATACTAACGCCGCGGTCTATTCGTATATTGCGGAGGCCAATGCGCAGGCCGAGCAGGGACAGTTGGTGGAGGCGCAGCGGCTCTTGACGGACTTGGTCGGCCTGTATCCCACGAACCGCTATGCACCATTCGCGCTTTATCAGTCTGCGTTGATGGCGGAAGGGAGGCGGGAGGAAAGTTATCTCAAGGAGGCGATTGAAAAAATCGAGCAATTGGTCAGCACCTACCCTCAGGATGAGCTGGTGTTTTACGCTCGATTCAAGCAGGGGGATTTGTTGAGGAAGTTGAATCAGTGGGGACCGGCGCGGCAGGTCTATGAATTGATCATCAATCAATATTCACAGCATCGCGATGTGTTGTCGATTCAGATGGCTTTGGCGGATACCTTGAATGCGCAGGCGGGGACGACGAACTACGCCTCCTTGCGTGACAGCGCAGCGGCGATTTACGAGAGGATGCGGGATTTGGCATCTGCCCCGAAGGAGTTACGGATTGAGGCAGGTTTGAAGGCGGGGAATGCGTTACAGCAGAATGGTCAATTGGAGCGCGCCGCGGAGACATGGTGGCAGGTCGTGAACAAATTTCTGTTAGAGGAATCGGATCCATCGGCGTTGGGGACCAAAGGTCGCTATTGGATGGCGCGAATGCTGAAGCAGCTGGGGGTTTTATTCGAGAGACAGGGGAGGTTGGGCGAGGCGAGGCGAGCGTATGCGTTGATCCCGGAATATGGCCTGCCGGAGGCGGATTGGGCTCGAGGTCAATTGAGTCGGTTGGGAGGCACGCCGATTGAAGGAGAGGTTACGGGCCGTTGACGGACAGTGATCAAGTCACTCTATAAGAAGAACTCATGGCCGATTTTGAATTCAGTCTGCTGGCACACGGAGGTCCGATGATGATCGTATTGCTCATCATGGCGGTGGCCGGGGTGGTATTATTTACGGAACGCACGCTTTTCTTGCATCGCGGCCAGATCAAATCGACGTCCTTTGTGGACGGGATTAAGAACATCTTGGCGAAGCGGCGAGTGTTGGAAGCGTTGACCGTGTGTGAGGAAACGCCAGGTCCGGTCGCGGCGGTGGTAAAGGCTTCGCTATTGCACGTGCATGACGATGCAGTCAAAATGAGGTTCGCGGTTCAGGAAGCCGGCGTGGTCGAGATCCCTGCGCTTGAACGCCGATTGGGTTTAATTGCGGCGATCGCCCAGGTGGCTCCATTGGTCGGCTTACTTGGCACGGTATTGGGCATGGCCACGACCTTTTATGCCTTCATGTCGGGGGGGGCGGAGTATGCCACGGCGTCGGCGTTGGCCGATGGAATGTGGCAGGCCTTGCTAGTTACGATCGGAAGCCTGATTATCGCGATTCCGTCGCATTTGGCGTATCACTTTTTGAGCGGACGCGTGCGGGCGATTGTGCGAGATGTGGAGTGGGCGGGGAATGAGATCATGCGTTACCTTCAAGTCGACTACCGGATGGAAGACGCGGATGGCTCGGACAAGGCAAACGAGGCCCCTCCAGCTCCATGGGATTCTTCGAGCGGAACTTCGAATATACGGTAAAGTGATTACTCGGCCGCTCGATCTTGCATCTAAATTGAGGACGCCTCCCTGGCCAATGGATGGGTTGTTTTATACCAATGTAGTCTTGCTCGGACTGTTTTTTGGGTTGTTCGGCTCCCGGTTTATTTTGTCTCCAGGGATCGCGATCGAGCGATCTGATTTCAAGTTGGTTCATTCCAGTGGTGCGAGATCGACCGCGATTGCGACGACCGCGGTGATCAGTGTATTGGGATCAGATATGGTGTTTACCGACGTGGGTCGGATGAATTTCGCTGAACTGGCGATTTGGCTGCCCACCCAAGTTGCGCGGGGAAACGAAGGAGAGGCCCGATTGTTGGTGAGGGCGGATTCCAAAGTTTCGGCGCAGGATTTAATGCGGCTGAATGATCTAGCTAAACGCGCGGGGTTTTCAGGGGTGCAGCTGGCCTTGGAGAGCCGCGATGCCCAAGGAACGGGAGATTCTCGTTAACGGCGATGAGTCGAGAAGAAAAACCATTCCCGTGGTGGTGGGTAAGCACGCTAGCGGGGGCGGGTGTCCTCGGGGTATTACTAATGATCGAGAGACCGGTTGAATCGATTACGTTGAATCGGACAGTGCAGAATGGGTCTTCCGCGACGGAAGCAGTCTCATTGGGAACGATGCCGGAAGAGGGAGGCGAAGACGATCAGTTGAGAGCAGATCTGCTGTTCAATGATCCAACGCCGTTGTTTCTCCCGACTCCGTTCAACAGTGGGCAGGTTGATACGATGATGACTTCGGAGAGATCGTCAGGGACGTCGTTTCGCTCGATTGAGCCCAAATTGATCTACCCACTTGAGAATAACCGACTCGATGTTCCTGATGTAGTCGCGGTCCCCGAGGATTTGTTGCGTGCGCTCGATGCATTAGAGCATCCACTTACGTTCGATGAGCTGGCCAGGGCGGATCATACCGGAGAGGCCTTACCCAGCAGAACTGGATGGTTGGAAGTTCGAGCGATAGAGTCTGGAACGCTGATTCAGTCGTTCGAGCTAACGGAGCGATCAACGGACGTTGGGTTGGAACAACCGATAGAGCTGCTCATGATGATAGAAAATTCAGGGTTTTGGAGCGCTCCGCCGGTGATAAATAACCTCGATAGCCTCGGAGAAGGCGTTGCGGATTTGGAAAACGTATCGCAACTTCTCGGATCTTTACGGTTGGGAGCGCATTTGAGGCCTGGAATTTATCGTATATTGCTCGGGCCGTGAAACTTAGATTAGTATTAAAAATTGCAGTTGACGGTGATTTTAGCGCTCTCCACGGTCGGCACTCTGTTCTCGTCTTTTGACGGAGTTACGTATCGCCTAGATAGCTCAGTTGGTAGAGCACGTCCTTGGTAAGGACGAGGTCACCGGTTCGAGTCCGGCTCTGGGCTCCACGTCGACGAAGTCGCAAGCAATCTTCCTCCTACAAAAAAACAATCGTCTCCAACCCAAATGGCTAAAGGCACATTCGAGCGCACTAAACCGCACGTCAACGTCGGCACTATCGGCCACGTCGATCACGGCAAAACCACCACCACCACGGCTATCCTGAAGGTTCAAGCCGACAAGGGGCTGGCGGAATTCAAGTCCTATGCGGACATCGCAAAAGGCGGCACCGTGCGCGACGCATCCAAGATCGTCACTATTTCTGTCGCTCACGTTGAGTATCAGTCTGACAACCGTCACTATGCCCACGTCGACTGCCCGGGTCACGCTGATTTCGTTAAGAACATGATCACGGGTGCGGCTCAGATGGACGGAGCGATTTTGGTCGTTTCTGCCGCTGACGGCCCGATGCCCCAGACTCGTGAGCACATCCTGCTCGCTCGTCAGGTTGGAGTACCGAAGATCGTTGTTTGGCTCAACAAGGTCGACCTCATCGACGACGAAGAGCTTCTTGAGCTCGTCGAGATGGAAGTCCGTGAGCTTCTCTCCAAGTATCAATTTGATGGCGATCACGCCTTGATCGTTCGTGGTTCCGCAACGGCCGCCCTTGAGGGCAAGCCAGGCGGTGCTGAGGCGATCTCTGCTTTGATGGACGCCATTGACGCTGAGATTCCCGAGCCAGAGCGTGAGACGGACAAGCCGTTCCTCATGTCGATCGAGGACGTTTTCTCGATCACTGGTCGTGGCACGGTTGCCACGGGTCGTATCGAGCGCGGTGTCGTCAAGCTCAACGAACAAGTTGAGATCGTGGGCATCAAGGACACTACCACCACCGTTGTGACTGGTATTGAAATGTTCCGCAAGCTGCTCGACCGCGGTCAAGCCGGTGACAATGTCGGTATCCTCCTCCGTGGTGTTGACAAGGACTCGATTGAGCGCGGTCAAGTCCTCGCGGCTCCCAAGTTCATCACGCCTCACCACAAGGCGAGGGCTGAGATCTACGTTCTGGGCAAGGAAGAGGGTGGTCGCCACACGCCGTTCTTCAACGGCTACCGTCCCCAGTTCTACTTCCGCACCACGGACGTGACCGGTATCGTCAACCTTCCTGAAGGTGTCGAGATGGTCATGCCTGGAGACAATGTTTCCGTTGATATCGAGCTCATTTGCCCGATCGCCATGGAAAAGACCCAACGCTTCGCCATCCGCGAAGGCGGTCGCACCATTGGTGCTGGTCGTATTGTTGAAATCACCGAATAAACTGTTCTAGTCGTTTTACCGACCGCCGAGGCCTCGCAAAGGGGTCTCGGCTGCGTCGTCTAAAGAATAATCAAACCCATAGGCGTGTAGCTCAATTGGTAGAGTAGCGGTCTCCAAAACCGTCGGTTGGGGGTTCGATTCCCTCCGCGCCTGCCACTTTCCCCTGATGAAAAACCCGTTCCGCAGCACTCGTATCTTTTTCGGAGAAATGGTCGGAGAGCTTCAAAAAGCCTCTTGGCCCACTCGCACCGAATTACGTGATTCGACCATTGTGGTCATTATTGCCGCGGTGATACTTGGAGTTTTCACCAGCATCAGCGATTTTGCGCTGTATCAAGTCGTCGAGCTACTCACCTCGTGAGTAAGCTGAACACTATGTCCGACCCCGAAACCGATTCCGCTGCCACTCCGCCGGTATGTAACCAGTGGTTCGCGCTGCACACTCTCTCCGGGCAAGAGGGGAAGGTGAAAAAGTACATCGAGAAGTTCAAAAAGGCCGAGGAACTCGACGACCAAATCTTTGAAGTGCTCTTGCCGACCGAAATTGTGTCGGAGGTTAAGAACGGCAAGAAGAGCACAAAGACACGTAAGCTCTATTCGGGTTACGTTTTCATCAATATGCGCCTCTATGGTGAGGACAAAAAACTCATCAATCGTCCGTGGTACTTTGTGAAGGAGACTTCCGGGGTGATCGGTTTCGTGGGGGGAGAAAATCCTGCCAGTTTGCGTCAGTCGGAAGTTGATGAAATTCGAGCCCGGATCGAGGCCGCCAACGGTAAAGAAGTGCCGAAAATTGCTTACGAAATCGGTGAGAACGTCAAGATCATTGATGGCGCTTTTGCCAACCTCACGGGTCGGATCGACGAGATCGATCCTGATCGCGGAAAACTTATAATTTCTGTTTCAATTTTCGGTCGGTTCACTCCGGTCGAGCTCGAATACTGGCAGGTGGAACGCATCACCGAGTGACGCGACGCCTCTTTCTCACCGCCGACGTTCAGCAAGTCCCACCTACGGTACTAAACACCCGCCAATTCATTTCTCTCCATGGCTAAGAAGATCCAAGGCTACATTCGTCTCCAGCTTCCCGCTGGGGCGGCAAATCCGTCTCCTCCCGTAGGTCCCGCTCTCGGTGCCCATGGCGTCAATATTATGGCGTTCTGTAAGGAGTTTAACGCGAAGACCAAAGACCAAAACGGTATGATTTTGCCGGTGGTCATCACGGTTTTCACCGACAAGTCATTCACGTTTATCCTCAAGTCGCCACCGGCGGCGGTCTTGTTGAAGAAGGCTGCGAATATCGCTTCAGGCTCGGCCAAACCTAATTTGGACAAGGTTGGCAAAGTGACGCGCAAGCAGCTCGAGGAGATCGTCGAGATCAAGAAAAAGGATCTCAACACCAAGGACGTGGATGCCGCGGTCAAAATTATCGCAGGCACGGCCCGTAATATGGGTCTTGAAGTTGTCGACTAACCCTTTCGCAGTTTTCACCTAAAACCGTAACTCAACGCGGGAGTTCCTCTTTGGAACACGTGCACCGCAAGGAGTCATCAATGGAAAAACACAGTAAACGATACCGCTCTGCCGCTTCGAGTTCCGACTTGAAGCAGGAGTATGCTTTGGCCGCCGCCGTAGAGGTTTTGGCTAAATTCCCCAAGCCCAAGTTCGACGAGACCGTAGAACTATCCTTCCGCTTGACCGTCGATCCGACTCAAGGCGACCAAATGGTGCGCGGCACCACTCCATTGCCGCACGGCTCTGGTAAGAAAGTCAAAGTGCTCGTCTTTACCGCTGATGCCGATGCCGCGATTGCAGCTGGAGCTGACCATGCCGGACTCGAAGACATGATGGCCAAGGTGAAAGAAGGCTGGCTCGACTTTGACGTGGCGATTGCGACCCCGGACGCCATGAAGTCCGTTCGCACCATTGCCCGGGTGCTCGGACCCAAGGGATTGATGCCCAACCCGAAGAGCGGAACGGTAACCGACGACACCGCTGGAGCGATCAAGGCGGTTAAAGCCGGTCGGGTGGAGTTCAAGATGGACAAGTCGGCCAACATTGGCGTCGGCATCGGGAAGCGCTCTTTTTCCAGTGAGCAGATTGTGGGAAACGCAGCGGCGATTATCGAAGCCATTGGCAAAGTTCGCCCTGCGGTGCTTAAGGGTACTTACATCAAGAACGTCTCCCTATCGGCTTCCATGAGCCCAGGCGTTCGCATTGCCAGCACTGAATACAACCAATTTTAAGGAACGGTCATGAGAGTAGAGAAGAAATACCTGATCGAGGAGGTCTCGAACCACCTCAAGAAGTCCGACTACGTCATCCTTACCAACTACACTGGTATCACCGTGGCGGAAACGGCCGAATTGCGCGAAAAGCTCGCGGAAGACGGTGCCGAATTCCACGTGGTGAAGAACAGTTCCTTGAAGGTTGCCGCTAAAGCGTTGGGGTTGCCCGAGATCGATGATTCTTTGGGCGGTCCGACCGCCATCATCGTGGGTGGAAGTAATTCCCCCGGAGCGGCGAAGACGATTACTGCCTTCATCAAGGAGAAGCAAAAGGTTGAAGTGAAGTCCGCCATCCTAGGCGACAAACTCATCACTTCCGATGATGTCAAAACACTCGCGGAGTTGCCATCGCTAGACGCCTTGCGCGGTCAACTCCTTGGATTGCTCAATCAACCCGGCACCATGTTTGTTCGTTTGCTCAACGCACCTGCTCAAAGCCTCGCCAATGTGCTGCAGGCCAAGGTTCGCGCCGAGAGTGGCGAAGAATAAACTGTTCCCCCCCACAATTTTAATCCAATATTTTCTGTCAGCAGATTTGATTTCGATCAGATCTGCGTGATGAAAGTCCAAATAATCAACAGCATCTGGCTAGGAGATACGTCTCTTAAACGCGCTTCAGGTTCGAAGCCGCTATTCGGAAGCAGGAGATATACATCATGAGCGACATCAACAAAGACCAAGTCATTGACTGGCTATCCGGCCAATCGGTTCTCGAAATCGCAGGCCTCGTCAAAGAACTCGAAGGGAAGTGGGGCGTTTCCGCCGCCGCTCCGGTGGCTGTAGCCGCCGCTCCCGCCGCTCCCGCCGCCGCTGCTGCTGTGGTTGAAGAGCAAACCGAATTCGACGTCATCTTCGTATCCGCTGGTGCCAACAAGATTGCTTCCATTAAGGAAGTTCGCGCCATCACGGGTCTCGGCTTGAAAGAAGCCAAGGATCTCGTCGAGGGTGCTCCCAAGCCCGTCAAAGAAGGTGTTTCCAAAGAGGACGCCGAAGAGACCAAGAAGAAGCTCGAGGCCGCTGGCGCCAAGGTCGAGCTCAAGTAAGGCCCTGCCCACTTGTCTCAATCCGACGAAAATTGTCCGTTTATTTCAGGACAGGCCGTGTCATCACGCGGCCTGTCTTTTGCCTTTTCTCGTTCCGTTCTTTTTACGGTCAGTTTTGAGCACGTTTATCCGTCGCCGGGACGGTATAGCGATCTCACAGGCCAGCGCCTAATTCGCTGTCCCCACGCTTTTTCATCATCCAATAACCGGGAACATCCATGGCCGTCCGCAAAAACCAAGCCGATCGTATTAACTTCGGTAAGCTCCGCGAGGTGCTCCAGCCGCCGAATCTGATCGAACTTCAGATCAGCTCCTACCTTGATTACCTGCAAAAGGGGACCCAGGACAAGCAACGCTTGAATCAAGGTCTCGAGGCCGTTTTCCGGGAAGTTTTTCCGATCGAATCCTACGATGGTCGTCTGACGCTTGAATACGTCTCGTACACCATTGGAGATCCTAAGAGCTCTGAAATCGAGTGTTTGCGTGAGGGGATCACGTATTCGGTCCCTCTTTATGTGAAACTTCGTTTGCGTGAGGAAGCTTTCATTAAGGATGAGGAAATTTACATGGGTGAAATGCCCATGGTGACCGAGCGCGGCTCGTTCATCATTAACGGCGCCGAGCGCGTGGTGGTATCCCAATTGCACCGTTCGCCGGGTATCGCTTTCGAGGTAGCCCCACATGCCAATGGCAAACCCCTCCACTCATTCCGCATCATCCCTGACCGCGGCACATGGTTGGAGGTCCAGTTCGACCATAACGATCTGCTCTACGTCTACTTGGACCGTCGCCGTCGTCGTCGCAAATTCCTCATCACGATGCTCTTGCGTGCGGTTGGGTACTCCAGCGATGTCGATATCCTGAACCTTTTCTACGAAATTCAGGAACTGAGTGTTACCAGCGCCCTGGAGTTGGAAAACGTTTCGAATCTGGTTTTGGTCGAAGATGCGATTGATGCCCAACAAGGCGTCGTGCTCGCCCGTGCGTTTGAGCCATTGACCAAGCAAATCGTTCGCACATTTGAGAAACACGATATTTCGGTCATTCGTGTGATCGATACCTCGGTGGACGAAGGTGCCATCATCCGTGCCCTCAAGAAGGATCCAACTCGCAACGAGGAGGAAGCCCTCAAGGAAATTTACAAGCGCCTGCGTCCGGGCGAACAGCCCACAACGGCCAACGCGAAAGCGTTGCTCAAACGTCTCTTCTTTGATCCGAAGCGCTACGACCTCGGTCGGGTGGGGCGCTACAAAGTCAACCAGAAGCTCGGTCTCGTCGTGGATTTGGAGCAACGCGCGCTGGAATCTGGCGATGTCGTTGCGGCGACCAAGTATCTCGTTCGCCTGAAAAAGGGGGAGGGTGTGGTCGACGATATCGATCATCTGGGTTCCCGTCGCGTTCGCACCGTCGGCGAGTTGCTCGCCAATCAGTGTCGTGTAGGTTTGGCCCGCACTGAGCGTCTCGTGCGTGAGCGCATGACGATGTATGACCAAAGCGTGGATTCCATCACTCCGCAAAAGCTGATCAATCCCAAGGCTTTGACTACGGTCATTCGCGATTTCTTCGCGCGTTCCCAGCTCTCCCAGTTCATGGACCAAATCAACCCGCTGGCCGAGGTCACGCACAAGCGTCGTCTCTCCGCATTGGGACCGGGTGGTTTGAATCGCGAGCGGGCCGGCTTTGAAGTGCGCGACGTTCATCCGTCGCATTACGGTCGCATTTGTCCGATTGAGACCCCTGAAGGTCCAAACATCGGTTTGATCAACTCCCTTTCGACCTACGCTCGTGTCAATGAGTTTGGTTTTATTGAAACACCGTATCGTCTGGTGACGGACGGCAAGGTCTCCGACAAGATCGACTACCTGACCGCCGACCAAGAAGAAGTTAAGATCATTGCTCAGGCCAACGCCGAGATCGATGATCAAAACAACTTCATTGGCAAAGTAACGGTGCGGCAAGACGGCGAGTTCCTCGAGGTCGATGCTTCCGAAGTTCACTACATGGACGTGTCGCCCAAGCAGGTTATCTCGATCGCGGCCGGTATGATTCCGTTCCTTGAGCACGATGATGCCAATCGCGCACTCATGGGATCGAACATGCAGCGCCAAGGTGTACCGTTGCTTCAGGCCGAGTCGCCCTACGTGGGGACCGGTATTGAAGAACGCGTGGCTCGCGACTCCAAGATCGTCGCGGTTGCGGAAGAAGCGGGCATCGTTGCTTCGGTTGATTCGAAGCGAGTCGTGATCACGCCTGACGGTGAAATGCCGCGTAACTTCGACAAGAGCCCCAAGAGCGACCATAAGAATGGCGTGCGCGTTTACGAACTGCGCAAGTTCATGCGGTCGAATGCGGGCACTTGTTTCAATCAGAAACCCATCGTCGACAAGGGCCAATCTATCGCGGTCGGTGACATCATCGCCGATGGTCCTTCTACTCAAAAGGGTGAAATGGCACTCGGACGTAACGTGCTGGTGGCATTCATGCCTTGGAACGGTTACAACTTTGAGGACGCCATTCTGATCTCTGAGAAGGTCCTCAAGGAGGACATCTTTACTTCGATTCACATTCAGGAGTTCGAAGTTACTGCTCGTGACACCAAGCTGGGGCCGGAGGAAATCACTCGGGACATCCCCAACGTGGGTGAAGAAGCGCTGAAGAACCTCGACCACAACGGTGTTATTCGCATCGGAGCGGAAGTGAACCCGGGCGATATTTTGGTCGGTAAGATCACGCCGAAGTCGGAAACCGAACTTGCGCCGGAAGAGAAACTGCTCCGCGCGATCTTTGGTGAGAAAGCGGCCGACATTAAAGACACTTCTCTCGTCGTCCCATCCGGTGCCACCGGCATTGTCATGGACGTCAAGGTTTCCAGTCAGGTTGATTTTGAGAAGGAGAAGCTTTCTCCCTCAGATCGTTGTCGTCAGATCAAGCAGATCCAAGAAGGTTACAAGACTGAGATGGACAGGCTGCGCGAGTCGCTGACCGAGTCGCTGTCCAACATTCTGCTAGGTGAGAAGATCCCGCTCGACGTCATCAATGGTGACTCTGGTGAGATCATCATTCCGGCCAACCGGAAGATCACCAAGACGCTTCTACGTAAGCTCGCCGCCGTTTCCAAGCACGTTGAGATCGATCCATCTCCGGTACGCATCAAGATCATGGAGATCATTGGTTCCTTCCAGTCGAAATTCGATGAGTTGGAAGCAGACCGCGAACGTAAGGTCGCTGGGATCGAATCTGGTGATGATGCCGGCAGTGGTGCAATCAAACAGGTCAAAGTCTACGTTGCCACGAAGCAGAAGCTTAAGGTTGGTGACAAGATGGCCGGTCGTCACGGTAACAAGGGTGTGGTCGCTAAGATCGTGCCTGAGGAAGACATGCCTTATCTTCCGGATGGCACGCCTATCCAGATTTGTCTCAACCCATTGGGCGTGCCTTCTCGCATGAACGTGGGGCAGGTTTTGGAGACTCACCTTGGTTGGGCTTGTTCAAAACTCGGTATCAAGGTGGCGACTCCGGTCTTTGACGGAATTCCCGAGAAGCAGGTGCGTAACTACCTCAACGATGCAGGTCTGCCGAATTCCGGTAAATCAGTGCTCTTCGATGGACGCACCGGTCAACAAATTGATCAACAGGTGGTGGTCGGCTACATTTACATGATGAAGCTGAATCACTTGGTTTCGCACAAGATTCACGCTCGTGCGGTTGGTCCTTACTCGCTCGTCACGCAGCAACCATTGGGAGGCAAGGCTCAATACGGTGGTCAGCGTTTCGGCGAAATGGAAGTGTGGGCGCTCGAAGCATATGGCGCGGCGCACACCTTGCAGGAGCTTCTCACGGTCAAGTCAGATGACGTGCAGGGTCGCACCAAGATCTACGAGTCTCTCGTCAAGGGAGACAACACTCTCACCGCCGGCACTCCGGAATCGTTCAACGTGTTGATCAAGGAAATCCAATCCCTCGGATTGGATATCAAACTCAACAAGAAGGACGCCCTCGGGAACCTTACGCCGATCCAACCGCCTTCCGTCTCGTCGATCCAGACCCGTGCCAGCAAAAACTTCTAATCAACAGTCAGGGATAATCAGCAAATGAGCATTCAACCCAATGAAGTAACCGCCGGGGCCCGCGAGGAAGCTCGCTCTGCCCTCGGTTCGGATGAGAACCCATTCGATTGCGTTTCTATCACCGTCGCCGCCCCGGAAACAATCCGTGGTTGGTCCAAGGGTGAGGTGAAAACCCCCGAGACGATCAATTATCGCACGTTCAAGCCCGAGCCGGGGGGTCTTTTTTGTCAAAAGATCTTCGGTCCGGTGCGTGACTACGAGTGCGCTTGCGGCAAATACAAGCGCATCAAATACAAGGATGTAGTTTGCGACCGTTGCGGCGTCGAAGTCACGCTTGCACGCGTCCGTCGTGAGCGCATGGGCCACATCGAATTGGCCGTGCCCGTCACCCACATCTGGTTTCTCAAGAGCATGCCGAGTCGCCTCGGTCTCCTGCTCGATATGACCGCTCGATCTCTTGAGCGTGTCATTTACTACGAGAACTACATGGTGGTGGATTCAGGTCGTACCCCGCTTGAGCCCAAGCAACTGTTGACTGACGTCGAATACCGGCAGGCTCTCGACGAATATGGGGACGACTCATTCGTAGCCAAAATGGGTGCAGAAGCCGTACGCGCCTGTCTCCAGATGATGGACATGGAGTCGACGGTGATTGAGCTCCAAGAGCAGATGCGTGCGACGCGCTCGAAGCAGATCAAGAAAAAGCTCTCGAAGCGCCTGAAGGTGATTCAAGGTTTCATCAGATCCAGTTCACGTCCGGAGTGGATGGTGCTTGAAGTTCTACCGGTGATCCCGCCCGACCTTCGCCCGCTCGTTCCGCTCGAAGGTGGCCGTTTTGCGACCTCTGATCTGAACGATCTTTATCGTCGCGTGATCAACCGGAACAATCGGTTGAAGAACCTCATGCAGCTCAAGACGCCCGAGGTTATTATTCATAACGAAAAGCGGATGTTGCAGGAGTCGGTTGATGCACTTTTCGACAATGGTCGTCATGGTCGTCCAGTTACGGGCGCGGGCAACCGTTCGCTAAAGTCGTTGTCTGACATGCTCAAGGGCAAGCAGGGACGCTTTCGTCAGAACTTGCTCGGCAAGCGCGTGGATTACTCTGGTCGTTCCGTCATCGTCATCGGTCCTGAGCTCAAGCTTAACCAGTGCGGATTGCCCAAGAAGATGGCGCTCGTGTTATTCGAGCCGTTCATTATCCGCCGGTTGAAGGAACTCGGCTTCGTGCACACCGTTCGTGGAGCGCGTAAGATGATCGAGAAAAAGTCTCCAGAAGTCTGGGACATTCTCGAGGAAGTGACCAAGGGGCACCCGGTATTGCTGAATCGTGCGCCGACGTTGCATCGCCTTTCCATTCAAGCGTTCGAGCCCGTTCTCATCGAGGGCGAGGCGATCCGTGTTCATCCGCTGGTCTGTACCGCTTATAATGCTGACTTTGATGGTGACCAAATGGCTGTTCACGTGCCGTTGTCACTGGAGGCAATCATGGAGTGCAAACTCCTCATGATGGCGACGTCGAACATCTTTTCGCCTTCGTCCGGCAAGCCGATTCTCACGCCTTCGCAGGACATTGTGCTCGGTGCCTACTACTTGACACTCGAACCCCGCAAGAAGCTGGAGAAGGGTACAAGGGTGCCTTTGCTAGCCGATTTGCAGGAAGTGTTGTTTGCTCAGGCCGACGGTGCACTGACCGTTCACGATTGGGTCGACCTGCCTAATCCAGACAAGGATCGGACTACGATATGCGGAAACACCGAGAAGAAGATTCTACGCACGACCGTCGGTCGGGTGATCTTTAACCAGATCTGGCCAGCCGATTTGGGCTTTGTTAATTTTCCGGTGCCGAAGGGCAAACTCGGTGACATCATTCTCAATACCTACAAGGTGACGAATGAGCAGGAAACCGTTGAGTCCCTCGACCGGTTGAAGGAGCTCGGTTTCCATACTGCTTTCCAAGCCGGTATTTCGATCGGTATCGATGACATGATCATTCCCGATGCCAAAGTGGGCATCGTGGCTGACTCCCGGAAGAAGATAGCCGAAGTCGAATCTCAATTCGGCAAGGGTATCATTACTGATGGCGAGCGCTACAATAAGGTCGTCGATATTTGGACTGGCGCGACAGACAAAATCGCCAAGGAGGTGTTCACCAAACTGCAGGACAATGATGGTCGTGATGAGGTAAATCCGGTTTACATCATGATGGACTCCGGCGCCCGTGGTAACAAACAGCAGGTTCGCCAGCTCTGCGGCACCCGTGGTTTGATGGCGAAGCCTTCCGGTGAAATTATCGAACGTCCTATCCTTTCGTCGTTCCGTGAAGGTCTCACTGTTCTCGAGTACTTTATTTCGACTCACGGTGCCCGTAAGGGACTCGCGGATACGGCGCTCAAGACCGCGGATGCTGGTTACCTGACGCGTAAGCTTTGTGATGTCGCGATGGACGTGGTAATTGCGGAACGTGACTGTGGCTCACGTGATGGTATCTGGAAGAAAGCGATCTATGAGGGTGACGATGAGATCGTTGGCCTCAAAGAACGTATCATTGGACGCTGCTCCAGTGAGGATGTCTACAACCCATCCAGTCCGGAAGAAATTCTAGTCAAAGCCGGTGAGCTCATCACGGAAGAGTTGGACGAGGTCATCGTCGAGTCTGGCATTGAACGAGTTAAGGTCATGTCGCCACTCACATCGACCAGCCGTCATGGCATCGATGCCAAGAGTTACGGAATCAATCCCGCCACTAACAAGGTCGCGAAGACCGGTGATTCTGTCGGTATTATTGCCGCGCAATCCATTGGCGAGCCAGGCACTCAGTTGACCATGCGTACTTTCCACATCGGTGGTGTTGCGTCTGGCGGCTTCAAGAACCCAGAAATTCGTGTTCGTTCGACGGGAACCGTCAAATATAAGGCCTTACGTTTGGTTCCGACCGCGGACGGCGCATCCATCGTCTTGAACAAGATAGGCACGATCCAAATCATCGATGCCGATGAGAAGGAAGTGGAGTCCTACAACATCGTGGTGGGTTCTTATCTGCCAATCGGTGATGGGGAAACGATAAATACGGGCGACCTTTTGGCGCAATGGGATCCTTATAATATTCCGGTGCTTTCAGAAAAGGGTGGTACGCTCGTATTTAAGGACATGATTCCGGGAGTCACGGTTAAGCGTGAACTCGACGAGGCGTCGGGTCGCATTGCCACGGTGGTTATTGAGCATAAGGAAGATCTGAATCCGCAGATTGAGGTGCGCGACGAGGCCAATAAGCCGTTGGCAGCCTATGCGATTCCGGTCGGAGCTCAAATCGCGGTGAATGAAAGCGATATCATCGCCCCTGGTTCATTGCTCGCCAAGACCCCTCGCCAAGCATCCAAGACCAAGGACATCACCGGTGGTCTACCTCGTGTGGCTGAGCTTTTCGAAGCTCGTCGCCCGAAGGACGCAACAGAGATGGCCCGCGTCGATGGAGTCGTTTCGTTCGAAGGCACGCTGCGTGGCAAACGCAAACTGGTGGTGCGTAACGAAGAGACCGAACAGGAAGAGGAGCACCTCATTGCTCCGGGCAAGCATATCATTGTGCAGCCGGGAGACGTTGTCTTTAAGGGGCAGCACTTGACGGAAGGCTCGGCTGACCCACACGAAATCCTCGAGATTTTGGGACCGTCAGCTCTTTACGACTTCCTTATCTCGCAGGTTCAAGAGGTTTACCGACTGCAAGGTGTGACCATCAATGACAAGCACATCGAGATCATCATCCGCCAAATGCTTCGCAAGATTCGCATCACCGATCCGGGTGACAGTGAGTACTTCTGGAGTGAGCAGGTTGACCGTTCATCGTTCCTTGCGGAAAATCGTCGCATTGAAGAAGCGGGTGGCAAGCCCGCTGAGGCGGAACCAATCCTCCTGGGTATCACCAAGGCATCGCTTGAGACCGAATCATTCATCTCAGCGGCTTCCTTCCAAGAAACAACCCGGGTACTGACCGATGCATCCACGTTGGGTAAGATCGACAACCTAAAGGGCTTCAAGGAAAACGTGATCATGGGTCACTTGATTCCGGCGGGCACAGGTCTGCCTTCCTACAAGAGGTTAAAGATCACACTGCCCTTTGGATCCGAGGAGCTTCCGGTGGAGGAAGTTACGACCGAAGTAAGCTGATTACTTGACGGGTAAATTAATCTTCGAAAGGCCGTTCACGACCGTGCGCGACCTTTTTGTTTAATCTAATCAAATAAAGGCTTGTCAACCAGAGCACTGATACGGATTCTTGTCGTCTCTCCCGCCCAAACCTTGTGTTGAACCTAGTTCCGCAGGGTTTAGTCGCCCGGTCTTCGGCCCGGGCGATTTTTTTTGCCTCGAGCCAAGGACGTATCGTCACGCTTCGCTGCCGAGGGGCATTCAATGACAGAAGGATACTGATCCTAAACTCCAAAGTGGGATGTGACAGACGCAGCGGTGTTAGCGAACAAGGACAAAGTTGGGATTAGCGGCCAATAGCTTGAGGGCATGTAGCATTTTGCGCATGACCGCGATAAGGGCTATTTTCTTCAGTTTCCCAGCCTCCAACGAGGCGCCGATAGAACGCGCGCATGATAGGGTTACATCGGGATGGCAGAGACCGCCGCCATGTAGAGGACTGGCACACGGAATGACGCCCGCCGCGCACATGTCGGCAACGATGTCGCCGCCCGCTGTCGTGGGCGAACAGGGGCCACACCGATCAGGGCGGCGAGTTGGCCCGATTCGATTTTTCCGAGTTCAGGCACGTAGGCGAGCAGGGTGGCCGCGAACACGGGTCCTGCGCCTTGGAGTTCGCGCAGTCGAGCGGCTTTGGTGCGTAGACTGTCGTCCTCGTGGATGTGCGTTTTAATCGTAAGCGTCCGAGAGGCGACCTCCTATGCGGGAAGTGATTTTTCGGGTAAATTGGCAGGATGGAAGCAATTGAAGTGGAGGTGCAGAACAACAAGCGCGATGGGCGCGGACGCCAGCTGCGCAGCCGCAGAGGAGTGGGCGCAGTTGGCGGCGATCTACCGCGAGAGCGGCCTGACGCAGAAGGCGTTCGCGAAGCGCGAGGGCCTCAAATACGTGACGTTTGTGGTATGGCTGGGACGGCCCGGCGTGAGGTGGACCCCGTCGGTGGGACAGGTCGGGCGGATGTATAGTTATGGTTTCTGGTTTTTCTGACCAAGCATAAAAGATAATGGAGGGGTGCCGGGGAGGAAGCGCGACTTCCTCCCCGCTCGGATAGCCGCCGTCAGGCGGCGGCTTGGTCGAGTTGTGCGTGGTAGACCTCGGATGGTGTTTGGCGGCCGTGGGCGGAGTGCGGTCGTCGGTCGTTGTAGAACAGCAAGTAGGTCTCCAAGTTGGCATGGGCCTCGACCATCGTCTCATAGCGTTTCAGATAGACTGCCTCGTATTTGACGCTGCGCCACAGGCGTTCGACCAAGACATGGTCCAAGCACCGTCCTTTGCCGTCCATCGACAGTCGCACGCCGGCGGCCAACAATGGCTGGGTGAACTCGGCGCTGGTAAACGGGCAGCCTTAGTCGGTGTTGAAGATCTCCGGCTTGCCGTAAATCGCCATCGCGCGCTGCACCGCACGCAAAACGACGCATCGAGCGTGTTGGACAGTTCCCATGCGAGCACCATCCGCGAGTGCCAGTCGATCACCGCACACCGGGATGTAGGTGATATCTGTTGCCCACCCTTGATTCGACCTTTCAACCTTCCGCGTTCGCAGCAGATACGGGTAGATCTGATGAGAGGCCGCTTTCTTCGACAGACTCGGTTTTGGATAGATCGCCGTGAGTCCCATTAATCGCATCAATCGTCGCACCCGTTTACGGTTCACCACGTGTCCTTCGCGTTGCAACCAACGGGTCATTTGGCGGCTACCAAAGAACGGTGACTCGAGGTAGATCTCGTCGATCTGTTTCATCAACGCCAGGTCCGCTTCCTTCGGTGGCTTCGGGTGGTGGTAGTAGGTTGAGCGTGGCAGCTCCAACAGTTCGCACTGCCGGGCCACACTCAGCTTCGGATGCTCGGTTTCGATCATGCTGCGGCGCTCTTTACTCTCCAAATGGGCCAACTTTTTTTGAGCCACTCGAACTCCATCTGCAGCTGCCCGATCCGCGCATACAGTTCCTTCTCTTTCTTTGCGATTCCGCTCGATCTCGTCGCGCACCTGCGCCGAGGGCTTCGCGAAGACCTCCGGCAACCGCTCGGACACCTCCTTCTTCCACTGACTCACTTGCACCGGATGCACCGCGTGACGCTGCGCGATTACGTGGATCGGCTCGATTCCCTTGAGGGCTTCGAGCCCTACTTTCGCTGTGAACTCGGCACTGCAGGCACGTCGTTGCTTCGACATATTGGACTCCTTTGGGATTTAATCATCCCTCCTGTCCCACTTCATGGGTCCACCTCACAACCCTTGGCACGGGTTGCGTGTTAATTGCCCAGATATTGCGCTACCGCTTAGTTCGGAATCACCAACTGCATCCCAATTTGCAGATCATTCTCTGAGCGCATCTTGTCACGATTGGCCGCGAAAATGTCCCAAAACCGCGAGGGCGTCCCAAAGTAGCGGCGCGAAAGATTTGAGAGCGTATCTCCCTTCACCACGGTGTGCATGCGGACCGCCGGAGCCGTGCGCTCGGCGGGAGGTCGAGTCGGAGGAGCCAATTGCCGCATCGGAGGAACTTCGTCCGGCACCGTCGAGATTCGCGATGAAGTCTCGGGCACCGACGTAATCGCCTTATTTGAATCAGATCGACGCGGAACCGGAGCGCTGACCGCAGGGTTGCCGCGCAAGCGCGATAGCTCGTCTTTCAAACGCATGTTTTCATTCTTCAATTCCTCCACGACGTCCAACACAGCGTTACGCATCAATTGATTCTCCACCGGCTGCGCGGGCAGCGTTCGCGCGAAATCACGCGTTGCGGAATCAATACGCTGCCGCACCAAATCCGCCTGCGGGGCATTGGGCTTCAACTCCAAGTAGCGACGAAAATGATAGATCGCCGCCACAGGATCCTTGATCTCGAGTTGATAGAGCAGCCCGACCTCCAAATGTGACTCCGGCGCCCCATCTCGCCTCGAATCGAGAACCTTAAAAAACTCGGAAAGTGCGGCTTGCTCCTGGCCCTGACGCAAAAATCGCTTACCCTCTACAAACGAAGGTTCGGTGACCTCGGCCACCGGCTGGGAATCAGGCAAACGATTGCAGCCGTTCGCGAGTAAGCCACCCACGACCAGCAGCAAAGTGGAAAGTTGGCGCAGTCGAATCATCACGGGAAAAGGAATTGAACGTCCCAAGGTTACTTTCTAAGTCTGGCAATCCCTCCCGTGACACAAACTCTAAATGGCAATCGCACCTAAATCCGCCCTTAAACGCGCCCGAGCCTGCCTTGCCATCGAACAGGATGCCATCGCCGCCACCGCCGCGTCGCTCGACAAGTCGTTCGTCGCCGTGGCCCGCGCCATCGAGGCCGCCGCGGCCTCTCACGGAAAACTTATCTGCTCCGGCGTCGGTAAATCAGCCCATATCGCTCAAAAACTGGTCGGCACGTTCAACAGCACGGGTCTGCCGACTTGTTTCCTCGACGCCACCCAAGCTTTACACGGCGACTTGGGACTCTGCGCGCAAGGGGACATCGCAATCCTCTTCAGCAACAGTGGTCAATCCGAGGAGGTGCTACGCCTCCTCCCCTTGTTGCGCCGCCTCGGAGTAATCGTCATCGCCTGCACCTCGAACCTCGATTCGGATCTGGCTCGCGAAGCCGATCACGTCCTCAGCTACGTCGTCCCACGCGAAGCTTGCCCGTTGGAGCTCGCTCCCACTGCGAGCACCACCGCCGCCCTCGCCATTGGAGATGCGCTCGCGATGGTCTTGCTCGAGTCACGCGGCCTTACGCGCGATGACTTCGCCAAATATCACCCCGCCGGTAATCTGGGTCGAATTCTCCTGCTTCGCGTGTCAGATATCATGCGCCAAGCCGAACGTCTTGCCATCGCTCCTGATACCGTATCCGTCCAGGATTCCATTCTCGCCATGACCAAGGCCAAGAGCGGCAGCATCGCTCTAGTCAGCCCCAAAACCGGTAAACTCACCGGCATCCTCACTGACGGAGACTGCCGCCGTGCCGCCCTATCAGGCCCCAACTTCCTGCAGCAACCTGTTCACACATTCATGACCAAGGGACCCAAAACCGTTCGCGAGGACGCTCTCGGGGTCGATGCCCTGCGTCTATTCGAAGCGCACAAGATCGACGACCTCATCGTCGTAAATCGCGCCGGTAAACCCGTCGGGTTGGTGGATGGTCAGGATCTGCCTAAACTAAAAATCGTCTAGATCCGCCCCATTTCCCTTATCCCAACCCTCTGCGCATCCTTTGCCGTTGCTTGCGCATCCGAGAGATTTTGATCCCCGTCTGCCTTGTAGCCACTTAATTTATCCGCCGTCATGTCTACGCCGCCCTTCGTCTACCAAGACTCCTTCCCGCTCGGAGAAGACACCACTGAATATCGCCTACTGTCACGGGAAGGCATCAGCACTGCCGAATTCGAAGGTCAGTCGATTTTGAAGGTAGCCCCCGAAGTCTTGTCATACTTGGCCTCCCAAGCCTTCCACGACTGCTCTTTTACCCTACGGGAGAAGCACCTCAAACAGGTCGCCGCCATTCTCGATGATCCCGAGGCCTCCGACAACGATCGTTATGTCGCCACGACATTGCTCAAAAACGCCGAAATAGCCGCTGAAGGCATCCTTCCCTTTTGCCAAGACACCGGCACTGCGATCGTCATGGGGAAAAAAGGTCAATGTGTCTGGACGGGAGCCAACGACGCCGAGGCCCTCTCCCAAGGCATCTACGAGTGCTACACCAGGGAAAACCTCCGCCATTCCCAGGCCGCTCCTCTCACCATGTTTGAGGAGAAGAATACCGGCACCAACCTCCCCGCCCAAATCGACCTCTACGCGACCGAAGGCGACGAATATAGATTCCTCTTTGTCGCCAAGGGCGGGGGCTCCGCCAACAAGACCTTCCTGTTCCAGCAAACCCGCGCGCTCCTCAATCCCAAAAGCCTCGAAACGTTCCTGCTCGAGAAAATGAAGACGCTCGGCACCGCGGCCTGCCCTCCCTACCATCTCACTTTTGTCCTCGGTGGCACCAGCGCCGAAACTTGTCTCAAAATCGTCAAACTCGCCTCGACCAAATATCTGGACGCCCTGCCCACCAGCGGTAACGAACACGGCCGGGCGTTCCGCGACGTGGAGTTGGAGGAAAAGGTGCTTAAACTCGCGCAAAGCACCGGCATCGGGGCTCAATTCGGAGGTAAATACTTCGCCCTGGACGTCCGCATTGTGCGCCTGCCTCGCCACGGTGCATCCTGCCCCGTTGGCATGGGGGTCTCGTGCAGCGCCGACCGCAACATCAAGGCCAAGATCAACCGCGAAGGTATCTGGTTGGAAAAGATGGAGACCAATCCAGGCCGGCTGATCCCTGAAGCCATGCGCACGCTCAAACAGGAGAACGTCGTGCACATCGACCTCAACCAACCGATGCGCGCCATCCTCGCCGAGCTCAGCAAACATCCCGTCACCACTCGAGTACTCCTCAACGGTCCTATGATCGTCGCCCGCGATATCGCTCACGCCAAACTCAAGGACCGTATCGACGCTGGCGAAGGCTTGCCCGACTACCTCAAGCAACACCCGGTCTACTACGCTGGCCCCGCCCCAACCCCCAAGGGCTACGCGTCCGGCAGTTTTGGTCCGACCACCGCAGGTCGCATGGACAGCTACGTCGACCTTTTTCAATCCCACGGTGGCTCCATGATCATGCTCGCCAAAGGCAACCGCTCCCACGCAGTGACCCAAGCCTGCCAAACCCACGGCGGATTTTACCTCGGCTCCATCGGCGGGACCGCCGCCATCTTGGCCAAGAAAAGCATCCGGAAAGTCGAAGTCCTCGAATATCCCGAACTGGGCATGGAGGCCGTCTGGAAAATCGAGGTGGGAAATTTCCCGGCGTTCATTCTCGTGGATGACAAAGGCAACGACTTCTTCGTCAACGGCTGCGCTGCGTGCGTGCCAGGCAAATAAATCACACGACCGTAAATTAACCCACATCACGGTCCCCTGACCGCCTTCCACTACCCGCATGTCGAGATTCGTGATGTTAAGTTCTCTGTGTTCCGGTTCCGGATGGTTGATTGATGTGATCAACGCTCATCCTGAAATCGATTGCTGTGGTGTGTAATTTCGCTCTCAACGCGTCCGAGAAAACAGCCCTCGCATTTACCACATTTACCCACGCAGCCGTGAAGCTCAAACCGGCTGGCTGGGGCCATGGCGCTATCTGAGGAGCTTTTACTCTCTTCCCGGGACGACACTGAGGTTTAAGCTGATGTATGGTGAAGCCCGTGATCATCCGGTCGTGCCACTCTACCTGCTGACCCACCGCATCCCAGTCATTCATTTGGTTCGAGAAAATCAATTGGACGCCATTATTTCCTGGGAAATTGTGCAACCAGGCACGATACCGTGGCACGTTCAGCAGGATACCAACGCACCAAGTGAGTAAGCGTCCGAGAGGCGACCTCCTATGCGGGAAGTGATTTTGCGGGTAAATGGGCAGGATGGAAGCAATTGAAGTGGAGGTGCAGAACAACAAGCGCGATGGTCGCGGACGCTAGCTGCGTAGCGCAGAAGAGTGGGCGCAGTTGGCGGCGATCTCCCGCGAGAGCGGCCTGACGCAGAAGGCGTTCGCGAAGCGCGAGGGCCTCAAATACGCGACGTTTGTGGCATGGCTGGGACGGCCCGGCGGCGCAAGGGTGCGGAGGCGGAGGCGGCGGGCCCTTCGTTCGCAACGCCCCACCTCCAACGATGTCGCCTCCGGCGGCATCGTTGGAGGTGGGGCTGCCGGACGGCACGCGGTTGCGTGGTGACGATCCGATCGCCATGGCCGCGTTGGTCAAAGCCCTGCGCAACTGACGGCAATGATCGGTTTGCCTTCGGCGCTGACGATCCACCTAGCAATTGAACCGGTGGATATGCGAAAACAGTTTGACGGGTGGTGAACTGTGGCTTCCCAGGTGCTGCGTGAAGATCCCTTTGGCGGTGCGTTGTTCGTGTTCACCAACAAGCGGCGTAACCGGGTGAAGTTGCTGTATTGGGATGGCACCGGCGTGTGGGTGCTGGCGGCCCCGGAGCAGTTTGAAAAGATCGGCGAGGAGCGCAGCTTCGAGGTCGATGTGGTGCCGACGAAGTTGTTCAAGCGCGAGTTCGTGCGCCCGAAGTATCGGGCCAAGGCCCAGCTCGATCGTGCGCCGGTGGTGGCACCCGCACGGGTGCGCCCGGTGGAGGGCGGCTACGCCTCGGCGGGACTCTTGGCCTGGGTGTTGATCAGCAAGTATGTCGATCACGCCCCGCGGTATCGGCTCGAGAAGATGTCGTCGCGCTGGGGAGCGCGCCTGCCGCGTCAGAGTATGGTCGAGTGGGTGCGCATCGCCTCAGACTGGCTGGAACCGATTTACCAGGGCATGCGCCGCAGGTTGCTCGAATCCAGGCTACGTGCCAGTCGATGAAACGCCGGTGCGATGTCACGACCCGGATCAAAAACGGGGCAAAATCAAGAATGGATGGATGTGGGTGATGAGCGGCCCGGGTGATGACGTGTTCTTCGACTGGCGATCATCGCGCCAGCACGGTGAACTGACGTCGCTGGTCGAAGGTTTTGCCGGGATAATGCCATCCGATGGCTATGGTGCCTATCCCGCGTATCTGGCGACGCATCCCGAGGTGCGTTGGGTGGGCTGCTGGGCACACGCGCGGCGTAAGTTTTTTGAAGCCCAAGCGGAGAACTCGCGAGTAGCCCAATGGATCCTGCGGCTGATCGCATGGATGTATCATCAGGACAAGCAGTGGGATGAGGCCGGTATCGATGCGCGGCAGCGGCAGCAAAGACGCGAGCGCGACTTTACCCATAAGCTGTATTGGTTGCGCGTGGTGGTGTGGAGGCTGCGCGCGCACGTGCGCCCCAAGTCCGGCCTGGGCAAGGCCTGCACCTACCTGCGCGGTCAGTGGAAACCATTGGTCGCGCGCCTGCAGCACGGTGAAACCCGGCTGGACAACAATCTGGTGGAAAACGCCATCCGCCCCTCAGCGTTGGGCAAAAAGCACTGGCTGTTCGTAGGGCATCCCGATGCCGGCCAACGCTCGGCGATCATCTACTCGATCGTGATCAGCTGCCAACGTCACGGGCACGACCCGTTGGACTATCTGCGCGACGTGCTCACCAGGCTGCCGCAACAACTCCCAGGTGCCGACATCAGCGATCTGCTTTCGGTTAACTGGAAACCCTCCGTCGACGTCGAACTGCCCGCACCATCGCAATCGTAACGATTGCTACATCGAAGTCGTTACCATCGCGGTGCCGTTATCGTTACCTTCGTTATCAGGCAAGGAAGTCGCCTCTCGGACGCTTACTTTTAATCAGCGCATCGGTTTGTTCGAGCTCGGTGGCTAAAAGCGCCCGCAGGATCTCAAGGCGTTCACGCAAAATGCGTCCGGCGAACTCGCACCGGTTGCCTGTGGCGACGAGTTGATCACTGATCTGCCGGCGATAGTCGAGCAGCTCACGCAAGGTTGCGGCCGCTTCGTCGAGGGCCCGGTGCAGGCGTGGCTTCATTTGTAACCCAAAGCGGCGCAACAGTTGAGCGTCGAGTGGGTCGGTCTTGGCGAGCAAGCCGGCGGCGCGGGCAAAGGCGCGCACACGCCCTGAATTGACCACGCAGATTTGGATCTGGGCCAAGAGCAATGCGGCGACAATGGCACGCTTATAGCCGCCAGTCGCTTCGCATACGACCCGGGCATTGGGCAGACTCTGGAGGTGCTTGATCAAGGCTCGGTGGCCTCGGTGGGTGTTCTCGACGTGGGCACAGCGAGTATCATCGACGGTGTAGTCGAGACGATCTTTGGCGATATCCACACCAACATCGGTGATTTGATTTTCTGGGGTGGGTTGCTCCATCTTGTTATACGAGCTCAGGGCTCTTTCAGCGGTTCGAGTTCAACCAGGTCGGCAACCCGGGCCTAGGGCTTCTGTTCGAGGTAAATCCTCGGGTAACAAATCGGCCTCTGGGTTGCCGTGCGGTGCAGACGGCCAGTCTGCACCGCACCCTGGCGAGCATCATTCAAGGCATTTACCTCGCATGTGCATTCGCGCCGAATGCAGCCTCCTGCGACGAACTCTATGGTCCATTCTCGGAGGCTGCCTTCGGCTCCGTCCTCGCTCGTTCTTAACATCGGTTCGCACATACAAGGAAACGAAGGGCGCGAAGTGGGAACGAGTGACGGTCCGTCGAAGGCATCGAACCGTTCACCTGCCGGGTGAGTCGGCGTGGGAACGGTTGAAAATCACTGACCGACTGGATAGCATAATTTTGTACCATATTTTTTCTCATGTGAACTGCGTTTTCCAAGTTGAACGGTGAGGGGAAGCAGGGGGAGGAAGGGCGACAGTGGGCGCAAAAGACAGGATAGGGTATCGCAAAGAATGCCACACGATAGGCGTGGCGCTTATTTAACTCAGTTTATGAGGGATGTCCTTAGTGCGCAGGGTTGAGTTGAGTGAATCGACTTTGAGGAGATTTACGCACACTTGATTTCAGTGCTTGTCTTCAACCGAAATAATCTGTGCGCTCTTACTCCTTTTCTGACTGAGTAATTCGTCCCTTGGGTGGGTTACTTTTTTGAATCGCGGAACCGGTGCTTGTCGCTGGTTTACGCGGTTCGCTTTTTTCGCAAAAAATAGCTTGATCAGCTTTGGACGACTCTTCACGTTTCGCCTCTTTTCTCACCTTCACACCTTCGTTAGACATGCCCACCATCAACCAGCTCGTGCGTAAAGGTCGTCGCCAAATAGTGGCGAAGTCCAAGTCGCCTGCCCTCGACTCCAATCCTTTCCGGCGTGGCGTATGCGTGCAGGTTATGACCCGCACTCCGAAGAAGCCGAACTCGGCCATCCGTAAGGTAGCCAAGGTTTGTCTCACAAACGGTAACGAGGTCATCTCTTACATTCCGGATGAAGGTCATAACCTTCAGGAGCATAGTATCGTACTCGTCCGTGGTGGTCGTGTGAAGGATCTGCCTGGTGTCCGTTACCACATTGTTCGTGGCGCCCTTGATGCGACTGGCGTTGAGAAACGTCGTCGCAGTCGTTCCAAGTACGGCGTGAAACGTCCGAAGGAAAAGAAGTAACCCAATTTTATAAAAACCGACCATGTCACGTCGTCATAGAGCCACTAAGCGGAAAGTCATTCCTGACGTTCGCTACAACAGCCCTCTCGTTGCCCACCTTGTAAACGTGGTGATGCTGGATGGTAAGAAAAACCTCGCCGAGCGTATCGTTTACGGTGCTTTCGAGAAGGTCTCCGAGAAACTCGAAAAGGGGGATCCGGTTGATCTGCTCATCGGTGCGATAGAAAATGCCCGACCGCGTTTGGAAGTTAAGAGTCGCCGAGTGGGTGGTGCAACCTACCAGGTGCCCGTGGAAATCTCCTATGAGCGCCAAGAGAGTTTGGCCTTGCGCTGGATCGTCACCGCAGCTTCCGGCCGTAAAGGGAGCACCATGCGTGACGCTCTCGCCAACGAAATCATCGACGCCTACAACAACACAGGTGGCGTGGTGAAGAAGAAGGAAGATACACACAAGATGGCTCAGGCCAATCGCGCCTTTTCCCACCTCCGCTGGTAAGCCGGGAAGGAATAATTTTCATGTCCGCGGAGACTCCCAAGATTTTCGTCGTTACAAACCGCGCCAAAGCAGCTGCGGTAAATGCCAAAGAGCGTCCATTCCCCTTGGAATGGACCCGTAACATTGGCATCGCTGCGCACATTGACGCAGGTAAAACGACCACTACTGAACGCATTCTTTTCTACTCGGGCGCTGTCCATAAAATCGGCGAAGTGCACGAGGGTGACACGGTCACCGATTGGATGGCGCAAGAGAAGGAACGTGGCATCACCATTACGGCGGCCGCGATTTCCTGCGCATGGGATGCCTCCTGCGGACCTTGGGCGGGCATCAAACAGCGTATTAACATCATTGATACGCCAGGTCACGTGGACTTCACCGCTGAAGTAGAGCGTTCGATGCGTGTTCTTGATGGAGCGGTGGCAGTATTCTGTGCCGTGGCCGGAGTGCAACCGCAGTCTGAAACCGTTTGGCGTCAGGCCAACAAGTACGGCGTTCCCCGTATGGCTTTTGTTAACAAGATGGATCGCGTCGGCGCCGACTTTTTCACGGCTGTTTCCGAGATGCGCGAGAAGCTTGGGGCGAATGCTCATCCGCTCTGTATTCCAATTGGCGCGGAGGAAAACTTCACCGGTCTCATCGATTTGGTCCAAAACGTAGCTTACATTTTTGGCACCGAAGAGGATATCCTCGGACTTAAACCGGTTCCCGTTGCGATTCCGGAGGACTACAAAGCTCAAGCGAGCGAGTACCGTGAGCGCTTGATTGAAGCGGTCTCCGACTTCGATGACACCATCGCTGAGAAGTATCTCGGAGGCGAAGAGATCACGGTAGAAGAATTTATTTTTGCGGTGCGTAAAGCGACCATATCGCTTGAGTTCACTGGTGTAATGCCAGGTTCGGCGTTCAAGAACAAGGGTGTACAGCGCCTTCTCGATGCCGTCGTCAACTACCTGCCTTGCCCGATCGATCTCCCTGCCATCAAGGGCCAGGACAGCGACGGCGAATCCGTTGTAGCTGAAGTCGATGATGCGGGTAAACTGGCTGGTTTGGTTTTTAAACTTTGGACGGATCCCTTTGTCGGAAAGCTCGTTTTCTACCGAGTTTACACCGGGCAGATGAAACGTGGCGCTCCAGTTTACAACCCTCGCACCCGTCGTTCGGAGCGTGTTTCCCGGTTGGTGCTAATGCGCGCCATGGACCGCGATGAAATCGACGTGGCCTATTCGGGTGACATTTGTGCGGTAGTGGGCGTAAAGGATATTATTACTGGCGACACTCTATGCGACGCCGATTTCGATATTCGCCTCGAACCACCGTCATTTCCCGAGCCGGTTATCGCGATGTCGATTGAGCCGAACTCTAAAGCCGACCAAGAGAAGATGGGCACCGCGTTGCAACGTTTGGTGGTCGAAGATCCGACCCTCACTGTCAAAACCGACGAAGAGACGAGTCAAACTATTCTGGCCGGCATGGGCGAGCTTCACCTGGACATCATTATCGACCGCATGCGTCGAGAGTTCAAAGTTGAGGCGACCACCGGTAAACCGCAGATCGCCTACCGGGAAACCATTGTAGGCACCGCCAAGGGTGAAGGTAAATTTGTCCGTCAATCCGGCGGTAAAGGTCAGTATGGTCATGCCGTCATTTCGCTGGAACCCAACGAAAAGGGTAAGGGAATCGAAGTCATCAATAAGATTGTTGGCGGGGTGATTCCCAAAGAGTTCATCAAGCCGACGACGGACGGTCTCATGGAGGCCTGTAACAACGGTGTGGTTGTCGGTTATCCGGTCGTCGACGTCAAGATGACCATCATCGATGGTTCTTTCCACCCGGTAGACTCCTCCGAAATCGCGTTCAAAATGGCTGGTATCTTCGCCTTCAAAGATGCGATGAAAAAGGCCGAACCGATTCTCCTTGAGCCGATCATGTCGGTCGAAGTCACCACTCCGGAAGAATTCCAGGGTGACCTCATCGGTGACATCAATCGTCGTCGTGGCCGCGTCAATGGCATGCAAAGCAAGGCTGGTGCCGCCATCGTCGATACCCATGTGCCGCTCGAAATGTTGTTTGGCTACGTCACAGACATTCGTTCCCTTTCCAAGGGTCGCGCCAGCGCGGCCATCACGCCATCTCACTTTGAGCAGGTTCCGGCTTCGGTCCTGACCAAGCTCGTGGAGACATCCACGAAAGCTCCGGCTCGTACCTAACCTCGTTCTTTATACCGCCATGAAAGGCCAACGCATTCGCATTAGACTCCAGGGTTTCGATTACCGTGTAATCGATCAATCTGCTCTGGAAATCGTCGAGACCTCCAAGCGCTCCGGTGCCCGAGTATCGGGTCCGATCCCATTGCCCACCCGCATTGAAAAGCTCAGCGTAAATCGCTCACCGCACGTTGACAAAAAGTCGATGGAGCAGTTTGAAACCCGCACTCACAAGCGGTTGATCGACATCATCGAGCCCACCGCCCAAACGGTTGACGAGCTGAAGAAGCTCAATCTGCCGTCCGGTGTGGATATTACGATTAACGTCTGATTTCACCTCCCGCGATTATCACCCAGTTATATAATTTACCAACAGTTTAGCGGCACCTCCGGTGGGCCAACCACCGGAATCGCTAATGTAGGTCTAACAAACGGAAACCCTCCACCTACCACTTAGCCCATGATCAACACCATTATCGGTAAGAAGATCGGCATGACCCAGGTCTACGATGATGTCCTCGTGCCGGTCACCGTAGTCGAAGCCGGGCCCTGTCCAGTGGTCCAGGTAAAGACTGTCGATATTGACGGTTACAATGCCGTCCAGCTCGGATACTCCGCCAAAAAAGCGAAGAATGCTTCAAAGGCGGAGCTCAATCACGCCAAAAAGGCAGGCCTCGAGTCAGCGCCTCGTTTGCTTGATGAGGTTCGCCTCACAGATGCTCCAGACGTCAAGCCAGGTGACGCCATCACTGTCGCCACCTTTACCGAAGGTCAAATCGTCGACGTGATCGGCGTGTCCAAGGGCAAAGGGTTCGCCGGTGTCGTAAAACGCTTCCGCGTTGCGGGCGGTCCCGCCAGCCATGGTTCGATGTTTCACCGTCGTATCGGTTCGGTTGGTATGCGCCAGACGCCAGGGCGCGTTTTCAAGAATCAAAAGATGCCCGGTCACATGGGCATCCAACAACGCACTGTGCAGAATCTTCGGATTGTGCGTGTGGACGTCGAGAAGAACCTCTTGCTCGTACGAGGGGCCATTCCTGGCGCCAACGGTGACACCGTCGTAGTCCGTTCGGCCATTAAGGGCCAGAAGAAGGCCTCAGCCTGAATAAAGGAGAAACCGAACCCATGAAACTTACTATTTTCACCGCCGACGGTTCCAGCAGCAGCGAGCAAGACTTCAATCTTCCCGAATTCGAGGGAGACAAAGGTCTGCAAGCACTGAAGGAAGTCATCGTCGCCATCAACGCCAACAATCGCCAAGGCACCCGCTCGACCAAAACACGCGGTGTGGTCTCTGGTGGTGGCAAAAAACCCTGGCGCCAAAAGGGCACCGGCCGTGCTCGTGCGGGATCCACTCGTTCTCCCATCTGGGTTGGCGGCGGTGTCGCCCACGGACCGAAGCCTCAGGATTTTTCCCTCAAAATCAATTCCAAGGTCAAGTCATTGGCTTTCTCCCGCGCTCTGTTCGACCGGGCAATCGCTGGCGAAATTGCGGGGATCGAAGAATTTTCGGTTACTCCTGCCAAAACTAAGAACGCCGTTGAGCTCCTCGGTCGTATCGCTCCTTCCGGCAAGGTCCTGCTCGTGGACGCACCGTTTGCTGATACCACGGTATTGGCGGCTCGTAACATTGAACGCGTCTCGTTCCAAGAGGCCACGAAACTCAACGCACTTGATTTGGCGCAATACGCTAAAATCGTGGTTAGCTCCAAGGCTCTCGAGGCGATCATTGCCCGCGTCAACGGAGGTAATAACTGATGCAAGCTGATAAAATTCTTCAAACCGTTCGTCTCACCGAAAAGTCCAACGCGCAATCTGCAGAATACGGTCAATACACCTTCGAGGTATTCCCTTCCGCCACCAAAGCTACCATTGCCGCGGCGGTTGAGGCGACTTTCAAGGTAACCGTCAAGCGTGTGAATGTGCAGAACTACTTGGGCAAAACTACCCGCGGCCGCAATGGCCTCCCGGGTAAAAAGCCCGACGTCAAGAAGGCCATCGTTACGCTCAAGGCCGGCGACACGATCGAGCTCGTTTAAAGACGACTCGCACAATCCGGAGATTAAATCCCATGACTATCAAAATATCTCGTCCGATGACCCCCGCTCAGCGCACTACTGCGATTTCCACGAGCAAGGGTTTGACCAAGAAGCGTCCCGAGAAGGCGCTAACAGAGCCGAAGCCCAAGACCGGCGGCCGCAATGCCTATGGTCGCATCACGTCCCGTCGTCGTGGTGGAGGTCACAAGCAACTCTATCGTCGTATTGATTTCAAGCGCACTGAAAAGTTGAACGTCGCCGCCAGCGTCATAGCGTTGGAATACGATCCGAATCGTTCCGCGCACATTGCGCTGATTGAGTATCCAGATGGTGACAAGCGTTACATCATTGCTCCGGAAGAACTTGATGTCGGTGCCACGATCATTGCTGGAACAACCGCCAAGATCACGGACTTCAATGTGGGCAACAACTATCCATTGAATCTCATGCCTCCTTCCACGAAGGTGCATTGCGTCGAGCTACTACCCGGCCGTGGCGCTCAAATGGGTCGTGGCGCTGGTGTCTCGATCGAATTGGTGAGCATTACAGACGAAGGCTACGCTCAAATCAAATTACCCTCCGGTGAAATTCGTTTGGTCAACGGCACCTGCCGCGCGACTATCGGCGAAGTCGGAAATGGAGACCACAATCGTCAATCCCTCGGTAAGGCGGGTCGCAATCGTTGGCTCGGCAAACGTCCCCGCGTTCGTGGTGTGGCGATGAATCCTATCGATCACCCCAATGGTGGTGGTGCAGGTAAGTCCAAGGGTGGTGGTGGTCGTCAACATCTGGCCTCTCCGTGGGGTCAACTATCCAAGGGTTTCCCAACTCGTCGTCGTTCGAAAGCTTCGAACAGCCTCATCCTCGTTCGCCACAACGGCCGTAAGCCGCGCGGCAAGAAATAATCAATCTGATTTCCCATGGCCCGTTCCATCAAGAAAGGCTTCTTCGTCGACTATCACCTGATCGAGAAAATCGAGAAGGCCAACGCCAACGGCGGCACGAAAAAACCCATCCAAACTTGGTCCCGTCGCTCCACGATTACTCCGGAGTTCGTCGGCTTCACCTTCAACGTTCATAACGGCAAGCAGTTTACCGCCGTCTATGTAACTGAGAATATGGTGGGCCACAAATTGGGCGAGTTTGCTCCAACACGTGCGTTCCGCACGCATGGTGGCATGACTCGCAAGGACTAATCGTTAACTTCGTTTTCATTCAATCTGTCTAAAAAATGAAAGGGCAGAGTGGTCAGAGTCAGACCCGCTGCTGTCGCCCCAACTAGGGGAATCCTCTCTAACAAAATGGAAGTTCAAGCCCTCACTCGTTATGCGCGCATGTCGCCGCAGAAGATGCGCGAGGTTACCCGCACCATCCAAGGCCGTAAGGCTCAGGAAGCTGTTGGTCTCCTCTCGATCATTCCGCGAAAATCTGCTCTCCTCATCTCCAAAACCCTCAAGAGCGCCATCGCTAACGCCGAGAACAACAATAACGTCTCGGCGGACGATCTGATCGTCCACCGGGCGCTGATTGAACAGGGACCCGTTCTCAAGCGCTTCAAAGCTGGTGCCCGTGGTACCGCCAAGCCCCGTCGTAAGCCACTCTCGCACATTCGCATCGTCCTTTCGGACGGCATCAACTCCTGATTTCCCATGGGCCAAAAAACCAATCCAATCGGGTTCCGTCTCGCTGTTCGCCGTAATTGGCAATCGCGTTGGTATGCGAGCAAGAAAGAATTCCCCACCTTCATTCGTGAGGACGCGCTTATCCGGGAAAAACTCACGGAGAAGCTGAAGACTTCTGTGCCGCGCATCTTTATTGAGCGCGCTTCGAACCGCGTGCGAGTTAAGATCTACACCGCCCGTCCAGGTATCGTCATCGGCCGCAAGGGACAAGAGATCGAGAAGATCAAGGACGATCTATCCAAGCTCACCGGTAAGGAAATTCTGCTCGATATCCAAGAGGTCAAGAAGCCCGAGATTGATGCACAATTGGTCGCAGAGAACGTTGCGTTGCAACTCGAGCGACGCATTGCATTCCGTCGTGCCATGAAGCGCACGGTGGCGATCGCCATGGCCCTAGGGGCTGAGGGTATTCGCATTCAATGCTCTGGTCGTTTAGGTGGTTCCGACATCGCTCGCCGCGAATGGCAGCGTAAAGGACGCGTGCCACTTCACACCCTGCGCGAAAATATCGACTATGGCTTCGCGGAAGCGAACACCGTTTACGGGAAGATCGGCGTGAAGTGCTGGATCTGTAAGCCGGAAGCCGACAGCAAGCAGCCCGCTTAAAGCGCGCTGACCAACAATTAACTACTGGAGATAACCCAAAATGGCTCTCGCACCTTCCCGCACCAAATACCGCAAAGTCCAAAAAGGATCCCGCGCAGGCAACGCCAAAGGCGGCAACACGATCGCATTCGGCGAGTTCGGTTTGCAGTCTTTGACTCGTGGCGCAATGACCGGCCGTCAGATTGAGGCCGCTCGTGTCACGATGAATCGCCATCTCAAGCGCAAGGGTAAAATCTGGATTCGCGTTTTTCCTCATAAGCCCATCACCAAGAAGCCGGCGGAAGTCCGCATGGGTTCCGGTAAGGGCTCGGTCGATCACTACGTGGCCGTCATCAAGCCTGGCGCCATGCTCTTCGAGCTCGCGGGGGTTCCCCAATCCATTGCCAAGGAAGCCTGCCGTTTGGGCGATGCCAAATTGCCCTTCCACTGCCGATTCGTAGTTCGCGAATCCACCATCTAAAACCGCACGATCCGTATCCAAGTCATGAATTCCAAGGAAATCCGCGAGTTATCGCTGACCGAAATTGATACCAAGATCCGTGAGTCTCGTGAAGCCCTCGTGCAATTGCGTCTGCGCAAGCACACTGGCCAAGTCGAGAAGACCCACGAGTTGCGCTCGATCTGCAAGGACATCGCGCGTCTCGAGACCATCCGCACTGAGAAGCAAAACGCTGCCTGAGGGCCGCCCCAATCAAGTCAACGCCATGTCCACAGAGACCCGCAACAATCGTAAGACCCTTATCGGCTTGGTCACCAGCCGATCGGGCGACAAATCCGTCAAGGTCACCATTCCTTACAAGATTCCTCACCCTCGCTATAAGAAAGTGATCAACCGTAAGTCCGTTGTGCACGTGCATGACGAGAAGAACGAAGTTCACGTCGGCGATAAAGTGGAAATCATGGAGACCCGTCCCCTCAGCCGTCTGAAACGTTTCCGAGTGCTTCGTATTGTTAGTCTTTCTGCTGACGTCGAGGTCGCTGCCGCACGTACCGCTGCCACCGCCGCCCCCGCAGAGACTGAAGCCTGAGATCAGACCATCCCTTAACAATCCGAGAGATTTCCAATGATCCAACTTCGTTCCGTTCTCGACATCGCCGATAACACCGGCGCACGCAAAGCCCACATGATCTCCAAAAAAGGAGCAGGGCGTAACGTCGCCGCTGTGGGAGACATTGTCACCGTCAACATCAAAGACAGCTCCACCGATGCTTCGGTGAAGAAAGGCGAGGTCGCCAAGGCCGTCGTCGTTCGTACCAAGGCGCCGATTCGTCGCGCCGATGGCAGCTACCTTCGTTTCGATTCCAACGCTATCGTCATCATCAATGCTGACGGCAACCCGAAGGGCACCCGCATCTTCGGCCCCGTAGCCCGTGAGCTGCGTGCGAAGAACTTCATGAAGATCATATCGCTCGCCCCGGAGGTCCTCTAAAATGAAGAAATTTCACATCAAACGTGGCGACGAAGTCGCCGTTATCGCAGGCGCCCATAAAGGCAAAACTGGCAACGTGCTCGAGATTCTAACTTCCAAAGACCGTGTTCGCGTCGAAGGCGTAGCTATGATCAAGCGCCACATGAAGAAGACTCAAGAAGGTGAGTCCGGTGGCATCATTGAGCGCGAAGGTTCTGTTCATATCTCCAACCTCATGTTGAAGAGTAAGTTTGACACTTCCACGAAGCGTCCAACCGCCGTCGCCACCGCTTGATTTCAGAGTGACTGTGAGATGGCGAGTAATACTACTTGCCAACCACTACTCTGGACTGCGTTATTCGTCCTCTTTTTCCCGTAACTACTCATTTACCGCCGTTGGGTCGGAAATCCAACGACACTTGCCATGAGCTCATCCTATTTTCCCGCCCTCAAAGCCATTTACGCCGCGCAAGCCGTGCCTGATCTGACGAAAAATCGTGGCTACAAAAACGTTCACGAAGTACCACGCTTGGTGAAGGTATGCATCAATTCCGGTTTCGGCACTGATTTGGACAAGAATCAAATCGCAGATGTGCTGCGTGCTCTTACCATTATTGCAGGTCAGAAACCCGTTACCGCCAAGGCTCGTAAGTCGGTGGCAAATTTCAAATTACGCCAAGGCCAAGTGATTGGCGCCCATGTCACTCTGCGTGGTGAATCGATGTGGGACTTCCTTTACCGTTTGATCGTCGTCGCATTGCCAACGATTCGAGATTTTCGGGGTATTCCCAGCCGCTTGGATGGCAACGGAAATTACACCGTGGGTATCGATGATTTTACCATTTTCCCCGAGATTACGGTGGAGAACGCGAAACGTAACCTCGGCTTCGATATCACGATCGTAACCACTGCCTCCACTGACGACGAAGGTCGCGAGCTTCTGAAGTTGCTCGGTATGCCTTTCCGTCGCACCTCCGAAACCGCTCAAGCAGCCTGATCTCTTCCTCGCCATGCCGAAGACCTCCGCCATTCACCGCAATATCAAGCGTCAAAAATTGACCACAAAGTTCGCCGTCAAACGCGCCGAATTGAAGGCCACGTTGCTTAACCCGGAAACTCCCGATGAGGACTTTTTTGCAGCGCAAAAAAAGCTCCAGCAGTTGCCGCGTAACTCGTCTCCCGTTCGGATTAAGAACCGTTGTAATTTGAGTGGCCGCCCTCGTGCTTACCTTCGGCAGTTCGGACTCTCCCGTATTCAGTTCCGTGAACTTGCTCTCGCCGGAAAGATTCCGGGCGTCATCAAGTCCTCTTGGTAAACAATTATCATTTTCAGCCGACGGGGGTTTCGGTGCGACTCCCCGCGCCACGGATATGACCCGTCGGTAGAGACCCAAACAAGCATCCATAAATGACAGATCCAATTGCTGATTTTCTAACGCGCCTGCGCAATGCCAGTCGCGCCAAGATCGATGAATGCGTTATACCGCATTCAAAGATGAAGGCGAGCCTTGCAGGCATCCTTCATTCTGAAGGCTACATAAACGCAGTTTCAGAGGGCACTGATGCAAACAACCACAAGACGATCATCGTTAAGATGAAATATGTCGGTGGCACTCCCGCCCTCACTGGTTTGAAGCGAGTATCGACTCCGGGTCGACGCCTTTACTTCGGTTACACCGAGATTCCCCGCGTGCTTAACGGCTTGGGTATCAGCGTCCTGTCGACCTCAAAAGGTTTGGTGAAGGATCAAGATTGCCGCAGAAACAAAGCCGGAGGCGAGCTCCTCTGCAACATTTGGTAAAGGGACCCACACCATGAGCCGCATTGGCAAACAACCCATTCCTATTCCGGACAAAGTCAAAGTAGACATTTCCGGTCAATCCGTGTCAGTCGAGGGCCCCAAAGGCAATCTCACCAAGACATTCAACGCCGCCGCTTCGATCACTCTAGGTGATGGCGAGATTAACGTAGCTCCAGCCGACAGCACTCGTTTTGCGAATGCCATGTATGGTACCGCTCGCTCGCTCATTGCGGGAATGGTCCAAGGCGTTACGACTGGATTTGCAAAAGATCTTGTAATCTCGGGCGTCGGATTCAAGGCGGTCCTAAAGGGCAGCACGCTTGATCTAGCGCTCGGCTATTCCCACCCGATTCTATATCCGGTTCCAGATGGCATCACGGTGACCGTCACCGACCAGACCAAGGTGAAGGTTGAAGGCGTAGATAAACAATTGGTCGGCGAAGTCGCCGCTAACATTCGCTCCTATTACCCCGCTGAACCCTACAAGGGTAAAGGTGTCAAATACCCCGACGAGCACGTGCGCCGTAAGGAAGGTAAGACCGTCGCCTAAAGCGCAGAAAGGTAACCGCACACATGAACTCGATTCAAAAAGCCAAGCTTCTCCAAAAGCGCAAATGGCGCATCCGCAAGAAAGTCAACGGCACCGCCGCCCGTCCTCGCCTTTCCGTCAAATTTTCCACCAAACATATTTACGCCCAGGCTGTTGACGACGATGCCGGTACGACGTTGGTTTTTTTGTCCAGCCTCAACGCCGATTTGCGCAAGCAGAAGCTCGCCGCCAACGTAGCCAGTGCCGAGACCCTCGGCACTGCCTTCGCCGAACAAGCGACGGCAGCGGGAATCACCGATGTGGTCTTCGACCGCAATGGTGCCCGTTACCATGGTAAAGTTAAGGTATTCGCCGACGCCGCCCGTGAGGGTGGTCTTAAATTCTAAGCATGATATGACTATGAGCACCCCCGCCAACCCTGCTCCTAATTCTCCCGCTGGCCAAAATCGTGGTCCCGGTGGCGGACAAAACCGTGGCCCCGGCGGCAATCGCGGTCCCGGTGGTAACCGTGGTCCCGGAGGCAACCGTGGTCCCGGAGGCAACCGTGGTCCTGGCGGCAATCGCCGTGGCGGTCGCGACAATGGTTTCTCCCAAGACGATGGGCCCGATCTCGTTGAGAAGGTCGTCTTCATCAATCGTTGTTCGAAAGTCGTCAAAGGTGGTCGCCGATTCAGCTTCTCCGCGCTCGTCGTGGTGGGAGACGGCAAGGGCCAAGTCGGCGTCAACTTAGGCAAGGCGAACGAAGTTCCTGAAGCCATTCGCAAGGGCACCGAGGGCGCGCGCAAGCACATGACCAAAGTGCAGATCAAAGGTGACACGATTCCGCATGAAGCATTTGGCGTTTCAGACGGTGGTAAGGTGTTGATCCGCCCGGCCACACCTGGAACTGGCTTGATTGCTGGTAGTGGAGTGCGAACGGTGCTCGAGGCGGCTGGTGTGCACAACGTGCTCACGAAGTCTCTGGGGTCCAATAATTCCCAAGCGGTGGTCAATGCGACCTTTGACGCGCTCAAGCAGCTACGCGTTCGTGAGACCATCAAGGCTCTACGTGCCCCGATTAAGTCAGAAGCCTGATCTCTTTTTTTTACTAAAATAATTATCCGAGTCCCGAATACAGATGTAAACGGGGCGTCTACTGAGGAAACACGATGAAACTCCACGAACTTAAAAATGTACCCGGTGCAATTCACCGAAAAAAGCGTAAAGGCTGCGGCGAAGGCGGCGGTCACGGTAAAACCTCCGGTCGCGGCGGTAAGGGGCAAACGGCCCGCTCCGGCGGCGGAATCCGAATCGGCTTTGAAGGCGGCCAGATGCCCCTTTATCGCCGTCTACCTCACCGTGGCTTTAATCAAGCCAACTTCCGCACCGAACCTGCCGTGCTCAACATTGGCGATCTCACCAAGTTAGACGAAACGGTGACCGAAGTTAATTCCGAGGTTCTCGCTCAAGCTGGTATTATTCGGGCAGATGAGAGTTACGTGAAAGTTCTCGGTGATGGTGAAGTCACTCGTGCGTTCAAAGTGACCGCCAGCAAGTTCTCCGCTTCCGCCAAAGCCAAAATTGAAGCGGCCGGTGGCGAAGCGATCATCGCTTGATACGGCTTCCGTCGGGCAGAGTGACAATCATTTGTCCGCTTTTCCCTGATATCGCCCAAACGCCTCCCTCGTTTTTCCCCTGACCAACAGTGCTCTCCGCTTTTACGAACTCGCTGAAGATTCCTGAGCTCCGGCAACGGATCTTCTACACGTTGTCGTTGCTCTTTGTTGCCCGTGTTGCTGCCGTCGTGCCGCTGCCAGGACTAGATCCTGCGCCACTTAAGCAATTCTTCGCGGATCAAACCGCGGCGGGTTCCGGTGCTCTCGTGGGGCTATATAATATGTTCACGGGCGGGGCGCTCGTGCAGGGGGCGATCGGTGCGTTGGGCATCATGCCTTACATCAGCGCATCGATTATTTTCCAATTGATGACCGCAGTTGTGCCGGCACTCTCTCGTCTGCAGCAGGAGGGTGATGCTGGCCGCCAAAAGCTTACCCAATACACACGCTATGCGACGGTGTTGATTTGTTTGGTCCAAGGAACGTTGCTGATCCTCGCCCTTGAGAACCCATCCCGGCTTTTCTCCGGTTATGATGTAAACGCATATGGCGATATCGTGATTGTGAGTAAAATGTGGTTTTTGGTGACCTCGGTGATAATCATGACCGCTGGTACCATGTTGTTGATGTGGTTGGGTGAACAAATCACCCAACGAGGCATTGGCAACGGTGTGTCATTGCTCATCACGATTGGTATTTTGGCCGACATTCCGGGCGCGGCACAGGCAACCTACCAACTTTTCTTTGCTCCAGTTGGAGTGCAGGCCCTCGGTTTGCCGCAGGGAATCATCATGTTCGGTCTCTTCATCTTAGTGACGATGGGCATAATTATGGTAGTCCAAGGCCAACGGAAAATTCCCGTGCAATACGCCAAGCGCGTGGTGGGCAACAAGGTTATGGGAGGGCTAAGCTCCTTCATGCCACTGAAGGTGAACTACTCCGGTGTGATGCCCGTTATTTTCGCCAGCGCGATCTTGCTCTTCCCTCAGCAAATTCTTTCCCAATTAGGCGCGGCGATCGAACTCGATTTCCTCGTTGATTTTGCGAAAAATCTCCTGCGCGGCCATGTGATGTATTACTTCGGGTTTGGTTTCCTGATTCTGTTCTTCAGTTATTTCTGGGTATCTGTGATGTTTAAGCCCATTCAGATCGCGGATGATTTGAAGAAATACGGCGGTTATATCCCAGGTGTTCGTCCGGGAGAACCAACGGCAAAGTTCCTAGACTTCATCATGACGCGCCTGACATTGGCTGGTGCGATTTTTCTCACCATTATTGCAGTTTTGCCGGACGTTTTATTGTTTGAGCTCAATGTGCCTCAGCGCATTGCGATCTTTTTCGGTGGTACCGGAATGCTTATCACGGTCGGTGTGGTCTTGGACACCATGCGCCAAATCGAAACTTTTCTTTTGCAACGCCATTACGACGGTTTCCTCAAGAAGGGCAGGGTTCGTGCACGTTCAGCTTCCACTCGCCAAGGTTCCTTGGGGGATGCGGCTAGTTCGGATGCTGTCTTCAAGCTGACTGCCTTCATGGGAGGGATGTTAATCTTTGGTCTCGCGATCTGGCTATGGCGTCAGTTCGGGGGGGGGAAATAACTCTTTACATTGACCTCGGCGGTCTGCACATCTTATCCTCCTTTTCGCTTGGTGGAAGCCCCACCAAGGCAAAGGTATTGGTCCTCGGACCGATATCATCAGTCTCGGCTGATCGATCCCGTTCTTTGAATCTCGAGCACGTCTCTTCTGCTGATATGATCAAGCAGGAGATTTCGCGTCAGACGCTGATTGGCTTTAGAGCCTCGCAGGCGTTGGATAGGGGATGCTTAGTCCCCGATCAAACCATGTTAAGCATTATGCGACGCTGGTTTTGGACGCGCAAACCTGATGCGGGCTTTGTCCTGGCGGACTTCCCGGCTACGTTGCTCCAAGGTCAAGTGTTCGAAGAATGGCTGGATACCCGTGGCGTCACGCTCACCGCGTGCGCCATAGGAGATGAAGCTCTGGTCTCTGTAGCCGTTCTAGATCACTTCCGCACTCATGGTGTCGCAATTTGCGATGTTGAAACCTTGTTCGCCGCCTAATGGCCATTCCGATCAAGAACCCAAAAGCAATTGCGCATATGCGCGATGCGAGTGCAGTGGCAGCCACCGTCCTTTATTCACTTAGAGAGCAAGTGGCGCCTGGGATCACCACCTATGACTTGGACCAAATTGGCCGGGAGCTCATCGCTAAGCTCAACGCTCGCAGCGCGTGTTACGGCTATCAACTTGGTTCGCGCCGCTACCCAGCCTATACCTGTCTTTCCGTCAACGAAGAGGTCGTTCATGGCATCGGTAGTATGAAGCGCGTCCTTATCGACGGGGACACCATCTCATTGGATGTAGTCGTCGAATATCGCAGATACATTGGCGACAACGCTATTACGGTCCCGGTGGGAGCAATCGCACCCGCCCGAACCAAGTTATTGCAAGTTACCGAAGAGGCACTTCGTCTCGGTATAAAGCAAGCGACAGTCGGCAACCGCATCGGCGATATATCTCATGCTGTTCAGGCTTATGTTGAAAAACATGGGTATAGCGTAGTCCGCGACATGGTCGGCCACGGCGTTGGCGAATCAATGCATGAAGAGCCACAAATTCCTAATTTTGGACGGCGCGGCAAAGGTGAACTGATACGCCCCGGTATGACCTTGGCAATTGAGCCCATGGTAAACATTGGCAGTTGGCGCACCAAGACGTTAAGAGACGGTTGGACCATTACGACAGTGGACCAATCCGACTCAGCTCACTTTGAACACACTGTGCTCACCACCGAACAAGGCCCGGAGATTCTCACGATCCCGAACTTCGATTCGTCTCTACCGGTACATGCCTCATTGGCCTGACCACCTCGATTTACTTTTCTAACTAACCTTCCTCCCAACACCCAACACTTTCCATTATGCCTCGTCTCCTTGGCGTCGACATCCCGGCGAAGAAAAAGCTCTCTTACGCGCTTCGCTACATCTATGGCATCGGACCACAACGGGCCGACCAAATCGTTCAAGAAACAGCTTTGAATCCTGACATGCGGTCCAATGACTTAAATGAGGAACAGCTTAATCAGATCCTCAACGTCATCACTGCACACAAGTGGGTGGTTGAGGGCGATCTGCGCCGTGAAATCACCGGTAACCTCAAGCGACTGCAGGCGATTGGTTGCTATCGTGGCCTCCGTCACCGTCGCAGTCTTCCCGTTCGTGGTCAGCGCACCAAGACCAACAGCCGCACCCGCAAGGGCCCGCGTCGTACTGTTGGCGTTATCAAGAAGTAAAGGACCACTACCATGGCCGAAGAAAATTCCACTCCAGAAAAAGAAATCAAGCCCGCCGATGCCGCCGCGACTCCGGAGTCCAGCGCTCCCGAGGCCAAGGCAAAAAAGCCGGTTGAAATGGTCGGCGGCGTGCCGAAGCAACCTACTGCTGAAGACCTGCTCAACGAAGAGTTAGGCGCGGTAAAAATCCGCAAAGCGAAAGGTTCGAAGAACATCTCGTCGGGTATCGTCTCCGTCTTGGCGACTTTCAACAATACGATCGTCTCGATCACCGATCCCAAGGGTGCAGTGATCTCGTGGTCCAGTGCCGGCAAGTGCAACTTCCGCGGTTCGCGTAAGTCCACCGCTTATGCTGCTCAAATTGTGGCCCAAGATGCCGTGCGTGCAGCGATGTCTCATGGCCTCAAGGCTGTTGTGATCAAGGTGAATGGCCCCGGACTCGGTCGTGATAGCGCTGTTCGTGCTATTCAAGCGATCGGACTCGAGGTCACCTCGATCATCGATGTCACTCCGGTTCCGCACAACGGTTGCCGTCCCCCCAAGCGTCGTCGCGTCTAATTTGCGTCACAATTCGACCACCCTCTAAATTTAAGGATTACACTCCATGGCTCGTTACATCGGCCCCACCACTCGTATCAGCCGCCGCTTCGGGCAACCGTTGTTTGGCGCTACCAAGGCTTACGAGAAGCGCTCATACCCGCCAGGTCAGCATGGCCCCCGGCTTCGTCGCAAGAAGTCGGAATACGCCATCGGCCTCGATGAGAAGCAAAAGCTTCGCTACGTCTTCGGTCTTCTTGAACGTCAGTTTCGTCGCTCTTTCGAGAAGGCCAAACGTGAGAAAGGCGTGACGGGCGAACGTTTCCTCCAGCTGTTGGAAACTCGCTTGGATAGTGCTGTTTACTCACTTGGTTTTGCCCGCACCCGCGCTGCGGCCCGCCAACTCGTCAATCATGGTCATGTCCGGGTCGATGGCGGCAAGGTGGATATTTCCTCCTACACCGTGAATCCTGGTGATGAGATTATGATCAAGGACACGTCGACCTCCCGTCAGATTGCGACGCGCAATTTGGAAGAGACTCGGGCTCGCAATGTCCCTGGTTGGCTCACTTTGAACCAAGAGACCTACACCGGTGTAGTAAATCGTATGCCGACTCGCGAAGAAATGGTCCAAGACATCAACGAGCAGTTGATCGTCGAGTTCTACTCACGCTTCTAATGGCGCAAGCGCGCCGTGTTTTGGGAGTAAGTTGCCGTTAAGGCTTCCACTTACTCTTTCTAGAACTTCAATTTTTGATTCAAATCTTTATACACCATGCCCAAACGCCTCGGTAAGTTCGAACTTCCTAATAAGCTAACGAAGGTGGAGGAAGGCTCCACCGCCACCTACGGCAAGTTCATCGTCGAGCCTTTCGAGGCCGGATATGGACATACCATCGGTAACTCTCTCCGTCGGGTGCTCCTTAGCTCCATCGAGGGTGCGGCCATCGCTTCGATCAAGATCGAAGGGGTCAACCATGAATTCCAAAGCGTCGACGGCGTCGTTGAGGATGTGACTGACATCGTATTGAACCTGAAAAAGGTGCTCATCATTTCTACTGCGAATCGCGATGAAGTGGTGCTGTCATTGAACGTCGCTCGCGATGGTGCGGTCACGGCGGCGGATATTCAGGCCGATGCAAACATCACGATCGTTAATCCCGACCAGTTGATCTGCACCTTGGATAAGGCCCGTGAATTTGAGGCCGAGATCACCATCAAAACCGGCCGTGGATACTGCCCTGGTGAGCTCGGCAAGAAGGAAGAACAAGCGATAGGCGTCATTCCGATAGATTCCCTTTTCTCTCCGGTGAAGCTCATGAAGTATTCAGTTGAAGCCACTCGCGTGGGACAAATCACCGATTACGATATGCTCATTCTTGAAATTTGGACCGACGGTCGCATCAATCCTGACGATGCCCTCAAACAAGCCGGCTCGATCATGAAACATCACTTGGACGTGTTTGATCGCGTTTCCGAGGAGGCCTTCGAATTCGATAATCAACAGTCAGAGGTGAGCGAAGAGCAGAACAAACTGCGTAAGCTCCTCAATATGTCGGTAAACGAAATCGAGCTATCGGTTCGTGCGGCCAACTGCTTGAACAATGCGAACATCACCACGGTTGGCGAACTCGCCATGAAGACCGAACAGGAGATGCTCAAGTATCGGAATTTCGGTAAGAAATCACTCTACGAAATCAAAGAGAAGCTGGAGGCCTTGGGTCTCTCACTCGGCATGAAGTTTGACGAGCGTTTGCTTGATCCGAAGAAGGAAATTTAAAACCCGCCATTTGCCGGCGAGTGATAGGCAATCAAGATTTCATGTTATGTGATCTCTTGGTTGCCGTTCACTTTCACCCACATCGGTCTTCGCGCCGCCAATTTGCTTACGCTGCGAATTGGTAGCCGATCGGAGACCACTCAACATCAGTAAATAAACTACAATGCGTCATAGAGTTCACCGCCAATCCCTCGGCGTCACCCGCGAGCACCGCGCTGCCATGTTGTCCAACATGGGCGCTTCCTTGATCACCCACGGACGGATCAAAACTACCCTGACCAAGGCCAAGGCCCTGCGTCCCTTCATTGAGAAGGTGGTCACCAAGGCAAAGAAGGCCACATTACATTTGCGTCGTCTTGCCTCGAAAGACGTGCGTGATCTTGCCGCGATCAACTTGCTCTTCGACGAGAAGGTCACTGAATTCCTGAATCGTCCCGGCGGTTACACCCGTATCTATAAACTCGGAGCCCGTATTGGTGATGCTGCCGAGATGGCTCTGATCGAGTTCGTCAAGGCTGACGATCCTGGTTACAAGAAGCCCAAGAAAAAGGGCGCTTCGAAAGCCAAGAAGCAGGTCGAGACACCAGTGGTGGAAGCGGAACCAGTGGTGGCAGCCGCAGCTCCGGTCGCTGAGGCTCCTGATTCGGCAGAGAAGAAAGACTAAGTTTTTTATTAATAGTTTTAAAACGTTACGCCGCGGCGCAATCCGCGGCGTTTTTTTGTGCCTTCGTACTGGATGGTAATCGAGTGGGGAAGCGGGACGATCGCTCGTAAGCGTCCGAGAGGCGACTTCCTTGCCTGATAACGAAGGTAACGATAACGGCACCGCGATGGTAACGACTTCGATGTAGCAATCGTTACGATTGCGATGGTGCGGGCAGTTCGACGTCGACGGAGGGTTTCCAGTTAACCGAAAGCAGATCGCTGATGTCGGCACCTGGGAGTTGTTGCGGCAGCCTGGTGAGCACGTCGCGCAGATAGTCCAACGGGTCGTGCCCGTGACGTTGGCAGCTGATCACGATCGAGTAGATGATCGCCGAGCGTTGGCCGGCATCGGGATGCCCTACGAACAGCCAGTGCTTTTTGCCCAACGCTGAGGGGCGGATGGCGTTTTCCACCAGATTGTTGTCCAGCCGGGTTTCACCGTGCTGCAGGCGCGCGACCAATGGTTTCCACTGACCGCGCAGGTAGGTGCAGGCCTTGCCCAGGCCGGACTTGGGGCGCACGTGCGCGCGCAGCCTCCACACCACCACGCGCAACCAATACAGCTTATGGGTAAAGTCGCGCTCGCGTCTTTGCTGCCGCTGCCGCGCATCGATACCGGCCTCATCCCACTGCTTGTCCTGATGATACATCCATGCGATCAGCCGCAGGATCCATTGGGCTACTCGCGAGTTCTCCGCTTGGGCTTCAAAAAACTTACGCCGCGCGTGTGCCCAGCAGCCCACCCAACGCACCTCGGGATGCGTCGCCAGATACGCGGGATAGGCACCATAGCCATCGGATGGCATTATCCCGGCAAAACCTTCGACCAGCGACGTCAGTTCACCGTGCTGGCGCGATGATCGCCAGTCGAAGAACACGTCATCACCCGGGCCGCTCATCACCCACATCCATCCATTCTTGATTTTGCCCCGTTTTTGATCCGGGTCGTGACATCGCACCGGCGTTTCATCGACTGGCACGTAGCCTGGATTCGAGCAACCTGCGGCGCATGCCCTGGTAAATCGGTTCCAGCCAGTCTGAGGCGATGCGCACCCACTCGACCATACTCTGACGCGGCAGGCGCGCTCCCCAGCGCGACGACATCTTCTCGAGCCGATACCGCGGGGCGTGATCGACATACTTGCTGATCAACACCCAGGCCAAGAGTCCCGCCGAGGCGTAGCCGCCCTCCACCGGGCGCACCCGTGCGGGTGCCACCACCGGCGCACGATCGAGCTGGGCCTTGGCCCGATACTTCGGGCGCACGAACTCGCGCTTGAACAACTTCGTCGGCACCACATCGACCTCGAAGCTGCGCTCCTCGCCGATCTTTTCAAACTGCTCCGGGGCCGCCAGCACCCACACGCCGGTGCCATCCCAATACAGCAACTTCACCCGGTTACGCCGCTTGTTGGTGAACACGAACAACGCACCGCCAAAGGGATCTTCACGCAGCACCTGGGAAGCCACAGTTCACCACCCGTCAAACTGTTTTCGCATATCCACCGGTTCAATTGCTAGGTGGATCGTCAGCGCCGAAGGCAAACCGATCATTGCCGTCAGTTGCGCAGGGCTTTGACCAACGCGGCCATGGCGATCGGATCGTCACCACGCAACCGCGTGCCGTCCGGCAGCCCCACCTCCAACGATGCCGCCGGAGGCGACATCGTTGGAGGTGGGGCGTTGCGAACGAAGGGCCCGCCGCCTCCGCCTCCGCACCCTTGCGCCGCCGGGCCGTCCCAGCCATGCCACAAACGTCGCGTATTTGAGGCCCTCGCGCTTCGCGAACGCCTTCTGCGTCAGGCCGCTCTCGCGGGAGATCGCCGCCAACTGCGCCCACTCTTCTGCGCTACGCAGCTAGCGTCCGCGACCATCGCGCTTGTTGTTCTGCACCTCCACTTCAATTGCTTCCATCCTGCCCATTTACCCGCAAAATCACTTCCCGCATAGGAGGTCGCCTCTCGGACGCTTACTCACTTGGTGCGTTGGTATCCTGCTGAACGTGCCACGGTATCGTGCCTGGTTGCACAATTTCCCAGGAAATAATGGCGTCCAATTGATTTTCTCGAACCAAATGAATGACTGGGATGCGGTGGGTCAGCAGGTAGAGTGGCACGACCGGATGATCACGGGCTTCACCATACATCAGCTTAAACCTCAGTGTCGTCCCGGGAAGAGAGTAAAAGCTCCTCAGATAGCGCCATGGCCCCAGCCAGCCGGTTTGAGCTTCACGGCTGCGTGGGTAAATGTGGTAAATGCGAGGGCTGTTTTCTCGGACGCGTTGAGAGCGAAATTACACACCACAGCAATCGATTTCAGGATGAGCGTTGATCACATCAATCAACCATCCGGAACCGGAACACAGAGAACTTAACATCACGAATCTCGACATGCGGGTAGTGGAAGGCGGTCAGGGGACCGTGATGTGGGTTAATTTACGGTCGTGTGATTTATTTGCCTGGCACGCACGCAGCGCAGCCGTTGACGAAGAAGTCGTTGCCTTTGTCATCCACGAGAATGAACGCCGGGAAATTTCCCACCTCGATTTTCCAGACGGCCTCCATGCCCAGTTCGGGATATTCGAGGACTTCGACTTTCCGGATGCTTTTCTTGGCCAAGATGGCGGCGGTCCCGCCGATGGAGCCGAGGTAAAATCCGCCGTGGGTTTGGCAGGCTTGGGTCACTGCGTGGGAGCGGTTGCCTTTGGCGAGCATGATCATGGAGCCACCGTGGGATTGAAAAAGGTCGACGTAGCTGTCCATGCGACCTGCGGTGGTCGGACCAAAACTGCCGGACGCGTAGCCCTTGGGGGTTGGGGCGGGGCCAGCGTAGTAGACCGGGTGTTGCTTGAGGTAGTCGGGCAAGCCTTCGCCAGCGTCGATACGGTCCTTGAGTTTGGCGTGAGCGATATCGCGGGCGACGATCATAGGACCGTTGAGGAGTACTCGAGTGGTGACGGGATGTTTGCTGAGCTCGGCGAGGATGGCGCGCATCGGTTGGTTGAGGTCGATGTGCACGACGTTCTCCTGTTTGAGCGTGCGCATGGCTTCAGGGATCAGCCGGCCTGGATTGGTCTCCATCTTTTCCAACCAGATACCTTCGCGGTTGATCTTGGCCTTGATGTTGCGGTCGGCGCTGCACGAGACCCCCATGCCAACGGGGCAGGATGCACCGTGGCGAGGCAGGCGCACAATGCGGACGTCCAGGGCGAAGTATTTACCTCCGAATTGAGCCCCGATGCCGGTGCTTTGCGCGAGTTTAAGCACCTTTTCCTCCAACTCCACGTCGCGGAACGCCCGGCCGTGTTCGTTACCGCTGGTGGGCAGGGCGTCCAGATATTTGGTCGAGGCGAGTTTGACGATTTTGAGACAAGTTTCGGCGCTGGTGCCACCGAGGACAAAAGTGAGATGGTAGGGAGGGCAGGCCGCGGTGCCGAGCGTCTTCATTTTCTCGAGCAGGAACGTTTCGAGGCTTTTGGGATTGAGGAGCGCGCGGGTTTGCTGGAACAGGAAGGTCTTGTTGGCGGAGCCCCCGCCCTTGGCGACAAAGAGGAATCTATATTCGTCGCCTTCGGTCGCGTAGAGGTCGATTTGGGCGGGGAGGTTGGTGCCGGTATTCTTCTCCTCAAACATGGTGAGAGGAGCGGCCTGGGAATGGCGGAGGTTTTCCCTGGTGTAGCACTCGTAGATGCCTTGGGAGAGGGCCTCGGCGTCGTTGGCTCCCGTCCAGACACATTGACCTTTTTTCCCCATGACGATCGCAGTGCCGGTGTCTTGGCAAAAGGGAAGGATGCCTTCAGCGGCTATTTCGGCGTTTTTGAGCAATGTCGTGGCGACATAACGATCGTTGTCGGAGGCCTCGGGATCATCGAGAATGGCGGCGACCTGTTTGAGGTGCTTCTCCCGTAGGGTAAAAGAGCAGTCGTGGAAGGCTTGGGAGGCCAAGTATGACAAGACTTCGGGGGCTACCTTCAAAATCGACTGACCTTCGAATTCGGCAGTGCTGATGCCTTCCCGTGACAGTAGGCGATATTCAGTGGTGTCTTCTCCGAGCGGGAAGGAGTCTTGGTAGACGAAGGGCGGCGTAGACATGACGGCGGATAAATTAAGTGGCTACAAGGCAGACGGGGATCAAAATCTCTCGGATGCGCAAGCAACGGCAAAGGATGCGCAGAGGGTTGGGATAAGGGAAATGGGGCGGATCTAGACGATTTTTAGTTTAGGCAGATCCTGACCATCCACCAACCCGACGGGTTTACCGGCGCGATTTACGACGATGAGGTCGTCGATCTTGTGCGCTTCGAATAGACGCAGGGCATCGACCCCGAGAGCGTCCTCGCGAACGGTTTTGGGTCCCTTGGTCATGAATGTGTGAACAGGTTGCTGCAGGAAGTTGGGGCCTGATAGGGCGGCACGGCGGCAGTCTCCGTCAGTGAGGATGCCGGTGAGTTTACCGGTTTTGGGGCTGACTAGAGCGATGCTGCCGCTCTTGGCCTTGGTCATGGCGAGAATGGAATCCTGGACGGATACGGTATCAGGAGCGATGGCAAGACGTTCGGCTTGGCGCATGATATCTGACACGCGAAGCAGGAGAATTCGACCCAGATTACCGGCGGGGTGATATTTGGCGAAGTCATCGCGCGTAAGGCCGCGTGACTCGAGCAAGACCATCGCGAGCGCATCTCCAATGGCGAGGGCGGCGGTGGTGCTCGCAGTGGGAGCGAGCTCCAACGGGCAAGCTTCGCGTGGGACGACGTAGCTGAGGACGTGATCGGCTTCGCGAGCCAGATCCGAATCGAGGTTCGAGGTGCAGGCGATGACGATTACTCCGAGGCGGCGCAACAAGGGGAGGAGGCGTAGCACCTCCTCGGATTGACCACTGTTGCTGAAGAGGATTGCGATGTCCCCTTGCGCGCAGAGTCCCAAGTCGCCGTGTAAAGCTTGGGTGGCGTCGAGGAAACAAGTCGGCAGACCCGTGCTGTTGAACGTGCCGACCAGTTTTTGAGCGATATGGGCTGATTTACCGACGCCGGAGCAGATAAGTTTTCCGTGAGAGGCCGCGGCGGCCTCGATGGCGCGGGCCACGGCGACGAACGACTTGTCGAGCGACGCGGCGGTGGCGGCGATGGCATCCTGTTCGATGGCAAGGCAGGCTCGGGCGCGTTTAAGGGCGGATTTAGGTGCGATTGCCATTTAGAGTTTGTGTCACGGGAGGGATTGCCAGACTTAGAAAGTAACCTTGGGACGTTCAATTCCTTTTCCCGTGATGATTCGACTGCGCCAACTTTCCACTTTGCTGCTGGTCGTGGGTGGCTTACTCGCGAACGGCTGCAATCGTTTGCCTGATTCCCAGCCGGTGGCCGAGGTCACCGAACCTTCGTTTGTAGAGGGTAAGCGATTTTTGCGTCAGGGCCAGGAGCAAGCCGCACTTTCCGAGTTTTTTAAGGTTCTCGATTCGAGGCGAGATGGGGCGCCGGAGTCACATTTGGAGGTCGGGCTGCTCTATCAACTCGAGATCAAGGATCCTGTGGCGGCGATCTATCATTTTCGTCGCTACTTGGAGTTGAAGCCCAATGCCCCGCAGGCGGATTTGGTGCGGCAGCGTATTGATTCCGCAACGCGTGATTTCGCGCGAACGCTGCCCGCGCAGCCGGTGGAGAATCAATTGATGCGTAACGCTGTGTTGGACGTCGTGGAGGAATTGAAGAATGAAAACATGCGTTTGAAAGACGAGCTATCGCGCTTGCGCGGCAACCCTGCGGTCAGCGCTCCGGTTCCGCGTCGATCTGATTCAAATAAGGCGATTACGTCGGTGCCCGAGACTTCATCGCGAATCTCGACGGTGCCGGACGAAGTTCCTCCGATGCGGCAATTGGCTCCTCCGACTCGACCTCCCGCCGAGCGCACGGCTCCGGCGGTCCGCATGCACACCGTGGTGAAGGGAGATACGCTCTCAAATCTTTCGCGCCGCTACTTTGGGACGCCCTCGCGGTTTTGGGACATTTTCGCGGCCAATCGTGACAAGATGCGCTCAGAGAATGATCTGCAAATTGGGATGCAGTTGGTGATTCCGAACTAAGCGGTAGCGCAATATCTGGGCAATTAACACGCAACCCGTGCCAAGGGTTGTGAGGTGGACCCATGAAGTGGGACAGGAGGGATGATTAAATCCCAAAGGAGTCCAATATGTCGAAGCAACGACGTGCCTGCAGTGCCGAGTTCACAGCGAAAGTAGGGCTCGAAGCCCTCAAGGGAATCGAGCCGATCCACGTAATCGCGCAGCGTCACGCGGTGCATCCGGTGCAAGTGAGTCAGTGGAAGAAGGAGGTGTCCGAGCGGTTGCCGGAGGTCTTCGCGAAGCCCTCGGCGCAGGTGCGCGACGAGATCGAGCGGAATCGCAAAGAAAGAGAAGGAACTGTATGCGCGGATCGGGCAGCTGCAGATGGAGTTCGAGTGGCTCAAAAAAAGTTGGCCCATTTGGAGAGTAAAGAGCGCCGCAGCATGATCGAAACCGAGCATCCGAAGCTGAGTGTGGCCCGGCAGTGCGAACTGTTGGAGCTGCCACGCTCAACCTACTACCACCACCCGAAGCCACCGAAGGAAGCGGACCTGGCGTTGATGAAACAGATCGACGAGATCTACCTCGAGTCACCGTTCTTTGGTAGCCGCCAAATGACCCGTTGGTTGCAACGCGAAGGACACGTGGTGAACCGTAAACGGGTGCGACGATTGATGCGATTAATGGGACTCACGGCGATCTATCCAAAACCGAGTCTGTCGAAGAAAGCGGCCTCTCATCAGATCTACCCGTATCTGCTGCGAACGCGGAAGGTTGAAAGGTCGAATCAAGGGTGGGCAACAGATATCACCTACATCCCGGTGTGCGGTGATCGACTGGCACTCGCGGATGGTGCTCGCATGGGAACTGTCCAACACGCTCGATGCGTCGTTTTGCGTGCGGTGCAGCGCGCGATGGCGATTTACGGCAAGCCGGAGATCTTCAACACCGACTAAGGCTGCCCGTTTACCAGCGCCGAGTTCACCCAGCCATTGTTGGCCGCCGGCGTGCGACTGTCGATGGACGGCAAAGGACGGTGCTTGGACCATGTCTTGGTCGAACGCCTGTGGCGCAGCGTCAAATACGAGGCAGTCTATCTGAAACGCTATGAGACGATGGTCGAGGCCCATGCCAACTTGGAGACCTACTTGCTGTTCTACAACGACCGACGACCGCACTCCGCCCACGGCCGCCAAACACCATCCGAGGTCTACCACGCACAACTCGACCAAGCCGCCGCCTGACGGCGGCTATCCGAGCGGGGAGGAAGTCGCGCTTCCTCCCCGGCACCCCTCCATTATCTTTTATGCTTGGTCAGAAAAACCAGAAACCATAACTATACATCCGCCCGACCTGTCCCACCGACGGGGTCCACCTCAGTATCGGGGCCGAGGTATACGTCTTACCCCCCGGCCAACAAATTCGACGCCGAGGTGGATTTGCATGCGAGCGATGAGGAATTTTCCGCCGACCATTTGGATCCGGCGAGACCGCTTTCGCTCTACTTTCATTTACCGTTTTGTGAGTCGCGTTGTTGGTATTGTGGCTGCACGATTATCATTATGCGGCGCAAAGATTGGGCCTACACGTATCTCGGTGACCTTTCGCGTGAAGGCGCGTTGATTCCCCGTCGCCTGGACCGGCGCCCGGGAGGTGGATCAACTTCATTTTGGCGGTGGCACGCCCACCTTTTTTGAACCGGAGGCGTTGCGTCAGTTGGGCGACCTGATTCACGAGAAATTTGATTTCACTGCCGATGCCGAACTGAGCGTTGAAATCGACCCCCGTTGCGCGACTTCCGAACAGGGGCGAGTTTTGCGGGAGATGGGAATTAATCGGGCATCGTTGGGACTCCAGGATACGAATCCCCAAGTCCAGGAGGCGATTCATCGCATCCTGCCTCAGGAAACCAACTTAGCAGTGGTTTGGAATCTGCGTGCGTCCGGAATCCAGTCACTTAGTCTGGATCTGATTTATGGTCTACCGATGCAGACGGCCGCATCGGTGGAGCGGACGCTGGATGATGCGATGGCCTTGGAGCCGGAACGATTGCCGGTTTTTTCAGTTATGCGCATGTGCCCTGGATCAAGCCGGCGCAGAAAATATTTGAGCGGCGTGGTCAGATGCCTCCACCGGAAGCGAAGTTGGAGATGTTTGGTCGAATTCGGGAGCGACTCCTACGCGAAGGGTATGTTGACATTGGACTCGATCACTTCGCACGACCGGATGACGAACTGGCTCAGGCGCTGAGACGAGGCAGATTACAGCGCAATTTCCAAGGTTACAGCACGCGTGCCGGCGCCTCGATGTATAGTTTCGGAATATCGGCAATTTCTCAGACCGTATAACAGTTACCGTCAGAACTTTAAATCGTTGAGCGCTTACCGGAGTGCGCTCAGCGCGGGTCGTTTGCCGATCGAGCGTGGATACCAGTTAACGCCAGAGGACCGCCGCCGTCGGAGAAGCATCATGGCCATTATGTGTGATCGAAGGCTGGATTTTTGAAAATTGGGCGCAAAATTCGGACTGGATTTCAGAAAGACCTATCAGACCGAGCTCGAGTCCTTAGCAGACATGGTCGAGGATGGATTGGTCGCGCTAGACGATCGCAGTTTAGAGGTATTACCGAAAGGGGAACCGTTGTTGAGAGTCATGGCCATGGCGTTTGATCAGACGTTGAATCCGAGTGTGCAGGCCCATGCGTCGACCGTCTGATGACATAGATCGCGTTGGGGAGTTGCCAAATCCGCACAGACCGTGAGATTGGCGGTTCCATGTCCGATCTCACCGACCTCTATCAGGCGGTCATTCTAGCCCACAACAAACGCCCGCGCAATCGGGGTAAACTGCCGACGGCCACTCGCGTGGCCAGTGGCGACAATCCTACCTGCGGAGACAACTGCACCGTCTACCTATGCATGGATGGGGAGAAGATTGGGGCTGTTAGTTTCGAAGGTTCCGGGTGTGCGATTTCTCAGGCGAGCGCATCGTTAATGACGACCCAGCTTGTGGGCAAGTCGCCGGCGGAAGCAGAATCCACCTTTGCGGAGTTCAAGGATATCGTGACCACGGGAGGGGAGCCGGAAGCATTTTCCGAGATTGCTGCCTTCGCGGGCGTGCACGCGTTTCCCGCCCGCATCAAGTGCGCTACGCTGGCTTGGCATGCTGCGCTCGATGCGTTGAAACAGCCGGATCGACCGATTGACGACTAAACTGCCCCTTCTGCCATGACTCACGATTTCTCCAATCTACGGGTGGATTTCCCCGTGCTTGATCAGCACGTCGGAGGGCATCCGCTCGTTTACCTCGATAATGCAGCGACGACGCACAAACCCCGTTCGGTGATCGATGCGGTGGCCCGATTCTATGAACGTGACAACAGCAACGTGCATCGCGGGTTGCATGCGTTGTCCATGCGAGCGACCGATGGTTACGAGGCCGCCCGGGCGCGGACGGCCAAGTTTATCAACGCGGCTGATCCGGCCGAGATCGTTTTTACGCGAGGGACATCCGAGTCGGTTAATCTCGTGGCGCAAAGCTGGGGGGCGGCCAATTTAAAACCTGGCGACGTGGTGCTCTGTACTGAGATGGAGCACCATTCGAATTTGGTGCCATGGCAACTCATCACGGCGCGGACGGGGGCGACCCTGCGCTATGTTCCCGTGGTGGGTGACGATGCGGAAGGAGGGCTTGATTTGGAGGCCGTGGACCGTCTGCTGACGCCGGAGGTGAAACTATTCGCATTCACGCACATATCGAACACGCTGGGGGTCACGAATCCGGTAAAGGAGTTGTGTGCGAAGGCGAGGGCGGTCGGCGCAATCAGCGTGATTGATGCCGCGCAATCCGCCGGACACGAAATGGTAGACGTGCAGGATATGGGGTGCGATTTCCTGGCGTTTTCCGGTCACAAGATGGCCGCCCCCACCGGTATCGGGGTGCTGTATGGGCGTCGTGAGTTGTTGGATACAATGCCGCCTTGGCAAGGCGGAGGAGGGATGATTGCGAACGTCGAGTATGCGGCCAGCACCTGGAAACCGGCGCCGGAACGATTTGAGGCAGGCACTCCGAATGTCGCGGATGCGATCGGGTTGCACGCGGCGATCGATTATCTCGATAGTGTGGGGCGCCCCGCACTGGGGGCGCATGAGAGTGAGTTGGCGCAGATGGCGTGCAGTGCGCTGAGCGAGTTGCCGGGCATCCGGATATTGGGGCCCCGCCCCGGCAGCGCCCGTGCAGGTATGGTGAATTTTGCGTTTCGTGACGTGCACGCTCACGATGTGGTGACCTTTGCGGATCAAGATGGAGTCGCCTTGCGTGGCGGACATCATTGCAACCAGCCCTTGATGCGAAAGCTGGGTCTGCCGAGCACCATTCGCGCAAGTTTCTACCTCTACAATACGCCAGCAGATGTGCATGCGCTGGTGGCATCCATGCGCAAAATCCTGAAGTTTTTCGGCGCAGAGTAGATTACTTCAGGTTTGGTGAGCGCCAAACCTAGGGTCGCGTCGCGACATCGAACGCCGCCAAATAGGCGTCGGTTCCCATTCCGCTGCTGTACCCCACCACGCGGTCGATTTCCTCGCCGGTGGGGGTTCGGACAATCAAGGTGGGGAAGCCGCGGATGGCGAAGCGGTTCTTGATCTTGATGCGCTCGGCCAAGACTGGATTGGCCGCTATTTTGGCGGGGGTTCGATCTTTGCGCACCGGATAGTCGAACGAGACTAATACCATGTTGGCCGTCCATGCCCGAAATTGCGCGGAATCAAAAACTGCCTCGTGGAGATCGACGCAGGGCGGAACCCAGGACAATCCCGTGAATTCGATCAAGATCAGTTTGCCTTCAGTACGGGCCCGTTCAGTGGCGATATCGAGATCGGTCTCCCACCGTAGTAGAGTGGCGGCCGAGAGAGAGGTCGCGAGGGCAATCCAAAGCCAAAACCAGCGCATGGAGTTAGTTGGACCGACTTTTAACCCAATGGCAATTCGCCACGCCGGAGAGCGACGGGGCGGAGCGATTGGGCAATAAGTGCACCGGGGCGGGCAACCTCTGCGGAGCGCTTAGCGTTTCATTTTGCGATCATGTGACGAAGCCGACGGCGGCGGCGGTAACCCCCCAGAGCCGATGAACTTAAAAACAACCTACCTCGGACTCCCGCTGAAGAACCCCTTCGTAATCGGAGTATCTCCATTCTGCGACAATTTGACGGTTTGTCGTGAGTTGGTCAGTGCGGGTGCTGCGGCCATCGTGATGCACTCGTTCTTCGAGGAACAAGTGGAGGCGAAATCGCGAGCTTTGAGGCATAGCCCCTCAACTGAGATCGATCGGGTGACGTTCCCCGCCTACGAGGACTACCGGTTGGATTCGGAGCAATACCTGCGTCAACTCTCGCGTTTGCGGCAGTTGGTGGAAGTTCCGATCATTGCCTCACTCAATGGGCACAACGTCGGGAATTGGGCCGGGCAAGCCCAACGGATGGAGGATGCAGGGGCGGCAGGCATTGAGCTCAATCTCTATCATGTGGCGGCGGACCCTTCGGTACCGGCGGACGAAATTGAATCATCGATGCTGCAATTGGTGCGAACGGTGTCGGCGTTCGTCAAAGTGCCGGTGGCCGTCAAGATTTTGTCGAGCCACACCTCTCCGGTCCATTTTGCGGCCATGCTCAACGAGAATGGTGCCGCAGGATTGGTGGTATTCAATCGATTTTACCAGGCGGACATTGATCCTCAAACCATGCAAACCGTGCCGCGGTTACGATTGTCGGACTCTTCGGATTTGCTTTTGCGTTTACGGTGGCTGTCTATTCTTTCCCCGGAATTTCCCGGAGCGTTGGCTTGTAGTGGCGGGGTGCATACGGGGAAGGATGCGGTTAAAGCGGTGTTGGCAGGGGCGGACGTCGTTCAAGTGGTTTCGGCGTTGTTGAAACGCGGAGCTCCGCATGTGGAGACCATGATCACCGAATTTAAGGCATGGATGGCGGGTAAGGAGTATCGGTCCGTGGACCAGTTTCGTGGTGCATTGGATATGCGTCGTTGCATTGATCCGGGATCGCACGAACGAGCAGACTACTTACAGGCATTGCAGGCTTGGCGGGTTTGATGCATGGGGGAGGCGGAAAGGTCGGCCGTGAATTTGCCATGACGGGGCGATGGTCGATACTGGGACGACATGAAGTCGACTTTTACTCTATTAACCGAGGCGCGCTCAATCGCGGTGGTGGGGCTTTCCACAAATGCCACCAAGCCGAGTGCGCGGGTGGCCGCTTATTTGGTTCAAGCGGGTTATACGGTGTTTCCCATCCATCCGGTAGCATTAGAGAGGCAAGAGTACCGTGTTTACCGCGATTTGAACGAGATTCCGGGGCCAGTTGATATCGTCGACGTGTTTCGACCGGCGGCAGAAGCACGGAGTGGGCGGGAAAGGCCGTGGCGATCAAGGCGAAGGTGCTATGATTGTAAGAAGGTATTGTGAATGAAGATGCCGCGAGGATCGCTCGAGAGGGGGGCATGTCAGTGGTAATGGACCGCTGCACGCTGCGGGAACACCAAGAGATGACTCAACGGGAGAACATTCAATTGGCCCAATGAAGGGTCGCGAGGGAGGAGGGACGTAAATTGCATTTGACCGCGGCGGCTAGATCCGCCTTATTTGGCCCCCTTTCGACAAACACTCGGTGATTTTGGTCATTGATGTGTAGCACCAGGAGAGGTGGCAGAGTGGTCGAATGCGCTCGCTTGGAAAGCAGGTATAGGGAAACCTATCGGGGGTTCGAATCCCCCCCTCTCCGCCACTTAGGGACCCTGAAAGGGTTCCAACACGCGAATTATAGAGGGATCTGAACGATTAGGGGCGGCAACCTTCATTGCCCGTGGCCGCAGAGCGTTAAGCGGTTTTCTGATCGGGATTTCAGTCTGATCGAATTTGAACTGATTAGTGGGCCGGAGGACTTGAGTCTGTGGGGTTTCCGCGACTTAAGAAGTCGAAGATGTTGTGCTTAGGTAATGAGTGAATATCCATGAGCGACTTGTATGTGGCACCGATTTGTGACAGGTCATCCTAACCTTAATTTGGTCGTAACCCCCCCCGTTTCCGGTGTTTGCGACCGCTTCCCCGAGGCGAAGTAAACGTTGACTAGTCATGATCGATCATCTGCTTAGACTACCGAGTAATACCTGTTTGGCTACACCTCTAGTCCCTAGTTTCCCCTAAGTAGAGCGTGTCCCATTTACCCTGATTTTGGAGGGGGGGGGGGCAGGAAAGCCAATTTTTTGAGCGGATTTCCGGCTACCAATAGCGGATGTAGGCGCGCGCAGATGCAATTTAATGGCTAAATTGCAGTGTCGCAGCAGTCAGTGCCTGGATCGTTTCCATGAGGGAACTTCCGGCAGCCGGTTTATTGTTCATCGTTGGAGTAGGCTTGGTGGTTTTAGGCGGCTTGGGCCTGCGGTAGTTGGTCGGCCAGCAGTCGGGCGATGAGCCACAGGTTGTGACCGAGGATGCTCCAGGCTACCGCCAGGTAGCGATTCGTGAAGCCTCTGGCACTCAATCGCTTGCCTTGGCGTTGCTTGATGATGGCGATGCGGGCTTCCGTCGAAGCCCGGCGATGTTGGAGCGCCACGAACTGCGGCTCCTGCATTCGCCGTTGCAGCAGCTGCGGATCGCGGGGGCAAGTGGCGTCATAAATGTCGGCTTCGGCCAAGCGTTCGCACAGCCGTTTGGTCGAGAAGCCTCGGTCGGTGCTCGCCGCTGTGATCGGGGTTCTCAGGTCGAACTGATTCTGGCGCTCGAGGCTCTGGTCGAACTGACGCCATTCGGCCGGAGCCATTCCCTGATACAACTGCCAATCGGTGATCAACCCCGTCACGTTCTCACTGATCATGAGGGTGTTGCCAAACTCGACCTCGCCGGACGCCTTGCCCCGGACCACGGTCTGCACGTCGGGTTCGTAGACGCTGAGGATCTTCTCGGCGTTGGGCACTGGTCGCGCGCCGATGATGCGTTTGTGGGCCTGGTTGATCGCGGCCGGCAGTGGCTCGAGCATGGCGTCGATGCGCGCAATGATGCGGGTGGCCTGGCGCTCACTGCAGCGGGTCCGGGCGTAGTCGGCGGCGAGGTGGTCGCGGTGGCGGCGGGCGTGCTCGCCGATGGTGCGCAGCAGGCGTTTCATCTGGCGGAGCACGCTCTTGCGGACCCGCTTCGCATCGCGGCGCCGTCGGCTGTGGGTCATCGCGATGCACCACCGATTCATCTGCTTGGCAAAGACTGGCGGCTCGTTCGGCATCCGACCCCGCAACCCCGCTGCACGGAGCAGTTTCACCGCCTTAGGGGGTGCGGCTCACGTCGCGAAAGAGCACCCAGTCGACCGGGAAATGGATGTTGGCCTGCAGGCAGGTCGAGTCCACCACGCACGTATCCATCGGCTGCGCCGCAGCCAGTCCCAGTTCGCTCGCCCGGTCCGTCTCACCGCACATCTCGATAAAAACTTGGCTCATCGAGCGCACCTGCCCGGCGGTGAAGCATTTGGACGCACGCTCCAGCACGCTTTCTTTTGGAGACCCCCTTGATGCCGTCGATCCGGCGTGCTCCGCAAAAGTCGGCCAACAGATCGCTGGAGGCGATGCTCAGGGAAAGTTTACGCAAGCTGATGTTTCCGAGCATCATGCGCAATACCTGCACCCGCAGCGCCTTGCGCGCGACCTGCAGGTGTCGCGGCAACCCGGCCACCTCGTCGCCCCGCCAGTTTTCCCGGGCAAAGTCCACGGCCATCGCTTCCAAGTGACTGTTGGCCAGCAACTGGTCGAGCCCCGCCAGTTGATCGCGAAACGCGGCGTAATCTTTGTTGGGTCCGACCGGAGTCAGGTCTGGACGCAGCCAGGTTTGCAGGGCAACTTCCGGGGCGACTGCTTCGGTAGTATTGTTCACACCAAATTACACACGCCGTTTTTGTGCCGAAACCAGGAAATCCTCCCAGTTTCGGCCTCTTTATTTTTACGCTACCTCCTCATCTCCAACCTCTTGCGCTTGTGGGACACGCTCTAGGTAGGTGCAGGCCTTGCCCAGGCCGGACTTGGGGCGCACGTGCGCGCGCAGCCTCCACACCACCACGCGCAACCAATACAGCTTATGGGTAAAGTCGCGCTCGCGTCTTTGCTGCCGCTGCCGCGCATCGATACCGGCCTCATCCCACTGCTTTTCCTGATGATACATCCATGCGATCAGCCGCAGGATCCATTGGGCTACTCGCGAGTTCTCCGCTTGGGCTTCAAAAAACTTACGCCGCGCGTGTGCCCAGCAGCCCACCCAACACACCTCGGGATGCGTCGCCACATACGCGGGATAGGCACCATAGCCATCGGATGGCATTATCCCGGCAAAACCTTCGACCAGCGACGTCAGTTCGCCGTGCTGGCGCGATGATCGCCAGTCGAAGAACACGTCATCACCCGGGCCGCTCATCACCCACATCCATCCATTCTTGATTTTGCCCCGTTTTTGATCCGGGTCGTGACATCGCACCGGCGTTTCATCGACTGGCACGTAGCCTGGATTCGAGCAACCTGCGGCGCATGCCCTGGTAAATCGGTTCCAGCCAGTCTGAGGCGATGCGCACCCACTCGACCATACTCTGACGCGGCAGGCGCGCTCCCCAGCGCGACGACATCTTCTCGAGCCGATACCGCGGGGCGTGATCGACATACTTGCTGATCAACACCCAGGCCAAGAGTCCCGCCGAGGCGTAGCCGCCCTCCACCGGGCGCACCCGTGCGGGTGCCACCACCGGGCGCACGATCGAGCTGGGCCTTGGCCCGATACTTCGGGCGCACGCACTCGCGCTTGAACAACTTCGTCGGCACCACATCGACCTCGAAGCTGCGCTCCTCGCCGATCTTTTCAAACTGCTCCGGGGCCGCCAGCACCTCCTCGGGCTCGATCACCACAGGCTCTTTCACCGGCAGGTGCGCGAAGGCCTCGGCTCGCAAGGGCAGCTTCTCGCGCGAGGCCCGCCGCCGCTCGTAGTGAACCGTCTCGGGCGTGGCCGTCTGCTCGATTAGCTTTTGCTGATCGGCGAACTTCAGTTTCCACTGCGCCGTATCGAGCTTCTCACTCTTACCCCCACCAAACACCTGCTTGCGCAGCCACTCCAACTGCGAGCGCAGCGCCACGTTTTCGCTCTCCAAAGCGAGATAGGCAGCAGGCAGTTGTTTCAGGGGCGGCACGATCAGTATCCATATATAGGATACTATTAAACAGCAACCTTTTTTCGCGTTCATACCACGCTTTTTTCGCACCATCCTTCAGGTCGATTCCGCCCAGTAACATCGTCAGCGCTTCGGCACTGAGCGTCACCTTCGCGCCGTCGCCACCGCGCGGTCACGTGAAGCAACCCTTCTCCAGCCGCTTGGCCAGCCACCCACACGCCGGTGCCATCCCAATACAGCAACTTCACCCGGTTGCGCCGCTTGTTGGTGAACACGAACAACGCACCGCCAAAGGGATCTTCACGCAGCACCTGGGAAGCCACAGTCCACAATCCGTCAAACTGCTTTCGCATATCCACCGGTTCAATTGCTAGGTGGATCGTCAGCGCCGAAGGCAAACCGATCATCGCCGTCAGTTGGGCAGGGCTTTGACCAACGCGGCTATGGCGATCGGATCGTCACCACGCAACCGCGTGCCGTCCGGCAGCCTCACCTCCAACGATGCCGCCGGAGGCGACATCGCGCCCAAGCGCAGCGTTGCGAACGAAGGGCGCGCCGGGCTCGCCGCCGCCGCTACCGCACCCTTGCGCCGCCGGGCCGTCCCAGCCATGCTACACACGTCGCGTATTTGAGGCCCTCGCGCTTCGCGAACGCCTTCTGCGTCAGGCCGCTCTCGCGGTAGATCGCCGCCAACTGCGCCCACTCCTCTGCGCTACGCAGCTGGCGTCCGCGCCCATCGTGCTTGTTGTTCTGTACCTCCACTTCAATTGCTTCCATCCTGCCAATTTACCTGCAAAATCACTTCCCGCATAGGAAGTCGCCTCTCGGACGCTTACCAGGCACAGCACTGGAGGTGGTGTTGCGCGACGGATTGATCGTGCGGGGTCGCGATGCGCGCGAGGTGGCCGGGTTGGTCTAGGCGTTGACTTCCTGAAGCGATGCTGACGTTTCCGAACGCATTGAAGATCCACGTGGCGATCGAGCCGATGGATATGCGCAAACAGTTTGACGGGTTGTGGAGTCTGGCGACGGGCGTGTTGCGCGAGGACCCACGATCGGGCGCGGTGTTTGTGTTCAGCAACAAGCGGCGCAATCGCATCAAGCTGCTCTATTGGGACGGCACCGGGCCGTGGGTTTTTGCGAAGCGACTGGAGAAAGGTCGCTTCAGTTGGCCGGTGGGCAGCGATCACACGAAGGTCAGTTTGAAACCCGAGGCGCTGACGATGCTGCTCGCGGGAATCGACTTGAAACAGGGCTGCAAAAAAGCGTGGTTTGAGCGGTAAAAATCGTTGCCTTAAGTCGTATCCGAAGTATGGATATTAGGCGTGCCGCCGCTCGCTGAACTGCCCGCGGCCTTCCTCGCTTTGGAGCGAGAAAATATCGCGCTACGGGCTCAGGTGGAGTGGATGAAAAAGCAGATGTTTGGCGGGGGAAAGAGCGAGAAGCTAGATCCGGCGCAGCTGCAGATCAAGCTGTCGGACCAGCAACAGCTGGCGGCAACGGACCAGGGCACCGAGCGGATCAGTTACGAGCGTCGCCGCGCTTCGCAGGAGAAACGGCCCCTGCGGGCGGAGACGTTTGCGAAGCTGCCGGTAAGCGCAACCATCGTGATCGAGCCCGCCGAAGTACAGGCCGCGCCGGAGCAGTATGAGCGCATCGGTGAAGAGCGTAGCTTCGAGGTCGATGTAGTGCCCCCGAAGTTGTTCAAGCGCGAGTTTGTGCGTCCGAAGTATCGGACCAAGGGCAACCGCGATCTGGCGCCGGTGGTGGCGCCGGCCCGGGTGCGCCCGGTGGAGGGTGGTTACGCCTCGGCCGGGCTGCTCGCGTGGATCCTGAACTCCAAATACGTCGACCACCAACCGCTCTACCGCCTCGCAAAGATGTCGGCGCGGTGGGGCGCGTCGTTGCCTCGCCAGAGCATGGCCGAGTGGGTGCGCATCGCGGCCATGTGGCTCGAACCGCTTTACGAGCGCATGCACCGACGGTTACTCGACTCGGGCTATGTGCAGGCCGATGACGTAGCGCGCAGCGCGGAGAAGCGAACAAACGCCGGTGCGATGTCACGACCCGGATTAAAAACGAGGCAAAACCGAGACTAATTGGTTTTGGGCGATCAGTGTGCCCGAGAATGATGTCGTGTTCGATTCTCGGCCATCGCGTCGCCATGGCGAACTGACCTCCTTGATCAAGGGCTATAAGGGCATCCTGCAGTCCGACGCCTATGCCGCCTACGCGGCGTATGCCTTGGCGCACCCGGAAGTAGCCTGGGTGGGGTGCTGGGCGCATGCCCGGCGCAAGTTTTTTGAGGCTCAGGGCGAGGATCCACGGTTGGTACGGTGGATCCTGGATCAAGTTGGCAGAATGTATCACCTTGAAAAACAATGGGATGCCGAAGGCATAGATACGGCGCAACGTCGTGAGCGTCGGCGTCTCCACTTTATTCGTCGCCTGTATTGGTTGCGCCGGGTGGCGATCGGGCTGCGCGCGAAGGTGTTGCCCAAGTCAGGGCGCGGCAAGGCTTGCACCTACCTGCTCGGGCAATGGGAACCGTTGTGCGCCCACCTCGATCACGGTGAAACTCGCCTGGACAACAACCTGATGGGAAACGCCATCCGTCCGTGCGCTCTGGGTAAAAAGAACTGGCTGTTCATCGGACACCCCGACGCCGGTCAACGCACCGCCATCATCTACTCAATCGTGGTCAGCGGTCAGCGCCGCGGCATTGATCCGCTCGCCTACCTGCGCGACGTGCTCAGCCAGCTGCCCGTCCTCGGTCCCGAGGCCAACGTCGATCTCCTCCTGCCGGGCAACTGGAAAGCCCCCCGTCGACGTCGAACTGCCCGCCGCAGAGAAGTCATAACGTTTACGATCAAGGCATCATCACGATGTCGCCGCCATTATGGTGACGTTTGCTATCCGGTCATGAGGGGTCTTCTCTCGGACGCTTACGGCCTACAGAGCTTGGATCTTGGAGTTGAAGCCCTCGGTCAGAGCGTTGGTGATGCGGTGCTTGAAGTAGGTCAGAAGACCGCCCAGGTGGGCCTTGAGGGTGCGAGCGACCTTTTTGACTTTGGGCAGGCGGCTGCTCATGATCGAGCGATACCATTGGGCGAAAAAAGCCGCGCCCGCGGCCGCGCAGGTTGATACCAAAACTCGACCATTGGCTCCTTGTAGGCCCACTCCCGAGCGGTGCGCAGATTGGTTTCCAGCAAGGCTTCAAAGTGATCCTTCTGTTTTTCGGGAACCACGCCATGCAGCCACATGAAGCGGCTGCACTTGAGCGTGTAATCGCCGCGTTCGGCGAGCTTGGCCGCCTTTTCCCGGCGGGTGTGATCGGCCGCCTCTTCCCGGCGGGTGTGATCGACCGCCTCGTTGAGCGGTTTGGAGACGTGGAATCGGTCGTGCACGATGTCGACGTGGGGCACGGCCTGGCGAGTGCCGGCAATATAGGGTCCGCCTATGTCCATCGCCGCAGCCACGATCTTCTCGCGTTGCTCCGGCGACATCGTTTCCCACAGAGAGACAACCGTTTGCGTGTCCCGACCTTTCTTCACTTCAAGCACGCGGGCCCCGTCCAGATCGGTCATCAACGACACGTAGCTTTGCCCTCGCAAGAAGCTCTTTTCATCCAGTCCGACTCGTCTGATCCCGTCGGGTGCTACGGACCGCCAAGCCGCGCCTCACGGCTTGGTCCATCAGGCGCTGCATGCTGTCCCAATGCAGATCCAGCAACGTGGCGGCCTGGCGCAGCGACCGACACGCCAGCATCACCGCCACGGCGAACGCTTCAAAGTGTAGCGTAAACCGCTACCCCGGCTCGGCCCACGGCACGCGAACAAGCTTCACCCCATCTTCCGGGCACTCGCCACGCGGCACCGCACAGTGCAACTCAAGCCGGTATTGCATCACACTCAAATGCCTCCACGTGCGCTCGGCAACCGATCATACACCGGCACCAATTTGCCACACTCAGGACACTTTACCTTCACCCCAACCCCATCCGGCCACCTCAGTCACACCGCGACTCGCTCCGCGGCAAGATTCTCCTCGACCTTCGTCACCTCCCACGGGGCAGGCAACAACAGCAACCGACGGTAATGTTCCTCAACACTTGTGCTCATCTTTTCTCCTTACCTACTTTTACCCGGCACCCACACGAAAACGTGAAGACCCATGAGACGGCGTTCATGTTTTGGCAGATAAGAGGCGCCTCGAGAACCCCGTTGCGTTTTGTCCTGAAACGAAGTTGCCTTTGCCTCACCGCGCTGCGGCGCGGCGCATGCGGTCGTTAAGCGCTTCTGCTAACGGCTCGGAGGAAGGTGCCAGTTGCAGGTGGATTTTATCTAATCCCTGAGCATCCAGCTTACGCAGGAGGGCAAAGAGCCGATTTGCCGCCGATAAGCCTGTGCCGTCTGGTGTCAGGACGTAAGTGAATTTCGCGGTCTTAAATCTCGGGGGAATTCGTTGGTAGAAAACGAAGACTTGATTGGACGTGACTTGTGCGGAGGAAATTTCTTCCGCGAGTTCAATGGCCGTGTTCGGACTGTAGTGGCGTTTGAGCAGCCCAGGGGACAATGCCGGCCCTTCTCCAGGATCTTGGCTATGCACGGCTGAGGTGCCTGTCAGCATGGCTTGAATGTCTCGTAACGTTATCGCGCCGGGACGAAGAATTTGGGGATGAGCGGGACTCCTGAGGTCTACAATGGTTGACTCAAGACCGATCCGGCAGGCTCCCCCTTCGAGGATGTAGGCGATGCGGTTTTTTAGACTGGTTTTGACATGGTCACTCGTGGTGGGGCTGATGTAACCGAAGGGGTTGGCGCTGGGGGCGGCCAAGGGGAGATTGGCGGTTTCGAGCAGTGCCCGAAACACGGGATGTTGAGGCATTCGTAGGGCTACGCTGTCCAGTCCAGCAGTGACTATGTTCGGTACGATTTCACGTTTCGGTAGAACTAGTGTTAACGGCCCCGGCCAGTATTTATCGGCGAGGCGTGCGGCTGCTTGGTTCCAAAAAGCCAATTGCTTGGCCTGCGCGATTTGGTGGACATGGATAATTAGCGGATCGTTGGCCGGACGTTCCTTGGCGGTGAATATCTTGGCGCATGCGTCTGGATTGAGGGCGTCGGCGGCCAAGCCGTAAACTGTCTCGGAAGGGACTCCGACCAAATCTCCTCTTCGCAGCGCGCAGGCCATCCGATGTAAGTTTACAGGGGTAGGGCGGTAGATCTGGGTACGCATGGATTGACAGGACATAAAAAAGCCGAAGCGATGAAGCTTCGGCTTGTAAGTTGGTTGCGGTCAGCTTCTTACTGTGCGAAAAGCAAATTGCGCGCGCGCTTGATCGTTTTCGTGATGCGGCGCTGCTCCTTGGCCGAGAGGTGCGTGTATTTACGCGGCAGGATCTTACCGGTGTCGGTCGTGAAGTTGTTCCACGCTTGGGGCGTGGTGAACGGAATCTCCAAAGGAGTGATGCTTTGCTGGGTTTCTTCGGAAGTGCTCATAACGGAAAAGAAGCGGACTAAACCGCTGCGGAGGGGGGGATGTCAATGGGCTTTTTAGGAACACTTGAGATGCGTGGTGCTGAAATCGAACAGGACGGAAGGGCCGGATGATGTTGTTGAGTTGTTTGTCCGTCGAATATCCACACTGAATGACCGGAAATCATGAGGCTTAGCGGTTGTTGTTTCGGATCGCATTACGAGTGGTGAAGATGCTGTGGTGGAGAATTGCGATTGGCGGGCGTGTGCTCTTGGGCAATTTGTAGAAGAGCTGGCTCGAACCGTGACTTGAGCGCACGGAGAACCCTTGCGCGGCCATGAAATTTCCTGAATTGATCGTCCTGCTTTCTACTTGTGTGATAGCTACCTTTGCTGCTTCGCCCTCTGAGTCTGTGATCGAGGATAAGTCCCGGTTTATTCCGGCGATTGACGCCCGTCTGGATTGGATGGGGTGCACGAAGGAGACTCACGAGGGCGGGCGCGTTTTTGGTTTGGGCTATCCCGGGATCACCTTGAGGTTTCGCTACGTGGGCCTCTCGCCGACGCTAAAACTAAATGCGGCGTCGGCGGATTGTTTTTTCAATTTGTCGGTTAATGACTGGCCATCCGCAGTGCTCAGGCTGGAGGCGGGAGAAAACATGATCGATTTGCCAGCGGGCAGCGCGCCAGCGGAGGGTTGGGAGGTGAAATTGGTTCGGCGGACGGAGGCGTGGCAGGGATTGGTTACGTTCGAAGGACTTGTGTTGCCGGATAGTGAGACGGAAGTGATAGCTCCGAGCCCAGGCCCGAATAGGCGCAATTGGTGATCGGAGATTCAATAACGACTGGGCACTACGTGGAGCAGTTGCCAGGAGCGGGAGATCCGACTCCGAGGAGCAACAATGCCGAACGCACTTGGGGTTGGATTCTCGCGTGATCCTTGTCCGCGCAGGTTCACATCGTGGCCTACGGGGGGCGTGGACTGACCAGAACTTGGAATGGACGGATGGACGAAGCCAATGCCCCGGCGTTTTTTGAGCGATCGTTGCCCGACGATGTGGACGCGGTTTGGGTGCACGCCGACTATCAACCGGATGCTGTTGTCATTATGTTGGGTCAAAATGACTTTAGGCAGGGAGTGCTGACCGAAGATGAGTTTGTGCCCGCTTACGTTAATGTAAGTTATTGCGACGTGTGGCCTCGGTCTACCCGCGGGCGGTAGTGGTTCTCGTCGGTAGTCCCATGCACGGGACGGCAGTCGGGAGTGACGACGCGCTGAAGCGAAAGGTATTGTACGGTTACTTGGACGAGTTAGCTGGTTTCCCCAAAAATGGCTTGCCCGAGAACGTTGGAGTAGTGCGGGTTTCTCATCAGCCGGGTACCGCGCTCAATGCACATCCGGTGGTTTTTCAGATGGAGCAAATCGCGTCTGAAATCGAACCCATGGTGCGGAAATTGACAGGTTGGACTTCAGATTAACCTAAATTCCGAAGTGGGCTGTTACAGAAGCAGCGGTGTTCGCGCACAAGGACAAAGTTGGGATTAGCGGCCAATAGATTGAGGGCGGCATGTAGCATTTGGCGCATGACCGCGATAAGGGCTATTTTCTTCAGTTTCCCAGCCTCAACGAGGCGCCGATAGAACGCGCGCATGACAGGGTTACATCGGATGGCAGAGACCGCCGCCATGTAGAGGACCTGGCGCGCACGGAATGACGCCCGCCGCGCACATGTTGGCAACGATGTCGCCGCCCGCTGTCCTGGGCGAACGGGGCCACACCGATCAGAGCGGCGAGTTGGCCCGATTCGATTTTTCCGAGTTCAGGCACGTAGGCGAGCAGGGTGGCCGCGAGCACGGGTCCTGCGCCTTGGAGTTCGCGCAGTCGAGCGGCTTTGGTGCGTAGACTGTCGTCCTCGTGGATGTGCGTGTTAATCAGCGCATCGGTTTGTTCGAGCTCGGTGGCTAAAAGCGCCCGCAGGATCTCAAGACGTTCACGCAAAATGCGTCCAGCCAACTCGCACCGGTTGCCTGTGGCGACGAGTTGATCATTGATCTGCCGGCGATAGTCGAGCAGCTCACGCAAGGTTGCGGCCGCTTCGTCGAGGGCACGGTGCAGGCGTGGCTTCATTTGTAACCCAAAGCGGCGCAACAGCTGAGCGTCGCGTGGGTCGGTCTTGGCGAGCAAAGCCGGCGGCGCGGGCAAAGGCGCGCACACGCCCTGGATTGACCACGCAGACTTGGATCTGGGCCAAGAGCAATGCGGCGACAATGGCACGCGCATAGCCGCCAGTCGCTTCGCATACGACCCGGGCATTGGGCAGGCTCTGGAGGTGAGGTGGACCCCGTCGGTTGGACAGGTCGGGCGGATTTATAGTTATGGTTTCTGGTTTTTCTGACCAAGAATAAAAGATAATGGAGGGGAGCAGGGGAGGAAGCGCGGCTTCCTCCCCGCTCGGATAGCCGCCGTCAGGCGGCGGCTTGGTAGAGTTGTGCGTGGTAGACCTCGGATGGTGTTTGGCGGCCGTGGGCGGAGTGCGGTCGTCGGTCGTCGTTGTAGAACAGCAAGTAGGTCTCCAAGTTGGCATGGGTCTCGACCATCGTCTCATAGCGTTTCAGATAGACTTCTTCGTATTTGACGCTGCGCCACAGGCGTTCGACCAAGACATGGTCCAAGCACCGTCCTTTGCCGTCCATCGACAGTCGCACGCCGGCGGCCAACAATGGCTGGGTGAACTCGGCGCTGGTAAACTGGCAGCCTTGGTCAGTGTTGCAGATCTCCGGCTTGCCGTAAATCGCCATCGCGCGCTGCACCGCTCGCAAAACGACGCATCCAGCGTGTTGGACAGTTCCCATGCGAGCACCATCCGCGAGCACCATCCGCGAGTGCCATCCGCGAGTGCCAGTCGATCACCGCACACAGGTAAACGAAGCCACCGCACACCGGGATGTAGGTGATATCTGTTGCCCACCCTTGATTCGACCTTTCAACCTTCCGCGTTCGCAGCAGATACGGGTAGATCTGATGAGAGGCCGCTTTCTTCGACAGACTCGGTTTTTGATAGATCGCCGTGAGTCCCATTAATCGCATCAATCGTCGCACCCGTTTACGGTTCACCACGTGTCCTTCGCGTGGCAACCAACGGGTCATTTGGCGGCTACCAAAGAACGGTGACTCGAGGTAGATCTCGTCGATCTGTTTCATCAAAGCCAGGTCCGCTTCCTTCGGTGGCTTCGGGTGGTGGTAGTAGGTTGAGCGTGGCAGCTCCAACAGTTCGCACTGCCGGGCCACACTCAGCTTCGGATGCTCGGTTTCGATCATGCTGCGGCGCTCTTTACTCTCCAAATGGGCCAACTTTTTTTGAGCCACTCGAGCTCCATCTGCAGCTGCCCGATCTGCGCATACAGTTCCTTCTCTTTCTTTGCGATTCCGCTCGATCTCGTCGCGCACCTGCGCCGAGGGCTTCGCGAGGATCTCCGGCAACCGCTCGGACACCTCCTTCTTCCACTGACTCACTGGCACCGGATGCACCGCGTGACGCTGCGCGATTACGTGGATCGGCTCGATTCCCTTGAGGGCTTCGAGCCCTACTTTCGCTTTGACCTCGGCACTGAAGGCACGTCGTTTCTTCGACATATTGGACTCCTTTGGGATTTAATCATCCCTCCTGTCCAACTTCATGGGTCCACCTCAGTTTGCCACCGGCGCTACGTCCAAGCAAATCGCAGTCGCCTTGAGACGACGTCATGGCCTTGATCTGACCCGACGCGTGAGCCACGAAACCACCATCTACGACTTCATCTACGTCCCCTCCAAAGGCTCGGTTAAGAAGGAATTGATCGCTTATTTGCGGCGCAAGAAGCCCCGGCGCAGTCCCGCCCCCCGCGCCAAGGGCAAGCTCTCGGGCCAGTTGCCGGGCGCGAGCAATATCGGCGAGCGACCCGCTGAGGTGGAGCGCCGGGAGGTGCCCGGACACTGGGAGGCCGACTTGGTCATGGGTGCGGGCAATCGCACCGCCATTTTGGTCATCACCGAACGGGTCTCCCGCTACGTGATGATCGTCCCGTTGGGCGGCGCCAAAGACGCGATCAGCGTCGTCCGCGCTCTCATCTGGGCCTTCAAACGCCTGCCCGCCCACCTGCGCAAGACCCTCACCTACGACAACGGCCGCGAAATGGCCCAACATGCCGCCTTCTCCCTGGCCACAAAAGTGGCGGTCTACTTCTGCAATCCACACAGCCCTTGGCAGCGCGGTGCGGTCGCGAATATCAACGGTCTGATCCGGGAATACTTCCCTAAAGGCATCGACTTTAACACCGTCACCAAAGGCCAAATCGCCAAAGCGGAGTGGCTACTCAATAATCTCCCTCGCATCGGGCTCGACGGACAGTCTCCCGCTGAAGTCTTTCATGCTATTATTATACAAAAAAACTGTGCACTAGCCGCTTGACGCCGCCATGCTAGTATTTCGCGGGGTTACTGTTGAAGACGTGGACCTCGGGTGGAAATAGACGGACAAGGGAGGAATTAAAGTTTGTCACGTAATACGTGACAAACTGCGGGATAGAGGTGGAAGGGGGGGCGGGCGGGTGATATGTCACGTATTACGTAACAAAGGTTTTTTGGGTGGTGGGGGGCTGGGATGGGGGCGTAAAAAACTGGCCGCCGTGGGAACGGGGGCCGGTTGGAGAGGGAGTTGAATCCGTCTGCGCTTAGAGTTCGTAGGCGCCGAGGAGGCGTTGGACGCGGACTTGGCTCAGGCTGGAGAAGAGGGGGACACCGTTCTCGTGGGGGACGGGGGTCTCGCCTTGGATGAGGGGGGTGGCGTAGCGCACGAACTGGTAGTTCATGGAAATGACGTCCTCGTTGATCCAGTCCTTGGGGAGCTTCTTCACGCCGTTGGCGATGTCGTGGAGGGGAGCGAGGCCGGTCTCACAGGTGTAGTGGTCGGCGTCGCCGCGGAGGAGGGTGACCATCTTGTCGGTTTCACCGTTGATGGCGGCTGCGACGGCGGCTTGGCCGGCGAGGTAGGCCTCATCGGCGTCGGTCTGGGAGCCGTTGGTGACGGCGGCGCGTTGGGCGATGCCGAGTTTGGCGGTGCGGGCCTTGATGCCGGGGATATTGGCCTCGACGAGGCTTTGGAGGAAGTCGGCGACGCCACCGAGTTGGGCGTGACCGAAGGCGTCTGTGGCTTCAGCGGCGGCGACGTAGTTGCCATCGGCGTCGATCAACCCTTCACCCACGACGATGAAGCAGTGCTTCTCGCGTTTGAGGGTGCGTTGCACGGCGGCGATGAATTTTTCGGCGGAGAAGGCGACCTCGGGGAGGAGAATGATGTGGGGAGGATCGTGCGGGTGGTCGCGGCGCTTGGCGAGGGAGGCACCGGCGGCGATCCAGCCGGCGTTGCGGCCCATGACCTCGAGGATGGAAACGAGGTCGCCCTGGCCCATGGCCTCGTGGTCGCAGGACATTTGGCGTACGGTGGTGGCGACGTGCTTGATCACGGAACCGTAGCCGGGGCAGTGATCGGTGACGGGCAGGTCGTTATCGATGGTCTTGGGGATACCGATGACGCGTAGCTTGTAGCCCTGTTCTTGGGCGAGCTTGGAGATCTTGTCGGCAGTGTCCTGGGAGTCGTTGCCACCGGCATAGAAGAAATAGCGGATGTTATGCGCTTTGAAAACCTCGAGGACGCGCTCGAAATCGGCCTGTTGCTTGAGCTTGTAGCGGCAAGTGCCGAGGACGGCGCCCGGGGTGGAGCGAAGGCCGCGGATGGTTTGTTGGGACTCGGCCGCGAGGTCGATGAAGTCCTCATTGAGGATCCCGAGCACACCATTGAGCGTGCCATAGATCTCCTCGATGCAGTCGTGGTTCAGTGCTTCGGCGATGACGCCTTCGATGCTGGAATTAATGACTGCGGTGGGGCCTCCTGATTGGCCCACCAATACGTTACCTTCGAGTTCTTCGGCCATGGTGTGTGTGTGTCTGGAAAAATCTGAAACTATATTACGAATGAGAACGGTGAAGGTGGTGCGCCAAGGAGAGGGGCTAGCAGAACTCGATTCATGGAGCGCCACCAAGGGCGGCGTCAAGCAGCTAGTGCACAGTTTTTTGTATACTAGCATGAAAGACTTCAGCGGGAGACTGTCCGTCGAGCCCGATGCGAGGGAGATTATTGAGTAGCCACTCCGCTTTGGCGATTTGGCCTTTGGTGACGGTGTTAAAGTCGATGCCTTTAGGGAAGTATTCCCGGATCAGACCGTTGATATTCGCGACCGCACCGCGCTGCCAAGGGCTGTGTGGATTGCAGAAGTAGACCGCCACTTGTGTGGCCAGGGAGCAGGCGGCATGTTGGGCCATTTAGCGGCCGTTGTCGTAGGTGAGGGTCTTGCGCAGGTGGGCGGGCAGGCGTTTGAAGGCCCGGATGAGAGCGCGGGCGACGCTGATCGCGTCTTTGGCGCCGCCCAACGGGACGATCATCACGTAGCGGGAGACCCGTTCGGTGATGACCAAAATGGCGGTGCGATTGCTCGCACCCATGACCAAGTCGGCCTCCCAGTATCCGGGCACCTCCCGGCGCTCCACCTCAGCGGGTTGCTCGCCGATATTGATCGCGCCCGGCAACTGGCCCGAGAGCTTGCCCTTGGCGCGGGGGGCGGGACTGCGCCGGGGCTTCTTGCGCCGCAAATAAGCGATCAACTCCTTCTTAACCGGGCCTTTGGAGTGGACGTAGATGAAGTCGTAGATGGTTTCGTGGCTCACGCGTCGGGTCAGCTCAAGGCCATGACGTCGTCTCAAGGCGACTTCGATTGGCTTGGGCGTAGCGCCGGTGGCAAACAGGGCCAGCACCTCGTCGCGCAAGGCGGGCGTGTCGGCGACTTTGTTGCGCGCGGCGCACTTGGGCCGACGGCAAGCTGAGCGCCGCTTTTGCCCTGGGCCAAACCGGCATGAATCGCCTCGCGTTCCTTGGCGGTGATGCGCCGTTGTATTTTTGCCACCACTCCAAATCCTCCGCTCTGCGCCCATGACGCCAGCGCGGAGTTTTTCCCAGAAAGAGGACGACCGGCCCGGCTTGGCGGGGCCGGTCGTCCTCTTTCTGGGGCTTGTGTATAGCTGCTCACCGCTCCCTTCCTGAGGCCTGCTACAACCTCAATCCCAATATCAAACGTATAGTATTCATTATAGTGCATTAGGAGAAAGGGAACCACTCCCTCTCAGCCTGTGCACTCAGTGTTGGACTGCGGCTAGTATGCAGTAAGAAGCAAGATGCCGGGAGGAGGGGAGCTGAAACCGTTCAGGTTCCGCTTATTGATATAGGATGGCGATTCTGAAGTGGAGTGACGATGGCCGGCAAAATGCGAATTTAGAGGAGTTTGCCGGGTTTGGTGGTGGTGGCGCCCTTAACTTTGCGGGCGGTGCTGCGGGCGGTGGCGATGAAGGCGTCGACCTGTTCGGGGGCGGCGCCGACGAAGCGGTCGGTGTCCCGGAGGATGGCGTGAATGGTGGGGGCATCGAGGCTCAGGCCGCCGCCATCCGCGAGGCGTTCGACCATGGCGGGTTCGGTGCCCTCGCGGATGGCGGCGGTGGCGGCAAGGGCGTGCTCTTTGATGGCAGCGTGGGCGGTTTCGCGCCCGGCGCCCTTTTTGACGGCGGCCATCATGATGGTGGTGGTGGCGAGGAAGGGCAGGTTGCGGGTGGATTCGGCGGCGATGACTTTGGGGAAGACGGTGAGCTGGTTGAGGACGTTGAGCAAGGTCTCGAGCAGGCCATCTATGGCGTAGAATGCATCGGGGAGGGCGACGCGGCGGACGACGGAGCAGGAGACATCACCCTCGTTCCACTGATCGCCGGCGAGGGCGCCCGTCATGGTGACGTAGCCCGAGAGGATGGTGGAGAAGCCGCAGATGCGTTCGCAGTTGCGGGCATTCATCTTGTGAGGCATGGCGGAGGAGCCGACCTGCCCTTTTTGGAAGCCTTCGGTGAGCAGGCCTTGACCGGCCATGAGGCGCAGGGTAGTGGCGAAGCTGGCAGCGGCGGCGCCGATTTGGTGGAGGGAGGAGACGACCTCGAAGTCGAGGGAGCGCGGGTAGACTTGACCGACGGCGCCGAGGGCTTGTTTAAAGCCGAGGTGTTTGAGGACGCGGGCCTCGAGGTGGGCGACTTTTTTGGCGTCACCGCCGAGGAGCGTAAATTGGTCGAGCTGGGTGCCGACGGCGCCTTTGAGGCCGCGAGCCGGGTAGCGGTTGGCGATCTCGTCGAGACGGGTGAATGCGGCGAGCATCTCCTGGCCAAACATGGCGATGCGTTTGCCCAGGGTGGTGGGTTGGGCGGGAACGTTGTGCGTGCGGCCGGTGAGCAGGAGCTTGCGGTATTGTTGCGCGCGTTTGGCGTAGCCGAGGAGCGCGGCGGCGGTTTTTTGGCGGACGACGGCCAGGGAGCGGTGGATTTGGAGTTGTTCGACGTTCTCGGTGAGGTCGCGGGAAGTGAGGCCGAGGTGGATGGATTCGCGTCCGGCCAGGCCGTTAAATTCCTCGATGCGGGCTTTAACGTCGTGGAGAGTGACGCGTTCGCGGGCGTCGATGGAGGCCAGATCGATATGATCCTGGACCTTCTCGTAGTCGGCGATGGCGGCGGCAGGAATAGCCACACCGAGATAGCGTTGGGCCTTCATGACGGCGATCCAGTAGTCGCGCTCGATGCGGACCCGGCCAGTGGGGGACCAGATGGCTTTGATGGCCGGAGAGGCGTAACGTTCAGCGAGAACGTTAGTGATGGCGGGCGCGGATTGAGGCGCAGGAGCGGTGTGGGCAGACTTCTTCAGCATGGCGGGACCGGCGAGCGTGCAACGTGCAGCGGGCAGGTGCCAATGGCAAAAATGAGGGGCGAATTACGAACGACGGCTGATGCGAAGTTTTCGCCAGTGGAGTGACGCGGGCGTTAAGCTAGGACGGAGACTTAGTTGGAGCCCTGAACAGGTTCAGGCTGCGCGGGGGGCAGTCCCAAGCGATCCCGATAGCGCGGGCGGAGTTTTGCCCAGCTCAAGCGATCGAGTGTGTGGGTGCGCAGCGTGAGTCGGTCAGTTATTTGGGAACGTGCGGTTTGGTGGATGGCTCGACGTAGAGCGCCAGGTTGGTCCATCGGGATGAAATGAGCGTGGTTGTCCAGTGTGTAGCGAAATGTAGCGAAAATCGGGAGTGTCGTGGATGAGGCAAGGGAGTCCGAAGGGCCAACAGTCGGGAGATGAGCCACAGGTTGTGACCGAGAATGCTCCAGGCTACCGCCAGGTAGCGATTCGTGAAGCCTCTGGCACTCAATCGCTTGCCTTGGCGTTGCTTGATGATGGCGATGCGGGCTTCCGTCGAAGCCCGGCGATGTTGGAGCGCCACGAACTGCGGCTCCTGCATGCGCCGTTGCAGTTGCTGCGGATGGCGGGGGCAAGTGGCGTCATAAATGTCGGCTTCGGCCAAGCGTTCGCACAGCCGTTTGGTCGAGAAGCCTCGGTCGGTGCTCGCCGCTTTGATCGGGGTGCTCAGGTCGAACTGATTCTGGCGCTCGAGGCTCTGGTCGAACTGACGCCATTCGGCCGGAGCCATTCCCTGATACCACTGCCAATCGGTGATCAACTCCGTCACGTTCTCACTGATCATGAGGGTGTGGCCAAACTCGACCTCGCCGGACGCCTTGCCCCGGACCACGGTCTGCACGTCGGGTTCGGAGACGCGGAGGATCTTCTCGGCGTTGGGCACTGGTCGCGCGCCGATGATGCGTTCGTGGGCCTGTTTGATCGCGGCCGGCAGTTGCTCGAGCCTGGCGTCGATGCGCGCAATGATGCGGGTGGCCTGGCGCTCACTGCAGCGGGTCCGGGCGTAGTCGGCGGCGAGGTGGTTGCGGTGGCGGCGGGCGTGCTCGCCGATGGTGCGCAGCAGGCGTTTCATCTGGCGGAGCACGCCCTTGCGGGCCCGCTTCGCATCGCGGCGCCGTCGGCTGTGGGTCATCGCGATGCACCACCGATTCATCTGCTTGGCAAAGACTGGCGGCTCGTTCGGCATCCGATCCCGCAACCCCGCTGCACGGAGCAGTTTCACCGCCTTGAGCAGGGGTGCGGCTCACGTCGCGAAAGAGCACCCAGTCGACCGGGAAATGGATGTTGGCCTGCAGGCAGGTCGAGTCCACCAGGCACGGATCCATCGGCTGCGCCGCAGCCAGTCCCAGTTCGCTCGCCTGGTCCGCCTCACCGCACATCTCGATAATGACTTGGCTCATCCTGCGCACCTGCTCGGCGGTGAAGCATTTGGACGCACGCTCCCGCACGCTTTCTTTGGGAGACCCCCTTGATGCCGTCGATCCGGCGCGCTCCGCAAAAGTCGGCCAACAGATCGCTGGAGGCGATGCTCAGGGAAAGTTTACGCAAGCTGATTTTCCCGAGCATCATGCGCAATACCTGCACCCGCCGCGCCTTGCGCGTGAACTGCAGGTGTCGCGGCCACCCGGCCACGTCGTCGCCCCGCCAGTTTTCCCGGGCAAAGTCCACGGCCATCGCTTCCAAGTGACTGTTGGCCAGCAACTGGTCGAGCCCCGCCAGTTGATCGCGAAACGCAGCGTAATCTTTGTTGGGTCCGACCGGAGTCAGGTCTGGACGTAGCCAGGTTTGCAGGGCAACTTCCGGGGCGACGGCTTCAATAGTATTGTTCACACCAAATTATACACGCCGTTTTTGTGCCGAAACCAGGAAATCCTCCCAGTTTCGGCCTCTTTATTTTTACGCTACCTCCTATTCTCCAATTTCTTGCGCTTGTGGGACACGCTCTACTATAATCAACTCCCGGGTGACGCAAAAGATCGGTTCCGTTTTCTGCATGTCTCCACCGACGAGGTCTATGGTTCACTGGGCTCAGTAGGGCTTTTCACCGAGCCCCCCCCCTTACGACTCGCACTCTCCCTACTCCGCGAGCAAGGCGGCGTCCGACCACCTGGCTCGGGCTTGGGCCGATACTTACCAACTGCCCGTTCTCGTGACCAATTGTTCCAACAATTACGGTCCATTCCAGTTTCCTGAAAAACTCATCCCGGTCGTCATCCTGAAAGTCCTTCGAGGTGAGTCCATTCCCGTCTACGGTGCCGGAGAAAACATACGAGACTGGCTCTATCTCGGGGATCACGCGGAGGCGCTTCACACCGTCATTGCCCGCGGCTCAGTCGGCCAAACCTACAATATCGGTGGCAACAACGAACGTCGAAACATCGACCTCGTCCGTCTGCTCTGCTCCTTGCTCGACGAACTCCAACCTCGCGCCGACGGCAAACCCTACGCCGACCAAATCACCTTCGTCACCGACCGACCTGGACACGCCCTGCGCTACGCCATCGACGCCACCAAAATCAAACGCGAGCTCGGTTGGGCCCCCAAGCAGGATCACACCTCCGGCTTCCGTCAAACGGTGCAATGGTATCTCGATCATCAGTCTTGGATTTCCAACATTCTCAGTGGCGACTATCAGTTGGAACGCCTCGGGCAGTCCCGATTACTCGGAGTCAGCGCGCTTAAACCCCACTTATTTTGTCCATGTCTCGTAAAGGAATTATTCTCGCCGGCGGCTCCGGCACCCGCCTCTTTCCTCTGACCATCATGGTATCCAAACAATTGATGCCAGTCTACGACAAGCCGATGATCTATTATCCGATCTCCGCGGTGATGTTCGCCGGTGTCCGCGAGATCTTGATCATTTCCACCCCGCAAGATCTGCCGCTTGTCTAAAAATTGCTAGGCGATGGTTCTGCCTTCGGACTGCAGTTTAGTTACGCAGAGCAACCCAGTCCCGACGGCCTCGTACAGGCATTCCTCATCGCCGCTGAACACGGATTCCTCGATGGCACGCAACCCTCCGCCCTGGTGCTCGGTGACAATCTGTTCTACGGCCACGACTTTTCGCGTTCTCTTGAATCCGCTTCCGCACGGACTGCCGGATCAACCATCTTCGGTTATCATGTGGCCAATTCCACGGCTTACGGAGTTGTGGAATTTGCTCCCGACGGACAGGTGATTTCCCTCGAGGAAAAACCGGCGTCACCAAAATCCAACTACGCCGTGCCTGGCGTGTATTTTTATGACGCCGGAGTCGTCGAAATCGCTCGAAGTTTAAAGCCCTCGCCGCGCGGTGAACTCGAAATAACCGACCTCAATCGGCGCTATCTCGAGCGAGGCAGCCTTCACGGCGAATTACTCGGTCGCGGCACCGCCTGGCTCGATACCGGCACCCACGACTCCTTGCTCGAGGCCGCCGATTTTGTGCACATTATCGAAAACTGCCAGGGACTAAAAACCGCCTGCCTGGAAGAGATCGCCTATACTAAGCTAAGGGCTGGATCGATGACGCCGCCCTCGACACTCCAATCGCCCGTCTCGGCAAATCAAGCTACGGCGCTTACTTGAAAAACTGGCCGCGACTCCGCGACTCATCCACCGTCAGTGCCTCGCCCGTGGCCAAGGTCTCTTTTATCATTCCGCTCTATAACGGGCTCTCTCTCACTAAGGTCTGTCTGCAGACCTTGCAAGTGAGTCTACCCGCGGACCTCGACCACGAAATTATCTTCGTCGACGACGGCAGCACCGATGGAACCCGCGAGTGGCTTACCTCACTAACCGCCCCCTGCCGCTTCCTCCTCAACGACCGCAATCTCGGCTACGCCGGCTCCAACAATCGCGGAGCCCACGCCGCCACGGGGGACTACCCAGTGTAGTGGGGGTTAATTAGCTATACGAAACAAAAATAGTAGTGCAGGATGGGTGCATGGCCCGCCCTGTTAATCCGCTAATCATTGATGCCGCGCAGCATCAAGAACTTGAACAAATGATCAAACGCCCGACCACGCCGCAACGGGAAGTCAGGCGGGCGCGCATCGTGTTGTTGCGGGCCGAAGGGAAAAGCCAGGAGACGGTGGCTGCTCAGATCGGAGTGAATCGTCCGGTGGTGGCGAAGTGGGAAAAGCGATTTCGTGAGGCAGGGTTGGCTGGATGGGCCGAAGCGAGACGTTCGGGCCGGAAGCCGAGTGTGGATGTGGCGATTCGCGCTCAGATCGTCACTGAGGTCACGCAACCCCCGGCCGGGCGCACCCGCTGGTCCTCCACGGCCTTGGTGCTGTGTTGCGACGAGAAAAGCCAGTGCCAGGCGCTTGAGCGCACCCAGCCGGGCCTGCCTGGGTATCGGGCACATCAAAACCGCCACCCACGATTACACCCGCCACGGCACGGTCACGCTATTCGCCGCCCTCGGCTATCTGGACGGCAAAATCATGCGACGCACCGCCTCTCGGCATACCCACCGCGAATGGTTCGGTTTCCTCAAGCACATCGATGCGCAGGCACCCGACGGCTTGGTCCTGCATCTGATCATCGACAACTACGCCACCCACAAGCACGCCAAAGTGAAGAGCTGGATAAAGTGGCGCAATCAGCGCCATGCCAAAGCCCATGGCGTCGAGCGCATCGCACTGCACCACTGCACTGCACTCCAACATCCTCTTCCTGGTTGCATCTAGTGGAGCGCTTCTTCCGCGACCTCACCGTCGATTGTATCCGCGATGGCAGCTTCACCAGCGTTCGAGACCTCACCAACGCCATCGAAACCTACATGGCCGCACGCGACCTCGAACCCACCCGCTACACTTGGAAGGCCGAAGGCTCCGCCATCCTGGAGACAATCCAACGCGCCCGCACCGCCGCATCCCTTCATTCAGTATAGTTCATTAACTCTCAGCACACTAGTGGCGGTAAAACTGGTCACGGGATGAACATTGAGTTCGTGGGTAATTTTGGCGCTGAATTTGACGAATTTACTGGGTTCTTATGCGTTGGCCTTGTGGGGATGGCGACGGGGCCGAGAAGGCAGTGGTTGGTTTTTGTTGGCGGTATTGCCGTTGGCGCTGGCGGGACTGTTGCATGGGTTGCAGTGGGCCGTGGGCCGGGGCGGTTCGAACATCAATGGGTTACTGCTTTTCTGGGCGGGGGCGTTGCTCCAGATGGCGCTGTTTGTGGTTGCATTGCGGGTGCGATACCAAAGGCGCGAGGTGGCGGCTATCTGAGCTTGTGGCTTGCGCGAGGGTGGGCGGCGTAATGCGGTAAGAACATGGTTCCGGAAGCATTAAAGTCTTATGAAGGGGAGTGGGTGGCGGTGAGCGGGCGTTTGGGGGCGTCGACGATTCCCCTGCCAGACACGACTTTTACGATCGCAGCTGAGCGCTACGTCGTGGTTTCGGCCCACGGACAGGACGAGGGTCATCTCAAGTGGGGGCCGGTGGCCAAACCGCAGGCAGTCGACCTCGTCGGCACCGGAGGAGCTCACGCAGGCAAGACGATCAATGCGATTGCGCGAGTGACGGAGGATATGATGCAGTTGTGCTACGCCGTAGATGGTGGCGGGCGTCCAAGGGGATTTGATGTGGTGTCGGGGATCCCGTTGGTCACAGTACGATATCGACGGATCCGAGCCGGAGGCCCGGATCGAAACGGAAACTAGTCGTGGATGCGATGGAGGACAAGGTGGTTGCCGTCGGGATCGAGGAAACGGGCGAAGTGACAAGCGGAGGTTTCCGCGGGAGCCATGGCAAAGGTCACACCGTGAGCCCGGAGGTGGGCGACCATGGCATCGAAGTCGGGTGATTCGAGGGCGATGGCGCTACCTTGAGCGCCCGGAACCGTGTTGGCCATGTCGGTGGAAAGAGCGAGTGCAGGGCCGGCGTCGGAGGGATTGAAACTGAACTCCACCCAGGAGTTTTCCCAGCGGGCGATTTCGGTGAGACCCAGAATGTCACGGTAGAAGGCGCAGGAGCGATCCATGTCGGTGACGGGATAGACGAAGAACGGAAAGGCGGTGATGGCAGGTGCAGGCATGGGCTTGGGGGGGGCAGGGGTGACGGGGGAGTGAATTGGGATTTGAGGAAGGTTGGCGCTTGTCAAGGCGAGCGAGGGCCTGAGCTTGAGCGGAACCCTTTCCTGATTTTTTATACCTAAATGGCCGCCGATCACAACTACACCGAAGACTCGATCAGAACTCTCTCAGCGTTGGAGCACATTCGTCTCCGACCCGGAATGTATATTGGACGACTCGGGAACGGTGCGCATGCGGAAGACGGGATTTACGTGCTGTTGAAGGAGACGATCGATAATTGCATCGATGAGTATACGATGGGTTACGGCAAGCGGATAGAAATGCATTTGGCGGAGCGCACCCTGTGCGTGCGGGATTACGGTCGGGGCATTCCGTTGGGCAAGTTGATCGACTGTGTTTCGATCATCAATACGGGGGCAAAATACGACTCGAACACCTTTCAGAAGTCGGTCGGATTGAATGGCGTGGGGCAGAAGGCGGTGAATGCGCTGGCGGTGTCTTATCGGGCGCAGTCGGTGCGGGACGGGAAGTGCAAATTGGTGGAATTTCAGCGCGGAAAACTGCAAAAGGAGCATCGCGTGCAGGCGTCGGATGAGCGTAACGGCACGTATGTGGAGTTTACGCCGGACGAACAGTTGTTTGGCGATAAATTCGCGTTTCGGTACGAGTTCATCGAGGAGTTGTTGTGGAACTACGCCTATTTGAACCGGGGGCTCACGCTTAATTTCAATGGCAAAAACTACAAGTCGGAAGGGGGGGTGGCGGATCTGTTGAAAAAGAAACTGACCGGGGAGACGCTGTATCCGATCGTGCATATTGAGGCCGAGGACATCGAAGTGGCGCTCACGCATGGCGGCCATTATGGTGAAGAGTACTACTCGTTTGTGAATGGGCAGCACACGACCATGGGGGGCACACATTTGGCGGCGTTTCGGGAGGGGTTGGTGAGCACGATTCGGAACTTCTACGGCAAACAATACGACGCGACCGATATTCGGCAGTCGGTGGCGGCGGCGGTCTCGGTGAGGGTGCAGGAACCGATTTTTGAATCGCAGACGAAGACAAAACTGGGGTCGACGGATTTGGGTCCGAATGGTCCCACCATCCGGCAGTTTGTGACCAGTTTTATGCAGCAGCATCTGGATAACTGGCTGCACCGGAATACGGAAGTAGCGGAGGCGTTGCGCAAAAAAATCGAAGCCAGCGAACGCGAACGCAAGGAGTTGTCGGGCATCCGCAATTTGGCGAAGGAGCGCGTGAAGAAGGCCAACCTGCACAACAAGAAGTTGCGGGACTGCCGGGTGCATTTGGATGCGAAGCACAAGCGGGCGGAGGAGAGTTCGATCTTTATTGTGGAAGGGGACTCGGCGGCCGGTTCCTTGACCGCCTGTCGTGACGTGCAGACGCAGGCGGTGTTTGCGTTGAAGGGGAAGCCGCTGAATACGTTTGGGCTGACGAAAAAGGTGATCTACGAGAACGAAGAGTTTCACCTCTTGCAGAGTGCGTTAAATATCGAAGATGGGTTGGATGGATTGCGCTACAACAAGGTCATCATCGCGACCGATGCGGATGTGGACGGCATGCACATCCGGCTGCTGCTGATCTCGTTTTTTGTGAAGTTTTTCCCGGAGCTACTGTCGAACGGGCACGTGTCGGTGTTGGAGACGCCGCTCTTGCGAGTGCGTAACAAAAAGCAGACAATCTATTGCTATTCGGAGGCGGAAAAACAGGCGGCACTGCACAAGCTCGGCAAGGCGGCGGAAATCACGCGATTTAAAGGACTGGGTGAAGTGAGCCCGGGCGAGTTCAAGGACTTCATCGGCCTGGGTATTCGGTTGGAGCCAGTGAGTCTGAAGTTGGTGACGGACACGGATCAGTTACTCGGTTTTTACATGGGCAAAAATACACCGAAACGACAGGCATTCATCATCGAGAACCTGCGCGTGGAGAAGGATTTGGTGGAGGTCTAGAGACCGTTCACAGCCGAAGGCGAATTATAGTATTCTTGGAAAATATCCGTGTGTTCGAGCTGAGGATTCAGTCCTAAAACGAAATTGGTGACGTTGCTGTTTCCATGGAATAGCTTGCCGCAGTCCAACACTGAGTGCACAGGCTGAGAGGGAGTGGTTCCCTTTCTCCTAATGCACTATAATGAATATTACACGTTTGATATTGGGATTGATGATTGGCGGGATTGAGGTTGCGGCAGGCCGCAGGAAGGGAGCGGTGAGCAGCTATACACAAGCCAGATAGAGGACGACCGGGCCCGGCAAGCCGGGCCCGGTCGTCCTCTATCTGGGAAAAATTCCGTGCTGGCGTCATGGGCGCAGAGCGGAGGATTTGGAGTGGTGGCAAAAATACAACGGCGCATCACCGCCAAGGAACGCGAGGCGATTCATGCCGGTTTGGCCCAGGGCAAAAGCGGCGCTCAGCTTGCCGCCGCCCTCGGCCGCGACGCCTCGGTGGTCAATCGCGAGATCACCCGCAACGGCGGGCGCAACAGCTAGAACGTGTCCCACAAGCGCAAGAGATTGGAGATGAGGAGTTTGCGTAAACTTTCCCTGAGCATCGCCTCCAGCGATCTGTTGGCCGACTTTTGCGGAGCGCGCCGGATCGACGGCATCAAGGGGGTCTCCCAAAGAAAGCGTGCGGGAGCGTGCGTCCAAATGCTTCACCGCCGAGCAGGTGCGCAGGATGAGCCAAGTCATTATCGAGATGTGCGGTGAGGCGGACCAGGCGAGCGAACTGGGACTGGCTGCGGCGCAGCCGATGGATCCGTGCCTGGTGGACTCGACCTGCCTGCAGGCCAACATCCATTTCCCGGTCGACTGGGTGCTCTTTCGCGACGTGAGCCGCACCCCTGCTCAAGGCGGTGAAACTGCTCCGTGCAGCGGGGTTGCGGGGTCGGATGCCGAACGAGCCGCCAGTCTTTGCCAAGCAGATGAATCGGTGGTGCATCGCGATGACCCACAGCCCGACGGCGCCGCGATGCGAAGCGGGCCCGCAAGGGCGTGCTCCGCCAGATGAAACGCCTGCTGCGCACCATCGGCGAGCACGCCCGCCGCTACCGCGACCACCTCGCCGCCGACTACGCCCGGACCCGCTGCAGTGAGCGCCAGGCCATCCGCATCATTGCGCGCATCGACGCCAGGCTCGAGCAACTGCCGGCCGCGATCAAACAGGCCCACGAACGCATCATCGGCGCGCGACCAGTGCCCAACGCCGAGAAGATCCTCCGCGTCTACGAACCCGACGTGCAGACCGTGGTCCGGGGCAAGGCGTCCGGCGAGGTCGAGTTTGGCCACACCCTCATGATCAGTGAGAACGTGACGGAGTTGATCACCGATTGGCAGTGGTATCAGGGAATGGCTCCGGCCGAATGGCGTCAGTTCGACCAGAGCCTCGAGCGCCAGAATCAGTTCGACCTGAGCACCCCGATCAAAGCGGCGAGCACCGACCGAGGCTTCTCGACCAAACGGCTGTGCGAACGCTTGGCCGAAGCCGACATTTATGACGCCACTTGCCCCCGCCATCCGCAGCTGCTGCAACGGCGCATGCAGGAGCCGCAGTTCGTGGCGCTCCAACATCGCCGGGCTTCGACGGAGGCCCGCATCCCCATCATCAAGCAACGCCAAGGCAAGCGATTGAGTGCCAGAGACTTCACGAATCGCTACCTGGCGGTAGCCTGGAGCATCCTCGGTCACAACCTGTGGCTCATCGCCCGACTGCTGGCCGACCAACCACCGCAGGCCCAAGCCGCCTAAAACCACCAAGCCTACTCCAACGATGAACAATAAACCGGCTGCCGGAGGTTCCCTCATGGCAACGATCCAGGCACTGACTGCTGCGACACGGCAATTTAGCCATTAAATTGCATCTGCGCGCGCCTACATCCGCCATTGGTAGCCGGAAATCCGCTCAAAAAATCGGCTTTCCTGCCCCCCTTCCAAAATCAGGGTAAATGGGACACGCTCCATCTACTTGTGCGAGGCCGGTGGGTAGGCGTGCGCATGGGCCCGCCCGGGAGGCGGACGGGTAGCGCGTGGCGATGAGGTGCCGGAGCGCAGCCAAAGATGAGGGCGCGGAAGACAAGGGAAGGACGGGAAGAGAGGCGGGGAAATGATGAAGGGAGAGACGGAGGGAGACGCCCGGAGCGTCCAATGACAGGAGGGCTTGGGCGGGGGCTTAGCTTTCGCCGGGCACTCTGCGGAGGAGCCCCACCATGATGCCTTGGATGAGGAGTTTTTCGGCGGGGAGGAGGTCGGGGTAGCAGGGGTTTTCGGCGCGAAGGAAGGGGGTGTCGTGTTGAGTGAGGAATCGTTTGAGGGTGGATTCGCCGTCGAGGAGGGCGGCGACGATTTGGCCGGGGCGAGGTTTGCCGGGGGTGAGGAAGACGATGTCGTCTTCGATGATGTTGGCACCGATCATGGAATCGTCGCGCACGCGCAGGCCGAAGAGGCGCGTGTGGCGGGGGAGATTGAGAGTGGAGGGGTCGACGGAGAGGGTTTCGTCGGGGTCGTAGTCCTGGGTGTGAGCGGTGGGCAGGCCGGCGGGGATCACGCCAAAGACGGGGATGGAGAGCAGGGAAGCGGTGTCGTGACTCGCCAGAGAGGCGCCGTGATTCGGCAGGGTGAAGGCGCGGGCTTTGCCGGGTTGGCGGGAGAGGGCGCCCTTTTTTTCGAGAGCTTGGAGGTGGCGAGTGACGGCGAAGGGACTGGCGAAGCCGAAGTGGGCCTGGATTTCTCGCAGGGAGGGGAAGACGTCGTGCCGGGCCCGGTGAGACTGGACGTAGTCGAGCACGGTTTGTTGCTTCGGAGTCAGATCTGCAGGCATGTGTTCAAATGAACACTACTATGGAATTTCGACAAGCGGGAATTTCGATTTGGGTGTGTCTGGAAAATCAACCCGGCCACCGCTGACGCTCTTACGAGGGGGGGGGGGAGGAAGGACACTGGGCCTGCGTTGCCCTCGGCGGCCCAGGCCGCTGGTCCGCCTTCACCTCAGCCGTCTGGGCCGAGCACCCTTTCTCTCTCCCGCTGGCCCGGTCTATTTCCCAGTCACACCCTTAAAGGCGGTGTCATGAAATGCATTCAAGAAGTGGGCCGGTTGTGACGAAGGCGGGGAGTGGACTCCTATCGGTCCAAGTGGCTTCGCCTTCGCGGGCTTTGTTTTTTTATCCAATCTAATGAACCCCTTGCAGTGGCTTAGTCAGCAGTCTCTCAAGCGACAACTCGCCGTTCTGGCATTGCCGCCGTTGATGATTTTGGTGGCGGTGCTGGGGACAGATGCGCGTCGGGCCTACTTGGATTACCGAAATATAGAGGAGTTGGAGAAGCTGGTGGAGTTGGCGGATCGGTTTTCGATGGTATCGGTTGCGCTGGCGAGCGAGACGGATGCGGGGATGTGGGATATGATATTTGCTGGACGGGAGAATACTTCGGATTCCTTTGACGCCCATCGGATGGAATTTGCAGCGGCGGTCGAGGTGACGGATTGGTTGTTGGCGGAGGCGAGGGAGCAATGGGAGTTGGTGGACCCGATGGTGGTGGATCCGGAGACGGTGGACTGGATTGAACAAACGTTGGCGGACGCGGAGGCGTTGTCGGAGTGGCGCCGGGTGGCGATGGCGAGAGGGGGGGGGGGGCCGGAGACGATTGCGAAGGATCCGTATTTTGTGAGTCAGCTGGTCAAGATTCAGCGTGATACGCCGGAGCAGGGACGGGAGCAGGCGTTGTGGGATTTCTTCAAGGAGCACGCCTATGGGCGGATGAGGGTGCCGTTTAATCGTTTGTTGCCTCTGACTGCGCGAGAGACCGTGGAGGCGGAATTGTCGCGACGGATCGTGGTGTTGGCGCAATTGGTTGAGCACGAAGCGGCGGCCAAGCGAGAGTGTGAGTTGATGGAGTATTACCTCCAGGCGGGGACGCGGCCGAATGGATTGTATCCGAGTGAGTGGATGTGGCTGCGCGAGTTGCTGATGGTTCAGGAGCGGACGATTGAAGTCGCCTTGGACATGGCGCCGACGCCGATGCGGGCGCAAATTCGCGAGGCGTTATCGGATGAAGCGTTGGAATCCACGCTGATGTTGAGGGAGTGGTTCGACCAGAATTGGGAGGGACACGATATTCACGCAGAGGTGCACTCGGAGGCGAGGCAGCGGTGGTTGTTGGAGGAGCGGCCGGCGTTTGCGTTGCCCCTGTTGGCCATGATCGACGAGGATCTGCGCAGAGAGGCGAAAGCTGGGATCCTGCATAGCCAGCGCAATTTTCGGCTGTCGCTGATCTTGTTGGGCGGAGTGTTGTTGGGTGGTTTGGTCGTGGGGGTGCCGGTTTACCGAGGGCTTATTCGGATGCTGTTGGCTGATATGGCGATGTTGCGCCGTGGCACGGTGGCGATCGTAAAGGTCTCACGGGATTTGTATCAACAGGAGAGCGCCTATCGCGCGTGACGTCGGGGCAATCGGGACAGATTGAGGAGATGTCGGTGGCGGTGGACGCGATGACGGAATCGTCGATGCAGCGAGGGAATTATTTGGCGGGTATATTGGAGCAGGAGAAATCGAACCGGAAGCGGGCGGCTAATTTGGTGGGCAAGACGGAGGAGATGGCGCAGGCGATCGATGATGTGGAGAAGGCGACGCAGGAAAACGAGCGGTTGTCGAAGACGATTCAGGGGATCGCGATGAAGACCAATGTGCTGCATTAAATGCGGCGGTGGAGGCGGCGCGGGCTGGGGAGGCTGGGGAGGCGGGGGCGGGCTTTGCGGTGGTGGTGGACGAAGTGCGGACTTTGGCGAGTGGCTCGACGGAGGCGGCGAAGGGGAATGAGCAGTATATCGAGTTGTCGCGCGCGGCGGTGAAACGCAGGAAGACGGTTTCGGATCAGACGGCGGAGGGATTGGAGGCCATGGAGGCCGAGGCGAGTCGCACCATGGAAATGGTGGCGGATATTTTAAGTCGTGATGGGGAGCAGCGCGAAGGGCTGTCGCAGATCAGCACGACGGCGGCGATTTTGACTGATAAAATTCACGAGCTGAGCAATAGTTCTGCAGAGATGGCCAGCTCGGGGGTGACTTTGTTACAGAGCAGCGAGCAGCTGGAGCAGCTGGAGCAGATGGTGCAGATGGTGCGGAGTTTGGAGTTGCTGGTGGGGCGGACCAACGGGGGAGTTCCGACGGGAGAGGTAGGCGAATCAGAGGAACAGGCTGGTGGAAACGGACGCGATGAGGCGGAGGCGGGGGCGCCAGTTGAGCAAGGACGGATCGCCAGTAGGCCGGTGTCACCGGCGGAGGCGTCCAATACGGTACTGTGGTAGGGGGTGGTAGGGGCGGGTGCGGCTGGACCCACTTACGGCGTGAAGATGTCGTGGAGTTCGACGAAGAGGATGATGGGGGCGCCGCGGGGTATTTCGGTGGGCCAGGGGCTGTCGCCGAAGGAGAGCTCGGGGGGCAGGTAGAAGAGGGCTTTGCCGGCGGGCTGCATGAGGGTGAGGCCTTCGCGGAGGCCGGGGAGGACATCAGAGAGTTTTACGGTGAGGCGGGTGGCTTGAAAACTTTGCAAGGTCTTGCCGCTGGGGAGACGGCCGGCGTAGCTGATGCGCACGGTGGAGTCGGGCGAGGGGGAGTCACCGTGGCCGGGTTCGGTGATGCGGTAGTGAAGGCCGGAGTCGGTGGGGATGACGTCTTCCTCGGCGCGCAGGGTGGAAAAGTAGAGCGCGAGGGGATCGTTGCCGGTGCCGGTTTCGCCCAGGATGGCCTGGACCCGGGAGTTGATGTCGTCGCGGAGGCGTTCGGCAGCGTCGTTGACTGGCACGGGGCGACCTTCGTAGCAGGAGCGCAGGCCGGCGGCGAAGGCGTTGAACTGTGCGTCGTCCCAAGCGAGATCGGGAATGGGGTTACTGGCGGCGACGTAGGAGCCGAGGGCCGCGTAGGCGTTGAGCGGACCGGAGGGGACGATGGTGCGTGACGAAGAGGAAAGGGCAGTGGGTGTTGAGGTGATGGTGGACGAGGGAGGCGGAGCGGGGGGGGGGGCGGAGGAAGACGCCGATGTTAATGACCACGGAGATGACCGCGATGGTCGCGATGAAGTAGAGGGGTTTCATGGGGAGAAATGGAAAGGGATGGTGCGCGGGTCGGGATGGGCGGTGAGACTGGTGGACTGAGTTGGTGGCACTACGGAGAGATCCTGACTTTAGGGACGCGAGGGGAGGCGGATTTGGAGGATGGGAGGCGGAGTCGTCGGCCACGGGAGGGTGTTGGATTTCCCGGAGGGCCAGCGGAAGATGATTCTCTGGGGAGGAGTTGTGGGGTCGTAGCTCAGGAAGGTGGTGGTGGTGGATTGCGTGCGGTGGCCGCCACCGGCGGCAACTTCAGTGGTGGTGGAGTGGTTTTATTCATACACGAGGGTGATACGCGTGCCGATGCCGGGGGGATTTTCCGGAGGACCGATTAGCTTGAGGGCGAGGCGGTGCCCGTTGGCAGTGGGGATGGCGAGGGTCGTATCCTGATTGCGGGTGACGTGGCGGTCGGGGTGGCCGTCGGCGTGCAGGTCGATGAGGGCGAGGGCCTTGGCGTCGTGTTGAATGGTGGGTTGGGGACCGTGCGCAAGAGAGAACGCGCCGGTGCCGTCGCCGTAGAGAACGTAGCCGAGACCGCCGTCGAAGCGTCCGGTTTCGGGGCGCACGCTGTAGAGATTTTGCACGCCCACAAGATCGGTGAAGGTATCGCCGTCGAGGTCAGTGGCGACGAGGCTGTAGGTAGGGGCGATTTGAGCGAGACGGGGGAAGGGGGTGAAGACGAAGGTGCCGGAGGGTTGACTGAGGAAGATGCCGCTGGAGAGGTTGGTGGCGGTGAAGGTTCGGGCGGCGGCGAGTTGCTCGGTCGAAAAAAGAGCCGTGATGGGTTTTGGGGCGTAGGCATCGTGGGTGCGATTCCTGCGTTTGAGTGAGGGGACGAGGGCGGTCAGCACGGTGAGGCTGTGGCGAGGGTAGTGTTGACCATCTTTGAGGATGGTTTCGATGAGCAGATTGGACTCGTTATCGGCGAAGGGGCCGGAAAGCAGCGTGACGGGAGCGGTGTAGAGTGTATTCAGTCCAGCATTACCGACGGCGTAGTCGAGGCGGTCGTCATGGTTGAAATCGGCGGTGGCGAGAGAGTTCCACCAGCCGGTGCCGGTGGAGGTGAAACCGGCGGTGGCACTGCGATCGGTGAAGCTCTGTTCGGCGTCGTTGTGGAGGTAGGTAACGGTGCCCCATTCGCAGGCCAGGAGGAGATCGAGCCAACCGTCGGCGTCGACATCGGTGGCGAGGGCGGCGGTGATGGGCCCATGAAAGTCGGGGAAGCGGTCCGAGAGCTCAAAGCGACCGTTGCGGTTCATCAAAAGCACGCAAGGGGCGGGTTCGGGATAGCGACCGGGGATTTGGCGACCTCCCAGGAATACGTCGAGACGGCCGTCGCGGTCGAAGTCAGCGGCGCCGGCGGCACCGACACTGAGGGGGATGACAGGCAGGGTATGGGCGCGGTCGCAGCCACCGTAGCCATCGTTGAGAAAAGCACGAGGTTGGTAGGCGGGGTCGTCGGCGGGCAGGGTGGCGCCGGTTTGGGGGAGGAGGAGGTCGGGATGGCCGTCGCCGTTGATTTCGAGGAGGAGCGGTTGGGCGTCGGCGGTGGCAGTCGTGCCGCAGAAGAGGGTGAAGTTGGAAGGCACCCATTCATGGGCCGTGACCGATATGTGCGCACTTCCCCGGGATAGCCGCTGGTGCCGCCTACGATCACGTCGTCGACGCCGTCACCGTTGATGTCACCGATTGCGACGCCGTGACCTTCGCGGTCGATGCGGAAGGGGAGTTGAGTCGCTTGGAGAAAAGGGGTGGTGTTGTCTTCGCGCGACGTGACTTGCAGGCCGACGCTGGCGGCTGAGTCGGTGAATGAGGGGGTGCTACTGGCGGTAGCGGGGCGTGGGGGCGGGTCGACGGGGACGGCGATTGAGTGATCGTGTAGTGATGGTCGCCGGCCAGGTTTGAGAGGCGGTCGGTGTGGTGTGGGTTCCTGTGAATCGTGAGTTCTTCCATGGAGTCGTCGGCGCCGAGGCCGAAGTGCAGGACAGGTTCGCTGGATGAGAGGTAACCGCGCTGAGGAATGAGGGTGCGGGTTTGGGTGCCGGAGGCGGTTTTGAGAGTGACGGTGGCGCCGAGAGCTTGGCGGTTGGTGGAAGTGCCGTTGCCATCCAGTCGGATGGTCACGCGATGGCCGGTGGGGCTGTCGTTGCGCATCACGATGGCGGGGGCGTCGTAGTTAGTGTAAGCGAGATCGAGGTCGCCGTCGCCATCGAAGTTGGCGGTGACGGCGCCGAAGGAAACACCGACGTGGTCAAGTCACCAAGGAGTGGATACGTCGGTGACAGTCAGGTTGCCGTCGTTGCGGAAGGCGAGGTTGGCCTCGGCGAGGAGAGGAGTGCCGCGCATGATGCGGACGCGGGCGGATATGCTTTCCTGTTTTTGCATGCGACCCGTGATATCGGTGCTGTGGAATTCGCGCACCATGCCGTTGGTGAACCAGACGTCGGTGTCGCTGTCGTTATCGAAATCCTCGAGTCGCACGGTCCAAGTCCAGTCGGAAGCGCCGAGGCCGGTGAGGTTGGCCGCTTCGAGCATGCGGCGTCCGTCACGGTTCAGGTAGAGCGCGTTGCGCATGAGCTGGGGCGCGCCGCCGGGGTGGAGGCGGGGCAGCTCCATGTTGGCGCGGAGGTGAGCCATGCCGCGCATGGATTTGGCGCGGGAAGTGGCGATCATGTCGGCGACAAGAAAGTCGGTGCGGCCGTTGTTGTCGAGGTCACCGAAGTCGGTGCCTATGGAGGAGTGGGGCGTGTGGGGGACGACGTAGGAGAGGGTGTTCTGGAAGTGGCCGCGTCCGTCGTTTTCGTACAGCGAGTCCGGGTCTTTGAAATCGTTGGCCACGTAGAGATCGAGGTCGCCGTCACCGTCGTAATCCCACTACGTGGCGGAATGCCCCTGGGTGGGGCCGGTGATGCCGGCGGCGGCGGAGATGTCGGTGAAGTGACCGGTGCCGTCGTTGGCGAAGAGGAAGTCGGGTTCGCCATGGGGGCGGGCTTCGCCATTGAGCAGATTGGTTTGCAGGTAGGCGTCGAGGTCGGCGAAGAAAATTTGAGAGGAGGCGCTGGTGAGGGCGAGCCCGCGGCCGGCGGCCTCTTCGTGGAAGTGGCCGGTACCGTCATTGATGAACAGCAGGTTGGGGGCGCCCCAGCGGCAGACGTGGAGGTCCAGGTCGCCGTCGTTGTCAATGTCGGCGAAGGCGGCGCCCTGTTGCCAGTGCGTGGGGTCGGTGGGGCCGGCCACTCCTGCGGCGGCGGTGATGTCGGCGAAGCGGAAATCGCCGAGGTTGCGGAAGAGGCGGTTGGGGCCACATTTGTTGACGATGAACAGGTCCGGTAGACCGTCGTTATCGATGTCGCCCGCGGCGAGGCCCGTGCCGATGGCGCCGATGGAGAATTCGCGGTAGTGACGACTCCACATGAGCGGATCGTCGTAAGGGTTGGGCGCGTCGACCCCCGTCTCGGCAGACGAGAGCCTCGTGAAGCGCAGGTTGCTGATGGATGACGACGCGGAGGGAGGCGCGAGCGGAGAGCGGTGAATGTCAGGCGCAGCAGGGAGGAGGGCGGAGCCAGCGCAGAGAATGAAGGAAATGAAAAGGAGGCGAGAACGGGCGGGCATGGGAACGGTTAACCGCGAAAGAGCGCGAAGTGGAAGGAAGTGGAAGGGAAGGAGGGAGGTAACGGCAGGAGGGCTCTAACGAAGGAGAACGGAGGAGGAAGTTGTCGTTTGACGGAAAGGTGGCCGGCGGGCGTTGATCGAGGGGTGAAGCGCACGCGGTATTGGATAGTGGGATTGGTCGGAGCTCTCGTGGCCGGGGGGGCAGGCTACAGCCTGGTGGCGCGGTGCAACGGCGTGGCGAGTGGCGGTGCCGGCAGTGCAACTGGAGATGCCGGATGCAGTGGCGAGTCGAGCAAATGATTGGTGACATTTGGGCGGGCGGAGCTGGCGCGGCGGAAGCGACGGGAGAGTTGGCGATGATTTATCACGCCAACGGCATGCGGGATGAGGCGGAGCAGGTTTATCGGGTGTTGATGGAGCGGGAACCGCAGGTGGCGCGTTGGCCGTATTTAGGTAGTGATTTGTTGGGCACGGCGGGACGGTTGAGTGAGGCGGAACAGTGGTTGCGACGGACGGTGGAACTGGAGCCGAAGAAGCGGTTGGCGCGGCGAAAGCTCGGGGATTTGTTGTTAAAGGCAGGGCGGGCGAAGGAAGCGGGAACGGTTTATGAGGCGGTGTTGGCGCAAGCCGGGGAGGAGGAGGCGGACGATGCGTATGCTTTGTTGGGGTGGGCGCGGGTGGCCGTGGAGGATGGGCGGTGGCTGGATGCGAGACAGCGGTTGGAGCGGTTGGTGGCGGGGCATCCCACGTTTGCGAGGGGGCTGAGTTTGTTGGCGACCGTGGACGAGGTGTTGGGCGAGACAAAACGGGCGGCGGAGATGCGACGGAGAGCGGAGGAGGCGGGGCGTTTTCGGGAGGAACGGGATGCGGCGCTGGTAGGGTTGTTGGCGTATTGCTTTAATTCATACGGCTTGCGAGTGGCGGCGTCGGCGTCGGAAGACCGAGCGTGGGCGGAAGTGTTGTTGCGACGGGCAACGGAATTGGATCCGGAGGAAGTGCTGAACTGGCAGCAGTTGGGGCAGTTGTTGCGTGAGGCGGGACGATGGGATGAGGCGGAGGAGGTGGTGGAACGGGCGTTGGAGGTGGCGCCGCGCGATGCGCAAGTATGGCAGGATCGGGTGGCGTTGGCGCGAGAGCGGCGGGATTTGGCGGAAGTGTTTCGGGTGGTGGAGGCAGGAGTGGCGTCTTGCCCGGACGATGCGGGGTTAAACTATGAGTGGGGGCGGGCGCGGGTGCAGGCGGGAGAATTGCGGGAGGCGGTGGACCCGTTGAAACGGGCGGTGGCTCTGGACCCTTACAATCAGACTGCGGCGGTGGAGTTGGTGGCGCTGTGGTTTCGGGTGGAGGAGCCGGAGCGGGCGGAGGCGGAGATGACGGCGGCTTTGGGGCGAGATGGGGACTACGCGCCGATGTTGGAGTTTTTGGTGCGTTTCCATGTGCGGGGGGGGCGACGCGAAGAGCCGAGGCCGCGTTGAGACGATTGGAGCGAGCGCCAAATGGGATGACGGCGTTGGCTAATGCGCGGGAGGAGTTTGCGGGAAGATTCGGGCGTGGCATGGAGAATGGACGCTGAAGGGCCGAGGATTTTTTGGCCTACGGGGCACGACTCGAAACGGATGGCTTCGCGTACCGCTGGCGGATAAAGCGAGGAGCTGGTTTTGGATTTTACGGTAGAGCCGTCGCGCCAGTAGCCGGGGACGTAGGTGGCGGACGGGGCTTCGGGGGGGCCGCGGTGGAAGGTGCGCACGAGGGACGGAGAGTTGTTCCATGGCGCGGGTGCCGACGAGGCGGTGATTTTGTACGATGCCGGTGACCTCGGGACGGTTGGAAGGCACGTCAAGGGAGGCGAAGGCGATGTCTTCGCCGACGCGGAGGTTGGTGCATGGGATGGTCCAAGCGCCGTCTTTGGCGGTGAGCGGATCACCGAGGAATTCCTTCCAGTTGGAGATCAGTACGTCGACTTCCTGTTCCTTGACCCATTTTTAGATTTGGGCACCGACTGCGGGGAAGGAGGCCCGTTCGAAGAGCAGGGGGCTGACGCACTCGCTTTCGGGCATCTCGGCTTGTTCGACGAGGATACCGGTGGAGAAATTGTCATCGAGGCGGGATTCATCGTCGCGGGCGGTGGCAAGTCCGATACGGCGATAGCCGAGGGCGCGGAGGCGTCGGAGGCAGAGTCGAGCGGCTTGGCATTGGTCGTTGGTGACCACGTCGATGTTAGCCTGGAGGTGGTGGGACTCGATCTTGACGGTGGCGAGATCGGCTCAATCGAGTTCGAGTTCCATGGGTTTGCAGGGTGAAGGTCGAGAGGAGGACGCCGGTGATGCCGCGAGAGTGAATGATGGTATTGAGAGGCGCTTCGGGGAAAGGTCCTGAGCGCCGACTTGAAACACCTCGATGGAGTGGTGGTGGGCTTTGCGGCAGCGGCGCGGGCGCCCGCGTAGACCAAGGGGTGGAAGGCTTGACCAAAGAAGTGGGGAGAGGTGTTGGCGTCGACGACGAAGGCGATGGTCGTGTCGTCCTTGGTGGCGCGTTTGTTGAGGCGGTGGAAGTTGAAGGCATCCAGAAGCGGGTTGCGCACGTAGCCGATCTCAGGCGGCGGCGGCGAGGATGCGTTTGCGGGTGCACGCCGGGATACTGGGATGGGAGCGTAGGGCGAGGGAAACGGTGGTCGGGTGCACGTTGGTGCGAGCAGCGATGTCGGCCATCGTCGGATAGGCGCGCGTTTTACGCGGACGGTCGTCCGGGGCTGGAGCCGCGGAGCCGGTGTCAGTTTTTGCCAGGGGCGGAGTTACCTTCTTGCCATTCACTTCGGACATAGATTTGGGGGGAGAATTCTGGGATACCGCGTTCGCCGATGCGAATTTGGGTGGCGAGTTGAGAGACGGCTTTGACGCCGATCATGTGATAATTGGGGCGCACTCCGGTGAGGTGGTCGTTGCCCTCGCGAATGCAGAGGCAGGCGCATCCGACGTCGGAAGGGACCTCATAGCCAGCCTCGGCGAGGAGCCCATCGATGTTGTTGTGATGCGCAATCACGGCATCGAGCTGGTAGTGTTTGACCCAACTCTTGAGCAGGGTGACCCCCTGCTCGCGCGTGGGGTTGAAAGAGAAAAGCAGCGGTGGAATTTGGTCGGACTGTTTGGTGACGGTTTCGGCGCGTTCGATGAGGTAACCGGCGGAGTAGCGGTGTTGGGTGGATTCCTCGTCGGCGCGACCGATGGCGAGCCCGATACGACGGTAGCCCTTTTGGGTCAATTGACGGTAGGCGGTGCGAATATCCTGCCGGTGGTCGTTGCCAACGATGACAGAGTCCGGTGTCTCGATCTTGACGATGGTGTAGTCGTCCCAGTTGAGCGATAACGTGTCGTAGCTGGGTTCGAAACTGGCGATGACGAGACCCGGGATACTGTGACTGTGAAGCTAGCGTTCGAGCGAACGAGAGTCGTAGCGCTCCTGGGCCACGACGATGGGTTCGAGCTGATAGCCCAGCACACCGGCCTGATGGCGAGCCCCCCTCGTAGAACGAGCGGAGGTGGGTGTGGAAGGAGGAAGATTCGTCGAAAGCGCGATTTGCGACGAAGGCGAGGCGAGGGGCCTCGGCGCGATTGCGGCCATTGAGATGAAATTGAGTGAGAGCGGACAAGACCTCGTTTTTTTGGTACCCGAGTTGATCGGCTACGGCGCGGATACGGTTGCGGGTTTTTTTCGGAATGCTTTATGGGCACGCAAGGCAAGCGAGACGGTGGTGAAATGCACACCGGCTTCTCGAGCGACGTCCTTTATGGTGACGCGCTTGGAAGACGCATTGTCGGGAGGCATGGAATGGGGGTAGGGGAGTGGCTAACAGGAGGCCCAAGGCCGAAACTAAGAACTCGAGGGGGTGGCGAGGCTTGATTGCGCAGTTTGAGTGAGTAAAAGGCCGCGCCAATCGCCCTCATTACTCTTGCGTTAGAGTAAATTGAACGAGAATTCGTACAGATAGTGCTATAAATTGATCTCAGGTAGGGTCTATATTTTACAAAGATTTGATATTAACGCATATATAATGCGAAGAAGAGTGCTTAACGATGCATTAGTTTAGTTGTTGCGCTCGAGCGTTTGAGTGAGCGAACGATGCCATTTGACCCGGGGATTAGGCAGGTCAAAGGGTTCAGAGGCATGTTTACCCCTTATAGATGCCTCGAAAGAGATAGAAACCGAGTAGGAACGGGACCCTGGGGTGGAGGCTGTTGGCAGGTATTAGCTGGGGTAGTGTTGCTTGGCGTGTTACTCGTGGGTTGTGGGAAGGAGCCTCCGAAAGTGCGTCGGATTAATGCAGTGGAGACAAAGAATGCGACGGTGGTGGTGGTGCATTCGGTGGCAGAAATTGGTCGACAGTGGGTGGGTAAGCCGTGGATCGCGCACATTGCGACGGGAGATTTGGACCAAGATGGATGGCAGGATTTGTTGGTGTGTGAAGCGCGAGAGAATCAGCTCGGGTGGATTCGGCAGGTGGAAAGCGGGCGGTTTGAGGAACGCACTCTGGAAGTGGAGACGTCGGCCCCCGTGCATGCGCAGATGGTCGGTTTGATCGGGATGGAGATGTGGACATCGCAGTCGTTTGCATGGGAGAAGTGTTTCCGAACAATGATCGCATCGGGTCGGTGGTGATTCTGGAGAACGATGGGACGCAGCGATTCACGACGCGCGTGGTGGCAGATAAGGTAGCGAGGGTGACGGATGTGCGGGCGGCGGACTTGAATGGTGAGGGTCGATTAAATCTGGCGGTGGCACACTTTGGATATGACCAAGGCGAAGTGGTTTGGATGGAGAACCGAGGCGACTGGCGGTTAGATCGGCATGTGTTGTTGAACCTGTCTGGTGCGATCAACGTGGAGGTGGCGGACATGAACGGCGATCGCACCCTCGACATTGTGGCGGTGGTGGTGCAGCAGTGGGAAGAGGTCTACCTCTTTGAGAACCGGGGCCGGGGAGACTTTTCGCGCAAAGTGATCTTCGCGTCGACCAACGAGGACTACGGCAGCAGTGGTATTCGTTTAGTGGATATGAACCGGGATGGGCGGCCGGATGTATTGTACTCGAACGGCGATGGGTTGGATTATGCCGAGCCAGGTTCACGGGCGTGGCACGGAGTGCAGTGGTTGGAGAATCGCGGGGAGGTTTTTTTCAAGTTTTACCGCATTGGGGATTTACCGGGGGCTTATAGTCCGGTGGCGGTGGATTTGAACGGAGATGGCGCGCTCGATGTGGTGGCCTGCAGTGGGTTCAACGAATGGGGCAAACCGGGAGTGGTGTCGTTGATGGCTTTCATAAATGACGGGAAGCAGGGATTGTTAGCCGTGGGATTGGCGACGGAGCCGAGCCACTTGATGTGTTTGGCGTTGGTCTCGTTGGGGGAAGAGGGGAAGCCGCCGGTGATTGTGTCGGGCGGGTTTCATGCATATCCGCCGTGGGACAAAATGAGTCGGGTGATGGTTTGGCGGGTGGGGACCCCGTAAGCAGAGCCTGTCTCGCGGGTGCAAATCTATGATAGTTAGAGTTTAACGAACTATGGTGAGGGCCTAAAACTAGCCGTTTAGGCCCAAAACAGAAAAGGCGCTGTCTATAATTTTGTTCACCAAAACGTTCTCGCTTCGGACAAACCGATTGTAGTGGATCCGTAGGCACGTGTCGATTTTGGGGCAACCGACGGGGTCCACCTCAGATTGAGCGACACTTACGACTGCATGGAGTAAGGAAATTTGAGTTTCCCTTTGTCTCCAATCGAGAAGTCCAGCGGCGACTTCTTGATGGTTTCCATTTTGTAATCGGTGCATCACCTACACCGGACAATGAGAAAAGCCTCGAAGTCGTGAACAATATCAGCCGTCAAAAATTGGCAATTTTTACCTCTGAAAATGTTGAAGCGAATGATCCTCGAAAAATTGGGATGATCGTGTGCTCGGGAAAAGAGGGCAGTGTAAGAGGTCTAGATTGGGAACACTTGCCGCAGTCCAACACTGAGTGCACAGGCGGAGAGGGAGTGGTTCCCTTTCTCCTAATGCACTATAATGAATACTATACGTTTGATATTGGGATTGATGATTGGCGGGATTGAGGTTGCGGCAGGCCGCAGGAGGGGAGCGGTGAGCAGCTATACACAAGCCAGAGAGAGGACGACCGGCCCGGCAAGCCGGGCCGGTCGTCCTCTCTCTCTGGGAAAAACTCCGCGCTGGCGTCGTGGGCGCAGAGCGGAGGATTTGGAGTGGTGGCAAAAATACAACGGCGCATCACCGCCAAGGAACGCGAGGCGATTCATGCCGGTTTGGCCCAGGGCAAAAGCGGCGCTCAGCTTGCCGCCGCCCTCGGCCGCGACGCCTCGGTGGTCAATCGCGAGATCACCCGCAACGGCGGGCGCTCCAGCTACAGTGGCATGGATGCGCAAACTCGCGCTTGCCGTCGGCTCAAGTGCGCCGTGCGCAACAAAGTCGCCGACACGCCCGCCTTGCGCGACGAGGTGCTGGCCCTGTTTGCCACCGGCGCTACGCCCAAGCAAATCGAAGTCGCCTTGAGACGACGTCATGGCCTTGATCTGACCCGACGCGTGAGCCACGACACCATCTACGACTTCATCTACGTCCACTCCAAAGGCTCGGTTAAGAAGGAGTTGATCGCTTATTTGCGGCGCAAGAAGCCCCGGCGCAGTCCCGCCCCCCCCCCGCGCCAAGGGCAAGCTCTCGGGCCAGTTGCCGGGCGCGATCAATATCGGCGAGCGATCCGCTGAGGTGGAGCGCCGGGAGGTGCCCGAACACTGGGAGGCCGACTTGGTCATGGGTGCGGGCAATCGCACCGCCATTTTGGTCATCACCGAACAGGGTCTCCCGCTACGTGATGATCGTCCCGTTGGGCGGCGCCAAAGACGCGATCAGCGTCGCCCGCGCTCTCATCCGGGCCTTCAAACGCCTGCCCGCCCACCTGCGCAAGACCCTCACCTACGACAACGGCCGCGAAATGGCCCAACATGCCGCCTTTTCCCTTGCCACAAAAGTGGCGGTCTACTTCTGCAATCCACACAACCCTTGGCAGCGCGGTGCGGTCGCGAATATCAACGGTCTGATCCGGGAATACTTCCCTAAAGGCATCGACTTTAACACCGTCACCAAAAGCCACATCGCCAAAGCGGAGTGGCTACTCAATAATCTCCCTCGCATCGGGCTCGACGGACAGTCTCCCGCTGAAGTCTTCTCATGCTATTATACAAAAGGACTGTGCACTAGCCGCTTGACGCTGCCCTGTCGCATTATTGTCAGCGGTCGGGTAAAATTAGCCAGTAGGGAACGGGTCAAAACCAGCCACTTTTGAGCGAGGATTTGCGTCGTGTGCGACATGGGGTTGCACGGGACGCGATGAACCAACTCAAAGTGAGCCTACAACAAAAGATCATCGCCTTGACCGCCTGCGGCTGGTCTCAGCGCCGGATTGCCCGGGAGCTGGGATTGGACCGTTCGACGGTGAAGCGTTACACGCCGTCGACGCCGGAAAAACCAACCACCAACAGTAACCCGATCACCGGGTCCGAGGCGTCAAAACCTATCACTTCGGACAACCCGACCGCCGGGTCGCAGCCCGGTCCGTCGAGTCTGTGCGAGCCGCACCGGCCGTTTATCGAGCAAGCGCTCGGGCAGGGCTTGAGCGCGCAGCGCATCCATCAGGATCTGCGCACCGAGCACGCGTTTGCGGGCAGCTACGAGTCGGTCAAACGCTTCGTGCGTGCGCTCGCCCTAGCCCTGGCGCTGCCGTTCCGTCGCATGGAGAGAGAGCCCGGCGAACAGATGCAGGTCGACTTCGGGCAAGGTGCGCCCGTCATCGACGAGTCCGGCAAGCGCCGCCGACCGCACCTGTTTCGCGCCGTGCTCAGCCACTCGCGCAAGGCCTACAGCGAGGTCGTGTGGCGGCAGGACACCGAGACGTTCATTCGCTGCGTCGAAAACGCCTTCCAGGATTTTGGCGGGGTCACCGCCACCGTGGTCGTCGACAACCGCAAGGTCGCGGTGCTCGACCCCGACTGGTTCGAACCGAACTCTCAACCCCAAGATGGCCGACTTCGCCCGGCACTACGGCACCGTGGTCGTGCCCACCGAACCCTACCGGCCCGAGCACAAGGGCAAAGTCGAGGCCGGCGTCAAATATGCCCAGGACAACGCCTGCAAGGGTCGCACCTTCGATTCCCTCGGTGCCCAAAACTAGTTCCTCTCCGAGTGGGAGCAGAGCGTCGCCGACACCCGCATCCACGGCACCGTGCGCCAGCAAGTCGCACGCTGTTCAAGCCGAACGACCCACCTTGTGCGCCTTGCCCGATTCGCTTTTTCCTAGCTTCACCGAAGCCCGGCGCAAGGTGCACCGCGACGGCCACGTCGAGTTTGAACGCGCCTACTACTCGGTGCTCCCGGAGTATCTGGCCCGCGAGGTCTGGGTCCGCGGCGAGTCGCGCCTGGTCCGCATCCTCAACCACCGGCAGGAGGCGATCGCTGTGCACGCCCGCGTCGAGGCCGGTCGCTTCGCCACCACCGACGCGCATATCCACGAACATCAACGCCACGGCGTCGAACGCGGCGCCACCTACGGCTGGACCGGTGCAGATTGATCGGGCCCTGCCTGCGTCCGCTGGGCCGAGGGCCTGAGTGCTCAACGCGGGGCCTATGGCATCCGTTCCCTGCAAGGACTCGTGTCGCTGACCAAGACCCACTCGGCCCGATGCCATCGAACAGGCCGCCGGGCTCGCCGCCAGCCGCAGCACCTATCGCCTCCGTGACCTGCGTCGCCTCATCGGCGACGACAGCAACGCGACTTCCTCCAAGCCCATACGCTGATCCGCTCCATGGATGCCTATCGGGTGGTCGACCCCTTTTCCTCATGAACCTCGATACCGCCCTCAAACAACGGCGACTGTCCGGCCTGGCCGGCACGTTCTCCCTACGACTGCAAGAAACCGGTGCCAACCGGCTTTCCCACGCCGAGTTCCTCGAACTGATCTTAAGTGACGAGCTCAATTTGCGCGAACAACGCCGGCTCAACCGACGGACCCAAGCCACCGAGTTCCATGCCCTCAAAAGCCTCGAAGACTTTGACTGGCGCTTTAACCCATCGATCTCACGCAAGCTCATCTACGATCTAGCCGCCGGACACTTCGTGCGTCAAGCGACCGACGTGCTCTTCGTTGGCCCGCCCGGCGTCGGCAAAACCCACCTCGCCCAAGCGATCAAACAGGGTTTCCTTGTGCGCTACCGGTCCATCTTCGACCTGGTCGCCGACTTCCTCAGCTAGGAAGCACTCGCTCAGCGAGACCGCCTGATGCGCGGCTACCTCAAACCCGACCTGCTCATCATCGACGACATGGGCCTCAAGCAACTGCCCAAACACGCCGGCGAGTATCTGTTGGAAGTCATCATGCGCCGCTACGAAAACCGATCCACGGTCATGACCAGCAACCGTCCCCTCGAGGACTGGGGCAAACTCCTGCAGGACGTGCCCACCGCCAGCGCGATCTTGGACCGCTTCCTCCACCACGCCCAGTTGATCGCCATCACCGGCCAAAGTTACCGCATAAAAAACGCCGCCACCGCGCGCACAGCGGCCGATGCCGCGTCCTCGTGACCATGACCGCCGTCCATCACCCTCACCCCCGCCCGCTCCTCAAGGAGCGGGAGCCCCTCCCGCTGTGCGCGGCGCGGCCTGCGGGCCGCCGGGCTCGCCCCGCCCAAAAAGTTACCTATCAGGCTTGTCTGCCCCTCCAAAATAACCTTCAAAACACACGCTCAGGCTGGCTGGTTTTGACCCGATCACAAGTGGTAGGTTTTAACCCGACCGGTGACACATTATCGGGTTCAGTTTCGACGATCCGCTCACGGAGCATCAATGTCTGTTTGAGCGAGTGCAATCTGGGCAACTCAAGGGCGCGATTTCTACGCCTTCATGCTGTGGCAACATGGGTGACGCTGCACTGGCCAGTCGGTCGGGGTGCTGGGGCGCATTCTTCGGCATAGCCTGAGCAATAACCGCCAGGCTGAAACCGAGGCCATCGGAGACGACACCAGCTTTGCAGAACGCATTGTTGGAGAACGCCGATAGAACCGAACTTCCTCTGACATTGGTGCGCGGTGATGTATTGGATCAGTGGCTCAGGAAGCAAGTTTCGCTCACCGATGGTGCGACAATCTCCAAACTCAACGCTGCGTTTGCGATTGTCGTTGCGCCCAAGATTGGACTTTTCAACACCGCTGAGCTTTCCAAAATTATTCGGAGCACGGATATCTGCTAAAGACGCTTTTTCTTGTAAGCCTTGTGCAGCATTTCGGCTTCAACCATCAGCTGCGGCTCCAGTTCTGCAATTCTGCTAGGCAAGTCCATCGCGCCGTGTTTCACCGTGAGCACAAACATGCTTTGTTCCTAGAGAGCACAGATGAAAAAATGCTGACGAATGCGGTAAAAGCAGAGGCTGTCTGAAATATGTGTCTTGGTTCGAAGGAGCTGTGGATTTTCGCGCAGGCGGGTGAGTGCAGCCTCAATCGCATCAAGATATTCGTCTGCGACGGCTTCGCCCCATGTTGCGACGGAAAATTCCTTGATGCTCTGAATATCCCGCAAGGCGCGGCGGGTAAGCGCCAGATGGACCATGCCTACTGCCAGCCTTGATCTTCGCGCTTATCTGCGGCCTTCAGCGATGGATCACCCGTGAATTCGACGGTGTGCCCGGCATTCAAATCCTGATAGCCTTGCAGGACACCATCACGCAAAGCGGCAATGTCCTTGACGCTCTTTCTTTTCGCGCAGAATATTACGCAGAAATTCACTCGGGGTAGAGTAAAGGCCGCCATCACCGCAATTGCTGTCTATAAATCGCCTGAGCTCGTCGGTGAGAGATAAATTGATGCTGCTACTCATTATACGGGGTCTCCGATTGTTGTTGAGATCCCAAAACGCCTCATTTGTCGAATATTGTCAATATTCGACAATTTAAGGGCCAACGAATGAATGGAAGCGAGGTCGCCGGTTAAGAGAATGAGACGGATCGTATCAGCTCATATCGTCGCCTCGACTGTCGGCACGAGGCATCCAGAATCAACATGGCCCCGACCACTCAAGCCCTCCTGCAATCGCTTGCTACGAACGACCCCAGCCTATCTGAGCATGAGCGCGGTATGCTGCATCGTCTCGTCGAAGGAATGCTGGAAGCGCCGGAGACCAAGCCAACATGGTCGGACGCGCCACTTCTGCTGACCCAAAAGCAGGCTGCTCGCGTTCAGGGAGTCAGTCGCGTGACTCTTTGGCGACTCACAAGGGAGGGGGTCTTTACGCCGGTTGAGCTTACTCCGGGCAGTTTGCGCAACCGCTTGGAAGAGATTTAGACCGTGGCGAGGCGAGGAAGGCCCGCCACGTTCCCCAAGTGCGTCGGACGCCCACGTGCCTTGAGGCGACAGCGTTTAGGCGCATCGGGAATACTCGAAGTACGGTCTGCGGGTCGTTCCTTTTCTTTTCTGCGGTAGACGATTCGAGTCTTGGAAAGCGCCAAAAACTACGGTGCACACTACGGGTTTGCTTGCCCGTGGTTCCCCAATGTTGCCCAGTGTTTCAAAATCTACCGCCGGTCGAACCGGCTGTCGTAAGGCATTCATTTAAAAGCCCTCCCGAGTGATCGGAAGGGCTTTAAATTGGGTGCAGGACTTGGATTTGAACCAAGGACCTTCAGGTTATGAGCCTGACGAGCTACCAGACTGCTCCACCCTGCAATAAGTGGTACGCGGAATATCTCGTCGATATTGCGCGGAGTCGAAAATCGAATCTGAAAGAGAACGCAGACCGGTCAGTCAGGAACTGAACCAACCACTCCACGGTGCCGTGAAGAGAGACTGAAGAGTGAAACAGTCTGGTCACAGTGTCAACAGGGTTTTGAAAAACCCGAAATCCACTCTTGCCTCGGGTGACCCGGAACTGTGTATTCTACGACCTTTTCCCCGGAAAGGTCCGCTAGATTAACCCGTAACAGTCAAAGTCCGATCGCAAGGCGGCCCAATGGCTGGCCTGTGTGTCGCAGATACATAGATCAATATGAGCAACATTAGCATCACGGTCCGAGACCTCCTCGACGCCGGTGTCCACTTTGGACACCAAACCAGACGTTGGAACCCGCTTTCCAAGCCTTTCGTCTTCGATCATCGCCAGGGCATCACCATCATCGATCTCGGCAAGACCTTCTCGCTGCTCGAGAAAGCCTGTGAAGCCGTAACTGACCTCGTCGCCAACGGCGGCACCGTGTTGTTTGTCGGCACGAAGCGCCAAGCTCAGGAAATCGTGCGTGAAGCCGCTGGATCGGTGAACATGCCGTTCTGTGTGGATCGTTGGCTCGGTGGCACTCTCACCAACTTTGCGACCGTCAAGCGTTCCATTGCCAAGTATAAGAAGTATCAGGCCATGGACACCTCCGGTGAGCTTTCGAAGCTCGGCGGTAAGGAGCAGGCGGCGATCAAGCGTGAGATGGTCCGCATGCAGAAGAATTTCGCGGGTATCGCCGAGATGGGTGATTTACCGCAAGCCATGTTCATCATTGACGTGGCCCATGAAGATATCGCGGTCGCCGAAGGCGAGCGTTGTGGCATCCCGACCATTGGTTTGGTCGACACCAATGCCGATCCCAGCAATGTGACCTATCCGATTCCGGGTAATGATGATGCGGTGAAGTCGATCCGCGTGATCGTCGAGGCCGTGACCGAGGCCGTGCAAAACGGTTTGGGTCAGCGTGATGCGCGCCGCATTGCTCGTGGTCAAGCGGACTTGAAGGCGGCATCTGCGGCCGCTGGGGTTGACGCGGAGGCTCCGGCCACGACCGTTGAAGCTGCGCCGACGGAGTCGAGTGAAGTTGTGATTCCGGACGCTACTCCTCGTAAGAAGATCGCGGCGCCGAAAGACGATGAAGCCCCCGTCGAGGCGGCACCTGAGGCCATTGTGACGGAAGAAGCCCCGGTTGAGGTTGCCCCTGAGGCGACCGAAGCTGACGAGGCCTCCAAGGCCGCTGAATAAGTGGTTTTCAGGCAGGGCTGCCCGGACAATGATTTTCGGGCAGTTCGCGTTGAGCCCAACTGATTAATCCTAACCCGACAGATTCAGACTAATTCGAAATGAGTACTGTAATGACCGCCACGATGGTAAACGACCTGCGCAAGGCTACTGGCGCTGGGTTGATGAAATGCAAGAAGGCCCTCGTCGATGCCAATGGCAACGTCGAGGAGGCCGTCACGATCCTGCGCAAGCAGGGTGAGGCGTTCGCCGCCAAGAAGGCCGATCGCGACGCCAAAGACGGCGTCATCGAGAGCTACATCCACCTCGGTGGCAAAGTGGGCGTCTTGATCGAAGTGAATTGCGAGACTGACTTCGTTGCCCGCAACGCTGACTTCCGCGCCTTTGTGAAAGACCTCTGTTTGCACATCGCCGCCACGGCACCGACCTGTGTTAACCGGGAAGAAGTTCCGGAAGAACTGGTAACCAAGGAGCGTGAGATCGCTTCCGCCCAAGCCGAAGGCAAGCCGCCGATGGCGGTGCAGAAGATTGTCGAAGGTAAGTTGGAGAAGTTTTTCGCGCAGAGCGTGCTGTTGGACCAACCCTTCGTGAAGACTCCGGAAAAGACTGTGCGTGAGCTCGTCACCGAGACGATCCAACGTACGGGTGAGAACATCCAGATTCGTCGTTTCACGCGTTACCAGCTCGGCGCGTAAGCGTTATTCTCGGTCAACCGAACTTTTTAAACGCCTCCCGGAAGGGGAGGCGTTTTTTTGTGGTCGACCGAGTCGGGCGCGGATGGACAAGAGGTGGATTGAGGTTTAATTTCGAGGACGAATGGAACCCACGACTCCGCATGAATCTCCACGCAAGCAAGTGACCCGAGGGCAGATTGTGGCCCGAGGGTTGAGTAATCGGTGTCCCAACTGCGGGGAGCGCACGTTGTTCAAGCCGGGACAGTGGTTCGAGTTGAACAAGACGTGTCCGACCTGTGAGTTGCCGATCGAGCGTGATGAGGGGTTTTTTCTCGGATCGATGTCGTTGAACTATGGGGTGACGATCGGGTTATTTTTGGTGCCGATCCTGCTATGGTATTTGGCCGGAGGTATTTCGGGGATGGTGGTGAGTATGATGGCGGGATTGGGGGCAATCCTGTTTCCGATTCTCTTTTATCGGGCGTCGCGGAGTTGGTGGTTGATGAACTATTATTTTGTGGTGCCTCATCATTTACCAGTGAACCAACGGGAGCTGGCGGAGGATGAGGATGCGAATACGTAGGCGTTGGCCGGGAAATCTGGTGTAACTTTCGGCTTCCGTTTTGCTGGGCACGTCCTACGTTCCTCCCTTCCACCAAGGAGAGGTGGCAGAGTGGTCGAATGCGTTTGACTCGAAATCAAATTTACCGGCAACGGTAACGGGGGTTCGAATCCCTCCCTCTCCGCCATTTCCGAATTGGAGTTTTGGTCTCCGAATTTGGATTTGGCCCTACCTCAGCACGGGACAGGTGTTTTCGTTGAGGGTTTTGAACCGGGTTCGACGGAATATCTCCCGAGCGAGACGCAACGGAGAGTACTCGGCTCACGGGCTCCATCTCTCAGGGGTACCGTCGGATGGCACTGACCCTTCGCCGTTCCCTGGCCCCCGACTCTGCCATTACACGCAGATCTCGGGTCTCGTATGAGGATTGGCGTTCCATCCCGATGCTCTGAGGGATTCGAGCGAGACAGACATGGACTCTATGTGCCTGCAGGGAAGTGGTGCGTGATCGGCGGGCGTAGTTTATTTTCCTGCTTTACTGGCCGGACTATGCCTCAAGTTCCTAGACTCCGCAGCTGCAAAGCTAAGGTTGGTCGATTGGTCTACTTTTGGTCGAATGCTCGACAAGATCCGGTTGCATGCGTCCAGCCAGTTGCCAGCCGACTATCAGGCCAATCTTGGCGACGCCAAAACCGATGTGTTGGACGGACGCTGCTGCCGGTTCCTCGGCGTGCGCTGCGACGATATGCGTGATCAAGTGTTGGCCGTAGCTGATAACGAGACCACCCTAGTTTGGGCCCACAAGCACGGCACGCCGCGTACCGACGAGGGAGTATCATATTTGGAATCGTTTCCTCCTTAAACTAGGTTGGCGCGATGAACATACGGATGTATTATCGGAAGGAATCCGCGTAGCTGGACTCGAGGACAAACCCATCGAAACAATCCTAGACCACATCGAGTACGACCAAGTTCGGGATCCCATCTCCACTCGCGCGTGGGAAGGTGCCTGACACCAGATGGTTGTTGGAGCGACAGGGGGGGGGGGAATCGCCGGCGGGACGGATCGACTGCATGTAGGCTCCTACATGGAGCGTGTCCCACAAGCGCAAGAGGTTGGCGAAGAGGAGGTAGCGTAAAAATAAAGAGGCAGAAACCGGGAGGATTTCCTGGTTTCGGCACAAAAACGGCGTGTATAATTTGGTGTGAACAATACTACCGAAGCCGTCGCCCCGGAAGTTGCCCTGCAAACCTGGCTGCGTCCAGACGTGACTCCGGTCGGACCCAACAAAGATTACGCCGCGTTTCGCGATCAACTGGCGGGGCTCGACCAGTTGCTGGCCAACAGTCACTTGGAAGCGATGGCCATGGACTTTGCCCGGGAAAACTGGCGGGGCGACGACGTGGCCGGGTTGCCGCGACACCTGCAGTTCGCGCGCAAGGCGCGGCGGGGGCAGGTATTGCGCATGATGCTCGGGAACATCAGCTTGCGTAAACTTTCCCTGAGCATCGCCTCCAGCGATCTGTTGGCCGACTGTTGCGGAGCGCGCCGGATCGACGGCATCAAGGGGGTCTCCCAAAGAAAGCGTGTGGGAGCGTGCGTCCAAATGCTTCACCGCCGGGCAGGTGCGCAGGATGAGCCAAGTCATTATCGAGATGTGCGGTGAGGCGGACCAGGCGAGCGAACTGGGACTGGCTGCGGCGCAGCCGATGGATACGTGCCTGGTGGACTCGACCTGCCTGCAGGCCAACATCCATTTCCCGGTCGACTGGGTGCTCTTTCGCGACGTGAGCCGCACCCCTGCTCAAGGCGGTGAAACTGCTCCGTGCAGCGGGGTTGCGGGGTCGGATGCCGAACGAGCCGCCAGTCTTTGCCAAGCCGATGAATCGGTGGTGCATCGCGATGACCCACAGCCGACGGCGCCGCGATGCGAAGCGGGCCCGCAAGGGCGTGCTCCGCCAGATGAAACGCCTGCTGCGCACCATCGGCGAGCACGCCCGCCGCCACCGCGACCACCTCGCCGCCGACTACGCCCGGACCCGCTTCAGTGAGCGCCAGGCCATCCGCATCATTGCGCGCATCGACGCCAGGCTCGAGCAACTGCCGGCCGCGATCAAACAGGCCCACGAACGCATCATCGGCACGCGACCAGTGCCCAACGCCGAGAAGATCCTCAGCGTCTACGAACCCGACGTGCAGACCGTGGTCCGGGGCAAGGCGTCCGGCGAGGTCGAGTTTGGCAACACCCTCATGCTCAGTGAGAACGTGACGGGGTTGATCACCGATTGGCAGTTGTATCAGGGAATGGCTCCGGCCGAATGGCGTCAGTTCGACCAGAGCCTCGAGCGCCAGAATCAGTTCGACCTGAGCACCCCGATCAAAGCGGCGAGCACCGACCGAGGCTTCTCGACCAAACGGCTGTGCGAACGCTTGGCCGAAGCCGACATTTATGACGCCACTTGCCCCCGCCATCCGCAGCTGCTGCAACGGCGCATGCAGGAGCCGCAGTTCGTGGCGCTCCAACATCGCCGGGCGTCGACGGAGGCCCGCATCGCCATCATCAAGCAACGCCAAGGCAAGCGATTGAGTGCCAGAGGCTTCACGAATCGCTACCTGGCGGTAGCCTGGAGCATCCTCGGTCACAACCTGTGGCTCATCGCCCGACTGCTGGCCGACCAACCACCGCAGGCCCAAGCCGCCTACAACCACCAAGCCTACTCCAACGATGAACAATCAACCGGCTGCCGGAGGTTCCCTCATGGAAACAATCCAGGCACTGACTGCTGCTATACCACCTTTTGCTATCTCATTGCATCTGCGCGCGCCTAAATCCGCCATTGGTAGCCGGAAATTTGCTCAAAAATAGGCTTTCCTGCCCCCCTTCCAAAATCAGGGTAAATGGGACACCCTCTAACTAAGTGCCATTCCCGCCTGGCCCCCAGTTACAGCGTGTTTTACGACGTGCTCACTCGGCTCGATCCGGAGGCCTTTGCCCAGGCCCTCAACCGCTGGCTCACAACCCACGCCGGTGCCCTGCCCGGAGCGCTCGCCCTGGACGGAAAGTTTATCCGCGACGCGGTCGGGGGGCTCAGCCTGGTCGAGGCCGACACCGGCGCGCCGGTCGCCCTGGCCATCGTCGATCAAAAGGAAAACACCCCGCGCAGTGAACAGGCCCGCGCCGGTGAGGTGTTGGCCGTCGCGTCGTTGGACGAGCAGATCGTCACCGGCGACGCCTTGCACGCCACCCGCGAGCAGGCCCGCACCATCGTGGGAAAAGGCGGCGAGTATGTGCTCCAGATCAAAGGCAACCAACCCCAGTTGAGCGCGCTGGTCCAGCGCGCCTGGACCGTTCCACCCCCTTTGTTGAGCTGACAAATCCGAGTCGGGGCCTCGTGACCACCTGGCGGGTGTCCGTGGTGGTGGCCACGCCCTCGCAAGCCGACTACCCCGGGCTGCGCAGCCTGGTGCTCGTGGACAAAACCACGGTGCGAAAACGCGACCTCACCGAAAGTTGCGAGCAACGCGCCTACGCCAGCAGCCTGGCACCCGCAGAACGCAGCCCTGCGCAAATGCTCGCCTTGATCCGGCGGGCACTGGGGCGGAGTGGAGATCAGCAACCACTGGCGCCGCGACGCCTGCTGGCGCGAAGACCACTCGCGTACCCGCAACCGTCAACGCCCTGGCCAACCTCCGCCCTCTTGCGCAGCGTCCTGCTGCGCGTCTGCGCCCAACACTGGCCCGAGCGGCCCCTGCCGCACGTCTTCGAATCCTGCCAACATTCCACGCATATCTCCCTGCGCGCCATCCGTTCCCATTCCTAAAACAAAAGACCATGCGGTGAAACCAGAGGGTGGGGCGGCGATCAGGGGGTGGAGGCGTGGATCGCGGCGATGCGGTCGTCGTTGCTTGAGGTAGCTGAATTGAGCAGACTGACCGGGGAGGGCGTTTTCGAGGGCTTCGAGGGCCTCGGCGAGAGCAGCGGGAGGGATGTCGCTGGCGATGAGACGTTGGCAAGCGAAGGCGTCGGAATCGGATTCAAAGCTGCGAGAATATCCCGATTGGAGGAGGGCCAGGGGGAGTGCGCCGGCGAAGGACGTGAGAATGGAGAGATCTCCGGTGGCACCGGCGATAAGGAGAAGCGAGGTGGAACTGAGGAGGATTTGCTGTTCGGCGTGGCGGGATTCGAGGTGGCCGAGTTAGTGGGCGAGGACGGCGGCGAGTTGGCCGCTCGTGAGGAGTCTGACCAAGGCGTCGGTGACCACGATTTGATGACCAGGGAGGGCAAAGGCGTTGGGGAGGCCCCCGACGTTTCGCAAGTGGAGATCGGGGCCAGTGGCGTCGGAGGGGGAGATGCGTTCGAGCTGGTGGTAGACTTCGCTGCGTTCGGTGGGGGAAAGCGTGGTGACCGCGCTGAAGGAGTTCACGGAGGTCATGGCGGCAGCACCAATGTTGGCTTCGACGGAGTCGGGCAGATTGGTGGCGATACTCTCCGCGACCCGAGGCAGTCCGAACTTGAAAGTGGCGGCAATGGAAGCGACGAGGAGCACGGTGGCTATCGCGACGACGGGGGCCTGAGTTTCGAGGAAATGAACGAATGAGGCAAAGCGTTGACCAGAGTTGCGGAGTCCCAAGTCATCGATGGAGGAGTTGTCGTGGGTTTCCCCAGAACTCCCATCGGGGAAGGTGAGCAGACGAGGGACGTCGGTCAGACGTTCGCTGACTTTAACGTTGTCGCGGGGATGCGAGACAAGCGCGGTGCCATCGAGTGAGGTTATAGCCCAGGCATCTTGTTCGAGACAGGCGCGGGCGGGGATGGCCGCCGTGAGGCGACCACTGAAATAGGTGCCGACGATGGAGTTGGATCCGTTCATAGACCAAAATCGACTCCGACAAAATCAGCGGCGCTGTCGCCGAGGGCGCTGCCTTGTACGGACCCCATGGTGTCGACGTTTTCGAGTGAGTCGGGGGCGGTGAGGTTCAGGGGGAGACTCTCCATCATAAATCGTGTGTTGCGGATGGTGGCCCAAGGCAGGGCGAGTCCGCAAGTGAAGATGATGGCGAGCTGATTGGTCCATTGCAGCTTCATCCACGCGCCGGGCGACATCTGGGCGACGAATTGGTGGTCGTCGAGTTGGGTGTGGTTCCAGATGTGATTGAAGATGCGGGGTTGAGTGTAGTGACGCCCGGTGAAAAAGGCGGAGCCATAAATCAGAACAGTGATGGTGAGAATAAAGGTTTGAGAGGGGGGTGTGCCGGCGTGCGTGGTGGTCCAGACGGCGATAATCGTGCCCATGAGGGCGGCGCCAGCGAAGACGATGAGAGCCCCAAAAATGATGGCACGGTAGAACCCACCGGCGCCGGCGTGGAAGCTGAAGAACGCGTCGCCGTAGCGGTGATTGTTCATCATGAACGCTTGTTTGCGGCGTTGCCAAGCGGGGTAGTAGAGACCCAACGTGCAGAAGATGAGAAGAGGGAGCACCAGGTAGACGACACAGGCTTCGGTAAGACCCGAACGGAAACGCAGGCGCATGCCGCGGTAGAGCGTGTTGTGGGCGTTGAAGCCCAGTGAGCGCACCACGATCCAAGGCAGTAGCGCGATGCCGATGACGAGGGCACTGAAACGGGCGATGGGATAGACGGCGCCAAAGAACGAGTAGGACAGGAACAAGGCGGCAACAATGAGGTTACCGATGAGGATGCGCCAAGGGTTGGCCGTGTAGTGGAAGGCCTGGCCAAGCAGACGAGTATTGCCGCGCAGGTAGCGGCGTTTGCGGATTTTGGCCCAGGCGGAGAAAACACCGAGGGTCAGGATGGTGAGCAGTGTATTGACAATCCAGATACAAAAGTATTCGCGTTCGTCGCTATGGAATGTGAAATCGACGGGCGGAGGGCGGTGCCTCGGGGGGGGGGGGGGGGGGGAGGAGGAGGGACCGGGGGCGGAGGCGCCGGAGGCTCGATCGGTGGAAGCGGCTCAACGGACGAATAAGTCTCGTCGAACGCGGGAGTCTGGCCGGAAGGAGTGTCCACCATCTGGGGACGAAACAACCGACCCGGCCCGGGTGGAGCAAGACGCTATTTTTGTCCAGGCCGAAACACAGGCATGATGTCGGGATCACTTTCGAGGCGAGGTCCGCCGATCAAGTCGATGCAGTAAGGAATGGCGGGGAACACGGCCTCAAGGTTTTCGCGAATGGCTTTGGGGCGACCGGGTAAGTTGACGATGAGGGTTTGGCCGCGCGTGCCCGCAGTCTGGCGGGAGAGAATGGCGGTGGGCACGTAGCGCAGGGACGTGGTGCGCATGAGTTCACCGAACCCAGGGAGGATTTTGTCGCATACAGCCTCGGTGGCTTCCGGCGTGACATCACGAGGGCGGGGCCGGTTCCTCCCGTGGTAACGACGAGTGCGCAGCCCACCTCGTCGGCGAGTCTGATGAGTTCGACTTCGATCTGATCCTGTTCGTCCGGGATGACGGCGTAGGCGGGTTCGAAGGGGGTGGTGAGCCATTCGCGCAGGAGGGCGCCGCAGGCTTGGCCGGGTTCGTCGGCGTAGACGCCGGCGGCGGCGCGGTCGGAAATGTTGAGGAAGCCGATACGGATCATGGGATAAAGAAGCAGGGGACCTGAGGGCGAGGCGCGAAGAGAAAAATGCCGGGACGGGTTAAGGGAGTGGCTTGAGCAAGGCGGTCGGCAGGCGGTTGTCTCCCTCGTTGGGCGCGGGATGGATCTGCAGAAGTGCGCAGAGGAGGTTGTAAACGTGAATGTTGTCAGCGGGCGGGACGGATAGTGCCTGATTTGATACGCGTGCCGTGAGCGACCAACAGCGCACTCATATAGGGGGAGGCCGGGTCGTAGCCGTGATCGCCATGGCTGAGCCTAGTCCGCTTCTCCAGCCACGCTTTGGTGCTCAGGTGCCAACCGAGGTCGGGGATGACCACGATTTTAAGGATACGGGCATTGTCCTTGAAGTAAAGCTCGGGGGGCACGTCTTCCCGGGCGAAGGCGCGCAGGTGGGGGTGTTGGTTCAACGCCTGCACGGCGTCGGCGACGGTTCCACGGCGGACGTTCAGGCCGCCTGACGCGCCTCTGAAAATGACTTCGACTGATGCCGGGTCGAGCAAGTCCTCCAGCACGGCGTTGAGGGCCGGGTCGGAATAGGTCATGCTGTGGTCAGCGGTGCAATGAGTTGGGTTTGGTCCCAGAGATCTTGGGCTTCGAGCCCATCGCGAAGGGCGCTCAGGGCGGCGTCCACTTTTTTTAGAGCGGCTTGAGTTTCCGGTGCGGTGGGACCGCAGTCGTGGCCGGCGTGGTCGACGGCTTCAAAATACAACGTGATTAAGTGAGGACGTTTATCGGCGGGTAAGCGGTCCATTGCAGGACCTGCCGCACGCGGTCGATCTCACTTATGGAATCGTCGTAACGAAGCCATTTGTCGGGGTGTTGCCCAAGAATATCAGCTTCGCTGCCGGGCCAAAAGAAGCAGGCGGTGCGCAGGCCCTGGCGTTGAGCCGTGAGCCAGATGGACTCACCACCCCACCAGCGCCCCTCACGGGCGGCGGGATGAGATCGGATGCCGAACCATGCTTCGAAGGTGGAGTCGTAGAAGCGGTTTTGGATGATGCCATGGCTTGCGGGGCGCAACCCGGTGACGAGCGTATAGTGGTTGGGAAATGTCTTGCTCGGGTAGGATGGGATCAAGCGTTCGACTCGCGTGCCGGCGTGGGAAAGCTCCTGGAGAAACGGGGTGTCATGGAGCTCCGGGTTGTCCCAGCGGCACCCGTCGATGGAGACGAGGATGACAAGTAGATTAGCGGCTTGGAGGCACGAGGCGACCAAAAGGAAGGGGGGAAATCGGTGAACCACGCCGAAAATTTAGTGAGTGAGGAATCGACGTAAAGGGCGGGGACGTAAAGATTTTTAGGCGGCCGAATCCAGAGGGGCCGAAGGTCGCGCGTCCTTTAGGCGGCAGGACCAATTTTTACGGCGCAGGCCTTGTAACTCGGTTGACGGGAATGGGGATCGAAGGCGGGGAAAGTGAGGAGATTCACTTCGGAAAAGTGCATGGCCATAAACACTTGGCCAGGGCGGACCGTAGGTGTCACAAACACGTTGGCCTCGGTTTGACCGCGGCGGGAACTGATGATGGCGCGGCCTCCGTCGTCGAGATGGCGTCGGTCGGGTTGATCTAGACGTAAGGTTTGGTGGGGGCGAGGCGGGCGAGCACGGCGCTCTTATTGGTGCGACTGCCGGTATGCCATTGGGCTGAAGATTCGCGGCCGGTGTTGAGCCAAAACGGATACGCGTCGTCAGGTGACTCTGGAGAGGGAGCGGGGGCTTCAAAGAAAAGACGAGCGCGACCATCGTCGGTGAAAAATTGGCCATCGGCGAAGAGACGACGCTCTTGGGATGAGTCGAGGGCAGAAGTGGTCGCGTGGTGCAAGTTGGCCCGAGTGAGGTTGGGCGTCGGGGACGACGGCTCGGCAGGGAACGGCCATTGGATCCCCCCCGGCGAGTTGAAGCGCATCGTAGTCGGCGATGCCGGAGAAGTCGCAGGGCTGGTCACGAGAGAGGTTGGCGAGAATGCGAAACGCGGCCTCGGGGGATGACCACTGGCGAAAGAGATCTCCGCAACCCCATGCTTCGGCGATGAGTGGGAAAATGGCAAAGTCGGCGAGGGCTTGTCCGGGGGCGCGGGCGACCTTGCGCGTGACCCCGATACGGCGTTCGGAGTTGATGAAGGTGCCATTTTTTTCGCCCCACCCTGCGGCCGGCAGCACGAGGTCGGCCATGGTGGCCGTTTCGGTGGAGGCGTACATATCCTGGACCACGAGGAAATCGAGTTGGTCGCGAAGTTTTTTGCACCGGCCTTGATTGATCCACGAGTGGGCAGGATTGGTGGCGATGACCCAGAGTGCGCGAATGGTGCCAGCCTCGATGCCGTCGATGATCTGGTCGTAGGCGAGGGAAGGGATTGAGGGAATGGCGGATTCCGGAATGTCGAGCAGGGTGGCGACTGCGGCGCGATCGGCGGGGTTTTCGAAATGGCGTCCTCCGAGCAGAGAGGACGTGTTGCCGAATATCCGGGAGCCCATGGCGTTGCATTGACCGGTGATGGAATTGGCGCCCGTGCCGGGACGACCGATGTTGCCCGTGAGCAAGGCGAGATTGATCAAGGCTTGGGTGATGCGGGTGGATTGGTGGCCCTGATTGACGCCCATGGTCCATCAGAAGGACACCGCCTGGCCGGCGGGGATGAGCGTCGCCATTTCTTGGATACGTTGCGCGGAGATCCCGCATTCCGAGGCACACCGTTCGGGGGAATAGTGGGCAATGAACGGCACGAGTTCCTGAAACCGCTGGTATGGGCGTCGATGAAATGTCGATCGATCCAGCCTCGGAAAATGAGTTCATGGGTGACGCCATAGAGCAGCCAGAGATCGCCCTTGGGTTCGATGGCGTAATGTTCGGTGGCCGCCCTGGCGGTTTCGGTGCGACGCGGATCGACGACGATGATGCGAGGAGCGTGCGGGTTGCGCATGACCCGTTGCCACATGATGGGGTGGGCGATGGCAGGGTTGGCTCCGACAAACACGAGCACGTCGCTTTCCTCGAAATCTCGGTAGGTATAGGGAGGCGCGTCGAAACCGAAGGACTGTTTGTAGACCACGTGAGCGGTGGCCATGCATTGGCGAGTGTTATTGTCCGCGTGCACGCCGCCCATGCCGAATTTGAAAAGACTCCCGAGCAGAGCCATTTCTTCGGTCGGAATTTGACCGGTTGAAAGGAAGGCAATGTTGTCGGCACCGTGGCGGGTCTGCACCTCTTTCATCCGATCGACGAAGGTGGTGATGGCGGAAGGCCAATCGGTGGGGGTCAAGTTGCGCGAAGCGGGGTCGCGGAGAAGGGGTACGGTGGCGCGGTCGGTGGCTGCGAGCGGGGGCAGGGCTTTCCATCCCTTCGGGCAAGCCATGTCCAAGTTGATCGGGTAATCCGGGTCTGGGGTCAGGTTGAGAGCGGCGCCGTGCTCATCGAGGTGAACCTTGAGTCGGCAACCCGTGGCGCAGAAACCGCAAACAGAGGAAACCGTGGAGGCCGGGGCCGTGCGAGACGGCACCCGACCAAGGCCGAATTTGCCCGGTTGTTGAACGAGCTCAGCAGTGACAGGACCGGTGCGAGCGTGGAGCAAGTGATCAATGGAAGGGGCACTCATGCGGCGTTGATTCCGGGCATTTTGGCGCTGTCGACAGCGCGGAAGTAAAGGTAGCGCTCGGCGATCTCGCCGGCGAACCAGAGAGCGGCGGCGGCGGCAAGGGCGACTGTGAAGTTTGTCACGTAATATGTGACAAATGCTCCGAGGGCGCAGGTGCCTAAGAGTATGCGAAGGCGGTGGGTTGGGGCGAGGTGAGTGCGGAGGATTTGGGCCGATGGGGTGGTGGTACGTTGCTGAGAGTGCTCGAAGCCGAGTTTCGCGGTTAGCACCACGACGGCGGCCAGAGGTGCGACAGGCAGGAGGGCGGCGACCAGAACAGTGCCTCCCATCCGGATGAACGTGGCAGAGGGGCGCCAGAAGTGCCGAGGCGTGTCGATGTAGATCATGCCCGAGCAGAAAACCGCCATGAGACCGGTTATCGCGGCGGCGAAAGGGAGAATGTGGACGAAAGGGATGAAGTTGGGTTGGATGACGGCACCGGCGAGGAGCGGAAACCAAGCGCCCAGGAGTAGGGCTTCACGGCTGAGCCAGGAGCGACGAAGGCCGAGAAAGATACGCCAGGCGCGGAGCGGTCGACCGAGGTGAGCCACGCTGGCGGCGATTCCGACCAGGGCGAGGGCAAGCGCGACATAGCCGAGCAGTGGGGTGGAGAATGGAGTGGCGATGCTGAACCCCAGGGCCGTTTGCGTGGTGGTCAATAGGATGATGAGCGGCCGATGGGCGGATTGAGGTTGAGGGGACGCGGCGTCGGCGGGACGCAGGTTGGTGGGGAGGTCGCGTTGCGTGATGTAGCGGTTGGTGGGTTGAGTAGTGGCGGGATCGTGAGCAACCGGGAGAAAGTGGGTGGTGTCGGTGCGTGGGGTCGGTCCGGAGAGATCGAGGACGACCTTGACGATCTTGAGGGCCTGAGTGGGGCAGGCTTGCACGCAGGCCGGGGCTTCCTCTTCGGCGAGACGATCGTGACACATGTCGCATTTGCGCACGATGCCCAGCCGTTCGTTGTATTTGTGAACATCATACGGGCACTTGAGGATGCAGTAGCTGCAACCGATGCACTGGTCGTCGAGGTGGCGAACGATGCCAGTGACGGGGTCCTTCTCAGAGGCGAGGACAGGGCAACCGTTGAGGCAGCCCGGATCGGCGCAGTGATGGCAGGCGGACGTGATGGTTTGTTGAAAAGGATGAGCCTCGTCACCACCGATCACGTGGCCGACATCGCGCCAAGTTTCAGTTTCGTCGAGACCGTTCAGGGAGTGGCAACCGGCGACGCAGGCTTTGCAGCCCGAGCAGGAGTCGAGTTCGACCTCGAAGGCGTATTGTTCGCCGGGACCGGGTTTGGAGAGAGGGATGAGGGATGAGGTCGCGGTAGACAGGTTCCAGATCAGGGGTGGCGGGGGTAGTGCTTTCGTGTAGATGCGAGAATCGGGCGACAGGAGTTTGCAGGGATTGCTGTTCCGCCAGCAACTCCGCGACGAAGGCAGGCAGGGGTGGACGCGGAATCGGCACCACGGAATCCTCCGTGGAGACGTTCTGGTGATTCGCTGCGGCCAGATTAGTAGACATCGCGGGCGTAGCGCTTAGCCGCTTTAAGATCGGCGACGTAGGCGCTGGCCTCTGCGGCGGATTTGACGCCGTGAGTGGTGACGATGTCGTGTAAGGCTTGATCAACGTCCTTGGCCATACGTTGGGCGTCTCCGCAGACGTAGAAATGGGCTCCGGCTTCAAGCCACGACCAGAGTTCGGCGCCGGAGGCGCGCATACGATTTTGGACGTATATTTTCTCGGCTTGGTCGCGGGAGAACGCGGTGTCGACGCGGGTAAGTAGACCTGACTTTTCCCAGGCACCGATTTCTTCCTGATAAAGGTAGTCGGGGGCGGCGTGTTGATCGCCGAAGAAGAGCCAATTTCGACCTGGGGCTTGGGTGGCGGCTCGTTCTTCGAGGAAGGCTCGGAAGGGAGCGATGCCGGTGCCGGGGCCGACCATGATCATGGGCACGGCGGGATCGGACGGAGGGCGGAAGGCTTGGTTGGGGTGGACGAAGACTCCGGCTGTTCCGGCGGTGAGGACACGTTCGGCGAGGAACGTCGAACAAACGTCCTGGCGGGCGCGGTTTCCGAGCTTGTAGCGCACGGCACCGACCGTCAGGTGGACTTGGCCGGGGTGCGCTGTGGGACTGGACGAGATGGAGTAGAGGCGGGGCTACAGTTTTTTGAACTGAGCAACGATTTCGGTCAGCGGGGGCAGCGGAGTCGGCGCCGCTTTGATGGCGTCGAGCACGTCGATGATGGTTGCGGCGGCGGTGATTTGAAGGGTAGCGAGCAGTTTGGCTGAGGGCTTGCCTAAATCGAGTTGGGCGGTGAGTGCGGTGCGAAGCGGAAGCTCACCGACTGCGGTGGACACAGTCTCTTCGCCGTCGCAACGCAACGCGGATATCATGGCGCTGACGAGTTCGGGGCAGTTCTGTGGAATGACGGCGAGCGCGTCGCCTGCTTCGTAAGTGAGACCGCTGTCAGCGAGATAAAATTCGACGTGATTGACCTCTTTGGAAGAGCCGGCGCCGTTGAGGTTACGGACCGAAAGGAGAGGAGATGGGAAAGGGTTCTTTTTGCCGAACGGCTTGGCGATATCTGAGGTGGTCGGCGAGGAGGATGGAGCTGGGTCGAGATCGGAGGAGGCGAGGGTGGTGAGGGAATCGTGGAGCCATTTTTCGAAGAGTTCGTCGTAATCTACGTCGCAGTCGACACGGTCGAGGACGCGAGTGCCCCGAGTTTGGTGAAGGATTCATCGAAGGCCTTACCACATTGACAGAAGAGTTCGTAACCGGTGTCGCCGAGGGCGCAGATGCTGTAGCGCAGGTTGGCGGGGAGTGCTGCGGCTTCGGGGGCGCGGACGGCGTCCCAAAGCGCTTTGGCGTTGTCGGGCGGTTCGCCGTCGCCGTAAGTGCTGGTGATGATGAGCACGTTACGGGCGGCCGCGAGTAACGTGGGTGTGGCGGAAGCCATGTCGACGACGGTCGGGGCGAACCCTCGTTTGGTGGCGGCCTTGGCGGTTTGTTTGGCCAGAGACACGGCCGTGCCGGTTTGGGAACCCCAGAGAATAGTGAGCGGGGTGGATGTCGCGGGAGAAGGGGTGGAGGCACCGATGGGTTGACGAGAGAATGCGCCGGCGAAGAAGCCGTTGAGCCACGCGCGCTGCTCAGGCGAGAAAGGGGCGTGATCCGGGACGAAAGGAACGGAGGAAGACATGCAGAAAATTTAGAAACAGAAAATTTGAAGTAAGGCGGGGTCGCGAAGGCGGTTTCTTAGTTCGTGGCGGCGATGAGCTCCTGAAGTTCTCCGGTGGAGTGGCGCCGGGTCCAATCGACGAATGACTCGCCGCTGTCGTGGTGGGACTGATACGTGGCGAGGATACGGTCGACGAGAGACGGGAGTTCGTCGTGACCGACCCCTTTGAACACTTCGCGGCCGATGCCCTGCTCGTTGTCCATGCCTCCGCCCAGGACAAGATGATAGCCCTTGCGTCCGTCCTTGAGTTTGGTGGCGACCGCACCGATGTCTCCGCAATAGTACTGGGCACAAGAGTGGGAGCAGCCGGTGAGGTGGATATTGATGGGGCGATCGATCTCTTCCCGGGCGCGCAGGTGTTTGGCCAGGGTGACAGCGTGACTCTTGGTGTTGGCGGCGGCGTATTTGCAACCCTTGCTGCCGGTGCAGGCGATGACGCAGCTCGCCGTCGTGGAAGGCTTGGTGGTGAGGTGCATGCGCTCGAGGCTGTGCTCTACCGTAGAAGTAAAGGCGTCGGCAATGTGAGGAAGGAGGAAGTTTTTCCAGACGGTGAGACGGATTTCTCCTTGGCCGTAGTGATCAGCGAGATCGGCGATGCGACGAGCTTGCCAGGATTCCAAACGCCCGACTGGCACGACGGGACCGATGTAGTTTTGGCCGGATTGGGCTTGGCGGTAGACGCCAAGCTGACCGTGTTTTCAGACGGGACGGCGAGGCGTGCACTGGTCGAGAGGAAGGCGAGTAAGGGGGAAGGCGAGCAGGGCGGCGGATTCCTCGACGAATTTGTCATCGCCCCATTTTTCTAGGAGGTATTTGAGACGGGCTTTTTTGCGGTTGGTGCGGTCGCCATTGGCAGCGAAGACACGAATCATGGCGGCCGCGAGGGGGATGGCCTCGGACGGCTTAACGAGCAGACCTGTGTCGCGGGAAAAATCCTGATGGCCCGTGATGCCGCCGAGGTAGACTCGGAAGTAGATACCGGATTCGATATTTGGCATACCGTCGGGTACGCGGACGGCGAAGAAGCCGATATCATTGGTATCAGCGGCGGCGGAGATGGAGCCTCCGCCGTCGAACGCAATGTTGAATATCCGAGGCAGTCCGTAGAGGTCGCGGTGGTGGTTGAGGATGTAGTGATGGACCGCCTGGGCGTAGGGCCGCACATCGAGGATTTCTGAATGGTCGAACCCGGCGGTCGGACTCGTGGTGATGTTGCGAATATTGTCAGCGCCGGCGCCCTTGGACGTGAGTCCGAGATTTTGGCTGCGAGTGAGGACTTCGACGATGTCCTTGGGTTTGAATTCGCGGAGTTGGAAGTTGGCGCGGGTCGTGATGTCGAGACGGCCATTGCCGAGGTCATCGGCGAGTCGGGCGAGGCCGTGTAGTTGATTCATGGTGACGATGCCAGCGGGGATACGCAGGCGAATCATGAAGCTGTCCTGGGCGGGAGCGACGTGGAACAGGCCGAAGTATTTAAAGCGAAAGCGATCGGCGTCGTCGGGAAAACGGTTTTCGGCGGCGTGAGTGACGAGTTTATCCCACACATCGAGTCCGTTTTGTTCGTGCTTCCAGATCTCCGGTTTGCACAAATCTTCCAAGGGCGTGCCAAAGACTGTGTCGGCAGAGGGAGCGGCGGCGAGATTATCACCGCTGGTGGCGGGATCTCCGGTGAGCTGACCCGTGGCATCGAGTCCAACGAACGGTAGCTGACCGGACGAGATGGCGCCGGCCAAGAATCCTTGCAGGTATTGCTTTTGTTCGGCGGAGAATTCACCCGCGACAGGAGGAAGGGTGGAATGTGTACTCACGATGGTTGGTTACGAGGGGAGCTTAGCACCGTTGGTGCCATCGAGGGCAGGCGGTGGATTAATCGCGCAAGTCACATTGATCAAAAAGATGAGCATTATGACTTATTGTCGTGAGTGGCGGCGCCCTGTTGCATGGTGCTGGCCAGGACCCCGTAGACCTCAGTCCAAGCGGTTTCCACTTCAGGCGTGAATGCCTCGCCGAGTCCTTGGCGCAAAGTCCAAAGCAGCGCGGCGCCCACCGTGTCGTAGTGGACGGATTTGACGCCGTAAGCGATGTGTCGTTGACCCAAATCCTGGACGGTAGGATTCAGTTTGCCCAGGTCATCGAGTCCCCGGACTGCGACGGTGAGCATCGTCATGAGTTTCTTGCCCTGGGCAGTGAGGTCGGAGGGGAAGAGGGAAAGTAGCGAAGGGTCCAATTCAAGGAGACGCCCGTACAACAAACCCGCGGCGGTTTCAGCGGTCGACGTCACCTGAGTCCAAGTGGATTGAACAAGATTTATCTGAGATGAAGTCATGGCGTTGTGAAAACGACGAAAAGGGCGCGCCTTGAGGCGGCGCCCTTTCTGTCATGAGGCGTTGCGTTAGCAGGCGAAGTTGACCACGAAGCTGACGCGATCGGTGTCTTGGGCGAAACCGTCGCTGCTGAAGGACGCGTATTTTGCCACCCCAGTGAAGCGAGAGGCGAATTTGTAGGCGGCTACGAAATCGAGTTCGGTGCCGTAGTCCGCGCCACCGACGTCGGCGGAGAAGTCGTGATAGAAGACGGTCAGGTTAACGCCCCCGACTTTGCCGCCGATGCTGACGTAAACGTCCTGCAGGCCCGAGCCCGGGGTGCCGAGGAAAAGGTCGGCGAATCCGTTGAACTTGTGGAGTGTGGCGAGGGGCGTTTTGAATCCTTGGCCGTTGTCAGAGCCGAGCACTTCGTAGCCCAGTTTAGCGGTGATGCCGCCGAACTTGGCGCCGAGTTCACCCAGGTAGTAAGTCGTGCGGTAATTGAAAGGGCTGTTGCCGTAGTCGGACTGGGTGGCAATTTCGGCGCGGTAGAGCAGGGTTGTGCGGTCGTCTAGTTTGGTGGAACCGGAGTAGCTCACACCATAAGTGGCGGTGGAATTGGCGTCGGCGGTGTCGAAGTCGAGCAAGTAGCTGTAGACGGTAAGGCTGCCACCGGGGAGACCCTTGTAGCCCAAGTTAAGGAAATGACTGCCGGAATCGAAGTCGCGACTATCGCTGAAGATGCGGTTGATCTGCCAGAGGTAGCCGTAGCTGATGGTGGTATCGGCGGCGGGTTTGCCTGAGACCGTAAACGCATCATAGGTTTGTTGGTCTTGGCGCCAGCCGACGTCACCGATGAAGCGGACATTATCGATGACGATACGTTGCCGACCCAGTTTACCGTTGAAGCTCTCGCCGGCATAGCCCGCGAAGGCTTGGTTGACTTCGGTGCCTTCGATGTCGGCGATGACAACCCGACCGGCGCCACCGGGGTTGAGACCGGCCTGATTGTAGCTATCGGAGTCGAAGGCGTGGACATCCTCGCCCTCCATCATGAACTACCAACCGTGGTACTGGCCGGACGTGAAGCCAAGGCGGTTACGGAATGTCATCGCGTTGGAGTTTGCGGCACCGGGTTGGTCGTCGTATTCGTAACGAAGACGAGAAGAAAGGGAGATCTTTCCTTCGGAGAACACCTCATCGAGAGTCGATGCGGCTTGAACAGACAGAGCGGAAACGGCGGCGAAAAGGCCGCAGATTGCGATATTTGGACACAATTTGGTCATGATAGGAGGAGCTGACGGTGCAGGTTTCGGTCAGGGAATCGTCAGAAGAGTGCGGCGATGGATTGCGGCACGCGTTGACGAAAATGGGTTTGGTGATGGAGACCGAAGCCTTAGCGGACGGCGGTTTGGGTTGCCGTTTGGCGTGCTCGCATTCGTCGAGGAATCGCAGCAGTAGCTCGCGGTAGGCGAAGAATCGGTCATCGGCCATCATGGCCTCGCGTCACGCGGACGAGGAAAATCGATCTCCATGAGCGAGCCGACATGGGCACTGGGACCGTTGGTCATCATGCAAACGCGGTCTGACATGTAGACCGCTTCATCGACATCGTGAGTGATGAGCATGGTCGTGATCTGGTCCCGATTAAGGATCCCCAGAATGACATCCTGAAGTTCCATACGAGTGAGAGAATCCAGGTGGCCGAAGGGTTCGTCGAGCAGGAGGATTTTTGGTTTGAGGGCGATGGCGCGAGCGATGCCGACGCGTTGCTGCATGCCGCCGGACATTTCACGGGGATATTTGTTGAGAGCGGAGCCCAGGCCCACGGCCGAGAGCGCGTAGGCGACGATGTCACGCCGTTCTTTTTTGGTCGCGTGAGGATAGACCTCTTTTACTCCGAGCATCACATTGCCGGCGGCGGTGAGCCACGGCAATAGGCAGGGCGATGGAAAGACGACGGCGCGGTTGGGGGCTGGGCTGTAAATTTCGCGCCCGTCGACGATTATGCCGCCTTCGCTGATTGGATTGAGACCGGCGATCATGGTGAGCACGGTGGATTTGCCGCAACCGAAGTGTCCGATGACGGAGACGAACTCGCCCTGACGCACTTTGAGGTCAAAGCCATCGACGACCTTGATCTCGGCTCCAAAAGGATTTGGGTAGGCTTTGACCAGGTTGCTGATCTCGAGAAAGCGATCGGTTTTCATGCGGCGTGGGAAGAGGAGTCCGAGGGATCGGCGTTGCGCTTGGCATTGGCGGAGACGGTGCCGGCATGCTGTACGGCGATGGGAGGGAGACGGCGCCCGGTGGAAAAATCGGCGGGTAGGACCATGGGCATTTCCAGCACATCGTCGACGCGGAGGGACTTGGCCTCGCGGTTGAAAGTAAGCAGGTAGTTGGTAATCTCGGGCTTGAGGTGTTTGAAGGCAGGATCGTGATTCATGGCGGTGCGGTCGCGTGGGCGTTCCAAAGTATTGGGGAACGCGGAGGCGAGCGTGGCACGGGGGCCCATGGTCAGAGGAATGATGCGATCGGCCAAAAGGAGGGCCTCGTCAACGTCGTTGGTGATGAGAACGACGGTGCGGCGATCCTGCTCCAAAATGCGGGTGATCTCGTCCTGTAGATTGGCGCGAGTCAGGGCGTCGAGGGCGGAGAGAGTTTCATCGAGCAGCAGCACGCCGGGCTGCATGGCAAGAGTGCGGGCGAGGGAAACACGTTGACGCATGCCGCCGGAGAGTTCGCTCGGTTTCTTGTTCCGGGCCGGTGTGAGGTTGACCATTTCAATGTAACGGGCGACATGCTCACGGCGTTGGTTTTTGCGAAATTTTGAGAAGACGGACTTAACCGCGAGGTCGATGTTTTCCGAGACGGAAAGCCACGGCAGCAGGGAATAATTTTGGAACACGATGCCGCGCTCGGGACCGGGGGCGGTGACCAGTTCACCGCTCATTTTTACGGTTCCGGTATCCGGCATTTGGAGACCCGCGAGTAAGTTTACCAAGGTGGATTTACCGGAGCCGGGAAAGCCAATGATGGCGACGAACTCGTTCTCCTCGACGGCGAGGTTGACGTTGGAAAGCACCTCGGTGCGGTTATTGGAGGGACCGCAGCCGACGGAAACAGAATCCAGTTCGAGAGAGCTCATGCGAGGTGTGATGATTGATGAATGAGGTCCAAAGGATCGACGTTGAGGCAGTCTACGTTTGAAATCCAATCGGCTGCAAATTGCGGTGGTGCCCCCGTCGAAGGAGACCAAACGTTGAAGGACGATCATCACGCGGTCGAAAAGGAGGCCGATGAATCCGACGACGAACACGACGACGAACATCTGAGCGAAAGTTTGGGATGAGCCGTTATTAAACATATCCCAGACGAACTTACCGATGCCTTCACTGGACAAATCGGAAGGATCGGGAATGAAGCCGCCGACAATGATAAAGATGATGGGCAGCCAAACGATGGGAGAGACCGGCTTGAAGAGGGAGATCAGGGGGGGTGATCGCCGCCATGAAGATGCGATTAAGACCGCAGAGAATGCCGAGGGGAATCGCGATGAAGGAGGCGACGAGGAAGCCGACGATCACGCAGCGCGCGGATCGATCCATCTGGGCGGGCAGGGTCCACGGTTTTGAGTACGCCGCCGCCGCCAGAGTGGCGATGGTCTCATGTTGTTGTTGAATGGAGGACGCGGCTTTGACGGCGACCGTTGCGTCTGGCGCGGAAGCGAGATCGGCCTCCAGTTGGGCCAGTCGAACGTTGGCTGCGACAAGTTTTAGTTCGCGGTTTTCGCTGGTGAGGAAGTCACGGCGTTTGCGGAGGAACTGGAGTTCCTCAGCGAGGCGGTTGCTTTTTTATCGGGCGACAATGAGAGGCGGGAATTTCGCGTTCTCGATGGCGGCGCATTCGTCTCGCAAGGCTTGGACAGTAGTGGTTTCGGAGTCGGATGCCGCCTTGTCGGCATCAACGGCGGCAAGCAGTGCGAGTCGGTCGGCGGCGGCGCCATTTACGACGGAGCCGGCGAGGGTGGTAAGATCGGCTTGTCGGACCTTGGCGGCCTGGCGGAACTCGAGGCGCGTTGCCCGGTACGTAGCGTTGATTTCGGCGGTCGCGTCTTGGAGGTGTTCGCGGGCGGTGAGTTCGGTTTCCTTGAGTTCGGCGGCGGCGGCGGCCAAGGGGGGGGATTTCGGCGAGGCGGGCATCCACGGTGATCAGTGCGGCTTCTCGTTCCGTCCCACTGCGGAGCAAATCTTCTCCCTTGATGGTTTCACGCTGATGGAAGGTGAGCACGCCATAGGCTGCGGTACGCACGACGGAGGGGGTGGGCACTTCGCCGGACTTAGTGGTATGGCGTGAACCGGCATAGTTCCAGAACACCAAGAATAGGAGGAACGTCACGGCAGGGATCACGATGAATTGGCCGATCTTCTTGAGTTGAGTCTTAGGTTCTTCACCGTAGCAGAGGCGGACGACAGGGTCGAACACCTGGAGGCCGGCGATATCGAGGCCTTTGAGGATCTGGTATTTCATGAGACTGGGTTCCGGTGGAGGGAAAGGAGGAAGAGCAGGAGGCGGGTGCCGATGCCGGGGCACCCGCCGCAATGATCACTTACAACAACTACTCTGATATTACTGCTGCACTAGATCGGGTCTTGGTTCCCGATCGCGAAACTGTTGATGTAGCCGATAGGGTCGTGGGCGTCGTAGGCGTTGCCATCGATGAAGTCGGTCGTGGCCGGTTTGTAGCCATCAGTGTCCCAAGGCACATCGGATTGTTCGATGTTGCCCTCTTCGACGAGGAGTGTGGCGGCGGCGAGATAGACGGCGGGGAGATAAATTTCCTTGGCGGTTTCGGCATACTATTCGGCGGACTGGGTTTCGGTGATTTGGCCCCACCGACGCATCTGGGTGAGGAACCAAATACCGTCGCTATACCACGGATACGTGGCGTGGTATTTGAAAACACGTTGAAATCCGGCATCTCACGCACGTCGGTTTTCTGGAAGATGAAGGAGCCGGTCATGGAGTTCTTGATGACGTCGTAGTCGGCATCCACGTAGTTGGGTTGAGCGAGAATACGCACGGCCTCCTCACGGTTGACGAGGGTTCCGGAAGCGTCGGTTTCGTCGAGCCACTTGCCGGCGCGGATGAGCGCTTTGACGACTGCAATGTGAGTATCGGGATTGGCGTCGGCCCAGGTTTTGGATACGCCGAATACTTTTTCGGGGTTGTTTTTCCAGATGTCGTAGTTGGTGGTGACGGGAACTCCGATCCCTTTGGCAACAGCCTGTTGGTTCCAAGGTTCACCGACGCAGTAGCCCTGGATATTACCCGCTTCGAGGACGGTCGGCATCATGGGAGGAGGGGTGACGGAGAGTTCGACCTCAGCATCGGTGCGACCGCCGATATCGGTGGCGGTATACATGCCGGGGTGAATGCCGGCGGCGGCGAGCCAGTAGCGAATCCCGTAATTGTGGGTGGAGACGGGGAAACCCATACCCATTTGCAGTTTAGCGCCGGAGGAGAGGTATTCATCGACAACGGGACGAAGCCCACGGGCGGAAATAGGATGCGCTGGAGTAGGCGTATCGAGCTCTAGGTCTTCAAGTTGCATGGCCTCCCAGACGGCGTTGGAAACGGTGATGCCGTTGCCGTTCAAGTCCATGGTGAAGGCGGTGACGATGTGCGCTTTGGTGCCGATTCCGATGGTGGCGGCAATGGGTTGACCTGAAAGCATGTGAGCGCCGTCGAGGTTACCGGAGATTACGTTGTCGAGCAGGGTGTTCCAGTTGGGTTGAGCGATGACTTCGACGGCGAGACCCTCGTCGCGGAAGAAGCCCTTTTCCTTGGCAATGACGAGGGGCGCGCAGTCTGTGAGTTTAATGAAACCGAACTTGAGTTCGTTTTTCTCCGGAGAGAGTTGGGCGTGGGCGGGTTGAGTGCCGCCGATCCCCACCATACTAATTAAAGCGATGGTGAGGGCGCGCGAAAAGCGGCGAGCACGTGAGGGAACGAAAGTGGTGATGTGCATGAAGGATTGGCGTTGCGGTCTGTATCCAGTGAAGGCGCAGGCTGCGCGATCGCCTCCTTACTTAGCGCGGCGGATGCCAACTCGTGCCAAACGGTCGAATCATGCGATGTGTCGATTGAGTGGAAATGCAGCGGATTTTTCATACATGAGTCGGAATGATGAATTTCCCTTAGAGGTTCTGTTGAAAGCATAAACAATGGGCATCATTCGGATGGTCAGGTCCTACGTGTGGGCCGAGAAGCGGCGGGGGGGGGGGGATGTGTTATTTTACGCACTGGGTTGAGCGAAAGTGCCCGCGTTGTCCGGCAAGACACGAGTATCTAGAAAAATGATACTCGGCCTCAACCCGCGTCTCCGTAGCGTCTCACGGCTTGAGAGAAGAGATCGGGGCGGAATATCTCGCGAGCCAGATGAGGCGAAGTGCGAACGGACGGTGAGATCAGGCCGCAGTCCTTGAACCCATCGATGAGCCATTGGGCTTTGTCCAGCGTAGGGTTATTGAGATCCGAGCCGGAGAACCGAATAAACTCCGAGGTGTCGGACACACGACCCTGGCCCAAGGCGAAAGGCTCAGTGAATCCGGCGGCGACGACCTGGGCAGGCTGATTGAGGTATTCGCGTCGGGTGAGCCGTTTGATCAGCTCGGGACGAAAGACGGGGTCGTCGCATTGGCGGCAGGCTTCAACCAAGGCGGCGACGAAGATCATATGTTCCTCGTGACGCGCGTGGGCGAAAGAAGCGCGCACCATCAGGACTTTTTCGGGGTGTCGCTGCTGGTACACGCGCACCAGCCGGTTTTGTTCTGAACGGCGAGAGAGTTCCACGGTTCGCCAACACAATAGCCATCGATGGTGCCGGCTGTGAGATTGCGAAAGACTTGGGGAGGCGGCACGGCAACGATACGCACATCGCGGCGTGGATTGATACCGGCGTCTTGCAGCCAGGCACACAAGTGAAGGAAGTGAGTGGAGTAGATGCCGGCGACGCCGAAGACCAGTTGGCGATCGTGACGTGTTTTGATGATTTCGTCCCGCAAGGAGGCGGCATCGTGGACACCGCGATCCCAGAGACGGCTGGAAAGCGTGACCGCGTTGCCACCGGTGCTCAGGACGCAGGCGGTGAGGCATTCGGCCGGGGCGGAGCCTAGACCGAGACGGGTGCTGATGAGGAGAGAACTGACCGCGTGGGCAGCGTCGAGTTCTCCGAAAGCGATCTTATCCCGGATAGTGGCCCAACCCAGTTCACGGCGCAGTCTTACATTGAGCCCGTGTTTTTTGAAGATCCCGAATTCATGAGCCACGACCAGAGGTGCCGCGTCGTTAAGGGCGATGAAACCACGACTGAGTTGGACACGAGAAGTCGAACTGGCGGATGAATGATGGAGGGAGTCCGTGGAATGCGAGCCAGCTTTGTAAGCGGATCGAGTGCCAATTGATGAATGTGGCGCATGAATTGCTATGGAAACTCTCAATGGAATGCATCAATGGAGTGCATCGTTCATGAGCAGCTTGTTGAATAGTAGGCAGCTGTTGGCGTTTTCGACGCTGGCGCGGCATGGTAGTTTTACGAGTGCAGCGAAGGAATTGTTTCTGACTCAATCGGCGGTGAGTCACGCCATCAAGTCGCTCGAAACGGAGTTGGGAGTGCGGGTCTTTGACCGAGTGGGGAAGAAGGCGCATTTGACGCAAGCGGGGGAGCGATTGCTGGTGCACGCGGACCGTATATTGCGGGCAATGCAGGATGCTCGCAGCGGGATTGAGGAATTGCAGAGTTGGGGACAGTCGCGACTACGGGTGGGGGGCGAGTACGACGGCGTGTCAGTATCTCCTCCCGGGCGTGCTGCGGGAGTTTAAGCAAAGTTTTCCGGAGTGCGTGATTCGAGTGGAGCCGGCGGATAGCCCGGAGATGGGCGAAGCGTTAAGGCGTAATGAGATTGATCTAGCGTTGATGCTAAGGCCTCCAAGTCGGGAGGACATCGAGTTTCGCCTGGTTTTCAGTGGTACGTTGGAGATGTATGTGGCGCCGATGCACCCTTGGGCGACACGGCGAAGCGGCAGTGTTACGGTGGAGGACCGGAATCGGGAAACTTTCGTATACTCTATAACAAAGGCACCTATACCTACCGAATGGTGACCGAATACCTCAGTTCGGCGGGAGTGGTGGTGCATAATCCGATCGAGATGGGAAGTATGGAGGCGGCGAAGGAGTTGGTGAAGATCGGACTGGGCGTGGGGATTTTTGCCCGCTGGGTCGCGGGCAAGGAATTGGACGAAGGGTCCTTGGTGGCTCTCCCGATGGGGGAAAAGGCGTTGCGGCGAGACTGGGGACTTCGGTCATCTGCGAGGGCGTAGTCTGGGACTGGCCGAAGAGACCTTTCTCGGGCTTTTTGAAGCGGCGGCAGAGACGCTGGACCTTGAGCTATTGAAGTCTTCGTATTAATCGACTGCTGCAGCAGACGGGGAGGCAGTTTGTTAATCCTAAATTCCGAAGTTGGATTTTACAGAAGAGAACGAAGGGCGCGAAGTGGGAATGAGTTACGGTCCGTCGCAGGCATCGATTCGATCACATGGCAGGCAGGGCAATTTCAAGAAAGGTTATTGAAAGCGATTTTGAGGGGCTTGGTTGCGAAGCTAACCGCGTTGTAGGCGTTGGCGCATAGCCTCTTTGGGACGCATGGCAGCGACTCTTTGAGTCTGCCAAGCACGGTGATCACCAGGGATCTAATCGTTGCGAGCAGCGAGATCGTTGGCCATTTACGGGCGTAGCATCGGTCTTCACCCATGGAAGCGTCTTTGCGGTAGTGAAGAGCGTTCTCGATCTTCCAATGTCCTGTGGCCTGAGCGAGTAGCTTGGCCGAATCGGCTTGGGTGCAATCTTGGCTGGTCACGAAAACGATGCATTGGATTTGTTTTTTACCTGTCGTGAGGTTCTCGCGCTCTCGGGTGATCCGGCCGGCCTGCGCCGCGAAGGGCCAGGTCAGGTCGGTCGGGCTGGCGTCGATCGCTGCGATGCTGCGGCGCTCGGTCCTGCCATGGCCCTTTTCCAGGGTGAAGATCTTCCTGACCTCGCTGGCATCCATCTTTTTGACGATGGCCTTGCGCAGCGCCGGGCGGTTGCCCTTCACGCTCATCAGATAATCGGCTCCGTTCTCCTGCACGATGCTGTGGGCTAGCGTCCTGCGGCAGTGTAGGGCGTCAACGGTTACGAGCGTTCCATCGATCGGACCGATCTTGCCGAGCAGATCGACGACGGCCTGCGGCTCGTGGTTCTTTCCCCTGACGCAAAGGCTGCTGAAAAAAATCAAATCCCTTAGGCTATGGCTGATCGCCGAGACGCTCAAGGCCTCAGGATTGGCGGGTGTCGCCGTCGCCCTGATCACCTTGCCGTCGATGGCGATGGCCTGCGGGGCGTCGTGCTGATGCTGCCGGAGCCATGTTTCCACGACTTTATCGAAGGCCTCTGGCTGCGCAGCGCAAATGGCTCGCCATAGTGTCGTATGGGAGGGGGCGACGAGCTTGCCGGGGCCGAGGGCACGCCAGAAGCCGAAGCTGCGGCACTGCCTTTGATTCAACGCAGCGGCGAAGGCGGCGCACTGCTCCAGCGAGCGGCACCCCGCGAAGTATCCGCAAACGACCACGCCGAGCAACCCGGAGAGGCGATACCGACGCCCCTTGTGCTCGCGCCGGTCCTCGAGCAACCTGAAGGCTTCCATGAGCGAGCCGATCGCCTTACCTTCGGCAAGGCGCGGATACCGCTTTTGCTGCTGCTGGCAAGTAGCCATGGTAGGGCTCGAGTAGCTCCTCGCGGCACAGCAGCGCCTTGAAGTCCTGCCGCAGTGGATACCTCAGAATCGTCTTGGGCTTGCCGTGATGCTGGTAAAAATCTGCCGCTTGGCGGGCGAACCCCTGGCTCGAACCTACCACCGTCTAGTTGGCGGCCTTATAGCAAGTGCCCTCGAAAAACTCCGGATCCACGAAGGTCTCGACTGCGACAGGTTTCGAGCCAAAAGCACCACGCCAGTTTTCGGGCAGGCGTCTGAGCGCCAGCGAGAGGCTTTGGGACGCCAGATTTGGCATGGAGCGCGACGACCCAACAATCAGCAAGCAGCTGTTGGCAACGAGCAGTTCGAGGCGCTGCCTGCGCTGCCATGCTTCCTAGCCAATGCAGCTGTCGCGTGCCTTTAGATGGTAGGCTGCGGAGCTGAACGAGAGCAGTGCCGCCTACTTCCCTGCCACTTCCACCACGCAGCGCAGCGCTTTTCCCGCCACGTTCGAACTGCGCAAATAATGGTGAGTGCGGATCAGGTCGTTCCATCGCTCTATCTCTGCTTGATCGTCGAGCAACCGGATCGTGGCATTATCCAGCAGGTATCTCTGACGGCGGTTTGGACGGGTCGTTTTCTCAAACATTTGCCGACTTGGTCGGACATGCCGGGAAAAGTTCATTGTAAATTGCATATAATATTATCTACCTGTAACCTATTTTATTATGAAATAGCCCTGCCTGGCAGGTAAGTCGGCGAGTGTACGTTTGAAGCTCACTAACCTACTGGATAACATAACCTTGTTACATGCGTTTGTTGTGTGGACTGGGTTTTCTTAGTTAATCACGGATGGACCGAAATGGCGGCGATTGTTGCCCACGCACGGAGACGGTGGGCGGACTGGATTTTGGGCACACGGGTTGACGATCGACGCGGTTAGGTCGTACATCTCGGAGGCATGAGGTCCGAGAAAGCTGATGGGGTCCTTAGGGGGCGATCGCACGGTTGGGGGTGCGGAAGAGCCAGCGAGCCAGGGCGGGCAGGATAACGATGGCGGCGATCATGTTTACGAGGAACATGAAGGTGAGCAGGATCCCCATGTCGGCTTGGAATTTGAGTTCGGAGAAAATCCAAGTACTGACACCGATGGCGAGCGTGAGGCCGGTGAAGACCACGCGTTGCCGGTGCGGGTGAAGGCTTCAAACATGGCGGCTTCGAAGGGTTCACCACGGCGCAGGGCGACCATGAAGCGGGGAAAAATATAGATGCCGTAGTCGACGCCAATGCCGACTCCGAGGGCGACGACCGGCAGGGTCTAGGTCTTGAGGCCGATTTCCAAGTAGACCATCAGGGCGTAGCCGAGGTAGCTGACGAGCAGCAAAGGGAGCACGATGCACAACATGGCGCGGATCGAGCGGAAGGTGATGAGGCACAGAACGGTGACGGCGCCGAAAACCCAGAACACGATGGGGTATTGAGCGGCTTCCACGATTTCATTGGTCGCCGCCATGACCCCGGCGTTGCCGGTGGCGAGACGGCAGCGGACTTTGGGCGATGGGTGGGCTTGCGCGAATTGCTTAACGGCGTCGGTGACGGCAGTGAGGGTTTCGGCGCGATGATCGGTGAGGAAAATCATGATCGGCATGACACTGCCGTTGGCGGTGAGCAGGCCGGTGGAAGTCTCGATGGGGGAGACTGCTTGAGCGAGGGCCTGTGGATGGGACGGCAGTATGCGCCATTTGAGGGAGCCCTCGTTCCAACCGGAGTTTACGATCTTGGCAACGGAGGTGAGGCTGATGATCGATTGCACTCCGGGGATCTTTTTCATGTGACCTTCGAACTGGTCCATGAGGGTGACCACATCGTAGTCGACCCACGCATTGGGGCCGCCTTCGGCGATGACTGAGAGGACGTCCACGCCGATGGAAAATCGTTCGGTGATGATGCCGGGGGTCTTCGTTGTAGCGGGAGGTTTGCCGCAACTCTGGTACGCCGGCGTGGAGGTCGCCTATACGGACTTGTTGGGATCGGCCGTAGGCCCACCAACCAAGGATTACGTAGACCAGGAGGATCGTGGCGGATACCCCGGGTCGCATGACAATACAAACGCGGCGCCATGCGGCGTCGGTGCGTTGCCGCCGAGCCGCGATGCGTTCGCGGTAGTGATCGGGGAGCTGCACGTAGGAGAGCAGGATCGGCAGGAGAAAAAGGTTGGTAATGATGATGACGGTGACACCGAGAGAGGCGGTGATAGCGAGTTCACGGATGACTTCGATCTTGATGGTCAGCATCGTCACGAATCCCACGGTGTCGGTGATGAGGGCGACTCCGCCTGGGGCGAGGAGCTGACGGAAGGCGGCACGGGCGGCGTCGAGGCTGGATTGGCCGGAGAAGGCTTCCGCCCGGTAGGCCCGCATCATTTGCACGCGGTGGCTCACGCCGATGGCAAAGATGAGGAATGGAACGAGGATCGAGACCGAAGCCAAATGCGTTGAGCGCTCCGAGTTGCCAGACGACCGCGATGACGGCACAGTCAAGGGTGAAGACGGTGAGCTTGAGAGACTGAGAATAGAAGAGGACAAGCAGGGCCGTAATGACGAAGGCCACGCCGAAGAAAAACAGGACGTTGCGGGCGCCGTCGCTGATGTCACCGATGATTTTGGCGAACCCGATAATGTGAACCCCGAGACGAACATCGACGGCCCAACCGGAGAACTGGCTGCGTATTTTTCCCTCGAGAGCGTCGGCCACGGCCCCGTAGTCGAGACGCTCGCCGGTGGAGGGATCGACCTCGAGAAGTTGGGCGCTGATGATGGCCCCGGAAAAGTCATTGGCGACGAGTTAGCCAAGTTTGCCGGACTTGATGATGTTGGTTTTGACCTTCGCGAAGTTTGTCGGCGTCGGAGTGAAATCGGAAGGGATGACGTTGCCACCGGCGAATCCGTAGTCGACGACTTCCACGTAGCGCACGTTCGGGGTGACAAGGGACTGCACTTGGGAACGGTCGATTCCGGGGATAAAAAAGACCTCGTCGGTGGCATGCTTGAGCGCGGCGAAGAACTCCGGTGTAAAGATGTCGCCATGGCGTGCCATGAGGGCGATGACGATGCGATTGGCGCCCCCGTGGCGCCCCCGAAGTCGGACTCGTATTGCGAAAACGTCTGGATGTAGGGGTGATCCAGCGGGAGCGATTTTTTAAAACTGGCGTCCACGTGCGTCTTTGAGGCGAACCAACCCATGAGCACGGTCAGGGCGGCGAAGCCCAGCACCAGCGGGAAGCGGAAGACGAAGTGCTCGATGGCTGATTGGAGGCGATCCTTCATCGGGCTTTCGAGGCGGGAGAAGGAGCGGTGTGAGCGCCGTCTTCGCCGAATGTGAGCAGGGTACCGGTCGGAGTGAGAAGAAGCTCGGCGATGGCGGCGGTTTTGTCGGTGGTGGCGCGAAAGGTGCGCCCCTGATCACGGCTGACCCACCACGTGCGAGCCTGACCGGCGATGATGATGGTATTGGGGGCACCCAGTTCGATGCCGGTCATGAGGAGTCCGGTGCCCGGAGTTTGGATACGTTGCCAGGAGTTACCGTCATCGGTGCTGCGGTAGATGCGTCCGCGCAGACCATAGGCGAGCAAAGTATGATCATCGAGGGCCAACACCCCGTAGAGGGATCCGTCCTCTCCGGGGGAAAGGGTTTCCCACGATTTGGCACGATCGGTGGAGCGGAGCAAGGTGCCGAATTCGCCGGCAAGGAACAAAGTGCCGGCGGGCGTTTGAGTGATGCGATTGAAGTGCATGTCTTCATCGAGGATCCACTTTTGTGCCCAGGAGGCTCCGGCGTCGTGCGATTCGAAGAAGGCTCCGAAGGCGCCGACGGCGAGCCAGTGACCATGATCCAAGGCGAGCAAATCGAGGAAGGGGGGACTCGGGATCGGGGCCGGTGTATTGGTGTTCCCAGGTGGTGCCCCCGTTGGTGGTGCCCAGGATCACGGCACCGTGCCCGGCCGCCCAACCGGTGAGCGGATCGGCAAAGCAGACCGCGCAGAGGGTGTAGGGCACGACCGGTTTGGGTGGAGTGCTCTACGTGGCTCCGCTGTCGGTGGATTTTGGGATGAGGCCACGTTCGCCGACGGCGATGATGGCGTCACCGACGAGCGTGGCGTCGAGCAGCAGTGGTCCCTTGGCCGCTGCGTCGGCGGAGACGGCCGTGAGGGCCAGCAAGCAACTGACCGTTCGCAGGATCACCGAATGCCGGATTTGCGCAGCGCATTGGGAGAGTAATCGCGGGCGTTGCGTTCGATGGTGAAGTCATACATCGGCTGGTCGTTGTCCAAGCCAATGGCAAGGTAGCGACCGGCGACGAGATCGGTGTGGACCTCGAGGGTGCTCCAGAACGTGGGCTCGTCATAGTAGTTGATACAATGGGCTTTGGAGACCCGCCAGAGATCGCCCCGGGTGTCGTATTGGTCGACGGCGAGGATTTGCCAGAAGTCCTCGTCGACATCGAAAGTGCGGCGGGAATAGATGTGACTGGTGTCAGGCTTGAGCCGTGCTTCGACGATCCACACCCGATGCTTTTCGTAGCGGGTGAGACTTTGATTGATGTGAAGCGGTTGGAGAATGTCGTCGGGGGAGATTTGGTCGCTGTGCAGTTGGTAGCTGTTGTAGGGGACGATCATTTCACGTTTGCCCACGTGTAGTGGTCGGGGGCACCGTTGAACATGTCGAACTGGTCGGACGTGCGCATGCCATCGGCAGCGGTGCCGGGATTATCGTAGGCGACTTGAGGGGCGCGACGGACGCGGCGTTGATCGGCGTTGTAGACCCAGGCGCGGCGGGGTTCGACGACTTGATCGAGGGTCTCGTGGACCATGAGGATGGTGCCGGCGAGACGAGCCGGAGCGAGGACGGCTTGTTTGAAGAAAATGATGGTGTTGTCGAGCTCATCGGGGCTGAGGTCGGCCCGAGCGTAGTTGAAGAGGAATTCATCCTCGAACTCGACCATGGTGTAGCTGCCGTTGCGTTGAGGGGCGGCCTGACCGATGCGGCGTATGGCGGCATCGCCACGGTAGCGGAGCAGGTGATTCCAAAGCACTTCAATCCCGCTTTGTGGCACCGGGAAGGGGATGCCGCGGATGGCGCCCTCGATGCCGGCACCGTCGTTGACGACGCGGGCGCTGGCGGCGAATTTCTTGGTGGCATCGTAGATGCGCTGAGGAGCCGAGGCGCTGCGGTGAGTGGGGAAGACCGGGAGTTGGTAGGTGTCCGGGTACGTTTCGATCAAGGCGATGTGTCCGGCAGTCAAGTGGTCCCGGTAGGTGGCGAGGTTGGACGCGTTGACGGTGAAAAGAGGCGATGCACCGCTGAACGGATCGGGGTGGTGATCACCGGGAGTGTAGCCACCGGTCCAGGCGGGGATGGAGCCGTCGGCGTTGCCGGCTCTCTCGGCGCCCAGCGGGGTGAGGTCAGCGCCGAGCCGATTCAGGTCGGAGTCACTGATGGTGGCGGAGAGAAAGGTGGCGGAAAGCAGGCCACCGGTGAGTTGTAGAAGGTGTTTCATCGTTCTTGGGAGGAGGTGATCTCAACATTAGAAGGAATACTTGAAAGTAGTGGCGAAATAGTCGCGATCCCCGAGTAGGTTTTGCACGCCGCCGCCGAAATAATTCACGTAGCGTACATCGGCGGACCACGCGTTTTGCCATACGAACTCGGTCGAAAGACTGAGTGATTTGCGACCTTCGAGGTAATTGGAGAGCGGGGCGGGACTATTGCCGGAGACATCGTGGCTGAGGGCGACGGTGGGCAGCACGTTCACGCCGGCGAACACGTTGTTGTATTCGAGGCGAGCGAGGAACTGGTAGCCCCAGGCGAAGTCGTTGGCGAAGTAGTTGGTCGGGGTGGCGGGCAAGGCGCTGCCGGTGCCGATCATAGCGGCTTGGCTGCCGGACGTGTAGGTGCCGGCGACCTCGTAGCGGAGTACATCGGGAGGTGGGATATCGGCCCAGAGTCCACCGACTTCCCCCACCATGGTTAGGGCACTGGCTCCGAAGGTGGGGCCGAAGACTTTGGTGAAGGTGGTTTGAGCAGTCCAGACGTCGTGTCGACGGTGACAACGGATAATGGTGCCGTAGTGACCCAAGTAGTCGCCGATTTGGTTGTTCGCGCCGAATTGAGGAGCGAGGGTAGAGAGGGCGGCGAAGAGCAATTCGACGTCGTCGATTTGGAGAGGGACATCTTGTTTGTAGGAAACCTCGTCCTGCCATGCGACGCCGAGGGAGGACAGGTCGGCGTTGAAGCTGGCCCTCAGCATGGTGATGTCCTCGGGATATTCGATGAAGTAGTTGGCTGCGGCGTTGAGCAGGCCGACCGGTTTGGCGCCGGCGGCGATGGCTTGAGCGGACGGGTAGAATGGTGCGAAGGGCGCGAGGGAAGGGATGCTCGGGATGGCGGCGGCGGGAATGTCGGTGAGAGCAGCCCCGAGGAGCGAAGGCAGGATCGACGGAATGGCCTGAGCCGGTACGCCATTGGCGATCATGGCCGGAACCAGCTGTTGCTGAGCGATGGCGCTCGCGGTCCCTTGGACTTCGGCGGAGCTGATGGCGCGACGCGGGGTGATGGCGTCGATGAGCGGAAGACGACTGTAGAAGTTGGCGAAGTAGAAACCGAATTCGGTATCGTTGAGGCCGGGCGCGAGATAGCGCGGGGCTACGCCCCATTGGCTGTAGTTGTTGGCCTCGCCATCGACGGCGCGGGGAATATCACCCAGAATGCCGGTGTCCGAGAGGGCACCGAAATCTAGATAGACTGTCCCCCCTCCACGCGAGGCGAAATCGTTGGTCGAAAAGTAGGTGCCGGAAGGCTCGATTTCGGTGTGGCGAAACTCGAGCAACCAGAAGGCTTAGACGGAGAGATTGTAGGTAAGATTGGCGGTGACCTTGAGCATATTGACCGGAAGAAACGCTTCGCGGAGCTCGGCGCCCGGGACCCGAAAATTGGCCACATCGATGGGATTTACGATGTTGTTGCCGTTGGGCAGGAAGGTGCTTTCACCGAGGCTGAGGACCTGCCGACCGATGCGCACATCGATGGGAATGTCTCCGGCATCGAAACGGAGGACGCCGTAGAGATCGAAGTAGTCGAGACGATTGCCCGCCCGGTCGAGTGCTTCGGCGGAAAGCGGTTTGCGAAGGTTATCGGCCCCCTCGACCGCGTCGTCGTAGATCCAGGATCCGCGGGTAAAGAAACCGAGGTGATCGCCGTAAGTGAGCTTCAGTTCGGACGTGACTTTGAGTGCTTGGGAAACCCAACCCTCGTTGAAGTTGAGGTCGCCGTCGTCGGAGTTGACGGAGTTGGCGTTGCCGCCGTTGATAGTGCCGTAGAGGTCGGGATCGGGATCGTCGAGACGGTAGATGCCCCCGATGGATATGGTGGTATCGAAACTGCCGCTCAGATCACCGTTGGTGAAAGTGATGGCAAACAGGGGCGCTGGGGCAAATAGCAGACAGCCCGCCAGCCACCAGCTGCGGGGAAATTCAGTAGGTTGCATGGATCAGTGATTAGGCGGATGATTGGCGAAGATATGATTCAACTCTTGCGACGGTATGAATTTAAGTAAGTTGTCCGTTCGACGTATGCAGGTTCAGACGCACATTCATATCAAAGGAGCCCGGGAACATAATTTGCAGAATCTGGAAGTGCGGATTCCACGGGGAAAGCTGGTGGTCATCACGGGGCCGTCGGGGTCGGGCAAATCGTCGTTGGCCTTTGATGCGATTTATGCGGAAGGGTACCGCAAATACATGGAGTCGTTGTCGACCTCGGCGCGGCAAGTGTTGGAGCAGTTGCCGCGGCCGGACGTGGACTATGTGCATGGCTTGTCGCCCGTGTTGGCGATCGAACAGCGTACGGCGGGCGAGTCGCCTCGCAGCACGATCGCAACGGTGACAGAAGTGGCGGACTACGCGCGACTTTTGTGGGCATTGCACGGTGAGGCCCATTGTCCAAAGGATGGAGGCAAGGTGGTGCGACGGTCGTTGGATGATAACGTGCAACGAGTGTTGGCGGAAGCGGCGGGTCAGCGCATCATGGTACTCGCACCGGCTTTGCGAGCGAAACCGAGTGTATTACGGGAGGAGTTACCGCGGTTGCGGCAACGCGGGTTCCAGCGAGTGCGGTTGAATGGGGAAATCAAACAACTGGACGAACCGGACGTCGTGCCAAATGGATTGGCCCCGGTGGAGATCGCGGTGGAGATCGCGGTGGATTTGGTGGTGGATCGTTTGGTGGCGGTGGAGGAGCAGCGGAGCCGATTGGCGGACTCGTTGGAGTTGGCTTGCAGGGAAGGGGCGGATCGGGCGATAATACTGGCGCAGGCGAGTCGAGACGCGGAGTGGCGGGAGATCCAATTGAGCCAATCACTGGCCTGTGAAATCTGTGGAGATGTTTTTGAAAAACTGACCCCTCGACATTTTTCATTTAACCACAATCAAGAGGCCTGCACGACCTGTGGCGGGTTGGGACGCAAGCTGCGGTTTGTGCCCGAACTGGTGGTGCCGGATACCGCTAAGAGTGTGCGGGGAGGGGCGTTAAAGCCGTGGCGTCTCGGTGGGAAGAATCTGATCATCCAACACAACGCGATGTTGAAGCAATTGGCGGAGCAGTTGCCGTTTGATGCGAATACGCCGTGGGCGAACTTGGATGAGGACGTGCGTCAGACACTGCTGCACGGCGCCGGGGAGCGGTTGTTTGCGCGGATGCGAGTGGCGAAGACGATGCCGTGGACGGGGGTCATCCCGGCTTTGATGAGACCTGGAAGGCGACCGAAAGTGAAGGATTTCGAGCTCGTCTGACGACCTACATGGTGAGTGGAGCTTGTCCTGAGTGTGCGGGCTCGCGATTGAATGCGCGGAGTGGAGCGGTGGTCATTACGGCCGGAGAACGGAGACTAAATTTGCCCGAATTTTTCGCGCTTGATGTGAAAGCGGCCCATGAAGTGGCGCTTGATCTGCAGGAACGGTTCAGAAGGAAGAAGCGTTGCGGGATGTGGTTACGGGCATCGAGCCACGACTCCGTTTTCTCGGGCAAGTGGGGCTCGGTTACCTTTCATTGAATCGCGATTACGGGACATTGTCGGGAGGTGAATCGCAACGTGTGAGATTGGCGACCCAGTTGGGCATGGGGCTGATGGGGGTCATTTACGTGTTGGATGAACCGAACATCGGATTGCATCCGGCCGACAATGATCGATTGTTGAATTTGATGAAGGAGCTACGGGATCGAGGGAATACCGTGCTCGTCGTCGAGCATGATGAAGACACCATGCGGATGGCGGATGAGATCATCGAGCTCGGACCAGGGGCGGGCTCGGAAGGCGGACGGGTGCTCTTTCGGGGAATCCCGGAGGCGATGATGAAGGCGACGGCGAAGACCTCGGTCAGTAGACCGTATCTGGCTCGACGGGTGCGGGTTGAGAAAGCGGCGGCGACGAAGGAACCGGATGGGGCCTTTCTGACGGTCCGTGAAGCCCGGGCGAATGATTTGAAAGGAGTGGATGCGCGGTGTCCGGGGGGGTTATTGACATGTGTCACGGGGGTCTAGGGCTCGGGTAAGAGCACGTTGGTGAACGATATTTTGGCGGCGGGCGCGGCCCGGAAGTTGAATCGAGCGAAATCCATTGCGGGGCTGCACCGGCACATCGAGCATTTGGATTTCTTTCAAAAATTGGTGCAGGTGGATCAATCGCCGATCGGGCGAAGTCCGCGCTCCAATCCGGCAACCTACACCAAATTATTGGACCAATTACGGGACCTCTATACGCAAGTGCCGTTGGCGAAGGTGCGCGGTTACAAGGCGAGTCGGTTTTCGTTTAACGTCCGAGGTGGACGGTGCGAGCGGTGTCAGGGGGACGGCGCGATCAAGTTGGACATGCAGTTTATGGCCAACGCCTATGCGCCCTGTCCCAGTTGCGGAGGGAAACGGTTTAATCGGGAAACCTTGGAGGTGTTGTTCCATGGGCACTCCATTGCGGATGTGCTGGCGATGACGGTGCGCGACGCGATGCAGTTGTTTCGCAACATACCCCGAGTAATGGACCAACTGGAGACCTTGGCGGCGGTCGGGCTCGGCTATCTGCAATTGGGGCAATCGGCGACGACATTGTCGGGAGGGGAAGCTCAACGGTTGAAATTGTCGTTGGAGTTATCCAAGCGCTGGCAAGGCGACACCCTGTATATTTTAGACGAGCCGACCACGGGACTGCATTGGGTTGATATCCAGCACTTAATGGACCTCCTGTTTAAGCTCAGGGATGCGGGCAATACCGTCATCGTGATCGAGCCTAATTTGGATGTGATCAACTTGGCGAATTGGTTGATCGACTTGGGGCCCGGGGGAGGCAGGGAAGGAGGAGAGATCGTTGATGCGGGGGATCGGCGAGGTATTGAGGAGGAAAAACGCAGTTTGACGGGCGACGCATTGAGGCGCTGGAGAGCCCCCATGGGGTGAATACCTTGATTTCGGGCTAAACTTAAAGGGGAAAGCGGCCGATGACATCCAGACGCGTTTATCGGACCCGCCGGAGCGTATTGTTGTTATCCCTTGTTTAATAAATGGTTGGCCAGATCAAATTTTGCGTATCCGGTATCCGTTCGGCCGAGGCCTCCACGTTGGCCGCCCAGGCCGGGGCTGACGCGGTGGCAGTGGAGGTCTCAAATACCTCGCCTCGGTATGTTTCAGACGCGGAACGCAAGGGCTGGTGGGAGAGTGTTCCTTCAGATGTGGCCAAAATTGCATTGGTACGTAATCCGGGATTTGGTGATCTGGAAGCGGTGGCCGGGGATGAGTTCGACTATGTGATGGTTTATTATCCGAACGAGACGCCGTTTTTGGAGGTCGCGATGTGGACTGACACGATCGTGCCGGAAAAATTGTGGTTGGCGCCGCAGGTGCTGCCGGGAGGGATTCTTGATTTGGCGTTTCTGCCATTGGCGGACCATCTGGTGCTCGATCGTTACCGTCCGAATTCGATGGAGTTGGACGCGAAGAGGGAGGATTGGGCGGAATTTGCACGATTACAAGCGATGCACGCCAAGTGTCAGTGGGTCCTCGCTGGAGGGTTGCAGCCCGAGAATTTGACGGAAGCGATCAAAACGGCGTCGGCGCAGTAGGTAGGTATTGTTAGCGGGGACGGTGATTGAGTCCACTCCGGGCCAGATCGATGCTGAGAAGTTGTCAGCGGTCATGGCGGCGGCGGCGGTATCTTTGGCCGCTTAGGACGGGTTTACGCAGCTGACGCGCAGTATCGCACAACGGATGCGGTGCGACGGACGGACAACGGGAGTAGTCTCTGGCCATGCACTTGAATCCTCCTCACTCCGAGGTACATGTCAGCCCCCAGGAGCGTTGGTTTCTGGCCATCGCGTGGGTGGTGATTGCGGCGAAGTGCGTATTTGTGAGCTGGGCGTTCAGGCATTGGGATATTCCACTGAACGCGTGGTGGATCATTGCGCCGACATTGTTTTTCGCCGCGGTTGTCACGATTTTGTGGTTGGCGCACCGAAATTAGCGCGCGGCTCGAGAGAGCGCAGCGAATTTCTGCACTTGGCGACGCTGCCTAGGGTAGTGGGAGTTAATTAGCTATACGAAACGAAACAACAATAGTAGTGCAGGATGGGTGCATGGCCCGCCCTGTTAATCCGCTAATCATTGATGCCGCGCAGCATCAAGAACTTGAACAGATGATCAAACGCCTGACCACGCCGCAACGGGAGGTCAGGCGGGCGCGCATCGTGTTGTTGCGGGCCGAAGGGAAAAGCCAGGAGCCGGTGGCTGCTCAAATCGGAGTGAATCGTCCGGTGGTGGCGAAGTGGGAAAAGCGATTTCGTGAGGCAGGGTTGGCTGGATGGGCCGAAGCGAGACGTTCGGGCCGGAAGCCGAGTGTGGATGTGGCGATTCGCGCTCAGATCGTCACTGAGGTCACGCAACCCCCGGCCGGGCGCACCCGCTGGTCCTCCACGGCCTTGGTGCTGTGTGGCGACGAGAAAAGCCAGTGCCAGGCGCTTGAGCGCACCCAGCCGGGCCTGCCTGGGTATCGGGCACATCAAAACCGCCACCCACGATTACACCCGCCACGGCACGGTCACGCTATTCGCCGCCCTCGGCTATCTGGACGGCAAAATCATGCGACGCACCGCCTCTCGGCTACCCACCGCGAATGGCTCGGTTTCCTCAAGCACATCGATGCGCAGGCACCCGACGGCTTGGTCCTGCATCTGATCATCGGCAACGACGCCACCCACAAGCACGCCAAAGTGAAGAGCTGGATAAAGTGGCGCAATCAGCGCCATGCCAAAGCCCATGGCGTCGAGCGCATCGCACTGCACTCCAACATCCTCTTCCTGGTTGAATCTAGTGGAGCGCTTCTTACGCGACCTCACCGTCGATTGTATCCGCGATGGCAGCTTCACCAGCGTTCGAGACCTCACCAACGCCATCGAAACCTACATGGCCGCACGCGACCTCGAACCCACCCGCTACTACACTTGGAAGGCCGAAGGCTCCGCCATCTTGGAGAAAATCCAACGCGCCCGCACCGCCGCATCCCTTCATTCAGTATAGTTCATTAACTCTCAGCACACTAGCGCACGGCGGCCCACATCCGTTGCACGTCGTCGTGGTCTTCGATGGCTTGGAGGAATTCGCCGACTTCCTCGCGTTGTTCGTCGGTGAGGTCGGGGAACATTTTGGCGACATAGCCGATTTCCGCGGTGACCACGGACCAGCCGTTTTGACCGAGCCAAGTGGCGACGGCATGAGTGTCGGTGCGCTCCGCTAGAAAACGTGCGCCCGACTGGTCTTCGGGGATATCGTCGTTTTGAGCGGAGGACAGGGCCTCGAAATCGTTGGCACCGGCCTCGATGGCGGCGCCTTCCAGGTCGGTAGCGGAATCGGGATGGGCGGCTTCGACGATGCCCACGTGATCGAAGAGAAATTTGTTGCTACCGGCGAGGCCGAGAGAGCCCTTACGAAAGAGGACCCGGATCTCGGGGGTCGTGCGTTGCACGTTGTCGGTGTAGGCCTCCACGATGAGAGGGACTTTGTGAGGCGCGTAGCCTTCGAAAACGACTTGATCGATGATCATTTTTTCGCCGCCGATGCCGGCGCCCTTGCGCACGGCGCGTTCGATCACCTCGCGAGTCACGCTGGCCTTCCGGGCTTTTTCGATGGCGGCGAAGAGGCGCGGGTGGGCGTCTGGATCGGGTCCCCCCAGTTTGGCGGCCACGGAGAGTTCCTTGACCAGTTTGCCTACAAACTGACCCTTTTTGTTGTTAACGATCGCGCGTTTCGCGTGCAGCCATTGTCGCCCCATAATGGAACAAGCTCTAGGCGGGTCGAGAGGTGGGGGGCAACAAGGGAAAAAGCAGATTTGAAAAAATATGAGGCCGGAAGTGAATCTTTGGTGAACCGACTGCGTCACAAAGGGTCGAACCAAGTTACAATCGATATGAAAAAGTCACTTCCTTCAGTAGTTTACATCAGTGCAATTTTGTTGATCGCGGGCTGTGCCGCGCCCGGCACCCACGAGCGTCAGGGCACCGAAGTGGGGGCGGTGGCGGGGGCCATTATCGGGCGGTATTATAGGCCATGAATCCGGTGAGACGTCGGCAGGGGCCGCGATTGGCGCCGCGGCTGGCGGTATGGTGGGAGCGGCGACGGGAGCAGAAAAGGATCGGCAGGTAGATCGACGTTACGAACGAGGCACGGTGAGTGCGCAGCCGGTGCGTGATCAGTACGGATACACGTGGGAAGCTTACATGCAGCTCATGAGCGATGAGGAGATGGAGATCTTGCAGGCGCGGGCTGATGCGCGTCCCGGCGTAGCGCTGGTGGCGTTATTGACCGACCAAGAAAAGGCGAATTTACGTCGTCGTTCGGTGGCGGATCGTGAAATCGGAACGTAATCTGGATTCAGGGCGTGTTGCGCATACCGACCGCTACTGGAGCCAGGCAACGATGTAGCGGCGGAGCATGGCGAGGTCGAGCGGTGTGTCGGCGAGGAAGCGCACGTTGAGAGCCTGAGCTTTGCCGCGGGATCCGTTGTTCCAAAATCTACTCATGAGCAGAGTGGGGAAATCTGGTCGAATTTACCGAATTTCTCGCAGCACTTCGAGCCCGTTGAGTTCAGGCATGGATAGGTCGCACAGAAGTGCGCGGTAGCGGTGTGGATCAGCACGGAATGCCTGCAACCCATCCAGAGGGTTTTCGTAGGCGGTGGCTCGGCAGCCCAGACGCTCCAACATACGTACCAAGGCGTTGTTCACGGCGGACTCATCATCAATGATGAGTATGGCGGGATTGTCGTCGGCAACTGGCGTCAGATCGACCTGGTGAACCGAAGCTTCCAGCTCGGATTGATCACGGGTTGGCAGCCCAATAGTGATCCGGGTACCGGCGAAGACCTCGCGGTCAACGGTGATTGTGCCGTGGTGTTGTTCGATGATGCCGTGGACCACGCAAAGGCCCAGCCCGGTGCCTCGACTGTTGGCCTTGGTGGTGAAGAACGGTTCGAACATTCGCGTTTTGGTTTGGGCGCTCATACCGCCTCCGTTGTCGCCGACTTCGATGCAGTGGTAATCGCCGGGGGCCAAGTGGCTCACGGGGGAGCTGCCGGGAGGGCCGGGGTTATGGGCGACGCGCTGGATGGAAAGTGTGACTCGGCCGTTTTTATCGCCAATGGCGTGAACGGCATTGGTGCACAAATTCATGAAGACTTGGTGAATTTGAGTGGGATCCGCCAGGACTTTGGGCGGTTCGGGAGCGGGGGCGTAGGCAAAGGTGACGTTTTGGGGGGAAGCGACACGGACCAGACTCAAGGTTTCTTCGGCGATAAGGTGGAGATCGACCAATCGACGTTCGGGTTCGGCGTGGCGGGAGAAAGTTAGAATCTGACGGACCAAGTCGCGAGCCCGACGGGCGCCGGTGATGAGGTGGTCAGTTGATATCAGTTTGGATTGGTCGCTACCCAGATCCATGCGGAGGAGTTCGGCATTGCCTAGAATACTGGCGAGGACGTTGTTGAAATCGTGGGCGATACCGCTGGAGAGGGTGCCGAGTGCATCGAGTTTTTGGGACTGGAGGAGGCGATGTTCGGCGTCGCGAAGCTCCTTGCTGGCACGGACCTCGGCAGTGGTGTTTTCGACGACGAGGAGAATCCGAGTCAGCTCGCGGACGGCGGACCAGCGGATATGGATGAGAGCCCCTTCTCGTCGAGTGATTTCCAGGTTACCTCGGACTGGGAGCAGTATTCGCCCGGACCCTCAGGACAGACTGCCATAACAAGGAAAAATCGGGAGCGAATTCGACAAGGTTGATGGCTGGAGGCGGATCCTGCCATCCGAACAATCGCCACGCGGCGGGATTTGATTCCTGGAGGAGGATTTGGTCGGACGTGACTTGTGCGACGATCAATGCGACGGGATTGGCGTCGAAAACTTCCAGGAAATGCAGAGCGGACTCGGGGATTGGGCCGTGTGGGCCTGCGCGAGATCGCGACGCAGGCGGCGTTGATATACCGCGGCAGCGATGGCAACCAGCAGCGCGACCGCCAGTCCACTGGAAACGGCCAGCAGAATTTGCACGGTAGAAAAAGACGTGGGCGTGAACCGCCCAAACCATTGGCGGTATATGGACTCGAAGCGGCCGGTACGGTGCAGGATGGCGAGGCCCTCGTTGAGGCGGTTGAGCAATTGCCGTTGCCCCTGTTGGACGCCCATGGAGTAGAATACGGTGTAGTTGGGGACTTCTATTTCGGTGCTGACCAAGTCGTAGTTTTGGATGTAGGCGAGAGAGGTTCCGGTCAGCCACGTAGCCAAGGTGGCGTCGCCTTGGCCATCATGGATCATCTGCATGGCTTGGTTTACCGAGTCTACGTGGACGATACGGTCACCGAGCCCGGCGGTAATCAGGCAGCGTTCGCCAATGCTGCCTGGGTGGACCAAAACGCGTTTGCCTCGCAGATCCGATAGCGTGTGCATTCGAGGAGCAAGTTCGGGCCGGACAAACACCGCTCCAGACATATTGAGGTAGGATGCGGTAATGTCGTAGTGGGCGGCTCTTTCGGCGGAGTAAGCGTAGGCTAGGAGAATGTCGATTTCGCCGTCGAAAAACTGTTGCTGGATATCGCGCGTGACTCCCGCAACCGGTTCCAAGTCCAATTGAGTGACTGCGACCAACGCGGCCAACAGGTCTACCCGCAGCCTTCCAATGGTGCGTCGGGATCCGATTGAAAGTCATAGGGATGGGTTGTCGACATAGATACCGATGCGGTACGTGTGCGGCTCTGGAATTTGGTCAGGTTTAGCCCACAGAGAGAACGCGAGCCCACCTAGCAGCAGGATCAGGAGACTCGCGAAGCGATATTTCATTGCGATAAGAGTAGAGTTTAGCGTACTCAACTGCGCAATGTCACCAGTCCTGCTATGTTTCCGCCCTTGCACCGGTCGGCATCCCGCGCCGTGGTGCTGGAGACGACGATGAACGCGATGTTGCCTCTACTGCCTCCTCCATTTGACCCGGATAAAACCATGGACCGGTTTTTGTCCGCCATGGTGGAACGAGGGCTGGAGTTGTATCAGGAGCAGGAGGAGGCAATTCTGGAACTGTTTGCGGGAAGTAACGTGATTCTCAACACGCCGACGGGTTCGGGTAAATCGTTGGTGGCGGCGGCGGCGCATTATCGGTCTTTGTGCGCGGGGGAGCGCTCCGTCTACACGTGTCCGATCAAGGCGTTGGTGAATGAGAAGTTTTTGGCGATGTGCCGCGACTTCGGACCGGAAAACGTGGGAATGATGACTGGGGATGCGTCGGTGAATCCGCAGGTCCCGATACTGTGTTGCACGGCGGAGATATTAGCGAACATCGCGCTGGCACGGGGAGCGACCTCGGATGTGCGCATGGTCGTGATGGACGAGTTTCACTATTACAGCGACCCGGAACGTGGATACGCGTGGCAGGTGCCGTTGTTGAGCATGCCCAGATGCCGTTTTTTACTGATGTCGGCGACTCTTGGGGACACGGGATTTTTTGAGCGGGAGCTGACGCGAGTGACCGGTGCGCCGGCGGTGACGGTGCGCAGTGATCGGCGGCCGGTGCCGTTGGAATTTGAGTATTCGGAGACGCCGTTGACGGAGCGAGTGACGGAGTTGGTGGAGGGCGGACAGGCACCGGTATATCTGGTGTATTTCACGCAGCGATCAGCATCGGAATCGGCGCAGGGGTGGATGAGCCTGAACCTGACGAACAAGACCGAGAAAGCGGCGCTGACGGAGGCGTTGGTGGATGTGAAATTCAACAGTCCCTACGGCAAGGACATGAAACGATGGTTACGGCACGGGATCGGGGTTCACCACGCTGGGTTATTGCCCAAGTATCGAATCCTGGTGGAGCGCTTGGCCCAGCAAGGTTTGCTCAAGTTGATATGTGGTACGGACACGCTGGGGGTGGGAATCAACGTGCCGATCCGTACAGTGGTTTTCACGCAGTTGTGGAAGTATGACGGGCGAAAGGCGGCGGTGTTGACGGTGCGAGATTTCAGACAAGTGGCGGGGCGGGCAGGGCGGCGCGGCTATGATGATCAAGGGCGAGTGGTGGTGCAGGCGCCGGAGCACATTATCGAGAACAAGCGAGCCGAGGTGAAAGCGGCGAACGACCCCAAGAAGAAAAAGAAACTGGTCAAACGCACCGCGGCGCCGGGGGCGGTGGTGTGGAATGAGCGCACGTATCAGAAATTACAGGACGCGCCATGTGAGGAGTTGTCGTCGCAGTTCGTCGTGACGCACGGAATGTTGCTGTTGTTATTGTCACGGGAGGATGACGGGTGCCGCGCGGTGAAGGCATTGATCGCAAATTGTCATGAAACGCCGCACCGGAAGGCGCTGTTGCGCAAGCGAGCGTGGCAGTTGTTCCGCGGATTGGTGGAGCGTAAGATCGTGGACTGGATTCCGCCCACGGCGGGAGGGCGAAAGCTGCGAGTGAACGTGGAGTTGCAGGAGGATTTTTCTCTACATCACGCCCTGTCGCTCTACTTGCTCGATACGCTGCCGAAGCTGGATCAGGAATCGCCCGCCCACGCTTTGGACGTGCTGACGTTGTGCGAAGCGATCGTGGAAGATCCGGAGGCGATCCTGCGAAAGCAGTTGGATCGGCTGAAGACAGACGCGTTGGTCGAGATGAAGGGAAACGGGGTCGCTTATGAAGAGCGGATGGAAAAATTGGATGGGATCGAGCATCCGAAACCATTGCGGGAATTTCTCTACGAAACATTCAACGACTTTGCCGCGGCTCACCCTTGGGTGGAAGAGGAGAACGTGCGTCCCAAGTCGATTGCGCGGGAGATGTTTGAGCGTTACGATTCGTTTGGGGATTACGTAAAACGATACGGTTTACAGCGCAGTGAAGGCCTGTTGCTTCGACATCTTTCGCAAACCTGGAAGGTTTTGAGTCAAACGGTGCCAGACACTGCAAAGACGGAGGCGGTGGAGGAGTTGGTGGACTATTTCAGGGAGCTCATTCGAGGTGTGGATTCCAGTCTGCTCGAGGAATGGGAGCGGATGCAGAATCCGGAGTTTGTGGCGGAGGAAGTGGCGGAAAAACCTGAACGTCCGGCGAGTTTGGACATCACGCGTGATGGGGACGCGTTGCGTAGACTGGTGCGTTTTGCGGTACACGCAGTGTTGCAGGATGTGGTGGCGGGGGATTGGGAATCGGCGGCGGCCCGATTGGGCATTACTGAACGCGCCGTGGAAGATGCCTTTTTGGCCTACGAAGATGAGCGCGGCCGACTACGGCTGGACCCCGAAGGGCGCGCGGCGAAGCATACCCATATCGAAGTGGATGGCGATGTGTGGCGAGTGGATCAAGTATTGGTGAACCACGAGGAGATGAATGATTGGCAGCTGCGATGTAAGTTGGATCTGTCGGCGGTTCGTGCATCCGGCGAGGTGACTTTAGAGTGGGCAGGCTTGGGTTCGGTGGGAGTGAACTGAACTATTTCTGCAACTTTTTCGCAGGGCGAAGGGTGTTGAAGACAAGCGCGGCCGCTGTGCGGGCGCCGAAATTTTCAAAGCCAATCAAATGAAATCACTCTTCCGCAAAATTACCGCCACCGCCATTGTCGCGGCCATCCTCACCACTTCTGCATTCGCCGCTTCGCCGGGGTATGTCGACTTCTGAAAATTCAGCCCGGCTGTCGGGTCACAGTATGTGGAAGTGGATGTCAGTCCCGCACTGTTGAAACTGGCGGCCGCATTCACCAAGCACCAGGACCCCGAGGTCGCTGAGTTGCTCGGCAGTTTGGAGCGAGTGCGCGTCAATGTGTTTGGTCTCGAGGACGACACGCGGAGCGAGGTGATCGCCCAAATCAACGCCGTAAGAGACAGCTTGGATGCCCAGGGGTGGGTGCGCGTTGTCACGGTGCGGGAACACAAGGGCGAAGATGTGGCAATATTCATGAAACAGAACGGGGAGGAGTCCATTCACGGTATCGTCGTCACCGTGATTGGGAGCGATAACGAAGCGGTACTGGTCAATATCGTGGGTGATGTGGGTATCGAACAAATCGCCCGCATCGGAGAGTCATTGAACATCGATCCGCTGCGTGAACCAAAAATCGAGATGGAGTATAAAGCGGTGAAGAGCTGAACCGCTCCCCGATACTCGTCCCACGGTAATCCTTAATATGTATCCTAAAATGACTACATATAATGCCAATGCCACGCCGCCCCCGCTCAAGCCACGCCGTCGAGGTCGCTGGGGGCACTGGATTCTGATCACCATGGCAGCTCTAGTCGTGGTTGCGGTCGTCGAAGCGGCGAGTATGTTTCGATTGGGAGCAACGGCGCGGGCTGTCCATGCGGGGATCGAGGTGTCGAGCGATTTGAAAGCGGATACCGAGGTTCAATTCACGGTAGGCCCGCGCATGATCGGACTGGCGAGATTGGTGACCTCATTCATTGATGAAGTCCCGACGGAAGCGCACTACGCGCTCTCCGCGGTGAACTCGGCCAGTGTGGGAGTTTATAAGCTGCGCCGAGGGCCAACGCCCGAGGCTCGCGTGGCGATTCTGAACAGAACATCTGAACGCATGGCGGAGGAAGGGTGGTCGCGGATGGTCGCGGTCATGATTTTTGCGCCCCAGAACTGGTTGAGGTAGGGAGACCTGGACTTGTGCATCGCGGTATGCAGCGCTGAAGAGTTGGTGGTGGTTTCGGTGAAAGGTCGCGTGGGTCCGCTCCTTGAACTCGCAGCGATGCACTCGGGAGATCTGCGGGGCGAATTGGCCAAGTCGATGCGATGCGGAGACTGGAATCTGATGTGAAAAGGTAACGCTTTGGCCGCCGCGCTTGACCAGCCCGGTCGGCAGGGCGTTGGGTGGAGGGGTGAAACCTGCCACTATTGTCCACCTCGATGCGGATGCGTTTTTCGTATCAGTGGAGTTGGCGAAGCGACCGGAGCTGCGCGGGCGGAAAGTCGCGGTGGGCGGTCGCCAGCGAGGGATAATCTCCTCGGCAAGTTACGAGGCGCGGGCGGCGGGGGTTTACACTCCGATGCCCTCGCAACGAGCGCTGAAAGTTTGTCCGGACCTGATACTGTTGCCTCACGAGGGCGACTACGGAGGCGTATCGCGGCAGATGTTCGATGTATGCGAAACGCTGACTCCCTGGGTGCAACGTAACTCAATTGACGAAGGCTATCTCGATTTGGGACCTTGTGGATTATCGGATGACGCTGCGGTGGAAGCGGTGGTGCGAGGATTACAGCGACGGATCTGGGAGGTGTTGCAGATACCGGTTTCCATGGGGATCGCGACCAATCGATTGGTTGCACAGATCGCGAGTAAGCTGAAGAAACCGAGGGGGTTCGTAATCGTGGCGCCCGGGGATGAGCGGGCGTTTATGGCGCCGCTGGATATTGGGGTATTACCCGGGATCGGAAATAAAACGCAGATAACGCTCAAAGGACGAGGAATCACACGCGTGGGGGATGTGTTGCTAAAGAACGATAGTGAATTGGCGTCGCTCTTTGGCGAGGGGTGGAGGGGATTCCGCGAGAACTGTGCGGGAAGGGATGATCGAAAAGTGAACCCCGAGCGCGGAGACGCGAAAAGCTACTCCCAGCAGGAGACCTTTGGGGAGAATATCGAGGACCCAGCCGCGATCGAAGCGATTGCCAAGGGCATGATCGACCATCTGATCCCGAAAATACGGACGGATGGAACGAGAGTACGTACCGTCACCGTGACTGTGCGCTACGCTGATTTTTCGCAGGAATCGGCCGGGAAAAGTCTCCCCGCAGCTTCCGATTTGGAGACAGATTTCTACGGTCTCGTACCGGCGTTGATTGCCAAAGCTTGGACCAAAAAGCGGGCGTTAAGGTTGATAAGCCTCCGATTTTCAGGGACGGATGATGGTCCGCAGCAGCTGGATATTTTTGAAGAAGCGAAAGAGAAGCGTCGACGCTTGGCGGGGTGTTTGGACAAAATAAATGCCACGGGACGAGGGGCTAGTGTATTGCACGGCCATCAGTTGGAGTCGTCAGGGAAGGGACGCCGGCGGGGGATTTGACTGCAGCAGGGGAGGGGGGGATTTGGTGTGAACGCCGCAGGTAGCCGCAGTCCAACACTGGGTGCACAGGCAGAGAGGGCGTGGTTCCCTTTCTCCTAATGCACTATAATGAATACTATACGTTTGATATTGGGATTGATGATTGGCAGGATTGAGGTTGCGGCAGGCCGCAGGAAGGGAGCGGTGAGCAGCTATACACAAGCCAGAGAGAGGACGACCGGGCCGGTCGTCCTCTCTCTGGGAAAAACTCAGCGCTGGCGTCGTGGGCGCAGAGCGGAGGATTTGGAGTGGTGGCAAAAATACAACGGCGCATCACCGCCAAGGAACGCGAGGCGATTCATGCCGGTTTGGCCCAAGGCCCAGGGCAAAAGCGGCGCTCAGCTTGCCGCCGCCCTCGGCCGCGACGCCTCGGTGGTCAATCGCGAGATCACCCGCAACGGCGGGCGCAACAGCTACAGCGGCATGGATGCGCAGACTCGCGCTTGCCGTCGGCCCAAGTGCGCCGCGCGCAACAAAGTCGCCGACACGCCCGCCTTGCGCGACGAGGTGCTGGCCCTGTTTGTCACCGGCGCTAAGCCCAAGCAAATCGAAGTCGCCTTGAGACGACGTCATGGCCTTGATCTGACCCGACGCGTGAGCCACGAAACCAATCTACGACTTCATCTACGTCCACTCCAAAGGTTCGGTTAAGAAGGAGTTGATCGCTTATTTACGGCGCAAGAAGCCCCGGCGCAGTCCCGCCCCCCCCCCGCCAAGGGCAAGCTCTCGGGCCAGTTGCCGGGCGCGATCAATATCGGCGAGCGACCCGCTGAGGTGGAGCGCCGGGAGATGCCCGGACACTGGGAGGCCGACTTGGTCATGGGTGCGGGCAATCGCACCGCCATTTTGGTCATCACCGAACGGGTCTCCCGCTACGTGATGATCGTCCCGGCTACGTGATGATCGTCCCGTTGGGCGTCGCCCGCGCTCTCATCCGGGCCTTCAAACGCCTGCCCGCCCACCTGCGCAAGACCCTCACCTACGACAACGGCCGCGAAATGGCCCAACATGCCGCCTTCTCCCTTGCCACAAAAGTGGCGGTCTACTTCTGCAATCCACACAGCCCTTGGCAGCGCGGTGCAGTCGCGAATATCAACGGTCTGATCCGGGAATATTTCCCTAAAGGCATCGACTTTAACACCGTCACCAAAGGCCAAATCGCCAAAGCGGAGTGGCTACTCAATAATCTCCCTCGCATCGGGATCGACGGACAGTCTCCCGCTGAAGTCTTTCATGCTATTATACAAAAAACTGTGCACTAGCCGCTTGACGCCGCCGTTTCTGGATCCTTGGTTGAAGGAGCATCCGGCGACCAACGTGGTTCGGTTTACGGCGATGTTTTACAACTTTTCCTGGTTCTGGGGGGCAGACCATAAACGGTTGCGCGACCGGTATTTCGATTGGGGTGATTATGCCATGACGGTAAGTCCGCGAGCGTTGCGACTTTTTAAGAAACGTTACGGGTATGGCCTGACTTCGTGCAAGGGGGGCGCTACAACTCGACCCACAATCCGCCCACGCGACGGTTTCGGGACTATATCGCGTTCATGCACGATTTTGTGATCGAGTTTGGTCGGAAGTGTATCGAGCGCGTACAGACGGCGGGAAAGAAGGCCTTTGTGTTCTACGATGATCATTGGATCGGGGTGGAGCCAAACAGCCCGCGGTTTCCGGAGTTTGGGTATGACGGATTGATCAAGTGCGTCTTTAATGCGTTTGAAGTGCGGTTGTGTGGTCACGCCAAGGGCCAGGTCACACGGGAGTTGCGATTGCATCCGTATCTGTTTCCCACGGGCCTTAAGGGAGAGCCGACGTTTGCCCCCGGAGGGGACCCGACGCTGGCCGCCAAGAATTTCTGGATCGATGCCCGTCGGGGCATCCTGCGTACCCCGATCGACCGAATCGGTTTCGGCGGGTATCTCTCGTTGGTCGAGCCGTATCCGGATTTTCAAGACTACATCGCCGGAGTAGCGCGCGAGTTTCGACAACTGAAGGCGTTGCGTGCCAATGGCCGGCCCTGGACCGCGCCCTTCAAGGTGGCGGTGCTGACCGCGTGGGGTGATTTGCGAGCGTGGACCTGTTCCGGCCTCTTCATGCCCGGAGTGGAATTATACGATGTGCAGGAATCGTTGGCCGGATTACCGATCGACGTGGAGTTTATCAGTTTTGACGACCTCGTGGCGCGAGGCGTGCCGAAGGGTGTGCGCACCAGCATCAATTGTGGTCGGGCAGGCACCGCGTGGAGCGGAGGCGAGGCGTGGAGCGATCCGCGAATAACGGACTGGGTACACCGAGGCGGCGGATTAGTGGGGATCGGAGAACCCAGTGCCTGGCCACAGCCGGGACGCTGTTTCCGGTTGGCGGAAGTGTTGGGGGTGGATTGTGACACGGGCGATCGGTTGGCGAACGGGAAGTTTCGTTTCGCCGCACCGGCGGAACCTGCGGCGGCACACTTTTTCACGGCCGATGTCACGACCGCTCCAGCATTGGGCGCAGGCGTGAAAGGCTTGTTCGTAAAGGACGAAAGCGTGGATGTATTGGTTGCCATGGGTCGGCGCCGGCCTTGACCGCAAGGTCCAGGGGACGAGGACGGGCAGTTTACGCCGAAGGGCTCACCTTCGCGCCCGAAAGCACCCGGCTGCTGCACCGTGCGTTGTTTTGGGCGGCGGGCAAGGAGTCGGATTGGGCGATCTGGCAAACGAGCAACGTGCGCACGGAGTGCGCGTGGTTCCCGCGGGATCGGCAGTTGGTCGTGATCAACAACGATGGTTCATTGCCACAGACCACGGTCACTCTCGGCGACGGTGAAACGGCGCACGAGGTGACCTTGGAGCCTCATGGCATCCAAGTGCTTACCGTGTAGTTTGGGAACGGTCGGATAGTTTGTGCACCATGGCGCCGTAAATGGCGATCACGACGAAACAGATGGCCGGCAGCAGGAACGAAACACGGACGGACTCAAGACTCCAGGAGCCGAGAGTCCAACCGTCGCCGTCGATCATGGACCCTTGCAGACGAGGCATGATGGCGCCGCCCACGATGGCGAAGATCAGACCGGCGGAACCGAGTTTGGCGTCGCTCGGGGTGAGGCCATCCAATGCGATCCCGTAGATGGTGGGGAACATGAGAGACATACACCCGGAGACGCCGATGAGGCAGTAGAGCCCCGGCATGCCCTGCAACACGATGGCGCCGCAGGTGAGTCCGAGTCCGCCGAGAGCGAGTAACATCAGGAGGCGGCCAGGTTGCACGATGCGCAGAATGAGGGTGCAGCTGAAGCGGCTGGAGAGGAACCGCACCATGGCGGCGATGTTGTAATTCTGGGCTTGGGAGGCAGTCAGACCGCACAGCGTCATCCCGCAGTGGATGATGAAGGTCCAACACATGATCTGAGCGCTCACGTAGAAGGCTTGAGCGATGACGCCGCCGACGTAGAGTTTGGACCCGAGAAGGTGCCGCGTGAGGGCTCCAAGTTTGATCGGAGCATCGTCGTGACCGGTATCCGGGAGCTTGGTGACGGCGAAGAGGATGAACGTGATAATGACCACCGCGGCGATGATGGCGTAGGGGATCATGACGACACGCAAATCGTGAGATTGCACGGCTTGGAAGCCGGCGGAATCTGTAGGCACGAATGCTTGCCAACTGGTGCCGATGGCTTCGTCGGCGTCGCTCGGAAGCATCTCGGTGTATTCGGGATGGGCGGCGATCTCGTTATCGCGGAAGGAAGAGATATCGAGATCCGGAAGCACAAACATGCTGGCGACGATCATTCCCGTGAGAGACCCGATGGGGTTGAAGGCCTGGGCTAGATTGAGTCGGCGAGTGGCGGTTTCGGGCGGACCCAGCGAAAGGATGTAGGGGTTGGCGGCGGTTTCGAGGAAAGCGAGGCCGAAGGTCAGCACGTAGAAGCCGACGAGGAACGTATTGAAGCTCAGCTGGGTACTGGCAGGAATGGTGAGCAGGGCGCCCCCGGCGTAAAGCGCAGGCCGACCAGGATCCCGGTCTTGTAGGAAAACCGGCGAATGACCACCAAGGCGGCTGGGATAGTCATGGTGGCGTACCCTCCGTAGAACGCCCACTGCACCATGCTACTTTGGGCGTTGGAGATGACGAAGACTTCCTTAAACACGCGAACCAGCGGGTTGGTGACGTCGTTAGCGAATCCCCACAGCGAGAAGAGGACGGTGACAAGGATGAAGGGAAGCACGTAGGCGGGGGGCACAACGCGGCCGGAGTCGGGGCGATCAGGTGGGGGCATGGGGCAGAGGTATGGTTGGCGGAATGAAACTGGGGGGGAGGCGGGAACGTAGATGAAAGCTGGATGCTTTGCTACGCTCCCGACGGTGAAATGACTCGTAGTGACTCCACGGTTACGAGGTGGGCTCCTCGGTGACGGAGTTGGTGAGGGCGCCGATGCCCTCAATCTCGATGATGACTTCGCCTCCCGGGCGCAGCCAGCGGGGCTCGGGTTTCGCCGCCATGCCGACGCCGTGGGGCGTCCCGGTGAGAATGACGGTGCCGGCGCGGGGAGAGTGGTGCTGCCGCTGAGGTAGGCGATGATGGCGGGCACGTCGAAGATCATGTCATCGGTGGACCAATCCTGCACGCGATCGCCGTTGAGGATGGTGGCGATTTTGAGGGCGTTGGGGTTGGGAATTTCGTCAGGAGTCACCAGGCAGGGACCGAATGGCGCAAAGGTATCGAAGAACTTGCCCCGACACCATTGACCGCCACCGAGGCGAATCTGGTGATCGCGGGCGGAGACATCGTTGGCACAGGTGTATCCAGCAACGTAGGACAGGGCGTCCTCACGGGACACGTTCTTGGCGTCGCGGCCGATGACCACGGCGAGCTCGCACTCGTAGTCGACTTCGTCGCTGCGCAGCACGCGGGGGGAGTTCGATGGGGTCCCCGGGGTTTTGCAGGGTATTGATGCCCTTGATGAACAGGATTGGACGTTCGGGAAATTTGGCGCCCGTTTCGGTGGCGTGGCGACGGTAGTTCAGGCCGATGCAGAGAATCTGGGTCGGCACGACGGGGGCGAGGAGTTGGGCGACATCGGCGGATTCACCGGTGGGCGTGAGTTCGCCATAGAGAAGCCCATGGAGACGTTCGGCCGAACCGTCGGCGCGCAGTGCGCCGAGATGAGTGGAGCCGGAGGAATCGAGATAGCGGATGATTTTCATACGGAAGAAGCGTTGGTCGCGGCGGCGTGAAGGCGTTGTCGGCAGGCGCCGTCGGGGAAGGTGAATTCGGCGAGGGATTCGGGTTTGATGGTGATGCTGGTGCCGGGGGCGGTGGGGGCGGTGTAGTGACCTTGGTGCACGACACAGGGGTCGACAAAATGTTCGTGGAGATGGTCGACAAATTCGGTGATGCGACCCTCGAGGGAACCACTGATGCAGATGTAGTCGAAGATGGATTCGTGCTGCACGTATTCGCAGAGGCCCACGCCACCGGCATGGGGGCAGACGGGGACGTTGAATTTGGCGGCGAGGAGAAGGACGGCCACGACTTCATTGACACCGCCGAGGCGACAAGAATCGATCTGACAGTAGTCGATGGATTGCGCCTGCAGGAGTTGTTTGAACATCACGCGATTGTGGCAGTGTTCCCCCGTGGCGACTCCGGTGCCCAGTGGACGCAGGGCACGGGCGATGACAGCGTGACCGAGGATATCATCCGGGGAGGTGGGTTCCTCGATCCGTCGTCGGCACGGTCCGCACCGACCTTGAGTTTAAAGTGAGTGAACCCTTGGGAAATGCCTTCGGCGCAGCGTTGACGAATCTTGTCCTCCGGGTAACCCAGCCAACCGGCCGAAGTGGTGTATGCAGGATAGCCTTGGGCCAGCATTTCATCGATGCGAGCTTGTCGGGAAGGAGACAAGCGAGTGAGCATTTCACGAGCTTCCACGTGGCACCGGGGGCGGCCATGAAATCGGCAAGTTCCAGGCCAATGACCAGGGGACGCAGGGCGTCGACGGCGCCGGCCCCGATCTCGTTGCCACGGCCGATGGTGAACGTCAGGCCGTGACCCTCGAGAGCATCGGCGCGTATCAGTGGTCAGGACGACATAGGCGGCGGAGTAGTCCGGGTCGGGATTCATCGCGTCGGAGCCATCCAGCTCGAGCGAAGTGGGAAAGCGCACGTCGATAACGCGCAGGTCGGTGATACGGCCGGGGGAAGGCATGGGGAGGAAGATGAAGAGGCAGATGAAAAGCGCTGGGCAGGGGGAGCTATTTACCCGCGCTCCAGCCCCCGTCGATCATGAGAGTACTGCCGGTGACCATGGCGGAGACGTCGGCGGGAAGGTAGAGCGCCGCGGAAGCGATTTCAGCGGGAGTGATCATGCGCTCGGCGAGTGGGGTGGATGACATTTCGCGGTAGGCTTGTTTGGGATCGGGGTATTCGGCGATGCGGGCCTGGACAAAGGGGGTTTCCACGCGACCCGGGCAAATGGCGTTGAAACGAACACCGGTGTGGGAATGGTCGAGGGCAAGCGCTTTGGTCAGGCCGACAACGGCGAATTTGGTGACAGTGTAGGCGAGACGTTCGCGTACCGCGACGATGCCGGCGACCGAGGCCATGTTGATAACACTGCCGGCCCCGAGTTTGAGCATGGCGGGAACCAAGGCGTGACAGAGGTTAAAGGCTCCGCGCACGTTGACGGCATAAAGTGCGTCCAGCTTGGCAGTCTCAGTATGGAGGAGATCGCCCACATGGCCGATGCCGGCGTTGTTGACCAAAATATGGGGAGGTGGGCGGTTGGAGGCCAAATTTGCCACGCGGCGGGATCGCTGACGTCGAGGGCTTGAAATTCGGCCTGGCCTCCGGCGTTGACGAGGGACTGGGCGGCAGCAGCTCCCGAAATAGGATCGCGGTCGAGGATCAAGACCTGAGCGCCATGGGAGGCAAAACAGTGCGCGATGGCGAGACCGATACCCGATCCGGCGCCGGTGGTGTAGGCAGTTTTGGCTGAGAGGGAAAACATGACAAGGGCGCGGGTTAACGGGGGGTGGCGGCGCGGTCGAAGTAAACGTATCCACCGTACACGCACAAAATTTGACCTGTGGTGTGGCTGGCACGGGGAGAGGCGGTGAAGGCGACGGTATCGGCGATTTCGGTGGCCCGAGTGAGACGACCTTCAAAGGGAATGGAGTGTTCGATTTGGGCAAGCGCCGCGGCGGGGTCGGGGCGTTTGGCCCGCCAACGCTCGTAAAGTGGAGTCATGACTTCGGTCGGAATGACGGCGTTAACCCGAATACCATGTGCGACGAGATCGAGAGCCCATTCGCGGGTGAGGGCGTTGAGCCCTCCCTTGGCGGCGGCGTATCCGCTGGCGTTGCCCTGGCCTGTTACGGCGCACTTGGTGCCGATGTTGCCGCGAATTTTGATGAGCTCGGGCAGGCAGGCCTGCACCAAAACAAAAGGGTGGATCAGGTTGCGGTCGAGGGAGGCACGAAATTCGGCTTCGGAGGAGGCGAGGCCCACGCCGTCGTTCACACCCGCATTGTTGACGACGACGTCAATGCGACCGAAGCGATCACGCACGGCTTGGACGGCGGTGAGAATGGTGGCGGAATCCGTCAACTCGCAGGCAAATGAGGCAGCGCGTGGTCCCGCGTCCTCAAGGTCTGAGACGAGCTGGGCAGCATCTTCGGCATTGCGGCCGAAGATGCAGACAATGGCGCTTTCGGCCACAAAAGTACGAGTAATGGCAGCGCCGATTCCGCGGGCACCACCGGTGACGATGACCACTTGGTCAAGAAGTTTGAGATCTATGGAATAGTTAGTTTCTCAGTCTGACAGAGCGCCGGAAGGATGCCAATGGAGTGGACTGACAAAATGATGGATAATTCGATCTTATTATTGTCAAGATGAGCACATGATCGATGCGACCGAGAGACCTGAATCAGCTGGGAAATTCTTGTTGGCCGAACATGTCAGTAAGCCGCGATATTTCTTCCGTTCGGGGAGACAGCAGGATGAGCTCAAGAGCCGGTTTAACGTGATGTATGGCGGGGTGGAGGAGTGCGGCACCGGGTATGCGGTGAAGCGAGCATCGTTTCCATTCATGGCGATGGAGTTTGTGGCAAGCGGGCGCGGCACACTGCGATTAGGCGAACGTAGTTATGCCTTGGAAGCAGGATCCTGGTTTGTGTATGCCCTAGATGTTGCGGGGGAGATCGCATCAGAACCGGCCCATCATTTGGTGAAGTATTTTGTCTGTTTTGACGGTCGCGACGCGGAAGAATTGTTGCGGAAAACCGGTCTTTTGTCCGGAACCTTTAAATCGTTGGGGGATTTGCCTCCGCTGCGACGACTGTTTGAGCAACTGATCAATGAAGGGCGTTCCCTGCGGCGGCATTCTTCACGGATTTGCACCGGGTTGGTCCAGTTGTTGCTGCTGCAAGTGGGGCAGGCCGCGGAAGGCAGCGCGGCACAAACATTTTGGCGGTGCCGCGAATTGATCGACTAGCAGGCTTCACGTTTATCCGGCGTGCCCGACATGGTTCGCCTCGTCGGGGTGGAGAGTGCTCATTTGAGTCGGCTTTTCCGACGGTTCCTCGACATTAGTCCACATCGCTATCTTCTGCAGCAGAAGATGGTGATCGCGGCGGAAAAATTGGTCGGAGACGGTTGTCTGGTGAAGGAAGCGGCACGAACGGTGAGGATGGATGATCCTTACCATTTTTCGCGAGTATTCAAACAAGTGCATGGCCAATCTCCCACTGCGTTCAAGCAGGCCTTGGGGCGGCATTGAAGTCCGTGAGAAACGTTAAAATTACAAGTATTCCACCACGATAGCTTCACCGATTTCGACTTCACCGGTGTGGTCTTTGACGGGCGCGCGGCTGATTTTTAGTCCTGGTTGATCGGTGCCAAAGTAGTCGGAACCGGTTTCGCCCAGCCGTTCCAACGCTTTATGGAAATTGATACCAGCGGCGGGGATGCTGAGTAGCGCTACCCAGAGTCGTTCCATAGGCTTGTCGTTTTCGTGATGCTTCAGGTTATAGGCCATTAGAATCACAAAATAACGTTCCTCATTCAAATAGTGGCGAATGGTGCGAGCTTCTTCACTGGAGACTGCACGTTTGGTGTCTTGGTTGAGTACTTCTGAAAATCCGAGCACGGTCGCCATGGGGCGGGAACTGATGTCGCGTTCGGAGCGGGTGGACGCCATACGAGCCCACTCAAAATTTGGAGCCGCCGCGGCTTGGCGGGCACTGGTTCTGAGCATTTCTTGAGTAAAGTCTCCCATGGGTTGGGGAGCGCCACCGTCGAGTTGCTCGCTACCATACATGGCATCGGCGAATTCTCGGTTCGCGATTTGTTCGTCGCGGGCCCGTTCCATCATGTTGGCGACGTAGTCGGTATTGTGCTGAAGGGAGGTTGTCATGCCCCAGTGGACCGCAATCACAATGTCGGGGTCGTTGGTTTCCTGAGTGGGCAGGTAGTTTTGTTTTGCGAGATGAGGGGCAAGTGCTCGGGCGCCCTCAGTTATTTCGGTCCTTTCGAGGGTTTTATCGCGGATGGCGCCTTCGAAGAACTGTCCTTTGAGGAAGACGTATTTCTCCACGCGTTTGGTCCCGTCGGGGACTTCGCGAGATTCGACATACGAGGTATCGGCGTCGGCCTTGACCGCAACGTGACGGTCGGCTTTGGCGTCGGATGAAACGACGAGTAGAAGGACCAGACTTAATAACGGTCTGAACATGAAGCAGGGGTATTGGGAATACGCGGAGAGCGAGGGCAGGCGGAGGGAAGTTCGTCGATTGGGAGCGAGTCTCCAATGTCCATAAAAACGGACTGTTCGTTGGGGATCGAAACCAACGGTTCAGGTGGATTGATTGTGCTGACGAGAGATCGCGACGCCGAACCAAGCGATCATGGCAACGAAGAGAGTCGAACGCAGAGCGGCTTCATTGAGATGATCGAAGTAGAACAGAACCGGCGCGAGGGTGGTGGTTAGGAGTGCGAGCCCGCCGAGAAGACGAAGAAGTGTGTTGATAAAGGAGGGGGAAATTAATCGCAAGCGGGAGCGGAGTGACGAGAAGTCCGTCTTTTGGTGAGCACGGCGTAAATGAGACCGCATACCAACCAGCATGGAAGCGGGAGAAAGTGAGCCGGGACTTCGTGCCGGAAGTGTAACCAAAGCCCAAGGCCGACGGGAAGGAGCCATGCGATTAGCACGTCGGGATTAAACGAACGCTGCCACAGGGCCGCGGGGTTTGAGGCAAGTCCCCAGCGCCGGGCGAGGAAGTAGTCTACAAAAATCACCGCACCAATAGGAGCGAGCACGGTGCCATAGATGCCGACGAACCCGAGCAGATGCATAGCGAAGGCGGGAAATACACCGGCGAAGGTGCAGACTGCTCCGGCGATCAACGTGGCCTGCCCTCGAGAGGTGCGAGGCAAGGCACCTTGGAAAGCGAGACCGGCCCGGTAAATGGTGGGATTGGCGGTGGTCCATCCGGCGATTACCACGCAGATAATGCCAGCCCAACCGGACGGCGTCATAAACCATGATGCCGGGAGGAACGCCAACGGAGGGATCGGCTTGGTGAACGCGGACCCAATACACAAGAAGCAGAGCGGCGCAGACCCAGGCGACATAGTGGCCCAAATACATTCCGGCCGCGGCGGCCCAACCTGCGGAGGGTTTGCGAGCGTAACGGAGAACGGAGAGATCGGCTATACCGATATGCATGGCGGCGTTGCAGAATCCGGAGCACATACCACGCCCCAGAACCCGATACGTTTTTCGGTGCCGGGGGGAGGTTCAATGATGGAGAGAAGATCTGTGGTGCCCAGTCGCTTGAGCGTGACGATGCCACATGCGACGAAGATCAGGGAACATCCATGGGGCCGCGAGGTTGGCCATGCGGGCCACAAAGGCGTAGCTTCTGATTGCCACAATGGTCATCACTGTGCCCAGAGCCAGACAGGTGATGGTCCAAGCGATACCGGTGGGCATGGTGTCGTTAAAACCGGGCATTTGCATCGACGGGAACGGCACTCCGACCGCAGTCGCAGATACAGTCACCATGGCGCCGGCGAGAAAACAAAAGAGCAGACAGTTGGCGAGATTGTAAGCGGTCACGAGACGACGGCCACAGATCTGCTCGAGTTTAAAATACAGGATTTGGCGCAGCCCGGTGGCGATGGGGGCCGTGATGAAACGCCAGCACAATACTGCGATCAAATTGCCGACCAGTAAGCCAGCGAGGAGATCGACGGCGTCGACACCCCAAGCGATGAAGAGCGGACCGATCATGAATTCGGTGCCGGCGGTATGTTCCCCCCCCCCGCATACATACCCCCAAACGACCGTGGGCCCTTGAGTGCGGATGAGGGCACGATTGCCCGTTCGTATTCCTTTACGGACGCAGACGTGGTAGGGTGTTGATCTGACATGGGGTAGTCTGGTCGGGTAGGACCAAGGAGGGGTAGGATGCGGATCTTTCGTTGTAACGAAGACTGAGAACCACAATGAAGGGATTTCAAGGAAGCGAAACAACCTAGATTTACGCCGACTGTCCGAATTCGATGGGTGAAGTCCGTTTACGGGCAAGGCGCACCAAGGTGTGTTGCGCCCCCCCCTCCCCCGCCGTGATCCACAGCGGGTTCGAAAGTTGAGACTAGATTTCTAGCTTAGCGCTTGGTGGGAGTGGGTTCCAGCACGGGCATCTTGGTCAATGCACTGGCAGCGGCCTTTTCGGAAATCATTTTGGTCATACGTTGAACGCTGAGTTCGGCAGTGCGCTTTTCGACGCGAGCCTGCTCAACATCCTTCATGAGTTCAAATACCTCGGCGGAAGCTTCTTCGCGCGGTTTACGGATGGCTAGGAGTTCCAATTCGAGTTTGTTGGATTCTGCGACAGCTTTGTCGGACTCGGCCTTATATTGGGCGGTGGAGTCGGCGATCGCTTGACCGGTCTTTTCCCACTTGGCGCGGCGCTCGGCAATCTTGCGGGCCTCTTCGGCTTCGCGTTCGGCGGTGCGGCGATCTGCGTCTTCCTTGGCTTGGCGGGAGGCTTCGGCCTTTTGAGCGGCCTCGGCTACGATCGCGGCGGCATCTTCAGCCTCTTGGATCGCATACTCTTTGGCGAAGTTTTTATAAATAAACCCGAAGATGCCCGATCATGATGATCGGGACGAACTTAATGTAGAACTTGTTCATGGCGTTGAGATCCGGTGAGCAGGGTTATTTTTTGGCAGCGGCCAGCGGCGTGAGCGGCGTCTGCTTCCTTGATACGTACGAGAACGGTTTGAAGGCTCTTTACGTTGGCTGAAGACGCGGCCACGTAGGTGAGCGGCTTCGGCGACAAGACGTTTCTTGTCGTCCTCAATCGTAGCGAGTTCGGTTTTAACGGCAGCGATGTCGCCTTTCAACTTGTCGACTTGATTGTTAAATTTGTTGCGTTCGCTACGAGCGGTGTCGTTGGCCTCAACGGCGGCCTGGCGGGCTTCTGTTTCGGCCAGTTTCTTGGCTTCACGGGCGGCTTTCCGCTCGGCGTTGATCGCAAGCGCCTCTTTGATGGCCACTTCGCGTTCGACGGCCTCGGCCAGCATCTTTTCTCGTCGAGCATCAACTACGGCCTGTGCATCGGCGAGCACTTTGGCCTCATAGTCCTTCGCGAAGTCTACATAGTAGACGACGAAGAGCCCGAGAGCGATTAGGGGGGGGCGAGAATGTAGACTTTCTTCATTGAGAGGGGGGATAGAGGATTAAATCGTGGCTTCCAAGGCGGCTTGACGGTCTTTGACCGCGTTTGGGATGGCCTCCAAGAGGCGTTCAGCGTTGTCGGCTCTTGCGTTTTTTGCCGCTTCAGCGAAAGGCAGGGCGTCATCATACTTCTTCAGCTCGTAGCCCATGTATGCGACGAATATCTGGGTAGCTGGCATGTTATCGATATTTCCCTTGGCCAGACCCTTTTCCAATAGGACGATGGCTTGGTCGAAACGACGAATGTTCATCAAAATACCGACCATGTTGAAATAGTCGCGAGGGGTATTGAGGAAGCCCAGTTCCTGTGCCCGCTCGATTGTGATGATGGTTCGAATGTTCCACTCCAGGGATTGCCGAGAGCCGGGTTCAGCCGAATTGGCCAAGTTCAAGTACGTGGCTTGAAGCTGTCCCCAATATTGTTTGCTGGTTGGGTTGATGCTCACGAGCATCTTAAGCAGATCGGCAGACTCCTCGTTTTTACCTTCCTGTTGGAGGGCCGCAAGGATGAGCACGTAGAAGGTCTCCTTTGGCTTGATGGAGAGAAGCAGTCCCTCTTCAGCCAAATCCTTAGCTTCAATCAGGAGAGTCTTGTTCGTGTTCTCAGGATCGATGGTGGCCTGAGTATAGATCATCGTCGCGGCGTAAGATATCGAATCCACGGTGGGATTGTCGTTCTCGGCCAAGTAGACTTTGATGGTCTGATACGCCTTGTTCAGGAACTCGTCTTTGAGGCGAAGGTCCTTGGTTGACGTCGCCTCTTGGAAGTAGAGTTGAGATAGGATCTGAGAGAACTCGAGATACTGTCGTTTTTCGATGAAGTTGTAAGCCTTACCTAGGCGAAGTGCGGTTTCCATCGGGGCGATGGCTTCCGCATACTTGGCTTGGGTGAGGAGGATTTGAACCTTTACCTGACTCAGGACGGTCAGGTCGTAGGAGTTCGGCCCAACTTGGTTGATGGTGGCATTGATGAGTGCGAGGGACTCGTCATACTTTTTGGCGTCAGTCAGTTCGCGAAGTTTACTCAGTTGTTCGGAAGTACTGTCGGATAGCTCCTTTTGGGGAGCGTCCTGAGCTAGGGAAATAACGGGGGTGACTACGGCGAGGGCGACCCAAAGCCCACCGAGGCGCATCATGCGGCGCGAGAAAGAGGGAGCAGACATGGTTTAGTCGTCAGTAATGTTGAAAACGATGGGGACTGGTATGCGGGTATTGACTGCACGTCCACCCTTTTTACCAGGGCGGAAGCGCCATTTGGAAACGGCTTGAATCGCGGCTTGTTCGAACTCGCGATGGGACGAGCGCACAGCGTAGGCCGTCGCGGACGTTACCCTTGGAGTCGACAATGAATCCGACAATGACCTGGCCCGTGATTCCGACGCATTTCGAAAGGATACACCGGTTGGGATTGGAAACGCGGGGTGGGTTGTTGGTTCAAATTCTTGAGGTCGAAGAGATCACTCATGCCTCTGCCGATAGCGCGAGATGCGCTGGTCTTGGGGATGGAGAGGATTCCGGTAGGGCACTCAAGGCCGGGAGGGGGAGGCGGTTGAAGTTTCTGGACGAAAGCGGGGTCAACCACGACGGAAGGCACGTCGGCCTGCATCGGAGGGGCGAACTCGATTTCTTCGGGGGGGCGTCGTCGGTTGCCTCAATAATGTCCTCTGGCTCGGGTTCCAGAGGGGGCATTTCCATCAATGCGACGGTGAATTCTTCTTCGACTACCGTAGCGACGACTTCTGCCTGCTTAGGGAAGATCTTTTCGTAGAAAAAGATGCTGCCGTGCAGGGAGACAGAGACGATCAGGCCAATAATTAGGTCTCGGGTCATGTTCCAATAAGTTTTGGGTTAGCGACCGGTGGGCCGGTAAACGGTCTCGAAGGAGACTTGTTTGATTCCGGCCTCGCGCACGGCGTCTGGATTTTGATCGTGTCTCCATACTTCGCCAGGTCATCGGTCGACAGCAGGACGCGGGGATTTGCTTCCTCGGCGTAGTTAGCGAGTCGATATTTGACCTCAGCCAGGACGATCTGATCTTGGTTTCAGTAGTAGTTTCCGTTGTCCGAAACCTGGAGCGTGACGGGCTTATCCTCGTCGTCGGCAGGTTTGGCGTTCGGCACTGCTTGAGGCAAATTGATCGGAATCGATTGGATACGATTCAGGGAGAGGGTGAAGAGAACAAACGTCGCAAGCAGGAAGAAGAGAACGTCGATGAGAGGGATAATCTCAATACGAGCTTTCTTCTCATGCTCTTCGGTTAGTTTTTGGGTTTTGCCACCACCGGCCATATGTGTGGAAATGGTTGTATTTTTAAATTCTCAGAAGAAATCAGGATTCGGGGATAACCCGGGTCTCAATTTCAACTTTCGTGATGCCGGCTTTGCGCACTTCGTCGAAGACGTAGCGGGCCTGACTAAAGAATGCACTTTGGTCGCCGTTGATCAGGATGCGTGCTTCTTGACCGGACACTTGGTAATAGGCTTTGAGCCGATCCAAGAACTCATCGAGGGAGATGAGTTCCTTGTCCCAAGCGAGGGTGCCTTAGGACGTGATACTAATGGTGACTGAGCCTGCAGGATCGCCGGGCTCCACTGGTGGTCACATCCGGCAAAGAAACTGATACGCCCCCCCCCCAATTTATTGAGAGAAAGCGTGAACAGCACAAATGTCGCGAGCAGGAAGAAAATGACGTCAATGAGAGGGATGATCTTAATGCGCGCCTTCTTCGTGCCGTCGGAATTTGTGCCGCCTCCGGAGCTTGCCATGTGCTGGGTGAGCTAAGTTTTGAGTAGTCGAGCGGCGGGGGTTAGACCGTCGCGTCGGAAGACTCGGATTTGCTGAGGATCAGCTCGAGGGCGTTGGAGGCGTCATCAACATCGTGCTTAGCTTGGGCGATTTTGGCATTCATATAATTAAACGGGAAGAGACCGAAGATAGCGATGGCGAGACCACACGCGGTGGCGATAAGCGCTTCACCCACACCACCGGTGATAGCACCAGCGTTGGCTCCAGCACCGAGGGCGCCGAAGGTGGACATCATGCCGGTACCGGTACCGAGCAGGCCGACGTAAGGGGCGGCCGTGACGATCGTGTCGAGGGTCGGCATGCCTTGATTGTAGCGTGGCATTTCCTGATTGGTAGCGCGGGAAAATGCGTTGGCCATCGAGGTGTCGCGGTGAGTGAGGGAGTAAACCAAGATACGAGCGATGAAGTCCTTGGATTTACGGCCGACGGCGATCGCGCCATCAAAGTCACCGGCTTCAACACGCTCCAAAACCTTCTCAACGGACTCACCGATCGCGGGAGGCTGCTTCGCGAGCGGTGAAGATCACGCGCTCGATAACCACCGTCACGATGACGAATGAGAAGAGGATGATCGGCCACATGATGTAACCACCATGTTTTAAAAACTCCATAGGAGTCAGGCCCATGAGGAAAGCGAGCGGAAAGGAGAACGAGGTCATGTCTTCTGTTTAGTTTTTTTGAGGAGAGGTGTAGGGTTGAAAAGAGATTAAAGCTACGAGCCGGGCATGTCGGCGCAAGGCCTAGAGCTTAGGAATCGCAGTAAACGTGCCAGTCCGGGTAAACGGGGGACGGGTTGCCACGGCCGCGCTAGAATGGGGCGGTCCAATGGAGGAGGTGGGGGAGTTGTTGTGTTGCGACGTAACACGGAAGAGGAAGAGGAAGAGGAAGAGGAAGAGGAAGAGGAAGAGGAAGAGGAAGAGGAAGAGGAAGAGGAAGAGGAAGAGGAAGAGGAAGAGGAAGAGGAAGAGGAAGAGGAAGAGGAAGAGGAAGAGGAAGAGGAAGAGGAAGTTTTTCTCTGATCAAGCGCTGTCAACGACCTTCCACTTAATGAGTCATTATAGCCAAGATACGATTAGGGTCAATGGCTGCCCGGCTAGGGCTCGAACCTAGACAAGCAGAGTCAGAGTCTGCTGTGCTACCATTACACCACCAGGCAGTGGAAAGTCTTGATGTTCCGATGAATAAAAAATGGAGCCGGCGACGGGAATCGAACCTGCAACCGCCTGTTTACAAAACAGGTGCTCTGCCAATTGAGCTACACCGGCTGAGATGTGCTGAGATAGATAAATTCACCGCAGCGACACAATCGGAACGGGGGGGAAGACAGACAGTGGGAAAGAACATCCTGCCAGAAGGTAGGTTTGCCGTCAAAAGCGGACCTGAAGGGCGGCGTCAAGCGGCTAGTGCACAGTTTTTTGTATAATAGCATGAAAGACTTCAGCGGGAGACTGTCGGTCGAGCCCGATGCGAGGGAGATTATTGAGTAGCCACTCCGCTTTGGCGATTTGGCCTTTGGTGACGGTGTTAAAGTCGATGCCTTTAGGGAAGTATGCCCGGATCAGACCGTTGATATTCGCGACTGTACTGCGCTGCCAAGGGCTGTGTGGATTGCAGAAGTAGACCGCCACTTTTGTGGCAAGGGAGAAGGCGGCATGTTGGGCCATTTCGCGGCCGTTGTCGTAGGTGAGGGTCTTGCGCAGGTGGGCGGGCAGGCGTTTGAAGGCCCGGATGAGAGCGTGGGCGACGCTGATCGCGTCTTTGGCGCCGCCCAACGGGACGATCATCACGTAGCGGGAGACCCGTTCGGTGATGACCAAAATGGCGGTGCGATTGCCCGCACCCATGACCAAGTCGGCCTCCAGTGTCCGGGCACCTCCCGGCGCTCCACCTCAGCGGGTCGCTCGCCGATATTGATCGCGCCCGGCAACTGGCCCGAGAGCTTGCCCTTGGCGCGAGGGGCGGGACTGCGTCGGGGCTTCTTGCGCCGCAAATAAGCGATCAACTCCTTCTTAACCGAGCCTTTGGAGTGGACGTAGATGAAGTCGTAGATGGTTTCATGGCTCACGCGTCGGGTCAGATCAAGGCCATGACGTCGTCTCAAGGCGACTGCGATTTGCTTGGGCGTAGCGCCGGTGGCAAACAGGGCCAGCACCTCGTCGCGCAAGGCGGGCGTGTCGGCGATTTTGTTGCGCGCGGCGCACTTGGGCCGACGGCAAGCGCGAGTCTGCGCATCCATGCCGCTGTAGCTGGAGCGCCCGCCGTTGCGGGTGATCTCGCGATTGACCACCGAGGCGTCGCGGCCGAGGGCGGCGGCAAGCTGAGCGCCGCTTTTGCCCTGGGCCCTGGGCCAAACCGGCATGCATCGCCTCGCGTTCCTTGGCGGTGATGCGCCGTTGTATTTTTGCCACCACTCCAAATCCTCCGCTCTGCGCCCACGACGCCAGCGCGGAGTTTTTCCCAGAGAGAGGACGACCGGCCCGCCAAGCCGGTCGTCCTCTCTCTCTGGCTTGTGTATAGTTGCTCACCGCTCCCTTCCTGCGGCCTGCCGCAACCTCAATCCCGTCAATCATCAATCCCAATATCAAACGTATAGTATTCATTATAATGCATTAGGAGAAAGGGAACCACTCCCTCTCAGCCTGTGCACTCAGTGTTGGACTGCGGAAAGTCAGATAAATAAAAGCACTAGCCGAGGGCAAGGGCGTAGCCGTGAAGCTGGGTCTGAAAGAAGCCGTAGGCAAACTCGTGGGGCGACGAACAGAAACATGGTAATAGGCTTAGCATTCGGGACGAGTCACCACATGACGAAGGCCTGTGGTTCAGGATGTAGGGTAGACGGTGCGCTCGTGCGGGTGCAGTTGATGTCATTATCCGGGGAGGCCTCTGCGCCCCGCGTCCCGTCTATGACGGGGAGCAGCCGCGTCGGTAACGACGACGGAGGAAACAGAGGAGTCAGCAGAAGGCATAGTAGTCACGGGAAACGAGCCGGGAGTAGTCGCCGACGGGTTACCCGTCCGACGAATGAACTGGAGGTCTCAACTGTGACGAAGGCCCGAACCAAAATGATGAGCGCGAGTCCGTTTGCTCGATCCACCCGCCGACACTGACCGGTGTATCGGGTGGTCGGCGCGAAACGGGTTTCTCAAACTCAACCGAAGGGCCCACCTGCCAAGTGGGTGATTCGGTTCTATCCAACTACGGTCCGATAGCGTTTCGGAACCGCCCGGTGCGGACCTGCATGCCGAGTGGTGTGGGGGGCGGAGGCTAATTACCTCCGCCTACCCTATTGTTTTGACCGTGCCTTCGGCGATACCGAGCGCGGAGGCGATCTCCTTGTTGTTGTGACCGGTGGCCAGGTGTTTGAGCACGTCGAGTTCGCGAGACGACAGCGGTTCCGCGAGCGGTTGGGGCGCAGCCCGCCGGACTTCGTTGCTGGCGAGGCGAGAGAAATGACTCAGCAGTTTGGTCGTGACAGACGGTTCGATGAAGGATTGGCCGCGAGCGGAGAGTTCAATCGCTTGGACGACACGTTCGGAAGGGGAAGCTTTGAGCAAATAGCCCACGGCGCCGGCGCTGAGAGCTTCGTAAACCTCTTCATCATCCTCGAAAGTAGTGAGCACGATAATGCGCACGGCAGGCATCTCGGCGGAGATGCGGCGGGTCGCTTCAACTTCGTTCAATCGGGGCATGCGCAGGTCCATCATGACAATGTCAGGTTGGTGAAAGCGGACGGCGTCGATGGCTTGCTCCCCGTCACCGGCCTCGGCCACGATTTCGAGATGAGGTTTTTGTTCGAGCAGAATGCGCAGCCCTTCCCGAAAGAGGGCTTGGTCGTCGACGAGCACGATACGAATTTTAGATGAGGCGCTCATACGGGAATTTTCACACTCGTGATCGTCTTCAGGTTCAACGGGGTTTGTTCAGACCAGGCTCGTTTTAGCGCTGTGAATGGAATGCGCACCTCTTTGAATTCGTCGGGGTTTCGGGTGATCGGTTTACTGGTGTGGAAGTCGAAGTTGACGATGTCCGCACTGCTGAGCTGCACCATCAGACTCCCTTGCTTTACCTTCACTTGGATTCGCACGCCTTCGTAGTCACTCAGGTCCTGAGCGTTGCCAGTGGGGGTGAGGACTAACGGGATACTTACAAATGCGGGAGTGCCCCGGCCGGGAACGAGTTTGCCCTGCACAGAGATGATCTCGTCCGCGAACGAGTGGGTCGCTTGTGATTGGCCGCCAGCCTCCTTGTCGGTGAAGACCATGCGGGGCATACCGTTCATCGTGTAAGTGGTGTCCGCAAAATCATCGACCAGCATGGAGGGGGACTCTGCCCGGGCATATATTGGGCCGAGCAGCAGGCCGGGAAAAATCAGGGGATAAGCGGATGTGAGGAGTTGGTCGAGCAAGCAGGAGGTTGGTTTCATGATGACGGTGGTTAGTAGATATTGGACTGCGGATTTGGTCGTAGAATGCGGCGCTATGCCGGAGGAGCGAAGCGCTCCCATTCACGATGATTCGTAGATGAGTGCCCGGTTCACGTGGGCCGGTGACAGACTTTCGGTAGTTTCGAACGAATATTTTCGTTCCACTCAGCAACGCAGGTGAGCCCGTTCAGCGAATTGAGTTACCACCCAAGCTTGCGCGGTGAGGTTGTTGATCGGAGTAACGGGCTCGTGCGAGTGACGCTACGCCGATGGTAGTGGGTGGTAGAACTCGACGAACGGAGTTCGCCCCGTTTGAAGTGGCGGAACTTCCTGCGTGGCTCGAGAATGCCGTCGTTTGGGGCGGGCTTCAGGCGCTGAAACGCCGATCACCGAAGGCGGGCGCCGGGGCGACTTTTTTGTATTTTCTGGCGAGGAACCGCTGGCCGCGACCGATCCAGATTCTGAGTTTGGCAGCGAGGGATGGACGGCTCGTATTCCATGTTATCAGCTTTTCGACGAGTGCGGCGGTTTCATCGATTTCAGCGGAGGAGGAGTACTGGAAGGAAGCAGAGTAAACCCTTGAAAACAGATCTCGAGTGACGGTCAGGGTTTGTCCGACGAATGGCTTCGCATTCCAAGAAATGAATTCCGGCATGGATTCTACGGCGGAAGTTCCGGTGAGTGTTTCGATGCATTCGGCGCGCTCACTGATTGTCGCGATCCGGAATATAGTATTCCGGTCGTATTCGGTCCAATCCAGTTCGATTTCGCCGAACGGCTGGTCGGACGCGTAATAGTGCGCAGTGAGTTTGAAGATATCGAATTTACTTCCGTGCATTTTGTTGATCAGAAACCCCCAATTACCTCCGACCAAACGCGCGCCACATTCAATCAGGCACGGTCCTTGATCATCCAGTTGCACCTCTGCGTGGAAAGGCGATCGTCGCAGCCCGGATGCAGCGATGACCTGGCGCGCGTAATCGGCGATGGGTCGAAACTCTTTGGCGTGACTGGGGGTCTGGTCGAAACGGGCGCGGTTGAACACGCTGCCGTTCGCAGTTTTGAACTGAGTTTCTGCCACTTCGAAGACACAAATGTTGCCTTCGGCGTCGACCTGTCCGTTGCAATGAAACTCTCGACCGGCGATGTAGTCTTCGAGGAGCCAGGATGCGCGGGGAGCTCGGGCCCAATGCTGTTGCAGGGTAGAGAGAGACATCGTGGTTGAAGATGCCGATATCCACGTTGCCGTAACCATCGTTGGGTTTGACGACGAATTTGGAGAGATTTTGCGCGTTGACGGTGGCCAGCGCCTCAGCGGGGGAATGAACGAGCTGGTTGGAATTTATTCTGAGCGAAGGGTTCTGCCGCTGAAGGTAGATTTTAAGCGCATGCTTGTCCCGGAAGCGATGCATGATCTCGGGCTGGACCCAGGTCAGTCCGAGGGCGGTTGCGATGTCGATGGCGGGAGCCACGGCGAGTTCGTTGTGAGGAATGACGGCGCGGATATTATGTGCGGCCTTGAGGTGGGCGGTGAAATCGACCAACCGGCGATCGCGCCGGACGCGGCCGGTTCGGGCACAGCGGAAAATTGACCGACGCTCCAGCCGATGACGTCGAGGGCTTGTAGGTCTTGGAGCGAAATGACGGCGAGTTCACCGGTGGCGAGCGTGGGGTCCATGATGCCAATGCCCAGATTGTCCAACCAGTGGCTCGCTTGGCGACCATTGCCAGTCACCACCCCGGTCGAGAGGCCGCCGATACTCGTCAATCCGTTGTCGATGGACAGGAAGGCGTCTATCCCAGCGGAGATGTCGCGTTGGCCCTCCGCGCTGAAACGAAACAAGTCCAGGCCGGTAGGCGCGACATTGGCAGCATCCAGCGGATTGGCCGAATTGGCATCAATGGTATCGACGACACTGGTGAAACCGAGAGCATGGCCGATTTCGTGGGCCGCGACGCCGACAAAATCATACTGACTGGCCGTGATGCCGTCGCTCCGATCAAAGTCGAAACTGAAGTCTGAGCTGAATGTGATGGACGCGTCCGGATTGTCGTAGGTATCGCTGCTGCCCAGCGCTCGGAGTTGAGTTTGGGTGACGATGAGTCGGATTGGTGGATGTGGCCGTGAGAGTGGCGGAGGCGGGCGTTTCTCCGAGCGTGAGGTGGTTGTAGGAGACGTTGTAGCTGGAGGAATCGGGCAGGTTGGCGAGGGCGATGGTATCGTAGCTCGAGGTGCTGCTGCTCACCAGTTGGGAGCGATAGGAGGAATACGACGTGAAATACAGCGAAGAACTGGCGTTGCCCAGCGTGCTGCCTCTCAATGATTGAAACCCGATCGCGATTTCTACAGTGACGTTATTGGTGAGCACGGAGGACCACAGTTGGCCTGCGGCGGTGAAGCCATCTATGACGTTTTGGGGCACGCTGCCATTGAGCGTAAAATCGAAAGCCACCTGTGCCTTGGCGGTGACACTGGTCCAACTCATTGCCATGACCAACGTAGTGGTCCGGACGATACGGAACAGGGGGGTAGCGACAGATCAGTTTCTGAGCAAAAGACCGCTACGAAATTCGCCGCAAAGCAAGGTTATATGCGAGGCGGGGAAGCGGCCCCCCCCGATCCTGTCGACCGTTAGGCGTCGTAGTCCAGGTAAGGGCCGAGCCAGCGTTCGGCCTCGGCGAGGTCCTGGCCGGAACGCCGGGCAAAGTCGGTGACTTGGTCGCGACTCAGTTTGCCCACGGCGAAGTATTTTGACTCCGGGTGGTTAAAGTAGAATCCGCTCACGCTGGAGGCTGGATACATGGCGTTGGACTCGGTGAGCGTAATACCGGTGGCGGCTTCGACGTCCATCAATTTCCAGAGTTGCGGCTTCTGAGTATGATCGGGGCACGCCGGGTAACCGGGAGCAGGGCGCACGCTGCGGTATTTTTCGCGGATGATCTCCTGCATGGTGAGATCCTCCGTTTGCCCGAAGCCGGCGTAGTCGCGTGCTTTTTTATGGAAGAGTTCGGCCATGGCCTCGGCGATGCGGTCGCCGAGGGCTTGGACCATGATGGCGTTGTAGTCGTCGCCGGCCTCCTTGAAGGAGTGGGAGAAGGTTTCGACGCCAGAGCCGGCGGTGACGGCGAAGCCGCCATAGTAGTCGAGACGGCCACAGGATTTTGGGGCGATGAAGTCGGCCAGACAGTGGTTGAACTGGTGGGCGGGTTTTTCCTGCTGTTGGCGGAGAAAATGAAAGGTATCCAGGATCGTGCTACGGTGTTCGTCGGCGTAAATTTCGACGGAGTCGGCGACACTGTTGGCCGGGAAGAACCCAATGATGGCACGAGGCGAGAATCGTTTTTCATCGACGATGCGCCGGAGCATGGCGTTGGCATCGGCGAAGAGTTTGGTGGCTTCCGTGCCAACCACTGTGTCGGTCAGGATATCGGGGTAGCGACCGTGGAGTTCCCAGGCGCTGAAAAACGGACCCCAGTCGATGTAATCGATGATTGCGGAAAGGGCCAAATCGCAAACATCGCCTGCGGTTGCATCGGCGGAAGCGGTTGAGTCAAATACGCGGGTGCCGAGGAAGGCGGGTTGGGGGATGTCGACGCTGGCCCAGTTGTATTGGCGAGCGAGCGAGCGAGCGAGCGAGAGAGGCAGCAGAGGTTTCTTGTTGCGGCGGGCTTCGAAAGTTTCGCGTTGCTTGGTCTGCTTGGCGGTGTTCTCCGCCATGAAAGAGGGCTTTTGTTCGTCGCTCAGCAGAGCACTGACGACGTTGACCACGCGAGAAGCGTCGAGGACGTGGACCACGCCCGGAGAGTAGGCCGGGGCGATTTTGACGGCGGAGTGGGCCGGAGAAGTGGTGGCGCCACCGATGAGGAGAGGCACGGTGAAGCCGTGGCGGGACATTTCCTTGGCAACGTGGACCATCTCGTCGAGAGAAGGGGTAATCAAGCCGGAGAGACCGATCACATCGGCGCCGATCTCCTTGGCGTTGGCGAGGATCTTGTCGCAGGGGACCATGACGCCCATGTCGATGACCTCGTAGTTGTTACAGGCGAGGACCACGCCCACGATGTTCTTACCGATGTCGTGCACATCGCCTTTGACGGTGGCGATGAGGAACTTGCCCTGAGCCTTGGTGGCTTCGCCCGCGGCTTGAGCACGAGCTTTTTCCTCTTCCATGAACGGCGTGAGGTAGGCGACCGCTTTTTTCATGACGCGGGCGGATTTGACCACCTGAGGGAGAAACATCTTGCCCGCACCGAAGAGGTCGCCGACGACGCGCATGCCATCCATGAGCGGACCTTCGATAATGTCGAGAGGACGGGGAAAACGAGGATCGGCGCGACATTCCTCGGTGTCGGCTTCGATAAAGGTATCGAGGCCTTTGACGAGGGCGTGGCTCATGCGTTGTTCGACCGGGAGCTCGCGCCACGCCGCGTCGGCTGGTTTGGCAGCGACGATTCCGCCCGCCTTGGCGGCGGCGGCGGCGGCTTTGATTTCTTCGGCGTGAGTTATGAGGGCCTCGGTGGCGTCCGAAGAGCGATTGAGGAGCACGTCGTCGACGAGGTCGCGCAGCTTGGGTTCGATCTCGTCGTAGACTCCCAGCATACCGGCATTGATGATGGCCATGTCCATCCCCTGGCGAATGGCATGGTAGAGGAAAGCGGTGTGCATCGCTTCGCGCACGGGATTGTTGCCGCGGAAGGAGAAAGAGACGTTCGAGACGCCCCCGGAGACTTTGGCGTGAGGGAGGGTATCTTTGATGATCTTCGTGGCTTCAAAGAAATCGACGGCGTAGTTGTTATGTTCGTCGATGCCGGTGGCGACGGTGAGGATATTGGGATCGAAGATGATATCTTCAGGCGGGAAGCCGATGCCGACAAGAAGATTGTAAGCACGGGTGCAGATGCGTACTTTTTCGTCGCGAGTGGCGGCTTGACCCTGCTCGTCGAAGGCCATGACGACGGCGCCGCCGCCGTAGCGCATGAGCAGGCGGGCGCGGTGGCGGAAGGTCTGCTCGCCATCCTTGAGGGAGATGGAGTTGACGATGCCCTTGCCCTGGAGGCATTGGAGGCCGGCTTCGAGCACGCTCCACTTGGAGGAATCGAGCATGATGGGCACGCGGGCGATGTCGGGTTCGGCGGCGATCAAGTTGAGGAACTTGACCATGGTTGCTTCGCCGTCGATCAGTGCTTCGTCGACGTTGATGTCGATGACATTGGCGCCATTCTCGACTTGTTGAGCGGCGATGGCGAGGCAGCCATCCCAATCGCTGGCTTTGAGCAGACGGGCGAAACGGGGGGAGCCGGTGATGTTGGTGCGTTCACCAACGACGAGGAAACTGGAAGCTGAAGTGGACACGAAACGAAGGAAATTATGGGCCTACGGAGGACACGAAAAGGGAGCGGGGGCGCAGGTTCGGACTGGTTTACTCGACAGTGAGCGGTTCCAGACCGGAGAGGAGGAGTGAGGTGGCGCGAGGGGAGACCGTTCGGGGGAGGAGGCCTTGGGCAGCTTGTGAAATGGCGGCGATGTGATCAGGAGTCGAACCACAGCAGCCGCCGACCAGGTTCACGAACCCAGAGCGCGCAAAACCGGCCAGATCGTCGGCCATGTGGGCAGGCGTTTCGTCGTAGCCACCGAAGGCGTTGGGCAGACCCGCGTTGGGGTAGCAGGTGACATAACACTCAGCGAGGGAGGCGAGCTCTTCGAGGTAGGGGCGCATGTCCTTGGCACCGAGGGCACAATTGATACCGACACTGAACGGATGAGCGTGGCGGATGGAGTTGTAGAACGCCGCGATGGTTTGACCGGACAGGGTGCGACCCGAGGCGTCGGTGATGGTCACGCTGATCATGACAGGCAATTTGACGCCGATTTCGCCGAATACGGTGTTGATGGCGAAGAGGGCTGCCTTGCAATTGAGAGTGTCGAAGATGGTTTCGACCAGGAGAGCGTCGACGCCAGCCTCGATGAGGGCGCGGACTTGTTCGGTGTAGGCGGTGACGACTTGGGCCCAAGTCACGGCGCGGTAGTCAGGGCGATTGACGTCGGGGGACATGGAAAGAGTCCGGTTGAGGGGACCGATGGCACCGGCGACAAAACAACGGCGGCCGGGGGAAGCGGACTCGGCGGCGTCGGCGGCACGACGGGCGCAAGCGACCGCGGCGGTGTTGAGCTCAGGCACGATGGCTTCGAGATTGTAGTCGGCCTGGGCGATGGTGGTGCCGCTGAAGGTGTTGGTCTCCACGATATCGGCTCCGGCCGCGAAGTAGCGGGTGTGGATTTCCTCTACTATATCGGGACGCGTGAGGCTGAGCAGGTCGTTGTTGCCCTTGAGGTCCTGGGGGTGGTCGAGGAAGCGTTGACCACGAAAATCGGGTTCTTCGAGTTCGTAGCCTTGGACGATAGAACCCATGGCGCCGTCCAATATGGCGATGCGCTCGGCGAAGAGGGCGCGCAAGGCGGCAAAAGAAGGTGATTCGGCGGTAGGGACGGACATCGTGTTATGGTATTGAGGAGGGTAAGTTCATCGACGCAAGAAAACATATCTTAACATCATTATATGTTGATATGATAAATCTTTGTGATTGGGTGAGGCCGCATTGATTCAAAACGTGCTCAGGTTGCGGCAATGATTGCGCAGCGATGAGAGTTGCGCCGAGAGGCTCAAGGCGTGGAGAGTCGAAGTCGTTCTTTATAAATCACCCTTTGATCAGCAAGGAAGGCCGTGAGAATCGGCCACAGTTGCGCTGCGGTAACTTACCAGTCCAACCTTCCATTCGTTTCTGTTTTTGTGGAATCGGAGAACAGCCAATCGTCTCGTCAATAATGACGGCATGGTGAAGGCGGAGGAGAGGCTACGCCCGTTTGGCGAGAAGAAGAAGGATCGATTTACGACGGGAGAAGGCATTCCAATGGGAGTCTTGAACCCGAAGTTTTTGAAACTGGACCACTTCGAGTAAAGCGAGCGAGGGAAGTAAGAAGTCCGAACATTTGCCTCAAAGTATCTCACGCGTGGGCCGCGAATTATTTTGCGCGCGGTCTACACGAAATCTTCATCGCAAATAATGAAGCGTGAGAGCAGCACCCGCCTCCGGATTTCCGGGGATGGACTGATTCTGCTCCCACCGAATCCTCCGTTCCCTTCATGAAATTCATCTGTTTGTTGACCCCGGCTAACCGTTGGTTGTCTGCTCTTTCTCGTGCGGCGACGGCTGCAATGCTGCTGGTCGGCACCGTTGCTACGGCGTGGGCGCAGTCCGAGTCCGATTCCAAGGACGTCGACACGCTCGACGCTTTGATCGTGTCGGCGAACCGCGCACCTACTGATCCGCTGGTAGTTACCAGTGCGGTAACCTTGATCAAGCCAGAGTCCCTGCGATCGGCGCAGATCGATGATTTGGCTTCTGCGCTCGCGCAAGTTCCGGGTCTCAGTGTAGTGCCAACTGGTGGGGGCGGCCCCACCGCCGTCTTCATGCGTGGCGGAGCGGCTGACCACACTGTCTTTCTCGTCGACGGCGTGCGCATGAATACGCCTGACGCCTCCTACGCTCAGTTTTTGGGCGCGGCTGGCACACTGGGGTTGGATCGAATCGAAGTTTTGGCCGGTCCGCAGAGCACTCTCTACGGCAGTGCCGCGCTCGAGGGAGTCATCGTTATGGATACCACGCGAGGGGGGCGAGATTCGGTCGGCCGGGTGCGCGTTTCCGCTGGTTCGTTTGATTCCTACGATGGTGCGGTCGAGCTGCATGGTGGCACCGGGAAACTGGGCTACAGTGCTTCGATCGCGGCGACTTCCACGGCCAATGATCGTGAGCGCAACGACGCACAGAGCGTCGCCTCTTCGACCCGATTGGAGACGAAATTGAATGAAGCGTTGACGCTGGGTTGGACGCTGAGAGGACAGGAGTCGTCCGCAGATGCTCCGGGCAGCGTGGGATCGCCGTATATTGGTGAAGTGGATACGACCGACAACTTGTCGACGGTGTATGGCCAATGGCAATTCGATGATACGTTGAGTTCCCGGCTGACCTACGAATGGGTGCAGAGGGAATACACCTACACGCCGGTGCCGCCGCCGTTGGGGAGTCCCAGGGACTCCCCTTACTTCAGCCAGGATACCCGTAACGTGAGCGACTGGCAAACCAACTGGGATCCCACGGCGGCGATTTCGGTGGTGGGAGGCGTGGCGGTGGAGACGGAAACCATCACTTCGGTGACCCCGAGTGGTGTCGACGGTTTCGACAATGATTCTCGCGGCGCTTATGTGATGGCCCACACGCATCTGGTCGCAGACACGACCTTGCAGGCGGGCTTACGTTACGATGATTTCGCGCGCTGGGGTGACGCGACGACGTGGAAGACGGGAGTATCCCGACACTGGGCGACGACGGGCACGAAGTTGCGGGCCAATTACGGCACCGGGTTCGCCGCCCCACGTCCGGTCTATGTGACGGGTGGTCCGTTCTACAACCCGAACCCGACCCTGCTGCCGGAGGAATCGAAAGGTTGGGACCTGGGATTCGATCAAACGTTGGTGGGTGACCGCCTCGTACTCGGGGTGACTTACTTTGAGAACCGATTTCGCAACCTGTTTACCTACGACTTCAGTATCCCGGGCATCATCAACACGGGAAAAGCTACGAGCCGGGGTTTGGAGACGGCGTTGGCTCTGACCCCAATGACCGAGTGACCCTGCAGTTCAGCTACACGTATTTGGACGCCAAGGACGATGTCACGGACGCTCCATTGATTCGACGTCCGGAGCATCGGGGCAGTGCGCAAGTGGTGTGGCAAGCGAGCGAGGCGTGGACCTTGGGCGTGGGGCGACGTGGGCGGCTGGTAGATGCGATGGCAGTGCCGCCGCACCGACCGCGCTGCCTGACTAACACGGTGATTCGGTTTTTCAGTCACTACGACTTCGGCCATGGTTTCCGGGCCCATGTGCGGCTGGAGAACGCCTTCGACGAAGAGTATGCAGAAGTGCAGGGTTATCCGGCGCTGCCCTCGAAATAGTGAACCACCGATGAACGCACTGAACCACGGAATACGGGGCCAGTTATGGTCTCTTGGTTTGGTTGGGTTGATCGGTGTTTTGCTGGGCGGCGGGAGTGCCCTGTACGCGACGGAGTCGGTGCGCATTGTTTCACAGACGGTGGGGACGGATGAGATCGTTTTGGCGATTGCCGAACCTGAGCAGATTGCGGCGCTGAGTCATTTATCGCGGCACGTCGCCTATTCGGCGGTGGCGAAAGAAGCCGCAGCGTACGCGCAGATCGAGCTGGGCGATGCGGAGACGATCCTCAAGTACGAACCTACGCTAGTACTGGGAGCCGACTACAGCCGGACGGAGTTGCTCGATCAAATTGAACGCGCCGGCGTGCGCGTGATGCGGCTGAGTGACTACGGTTCCTTGGCTGCGGCGTATCGTACCCTGCGACTCGTGGCGAAGGCGATCGGTCCTCATGCCGAGGCCAAGGCGGAGGCCTTGATCGGCGAGAGTCAGGTGCGGGTGCATCGGCTGGAAAAGCAATTGGAAGGAGTGACGCTGGTGAATGTCATCGCGCCGTCGACGTATGGCGTGATCGGGGGGGATCAGACCACGTTCCAGGATATGTGTGATCATTCGGGAGCCATCAATCTCGCCACAACGTTGGGGGGGCTGGTAGGGCATCAAGCGCCGCCGGTTGAACGCATGCTGACCTGGCCGATCGATTTTGTGGTGCTCGCAGGACCGAGTGTGGATGAGGCGTTGCAACCTTACGCCAAACTCCCGCCGTATCCTTATCTTGCGGTAGTCCAGGAGCGACGAGTGGCACTGATTGAGCCCTATATGTTGAACAGTGTTTCGCATTATCGAATCGACGGTTACGAGGCATTGGCGCGAGCGTTGCATCCCGAAGCATTTGCGATGACGAAAGGCGAAGAGTGAAGGAGGGCGGACTCCAGCGTCTGGCGTTGCCTCTTACAGGATTGTTGCTGGCGATGGTGCTCGTGGCGTCTTTGGCGGTGGGCGACATGGCGCTTTCGTCGGCGCGCCTTTGGGCCGGACTGACCAAGACTGATGAAATGGCGGCCATTATTTTATGGAAGATCCGACTCCCGCGCACCCTGGTGGCGATGGAGATCGGCGCGGCGCTGGCGGCGAGTGGAGTGATCATGCAGGCCTATTTTCGCAATAGTCTGGCGAGTCCGGGATTGTTGGGCGTGAGTGCCGGAGGCTCGGCCGGAGCTGTGGTGGCGATCGGTATGGGTTGGGCGGCGGTGTCGTTTTACGTGTTGCCCGTGACGGCGATTATCGGGGCTTTGGTCGCGACGGTGGCGGTGATCGGGTTGGCCCAACGAGGAGCGAGTACGGAGCGACTGTTACTAGCGGGGGTGGCGCTGAACGCATTGCTCGGGGCGGTGACGAGTTACGTGTTGTCGAACTTCACTCTTAGCTATGAACGCAATGCGCAGATTATTTTTTGGTTATTGGGCGGGTTGGAAGATCGCACCTGGGATCATGTCTGGATGGCGATGCCGGTGCTGATTTGTGCGGCGTTGCTGTGGCCGTTGGGGCGGTCGTTGGATTTGCTGAGTCTGGGGGCGGCGGATGCGCAGAGCCTGGGGGTTGATGTGAAGACCGTGCGACGGCGCATGCTGGGTTTGGCGACGATCATGACCGCCCTCGCCACAGCGGTGGCGGGCACGGTGGGTTTTGTGGGACTGGTCGTGCCGCACATGTTTCGACTCATGTTTGGCCCGGAGCACAAACGGTTGGTCCCTCTCTCGTTGATCGGTGGGGCCGCCTTTGTGCTCATCTGCGACCTGATCGGTCGTTCGGCTGGAGGGTTGCGACTGGGTATCGTCACCTCGGTCGTCGGCGGCCCGTTCTTCCTCTGGATGTTAAGGAGGCAAGTATGAATGCGCTGGAATTGAACGATGTGGCGGTGCCCGGCCGCTTGGAGAAACTGAGTGTGGCGGTGGAGGCTGGTAAGTTGGTTGGGTTGATCGGTCCCAATGGAAGCGGCAAGTCGACCATGCTCTCGATTGCGGCAGGACTGCTCGATGGCGGAGGCACCGTGAAATGGGGTGGTCGTCGGTTGATGGATTTGGCGATCATGGAGCGCGGTCGATTGGCGGCGTGGGTGCCGCAGGAAGTGCAGTTTGCGTTTGGATTTACGGTGCGTGCGGTGGTGGGACAGGGGCGGTTTGCGCACGGAGATGACGGGACCGGAGTGGAAGAGGCGTTGGCGCGGTTGGACCTGACGACGCTGGCCGACCGTCCGGTCAACCGACTATCGGGAGGCGAATGCCAGCGAGTGATGTTGGCCCGGGCTTTGGCGACCCAACCGCGCTTGCATTTCTGGGACGAACCCCTGGCGGCGCTCGACGTGCGGCATGGACTGGAGGTGTTGATGCTGGCGAGAGAATTGACGCGAAACGGGGCGACCATGCTGATGTCACTGCATGATCTGCGTATCGCGCATTGTTTGGATCAAGTGCTCATGCTCGATCGCGGGAGGTTGGCGGGGGTGGGCACGCCCGACGAGGTTTTGACCGAGGCCCGTTTGCGCGATGTATTTGGCGTCAAGATGCGCATAGCGCCCGGCATGATTTTAGAACTTCCTTCACCATGAGTACCGAACCCAACCTCCCCCTAAGCGAATCCGAACACTCCGCCACGATGCAGACCATGCAGGCGGAAATGCGCGCCAAGATGATGGCAGCGAAGGAGAAACGCGGCTTGATCATCGTCAATACAGGCAATGGCAAAGGCAAGACCACGGCCGGTTTTGGCGTGTTGCTGCGCACGCTGGCCCACGGAGGCAAGGCGGTCGTCATTCAGTTTATCAAGCACTTACCGGATGCCGTGGAGAAATTGCTCCGCAGTCCAAATATGGTTTGGCACGCGGTGGGAGGCGGCTTCACCTGGGACACGCAGGACCGGGCGGGCGACATTGCTTTGTGTGAAAAAGGATGGGCACTGGCGGAGGCGGCCATGCGCGATCCGGATGTTGATCTGGTGTTGCTTGATGAGCTAAACATCGTGCTGCGTTACGACTATCTCCCATGGACCAAGATCGCAGAAGGGTTGAAGGGCAAACCGGAGATGCAGCACGTGATTATTACCGGGCGTGACGCTCCCGAGGCATTGGTGGAGGTGGCGGATCTCGTGACGGACATGGGCGAGGTGAAGCATCCGTTTGCGACTGGGGTGAAAGCCCAGCGCGGGATCGAATGCTAGCGCGCGGTTCTGCCTACCGAACACGCTGAAACACAGACGAACACGGAGAGCCCCCGATACCTGAACAGACTGGCCACACGCGTTTCCAGACGTGGGCATCGGTATCGGTCCGTGGGTACGCGCCGATGAAAGCGCTGGGTATATTGGGAACCTCGTCGGGGGGCGGGGAAATCTTGGGTGACCACGGCGATGGGGGCTTGGCTTCGGCGGGAAGGCGTGAAGGTGGCCCCCTTCAAGGCGCAGAACATGTCCAACAATGCCTGGGCGTTGTCGAATGGACTGGAGATGGCGCGGGCGCAGGCGGAGGCGTGTGGTGTTGAGCCGTGCGTTGAGATGAATCCCATTTCGCTTAAACCCACGACGGAGAAAGGGGCGCAGCTGGTGCTCAAGGGACGCGTGGTTACGCAACAAGACGGACGCGACTACTATCGGAATTTTGATCGCTTGTGGGCGAATGGCGCGACGTGTTGGATGGCTGGCGATCGCGCTGCGATGTGTTGGTGATGGAGGGGGCGGGTAGTCCGGTGGAGCTCAATTTGATGGACCGGGATCTGGTGAACCTGCGCCCAGTGCGACATTTGGACGGACGCTGGATACTGGTGGGCGACATTGATCGAGGCGGAATTTACGCGCAGTTGGCGGGCACTTGGGCGCTCTTGCCGGAGGCGGATCGGGCGCGCGGTCTGGGTGCGATTGTGAATCGGTTTCGAAGGGACTTGTCGTTGTTTCCCGATCCTCAGGATTGGTTGGCGCCGCATGCCCCGGGTTTTGACGTGCTCGGTACGTTACCCTATCGACGCGACTTGCAACCGGAGGAAGAAGACGGATTACGGGAGGAGGATGCTGATCGGGGCACGGGCAATTTGATGGCCTGGGTGCGGCTGCCCCACGCCGCCAACCTAACCGATTGCCAACCATGGTGGGACGATGCGGGGGTGCGGGTGCGGTGGACGGACGATGCGGCGGTGTTGGCGCAGGCCAGTGTGATCGTGGTGCCGGGATCCAAGAACACCGTGGCGGATTTGCGTTGGTTGCATGAGTCAGGATTGGCCGAAGTGGTGAGGGCGGGGCGTATTAATCATTGGAGTTTGTGGTGGCTATCAGATGTTGGGACGACAGGTGGCGGACGCCGAAGGAGTCGCCGGAGAAGCGGGCGTGTGGGATGGCGTGGGCCTGCTGCCCGTCCGGACCCATTTCGTGGCGGACAAGATCGTGCGACCGGCGCAGGTAGAATGTGATGGTCGGGAGTGGACCGCCTATGAAATTCACATGGGCCGCACGGAGCGGAGCGGCGGAGACCCCATGCAGACCATCCGGCATGACGATGGGACAGAGGAGGAAGGCTGCCGCGTCGGCAACGTATGGGGATCCTACCTCAATGGCTGGTTGAAGCGCCGGAGTTTCGACGTCGGGTGGCAGCTGCGGCCGGTTGGGAACGTTATCAGGCGCACCCCGTGCCCTGGTTGGAACGCCGCCGTGCGGTTGACGATGCGATGGCCGATCACTTGGGGGGAGCACGTCAACCTGACGTCGGTACGCCGCTATCTGGAGCTTTGAATCGACCATGGGCGAATTGATTTATCTCACGGGACCGGTGCGCAGCGGCAAGAGTTCGCGGGCGGTCGAACTAGCGGGGCAGTGGGGCGAGCACGTGGTGTTTGTGGCCACGTATCGAGATTCCGGTGACGATGAGGAAATGACCTCGCGATTGGAGTGACATCGGGAGGAGCGACCAGTGGGGTGGCGCACGTTGGAGGCGCCGGCGGACGTGGCGACGACACTGGCCGCGATGTCACCGGTGCCGTCCGGCGTGGTGCTGGACTGTGCGACCTTGTGGTTGGGAGATCGTTTCACGCAGGCAGACGCAGTGATTCTCGCGGAGTGGGACGCGTTGTTGGCGATGTTGAAGGCGGCCCCCTGGCCGACCGTCATCGTGGGAAATGAGATTGGATGGTCGCCGGTTCCGGAGTCCCCTGAGGTCCGTCGTTTTCGCGATTTGGCCGGATGGATGGGACAACGTACAGCGGCGGCGAACGAAGCGTGGCTCATGGTCGCCGGGTGCGGACTGAAACTGAAATCGAGCCAGCCAGAGCCAGCCTTACATTTTACCACGAATGATCATCGAAAAACACGTATCAGCACCCTACGGGAGCATCTCGGAATTGAGTCGAGAAGGGGAGGACGCGTTGCGGACTCGGATCGATGGCAAGACGAAGCCTCCGGGATCGTTGGGACGATTGGAGGAGTTGGCGCTGAAGCTCGGATTGATGCAGGGCACGGCGGCGCCGACCTTGCAGGGGGCGGTGCTGGTCGTGGCGGGGGATCATGGTCTGGCGGAGGAGGGCGTGAGCCCATTCCCGCAGGCGGTGACTGCGCAGATGGTATTGAATTTCCTGCACGGAGGAGCCGCGATCAATGTGTTGGTCCGGCAAATGGGGCTGCCGTTGAAAGTGATAGACGCCGGCGTGGCGTCGGAGCTGCCGTCGCATCCTGATCTGGTGGTGAACAAGCTAAGAGCGGGTACACGCAACGCGTTGCGGGAGGCTGCGCTGACGCCGGAGGAAGTGGAGGCGGGATTGGACATCGGAGCCGGATTGGTGGACGAGCTCGCCGCGAAGGGCGTGAATGCGTTGCTGCTGGGAGAAATGGGGATTGGCAATACGTCGACCGCAGCGCTCATCATGAGTGCATTGTTGGAATTACCGGTGGCGGAGTGCGTGGGGCGCGGCATAACGACGCCGGGCTGGCGCGGAAGATCGAGATATTAACGGCGGTGCGCCAACGCCACGCAGAGGCGACGGAACCCTTGGCGGTCCTGGCCGCATTTGGGGGCTGCGAGATGGTGGTCATGGTCGGGGCGATGTTGGAGGCGGCGGCTCGACGCATGGTCATTGTGAACGACGGATTCATCGTGACGGCGGCGCTGTTGGTCGCATCGCGGTTGAATTCGCGGGTGTTGGATTACGTGGTCTTTGCGCATGAATCTGAAGAGCAGGCGCACGCACGATTGGTCGCCGCGTTGGGCGGAAGTCCCTTGCTCCATCTGGGGTTACGGTTGGGTGAAGGCTCCGGCGCGGTGCTCGCCTGGCCGTTGTTGCAGGCGGCGGTGAATTTTATCGAGGAGATGGCGACGTTTGAATCCGCGGGAGTGGATAACCGAGAGGAACCGCTTGCTTGAGCTGGATGTGGCGAGAACTGGCGGCAGTGAGGGCGGCGGTCATGTTTTTCACAAGACTGCCCTGGCCTTCGCACCGACCATGGGATCCGGAGGACCTGCAGAGAGCAGCGGCGTGGTTTCCATGGGTGGGGGCGTTGGTGGGGGCGTTTGCGGCGGTGGTCTGGTGGTTGGCCGCGGAGGTGGCGGGGTTGCCGCCCCTGCTCGCCAGCGGGTTGAGTTTGGCCGCGTCGGTCGTGCTTACGGAGGCATTTCACGAGGACGGGTGGGCGGACGTGTGCGATGGCTTTGGGGGCGGATATACGAAGGCGCGCACGTTGGAGATTATGAAGGATTCCCGCATCGGCGCGTTTGGCGCGGTGGGACTCGTGTTGATGTTGAGATTGAAGTGGCACGCAGTCGCGTCCGCGCCGTCGAGGTGGGTGGTGGAAGCCCTGATTTGTTTGCACATCCTGAGCCGGACGGCATCGGCCATGCTCATGGTTTGCATGCGTTACGTGGCGGAGGAAGGTAAGGCGAAGCCGTTGGCGACCCGTTTGAGGGGCGGACGGCTGGGGTGGGTGATGTTGGCCGGCGGGTGTGCGTTGGGGGGGCTACCCGGCGACGCGCGTTGGTCGGTGGCGGGAGGCGTGGTGGTGATGACGGTGTTGATGGCCCGGTGGTTCATGTCGCGAATCGGTGGATACACCGGAGATTGCCTGGGGGCGGTTCAGCAAGGGGCAGAGTTGACGGGATGGCTAATATTGGTGGGAGTAGCGCGATGAGTATATGGCTAGTGAGGCACACCCGGGTTGCGCTACCGATCGGGCTTTGCTACGGGCGGACCGAAGTGCCGTTGGCGGGCAGTTTTGCGCGGGATGCGCAGGCGCTGCGAGCGAAGCTGCCAGAGGCGATTGATGTGGTTTGGAGCAGTCCGGCCGTGCGGTGTCAACGGTTGGCGCTGACCTTGGATCGTCCAGTGAAATTGGATGAGCGCTTGTGGGAACGGAATTTTGGAGACTGGGAGGGAAAGCGATGGGAGTCGTTTCACGGACCGGAGAGTGACCGCTGGTCGGCGGATCCGTGGAATTTGCGTCCGTCCGGAGGTGCGTCGGGCACGGATTTGGAGAAACGGGTGGCGGCAGTGCGTCAGGATGTGCAAACCAGTGCGGTGGGACGAACCGTGGTGGTAATCACCCACGGCGGCGTGGTGCGCGCCTGGCGCCGACTGGTGGAAGGCGTGGATCGAGATACCTCGATGAGTTGAGATGTGAAGTTTGGTTCCGTTTGGCAGGTCAGTTGAATGAGAGTCGGGTGGGGGTCGCTTCGGAGGCTTGCGGTCGAACTGCTGGTTCTCAACTTAAGGGGGATGAAATTGATGCGATGGGTGATATGGGCAGTGATGGGCGGACTTGCAGGGTCGACGATGGCACAGACAGTGACCACTGCGTCGGGTTTAGAGATTACGATTACGCAAAAAGGAGATGGACCCCGACCGGAGGAAGGGCAGGTCGTGATGGCCCATTACACGGGCACGCTGGACGACGGCACGGTGTTTGACACGTCACGAGATGGGGGACAGCCGTTCGCCTTTACAGTGGGCAAGCGTCAGGTGATCAAAGGTTGGGATGAAGGCTTCCGGTTGTTGCAAGTGGGAGATCACGCGACCCTCGTGATCCCCCCGGAGCTGGCATACGGCGATAAAGAATCGGATACGATACCGGCGAATTCTCGGTTACATTTTGAGGTCGAGTTGGTCGGACTAAAAACGCCGGCGCTGGCGGATATTTTGAAAGATCGCATTGATGCGGCGGGAGTGGACGCGGGGCGCGAACTCTATGCGGAGCAGAAGGCCGGGGGATTTGCCGATGCGTTTGTGAGCGAAGGGCAAATGAACGGGTTGGGTTACCACTATTTGTTCGCCGACAACACGGAGGCGGCGTTGGCGGTATTGCAATGGAATGTGGAGCAGTTTCCGGAGTCGGGAAATGTTTACGATTCGCTGGGCGAAGCGTGGGTGAAGGCCGGTGATCGGGAGGCGGCGTTGGCCAATTATCGCCGGTCGTTGGAACTTGATCCGACCAATACGAACGCGGAGCAATTTATCGCTGCGCTGCAGGACGCAACGCCCGGAGTTGATGGGGTGGAGCTGATGCAGGAAAAGATGGCGCTCAAGGCGGAGCTGAGTCGCGCGTGGGGGGAGCAAGGAAATGCGGATGACACGAAGATCGCGGAGTTGCAGGCCAAGGTTGATGCGTTTCTGGCCAAGCCGATCGACGACCGTACGGCCGCAGAGATCGTGCGCGTGATGACGTATCATTTGGAGTCGACGAATTTGGCGGCGGGGGTGGCGTGGTGGCGAACCTTGGAGGCCAGCAAACATGAAGCGGTGCGCGCAATGGTGGCGGACAAGTTGCGGTTTGCGCAGGAGCTGGAGGCTCCACTGGAGCTCACCTACACTGCGATTGATGGTCGGGTGGTGGATTTGGCTAAAATGCGAGGGAAGGTGGTATTGGTTGGTTTCTGGGCCATGTGGTGCGGGCCGTGTATAGCGGAGTTACCCAATTTGAAGAAGGTCTACGCGGCTTACCATGATCAGAGTTTTGAGATCGTGGGGATTTCGATGGATAATCCCGGAGACCTTGGGCGCTTGAAGGAATTTGTGATGCGAGAAGAGATGCCCTGGCCCCAGCAGTTCGCAGGCAAACGCAGTGCTCGACACGGGCACACGTTGGCGCGCCGATTCGCCGTGACGAGCATTCCGACGATGCTCTTGGTGGATCGAGATGGGATGATTGTGACAATGAATTCCCGGGGTGAAAAGTTGGAGCAGGACGTGCGGCGTCTGCTGAAAATAGACGACGTTGAGCCGAAGACGGGTGAGTTCGCGGACTGACGCGGAGGGTTCAACGAGGTGAATGAACTAAGCGGCTGATGATCTTGCGCTGAGGAAGGGGCATGGTTGCATCGGGAGTTATGTCCCGTTCCCCTGTGCCAGCGGCGTTGGAAGCGCCCAGTGTTTTCGGATTGCGTCAAAAGACTGGTGCCGTGCTAGGACCTGCGCTGCTGGTATTGACGTGGGTGTTACCGGCACCGGCGGGAATGACGGAGGCGGCCTGGGCGACAGCGGGAGTGGCCGGACTGATGGCCACCTGGTAGATTTCGGAGACCGTGCCGATCCCGGTTACGGCGTTGTTGCCCTTGGTGCTGCTGCCGGTTTAGGGCCTGGCTTCGATGACGGAAGCGGTGGCTTCCTACTCTCATCCGATTGTCTATCTGTTTTTGGGAGGTTTTTGATGGCGTTGGCAATGGAACGGTGGGGTCTGCATCGGCGAGTGGCGTTTGGTTTGATCGGGGTGCTGGGCCTGTGGCCGGGGCGGATTGTGGGAGGGTTCTTGTTGGCCTCGGCAGCGTTGAGTATGTGGGTGAGCAATACAGCGACGGCGCTGATGATGTTGCCGATCGCGATCTCGGTCACGGCCTTGGTGCCGGAGGATCGACGCGGGGAACCGGCGATGAAGGCATTCGCGGTGGCGTTGATGTTGGCTGTGGCCTATGGCGCCACGACGGGAGGGATGGCGACGCTCATCGGGACGCCGCCGAATGCGCGGTGGCAGGCTTTATGAGCCGAACCTACGGCGTGGACATCGGATTCGGGCAATGGATGGCATTGGGCGTGCCAGTGATGTTGCTGGCGTTACCGTTAGTTTACGTAGTGTTGACCCGGGTGGTATTTCGGTTGGGGCGGGAGTCGCTGCCAGGCGTGGCGGATTTGATCGTGGCCGAGCGGGCGCGGATGGGACGCTTATCAGGGGCCGAAGCGATTGTGGCGGCGGTCTTTGGATTGACGGCGTTGGGGTGGGTGTTTCGGCCTGTATTGGTAAACATAATACCGGGGTTGAGTGACACCGGCATCGCGATAGCCGGTGCGGTGGTTTTGTTCCTGATTCCGGCACCGGGAGAGAAGGGCCGGATGATAATGAGTTGGGATGCGGCGAAGTCGGTGCCGTGGGACGTGCTGCTCTTGTTCGGAGGAGGGCTGAGTCTGGCGTCGCGTATTCAGTACAGTGGGTTGTCGGTGTGGTTGGGCGATCAAGCCGTGCGCATGGAGGGGTTGCCGTTGGTGGTGGCGGTGTTGTGCTTCGGATTGTTGATGTTGACCGAGTTGACCAGTAACACGGCGACGGCGGCGACGTTTTTGCCGGTAGTGGCTGCGGTGGCGGTGAGTCTCGGCCAAAATCCTCTGGTGCTTCTCGCGCCGACGGCATTGGCGGCCAATTGTTCCTACATGATGCCGGTGGGAACTCCGCCCAATGCCATCGTCTTTGGCAGCGGCCAGATCACGCTTCCTCAGATGGCACGGGCAGGTATGTGGTTCAACGTGTTATTGGTGCCGATAATTGGGCGGTGGTGTGGGTGTTGGGGCCGTGGGTGCTGGGGGTTGAGATCAACGTGTTGCCGGAATGGGCCCGACCGTGAATGAAGGCGGGGATGCCATAGCAGAGAGAATGCGGAGAGAATTCGTTGAGCGTTGTTAGTGCTCCGGTTGAAGAGCACACACGAACGAGTTCGTTACCGCGGGGAACGTGCAGATCGTTTCTGTTTGAGTTCTTTATCGAGTGAAATTTCGCGACCCATTTAGTCGGGAACTCGCTCGAATGATTAGTCGTTGAAGGACATGCGCGCGTTATTGCGGAGGTAGACGGCGATGGCGTCGGCGAAGGAGTGACCGAATTCGGCGCGCTTTTTTTCGCCCATGCCGAAGATGTCATGCATGGCGTCGGGACTTTCCGGATACTCGCGTGCGAGCTGCCGCAAGGTGGCATCCCCGACGATCACGTAGGCGGGCACGCCACGATCGTCGGCGATGGATTTCCGCAGTTTGCGGAGTTGGTCGAATAGGATTTCGTCGCAGGAGATTTCGCCTTCGCGGCGACGACGCACCTTGGCGGCTTTCGGGACGACGAGCGGTTTGGTGAGGGTGATGGGCGTACGAGCGCGCAGGATGTCGATTCCGGCCTGGGTGAGCTCGACGGTGGGGTATTGACCCTCGCTTTGCATCACGTAGCCAAGGCGGAGGAGTTCGCGGAAAACGGCGGCCCATTGCGGGCGGGAGAGTTCGTTGCCAATGCCGTAGGTGGTGAGTTGGTCGTGGCCCCAGCGGCGGATCTTCTCGGTATCGGCGCCGGTGAGGACTTCGATGAGGTGGTTGGCGCCGCAGCCGAATTGAGAGGCACGACGCACGCGGTAGACGTTGGAGAGGAATTTTTGGGCGGGGATGGTGCCGTCGTAGGTTTGGCGGGGGGCCAGGCAGTTGTCACAGGCGCCGCAGTTGTCGCCGGGAAAGGCTTCGCCGAAGTAGCCAAGCAGTTCGGAACGGCGGCAACCGGCGGACTCGGCGTAGTGTATGATTTGACGGAGTTGAGAACGGGCGACGTTGCGCTCGTGATCGTCGGTCATCTCGTCGATGAAGTGGGTTTGTTTAGCGCCGTCGCCCGCGCTGAAGAGGAGGAGGCAATCGCCGGGCAGACCGTCGCGGCCGGCACGACCGGTTTCCTGATAGTAGCCCTCGATGTTTTTAGGCAAGTCGTAGTGAATGACCCAGCGCACGTTGGGTTTGTTGATACCCATGCCGAAGGCGATAGTCGCACACATGATGCGGACATCGTCGCGAAGGAAGGCTTCCTGGTTGGCGGCGCGTGCTTCGGCGGGCAGGCCGGCATGGTAGGGGCGGGCGATATAGCCGCGACCGACAAGGGCTTCGGCAGTGCGTTCGGTGGCGGCACGAGTTGCGCAGTAGACGATTCCGCTCTCGTCGGGGCGCGGTTTGATGAAGTCGATGATCTGACGGGTGGGGCCGTCCTTGGGGAGGACCTTGTAGGTCAGGTTAGGGCGATTGAAAGAGGCGACGAAGACTTGAGGTTCACGCAAGCGCAGATGGGTGATGATGTCGTCGCGAACACGTTCGGTGGCCGTCGCGGTGAGCGCCATGAAGGGGACCTCGGGCAGCAGGTCGCGCAGCTCGGCCAGTTGGCGGAATTCGGGGCGGAAGTCGTGGCCCCACTCGGAGACGCAGTGGGCCTCGTCGATGGCGAGTGCGGCGATGTCCCATCCAGTGAGATTTTGTTGCCAGTTATCAAGCATGAGGCGCTCGGGGGCGACGTAGAGCAGTCGAAATTCGCCGCGGTGGAGACCGGCCATACGCGAGCGGGCTTCGTCGGAGGAAAGAGAGGAGTTGAGAAAGGTGGCGGGCACGCCGGCGGCGGTGAGTTGGTCGACTTGATCCTTCATCAAAGCGATCAAAGGAGACACCACCACCGTGAGCCCACGATTGGGGCGAATGAGCGCCGGAAGCTGAAAGCACATGGATTTTCCGCCTCCGGTGGGGAGGAGTGCAAACACGTCTTTGCTCGCGATATGGGCTTCCATGATCTCCCGCTGGAGAGGACGAAAGTGGTCGTAGCCAAAAGTAGTGCGGAGGGTGTAAAGCAGTTCGGGCACAGGTCGAGAGTGAAGGCGGAAAGAAGGGGAGGGAAAGAGTGGAACGAGGAAAGCGTATCCCTCGGTTAAAAAAGTGACGGTGATTAATGAATTTCCCCGAGAGAGGCGGAAGCTGAGCGGGCAGTTTGTCACGTAATACATGACAAACGCGGGGAGGCGCGGAGAGGTCTTTGTCACGTATTACGTGACAAAGATCGGGAGTTGCACGGGTTGGAGGGACCGGCTCAGAGGGCCGGGTTATTTTAGGTTTAGGAAACGGGCGAGAGCGGTGACGGCGGGGGCGGATTTGTGGCTGCGGGGGCAGGAGCGAGAAACTACACGGAGACGGCCGGCGGGGCGGTCGGCCTTGAGGTCGACGTGGCCGATGAGGCGGTCGTTGGCGAGAAGAGGAAGGGCGTAGTAGCCGCGGTGGCGTTTGGCGGGAGGGGGGTAGCCTTCCCAAGTGTAGTCGAAGTCCCAGAGGCGTTGGGTGATTTTTCGATCCAGGATGATCGGGTCGAGGGGGGGCGAGCAGGCGAGGTTCGGTTGGGGACTCGAAGGTGGGGGCGATGGCGGCCTCGAGGAGAGAGCGGTCGTGGCGGAGGCAGTAGAGCGTGGGGCCGAGGCCGATGGTCAGGGGTTGTACGATGTTGGCGACGAGAGGGAGTTGGTCGCGGTTGAGGGTGACGAGTCGGTGTTGGCGGAGTTTGAGCTGGGCGGGCCAACGTGCGATGGCGCGGGGCGTGGGTTTGGGGGCGTTGAGGGAGGTGGAAGGGAGGATTCTAGCGGGGAGATCGTAGATGCGCCTACCGTTGAGGCGGCGGGCGATGAGCAGGCGGCCTTGGGCGAAGAATTTGTCCATAACGACTTTGACCGTGCGGGAGGTATTCCAGCCATTCGAGGACCGCGTGGTGTCGGCAATGTGCTCGGATCCAAGAGCGCCGCGGGATTCGATCTCGGCGAGGATATGGTCGGCGAGACGACGTTCGGGAGCGGTGAGTTTACCAATCCACTGACCGGAAGTGCGGGCGCGGCGAGCACGGTGCGGCCGGGGTGGAAGTGTTCGAAGGCAGACCGGGACTCGGCCGGAGTCGTGGAGGCGGTGAGCGGAGTGTCGTCGGAGACGCCGTAGAGGTGGCGGTGCAGATCGCCTTCGGCGTAGGTGGAGACGCGAGGCCGGGCGATGTGTTCATGCATACGCCCGCAGATATTGATGGGATCAATCTGGAAGCAGCCGTGATGCTCCAGAGCGACTGCGAGATCGGGATGGGGGTGGATCAGGCCGGTGGCGAGGAGGGTGAAGCGACGGGCGGCAGCCGGGGAGAGTTCGATAGACGGAGGAAGCGAGGACGGCACTGGGTCAGTCAATCAGGACGGAACGAGGCGCAAACAAAAAACCGCCTTCCCCGGTCAGGAGGAAGGCGGTGAAAAGGAAAGACGGACTCGAACGATCAGCGAATCAGGCGTTCATAGATCGGGGGCTCCGGGGCCCAATTCCGGTAATCGTGATCAAAATCGTCGAGCCAGGAAAAGGGAGTGTGAGTGCGAAGCCAGCGGCGAGCGCACTCGCGGTAGGATTGCGCAGGAATCAAAGTCGTCATGGTGAATACTACACCCGAACCGAGTAAAGGTTGCATGGAGACCGAGGAAATAGGGGCAGGTATTCTAAAAAGTACACGGACGTATGAGCTGCGCTCGCTGGCGATCAGGGTTCGAGGTAGACGTGTTTGGAGGGGTGAATGTCGATCAAGTTGCCATACCAGCCTTTGACGGAGGGGGGATTGCAGTTGAGAGTTCACGTAGAAGTAAATCGGGGCGATGGGGGAATCGGCCATGAGGATGCTTTCGGCTTGGCGGTAGAGGGCAAAGCGTTTGGCGGGATCGATTTCGTAGCGGGCTTCGTTGACGAGGCGGTCATAGTCGGCGTTGGCCCAGCGGGTGTTGTTGTTGCCGCTGTCGGAGAGCATGAGTTCGAGGAAGGTGGAGGCCGTCGACGTAGTCTCCGATCCACGCGTAGCGACTGATTTGGAAGTCTCCTTGACGCATGGTGTCGGATTGGACTTTGGCCTCCTGGTTGTAGAGTCCGATATCGATACCGAGGTTACTCCGCCACATTTGCTGAATGGCTTCGGCGATGCGGCGGTGGCCGTCGTTGGTATTGAAGAGGATCTCGAGTTTGGGGAATCCTTCACCGTTGGGGAACCCGGCTTCGGCCAGCAGGCGTTTGGCTTCGGCGAGGTCGCCGGTGAGCAAGTCTCCCGCGGTGTATCCGCCGGTGTTGGGCGGGGTGAGGTTGCGGGCGGGTAATTGACCCCCGAGGGTAACTTTAGAGACGATTGGTTCGCGATCGATGGCGAGTGAGAGGGCGCGGCGGACGCGGACGTCGTCGAGAGGGGGGGGGAGTGACGTTGAAAAAATAGAAGTAGGTGGCGAGCTGAGGGTCTTGATGCAGGAAGGGGCTCAGTGCGGGGTCGTTCTTGTAGACGGCAATCTTATCGATGGGGATGCCGGTGGTGAGGTGCAATGGGCCGGAGCGGAAGGCGGCTTCTTCGCTGGAAGTGCTTTCGCTGGGGTAGAAATTGATGGCGTTGAGGCGTACTTGAGCGGCGTCCCAGTAAGGTTTTGGATTTGGTGACGGTGATGACTTGGTTGGGGTTTCCACGCGGAAAGGACGAAGGGACCGTTGCCGACGAGATTCCCCGGGCGGGTCCAGCGACTACCGCGTTGGTCCATGGCGCCGTAGGTTTCGATGGTGGCTTTATGAACTGGATCCCAAGACGCGTGGGCAATGAGGTCGGGCAGGCAGGGGACCGGGTAGGCGAGTTGAAGTTGCAGGGTGTGGTCGTCGACCACCTTAACTCCCACGGTGGCGAAATCCGTTGATTCATCGGAGAGGTAAGCTTCGGCGCCATCGAGACAGAACAGCATGTAGGCGTATTCGGATGCGAATTTGGGGGACAGCATGCGCTGGTAGGCGTAGGCGAAATCTTCGGCGGTGACCGGGTCGCCATTGGACCATTTGGCATCGGGGCGCAGGTGGAATGTCCAGGTCTTGAGGTCGGCGGATGGTTCCCAGTGGGTGGCGACCCCGGGGGTGGCGTGACTGTCCTGAGGATCGTATTGAGTCAGGCCTTCGAAGAGCGAGAGGACGATATTGAAGTCCTGCAGGCTGGTAATCACATGGGGATCCAGATCGGTGGGCTCGGAGAGGTTGCCGAAGTGGAGTGTTTGCGTGGCATCACCGGAAGCGACGTTGGTCTCACGGCTACCACAGCCGGTGAATCCCGCCAGTGCGATGCAGGTGAGGGCCAAGGAAAACAAGGAACGAATAAGCATGGCGCAAGGGACGCGGGTTCGGCGGAAGCGCAAAGCAAAAACCGCCAACTTTGAAGTTGGCGGCGGAGAAGGACTGCGATTGGGCGGAGTGGGTTACTCGCCGGGGGGGGGACTTGGCCTGCAACTCGTCGAGGCGGACTTGGAACGCGGCAAGTTTGGCGAGGAGTTCCTCTTCCTTCTGTTTGCGCTCGGTGCTGTTGACGATGCTCATCTTGGAAGCGTCTTTGATGACATTGGCCGGCAAGGTGAGGATGCGGGTGCCCTTGTTTTCGAATGACGAGAGGTAAAGGGCGGCCAGTTCCTGCGACAGTCCCAAGGAGTCGCGGGCGATGGCCTGGGACTCGGAAAGATTATTGTTCAAGGTCTGGTTTTTGGCCAGTTCGGTGGTGAGCACCACGGAAAGTTGGTCAGAGATCTCGTTGGAGATGGACTCGAGGATTTGACGATTGGCGGTTTGGTCATCGGAGAGCTTGGCGAGCAGGGGTTGGATCCGTTCGGTGAGTTTGGAAGAGACGCGATCGATTTGAGCGGTTTCCTGCAGCTCGGCGGTTTCGGCGGATGGGGGGGGAGTTAACGGTTGCATCTTTACGGCGATGGCGCCGGCCAGTTCGTCGATGCGGGTGGAGTTCACGGCGGCGAGTTCCTCGTCGTTCATGAACATGTCGGAGGAGCGCTGGGAGATGGCGTCTTTGAGTAGGGTGTTGATGGCGTCGATTTGGTGGCGGGTTTCCTCGGTGGTGGCGCGGAGTTCGGCGTTGGTTTGATCGCGCAGCGCGGTCAGCTCGATCTGTTGCCGCTCGGACATCTGGCTGACGATTTGGGTGTGGAGCCAATAAGCGAGGCCACCAATGAAAAGCAGGGTAACGATGACTGCGGGAAGTTGGTCCTTAAATTTTTGCCACATGGTAGGTTAGAATAGTGAAGGTCGCGGGGGAAATTGCAATAACAGCACCTGCGAGGGGATTGCGTTTGAAAAGAAGGAGAGAGCCGAGACAACGTGCGATCCAATGAGTTTGAACCGCTGCGAGCAACTGGTGAGCGATTACGTGGAGCAAAATCCGGAGGAGCACCGTTTTTGGTTCGAGAAGGTACGCGCGCTGGCGGCGGAGGAACGAGATGACCACGTCGTGGCGACGCGATTGGCGGAGGAGTTGTGGTATTACGTGGAGGAGCGTGCGGCGGTGGCGTCCCCGTTTCGAGATATGGCGGAGCAGCAAGGATTACGCCGGATCAGTATGAAGAATTTGGCGGAGCATTGGCTCCGGCTGTGGGTGGGGCCACGGCCGAAGAGGAAAAAACCGTCGGCGGCGGAGTTTTAAGCCAAAATCCGGGCCCAGACCACCTCAACTTTGGGTTAAGGGGAGAGGTAAAAAGCGGTAAAATTGCCTCAAGCCTACGGGAGGAAGTGCCGCAATAGGGGTTAGGGTTTCATCCAGTTACTGCTTCGATAGTCGCGGTAAATGGTTCAAAAAAGAAAACCACGGGCGGATCGTTTAGGGGTAGGCGATCCGCCCAATCTTTTTTGGGAATGGGAAGTGGCTGGTTATGAGAATAATAACTGGCGCATGGGCGGATATTCTCGAGACCAAAAGCGAATAGCGGATTTACAACATCGTAGGAGTTGTTCACAGGTTACCCCCACTCAATGGCTAATTCGAGTGGGGCACGGGCCCGATCAAATTCACGCAAGGAGAAGACGAAGGTCATAACCAAGACGTTTGTTTTGGACACCAACGTCCTCCTGCACGACCCGCAATCGATCTTCAAGTTCGAGAACAACAACCTCGCCATTCCGGTGAAGGTTCTCGAAGAACTCGATGCGATAAAATCCGAGCAATCCACGGAGCGCGGACGAAATGCCCGCCGGGTTCATCGTATCCTGCAGGAGTTATTGCCGGACTCCCATTCCTTGTTGGAAGGCGTGCGATTATCGAATGGCGGTACGTTGTCAGTGATCATCAAGCGATATTTTGAGACGAGCGATTTTTCTTCGCCGGCGATGCAGCGGTTTCAGGCGGTGCTGCATGATCCCAAGAAGAAGGATAACCGAATCATCGCTTGTGCGTTATTTGTGCAGGAGCAGAACGACCCACCGACGATTCTGGTGACGAAGGATGTCAACGTGCAGTTCAAGGCGCGGGCCGTGGGGCTCGAGTCGGAGGATTATCTCAACGACAAAGTGCCGGAGGTGGACGACGAGATGGGTTACCGGGAAGTGCCGGTGACGATCTATGAGCTCCAACGGTTTTGCTCGGAAGGCCATCTCCACGTGGGAGAAACGATGGACGGGCAGCCTGCGTTGGAGATAAACGAATACGTGCTGTTGCGGTCCGATGAGGACAAAACGGTGCCGGCGCGGCATATTAGCAAGGGGGACGTGCGACGGTTACGGATTCCGGAGTATGTGAAGGCGCCGGGAGGGATGCCCATACGGGCCCGCAATTTGGAGCAACAGTTTTCATGGATGCGCTGCTCGACGATTCGATTTCCCTCGTTACTTGTTTCGGCAAGGCGGGCACGGGCCAGACGTTGATCTCCACGGCGTGTGCGATTGCTCAGATCATGGATGAACACGGACGTTACGATGGCGTTTCGATTTCGCGGCCGGTGATTGCGTTGGGCAAGGACATCGGATTTTTGCCGGGCTCGCTGGAGGAAAAGATGAAGCCTTGGTTGCAGCCGTATTATGATGCCTTGGAGGTTTTGATGCCCTCGAAACCGCCGAAAGATTCGCAGTTTGCGGCCAAAAAAGTGGCGAAGAAAAAGGTGCGTAAACTACCGGAAGCTCCCTCGCATGAAGTGCCGCAAGGCGCATCGGCGCCGGTTAAATCTTATGATCGTTTGATAAATAGCGGCGTCGTGGAAATTGAGGCGCTGTGTTTCATTCGAGGTCGATCCATTGCCCGGCGATTCTTTATCTTGGATGAAGCGCAACATCTCACACCGCATGAAGTGAAGACCGTGATTACCCGTATTTCGGAGGGATCGAAGATCGTGTTGATCGGTGACCCGACTCAGATCGATAATCCCTACGTCGATGCGCGCAGCAATGGGTTGGTCTATTGCCACCATCAGATGAAAGGGCATGCGATTTCCGCGCATGTTAAACTGTCGAAGGGCGAAAGATCGACGTTGGCCGAGTTGGCGGCGGATTTGCTCTAAGTCAGGATGCAACCAGCGCCGGAAGATTATCTGGCGCTGGCGTAAGTGTATTTTACGTAGTTGATTGCGATTTCTTCGACGGGAAATCGGTAGTCCGATTCTGCTTTAAGCGGATGGAGTCGGCTGGGGTTTCATGCGAGCGATCCAGCGGGTATTCATACTTTGGGCTGTGGCGTCGCGCATGCCATAGCCGACCAACCATTCGTCGCCGGGGTAAGTGTAGCCGGTGATTTCGGACTGGGTGACGGCGTCATCGCGCAGGCGATGCATGAGGGTGACGGAGCGAACGCGGCGGACGCCCTGCATGCGCAGCCAAGCATCAACATGGAGGAGCGTGCGACCGCTGTCACAGATGTGATCGACCAGCATGACCTCGCGGCCGACGGGATCCAGTCCCTGCCAGTCGACGAACATCTTATCGAGAGGCGCGCCGTTCTTGGTTTTGGCGTAGGCGCAAGCCCGGCAGAAGGCTGGTTCGACGGACCGTTTCATGTGGAGTAAGAGCTCAGAAAAGAAGAACACGCCGCCCCTGAGGACGCACAGTGCGAGGAGCATCTTGCCTGTGCGGGCTTCGGCACCTTCTGTCCATTGGTCCATGGTCACCGCGAGACGAGACAAGGCGTCGTCGATGGCAGGACCGTCGTGTAGCAATTCGAGGTGTTGGGGCAATTCCATGGCGGAATTGCTAGCACATCGAATACCGCATGGAGCGACGTTGTTTGACGGGAAGTGCTAGCTCCTCCTTGCAGACCGCTGATGGGACGGGCTAGGCGGTGAGGTGGCGGGCTTTGGCTTGGGCGGTGAAGGCGAGTTCGGCGGTCTTGAAAATGTGGGTTTGGGTCATGGATTTTTTGGTGCGATTGAGGCAGTCGAGGATGAGTTCGCCGAAGAAACGGAAGCCGACCTTGCCGGCGACGGAGATGTGGTGCTCTCCCTTTTGGTCGACCAGAAATACATGATCGCCGCCGCCGTCGCGGCCGACATCGACGTATTTTCGGAGCTCAATGTAACCCTCGGTGCCCATGATTATCATACGACCGTCGCCCCAGGTGCGCAGGCCGTCGGGGGTGAACCAATCCAGACGCACGTAATTGGTGGCGCCGTTATTACCGAGGAGGTTGGCCTCGCCGCAGTCTTTCAATTCAGGGGTGTCGGGATTGTTGTGATTGGCCACGGCGGCATGCATGACCTCGGCATCGGTGGCGCCGGAGAAGGTGAGAAATTGTTCGAATTGATGGCTGCCGATATCGCAGAGGATGCCGCCGTATTTTCGTGTTCGAAGAACCAGTCCGGGCGGGAGGGTTTATTGAGGCGATGGGGGCCGAGGCCCAGGACCTGGAGGACGCGACCGATGGCTCCACCGGCGATGAGGTCGGTCGCGTACATGGCGCTTTCAACATGGAGGCGTTCGCTGAAATAGACGGCGTATTTGCGGCCGGTTGCGGCGACAACCTGCCTGGCTTGAGGCGAGGTGTTCGAAGGTGGTGAAGGGCGTTTTGTCGGTGAAGTAGTCCTTGCCGGCCTGCATGACTTTGCAACCGAGTGGGCCGCGCGTGTGGAGAATGGCGGCCGCGCTGACCAGCTGCACGGCGGGGTCGTCGAGAATCTCGTCCAGGGAGCGGGCGACCTGAGCTTGAGGGTGTTTTTCGAGGTAAGCGGCGACCTTGGCGGGGTCGAGGTTGTAGACCCATTTGAGTTCTGCACCGGCCTCCAGTAGTCTGTTGGTCTGGCCGTAAATGTGGCCGTGGTCGAGGTGGGCGGTGGCGAAGACAAACTCGCCCGGTTTCACGACCGGGGCGGGTTTGCCCTGCGGGGCTTAGTTCATGCCGTCGGAGGAGCTCATATTAAGGGAAAGGTTGAAATCAGTTTAGGGGTAGGGAGCGGAAACGGGAAACAGCTAGGATTGGGCGGAGTCTTCGCGGGTTTGTTTGGCGAGATCTTTTATCTCTGGGTCGATGGCCTGACGGATTTTTTTGGTCATGCGATCGATGAAGAGGACGCCGTTGAGGTGGTCGGCTTCATGTTGAATGCAACGGGAAAAAAGGCCGTCGCACAGCAGCACGTGAGGGGTGCCGGCGGCATCTTGGAACTCAACCCGAATGATGTCGGGACGAACGACGTCGCCGTTAATGCCGGGGAACGACAGGCAACCCTCTTCATAGATGGTGTCATCGCCCTCCATGATCTCGATCTTGGGGTTGGCGATGGACATCGGCATGATGAGGTCGAGAGGAGGGGTGACGCCATCAAGTTCCCTCCGGGAATCGAGGTGAGCGCCAGAGAGGTCGATCACGCAGAATTGCATGGCGCGGCCGATTTGTTGGGCGGCGAGGCCGATACCGGAGGCGGCGTGCATGGTTTCAATCATGGCACGCGCGAGCAAGGCGAGTTTGTCGTCGAAATGGTTAACGCGAGCACCTTTGGTGCGGAGCACGTTGTCGTTGTAGTGAACTATCCTGAGAACCATGGGTCTGTGTGACGGCAAAGGTGAGTTTGCGTCCGGCGGCCCGCAATTCGATAATCCACATCTCATGAGCGAACGTTCTCCCTCCCGAACAACTCTCTTACCCGCGCTGGGACTGGCGCTGGGGGGACTGGCGTTGGCGGGAGCGGCGTGGATGTTGCCCGTCAATCTACTGGCGTTGCCGACCGCTTTGCTCCGGGAGGCGGGTTTAGGTACGCCGACGGTGTCTGATTTGGGGCGAGATCTATTGGGGCGGGAGAAGTTGGGCCCGGCGGCGTTGATTTTGAAGGCCGCGCAGGCGGTGGCGGACGAAGGGGCGCCAGATCTGGCTTTGGCATGGGAGGAGGAAGTGGCTCGACAACCGGCCCTGGTGCCGTGGGGAGGGTGGGACCCGTTTTTAGAGCCGTTGTTTAATCGGACAGAGACGCAGGGGAGGACGGCCTCAACACCGGTGTTGGCGGTTTTTGTGACTCGGGAAGCGAGGGCAGCGTTGGCAGGGTTTCTGAGCAACAGTCGCTCGGCAGGGGTGCGAACCTTGGTGGAGTTACGCCAGATCGATCGGACGCAACAATTTGTTCCGGCGACCAGGCCGGGCGGGCAGGCGTTGGACGCCACGATATTGATGACGGCCCTGCTCTACCAAGGAGAGCATTTATCGGATTCTTTGCAGCGGGAAGTGCGTCGAATGGCCGAGGCGGCGGTGGTGGCGGACGATTTGGTCGGGATCGAACCCTTCTTGCTGGATCTGTTGTCATTGGGAAAACGGTTGGACTGGATCCAATTGACGGAATTTTCGAGATTGACGGACAGTGCGCAAACGTTGCGGGAGTTCGCGCATTTGAGCCGATTGGCGGCCGATGATCTGGCGATTCTTTATGCGGCGGCGTTGGCGGCGGATTCGGCGGACGAGGTCGCGGGGTATTTGATTCGTTATGGGCGGCAGGGGTTGGACGATTTGCGCTTTGCGTTGGGAGCGGGACAGGGGGCGGTGCGGCAGTTGTTGGCACGACAAGTGCCGGTGAGCCATGAGACCGGACCCACTATCGGGGCGATGGCGGCGTTTGGGCTTTTGCACCCGAAGCTGTTGTTGGCCGCGAAGTATTTTGGAATGCTATTGGGGGCGTTTTTGGTGTTTCGGGGATTGGACCGTGTGTTTGCAGCCCGGACCACGGCCGGGGCACTCCCTCATCTTTCCAGTGGTGTGCTCGCGATCTTGAGTGCGGCCCTCATCGTGGCCGCCACAGAGCCCTTTTTACTGAAGGCGGCGGCGCCTTCGGAGTTTCGATTTTCGTCAGCCATGCCCGTCCTGGCCGACATCTCAGACACCACTTCAGCCGAACTTACGAAACCTACCTCAGCCATGGATTTCTCAACTCTACTTACGATTGGTTTTTTCGCCGCCCTGCAGGTGGCGATGTATCTGATCTGTCTGCTCAAAATTGGTGAAGTGAACCGGCGCGACGTGCCGGCATTGGTGAAGTTGAAGTTGATGGAGAACGAAGAGAACCTCTTCGACGGCGGTCTTTATGTCGGTATCGGAGGCACCGCCACGGCACTTGTTTTCCAGGTATTGGGGTTGATCGAGCCGAACCTATTGGCGGCCTACTCATCGAACCTCTTTGGAATTACTTGTGTGGCGTTGGTGAAGATCCGCCACGTGCGGCCATACAAGTGTAAATTGATTCTGGAAGGCCAAGAAGCACTGGTCCGGGCGGCGGCGGTCGAAGCCAAGCCTGAAGCGACATCCACTGCGTAATATTGCACCCCGCATGAACCGGACGCTGTTGCTTATTCTGTGCGACTTTTTGTTGCTGACGTTACTCGCGCTAACGCGATGGGAGCCGGCGGAGCCGGAGCGCCCGGAGGCCGCGGCGGTGGCGCCGGTGGACGGCGCGACGACGGCGGCGGATGATATAGTGGAGTTGATGAAACTTTCGTTTGAGGACCAGCAGGCGGAGCAATCCGCAATGGCGGCACGGCTGGAGGCAACTTCGGCTGAACTGGAACAGCGAGCAGAGGAGTTGGCGGCGTGGGATACTTCGGTGAGTGAATTGCAGTCCAGGTTACAGGCCTTGGACCGGGAGAAGCAGGACCTGGCTTCGACGTTGGAGCAGACGACGCAGACGGCGGCGCAGTTGCAGCAGCAGGTGAGGGCGGTGGCGGGAGATGCGGCGGCGTCGCGGGCGCGGGTTGAGCAATTGCAGCGCGATTTGGAGCAGCGTGAGACGCTGGCGGCGGAGCAGGCGGAAGCGCTGAAGCAGCTGGAAAGCGAGCAGGCCGTGGCGCAGGAGAAGATCCAGAATTTGAATGTAGCGGTGCGAGTGGCCGAGCAGGAGAAGTCGCTTCTGCGCGAGACGGCGGATACCTTCCGGCAGCAGGCGGAAGTGGAGCGGCAAGAGCGAATCAAGGTGCAGGAGACGACCGTGCAATTGGCTGAAGGGGTTGGACAACTGGCGGAGGAGTCGGCGGCGATCACGCAGGAGATGCGCGAAAATCGTCCCATCAATGCGAATACGCTCTACAGTGAGTTTTTGATCAACCGGGTGCCGGCGACCTTTACTTCCAAGCGGGCCAGTGTGTTCGGCGCGGATCTGACGAGAAATATTTCGGCGCGCACGCTGTTGGTTTCGGATGGAGAGAAGACCTATGCGGTGATGCATCTGGAGGATACGGTGTTTAATCTGTCGGAGCCTTCGTCGGAGTGGCGACAGTTGCACGTCATGCTTGATCACAACGGGGTGAAAGCGGCGGCCACCAAACTGCTATTGTTGGGGCGTGATCCTCGGATTGTGGCGATTCCGGTTGAGGAGTCGCAGGCGAAAGCTCTCGGGGTGAAAGTATATCGCATCACGACGGATCCTTTTCGCTTTCCCGAGGCGGTGTTGATCAATCATGGCGGCGAAGGCTATGGGGAAGTTCCGTTTAAGCTGGAATCGGATTTGCCGGGTTACGTACGCATGGATACTCGATTGGTGCGCCGACTGGTGGGGGAGTTTACGGCGAGTCGCGGCGATTTGGTTCTGTCGAAGACCGGTGAGTTACTTGGGGTGATGGTAAATTCTGAGTTGTGCGCGATGATCGACACATTCACGCCGGCGGCGACGATTCTCACTGGTGATGTGACGGAGCAGTATGTGGCGGGTATTTTGAATGCCGTGCGGCAGCGCGCGGCGAATCCAAGGCTAGGGCTTCGTCGAAATCGGTAGAGTAAGGTTAAGTAAAATTGAGCCGAATGGAGGAGGTGCCGAATATTTTGTGGGTCGTGACCACGCAGTGGCGGGCATCGGCGTGGGGCGGCGGCGGAGATAAGCAGGCGTGCACTCCGAATTTGGATCAGTTGGCGACGGAAGGACTCGTCTATCGACAGGCGACGACGCCGCATCCCTTTGGACCGTTTGCGCGGGCTGCGATGTTGACGGGCGTGCCTTCCCCGGAGAATGGAGTCTGCGATTATTTTGATCCATTGCCGACGCGGAGTGAAACCATCGCGCACCGCATGACTACGCGCGGGTATGATACCGCGTGGTTTGGAAAGTGGCATTTGGCGAAACGTGATCCGCAGGCGCCGTTGGTGGGGGAGGCGCATGCCCGAATGGTAGTGGCGGAGGCAGCGCGGGGCGGGTTCGAGTATTGGGAAGGTTTCGAAAGTGGATTTTTACTCCACGACCCCTGGTTGCATGGCACGCGATATCCAGAGCCGATGCGGGTAAAAGGTTACCAAAGTGATGTGTTGGCGGATACGGCGATTGATTGGGTGCAGACGCGTGAGCAGGTGCCCTGGTTTGCGGTGGTGAGTATTGAGGCGCCGCATCCGCCGTATGGAGCGGCGGTGCCGGAGGAGATCGAACGCGTGAACTCGGCGAATCTACGGCGACCGGACAACGTACCGGTTGAAGTTTGGCCTCGGGCCGCGGCGGAGTTGGCCGGGTATTACACACACATCGCGGCGACGGATCGAGCGATAGGGCGATTGGTGCGCGGGATGGGGAAGACCACGGTGGTAGTGGTTACCTCGGTACACGGAGATATGCATGGAGCGCACGGACTTTTTAGAAAAGGGTGGCCCTACGAAGAAAGCGTACGGGTGCCGTTGATGGTGCGCGGAGCGCCGCATGAGGAGGCAGGAAGCATTAGTGATGGGCCGGTATCGTTGTTGGATATGGGGGCGATGACGTTGGCTTGGAGTGAGGGGCGGAAATGGGAAAGTGAACGTGAATGGGCGCCGATTTCGATGCCCAGTGTGGTGAAGTTGCCGGACCAATGTGACCGAGTGTGGAGCGGGCGACGTTCGATGAAACACAAAGAGATCCGTCGGGCGGACGGATCTCCTTGGTTGGAATTCGATTTGCAGGCTGATCCAGGCGAACAGCGCAGCTTGGTTTAACCTAAATTCAGAAGTGGGATGTTACAGAAGCAGCGGTGTTAGCGAACAAGGACAAAGTTGGGATTAGCGGCCAATAGATTGAGGGCATGTAGCATTTGGCGCATGACCGCGATAAGGGCTATTTTCTTCAGTTGCCCAGCCTCAACGAGGCGTCGATAGAACGCGCGCATGACAGGGTTACATCGGATGGCAGAGACCGCCGCCATGTAGAGGACCTGGCGCACGGAATGACGCCCGCCGCGCACATGTCGGCAACGATGTCGCCGCCCGCTGTCGTGGGCGAACAGGGCCACACCGATCAGAGCGGCGAGTTGGCCCGATTCGATCTTTCCGAGTTCAGGCACGTAGGCGAGCAGGGTGGCCGCGAGCACGGGTCCTGCGCCTTGGAGTTCGCGCAGTCGAGCGGCTTTGGTGCGTAGACTGTCGTCCTCGTGGATGTGCGTTTTAATCAGCGCATCGGTTTGTTCGAGCTCGGTGGCTAAAAACGTACGCAGGGGCTCAAGGCGTTCACGCAAAATGCGTCCGGCCAACTCGCACCGGTTGCCTGTGGCGACGAGTTGATCATTGATCTGCCGGCGATAGTCGAGCAGCTCACGCAAGGTTGCGGCCGCTTCGTCGAGGGCCCGGTGCAGGCGTGGCTTCATTTGTAACCCAAAGCGGCGCAACAGTTGAGCGTCGAGTGGGTCGGTCTTGGCGAGCAAGCCAGCGGCGCGGGAAAAGGCGCGCACACGCCCTGGATTGACCACGCAGACTTGGATCTGGGCCAAGAGCAATGCGGCGACAATGGCACGCTCATAGCCGCCAGTCGCTTCGGCATACGACTCGGGCATTGGGCAGGCTCTGGAGGTGCTTGATCAAGGCTCGGTGGCCTCGGTGGGTGTTCTCGACGTGGGCACAGCGAGTATCATCGACGGTGTAGTCGAGACGATCTTTGGCGATATCCACACCAACATAGGTGATTTGATTTTCAGGGGTGGTTTGCTCCATCTTGTTCTACGAGCTCAGGGCTCTCTCAGCGGTTCGAGTTCAACCAGGTCGGCAACCCGGGCCCAGGGCTTCTGTTCGAGGTAAATCCTCGGGTAACAAATCGGCCTCTGGGTTGCCGTGCGGTGCAGACGGCCAGTCTGTACCGCACCCTGGCGAGCATCATTCAAGGCATTTACCTCGCATGTGCATTCGCGCCGAATGCAGCCTCCTGCGACGAACTCTAAGGTCCATTCTCGGAGGCTGCATTCGGCTCCGTCCTCGCTCGTTCTTAACATCGGTTCGAACATACAAGGGAACGAAGGGCGCGAAGTTGTAACGGGTTATGGTCCGTCGCAGGCATCGATTCGTTCACCCGTCAGGAGAGTCGGCGGGGGCACGTTTGAAACCCACTACCCGACTGGATTACGTAACTTTGTTACATGCGTATTCTGATGAGAACTGCGTTTTCTGGGTTTAATCGTAGGTCACCGGGCGGGCGGAACGGGTGCTGCCGGTTTGAGAGAGGAGGCGTTCGGATTTTTCGATCAATTCGGGGGTGACCCGTTCGGGAGGCATGGTGGCCCCATCGACCATCGATGATCGAGGTTTTGGGCGTTTACGGGAGGCCCCGTTCGTGGCGCAGGAGTTGGCCGGCGACCAGATCAATGGCGGCGGCTCCCATGGAACTGGCATCCTGATAGATGCCCGCGAGGTCGCCGGAGTCGTCGGATAAGTCGAGGCAAGCGTAAGCGATATCCTCGGGCACTTTGAGTCCAGCAGTTTTGAGCCAGCCGGGAATTCGTTTATCGGTGCAGACGATGGCGTCAGGTTTGGCTCTACGGACCCATCGAATGAATTCGGCGGCAGGGCGGTGGAGCATTTCAGGATCGGCGAGGCCCTCTTCGAAAGTTTCAAGCAGGTATCCGGCGGTCCAGAAGTCGGCGACGCGGTGGTCCAGACGGGCGGCCATGGCGAGTCCGATGCGCCTTCGGCCGGCGGCGTGGAGGCGAGCAACGGAAACACGGGAACTGACGACGTGGTTATCGCTGGCGCGATGCAGACGCGGTTCAAGCAAGGTGTAGGCGACGGTGGCCGCGGCGAATCGTTCCCATTGTAGATTGATGCGACCGAGGTCATGGAGCGGCCCCACGATGATACCGGTGATGCCCCGATTAATAGAAAATCTCGCTCAGGCGGGTTGCGTTGCCATTAGCGTCACCGAGCCAGAAGTGGTCCAAGCGGTAACCGGCATTCTCCGCGCGTGCGACTGCTCCCGCGTGGCAGCGGACGTTGAACGGACTGTCTCTCCACCCGTCACGACGGGAGTCACTGCTGATCCACGCCGAGAGTGACGCGACCCTCACTGGGTTGCCCTGCGCGGATCGCGTTCATGGCTTCGGCGAGCAGGGGATTGGGCTTCCAGCCCAGCTTGTTGGCGATGGATTGGATCCGCTCACGGGTGGGCTGGGGAATGCGGGGATGGTTCCGGAGAGCCATGGAAACGGCGGCGCGAGAAACGCCGGCTTCGGCGGCTATGAGGCCAAGGGACGGGGTGTTGGAGTGACGTCGCATGAATTGGGGATACAAGGGAGGAGGCGAAGAAAACCAGATTCTGGAAGCGTAAGGGGTTGAGATACTATAGTGATTGCTTAACGGAAAACAATCAATGATATACGTTGACTAACCGTGGCTGATTTCTTTCAAAAAAAGGATAGGGAGGGAATTCCTGCCGAGGTGGATGAACCGAGCAGCTTGCGAGTCCGGAGGGGAGCGGCGTGGCGGCTAATTCGGCAGTGAGGACGGCTCCGTCTTGGTGGTGAATTGGCGACGAATGACTACGCTCAATTCGTGGAGTTTCACCGGTTTGGTGATGTAGTCATCCATCCCTGCGGCGAGGCAAATATCACGGTCGCCCTGCAGGACATTGGCGGTGAAAGCGATGATCTTGGGCTGATGTTCGGCGGGGAAACGGCGTCGGATTTCGCGGGCAGCTTCAAAGCCGTCCATCTCGGGCATTTGCAAATCCATGAGCACCAGATCAAAGCGCCGAGCGGCGACAGCATCGACGGCCTCGAGTCCATTGCCAACCGCATCGGCGCGGTACCCGAGCCGGTCGAGGAAGCGCAGGGCGACCTTTTGATTGACGGCATTATCCTCGACCAAGAGCACGTCGAGCGGGAGCTCTTCAGCCAGTATGCGGCGTTGCGTGGACGGGGCGGGTACTTCGTGCGGGTGGTCGGGATTACGGAAGAGGGAATGCACTCCGCGGAGGAGCGTGCTGCTCTTGAGCGGCTTGTTGATGGGGATGAAGTGGAGCGACGTTTTGTTGGAAGCGTCGTTTTGGAGCCCCGGAGTGAGGAGCAGCAGGGTGGGGATATTTTGCTGTTCGATGATGGTGTGCAATTGGGCACCACCAGGAGCACCGAGGAGGTCGTTATCCAGTAGGACCAAAGCGGGGGCGGGATCCTGTTTGATTTCAGCCAAGGCAGTATCAAAACTCTGGGCACCAGTGTAGTCGATTTTCCAAGACATTGAAGAATGTGGCGAGTCGAAGCTGGCCGACGTCGTTGTTCTCGATCCCGAGAACGCGCCCTCGCACGAGAGAGGGGGGGATTTGGGGCAGGGGGTCGACGTTGATCGGATGGGCGGGTTCCGTGCGTACAGTGAAGATAAACCTGGACCCTTCGCCGAGGGTGCTTTCGACGTGTCCCCCCCCAGTCCATGAGTGGGGTAAGGCGGTGACAGATGTCAAGATCCAGTTCGGTACCGCCGAAGCGACGGGTGGTTGATGAGTCGCCCTGACTGAAGGGTTTGAAGAGGCGATTGATCCGCTCCTGAGGGATCCCGATTCCGGTGTCGCGGACGGTGAATTCGAGCATGAGCCGACTATCCCGGGTGGGGACCAGCGGCATGGTCTTACGGCGCACTTGAATGGTGATGCTACCACTGGCGGTGAATTTCACTGCGTTGTTGACCAAATTGACGAGCACTTGGCGGAGGCGGGTGATGTCACCCATGATCCAAGGCGGGACGTCTTCGGCGACATGGTAGGCGAGGTCGAGGTTCTTGCTGGCGGCCTGCATGGCGAAGAGGTCGAGCGCCTCCTCGATGGTCGTGCCCAGATCGAACGGCAGGTGCTCCACCTCCATCTTGCCGGATTCGATATTGGAGAAGTCCAGGATGTCGTTGATGATGGTGAGTAGAGCTTCTCCGGAAGTCCGGATGGTGTTGACGAAATCGCGTTGTTTGGGGGTCGAGACGCGTATCCATCAAGAGACTGGTCATGCCCGATGACGCCGTTCATGGGCGTGCGGATTTCGTGTGACATGGAAGCGAGAAACTCGCTCTTGCGCGGGATGCGTTATCGGCTTCGAATTTGGCGCGGCGCAAGGCGGTCTCGGTTTCGATGCGGGTCGTGATATCGGTGAGGATGGCGATGAATGTCTCGACTTGCCCGTGTTCGTTGCGGACAGGTTGGACCTCCCAGTGGAGGTGGTATTTCCGGCCGGATTTGGAGTAGTTGACGATATCGGTGGTGACGCCGACGCCTTTAAACATGGCGGCGCGAATACGCCGTATGGAGCGTGGTTTGGTATCGGGTCCACCTATGAAGGAATCTGGAGTGAGTCCGTGGATCTCATCGAGATCGTATTCCATGACCCGGGTGAAGCTTTCGTTGACCCACTCGACCGTGCCGACTGGCGACGTGATGATCACCAAATTGTCGGTCCGAGCGGCGACCAAGGAGAGTTTACGAGTGGCTGCTTGGGATTCGCGCAGGGCGGCTTCGGCGGCCTTACGGTCGGTGATGTCCTGGAGGGTACCAATGATGCGCTGCGGTGCACCGCTGGGGGCACGGGCGACGGTTTTGGAGCGAGCGTAGATCCATCGCCAGTCTCCTTTGCCGGTGCGAAGACGGTATTCCGGAGCGATGAAGGTTTTTTCGCCGGCGAGTTGCAGTTCGACGGCTTTCTTGTAACCAGCGAGATCATCCTGATGGATGAGAGCGGTCCAAGCGCCCGGGGTGTTGGCGATTTCGCCCGGGACGTAGTCGAGCATGGTCCACAGTCCGGGGCTGTAGTAGAGCTGATTGGACGGCCGGCTCCATTCGAAGATACCGATTTGGGTGGAATCGAGGGCAAGGCGCAGACGTTCATCCGACACCTTCAACATGGCTTCGACTCGACGCCGTTCTTCGTTTTCGGCGACCAGGCGGTTGCTGGAGAGTTTGGCGGTGCGCAGTGAGGTGAGAGCGGTGCGGGCTAAGTGGACACTCAGGCCGAGCAGCAAGGTGACGATGAAGCCGGCGGCGAGGGCGACCTCTCGGGGACGTTGCGCCGATCACGAACGAAAGCCTCATCGGTGCTCACCATGGTGAAACGCATGCGGCGATCGAAGATGGTTTCGACGACGTCGACCCCGCCGCGTTGATCCAACACGTCGTCCATGGAACCAAGGAAGCCGCTATTGTCGAAGATGGGAGTCCCGGTGATACTGACGCGTGTGAGGTAGTCGGTACGTAGCGTAGCGTCGCGCTCGATAAGACGCTCGATCACGCGGCTGTAGGCGAAGTCGGTGGCGAGGAATCCCCAGAGCCGGTTATTTTGCTCCAGCGGCACGTAGATGGCGTAGCCCGATCCGTAGGCGTGAACATCAATGGTGCTGGAAATCGATGGTCCGCGAGGCGGGGCCAAGGCTCGGACGATGGCCGCGACACGGGCAGGCTCGTTGCTATGAACCAAACCGGTGAGGTGTTCATTCCCGAGGAATGGATAAGTTTCCAAGGAGACGTGTTTGGCGTCGGGGCTGACCAGGGCTATGACTTGGCCGCCGGGGTTTTCCTTGAGGAAACTTTCGGCTTCGACGCCGCGCACGACGGCGGTTTTATCGGGGTCGGACCATTCACGTCCGAAGCGGTAGAGTTCTTCGCTCTGGGTTCGCATCACCGTTTCCAACGACCTGCTCAGATTGTAGGCACTTCTGCGAGTGGCTTCGTGGAGGCGAACGATTTCTTGTTCCTGCAGACCCAAGTAAAAAATAACGGTCAGGGTGGCGGAGCCGACGACCACGGGCAGAGGGAGCCAGGATGGTGCTCCGACCTCGGCCAAAGTGTGTTCTCGCCAAGCGCGAGCCAGGATGGCAATGCCCACCAAGGAAATGGCGGTGGCTGCGAACGGGGACGTGGCGGTATCGAAGCCCCAGAGGTAGACGGAGTTGAGGTCGAGAGCGTAACCGAGCAGGGTCGCTGAGCCCAGCGAAAGGACCGCGGAGGCGAAGAGAGCGAGCACTAACGTGTGGCGCTGGCTGAGACGAGGAACGACCAAGGTCGCCAAGATTAGTCCCGATAGCATCAAGCTGATGGCAATCGGTTGAGTCATTCTTCCCGGCGTGGAGCTGGCGTCACTGATGAAGTAGGTGAAGACAGCTCGTCGATGTAGAGATCCTCGCCCGTGAGGTCCTGTGCGAAGGAGAGGGCTCCAACCAGAGCCGGAATGGCGGCCAACCAAGCCACGCGGCGATTATCGAGCTCGAGAGCGAGAAGCACCACCCCCAGTAAAAGGGTGGCAACTACGGTATTGGCTTTGATCGGTTCCGAGTGTTGGCGGAGCTCGATGAGGTCGGGTAGCTCAAAAATCCAGCCGAAGAGCGGCACGAGCATGGCGAGCACGACCAAGCTCGACAAAGCGATACAAACACGTTTTGGCCAAACATCGTTGGGCGGTTTGGACAGGCTAACCATTAGGGAGAAGACCCCATGTTTGGGATGGGAGAGAGTGTGGGCAACTGCGTTTCCGACTATCAGCTACCCGGGAAACTACTTAGGAGAAAGCGGTGGTTTGGGAATTGGGTCAGTTTCGGTCTCGGATTTTGAAGGCGAAATTTCGTCCGGAACGGGAGTATTTGACAGCGGGGAGGGATCGGGGGAAGATGAGGGCGGGCGATTGTTTTCCCCGGTCAGGGATCTCAGAATATTGGTGGGACCAAAGACGAAGGTCCATTCGGGATCGTTCAATTGGCCGCTTAGTTTGACTTCAAGCGCGCTGGAAAGGGGGGAGAACGGTATCGAGCAGGCGTCTGGTGCCCTCGAACGGGCGAACTTTGGCAAGGAAAGAGAGATTGTTGGAATCGAGGAAATACTGACCGTGAGCGTCGAGAGCTCCTTTTTGTCCGTTAACCTTAACCTCAGCGCAATCGATGATGTCATTTCGCAGTTCGAAATCACCGACGGCGTTATCGAGCTGAAGCTTGGAGAAATTGAGCAATGAGCTACCGAGCATGGTCGACAGAATACCCAGCAGTTTTAGTTCCCCGAGATTGGTATTTTCAATGGAGGCGCTGCCGTTGCCCAGAAACCCATGGGATTGTTGGCTGGACCTTCGGCGAACAGAGACAGCTTGAGTGATCCGTCGGCGATCTGTTGCGGGAATTCGCTTTCGGGCCGAGCTTCTTCGCCTGCTCGGTCGGCGGTCCAGAGTTCGACGGTGCGAATGCTTTCGCCGAGATGAGCGTGTTCGATATTGAGATCGAAGGCGACTCGTTTGGCTTCGGCCGGTCCGCTGAGCTCGATGCGTCCGCCCAAGGCGCCGCGGGCGACACCGGCACTAAATGGGGCGATCAGCAAGCGTTCGTCGGTGTAGTCGGCGCGGAAGTTGGTGCCGGTGAGAGGGAAATTTTGAAACTTCCAATCCGAACTGCTGTGTCCAAAGAGTAGAAATTTAGCGGAGGGCGTGGCGCCGAAATCTTCCCGTTCAATTCGACCATCGAGTCGCAAATCCGAGGGGATGGAGAACTCAAACGGGGCGATGATGATTTGACCCAAGTCGCCGAGGAGTTTGGGGACGGGATCGAGATCGGAGGCACCTTCGGCATGAACTTCGAAGGAAGTCCACCGACGACCGAAGGGAAGTTTCCACGATCGAGAGAACGAACCATGCACTTCGCCCGTAGGTCGATCAGCGTAGAACTCCAGAATGTCGGCCCAACCCGGGCGCACAAAAAGGCGAGTGCGCATGCGATCGAGGGCAATGTCCTTGGCGACGCCATTGAGTGCCTCGGCTTGAATTCAGACCTGGGTCAGCAGCGGGGCCTGCCAGCGACCGGAGACTTCAACGCGGGCGTTGGGAGGCGCGGAGGGGAATTGAAAGGACTGCCAAAAATTGGGCCACCAATCGCGAAACCATCCGTTGATATCGGCGGGGGCGAGGCGACCGCGCAGGAGGAATCGGAAATCAAGGGATTTGAAATCCATGGAATAACTTCCGGTGGTACGACTGGTGCCGTGAACGAAGAGGATATCGTCGGCAGGAGGTGCGTTCCAATCCAGAAGACGCGGGCGGCGGTGGCATCGAGGGGAACGCGTCGTGCGATGACGGGCCCGGTGGTGAAGGCAGCTTCAGCCCGCAGAGGGCGACCGTCAGGACCGAGATTGAGGTCGACGCTGAGGCGGGGGGACTCGTCCCAGCTCAGAATCGATGGAATGTCGAAGTCAAGGCGATGGCTTAGCAGACGTAGCAGCTCAGGGGATACTTCGGTTTCGATTTTTAGCCGACCGGCGTGAGTGACGGCATCGAGATCGGCCTGGACGGTGAGTGGTTCGCCTAGAAACTGGGCGTAGCTGGAGGCTTGGATTTGAGGCAGGGTGGCGAGCGTGGCCCGAGTCGAGAGATGCTGGCGCGTGAATTCCTCAATACGGACTTGGTGGGCGGTGAGATCGACGAGGCGTGGTTCGAAGCGGCGGTCGGCGAGGGCGATCAGGACGTCCAGTTTGGCTTGAAGTCCGACAACTTCGGCGGACGAAGGCAGGTTGAGGGACGCGCATTGGACGGAAACAGAAGTGAGACGGGCGGCACCGCCCAGGGATAGTGTCGTAGTCAGTTGCAGGTCTTAAACAATGGCCGGTGAAGAGTGACCAGGAATGGGAGGGGAATTCGCGCGACGGACGGAGAACGCGAGCTCAAGGTCGGCACTGTGCGCTTCGTGCGGAATAAGGCGCACATGTAAATAAGGGTCTTCGAGCGGCGGAATACGGGGCAGGATTGAACTGACGGTTCGGCAGGCGTTGACGTAGTTTCGGGCGATGGACTTGAGCAGTTGGTCGAGAGGGCGTTGTTCGGTCTTGCTCGGAAGGGGGAGTACAAACTCCCCGTGAAGATCGAGAGGAATGGGGCCAACCTGAGTGGTGAGGTGATCGATGGCCACGTGGCGGGCAGAGCTGCCTGGTCTGAAGGTGGGGTCGAGGTTACTGACGAGGGGAACGGTGGTGCCGCTGGGGGAAAGCATGGCAGGGATCAGGAGGTCGGCACCGCTGATGCGGACGCTGCGAGTCTTTAGTTCTCGCATCCACAATGACCACGGATCGATCTCGAGGTGAATGGACTCGGCGCGGAGTATGGGCTCGTCGAATGAACTCAAGGACAGGCGCACATTGCGCAGGAGAATTCGACCGCTGGGGTCAAACGAAGCGCTGCCAAACTCGATGCCGAGACCGGCGGATTTGGCGCGGGATTCAACCTCACGAAAGAGGAAGTCGGGTAGCGCGAGTTCGCGCGAGTTGAGTATGAAAAGTTGGATCGCGGCGAGCAATCAGAGCAGGAGCCACGAGGTCCACAAAATGATGCCAGTACTTCCGCGCTGCAGGCTTGGGTGCTGTGCCAGCAGACTTTCAACCAACGTGGGCGGGATATCTTGATAGAAGGAGCGAGAAAGCTAAGATGCGAAAAGCCGAAACAGGTGAAAGCAGCAGTGCATCACGGGGTGGGCGTCGTTTCAGCGGGAGGATCTTCTGCGCCGGGGGGGGGCGTGGTGAATTCGATGGGGCCAGGATCACGCGGCGCATAGCTGAGGGTCCAGATGGCATCGATGAATGGCTGGGGGGCTTCGTAGATTACGTTGAACTCCGAGGTGCCGACCAGCTGGAGGTCGCCGCCGTCGCGGTCGGCGATAAACAGGGTGGAATCGACGATTTGTTCGTCGCTATCTCCGGTGAGCGACAATTTGGCGTCGAGACGGAAACGCCAACCACGAGTCTCGCCGTTGACGATGACAGTATCGGTGAATTGGTCTTGGATGAACCGCTGGGCTTTGAGAATGCGCAATGATTGGCGCAGATCAGCGAGGGCGCTGCGCTGGGCGATGGGAGAGTGAGCAAACACGTCGGCCCAGGTCTCGTTGGCGGCGAGTTCGTGAGAATAGATGAGCGTGGAGGGGGAGGTGTTGAGGTCGCGTAGAGTAATGCCGATGAGGCGGGCCCCCTCGGGGAGGTCGCGCAGGACCCGTTGGCGGTAGTGCAACGGATCAACCGGGATGGCTGCGAGGACGGCACGATCGATCCCGTAAACGAATGTTTGGCGTTGGAGTTTGGCGAAAGCGCGGTCTCCGGCTTGGTCGGTGCCGATGAGCAGGGTAGCCTCTCCGGCGCCGATATTGGTGCCGACCTCGGGTTCAAACGACAGGGAAATAGTGCGGTCGGGGCTGGTCAGGCCCCACGTCTCGAGTTCGGCTTTGGTGGGCACGTCGCGTTCAAAGGTCGTGGCGCGCAGCTGGGTGAGATCGCGGAGGAGTTGGCCTTCGACGACGTCGCGATCTGCGGGTTGGCGCACAGTTCCAGTGCTGTCGCGTTGCACGATTTGCCAGGTGGGAAGGGTTCCCTCGGTCTCGCCAAGAGTGGATTCCAGTTTTTGCAGCACGACTTCGCCCCGGCCGGGGGCGGAGAGTGTAACGGTGTCGACAACGCGATTGGCGAGATCAAGCACCAAGGGGTCGCGCAGTTCGCGTTGAGCGTTACGCAATTTTGTGTTGAGAGCGTGGGGCAGGATGATGGTGAAGATTGCATCTCGATCCTCCATGCGCGCGTAGAATTTGTGGTCCGGCAGGACGGCGGTGTCGGAGGGAATGGCGGTTTCACCGATGGGATTGCCGATGAGCAAGGTTTCGCGGCGGTTGGTGCTCTCGAGCGTAATACGAAGCCCGGGAGTGTTGGTGCCAGCGACGGCGACGATATCAGGCTCAGTGGCCGGAGAACCGATAAAATTACTGGTTTGAAGGGAAATGAGACTCGTGAGTGCGGTTTCAGTGGCGGTGGTGGAGGCGCGGGTGACGATAGGGGACTCGAAGGACCAGCGGTTGCCTTCACGGCGCAGGCGGACACGGATGTTGGCGGGGCTGGCGTTTTGAATGTTGAGGGCGCGGATTTGGTAGACGGGGATGGTGAAGCACTTGGCGGCGCGCAGTTGATTCAGGTCGAGGGCGAGGGCATTGGAGAGGGATTGTGACACGACGTGGATACGTTTACCGTCGGGCGAAAGGACATAGAGCCGATTGCCGATCTCGGTTTTTTTACCGATGGCGAGCGTCGTGATGGGGGCGGATTCAGAGGATGTATCGGCAGCGGAGCTGAAGCTTACACTCAGAGTCGGCTCGGCGAGACCGTAGTCGGCGAGTGATATGTCGGTGGCGCTTAGATTATAGACGGGGAAGCTGGTTTCGTGTTCCAGGAACTGCAGTTCGGAAAGGATTCGACTCATGGCGAAGGGATTCGCGGGCCACTCATAAGGAGACATGATCTGCCAAGATACTCCGGTGCGGTGCAGAGTTATGGGAGCAACGAGGCTGGGACCTGTGATGGAGAGGGTTTGGATATTCGCGGTCTCCGGGCCGAGAACGCGACTCCGGGCGTCGAGGGCAAATTCCTCGGTGCGCCCTTTGCGCTCAAAGCCGAAGATGAAGAAGAATAGCGCGATGTTGATAAAAACGAGGATGAGCGTGACTTTCGTGCGCATGGCGGGAAGCAGGGAACGGGAAGAGGACCTAGCTGCGGCGGGTCCAGTAGACGACAAGACCAAACAGGGCGGCGAGACCAGGAAGGATGAAGAGCAGGCTGATGCGCAGGCGACCGAGGTCGGCCTGACTAAGGTTGATTTGGTAGTGTTCGATGGGGCGAGGCAGGGTGTTGAGCTGCACGTCACGATCAATGCACCATTCGACGGAATTGAGCCCTATGGCGAGGTTGCCGAGGGCTTTGACACGGTTGTTGGCGAGGAAGTCGGCGTTTCCGAAGAGGACCATACGGCCGCCGGGCACGGAGAACGGCAGGTCTTTGGGCGGGGTGATCCGTTCGGAGGAGGCGATTATTCCCAAGCGATTGACGGGGTCAACGCCGACGAGCCCTTTGAGGTCGATGCCTGGGTTGTAGGCGACGTTGCGTTGACGGTAGTCCCGCTCGCCCCAGGCGGTTTCGGAAGTGGCGGCGAGTACATTGGCTAGCAGGGAGTTATCGAGAGGGCGCCCTGGGTCGGGACGGACTACCCGCGAAAGGCCGAGGAAGATGGGTAACACATTGTTGATCAGGGGCTGAGTGATGGGGTGGGGCAGAAAACTAGCGATGCGCAGGTCATTTTGAGCGGTGACATTGGCGGGGTCCGGTTCGGCAATGATGACGTCGTCGGCGACGAGACCCCACTCGTAGAGCAGGTCGTCCAGGCCGTGGCGGATAACGGGCGGAAGCAAAATGAGGATGCGGCCCGCACGATCGGAGAGGTAGCGACGGAGGACATCGATTTCGAATGGATCGTAGCGACCTTGCGGGGCGGCGATGACGACCAAGGCGGCGTCGTCGGGAACGGCCTTGATTTTGGAAAGGTCCTCTGCGCTGATTTCAAGGTTACGCAGTCGGAGTTCCGCCGCGAAGACGGAGAGTCCGCGGTTGGCATCGATGTCATCCGGGCGCATTTCTCCGTGACCGGCCAGGAAGTAGATGTGGGGGCGATCGGGGCTGGAAACACTTAGGATGGCTGAAGTGACCACCTGTTCCCCGCGGAAGGCTACGGCAACGTGTTCCTCGGTTTCGTAAAAATCGGAGAGCGGGATGACCTTGCGTTGACCGTTGCAGAGAGCGAGGACGACGTTGGGCTGGTCGATTTGGAGTTGTTCGGCTTCGCGTTGGTTGTGGTAGATATCGAGTTCCTCAACCGTGATGCGGCCGGAGGGGCCTTGGGAGGAGGTTTTGTGGGAGGTAGCGTTGGTGTATTCGCGCAGAAGACCCCGGGTGTCACGATTGGCTTGAGCGATGTCGGGGTCGGTGGTGTTGGGATCGATGGTGACGATGAGGCGGACGGGCTGGTCGAGGTCACGCAGGTATGCCTTGGTTTCTTCGGACAGGGTGTGGCGCCGGTGGTTGGTCAGATCCCAGCGACCGCCGTGATGGAGGGCGAGGTAGTTGAGCCCGCCAAAGAGGGTGAGGCATAGCACGGCTTGCAGGACCAGATTGATGGTCCGGCGCCAGCGAGCGATGGCGAAACTGTTGCGGGCGGTCATGGTCAGCTGTGCAGCAGTTTGGCCTCGAGGCCGAGGATGCTGAAAATGAGGGTGAGGGTGGTGCCGCTGAGGTAGAAGAGCAGTTGGCGGACATCGATAATGCCGCGACTAAAGTCGTCGAGGTGGGTGAAGACGCGGGCGTATTCGATACCGGATTTGAGGGGGGCGAAAATCTCCAAATTGAGGGCGCTGAGACCGGTCAGGAGTTGGGTACCAATGATAAGACCGAAGAGCATGACGACGCCGAGGATACCGGCGACCGCTTGGTTGCGGGAGAGCGAGCTGGCGAAGATGCCGATGGCGACGAAGAAGAGACCGGAAACGGCGATGAAGACGTAGCCGCCGATGAGGGGACCCATATCTAGGAGAAAGGCATCGTGAGTGAAGCGATGGAGAATGTAGAAGAACCCGGCGGTGCCGGTCCAAAGACTCGTGTAGAGAAAATAAGCGGCGCCGTATTTGCCGAGCACGACCTCGGCGGTGCTGATCGGCGTGGTGAGCAAGATTTCGAGAGTGCCGAGCCGATGTTCCGCGGAGATGCTTTTCATGGTGAGCAAAGGGACGATGAAGATGACGGGAACCCAGAAGAGTTCAAAGAAGGAGACGGCGGGGGAGTTGTCCTGCGGGGCGGTGGCAAATTCAGTCAGAATGCCGGCGAAGATGAAGCCCATGAAGGCGAGAAAAATGACCGCCGCGATATAGGTGCTGGGGCTCACCAACAGCATGCGGATTTCGTGGCCGAGGATGGTCAGGAAGTGGCGCATGGGATCAGAGGATGGATGAATCGCTTGAAGGCGAAAAAGTGCGTAACCGCGCAGGGAACGAGAGCATGTGGACCTAGGCTCGGCATGGGTGAATTCATGTCAGCTTTTAGGATCGGCGGGCGCTCGATCAAGGATGTCCCAACTGCGTTTGGTCGCGGCGAGGAAGACGTCTTCGAGGGTGGGTTGGGCGCGGCTCAAAGAGCGGAGTCGAAAACGGTCGTCAGAGGCGATGGCTTTGAGGAGAGATTCGCTGCAATCGGAATCATGACCGTTGCTCAGTTCGAAAGCCCGGAAGCCGTCGGCACCGGGGGTGGTCTCGGAGGTGATTTGGAAGGACGGGTCGATTTGGGAAAGGACGCTGGCGAGGTAGGCGCTGTCGCCGGTGAGTTCGAGATGATAGCGGGCGCGGCCGAGAATTTCGCGTTTGAGGGCCGCGGGTTCGCCGGCCGCCACGACGCGCCCCTGGTTGATGATGAGAACCCGGTCGCAGGTCATTTCGATTTCGGGCAAAATATGCGAAGAGATGATGACGGTCATGCGGCCGCGCAGACGGGCGATGAGATCGCGCACGATGAGGATTTGGTGGGGGTCGAGGCCGATGGTGGGCTCGTCCATGATGATGACGGGAGGCTCGGCGAGGATGGCCTCCGCAATACCGATCCGTTGACGGAAACCTTTGGAGAGTTTGCCGATAATGCGGTGCCGCACGCGTTTGAGGTCGCAGAGCTCGAGGAGTTCGTCGATGCGTTGACCCAGTTTGCGGCGGGTCATTTCCTTGAGGCGGCCGCGGTAGTAGAGATATTCGACCACTCGCATGTCCTCGGGGAGCGGGTTGTTTTCGGGCATGTAACCGATGAGGCGTTTGACCTCGCCGGTTTCGGCCGCGACGGAGTGACCACAAATTTCGACGTTGCCGGATGAGGCGGGCAGGAATCCGGTGAGTACCTGCATGGTGGTGGATTTGCCCGCGCCGTTGGGGCCGAGGAAGCCGAGAATCTCACCTTGGCCGACGTTGAAGCTGATATTGTTCACGGTCGTCACGCCTGCGTAGGCTTTGACCAGATTTTCAACAACGATGGCGGGAGTGGTTTCAGACATGTATCAGGGCTAGAGCGGAATGGACAATGGAACGAAACACACCAACAATAGATAGGCAAAGCGTGTCATCGGTATATGATCGGGAAAATCGAATTTGGAGCCAGATCAGTCTCCTGAACGGGCTCAGGCGTTCAAGAGCCAGGCGGCGGCGAGGCCACGGAGGGTGAGGTCGGGCACATCGGTGGTGGGTTGGCGGAGGCGGCCGGTGACGACGGGGGAGGCACCGCCGCAGGTCAAAACCTGGGCGGGGGATTCCCCGGCGGCGGCGAGATCCGATTCGACCCGATCGAGACAGGCTTGCAGAAGTCCCGTGAAACCAAGCACTGCACCGATGCGCATGGCCTCGACCGTGGATTTGCCGATGGCGGACAGGACAGGAGTGACGACGTCTTCGACGAGAGGTAATTGGGCGGTGTGTTGGTGCAGGTAGCGCGTCATGAGGGCGGGGCCGGGGGCAATGATCCCGCCCTCGTACCCCCCCCGACGGGTGATGATGTCGAAAGTCACGGCGGTGCCCAAGTCGATGACGATGGCGGGGACGGCGCTCAGCGCGGCGGCTCCGGCGGTATTGGCCAAGCGGTCGTGGCCGATCTCGTGAGGAGTGGGGTAAGTGATGGGGCCGCCGAGATTGGAGAGATGGGTGAGTTGCCAGACCGGCACTCCGAGCGGCGCGAGGGCGGCGTGCGCGCGAGGAGTGGCGGAGGGCACCACGCTGCAGACGGCGACTCCGATGATGGGGCCGTGGACGCGGATGGCGTCGCTAAGTTGAGGCAGAAGGTCCTCGATGGTGGTGGAAACATCCCCGCTGACGAGCGCAGCCGTGAGCCCCCCGGTCGGAAGCAGGCCCCAGTGCGCGTGCGTATTTCCTATGTCGATACAGGCGAGCAAGTTCGCGGGTGTATCGGAGGACGAGGAGGCAGGTGGAGAAATCGATGACACGATGGAGAGTCGAAAAAGGGGACGCTTCAGCGCTTGGAAATGGTGACTGCACCGGCACGAAACCGGCCGCGGGTTCCATCGGGTCGACGCAAGATCAGAGAGCCATCGGGGTCGATGCCCACGGCGCGACCAGTGACCTCTTCACGTCTGTGAAGGAGGGTGATATCGCGGTCTCGCAGAGCGTCGAAACGTTGCCAGAGCTTGGCGAGTTCGGTGGTGTGAAGATTGTCTTGGAAGACTTGGCACGCGGTGAGAACGCGGCTGATGACGGCGGAGGCGAAGTGGTTGATGTCGATGGGAGAGGCCGCGACTTCACCCAAGGCGACGGCGCGAGCGGCGAGTTCTCCGGTCCAGCCCCCGGCGGGAGCGCGCAGGTTGAGACCACAGCCGATCACGAGGTCGCGGATACGGTCGGCATCGATGCGGGCTTCGGTGAGGATGCCACCCGCTTTGCGACCATCGACGAGGATATCATTAGGCCACTTAATCTGAGGATCGATGCGGCAGTAGGAAGCAAAAAGAGAGCAGAGATTGACGCCGATCCAGGGGGTGATGGTGGCGAGGCGTTCCGGGGCGACTTCGGGACGCGTAGCGAACGTGATGTAGAGATTGCCATTGGGAGAGCTGAGCCATTGGCGGCCGAGACGACCGCGGCCTTTGGTTTGCTCCCCCGCGATGACCACCAGCGGAGTGGCGGCGCCTTGACCGACCCGGCGCATGGCCTCGTCGTTGGTGCTGTCGACAGTATCCAAGGTAACAATACTGCAGGGCGTAGCGGCGGTCAGGCGGGCCTCGATGAGCAAGGCGTTCAAGGTGGAGGGTTTGGCCGTGAGTTGGTAGCCGCGCGAGCGGACGGCTTCGAACGTGAAGCCCTGGTCGCGCAATTTTTCCATGTGTTGCCAAACGGCGACGCGGCTGACGCCGATTTCTTGGGCAAGGTCGTTCCCGGAGACGAAGCCGTCGCCAGCGTCGAGCAGGGCGCGAAGGATAACGAGATCGGGGCGAGTTATTTTCATGCTCAGGCGTTCCAATCAAGTCCGATATCGACCCAGCTGCTCTGGTGCATGAGGGCACCGGTGGAAATGAAATCGAGGCCGAGTCCGGCCAGGTGCGGGAGTTTGGCAAGGGTGATACCGCCGCTGGCCTCGGTGAGGGCGCGACCGTTGATCAAATCGAGGGCGCGGCGGAGGCGGGCGGGAGGGAAATTGTCCAGGAGGATGACGTCGGTGCCTGCTTCGAGCACGGGAGGGATCTGATCGAGTCGGTCGACTTCGACTTCGACCGGAAGGAGGGGGGCGTGGCGCCGGGCGCGGTCGATGGCAGCGGCGAGGTCGTGGGTCGAACCGAGGAGAGCGAGGTGGTTATCCTTGAGCATGACACGGTCGAACAGACCGAGGCGATGGTTCCAACCGCCGCCGCAGGCGACGGCGTATTTCTCGAGCATACGGTAACCGGGGGTCGTTTTACGCGTATCGAGGAGACGCGTGCGACCTTCGCCGAGGGCTTGGACGTAGCGCTGGGTGAGGGTGGCAATGCCGGAGAGACGTTGTAGGAAATTGAGGACGATGCGTTCGGCGGTAAGCAGTGTGCGTGGGTCTCCCGTAAACGTGGCGAGGGTGTCACTTCGGCGCAGGTGAGCGCCGTCGCGGGTGCGAAGCTGCACGGAAGCTTGATCACGGTAAGCGGAGAGAATGAGTGAAAGCAGGGGCAAGCCACAGACGGTTATGTCATGCCGGGCGACAAGGTGAGCGCTGGCGGTGCGAGGGGGGGCATCGAGACACCCGGTGGAGTGGTCGCCGGGCATGCGAGGAGGTTGACGCAGACCGAGGCCGGCGAGGTCTTCATCGCGGGCCATATCGATTAATCGGCGCACATGGGTGAGATCAAGATCCTCCCAAGTGAGACGGTGCAGCAGGGAATCGGAGAGGGCGGAGGACATGCAGTTGAAAAGCTAATGAGCGAGAAGGTGAGAATGGTGAAACCGGAAACGTCATGTGGGGCAAGGGTTGCGTTGGGTAGACGCGGAGGCATTTTGATGAGATGGACCCTGCATCTTTCAAAGCATTGACCGATCCGATGGAGGTGGATGGAGCGCTGTTGGCGCTATGGCACGACGCTCGAGGGGACTCGAACCGGGCCCACGAAGAAGTGCAGCGCGCCGCTAGTTCGGCGGGTGATTGGATGCACGCCTATCTGCATCGCAAAGAGGGTGATGCGGGGAATGCGGGGTATTGGTATGTCCGAGCGGGTCAATCGCGGTTAGGTAGCGAGGTGTCGCTGGAGGCGGAGTGGGATGCGATTGCCACGGAGGCTATTGGCGGCGGCGAAATGAGCCCCCCCCGGGGCGATTGCTTTCGCCTCAGTGCCTCTAATGCAATCGGCGGGTTGAAGCGAGAAAGACGTTAGGGGGGTGGACTTTTGCGAGTTCGTGGAGCCGACTCGTTTTATTGGCCCCGGGCGTCGCGGTAAGGGGCGCGGGCAGAGTCGAGGAAGACCGGCTGGTGCGAAAGCACGTCGTGGAGGAGCGCGCGGAGTTGTTCGGCGCTTTCAGGGTTCCCAAAGGCTTCGGTGAGGTCGGCTTCTTCGTTGAATTCGCCTAGAAGGCGGAGCCGTTCATCCTGGGAGTAGAGCAGCAGGGCATAGGCTTCCTTGCCCATGCCAAAGAGAGGGAGTGTGTAGCGGTTGAGGGCGAGCCCGGTATTGTTAAAGTAACGTTTTACGAGCAGTTCGGCCAAGCCTTTGTCGGTGTAGATTTCACGTTCGGTGAAGACCGGAGGGCGGTTACCTTCGACGACGACCCGAGGGAGGCGGATAATGCCGTTTTTGGGTTTGGGCAGCGCGAGCACGGTGGCGTCTTGGCTGGGATCAGCATTGGGGGGCTGATACTTGGGCAGAGACGCGGTGAGGGCGTCGGCAATGACCGGGGAGAGGGCGCGGGCGCGCGGCTCGATGGGGTTTCATCCAAGGCTCCGAAGAGGCCTAGGCAAGGTCCCGCGAGTAGACATAGGAGCCTCGGGATAGCGCGGTGCGCGGTGGGCAGGGTCAGTTGCCCTTGGTATCGCGGTCGCGGTTGAGGGCGGAAGGAGCGGGCAGGTAGGAGCTGCGACTGAGGGTTTGTTGGGAGAGGGCTTTGAGCGCCTTAGCCTCTTCCTCTCCGCTGAGGAGCAAGGCGTTATCGGATTGCTCGTTAAAATCCTGAAGCTGGCGGAGGCGTTCATCTTCCTCCCACATCATCATGGCGAGTTCTTCCTGAGGGGAGGTGAGCAAGGGAATGTGGAATTTGTTGAGAGCTATGGTTGGCTTCGGAGAAGTAGCGTTTGGTGGCGATCTCCCCCCAAGCCCTTGTCGGTGTTGATTTGGCGCTCGGAGAAAACGGGCGGACGGTTGCCCTCGACGACGACCTGAGGAAGCCGGACGATGCCATTTTTTGGCTTCAGCATCAGTTCCTCATCCACCCCGTCGTCCTCGTCTTCGGACGGAGGAGGGGGCGGGTTAAACTTCGGCATGGTATCCGCGAGGGCCGAGGCGAGGTTGTTCGAAATCGGTCGTTTGCGGTCGGACGTGTCCTCCTATGCGGTGGCGGTCAACATGGAGACGGCAAGGAGAGTGACAAAAATTGAGGGACGAACGACAGACATGGCAGGTTGGACCACGATGGGGAGATTTGGTTCAAAATCGAGGGGAAGTGTTACGCAAGCAGGTGATCTTAGCAAAAGTCAGCGTTGGGTTTTCCGCAAGATTCGCGCGACCAAGGAGGGAAACCAACGTTGAAGATAGATGGCCCAACGTTCGGGACCCCCGAGGTGAATTTCGTCGGGGCCAGTGGCCAGTTTGGGCAGGAGTTTGGCGGCGAAGGTTTCGGCGGACATGGCCTTGGCTTGATTCGCGTCCATTTGATCGTGTTTGGCTCCGGTTGAGTCGAGGGCGTGGAGGGATATAGCAGTGCGGACGTAACCTGGGCATACGATTGAGTCACGCGCACGCCCGCGGCGTGAACATTCGGCACGGAGGGCGTTAAAAAATCCGTGGAGGGCATGTTTGGCGGCCGCGTAGGCGGAACGGCGAGGAGTGGCCACGTAGCCGACGACGCTGCTGATGACCACGATGCGGCCAGATCCGCGGGCGAGCATTGACGGCAAAACAACCTTGGTCAGTGCGACTTGGCCAAAGTAATTGACCTCCATAATCTGTAGGTTGACGCCAAGTGGAGTTTCGGAGGCGAAACCACGTTGGCCTTGCCCACCGTTGTTGATGAGAAAGTCGATGGGACCGATGCGGCTGGTGATGGTATCGAGTGAGGGGGCGAAGGAGTCCGGCGCGGTGAGATCAAGAGGGAGAACAAGGTGGTGATTCGGAGAGCCAGGCAAAGTAGCGGCCACGGCGAGGAGCTCGGGTTCGCGTCGGGCAGAGAGCACAACATGCGCTCCCGCAGCGGCGAAGGCATGGGCGAGGGCGGCGCCGATGCCCGAGGACGCGCTGGTTATCCATACAACTGTATGGTTATAAAAGTTTTGCGGGTTCACGAAGTCGCATCAGATGTTCGTCACTCCACCTGAGGGGAGGTTTTCGAGGAGGGGACTAGTGAAGTCGATCAGCGTAGTCCATCCAACACTGTTAATTGAGAGAGGGGAACGCAAAATTTGGATGATACATTTACGAGGGAGCGATGGGGCATTTTAAGGCAAAAGAGATTGCCATAGGAGGATCGGAATTGAAGCTGCGCCGGGATGGTTTCATGGACTCGATTAGAGTTCTACTTCGCTCCAAATTCTTTGAATAAATTTTCACGTGAAACGCGGCAATTGATTAGTCGACGGAAGATTCGGGTAATTTATCAATCTGGTCGCGTGGGGTCTTGGGAGTTGCGCCGTGCAATGCACTCGCTCGCTCTCATGAGCGAGTTTATCATATTCATTATATCCTAGACAGGACCCGTTCCAGCCTCGCCGATAGATTTCGCGATTTGCACTTTTTGACGGAGTGGGCGCATGGACCCATGGTTAAGCGAAGGGTCGGTCGAAAAGAGGTTGATTTTATTACTCCAGTGCGAGAGCCGGTCGCGCGCGATATATCCATGTTTTTGTATGATTTTCATCGGCAGGCGCAACGTCACGGAAATGACCCTCGGGCGCTGGTGAACGCTTTTTTATCCGAATTTGATCATGCGGAGGTGTTGATGTGGATGGATGATGAGGTGCGTTCGCTCCTCGGATTGAATCCCTTGGCCACTCCGTTTCCCGGACCCGGAAAGGTGCGTGTGGACACAGGGTCGCACGGGCGATGGTTCAATTACCGGCTGGAGGATTTAGATATAATTGAGCCCCAGTTGTGCCGGTTCCTCGAACTGAAAAAATTGCCGCTGGGCCATTCCAACAGTTCTAAGGAGTGAATCGGGGAAGACCTGCGAGGGCAATTTTTGGAGCTGCTGAACATCCCTGAATCTGACTTCGATCAGATGTATAACAGCGACTACGCCCGCTGTTTTTACACGCCGGAGGAGCTGGCGGGATTTCGGCGAAGCTGTCGAGGGCGTTGCGGTGGAGGAAGTTAAATCAAGGGTGGAGGCAGGAACAGCTCTGGCCCCAAAGTTTCAAGTTCGTTGTATGGTGCTCCCGTCGCCGGGAGCAGGTTGACTAAATCAGCTGCGCGTCTGGCCGGTGCCGGTAACGACGTATTTGTAGGAGCAGAGCTCGGGTAGCCCCATGGGGCCGCGGGCGTGAAGACGGTCGGTGCTGATTCCGATTTCGGCGCCGAAGCCGAATTCGAAGCCGTCGTTGAAGCGCGTGCTGGCGTTCCAGAATACGGCGGAACTGTCGACGGCGGCTTGAAAGCGGGATGCGGCGGTGGCATCGGCCGTGATGATGGTCTCGCTGTGGCCACTGCTGTCGCGGTTGATAATGCTGATGGCGGACTCGAGGGAGTCGACGATTTGGACCCCCATGGTGAGGGCGAGGAACTCGGCGGTGAGATCTTCCGGGGTGGTGGGTTGGTGAGCGATGTCGGCGGCGGCGAGGATGGCGGAGCTAGCGGTATCGCAGCGTAGTTCGACCCCGGCGGCGACGAGGCCTCGGGCGACAGTTGGCAGGATCTGAGTTGCGGCGGCGCGATGCACGAGGAGTTGTTCGGCCGCGTTGCAGACGCCGGGGCGCTGAATTTTTGAATTGATCGTGACGGACTCGGCGAGTGCGGAGTCGGCGGCTTGGTCGAGGTAGACAAAACATACGCCCGTGTAGTGTTTAATGACCGGGATGGTGCTGTTTTGCGCGACGAACCGGATGAGACCTTCGCCACCGCGAGGGATGATGCAGTGGATGAGGTCGTTGAGTTTGAGGAGAGTATTGAGGGCGGCGCGGTCGGTAGTGGGGATGAGTTGGACGGCGTCGGCGGGCAGTCCGGCGGCGGATAGTGCTTCGGAGATGAGGGCGGCGAAGGCGGTGTTGGTCTGGAAGATTTCCTTTCCTCCGCGGAGGATGGCCGCGTTACCGGACTTTAAGCAAAGGATGGCACAGTCGATGGTGACGTTGGGGCGGGCTTCGTAGATGATGCCGATGACCCCAATGGGGACGCGGCGTTTCTCGATGATGAGACCGTTGGGGCGAGTGGTGGTCTCGAGGGCAGCTCCCACGGGATCGGGGAGGGCGCTGACCTGACGAACGGACTCCGCGAGTTGAGCGAGACGAGCGGGGGTGAGCGTGAGGCGGTCGATCTGGGCCGGCTTCATGCCGAGGGATGCGGCGGCGTCGAGATCCTTTTGATTGGCGGCGAAAATGCGCTCTGCGGCGGAGGGCAGGAGCTCGGCCAGTTTGAGCAGGGCGGCATTTTTTGGGGTAGTCGGCGCCGTGGCCAAAACGTAGGACGCGGTGCGCGCACGCTGGGCGATGGAGGTGACGAGATCGGCGAGATCGGCGAGATCGACGGACATAAGGGGAGCATGGCCGCAAATTTCAGAGGCAAGGGCAAAGGGTTTTTCGGGTGGCGTGATCGGGAGCGGAGGCATGGGCGCCGGAACGGGTAAGGGCAGAGGGGGCGGAATTTCGCTTATGGGGGTGGGCGTAATTCGGCGCATCGCCCAGAGGCCAGCGCCGAGGATGATGGCTGCAAGGACGTAGGTGGACGCAGCGATGGCGAGGTTGTCGGAGTCGATTGTGGTGAGAGTGGACGCATCCTGATTCAGCGCATGAGCGGTGACGAGCATGGCCAGGGCGTTGTGCACGGCGTGCCCGAAGATGCAGAGACTCAGGGAACGTGTGTGATAGTAGACCCACCCGAAGACAATGCCGACCATCAGGGTGGCGGGCATCTGAGCGAGGTTCAGGTGGATGGCGCTGAACAGGGTCGCGCTAATAAGGATGGCTTTGCGGGGGGAAGTGGTGCGAAGCAATCCGCCGAGGATAAGAGCGCGGAAGATGAGTTCCTCGGTAATGGGGCCCATTACCACGAGAGTCAGGGGTATGGCGATGGGTGAAGCGTGGAGATCGAACAAGGAGCGGAACGAGGCGTCCATTTGTCCGGAAGCCGGATGGATAAAAACGACGATGCGTTCGAATAAATCGGAGAGTGCGCTGTTGCTCAGCACGATGACCAGCATGAGCGGAAGCAGTAGGACTGATGAAACTTGCGATGAAGGCCAAAAACGCCAAGGCAGGCGTTGGCGACGGCACTCGATTTGCAGGGCGTGGCGAGCGTGTTGCCGAAGAAAATGAAATAGGGGAGCGGCGGGCTGCTTTCGCCGATGGAGAATCCCTGCACCAAATTGACCACGGCAACTCCTCCTGCTGCGATGATGGCTGCGCCGACCTGAAACGCCAGAAACAGAGCGGCGATGGCGACGGCTCGACCGGGGGAAACGGTGGGGGGCACAGGGAGCACGGTGGCAATGAGTGACGTCGGTCATGAGCGGCGTCAGTTTCAAACCGCGGCGGAATTGAATTCTTCGCCGGGTGGAGCTGGGCCGAGTCGGGAGTGCGTAGCGCGGTTCGCCGCGCAGAAAATAGCCGGGCGGGTATGATCCCCGGGTGGAGTTCGGGGATTAGGCGAACAGATTGCCTTGGTTGAAGCGCCAGAGACTGAAGGTGTTGACGACGGCGGCGATGCCGAGGAGGACCTCGAGAATAGGCAAGATTTCGAGGATGGATTGTTGGGACCAGAGCACGGCGAGGAAGCCTTCCATGGCCCAGTAAACGAGGGTGAGTTTGCTGAGTGATTGAATGAACTCCGGCATCATGCTGGTGGGAAACCAGGCCCCACCCATCGCGCTCATGGTGAGGATGAGGAACGTGGCGAGTCCGCTGGCGGCGGCGGGGCTGGATGAGATGGCGGACAACATCATGCCGAAGGCGGTACACGCAATGGAGGCGACCAGCGCGACGACGAGCAATTCGGGCAAATGGGAGATGGTTTCAATGCCGAACATGGCTTGGCCGGCGAGGAAAAGCACGGTGAGCTGCACCAAGCCCAGGAGGACATTGAAGAGGTATTTGCTCCAGAGTACGTGGTTGCGGTGGACCGGGGAGGCGAGGAGACGTTGAAAGATTCCGGCTTGTTTTTCCTCGAAAAGGGCGGTGGAGGCACCACTGACAGAGAAGAGGAGGAACATGATGGCCCAACCGCTGCCGACGCGGGTGGCGTCGGGGCTTTTTACGTCGGCTCCGGCGAGTTGCTCGTTTTCGAATTTCACCAACTCGTTGATGAAATCGGTGCCGTGGGATGAATCATCGGAAGCGAGAGTGGCGTCGGCGGATTCAGTTGGTCCCAGAACGAGATTGCCGGCGGTCATGTCGGCTTTGACGTCGGTCGGATCAAGACCAAAGGAGTCGGCAATGGTGGTCGCCATATTGGAGTAGAACGTGTTGGTGGCGTCGGCACCGATAAAGTTGACGGCGCGTTTGCGCAGGCCATCCATGAGCGCTTCGGGTGCGGAGCTGAAAATGACTTTTTGCAGGAGACCGGCGCCGGTTTCGGAGACCACGGCGATAGGAATACCGGAGGGGCCACTGCCCCCGCTGCGGCTCACGCCGAAGACTTGACCGAAAATGTAGACGAGAACCAGCGGTACAATGAACGTGAGGGCGAAGGCGGTCTTGTTGCGCAGGAAGAGACGGATGTCTTTGCGAAGCAGGGTGAGGACGACGGACATGGCAGGAAAGGGAAGGCGAACGGAGGAGGGAGGGCGGGAGAAGTTTGTAACGTATTAGGTTACAAACTCCGGAGGGATAATTGGAGCGGGGGTGGGGTTATTCACGGAAGGCCTTGCCGGTGAGGTGGAGGAAGACGTCTTCGAGGCCGGGGCGGGAAAGGGCGCAGGCGGAGGCGGGAATGCCGTATTGTTCGGTGACGGTGAAGACGGCTGAGAGTTTGGTGCCGAGGGTGAGGGCGAGGGTGATAGTTTCGTCGGTGGTCGTGACTTGGCCGAAGGAGGCGAGGCAGGGCGGCGGTGGTGGTGGGGTTTACGGGCAGGCGGATTTGTTCGCCGGAGGGCAAATGACCGAGCAAGTCGTCGAGCGTGCCGTCGGCGAGAATTTTGCCATGATCGATGCCGGCGATTCGCGAGCAAAGGCGGGTGGCCTCCTCCATATAGTGAGTGGAGTAGATGATGGTGAGACCCTCGGCATTGCGGGCTTCGAGGAATTCGAAGATGGCGTTGCGAGACTGAGGGTCGACCCCGACGGTGGGCTCGTCGCAGAGTAGGAGCTGAGGACGGTGGAGCAGGGCGGCGGCGATATTGAGGCGACGTTTCATGCCGCCGGATTAGGTTTTTACGCGGGAGCGGCGACGATCGTAAAGGCCGACGGCGTGCAGGCCCTCGTCGATGCGGGCTTTAAGGGTGGCGCGATCGAGGCCGAAGAGTTGCCCGAAAATTTGGAGGTTTTCCTCGACGTTGAGCTCGTCGTAGAGGGCGATGGACTGGGGGACGAGGCCAAGGTGCCGGCGGGTGGTGATGTTGGCCGCGGTGGCGGGGTTACCGCCGATGGAGATGCGGCCGGAGTCGGGATCTTTCAGTCCCGCGATGAGAGACATGAGGGTGGATTTGCCGGTGCCGTTGGGACCGAGCAATCCGAAGAATTCGCCAGGCGCAATGGAGAGAGAAACGTTATTGCGCGCGGTGAGGGAGCCGTAACGCTTGGTGAGCGAGGTGATCGCGAGCATGCATTCGGTTTTGGCGACGCGGCGTGGTTGCGGCGAAAGCAATCGTATGCACTATGACCTATGCCCCAACACCGGCATGACCTTTGTCATGGTAGGTCGCCCACGGGAGGGTGATATTTTTGCAACTGGTCCTCAATCCAAGGTGGGACGCCTAGGGTGCGATCCAATTGCGGTTCCCAGCGTCGCCAAAATTTGGCACGTGCGTCGGAGGAGTAAAAGTGGTGCATGTAGGCCGAACGATAGATGGCCTCAGCGTAACGGTAAGGAATACGGACTCGTTTTTTGAATTCCGAGAAGAAGTCTTCGTAGCCTTTTTGATCGGCGGTGTGATCACGGGTAACGTGGATCTTGCGGTCGAGCCAATCGCTCAGAACAGCGGATTTGCGTTCATCACTCAGTTCCAGTTGGAGTGTGAAAAGGGAAATATTGCCCCGGTGCATAAGACTAAAGCCGATGTCGGGATCGAAAGCGTATTGTAGCGGATCCACATCCAGATACAATCGGAGCTAGGATGGATGAATTCGCCGGGGACTAGTTCTACTTAGTTAGATGGAGGTAGGCCGACGGGAATGCGTTTTCGCCGCTCGATGTCGCGTGCTCTGAGCCGATGCCTGGCGGTGATATTGGTGAGAATCGCCGCCTCATCGAGGCGCTTACGAGGCAGATAGTAGTCGAGCAGTTCGGTGATGTCGCGCACGCTCAGCAGCGGGACCTGGGCATGCACTTGGGTGCATAATTTTGGGGAAAATAGCATGGCCATGGCAACCAAGGCCATGTGATGATGCCAGCCGGGCCAGACCCGCACCTGATACTGTGCCATGCCCAACTGGCTCTTCGCTTCGTGGAAGGCATGTTCGATCCAGAAGCGCTGGGCCTGTGCCCAGGCATAGTGGGCCCACGACTGGCCGACTGGCCGGCCGGCCGGCAGGTTGCTCAGGCTGTATTTTGAAGCTGTTATCTGCATCGCGTCGGATGATCAGTAAACGCTCTCGTGGCTCCTGTGTGCCTGGCTCCCAGGTCCATACGGTGCTCACCCAGATCCGAGTCCACAGCTCCCCCTTGGTGCCTGAGCGGTATGTGACCCGTTGGTGTGCCGACTCGAAGTGCTCCTGGGCCAATGCTTCCACGCTGCGATACTGTGCGGTGTTGGCCTCACTGAGCCGATAGTTCTTCGCGAGTCGTCCCCGGTCCGCGCGCGGTTTCTCCAGTTGTAGTTGTTGCGTCCATACCTTGGTCGTCCTGGCCACATCGCCCACAAAGCGCTCCCCCAGGTCTTCGACCGCGTTGAGCAACTCGCGCTTGCTGCCATACAGGCAGTCGAAGCCGACCCAGCCAAACCTCAGGCCCTGCTTGCGCGCGTGCACGATCATCTCCCAGGCCTGCTCGTGTTTCTGGTTTTATGCACGCGGCATTGCTCCGGCACCTTGGCCTTGTCCAGTCTCGCCGAGTCCTGCGTCCACGCCTCCGGCAGATACAGGCAAAAATCAGTCAGGCACACCCGCGTATCGCGCCCCAGGCAAGCGTAGACTCCGACTTGGCAGTTCTCAACCTTGCCCGCCCGCCCGGACCATTGGCGCTGCACTCCCACCGACGCGTGGCCCTTTTTCAAAAAACTTCTCTCGTCGATATACAGACCGGCAAGTTTTTCATCGCCGAGCAATGCGTTGGCGTCGCAGGCCACTTGGTCCATCAACGAGTGGTGATCCCATAGCGATGAACTGATGAACCGCTCAAGACCTTGATAATCACTGCCTTTCACATCCTGCCCGATTACCTCAAGGTTTTTTCGCCGCTGCGTGCCCAGCAGCCCACTGAGGTAGTGGCGCGCGTGCCCCACGCTGTTCATCCCCCGGCCGATGAAGTGCGGTGAATAGGAGTGGCAAAATTCCACGAACATACGGGCCGCATCTTTTAGGGCGGCAATGTCATTTTTTTCTTCGGCCCGCAGGGCTAGCCCCCCCGATGACCAACGGACTGATGAGTTCCTCATCTGTCGCCTCTTCTAGTTCTGTCAAACATTTAACTAAGTAGAACTAGCGGGTGCAGAGTGAAATCAGACGTTTCAAGGGATCATGAATCAAGGTGACGACGCGAGGATGAGGGTGAGCTCTAAAATGAGGAACCCAGATTCTTTGGCATGCACGGTTGAGGTGCTGAGTTATGCGTTTCCTCCATGGCCGATATGGCGCTACAGAGGAAGGGGTTATGATGTGATGGAACGAGTAGTTCCAGTAGATGCTTGAATTCAGGAGAGACTCGCGCAGAGACATGGTTCCGACTTTTCCCATGCTGTGCATCAAGATAGGTCCCTCTTGAAACAGAGGAACACATCGGAGGGAAAACCAAGGGGAAGCAAGAGATCGAAACCATGCGGGAAGGGTAAGCCAGCCGTCTAGTCACGAGGTGGTCGATTAACAGCAGGGAGAATGACATGGTGAGGGGATCGATGGACGAAATGTTCAGAACTTGTCGCTGGCGGGCTCGGTGAACGGAGCGTGATGTCGATCCAAGCTCACCTCCAGCCATGCGGGGAGAGGGATCGTGGAATCCAACTGAGATTCCCATCTTTGCCAGAATTTGGTGCGTTCCTCCGGAGTGTAGAAATGTTGCATATAACGTGAACGATAGATCGCTGCGGCGTAACGGCGGGGGATGCGCACGCGCGATTTGAATTTACGATATACATCGGCATAGCCTCACTGTTGCGAGGTGTTTTGGCGTTGGGGGGATATGGGAGTCTCGACCCACTTGGACACGGCGGTCTCTTTGCGCGAGTCGGGTATTTCAAGTTTGAATACAAGGATGGAAAGATTGCCTTGCTCGATCAGCGACCAGCCTTGCTCCTGATCAAATGATCAAATTCATGCTGGTAGAGATCGACCCCCATTTCATCGCGCACCTCGTGGTCGATGAATTCACCAGGAACCAGGGGGGGAATATAGTCTCATTCGAATACCTGAGGGAACCGAGCCAACCGAAAATCCATCGAGGTATCCTCAACGGCACTACCAAACAGCCGAGGATAGGCGAATAGGTAGAGTGAGATAATCCGTGAAATGGGTTCGCGAACCGACGTCACAACCCGGAGTTGGGGCCGACGGAGAAGCCAGCGGAATCCGGGCCGGCGTAATATTCGCTGGGTGCGTTGAAACTGACGATCGGGTCGGGAGTCATGCGGGTAGTTCCGGCTACGGGGGCTCAAACGATGAATAACATGGCTGAAGTAGTGACCTTTATCGTTTAGGGCGCGTTGCACGGAGAGGGTGCCGACTTTACCCATGGTGAGGATTAAGATGGCGGCCTTTTGCTGGCGAGGAATACAACGCCAATAAAACGGCCAGAAATATGCCACCGTTTCCCAAGGGTGGACCTGATAGGCCATGTAGCGGGGAAAGTGATTCCAGTAGTGTCGCATGAGAGCGCGTGTCGTGGTGAAAAGAGAAGCAGGCACGGTGGAAGAAGTAGAGGAAATTGAGGGATCGGCGAATGACGGAAGTGCTGAACCAGTAGAATCATGATTCAAGTGATCGAAAAGCGTGAAGGTTGACACTCATGACTCTGATAGGAGGCTTTCGAAAGGGATACATGATCGCAGCTAGAGCGTGTCCCATTTACCCTGATTTTTTGAGCGGATTTCCGGCTACCAATGGCGGAGGTAGGCGCGCGCAGATGCAATTTAATGGCTAAATTGCAGTGTCGCAGCAGTCAGTGCCTGGATCGTTGCCATGAGGGAACCTCCGGCAGCCGGTTTATTGTTCATCGTTGGAGTAGGCTTGGTGGTTTTAAGCGGCTTGGGCCTGCCTGCGGTGGTTGGTCGGCCAGCAGTCGGGCGATGAGCCACAGGTTGTGACCGAGGATGCTCCAGGCTACCGCCAGGTAGCGATTCGTGAAGCCTCTGGCTCTCAATCGCTTGCCTTGGCGTTGCTTGATGATGGGGATGCGGGCCTCCGTCGAAGCCCGGCGATGCTGGAGCGCCACGAACTGCGGCTCCTGCATGCGCCGTTGCAGCAGCTGCGGATGGCGGGGGCAAGTGGCGTCATAAATGTCGGCTTCGGCCAAGCGTTCGCACAGCCGTTTGGTCGAGAAGCCTCGGTCGGTGCTCGCCGCTTTGATCGGGGTGCTCAGGTCGAACTGCTTCTGACGATCAAAGCTTTCGCTCAACTGACGCCATGCGGCCGGAGCCATTCCCTGATACAACTGCCAATCGGTGATCAACCCCGTCACGTTCTCACTGATCATGAGGGTGTGGCCAAACTCGACCTCGCCGGACGCCTTGCCCCGGACCACGGTCTGCACGTCGGGTTCGTAGACGCGGAGGATCTTCTCGGCGTTGGGCACTGGTCGCGCGCCGATGATGCGTTCGTGGGCCTGTTTGATCGCGGCCGGCAGTTGCTCGAGCATGGCGTCGATGCGCGCAATGATGCGGGTGGCCTGGCGCTCACTGAAGCGGGTCCGGGCGTAGTCGGCGGCGAGGTGGTCGCGGTGGCGGCGGGCGTGCTCGCCGATGGTGCGCAGCAGGCGTTTCATCTGGCGGAGCACGCCCTTGCGGGCCCGCTTCGCATCGCGGCGCCGTCGGCTGTGGGTCATCGCGATGCACCACCGATTCATCTGCTTGGCAAAGACTGGCGGCTCGTTCGGCATCCGACCCCGCAATCCCGCTGCACGGATCAGTTTCACCGCCTTGAGCAGGGGGCGAAAGAGCACCCAGTCGACCGGGAAATGGATGTTGGCCTGCAGGCAGGTCGAGTCCACCAGGCACGTATCCATCGGCTGCGCCGCAGCCAGTCTCAGTTCGCTCGCCCGGTCCGCCTCACCGCACATCTCGATAAAGACTTGGCTCATCCTGCGCACCTGCCCGGCGGTGAAGCATTTGGACGCACGCTCCCGCACGCTTTCTTTGGGAGACCCCCTTGATGCCGTCGATCCGGCGCGCTCCGCAAAAGTCGGCCAACAGATCGCTGGAGGCGATGCTCAGGGAAAGTTTACGCAAACTGATGTTTCCGCGCATCATGCGCAATACCTGCACCCGCCGCGCCTTGCGCGCGAATTGTAGGTGTCGCGGCAACCCGGCCACGGCGTCGCCCAGCCAGTTTTCCCGGGCAAAGTCCACGGCCATCGCTTCCAAGTGACTGTTGGCCAGCAACTGGTCGAGCCCCGCCAGTTGATCGCGAAACGCGGCGTAATCTTTGTTGGGTCCGATCGGAGTCAGGTCTGGACGCAGCCAGGTTTGCAGGGCAACTTCCGGGGCGACGACTTCGGTAGTATTGTTCACTCCAAATTATACACGCCGGTTTTGTGCCGAAACCAGGAAACCCTCCCGGTTTCGGTCTCTTTATTTTTACGCTACCTCCTATTCGCCACCCTCTTGCGCTTGTGGGACACGCTCTAGCTATGCATTCATCTCATATGGTTAATCCTTACATTGTCATTATTGCGGGAGGGAAAGGGGAACGATTTTGGCCGCAAAGCCGGGCGGAGCGTCCCAAACATCTCCTACCCATGGTCGGAAATGAGCCCTTGTTGACTCAAACTATCAATCGCGTGATGCCGATTGTGCCGAAGGAAAATATCATCGTGATCACGAGTGCGGTGCAAGAGAAGGACGTCCGGGCGGTGTGCAAGGACTTGCCGAAAGAGAATGTCATCGTAGAGCCGGTGGGGCGTGACACCGCGGCGGCGGTCGGGTTGGCCGCGGCGATTGTCGGAGCGAAAGACCCCAACGGGGTTTTTGCGATTCTACCGGCGGATCATGTCATTCACAATGGCAAGAAGTACCAGGCTGATCTAAAAGCGGCGTTCGCAGCGGCGGCCAAGGCTCCGGTAATGGTCGCAATCGGAATCACGCCCACGGAACCGGCGACGGGATTTGGTTACGTGCAACGCGGCAGTGAGTGGAAAAAAATCAATCGTCGAACCTTGTACACGGTGAAGCGGTTTGTGGAGAAACCGGATCTGAAAACGGCGAAGAAGTACGTTAAGTCGGGAACATATTTCTGGAATGCCGGCATGTTTGTTTGGAGTGTCGGAGTGGTGGAAGCAGCCATCACGGAGTTTGCGCCGAAATTGGATGCCGGGCTAAAACCGATACGTGAGGCTTTGGCGAAAGGACGGCGGATTGCCCCGGTTTTGAAGGAAGTTTATCCGGAACTTGATAAAATCTCCGTTGATTATGCTCTTTTGGAAAAATCGACCAACGTGGTTGTGTTGCCCTCAACGTTTGATTGGGACGATGTGGGGACTTGGCCAGCAGTCGCTCGGCACTATAAACCCGATGCTTCAGGCAATGTGATGCGCGGCGAAACCATGGTTGAGCAAGGTGCGGGCAACATCGTCTTCAGCGAAGGAACGCATCTCGTTGCCGTGGTGGGGGCAGACAATTTAATCGTGGTGCACACTCCGGAAGCGACCTTGGTTTGTCCGAAAGACAAAGCCCAAGAGATTAAGGCTTTGTTGAAGCGCGTAAACGCCCTGCCCGCGGCCAAACTTTACCTGTGAGGCGAGGGCAAGAATAACGATGATGCGTTTTCTCGGGATCGATCCAGGGACCAAACGCATCGGTCTGGCCAGCGGTGACGAGCTAGGTTTAGCCTCGCCGCTGCCCGCGTTGATCCAAGTTGAGCCGACAGTGCGGTGGGAGGCTTTGTTACTGGAGATTCGACGGCGGCGAATCGATGAATTGGTCGTGGGGTATCCGCTGAACATGGATGATAGCGTGGGTCCTAAAGCAAAGGAATCTGAGGTCTTTGCGGCGAAACTTCGAGCGTGCACCGGATTGCTCGTTCATTTAATTGATGAGCGGCTGACCTCTCATGCGGCGGAGTCGACCTTGCCCAAGCATAAATTGCGTGAGATGCGGGCAAGCGGCGTGATCGACTCGCGTGCGGCGTCGATAATATTGCAGGACTTCCTCGACGAACGACGGCCTCCGAGCCTGTTGCCACCCGAGTAGCGGAGGGGGCAGAAGCTAGAGAAGGGGCTTGGTTTTCATTTTCGGAAATGGAGCGAACGATGAGCAAGACGTTTGTTTTACTTCGAACACACTACTTGTCATTCTGGATTTTGACAAAGGATAACCTCTTGGCGCCCAAGGCGCGGCGACCGGAAGGATTGGATCCTGAGGTGGTGAGGCGTGGAGTTGATGAGTAAGTGTAACGGACCCTCACGAATGACGAAACCACATGAAAAACCGGCAATTCGATGGTGTTTAGAATGCGCGTATGATGGCACATTGTTTTCCGGATGGCAGAGCCAGCCGAGTGGGAACGGAGTGCAGGATTTCATTGAGCGGCGACTGGAGACGATATTTAGAATTCCGGTGCGCATTCATGGGAGTGGGCGGACGGATGCCGGGGTGCATGCCCGTGGGCAAGTTTTTCACTTTGATGCGGACTGGCCTTATGCGCCTGACAAGATGCGCGTGGCGCTGGGGGTAGGTGTACCGAGAACGATTCAGATCAAACGCGTTAAACGAGTGGGAAGTGAGTTCCATGCTCGGTTCAGTGCGATCGGGAAGCGTTACATCTATCGAATTTACGAAGGCGATGCGGATCCGTTTACCCGACCTTTTGTTTGGTGTTTGGAACGTCCGCGACGGTTGGATCTGAAATTGATGGAAGAAGCGGCGGTGAATCTCCGTGGTCAGCATGATTTTACGGCTTTCGCGGCGGATAATGGCACTGAGCTGGAGAACCCGGTTCGTGATCTCAGACGATTGGAGATCAAGTCCCAGGGCCAGTCGCTTCGACTTGCTTTCGAAGCGAATGGGTTTCTTTACAAAATGGTGAGGAGTCTTACCGGAGCGCTGGTGGCGGCGGGGGAAGGGAAGCTGAGGCCCGATGACATCAAGCAATTATTGGCCGGAGGTCAGCGTACGGCGCGAGTGGCAACAGCGCCGCCCCAAGGTCTATTCTTGGGAAAAGTATTTTATTGAGTGAAGTTGGGGCATGTTCCCGGTGCTCACGAATGCGGTGTCGGTGGTCAAGGATCTGATTTTCCATCCGATATGCTTGGGGTGTGGAGGGTTGTGCGATGAACACGCTGATTTTCGGCATGTTTGCGCGCGTTGTAGTCCCTTGATGGTGCAAGTACAGGAGCCTCACTGCGATGGTTGTGAGCATCCCTTTTGGGGAGTGGTGGTTGGCGAGAGAATTTGTCCACACTGCGAAGGAATGCGGCCGCTTTATGGACGCGCGAAGACCACCGTTTTGTTCAAGGGGCCGGCGCGAGAGTTGGTTTTGGCACTAAAATACCGAGGGGGGACATTTGCCTTGGAGGATATGAAGGTGCTGATTCAGAAAAATCAGGCCTTGGGGGATTTTGTCCGAGCAGCGATTCTGGTCCCGGTGCCGCTGCATCCGCGGAAGTTGAGATCGCGGGGCTATACTCAGTCAGTATTGCTGGCCGAGCTATTAGAGCGTGTCCCACAAGCGCAAGAGCTTGGAGAAGAGGAGGTAGCGTAAAAATAAAGAGACCAAACCGGGAGAATTTCCTGGTTTCGGTACAAAAACGGCGTGTATAATTTGGTGTGAACAATACTACCGAAGCCGTCGCCCCGGAAGTTGCCCTGCAAACCTGGCTGCGTCCAGACCTGACTCCGATCGGACCCAACAAAGATTACGCCGCGTTTCGCGATCAACTGGCGGGGCTCGACCAGTTGCTGGCCAACAGTCACTTGGAAGCGATGGCCGTGGACTTTGCCCGGGAAAACTGGCGGGGCGACGACGTGGCCGGGTTGCCGCGACACCTGCAGTTCGCGCGCAAGGCGCGGCGGGTGCAGGTATTGCGCATGATGCGCGGAAACATCAGTTTGCGTAAACTTTCCCTGAGCATCGCCTCCAGCGATCTGTTGGCCGACTTTTGCGGAGCGCGCCGGATCGACGGCATCAAGGGGGTCTCCCAAAGAAAGCGTGCGGGAGCGTGCGTCCAAATGCTTCACCGCCGGGCAGGTGCGCAGGATGAGCCAAGTCTTTATCGAGATGTGCGGTGAGGCGGACCGGGCGAGCGAACTGAGACTGGCTGCGGCGCAGCCGATGGATACGTGCCTGGTGGACTCGACCTGCCTGCAGGCCAACATCCCTTTCCCGGTCGACTGGGTGCTCTTGCGCGACGTGAGCCGCACCCCCTGCTCAAGGCGGTGAAACTGCTCCGTGCAGCGGGGTTGCGGGGTCGGATGCCGAACGAGCCGCCAGTCTTTGCCAAGCAGATGAATCGGTGGTGCATCGCGATGACCCACAGCCCGACGGCGCCGCGATGCGAAGCGGGCCCGCAAGGGCGTGCTCCGCCAGATGAAACGCCTGCTGCGCACCATCGGCGAGCACGCCCGCCGCCGCCGCGACCACCTCGCCGCCGACTACGCCCGGACCCGCTTCAGTGAGCGCCAGGCCACCCGCATCATTGCGCGCATCGACGCCAGGCTTGAGCAACTGCCAGCCGCGATCAAACAGGCCCACAAACGCATCATCGGCGCGCGACCAGTGCCCAACGCCGAGAAGATCCTCCGCGTCTCCGAACCCGACGTGCAGACCGTGGTCCGGGGCAAGGCGTCCGGCGAGGTTGAGTTTGGCCACACCTTCATGATCAGTGAGAACGTGACGGGGTTGATCACCGATTGGCAGTTGTATCAGGGAATGACTCCGGCCGAATGGCGTCAGTTCGACCAGAGCCTCGAGCGCCAGAATCAGTTCGACCTGAGCACCCCGATCAAAGCGGCGAGCACCGACCGAGGCTTCTCGACCAAACGGCTGTGCGAACGCTTGGCCGAAGCCGACATTTATGACGCCACTTGCCCCCGCGATCCGCAGCTGCTGCAACGGCGCATGCAGGAGCCGCAGTTCGTGGCGCTCCAACATCGCCGGACTTCGACGGAAGCCCGCATCGCCATCATCAAGCAACGCCAAGGCAAGCGATTGAGTGCCAGAGGCTTCACGAATCGCTACCTGGCGGTAGCCTGGAGCATCCTCGGGCACAACCTGTGGCTCATCGCCCGACTGCTGGCCGACCAACCACCGCAGGCAGGCCCAAGCCGCCTAAAACCACCAAGCCTACTCCAACGATGAACAATAAACCGGCTGCCGGAGGTTCCCTCATGGCAACGATCCCGGCACTGACTGCTGCGACACTGCAATTTAGCCCTTAAATTGCATCTGCGCGCGCCTACATCCGCCATTGGTAGCCGGAAATCTGCTCAAAAATCGGCTTTCCTGCCCCCCTTCCAAAATCAGGGTAAATGGGACACGCTCCAGGTAGCCACCGATACCGAAGGGCACGGCCATCCAGAGGAGGTAGGGGCGGTATTTCCCCCAACGAGTCTGGGTGCGATTTTTCGGATCCGGCGGAATTGACCGCGTGGGAAAGCGCCCTCGCGTCGTTGGCGGTGGCGAGTGGGCATCCGGAGTTGGTGGATGCGCCATGGTTGCCGACGGGCATGTCGAACGGAGGGCAAATGTCTTATGGACTCAATGCGTTGCGACCGGAGCGAGTGATTGGGTTTTCGGCGAACAAGGGCGGGTTTTACAACTCGGATAGGCCGAGTCTGCTTGCGTTGGCCACTCCGGTGATTTTGAGGGCAGGGGGGGGGGAGACGGACACGCAGCTTCGGCGTGAAAATATTCGAAGTCTTTTTGATCTACACCGTCCGCGGGGAGCGCGGTGGGCTTGGGTGGAGGAGGAGAATTCGCCGCATGAAATCGGGGACAGCATGGAATTGATTCTACCGTTTCTGGCTGAAGTGGCGACGACTCGATATCCGGCTGAGTCATCGAGTTTGGACGGCAGCCCGGCCTTGTTGCCTTTGGCGGAATCCACCGGGTGGTTGGCGGCAACGGAGTCGTTTCGAAACGGATAGGCGGAAATAGCGGCTCGCTCGGAGATGGTAAGCGATCCGTTGGCGCGCGGATGGCTGCCGAGTCGGCGATTGGCGTATGTATTCAGGGCGTTTGCGAGTTACGACAAGGCGGTGGCGACCTCGGAGTTGCGACCGGTGCAAAGTGCGGTGAGGGGAGGCACGACGCTGACCTATGGGTTGACGGGGGTGGAGGGCGGCTGGACTCGGATCGCTTATTATGAGGGTGATACGTTGGTGCGGGAAGTGACGCCGGAGGATGAAAATCCGTTGCGAGCCACAATGGTGGCGGAGCGTGGCGGGTTTGCGGTGATGCATGCGGTGGTGACGTTGGCGTCGGGAGAGCAGCGTACGTCGATGCCACGGCGCAGGATGGTGATGCCGGTGGTCAAGGAGGAGCCGCCGCCGGAATTGCCCGAACTGGGAGCGATGACAGGGCCGTCGACCGTCAAGCGCGGGGACGCGTTTGAGTTGGCGGTGGCGGTGGAGATCCGGCCCGAGGTGACCTACGAGTGGACCCGTAGTGGAAAACTGGTGACGGGATCGGAGGGGCCGACATTGGTGGTGCCGGTGGCATTGGCCGCGCATGCGGGGGCGTAGTTGACGATCCGGCTGGGAGAATTACAGACGACGACACCGGCCTGGAGCGTGAACGTGGCGGATGAAATCGAAGGCGAAGCGGGATGGCTGACGAACTTGTCCGTGCGAGGCTGGGTCGGGGGCGGCGGTGAGCAAGCATTGGTGGCGGGGGTGGTGCTGGAGGGGGCGGGTGAAAAGACCCTGTTATGGCGGGCGGTGGGACCTGGGTTGGTTCCGTTTGGAGTGGAGGAAGTATTGGCGGATCCGCGGATGGAATTGCAGCGTTTGGACACGGCGAGTGGAGGGACACAACTGGCTGAGAATACGCGATGGTCAGGGGACGCGGTGTCGGCTGCGGCGGAGCGAGTGGGCGCGTTTCCGGTAGCGACCGGAAGTGCGGATGCGGCGTTGCTGCAGGCGGTGACGGGAGGGCGTTACACCGTGACGGTCGTGGGAAATGGGGAGACGGCAACAGGCGCGGCCTTGGTTAAGATTTATGACGGAGATGAGGTTCGAGCCGATGCGGCGGCCGGGGCGATCCGATTGGTCACTTTATCAACGCGAGGGGAGGCGGGCACCGCTAGTGAGGCGTTGGTGGCTGGGTTTGTAGTGGCGGGACAAGGCGACGCGCGGTTGTTGTTGCGGGCGGTGGGGCCCGGGTTGGCGCAATTTGGGGTGAAGGAAGCATACGGTGATTGATCCGCGGCTCGTTTTGTGGCGGCAGAGCGAGCATGGGAGTGGGGCCACGGTGGTTGCGGAATCGCGTTGATGGACTGAGCAGGCGGATGCGGCGGCGTTGGCAGGCGCGGAAGTCGGAGCGTTTGAATTGGCCGCGGGCAGTGCGGACGCGGCTCTCGTGGTGGGACTGACGGCCGGGGTGTATTCTTTGGCGGTCGAGGATAGTAGCTCCGAGGGTGGGGTGGTGTTGTTGGAGCTTTATCAGATTTTTTGATTTGGATTTTGGGGCAGGGTCGTGCGTGCATGACAGGGATGGCATCACCTACTCTGCTTGTTCTGGCCGCTGGCATGGGCTCCCGCTACGGGGGCCTGAAGCAACTCGACCCGGTGGGGCCGGGAGGAGAGACGATTTTGGATTACGCGGTGTTTGAGGCGATCCGGGCGGTGTTTGATCGCGTGGTGTTTGTGATTCGAGACGATTTTGAGGAGGCGTTTCGGCGGCAAGTGGGCGCCAAGTACGAGGGACGGTTGCGGGTGGAGTATGCGTTTCAATCGCTGGACCAGTTACCGGAAGGAGTGAGCGTGCCGGAGGGGCGCGAAAAGCCCTGGGGCACGGGTCATGCGGTGTGGTGTGCCCGACAGGTGGTCGGGACCGTGCCGTTTGCGGTGATCAATGCGGATGATTTTCTGGGGCGGGATTCGATGGCCCAGCTGGCGAATTTTGCGGCGGAGCCAGACGCCGATCACATGATGGTGGGTTATACGCTGGCGAACACGTTGTCGGAACAAGGCGCGGTGTCGCGCGGGGTATGTCAGGTGGACGAGGAAGGCTTGCTGACCGAGGTGGTCGAACACACGGGAATTGGGCGAAGTGACGTGGGTGAAGGGGCCGCGTTTACGGGGCAGGAAATTGTCTCGATGAACTGTTGGTTGTTTCAACCCGTGTTTTGGGAGGCCCTGGAAAGGCAGTGGCGGGCTTTTGTGGCGTCGCGATTGGAAGAACCCAAGGCGGAGTTTTATCTGCCGGCGGCGGTGTCGGGCGAGATCGAGGCCGGGCGCGCGACGGTGCGAGTGAGGCGAACGGAGGCGGCTTGGTTTGGGGTGACCTATCGGGAAGATAAGCCCGTGGTGCAGGCGACCTTGGCGGCGATGGTCGCGCGCGGCGAATATCCGGGACAGTTATTCTAGCTACGGACAGGGCCGGGATTTATTGAGAATTAGTTACATTCATATATTTGGGAGCTAAATCGATTGGGTTTTTTGAGGGTTCCTGCCTCAGTATTGGCGATGAATTTATCCCGAGCGGAAGCAGATATCTATGTGCCGGCAGGAGGGGATCCCGGGGTGGCGTTGGGCCGGGTGACACCTTTATGCTTGGGGGCGCATCAGGATGACATTGAGATCATGGCGCACACGGCGATTTGCGAGTGTTTGGACAAGCCTATCTCGCGAGCGTTTGGCGGAGTGGTGGTGACGGATGGGGCGAAGTCTTCGCAAGCTGGACCTTATGCGAATAAATCGGACGAGGAAATGAAGGTCATCCGACGGGAGGAACAGAGAAGAGCGGCGGAGTTGGGCCGTTATGCGATTCAGGTGCAGTTGGCGCATCCGAGTGCGCAGGTGAAGGATGGGCAGGCGACGGAAGTGAAGGCAGATCTGGCGGAGATTTTTGCGGGCTGCACTTTCCGGAAAGTGTTGGTGCACAATCCGATGAATAAGCACGACACGCACGTGGCGGTGTTACTGCGGAGTTTGGCGGTGATGCGGGATTTGCCGCGGGAGCGCCGACCGGAGCAGGTGTTGGGGGTGGAGGTTTGGCGAGGTTTGGACTGGCTGGTGGAGGAGGACAAAATCGCGCTGGATACCGGACAGCGCCCGGAGCTTAGGGTGCAGTTATTGGAAGTTTTCGACTCCCATATTTTTGGTGGAAAGCGCTACGATCTGGCGACGGAAGGGCGCCGGGCGGCGAATGCGACCTACCATCATGCGCATGAAAGTGACCAGATGGCAGGTTTGTCATGGGCGATGGATCTGACGCCATTGCTCGATGACCCGACCCGGGATTTGGCGGACTATGCGTTGGGCTATGTTGATCGGCTCCGGGAGGATGTGGCTAGCCGTATTGAGCGAATGACCTGAGCTGGTGCGGTCAGCGGAATCTGGTGCGAACTACTGGGAGTTGAGGGCCCAGTCGTAGTGTTGAAACGTGATCGACCATTTACCGGGCTGGCCGGCCAAGGCTGGGGCGATGGAGGTGGGGACGTAGCGGGACGCGTAGGTGATGAGGGCGGCGTCGGTGCTGCCAAAATCATCGCGATACCAATCGAGAATGGGGGAGAGGCCGGCGCGGCGTCCGGCGACGTCGAAATTATTGAGCCAACGAAAGAACCAGCGGGCTTGCACGTCGAGTTGGTCGTCGAGTTTGGCGGCGACGTAGGCTTCGCTGTGCAGAGGCGCACAGGAGCGGGCGGCGCAGACGAGGGCAAAGTGGATACGCGGATCCTGGAATTCCGGGCGGATGATGTCGTTTTCGATGGCGTTGAGCGACAGTGCCTGGTGGTTGACGACCGCGAAGGGGCTGGCCCAAAGGGCTTTGTCGTCGGGTTTGGCGCGCTGGCCGGGGGCGGGGATCTCTTTAATCGAATTAACGGGATAGGAAGAGACGATGAGTTGAAGCGTGTAGGCGTTGATCCAGCAAGCGAATTTCTCGGACTGAGAGTCGAGGTCGGCGGCGGCGATCTGTTCCAGGTAGGTGTCCAGACGTTTGTCGTGTTGCAGGGCGGCGTAATCGACTTTGCCCGCCTGCACGTGGTCGTGGAGGAGTTGGTCGTAGAGGCCGTGGTCGAAAGGAGCTGCTCCCGAGAAAGACGTAACAATGAGCGAGAACGCGAGGGCGACGGAGGCGGAGAGGAAGCGCGTCAAGCGAAGCATGGGAGTGGTAATCGGTCGAAAGAGGGAAAGGATTAAGAGCGAAAGTCCGGGCGCTTATTCCCCCGGACCGAGTGACCCGTGAGGATTACGAACGGGTGAGGCGGATTTGGACCAGAGCATCGAGGACGTCGATGGGGTCCAATCTTTGAGCGGGATTTTCGTCGATGGACGCCGTGTGGACTCGACGGTCCGGAGTGATGATCAAAGTTGCGGCGAGCGGAAGGCACGGCGTGGGGTAGGAACCGTTGGCGGCTTCGAGATCGATGCCGAATTCGCGGTAGGTTCGCTGAATCGCAGGCGGCAGAGGATAGACCAAGCCGAAGCGATGGGAGACGGACAGGCCCACATCACTGAGCATGGGAAAGGTTAGCTCGTGGGTGGTTTCCGTGAGCAGACTGGCGGTCGGAAGCTGAGGCGAGACCGCGACGAGTTCGGCGCCCAGTTCGTGCAGGTAGAACAACTTCGGCTGCAGCCCGTGGAGGTAGGTTTGGCAGAAATCGCACCAGCCGCCGCGATAGAAAACCAGGACGACGGGACCTCGCTCAAGGAGGGAGTTGAGGCGCACCGGCTGACCGCTGACGTCGGGGAGGATAAAGTCCGGGACAATGTCGCCTTCGCCGATCGCCCGGGCCGCGAGTCCACGGCGAACGAGCGTGCGGATCTGGTTACTGAGGACGCGTTTTGGCGCGGGCGTCATACCGGCCGCCATGTCCGCCGCCTTGTTCGCAAGGTCGCGAGTAGTGCGGCGAGCGGTGGTCAGGGGCGAAGACATGGCGGATGGGATGCGGACGGAGGTTAAGCGAGAGGGATGTTTCTCGCGGTGAGGAAAGGCCGCAATTCGTCGGCTCCGAAATCGGCTAGGATATCGCCGTGCCAGTCGAGGACGGGCGCGGAGGTTTGACCGGAGAGTTGGCGCATCTCAGCAGCAGCAGCGGGATCGGTGCTGACGTTGATCTCGGCGTAGGCCAAGTGAGCGCCGTCGAGCACAGTGCGGGCCTGGGTGCACCAAGGGCAGCCGGTTTTAACGAACAGTCGAGCAGGAGAGGAAGGGGAAGCAGTCATGGTAGGAGGAAGGGTGAAATGGTTGATAAATGCGGGTGGGAGTCAGGCCGCCTCGACTTGGAAAACTGCGTCGAGAGGCAGCGGGACCAGATGGTCGAAATAGTTGCTGAGGTTTGTTGGACGATGCCCAGGATGATTTTGAACACTTGTTCGCGGCGATAGCCGGCGTCGAGGAATGCTTGGATCGTCGCGGTGGAGGCGTGACCCCGAGCCTCGACCAGTTCGCGAACGAGGTTGATCAAGGCGTTTTGGCGCGCGTCGGGCAGAGGAGTCCCGGCGCGAATGGCCGCGACGGTGTCGGCATCGACCTTGAGCATGGATTTGGCGATCGTGCTGTGGGCGGCGACGCAGTAGTCGCATTCGTTGACGACGGAGACCGCGAGCAGGATCAGTTGACGTTCGGAAGGCTTAAAAGACGTCCGGCTGAACGCGGCGTCGTCGGCGGTGTAGCCTTCGAGCAGGGCGGGGACGTGGGCGAAGACACCGAGCAGGTTTGGCACGAAGCCGAGGCGTTTTTGGGCGGCGGCAAGATTATCGTGACTGGCATCGGGGGCGTTCTCGGGAGAGAGCGGAGCGAGGCCGGCGAGAGGAGAGGAGAGCGTATGGGTCATGGTAGTGAGGGTATTTATGGTTGCGAGGAATTGGTCCGGTCCGCGGATGCGAAGCGGTGACAGGACCACATTACCTTAAACTGATAGATATCGGGAATCGTATTATATGCTTGTTTTAAGTGGATTATCTTATAATCAAAATTGGGCCTGGAGTTGCGGCATTTACGGACCTTTCAAGCGGTGGCGCGGCATCTGAATTTTACGGCGGCGGCGGTGGAGCTGCGGGTGGCGCAGCCCGCGGTGAGCCAGACGATTCGCGATTTGGAGGGCGAGATGGAGGTGATGTTGTTACAGCGCACGAAACGTTCGGTACGCTTGACGGCGGCGGGCGGGGTGTTTTTGCGAGAAGTGGAGGATGTGTTGAATCGGGTGGAGGAGGCGGTGCGTGCCTCGCAGCGCGCGGAGAAGTGGGTAAAGTGGTGCTGGGATTCATTGGACCGGCGGTGACGCCGTTTTTGCCCATGGTGGTGCGCACTTATCGGGAGCGGTACCCGGATGTGGAGTTGTGCCTGCACGAGATGCTGCCGACCGAGCAGTTGGAGGCGTTTGCGAGCGGGAAGAATTGATGTGGCGTTGACGCGGCCGACCGGGATGGCCGGAGAGCAATTGTGGTTGCGGGAAGAGCTGATTTATACGGACCGGGTTGTGGCGGCGTTGCCGGATGGGCACGCGTTGGCCCGCGGACGGAAACTGGCTTTGCGCAAGCTGGGAGGGGAGCCTCTGGTGGTTTACCAGCGGACGGGGGCGCCCGGGTTGTTTGATACGATCGTGGCGATGGTGCGCGGGGCCGGGATCGCGCCGTGGTTTGAGCATGAGCCGGACCTGATGACCACGGTGTTAACGCTGGTGGCGGCGGGAAGCGGTTTGGGGCTGGTGCCCGGTTGTGTGGCCTGCCGCGAAGTGGAGGGAGTCTCGTTTCGGGAAGTGACGCCCGCGTCGGAACCGGTGCCGTTGGTGATGGCGTGGTCGCGCGAGAACGATTCGCCGACGTTGGCGGCATTTACCGACGTGGTGCGCGAACTGAAACCAGTGATTCAGGCGCGGATGGAGCGGCGGTGTTGAAGGAGTGAAGCCGGAGGAGGCGTCAGAGCCGGAGTTTCAGCGTCTGCACCTCATCGGCCTCCTGGGTGCGCAGACGGACGACGAGTTCGAGTTCGTCGATGGGAGCGGGGTAGGAGGAGCGCATGGGCTCGAGGGCTTGGAGTTCGCCGGGCTCGAGGGTGAAAATTTCGGGGACGGGCACGAAGTTGCCGAGAGCGCTGCGGATCTCGGCGACGCGCACCTGGAGAGCAGCGTCGGTCTGATTGGCGGACCGTGAGGGTCAGGGATTGGCGGGGGCGTCCCGGGGCGGAGCGGCGGCCCCCGGCGTAGGTACGAGGAGGGCGGTTGGTATTGGGGTAATCGTCGATGACGACCGGAGTGCCGCCGAGGCGTTCGGGGGGGAGGGCATCGACCATGCGGAACGGCCCCTAGTTCCGCGACGACGTGAGTGCGGCCGGCAAGAAAATCGCTTTCGGCGGTAATGACGGGTTGGGGCGCGGGGCGGGAGTTTTGAGGGGGCGCTCCGCACCCGGCGAACCAAGAAAGGATCGTCGCCAGTTCGATTAGGCGAATGAAGGGGGGCAGCGCGGACATGAAGCGGGAGACTCTGCGTGAGACGCCGACGGACGGAAAGTGTTTCCTGCGGATTGAAGGAGATTGTTGGTGCAGGGATGGAGCGGGATCGCGCAGAGGCAGCGGATATCGGTCCACGGAAACTAGCAAAGGGCACGAATCCGTGAGTTGGTGAATGAGGGGCCGGAGGATCCGCGGCGGATGAGGAGGGAAACGTTTTGGGGGGGGGATTGAGATGGCATGGTCTTTTGTTTTAGGAATGGGAACGGATGGCGCGCAGGGAGATATGCGTGGAATGTTGGCAGGATTCGAAGACGTGCGGCAGGGGCCGCTCGGGCCAGTGTTGGGCGCAGACGCGCAGCAGGACGCTGCGCAAGAGGGCGAGGTTGGCCAGGGCGTTGATGTTGCGGGTACGCGAGTGGTCTTCGCGCCAGCAGGCGTCGCGGCGCCAGTGGTTGCGGATCTCCACTCCGCCCCAGTGCCCGCGGATCAAGGCGAGCATTTGCGCAGGGCTGCGTTCTGCGGGTGCCAGGCTGCTGGCGTAGGCGCGTTGCTCGCAACTTTCGGTGAGGTCGCGTTTTCGCACCGTGGTTTTGTCCACGAGCACCAGGCTGCGCAGCCCAGGGTAGTCGGCTTGCGAGGGCGTGGCCACCACCACGGACACCCGCCAGGTGGTCACGCGGCCCCGACTCGGATCGGTCAGCTCAAAAAAGGGGGGTGGAACGGTCCGGGCGCGCTGGACCAGCGCGCTCAGCTGGGGTTGGTTGCCTTTGATCTGGAGCACATACTCGCCGCCTTTTCCCACGATGGTGCGGGCCTGCTCGCGGGTGGCGTGCAAAGGCGTCGCCGGTGTGACGATCTGCTCGTCCAACGACGCGGCGGCCAACACCTCACCGGCGCGGGCCTGTTCACTGCGCGGGGTGTTTTCCTTTTGATCGACGATGGCCAGGGCGACCGGCGCGCCGGTGTCGGCCTCGACCAGGCTGAGCACCCCGACCGCGTCGCGGATAAACTTTCCGTCCAGGGCGAGCGCTCCGGGCAGGGCCCCGGCGTGGGCTGTGAGCCAGCGGTTGTGAGGGCCTGGGCCAAGGCCTCCGGATCGAGCCGGGTGAGCACGTCGTAAAACACGCTGTAACTGGGGGCCAGGCGGATCTTTGTGCCGGCCTCACGGGGCAGGGCCAGGGCGAAGCGCTGGTCTTGGTCGAGCAGGTTGGCCATACGAGCGATCGACGCGATGTCGCGCCGGCCGGCCAGCAGCGCGAGCGCCACGAGGCCAAGAACCGGACCGATCTTGAAGCGGGTGTTTTTGGCGCGCGGATCGGGCACGCCGCACCGGGCCTCCAACAGAGAGGGCAACTGGCCGTTTTTGAGCGGCAGGGTGCCGGTGGGCGCGCGGCGCAGTCCCGCCCAGCAGTCCTCGGGTAAAGCGGGGTCGGGGGCGCTCAGCAGGGCCTTGGCCGAGGGGTGCAGGGGCCGCAGCAGCCACAGGTGCTTGGGTTTGCCGTGCTCGCGGTAAAAGTCGCCTCGGTGCCGTTCGTAACCCTGGCTGGTCCCGACCGGCTCCCACGCGGAGGCCTTGTAGCACGTGCCTTGGTAGGCCTCCGGGTCGGTGAAGGTCTCGGCTAGCAGCGGCCGATAGCCGAAGCGTTCCTGCCAATGGCCCGGCAACGTGCGCACCGCCGCCGCGAGCACCTGGGAGGCGAAATTAGGCTCCTCGCCGCGCTTGGTAAGCAGTAGAAAGCGGCGGTTTTGCACCACCAGGGAAAGCCGCTCGACCCGGCGGGTCGCATCCCAGCCCATCCACCGGTCCCGGTCCTTGAGCGCGTAGCAGGCCGGACCCCACGCCAGCAGCGCCACACCGCCCGCCCCCTTCTTTCGACAATCTGGCGCAGGTAATCGCCCACCGGATGCCCGGATCCCAAGTAGTGCCGCTCGTACAGCTGCGCGTCGCTCCACTCCTGCTCGGCCGCAGTGGCCATGCGCACTTCCACGTTTCGATCCCAGTGCTTCTGCTCCGGGTTTGCGTTCGTCGCTTCCTTTTCCGTTTCACCTTTAGATTTCATCCCGCTGAAACAGATCGAAAATCGTCCAAATGGTCTAACTCAAAGTTACACCACTGACCTGCTATGGGGATATTCGTCAAGAGTGATCCCGTTTTTTGGTTTCAGTTACATTCAGTGGATTGAGTTGAAGGTGGTGGATTTGATTTTTGCGTCTTCTGAGCCACCACGGACTCGGTATGAGGCCGGGATTTCCTGCTATCCGTGTCCCCGTCAACGGGGAGCACACTATGACATATCCATTCGGTCACTACAGGCTGCAGAAGCGAGGCTGCCCAATCTTCAAGAACGTCACATCAAAAGCGACAGGGGTCAGGTCGGGCACACTCCGCTAAAATCGTCTATTTCGCTCCGTCGATGGTGATTTCAGCCACTCATCGCGGGTAATTCTTTCATGGCTAATCCAAGTTGGTCCGGCGTGGCTTTGCCCGTTCTGATTCGCCACCAATCCACCGCAAACTGTCGAGCGATGGCGACGCCGATCTTTTTCTTGCTCGCCTTGGTCAGCTTGGCTTCCAGCAGCTTGTCTCGCCACTTCACGATGCCTCGGTAGTCCGGGTTCCAGTGTATCAGCAACCAGACGCACGCGATCAACATGTGACGCAGGCGGGGGTTGCCATGCTTGTGATCGAGCCTTGGAAGCGCCGCCGGTCGCTGGTGTCTTCACTCGGACACAACCCGGTGTAACTGCCCACCTGCTTGCGGGTGTCGAATCGTCCCCCATCACAGACTTCTCGTTCCATTTGTTCGAAGATAACGGTGCCCATGCCCTTGGGCAGTGCCACCGCACTCATTTCCTCCAGCCGCTGCTCTACCAGCGCGATTTGTTCTTCGATAACCAACAGGATTGTCCTGAGAGGCTCCAGCAGCCCCAGCACGTGGGTCTCGAGCTGTTCGTCCAGATCCTTCCAGCGTCTTGGTTTCCACCATTCCCCCCTGGAGGCGCCCGCCGTAATACATCACGTGACCTCGTGCCTTCGCCGCCAGCCGCTTGCGCTCCTTGATCAAGCTCTGGCGTTGGCGGGGGATGCTGCGCCGCCGTTCCTCGGTTTCACTGGGCACGCTCACCGTGCTGAAGCTGCGATGGTTGCCGCGCAGGTATCCGTCCAAGCATAGCACCATCTGCGTCGCATCACGCGCGTCGGTCTTAACGTTCTTGCCGTGTTCATCCCAATTGATCGGGCGGATCACGTGATTGGTCACGCCCATCTCTTGGAGTCGACGGTGTAGGTTGAAGCCAAACGGACCGGCCTCGTAGCAGCTGTAGAGCTGGTCGCACCGGCCGGCGAGTTCATGCACCCAGACGATGAACTGCTCCGGAGTGAAGCGTTTCGCCCGCTCCGGCGCGCTGCCGTCGATCTTCATGACGACGACGTATTTTTCAATGTGCACGTCGATGCCCAGCTTGATTACTTCGCCCAACCGGTTTGAATCGTTGGCGGATGATGTGGGGGGTATTTGATTCGTAGTCATAACATTGTCAGTTCTTGCGACTTCGTCGCTCCTGACAACACCCCCCATGTCATCTTCAATCACTTCACCCGTCAGGGGAAAAGACCATGGCCGCTTGACGCCGCCCTTCCCTAAAGGCATCGACTTTAACATCGTCACCAAAGGCCAAATCGCCAAAGCGGAGTGGCGACTCAATAATCGCCCTCGTCTCGTGCTCGACGGACAGTCTCCCGCTGAAGTCTTTCATGCTATTATACAAAGAAACTGTGCACTAGCCGTTTGACGCCGCCGTTCGAGCTCTAGCCGGGCAGCCATTTACCCTAATCGTATCTTGGCTACAATGACTCATTAAGTGGAAGGTCGTTGACAGCGCTTGATCAGAGAAAAACGTCTTCTTCCTCTTCCGTGTTACGTCGCAACACAACAACTCCCCCCACCTCCTCCATTGGACCGCCCAATTCTAGCGCGGCCGTGGAAACCCGTCCCCGTTTATCCGAACTGGCACGTTTACTGCGATTGCTAAGCTCTAGGCCTTGCGCCGACATGCCCGGCTCGTAGCTTTAATCTCTTTTCAACCCTATACCTCTCCTCAAAAAAACTAAACAGAAGACATGACCTCGTTCTCCCTTCCGCTCGCTTTCCTCATGGGCCTGACTCCGATGGAGTTTTTTAAACATGGTGGTTACCTCATGTGGCCGATCCTCCTCCTCTCATTCGTCATCGTGACGGTGGTTATCGAGCGCGTGATCTTCACCGCTCGCGAAGCAGCCTCCCGCGATCGGGAGTTCGGAGTCCGTTGAGAAGGTTTTGGAGCGTGTTGAAGCCGGTGACTTTGATGGCTCGATCGCCGTCGGCCGTAAATCCAAGGACGTCATCGGTCGTATCTTGGTTTATTCCCTCACTCACCGCGACACCTCGATGGCCAACGCATTTTCCCGCGCTACCAATCAGGAAATGCAACGCTACAATCAAGGCATGCCGACCCTCGACACGATCGTCACGGCCGCCCCTTACGTCGGCCTGCTCGGTACCGTTACCGGCACTATGATGTCCACCTTCGGCGCCCTCGGTGCTGGAGCCGATGTCGCTGCTATCACCGGTGGTGTGGGTGAAGCGCTTATCGCCACCGCGTGTGGTCTCGCCATCGCTATCTTCGGTCTCTTCCCGTTCAATTATATGAATGCCAAGATTGAGGTGGACCCATGAAGTTGGACAGGAGGGATGATTAAATCCCAAAGGAGCCCAATATGTCGAAGAAACGACGTGCCTTCAGTGCCGAGTTCAAAGCGAAAGTAGGGCTCGAAGCCCTCAAGGGAATCGAGCCGATCCACGTAATCGCGCAGCGTCACGAGGGCATCCGGTGCCAGTGAGTCAGTGGAAGAAGGGGGTGTCCGAGCGGTTGCCGGAGGTCTTCGCGAAGCCCTCGGCGCAGGTGCGCGACGAGATCGAGCGGAATCGCAAAGAGAAGGAACTGTATGCGCGGATCGGGCAGCTGCAGATGGAGCTCGCGTGGCTCAAAAAAAAGTTGGCGCATTTGGAGAGTAAGGAGCGCCGCAGCATGATCGAAACCGAGCATCCGAAGCTGAGTGTGGCCCGGCCGTGCGAACTGTTGGAGCTGCCACGCTCAACCTATTACCACCACCCGAAGCCACCGAAGGAAGCGGACCTGGCGTTGATGAAACAGATCGACGAGATCTACCTCGAGTCACCGTTCTTTGGTAGCCGCCAAATGACCCGTTGGTTGCAACGCGAAGGACACGTGGTGAACCGTAAACGGGTGCGACGATTGATGCGATTAATGGGACTCACGGCGATCTATCAAAAACCGAGTCTGTCGAAGAAAGCGGCCTCTCATCAGATCTACCCGTATCTGCTGCGAACGCGGAAGGTTGAAAGGTCGAATCAAGTGTGGGTAACAGATATCATCTACATCCCGGTGTGCGGTGATCGACTGGCACTCGCGGATGGTGCTCGCATGGGAACTGTCCAACACGCTCGATGCGTCGTTTTGCGTGCGAGCGGTGCAGCGCGCGATGGCGATTTACGGCAAGCCGGAGACCTTCAACACCGACCAAGGCTGCCAGTTTACCAGCGCCGAGTTCACCCAGCCATTGTTAGCCGCCGGCGTGCGACTGTCGATGGACGGCAAAGGACGGTGCTTGGACAATGTCTTGGTCGAACGCCTGTGGCGCAGCGTCAAATACGAGGAAGTCTATCTGAAACGCTATGAGACGATGGTCGAGGCCCATGCCAACTTGGAGACCTACTTGCTGTTCTACAACGACCGACGACCGCACTCCGCCCACTGCCGCCAAACACCATCCGAGGTCTACCACGCACAACTCGACCAAGCCGCCGCCTGACGGCGGCTATCCAAGCAGGGAGGAAGCCGCGCTTCCTCCCCGGCACCCCTCCATTATCTTTTATTTTTGGTCAGAAAAACCAGAAACCATAACTATAAATCCGCCCGACCTGTCCAACCGACGGGGTCCACCTCACTAGCCGCTTGACGCCGCCGTTTTAGGTGCCGGTAAAGCGGCCAGCGTGGTGGGCATCCTGAGTATCGGCTACTTTCTGAGGAATTTTGACAAAAAGCCGCTTGCGGTCGCGATGTGCGTGATCACGGCGTTGAGCATCCTGGTGTTTTACTTCATTCCCACGGATCAATACCTACGCATGATCGTGGTGAATTGTGTAGGCACGTTCATCTTTGCGCCCACGGCGGCGATCGTTTGGTCGATGTATGAGGACGTGGTGGCCTACGGTGAGTACAAATTTGGTCGACGATCCACGGGACTGATTCATTCGGCATCCCTGTTCTCACTCAAATCAGGCCACATGATTGCGATTACGGTGGTGGGTTACCTGCTTGCTTGGTTCGGCTACGTCGCCAACATTGAGCAAACGGAGCGATCGCTGTTCGGGATCGCGCTAATGTTTTCGATTCTACCCGCGATCGTTGCACTCGGTAAGGCCTATGCAATTTGGAGATATCTGCTCCATGCAGTGAAGATGGCCGAGATCGAAACGGCTCTGGCGGAGCGTCACGTTGCGAACACGTAACGATGGTCGATGGCGGTGATCAGGCGCCGCAGCACTTCTTATATTTTTTGCCCGAGCCGCAAGGGCAGGGATCGTTACGGCCGACTTTCGTAATGTTTACTACGGGGGGGGGCCTTCTCGGACGGGACGTTGGAAGAGCCAGCGACCGTCGGTGCGGCGGAATTAGGAGCGTTCGTGCATGACCCCGGGTTGGCCGCGTTCTTCGAAGTGGGCGGAAAAGTCGACGAAGGACACGTCGGCCCGGACCTCGGCTTCATGGGTGTGGACTTCGAGCTTGGTCCACTTGATTTCGTTGCCGTATTCCTCGTCGACGTAGGGGGTGCTGGCGGTTTCGGCGTAGGTGTCGTGTAGGTATTTGAAGTCGTGCACGACTTGAGCGGTGTAGCGCGAACGCATCCATTGTTCCGTCGTTTCGGCGGGCCGGCGGCTTTGCAGGACCGCGTCACAGCAGTCGGCGAAGGTCGAACCGCTACCGCAGGGGCATGGATCAGTTGGAGCCAGAGAAGGAGGAACGACGGCGTTGGAATCAGTCACAGCGAGGATTTAAGGTGGGCGCGGAGGTGTTTGGCGAGTCCGAGAATGCAGTTTGCGATTTCCGCTGCAGGGAGCAGGCGCTTATCTTGGTGACATGTTAATCAGCACGTTGGAATTGAATACCAAAGTTGGGGGATCCGAATTGCGTGATATGTGATTGTCGGCACGATTTGGGAAATCCTCAGCGAGGAGCGGAATGGTTTGCGGAAGGGCACATTCCGGGGGCGCAGTTTGTTGGGGTCGATACGGATCTTTCAGGGCGAAAGACGGGAGGTAACGGCCGGCACCCTTTGCCGGAGCCGGGCGAATTTACTGCTTTCCTAAGTCGTAGCGGTGTAACGGCTTCAGCTCAGGTGGTGGCGTATGATCAAGTGGGTGGTCAATATGCGGCGAGACTATGGTGGATGTGTCGTTGGATCGGATGGGGAAATGTCCGTGTGTTGGACGGCGGTTGGCCCAAATGGGTGAATGAGGGGCTGGAGGTGTCGAAAAAAACCGTAGAACCGAACTGTGTGGCCGGAGTTGTGGAGGTCTCGGTAGATCCCACCCAAGTTGTGATGGGTGATGAGGTCGTGGCGAATTTTAAGTCTGCGGAACGGTTGGTGGTGGACGCACGCTCGCCGAGTCGATTTCGAGGGGACGAAGAGCCCATTGATCCGATGGCGGGTCACATCCCGGGAGCAGTTAATCGATTTTTTCAGGACAATTTACGTCCGAATGGAGCGTTTCGCGATGCGCAGACGTTGCGGGGGGAATTTGAAGCGGTGCTGGATGGACGGGATTCACGGGAGGTGGTGCATCAGTGCGGATCAGGAATTACGGCTTGTGCGAATTTTTTGGCAATGGACTACGCGGGACTGTTGGGATCGAAACGCTACGCCGGATCATGGAGTGAGTGGGTGGCCGATCCGACGCGTCCGGTGGATGTCGGATAGACGTCATCCTTGAAGTGAGGCAGGGGGCTTTTCTGGAAGGTAACGGGCAACGTGCTTTCGAGATATTGGTGACGTTGAAAAGTCTCAGTTCCGAATGCCAACGGTGAAGGCGTTGGTGGCGGACAAGTTTGGTGAACGGGTCACTCGTTTCATTCGAGGCTATTTCCTGCGCGTTTTTCGTACCCGCTGGTGCTATCCGAGCAGGGCCACCGGTCGAATGTGACGCGTCATGGTGTAGTGATGAGAGCATGACAAGTATGCCGGACAGCAGGGATTGAGTGACCAAAAGGTGGAGTTGCGACTATTCGTGTTCAAAGGTGAATCGCTGCAATCCGCTTGAGAGGAGGTGCTCACGGTTTTGCCAATGAAAACTACCCGTGAGGCCTGGCGGAAGTTCCACTGTTGCGATCAGCCCACCATGTCCGGCGCGCTGAAGATCGACGTGAATGTCACCCAAGGGATGGGGAATGCGGCTTCGCGCAAACGGAAGATCACCCAAGTGCGGCGCGATCCGCACGGACTTGAAGCCCGGTTCGGCGGGGGTGACACCGAGGATGGTAGTCAGCATGCCCAGGATGGGGTGCGATCCCCATGTGTGGGAATCGGAGCGAGCATCAGGTGCGGGGGGGTCGGGCACCGTGGTGAGGCCGAAGTCGAGCACCTTCCTCCACGGAGCGAGCCACTTGGGATAGTCGTCTCCGAGCCCAGCTTGGACGAGGGCTTGATGCGTATAGAAACTGAAATAGAACGTGGCGGGAGTCAGGTCCGGGGCATCGCGGACAAGGGTGGCGAGTTCGGTAAGTTTGGTCTCTCCTTTAGCGGCGGTAAGTAGAAAATAGCTATTGGCGTGCTGGCTGAACGTTTGCTGATCCGGGGTGTCGGCGATGAGCCCCCGGGATTCGTTCCAACAGGTGGCGACTATGTGGTCGCGAATACGGGTCGCTCTTTCGAGGCAAGCGGAGGCGTCGCTGGTCCAGCCAAATGCGGCGAATAATTCGGCGGCCTGTTGCAAGGAGTAAACGTGTTGAAGATCAAGGATGGCGGACGTCCCGTGGGCGTCGAGTGGAGGCACGCCGCCGAGATTGGTGACAGGATCCCGGCCCTATGAAGGAATCCAATCGATGTAGTTCCACCACTGCCGACCGGTGCAGGACCCGGAGACGGGATGGCTGTGCTCGTGGAAGTAGCGTAGAATCTCTCGCACCCCGGCCAAGCGGGCTTGGACGAAGTCGGGATCGTCACGGAGTTGCCAGTAGTCGTTGACCATGCTGATCCAGACGAGCGAGTAGGGAGGGATGCTTTGGTGGCGTGAATCGGGCCACCGGGAAGAAGTGAGGCCGTTGGGATTATGGCTTTCGTCGAAGGCTTCGATCGACTTGCGCATGAGATGGTCGTCGCCACTGACGTAGAGGGAGACCAGCGCCTCGATTCGAGTATCGCCCACATAGCTGAGTTGCTCGTAGTAGGGACTGTCGGTGAATATCTCGTGGGTGCCGGTGCGGAGGGTGCGCCAGGCGATGTCCCAAATCTGAAACAAGGACGGGTCGCTGCGGGGAAAATTGGCGTGCTCGGATAATGGATACGCGGTGAATTCGGCACGGAGATCCTGCAAAGTGAGAGGGGCGTCGGCGGTGGTGACATCGAGTTGGAGGTAACGCCAGGTGCGCCAGCGCAACGGTCGAAAAAGGCGATTCTCTCCCCCGTCGGGGCGGAAGATGTCGATGAAACCACGCATGGTGTTATCCTCGATGGCATTGCGGTGCCGCTTGACCTTGGAGGCGGGGGTGTCCGGCCCCTCGTAGAGAGATTCCGCGTAGGTTAAGGTGACGGTACTGCCAGCGCCGTCGGAAACGAGAAGTGCGGGGAAGGCGGTAGTGATTTCGGTTTGATCGAGTAGAATACGAGCGGTGGTGTGGGCGGGGATGGAGACGGGGGAGTCGCCGAGCAGGAAGGCCGCGGGAACCTGAGTGCCTGCGACGCGCCGCACGGTTTGCAGATGGATAGGCGTTGCTTCCATGAGCGGAATTTGCCGGGCAACGAGAGGCCATCTGCCGTCCGTGCTGAGGCCACGCGGTGAACCGCGGCGGAGGGATGCGGCGGAAACCCAGACAGAGTCATCAAAATCGGCGGCAGTCCAGCCCCATGGGTAGTGGGCGGCATCCACATCGTCGCCCGGACCGGCGACAATGTAGGTCCAGAGGCGACTTCTGGCATCGGTCAAAGGGGTGTAGGCGGGGTTTTTGAATACGAGCCACGACGCGTCGGTATTGGCAAGAGCCGAGGCCGCATTGTCGACTTGCAGAATGAATGCGGTTTGGTCCGTCACTTGGGCGACCGGACCGTGTTCGGCGAAATGCCAGACTTGGGCGGCGATGACGTTGGTCCCGGACTGGAGAAAGGCAGCGATATCGAGCGAATCGAATCGCCAATGGCGCAAGTCGCCCCGTGCGGGGCCGATATGGACCGGGGCGCCGTTGACGAATAGGCGGTAGCGATTGTCGGCCGAGAGATGTACGACAAACTTGGCCGGAGGCTCGGTCAGCTCGATGGTTTTACGAAAGTGATAAACCCCATAGGCGCGAGCGGGTTGATTTGGGGGTGAGATCCAGAACGCGGACCAAGGTTTATTCGTGATGTGCGAGCCGGGAGTGACGGCGCGCGGGAGCGGTTGAGAGAGCAAAGGGAGGATCGAACTGCTCAAGCAAATCATGAGTAAAATGAACCGATTCCGGGGTCGAGTCAGGGGCATAGCAGAACGCTTGCCGAAACCGAAGACTGGTCAATCTTTGTGCGGAGCCCTCCGGTGCGTCGTGTGGGTTTTGTGGCCCGAATACCCGAATCGATTTCGCATGTTAGAGGTATGCACCTTACTTTGTCCTCTCGTGCCTCATTCTCCGCTTCGACAGATCCCCCCCCCCCCCCCCTCGGAATCGGAACCGCTATTTCCGGGTGAGGATCGTTTTTTTCGGTCATTATTGGACGCAGACGCGGAGGTACGGCCGCGATGTGCACAGGAGATGAGGACTTGCAGGCGAGGTTGGAGGCACGATTAGCGGTAGTGAAGGAACAGCCGAATTAGTCGCGTTCACGGTTCGAGGAGGGGAGGGAGGGCGAAATACTTCGCGACCGTGCACGAGGTCTGCTTCCTCGGCACGCTATGTTGAAATTAATCAAGCAAGGTTGCATCGGAGCAATGCGGTGGGGCATCTGCGTCGTGGGGGCGATGGCGGTTCCCAGGCAGGTGAAGGTGGTGGTGGTGGTGATGTTTGAGATCGGGGCCGATACAGGAGATACAGCGGGAGAGATGCAGCGCTGGGTGGAAAGAGGGGAGTTTGATGAGAAGATGCCGTTTCCCTTGGGCCATCGGGATGGCTACTGGCGCGAAGACGGAACTCTGTTGATTTGCACGGGAGGCGGAGTGACGACCGCGACCGCGACGATCATGGCCTTGGGATTGGATACACGCTTTGACTTAAGTGAGGCGTATTGGGTCGTGACCGGAATCGCGGGGGGGCAGATCCGAAGGACTGTTCGCTGGGGTCGGCGGCGTGGGCGTGATGGGTGGTCGATGGCGATTTAGCCTACGAAATCGATGGGCGGGAAATTCCGGAAACCTGGCCCTATGGTTTTGTGGCGCTGGGGGCGCATGAACCCAACACCTTGGAAGACGGTTGGACAGTGGAGACGATAGCCTTTGAACTGCATGCTGCATTGGTGGAGTGGGCGTATTTACTAACCAAGGACATGCAGCTGCCGGATGATCCCGAGCTCGAGGACTTTCGGACGATGTTTGCGGAGGAGTATCCGCAGGCGGCACGGCCACGGGAGATTCGCTGGGGTCGAGCACGTACTGGCATGGTGCGTTGCTGAACAACTGGGCCAACGACTGGATGAAGCTCCATGCGGAAGGAAAGCCGAATTTGATCATGAGCAACATGGAGGACAATGTAACGCCAAGGCAGCGTCTTTCTTTCTTAGTCGTAACGATGCAGTCGGAAACTGATTTGGGTGTGGATTGAGCGTAATTGCGAAGGGATTTCAGGCTGAGAAGCAGGGGCGGTTGCCGACTGCATCGCAGTTGGGGAAGGGCGATATGAGCTTGGCCCAGAGCTTTCGCCACCAGTGGCGTTCGCGAGGCGGCACGGCGAGCCTGATCGTGAGGGTGCCTTGTGCCTGGCTGAGGACTCCGGCGGTCACGAACAGCCAGTAGCGCAGGCTCCCGAGGGTGACTGCCTCGAGCCAGCCTAGTTTGCGTTCGAACAAAACGATCAGGTTGTGCGTGAGCACGGCCAGACTCAGCGCCGCTTCGGTCGCCCAAAACGCGGCGTAGGCCAAGTCGGGCCGAGCGTAGCCGTGGTCGAGTTCCTTGATCACGTTTTCGCAGGCGGTCCGTCCGTCGTAGTCGCGCCAGACGGCCAAGGGGGGCGAGCTCAACGCGAGGTTGGTCACCAGCACCTGATACAGGTAACCCGGGCAGTCGATGAGCAGCTTGCCGCCGGCCCGGCTGGTTTTGTCCTGCACGCGGTGGCGGATGCCGATGAGGCGGGCCGAGGCGGGCCATTCGCCGTCGGGGGGGCCCAGTTCGGCCACCGCGGTGCCGTCGATGTCTGTCGCCCGCCAGCGGGTTTCGCCACAGAGCTGGCTTTTCACCGGACGGGTCAGGCGCGCGGCGACGATGAACTTCACCCGTAGTTCCTCCCAGAGTGCCAACAAGTCGGCCGGGCAAAAACCGGCGTCGGCGCGCACCACGCGCAGGCGCACATGCGTGGGCAGGTTGCCCCACAGCTCCCGGAAGAAGCCGAGTGCATGGTTGGCGCAGGCGGTGTCGCCAGGTCGCAGCCAAAACCCCGCCACCATGCGCACTTCGCTCAAGATCGCCAACAGGGGATGCAGACACGGCTTGATGCCCACGCGGGTGTAGTCGACCTTGACGCCTTGTTGATAACCGTTCTCGTGTAGCAACCGGGTGGAATCCAGATCCAGTGCATAGCCTTCCGGGCGGATCGGCAGGCGGTGCAGGCACCACTTGAAAAGGGGTTGGAAGCACGCGAGGTTGGCCCCTGCACTGGTGAAGCCCTGAAAGAACCGCGAGAGGGTCGACTGGCTCGCCACGCGCTTGATGCCGAGCAGGGGCGGCATCATCGGATCGCGCCTGCCAATAGGCCACATGCGTGAGCTTCTTGGCCCCGCACAACAGCCCTTGCATGAAGCCGAGCGCCTTGCTCAGCGCGGTGCGCGCATTGTTCGAAGTCGGGGCCGGATGCGGCAGCGCTCTCTCCAGGGCCTCGCGCCAACCGCTTGACTGCAAAAAACGACCAGAACGTCGCCGTGCCTGCGTGCGCGCTGAGTTTCTGGTCGGTAAACTCGATTTGGATAGACCGGCCCGCGCTCTCAAACTGGATTGCTTCGGTCACCGATTGGTGAGGCGCGTTCTCGTTCCTGCATTGGTTGCTTTTCATTCAACTCCAATCACTTCACCATCGATGACTCTTTTTCCACTGCATCGTTACGGCTAAGAGAGCGCACGTTTTTGCCGCCCGACTGGGTGCGGGGGTTGGCGGTGAGAAGGGAGTTGGATCTGAGCAGGCGCAGAGGCACGCAGCTGATCACGATGGCGATCACCGCGACGCTGGCGAAAATCAGGCTGCCGGTGGAGGCATCGATTTCGATGGGGGGGGCGGCGGGGGCGATGAGAAGAAGGTAGGCATTGAGTCCCCGCAGCGCCACGACCGCGCCAGCGAGGCCGAGGGCAGCGGAGCCCGCGATGAGCAGGAGGGATTCAAGTCCCAGGAGTCTCAGCATGCTCCAGCGACTCGCTCCGAGTGAAAGGCGAATGGCCAGCTTGGCCCGGCGACCGTTGAGGCGGGCGAGGAAGAGGTTGACGACGTTAACGCACCCGATGAGCAGCACCAGGAGTGCGTCGCCTTGAAGCAGCCAAAGCGTGTGGGCTTCGGCGGTGGCGGTGCCGCCTCGGCGAAGGGTTCGATGAAGGGGTGGAATCCTGCGTTTTGGATAAACGTCCGTAGCTGGGCGGATGCGGTTTCATGGGAAAACCGAGTTTCGATCGTGGCCAGTTGAGCCTGGGCGGCCGAGGGGGGAGGTGCCGGGTTGCAAGCGACCGTAGAGGGTGCTGTCGCTGCGGTAGCGAGATTGAGGGTCGAATTTGGACGCCGCGGGAATGTAGGGTTGGTAGAAGTCGATCTGCGGGTCGAGCGAGGTGAGACTGGGGGGGCGACTCCGACGATGGTGCGGATCTAATCATTGAGTCTGATCGTGTGACCGATGACGTCGGAAGCGGCTTGGTAATGAGATTCCCAGTAGGCGTGACTGAGGACGATGATGTGGTTTTGTCCGGGCTCGACATCAGCGACCGTGAAGAAGCGCCCCTGCACAGGAGAGCGCGCGAACAACGCAAAGAAGTTGGGACTCACCAAGGCGCGGCTGGCGGCGTGGAAGTCGTTGACGGTCACTCCCTGTTTGCGGAGCCCCGCGAACCCGGCGAACAAATCAGCGTGGGCGGCAAAATCGATCGACTGGGTGGTGCTGGAGTCGAGGAATTGGCCGCCATTGCCGGCGGCGACATTGCGCACGGTGACCAATTGATCCGGGGCGACAAACGGCAAGGGTTTGAGGACCAGAGCCTGCAGTGCGGAGAAAACGACGGCATTGGGTCCGATGCAGACGACGAGCGATGCCATCACGGCGAGGGTGAACCCGGGGGCCCGTCAAAGACTGCGAGTGGCGAGGCGGAGCTCTTGAAACCACAATCCTAACTTCGATCCGCGGGGTATACGGTCCATGTCATGGCGCATGGGTTGGCAGTAGGTTTACCCAGTTACGCGGCGGCAATGGGATATTGAGCCGGGCGAAGAAGTTAGCAGTGGCGACCGCGGGCAAGGCCGACGGGGGCAACGGGGTTAATCTGATAGTTTGGAGTTGATATCATAATTCGCCAAGGGGATGGGATTGGCGAAGCGCTGATCGAGGACATCTTGGTGAATCGCGATCGTGTCGATGGTGTGCGGCAGCAGCAGATAGTTGGCGCGACGCAATGTGTCGTTGGTATTTCGATACTCCGCAGGGTTCATCCAGAGATGTTCGAATATGATTATTCTTGGTCGAGCGTCCGATCGCGACCAAGGGAACGCTTTGAGCAAGGCCGCATCCATGCCCTCGGTGTCGATCAAGAGCACGTCCGGAATACCTTCGACGTGGCGGTCGAACAACTCATCCCAAGTAATGCAGGGGACCTCGACGGTTTCCAACCAGTCGTCGGAGACCGTCGACTGGCCGGTAATGATGGCGATTTCTTGCAGTAGTTTTTCGCGATTGGAGGAGGCGTGGCCGGAAAAATTATGAGCTGCACCATGGGGGGTGAAACGGAAGGAGTCCTTAACCCTGTGCAGTTGCAGGGTGCCCGCTTCCGGCGAGAGGGCGAAGGGCAGGCATACGGTGCCCGGTTCGAGTCGGGTGTTTTGTTGCAATTCTCGAAACACGGTGGGTTGAGGCTCCACCAACCAGCTACGCCATTGGGGCCGGCGTCGGTGGATCCCTAACGGATCGGCCAAGGTCCCGTCATTGGCTCCCACTTGTGACGGAGGACACGGTGGGCAAGTCTTGCACGGCCCAATCGATAAAGGGGCCGACGTGAGTCGTCGCGAGTTCCTCGAGTTTGGCCAACTCATAACCTCGGGGACGCAGTACGCGTTGGTTGAACCTGTGTCGCCATTGGCCGAGCCGGATTTTGAGCTGATTAAACATGTGTGGTGGGATGTGGCGACGCGGAGGATAGGATGCGTCGCCGGACGGCGTGACCGGAGATTGCGGAGAAGAGGATCGTGGTGGCGATTTCAAAATTCCGGACAAGTGCTCGGTGGAGCGGGCCAACACCCGGTTAAGGTCGGGACTTAGTTCTACTTAGTTAGATGGAGGTAGGCCGACGGGAATGCGTTTTCGGCCGCTCGATGTCGCGTGCTCTGAGCCGATGCCTGGCGGTGATATTGGTGAGAATCGCCGCCTCATCGAGGCGCTTACGAGGCAGATAGTAGTCGAGCAGTTCGGTGATGTCGCGCACGCTCAGCAGCGGGACCTGGGCATGCACTTGGGTGCATAATTTTGGGAAAAAATAGCATGGCCATGGCAACCAAGGTCATGTGATGATGCCAGCCGGGCCAGACCCGCACCTGATACTGTGCCATGCCCAACTGGCTCTTCGCTTCGTGGAAGGCATGTTCGATCCAGAAGCGCTGGGCTTGTGCCCAGGCATAGTGGGCCCACGACTGGCCGGCCGGCCGGCAGGTTGCTCAGGCTGTATTTTGAAGCTGTTATCTGCATCGCGTCGGATGATCAGTAAACGCTCTCGTGGCTCCTGTGTGCCTGGCTCCCAGGTCCCATACGGTGCTCACCCAGATCCGAGTCCACAGCTCCCCCTTGGTGCCTGAGCGGTATGTGACCCGTTGGTGTGCCGACTCGAAGTGCTCCTGGGCCAATGCTTCCACGCTGCGATACTGTGCGGTGTTGGCCTCGCTGAGCCGATAGTTCTTCGCGAGTCGTCCCCGGTCCGCGCGCGGTTTCTCCAGTTGTAGTTGTTGCGTCCATACCTTGGTCGTCCTGGCCACATCGCCCACAAAGCGCTCCCCCAGGTCTTCGACCGCGTTGAGCAACTCGCGCTTGCTGCCATACAGGCAGTCGAAGCCGACCCAGCCAAACCTCAGGCCCTGCTTGCGCGCGTGCACGATCATCTCCCAGGCCTGCTCGTGTTTCTGGTTTTATGCACGCGGCATTGCTCCGGCACCTTGGCCTTGTCCAGTCTCGCCGAGTCCTGCGTCCACGCCTCCGGCAGATACAGGCAAAAATCAGTCAGGCACACCCGCGTATCGCGCCCTAGGCAAGCGTAGACTCCGACTTGGCAGTTCTCAACCTTGCCCGCCCGCCCGGACCATTGGCGCTGCACTCCCACCGACGCGTGGCCCTTTTTCAAAAAACTTCTCTCGTCGATATACAGACCGGCAAGTTTTTCATCGCCGAGCAATGCGTTGGCGTCGCAGGCCACTTGGTCCATCAACGAGTGGTGATCCCATAGCGATGAACTGATGAACCGCTCAAGACCTTGATAATCACTGCCTTTCACATCCTGCCCGATTACCTCAAGGTTTTTTCGCCGCTGCGTGCCCAGCAGCCCACTGAGGTAGTGGCGCGCGTGCCCCACGCTGTTCATCCCCCGGCCGATGAAGTGCGGTGAATAGAGTGGCAAAATTCCACGAACATACGGGCCGCATCTTTTAGGGCGGCAATGTCATTTTTTTCTTCGGCCCGCAGGGCTAGCCCCCCCCGATGACCAACGGACTGATGAGTTCCTCATCTGTCGCCTCTTCTAGTTCTGTCAAACATTTAACTAAGTAGAATTAGGGTGCGTCTGGGAAATAAACCCGGCCACGGCTGATGCGCTATGAGGGAGTGAGAAAGGACACAGGGCCTGCGTTGCCCTCGGCGGCACGGGCCGCTGACCCGCCTCCACCTCAGTCGCCTGGGCCGAGCACCCTTTCACTCTCCCGCTGGCCCAGTCTATATTTCTAGAAATACCCTAGTAATCCCAGATTTTTTACCGTATTTTTCGTTCAAATGCTGGTAATGAGTTTCGTCGGCCGGGCTCCGGAGAGGGATACGCGGAGGGAACGGAAGCTTGGTGGCGTGATCGGCATTCATGGCCGCGAGCATGGTTTCGACCTTTTCCGGCATCTGTGCAGCGAGGTTGTGCAACTCACCCGGATCTTCGCGCAAGTTGATCAGGAGAAGCGGGTGAGGGGCGACCTTGCGTTTGTAGCGCGCGCCGGGGAAGCCCTTGTAGGGCAGCTTGATTTTCCAGTCACCCTCGCGGAAGCCTTCGAGGGCCATGTTGTCGGCATTGTAGTAGAGGAACGTGTTGCCGGCGCGGGAGCCCTCACCGCTAAATACGGGGACGAGGGTTTCGCCGTCGTAGGTCCGGTCGTCGGGTAGAGAGGCACCGGTGATTTCAGCGACGGTCGTCATCCAATCGGTCATGACCGCCACGTCGCGATAGGTTTGGCCGGGTTTGATGCCGGCGGGCCACATGGCGACGGTGGGCACCCGCATGCCGCCGTCGAAGGTAAACATTTTGCCTTCACGCAGGCCGCCGGCGGAGCCGCCATGATCGCGCATGACGTGCCAGGGCCCGTTATCGCTGGTGAAGACGATGAGCGTGTTGGGCAGTAAGTCGTGTTTCATGGAGCGAGGCGATGATCTGGCCTACGCTCCAATCGATTTCCTGGATCACGTCACCGTAGAGTCCGCGGTCCGAGGTGCCCTCGAATTCGGGCGAAGCGTAGATCGAGTACGTGCGGCATGTTGTGGGCGAGGTAGAGGGGAAAGGGGTGATTGCGGTCGATGAAGCCGGTCGCTTTCTCAGTGTAGGTGCGGGTGGTGTAGTGTTGGTCGGGGGTGAAGTCGGCCACGTCGTTGCCCTCGAGGTAAACTGCGCTCGTCATGTCATTGGAGTAGGGCATGCCGCAGTATTCATCGAAACCCCGCTGCAGCGGAAGGAAGCGGTGGTGATGGCCGAGGTGCCATTTGCCGACCACCCCGGTGGCGTAGCCGCGGTCGCGCAGCATTTGGGCCATGGTGTATCCGGTGGTGGGCATGCCGGTAAAGGAATCGGGGAAGAACACCCCCGTGATGCCCATGCGTTGAGGGATGCGCCCGGTGAGCAGGGCGGCCCGAGAGGGGGTGCAGACGGCGGAAGCGGAGTAAAAGTCGGTGAACTTGATGCCGTCGGCGGCGAGCCGATCGATGTGAGGGGTTTTGATGTCAGTCGCACCAAAGCACCCCACATCACCATAACCCAGATCGTCGGTATATAGTATAACGACGATATTGGGATGTGCCGCGGGCTCGGGTGAGACGGCGAGAGCTGAGGCCGAGCAACCGTTCAGGACGGCGTTGCAGACCAGGGCGATAAGCAGCAGGCGGGGTATTTTTTCATGAAGCAGGGGAAGGCTCGACGGGGCGGGATGGCAGATAAAGATTGGCAGAGAGTTATGGTGGGCGCGTAAAGCGAATGGTGGGCTCGGGCGCGCTATTTTGTCATGATGCAACATCGGTTTATGAAAATCTTGTTGCGCCGAGAACATCTCGCTTCTACTTGTAATAACACTTCGGTCCCTAGTCGGCTAGTACTCCGAGTGGGCCGCGTTAGCTTTACCCAGCATTTACCATTATGAGATTACGAATCGGTTTACTTCTTATGTGTCTGGCCATGTGCGTGGCGTTTGGGCTGCTGCTGTCGAAGCGTGGATCCGGTGACGTCGTGGAGGCGGAGAATCGCAAGATATTGATCGGGCTGTCGATGGATGAGACCCGAGGACCACGCTGGAAGAAGGACCAAGCGGCCTTTACGCAGCGGATCGAGGAATTAGGGGGGGAGGTAACCGTGCGGGTGGCCGACAGCAATGACACGCAGCAGATCAAGGACGTTGAAGCGCTGATCACCCAAGGGGTCGCGGCGATGGTCATTATCCCGCATGATGGAGCCGTCATGGCCAAGGGAGTCGATATGGCGCATGCGGAGGGCATTCCCACCATCAGCTACGATCGCTTGATCACCGGCACCGCCAATCTCGACGTTTACGCGACGTTCGATAATGTGAAAGTGGGTGTGCTGCAGGCCACCTATTTGGTGGAGACCCTAAAAGCCAAGGGGATCAAGAAGCCCAAGATCGTGCGCCTACTCGGCGCGAAGACCGACAACAACTCGTTCTTTTTCAAAGAGGGCCAGGATCAAGTGCTTATGCCGTTGGTCGCGGCGGATGAAATCGAGATCATTCACGAGGACTGGTGTGACAACTGGGAAGGCGTGAACGCGAAGCGCATCGTGAATGCCGCCATCACGCTGCACGGCCACGACATCCATGGCATCCTCGCTTCGGCGGATGTACTTGCGAACGGTGCCGTCAAGGCGCTCGAAGAAGAGGGGTTGAGCGGCAAAGTGGTGGTGACCGGTCAGGATGCTGACTTGGTGGCCTGCCAGCGCATCGTGGCGGGCACCCAGGACCAGACTGTTTACAAGCCATTGCGCTTGCTCGCTCGCATGGTGGCCGAGATGGCGATGAAACTTGCCACCGGTAAGTCTCTGGTGGTGCCTGCCGAAATCGACAACAAGGCCAGGATGATCCCGATGGCCGTGGCTGAGATCCACAACGTCACCAAGGAGAACATGATGGAGACGATCATTGCGGAGCACTTCCACTCCTTCGACGAAGTCTACAAGACCATCCCTGAAAACGAGCGCCCGACGCGGCCCTGATTCTCTGATTTCTTGAAATCGTTTAACGGGACCCCTCCTTCACCCCATGCCCGTTTCTGTTGTCCTTCGCGCCGAAAACATCACCAAGACCTTTCCCGGCGTCAAAGCGCTGGAGAATGTGAGCTTCGACCTGCGTCAAGGGGAGGTGCATTCGCTATGCGGCGAAAACGGGGCTGGCAAGTCGACCCTGATCAAGACGCTTTCCGGCATCTGGAGGACGGGGACTTATGACGGTGCATTCTATGTCGATGACGTGGAGGCGAAGTTTACGGGGATCGCCGATGCGGAGGCGGCGGGGGTGGCGGTGATTTACCAGGAGCTCGCATTGGTGAGCGACATGACTGTCGCCGAGAATGTTTACCTCGGTCATGAGCCCACGAAGTTTGGGTGTATCGATTGGGATAAGATGTATGCCGACGCGTCCGAGCTGCTGGGTCGTTTCGGCATCGATATCGATCCGGTTGAGCGGGTGGGTAATCTCGGGGTGGGCAAGCAACAGCTCGTCGAGATCGTGAAGGCGTTGAAGAAGGAGTCGCACATTCTCATCCTCGACGAACCCACTGCGGCGCTCACGGAGCGCGAGGTGGAGATTTTACTCGAGATGGTGCGTGAGATCTGCAGTCGCGGCATCGCTTGCATTTATATCTCGCACAAGCTCGACGAAGTCTTCGCGATCAGTGATCGCATCACCGTGTTGCGGGATGGCAAGAGCATCGTCACGTTCGACGCTAAGGCGACCGACCAGAACGAAGTCATTCGTAACATGGTGGGGCGCGAGATCGAGGATCTGTTTCCGTTTGTTCCGGGCGAGATCGGGGAGGAGGTCCTGTGCGTGGAGAACCTCACGGTTAAGGATGAGGATGGGCGGGAGTGGGTGAAATCCGTATCCTGGCAGCTGCGACGGGGAGAGATACTGGGGCTGGGTGGGTTCATGGGGGCAGGGCGCGCCGAGCTACTCATGAATGTGTTGGGCGCCGATGGCACGCGGACCGGTGGCACGGTGAGTTACAAGGGCCGACCTTTCACGCCGGGCACTCCTCAGGAGTCGATCCGAGCGGGGCTCGTCATGGTCCCGGAGGACCGCAAGCGTTACGGTCTCGTGCTCGACCAGAGCAACAGCTTTAACTTCAGCCTGTCGTCCCTCGGCAAGGTGACGCGTTCCTGCGGCATGGTGGACATGAATCAGGAAGTGCGGCGCAACGAAGAGATTTCCCGTCAACTTCGCGTCAAGGCCCCGACCATTGAGACCGAGACGGGAACCCTTTCGGGCGGCAATCAACAAAAGGTCGTTTTGGGCAAGGCCCTGTTGTGCAAGCCCGACGTGATTTTTCTCGATGAACCCACGCGCGGCATTGACGTCGGAGCCAAACTCGAAGTCTACGAATTGATCAACACTCTCAAGGCCAACGGCACGGCGGTGGTGTTGGGTTCCAGTGAGATGCGCGAACTCATGGGCCTCAGTGACCGCATCATCATATTGGCGGAAGGTCGCGTCGGAGGGACCTTTGAGCGGGCGGACTTCTCGCAGGAAACATTGCTCGCCGCGGCAATCGGAGCCAGCGCTTCCCCCTCCCCTTTCTCATGATTAAGACATTATCCCTACGCGACTTTTCGCTCTTCCTGGCCATTGTTGGCATTTGGGGATTCTTCACCGTGCTTTCGCCGAGCTTCATCGAGTCACGCAATCTCTCGTTGCTCGCCATTGAGGTGTCGACGACAGCGGTCGCGGCCCTCGGCGTGTTGCTCGTTATTCTGTGCGGCCACATTGACTTGGCGATTGGCAGCGGGGTGGGGTTGTTTGGAGGGTTGGCGGCGGTATTGACGACTTGGTTTGGTTGGCCGATACTGGCAGCGTTCGGCGTGTCCCTGGTCGCGGCGATTTTGCTGTGGGCCGGGATGGGTAAGTTCATCGTCTCCCAGAAGATCCCCGCGTTTATTATCACGCTGGGGGGACTGCTGATTTTTAAGGGTATTTTTTGGTTGGTCATCGACGTATCGACCGTGCCCGTGGTGCTCGGTGGGGAAACCAACCTCTATTCGCTGCTGACGGATTTTTACTTGTCGGAGCTGGGAGGTTATCTGCTGGCGTTCGGAGCTTCGGCTGCTTTGGCGGTGGCGACGCTCAAGGGGCGCGCGTCGCGGAAGCGTCATAACTTCGAAGTCGAGGATGCTGGGGTCGCGTTCTACAAATTCATGATGAAGGTCATCGGGCTGTTCATTGTGGTGGTGGTGTTAAACATGTTTCGCGGCGTGCCGATGTCGGTGATCATCCTGTGCGGCATCGCGTTTGGCGTCTACGTGCTGACGCAGCACACGTCCTTTGGGCGCTACCTGTATGCGATCGGAGGAAACGAGGAGGCGGCGTTTGTGTCCGGCGTGCCGGTCAATCGCACCGTTATCACGGCCTTTGCGATCGCCGGGGCGTTGGTGGCGATCACGGGATTTTTGCAAACGGCGAAGACGGGTTATTCGACGACGGCCGTGGGGCAGTTGATGGAGTTGGATGCCATTGCGGCCTGTGTCATCGGCGGAGTCAGCCTCAAGGGGGGACGCGGCACGGTGATGGGGGTGATGTTTGGGTCGCTGATCATGGCGAGTTTGATCAACGGCCTGACGCTGATTTCGGCCGATCCGGCGATCAAATTCATCGCGCGTGGCACGGTGCTGGTTATCGCGGTCTGGATGGATGTGCGGCTGAACAAGAAGTACACGCGGGCGGGTTGAGTCGCCGTATCGCTGGCGCGATCGCGACCTCATGCGAGTACCTATTGGTCGGTAAAGATTTCCTCGATCGGTTTTTCGAACAAGCGAGCCAGTTTGAACGCCAGCGGCAGGCTGGGGTCATATTTCCCGGTCTCGATTGCGTTAATGGTTTGGCGCGAGACACCCAATTGGGCCCCGAGGTCGCTTTGGGACCATTTGAAGGCGGCGCGAAGTTCGCGGAGTTGGTTTTTCACCGGTAGCAGGCAGTTGCGATGCCGGTGCCGATGCTCCAGAGCATAAACATTGTGATGTAGACGCCGTCGATTTCGAGACCGTGAGGGTAGTTTTCGAATCCAACGCCATTTGCGTTGCGTAGGTTCATCGTCGTGCTGACGACCACGGTGCCCGCCATGGCGAGGCCCCATGCTTCCAGTTGCATACGACGCTGTAATTCGTCCAAGGCTTTGAACGACCCCCAGAGTTGGCGAAGGTAAATCAAGCCCGGGAGCAGGGGCAGCAAGGCCAGTGTGACCAGGAAGGCGGGTGGCCAATCCTTATGGTCCTGGCGGACGAAAAGCGTCACCAAGTAGGTCGCGGTGGTCACAAACAGCCAGACGTTGGCGCTCATGTGGGTTTTGCATTTGGAGATCCGGGATTCACGCGGTTCCAGCTCAGATGTGTTTTCTTGAGTCATGTCGCTAAGTGTAAAGCGACCTTGTCATATGTAAAGCTAGCTTTACATACTGTATGGGAGTATTTTTGGTCGAGGACCCAGCAGGCGCACCGAGACGTTACAAGGTTCGCTTCCTGCTCGGGCGTTTTAGGGTCGTTCGAGCTCTCGATGAGATGGCGAAATTGCTGATAAGAAAACCCCACCCAAAGGAGGAGAAGTCCGAGCACGATAAAGGCGGCTATGCGATATTTGGCCTCTTCGATATCGTAGATGAAGACGCGGGGAATACAGAGGGCGAGCAGCACGAGGCCGGTCATTCGATGAGAGCGGGCGCGGAACGCGAGACCGAGGATACCGCCGAGGGTCCAAAGGACGCTACCGTAGTGGGCCCATGCGGCGCCCTAATCCAGGGAAAATCTAGTGATGAGGAGGCCGGCCATGACCACGTGTGCGATACGCCAAAGGCGGGCGGTGGGAGCGGGAACCCAAGGGCTGAAGCGCAAGCCGACCAAGGGTTGACCGGCGAAGACAGTCACCAGCAAGACCACGGTCGTCAGTGTCATCACGGCGGGTTCGCCCTGCATCCAGGCGTGATGGGTAAAGAAGTAAAAGGTGACCAGAAAGCCGAGGACGCTGGCCGTGGCGAATGCGACGCCGGTGCGCAGTCGGATGGCGAGGAAGGTGAACAGCAGCATTACCCCGCTGATGGCCAATGCGGATGTCGGAGGGTACAGGTGGTGGTGAACGGCGAGCCAGATCAAGGGGACCCCGGCGAAGGCGACCAACCACCGGGCGGCGGGGAGCTCAGGGCTATCATGGGCGGCGAGATAGTATCCAGAAAACGGTGACACTGGCGGCGGCGGCGAGCCAAACAGGTTCGCCGGTCGGTTGCAGGCCCAGGTGAAGGTGCGTGCGGTAGAGCACGTAGCTGAACGCCAGACTACACAACCCGGCGACGGTGAATTGGGGGCGTTGCCGGTGGGCGCCGGCGGCGGCGATCAGCAGGCCGGTGGTTGTCGAGATCGCCAGGGCCGGAGAGGATGGCAGGGACTGGAGCAAAGCGCCGGCGAAGGTGCTGTGCCCCAGCAAGGTGAGGATCCACTGCGCGGGTTTGATTAATGGGGGATTGGTCGCCTGGGCGGCAGAGGTTTTTTTCGGTGATCCAGGCGGCGGCGATGGATGAGGCGCCAAGGGCAGGGCTCCGAGCCACAACCCAGTCAGGCTCCCCTGGGCGTCATTAAACAACTGCACGGAGAGGTGGCCGAAGAGCAGGGCGATGGCGGCACCGGGCAACGCGGTGCGAGCTCGAGCCCGCCAAGCCATGAGTCCGAGAACTACCGTGAGGCCGAAGCCAGCGAGCGGAGCCCACGGTTCGTTGAAGACGACGCGAGCGGCCAAAATGATGGGCAGGGCACCGGCGAGTCCGAGGATACCCCTGGGCTGAAAGGTTGGGCGCATCTTCGGCGTGCCATTGGCGGGAGAACCATTCAAGAATCGCGATACTGGCCATGAAATAGAGCAGCACCGCGAGGCCGGCGGGAGAAATCATCGTGCCTTGGAGGAGGGGAAGGTCCTGGGCGTAAAACACCAAGGAAACGACCCAGGCGACGAGAGCGGTCACCCGCAAGGCGAGGCGGTTGGTGCGTTGGGCCGCGGCGAGCAGGACGAAGGCCTCAACAGCCAACGCGATCCAGAGCGTGCGGGCGTCCTATTGGGCGATGGCGGCGAGGGAGGCCGCTTTGACGGCGAACATACTGAACAGCCCATCCTTGGGCACTGTGTACGCCAGGCCCAGGCCGTGACGCCCAGCAGGAGGAGTCCGGCACCGAGGAAGTATTGGGCGTTGGTGACATCAGGTAGAGCGTGTCCCATTTACCCTGATGTTGGAAGGGGGGCAGGAAAGCCGATTTTGAGCGGATTTCCGACTACCAATGGCGAATGTAGGCGCGCGCAAATGCAATGAGATAGCAAAAGGTGGTGTCGTAGCAGTCAGTGCCTGGATCGTTGCCATGAGGGAACCTCCGGCAGCCGGTTTATTGTTCATCGTTGGAGTAGGCTTGGTGGTTTTACGCGGCTTGGGCCTGCCTGCGGTGGTTGGTCGGCCAGCAGTCGGGCGATGAGCCACAGGTTGTGACCGAGGATGCTCCAGGCTACCGTCAGGTAGCGATTCGTGAAGCCTCTGGCACTCAATCGCTGGCCTTGGCGTTGCTTGATGATGGCGATGCGGGCTTCCGTCGAAGCCCGGCGATGTTGGAGCGCCACGAACTGCGGCTCCTGCATGCGCCGTTGCAGTTGCTGCGGATCGCGGGGGCAAGTGGCGTCATAAATGTCGGCTTCGGCCAAGCGTTCGCACAGCCGTTTGGTCGAGAAGCCTCGGTCGGTGCTCGCCGCTTTGATCGGGGTGCTCAGGTCGAACTGATTCTGGCGCTCGAGGCTCTGGTCGAACTGACGCCATTCGGCCGGAGTCATTCCCTGATACCACTGCCAATCGGTGATCAACCCCGTCACGTTCTCACTGATCATGAGAGTGTGGCCAAACTCGACCTCGCCAGACGCCTTGCCCCGGACCACGGTCTGCACGTCGGGTTCGTAGACGCAGAGGATCTTCTCGGCGTTGGGCACTGATCGCGCGCCGATGATGCGTGCGTGGGCCTGTTTGATCGCGACCGGCAGTTGCTCGAGCATGGCGTCGATGCGCGCAATGATGCGGGTGGCCTGGCGCTCACTGAAGCGGGTCCGGGCGTAGTCGGCGGCGAGGTGGGTCGCGGTGGCGGTGGGCGTGCTCGCCGATGGGTGCGCAGCAGGCGTTTCATCTGGCGGAGCACGCCCTGGCGGGCCCGCTTCGCATCGCGGCGCCGTCGGCTGTGGGTCATCGCGATGCACCACCGATTCATCTGCTTGGCAAAGACTGGCGGCTCGTTCGGCATCCGACCCCGCAACCCCGCTGCACGGAGCAGTTTCACCGCCTTGAGCAGGGGGGGCGGCTCACGTCGCGAAAGAGCACCCAGTCGACCGGGAAATGGATGTTGGCCTGCAGGCAGGTCGAGTCCACCAGGCACGTATCCATCGGCTGCGTCGCAGCCAGTCCCAGTTCGCTCGCCCGGTCCGCCTCACCGCACATCTCGATAAAGACTTGGCTCATCCTGCGCACCTGCCCGGCGGTGAAGCATTTGGACGCACGCTCCCGCACGCTTTCTTTGGGAGACCCCCCTTGATGCCGTCGATCCGGCGCGCTCCGCAAAAGTCGGCCAACAGATCGCTGGAGGCGATGCTCAGGGAAAGTTTACGCAAGCTGATTTTTCCGAGTATCATGCGCAATATCTGCACCCGCCGCGCCTTGCGCGCGAACTGCAGGTGTCGCGGCAACCCGGCCACGTCGTCGCCCCGCCAGTTTTCCCGGGCAAAGTCCACGGCCATCGCTTCCAAGTGACTGTTGGCCAGCAACTGGTCGAGCCCCGCCAGTTGATCGCGAAACGCGGCGTAATCTTTGTTGGGTCCGACCGGAGTCAGGTCTGGACGCAGCCAGGTTTTCAGGGCAACTTCCGGGCGATGGCTTCGATAGTATTGTTCACACCAAATTACACACGCCGTTTTTGTGCAGAAACCAGGCAATCCTCCCGGTTTCGGCCGCTTTATTTTTACGCTACCTCCTCTTCTCCAACCTCTTGAGCTTGTTGAACACGCTCTAGCTAGTGCTGGAGAATATCCGGGACCAACGGGAAGATAATCGAAAATTCGATCAGGTCGATATAGAGGGTCAAGAAGATGACCCCGAGGGAAAGTGGACGTGGAGGGACTGGAGCGGATGACGGCACGGGCTAGGAAAACGGTTACAAAGACAAGGGACGCGACAAAGGAAAGTCTGGACTGGAAGGGAATCGTGCGGATGTCCGTGCGATTTTGATTTCCCCTGCTTCAGCGCGGCGTTTCGTTGACGGCATGGTTTTGCAAATCGCGTTGGTTTTGATTTTGGCTCGGTTGGTGGCGGAGATGGTTTTGGCCGGGTTAAATCGTCGGGAAATTGCCCGGCATGCGAAGAAGGCGCCCGATGCCGTGGCTGCCATCATGGATGAAGCGACGTATCGCCAGTCGGTTGAATATACGATGGCGAAGGCCCGGTTTAATAATTTGACGATGGTCTTTGATGCAGGGGTTTTGGCGTTGTTGCTGGCCAGCGGGTTTCTGCCTTATTTTTTCGCGCTCGTCGCCTCGTGGGCGCCAGGAGCCAACTGGGATGACGCGCTTTATGTTTTGTGTGTGGGCGTGCTGTTGTCGCTGCCCGGGTTACCCTTCGAGTGGTGGGCCCAATTTCGACTCGAAGCGCGCTTCGGATTTAACAAGAGCACGGTAACGCTTTGGATCTCGGACAAAGTAAAAGGTGTGCTGCTCACGTTTGTGATTGGGTTTTCATTGCTGTGGGGACTCTTGGCCCTGGTGGGCAAAGTGGGGGCGAGCTGGTGGATTTGGGCCTTTGGATTGTTGTTCGGATTTCAGCTGCTCATGATGGTGCTTTATCCGAAATTGATCCTCCCGTTGTTTAACAAGCTCACGCCCTTGCCGGACGGAGAGTTGAAAAACCGACTCATCGCGTTGGGCCAACGCACGGGGTTTGAGGCTTCAACCATTGAAGTGATCGATGGGAGCAAGCGTTCCGGGCATTCGAACGCGTATTTCACGGGCTTCGGGCGATTTCGGCGTATCGTGCTGTTTGATACTCTGATCGAGCAACTGGAACCGGTGGAGTTGGAAGCGGTGTTGGCTCATGAAGTGGGGCACTATAAGAAGGCGCATATTCCCAAGATGTTGGCGGTGGCTGCGTTGATGCAGTTTGGCGCTTTTGCGGCCATCGCGTGGCTATTGCAGGCGGGATGGTTTTTGGCGGGATTTGGATTTCCCGCAGGCGAGCTGGCGCCGGCTTTGTTGTTGTTTGGATTACTCAGTGGCTTGGTGACCTTTTGGTTCTCACCTTTGAGCAACATCATGTCGCGTAAGCACGAATACGAAGCCGATGTTTTTGCGCTCAACGCCATGGGGGCGGCGGCTCCGCTGGTGGGGGCGTTGCGCAAACTGGCGGCGAAGAACCTCAGTAATCTCACACCTCACGCCTGGTTCAGCGGGTTCTACTATTCCCATCCGACGCTGGTGGAGCGGGAGCGCGCCATGGTTACCGCGGAAACATGATGTGTTTTCCGTGGGCGTTCTGGTGGGGTTTAATCGGGCTGTGCCTAGGAGGGCGACTCTCGGCGACGGAGTCGGCGCCAGTGACGATGTCGATCGCAACCGACAATATGGCCAATTATAATTTGACGGATCGGAAGATTGAAGGGGCGTTCATGACCCGCTATCCGAAACCGGAGAAAAAGAAGACCGCATTGCGCCGCGTCATTCACGATTTGGACGTGGATGTGTTGGCCTTGCAGGAGATCGGTGGCTCGACCTTTTTACGTGAGTTACAGCGAGACCTACGGACGGAAGGGTTGAATTATCCCTACGCACACGTCCTGGAAGCAGCGGATGACATGCGCCGGGTGGCGGTATTGAGTCGAATGCCGATGGGAGACGTAATAGAATACAAGGATCTGGAATTTCAGTATTTTGAAGGGCGAGAAACCGTGAAGCGGGGCATGTTGGAAGTCAGATTTCCGACCGCCGGTGGTGAGGTGACAGTTTTTGTGGTGCATTTGAAGAGCCGATGGACGGAACGGCGGGATGATCCAACGGCCAAGATCAGGCGAGGCAAGGAAGCCACGGCGGCACGGGATCGGGTATTGGAACGATTTCCAGATCCTCAAACGGCGCGCTTTGTGATTGTCGGAGATTTGAATGACGTGCCGACGGAGCGTCCTTTTAGGGCCTTTGAGCATCGTGGTCCGCTGGCGGTGAGTAGAGCGGTGCGAGCGGCGGATTCGAGAGAGGAGACCTGGACTCATTTTTATCGGCGTGCGGATGAGTATTCTCGAGTGGACTATGTATTGGTTTCGCCGGGATTATTTAATGCGGTGCAAGGCGGCCGGGCGAAGATATGGGACACGGTGGATGTTTTGAATGCGAGTGATCATCGTCCGGTACGAGTAGTGTTGAATTGTAAGCGTCCGAGAGGCGACCTCCTATGCGGGAAGTGATTTTGCGGGTAAATTGGCAGGATGGAAGCAATTGAAGTGGAGGTGCAGAACAACAAGCGCGATGGGCGCGGACGCCAGCTGCGTAGCGCAGAGGAGTGGGCGCAGTTGGCGGCGATCTACCGTGAGAGCGGCCTGACGCAGAAGGCGTTCGCGAAGCGCTAGGGCCTCAAATACGCGACGTTTGTGGCATGGCTGGGACGGCCCGGCGGCGCAAGGGTGCGGTGGCGGCGAGCCCGGCGAGCCCTTCGTTCGCAACGCTGCGCTTGGGCGCGATGTCGCCTCCGGCGGCATCGTTGAGGTGGGGCTGCCGGACGGCACGCGGTTGCGTGGTGGCGATCCGATCGCCATGGCCGCGTTGGTCAAAGCCCTGCGCAACTGACGGCGATGATCGGTTTGCCTTCGGCGCTGACGATCCCCCTAGCAATTGAACCGGTGGATATGCGAAAGCAGTTTGACGGATTGTGGACTGTGGCTTCCCAGGTGCTGCGTGAAGATCCCTTTGGCGGTGCGTTGTTCGTGTTCACCAACAAGCGGCGCAACCGGGTGAAGTTGCTGTATTGGGATGGCACCGGCGTGTGGGTGCTGGCCAAGCGGCTGGAGAAGGGTTGCTTCACGTGACCGCGCGGTAGCGACGGCGCGAAGGTGACGCTCAGTGCCGAAGCGCTGACGATGTTACTGGGCGGAATCGACCTGAAGGATGGTGCGAAAAAAGCGTGGTATGAACGCGAAAAAAAGCTCGCTGTTAATAGTATCCTATATATAGATACTAAGCGTGCCGCCCCTGGAACAACTGCCTGCTGCCTATCTCGCTTTGGAGAGCGAAAACGTGGCGTGGCGCTCGCAGTTGGAGTGGCTGCGCAAGCAGGTGTTTGGTGGGGGTAAGAGTGAGAAGCTCGATGCGGCGCAGTTGAAACTGAAGCTCGCCGATCAGCAAAAGCTAATCGAGCAGACGGCCACGCCCGAGACGGTTCACTACGAGCGGCGGCGGGCCTCTCGCGAGAAGCTGCCCTTGCGAGCCGAGGCCTTCGCGCACCTGCCGGTGAAAGAGACTGTGGTGATCGAGCCCGAGGAGGTGCTGGCGGCCCCGGAGCAGTTTGAAAAGATCGGCGAGGAGCGCAGCTTCGAGGTCGATGTGGTGCCGACGAAGTTGTTCAAGCGCGAGTTCGTGCGCCCGAAGTATCGGGCCAAGGCCCAGCTCGATCGTGCGCCGGTGGTGGCACCCGCACGGGTGCCACCGGTGGAGGGCGGCTACGCCTCGGCGGGGCTCTTGGCCTGGGTGTTGATCAGCAAGTATGTCGATCACGCCCCGCTGTATCGGCTCGAGAAGATGTCGTCGCGCTGGGGAGCGCGCCTGCCGCGTCAGAGTATGGTCGAGTGGGTGCGCATCGCCTCAGACTGGCTGGAACCGCTTTACCAGGGCATGCGCCGCAGGTTGCTCGAATCCAGCTACGTGCAAGTCGATGAAACGCCGGTGCGATGTCACGACCCGGATCAAACACGGGGCAAAATCAAGAATGGATGGATGTGGGTGATGAGCGGCCCGGGTGATGAAGTGCTCTCGACTGGCGATCATCGCGCCAGCACGGCGAACTGACGTCGCTGGTCGAAGGTTTTGCCGGGATAATGCCATCCGATGGCTATGGTGCCTATCCCGCGTATGTGGCGACGCATCCCGAGGTGCGTTGGGTGGGCTGCTGGGCACACGCGCGGCGTAAGTTTTTTGAAGCCCAAGCGGAGAACTCGCGAGTAGCCCAATGGATCCTGCGGCTGATCGCATGGATGTATCATCAGGAAAAGCAGTGGGATGAGGCCGGTATCGATGCGCGGCAGCGGCAGCAAAGACGCGAGCGCGACTTTACCCGTAAGCTGTATTGGTTGCGCGTGGTGGTGTGGAGGCTGCGCGCGCACGTGCGCCCCAAGTCCGGCCTGGGCAAGGCCTGCACCTACCTACCTGCTCGGTCAGTGGAAACCATTGGTCGCGCACCTGCAGCACGGTGAAACCCGACTGGACAACAATCTGGTGGAAAACGCCATCCGCCCCTCAGCGTTGGGCAAAAAGAACTGGCTGTTCGCAGGGCATCCCGATGCCGGCCAACGCTCGGCGATCATCTACTCGATCGTGATCAGCTGCCAACGTCACGGGCACGACCCGTTGGACTATCTGCGCGACGTGCTCACCAGGCTGCCGCAACGACTCCCAGGTGCCGACATCAGCGATTTGCTTCCGGTTAACTGGAAACCCTCCGTCGACGTCGAACTGCCCGCACCATCGCAATCGTAACGATTGCTACATCGAAGTCGTTACCATCGCGGTGCCGTTATCGTTACCTTCGTTATCAGGCAAGGAGGTCGCCTCTCGGACGCTTACAGTTAATCGGCTCGTGGGGACTAAAAGACCCGATTTAATAGAGGACGGATCCTGGACCATGCTTTCGACTTACGCCACAAGCGCGGCTACACGTGGTTTGATTCTATTCGTCGGTTGTTGCGGGATTTTCTGGTCGAGTGCCAGACGTGCCGCAACATGTGACGGTGCAGGTCGCGAACGAAGCGGTAGTGCCGCAGATCGGCGGTCACCGCGTGCAGGCTTTTTAAAGCTCTAGCATTCTTTGTAACAGCGGCATTGAAGTGAGAAGAGACCGGATGGACTTTGCGGAACTATGGTTTAGATGCGCCTGCGGGGAGTGGGTCTTGGCCCCATAAACGCAGTGTCGCGGATGGTGGAAACTCCACACGATGCAGATTATTGATACTGGCCACAACATCGAGGGGCGCGAGGCGCTGTCCGCGCATATTCGCGAAGTCGTGACACACGCTTTGGCCCACGAGGCCGCGCACATCACGCGCGTCGAGGTCCATGCGAGTGATGAGAATGGCCCGAAGTCCGGGCCCGACGCGATGCGTTGCGCCATGCAAGCCCGGTTGGAACATCATCAACCGCTCGATGTGACGTGTGACGCGGCATCCCTGCATTAGGCGATTGCGGGTGCGGCCGGCAAACTGGCCCACTTGGTCGAGCACACGTTGGGCAAGTTGCGGGACGAACGCAGACAACGGACAGACCCGGCGCTTGAAGCGCCCGGACAACCATGAGCGACACCATTGCCAGTCTGAACCGGCCAATCACCAGCGCCTGCGATCTCCAGTCCGTTGTTCGCACGATGAAGGCTTTGGCGGCGTCAAGCATCGGACAATACGAGAAATCGGTCAGTGCTCTAGGCGACTACACTCACACGGTGGAACTCGGTCCGGGGGCTTGCTTTCAGGGCGAGGGGGAGAAGCGGCCAACGCCGGGTCTCTCGCCACCGACCGAGGCGGACACTCTTAGCGCCGTGGTATTTGGGTCCGATCAGGGGCTGGTGAGGCAGTTCAATGACATCATCGCCGACTTCGCGATCGAGACCCTCGCGGCGTTGCCGGGTAGGCCGCAGGTTTGGGCGGTTGGTGAACGCGTGCATGCGCGGCGGTGGACGCGGGACTGACTCCGCTTGGGCTCTTCACCGTGCCGAGTTCTGTGCAAGCGATCACGCCGCTGGTGGGGCAGATTCAGCTCGAGAGCGAGGCGCACCGGACCTCAGGCGACACCTCGCAACTCCACCTCTTCCACAATCAACCTCGGGCGGGCAGCCAATACGCGCCCATTGCCCAGCGCCTGCTGCCGCTCGACGCGGCGTGGGAGGCGGAACGAGCAAAACTTTCTTGGCCGACTCCGCTCCGTCCCGAGGTGGTCGGTGGCGACACGACCGCGATGCGCGGCCTCATCCGCGAGTATCTTTTCATTTCGCTCTTCCGCGCCTGCGCCGAATCCCTCGCGAGTGAAAACGCGATCCGGCTCGCGACGATGCAGCGCGCCGACCAGAACATCGATGAGTTGCTGGTGAAGTTGCACGGTCGCTTTCACCAGCTCCGTCAAAGTGGAATTGATGAAGAGTTGTTTGATGTCATCGCCGGAGGCAATGCGATCGAGCCTGGTCGGGCGTAATGAATTACTCGAAACAAAGTCGCTAGCTTTTTTTAATTTTTTACAGGAGGAAACAGAGGGGAGCGGAGGCTGTCAGCGTGGTGGTTTTACAGAAGCAGAGGTGTTAGCGAACAAGGACAAAGTTGGGATTAGCGGCCAATAGATTAGGGCATGTAGCATTTGGCGCATGACCGCGATAAGGGCTATTTTCTTCAGTTGCCCAGCCTCAACGAGGCGCCGATAGAACGCGCGCATGACAGGGTTACATCGGATGGCAGAGACCGCCGCCATGTAGAGGACCTGGCGCACAGCATGACGCCCGCCGCGCACATGTCGGCAACGATGTCGCCGCCCGCTGTCGTGGGCGAACGGGGCCACACCGATCAGAGCGGCGAGTTGGCCCGATTCGATTTTTCCGAGTTCAGGCACGTAGGCGAGCAGGGTGGCCGCGAGCACGGGTCCTGCGCCTTGGAGTTCGCGCAGTCGAGCGGCTTTGGTGCGTAGACTGTCGTCCTCGTGGATGTGCGTTTTAATCAGCGCATCGGTTTGTTCGAGTTCGGTGGCTCAAAGCGCCCGCAGGGTCTCAATGCGTCCGGCCAACTCGCACCGGTTGCCTGTGGCGACGAGTTGATCACTGATCTGCCGGCGATAGTCGAGCAGCTCACGCAAGGTTGCGGCCGCTTCGTCGAGGGCCCGGTGCAGGCGTGGATTCATTTGTAACCAATAGCGGCTCAACAGTTTATCGTCGAGTGGGTCGGCCTTGGCGAGCAAAGCCGGCGGCGCGGGCAAAGGCGCGCACACGCCCTGGATTGACCACGCAGACTTGGATCTGGGCCAAGAGCAATGCGGCGACAATGGCACGCTCATAGCCGCCAGTCGCTTCGCATACGACCCGGGCATTGGGCAGGCTCTGGAGGTGCTTGATCAAGGCTCGGTGGCCTCGGTGGGTGTTCTCGACGTGGGCACAGCGAGTATCATCGACGGTGTAGTCGAGACGATCTTTGGCGATATCCACACCAACATAGGTGATTTGATTTTCAGGGGTGGTTTGCTCCATCTTGTTATACGAGCTCAGGGCTCTCTCAGTGGTTCGAGTTCAACCAGGTCGGCAACCCGGGCCCAGGGCTTCTGTTCGAGGTAAATCCTTGGGTAACAAATCGGCCTCTGGGTTGCCGTGCGGTGCAGACGGCCAGTCTGCACCGCACCCTGGCGAGCATAATTCAAGGCATTTACTTAGCATGTGCATTCGCGCCGAATGCAGCCTCCTGCAACGAACTCTATGGTCCATTCTCGGAGGCTGCATTCGGCTCCGTCCTCGCTCGTTCTTAACATCGGTTCGAACATACAAGGCAACGAATAGAACGAAGTGACTGAGGTCGGATGCAGCGGGTTGGACTGGCTTTGCCCTGAAGGTGTTTTTACAGGAGAAAGCAGAGGGGAGCGGCGGCTGTCAGCGTGGTTGGGCTTTCCGGTTGGTTTGCCCTGCGTTGGAGTGGCTCTGTTTTCCTCTGTTGCCTCCTGTAAAACGATTCGGCGGAGTGGCTTGGTTAGCTTCGTTGCCTTGTGTGAATCCAAAGCCCTTTGGTCTCCGATCATTTGAAGAGGATAAATAAACAGGAGGCCAACCGAGGCCGTCAGCGTGGTTCGGTTCTCCGGTTGGTTTGCCCTGCAGTGGAGTGGCTCTGTTTCCTCCTGTAAAACGAGTCGGTGGAGTGGCTTAGTTCACTTCAGTAGAAGTAAACCCGTTTCTTTCCCGCTCCCTTTATGAAGACTAAGACTAAGACTAAGACTAAGACTAAGACTAAGACAAAAATAGACCCCAGTGATCACTGGGTGCGTCCGGGCGAAAAGGTGGATCTCGCGCAACGGCCGACCAAGGTGAAGTCCGTTTACGACTCCAAGAAGGCGTATAAGAAAATGCTCGAACGGCGAGTCGAGGAGCTGAGCGACTTGCAGCGACTGCACTACGCTTCGAACAAACACTCGTTGCTGTTGGTGTTTCAGGCGATGGACGCCGCCGGTAAGGATGGTGCCATTCGTCATGTGATGTCGGGCGTGAACCCGCAGGGCTGCCAGGTGTTCAGTTTCAAGCAGCCGAGCACCGAGGAGCGGGAACACGACTTTCTTTGGCGTACCAACAAGCGGCTGCCGGAGCGCGGGCGGATCGGAATTTTCAATCGTTCCTACTACGAGGAGGTGTTGATCGCACGCGTGCACCCGGAGTTGTTCCGGGGCCAAGGATTGCCCGACGATGGCATCGCCGGGCATGCCATTTGGGACGAGCGGTTCAGGTCGATCACGGAGATGGAGGCGCACTTGCACCGCAGCGGCACGCGAGTGATCAAATTCTTCCTGCACCTTTCGAAGGAGGAGCAACGTGAGCGGTTTCTCGCTCGAATCGACGAGCCCGACAAGAACTGGAAATTCAGCGTGGCGGATGTCGAGGAGCGCCAACATTGGGACGGCTACATGAGGGCCTACGAAGCGTGCTTGAGTGCCACGAGCACGAAGGCCTCGCCGTGGTATGTCATTCCAGCCGACGACAAGAAGAACGCGCGACTGCTCATCTCTCAGGTCGTCGTTGATGCGTTGAAGGACCTCAAAATGAGCTACCCGAAAGTCAGCGCGGCCCGGCGCAAAGAACTGCTGAAGCTACGCGAGCAACTGTGAGTACGGAAGCCCGACAACGGGTTGCCCATGTCTAATCCAATCAGACAGATTCGATCACAAAGCACTCGAAAGCAGTGAGTTGGACGACGGGTCTCGAACCGACGCAGGAGGCGCATTGGAGACCAACGTGCTTTCGACTCACCGCTAGGCGAAGACGCGTTCGGAACCGGTCGGGTAGAGGCCTTGTACGGCGAGGGAGTTGAGACGCGCGCGCCCTTGCAACTCGGTCTGAGCCGGAATCACGCTGGCCGGGTCTCCAGCCCAAACTCTCAAGGCCGCGTGCAATGCTCGGCCAAAGGAGAAACTGATGGTCCATGGCGTGTCGCCTCGTCGACATATGTTGTTGAGGCGCTCGGTGGCGTCGACGTCCTCTTGGCCGCCGGACAACCGGACAATGCCGGGCACCGTGGCGGGCACGACATGGCGAAAAGTGTTGAGTGTCGCCTCGGCGATTTCGGGGTCGGTCGCGCGTTGGGCACAGTCCTCGCCGGGCATGATCATGCCAGTCTTGAGCCACATCCCATCGAGTGCGACGCGATGCTCGTCGAGCCGGGCAAAGACCGTTTTGAGGATGCCGTGGGTGATTTGTTCGCAGCGAACCAGGGTGTGTGGCTGCCGGTGATGAGGATCTCGGGCTCGACAATGGGTACGAGACCGGCCTCCTGGCTGGTGGCTGCGAATAGGGCAGTATACGGGCGTTGGTTTCGAGCGCGGTCGAGGAAGGTCTGCCACCGCCGACGGCGAACGTGGCTCGCCACTTGGTGAAACGGGCGCCGCGCTGCGCGTAGTCGGCCAGTCGAGCCCGCAGATTGTCGAGGCCGCGGGTGGTGGTCTCGCCCGGAAACCTGGGTAACGCTCGCGTGCCGGTATCGACTTTGATTCCCGGAATGATGCCGTGGCGCATGAGCGAGGACGGCAGCAGAGTGCCATCGGCGATGGTTTGACCGAGCGTTTCCTCGAAGAGGATCATGCCGCTGATGTAGTCACCAAGGCCCGGTGTGGTGGCTAGAAGTTCGCGGTAGGCGTGACGATTTTTACGCGTGAACGGTATCTGGTGGGCGGCGAAGCGGCGGCCGAGCGTCGCAAAACTTTCGTCGGCCGCGAGGATGCCTTTGCGAGGATCAACCAGAGCGCTGGCGGTGGATTGAAGGACAGTGGTAAAAGGAGGGACGGGTGACATGGCGAAGTGGGTTGGAAGGGAGAGGGAAGAGGAGGCTGAGGTTTAGGCGGCAGGGGCGCACTGAGGCCGCCATGAAGTTATTTTGAGAGGGTGGGGGCGGTCGCAGTTGATCTGGACAGCTCAAGCGTTCATCGCCATGCTATGGATTGGCATTCCCGGTCGGTTTCACCGGTCAATTCTCGTTTGGCTTGTTCGTAGTCGGACTGGGCGATCTCGGGCGGTATTCGGCCTGCGAATACAGCTAGTTCTTGGGTGCGGTGATGCACTCTTTCCCGCAGGGTTGACTTGAGGGCAGGGATTTCAGGTCGAGTGGAGGCATACGACAGTTTCGACATGGTCGGATTCTAGGTGCGGGCGCATTTCTGGTCTATGGGGTCTTGCCCCACCGGGGATTGCCGGCTCTGGGCCGGGGGTCAGCAAACAACCGATCGCGGCGGGGTTTCGGGGTCGATACGAGCCCCACTTTTCACTCCGGTGCTGCTTCAGAGATTGGATTTCGATTTGATTGAGGCGGCAGCCCCGGCCCCGGCAACCATGGCGACATCATTGGTTGGGATCAGGATGAAGCCGGCAATCATCATCCTAAATTCCGAAGTTGGATCTTACAGAAGAGAACGAAGGGCGCGAAGTTGTAACGAGTTACGGTCCGTCGAAGGCATCGATTCGTTGACCTGCCAGGTGAGTCGGCGTGTGCACAGTTGAGATACACTAACCGACTGGATAACATAACTTTGTTACATGCGGTTTCTGATGTGAACTGCGTTTTCTATGATCAGGCTGGCGGCGATCTGGGTGATATCGAGTGAGTGGATCTTTGCCTTTGTAGAGAAGGTGAAGAGCGGAGACGGGGATCCTAAAAAGCGTAACCGCGGGAACGGTCACGCATGTAGGCGGTAGCGAACGAATCGCTCCGCTTTTGATGGTCATTTTGTTGCTGACTTTCTTTGCGCCCCGGACATCCCGGGCGAGCTTGGTGACGAGGGATTTCTCCGCATCAGAACCGGCCACGCCAGTGATGACGACCATGCCTTCATTGGTGGTGACCTTGGTGGCGAGCATGCTGGTCGACTTGTGAGTGAGCAGGGCGTATTTCACCTGACTCGTGATGGAGGCGTCATCGATGGTCTCGGCGATTTTCTCGCCCATGGAAGCTTGGTCGCTGATCACGAGGTCGTTTTTCACCGACTTCACCCAATCGATTTCGCCGGCATAGATCCCGGTGAGTTCTTTCTGGGCCAGGTTGTCGACGGTGCCGGTGAGAGTGACGACGCCATCCTTGACGAGCAGACGGCCACGAATCTTGAAGGCGATCGAATCGTCCGAATGCTCAGGTTAGTGGATTTGAGTGTGAGCTTATTTTTCACCTCTTTGACGCCGGGAAGATTTTCAGCGGTGTCGGCCGCGAGGGCCTTGGCGTCCTTATCCTCGACCTTGCCGGTTAGGGTAACGATCCCAATCGGTCGATTGCACGGAGACGTCGTTGTTAACCACTGGGCCGGATCATATGCGGCCCAGTGGTTAGTCGATATGGGGCACTGACCTACCACCGCAGGGTCACTGCAGCGGGAAGGAATAAGAACGACGGTCGGCTGGCTCGGCGACAGGCACGAAAAGCCCCCGGAAAATTCGCGGGGCTGATTCGATTGGTGACGTAGGGCACTGGGGACCGATCGATCCCGTGTTCCCCGTGATCGCGGTGCTACCAGTCGGTCAGATCAACGTGACCTGCACACCGCTCTCAATGATGCCTGGAGCTATGGCATAGCGGGTCAGTCCGGCGGTCTCATGGATGTTCAACTTATCCATCAAGTGTTGCGGTGCTTTTCTACGGTTTTGATGCTGATGCCGAGCAGGCCGGCGATCTGCTTGTTGGCCTGGCCCTCCGCGACCAACTGGAGTACTTCTGTTTCACATGAGGTGAGCCGGGCGCGGTTTTGCTTGGTCTGTCCGTCCCGATTAATAGGGCGCCGTTTCTGGTCCGTCAGGCGCTTGGCAATGGTCGGACTGAAGAAAATTCGCCCTGCGGCAACCTCATGGATGGCCTTGGCAAAAATCGCCGCCGAGGTCTGTTTTTCAAGACACCCCACGGCGCCAACCGCAGTTGTGCGCTCGATATATTCATCGTCGCTATGAGCGGAAAGGATGAGCACGCGGGCCTTTGGGTTGTGCGCCAGAATTTGCTGCGTTGCCGCGAGGCCGTTGAGTTCCGGCATCGCGATGTCCATGAGGATGACATCCGGGATGAGGGCTGCGGTCATTTCCACCGCCGCTCGGCCGGTTTGCGCTTCACCCACGACTTCGCAATGGCTTTCCGTTTCAAGTAGAGTGCGCAAGCCTTGGCGGACGACGGCGTGATCCTCAGCGAGCAGAACGGTGATCTTTTGGTTGCGGTTCATGCGTTCTCTCCCGACAGGAGATGGAATCTTGGCGCACACCGTTGTGCCCTGGCCTCGGGCCGATTCAATGATCAAGGTGCCCCCCACCATTTCCACTCGCTCGCGCATACCCAATAGCCCCAGCCACTTATTCGTCTTGGCCGAGAGCACTTGTGGCACGCGGAAGGACTTGCCGTTATCGTGGATCTCCATGCGGATCACTCCGTCGAGTTGGCGGATGCTCACGTTCACCAGAGTCGCTTTGGCGTGGCGGGCCACATTGGTGAGCGCTTCCTGAGCCACGCGGTAGAGCACGATGCGCTTGGCACTCTCCATCTCCTCGACGCCGGCAAAAGCGGTCAGGTGGATGCGCATCTTTCTGCGGGCGGCCACCGATTTCATGAAAGCCTGCAGTGCGGGGATGAGGCCGAGATCATCGAGCACGGCCGGCCGCAGGTCTCGCGCGAACTGATGCACCGCGCTCACAAACTTTCCCACCAGCTGCTGGGTGCTCGCAATTTTCTTATGAAACGCCTTGGTGCCGAGCGCTGCTGCTTTCCCCAACGCCGCGAGTGCGACGTTGATGCCGACCAGGATCTGTACGACCTCATCGTGCAGCTCGCGGCTGATTTCACGTCGCTCGTTCTCCTGCTCGGAGAGAATCTGGTGCGCCAGGCTGCGCAGTTGCACCTGCATGAATTGCGATTGCTCCAGCAAATGCTGATAGCACGTATTGCCCAGTTTGAGCACCTCTTCGCTGGTTTGGCGCCGCTTGATCTCGCGGGCAAGCTGGCGGTTTCCCTTGGCCAATTCCTTGGTGTGCAGTTGTAGGGTCGTGGTGCGTTGCTCGACCTGCTTGAGCGATTCCCGGATGGCGAAATGCTGCTTCTCGAGTGGCATCAGGACTTCGGCCCAAAATCGTCCGGTGCGGAAGTGATGAGGTGGACCCATGAAGTTGGACAGGAGGGATGATTAAATCCCAAAGGAGTCCAATATGTCGAAGAAACGACGTGCCTTCAGTGCCGAGTTCAAAGCGAAAGTAGGGCTCGAAGCCCTCAAGGGAATCGAGCCGATCCACGTAATCGCGCAGCGTCACGAGGTGCATCCGGTGCCAGTGAGTCAGTGGAAGAAGGAGGTGTCCGAGCGGTTGCCGGAGGTCTTCGCGAAGCCCTCGGCGCAGGTGCGCGACAAGATCGAGCGGAATCGCAAAGAGAAGGAACTGTATGCGCGGATCGGGCAGCTGCAGATGGAGCTCGAGTGGCTCAAAAAAAAGTTGGCCCATTTGGGGAGTAAGGAGCACCGCAGCATGATCGAAACCGAGCATCCGAAGCTGAGTGTGGCTCGGCAGTGCGAACTGTTGGAGCTGCCACGCTCAACCTACTACCACCACCCGAAGCCACCGAAGGAAGCGGACCTGGCGTTGATGAAACAGATCGACGAGATCTACCTCGAATCACCGTTCTTTGGTAGCCGCCAAATGACCCGTTGGTTGCAACGCGAAGGACACGTGGTGAACCGTAAACGGGTGCGACGATTGATGCGATTAATGGGACTCACGGCGATCTATCCAAAACCGAGTCTGTTGAAGAAAGCGGCCTCTCATCAGATCTACCCGTATCTGCTGCGAACGCTGAAGGTTGAAAGGTCGAATCAAGTGTGGGCAACAGATATCATCTCCATCCCGGTGTGCGGTGGCTTCGTTTACCTGTGTGCGGTGATCGACAGGCACTCGCGGATAGTGCTAGCATGGGAACTGTCCAACACGCTCGATGCGTCGTTTTGCGTGCGAGCGGTGCAGCGCGCGATGGCGATTTACGGCAAGCCGGAGATCTGCAACACCGACCAAGGCAGCCAGTTTACCAGCGCCGAGCTCACCCAGTCATTGTTGGCCTTCGGCGTGCGACTGTCGATGGACGGCAAAGGACGGTGCTTGGACAATGTCTTGGTCTAACGCCTGTGCGCAGCGTCAAATACGAGGAAGTCTATCTGAAACGCTATGAGACGATGGTCGAGGCCCATGCCAACTTGGAGACCTACTTGCTGTTCTACAACGACCGACGACCGCACTCCGCCCACGGCCGCCAAACACCATCCGAGGTCTACCACGCACAACTCGACCAAGCCGCCGCCTAACGGCGGCTATCCGAGCGGGGAGGAAGCCGCGCTTCCTCCCCTGCTCCCCTCCATTATCTTTTATTCTTGGTCAGAAAAACCAGAAACCATAACTATAAATTCGCCCGACCTGTCCAACCGACGGGGTCCACCTCAGTTCGATTGGTCGGACAGGCGGGCGAGAGCACTGTGAAGTCTTTGCCGGGATTTAAGAACGGCCGTCACGCGGTGCCGGATGCGGTGACCCCAGCGACGCGCGCGTTTTTCGCACGGTTGTGCGGGGAGCTCGTGGCGGAAGAAGGAGAGGGCTGGTTTCAGCGAGCGCGGGCGGAGTTGGGTTACAAGCGCACGGAGTTGACCTTGGAAGTAACGAGTCCGGTGGCAGTGCTTACCGCGAAGGACTTCACGTTTGAAATCGAATACGAACTATGTGCGCGGGATGCCTCGAGTTATGGGGGGCGCAAGACTTTGCACGAAATGGATGGCGGGCGAGTCGGAGCGCCGGTGTTTGAGGATTTGTTTGCGGGTCAGTTCAGCGAGATCGCATTTGATTTAAAGAAAGGCGTGCAAGTGGAGGCCGTGATCGACGCGGTGGAGGACCTCGATGGAGAGGGAGGACTGCACGTGGACTATCCGTCGGATTATCAAAGTTGCACGTTGCGAGTGGAAGGAGAGGAGGCGGAAGTGACGTGCGATGGGGTATCGCTCGCGATGATTTTCCCGCGAACCGGGGCGCCGATGGAGTTGGTGGAGGCCTTTTGTGCGGTGAGGCGGGCGTTTGTGCTCAGTAAGCGCACGGCGCTGGCGGGGCTGTTGTAGCCTTGACGGGGATCTCAGTGGGAGAAGGGAAGCGTCATTTTATATCCGATGCTGCAAAACGCTTTGGTAAGCGGCGGGGTCGAATGACCGTCCGATAAATGGGAATAGCGACTGCAGCTTAGCGCTAGCGCCGACAAGATCCGTGCGGTAGTCCAATCGCATGCGGCATTCTGAATTAGCGTCGGCGTAGCGCTCGAAATACTCGGCTTGTTGGTGCAGGAGACTGAGAGCATGCCAATGTGTTCGCCACCACGATCCTCTTTCGAGCCAACCGGCGTGCTTGAAACTGCGAACGAGTTCTCTCGAATCGCGGGGGCAAAATAGGAATCTAGATGAGGGGTAAAAGGTGGCGAGAAAGCTGAGTTTAGAGGCTAAAGACGCGTAATCGCAGTCCAGTCCGTAGCGGATCTCTTTGAACTCCCAAGTCTCGTAGGCTTGTTGGGATTGATGAGATTCTCCATCATGACGCGTAGCTTTTCCTGCACGTCATCTTCACTACAGACATTATACCAAGCCGGTTTCACTGTTTGGGCAGGGTAGTCTGCCGGGCGAATTCGTGATGAGAAAAGGTGCGTTGAATGCGTTGATAGAATTCTCCCAGTGCTTGGATGGCGGCCCAATTTTCGCCACAGATCTTGCAACCAGGGAGCTCATTTAGGAGGCGAAACAGGAGCTTAGAGCCACTTCTGGCTTGGGCAAAAATGAATATTTGGGGCGTCGGTAATACGAAGGGGGGGCGGGTTCGACAGACCCCGATGAAAGATGCCAAGAAGTGACGGAATGCCAGAAGACTCTAAATCTCCGGTTGGATCCGCGCGCCCAAATGCGGTTCAGGGGAGACGCAGGGTGGTAGAGGGCGCGGTAATAATTGGCGCAAGAATCCACCCGTGGGATGAAAAACGGAAAGACTAGCCTCAGCGGTCGGGGAACAGGCCATGGTAAACTGCGGTGGGCTTGCCGTCGAGCCCTCGCACCGCGAAACCACCTTGGTAGTCCCAAGCGGTCCAGCCGAAACCGGCTTCCTCACATAGCTCAACGTTGTCGCGTCTCCAGTTGACGGTGGAGTCGGGATCGGCGGCCTGGTAGGCACCAAACTCGGTGATGACCACTTGGGCGCCATGTTTTTGGGCCCAAGCGACGACCGGGGCATAGTGATCGACCAGAGAGGGGCGATCCAGAGTGACGGAAAGGGAACCATGGTGTTCCGATCATACCGGCGGCGAGGGGGGCGCCGGGAGCGACTTCAAATAATCCGGGGAAGATAACGGAGCCGGCAGGGATGTCCTTGAGTGGAGTCCAGGAGGCACTTTGTGAGTGAACAAAAACGGTTCGTAGGTGTGCCGCGCATAGTGCACATTGGGATCGTCGATGAGTCGGAGGTCGGGGACGGTCTGAAACTGGCCCCAGCGGTTTGAGGAAACATAGAGGACTCGGTCGGCATCGATCGTGCGATGGCTTCGAAAATGAGCTGATTGAGGATGTTGAGATCCCCGTTTTCCGGAGCGACCGCTTCGTTGAGGATTTCGTAGCGCACCCACGGGCCAACGTCTTGATATTTCTTGGCGATCTGGGTCCACAGGGAGGCGGCGGCTACGCGGAGTTCGGGGTCGCGCCACAGAGCGTTGTCCGCAGCCTCGTTGAAGAACTCGTTACCGGGTAAGTAGTGCATGTCGAGGATCACGCCGAGGTGGTTGGCTTCGCACCACTGCAACGCTTGATCCAACGGCTCGAGGAGCTCTTCGATCAGCTTACCCTCGATACTGAGAAGGATGCGGCCATCGATGTGAATGCGGACGTGGTCGAATCCGTGCTCGGCGATCCAAGCGGCGTCCTCAGCGCTGAAGCGTTCGGCGGTGGCATACTTGCCTGGGGCGTGTTGGGCGAGCCAGTGGCTGATGTTGACTCCCCGTTTGAAGGAGGAGGAATTGCCTGCGAAGGCCGGCAAGGCGAGTGAAGCTGAGATGAGGAAAGCGAGGCAGCAGTCGAAGAATTTCATCAGGGAAGGAGAATCGAGGGGGCCAAAAAAGCGACGGCTCCGAAGGAGACCGCCGCGAGAAAGGGGAAGGGGACAAACGAGGATCAGCCGAGCATGTCGGCGACCATGGCACGTTCGCCGACCAGTTCTTCGTTGGTGGCGGCGAGTTTCTTTTGAGAGAACTCGTCGCTGAGATCGTAGTCGGTGAGGATTTCGTAGGATTCCGGGGTGGTGGTGCGCACGGGCATGCCGGCCCAGACGTCGGGATTGAAGCCGTAGTTGCCGTTGCTCTTGACGGCAACGGAGTGAATGGCGCCTGGGGTCATGAGGTCCCGCACGTGGTCCACCAACGCGTTGGCGGCAGAAGCGGCGGAAGAAAGACCGCGAGCGGCGATAATGGAGGCTCCGCGCTTGCCGACGGTGGAACAGAAGTCGCCTTCGAGGTAGGTTTGATCATTGATCACCTCGGCGGCGGGTTTGCCATCGATGGTGGCGTGCGCGAACGCAGGATACATCGATGGGCTGTGATTGCCGTAGATGAAGATGTTTTTAACCGCGGTAAGATCGACGCCGGCTTTTTGGGCGAGCTGAGCCTGGGCGCGGTTTTGGTCGAGGCGAACCATGGCGATGAAGCGATCGGCTGTGAGGCGCTTGGCCTTGGAGGCGGCGATCATGGTGTTGGTGTTGGACGGATTGCCCACGACCGCCACGCGAGCGTCTTCAGCGGCGACCCGGTCGATGACCTCGCCTTGAGCGGTGAAGATCACGCCATTGCCCTTGAGTAGATCGGCGCGTTTCATGCCGGGACCGCGGGGGCGGGCGCCGACGAGAAGGGACCAGTTGGCATCCTTGAAGCCGACTTCTGCTTGGTCGGTGAGGACCATGCTCTTGAGCAGGGGGAAGGCGCAGTCGTCCAGTTCCATGGCGACGCCCTCAAGGGCTTTCATGGCTTTTCCCACCGGAATTTCGATGAGCTGGAGAATCACCGGTTGGTCGGGACCAAACATTTGGCCCGAAGCGATTCGGAAAAGGAGGGAGTAGCCGATTTGACCGGCGGCTCCAGTGACAGCGACGCGAATGGGAGCTTTCATAGAAGGAGGAGTAGAGCTAACCACAAAAGTTCGGTCGACGACACGCACGAATTGTGGGTTTTCGGTCGGATCGGGCGGAATCGGAGGCGAAAACGTCGAATCGGCCCAAGCGACAGCGAGAGGGGCTATCGATCAGGGCAAGCGGGGGTCGAGGGCGGTGTAGGTGTCGCGGACGAGTTTTTCCGTGGTTGGCCAATCAATACAGCCGTCAGTGATGCTGACGCGTAGCGCAGGTTGGACTTCGGTTGGGGGAAGGATTGGTTGCCGGCCTCGAGGTTACTTTCGATCATGGCGCCGATGATCGAGGTGTTGCCGGAGGCGATTTGTTGCATGACCGCTTTGAGTACTTCGGGTTGTACCTCAGGGTTCTTGGCGGAATTTGCGTGGGAGCAATCGACCAAGATGGAGGGAATCAGGCTGGACTTACGGAGGACCGCTTCGGTCTGAGTGATATGCTCGGGGGAATAGTTGGGACCAGTGGAGCCGCCACGCAGGACGATGTGGCAGTTGGGGGTTACCACGCGTAACGGCGGCGGAAGCACGCCCATGGGTGCTGACGCCCATGAAGGTTTGGGGTTGAGCGGCGGGTTTGATGGCATTGATGGCGGCTTCGAGGGTGCCATCGGTTTCGTTCTTAAATCCCAAGGGCATCGAAAGATCGGAGGCCATTTGGCGATGGGTTTGAGATTCAGTCGTGCGCGCACCGACGGCGGACCAACAAATGAGGTTGGCGATGTATTGGGGGGTGATGGGGTCCAGGAGTTCGGTGGCGGTGGGCAGGCTAAGGTCGAGCACTTCTCGAAGACATGAACGGGCGGTACGCAGGCCGGTTTCGATGTCGTGAAAGCCATCGAGACGAGGATCCATGATCAAGCCCTTCCATCCTACCGTGGTGCGCGGTTTCTCGAAGTAGACCCGCATAACGATCATGATGCGGTCGGAGACTTCGGCGGCCAGGCTCGCCAGACGGCGGGCGTAGTCGCGGCCGGCGTCGAGGTCATGGATGGAGCAGGGCCCGATGATCAGGAGGAAGCGTTTGTCTTCGGTGAAGATGACGCGGTGGATATCCTCACGTACGCGGCTGATAAAGTTGGACGGGGATTCGGTCCGTGGGAGCTCGGTGAAGAGGGCTTGGGGCGACGGTAATTCCCGGGTTTCGAGAACGTTGATGTCGGACGTGCGTTGCATGAACCGGCCACGTTGGGGGAGCAAAGGCCGAAGGGGCAAGACTGTGAAGCGCTAGATTTGGGCGGGTGGCCGCAGGATTGGCGCTTGGCGGGGGTGAGGAATTCGGGCAAAACGTTGGCCGGCCACTTACCCCTAAGTGACCGGCCATTTGCTTTCTTAGTTACCCCGGAACTCCCGCTGAGCGGGAGAATAGAAACCCTGAGGTCATACGAAGAAGGGATTCGAGGGCGTTCGTCAATAGGAAGATTTAACAAATCTTCCATCAATTATATTAAATGAATGAAAAAGAACAAGTTATATATCGTTATCGTTTTGAAAAAGAGCCCATGTGGAGGACTGATAATCCTTTGGCAGCGGTGAAAGTGACGGGGGAGGACACGTTGAGTTACTTGCAGGGGCAGTTTTCCCAAGAATTGCGGGAAGGGAAAGCGGCGGAAGCGAGCTATGGGTTTTGGTTGAATCGTAAAGGAAAGGTCGAGGGGGACGCGGTGGTGGTGAGATTGTGCGGGGAGTTGTGCTACCTCTTCAGCTGGAGTTTGCGGGCGGAGGTGCTGATCAAGCGTCTTGAGGCATTCATCATCGCGGATGATGTGGAGCTGGAGAATCAGACGGCGGACTGGAAGGGATGGCAGGTTGTCGGTAAAGGGGTGGCGCAGTGGCGAGAAGAGGCGGTGGCCGCACGGCGGGCGGCGGGGGAGCTGGAATTTGGTTGGAAGGATCCCATGCCGTGGGGAGCGGAGAGCGGTTGTTTGGTCGGACGCGTGATACCTGACTGGCCTGAAGGATGGATGGAAGGGGCGATGGATGAGTTCGAGCGGGCTCGATTGGCGGCGGCGGTGCCGAGGGTGCCGATTGATCTCGGGGAAGGAGATCTACCGCAGGAGGCCGGGATGCAGGACGTGGGCGTTTGTTTTACTAAAGGTTGTTATTTGGGGCAGGAAGTGATGGCTCGTCTGCGCTCGTTGGGGCGGGTCCGGCGGAGGTTGCTTTTGGTCGGCGGAGAGGGAGCTGCTCCCGAACCGGAGATGGTGGTGCTGAGGCAAGCAGAGAAGAAGGTGGGGGAACTGCGGTCGCGAATCTCGACCGATGACGGGCATTGGTTTGGGTTGGCCATGATTTCGATGGGATCTTGGGACCCGGATAAGACGGTGTATGGCAATGAGTCTGGTGCCCGAGAAATCTGGGTGAAGACGGACGACGAAAGGCGAGAATTGTGAACGAGTTGGAGCAAGTAACCAAATTGTGTGAACGATTGGGCGCGGAGTCGGACCGGGCGGAAGCGATGGCTCGGCAATTGTTAAAGCGCGCGGAGCAGATCTCGGCGGAGCGAGGTTGTTCGCGGGTCGAGGCGATGGAGTATCTCTTGGAGCTGACCACGAAGGGGGCGAGTGGGGTTACTCCGCCAGGATTTGAAGGAGGAACGCCGCCGGGGGACACGAAGTAGCTGGTTTTCAGGGATGGGAAAGTGAGACTGAGGCGGTGTTGACGACAGGGGAATGGACGGTCATTGCGTTGGCCGATGTTGCGCGAGCGCTTGAATGAACTGTTTAACTCAACCTATGGCCGGAATCCGGTGATTGTCACCCGAGCGCCGGGACGGATCGAATTTGTCGGTAATCATTCTGATTACAATGGAGGGGTGGTCTTGGGGGCGGCGATCAACCGTGGAGTATGGGTGGCGGTGGCACCGCGAGAGGATGGCCGGCGGCGGTTTCGGTCGGACTTTTCCTCGGAAGTGGTGGAGTCGACGGGGGAAGTGACACCGTTGACCGGTGAGGAGAGTTGGGTGAATTATCCATTGGGTGTGTTGGCGGGAGCCGAGGCATTCGGTTTGGATCAGCCAACTGGATTCGATTTTGCGGTGGTGTCTGATTTACCGGTGGGCGCGGGTTTGAGTAGTAGCGCGGCGTTGGAGTTGGCTTCGGCATTGGCGTATTTGGAGCTGACGGGGCAGTCCTTGGATCGAGAAATTTTGGTTAAGTGGGGCCGTCACGCAGATAACCATTTTGTGGGAGTGCCATGTGGCGTGCTGGACCAGGGGGTATCGGGGTTTGGCCGAGTGGGTCATTTGGTGCTCATTGATTGTCGAGGGCCGTCTTTTTCGGTCGTTGCGATCCCTGGAGATGCACATTTCTGGGTCTTAATCTTCACTCCAAGCATGCGTTGGTAGACGGGCTTTACAGCGCGCGACATGCGGAGTGCATGGACGGCGCGAAGGCACTGGGAGTGGCATGTTTGGCGGATGCAGATGAGGCCACGTGGGAGGCTGGCCTTGCGAGTATGACTGACGTCGTGGCCAAACGTTCGCGGCACGTGATTACCGAGATCGGGCGGGTTAGGAAGACGGTCCAAGCACTGGAAGCGAGTGGTCTTGAAGGCGTGGGAAAGTTGCTAACCGCCTCCCCTCGGAGTTCTCAGCATGATTTCGAGAACAGTACTCCAGAGTTGGATTTCTTGGTTGATACCTTGGAGTCAGCTCCCGGGGGTTTTGGGGCGCGACTGCCGGGCGGCGGATTCGGAGGGGCAGTCATGGCTCTAACGTCTGCCGCGTTCGATCAGGAGGCTGCCGAAAAAATTTCGGCGGCGTACGACGCGAAACACAGTGCTCGGCCGGAAGTTTTGAATCTGTTGTCGGCAGACGGCGCGGAAGTGGTGAGCATCTCCAGCGAATAGGGGCGGCGAGTAATAGGGCTCGAGGTGATGCTGGTCTACCAGATCGCCAGGAACTGCTCTATGCTCTATGTCGGACTCGAAGAAGTGAGATGCTCCTAAGAGGTAAATCGTGGCGGCGATTGCGAGCATGGGGCCGAATGGAACGTGGGCCCCGAATCCTATGTCGGTTTCGTCCCCTTCGGGGGGTTCGGAGCGAAGGGCAGCGGAGTTTTTTTCGCCCGTGAAGAGTTGGACGACCATGGCGATACTGAACCAAATGGTGCCGACGATGGCGCCGCCGAAGATGGTAAAAACAGCTCCTTGCCAGCCTAGAAAAGCACCGATGAGCCCCATGAATTTTACATCCCCAAACCCCATGGCTTCCTTTTTAAGGACTGTTTCGGCCAAGAGCCCAATCCAAAGGATCACGCCGGAGCCAATCAGGGCGCCGATCATGGCGGTAAAACCGGAATGAATACTCCCCAGGATAAAAATGGGTTCACGGGAGTATCCGTGAAGGGATGGAAAACAGAAGCAGAGTGCCACTGCGATGACCGTGCCCCAGATGGTTATTCCGTCCGGTATGATCATGTGATCGAGATCGATGAACGTGGCTGCAATGAGCAACCCCAGCAGGATCATGCCGCCTAACGCGGGGATGGGGGCGCGGGTAAGCCAGCAGGCGAGGAAGAGTACGGCGGTGAGGGCCTCGATCGCGGCGTAGCGGATGGTGTAGGGTTGTCCGCAACAACGGGCTTTGCCCCGGAGGATGAACCAGCTCAGGATGGGTAGATTGTCATACCACTTGATCGGAGATCCACAGGCACAATGTGAACCGGGGTGGACCACGGATATACCGGCGGGGCCGCGGTAGATGGCCACATTCAGGAAGCTGCCCACCCAGGCACCGAATACGGTCGCTACAGTAGCGAAGAACCAAGGGAACTCGGCGTTGAATAGGGCGAAGTCGAAGCCCATGGGGCGAAACAGCAGACGCTGGGGTAAAGACGCCGTGGTCGGCTGGTCAGAAACCAGGCTCGGCCGGGATGACGCCGACGATTATGATTTCGATCGGACCGATTTCGGAGCTGAGACCCAAATTTCCCCGATAAATGTCGGTGATTTCCTGGGTCAGGTATCCTTGAATGGCGTCGAGTTTGGCCTCCGGGCGCACTTTTAGACGAAGACGGGTGGTGAAGCGGTCTTTCTGGCTGCGGATGGATGCACTGGCGGAGGCGACTCCCTTCACTTGTTCGCAACATGCTTCGACCATACGGTGGAGGGCGCGGCGGGAAATCAGGAGCTCTCCGCTTTCGTTGGAAGCGAGGGGGAGCGATCGAGGTTGGCGAAAAAACAATAAGACCAAGAGCAGCGCGAGTCCGCCACCCACGACGATGAGTTGGATTTGCGAACTGAAGAGGTAGTCGGCGAGTGGGCTCACGGTGGTGGTCAGTGGGGAGGGGAGAAGGCTTAGTCGGTGGCGACGCTTTGCGGCCACAGGTCGTCTTCCGGGCCCGGTTTGTCTCCGGGAAGGCGGACACCTTCAATGATAACGTCGACCTTACGCACTTCCTTGCCAGTCATTGCCATGACTTGTTTGCGCACATCGACTTGCACCTCGTAAGCAGTGCGGCCGATTTCGGAGCCGTAGGTCACGACGATGCGAACTTCGATTTCGTATTCACCGTTCTTCGATTCGTTGACTCGGACGCCCCGATGATCGGCTTCTTTCTTGGTAAAGATCTCACCGATGCCATCGACGATACCTCCGCCGACACCAGCGACGCCATTTACCTGAAGGGAGGCAAGACGGACGATGCCGGCGATGACATTGTGGTTGATCTTGATGTCACCCAGATCGGGTTGATCTTCGTCGAAACGTGGAGTCGAAGGAAACTCAGGCGATTGCATGTTCGCAGATTGGTAAGGGAGTCCGTGGCGGCTGGCAAGGCTGCTGGCACATGGCGTGTGAGAGCCGTGGGATGTCGCCCCCGGATGTTACTGTCTAGGAGAACAAATCCGTCGGGGTGCGTGCGAGGAAGTCCTCCATGTATGCCGTGGTGGCCTTGCCGTCGACGAAGGTAGGGTCGGTCATGATGGCTTTGTGGAGTGGAATCGTTGTTTTGATGCCGCGGATCAAGTATTCGCTGAGAGCACGGTAGGTCCGTTCGATGGCGATGGTGCGAGTCGAGCCATAGCAAATCAGCTTGCCGATCATGGAATCGTAATAAGGAGGGATTTGATAGCCGGAGTAAATGTGGCTATCGACGCGCACCCCATGGCCGCCCGGGGCGTAGTAAAGCCCGATGGTGCCGGGAGAGGGAGCGAAGTTGCATGCAGGGTCTTCGGCATTGATGCGGCATTCTATCGCGTGACGATTAAACGTGATGTCTTTCTGGTCGAATTCGAGGTGTCTTCCGTTGGCGATGAGGATTTGCTGCTTGATCAGCTCGATGCCGGTCACCTCTTCCGTCACGGGATGTTCGACCTGAATCCGGGTATTCATCTCGATGAAGTAGAAGTTACCCTTCGCATCGACTAGGAATTCAATTGTGCCCGCGTTTTCGTAGTTGGCCGCCTGGGTCGCTTTAATGGCGGCTTTGCCCATGGCTTTCCGCAGAGATGGATTGGCGATGAGGAACGGCGAGGGAGATTCTTCGATGAGTTTCTGGTGTCGGCGCTGGACGGAGCAATCGCGTTCACTCAAGTGGACGATTTTGCCGTGAGAGTCGGCGAGAACTTGGAATTCAATGTGCCGCGGCTTATCGATGTATTTCTCGATGTAGACATCGCCATTACCGAATGCTTTGGCGGCCTCGTTGCTGGCGACGTGGAGATCTTTGGCGAAAGAAATGTCATTGTGGGCGATGCGCATGCCACGGCCACCACCGCCGGCAACAGCTTTGATGATAACAGGATACCCGATTTTACGGGCGACTTTTATCGCTTCGGCTTCATCCGTGACGGGACCATCCGAACCGGGAACGATAGGAACGCCCGCTTTGCGCATGGTTTCTTTGGCGATGGATTTGTCGCCCATCGTGCGGATCGATTCGGCGCGGGGTCCGATGAATTTGATGTTACACGACTCGCATTGTTCGGCGAATTTAGCGTTTTCAGAGAGAAAACCGTAGCCGGGGTGAATGGCGTCCACATCAGCGATTTCGGCCGCCGCGATGATGCGATCGGCTTTGAGATAGCTCTCGTCGCTACGGGGACCACCGATGCAGATGGCCTCATCGGCGAGCTGAACGTGAAGGGACTGGACGTCGGCTTCGGAGTAGACGGCCAAGGTTTTTATGCCAAGTTCGCGGCAGGCGCTAACGATGCGAAGGGCGATCTCGCCGCGATTGGCGATCAGGATCTTTTGAATCATGCGAAAGGGAGGCGGTGGTTTTGCGGGACGGGAAGAAGTTATCCCGTCAACGACCTACGAGGGCGTTTTGTTGGCGATTCGAGGATCAGGTAGATTTAACTTTGAACAGGCGTTGGCCATATTCGACCGGTTCGCCATTTTCCACGAGCACCTCGATCACGGTGCCCTTCACTTCGGCTTGGATCTCGTTCATTATCTTCATCGCCTCAATGATACAGACCACGGAGGTCTCGGTCACCTTGGTGCCGTTGTCAGCGAAGGCCTGTGATTCGGGGGATGGAGAGCGGTAGAATGTGCCGATCATCGGGGATTTGATGTAGATTATACCGGCCTCTTCGGCGGATGTCGCAGTCGGATTGAGGTCGAGGGGGGAGGCTTGAACGGGAGAAGTGGGCGCGGCTGACGCTTGATCCGATGTGACGACGAAAGGAGGTGTGGAAACTCGCCCATTGGAAGAAGACGCGATGCCGCGTCGGATTTTCAATTTGAAGCCCTCTTCTTCAACCGCGAACTCGTTGAGTTCTGCGCGTTTCATCAATTCGATGATCTGCTTGATTTGTTTAAGATCCAAAATGGTGCCATGGGTTGAATTAGGGAGCTCTGTTCCGGAGGTTAGTGATCTGCGGAAGGCTACCGTTCAAAAAGAATTCACGATAAAGGTGCAATGACCGTTTTTAGGGAACTTTTTGCTGAATGTGGCCAGAAAATGGGAATAAATACGCAAAAATGAAAGGCTGAACGCGTTTTTTAAGGTGTAGTTTGGAGGTGAAACCGATCCGCGGCGATAGCGGGATTTCTCGAAGCTGGCGCATAGGGATACTTCGAATGGGTAGTGTTAAGTGTTGTTCGAGGGAAGAGCTACCTCGAATTCGTCGAGGTTTCGCGGAGGATTAACTCGGTGACGAGTTCATGGTAACCAGCGCTTTGCCATGTGATGCTCCTGCGGACCTCGATGCATCTTGATGCCATGAGCGTGAACACGGTGGGTAGGGCGATAGGTATTGGTGCCGAGAAATCGAGGGGAGAGGGGGACGGAGAGGTGGTCCTGAGTTGGCGGACTCGAAGATGGGGTGGTTAATGTAGTTGGGTGACTTGAGGTCGGAGGGCATCCCTTGAGAGGAGCTCGTCACGGCTGTAGGCGCTTTCCCTGTATTGGATGACAGCGGTGCGCGTTTCGTCTCGGCTACGGAAGTGGAGGGATTTGAATAGCTCGAATTTCATGCTACTCCAAAACGAATCGATGCAGGCGCTGGCGTAGCGGTTTCCCTTGCCGGCCTGTCGGTACGATGAAGTTTTGGAGTGGGAGTTGGGCTCGGAAGGTTTGATCAGCAAACTGAGTGCCCCGGTCTGAGTGGACCGTGACAGCTCCGGTTAGGCGTCGGTTGTCAAAGCTCGGCTAGTGTGCTGAGAGTTAATGAACTATACCGAATGAAGGGATGCGGCGGTGCGGGCGCGTTGGGTTTTCTCCAGGATGGCGGCGCCTTCGGCCTTCCAAGTGTAGCGTAGCGGGTGGGTTCGAGGTCGCGTGCGGCCATGTAGGTTTCGATGGCGTTGGTGAGGTCGCGAACGCTGGTGAAGCTGCCATCGCGGATACAATCGACGGTGAGGTCGCGGAAGAAGCGCTCCACTAGATTCAACCAGGAAGAGGATGTTGGAGTGCAGTGCGATGCGCTCGGCGCCATGGGCTTTGGCATGGCGCTGATTGCGCCACTTTATCCAGCTCTTCACTTTGGCGTGCTTGTGGGTGGCGTCGTTGTCGATGATCAGATGCAGGACCAAGCCGTCGGGTGCCTGCGCATCGATGTGCTGGAGGAAACCGAGCCATTCGCGGTGGGTATGCCGAGAGGCCGGTGCGTCGCATGATTTTGCCGGCCAGATAGCCGAGGGCGGCGAATAGCGTGACCGTGCCGTGGCGGGTGTAATCGTGGGTGGCGGTTTTGATGTGCCCGATACCCAAGGCAGGCCCGGCTGGGTGCGCTCAAGCGCCTGGCACTGGCTTTTCTCGTCGCAACACAGCACCAAGGCCCGATCGGGCGGATTCAGATACAAGCCGATGACATCCCAAAACTTGGCCTCGAAGTTCCGGTCACGCGACAACTTGAACGTTCGTCGCAAATGGGGCTTCAGGTCGTTGGCCCGCCACAGACGCTGCACGGTGTGGGCCGACACCCCCTTTGGCCTTGGCCATCGCCCGTGAGGACCAGCGGGTGCGCCCGGCCGGGGGTTGCGTGACTTCAGTGACGATCTGAGCGCGAATCGCCACATCCACACTCGGCTTCCGGCCCGAACGTCTCGCTTCGGCCCATCCAGCCAACCCTGCCTCACGAAATCGCTTTTCCCACTTCGCCACCACCGGACGATTCACTCCGATCTGAGCAGCCACCGGCTCCTGGCTTTTCCCTTCGGCCCGCAACAACACGATGCGCGCCCGCCTGACCTCCCGTTGCGGCGTGGTCGGGCGTTTGATCATCTGTTCAAGTTCTTGATGCTGCGCGGCATCAATGATTAGCGGATTAACAGGGCGGGCCATGCACCCATCCTGCACTACTATTTTTGTTTTGTATATCTCATTAACTCCCACTATACTAAATTGGACCCACTTCAGCATTAAAAGAGCGGGAGCTGTTTGGTTTTGGGGCTAGACCTCTAGGTTGGTCGCGGTCAGGTCGACGGAGCCGGGGAACAGGCCAGTGAGACGATTTTCCTTCATGCGGTAACAGTCGCCCTTGATGTTCACGACAGGGGAGCGGTGCGCGAGCCGGTCCAATGCGGCCGAGGCCATGGCGGTATTAGAGGCAAAGGCGTGGCCCCAGTCCCTGAAGGTTTTGTGGGAGGTGATGACCCTGTCGACGGCATCAATGCTGACCCGGGAGCAGACCTACCGGTGGGCACCGAGTAGTCGCTCATTCGGAAGCGAACGAGAGCCTCGATGCCGACGGTGCGGGGGGGGCACCTCGTAGGGATTGAGCCCGGTGGCATAGTTGAGGGTTTCCTCGGCTAACTAGAGCGTGTCCCATTTACCCTGATTTTGGAAGGGGGGCAGGCAAGCCGATTTTTGAGCGGATTTCCGGCTACCAATGGCGGATGTAGGCGCGCGCAGATGCAATTTAATAGCTAAATTGCAGTGTCGCAGCAGTCAGTGCCTGGATCGTTTCCATGAGGGAACCTCCGGCAGCCGGTTTATTGTTCATCGTTGGAGTAGGCTTGGTGGTTTTAGGCGGCTTGGGCCTGCGGTGGTTGGTCGGCCAGCAGTCGGGCGATGAGCCACAGGTTGTGACCGAGGATGCTCCAGGCTACCGCCAGGTAGCGATTCGTGAAGCCTCTGGCACTCAATCGCTGGCCTTGGCGTTGCTTGATGATGGGGATGCGGGCCTCCGTCGAAGCCCGGCGATGTTGGAGCGCCACGAACTGCGGCTCCTGCATGCGCCGTTGCAGCAGCTGCGGATGGCGGGGGCAAGTGGCGTCATAAATGTCGGCTTCGGCCAAGCGTTCGCACAGCCGTTTGGTCGAGAAGCCTCGGTCGGTGCTCGCCGCTTTGATCGGGGTGCTCAGGTCGAACTGCTTCTGACGATCAAAGCTTTCGCTCAACTGACGCCATTCGGCCGGAGCCATTCCCTGATACAACTGCCAATCGGTGATCAACCCCGTCACGTTCTCACTGATCATGAGGGTGTGGCCAAACTCGACCTCGCCGGACGCCTTGCCCCGGACCACGGTCTGCACGTCGGGGTCGTAGACGCGGAGGATCTTCTCGGGGTTGGGCACTGGTCGCGCGCCGATGATGCGTTCGTGGGCCTGTTTGATCGCGGCCGGCAGTTGCATCGAGCATGGCGTCGATGCGCGCAATGATGCGGGTGGCCTGGCGCTCACTGAAGCGGGTCCGGGCGTAGTCGGCGGCGAGGTGGTCGCGGTGGCGGCGGGCGTGCTCGCCGATGGTGCGCAGCAGGCGCTTCATCTGGCGGAGCACGCCCTTGCGGGCCCGCTTCGCATCGCGGCGCCGTCGGCTGTGGGTCATCGCGATGCACCACCGATTCATCTGCTTGGCAAAGACTGGCGGCTCGTTCGGCATCCGACCCCGCAACCCCGCTGCACGGTGCAGTTTCACCGCCTTGAGCAGGGGTGCGGCTCACGTTGCGAAAGAGCACCCAGTCGACCGGGAAATGGATGTTGGCCTGCAGGCAGGTCGAGTCCACCAGGCACGTATCCATCGGCTGCGCCGCAGCCAGTCCCAGTTCGCTCGCCCGGTCCGCCTCACCGCACATCTCGATAAAGACTTGGCTCATTCTGCGCACCTGCCCGGCGGTGAAGCATTTGGACGCACGCTCCCGCACGCTTTCTTTGGGAGACCCCTTTGATGCCGTCGATCCGGCGCGCTCCGCAAAAGTCGGCCAACAGATCGCTGGAGGCGATGCTCAGGGACAGTTTACGCAAGCTGATTTTCCCGAGCATCATGCGCAATACCTGCACCTGCCGCGCCTTGCGCACGAACTGCAGGTGTCGCGGCAACCCGGCCACGTCGTCGCCCCGCCTGTTTTCCCGGGCAAAGGCCACGGCCATCGCTTCCAAGTGACTGTTGGCCAGCAACTGGTCGAGCCCCGCCAGTTGATCGCGCAACGCGGCGTAATCTTTGTTGGGTCCGACCGGAGTCAGGTCTGGACGCAGCCAGGTTTTCAGGGCAACTTCCGGGGCGACGGCTTCGGTAGTATTGTTCACATCAAATTATACACGCCGTTTTTGTGCCGAAACCAGGAAATCCTCCCGGGTTCGGCCTCTTTATTTTTACGCTACCTATTCTTCTCCAACCTCTTGCGCTTGTGGAACACGCTCTATTTAACGAACGAGTGCCCGCCTTTGACCCATCAATATGCTACTTGTTCGATAACGGATCACTTAGACCCGCATCAACTCTAAGCCTGCGGCGTTTGGCCAAAGAGGTCGAGACCTCCGTCGGGATCTTCGTCGAGCCTGTATCTCTCTTGCATTCCAGCGCGGTCGATCCGGCTCATCTGGCGCGCCGCGCCGCCGTACTTCTCGAACCCGCTTTGGTAGATTTTTTCGCAAGCGGGGGGAGCGCGCGCCATTGCCTTGCCACTTTTCTTCGGACCAAACGCAGCGCTGAGTGACTACATTCCCGCGAGATTCGCGTCATTGGCTCAACGTTACCCAGATTTTGCCGTAAAATTGGCCGATCCGTTGGTCGTGAACGGCGATGATTCTGCCACAATCGTGGCGACGACCTTGGTCAGGGAAGTGCGTGCGACCATCGAGAATGCGTCGGTCAACGATCCGAAAATAATTGTGATAGACCACGGCAGTCCACGCGTGAAGGTGACCGGGGTCCGTAACCGCATTGCTAGCGCCGTCCAAGCCATTTTGGGCGAGGATGCAAGCAAACCCGTCATGGCAGCGTCCATGGAACGCCGTAAAGGTGACGTCTACGCGTTTAATGAACCTTTGCTCGAGACGGCCTTGGATCAACTCGCCGTCAATGGAGCCAAAGAGGTCGTGATCGCGCTACAATTTCTGCAGGGAGGAAGGCATGCGGGACCGGGAGGGGACATTGCGCAGATTTGTACCGAAGCGGAGAAGCGGCATCCCGGTCTGCGTACTTTCGTTACGAGGCCCTTGGTCGGAGCGCCCGAGATCGTGGAGTTGCTGAGTCGACGTTATGGGGAAGCAGTCCGCTAAACGTCGAGCAAGCAAGCGAACGTCAGAGCGTGGTTTTGGACTCGATGAGTCCGATTTCGACCGAGTAACGGGTCAAACTGGCAACATCATGCAGGTTCAATTTCCGCATCAAATTCGTGCGGTGATTGTCCACTGTTTTCACGCTGATGCCCAGCTTGAGAGCGATTTCCTTAGTGCTATGACTCTCGGCCACCAACTGCAAAATCTCGCGTTCACGGTCGGTGAGGAAGTCGGCGGTGGAGCTTGCGGCGGGATTAGCCACCACATTGCGAAGCAGGGCAGCCACGGCGGGACCGAAATAGGTGCCGCCATTAGCCACAGTTTCGAGCCCCTTTTAAAATTCAAATAATCCGGCAGTCTTTTCGACGAACCCGTGCGCACCGGCTTCGAGCATCTCGCGCACTAGGACTGGATTTTCGTATCCGGAAAACACCAAAACTCGCACGTTGGGCAGCTAGCGAATCAAGCGCCGCAATAAATCGACCCCATTCAGGCCGGGAAGTTTCGCGTCTAAAACAAGAAGATCAGGGCCGCAGTCCAACACTGAGTGCACAGGCGGAGAGGGAGTGGTTCCCTTTCTCCTAATGCACTATAATGAATACTATACGTTTGATATTGGGATTGATGATTGGCGGGATTGAGGTTGCGGCAGGCCGCAGGAGGGGAGCGGTGAGCAGCTATACACAAGCCGGGCCGGTCGTCCTCTCTCTGGGAAAAACTCCGCGCTGGCGTCGTGGGAGCAGAGCGGAGGATTTGGAGTGGTGGCAAAAATACAACGGCGCATCACCGCCAAGGAACGCGAGGCGATTCATGCCGGTTTGGCCCTGGGCCCAGGGCCAAACCGGCGCTCAGCTTGCCGCCGCCCTCGGCCGCGACGCCTCGGTGGTCAATCGCGAGATCACCCGCAACGGCGGGCGCAACAGCTACAGCGGCATGGATGCGCAGACTCGCGCTTGCCGTCGGCCCAAGTGCGCAGCGCGCAACAAAGTCGCCGACACGCCCGCCTTGCGCGACGAGGTGCTGGCCCTGTTTGTCACCGGCGCTAAGCCCAAGCAAATCGAAGTCGCCTTGAGACGACGTCATGGCCTTGATCTGACCCGACGCGTGAGCCACGAAACCAATCTACGACTTCATCTACGTCCACTCCAAAGGGTCGGTTAAGAAGGAGTTGATCGCTTATTTGCGGCGCAAGAAGCCCCGGCGCAGTCCCGCCAAGGGCAAGCTCTCGGGCCAGTTGCCGGGCGCGATCAATATCGGCGAGCGACCCGCTGAGGTGGAGCGCCGGGAGATGCCCGGACACTGGGAGGCCGACTTGGTCATGGGTGCGGGCAATCGCACCGCCATTGTGGTCATCACCGAACGGGTCTCCCGCTACGTGATGATCGTCCCGTTGGGCGGCGCCAAAGACGCGATCAGCGTCGCCCGCGCTCTCATCCGGGCCTTCAAACGCCTGCCCGCCCACCTGCGCAAGACCCTCACCTACGACAACGGCCGCGAAATGGCCCAACATGCCGCCTTCTCCCTTGCCACAAAAGTGGCGGTCTACTTCTGCAATCCACACAGCCCTTGGCAGCGCGGTGCGGTCGCGAATATCAACGGTCTGATCCGGGAATACTTCCCTAAAGGCATCGACTTTAACACCGTCACCAAAGGCCAAATCGCCAAAGCGGAGTGGCTACTCAATAATCGCCCTCGCATCGGGCCTGACGGACAGTCTCCCGCTGAAGTTTTTTATGCTATTATACAAAAGGACTGTGCACTAGCCGCTTGACGCCGCCAGGCTTCTTCTCGAGGGCACTTTGGCCGTCTCCGCTCTAGCCAACCAAACCGTAGCCCGGTTCTGTGCGAAGAATTCCCACCAGCATTTCGCGGAGCGCTGTTTGGTCTTCGATGATGATAAGTCGTTTCATGGGCTATCTGTTATAAACCGTAAAAGTGCACGTGCACCCGATTACGCAAACGAAAAGGTGAGTCTTCGGCGCGCTGCTGTAAAACTTAAGCAAGTTCAAGCAGGGTAGTGAATTGGATCGGGGTTTTCCACACCGTGGTCCGCAGGGTGGTGGGTTGACAGGGACTCGAACCCTGAACCTATTGATTAAAAGTCAACTGCTCTACCGATTGAGCTATCAACCCATACGCTGCGGGGCAGTCGCAATACGTTTTACGCCAGAAAATTGGCAAGTAGTTTTTAAAAAAATCTATTTCCACGACCTATGAGTCCGTCAAAAAAATCTTCGCCGACGCCTCTATTTTGGCCTAATGTATTCGGCGATTCACCAAAAAAACACCTCAATGGGAACAAACGACAACCGTGACCGTCCAAAGCCATGTCGTCCAAAGCTCAAGAAGTCGCCCTAGATCAAGCGCTTGTCCTCCGTTTCAAGAATGGAGATCAATCCGCGTTCGAAGAAATGGTCAGCAGATATGGGGATCGAATTTATGCGATGGTGCACCAACTTTTGCGCGATCCACTCTGAGGTGGCCCCATGAAGTTGGAGAGGAGGGATGATTAAATCCCAAAGGAGTCCAATATGTCGAAGCAACGACGTGCCTTCAGTGCCGAGTTCAAAGCGAAAGTAGGGCGCGAAGCCCTCAAGGGAATCGAGCCGATCCACGTAATCGCGCAGCGTCACGAGGTGCATCCGGTGCCAGTGAGTCAGTGGAAGAAGGAGGTGTCCGAGCGGTTGCCGGAGGTCTTCGCGAAGCCCTCGGCGCAGGTGCGCGACGAGATCTAGCGGAATCGCAAAGAGAAGGAACTGTATGCGCGGATCGGGCAGCTGCAGATGGAGCTCGCGTGGCTCAAAAAAAAGTTGGCGCATTTGGAGAGTAAGGAGCGCCGCAGCATGATCGAAACCGAGCATCCGAAGCTGAGTGTGGCCCGGCCGTGCGAACTGTTGGAGCTGTCACGCTCAACCTATTACCACCACCCGAAGCCACCGAAGGAAGCGGACCTGGCGTTGATGAAACCGATCAACGAGATCTACCTCGAGTCACCGTTCTTTGGTAGCCGCCAAATGACCCGTTGGTTGCAACGCGAAGGACACGTGGTGAACCGTAAACGGGTGCGACGATTGATGCGATTAATGGGATTAATGGGACTCACGGCATCTATCCAAAACCGAGTCTGTCGAAGAAAGCGGCCTCTCCTCAGATCTACCCGTATCTGCTGCGAACGCTGAAGGTTGAAAGGTCGAATCAAGGGTGGGCAACAGATATCACCTACATCCCGGCGTGCGGTGGCTTCGTTTACCTGTGTGCGGTGATCGACTGGCACTCGCGGATGGTGCTCGCATGGGCACTGTCCAACACGCTCGATGCGTCGTTTTGCGTGCGGTGCAGCGCGCGAAGGCGATTTACGGCAAGCCGGAGATTTTCAACACCGACCAAGGCTGCCAGTTTACCAGCGCCGAGTTCACCCAGCCATTGTTGGCCGCCGGCGTGCGACTGTCGATGGACGGCAAAGGACGGTGCTTGGACAATGTCTTGGTCGAACGCCTGTGGCGCAGCGTCAAATACGAGAAAGTCTATCTGAAACGCTATGAGACGATGGTCGAGGCCCATGCCAACTTGGAGACCTACTTGCTGTTCTACAACGACCGACGACCGCACTCCGCCCACGGCCGCCAAACACCATCCGAGGTCTACCACGCACAACTCGACCAAGCCGCCGCCTGACGGCGGCTATCCGAGCGGGGAGGAAGCCACGCTTCCTCCCCTGCTCCCCTCCATTATCTTTTATGCTTGGTCAGAAAAACCAGAAACCATGACTATAAATCCGCCCGACCTGTCCAACCGACGGGGTCCACCTCAAAACCCCTTGCCAACCTGATTGCCGCCGATTTCGATCTAACTTCACCGCGTCTTTAGGATGCGGTTCACCTGAAATAGCATATTAACTCATACATTGGAGTAACCCATGGCAGTAACAGTAGGCATTAATGGTTTTGGTCGCATTGGGCGCTTGGTTTTCCGCGCGCTCGTGGAGCAGGGCCTGCTCCCCGATACTCTCGACGTTGTGGCCGTGAACGATCTCGTTCCCGCTGACAACCTCGCTTATCTTTTGAAGTATGACTCCACGCAGGGTCGTTTCAATGGCACGGTCAGCAGCAAGAAGTCCTCCCCGGACGTAGCTGAAGACGATATGCTGGTCGTAAACGGTCGGGAGATCAAGGTTCTCGGCGTGCGCGCCGGTCCGTCGGCTTTGCCTTGGGGCGAGCTCGGAGTTGATCTGGTCATCGAGTCAACCGGTCTCTTCACGCAAGACACCGCCGCGCAAGGCCACATTGAGGCCGGCGCTAAAAAGGTTATCATCTCCGCTCCGGCGAAGGGGGACGTGGCGACCATCGTAATGGGAGTCAACGATGGCACCCTCGACGTGAAGAACACGAATCTCATCTCGAACGCGTCTTGCACCACGAACTGCCTCGCGCCGCTCGTGCATGTGCTCCTCAAGGAAGGCTTCGGTATCGAGGAAGGTCTCATGACGACCGTTCACTCGTACACCGCGACTCAGAAAACGGTCGATGGTGCATCGAAGAAGGACTGGAAGGGTGGCCGTTCCGCCGCCATCAACATCATTCCTTCCACGACTGGTGCGGCCAAGGCGGTCGCGCTCGTTTGTCCGGAAGTGAAGGGCAAGCTCACCGGGATGGCATTCCGCGTGCCGACCCCGACGGTTTCCGCCGTCGATTTGACCGTGAAGACCGTCAAGGAGACTTCCCTCGCCGAGATCAACGCGGCGCTCAAGAATGCCTCCGAGACCTACCTGCAGGATATCCTGGGCTACACCGAGGACGAGGTAGCCTCTTCCGACTTCATCCACGATCCCCTGTCGTCGATTTATGACGCTGGCTCGTCCATCGAGCTCAACAGCCGTTTTTTCAAGCTGGTGAGCTGGTATGACAACGAGTGGGGTTACTCGAACCGGGTCGTCGATCTCACCAAGAAGATCGCCGCAGAAATCTAATCGCAGCGACTGAGTCGCCGCTGAAAAGTAGCGAGTAGTGAGCATCTTAAACCGCTCCTGCCGTCCCGTTACTCGCTTTCTTTTCGCCTTCGTATCAGCACCTGCGCGAGTTCATTGCATCTCGCGATTCATCTCTGCTAATTCAATTGTTTATGTCCGCCTTCAAATCCATTAGCGACCTCACTCTCGCTGGTACACGCGCCCTGATTCGGGTCGATTTTAATGTCCCTCAGGATAAAACCACCGAGGAGATTACCAATAATCAGCGCATTGTCGCTGCACTCCCGACCATCAAGCACGCCCTGGAACAGAATGCAGCAGTCGTCTTGATGAGCCACCTTGGCCGTCCGAACGGTCAGGCCAATCCCAAGTTTACGTTGAAGCCGGTTGCGGCTGAGTTGGCGAAGTTGCTGGGGCGCGAAGTTTTATTTGCGGAGGATTGTGTTGGTGCGGCGGTGGAGGCTCAGGCGGCGGCGTTGCAGCCTGGTCAAGTGCTCTTGCTCGAGAACCTGCGTTACCACATTGCAGAAGAGGGTAAGGCCAAGAACGAAGACGGTTCGTCCACCAAGGCGTCACCCGAGGCCGTGGCAGCGTTTCGCCAAAGTCTGACCAAGATGGGCGATGTGTTCATCAACGACGCTTTTGGTACGGCTCACCGGGCGCACTCTTCGATGGTCGGAGTTGACCTGCCGGTTAAGGCTGCGGGCTTCCTCATGGAAGCTGAGTTGACGGCGTTTGGCAAAGTCTTGGACAACCCGGAACGGCCGTTACTGGCGATTCTGGGTGGAGCCAAGATTGCTGATAAGATTCCTTTGATCAAAAACTTGCTGGAAAAGGCTGACAAGCTGATCATTAGCGGCGGCATGGCTTACACCTTCAAGAAGAAGCTCGATGGCATGGCCATCGGCAGCAGTCTGTTCGACCAAGCGGGCGCAGAAATCGTCGGCGAGCTGGTGGAGAAGGCGAAGGCCAAGAACGTCGAATTAATTTTCCCGGTCGACTATGTGTGCGCCGACGATTTTAGCCCGGATGCGAACACGCAACCGGCGGACGATGCCTCAGGCATTCCTGATGGATGGGAAGGTCTGGATGCTGGGCCGAAGTCGATCGAGCTCTACACGGCGGCGATCCTGGGTTCAAAAACGATCATCTGGAACGGTCCGGCTGGCGTGTTCGAATTTGAAAAATTGGCCGGAGCGACAAAGGCCATGGCCGCTGCGGTGGCGGAAGCCACGGCGAACGGCGCCATTTCGGTGGTCGGCGGCGGCGATACCGCGACGGCGGCGAAAAAATTTGGGGTGGCCGACAAGGTGTCCCATTGTTCAACCGGGGGAGGCGCCAGTCTCGAGTTACTCGAGGGCAAGGTATTGCCCGGTGTCGCATTCTTGACGAGCTGAAGCTCGCCAAATCCATAAATCTAGAGAGGGTATTTCTTGCGTGAGATCTGCTTTCCTCCTTCGTTCCTAAAAATTTCCAACGAATTTCAAATATTATGATCCGTAAAAAACTCATCGCCGGTAACTGGAAGATGAACAAAACCTCGGGCGAAGCCACCAACCTCGTGTCGGACCTCGTGGCTGCGGTTGGTCGCAGTAGCGACGTCGACATCGTGGTGTGCCCTTCCTTCACTTCCTTGGAGTCCGTCGGCAAAGCTCTCGATGGCTCAAGCGTAAAGCTCGGCGCTCAAAACATGCACCCCGCACGCAGTGGGGCCTACACTGGTGAAGTTTCGGCTGAGATGCTGCGCAGCCTCTTCGCCAGTTTTGTTATTCTCGGTCACAGCGAGCGTCGCACCTATTTCGGTGACACGGATGCGTTTGTGAACGAGAAGGTGTTGGCGGCGTTGAAGTCGGAGTTGAAGCCCATCCTTTGTGTGGGGGAGACGTTGGCGGAACGCGAATCAGGGTCGACCTTGAAGGTCGTGCAAACCCAGCTCGAGGCTGGTCTTGAAGGGGTGACCAAGGAGCAGGCAGCTAATTTGGTCATTGCCTATGAACCCGTCTGGGCGATTGGCACCGGGAAGGTGGCCACCACCGATCAGGCTCAAGAAGTGCACGCGTTTATCCGCGAACTACTGGGCAAGCTTTTCGGGGCAGCCATTGGTAACAAACTCCGGATCCTTTACGGTGGTTCGATGGAGCCAGCGAATGCCGCTGAGTTGCTGGCCGAACCCGACATTGATGGCGGTTTGATCGGTGGTGGTGCGTTGGAAGCTCGCAGTTTTGTGGACTTGGTGAAGGCGGCGTCGGCGTCGAACTGAGTTAAGAATCAACGCTCTAAAATCAAGCCCGGCTATAATGGCCGGGCTTTTTGGGGTCTGGGCAGCTTGCGGTGCTTATCCGATGAATCTGATGGTCAACGGGTAACGATACAATTCGTCGTTGGCTGCTTTTAGGGTGCCATGATGGCGAGAATAAGGGAGGCGATTCCCAGTGCTACCAAGAGGAGCGCGCCGATGCCGAATAAGGCGGTAAGGGGCACGCAGAATAGAGCCCAGAGGGCGAAACTGAGATGGAAATTAAACGACTCAGCCGCGTGGGCGGCCACTGGCGTGTCATCGTTTTTGGTCACGAGATAGACGATGATGGGCAGGAGGAACGGGACACCGATGAGGATGGAGGCGTGACTGAGCACGATGAGCAGTTTGTGGCCGCTGTCGGTGGCGGGAGTGGGAATGGAGGAAGGCGTGACGTTGATGGGCTCGGACATGATATGGGAAATTAAAGGTGGTGAGTTCGATAAATGAACTTGTTGAATTAATAACCCAGCGGAAGGGCGAAAAGTTTCGGAAATTTTAGTTAAACCGGTCGGGACCCAGCGGAGAGGTGCGCGGTAAGGCGGTCAGTGTCCCCGGCTTGTCATCGACAGCGCCAAGGCTTGGAGGAACGAGCTGTCGCCGGGAAGGGACTGGAACGCGGCGACCGCAGCCTGGGTTTGCTCCGTGCTAAATCGACGCGACGCGTCCAATCCATGAATACGCACGTAGGTGGTTTTTGCGGTCGCGGCATCTTTGCCGACCGTTTTGCCCATGGTGGCGGTGTCGGAAGTCTCGTCGAGGACATCGTCGACGATCTGAAAGGCGAGACCGAGGTGTCGACCGGCACGACGGAGGGAGTCGATGTGAGGGGGAGGGAGGTTGCCCACGTGGCCCCCCATGACCAGTGCGGTCTCGATCATGGCGGCGGTTTTGTTCAGGTGGATGTATTCGAGGTCGGCGGCAGTGGCATCGCCTTTGGCTTCACCGAGCAGATCGGCCATTTGGCCACCGATGAGCCGCTTACTGCCCGCGGTATCGGCCAGTTCGCGGATCAGGGAATGGGCGAGGCCAGGGCGGGAAGCGTAGGCCTCTGCGAGCAACGCGAAGGCATGAGTGAGCAAGGCATCACCGGCCAGCAGGGCAGTCGCTTCGTCGAATTGTTTGTGCACGGTGGGGCGCCCCCGACGCAGATCATCATCGTCCATGCAGGGCAAGTCGTCGTGGATCAGCGAGTAGGTGTGCAGGTACTCGATAGCCACTGCGGCAGGCAGGGCTTCGTCGCCGGTGAGACCGGTGAGTTCGGCGGCGGACAATACCAAGGCGGGACGCAGGCGTTTGCCGCCGGCTTCCAAGCTATAGCGCATGGCCGCATGCAATTGAGCCGGTGGCGTGTGGGCCGCCGGAACGTGTTGATCGAGGCCGGCTTCGATGCGGGCGACCAAGAGAGTTAATTTGTTTGTAACATCCATCAGGGCACCGCTATGGTCCGCTTAACTTTTCCTTACGCCGAAATGCCGACCCTAGAACTTGTTTGCAAACGCCTTTTCTCGGACTCGTCGTGGTTCATCAAGAGCATCGCTGGCGCGCTGCTTTTGGTGATCCCCGTCGCCCACTTCCTTGCGTTTGGTTATTTTTATGGACTCATCGAGCGTTCGCGTCGCGGGGATGCAGTGCTTTTGCCAGAGTGGGGCGAGTGGCGGCGGCTGTTTTTTGACGGGATTGCGGCATTTGTGATCTTTTTTGCCCTGGGCGTTATTCCGCTGGCGATTGCTTGGTTGTTCACGCTACCGCTCCGGTTGCTCGGGTTTGGTGCGTTCGTCTACCTGCCGATGGTTCCGGTGATACTGATAGTGGGTCCCCTGGTGGTGGCCGGCATTTATCAGTATCAAAAGCGTGAAGAGTATGCGGATGCGTTCAGGATCAAAGTGTTGGGTTCAATGTTGCGGGCGGCTCGAGGACGATTCGTCCTACCCACCTTGGCATTCATCGGGTTTTTGATCGCTGGGTATCCGTTCATGACTTTCACCCTCTTTGTGGGGCTGGCCGTGAGTTGGACTTATTATGCGGCGTCTTTTCGATTCATCGAAGAAACTAGCCGAGGCGGAGTGAAGATTTAGTTTTTACGTCCTCAGACACATCTGCAGCCATGCCGACTTACGACTACCATTGTACCAAGTGTAATCACGAATTCGAAGCGTTTCATTCCATGAAGGATGCACCGATCAAGACCTGCCCAAAGTGCAAGAAACGCTCGGTGAAACGCCACGTGGGAGGGGGAGCTGGGTTGATTTTCAAGGGGAGCGGGTTCTATATCACGGATTATAAGAACAAGCCGGTGGGCACCGCTGAAAAAGGCGCTGCGACTGATAAGAAACCGGCCAAAACTGAGTCCAAAGCCTCCGATTAGGAGCGAAACCAAATCTCGCCATGTCCGCTGCCCGCAAAAAAGTCTCAGGTCCCAGTTTGATCGAAGTTACCTTTGGAGCGGTTCTGAGCGTGTTATTGGGAGCAGTGTTGGCGGCCGGCTATTTGATCGCACAACCGGTGGAGACCGTGCGTTCCCTGCCCAAGGAACCGGATTCCGACGCGGTTTATTATGTCAAGGGGTCGGCCAAGAGCGCCATGGGCCGACAGTGGCTGCGCAAGAAACAGATGTTGGTCGAGGGGGGGGCAGTTGAGATCGAGTTGAGCGAGGACGAATTGAACACGTGGATGTCTTCTTCGGAGATGAAGCCTGATGCGGAGGAGGTCACGGGGTTTGTCACGGCCAAAGGCATCAATTTTCGTGTTAATGAAGGAATTATGCAGATCGGTCTGCCCTGTGCACTGTCTTTACCGGGGTTTGCCCGTGATGTCGTGGTGCAGGCAAAAGGCGGCTTTGAGAAAGGAAACGATGGATATGCCTTCGTTCCGCAATCTTTGATGATTGGAAAACTGGCCATGGATCGGGTGCCGGTGGTGGGAGGATTTGTGGCAAAACGTCTGATGGCGGCTCAGGAAGTCCCTGAAGATTTGCAAGCTTCCTGGCGCACGCTGAACAACGTACGAGTGGACGGAAATTCTTTGATGTTGGTCCGCCGTTGATCGAGCGGCTGGGGTGGCGCAGGCAAGAAGGCAAGCGGAGTAGTAAGACCGCTTTACGGCCTGATGGCTTTGATTAAGCGGAGGGTCCCGACATGCGGGACAAGAGATTGTCGATGCCGACGTGTGCTTGGATGAGGCGTTTGATAACGGGAATTTTGTCGGAGTCGCCGGGTTGGGTTTTAACCGTCATGCCATTAATTTTGGAGGTGACGGTGTAGCTTTCTCCAGCGGCAGTCATCACCGGAATATTGGTGCGAGCGAGCAGTTTCTTCAACTTGGGATGAGGCTCAATGTCGTTGGTGAGAATGATACCGGAGACCGTATCGGCGGGCGAAAGCTGAGCACCGGAAATGGCGGCCAGCAGGATGCCATCGCGATCACTCGGGGTGATGATGACGGTGCCGGATTGCAGGTGTTCGACGATGCCTTTGGCCGCCATGGCACCCACTACGAGGCGTTCCACGCGCACGTCGGTGCACCCCTGTTGGGCATTGAGCCAGCGACCATCAATGTGGGCGGCGATCTGGGAAAGATTGGGGCTGGTGAGGACTTTTGGGATTGGCAACACGCCCAACAAGGGCACGCCGAGACGGCTGAGAACCACGTCCGGCGTAGTCGGCAATCATCTCCATCTTGTCTTCCTCGACCTTGTTGAGGCTGGCACCGACGACCTCGACGCCCACCTTGTCGAAAAGGGCTTTGTTGAGGGCGATTTCGTCTATGGGACGACCAATGCCACCGGGGCAGACGATGATGGCTTTACTATTGAGGAGTTTGGCGACGCGCGCATTGGACAGATCGAACACGCTGCCCACTCCGGCGTGACCAGTGCCCTCGATGAGAGTGAAGTCTTTTTCCCAGGATACACGATTGAAGGCGCGGCAGATTTGGTCCTCGAGCTTGGGCAAGGTCTGCGCGGGCTCTTTGAGGTAGCGGCGGGTGAAGCTGCTATCGATCGCGACCGGACTCATGCTTTCGATGGGCACGCTGACTTTGTAGATGGTGACGAGCAACACGGAGTCTTCATCGACCTGATGTCCTTCCACTTCCACGAAACGTTGGCCGATGGGTTTGATGAATCCCACTCGAGGGAAGACCGATTGCAAGGCGGCAAAAAGACCCAAGCACGTGGTGGTCTTGCCGTCGTTCATGCGGGTGGCCGCGACGAACAGACGTTGGGTCTGGGTATTGGTCGGCGCTGTGAGCAGAGGCAGGGCAGGCAGCGTGAATGGATTGGTGTGCGAGTCACTCATCGGATGAAGGGCGAAGGGCAGGTGGGCTCAATCAGAGATGAATTTTCGATGGAAAGCAGATTTTTTCTAGGTCGATCGAGCACCGGGGCAGAGCAGATCGCGGTCGATGGCTTGCACCCCGCAGACCACGGCCGCCCCGAAGACATCATGAGCGCTGGAGCCCCGACTGATTTGGGCCGCGGGTTTGGACAATCCGGTCAGGATCTGGCCATAGGTGTTGGCGCCGGCGATGTGCTGAACGAGTTTGAACCCAATGTTACCGCTGTTGAGATCGGGAAAAACGAGTACGTTGGCTCGGCCCGCGATCGGGGAGTCTATTTTTTTGGCGGTGGCGACGTAGGCATCGAGAGCCGCATCGACTTGGATTTCCCCGGCGATTTTGAACGGCAGATCCGACGCGGTGGCCTGAGCGCGGGCGAGATCAGTGGCACGGCGCACTTTTATCACGGAGGGGTGCTTGGAGGAGCCGTGAGATACGAAGCTGAGCATGGCGATCCGAGGGTCTTCGTTGGTGAGGTGTCGCGCGATGATGCCGGTGGATATCGCGATATCCGCGAGTTGTTCGGCGGTGGGATCGGGAATGACGCCACAGTCGGCCATGAAAAGACTGTCGGTGCTGCCGATCTCTTTTTCATCGAAATCGAGGATCATCAACGAGGAGGCGGTTTGGAATCGGGCAAGCGCGGGATGATCTGGAAGAGGGGACGGAAGGCGCTGGACACGGACTGGGTGGCGCCGCCGGCCATGGCATCGGCCTGGCCGAGGTGCAGCATCATGGTCGCGAAGGTGCTGTTGTCGCGCAGGGCTTCGCGGGCGCCCTCGAGGGTGAGGTCTTTGGCGGCGCGCAGTTCGTGCAATTGGACGGCGAATGATTCGAGATCATCACTGCGGGTGGGATCGAGTAGCCGCATGCCCTGCACGTTGATGTCGAGACGGCCAGCGAGGCGTTTGATATCCGTGCGATGACCAAGCAGAATGGGAACGCCCAAACGACGGGTGATCCATTGTCGAGCCGCTTTCATGATGCGCGGGTCGGCACCCTCGGGAAACACGATACGTTTCGGATGACGTTGAAGTTTGGCCGTGAGTCGAGGGAGCAGCGGCATGAGTAGGGGAGAAGCTGTTGAGCGCACTCAATCGCGTCAATGCCGGGCGCGGTGGATTCGAAATGTGGCGCAAAGAGAACAGCTTCGCACTTGTAAGCAAATGAGGTGCGGGCGAGAATAGCGAGGTGTCCCGCAGTCTCAAGAATATCGGCATCGTCTCGGTCGCCACCATGGGGTCGCGGGTTTTGGGCTTGGGGCGGGATGTATTGATCACGGCCGTTTTTGGTATCAGCCCGTTGGCTTCGGCCTTTGTGACGGCGTTTACGTTGCCAAATTTGTTTCGGCGTTTGTTAGGGGAAGGGGCGCTGACGGCGGCGTTGGTTCCGACGCTCAATGATGAACTGGTGCGGCGAGAGCGCAGCGGTGCGTTTGGGTTGGTGAACCAGGTGGCGAGTTGGTTGGGCTTGGTGACATTGGGTATCGTGCTCGTCTCGATGGGGAGCTTGGCCTGGCTGGCGGACGGCGAGCTCTTGACCCGGTTGTCTGATGATCCGGACCAGGTTGCTCGTTGGCGCTTGGCGGCCGAGCTGGCCGTGTTGCTGTTTCCCTATTTGATTTTTGTCTGTTTGTCGGCGGCATTTAGTGCGGCGTTGCAGACCTTGGGGCGATTCGTGGCTCCTGCGCTTTCTCCCATTTGGCTCAATCTCGCAATGATCGGATTACTGGCGGGGGCGGTGTGGGTCGGAGATGTGCGCTTGGGGGATGCACGCATGCGTTGGTTGTGTGCGGGTGTTTTGCTGGGCGGCTTGGGGCAGATGCTGGTGCCGGGGCTGGCCTTGATGCGCGAAGGGTGGCGACCCCGGGTAGCTTTCCAACTGAGTCCGGCGATGAAATCGATCCTCTGGTTGATGGGATCGACGGTGTCGGGATCGGCGGTATATTTGATCAATCTCGCGGTGTCGCGCACCATCGGGCTTTCGTTGAACGGATCGGCGGCGGCCATTTTGAATCTGGCCACGCGACTCATGGAGTTGCCGATCGGGGTGTTTGGGATCGCGGTGACGACGGTTGTGTTTCCGTTGATTGCCAACTATGCGGCCAAGGAGGATTGGACGAACCTGGCACGGGCTTATCACAAGGGCATGCGACTGGTGTTGGCGATTAACGTGCCCGCAGCGGTGGGAATGGTGGTGCTGGGGACCCCGCTCATCCGGCTGCTCTTTCAACGTGGGGCGTTCACGGAAGAGGCTACTGCTCTGATGGCTCCCGTATTGGTCGTGTTTGCGATCGGGCTGCCGGTGTTTGCTTACGTGAATCTGATGCTCCGGGCATTTTATGCGGAGAAGGATACAAAAACGCCGGTGCGGGCGGCGGTGTTGAGTTTTGGAGTCAATGTGGGACTGAGTTTGGGGCTGATGGGGCCGCTTTCGACTGTCGGCTTGGCGGTGGCAAGCACGGTGGCGGTGGTGGCGCAAGCGGTGTATTTGCATCGAGCTTTGACGGCCAAACGGTCGACCCTGGGGATGGGGCCAATGGGACGGAGTGTGGTCAAAATTGTGGTGGCGAGTGGGTTGATGGGAGCGGTCGTTTGGGGTGGTCGACGACTGGTCGGTCTTTGGGTGGGCGCGACACCGATCGGAGATCTATTACTCATTGGAACTTTGGTGCCCGTGGGCGTGCTGGTTTATGGCGGTTTGGTCTGGATCCTGCGGCTTGAAGGCCGGGATGAACTGCTCGGCATGTTGCGCGGACGTAAACCTGCGGCGGGAGACCGACAAAAATCATGAAGACTTGGCTGACAAAAAACTGGTTCATGCTTGGCATGCCACTGGCGGTGGGACTCGCGTGGTTGTTTCCGGACGCAGGGGCACGAGGGGGATGGCTGCGGGCGGAAGTGACCACCAAGCTTGCGGTGGCTTTTGTGTTCTTCGCGCAAGGACTGACCTTACCGGCGAAGGCGTTGCGGGATGGAGCCAGCCAATGGAAGCTACATCTCGGTGTGCAAGGCTTTGGTTTTTTGCTGATGCCGTTAGTCGTGATCGCGATAGATCGGCTGGTTGGAGCCCGATTGGCGCCCGACTTGCGGTTGGGGTTTCTTTTTTTGGCGGTGTTGCCCTCGACGATTGTGATGGCGGTGGCACTGGCGACCGTCTCAGGAGGTAATGTGGCGGCTGCCATTTTTAATGCCGTATTGTCCAACGTGATCGGTGTTTTTCTCACACCTGCCTGGGTAGCTTGGCTCATGCAGGCGTCGGGACAGGGGCCGGACCAGGGAGCTGTGTTTCGGGAAGTCAGCCTATTATTGCTGCTACCGTTGATTCTGGGACAGGTCGTACGGCGATTTGGTTTGGAGGCTTGGGCCGATGCTCGGCGTAAACGACTGAGCAATGTCAGTAACGCCATCATTTTGATCATCGTCTATGCGGCGTTCTGCAATTCGGTGAAGGCAAACCTGTGGTCCTCGCACGGTGTGGGGACATTCGGAGTCGCGGCGATGGGGGTGGTGGGGCTGCTGGTGCTCGCGTTGGCTGGCACCTGGGGATTGGGGCGCGTGTTGGGGTTGGCGGCCCCGGAGCGAATTGTGCTGATGTTTAGTGGTGCTCAAAAGAGCCTAGCAACAGGGGTTTCATTGGCGAAAGTGATCTTTGGTGCTCATCCGGGGCTGGGACTCATCTTATTGCCTATCACGATTTACCATCCCTTGCAGTTGTTCCTATGTGGCATGGTGGGAGCCAGGCATGTGCGCGATAACGGGGTTACGGAAGGGTAACGTAAATCTGTTCCCCGGACTTGATTGAACCGGTACTGCCCGTAATGGGCCGAACAAGTGATGCAGATCAACGTCTGATGGACGCCGCTCTCTCCCTCATGTGGGAGGAGAGTTACGGCGCAGTCTCGGTTGATGACATCTGTCGATGTGCCAATGTGCGGAAAGGTAGTTTCTACTACTATTTCGCTTCCAAGTCGGAATTAGCAGTGCGGGCGCTCGACCGGATGTGGCAGGAGCATAAGAAAAATTTGGACCCCTATTTTGAGGAGGAAAAATATCCGATCGATCGCATTCGAAATCGTTGTGAAGCGGCCTATGAGTCCCAGGTCTCGATGAAGGCCCAGTTCGGCCATGTGATGGGATGTCCGCTTTGTTCGCTCGGTTCAGAGATTTGTAATCTTGATAACGCGATCCGAGATAAGGTGAGGGCGGTCATGGATCAGAAAGTTCATTATTGGGAAGCGGCGATTCGGGATGGGCAGGGCTTGAACCTGATTGAGCCGGGGGATCCGTTGCAGAAGGCGTGGTGTGCGATGGCGTTTTTTGAAGGTATGATTGCGCAGGCTCGCCTCCATGACGACGTCGAGAGGGTACGCGATTTGGCTGACCGGATGTGCGAGCACCTCGGGGTCAAGCTGACGAGTCCGGTTTCGACCTGATTTCGAGTCGCCCCATCTGTTTGAGGTGAGAAAAAAATTATCCCAACGCTTGCGATTCGAAATACTAGACGATCAGTCAACTATTATGGAAACAGTGACTGATCTTATCTCCCATGCAACTAGCGATAGCTTCGACCAAGATGTGGTGGTGGCGTCGCACGAGACTTTGGTATTCGTCGATTTTTGGGCGGAGTGGTGCGGACCTTGCAAAGCGTTGGCCCCCATTTTGGTGGAAGTGGCCAAGGTGCGGGAAGGCGCGGTGAAGATTGTGAAATTGAACGTCGATACGGAGCCCCGTCCGTCGCTGAACCACGACGTGTGGGCGTTGCCAACGATGTTGTTATTTCGCGGTGGTCAGGTCGTTGGTTTACAATCAGCTGATGCTATCCTGCGAGCGATTGATGCTGCGGCCACGGTCTGAAAACTCGACTCCAGCTTCTGCCAACCCTTCTGAATACCGTTGATGTCTGAAACTCTGCTGTCTTTGGCGACGCTTTTGCGCGTCGGTGACCTTTGAATTGCCCAATCGCATCATTATGTCGCCTCTGACTCGCTGCCGGGCAGGCGAAGGTCGGGTGCCGACCGACCTGATGGCCACCTATGACGCCCAACGAGCGAGTGCGGGTCTTATCCTCACTGAAGCGATTTCGGTGGACCCGATGGGAGATGGATATCCGGATACGCCGGGCATATGGTCGCAAGCGCAGGTGGAAGGTTGGCGCAAGGTGACGACGGCGGTGCATGCAGCAGGCGGCAGGATCTTTCTGCAAATTTGGCATGTTGGTCGAATTTCAGATCCGGTTTATCTGGGCGGAGAATTACCGGTGGCGCCTTCGGCGATTCGGCCGGCGGGCCATGTTTCGGGGATTCGCCCGGAAAAGCTGTTTGTTACGCCGCGGGCGTTGGAACACAGCGAGATCAAGGCGATTGTAGCGCGTTTTCGGAAGGGTGCGTAAAATGCGAAGGAGGCGGGTTTTGATGGAATTGAAGTTCACAGAGCGAATGGTTATCTGCTCGATCAATTCTTGCAGAGTTCGACCAATCATCGGACCGATGAATACGGGGGGGGACGTTGGAGAATCGTGCCCGGCTGCACCTCGAAGTTGTGGATGCGGTGATTTCGGTCTGGGGAGCAAAACGAGTGGGTATGCATATCGCCCCACGGTGTGATGCTTCAGACATGGGAGACGCAAATCCGGCCGAGACCTTCGGTTATTTGGCGACTGAACTCGGTCGAAGAGGTATTACGTTTTTGTTCGCTCGCGAATCGTTGGCTGAAGCCGCGTCGGTTTAATCTCAACCCAAAACGATACTCACAAAGATGAATCCGATCTCACCCGCCACCCTGCTCGAAGCCCTTAACTAGAGCGTGTCTCACAAGCGCAAGAGGTTGGAGAATAGGAGGTAGCGTAAAAATAAAGAGACCTAAACCGGGAGGATTTCCTGGTTTCGGCACAAAAACGGCGTGTATAATTTGGTGTGAACAATACTACCGAAGCCGTCGCCCCGGAAGTTGCCCTGAAAACCTGGCTGCGTCCAGACCTGACTCCGGTCGGACCCAACAAAGATTACGCCGCGTTTCGCGATCAACTGGCGGGGCTCGACCAGTTGCTGGCCAACAGTCACTTGGAAGCGATGGCCGTGGACTTTGCCCGGGAAAACTGGCGGGGCGACGACGTGGCCGGGTTGCCGCGACACCTGCAGTTCGCGCGCAAGGCGCGGCGGGTGCAGGTATTGCGCATGATGCTCGGAAAAATCAGTTTGCGTAAACTTTCCCTGAGCATCGCCTCCCAAATGCTTCACTGCCGGGCAGGTGCGTAGGATGAGCCAAGTCTTTATCGAGATGTGCGGTGAGGCGGACCGGGCGAGCGAACTGGGACTGGCTGCGGCGCAGCCGATGGATACGTGCCTGGTGGACTCGACCTGTCTGCAGGCCAACATCCATTTCCCGGTCGACTGGGTGCTCTTTCGCGACGTGAGCCGCACCCCCTTGCTCAAGGCGGTGAAACTGCTCCGTGCAGCGGGGTTGCGGGGTCGGATGCCGAACGAGCCGCCAGTCTTTGCCAAGCTGATGAATCGGTGGTGCATCGCGATGACCCACAGCCGACGGCGCCGCGATGCGAAGCGGGCCCGCAAGGGCGTGCTCCGCCAGATGAAACGCCTGCTGCGCACCATCGGCGAGCACGCCCGCCGCCACCGCGACCACCTCGCCGCCGACTACGCCCGGACCCGCTTCAGTGAGCGCCAGGCCACCCGCATCATTGCGCGCATCGACGCCATGCTCGAGCAACTGCCGGTCGCGATCAAACAGGCCCACGAACGCATCATCGGCGCGCGACCAGTGCCCAACGCCGAGAAGATCCTCAGCGTCTACGAACCCGACGTGCAGACCGTGGTCCGGGGCAAGGCGTCCGGCGAGGTCGAGTTTGGCAACACCCTCATGATCAGTGAGAACGTGACGGGGTTGATCACCGATTGGCAGTTGTATCAGGGAATGACTCCGGCCGAATGGCGTCAGTTCGACCAGAGCCTCGAGCGCCAGAATCAGTGCGACCTGAGCACCCCGATCAAAGCGGCGAGCACCGACCGAGGCTTCTCGACCAAACGGCTGTGCGAACGCTTGGCCGAAGCCGACATTTATAACGCCACTTCCCTCCGCGATCCGCAGCAACTGCAACGGCGCATGTAGGAGCCGCAGTTCGTGGCGCTCCAACATCGCCGGGCGTCGACGGAGGCCCGCATCGCCATCATCAAGCAACGCCAAGGCAAGCGATGGAGTGCCAGAGGCTTCACGAATCGCTACCTGGCGGTAGCCTGGAGCATCCTCGGTCACAACCTGTGGCTCATCGCCCGACTGCTGGCCGACCAACCACCGCAGGCCCAAGCCGCCTAAAACCACCCAGCCTACTCCAACGATGAACAATAAACCGGCTGCCGGAGGTTCCCTGGTTCCCTCATGGAAACGATCCAGGCACTGACTGCTGCGACACCACCTTTTGCTATCTCATTGCATTTGCGCGTGCCTAAATCCGCCATTGGTAGTCGGGAATCCGCTCAAAAAATCGGCTTTCCTGCCCCCCTTCCAAAATCAGGGTAAATGGGACACGCTCAAGCTACTCGCTCAGGCCACAGGACATTGGAAGATCGAGAACGCACTTCACTACCGCAAAGACGCTTCCATGGGTGAAGACCGATGCTACGCCCGTAAATGGCCAACGATCTCGCTGCTTGCAACGATTAGATCCCTGGTGACCACCGTGCTTGGCAGACGCAAAGAGTCGCTGCCATGCGTCTAAAAGAGGCTATGCGCCAACTGAGGTGGACCCATGAAGTTGGACAGGAGGGATGATTAAATCCCAAAGGAGTCCAATATGTCGAAGAAACGACGTGTCTTCAGTGCCGAGTTCAAAGCGAAAGTAGGGCTCGAAGCCCTCAAGGGAATCGAGCCGATCCACGTAATTGCGCAGCGTCACGAGGTGCATCCGGTGCAAGTGAGTCAGTGGAAGAAGGAGGTGTCCGAGCGGTTGCCGGAGGTCTTCGCGAAGCCCTCGGCGCAGGTGCGCGACGAGATCGAGCGGAATCGCAAAGAGAAGGAACTGTATGCGCGGATCGGGCAGCTGCAGATGGAGCGCGAGTGGCTCAAAAAAAGTTGGCCCATTTGGAGAGTAAGGAGCGCCGCAGCATGATCGAAACCGAGCATCCGAAGCTGAGTGTGGCCCGGCAGTGCGAACTGTTGGAGCTGCCACGCTCAACCTACTACCACCACCCGAAGCCACCGAAGGAAGCGGACCTGGCGTTGATGAAACAGATCGACGAGATCTACCTCGAGTCACCGTTCTTTGGTAGCCGCCAAATGACCCGTTGGTTGCAACGCGAAGGACACGTGGTGAACCGTAAACGGGTATGGGACTCACGGCGATCTATCAAAAACCGAGTCTGTCGAAGAAAGCGGCCTCTCATCAGATCTACCCGTATCTGCTGCGAACGATGAAGGTTGAAAGGTCGAATCAAGGGTGGGCAACAGATATCACCTACATCCCGGTGTGCGGTGGCTTCGTTTACCTGTGTGCGGTGATCGACTGGCACTCGCGGATGGTGCTCGCATGGGAACTGTCCAACACGCGCGATGCGTCTTTTTGCGAGCGGTGCAGCGCGCGATGGCGATTTACGGCAAGCCGGAGATCTTCAACACTGACCAAGGCTGCCAGTTTACCAGCGCCGAGTTCACCCAGCCATTGTTGGGCCGCCGGCGTGCGACTGTCGATGGACGGCAAAGGACGGTGCTTGGACAATGTCTTGGTCGAACGCCTGTGGCGCAGGGTCAAATACGAGGAAGTCTATCTGAAACGCTCTGAGACGATGGTCGAGGCCCATGCCAACTTGGAGACCTACTTGCTGTTCTACAACGACCGATGACCACACTCCGCCCACGGCCGCCAAACACCATCCGAGGTCTACCACGCACAACTCGACCAAGCCGCCGCCTGACGGCGGCTATCCGAGCGGGGAGGAAGCCGCGCTTCCTCCCCTGCTCCCCTCCATTATCTTTTATTCTTGGTCAGAAAAACCAGAAACCATAACTATAAATCCGCCCGACCTGTCCAACCGACGGGGTCCACCTCACAATTTGCCGGGTGATGGCGAGGAGGGGGAGAGGTTAACTATCGAGCTGAAAAACGACGGCTTGGTCGGGACGATCGGATTGGAACGCGGCTTCGAGTCGCAAGTGCTGGTCGGACGCCGTGTGGTATTTGAGGAGCACAATTTTCGGATACGGACCGACCGAAGTTGCCGAGCCCTTTGACTGTGGTGGCGAGAGAATCAAAGCCATCGACGATGCCGCGCGGGACATTGGCCCAAGGTTGGTCGGCAAGCGCTCCGATCAGCGAAGCCTCCCTTTTGGCGCAGGCGGAAAATAGGCAAGTGAAACGACACGGTGGACGTTGTCGGGCACGCGTTGGTTTAGCGCGTGGCAGCTGACTGAACTGCTAGGTTCCGGTAGGGCGTTCCGGATTAACGGGAACGTAAGGTGTCCGGGCGGTGGAGGGAGCCGGGGGCGTTAACTCCGGTTCCAGCGAGCGTCTTTTTCAGTGGTTTCGTTGGGAATCTTGTTGTCGGTGCGCAGCATGAGAACGGGCTCTTTGGTCTTCACCCAGAGGCTGGCTTCTTTGAAATGTTTGGCGGCGACGTTTTCCAAGGCCTCGCCCATCGTGGTGGCGGGCATCAGACGTCCCCGTTTGGTAGCGTTGAAATCGTAGGCCGCGCGGTGGATGCGTTCCTGTGTCGACGCGGGGCTTTCACCTTCGGGGATTTGCACGACCCAACCGGCGAAATCCTCGCCCTCCGGGAGTTTGTTTTCGGGGTCGGAAATGAGAATGCACCACTGCTTTTTGATGGGCGATGGCTTCTCTTCACTGGCTTCTTGTTCGAGCACAGCTTGCATCTTCTCCACGATTTGGCGGAGGATGGGTGGGGTCGACTTCGTTACGTTTGAGGATGTCTGCGACTTGGTTTACGTCGATTTTCGGCATGGCAGTTTAGGCGTCTCTGGCCCACGAAGATGATATGGGGGGTGTTGTCAGGAGCGACGAAGTCGCAAGAACTGACAAGGTTATGACTACGAATCAAATACCCCCCACATCATCCGCCAACGATTCAAACCGGTTGGGCGAAGTAATCAAGCTGGGCATCGACGTGCACATTGAAAAATACGTCGTCGTCATGAAGATCGACGGCAGTGCGCCGGAGCGGGCGAAACGCTTCACTCCGGAGCAGTTCATCGTCTGGGTGCATGAACTCGCCGGCCGGTGCGACCAGCTCTACAGCTGCTACGAGGCCGGTCCGTTTGGCTTCAACCTACACCGTCGACTCCAAGAAATGGGCGTGACCAATCACGTGATCCGCCCGATCAATTGGGATGAACACGGCAAGAACGTTAAGACCGACGCGCGTGATGCGACGCAGATGGTGCTATGCTTGGACGGATACCTGCGCGGCAACCATCGCAGCTTCAGCACGGTGAGCGTGCCCAGTGAAACCGAGGAACGGCGGCGCAGCATCCCCTGCCAACGCCAGAGCTTGATCAAGGAGCGCAAGCGGCTGGCGGCGAAGGTGCGAGGTCACGTGATGTATTACGGCGGGCGCCTCCAGGGGGAATGGTGGAGACCAAAACGCTGGCGTAGTTTGGGCGAAGAGCTCACCGAACACGTGCTCGCATTACTGGAGCCGCTACGCGTGATCGTATTGGTTATCGAAGAACAAATCGCGCTGGTAGAGCAGCGGCTGGAGGAAATGAGTGCGGTGGCACTGCCCAAGGGCATGGGCACCGTTATCTTCGAACAAATGGAACGAGAAGTCTGTGATGGGGGACGATTCGACACCCGCAAGCAGGTGGGCAGTTACACCGGGTTGTGTCCGAGTGAAGACACCAGCGACCGGCGGCGCTTCCAAGGCTCGATCACCAAGCATGGCAACCCCCGCCTGCGTCACATGTTGATCGAGTGCGTCTGGTTGCTGATACACTGGAACCCGGACTACCGAGGCATCGTGAAGTGGCGAGACAAGCTGCTGGAAGCCAAGCTGACCAAGGCGAGCAAGAAGAAGATCGTCGTCGCCATCGCTCGACAGTTTGCGGTGGATTGGTGGCGAATCAGAACGGGCAAAGCCACGCCGGACCACCTTGGCTTAGCCATGAAAGAATTACCCGCGATGAGTGGCTGAAATCACCATCGACGGAGCGAAATAGACGATTTTAGCGGAGTGTGCCCGACCTGACCCCTGTCGCTTTTGATGTGACGTTCTTGAAGATTGGGCAGCCTCGCTTCTGCAGCCTGTAGTGAACGAATGGATATGTCATAGTGTGCTCCCCGTTGACGGGGACACGGATAGCAGGAAATCCCGGCCTCATACCGAGTCCGTGGTGGCTCAGAAGACGCAAAAATCAAATCCACCACCTTCAACTCAATCCACTGAATGTAACTGCAACCAAAAAACGGAATCACTCTTGACGAATATCCCCATAGCAGGGGTCACACATGGACGACGATGTAAAGGCCCAGCGCGATGACGAATTTTTTGATTTGGTGGATCAGCAGGATCGAGTGATCGGCCAGGCAACGCACAGGGAGGTGCATCGCCGTAAACTTTGGCACCGTGCAATTCATGTATTGGGGTTCAATTAGCGCGGCAGCGTATTCTTGCAAAAACGTTCTATGCAGAAAGATCTGGCGCCGGGATGCTGGGATTCGTCGTGTTCCGGGCATCTGGATGCGGGGGAGGATTACGACAGCGCAGCGCAGCGGGAGTTGGGCGAAGAAATTGGGGTGATTTTGGACGGACCGCCGACGCGTTGGGTGTATGAACGCGCTTGTGCGGCCACGGGATGGGAGTTCGTTTGGGTCTATCGGCTGGAGCACGAAGGACCGTTCGAATTACATCGGGCGGAGATTTCTGACGGAAAGTGGTTCACGGTGGAGGAAGTGACCGCGGCTATTGAGGTGGAACCTGAGGCCTATGCCCCGGCGTTTCGTCACCTATGGGCGAAACTTAATGGCGGGAATGTCACGGTGCCGACGGCGCACTAGCGCCGACTGCGTTCAAGGAGACTTAAAATCGGCAAAAAGCCGCGCTAAACTAACCAATATGGTTATAAATCCGCGAGGGGCGGGCGGTGGCCGGGCGGAGCCGGGCGAGGACTGGGTGGGGACGAGTGAGGGGCTGGCGAGCCGGAAGGGAGAGGCGGACGATGGGCGAGTTGTAACGTAATACGTTACAAGCGGTGGGAGAGGGGGCGGCAAACTAACCACTATGGTTATAAATCCGCGGGGCTGGGCGGTGGCTGGACGGAGCCGGGGGGGCTGAGAGGGGGGCAGCGAGTCGGAAGGGTGAGGTGGGCGGTTTGTAATGTAATACGTTAAAAAGGGAGGGAGGAGAGGGCGGTAAACTAACCACTATGGTTATAAAATGGCGAGCGGATGGAGGGACAGGGGTGGATTGAGGTGGGGTGGATGCGGGGGACGCGGGGGAGGTGGGGGATATATTGTTGAAATGGGGGGTTAGCGTTTGTTGCGTTTGGCGGCGGCGACGGTCTCGATTTCCTTCATCTGTTTGGGGGAAATGAGGCGGCGGGGGACGCGTTTGTTGGCGTCGGAGAGCAGGCGGTCAAAGTCGTCGTCGGTGGGTGTGTGCGGTTCCCAGCGCGTGTGATGACCTTGGTGGCGGGTGAATGTGAGGACGTTGCCGTAGATCTTGGCTTTGACCTTGTATTTGCCCTCTTCGGGGGTGCGGTTCCACCAGTTGAATTCGTTGGTCATAGTGCGGTGGTTAAGCCTGCGAGGGGCTTGGGGGCCAGCGGAATCGATGCGACGACGCGCCCGGGATGCCATTTGCCTTGTCGGTTGCGCAGGCGGTGGACGGTGACGGCGTCATCTACGACATCGACACAATAAGCGCCGAATGGGCTGCTGAACGCGCCGGTGTTGATGACTGTTTTGTCGTGGTGATGCCAGACTCGGGGAAAGTGCACGTGCCCGGTGACAATGATCTGAGCGTCGGGTCGCCACCGTTGAGCGAGTCGAATGGCTCGGCGGGAGAATGTGAGCCAGGTGTGCAACATCGCCCACGGCTGGCGAGGCGGGAATACTTCGATCGCGAAACGTTTGGCGCGGTGGGTGAGGTTGCGCTGTTCGGGATTACACTCACGGCGAAAGCCCAGGCAGGCGGTGCGCTGGATTTGGAACCGGTCGGGCAAGGTATCGTAGTCAAGCATGGGATGCAGGCGGCGGATATTGGCGAGTCGTTGGGTAATATTGTGACGACCACGGCTCCAAGGGACGATGTCGTCGAGGAATACATCGCCATGGACGGCCCACAAACGGCCTTGGCTGGTGTGGGCTTCGTGGATGGTTGAAATATCTGGGTCGTGGTTGCCAGTGATGAAGCGTACCGTGGGAACCCGAGACGTAAAAAAGCGGCGGATTTGGTCGAGCTCTGCCGGGGGCATGCCGGATTGATTGTCGCAGGTGTCGCCGTTGAGCCAGAGTTCGGAGACCCCGTGGAGGAGTGGTTCCAGGTCTTCCAAGTGGCGCAGTTTGCTGGTGGCGTCGCGAAAATGGAGGTCGGAGAGAATGCGCAGCAACATGGAGGAGCAGGGGAGGAAAACCAAGAGAGTGCTTCGCGCCAATCCTGAACGAGTTGCGCAACGGACTTGTGCCTTAAGGCCGGAGCCGCTGGAAATGGGGAATGGTATTTCGGATATGTTTGTTGATGTCCGTGCTGGGCGGTGGAGTGCTGAAGGCTGAGGGGTCGGATGTGGCGACGGATAATGCGCGAATCCATGTGGAAGCGATGGGCGGGTTGGAGCGAGTCATGCGGTTAAAGAGCCTGCGCACGGGGGAACAAATCCGTACGGCGGATCAGGAACTGGAGTTTCAGATGTGGGCGGAGCGGCCGAATTGCGTCCGAGTGGAGATCTAGTCGGCGGGGATGCTGATTACCCAGGGGTGGAATGGAGTCGACGAACCGTGGGTGCGGGCGGGGGAAGATAATCCTTCGCAGTCTATGCCGGTGACGATGCGGGAGGACTTTACGGCGGACGCGGAGTTTGATGATCCCTTGGTAATGGCGGATGAGCGGGGATTTGCGCTCGAGTATGCGGGGGAGGATGAAGTGAATGGCCGACCGGTGGTGAAGCTGTTGGCGACCCGGAATCTAAAGGAACAGACCACCCTGTATTTGGCGGCGGACACGTATTTTATCGTTCGGCAGGATCGGATTTCGATGAAGCTCGATGGGACCAAGCAGTCGACTCAGATATTTTATGGTGAGTTCAGGCCGGTGCAGGGCGTGATTTTGCCGCACCGCATTGATGTCTGGGAAAACGATGAATTGGTGAACCAGATATTGATCAATTGGATGGAGCCCAACCCGCCGGCTGAAACCGGGCTGTATGAAGCCACCAAATCCTAGGGCGCCGATGCTCAGCGCTTGCTTGGGACGGACGGCAGCTTTGGAGTCGGTAGATGGCAATCATGGGCACCCTTGAGATGGTTTCGCAGCAACTTGCTCCCTCGGAGCGATTTGATGTCGCGCTGGCTTACCTGCGCGAGGCGTTTGATCCGATGTCGACGGTCCATGCGCGGATCATGGCGGTCCCCCAAGGCGAAACACGCCGCGTAGATTTGGCCGATGGAGTATTCGCGCTCGAGCAAGTCTATGAAGGTAAGCGGCCGAAGGAAGGTCGATTTGAGGCGCATGAGATGTACGTCGTACAGGCCATGGTTTCCGGGGATGAGCGCATGGAAGTCACGACGGCGAAAGGATTGAAGGTCACGGAGGACGCGCTGGCGGAGCGTGATGTGGTGTTTTACGTGGATGGGGAGAGTGCCTCGGTGTGGGGACGGTGCGGTAGGGCGAGTTGGAGGTGTTTTTCCCCCAGGACCTGCACAAGCCCTCGCTCGCTTGGGGCGAGGTGAAGTTGGCTTATAAAACCGTGGTCAAAGTGCGGCGGTGAATTATCGGCACCACTATCATGCCGGGAACTTCGCGGATGTGGCGAAGCACCTTGTCCTGTTGGCGTTGGTGGACGGGATGCAGCGCAAGGAAAAGGGGTTCTTGTATTTAGATACGCATGCAGGGCGGGGCGCCTATGATTTGATGGGAGCGGCGCGAGGCGATGTGTTGGCACGGCGGCCGGAGTGGCCTGATGGGTGGGGACGGCTAACGAAAGATGGCAAAACGGGAGGGGTTTTGGTGCAGCGGTATTTGGCGGCGGTGTCGGAATTTGCGGAATCAATGGGCGGGGACGGGAAACCTTATCCGGGATCGCCGGCATTGGTGGCGGCGCGACTAAGAGAGCAGGACCGGGCTGTTTTTTGTGAACGGCATCCTGAGGAGTACGGTGCGCTGGTGACGACATTGCTCGGGTTTCGTCGGACGCGAGCAGAGGAGCGTGATGGATATGAAGCGATGCAGGGAAATTTGCCGCCGAAGGAGAGACGTGCTCTGGTGTTGATCGATCCGCCCTATGAGCAAAGCGATGAATCGGAGCGAGTGACGGCCGCGTTGCGGGATGGGTTGCGCCGATTGCCGGGAGGCACTTTTGCGGTGTGGTATCCCATTACAGAGCGCGTGGGAGTGCCCGCGTTTGTACGGGCGGCGGAGCCAGGGCATTTTCCGCCGACGTGGAAGGCAGAATTGACCATCGCGGGACCGGAGAGCGGGTTAAAAATGCGCGGAGCCGGGGTGATGGTGGTTAATCCGCCTTGGCAACTGGATGCGCAAGTGAAGCCGGTGATGGTCTGGTTGGGAGAACAATTACAGCAAGCACCAGGAAGCGGGGGGGAATTGCATTGGTTGGTGCCGGAGTAGATCCGCAGTGGGTTGTGGAGACGGGCGGCATCGAAAGAGAACTAAGCTGCCGCAGGGTGGGCGCGAAAACGCCCCGTAGCGTCGAAACTCCGACGGGGCGATGGCGAACGCTATGGGATGCAGCTGGAGCGAAGCGCTCAGGCCGAACGTTTGTCATGCACGCGACCCTTGAACGGGCGTTGTGGGAACACCCCCTGTTTTTTTCGGGGGGCAAAAGTCTTGAGTTCTGGGGCGCGGAAGATGGGGCGCCCCTATTGAGCATCGGTTCTGGCTTGGGTTACGGATACGTGTTGCACGGTGGGTTTCGTGTCGATGGGTTGCGGCGGCGGCGGCGGGGCTTCCGTAGGGTCCCCGCGTGGTGATTTCCACTTCGCTGGGATTAAACCCCGGGCACAAACACAACGAGCTTCAGGGCGTCGGAGAGCGTCTCGCTATCGAAGTGCGGTGTGAGGAACGACCCGTTGAGGGGGACGGATTCCGGCACACGTGACTTCGGCGCGGACGATTGTGGGAGGGCGATTTTATTCATGGCAGGCAAGGTAGAAATTGGAGGGCGGACCTCGGGACCTTGGAGGGTCGGGCTTTAGTCAGGAGGCTAAACGAGATCCGCAGAACGGATGTTTAGGCTTGAGAGCCCGAGCTCGGTTGGTGTTTCTGCCAACGCTGCTGGGAGTCACGGGCGACCACGAGTACACATACGGTCCCACGCGGCGCGAAAGCGGCGAGGTTGCGTGGATTGGCAATGTCTGTGGTGGTCGTCATGTGATTCTCTAACACTAACGGCCAATGCATCACGCGTGCCAAGTGTGTTGACGGTTTTGCAGGTGAAGATTGCGTGACGCGGAAAGGTGCCTCAGCGTCCGCCGCCATGCCCCTGTCTCGTTTGCTTGCTCTGTTGACGAATGCGTTCCCCGTGTGGGTGCAGGTATTGTGCGCCGGCGCGCTGGTTCAGCCTGATTGGTTTACCTGGTTTAGAGGACCTTGGATCGTGTGGGGTCTGGCGATCATCATGCTCGGGATGGGCGTCACCCTGACCTTGGAGGATTTCCAGGCGGTCAGAAAGATGCCCAAGCCGGTAGCGATCGGATTTGTGGCGCAGTATACGATCATGCCGGTGCTAGGATGGGGGATCGGCTTGGCGTTGGACTTACCCACGGAGTATGCGGTCGGGTTGATATTGGTGGCGTGTTGCCCGGGAGGAACCGCCTCGAATGTGGTGACGTTGATTGCAAAGGCGGACGTCTGTTGATCCGTGGTGATGACGGCGTGTTCAACATTGGCGGCGGTCGTAATGATGCCCCTGTTGACTGCGACGCTGGTGGGAACGCGGGTGCCAGTGGATGCGCTGGGGCTGTTGATGAGCACGCTGCAAGTGGTGATCATTCCGGTGGCGTTGGGAGCGATATTAAATCGATTTTGGCCGCGAGCGGTGAAGGCGGTCCTGCCGGTGGCGCCGCTAGTGTCGGTGGTGGCGATTGCGATGATTTGCGCGAGCATCATCAGTCAGCGCGGGGAGGAAGTGAAGGCGAGTGCGGGCACGTTGATGATGGCGGTGGCGCTACTGCACTTGGGCGGATTTGCGATTGGCTATGGATTGGCGCGGGTGATGAAACTCCCGATCAAGTCGGCGCGCACGGTGGCGGTGGAGGTAGGCATGCAGAACTCGGGTTTGGGGGTGGTCCTCGCGAACAAACACTTTGCGAACCCAGCGACGGGGATCGCCTTGGCGGCGGTGCCGTGCGCGATATCGGCCGTGATGCACTCGGTGATTGGCAGCATCTGCGCGGGTTATTGGCGGTGGCGCGACGAGTGACAGCTCGACTTGATTTCGGGTGCCGAGACCGAGGTTAACCGTCGGTTGATGGATACGGACCGTTGCGAGAGTCGATCCGGTTGCGCATGATCGGCGCCATGGATACGTTTTCGGATGGCGTTACAACGATGGCGGAGATCAAGGCGCGCGTGCTGGCCTTTGCGCGGGAGCGAGATTGGGAGCAATTTCATGCGCCGAAGAACCTAAGTATGGCATTGGCGGCGGAAGCCGGGGAGCTGATGGAGCACTTCCTGTGGGCGACACCGGAAGCGTCGAAGGACATCGTGGGAGATCCGGGCAAACTCGCTAAGATCGAGGAGGAGCTGGCGGATGTGGTGATCTACGCCATGGAGTTTGCCAACATGACGGGAATCGATGTTGCGGCGGCGATCGAACGCAAAATGGCGGCGAATGCGGTGAAGTATCCGGTGGAGAAGGCGAAGGGACGGGCGGACAAGTATACGGAGCTGTGAGGGGTCTCTAAAAGACGTCGCCTTTCCAGCCCCACATGCCGCGTTGGACGTCGATGAACTTGATGTAAATACGGGCCGAATCGATACTCAGGTGAGTGTGGATGAGGCGGCAAAGTTCCGAGCTGAGACGTTTAGTCTGACGTCCGGGGATGCCGATGGCTTTGAGTTCAAGAAAGGCAACGGGGTCGTCGGTGCCGGCGAAGAGCATCTCGGTACTGGGTTGCATGGCGATCATGACGTATTCCTCGGGTTTTCCCAGTTCTTCGCTGACCAAAGTGGAGGCGGCGAGGGCGACAGATTTTTGGGCGGCGGACGTGACGGGGAGGTTGGTCTGAATCTTGAGGTAGGGCATGCCGGAAAGTGTATGCTCCGGAGGATGGGAAGGGAACTGCTAAGTAGTCAGCTGGGCGGTGAAACCCATGGTCTTTTTCCGTGACGGGTGAAGTGATTGAAGATCAGCGGTGTAACTTTGAGCTAGACCATTTGGACGATTTTCGATCTGTTGCAGCGGGTTGAAATCTAAAGGTGAAACGGAAAGGGAAGCGACGAACGCAAACCCGGAGCAGAAGCACTGGGATCGAAACGTGGAGGTGCGCATGGCCACTGCGGCCGAGCAGGAGTGGTTCGACGCGCAGCTGCACGAGCGGCACTACTTGGGATCCGGGCATCAGGTGGGCGATTACCTGCGCCAGATTGTCGAAAGAGGGGGGCGGGCGGTGTGGCGCTGCTGGCGTGGGGTCCGGCCTGCTACGCGCTCAAGGACCGGGACCGGTGGGTGGGCTGGGATGCGACCCGCCGGGTCGAACGGCTTTCCCTGGTGGTGAAAAACCGCCGCTTTCTACTGCTCACCAAGCGCGGCGAGGAGCCCAATTTCGCCTCCCAGGTGCTCGCGGCGGCCGTGCGCACGTTGCCGGGCCATTGGCAGGAACGCTTCGGCTATCGGCCGCTGCTAGCCGAAGACCTTCACCGACCCGGAGGCCTACCAAGGCACGTGCTACAAGGCCTCCGCGTGGGAGCCGGTCGGGACCAGCCAGGGTTACGAACGGCACCGAGGCGACTTTTACCGCGAGCACGGCAAACCCATAGCACCTGTGGCTGCTGCGGCCCCTGCACCCCTCGGCCAAGGCCCTGCTGAGCGCCCCCGACCCCGCTTTGCCCGAGGACTGCCGGGCGGGACTGCGCCGCGCGCCCACCGGCACCCTGCCGCTCAAAAACGGCCAGTTGCCCTCTCTGTTGGAGGCCCTGTGCAGCGTGCCCGATCTGCGCGCCAAAAACACTCGCTTCAAGATCGGTCCGGTTCTTGGCAGCGTGGCGCTCGCGCTGCTGGCCGGCCGGCGCGACATCGCGTCGATCGCTCGTATGGCCAACCTGTTCGACCAAGACCAGCGCTTCGCCCTGGCCCTGCCCCGTGAGGCCGGCAAAAAGGTCCGCCTGGCCCGAATGGCGCTTAGTTAGGCGAGCGGTTGCGTGAGATTGATCGTCCGTCAAACCTTCTAAGTTAACGCCTAATAAGAGGTTGCGGAATACTGGCTTATTGGTAGTTCAACTGCATGAAGATCAACACGTTGTATCTGCAAGGGTTTTCGCATCGCTTGTGTGGGAGACGCTCCAATGGTGCGGCCGCTAGACTGATTGAGCGGGCGGTTAAGTTCGATGGGCTCGCGGCGCTGGTGGCGCACTTTGTGGCTCCGAGCACATTTGCAGGCATCGGTAAGCGGGACCGGATCTTTACGTCTTGGGTGACCTTTTGCGCGTTTCTTGGGCAAGTGCTGCAGCGTGGTGCGAGCTGCCGCGATGCGGTTTGCCGGGTGCAAGCATGGCATCTGCAGGCCGGGGCGGCGACGTCGGTCGACGATGCCACCGGTGGCTATTGCCAAGCCCGGGCGCGGTTGCCGATCACGGTCTTGCGCACCGTATTCAGCCGTCTCGTGGAGGTGGCTCATCAACGCACCCGCGAGGCCGATCATTGGCTCGGTCACAACGTGAAGGTGATCGATGGCGGCGGGCTTTCCATGCTCGACACCACGGCCAACCGGAAAGTCTATCCTTACGCGGGGTGCCAGCGCAAAGGATGCGGTTTCCTCACCGGCCAGATGGTGGGAATGTGCTCCCTGGCAACCGGCCATTTGGTGAAGTTCGTCCTGCCCTCATGGCAGGCGAGTGAGGCCCCGCTGGCGCGCCAATTGATCGGTTGGGTGCACAGGGGAGAGGTGCTCCTGGCTGATCGCGGGTTCTGTAACTGGATTTTCATCAGCCTTTTGCAACGCAAGGGTGTGGATGTGGTGATGCGCTTGCATCAATCGCGTCGGACAGGCACCGGCAAAGTCTGCTGGCCCAAACCCCAGCGACAGGGCCGGTGGGAAAAATGTTTGTGGAACGAACTGCCTGAGAGCCTGACTTTGCGCGTGGTGCGCTTTCGAACCGAGGTGCGCGGCTTCCGCACCCAGCACATCGCGGTGGTGACCACGCTGCTCGATGAAGAAAAGTATCCCGACGCGGCCATTGCCCAACTCTACCTGCGCCGCTGGCAGGTGGAACTGAACTTCCGGGACATCACGACGACCCTCGGACTCGACGTGCTACGCACGCGCACCCCGGCGATGATCGCAAAGGAAATCCACTTGCAGGCCATCGCCTACAACTTGGTGCGCCTGCTCATGCTCGAAGCCGCACGCCAGCATGACGTGGCACCAATGCGCCTGTCTTTCCAAGGCACCATCAGCACGCTGCGGGCGTTCGCCCACCTGCTCTCAGGCAGTGCGCGCGAAGCGAACCAACGCCTCGAAGATCTGCTCCTCGCATTGGCCGCCGACCCGGTGCCCTAACGCCCGCATCGCAGTGAACCACGCGCCGTCAAACGAAGGCCCAAAGTCTACCAACTGATGACCAAGCCTCGGCGGCACATGCGCGTATCCAAATCACGGCTACTAAAATAGACGAATAGACCCCTTAACTAGAGCGTGTCCCACAAGCGCAAGAGGTTGGAGATGAGGAGGTAGCGTAAAAATAAAGAGGCCGAAACCGGGAGGATTTCCTGGTTTCGGCACAAAAACGGCGTGTATAATTTGGTGTGAACAATACTATCGAAGCCGTCGCCCCGGAAGTTGCCCTGAAAACCTGGCTGCGTCCAGACCTGACTCCGGTCGGACCCAACAAAGATTACGCCGCGTTTCGCGATCAACTGGCGGGGCTCGACCAGTTGCTGGCCAACAGTCACTTGGAAGCGATGGCCGTGGACTTTGCCCGGGAAAACTGACGGGGCGACGACGTGGCCGGGTTGCCGCGACACCTGCAGTTCACGCGCAAGGCGCGGCGGGTGCAGGTATTGCGCATGATGCTCGGGAAAATCAGCTTGCGTAAACTTTCCCTGAGCATCGCCTCCAGCGATCTGTTGGCCGACTTTTGCGGAGCGCGCCGGATCGACGGCATCAAGGGGGTCTCCCAAAGAAAGCGTGCGGGAGCGTGCGTCCAAATGCTTCACCGCCGAGCAGGTGCGCAGGATGAGCCAAGTCATTATCGAGATGTGCGGTGAGGCGGACCGGGCGAGCGAACTGGGACTGGCTGCGGCGCAGCCGATGGATACGTGCCTGGTGGACTCGACCTGCCTGCAGGCCAACATCCATTTCCCGGTCGACTGGGTGCTCTTTCGCGACGTGAGCCGCACCCCTGCTCAAGGCGGTGAAACTGCGCCGTGCAGCGGGGTTGCGGGGTCGGATGCCGAACGAGCCGCCAGTCTTTGCCAAGCAGATGAATCGGTGGTGCATCGCCATGACCCACAGCCGACGGCGCCGCGATGCGAAGCGGGCCCGCAAGGGCGTGCTCCGCCAGATGAAACGCCTGCTGCGCACCATCGGCGAGCACGCCCGCCGCCACCGCAACCACCTCGTCGCCGACTACGCCCGGACCCGCTTCAGTGAGCGCCAGGCCACCCGCATCATTGCGCGCATCGACGCCAGGCTCGAGCAACTGCCGGCCGCGATCAACCAGGCCCACGAACGCATCATCGGCGCGCGACCAGTGCCCAACCCCGAGAAGATCCTCCGCGTCTACGAACCCGACGTGCAGACCGTGGTCCGGGGCAAGGCGTCCGGCGAGGTCGAGTTTGGCAACACCCTCATGATCAGTGAGAACGTGACGGGGTTGATCACCGATTGGCAGTTGTATCAGGGAATGACTCCGGCCGAATGGCGTCAGTTCGACCAGAGCCTCGAGCGCCAGAATCAGTTCGACCTGAGCACCCCGATCAAAGCGGCGAGCACCGACCGAGGCTTCTCGACCAAACGGCAGTGCGAACGCTTGGTCGAAGCCGACATTTATGACGCCACTTGCCCCCGCCATCCGCAGCAACTGCAACGGCGCATGCAGGAGCCGCAGTTCGTGGCGCTCCAACATCGCCGGGCTTCGACGGAAGCCCGCATCGCCATCATCAAGCAACGCCAAGGCAAGCGATTGAGTGCCAGAGGCTTCACGAATCGCTACCTGGCGGTAGCTCTGGAGCATCCTCGGTCACAACCTGTGGCTCATCGCCCGACTGCTGGCCGACCCACCACCGCAGGCCCAAGCCGCCTAAAACCACCAAGCCTACTCCAACGATGAACAATAAACCGGCTGCCGGAGGTTCCCTCATGGAAACGATCCCGGCACTGACTGCTGCGACACTGCAATTTAGCCATTAAATTGCATCTGCGCGCGCCTACATCCGCCATTGGTAGCCGGAAATCCGCTCAAAAAATCGGCTTTCCTGCCCCCCTTCCAAAATCAGGGTAAATAGGACACGCTCTATTTAGCGAAGCGGTTGGAGGTGGATCGACGGTCCATGATTTGCTGCGAAAAGTGTCCGCGGGGGAATCGCAGACTGCCTTTGATCGGCGAACCCGACGCAGACGGATGAAAAATGCCTTTGCAGCCAAGGGTGGCGCCGCATAATTGTCCAACAACGTTACATTCTGGTTGATGATGTTTTTACTACAGGTTCCACGCTCAATGCATGTTCAGACGCTCTGCGCAAGGCAGGGGCGGTGAACCTAGATGTCGTTACATTTGCCCACGGTTAGGTAAAATCGTTCCATCCCCGCGCCTTCTATGTCGCTTTTCAGCAAGCCGAAATACTCGACTGTCGTAGTCAAAAAGAAAGATATCCCCAAGGGTCTCTGGACCAAGTGTCCCATCTCGGGGGAAATCGTGTTCAACAAGGAACTCGAGGCCAACCAGATGGTGGTGCCCAAGAGTGGCTATCACTTCCGTATGGGGGCCAAGGAGCGACTTGCTGGTTTATTGGATGAAGGGAGTTTTGTGGAACTCGATGCATCGGTGAAGTCGGCCGATCCGTTGAAATTTGTGGATTCGAAGCCCTATCCAGAACGCATCAAGAAGTATGCGGAAGACAGCGGTTTGCCGGAGTCGGTTATTAGTGGAACGGGCAAGATCCACGAGATTTCGGTTTCCATCGCGGTGATGGACTTTCGCTTTTGTGGTGGAGCGATGGGCTCGGCGGCGGGCGAAAAAATCACTCGCGCGGTTGAAAAGGCTTTGGCGGAACGAATTCCCTGTCTAGTATTTTGTGCGTCGGGGGGGGCTCGAATGCAGGAGGGTATCTATTCGCTCATGCAGATGGCCAAGACCAGTGCGGCGCTGGGCCGATTGAGTGAAGCTAAGATTCCGTTTATCTCTATCCTCACGAATCCGACGATGGGTGGAGTCACGGCGAGTTTTGCGGTATTGGGGGATGTGAACATCGCGGAACCGGGAGCGCTGATTGGATTCGCGGGCGCTCGCGTGATCAAGGAAACGACCAAGCAGACCTTACCGCCAGGATTTCAGACGGCTGAATTTCTGATGCAGAAGGGACTGATCGACCAGATCGTCAGCCGTTTGGAGATGCGGGACCGGTTCCGAGATATTTTGTTGGCTCTTTATGTGCGCAAGTCATTGCCCGCCCCCACCGTCGCGGCGAAAGCGGCACCGACGGAGACCGTGCCGGTGGCTGGAAAATAAGTTTAGCGAACCGAGATGCGGCGCGGGTTTCCGCAAGGATTTTGCATGAAATTGGCGTATTTGCTCGAGAATTACTCAGCGGTCCAAGACTACCTCTTTGGGCTCAAGGCGAAGGGGGTTAAGTTTGGCATCGATCGCATGCGAGCGTTGGCTGCGGCTTTGGTAAACCCGGAACTAAAGGTGCCGGTAATTCACTTGGCGGGCACCAATGGCAAGGGATCGACGGCAGCGATGCTTGATGGGATATTGCGGGCGTCGGGTCGACGAGTGGGGCTCTATACGTCTCCTCATTTGGTGCGCTTAGGGGAGCGGGTGCAAGTCGACCGGGTCATGCTAAGTGAACGTGAGATCGAGGACTATACTCGTTTGCTGGTACCGGTGGCGACGGAACTCGGAGAGGTTGATCCAGATGATCACCCGAGTTTTTTCGAGTTCATGACAGCAATGGCATTTCTGCAATTTGAGCGGAAGAACTGTGATGTGGCGGTGGTTGAGGTGGGACTTGGCGGGGAACTCGATGCGACCAATATTGTGGATCCGGTGGTCACTGCGATTACATCGATCGGGTTCGACCACTGTGAGATCTTGGGACACACTCACGCGGAAATCGCGCGGGCGAAGGCGGGGATCATCAAACCGGGCGTGCCGGTGGTGATGGGACGGATGCCGATGGAGGCCGAAGAGGTGGTACGGGCGAGAGCAGCGGAGCAGGGGTGCCGTGTTTATTCGGGGCGTGAAATTTTCGGAGAGAGTTTCGAGAACTATCCTCAAACGGCCTTGGTCGGGGAGTGCCAGCGTTGGAATGCGGGGACGGCGACGTTGGTGGCCCAAGCATTACCCAAAGAACTGGCGGTATCTCCGGCGGTGATAGGGGAAGGGTTGTCCGGTGCGCATTGGCCGGCGAGATGGCAGCAGATTCAGATGCAGGATCAGATGCTCATCATGGACGCTTCGCATAATCCGGAGGGGGCCGAAAGCTTGGCGGACAATTTGGAGGTATTGGTCACCAAACTGGGACATCGTCCAGCTATTGTCGTGGGGGCTCTGGGAGCGGCCAGAGCGGGATCGTTGATCGAAGTAGTGGCCCGTTACGCCAGCGAAATATATCTGGTTGAGCCCAAGCAGGCACGGGCCTGTTCGCGGGAGACATTACGGAAATTTATTCCGGAGTCTTTTGAAGGGGAAATATTTGATGCGCGAGTGGAGACGCTTTTTTCGGATGAAAGTCGGATTAATTTACCCCGTGAGGCCGGAACAGTCGTTGTTACCGGTTCGATCTACTTAGCCGGAGAGGTGATGATGAAACTATTTCCCGAATCGGGCCCTGGGGAAGGCCGTCTGCAGGATTTTTAGCCGAACAGGACGTGGAGGAATGCCGACCAGGTTCCCGCGTGATTCGCATTCTGCCGATGAGAGGCCAGTCCCAAGCGTTGCTCCCACTGGGTCCGGGACCGAAAACCAGAATGAGTTCGCGTTGGGGGCGCTGTGGTTCGTGGCAGGGAAGCGTTTGCGTCATGAATTGCCTCTGCTCCGGGTGGCGCCCAGGGTCAATGATCCGTTGATCCTGGACGAGCGTCCCTCCAGTGGCGTCCACGATTTTCCAAGATAAGGCAAAATCATCTGACTCACCGCCGTTATCGTAGGAGCCTGGGCGCATCCCGATAAGGAATTCAATACCGCGAACTCCCGGAGGGATACGAAAACGGACCACAGCGATTGGTGTGAACTGATAGAATTCCACGTCGTCATAGGTGAATTGTTCGAGCGAAGAAAATAGCTCCCACTCAAACGGTTGCAGTTGAAATCCTACTAAGGGCTGGAGACTGCGTTGAGGGAAGAACTCATAGCCGAGCGAACGTGCGACTGAATCAGGCAGAGACGTAACGATGGAGACCTGTGCCGCTGGAAGTTTCAGATAATACATCAAGCCCTCGGCATTTTGAGAAGTCGGGCTCCAAAGGAACGGTAAGTGTGAGGACGGGGCACCTCCAGTGAAGCCATTGAGCGTGGCGCGGCGGGTGGCCAAGGCGGCGGCCCACGCATCGAGATTTTGTTCGGGTTGGGCTTGGTTGGTGAATCCAGGCGCAAACGCCAAAACAGGGCGATTTCCAGCGGACGTCCAGGCGTCAATCAAGGCATTCTGACGGGCCACGGCGGTCTGGATGGCGTAGCGGAGTTGTCCGGCGGAGAGTGCTTCTATGAGCAGAAACACGACGGTAATTGAGACTACGGCGCGTTTGCCTTGGTTCCACCAGGCCGCCAAGGAGAGCCCGGCGGCGATGACTAGCGTGACGTGAACGAGCATGGTGATACGTCCCGCTGCACGGAAGGCACGCAAGGATTCAAATGATCCGCCAGCCATAACCAAGTGGAAAACCCGGAGGGCCATTTTACGAAAAACAGGGTGGTGGCTAAACCCACACTAGCGAACAACGCGGCTGAGTTAAGGGAGGATTGTGGTAGCCTAGCTGAGCAGCGTGATCGTGGCGAGAATCCAGGGCATAACCCCCCCCCGAAGAGCACGTGTTCACTGTGTTCGGTCGAACCCGCTGGCCATGCGACGGGATAAACTAGTTGGACAGGTGGCGCGGAGAACCAAGAGGTCCATGTCGGGGCGAGTTCAATGAGTTCCTGCATCGGGCGTCCAGCACCGCTTTTGATTGCACTTAAGTAGATGTAGGCGTTAAGGGCCCTGGCAAGAAGTCCGAGAATAGTGAGGGTGTTCCGGAGTCTGGGCCACGGAAGCTTGACGGGGTCGCTGGAAGCAGGGAGTGAGGCGTTGGATCGGACTCCCCGTAAGCGAGCCACACTGTAGATTAGAGTCAGAAGAGCGGCCGTAAACTCAACGAAAAAGGCTAGTGTGGTGGGAGTTAATTAGTTATACAAAATAAAAATAGTAGTGCAGGATGGGTGCATGGCCCGCTCTGTTAATCCGCTAATCATTGATGCCGCGCAGCATCAAGAACTTGAACAGATGATCAAACGCCCGACCACGCCGCAACGGGAGGTCAGGCGGGCGCGCATCGTGTTGTTGCGGGCCGAAGGGAAAAGCCAGGAGACGGTGGCTGCTCAGATCGGAGTGAATCGTCCGGTGGTGGCGAAGTGAGAAAAGCGATTTCGTGAGGCAGGGTTGGCTGGATGGGCCGAAGCGAGACGTTCGGGCCGGAAGCCGAGTGTGGATGTGGCGATTCGCGCTCAGATCGTCACTGAGGTCACGTAACCCCCGGCCGGGCGCACCCGCTGGTCCTCACGGGCGGATGGCCAAGGCCAAGGGGGGTGTCGGCCCACACCGTGCAGCGTCTGTGGCGGGCCAACGACCTGAAGCCCCATGTGCGACGAACGTTCAAGTTGTCGCGTGACCGGAACTTTGAGGCCAAGTTTTGGATGTCATCGGCTTGTATCTGAATCCGCCCGATCGGGCCTTGGTGCTATGTTGCGACGAGAAAAGCCAGTGCCAGGCGCTTGAGCGCACCCAGCCGGGCCTGCCATTGGGTATCGGGCACATCAAAACCGCCACCCACGATTACACCCGCCACGGCACGGTCACGCTATTCGACGGCCTCGGCTATCTGGACGGCAAAATCATGCGACGCACCGCCTCTCGGCATACCCACCGCGAATGGCTCGGTTTTCTCAAGCACATCGATGCGCAGGCACCCGACGGCTTGGTCCTGCATCTGATCATCGACAACTACGCCACCCACAAGCACGCCAAAGTGAAGAGCTGGATAAAGTGGCGCAATCAGCGCCATGCCAAAGCCCATGGCGTCGAGCGCATCGCACTGCACTCCAACATCCTCTTCCTGGTTGAATCTAGTGGAGCGCTTCTTCCGCGACCTCACCGTCGATTGTATCCGCGATGGCAGCTTCACCAGCGTTCGAGACCTCACCAACGCCATCGAAATCTACATGGTCGCACGCGACCTCGAACCCACCCGCTACATCCGCTACTACACTTGGAAGGCCGAAGGCTCCGCCATCCTGGAGAAAATCCAACGCGCCCGCACCGCCGCATCCCTTCATTCAGTATAGTATTCAGTATAGTTCATTAACTCTCAGCACACTAGTTAGTTAGTTCGCGCGAGCTTCGATGAATTCGCGAATTACGTCCTCGCGGGCGACTCGTTTTTGCTCGATCTCAATCTCTACCTGACTGCGTTGGGCCTCGTGGGAAGCAATGGCCTTACGCATCTTGGAGAGGGCGATATTTTGCAGCTGACGAATGCGTTCGCGGGTGACTTTAAATTGCTGGCCGACCTCTTCGAGGGTGAGTTCATCGTAACCGTCGAGTCCAAAACGGTATCGGAGAATTTCGGCTTCGCGCGCTTCGAGTTGGTCGATCATGTGATGGAGGTCGGATTTGTCCGACCAGTCCTTCAGGGCGTCAAGAGGGTTGACGGCGTTTTCGTCACCGATGATTTCGCCGAAGGTGGTCGAGTCACCGTCCTCGCTAACGGGGGCGTCGAGAGATGCGGGACGGACACTGACGCTCTTGAGATGAGCGACCTTGTTGGTCGGAATTTGAAGCTCAATTGCGATCTCTTCATCAGTCGGTTCGCGACCAAGTTCCTCGGTCAGGGCCATCGCGGTGCGGCGCATTTTGGCGATCTTGTCGACAAAATGGACGGGGAGACGGATGGTTTTGGACTGGTTGGCTACCGCGCGTTTGATCGAATGTTTAATCCACCACGCAGCGTAGGTCGACAGCTTCCCTCCTTTGCGGGGGTCAAAGCGTTCAACTGCCTTCACGAGGCCGATGTTGCCTTCGCTGATGAGATCGAGCAGGGGCAGACCAAAGTCCTTGTAGTCCATCGCGACTTTAACGACGAGACGCAGGTTAGCCGAAATCATGTGATCGCGCGCGGCTTTATCGCCCTTACGGATACGATTCGCGAGCTTGACCTCCTCTTTCGGGGTGAGGAGTGCGGTTTTACCAATCTCCTGCAGATAAAGCTGAAGATGACTACGGTCGGACGGAACGGGTTTTTCAGCGGGAGCGGGCTCGGGACGCTCGAGGAAAGATGCAGGCTGAATCGCGGCGGTTCCGGTGGGGGAAGAATCCCGATCCAGATCAGACTGAACAGGTCGAGCGAGGGCGGATGCGTAAGCCATATTCGATGAAGAGTGAGTGGTTCAAACCCGGAATTATTCCCGAGTTATGTGCCATGACACCTTATTTGAAGGGGGGTTCCTTAATTTACTAACCAAATAGTCAACTGTCGGCATTTTATGCAATCCACACCGTCCAGTTTGCTCGGAAATTAATAGATCTTATTTTGTGCGAGCATGGAATTAGCCCGAATGGCAATGGGCCTACAATTTGTTGGCCAGAGCTACTGCCTTGAACAGCGCAGAGGCTTTGTTGACCGTCTCGAAGAACTCGGATTCAGGCACACTATCCGCGACGACGCCGGCACCCGCTTGGATGTGGATTTGCCCGTCCTTGATCAAGGAGGTGCGCAGCATGATGCAGGAGTCCAGATTGCCGTCGTAGCCGAAGTAGCCGAGGGCTCCAGCGTAAATACCTCGTTGCACAGGTTCTTTACTGGCAATAATTTGTATGGCTCGGATTTTGGGGGCTCCCGAAACGGTGCCGGCCGGGAATGTGGCGCGCATGAGATCGTACGCTGTTTTATCATCGGCGATGCGACCCTCGACTTGGGAAACAATGTGCATCACATGCGAATAGCGCTCGATGATGTTGCGCTCGGGCACGTGTACACTGCCGAAGGCGCAGACGCGTCCGATATCGTTGCGGGCGAGGTCCACGAGCATGAGGTGCTCGGCGAGTTCCTTTTCGTCGGTGAGTAGGTCCTTTTCGAGGGCGTGGTCTTCTGCCGGGGTACTTCCGCGTTTGCGGGTGCCCGCAATGGGTCGAATTTCCACGCGGTCCCCGGTCAAGCGCACGTGGACCTCGGGCGATGCGCCGACGATGGCGTAGTCCACGGTGTCCAAGATGAACATGTAGGGCGACGGGTTGACGGTGCGCAGCGCGCGGTAGAGGTCCAGGGGGCTGGGATCGAATGGTTGAGAGAACCGTTGGGAGGGGACCACCTGAATGATATCACCCGACCGGATGAATTCTTTGCATTCGTCGACGACGTTTTCGAATCGGGTTTGAGTAAAATTACCGGTAGGTACGTTGACGCTGTTAAGTTCGGAGAGTGGCGCCGGGGCGAGGGCGTTGGGCTCAGCGAGCAGGGAGGCGAGTTCGGAGAGTTCGGCTATGGCGCGGTCGTAGGCTTGGTCGGGGTCGTCCCCGATGTGAGCGTTTACGCAGAGGCGCAGGGTTTGTTTGGCGCGATCAAAAATCGCAGCGGAATCGACCAACATGAAGTAGATCAACGGAAGACCGTGCTCATCGACGGGGACGACGGGGACGGAGGGTTCAACACGAGTCACGTATTCGTAGCCGACGAAGCCCACGGCGCCCCCGGTGAAGCGGGGGAGGTCGGGCGAGGTCACGGGGGTGACTCCTGCCATTTCGGCCTCAATGAGCGTCAGTGGGTCGGACGGCGTGGGAATCTCCTCTATGTTGCCGTCAGCGGTGCGGATGGTGGTGGTTTCGGGACCACAAGCGTAAATTTTGCGGGGTCGAACACCGATGAAACTGTAGCGCGAGAGTGTTTCTCCCCCTTCGACGGATTCGAGCAGAAAGGAGGGGCCGGCTTGTTTGAGTTTGGCGTAGGCGGAAACGGGGGTTTCCAAGTCAGCCATGAGATCCGCGTAAACCGGAACGAGGTTTCCCTGTTGACAGAGTTGAGCAAAGGTGTCGCGGGTTGGTTGGATGTGCATGGGGCGAACAGTATTGACTCGTTCGGGTTGGGGCGGGTGCAATCCGAAATTATCGGGGGGCGTGACGTTGCCTAGGGCTTGGTCGGCCGTTCACACTGCTAGGGCATGCGTGACAGGCATTCTGTGGTTAGATTTTTGGCAGGAATGGTCATGGCGTCGATGGTGGCCATGAGTGAGGGGGGGGGCGATGGAACCAAGCGAGTTGGAAACGTTGTTAGAGCGCCTTGGTAACACAGACCGTGTTGATGTCGCGGGGGTGGTGAACGAGGCGGATGAGATACAGTGTTTATTAGGGAGAAGCGGGGAATGGCCGCAACTAAGAGGGCGATTATTGATAGAATTGAGTTGGCAGTAGAGATTCGCGTCGAATTTTGATCTGGCGTCCAAGCGCAGGAGCGAGGCGATCAGATTGGGTGAAGCGTTGAACGATGCGAAACTGGAGGCAGACGGTTATAACGCGTTGGGTGGCGTATATTGGCGGAGGGGAAACCTGCAAATTGTATGGGAGCACTGGTTGAAGGCGTTGCGATTGCGGGAGTCGATTGACGACAAGGCGGGGATGGCGGCGTCTTATTCCAATTTGGGAATGTTGCTCGATTCGGAGGGTGATTATCCGGGGGCTTTGGAGTACTATCAGCGAGCCTGGGAGATTGATCGGCAGATCGGTAGTGCCCCGCTCGAGATCGCGGCGACGATCAACAATATTGGATCGGTGCACGAGCAATTCGATGATTCTGAGGCGGCGCTGCACTATCATCGAGAAGCGCTGGCAATCCGTGAATCGGCGGGTGACAAGCGAGCGACGGCCACAAGTCAGAACAACATGGGGGCGGCCTTGGTCGATTTGGAGCGATGGGATGAGGGCCGTGTGGCGCTGTTGGAGGCCCAGGGGATTCGAGAAGAGATAGGGGATCTTTCAGGGTTGGCCTAGTCCTTGGGAGAATTGGCGAAGTTGGAGCGGCTCGTCGGTAATTTGACGTTGGCGTCACGCTACGCCGAGCACGGGTTGGCGTTGTATACGGAAATTCAAGAAACGTGGGGTGAAGCTGATATTTCCAATTAATTGGGGGGAAATACGATTGGCTGAGGGCAGGGCGGAGGATGCGTTGGTGCGATTCGACCATGCGCGGGAGCAGACACAAAAAGTTGGGGCGCCGTTGTTGTTGGCCGACCAATGGGACGGACGAGCGAGGGCCTTAGAAAAATTAGAGCGATGGGAGGAAGCGCTGACGGCGCTCCGGCAGTACACGTTGCTCCGGGAAGAAATTGCCGGTGAGTCCTCTCGACGTCGAATTGAGTTGTTGGAGATTCGCCATGCGACGCAGAGGCGAGAGTTGGAGTTGGTGCAGTTGCGGGCTGACAATGAACATGCAGAGGGGCAGTTGCACCAAGCTCGATTGGAACGCCGCACCATGATCATTGGCGCATCGGGCTTAGGAGTGTTTTTAGTTTGTTTGGGGGCGGCCTATCGATGGCAGCGAAAGGCAACCAAAGAACTGAGTTTGGCGCATGATCGACTGCAGAAATTGTCCGCGGAGAAAGATCGTTTTCTGAGAATTGTAGCGCATGACCTACGAAGTCCGTTGGGGAATATTCGATGGTTAACGGGCATGTTGCGCAGCGCGCCCGGAGGATCGAAGGAAGTAGGCAGAGGCGCGCAGATGATTGATGAAGTGGCGCAGCGATTGATCGACACCACGGATAAACTGCTCGAATTGAAGCAGGAGTGATTGAACCTGAGGAAAAGGAGTTTGATTTAAAGGCGCTTGGTGCGCGTGTGGTCCAGCAACGTGAACACCTGGTGCAAGAGAAGAGGCAAACGTTGGAATGGCCCCCCCCTGCTGATGAGCCTGTGGTGGTGCGAAGCGACGCGGGGTTGATCGAGCAGGTGTTGGACAATGTGATCTGCAATGCCGTGAAGTTTACGCCCTTGGACGGGAAAATTGCGGTCGAAATGAGCACGGATGCAGCAATGGTGTGTGTGATAGTCGCGGACGACGGCCCCGGAATCCCGGAGGCGGCGCGGAGCCGTTTGTTCACCCAGTTTGGTCGGATCGGGAGTACGCCGACAGCGGGAGAGGATAGCCACGGACAGGGGCTGGCCATTGCACGTGGTTTGGCGGAAGCGTTAGGGGGGCGATTGGATTTGGTTGCCGGCGGTCACCGCCTGCGGAGGGCTTGTTTCGAATTTCGGGTGCCGCGGAATCCGTCGACTTCAGACGGACACCAAACCGTGTCGAACCGCGAAATGGGTCAACGCAACGACATCGTGTAGATTCAATTTTTGGAGCACGTTTTTACGGTGTGTGTTTTCCGAGATGTCGAGACGGTGAGAGATTTCTTTCACCGTAAAGCCACGAGCTGATTCACAGACGATATCGCGTTCACGAGGGGTTAGCAGTTTAACATCGTCGTTGGGCTGGTTTAACCCGCCTCGAAGCAGTTTGAGGGCGGCGGGGGAGTAAAACGGCAATCCGTCGGCGAGTTGGTTTAGAGCGGCGATGAGAATTGCATGGGCTTCGCCTTTGGACACGAATCTCAGGATGCCGGTGTCCAGTGTGGCGCGCACGGCGCACGTGTCGCGACGAGCGGTGATGGCAGGAATGCGAAGATTGGGAGCATCACTCAGGGCACGGCGTGCCAGATCTAGACCTGACTCATCGGGAAGGCCGAGATCGAGAATAGCGACGTCGGGGTCGGCAGAGATAAGTAGAGCATTGGCTTCGGCGGCATTTGAGGCGTCACCGACCAATTCGTAGCGAGGTAGTCGGTGCACAGCCATGCCCCCCATTTGTCGAAGCATGGATTCATCCTCGACGACGATCGCTCGAAGCGGACGATCGGGTGGACGTCGGTCGTCGTGGGGTGGGAGGGGATAATCACTCACGTTGCAGTACTCTCGGTGGGGGAGGCGGCAGGGATCAACGGCTTATTGCAAATGAGATCTCACCCGATCGGGTGAGACGATATGCCCCGATGGCGGGGCGATATCCGCAAGTCAATTGCGCTAGAATGGGGGCGTAACATGAAAACGCGCCACCTATTCCATCTCGGCTGCTGGGGACTCATCCTCGGCGCCTCCGTTCCTGCCATGGCTTAGTTTGAGCTCCCCGGGAGCTTTGACAACGAAATCAATTTTACGGGTTCGGCGACGAATGCCGGGGTAACTGGTTACCAGGGACCCCATGCCGCGACCACGGGACACAGTTTGGTCAGCAACAATGCACCGTCGGCTATCGCTTACTACTATGTGACGGGACGTTCTGATGGGCCGTCACCAACAGCCACGCCTTATGCGGCCGCAGCGACGACAGGGTCGGGATTCTCATTATTTCAAGCGGTATTGGGGACACAGGGGTTTTCCTTGGCTGATATGACACTGCATTTTGGTCCCAGTAGTTCGATTTACGAGAATAGTTGGAACTTGGGCCAAGATAGAAACGGGCTCAATTCCTCCACCGGAGCAGCGCTGAACGCAGGCGGTGTGCTGGGGGTCGATCATGAATGGGAAGGCTGGTCCGGTAGTACGGTGGAAGACCGGTTTTATGCCGCCGATGATGCGCAGGTCTTTTACTACCTCTCGGTCAATGGTATTCGAATTGTAGATATAGGTTACGCCGACCTCTTCATGCACATTGATTATGGAGCCACTTCGAGTGGCGGGGATGACATCATCCAAGCTTATCACACGGTGTCTGGCGTGGCGATTTAGGATGAACTAGTCGGACCCGAGTATACGATTGCAGATGCGTTTGTGAGCGATGTGAACAACAATGGTGGGGGGAGTGCCGGTCATCATCGATACGGTGCAGGCCGCCGTTTCCGGGACCTTCACATACAACGGTGAATTTGGCAGCCAGTTTGCCATCGATGGAAGATTGGTGGCGACAAATTTCTCCGCAGTGCCGGAGCCAGGCACTTATGCCGCGTGGGCCGGCCTGCTTGTTTGAGGGATAGCCGGCTGCCGTCGGCGTCGGGTCAAGATGGAGACTGTGAGCGGCCTCACTCAACCGTGACCGACTTGGCGAGGTTGCGAGGTTTATCGACATCGCAACCTCGTTCGACGGCGACGTAGTAACTGAACAATTGCAGGGGGATGGTTGCCACGATGGGAAGGACCGCCTCGTGACAGCAGGGGATGGTAATGACGTCGTCGGCCAAACCCGGCGGGAACTCCGCGTCGGAAGTGGTGATGGCAATGATGGGACCGCCGCGTGCTTTGATTTCCTGCATGGAGGAGACCACCTTATTGAAGAGTTCGTTGGCGGGCACGATGAAGACGGATGGACATTCTGAGTTGATCAGCGCGATTGGACCGTGTTTCATCTCGGCAGCGGGATAAGCTTCAGCGTGGATGTAAGAAATTTCCTTCAGCTTGAGAGCGCCTTCGGAGGCAATGGGGAACAACTCCAAGCGGCCCAGGAAGAGCATGTCGTAATATCGCGCGTACTTTTGAGCGACGGTCTTGATATGGTCGGCTTGTTCCAGCGCCTGTCGAACCAAGGCGGGGGCGCCTTTCAGGGCGTTTACGATTTCGACGCCGTCGCGAAAGCTCATGTCACGCAGGCGACCCAAGTAAAGAGCCAGCATAGCGCCGAGCATGAGTTGGGATGTAAATGCTTTGGTGGAGGCTACGCCGATTTCCGGTCCGGCGTGTTGGTAAATACCCCCGTCGGCTTGGCGGGCGATGGTGGAACCCACGCCGTTGTTGATGGCGAGAACCTTGAAGCCCTTTCGCTGTGCTTCTCGCATGGCGGCGAGGGTGTCGATAGTCTCGCCGGATTGACTGATGACAAAAAAGAGGGTTTGGGCGAATAGAGGCGTGTTGCGGTAGCGGAATTCGGAGGCGTGGTCGCATTCGACGGGAATGCGGGCGAAACGCTCTATGAGATGTTCGGTGACGAGACCGGCGTGTAACGCCGTGCCGCAGGCGCAAATCATTAATCGGGAAGTATCGCGCAGATCGTGCGCGGAGATGTTTAGCCCGCCAAATATCGCGGTGGAACCGTCTTCCGAGAAACGGCCGCGCATCGCATTTTCCAGCGCGGTGGGTTGCTCGAAGATTTCCTTTTCCATGAAGTGCGAAAAATCACCCAGCTCGGCCTCTTCGATATTCCAAGTCACTTGGTCTATAACCGGAGAGACTCCCGCCTTATCGAGAGTGCTGATCTGAAAAGCACTCCCATTGATCGCGACCAACTCGCCATCGTTGAGATAAACGACGTTTTGGGTGCGACTCACCAAAGCTGAGACGTCGGATGCGATCACCAATTCGTCCTGACCGACGCCGAGGATTAACGGAGAACCTTGGCGAGCGGCGATGAGTTCCTGGGGGCAATCGGCGCATAGCACGCAGATTCCGTAAGTGCCTTCGACGTGGAGCAAAGTTTTACGGACGCTATCCAGGAGGCGAGATTCATCGGGAGCAGCCTCTGATTCCTTGGCGTAATGATAAGCGATCAGATTGCAGAGCACCTCGGTATCGGTTTCCGAAGAGAACGCGTAGTCCTTGGTGAGCAGGAATTTTTTGATGGCGGTGAAGTTCTCGATGACTCCGTTGTGAATGATGGCGATCTTGCCATCGGAAGATAAGTGAGGGTGGGCATTGGTATTGGTGACGCCACCGTGGGTGGCCCAGCGGGTATGTCCGATACCCACGGAGCCGGTGAGGGATTTGGCAGGAGTCGATTTGATCAACCCTTCGACGCGACCGATTTGTTTAGCGATTTTGAAGCGCCCGTCTTCCAGAACCGTGAGGCCGGCAGAGTCGTATCCACGGTATTCCAGACGTTTCAAACCCTCCAAGATGATTGGGGCAGCGATTGCTTGGCCCACGTAGCCGACAATTCCACACATATATTTAACTTATTTGTTCTGGCGAAACTACGTGTCCGCGTAATCGTGGAGCAAGGCATTAGAAACCGTCCCCTTGATTTAAAATGAGCTCTGATTCAAAAGTCGTTGCCGTCGTTATGGGCGGCGGTCGTGGAACCCGTTTATATCCGCTTACCACGGAACGCTGCAAGCCGGCGGTACCCCTGGCGGGCAAATACCGTTTGGTCGATATCCCGATCAGCAACTGCATCAATTCCGGGATCAATCGGATCTTTATCCTGACGCAGTTCCACACTGCCTCACTTCATCGGCATATTCAGAACACTTACCATTTCGATCCGTTTGGTGGGGGGGTTGTGGACATTCTCTCGGCGGAACAGACCGATAAGACGAACGACTGGTACCAAGGTACGGCGGATGCGGTGCGGCGTAACTTGCAGCATTTGCGCAACGAAGAACACGACTACGTCCTGATTCTTTCCGGCGACCAGCTATACCGCATGGACTTCTCGAAGATCATTGCCGAGCACGCCGCATCCGGTGCTGATGTGACGTTGGCGGCGATGCCGATCCCTGTCTCGAAGATTGAAGGGTTGGGTCTAATGGGAGTGGATGATGATCTTAAGATCACCAAATTTGCCGAAAAGCCCAAGGACCCTGCAGTTATTGAGGGATTGGCCATGGGACCTGCTTTGGAAGCCAAACTTGGAAACGCGAATGGGGCAGAGAAGCGGTGCCTCGCGTCGATGGGGATTTATGTGTTTAATCGCAAGGCACTCGACGATGCCTTGGCGAACGAGATGATCGACTTTGGTAAAGAGATGATTCCGAGTTTGTTAGGAAATAAAGGGCTTTCCGCCTATGTATTTGAGGGGTATTGGGAAGATATTGGTACGGTGCGGGCATTTTTTGAGACCAACCTGGCGATCACCGACTCGCTGCCGCCTTTTGATTTCTTCGATGAAGATGCTCCCATCTACACGCGTAACCGCTCGTTGCCGCCTTCCAAGATCAATAATTGCGCGGTAAATAACGCCGTGATCGGAGATGGCTGCATCATCGAGGATTCCACCATTAAGCGCTCGGTCATTAGTTCTCGGTCGTATGTCCGGTCGGGGACCACCTTGGATAATGTGGTCATGATGGGGGCGGACAACTACGAGACGAATGCGGAATTTGCCCGTAATGACGCCTCGGGACTACCGCATTTTGGCTTGGGGCACGATTGTCACATTAAAGGTGCTATTATCGACAAGAACACCCGGATCGGTGATCGTGTTTCGCTTTCACAGGAAGGCAAACAGGACGGGGTCTATCAGCATGGGGTAGTGATTCGCGATGGGGTGCTGGTCGTGCCCAAGGGCATCACGATTCCGCACGGCTTCGAACTTTGAGCTTGTCCGGCGTGTCCGGAAATCCCTCAGGGAGGGTAAATGTCGTTGCGTTCCAATAGGCTGATATTCCACGGGGTTCGGGGATTTAAACTACCTACATACCTGCATCTGTCGCCCACTCCTTATGTTCCGACGCCTCCATGGTTTCCCACGCCTCCTTGCGGTAAGGAAGCGAAGGTAACTGCAGATAGAAGAGGGGAGTTCAGTTCGCGAAACGGAATACGACGACATCTCCGTCCTTGAAGACGTATTCCTTGCCTTCAAGGCGATATTTACCCGCGTCGCGTGTGGCGGAGACACTTCCCAGCGAAGAGAGGTCGGCGTAGGCGACAACCTCGGCTTTGATGAAGCCTTTCTCAAAATCGGTGTGAATGACTCCGGCCGCTTGGGGCGCCTTACAACCGATGGGGATGGTCCATGCACGGACTTCTTTTTCACCAGCCGTGAAGTAGGTTTGAAGACCCAAAAGAGAGTAGGCTCCCCGGATCAGGAGTGAAGCTCCGGAATCGCTGACCCCCAAATCGGTAAGAAATTCCTGTGCTTCTTCCGGGCTAAGATCGATCAATTCGAATTCGATTTTGGCGCTTACTGGCACATAGGCAGCGTCGTGATGGGTGCGCACAAATTCGGCGACTTTTTGCACGAACGGATTGTCGTTGGAGTCTGCCAAATCTCCCTCGGCGACATTGCATGCGTAGAGCACGGGTTTACCGGTGAGCAGTTGAAACAGACTCAGAATCTTAGCCTCAGTTTCATCCACTTCCAATAAGTTGGCAGGCTTACCCTCGTTCAAGTGGGGTTCCAGGCGCTGCAGCAGAGCGAGCTCGGCTTGGGCTTCCTTGTCGCCTCCGCGGGCTTTCTTGGTGCACTTTTCCGTGCGTTTGGTGACCGTCTCATAGTCAGCGAGCACGAGTTCAGTCGTGATGACCTCGATGTCTCGCACTGGATCTACCGAGCCCATATTGTGGATTACGTCTTCGTCCTCAAAGCAGCGAACCACATGGATGATGGCGTCGACTTCGCGGATATTGGCCAGGAATTGATTGCCCAGACCTTCCCCTTTGCTGGCCCCGGCGACAAGACCGGCGATATCAACAAACTCAACGGCGGCAGGGATGACCACCTGAGTTTTGGCAATTTTCTGCAAAACCCCCAAGCGCTCGTCCGGCACGGTGACGACTCCGATATTCGGGTCGATCGTGCAAAACGGATAGTTGGCTGTCTCCGCCTTGCGCGAGCGAGTGACGGCATTAAAGAGAGTGGACTTGCCCACGTTTGGTAGACCGACGATACCGGCTTTCATAAATAGTGGAGAAGACTTGGGGAGTCGGGGCTTGACAAGCCATTTGGGCGCGGTGCATTCCTCAACTTTTAGCAAGCAATTAGACCGTTTTTGAAACACTCCCATGGCTCTTAAAATCCGCCTCTCCCGCATTGGCACGACGCACTCACCCGTTTACCACGTGGTGGTTGCGGAGGCTCGCTCACGTCGTGATGGCCGAGCGACCGAGATTCTCGGCACTTACAACCCTCGCGCGAAGGGCGAACAGCTTTCATTGAAGGTTGATCGTGCCGACTACTGGCTCGGCCAGGGTGCTAAGCCCACCGACACCGCTAATTCGCTGATAAAACAAGCACGCAAGGCCAGTGCCTCGGCGGAAGCCTGATCAGCGAGTCGCGATTTTCGTTTTTCATCGCCCCGGCTTCGTCCGGGGCGGTTTTGTTTACCAATCCCGCCATGCCTTTGCGCTTCGATGTATTGACGTTGTTTCCGCGAATGCTCGACGGATTGTTATCTGAGAGCATTTTGGGACGCGCGGTGGAGGCAGGATTCGTCGAAGTGGGCGTGCACGATTTACGGAAGTGGTGCACGGACAAACATCGCACGGCCGACGACCGGCCGTTCGGAGGAGGGGCAGGTATGGTGATGAAACCGGAGCCCGCCATTAGCGCGATCGAGTCCTTGGCGACGCCCGGTTGCTTGCGAATTTACCTCACGCCGGATGGGGAGCCCTTCAATGAATCCATGGCGCGGGAGCTCTCGGGCTCACCGCATGTGGTTTTATTGAGCGGTCATTATGAGGGAATTGATCAACGAATTCGCGAAACGGTGATCGATCGGGAGGTTAGTATTGGTGACTATGTACTTACCAATGGGACACTTCCGGCAGCTGTACTCATTGATGCGATTGCTCGTTTTATCCCTGGAGTATTGGGTGAGGAAAAGTCATTGACGCACGAATCCTTCACCGGCAAGTTGCTCGACTTTCCTCAATACACGCGTCCTGTCGAATTCCGAGGCAAGTCCGTGCCGGAAGTTCTCCTTTCCGGAAATCACGCCGAAATCGATAAGTGGCGACTCGCGCAGCGTATTGAAAAGACCCGGCAAGTCCGACCAGATTTACTCAAATAACTACCGTCATGAATCCCATCATTAAAGAGGTAACCGCCTCGCAACTGAAGTCGGACATCCCGGCTTTCAGGGTCGGCGATGGAATCCGCGTTCACACCAAGGTGCGTGAGGGCGACAAGGAGCGTGTCCAGATTTTCGCGGGTATCGTCATTGCCCGCAAGGGTGGCGGTGTCGCCGAAGCATTCACGGTGCGTCGCATCAGTTACGGCGAAGGCGTCGAGCGTGTGTTTCCGTTGCATTCCCCCAACATCGCCAAGATCGAGGTTGATCGTGAGTCAGTCCCGGTGCGTGCTCGCCTTTACTACCTGCGTAATCGCAAGGGTAAGGCAGCCATGGCGATCAAGGCCAAGCGCTACGAGTCCTCGAAAGGCTAAGGGCTTCTCAAGGCAGCGCCAAATCGGCGCATTTGTTACAATTAGGCGAATCCGAAAGGGTTCGCCTTTTGTTTTTTGCATTGTTGGCCCGACTTCTGCGTTGCACCGGATGGCCTAGCGTCGTCGTCTAGCGGACTCGGTAAATTGCCGGGCTTTGTCATCCGCTTCCCTAGAATACATGAAGTTGAACTCCAAGATTCTCGCTCAAGCCGCAAATCAAGCCCGTGGCTTGGCCATTGATGCCATCCATAAATGCTCTTCCGGTCACCTTGGTCTGCCCTTGGGCGCCGCCGAAATTGGGGCTGTGCTCTATGGCAATACGATGGTGCACAACCCAGCCGATCCCCGTTGGCTTAACCGCGATCGTTTCGTGCTCTCTGCTGGGCACGGTTCGATGGTTCTCTACAGTTGGCTCCACTTGAGTGGATATGAAGTCTCGTCGGACGACCTGAAGGCTTTCCGTCAGTTGCATTCCAAGACCCCAGGGCATCCTGAATTTAAGGAAACTCCGGGCGTTGAGGCGACGACGGGATCGCTCGGCCAAGGAATTGCCAATTCCGTGGGATTTGCGATGTCGGGTAAAATGGCGGCGGCTCGTTTCAATACGGAGGAGCATGAAATTTTTGATCACCATGTGATCTGTCTCGCTGGTGACGGCTGTATGCAAGAAGGTGTGGCGTTGGAGGCGATCTCGTTCGCGGGTCACCAAAAGCTCGATAACTTGATTCTGATTTACGATTCCAACGACGTCACGTTGGACGCGATGGCAGACAAGACGCAGAGCGAAAATACGGCGGCGCGTTTCAAATCTATCGGTTGGGATGTCATTACACTCGCAGACGGACATGACTTGGCGGCCATTCTCAAAGCGGTGAACAAGGCGAAGAAGTCGGCTTCGGGTAAGCCCCAACTCATCATTGCTAAGACCGAGATCTGTCGTGGAATCCCGGAGGTCGCTGGCACCTCGAAAGGGCATGGCGAAGGCGGGGCAAAGTACGCCGATTCCGCTCGGGCAGGACTTGGTTTGCCGGCGGATAAGCACTTTTATGTCAGCGCAGAAGTGAGCGATTATTTTGCCGCGCATAAGAAGCGTCTCGCGCGCCAATACAACAAGTGGAAGAAGACCTTCAAGGAGTGGGCAGCCGCAAATCCCGAGAAAGCGGATCTGCTAGCCAGCCGCGCGACAACTCCGTCGGCGGCAGCGCTACTGGAAACCATTCCGGCATTTGCTCCGGATACCAAACTCGCCAGCCGAGCGGCCGGTCGTGATGTGCTCCAGCCTATCGCAGCGGCCATGCCACTTCTGGTATCCGGGAGCGCCGACCTCTACGGTTCGACCTTGAACTACATCAAGGATGCGCCGGACTTTGACGTAGCTGATCGCGGAGGTCGTAACATACGTTACGGCATTCGCGAACACGCGATGGCAGCGATCACCAACGGCGTGGCTTACGACGGAATTTTTCATCCGTCCTGTGCGACGTTCTTGGTATTTGCCGATTACTCCCGACCGTCGATGCGGATCGCGGCGTTGGCGGGTCTGCCTGCCGTTTACATTTATACGCATGATTCCATCGGGGTGGGTGAGGATGGTCCGACCCACCAGCCCGTCGAGACGATCTCAGGACTGCGTGTGATTCCTAATCTCGACGTCATCCGTCCTGGTGATCCTGAGGAAGTGGCCGGTGCATTTGCGGCTGCTTTTTCTCGCACCGATGGTCCGACGTTGCTCGCGCTCAGTCGCCAAGCAATGCCGATTCAAAACGAGATTTCGTTGGATGCTCGTCGCACCGGTACGGAAAAGGGAGCTTACATTGCAGTTCAGGAAACTGAACCATTGACCCACATCCTACTCGCGACTGGTACGGAACTTCAACACGCCGTGGTCGCCGCGAAAACTTTGGGGGCCTCAACCCGTGTTGTTTCGGTACCGAGTTTTGAGCGCTTCAAGCGTCAATCGGCGGACTACCGTGAGAGCGTGTTGCCGAATTCTTGCCGTAATCGTGTCGCGATTGAGGCCGGGGTCACCGGCCTGTGGGCCCAGTTGGTGGGCCTCGATGGCAAGGTGATCGGTATCGATCGTTTTGGTCTAAGCGCTCCGGGTGGGACCGCGATGAAAGAACTGGGCATTACCGCGGAGGCCGTGGTGGCTGCCGCGCAATCACTTGGCTGAACCATCGAGTCACACAATTCCCCGGTTTAGTTGGAGCGTGTCCCACAAGCGCAAGAGGTTGTCAATGAGGAGGTAGCGTAAAAATAAAGAAACCGAAACCGGGAGGATTTCCTGGTTTCGGCACAAAAACGGCGTGTACAATTTGGTGTGAACAATACTACCGAAGCCGTCGCCCCGGAAGTTGCCCTGCAAACCTGGCTGCGTCCAGACCTGACTCCGGTCGGACCCAACAAAGATTACGCCGCGTTTCGCGATCAACTGGCGGGGCGACGACGTGGCCGGGTTGTCGCGACACCTAGCAGTTCGCGCGCAAGGCGCTGCGGGTGCAGGTATTGCGCATGATGCTCGGAAACATCAGCTTGCGGAAACTTTCCCTGAGCATCGCCTCCAGCGCTCTGTTGGCCGACTTTTGCGGAGCGCGCCGGATCGACGGCATCAAGGGGGTCTCCCAAAGAAAGCGTGCGGGAGCGTGCGTCCAAATGCTTCACCGCCGGGCAGGTGCGCAGGATGAGCCAAGTCTTTATCGAGATGTGAGGTGAGGCGGACCGGGCGAGCGAACTGGGACTGGCTGCGGCGCAGCCGATGGATACGTGCCTGGTGGACTCGACCTGCCTGCAGGCCAACATCCATTTCCCGGTCGACTGGGTGCTCTTTCGCAACGTGGAGCCGCCCACCCCCTGCTCAAGGCGGTGAAACTGCTCCGTGCAGCGGGGTTGCGGGGTCGGATGCCGAACGAGCCGCCAGTCTTTGCCAAGCAGATGAATCGGTGGTGCATCGCGATGACCCACAGCCGACGGCGCCGCGATGCGAAGCGGGCCCGCAAGGGCGTGCTCCGCCAGATGAAACGCCTGCTGCGCACCATCGGCGAGCACGCCCGCCGCCACCGCGACCACCTCGCCGCCGACTCGCCCGGACCCGCTTCAGTGAGCGCCAGGCCACCCGCATCATTGCGCGCATCGACGCCATGCTCGAGCAACTGCCGGCCGCGATCAAACAGGCCCACGAACGCATCATCGGCGCGCGATAGTGCCCAACGCCGAGAAGATCCTCTGCGTCTACGAACCCGACGTGCAGACCGTGGTCCGAGGCAAGGCGTCCGGCGAGGTCGAGTTTGGCAACACCCTCATGATCAGTGAGAACGTGACGGGGTTGATCACCGATTGGCAGTTGTATCAGGGAATGACTCCGGCCGAATGGCGTCAGTTCTACCAGAGCCTCGAGCGCCAGAATCAGTTCGACCTGAGCACCCCGAGCAAAGCGGCGAGCACCGACGAGGCTTCTCGACCAAACGGCTGTGCGAACGCTTGGCCGAAGCCGACATTTATGACGCCACTTGCCCCCGTGATCCGCAGCAACTGCAACGGCGCATGCAGGAGCCGCAGTTCGTGGCGCTCCAACATCGCCGGGCTTCGACGGAAGCCCGCATCGCCATCATCAAGCAACGCCAAGGCAAGCGATTGAGTGCCAGAGGCTTCACGAATCGCTACCTGGCGGTAGCCTGGAGCATCCTCGGTCACAACCTGTGGCTCATCGCTCGACTGCTGGCCGACCAACCACCGCAAGCCCAAGCCGCCTAAAACCACCAAGCCTACTCCAACGATGAACAATAAACCGGCTGCCGGAGGTTCCCTTATGGAAACGATCCAGGCACTGACTGCTGCGACACTGCAATTTAGCCATTAAATTGCATCTGCGCGCGCCTACATCCGCCATTGGTAGCCGGAAATCCGCTCAAAAATCGGCTTGCCTGCCCCCCTTCCAAAATCAGGGTAAATGGGACACTCTCTACGTTAGAGTTGGATCCGAGCGAAGGTTACGTGATCGCCGTGATGGGCGTGCCCGATGCAAGTAAAGGGGAGGCATTGGTACTGCTGACCACGCTGGAGTTGGCTCCGAATCGGCGGCGGGAAAAATTGTTGGAGAACGGACTACCGAATTTGTGGGTGCCTCGTACGGTGCGCAAAGTGGCGGCGATTCCCGTGCGGGGAACGGGTAAGCTCGACCTCAAGGGATGTAAGGAACTGGCCTTGCAGGCCGTGGCGGAGTAGCCGATCAAGCCAGATCGAAGCACTGTATCGGAGGGAACCTGCAGGCTTTGACCGACAAAATCGATTGCTCGAGGGATCGCGGAAGAATCATGCTGTGGAGGTGAGCAAATCTTCTCATACCGCGGCCACCAAGGCCCTTATCAAGCAGTTGGGTGCGACCGTGGTTCGGACCGAGCACGCGACCTGTTACGCGTCCTCTTTTGACAGCGGACGAATGTTCTTTCTGCCAGAGGCAGTGATCAAACCGAGAAAGCACGCTGACATCGGCGTGGTATTGGGGTTGGCCAACCGACGCGGTGTGCCCGTGACCCCGAGAGGCCGGGGCACGACTTTGATGGGCTCGGCTACGCCAAAAGAAGGCGGCTGGGTGTTGGACCTGCTTAAGTTGAACCGGATCAAAGTGGATGATGAAGCGGGATTTGCCCATGTGCAGGCGGGAGCGGTGGTGGCGAAAATACAGGACGCCGCCGAGGAATTGGGTTGGTTTTATCCGCCGGACCCGTCTTCGCGGGCCTTTTGCACGATCGGAGGTAACATCGCCTGTAATGCTGGCGGTATGCACGGAGGTAAGTACGGGGTCACCAGAGATTTCATCGTGGCGCTGAAGGGGTATTTACCGACGGGAGAGTACGTGGAGTGGGGCACTGCTACGCGAAAATTTGCGGCGGGGTTTAATCTGCGCGATCTGTGGATTGGCAGCGAAGGCATGCTCGGGGTGGTGACGGAGGCGGTTTTGCGGTTGATTCCCAAACCGGCGTCGCGCTGGACTTTGCTGACCTCCTTTGAGGATGAAGTGAGTGCGTTCAAAGCGGCGCGAGTGTTGTTTGGAGCCAAAATACAACCGGCGATTTGCGAGTTTTTAGATCGGCACAGTGTGCAGTGTGCAGAGGGAGCGATGGGTACGACGATATTCCCGGGTCAACCTGGGAGGCCTATCATTTTGTTGGAACTGGCGGGCAGTGCGTCTGAGGTGAAAGAGTCGCGCAAGGCGGTGTTGGATTGGGCGAAGGAGCATGCGCTCGGCCATCGAGCGGCTCGCAATCGCGGAGAGGCGGAGTCGCTTTGGGCAGTGCGAAGGAAGTGTTCGGGCGCGATGTTCCAAATGGGCGATGCGAAGTTGAACGAAGATATTACGGTGCCCTTGGCGGCGTATGGCACGTTCGCGCGGTTTTTGGACCGGTTGCGCAAGACCTCAGGATTGGCGATTCCGACTTTTGGCCATTTAGCGGATGGTAATTTGCACGTGAACATCATGTACCACAAAGCCGACCCGGCAGAGTGCGTCGCGGCAGAGAAAGCGGTCTTGGCGCTGATGGCCAAGGTCGTGGCGTTGGGCGGAGCGATCAGCGGCGAGCACGGAATCGGATTGGCTAAGACGCCGTTTCTGCGTCTGCAGCATTCGGAGGCGGAAATCGGGGCCATGCAGGCGGTCAAACGAGCGCTTGATCCCAAAGGGATTCTCAACCCAGGAAAGATGTTCGAAGTCTTCGAAACGTGGAAGTGCGCGAAGGTCGAGGCGACGTTCCCGTGGGATCATAAGTAGAGTTGGCGACCACGGTCTAAAATCGCTTCGTACAGGATTTACCGTTGCGGGGGGGGAATCCGGACCGTTCAATCGTCCCTGTTAGCGCCCGCATGTATCTCAAAGCTCTCAAGCTGCACGGCTTCAAATCCTTCGCCGACTCTACTACCCTCCGATTCGAACCTGGCGTGACCGCAATTGTGGGTCCAAATGGGTGCGGTAAATCCAATATCGCGGATGGAATTCGCTGGGTGCTGGGGGAGCAGAGCGCTAAAGCGCTGCGCGGCGGGAAGATGCAGGACGTAATTTTTGAGGGCACCGATACTCGCAGACCGTCGCAATTGTGTGAGGTCTCGTTGTTGTTGACCGAGTGTGAGAAGCAGCTCGGCAGCGAGTTTCATGAGATTGAGATCATGCGTCGGGTGCATCGTGACGGGGGGAGTGAGTATTTCTTCAACGGTCAGGTGTGCCGGTTAAAAGACATCCAGAAGTTATTCATGGATACGGGTATCAGTCGGACGAGTTATTCGATCATGGCCCAGGGGCAGATTGATCAGATTTTGTCTTCGAAGCCGGAAGAGCGCCGGGCGGTCTTTGAGGAAGCGGCCGGAATTACCAAATACAAGGCGCAGCGTCGGGAAGCGATGAACAAGCTGTCGCTGACAGAGCAGAATTTGGCTCGAGTGGCGGACGTGATATCGGAGGTGGGGCGTCAGATTGGTAGTTTGAAGAGGCAGGCTTCCAAAGCGCTACGATACAAGCGTTTGAGTTTTCGGCTGCGTCATCTGAGTTTGGGGCACAGCGCGTATCAGCACCAACCGCTGGCCCGGACGATTGCCGAGTTGGAAGCGAAGTTATCCGGTTTGCGACAGGCCGCGGCGGAGCGGCGGACAAACTTGGAGTCGGAGCAGGGGGCGTTGGAGGAAAAGAAGGCGGATCGCTCAAGGTTGCATCAACGGGCACAGGATGCGCAGCAGGCGGTATTTGATTTAAAGTCACAGCGTGAGCAGGCTGAGAACGGAGCGAACCTCGCCACAATTAAGCGGACGGGGTTGGAGGATCGATTGGCTTCTTCGCGTAATAATCTGGGTGAACTGGAGATGCAGATGCGCGAATTGTCGGATCAGGTCGACAGCGGCGCACAGGACAAAGAAGAGCAGCTGATCTTGCTGGGAACGAGCGATGCGGTGTTTCAGAATAGGAACCGGGAGTTAGCGGTTTCGGAAGGAGAGCTGACGAATCTCGAAACCGAATTGAAGCAGATCAAGTTCTCCTTGTTGCAGATGGAGAGCACGATCGCGCGGTTGCGTACGGATACGACGGGCTTCGAAGTGGAGCAGAAGAAGACAATTCAACGTCACGATTTGTTGATGCAACAAATCGAAGGTTCCCGGCAGGAACAGTCGGCTATCGCCCAACGAGAATCCGAAGTGGAACTCCGTTTGGAGGAGGCTTTGGCCGGTAAGTCTCGATTGGATGAGGCTTCGGTGGAAGCGCAGCAGGCTATTGGCAATGCAACGCGAGAATTTCGAGAAGCCCAACGTGTGCTGCAGGATATTGATCGCGGGTTGGCGCAGCGATCGGCGAGGTTGAAATTACTCCAGCAACTGCAGGAGAAATGGGAGGGATTTGGGGCGGGAGCGAAAGCGATTCTTCAGGGACGCTTGGATCCGGCATTTGATGGGGCTCTGGCCACGCCGATCACCAAGGATCTGCAAATCGATCCGAATGAAGGTAAGGCCATCGAGGCTTTGCTGGGCTCGGCGGTAGAGGCGATTCATGTGACAGACTTGGCCACGGCGCGTCGGGTACTGGATCAGTTGGAGAGTGAGAAGATTGGCAGCGCAGTGTTGCAGGTCGAAGACTTGGGCGGAGCGGCGAAAGGAGGCGGGGCGTTGCCGTCGTTGTTACGTCCTGCAAATTCTGCTTTGATCAATGTCGACCAGGCGCATCCGGCTTCGGTGCTATTGGGGGCTTGTTATTTGGCAGACGATTTAAACGCCTTCCTGGACTTTTGGGCGGCGAATCCAGATTTCGATTTTGTGGCGGTGGCCACGGCCAAGGGAGAACTGGTAGATCGTCGCGGATTGATCAGCGGAGGGTTCAACAAGAAGCCTCGCAATAGTATCGTGCAGCGAGAAATCGACCTGCGCGAGACAGCGAAGGACATCGCTGATGAACAAATGAAGCATGACGCGCAGAAGCAGGTGATTGAAGCGCTGAATGCGAGAATTGCGGAAGCGGAGCAAACATTGGAGGATTGTCGCCGCGGAGTCTTGGAGGCCGCGCAGATGGTGGCGGAGATCCAAAGTGAGCAACGCAGTACTCGGAAACAACGGGAGGAAGGGGCCCAGCGACTGGCGCGGATGGAGCGTGAACTGGCGGGATTGGAGGTGGTGCGAAATGAGGCCCAGGTACGATTTGATAAGGCGCAAGCCGGTCTGGTGGAGGCCGAAGCACAGGCGACGGGAGCACGGGAACGCGTTATACAGATGGAAGTGCGCATCGTCGAAATTCGCACTGACCGGGATGTGAAGCGTGATACGCTGGCGCAGGCTCGGTTGGAGTTGGCGGAACGCCGCCAGCGGGTGGAGGTCCTGGATCGGGGAATTGCAGACATGGAAAAGCGGCGCGGACAAATCGCGCAGAGTCTTGCCCAACGTCAGCAGGAAATTGAAGTGTGGTCGGAGCAGATCGTTTCGTTGGAACATGAATCCGACTCAAAGCGGGCCCGAGCGGCTCAGATTGGGGAGACGCTGGAGGTGGCTCAGGAGCAGGTGGCGAAGATACGTACAAAGTTAGCGGAAGTGGAACAGGAGATCGAAGCGGTAGAATCTGCTCAGCATGGTTTGCGATCGGCGTCGGAGATGGCGCAAGGTGAACTCGGGCGATCTGAAGTGCGGTTGGCGGAGGCGAATTCACGAGCGCAATTTATCGTCGAAGATGTGACCCGGGAGTATTCGGAGTCGGTCGAGAAGTTGGACTGGAAGCTGTTGATCTGGCACTCCGATGAAGAGCCGCCGGATATGAAGACACTGGATCTGGACGAGGATGAGGACCCATCCGCGACGGAGGCTGAAGGGCAGGATGAGCCGGCCTCCTCCTCGAAGCGTCGCCGTAAGTCAAAGGAGCCTAAGGGAGAGCCCAAAGAGGCTGATTTACTCGCGTTGGAAACCACTAATTGGAGCGAGGTGAAGACGGAAATCGATGCGTTGCGGCAACGGCTTAATTCGATGGGCGCAGTGAACCTGGTGGCGATTGAGGAATACGGTGAGCTCAAGGAGCGCTTTGATTTTCTCAAGGGTCAGTGCGATGATCTGACCAACGCCAAGACCGAATTATTGACAGCGATCGATGAAATCAACCGCACTTCGCAGGAGCAGTTCGCGATTATGTTTGAGCAGATCAAAAAGAACTTCAAATACACGTTTGATACGCTGTTTGGAGGAGGCAGAGCGAACCTCGAGCTCGTGGCGGCGGAGGATATTTTGGAGAGCGGCATTGAAATTACGGCGCAGCCTCCAGGCACAAAATTGAAGAGTATCACGCTGCTTTCCGGTGGACAGAAGACCCTGACCGCGGGGGCGCTGTTGTTCGCGCTCTACATGGTGAAACCTTCGCCGGTCTGTTTGTTGGACGAGCTGGATGCTCCGTTGGATGAGGCCAATATCGGCCGATTCACCGCACTGCTGAAGAAGTTCGTGGATGCATCGCAGTTCATCATCATCACGCACAACAAACGCACGGTTTCTGCGGCCGAGGCGATTTATGGGGTGACCATGGAGGAGCGCGGTGTATCCAAGACGGTGTCCATGCGCTTCAATAACGATCACGGTGAACCTGAATCCCACCCGGAAAACATTGCCGAGGCCGTTCGGGGAAAACGAAACAGCGATAACCGTTAATTCATTACCGCTTCATGACTTTACCACGTATTAGGTTCAGTTGGAAACCCACTCTCAGCGGGCGAGAGAAGTGGCGGTGGGGATTGTGGTCCCGGAAAAGACGTCGCGTCATCGGTCCCGATGGCGCATCATGGTGCGAGGCGTGTTAATTTGGGCGACCGCAATTGCGGCGGCCGGCTACTTGACGTTGACCACGGCGTGATTCATGGTTTTGGAGATACGTTCCCATAATTTGGGGACGTGGATGGATTGTGTCGCGGCGCCAGTGCGCTGGGACGAAATTAAACGAAATTAAACGAAAGCGAGGCGACGCCTATATTGCGGAGGGCGTGGCGGCGATGGAGGCGCGTAATTGGAGCGAAGCGGTGGTGAAGATCCAAGCGGGGTTACAGCGATCACCGGACAACCGTTCCGGTAGAGAGCGGCTCGGCATGTTCTATATCATGACGAACAAACGCACTCGTGGATTGAAGTTGTTGGCGGAGGGTATTTCACGGTTTTACCCCGGACGAGAGTCACGCGAGCAATTTTTGAAGGCGGCGCTTGCGGGCGAAGATTTTGACACGGCTCTAGATGCTGTGGATGTAGCGCTGACGCATACGGGAGGTGCGGTTGACCGTGACCGTGACCGTGACTGGGACTGGTTGATCGATCAGAAAGCTCGGCTATTGCTGGTGGCCAGGAGATTCGAGGCGGCCTTGGCATGGGTGAATGCGCAGAGTTCCAGCACGGAATTGCGTCATGAATCTCGAGTTGTGGCATTGATGGAAATGAAGCGCTTCGAAGAAGCCCACGAGGCGATGGATACATGGCGGGAAGGGAGTGGAGTCATGGGTGGATCGCATCGATTACTGGTGTGATTGGCGCGGGAGGAGGGCGATTGGGTGGCGATGCGTGCGGCGTTGTCAGAAATGCGCGACCGGCGGTCTATGGATCCGCGACCGTGGGTGTATTCGATTGTGCAGGAGTATTTGGCCGGACAAAAAAAAACATCGGCGGAGCAACTCGAAGTTTACTTTATTTGATTTGGAGCGGTCGGACGGAACTTGGAATTGGTGGTCAGTCCGTTGAACGAAATAGAGGCATGGGATCTTCTCGACCGGTTATTGAATTTTGCGGATGAATCCGGACTGCAGAGTCCCCGGTTGTAGGGAGAAAGAACTGGCTGTTCGTAGGGCATCCCGATGCCGGCCAACGCTCGGCGATCATCTACTCGATCGTGATCAGCTGCCAACGTCACGGGCATGACCCGTTGGACTATCTGCGCGACGTGCTCACCAGGCTGCCGCAACGACTCCCAGGTGCCGACATCAGCGATCTGCTGCCGGTGAACTGGAGCGTGTCCCACAAGCGCAAGAGGTTGTAGAAGAGGAGATAGCGTAAAAATAAAGAGGCCGAACCCGGGAGGATTTCCTGGTTTCGGCACAAAAACGGCGTGTATAATTTGGTGTGAACAATACTACCGAAGCGGTCGCCCCGGAAGTTGCCCTGAAAACCTGGCTGCGTCCAGACCTGACTCCGGTCGGACCCAACAAAGATTACGCCGCGTTTCGCGATCAACTGGCGGGGCTCGACCAGTTGCTGGCCAACAGTCACTTGGAAGCGATGGCCGTGGACTTTGCCCGGGAAAACTGGCGGGGCGACGACGTGGCCGGGTTGCCGCGACACCTGCAGTTCGTGCGCAAGGCGCGGCAGGTGCAGGTATTGCGCATGATGCACGGAAAAATCAGTTTGCGTAAACTTTCCCTGAGCATCGCCTCCAGCGATCTGTTGGCCGACTTTTGCGGAGCGCGCCGGATCGACGGCATCAAGGGGGTCTCCCAAAGAAAGCGTGCGGGAGCGTGCGTCCCAATGCTTCACCGCCGGGCAGGTGCGCAGAATGAGCCAAGTTTTTATCGAGATGTGCGGTGAGGCGGACCGGGCGAGCGAACTGGGACTGGCTGCGGCGCAGCCGATGGATACGTGCCTGGTGGACTCGACCTGCCTGCAGGCCAACATCCATTTCCCGGTCGACTGGGTGCTCTTTCGCAACGTGAGCCGCACCCCTGCTCAAGGCGGTGAAACTGCGCCGTGCAGCGGGGTTGCGGGGTCGGATGCCGAACGAGCCGCCAGTCTTTGCCAAGCAGATGAATCGGTGGTGCATCGCGATGACCCACAGTCGACGGCGCCGCGATGCGAAGCGGGCCCGCAAGGGCGTGCTCCGCCAGATGAAACGCCTGCTGCGCACCATCGGCGAGCACGCCCGCCGCCACCGCGACCACCTCGCCGCCGACTACGCCCGGACCCGCTTCAGTGAGCGCCAGGCCCTCCGCATCATTGCGCGCATCGACGCCAGGCTCGAGCAACTGCCGGCCGCGATCAAACAGGCCCACGAACGCATCATCGGCGCGCGACCAGTGCCCAACGCCGAGAAGATCCTCAGCGTCTACGAACCCGACGTGCAGACCGTGGTCCGGGGCAAGGCGTCCGGCGAGGTCGAGTTTGGCCACACCCTCATGATCAGTGAGAACGTGACGGGGTTGATCACCGATTGGCAGTGGTATCAGGGAATGGCTCCGGCCGAATGGCGTCAGTTGAGCGAAAGCTTTGATCGTCAGAAGCAGTTCGACCTGAGCACCCCGATCAAAGCGGCGAGCACCGACCGAGACTTCTCGACCAAACGGCTGTGCGAACGCTTGGCCGAAGCCGACATTTATGACGCCACTTGCCCCCCGCCATCCGCAGCTGCTGCAACGGCGCATGCAGGAGCCGCAGTTCGTGGCGCTCCAACATCGCCGGGCTTCGACGGAGGCTCGCATCCCCATCATCAAGCAACGCCAAGGCAAGCGATTGAGTGCCAGAGGCTTCACGAATCGCTACCTGACGGTAGCCTGGAGCATCCTCGGTCACAACCTGTGGCTCATCGCCCGACTGCTGGCCGACCAACCACCGCAGGCCCAAGCCGCCTAAAACCACCAAGCCTACTCCAACGATGAACAATAAACCGGCTGCCGGAGGTTCCCTCATGGAAACGATCCAGGCACTGACTGCTGCGACACTGCAATTTAGCCATTAAATGGCATCTGCGCGCGCCTACATCCGCCATTGGTAGCCGGAAATTCGCTCAAAAATCGGCTTTCCTGCCCCCCTTCCAAAATCAGGGTACATGGGACACTCTCCAAGTAGAGGGTCATGGATTGAGCCTGAAGCGCTTCGACGACTTTGGTTGCGGTCAGTTCAATAACTGAAGTGATGTCTTCGCGGCTGGGCGCCGGGTTGGCGATTACCTTGATCAGCAATGAGCGCCGCAGGGCGCCGGGGATGTTGGGGGCTGCCATAAAAGATCAGTTCCGGGAAGAATAGCTAAGATTAACCGAAAGCTTGAGGACTGGCCAAAGGGCTGATCCTTGTGCTCAAATAGTGATTAGGATGCTGAGAGCGTTGTTGTTAAAATGGTTGAGTCAACGTCCGGAGAAGATTGATCGCGGGGCGAGCGGGGAGCATTTGGCGGAAGGGTTTTTACGGAATGAATACGGGTTTCGGTTGTTAGTTAGAAATTGGCGTAATCCACGTGATCGACGGGATGAGATCGATTTGGTCATGCGAGATGGAGAGATTCTGGTGTTTGTAGAGGTCAAACCACGAGTCGAGGGGGGCGTTGGTGCCGGGTTACCATGCAGTGGATGATCGGAAGCGCAGAGTCTTGCGCCGCACAATTCTAGCTTATTTGAGAGGAATGAAATCTCCGCCGACCACTCATCGCTGTGACGTGGTGGAAGTGATCTGGCCCGGAGATGGCGATTTGCAGCGAGTCCAGTTCAAGCACGTCGCCAATATTGCGCTGAAGCGACGGCGGTGAGGATTGGTATCAGTAATCTTCATCGTTCTTAGGTAAGGAAAAGCGGGTTCGTCCTTGCTTAAGAAGCGAGGTCTCGTGTGATCTTGGTCGAATTATGGCCGAAACTTCCCGCCATCCCTTTCTTCAAGGCCTGAGCAAACATCGAGGAGCCCCGCCCACCGCCGTGGTGATTTTTGGGGCATCCGGTGATCTGACGGCCCGGAAATTAATTCCGGCCGTCTACAACTTGGCTGCGGACAACCTTTTGCCCCCGGATTTCCACTTGAGCGGGTACGGTCGGAAAGAAATTTCGAATGACGCATTTCGAGATCTGGCCGCCGAGGCGATCAAAGAGTTTTCGCGCCGCGAGCTGAGCGATGACGTCTGGGATCGCATTGCGGCCAAGACGACTTATGTCGCGGGCGGTTATGATGACCCGGCGGCGTTCGATCGACTCGCCGCACATCTTGCGCAAATCGACAAAGAGGTAGGTCGTGATGTGCAACCACTCTTCTACATGTCGACCCCGCCTTCGGTCTTTGCCCCAATTCTACGCAATCTAGGAGCCAGTGGATTGGCGGAGAAACACTTGGGCACCTCTCTACATGCGAAGGTGATTATCGAGAAACCATTCGGGCGTGATTTGGAGTCGGCATTGAAATTAAATGGCACGATTCGGGAGGTTTTGCAGGAGCACCAGGTGTATCGGATCGATCATTACTTAGGTAAGGAGACGGTGCAGGACCTTTTGGTGCAGAGATTTTCCAACGCGATTTTCGAACCGTTGTGGAATCGCAACTATATCGACAACGTGCAGATCACCGTATCGGAAGAGGTCGGCGTGGGCACGCGAGGTGGTTACTACGAGCAGAGTGGTGCGTTGCGTGACATGATCCAGAATCACACCATGCAGTTGGTGGCTTTGACTGCGATGGAACCTCCGGTATCGCTTGATGCGGAAGCGATTCGCGACGAGAAGATGAAGTTATTGCGGGCGATCCAACCGCTGGATTTGGGTCCCAACGGCGATGTGGCACGGGCGCAATACGCGGCCGGGATGATCGCCGGTAAGCCAGAGCCAGGATACTTGGAGGAGGCCGGCATTGCGGCGGAATCGAGCACGGAGACCTACGCGGGGATCAGGCTTTCGATTAATAATTGGCGTTGGCAAGGGGTCCCGTTCTATCTGCGCTCGGGGAAACGTATGGCGCGGCGGGTGACGGAGATTGCGGTGCAGTTCAAGCGTCCCCCCGGGACCTTGTTTGCTGGCGGGGCGTTCGATCTCGCGGCGAACACGCTCTCATTCCAAATCCAGCCGGACGAGGGGTTGAGCTTGGTTTTGAATGGCAAGGTGCCGGGGTTGGAGACCCGTACGCAGCCGGTGAAGATGAATTTTAGCTACAGCACTACATTCGGATCTAACACGCCGGAAGCTTATGAGCGTCTGGTGCTCGATGCCATGATCGGAGACGGCACATTATTCATTCGCGGTGATGAGGCGGAGACCTCGTGGAAACTCTATACGCCGTTATTGGAAGCGTGGGCTGAGGCCGGGCGTGAAGGCATGGGCAGTTATGCAGCTGGTTCTTGGGGACCGGCGAACGCTGACGAGCTTTTGGTGGCGCGGGAGCACGTGTGGCGCAAACCTTAATCTGACTCCGAAAAGCCTGCTGTCTTTGAAGCGTTGCCAGGGATCGAAGTGCCGGTTGGTGAGATCAAGCACCAGCTGGCTCGAATGTGGGAAAACACTGCGAAGTCGGGCGGGGCGGCTCCGGCTGCGAATTCCGTGCGCGCAACGCAGATGAATTTTGTCCTGCACTTCGGTTTTGCGACCGCCTGTCAGGATGCGGTCACGCAATTTGAGACGGTGAAGGAATTCGCACACCGCTATCCTTGCCGGGTGGTGGTGTTGTGTCCGCTGAAGGATGATGGCGGCGCGGATGAGATCCGAGCGACGGTTTACAGAGAGTGTTTCCTCGGCAAATCGAAGAGTGACACGCGTTGTGTGGAGTGCGTGATGTTGAGTTACTCCATGAAATCTCGGCTATTTTTGGAGAATCAGGTCTCGATCTGTTTATCCACGGATTTACCGCTGTATTATTGGGCGCACTTGTTCTCCGACAGTAGTCGCTTGGCGGACTACCAGTTCATGTTGAAACACGCCAAACGCGTGATGTTTGACCCCGGTCTGGTGCCCGAGGGGGGCGATGTCGTATCCGTGGCCGCAACTGGAAGCGATCCGAGATTTGGTGAACGCACGTTTACTGCCGGTGCGGCAGTCAGTGGGCCAGTTTCTGTCGGGATTTCAGCCGAATCAACTGGTGAGCGGATGGCAGGAGATTCGTATGTATCATCGTGCTCGCTACGCTCCGGCGGCGCGGGTACTGTTGGTTTGGTTGAAATCACGGTTGGAAGACTGTGGGGCAGCGAGCGATTTGGAGGGAGTCGTGCAACCGTGCGAAGCGGCGGGAAGTGAGGACTTTGCGGTCGAATTCCGGTATGATAATAATCACTACTTCAAGTGGCGGGCGGATATCGGAAAGAACCATGCCGAGTTTGTGGCTGATTTGGGTGGGGGAAGGTGCGGTTGACCACGGCCATGCATTTGTTGAAACCGCCGGCGGCGTTGGCTGAGGCGATTTTTTTTTAAGCTGATTGGTAGCCCAAGACGGCGGTGGACGCACACGGAGATTCGCCGCCTCGGTTCCAGTTGGACGGTTTTCCGTGGATAACATACTTGAGCGACATGATTGAGACAAAGACAGCATACGGCCGGTTGGTAATCGGTGAGAAAATGGACCTATTTGCCGAGGCAGTGCGCTTGGCCGTGGAAGCGAAAGCTGCCAGCAGCAGTCCTAATTTTACCTGGGCTTTCACAGGCGGATCCACGCCACAAGCGTGGTATCAATGGGCGGCGGAGACGGATGCGATTCCGACGGAAGTGATAGCCACGACGCATTTTACGGTAAGCGATGAGCGCTGTGTATTGTTGAGCAGCGATGAGAGCAATTTTGGGAACGCCGAGCGCAAGCTACTTGCGCCGAAAGGCGTGCCGGTCGAATACCGACATCCGTGGGTAGTCGCGTATGAGCCGGAAGAGGCGGCGGAAGCTTATCGCCGTACGATGCTGTTGTTGAACCCGCCTGGTCAGGCCTATGATGTGTGTTTTCTGGGCATGGGCGACGATGCTCACACGGCCTCATTTTTCCCGGGGAGCAAACTCTTAATCAATGATAGCGATATATTTTATGCGGCGATTGAAACGCCGCAAAAAGGGTGGCGATTGACGATTACTCCGACTGGACTGCAGGCCTGTGGTTTGATCGTGATCATGACTTTGGGCGCGGGCAAAGCAGTGGCACTCACGCGGGTGCTGGAGGGCGACGATGCGTTGTTGGATGCACCTTCGAAGATTCTGAAGACGTGCGCCGAAAAGGTGGTGTGGCTGGTCGATGAAGAGGCCGCCAGCGAACTCAGTGGCTGATCAAGTATTCAGAGAAGGGGGGAGTGGTTCAGTGCCCAAACCGGCGCAATCCGCTGGTAGCGTGGAATGGAACGTGCGGAGGCGGGGAAGTTGACCCCAAGAGCCTGATGGGGAAGTCAATCGCAGGTATTGATTCGTTTGTGCGCTCGCAGGCTTTGCGGGCGGATATCTGAAAGGACGCTCCGAAAACTAGGGGAGCTGGAGTTCGCGGATCCAAACGTTACGGTAAGCGACCGGATTGCCGTGGTCTTGGAGACGGATGGACTGACGAGGCGTGTGGAATTCGTAGTGCGGTAGTCCGCGGTAGGTGGTGGGACCGTAAATTTAGGTGGCGTGTTGTACGAGCACGCCGTTGAGCAAGACGGTCACACGCGCCCGCTTGAGCAAGGTTCCGTCAGGGGCGAAGTCGGGAGCTTCGAAAATGATGTCGTAGGTCTGCCACTCACCGGCGGGACGCGCAGGGCTTAGCAAGGGGGCTGTTGCTTGTAGATCGATCCGACCTGACCGTTCACGTAGGTCGGATTGTCGTGGTTATCGAGGATCTGCACCTCGTAGCGATCCATGAAAAAGATACCGCTGTTGCCACGACCTTGACCGTGGCCCACGATTTTTGCGGGAGAGCGCCATTCAATATGTAGTTGCACGTCGCCGAACTTTTGCTTCGTGCGAATATCGCGGCCGACTTTGGGTTCCGCGTGGGGAGGGACTACCATGGCGTCTCCCACGATGTCCCACGGAGCTGGACCGCTTTCTGCGGAAGCCAATTCCCAAGTATCAAGCGAACTCCCGTCAAACAGGACGATGGCGTCGGAGGGAGCTTGTCCAGGTTTGGCTTCGACGATGCTGGGCACAGGACTCCAGTATTCCGTCATGCTCGCGGGAGGGGCGTCATTGTCTGCCGCCATGAGGGCGACGGACGGGATCAGGCAAAGAAGTGCACAACGGGCGAGAGCGGGCATGGAAATGAAGGATAGGTTAGGGGATTGTCTGGCCAAAGCGGTCGAAGGTTGATGAAGTCGATGCGTCGATGTGTCGATGTGTCGAGAGACATGTTATCGTTGTTTTTGGCCAAAAGCGCACTGCTGGTGTAATCGGAGAGTTCCGATGCATACGGTTACGCGTTTCATTCTGTTGATGCATCCCAAAGAATTTCGGAGAGAAAAGGCCGGTACCGGGCGATTAACTCACCTTTCCTTACCCAACAGTGAAATCGTGCAGGGGGTAGAGTTTGACCGAAGCCCGCGCATCCAGGCGTTATTGAATGATCCGAGCTTGCAAGTGGTGTTGTTGTATCCGGGGGTGGAGGCGGTGAATTTATCGAGTGAGGGTGCCGATGTGAGGACGTTGATACCGGAGGGTCGAACCGTGGTTGTGTTGGTGCTAGATGCGACGTGGAGTTGCGCGCGCAAGCTGTTGAAGTTGAGCCCGAGTCTGCAGCGCTTGCCTCGTATCATGTTTACGCCCTCAGCTCCGAGTCGATTTGTGATCAAGCAGCAACCGATGTTGGGATGTCTCTCGACACTCGAATCGGTGCATGAGGTATTGCAGGCACTGGACGCTCGCGGGGTGGAGAAGTATGAGCGGCCCACGCAGTTGCTCGAGTTGTTTTCCACGATGCAGCAATTCCAGATCGAGTGTGCGGAAGATCCCGATCAAGGAGGGTATCGTCGAGGCCCGTATCAAGCCCCCGGCGAACGAACACCGTTCAAGGGGCAGAGCGCCCGGAGGAGGGCGAATTTTTTCAAGGTCGGGGGCACGGGGTGCTAAATTGAAGGCGTCGCGTCGGCGGTCGACCAAGTTCCGTCGATGCTGCGCCAGAGTTGGCCGGTGGGCATCTGGTCTGAGGAGGCGGCCTGCTTTGCCGGCGATGATCGGAACGAGACGAGCGTAAAGCTCATCGTCGCTACCGTCGGAGGCGGTGTAGAAGGACGAGGTGAGGGAGGACTCAAGATGCTCGGCGACGGCGGCCAAGTCGTCGGCGTCGGTGGCGACTACGACGAGGGAGCCCGGTCCGAACATTTCCTGTTGAAACGTGTGAAGGGAGCGGAGGAAAGTTTCGCCGTCTACCCGGAGAAGAGCGGGTTGGGCTCGGAATCCAGGGTCTTTTGGTGCGGTGCCGCGACCGATGAGCGTGGCGCCGGCGGAGACCAAGGACTCAACACTGGCGTCGAAGTTTTCGGGGAGAGAAGGCACCAGCATGACGCCGGACGGGGCGGCCGTGAAATCGGCGGCGGCGGTGGAAAGAAAGGTTTCAGTGGTGTCGCCGGCGATGGCGAGGAGTAGGCCCGGATTGGTGCAGAATTGACCAGTTCCGAGCAGGCAGGACCCACTGAATTCAGCGGCGAGTTCGGAGGCTTTTTCGGCGAGTTCGCCAGGAAGGAAGGCCACGGGGTTGAAGCTACTCAGTTCGAAGTAGGCGGGGGTTCCCGCGGCGTCGGCAGCTGCCTTGATTTTGCGGCCGGCTCCCTCGCTGCCAGTGAAACCGATCGCGCCGAGGCGGAGGTCACCCGCCATGCGATGGCCGTCCCTGTGGGAGAAACGGTAAAAAAGCTGCACCGTCGCAGCGGGGAGACCGGTGGAGGCAGCGGCACCAAGCGCCAGCTCGGCGAGACGTTTGCTGGTGCCCGGGTGGGCCTTCGCGATCACGGGGTGGCCGGGTGGCGATGGCGGCTGCGAAGTCACCACCGGATATGCCGTTGAAGGCAAAGGGGCAGTTATTTGGTCCGATCACGAGGATCGGTTTGCCGAGCGGTTCGAGTTGGGAACGTAGATTGTTGGCGGTGTCGATGACTGGTTGTTGCCAGTCTCCGCAACGGGCGGCGGCGGCCTGACGGAGTTGGCCGGTGGTGCGCGGAATCTCGACCACGGCCAGACGTGGAGTGACGGCGAGGCCGGTGTCGTTGGAGGCAAGGGCGGCGAGTTCTTCCTTCGCGGCGTCGATGGCCTCGGCATCGGCCTCGAGGAAGGCCGAGATTGTTTCTGTGCCGACGGAGCGCAAGGTGGTGGCTGCCTCGAGACCTGCGTCGAGCATGGCATCGATGTCTGCACTGGTGGCGACCGGATAGGCATCGGCGATGAGTTCATCGGTGTGCGGATTGCTGGGCTGAAAGGTCTGGGTGTCGGCGGAGGCAGAGTGCCATTTACCGGCGATGAGCATGGGGTGGGTCGTCATGTGAAGTGTCATGGTGGACGGCGGTCTCCGAGGGCCAAGCGTGAACTCAGTCCAACCCTTTGCATAAGCGGCGGAATCCGTTTTTTACGCGAGAAGATCTGGTGAAAGTTGGGTGCCGTTGGTTTTTAGGACTCATGCGTGCACTGTAATTCGACCCCGGCAATGCGGAGAATCTGTGGGCGAGGGAGGCGGGAGTGTAAGAAATACTCGACAAGTGGTCACTGGCTTGGACTTTCTGAACAACTGCACCAGGAGAGGTGGCAGAGTGGTCGATTGCGGCGGTCTTGAAAACCGCTGAGCCGCAAGGTTCCGGGGGTTCGAATCCCTCCCTCTCCGCCACGCGGTCGTGTGGTAGTGTTGGTGAGTAGGAGCTGCGCCGTTCGCGGTCGGTGATAAAAGAATCTCCACCCCCGGGGTGGAGATGGCGTGGAGGGAGGAAGTTGAATTTGGGTCGGGTTTACTGTTTGCCGAATACAAATGGGACAATGACGCGAGCACTGGTGGGTTGGCCGCTACGAAGGGCAGGACTGAATTGCCAGTCTTTGGCGGCAGCGAGAACGGGGGGCGGAGAAAGCGTTATGAGATGATTCGTTAATGGCGACCTCCGCGACTTGACCTTTGGCGTCGACGACGAAGACGACTTGGGCAAAGCCGTCCACGCCTTCGAGCTCGGTGGGGATCTGGGGAGAAACGGTCCGGCGCACCGTGGGAAGGCGGTCGACTGGGACCATGGCGATCTTGCCGGAGCCATAAACAAAGGGTTGCACGGCTGAGATGGCGACTGGGGTGCCATCATGCACAACGGGTTTAAATCGCCCGTTGCGCATAGCCTGAACGGAGAGCGCAGCGAGGCGTTCGTGGAAATACGAGATAGCTTTGGCGTCGATCACGTAACCTTTTTCGGTCACGGTGAACGCCACTTTGACTTTGCCATCAAGGAGGAAAAGTTCAGCGTCGAGGCGAGGATTGATTTGTCGCAGAGGCACGAGTTGGTCGTTGTCGGCGAGTTTAACGACTTTTGTCGGGCGAAGGGCTAGCGATGGATTCCCTTGGAAGCGGAAAGGGACGTAGACAGTGCTGTGGACGGGCTGACCAAATTCCACGGCGGGGGAGAACTTCCATTGTAAGGCCGCATCGGTGGTGGCGTCGTCGAGTTCGTGGGCGGTGCTGCTGACCACCATGGTGTTTTCGACCTTACCGTATTTATCGAGATGGAATTCAACCGTGATTTCGGCATTGAGGTGTTCGAGTCCGGCAGGAATCCGGGGGGGCACACGCCGGCGCACTTTCGCAGGGTGGGAGGCCAAGGAGACGATCGTGACGTTGTCGGAGGCAAATCGCAAGGGTTGCACAAATCGGGCGGCAATCGGGGCCCCGTCCTTCATCGCGGGGGCGTAGCGCCAATGACGGATGGCCGCGAGACTCGGGCCAGCCAGGGCTGGTTCAGAAGCGGATTTGACGGAGGCGTTGGTGACGTATCCGTATTCATTAATTTCGATCAAAAGGTGGACGACGGCGTCGGGGGCATGGTGGTTCCGAGAAACGGAGGGCGTCGTATAATCAATAATTTTAGGCAGTTCATCCTGATCGATGGGAGCAGCCCAAGCCGTGGCAGCACAAAGAAAAGCGGAGAGAAGCGGGGTTTTGTGATATTTCATGGTAAGTGGACCTGGGTGGTCCTGGGTGGTCTCAGTTCAACGTCCCGTGGAAGTGCAGGCTTGAAGTATATTTGGATTCGGGCGTGGGAGAAATTGTTTGGAGGGACGCAATTTATGGAAAGAATTTGCGGTAATACGGCGTTCCATTCGACGTGAACGCCGTGGCGACGCAGACCAAGCATCTTTTAGTGGACGGGAATAATGTCGGTCGGGCATGGAAATTGACCGCGATTTTGTGGCGTCGAGATACCTTCGCGGCGCAGCGTAAACTTGAGGAGATGGTGCGCGTATGGCACGACGCCATGGGGTGGCGGGTCTCGTTGGTATTCGATGGTCGAGGGGCGGAGTTGACTGTTGAGCAGCCGACACAGGAGGCCAGTTTTGTGGTGGCGCATGCGCCGACCGGAGTGACGGCGGATGACGTATTGGTGCAGTGGGTGGTCAATTCCCGGGTGGCGGAGGATTGTGTGGTCGCGACGGCGGATCGCGGTTTGCGGCAATTGGTTGAGGCCCAAGGGGCGAGTGTCATTGGGCCGATGGAGCTGAAGGCGTGGTTGGCTCGGGCTGACGACGTGGCTCGACGAGGGGCGGCGCGCTGGAATGCGCGAAACATTTAGGGAATCGCAAGTGAAGTCAGACCCCGAACATTCCCTGACTTATCCAGATGGAGACGCGACGGCGGGACCGTCGGCAGTCATGGAGGTGCAAGGACTAGAGGGGGGGGCGTTTTAGTTTCCTGAACGGTTGTTGCAGCGAATTTGGGTTGACCGAGCGTTTAGTGTCGCAGGGGCTCGCACCGAGGATGATCGCCGCGTGAAGATTGATAAGCCGTGGCGTTGGAACAGGTTGGGAGGCCCAGACTTTCGCCAAGCCCGGGTCGAGATAGGTGGAGAATGGTACTACGGAGATGTGGAGTTGCACTTGCGGGAGGAGGATTGGCGGTTGCATGCCCACGCGGATGATCCGAACTATGATTGAGTGGTGCTGCATGTTGTATTGTTTCCGACTCGGCTGAAAGTGACACCCGGGGCCGGAGGGCGAACCATTCCGATCCTAGTGCTGCTCCCACTGTTGTGGTATGATTTGGAGGAGTATGCCGCGGATGCGGCCGTTTCGGTGATGGTAGCGAGACCGGCGGATCAACTGGTGGAAGCGTGGTTGACGCTCTCGGAGAAAGAGATGCGGATGAAGGCGGAGCGGGCGGCGCGACGCCGGTGGCGAAGTAAGGTTCACTATGCCGGGGTGCGCATCCGGAAATTAGGTTGGCGGGAAGCCTGCCACCAGACGGCATTGGCAATCCTCGGGTATCGATTCAATCGAGTGGGGATGTTGGAAGTAGCGAGTAGATGGCCGTTGGAGGAGTGGGAAACTCAACGAATTGACGCGACCAAGGCGTTTGAGGGTTTGGGGCATCCGTGGGTTTTACACGGTGTGAGACCAGCGAATCATCCCCGATTGAGACTCTCCTCCTATGCCGCGTTGACCAAGGAGCACACGATGGGCTGGCCGGAGAAATTGTCAGAAATGGGAGGTCGATGGCCTGGCCAGCCCCGGAATGCTGATCCGCTGGAAGCGGTGGGGGAAGCACGACGCCAATGGGGAATGGCCGCGTGGTGGGGAACCGTTATGAGTGAAGTCGGCGTGATGGGTCATGTGCCGCGGCCCCGGGCAGATAATTTGTGGGGCGACGGCTTGTTGCCCCTGTTGGTGGCGGCCGGCGAGATTTCGGAGGCAATAGGGTTCAAGTGGTGGTTTATGGCCATGCCCGGAGACCAGCCGGCGAATCTGGCGAAAGCGGCGCGATTGGCGGATGGTCGGCGCAATCCCGTGGCATGGGGACACGTGCAAGGACTGCTCGATTGGCAAAATGAAACAGGAAAGGAACGTGTTGGCTGATAGGCGGCGGACTTGACAAGGATTTTTATCAGACACTAGGTTCAATCCTCACATTTCAGTTAACTACTTCTGAAGGTGGGCCTCTGGCCCGCTTTTTTTTTATCCTATCCGTACACCACCGACCAAATGAGCAGCGAAATTCTATCCGTCCTAGAGTATATGGAGAAGGCGAAGGGCATCGACCGCGCCGATATGATCGTGACGATTGTCAACGCCATCAAAACGGCGGCTCAGAAGGGCGTGAATTCGGGGCAGGAACTCAAGATCGAGATCGATCCCCGCAAGGGACAACTGCACGCATGGTCGCAGTTGAAGGTGGTCGATTCGGTTAGTGATCCGAAGACAGAGATCCACATTGAAAAAGCGAGTGCCTTGCAGCCCGGGATCGCACTGGGCGAGTTTCTCGCAAAGGAGATCGATCCTTCCTATTTGGGCCGTATCGCAGCGCAGACGGCTCGTCAAGCGATCATGCAGCGCCTGCGTCAGTTCGAGAAGGATCGGATTTACGACGATTTCAAGGACATGGTGGGCAACATCGTGACGGGCACTGTGCGTCGCCGTGAGCGCAATGACATTTACGTCGATCTGGGTAAAGCGGAGGCCTTGCTGATGGGCCGTGAGCAAGTCCCTGGTGAGGAATATCAACCTGGTGATCGGATTCGCTGTCTCTTGGCGGCGATCGAAAGCACTCCACGTGGTCCCGAACTAATGTTAACCCGAGCGAGCCCGCGCTTTGTGCGTCGGTTGTTTGAGCTCGAAGTGACTGAAATTGCCGACGCCACCGTGACGGTGGAGGCGTTTGCGCGTGAGCCTGGTTACCGCACTAAAATGGCGGTGTTATCCAAAGATCCCAAGGTGGATCCGGTAGGAGCTTGTGTGGGCGCTCGCGGGGCTCGGGTGAAATCGATCGTACGTGAACTCAACGGTGAGAAGATCGACATCATCAATTATTTCGCCGATCCCGAGCAAATGGTGATTGAGGCTTTGAAGCCTGCGATGCCGCGTGAAATCGTCATTGATGAGAGAGGCCGGCGGGTCTTGCTCCGCGTGGCCAATGAGGACCTGGCGATTGCGATTGGCCGCAAAGGGCAGAATGCCCGTCTGACTTCCCGCTTGATCGGCTGGAAGATCGACATTGAAGAATTTACCGAGCGAACCGTGGATGTGCAGGATGAGGCGACGAAGCGCCTCGCCTCTTCACTGGATGTCGCTTACGAGCTGGCGACCCGCTTGGTGACCGCTGGTTTTGTATCCTTGGAAATTTTTGAGGGAGTTGAATCTGACGATCTTGAAGGCCAAGGGTTTACACCTGAGGAATCTGCCTCGATTCTAGCCAAGGTTGCCGCCGCTAGCGACAACGCTTGATGTCGAACTCTGACTGACACGTCCCGACCGCACGAAGATAGACCGTAACACCGCCTGATGAGCATCCGCATTCACGAACTCGCCAAGAAGATCGGCATGGATAACAAAGCCTTGATTGCGCTGCTTAAAGAGCGCAACTACGGGGTAAAGAGCGTCTCCAGCACGATCGACAACATCTCGGCCGCGGCCGTGGTGGAAGAGTTTGCCAAACCGGAAGCCGAGGCCCCCGTGGCCAGCGCGCCAGAGGTTAGTCCGTCGACGGTCACCTCCGAGAGCAAAGCACCGCCGACCGCGCCGAAAGTCAATTTACCTCCGGGAGTGTTTGTGAAATCAGCAGGAGATGTGGAGCGCGAGAAGGCCGAACAGATCAAAGCCGCCGCGGAAGCGCGGGCTGCCGCCGCCAAGCCGGCTCCTGCACCGCCGGTGCCAAGTTCATCTCCACGTCCTGTGTCATCACCCCCGACGCCCCCCCCTGTTTCCCGTCCGGCTCCGATGCCGATTCCTCAAGCGGGCACCCGTCCGGCACCGGCTCGCATTCCCCAACCGGGAATTCGTCCGGCACCGACACCCATCAAGCAGCCTGGAATATTGCCGGCACCTAGTGCGGCACCGGCAATACCGGCGCCTGTGGCAAAAGTACGTCCTGCTCCTACTCCCGTAGCCTCGCCTCCTCCGGCGGCCCGTCCAGTATCCTCTCCGATGTCACCTCCTCCCGCGGCACTAGCCAAGGGCCCGGTGACTCCTCCGGCGACACCATCCGCCGCAAAACCTGCGACGAGTGAAGCCGAAGGCGTAAGTGCTGAATTACGAACGGTGCAAGTTAAGCCGCCGATCATTGTACGGGAGTTTGCCCAAGTGTTGGGATTAAAACCGTTTAAGTTGATTTCTGAGTTGATGGAGCAAGGTGTGTTCTCATCGATGAATCAAAACATTGATGAACCCGTGGCGATCGTGCTGGCGGAGAAGCACAATGTGATTTTGGAGATCAAGCACCGTGGTGAAAGTCAGGTGCAACAGCAGGCTCCGACGGAGCAGGATCTAAAGAAAAGGGAAGAGAAGGCGGCGCAGGAGGAGGAGAAAAACCTCGAGCCACGTCCGCCGGTGGTCTGCATTCTAGGCCATGTTGATCACGGTAAAACCTCTCTATTGGACACGATTCGAAAAGCGAACGTGGTTTCTGGCGAAGCTGGCGGCATCACGCAGCATATCGGCGCTTACCAGGTTGAGAACGAGAATGGTAAGATTACTTTCCTCGATACGCCGGGTCACGCCGCATTCCATAAGATGCGTGTCCGGGGAGCCCAGGTGACGGATATTGCGATTCTCGTAGTCGCGACTGACGACGGTTTCATGCCGCAGACCGATGAAGCGCTCAAGTATATCAAACAAGCGGGTGTCGCCTTGATTGTGGCCGTCAACAAGATGGACGTGAAGGGGGCGAATTTGGATCAAGTAAAAACCCAGATGCAGCAGCGGGACATTGCAGCTGAAGATTGGGGAGGTTCGACGATCACGGTGCCGGTTTCCGCCATCAAGGGCGATGGCCTCGACACTCTATTGGAGATGATCCAATTGCAGGCCGAAGTGCTTGAACTTAAAGCCAATCCCAAGACGGAGGCTGAAGGTATCATCATTGAATCGCAGTTGGAGGTGGGACGTGGGCCGTTGGCCACGGTTATCGTCCAGCGCGGTACGCTTAAGGTTGGAGATGCGATTGTTTGCGGCAAGCAGTGGGCCAAGGTGCGGGCCATGTATGATGACCAGGGTGAAAACCTGAAGGTTGCTCCCCCTTCGACGCCGGTTCGTGTCATCGGCTGGTCGGGAATCCCGGATAGCGGTGGAATATTCACCTCAGCGAAAAACGCCCGTGCGGCGGAAGATATCGCGGAAGAAAAGGCCGCTCGGCTCAAAAACCAAACGGTGACGAAAGCGGCCGAACCGAAGGAAGTCTCGGTCGAGGTGCTCTTTGCCAACATAGCCGCGACGCAGGCGAAGTCTCTGAAACTCGTAATCAAGAGCGATGTTTACGGTTCGGCCGAAGCAGTTCGCGGCATATTGGAAGGGATCCAGAGCAAGAAGGTTTCGGTCGAAATCGTGGCTAATGAAGTCGGCCTTGTGACCAAGCACGATGTGCAGCGGGCGAGTGCCGCCGGGGCCACAATTATAGGATTCAACACGAAACTCGAGAATGGAGTCACTCCGCAGGCGAAGCATCACGGCGTGCGTATCGAGACCTATAGCATTATTTATGAGCTCGCGGATTCGGTGCGCGATATGATGGCGGACATGCTTGATCCTGACCTCAAGGAAGTGAAGATGGGCGCGGCCGAAGTTCGTGAAGTCTTCCCTCTGGCGAAGGGATTTGTGGCGGGTTGTCTGGTTACGGAAGGCAAAATCATCCGCAACGCTTCCGTTCGACTGCGTCGAGGCAAGGAATCGGTGCACGAAGGCAAGGTGCAGACGCTCAAGCGCTTCAAGGACGACGCCAACGAGATTCGGGCCGGTCTGGAGTGTGGTATCAAGCTGGGCGACTTCAATGGCTATGAGCGTGGCGATGTGATCGAAACTTTTGAGATTCACAAGGTGCGCGCATCTCTCTAGGTTCTTGGACCGTCAATCGTTTTACGCGGTTGGTCTAGGCTGCTATTTCCTGTTGATTCCCCCGAACTATCTCGATGTCCAACCGCACCACCCGCATCGCTGAACTCGTGCAACGTGAGTTGGGGGCGTATCTACATACCAAATACAAGCAGGAAGCGGTGGCCATCACGGTGGCTGGCGTGCAGGTGGCTCCGGATCTGCATGCGGGGAAAATCTTCTTTTCCATTTTTGGCGATGAAGCGTCAGTGGCGGATCGTTACCGTTGGTTGCTCCGCAAGCGCGTTGAGCTGCGGCGGGAACTGGCGCGCCGGGTGCAGATAAAGCACGCGCCCGACTGGGTATTTCAGCTCGATGAAGCAGTGAAGCGCGGGAACCGAGTGCTGGATATGCTAGATGATATGGACCGGGAGGACAGGAAGAAGACGCCGGAGGGTGGAGAATGAGCTATGGCGTGGTGGTCACGCCCGAATTGATTACTGAATTCGGCCGACTTCTACACGCCGCGGCAGGTCGACCCATTGCGGTGATGGGCCATGCTAGACCGGACGGAGATTGCATCGGATCCCAAATCGCTTTGACGCGGGCGCTACGTGAGGCCGGATATGAAGCACGCTGCGTGAATGCGGATGTGGTGCCTCGGAGGCTGGATTTTGTGGCGCGCGATGAAGTGTTTTTGACTCCCGATTCCTTAGGCGAGCAGGACTGGGTGGCAATCTATGTGGACTGTGCGGACCAAGAGCGCGCGGGTTTGAGATTGAAAGAGCGCTTTCCGGTCGTGCTCGGCAATATCGATCACCATGTGTCCAATCAGGACTATGCTACATTTAATTGTGTTTCGCCCCGTTCGGCGGCGACGTGCGAAATAATTGCGGCGTTATGCGTGATGTTGGACATGCCTATTGATCGGCAAATGGCTCAGGCCCTGTATACGGGTATTCTCACGGATACGGGACAGTTCCGTTTTGCATCCACGACCCATTGCACCTTTGAACTGGCGGCAACGCTGGTTGCGGCGGGGGCGGATCCGGTGGAGGCGGGCTTTGAGCTGTATGAGCGGGAACCCGCGGGTAAGATGCTGTTGCTGCAGCGCTTTTTGTCATCGCTGGAGATGCACGCGAAGGGAAAAATTTGTGTCGGCACTTTGGTCGACGGAGTGTTTGCCGAGACGGGGACGAACCATGAGGACACGGAAGGCTTGGTCGACTACGCGCGGGCGATTGATGGGGTTGAGATCGGCTGTTTGATCGAGGAACGGCAGGACGGTGTTAAGGCGAGTTTAAGGGCGAAGAATCCAGCGTATCGCGTGGATCAAGTGGCGTCATTATTCAATGGAGGAGGGCACGCGTGTGCGGCGGGGTTGAATGTAAAGGGAATCGGGGTGACTGAGTTTTGCCAGACGCTCGTCGCGGCATTGACCACCCGGCTCGGAGAGATCCCGTCCGACGCAGGAATTTAACCACCAGTTTAAATCACATGCTTGGAGCCAAGAAGGAATTTGAGGGGGTTCTCCTCGTTGACAAACCCACGGATCACACGTCTCACGACGTGGTCGCACGCCTGCGGGGGAAATTTAAGATGAAGCGTATCGGTCATGCCGGAACACTAGACCCCGCCGCCACCGGCTTATTGGTGATGCTGATTGGGAAGGCGACCAAAGTGTCCCAATACCTGGTGAGTGTGGAGAAGGAATATACGGGCACCATCAAACTAGGAGAAGTGACCAATACACAGGATGCCGACGGTGAAATACTGGAGACGCGTCCCGTGCCGGAGCTCACGGAGGCGGAGGTCTTGGCGGCGATGCAGACTTTTAAAGGCGATCAATATCAGACGCCACCCATGTATTCCGCGATCAAGATCGATGGAGTGCCGCTCTATAAGTCCGCCCGCAAGGGAGAGGATATTGAGCGGGAACCCCGATTTATTCGGGTAATAAATTACGAGCTGAAGCGGTGGGCTTCGCCGGAGATCGATTTTTGGGTGCGCTCGAGCAAGGGCCACTATGTGCGCACATTGGCCCATGATTTGGGGCAGAAACTTAATTGTGGCGCGCACCTGAAGTCATTGCGCCGCACGGCTTCGGGGGATTTGCAGGTAGCAGAGGCGCTCACTTTGGAGGAGTTGTTGGAGATGCCGCTGCCGGCGCTGGAGAAGCGGTTGTTGCCGGTGCACAAGGTGGCGTCGCGAATCGCGTTGTGAACTTGCCAGCACAAATTTCCGGACTGGAAGAGGCGAAGGGGCTACCGGTGCGACCGCTACATTTGGCGATTGGAATGTTTGATGGCGTGCATTTGGGGCATCGGGCGGTGGTCGAGGCGGCGGTATTATCGGCCCGGCATGTCAATGGCTTGGCCGCGGCACTGACGTTTGATCCCCATCCCAGTCGACTGTTGCGACCCGATGCGGCGGTGCCTCTGTTGTTGCCCCCGGATACCAAGGCGAAGCGACTATTGGTGGCGGGATTGGATGCCGTGATTATCCAAGCGTTTACGCGGGAATTCGCGGCGGTGGATGCAGATGATTTTGTGCCTATGCTCAAGCGGGCTTTACCGCATCTGCGCACGATTTTTGTTGGCGAGAATTGGCGATTCGGCAAAGGCCGGAAAGGCGATGTAGATTTACTCAATGCGCAGGCGAAGGCACACGGAGTCAGGATATTTAGCGCACCTCGGGTGAATCTGGACGGTGATCCTATCAGCAGCACCCGTATCCGAGCCGCGTTACAAGAGGGAAATCTTGACCTGGTGAATGCGTTGTTGGGCTACACGTACACGATAGATGGGGTCGTCAAAGCGGGTCAGTCCCTGGGGCGAAGGTTGGGGTTTCCGACTTTAAATGTGCCTTGGGCACCGGAGTGTGCGCCGTGTCTCGGGGTGTATGCGGTGCAATTGCGGGCGGCCGGAGTCAAGGCTGCGGACGGGAAGGAGCGCGTGTGGCGGGGAGTGGCAAATTACGGGTTGCGGCCCACCGTGGCGAAACCAGGGGAATCATTGCCCCGATTAGAGGTGCATTTGTTTGATACCCCTCCGTTTGGAGAAGGCACTCCACTCGAAGTTGAATGGTGCGGGTTTTTGCGACGAGAAAAACGCTTCGCCGGAGTTGACGCATTAAGAGCGCAAATCGGGCGAGATGTGACCAAGGCCCGGGAGTATTTCGGGGCGGCAGAAACCTAGGAGGAAAATGGATCTGGGTCCGAGTGACCCATGACATCAAATTAGCCCACTTGGGGAGACCGAGAAATCATCTTTGACCTTATCGGTTCGACGGATGTTTCGGTAGGCAGTTGTCTCGGAACTCCTAATTAAAATCCTATATACGAGTGCTTTAAGGCATAAATGGTGGACCCTACAGAACTCGAATCTGTGACCTCTTCCATGTCAAGGAAGCGCTCTAACCAACTGAGCTAAGGGTCCGTCTCAATGAGAGTCGGCGAGTAAGCAGAATGGGTTGCAGGGTCGGCAAGCAAAAAGCTAAGGCAAATTTGAGGAGCTTCATTGAAGGCAAGCAAATGCGATTCGGAAGGGAAGCGACTTGAATACCGCGGGTAACATGGGCTCACTGACGCCACCCTATGCTGCAGACTTTGACCATTCGTAACTTGGCGTTGTTGGAGGCGGTTTCGCTTGAATTGGGCGAAGGCTTTTCAGTAGTGACGGGCGAGACCGGCGCGGGGAAAAGTATTTTGTTGGGGGCCTTGAGCCTGCTGGCGGGGGAGCGGGTGGATAAAACAGTGATTCGGCAGGGGGCGGACTCGTGTGAAGTGGAAGCTGCGTTGTGGTTTGCAGAGTCCAAGGCGATCGACGGGGTGTTAGTCGATCTGGATTTGCCGGTTTGTGAGGAGGGTGTGTTGTTGCTGAAGCGAAGCCTTTCCAGGACGCGAGCACCGAAGATCAGCGTCAACGGGAGTATGACGACGTTGGGGAATTTGCAGAGACTGGGCGAAGCGTGGATAGATTTTCACGGACCCAGTGAACCGCGTCGACTACTGAAACCGGGGTGTCAGTTGGAGTTGTTGGATTTGTATGCGCAGACCGGGGCGCAAGGGGCGGCGTATTTGGAAAGTTATGACGCGTGGCGGGCGGTGCGCGCGGAACGAACGCAGCTCGTGCAGCAGGACCGGTTGTCGCCGGACCAAATTGAGTTCATGGGCACTCAGTTGAAACGGTTGGATGCGTTGGAGCTCACGGAGGAGGCCATTGAGGAATTGGAACGAGATTTCACGCGGGTGAGACGGGCCCAGGAGTTGACCGAGTTGGCTCAAGGGTTGGAGGCCGGACTGAGTGGGGACGAAGGATTAGCGCCGCAGTTGGCACCGATGTTGAGATCGGCGCAGGAGTTGGCGGAATTGGATGATGCTGGGCACTCGCTGGCGGAGCGGCTGCAGGCAGTGGGGATTGAGCTGGCGGATCTGGCGGCCGAATATGCGGGATTGGGGGGGCAGTTTAATTTTGAGCCCGAGGAGATCGAATTGTTGCACACGCGGATGAATGCGTGGCTGGAAGTAAAGCGAAGATATGGCGGAGACTTGATCGCGGTCAAAGACGCGCGGGAAGCGCTGCGGACCCAATTGGATGCGCAAGGAGATATCGAGGGAGCGTTGGCCAAGATTGAGCATCGCATCGCGATGGCGGAATCCAAAGCGCGCACATTGGCGACGAAACTGCGGGAGGATCGCACCAGGGCGGCCAAAGCGTTATCAAAGGTCGCGGCGACGGCTATTGCCGAGTTGGGGTTTAAAAAAGCGGAGTTTCGCATTCAGGTGACAGCGTCGGATCAGTTGGGGCCGACAGGTGATAGTGACATGAACTTTTTGTTTTCGCCCAATGTGGGCGAGGAGGCGTTACCACTGAATCGAATCGCCTCCAGTGGTGAGTTGGCGCGAGTGATGTTGGCGCTGAAAACCGTGTTGGCCGATTTGGACGCCGTGCCGGTCTTGGTGTTTGATGAGGTCGACGCGAATGTGGGGGGCGAAATCGGGCGAGTAGTCGGCGCGCAAATGGCCGGGATCGGGCGGAGTCATCAAGTGGTTTGCGTGACACACTTGCCGCAGGTCGCGGCGCAAGGACGTGCGCATTTTGTGGTGGAAAAGGACCAATCCAAGGAACGGGTGGTGGTATCGATCCAGTCGATTCATGATGATCGCGAAATGCGCATCGACGAACTCGCAAGAATGTTGGGCGACCGAAAGGCGGCGAGTGCGAGGGCGCATGCAGAAGAGTTATTGGGGTAGGTGAACAGTTGAGGAGAAGACTCGGCTTCGACGTTGCGCTTGAGTTGGAGCGACGCACGCTTTCGTCCGATGCCCCCCCGTTGTTATCTTAGAATATTCGGCTTGGTCTTGGCTGGCTGGAGTGCCATGAGCGCCATAGCTGAAACGTTGACTTTATTGTATTTCACGAAGTCGTCCGGGTATGAGCACTCGCCGCCGTCCAACACTGAGTGCACAGGCTGAGAGGGAGTGGTTCCCTTTCTCCTAATGCACTATAATGAATACTATACGTTTGATATTGGGATTGATGATTGGCGGGATTGAGGTTGCGACAGGCCGTAGGAAGGGAGCGGTGAGCAGCTATACACAAGCCAGAGAGAGGACGACCGGCCCGGCTTGCCGGGCCGGTCGTCCTCTCTCTGGGAAAAACTCCGCGCTGGCGTCGTGGGCGCAGAGCGGAGGATTGGCAGTGGTGGCAAAAATACAACGGCGCATCACCGCCAAGGAACGCGAGGCGATTCATGCCGGTTTGGCCCAGGGCAAAAGCGGCGCTCAGCTTGCCGCCGCCCTCGGCCACGACGCCTCGGTGGTCAATCGCGAGATCACCCGCAACGGCGGGCGCAACAGCTACAGCGGCATGGATGCGCAGACTCGCGCTTGCCGTCGGCCCAAGTGCGCCGACACGCCCGCCTTGCGCGAAGAGGTGCTGATCCTGTTTGCCACCGGCGCTAAGCCCAAGCAAATCGAAGTCGCCTTGAGACGACGTCATGGCCTTGATCTGACCCGACGCGTGAGCCACGAAACCACCATCTACGACTTCATCTACGTCCACTCCAAAGGCTCGGTTAAGAAGGAATTGATCGCTTATTTGCGGCGCAAGAAGCCCCGGCGCAGTCCCGCCCCCCGCGCCAAGGGCAAGCTCTCGGGCCAGTTGCCGGGCGCGATCAATATCGGCGAGCGACCCGCTAAGGTGGAGCGCCGGGAGGTGCCCGGACACTGGGAGGCCGACTTGGTCATGGGTGCGGGCAATCGCACCGCCATTTTGGTCATCACCGAACGGGTCTTCCGCTACGTGATGATCGTCCCGTTGGGCGGCGCCAAAGACGCGATCAGCGTCGTCCGCGCTCTCATCTGGGCCTTCAAACGCCTGCCCGCCCACCTGCGCAAGACCCTCACCTACGACAACGGCCGCTAAATGGCCCAACATGCCGCCTTCTCCCTTGCCACAAAAGTGGCGGTCTACTTCTGCAATCCACACAGCCCTTGGCAGCGCGGTGCGGTCGCGAATATCAACGGTCTGATCCGGGAATACTTCCCTAAAGGCATCGACTTTAACACCGTCACCAAAGGCCAAATCGCCAAAGCGGAGTGGCTACTCAATAATCTCCCTCGCATCGGGCTCGACGGACAGTCTCCCGCTGAAGTCTTTCATGCTATTATACAAAAAACTGTGCACTAGCCGCTTGACGCCGCCCTCGGTCATTCGGTGAGGCGAGAAGGGTGATCCGAGTTACTCGGAGCAAGTGCTGAAATCGTTCGAAGCTGAGCACGATATCGCGTTCACTTTCAGCAAAGACGGCAGTTTGTTTTCACCAGATTATTTAGCGCAGTTTGACGGGGTGTTCTTTTACACCAGTGGGAATTTGGAAATGGTGGGGACGGATCAAAATCCTCCGATGTCGGCGGACGGAAAACAGGCTTTGCTATCGTGGATTGCCCAAGGCGGCGGATTTATGGCGGTGCACGCCGGGAGTGACTGTTTTCACACTTACGAGCGATTTAACGGCAATCCCCCCTCAAGCGGCGCGAGGCCCCATCGCTACGCGTATAATGGGCAGGCCTCCGACCCCTATATCAAGATGTGGGGTGGCGAGTTCATCAACCACGGCGCACAGCAGGTCGCCACGGTTGAGGTGGTTGATCCGAAGTTTCCGGGAATGGCGGAATTGGGAGAAGCCTTTTCAGTCAAAGAGGAGTGGTATTCCCGGAAAGAATTTTCACCGATCAATCACGTCCTGTTCGTAATGAAGACGGCGGGAATGGAGGGAGAGGTCTACGCGCGCCCGGATTATCCTTTGGCATGGGCGAAATCCTATGGCGAAGGACGCGTTGATTTCAACGCGATGGGCCATCGCGACAGCTCAGCCTACCAATCGATGTTGGTCGGGGCGATGAAGTGGGCGGGCGCGAGAGAGCCTGCGGATATCACACCTAATCTGTTGGACGTGACCCCGGGAGCGATGACACTGCCGCCCCCTCGCAAGGCGGTTCAATGAGGATGATGCAGCCCCTTGGTCGGATGGTCCGGCCAGGGGAAAGAACCCGAGGTGATGACCTCAGCTCGGGGGGCGTTTTCACGGACATGATAGTGTTGGTCGATAGCGAGGTCGCGCAGGACTTGAGTTTCTCCGGTGGCGGGCCATGTGATTTCAACCCGATCTATCGAGGTTGCCTGACCTAGTCCGATTTCCTGACGAGTGAGGGCGGAAGACCCAAAACTGCCACCGCTGCTTACGACGCGGTGGATTTCTCGGAGGCCGGACGGAGACTGAGTGACGACTTTTATGCGGGCGCCGAGACCGGGACGGTTGGAGCGAACTCCTTGGAGGGAGAGTTTGAGCCAATGGTTTTTGTTGCCGGGATTGGCAAAGAGTTGATTGGGGTAGTGGTCGCCGGAAAATGCGCCGCCGACGACGGAGTAAATGTCCTGCGAGCCATCGTGGTTAAGGTCGCCGAAAGCGATGGCGTGGCTTTTCTGAAGTTGGCCGAATCCGCCGGAAATGGTGACATCCTGAAATCCCTGACCGGCATTGTTGCGGAACATGAGGTTGGGAATGATGGTGCCGAGGGACGGGTCACCGATGCCGAGGTAAAAGTCGAGCCAGCCATCGTTGTCGAGATCACCGAAGTTGCAGCCCATGGTGTGTAGAATCCGATCAATCCCCATGGCGGCCGTGACGTCGGAAAAGGTGCCGTCGCCATTATTTTGATACAAGCGAGCCTGCTCCCCCGGGCCGCGTGAGCTGAGGAGATCGATGAGGATGTCCCCCGCGTTGTGAATGGAATAGCCAGTCACGAAAAGGTCTAACCAGCCGTCGTTGTTGTAGTCGAAAAACCAGCACGGGAAACTCTTGGCGCGACCTGTGACGCCTGCGGTGGCCGCCACATCGGTGAATCGCCAACCCCGGGATGGCAGACGGGGATCGACCGGACCGTCATTGTGCAGTAGGCGGTTGTCGCCCTGAAGGGACGAGACGTAGAGGTCGGGTCGCCCATCATTGTTGAAGTCGCCACTCGTGACGGCTTTGACCCAGTCGACGATGGCGACGCCATTGAGGGCGGCGCATTCGGTGAAGGTGCCGTCACCATTGTTGCGGCAGAGTTCACAGGGATCACTTTCGCCGGAGTCGGCCAGCGTCTCATTGCCAATGAATACATCGATCCAGCCGTCGCCATCGTAGTCGAACCACGTGGCGGTATGAGTGGAGTGGCCCTCACCCATGCCCGCGGTGACCGTGATGTCGGTGCAGGTATTGTCACCGTTGTTGCGCAAGAGGGAATTGGGGAAGCGACCCTCATGAGCGAGCCAGGCGCCGCGCAGGACCAGCACGTCCATAAAACCGTCGTTGTCGATGTCGGCGTGAGTGAGGTTGAGGCCGCCTACGAGACCAGTGAGGCCGGCCTGCTCGGTGAGTTCGGTGAAGGAGCCGTCACCGTTATTGTGGAAGTAGCGCAGCTGCCCGTGGAACCCCCAGGCGGAGGCCATGATATCGAGCCAACCGTCCTGATCGAAGTCTTCCATCACCACGCCTCCGGAGAGGTCGTCAACCGCCAGGCCGAGGGCACCGGCGACATCGGGGAACCGAGGGAGATCGTAGTCGGAGGCGAAGGTTCGTTCCGGAATGGCCCACCGGGTAGGCACTTTCTCGGGGTATTTGCCGACCGTCATGTAGGCGATATTGAGTAACCAGGCAGCATAAGGGTTGGGGGAGGTATTGAGAATTTGATTCAGGGTGCCAATGGCGGCTCGCGAGCCAGTTTGGTCCTGATGAATGCCTCCTCCCTGGAGCGGGAAAAGACAGGAGTCCGCATTGTGGTTGAGCAGACAGTTTTGTTGTTCGCCGATATGCAGCTCACACAGCGCCTTGAGGTCGAGGATTTGCACGATCTGCTCCGGACCGAGCGAAGTCCCGGATTGGCCGATTTCGCGGCCGAGCAGATTGATTTGTTGCAGGGCTTCCTCGGAGCGCCCGTCGTTGAGCAAGGCTTGGGCGTACGGCAGGCGAACGGACATGCGCGCGGTCACCGAGCGTGCGGCGGCGAGTTTACTCTCGTTGAAGGCGACGGCCTTGCCGGGGAAAAATTGGGAGGTGTCGCCGCTGATGGATGAGTCAAGATGCTGCAGGCGTTGAATCATCTCACGCGTGCTCGTGGGCTGGGTGGCCGAAGCTAGGGTGAGGCCCGAGGCGAGGATCACGACCGAGGTGATACCGCGGCGAAGCAAACGGAGGACGGCGAACCAGTTGAAAGACCAGATTCCGGGATGAGGGGAGGTGTGAAGCATGGTGAGGTAGACTATAGGAGACGCTTCGGAGGAGTCCGATCTTTGGACCCGGAGATGCATCCGGCTTTAAACTGGCTTCCTAAAAGTGAGCATACACGCTTCGACTCGGACTCAAGCTCCGGGGATGAATTTCCTCCGGCCATTGCGGTCTTGATCCGAATGGGCGGAGCGGGGGGTTTCAGTGCGAGCCAGGGAGGAGGCGCTGAGCCACTTTTCTGGTGGTATGTAAGCGACGGCGATCAGGATGAGTTGGCTGATCACAAAGATCAGCAACGACCAAAATGCCGCGTCCATAAAGCCGTAACTATGAAGGCCGACACCGAGCATATTGGTGCCGAACCAGCTCCAACTGGTCACGATGTTGCCGAAGATAGCCAAGGCCATGATACCGCGGGTGCGGGCAATACTTCCCCAGCGAGCGTGGAGGATGACAGCGTTCCACATGACGATGATGAGTGCGCCGTTTTCCTTGGGGTCCCAGCCCCAGAAACGACCCCAAGATTGATCGGCCCAGATACCGCCCAAAATCGTGCCGACCAGACTGAACAACGTGGCAAAACAAACGATACCGTAGACCATGCGGTTGAGGGCATCGGCAGTTGGACGGTCGAGGGATTTTGTGAGCACGCCACGGCCGACGTAAATTAGAGCGAGGAAGCCGGCGAGGTAGGTCGCGGAGTAGCCGAGGGTGATAATGATTACATGGGTCGCCAACCAGAAGTTGGAATCGAGTACGGCTCGCATCATTTCCAGAGTATCACCTTGGAGGGAGAGATGGTGAGCGATGAGCAGTGTGGCGAAGCCGATGAGGCCTCCGGCGGTGCTGCCGATACCATTGCGGTAAAGGCGCTCGAGAATAAGACAAAGTCCGGCTGCGCCCCAACCCACGAAGAGTGCCGACGAATAAAGGTTGGTGACCGGGGGACGGCCCTCGAGCCACATGCGGGTGATGATGCTGGCGGTGGTGGTGATCCATGCCAGGGCGAGCAGCCAAGAACTGGCTTGTTGCAACGGCCGCGCCCAGATCAGCCACGATGTGATGGCGAGGAGGAAGGTGACCACGTAGAGCTCGGAGCTGTGGTAGAACGGCTTAGCGCGATTAAAAGCGGTTTCAGTCGCGACTTTTTGGAGACGGTCGGAAAATCGGTTTTCGAGTTGGTCGACGTAGAGACCGATCAACGTATTGAAAGTGGTGGGATGCTGTTCTCGCCAGGCGCGACCAAGGGCGGCGTAAGTCAGGGCGTAGGGGTTGACGATCCCGGTTTGGAAAGACTCGAGCAGTGCGCGACCGGTTTTTTTCCACTTCAAATCGGAAGTGTCTTCGCCCATGGGAGGCAGAGGCAACAACGTGCCGATTTGATCGAGTCGGAGAAAGACTTGCCCCGCGTCGATCATGCGTTCGGCCAACTTTTCGTCGTGGGGCTCTCCAGAGGAGCGGGCGCGCACGGCGGCGATGCCATCGGGTAACTCGTCCTGGAGGACCTGTAGTTGGCTGAGGAAATCGCGGCCGTCGGGCATTACCAAGGCGTGCTTAAGTTGTTGATACCTGATGACGCGATTATGCGTTTCCTGAATTGCGCGCTGGAAAGCGTCCCGGAGTTGAGTTTCGACGCTTTCGGCCATGGTCGCCTGACGGTCGAGTTCCTCGAGGCGTGAGGCGATTTGATCGTAGGAAAATCGATTTTTACCGTCTCCGTTCTCAGGGGTGAGCCCCAGCACGTCGAGCACGCCGGGATGGTCGATTTTGAAGTGGCGGTAAGTGTCGGCGAGTTCCGGCCGATAGAGCACATCGAGCAACCACTCGGTGGGAGTAAGCGAGATGGCGGAGGGAGTCTTGGTGGTGAAGCGTTGCCGGCCCTGGATAGTGAGCAGGGATGTGCGCGCAATGGTATCCATCGGCTTGATGCGGCCGTCGGCGAGGACCGGCAGGCGAGCGAAGCCGTGGAGATCGAATTCGGTCTTGTTTTTGGCTGGAAGCAGACCGAAAGCCAGGAATGCAACACCTAGTACGAGAACCAGATAAGGGAAGAATCGTTTCATGGTTGGGGTGCAACTCAGGCGCGGCGGCGGCGGGTGAAAGCGATGAGGTGAAAGCTGAACTGCCAAAGCAGGCCAAGGGTCATCAGTACGCAGGCGATGTAGGGCAGGGCCCGGCCAGGATTGTGCACAACGTGAAGGACGCTGAAGCCGTTGGCGCTATCCATTTGGTATTGATAAAATGTATACCCTTGGTGTCTCAGGGGGTGGTTCATGTAGATCAACGACTCGCGGTCCTCACTGCCGTCGACGGCTTGGACGCGGACGCGGGACGAGAAGTTCTTAGGAATGTCGGAACCGGCGTAGACGTCGTGTTTGAGTTCGAGCAGGGTGATCGTGAACGGCTTGTATTCGCGTGCGAAGCGGAAGCCCAGACGCCAGGAACGCCCGGCATAGTCGAGTGTCTGTGGCTGCAGCAACATGGGTGAAAGCAGCCACGTGCCGAGGGATCCTTCGGGACCGATGAGTTCGATGAGCGCGACGGGCAGGTTTCGTTCGTTGTCCTTGAATGTTTCAGGGGCAGGGACAAGGCCGAGTCGGGGACCGATGCCTTGATCGGATAAGTTGGCCGCCAAGCCGGGAGTCTCCGCGCCGTTGGGCAGGGAGGTAAGCATGGAGAGGTTGGCGTTGGGGTAATAGGCCTTGGTGACGACGCGGAAGGGAAGCTTGCCGTGTTGGATCGGTTCGGCGGCGGCGATCAATGATTCGGGAATGGCGACCACCTCGTCGAATTCGGAGTCCGTGGTATCGATGATGACGACCTCGTTACGGCGGACACTCTCCGAGTAGTTTCGAGTGGCGCCCTCTTCGAGTCGCAGGGAGTAATCTTCCTGGAGGAGCCCTGTGATCAGTTCACCGACCAAGAGAACGATGAGCCCGAAGTGAGTGAGTTGGATTCCGGCTTTTTTCCAAGTTAACTGAAAGCGACTCACGTGGGCGGCGATCAGGTTGACCATGAGGAATCCGCCGATCAGGTAGCCGCCGGGATAGACTGTAATGTCAAAGCTCGTACCGGGGATGGGTGCCCAGACGAAGAAAGAGCGGAAGTAATTTTCCTGGACGCCCCAGACCCCCAGTTGAACTTGGGCGAAGGTGGCGACGAAAATAAGCACTATGGACATGACGAGCAGGACCACGGTGAGGCGCAGGGACGCGAAGAAGCGAAGAAAGGAAGACTTGGGCGCGGACATGAGTGTCAGGGGGTAACGGGCGCGATGGTTTGGATGAAGGCGCGGAAGTTGGCGGTCTCAGCTTCAACGAGAGAGGCAGGTCCCATTAGTTTGAAAAACACAGACTGGTCGCCGTGGTGTAGAATAGCACCGACGATGCGGGTAGGGACGTCATTGGCGGTGCCAAGATAATCGACGAAATCGACATGGAAGGTCGGAGTATCGATGTGCTCGATGGTGGCTTCAGCGTCGACTTCGGACAAGGGCGGGAGACTAATTTGGCCTCGCCAGCGATTTATATTGGCGGTGAGTCCGCCGACATCTCCCGGGAAGGAGATAATGGAGAGATCCGCGGTGGCGCCATCAGCATCGGTGAGGGTGAAACTACTGCGGCGCATTCCGCTCCCGGGTTTTTCGACCCAGTGGTCGGGGGCAGACCAGACGAGGTCTGAAGTCCCGGAGGAAGCCGAGCCCGCGGATGCGGGAGCGGTCAAAGAGGGATCCGCTATTTCTTTAGGCACGCGATAAGCCTGCACCTCATCCTTGGCGCAACTCGTGAGCACCAGTGCGGCAACTATTAACAGAGGGGGAAGACGGGCTGACATAGCGGGACATCTATCCCTTGATGCGGGCCGAAGTTCAACCCAATCCGGTGAAGTATCCGCAGGGCGGAGTTCGGGAATTACCGAGGCTTGTGTCAGAGGTCGCTGCGCGACAGGGTAAGAAACGATGATGATCAGGGTTTTGGGAGATACGGCATTGTTGGTTGAATGGGAGGCTCAGCAGGCCCGAGAGCGTTTGGGTCTGGTGCAGGACGCGGCGGAAATAATTCGTGAGCAGTGCTGGAATGACGTGATCGAAGTGGTGTCGGGTGCGAGTGCGGTGGCAGTGTATTTAAGCCCGAGTGCGCATTGGGCGCGAGTGGCGAAGCGGGTGCGTGAACTGCTCGAGGCCAGATTGCACACGAGCAGGGAGCCCAAGTCGGTAAAGGGGACGGATGGTGGAGATTCCGGTCTGCTATGATGGAGAAAAGGGACCCGATCTTGAAATGATCTTGAAATTGTGGCAGCGTATACGGAGCTGTCAGTGGAAGCGTTGGTCGCGCGTCATGCGGCGGGATGTTATCGGGTTGAGAGTATCGGATTTGCCCCGGGGTATCCGTATTTGAGTGGTTTGCCTCCTGAGCTGGTTTGTCCACGTCGAGCGACGCCAAGGACGTCGGTGCCGGCCGGGAGTGTGGGCATCGGAGGGACACAGACGGGAATTTATCCGCAGGCGCTGCCCGGTGGTTGGAATCTGATCGGGCGCACCCCTTGGAAGCTATTTGATGCGCAGGCCGAGGAGCCATCTCGGCTGCGAGTTGGTGATCAGGTGCAATTTAAGGTGATTAGCAGGCAGGATTTTGACGTCGAATCAGCGCCAGAATCTGGAGGACCCTCTGAAGATTAATGGAGACGAGGCGGCTATTGAGGTTCTACAATCGGGGTTGCAGACGACTGTGCAGGACTTGGGGCGGCCCGGTTTTCAGACTATAGGCGTCACGGGAGGAGGTGCGATGGATCGACGAGCGTTGAGACTGGCCAATATGATGGTGGAAAATACGCCAGATGCCGGTGTGCTAGAATGGCCGGTGCGAGGTCCAAAGTTGTATTTTCGAGATCGTCGAGTGTTGGCGGTGACAGGGGCGATTGCGACGGGGGTACCGTTCGGGAGGCCATTTGTGGTGGAGGCTGGAGCAGTGGTCGACCTGTCCCACGTGCCGGTAGGGTGTCGGGGAATCCTAGCCGTGAGTGGAGGAATTGATGTGCCGGTGGTGATGGCGTCGAGGTCGACGCATCTCGGTGCAAAGTTTGGAGGCTGGTACGGCCGGGCTCTACGCAAGAATGATGTAATTCCGGCGGGACCCAGTGAAGTGACAGGGGTGCAAACGGGTTGGATGGTCTCGCCAGCGCTGTCGCAACTGATGAATGGTGAAGTACCTACGGTGCGTATTTTACGTGGACCGGAAGGCAGCGCCTTCGCCTTGAGTATGTGGAATGAGCTGTTGGAAGCTCCTTTCAAAGTGAGAAGTCAATCGGATCGCATGGGTATTTGGCTGCAAGGCCCGAAGCTGACCCCGAAAGCGCCGATGGAGATGGTTTCACAGCCCATGACGGCGGGAACGATTCAAGTGCCACCGGACGGGCGTCCGATCGTGTTGATGGCGGATCGACAATCATTGGGCGGGTATCCACGCATGGCCACGGTGATTGCGGTAGATTTACCGGTTCTGACGCAAGTGCCTCCCGGGGGGAAAGTGCGTTTCGTGGAGACGACCTTGGCTGAAGCGGAAGCGTGGCGGATTGGTGAGGCGAAAAATTTCGGGATGTTTGCTTCGGCGGTGAAAGAGCGCTTTGTGCGAAAGGATTCCCATGTGGATTGATCTGAACAGCGATGTCGGGGAAGGTGTGGGATTGGAGGCGGAGTTATTGCCATTGGTAAGCTCGGCGAATGTAGCGTGTGGGGGGCACGCGGGAGATGGACGGACAATGGCCGAGACCATGAATCTGGCGAAGATGTTGGGAGTGAAGGTGGGAGCACATCCAGGTTTCGAGGACCCAAACTACTTTGGACGGCGAGAGGTTGAACTTTCGGATCAAGCTTTGCAGGCGTTGGTGGGTGGACAACTGGCGGCGCTGAGCGAGTATGGGAAATTTCACTACGTGAAGCCCCATGGCGCGCTCTATAACATGGCGGCACGGGATCGAAGGGTGGCGGAGGCCGGGGTGAGGGCGGTGAAAGCGTTTGACTCCAGCTTGCTGGTATTGGGTTTGGCCGACAGTGAACTTGTGAAGGTAGCGGAGGCGCGCGGCTTGAGAGTGGCGCGGGAGTTGTTTGCAGACCGGGGCTATGCCGATGACGGCAAACTGTTGCCGCGGGGCGAAGCGGGTGCGCTGATCGAAGATGAGACGTTGGCGGCCCGACAAGTATTGAACATGGTACGGGAGCGGCGCGTGCTTAGCGTGAAGGTGCGATGGATCCCTGTTGAGGGAGACTCCGTTTGCTTGCACGGCGACAATCTTAAGGCCGTCGCATTTGCGCGAAGGTTAAGGCATGAATTGGGGACGGCGGGAATCGGAATTCGATCCTTCGCGAGTGCGTTATGAAGCCAGTGGTACTCGTGACGGGATTTGAGCCCTTCGGCGGGCAGGATCGCAATCCCTCGGGAAATATTGCAGAGCTTTTGGATACACAGTGCATCGAAGGACGGACAATCGTGGGGCAAGTGTTACCGGTGGAGTTTGAACGATCTCACCGACGTTTAAGTCACTTGGTGCGGAAGTTGGCACCTGAGTTGGTGATTTGTCTCGGTGTAGCAGGGAACCGTCTGGTGATTTCTCTGGAACGAGTGGCGGTGAATCTCGATGACGCTCGGATTGTAGACAACGCGGGTAAGCAGCCCACGGATCAGCCCATCGGTGAAACGAGGACCGGCGGCGTCTTGGTCGATCTTGCCCGTGAAAGCGATGGAGCGGGCTTTAGCGGCGCAAGGAGTCGGAGTAGAACTCTTGATGTCGGCGGGGACCTATGTGTGTAACCATCTGTTTTACCGGCTCATGCACTTGTTGAACACTAGTCGCAGCTGCCGAGGTGGTTTCATTCATGTGCCACCGGAGCGGGAGGGATTGAGGGCAGATGAGATGGCTGCGGCCATCTCAGTCGCAGTGGCGACGGCGCTCAGTACGCGGGTCGACTTACGTAGCGTTGGAGGCGCGGTGTCCTGATCAGGTCAGGAAAATTGAAATGTGAATGCAAGGCTGCTCAGCGCAAGCTGGCGACCTGAGTGCTCGTTTCGACAGGGTGGAATGCTTCCACGACCACACCGAAAAGGTTTTGGGCGGTGACGCCCTCAAGATCGTGGGAGGTGTTGTTGAGGCCTGCGACGCGCCACGCAGTTTTACATTTTGCCACTAACACGTGGGCCACGGGGCGACTGCCTTCATTGTAATAAACGACGGTCTGACCGCGGCGTAGATCATCAAATTTAACGGGAGCTATCACCAAGACGGTGCCCGGTTGGTAGAACGGCATCATGGATCGTCCGTGACCCTGCAAGGTGGTGCCTTTAACTTTTCGAGCTCGGGCATCGGCAATCGACCAAATCAAGTCTTCGGGCATCGGCTGAGCGACCGGAGATTCGGCGATGTAGATACCGCGCATCCATTTTACAGGTCTGGTCTTATCCGGGGAATTGGCGCCGAAGAGTCCTGCCGCGCTGAGCACGAGGATGAGGGCTACTTTGGTAAGGCGATCGAAAACCACTAAGGATTGAGAATGCGTCTTAGGCCGGGATTGCCCATTTTATTTCGCTAGGGTTTATTGCCTCGACTGAGGTGGACCCATGAAGTTGGATAGGAGGGATGATTAAATCCCAAAGGAGGTCAATATGTCGAAGAAACGACGTGCCTTCAGTGCCGAGTTCAAAGCGAAAGTAGGGCTCGAAGCCCTCAAGGGAATCGAGCCGATCCACGTAATCGCGCAGCGTCACGAGGTGCATCCGGTGTAAGTGAGTCAGTGGAAGAAGGAGGTGTCCGAGCGGTTGCCGGAGGTCTTCGCGAAGCCCTCGGCGCAGGTGCGCGACGAGATCGAGCGGAAGCGCAAAGAGAAGGAACTGTATGCGCGGATCGGGCAGCTGCAGATGGAGCTCGAGTGGCTCAAAAAAAGTTGGCGCATTTGGGACGTAAGGAGCGCCGCAGCATGATCGAAACCGAGCATCCGAAGCTGAGTGTGGCCCGGCCGTGCGAACTGTTGAAGCTGCCACGCTCAACCTACTACCACCACCCGAAGCCACCGAAGGAAGCGGACCTGGCGTTGATGAAACAGATCGACGAGATCTACCTCGAGTCACCGTTCTTTGGTAGCCGCCAAAGGACCCGTTGGTTGCAACGCGAAGGACACGTGGTGAACCGTAAACGGGTGCGACGATTAATGGGATTAATGGGACTGACGGCGATCTATCAAAAACCGAGTCTGTCGAAGAAAGCGGCCTCTCATCAGATCTACCCGTATCTGCTACGAACGCTGACGGTTGAAAGGTCGAATCAAGTGTGGGCAACAGATATCGCCTACATCCCGGTGTGCGATGGCTTCGTTTACCTGTGTGCGGTGATCGACTGGCACTTGCGGATGGTGCTCGCATGGGAACTGTCCAACACGCTCGATGCGTCGTTTTGCGAGCGGTGCAGCGCGCGATGGCGATTTACGGTAAGCCGGAGATCTTCAACACCGACCAAGGCTGCCAGTTTACCAGCGCCGAGTTCACCCAGCCATTGTTGGCCGCCGGCGTGCGACTGTCGATGGACGGCAAAGGACGGTGCTTGGACAATGTCTTGGTCGAACGCCTGTGGCGCAGCGTCAAATACGAGGAAGTCTATCTGAAACGCTATGAGACGATGGTCGAGGCCCATGCCAACTTGGAGACCTACTTGCTGTTCTACAACGACCGACGACCGCACTCCGCCCACGGCCGCCAAACACCATCCGAGGTCTACCACGCACAACTCGACCAAGCCGCCGCCTGACGGCGGCTATCCGAGCGGGGAGGAAGCCACGCTTCCTCCCCGGCACCCCTCCATTATCTTTTATTCTTGGTCAGAAAAACAAGAAACCATAACTATAAATCCGCCCGACCTGCCCAACCGACGGGGTCCACCTCAGACGGGAGGCGATTATCCCTCATGGGACTTTGATTTGATAGAATAACGGATGATGCCTGCGCCAGCCAAAATGAAAAACAGTGAGTAGAACGTACCCCGGGATAGACCGAAGATAAGAGAAATTCCCATGTCGGGTTCGCGGAAGAGTTCCCCGATGATACGAGCGATGGCGTAGCCGATGAGAAATTCACCGGTGATGCGTCCCGGGGTGAGGCGCGCAGCAGGCATGCGCCAGTATCGCCAAGCGGTGTAGATTAGGAGTATCAGCCCCTCCAGGCCGGCTTGGTAGAGTTGGGAAGGGTGACGTGGGGCGATGAGAGAAATGGGAGTGCCGACTTTTTCGCTAGCTGGAAAGATCACGGCCCAAGGGACCTCGGTAACTTTGCCCCAAAGCTCGCCTTTGATAAAATTGGCGACCCGCACGAGAAGCAGTCCGGGAGGCGCGGCGGTGACCACGGCGTCGGCGAGTTTGAAGAACGGTATCTGATGTTTGCGAGCAAACCAGATCATGGCGACGGCGACTCCGACCATGCCCCCATGGGACGCCATGCCGCCTTGCCAGACTTTGAGCAGTTCAAGGGGCGCTTGAAAAAATACGGCTGGATCGTAGAGCACGAAGTAGCCCAAGCGTCCTCCGATTATCACGCCCAGCATGAGGGCGGTCATAAGATCGGCAACGGCGCCCGGTGTCATTGGTAAACGCTTGGTCTTGGCGGCGTGGTAAATAATCCAAGCTCCGAGAGCGAAACCGAGCATGTAGCCGAGGCCGTAGTAACGGATACCGATAGTATCCGTAAACTGGATCAAAAATGGGCTCAGGTCGTGGACCCAATGGGTCGGAGCAGTGGAGCCGGGTTCCATGAAGACGAGGCAGGGCGTCGTGAGCGGTGAAAGCGATCAGGCCGAAGACGAGGGGGGAGGGGGTAATTCGTCGGTAGACCGTGGCAAGTTAGGATTGGCAGGGGAGCTGGCATCGGTTGCCTCCAGCAAGGGGGGGCGAGTTTTACCCCGGGCCTGCTTTTTCAGACGGGCACGGGCGAACTCGCGCATGTCCACGGCGACATCGTCTTTTTCGAAAATTTCGCGACCGATGAGATGCTCCATGACATCTTCCATGGTGAGCACCCCGGCGGTGGAACCGAACTCATCGACAACGATCAGGAGTTGTTGATGGGTCTTGAGAAATTCTTGCAACGCTTGTGCCGCAGTGGCGGTTTCTGGGATGAAGTGAATCTCGTGCATATGGCTGCCTATGAGATCCTTTTCAAGGTCGTTGGCGACGGCTTTGAGCAGGTCTCGGCGCCGGACGAGGCCGACTATATCATCCATGCTTTCATGGTAAACCGGGATACGGGCGAAGGGGATATTGGGGAAGGCGTCGAAGACGTCGCCGACGGATTCGGTGCGCTTCAAGGCGGTGGTGACGGTGCGCGGGGTCATGATCTCGCTGACCCGAATGTCGTCGAGTGAGAGCGCGTTGGTAATAATACTCGATTCACTCGTGGAGAGGGAGCCGTCTTGGGCTCCTCTTTCGGCCAGCAGGATGATTTCCTCGTCGGATTCGGTGCGTTGAGGAGGGCTGGTGATCACGAACCGAACGAGAAGGTTACAAAAGTAGGTGATGGGGCGCAGGAAGTTCCGCATCCACAACAAGGGATACACTACGTGGGGTTGGATCGTACGGCGGTAGACGACGCCGAGGGTTTTGGGGATGACCTCGGAGAAGAACAGAATGCCAAACGTCATGAACGCGGAGACCATGGCGAGGGCGGTCTGCCCGAACAGTTCGATGGCGAGACCTCCGATGAAGATGGATCCGAGAGTATTGGCGATGGTGTTGAGGGTGAGGATCGTGGAGATCGTCTCCTCCAAACCGGTGCGGAGTTGCTCCAAAAGCAAACCACGTTTGGGCCGAGCTTTTTTGAGGGCTTCGATTTCTCCTACGGTGGTGCTGAGAATCAGAGCCTCCATGAGGGAGCACACGAAAGAGATACCAAGTGTAAGGGCGATCGCGACGGCGAACAGAAGCATGAGTTTTCGAATTAGCGGAGCCGAGGGCTCGGAAGACGATGCAAAAATATGCGCAGCCCCATGGCAAACGCTGAAAACCCTGAGCTACTGAGGGGGGCGCGACCAAAAGTTGAGGGATCGGACTTGCCCGGAAAGGACCCCGCGGGCTTGCTCGGCGGTATGTCTGAATTGTTGCGCACATCGCTTTACGCTTTTCACGTCGCCCATGGCGGTCGTATGGTCGATTTTGCGGGCTGGCACATGCCGGTGCAGTATAAGAGTATTTTGGAGGAGCACAAAGCGGTGCGTACAGCGGCGGGATTGTTTGACGTCAGCCACATGGGAGAAGTTGAGGTGACCGGGCCGGGAGCCTTGGCGTTTCTTAATAGTCTGGTGACCAATGACGTGAGCAAGCTTTACCCCGGGCGAGTCCTGTATTCCCCCATGTGTCGACCGGATGGTGGAGTCGTGGATGATCTCTTGATCTATGACCGAGGTGAGGACGGCTATTTCTTGTGCATCAATGCGAGCAACGTGGCGGTGGATTTGCAGTGGATGCAGGAACAGGCGAAGGGCAGAGACGTCACCATCACGGCCCGATCAGAGGACTATGCGCTGGTGGCTCTACAGGGACCTCGAGCTCAAGAAATTTTGCAGGGAATGACCGGGGCGAAGCTCGGGGTGCTTACGTATTACCATTTTCAAGAAGGCACGGTGGCCGGAGTGCAGTGTATCATCAGTCGCACGGGCTATACGGGTGAAGACGGGTTTGAGCTGTATCATGCGGCGGCGGATGCGCCTGAATTGGCGGAAGTATTAATGGCGCAGGGCGCAGCATACGGCCTCCAATTGGCGGGCTTGGGCGCTCGAGACAGCCTACGACTGGAGGCTGGGTATCCATTGCATGGACACGAAATTGACGCGACTATCTCGCCGATTGCGGCGGGGCTCGGTTGGACCGTGAAGTTGAAAAAAGAAGGAGGCTTCACCGGGGCGGAAACTTTAGCGGAAGAAAAGGTCAGTGAAGCGCGCAAGGTGGTGGTATTTTTCCGCACGGGAGACCGTCGGATCGTCCGGGCGGGATCCGAGGTGTTGAACGCCCAAGGCGATGTAGTGGGCCGGGTGCTTTCGGGAACGTTATCTCCTATGTTGGGGGAGGCGATTGGCTCGGCATTGGTGCCCTGGACTGAGTCGACCGGAGCGCTACACGTCGATATTCGTGGCACTTCCTTTGCTTTGCATCTGGTCAAACCCCCATTCGTCGAACTAAAGAAAAGCTCATGAGCAATATTCCTGCCGATCGCCATTACGCCAAGTCCCACGAGTGGGTTAAAGACGCTGGAGACGGCGTGGTAGAAGTTGGGATATCTGATTATGCGCAAGACAGCTTGGGCGACATCACGTATGTGCAGCTATCGAACGTGGGTGACACTCTCGAGTCCGGGGAAGTCTTTGGAGTCGTTGAGTCGGTTAAAGCTGCGTCGGACTTGTATGCTCCGGTGGGTGGGGAAGTGATTGAAGTCAACGAAGCGTTGGACGGGGCTCCCGAGACGGTGAATCAAGATCCGTATGGAGACGGTTGGATTATGAAGGTGCGGATGAGTGCTGGGGGAGAGGTTGCCGGCCTTATGGATGCAGGAGCTTACGGTGCCGAAACGGCTTAGGTTGAACGGCTTTCCGAACCTGCACGTGCGGTGAGGGGACTGAGTCACGGTGGTCTGGAAGCCTAATTTGCCGTAGGGCGAAGAGGGGGCGGCTTAAGGATAAGTCGCCCCGGCTTGGAGGTAGCATTCGTCGCCGGGTTGGTTGAGTTGCCAATAGGGAAGGCGAATGAGTTGGCTGCGTTCGAGCACGCTGCCATCCCAGCGAAACCAATGGGAAAGGGCGTGGGGCGAGTCGCGGTCAAAAGTCAGACGGTCGGTGCCTCGGGCGTGGGTCACGGTCACGCGCCATCCATCGGGGGTGCGTTGGATGGCGAAAGCGGCAGATGGCCAGTTGAGTTGGTCGGCCTTGGAATCTATCATAGATTCCAATAGAGGGGCTTCGAAGAGCGTGACTTTTCCCCAGTCGAGCGTGCGAAGTTTGAAAGGCAACTCATCGTAGAAGAGGGCGCCTGCGGGAGGTTCCACCGTGGAGTCAATCTCGCTCATACCTTCCCAGTAGGTGAAAGCGCGGTAGTGCCATGCGCCGTCGTCGAGATTGCCCTGTTTGTAGCTCAGTCCGCATGAGTCGTTGGTGGTGGAGGCAAACTTGATCAAGGTGCCATCGTCTTGCCGCCAGAAGGAAGAATATCCCTGATCGTAGCGATAGGAGCCGGTCGGAACGGTGATGACTTGATTGAGTTTTATGACGGGGTAGCTGCCGGGGGCCCGCCAATCGTCAGCTTTGACGTGTTCTTGAGAGGCGAAATCTTCTCGTACGAGAATGTGTCGAATTTCAGTTTCGCGGAGTTTCCCGTAGCGATTTTCTCGAGCTTTGAAGACCGTCATCTCGGCTTTGCCATCGCCCCAGAAACTATCGTGGTGGAGGAGTTTGTCGGAGAAGGGAGACTGTGCCGGTGCTGCGTGGATAGTTGAGATAAGAAGAGCGCAGAGTCCGAGACGCGAAATATTCATGAAGGAACAGAGGGAGCATCGTCGTGCGTGGGCAATGCGACGGGTTAACTTTGGCGATTTATGCAGGTATTCGACCGATGAGGTCGTTTACATCGTTATGAATGGGATCGGCGACTGGCAGAGAACTACGGATTGCTAAAGTTTGGTGCTTTCCTTGCGGAAATCGTCGGCGCAGTCGGTGCACATGCCGTGACTGAAGCGGATGTCGGTGTGCGAGCGGAAATAGTGGTCCACCTGTGGCGAATATCCGTCGTCGTCGCGGACTTTCTTACACCATGCACAGATGGGAAGGAGTCCGGAGAGCGTTTTTAACTTCGGCCAGCGCAGATGAGAGTTGTTCGTTGCGGTGCTGGCGGTGGGAGATGAGCAAACCGACAAATAGCGCCACCATAAAAAAACTCACTTCCAGGTCGCCCATGATATCGACGGCGGTGCCCATGGACCCCGAGTCTTTAGTAATTGGCAGCAGCGCGAAGATGGTGCGGAAAACGTGAAATCCTGCATGCGCCGCGAAGACTTTGGCCGGGGCGGTGGTAGAGCGCCAAAATACGGGATGAGACTCGCGGAGGGCGCGGTAGGAGAAGTAGGCGAGTGAGGCCCAAACCACGCCATTAACGACGCGGCGCCACGACGAACTGGGATCGAGGAGGTAAAAGGCTGTTAACGCGAAGGCGTGAAACAGCACAATAGCGATCGTCGTCTGCTTGGGGATGGGATGGTTGGCGTTGACTCGGGCTCCGATGAGCAAGGCGGCCTGCCCGATGGGGACGAGTAGAGTTGGAGCGATGCGCCCAAACCCAGGAGGCAGAAATGGACGGGCCGCAAACAGGCTGTCTGCGACCAACATGACCTAGGCTGCGATCATCCAATAGAGTAGGGAGCCGCGGTGTTCGCCCCGTCTCCATGCATCCGTCATCAACACTGCGATGATCGCGCAGATAATGACGTTGGTTAGGTAGATGACGGTCTCCAAACCCATAGGGCAGCGGCAGCGTGCTACGCTTAAACGATTTTGGAAACCGTTTTAGGCGCAGGTTACTTGCATGAAGGGAGGTTTTCATCTCCCTCCGGGGATTTTGGTGGATTACCCAGAGGATTTCGCGGCGCGTTCGGCTTTGCGACGCTCGTTGCTATTGAGAATCTTTTTCCGAAGGCGAAGGGAGTTCGGAGTGACTTCAACATACTCTTCCGGTGAAATGTATTCGATACAGCGTTCGAGAGACATTTTGATGGCGGGGACGAGTTGCACGCCCTTGCCGTCACCTTGAGAGCGGAAGTTGGTCAGTTGCTTCGCCTTCATGGCGTTGACGGGGATGTCCTCGTTGCGAGGGTTTTCGCCGATTACCATGCCTTTGTAAATCGCTTCGCCGGCGCCCACAAAGAGTTTACCGCGCTCTTGGATCGTCTCGAGAGCGTAGGCGGTTGTCACTCCTGCTTCGGTGGCGACCAAGGTGCCAGTCTGGCGCGTGCTCAGGTCACCGGCCCACGGACCGTATTCCTTAAACAAATGGGACATAACACCGTGTCCGCTGGTCGCATTGACCAAGTCCACTTCCATACCGATGAGGCCACGGGTGGTGATGGTGGCCTCGACCATGGTAGTCGCGTTGAGCTTCTCCATGTTGGTGAGTTGGCCCTTGCGATTGGCGAGGTTTTGCATGATAGCGCCGACGCAATCATCGGGGACTTCGATCCACACGGTCTCGTAAGGTTCGTGAATTTTACCGTCGATTTCCTTGGTGATGACGGTCGGGCGAGAGACGAGCAGCTCGAACCCTTCGCGACGCATGGTCTCGACCAGCACCGCAATTTGCATGGCGCCACGGGCTTTGATGTTGAATGCTCCTCCGGTGGCGGCGTCTTCAACAAAAATGGAGATATTGGTTTTGACCTCTTTGTAGAGGCGCTCGCGGAGCTGACGGGAGGTGACAAATTTACCTTCCTTACCGACCAAGGGACCGTCATTGACCGCCAACTGCATCTCCAGGGTGGGAGGATCGATGTCGGTGAACGGGAGGGCATGGCCTTCAGCGTCAGCGGTGAGCGTGTCACCGATGTCGATATCATCGAAGCCGGACAATCCAACGATATTACCGGCGACGGCATGGTTGGTCTCGGTGGTGCCGAGGCCGGAGAATTCCATTACCTTGGTGATTTTACCGCGGACGCGTTTGCCGTCGCTGTGACGGATGACGTAGACCGGGTCGCCCACATCGACTTCGCCGCCCAGGATTTTTCCGATGGCAATACGACCGACGTAGTCGCTCCAATCGATATTGGAAACGAGCATGTGGAACGGTTGGTTGGGGCGGGCAAAAGGCGGTGGAACGTGTTGGAGCACGGCGTCGAAAAGTGGATTGAGCCCGGATTGCTCATCTTCCAATTCACGAAGCATGTAGCCGTCGCGGCCGGAACCATAAACGACGGGAGCGTCGAATTGTTCTTCGGTCGCGTTAAGTTCGAGCAGGAGTTCGAGGACCTTTTCATACATGCCCTTAGGGTCGGCGTTCTCACGGTCGATCTTGTTGATGACAATGATGACCTTCAAACCGTGGGCGAGGGCTTTGCGGAGGACGAAGCGGGTTTGAGCCTGGGGCCCGTCGTAGGCGTCGACGAGCAAGAGCACACCGTCAACCATGCGGAGGGCGCGTTCAACTTCGCCGCCGAAATCGGCGTGCCCCGGAGTATCGACGATATTAATGATCTTATCCTGCCAGTGAACGGAGGTATTCTTGGCCTTGATGGTGATGCCTTTTTCGCGCTCGAGATCCATGGAGTCCATGGCACGATCCTCCACCTGTTGATTGGCGCGAAACGCACCTCCCTGCTTGAGCAGATTGTCGACGAGGGTGGTTTTTCCATGGTCAACGTGAGCGATGATGGCGATGTTACGGATGTTCTGGTTCATGTCCAAGGACGGCATTGTGATGCGCGAAAAGATCGAAATTGCGACGCGCGACGGCGCAAGGCAAGACGTAAGGCGAAGGTCTGGCTGACTGCTAGGATTGCGTCTCTTCGACAGGGAAATGGCAGGTGAAGCAGGTTCCTTGATCCATGGTGCTATAGAGGGTGATGTGACCTTGGTGCAGATTTACCAATCGAGCGACAGTGGCGAGGCCGAGGCCAGTGCCTTTGCCGCGCGCCTTCGTGGTAAAGAACGGTTCGAAGAGGCGGGGCGAATTGCGAGGGGGATTCCCGAGCCAGAATCGGTGACGCTTACGGTGAGGTGAGGTTTTTCGATGGATGCGGGCGGTGAGGTATCGGGACGCGATTCAGCGGAAGAGGTTCGGGCGACGTGCAGGGTAAGTTGGCCTCCCTCTAGCATGACGTCGCGAGCGTTTACGCACAAATTCATTAAGATTTGGTGCAGCTGTGTCGCATTGCCGCGGAGGATGGACGAGCCATGGTTGGTGCCAGTAGCCAGCACGACTTCGATATTTGAGGGGAAGCTATCGGACGCCACTTGGGCGACTTCGCGGGTCATTGCCAGGAGGTCGATGTCTTCGATGGCACGATCTGATCCGCGGGCGCAAGAAAGGAGTTGTTCGAGCAGTTCACCGCCGCGTTTACTGCTTTCCACAATGGTCTGCACCTGAGCTTGGTCAGAGTCCTGAGCGGTGAGCTGAAGGAGTGATGCCGAGCCTAAGATCGCGGTTAGAATGTTATTCAGATCGTGTGCAATGCCGGCGGCGAGCAGGCCGAGTGTTTCGAGGCGTTGGACGCTAACCAGTTGCTGTTCAATGCATCTGTGCTCGGTTATATCTCGAATACTAAAGATGATGGCGTTGCCGGGAAGTGGTGACGCCGCGATTTCGATTTGGTTGGGAATACGTTTCTCGAAGACGAGTTCCGTCGTGAGGGGAGAAACGGCGGTGCCGACCCGAGGGGTACGCGTTGCTTTGAGGAGGGATGCGTCTTGTGGGGAGAGTAGGTCAAAGAAACGTCCATTGAGTGGAGCGTCTGGGCTGAGTAAGGCACGAGCGGCCGAATTCACTAAGGTGATGACGCCGTCTTCATCAGTAACAACCAGCCCATCGGGCGCGTGATTGATTGCTTGTTCAAAACTGCTTGTTCAAAACGGGCGCGTTCTTCGTAGAGGGCGCGAAAACGATTTATGCGTGTGATGGTGCGAAGCCGGATGCGTAGCTCGGTCGTGTCGAAGGGTTTGGTGAACCGTGGTCCCCTTCATACTCCACCGAAACATTCACCGATCGTAGGAGCACTGGCGAAATAACTATCCCCTTAAGGGATTGAGGAGCTAAAAGCTATTCGAACTGTTCCAGCAGCCAAGGATGCTGCCTCCTCAGATGGTCGGCGTTTTCGTTTCCTTCCCGCTGTTCAAACTCGGTCGTAAGCTGATCAAGAAATACCTCAATTTCCGACCATCGCTCAGGGCCGGCAGCAGATCTTACGTGTTCGCCAACAATGCGGTGAATGCGAACGAGCTGGGGCCACACGGCGAGACCTTGCTTATCGCACTCTGGGTTTTCCACTGGATGCCATAACCGAAGATCGTGCAATTCGTTCCATAACTCCGCCCATGCTCCTTCGTCCTCCGTCAAGCCGGCATCCGGATGCGCCTGCGCCGTGAGGGTGCGTATCCATTCCACCGGGATCGAGTCCGGCATGAGAAAACTAGCAAAATGAAGCGCAGTCCGAGCCGGTTGGCTTACCTAGGCCATGCTCGACGCGACCAGAGACCCGATCGTGCGGCCCCGGTAGTCTTCGTCTTCGATCTTATTCTTCACGTCCGGATCGGCGGCATAGGCGTCCACCTTCAGCGCTACTCCGTCGGTGCGCAATTGCTCCAGCATTCGAGTCGGAGGAAAGGTTCGCGGTTTGGTTTTCATGTAGGCGCCTACCAATTCGATCGCCAACGTGTAGCCGCCCAGCAAGCGCACAATCTCAAGGGCGGCCTGCTCGTTTTCTTCACCTTCCGGGAAACGTTGCTCGGGTTGCAACTCGCGAAGCAGCTGCAACGCGTCGCTCTCGGGCAGCCCATCAACTTCGACGCTGTGGAAAGTGCGAGCATCCTCACCAAACTTTCCGGGATGGAGGCGGCTGGTCACGATGATTTCCAGCCAGTCCTCAGCAGACAATAATTTGACCTGTGATTTGGACAGCAGCTCAGGCTGATCCACGTTGTCTAGGATAAGTAACAGGCGCGGCTGATCGAGGGTCGCAAAATTACTATCGCCACTGTGGCGCTCAGAGTGCCGGGCGAGACGTTCTCTCACGATATCGCAGCGACGCATCGTAAGTTCGCGAAGATGCGCCACGACCGCCTTGGCCGCTAAACTACTGTTGGCTCTCTGAGCCTCGTGCAGCTCGAGGGATAGGTCCACTTCCCTTTCAACAGTCTTAACGCCATCTGGGTTATCCAGCAACTGGAGTAGCACCTGCCCGATCTTGGTCTCGCCGGCACATCGTAGCTCCCAAGTGCCGCCCGCCGCAAAATACTCCGCATATGCATGCGCATATTGCCGAGCCAAGGCTGACTTGCCCAGACCACCCAAACCGTGGGAAGCGGCGATCATCCCTCGCCCGCCACTTCCGCGGCCTCCAACCTGCGCTCCACCTTTTCGAATGATGGTGTGCAGTTGGCCTAACTGAGCGTGGCGACCGACGAAGGTGCTTTGGCTACGATTGAGGTTGCCCGGAGCGAGATCAGCGGGTGCGAGGCAGTGGGAAATGTAGCGGTCGATGGAGTCGAGACGCTCCGAAAGAGGACGCTCGTCTTCGGTCCAGTCGCGCGACTGGACCTTGAGTGCAGCACTACGCGCGGCCGCATCGATTTGCTTGAGCACCTTGGGCCCTTCTTCGGCCCAAGGTTGGAGTTCCAGGATCTCCGTGCGGTTACGGCGGTGGATGTCGGCCGCGAAGTCCCGGTAACGTTGCTCGTCTTCGACCACGATATCGGTGGCACGAGGATTGAACCACGGAAACTTCACGTGCATGGCATCGAGCCAAGCCGCGATGCGCTGGCCTTCGGCCGGGCGCATCTCGCGGGGAGCAACGAAATAGATCGGCACCAAGCCGTCGTCACCTCGCGCCGACGAATGCTCGCGCAAGAGATACTATTCCCACTCCCAAATGCAGTTGTCACCCGTGAGGTAGTTAGGCGACAGGAAAGCGAGGAAGAGATTTGACTCCCGGATGCCCGCTCCGAGTGCGCGCCGCCAGTCTTTGCCGAGCTCAAGCGACTCTTGGTCAAAAAAGATATTCAGCTCCCGTCCAGAATAGCGGCGATGGCGCTCCTTGAGATCGTGATAGAGTGCGGTAACCCAGCCGTGTCCTTCGTCGTCAACGGGGTGTTTGTTATCCTCACGAGAATAAGAGAAGAATACGTGGTGGGGCGCAGTATCCATGAACTAGATAAAAAAGCAGGAATCGGTGAATGAGAACGAGTTATTTTTCGATAATTTCTGGCGATAGCCGCAGCGATGCGCATCGCATGGGCGTGAACCCGCCGAGTAGTTCGATACCGACGTCGCCGCTCCAGTGCCTGCTCGCACTGTGCTTCGGAACGGACTTGTCCCCGTTGCTTCTACACACGCTCGTGCCGGTTCAAGGCTCAGAATGGGTCTTCTGGCGTCGCTAGCGATTCGTTACCTCCCAGTCCGCGCCGACGCGGGAATCAGCGATGTGGTCCCGCACGAATATCGCATTCGGGTCGCGGTGGAGGGCCACCAAACGATTCAGGTCGAGCGCGAAATGCGCCATGGAGTTTTCCGTGAGCGGAAGGCCCCAACGGAGATTGATCCAACTAGCGGTTGCATCTTCGATCAAAGGTAGGAGTTCAATTGCGACTTTCGTCGACCCATTCGAGAGGCAACGGGGAGGGGGGGAGAATTCGAGGAGGGGGGGAGAATTTTCCACTTTTCAAACAACCCCGCACGTGGCGCGGTTGCTTGTTTTTAGATGCCTCCAAAATGCTCCGGCGATTCGGCAACGAATCGAATACCATTGCCCGACAGTTCGGCACCATACGTTGAGCGTATTCCGCCAACCGCTGCAGCCAAGAGCAAGGAAGGCTTTTATCCTGATACGTTCTCATCTTCGGCGAGCGAAAGGACTCATGGGCATGCCTGGGGCCCTATCGATTGGTAAGCGGAGCCAAATTTTCGAGGAGGGTCATTTCCCAATCGAGTTGCCGGCACTTTTCGAGCACCCCATTCACAGCATCGGGGCGATGCCTGTTGCGATTGCTACCTGCTCGTCGTTGCCTACACGGGCGTGTTATAGGTCACGTCCGCAAAGGGGGCGCATCCCCGGGCGAGATCCGCACACAGACATACTTCGTCAGCGAAATCGCCTGAAAATGTTGGCATGGCTTGGGGCGGCGGAACCGTTCCCAAGCAGGCCATCAAGGTGCCCGCCAGCTGATGGCGATCGCTATATTCGTCCCGCATCAGCTGTTCGGCGAGTCGTAGAACTTCCGCATGGCTCGCTTGAGATAACGGGCTCGTAATCAGTTGAATCAATCGCTTGTGGAAAGCATTGAAACGTGGATCAATCTTGAGCTGGTCGCTCGATAATCGGGAATGGAGCACTGCAATGTGTAGACTGCGCATCAACCGGCGATGTAATTCGGCGAGTAGGGCAGTCAGCGCCTCCCAGCATCGGTCGACCAGCAGTGCAGCGTCCCTGTCGGAGAGGTCGCGGGAAGTCAGTGCGACCGGCCCGGCGCTGACCAGCGAAAGTCTGAGCGGGGTCATGTCGTGATAACGTTGCAACTCAGCGTCATACTCATTTCGGCATTTCCATGCCTCCTGACGGCGCATTGGGCGTATTCCTTGATACGATTTCCATACCCTGAGGGTGGTTTCAATTCGTCGACAGCTCCTCTGGTAGCGGTCCGTATTGTCCATGAACCGCCCAGCTCCTTTGCACAAGTATTGTGACAAAGTAACGACATGATCCTCTCGGATCTCCTCACAAGGGAACGAAGGCCGTCAGCGGGTAGGGATTGGGTTTTACAGGAGGGAACAGAGGAGAACGGAGCCGTCAGTTTGCGGGATTTGGCCCACGGACCACACGGAAGCAGGATGTAAAAGGGGCGTCGCTTGTCGACGGCCGCGCGCCGGACTCGGCGAGGTCGGATGTGGTTTTGTTTTACAGGAGGGAACAGAGGAGAGCGGAGCCGTCAGCCTGCTGGGTTTGGACCACGGACTACACGGAAGCAGGAGGTAGGGGGCGTCGCTTGTCGACGACCGTGCGCCGGACTGGGCTATGTCGGATGTGGTTCTGTTTTTACAGCAGGGAACGAAGGGACGGGAAGCCCATCAGCCTGCTGTTGAAGGTCCTGACTCCGTGGAGCCGCGGCGGAGGGGCTTTGGTGCCTTTGTTTTTACCCTGCGTTGCTTTCGTTTTGAAACCACGTCGAGTGAGGAAGAGTGGCGCCCGTGGGCACCTCCTTTCTTTCGAAAGACTCCCCTAATTCGGGGGCAGCGGTATTTCGACCGGCTCCGGTATCTTCAGTCAATAGCCGTGCGTCTCGCGATAGCGGGCCGCAATTTCCGGAGTCAGCAAGGAGTCGAGGTCGGCGGCGATTTGGGTGAGGGTGAGGCGGGCGGTCTCGAGACTTTCCGGTGAGGGCGTGCCCTCGGCCGCAGGCGCGAGCGCCGCGAGCGCGCTCTCCTGGCGAGCGCGGAGTAGCCCTGAAGCGCAACCAAGGACGAGGAAGGGAGATCGAGGGCGCTGAGAAAGCGGGCTTCGGCGGCCAGTTTGGGGTCGGAGACCAATTCGAGTTCCCAGGCGCGTTCGTCACCCAAGGTTGCGACGAGGGCCGATTGGTTGGCGGGATCGGCAATGAAATCCCGGAACGCAGTGTCGGACGGGAGCGAGTTCCGGCCATAACCGGTTAGCGGCAGTGTAGAGCCTGAACACGTCGCGAAACTCCGACTCGGTGGGACTGAAGGCACCCATGACGTGGCGCAGGATAGGAGAGTTAGGGCTGTTGCGGACCTGATAGTCGAAGAAGCCCTCGGGGCCGAGTAGATTGAGCAGATCGGTCTCCAGCTCCGTGGTGAGCAAAGCATTCATTTCCCGGCGCGCCATGGCATCGGTTGGCTCCGCCCGGACTTTGACGCCGATCTTTTTGTAGTCGCGGAGTAGCGCGTCGATCTGGTCAAGCTGTTCCGGGGTGTAGTCGCCGTAAGCCTTGCGGAGTGAGGCGATACGTTTGGCGCCGAAGCGATGGTCGTCGCCGAGCGCGTCACGCGGCGCCTGTTCGCGCTCGGTTTCGCGTCGCAGGCGATCGCTCGTAGGGATGCGCGGGGATGTTTGCCAATAATCGCGTTTCTCAACCGGTTCGGATTCGTTGAGCATCTGGGTGAGGATGCGCTCCACCAAAGCGGGGCTCAATCCGGCCGCGCGGAGATCCTGAGCAGTTGCGCGGAAGGTGCGTTCCGGCACTGGGGCGGGTGCGGCGAGGGGAGTCGTTTCAATGCGTTCGACGGCGAGGTTGGGGGCGGGCGTTTCGGGTTGGGCGCGAACGTGAGTGCTTACCCGGGCGGCGAGCCACACATTGCCGAGCAGCGACTGGATAAGCAGGAGGCGAAACGGTTTCATCGAGGCGAGGCGGGGCTTCAGTTGCGGGGGAGCGGCGGCGGGGTGGTGAGACGCGGGATCCAAAGGCCCAAGGCGCGTTCGTAGCGTTCGAGCTGTTCGGGGGTCAGCGTTGAGGCCAGGCGCTCACGTGCGTTTTGCTGGAGTGCGGCAAGCGCGCGGGCGCGGCCGACCTCGTCGAGTTGCGGGTTGTGGGCGAGGTCGCGCACGGCGGCCTGTGTGTCGATCTGCAAGCGGGCCATGACGGGAGCGGCTTCCGCCGGCGCGCCGAATGAAGCGAGTCGCCGTGGTGGTGGCCTAATATTCACGCGAGGCCTTGGCAGCGGCGGTAAACAAGGGGTAAAGCGTGCGATATTCGGATTCGGTGGGGGCAAAATCGCGCAGACGGTTTTGGAGGGAGCGGGAGCTGCGCATCTCTCCGAGGAGTGCACGGCGACGCGCATGCGCTTCGATATCCAGGATGACCAAGTCGTGGCGAGCGTTCATCGGAACGGCATCTTTGCGGAATCCGAGTTCCCAGTATCGCCGTGGCGGGTGGGAGGCGCGGATGGCGGCTCGGCGTTCAGCAAACTCCTGATCCACCAGATCGGCGACGATGGCGCGCCGCATGGGCAGCGGACAACCGGCGGCCCGCAGACCGGCCACGATCTCGGCGGTGGAGCGACCGGAGGCTTGGGTGGTGAGCCAGTCGGACCACGCGAGCACCGGATTGCTCGCCGACTCCGGGACGGGAGCGACCGGGGACACGCGGGGTGACGCGACCGACGGTGTGGCCGGGGCGGGTGGAGCGGATGGGGTGGGACGAGGGGCGGATAACCAAGCGGCGGCCAGCAGCAGGTTGGCGACCAGCGAAACGGCCAGAATGGCAGGGAAGCGCTTCATGGGTCGAAGAAATCACTGTCGCGATTGAGCGGGCAGGGGAAGCTCCAAGTGGGGTCAGCCTCTACGATCAAGAGCACCAACGACGCATGGCATGTTGGACTAATCTGTGGGATGCGCCGGCCACGGTACTCGCCGAGACTTATCGCCAACGTTGGCCAATCGAAAGGTTCTACCTCGGTCGCCTGGGCCGAGCACCCTTTCTCCCTCCCGCTGGCCCGGTCTATTTCCCTACACCCCTTTGGGGGTGAATAAATAGTAATAATAGTGGGGTATGGGACCTGTTAAATGACTAGTCACAGTTTACTACACCTTCCGTAGGGTTCGCGTGATGATTCGGTGAGGAAGAAAATTATTTTCCCATGGGCCTTTGGTCAATGAAGACTTGTGAGGAAGTAATTGAAGGGAGTAGGCGCCGGCTCAATTTTTTCACAAATTATCTTCTTTTCTTGTTTTATGGGTACGGCGTGCCCCTCTCGTGATTTGTCGGGGTAGCTTGTAGTGTAAGTAAGTTGTGAAATCACGGCCCGCAAAATGGCAAGTGAGGTGGACCCATGAAGTTGGACAGGAGGGATGATTAAATCCCAAAGGAGTCCAATATGTCGAAGCAACGACGTGCCTTCAGTGTCGAGTTCACAGCGAAAGTAGGGCTCGAAGCCCTCAAGGGAATCGAGCCGATCCACGTAATCGCGCAGCGTCACGAGGTGCATCCGGTGCAAGTGAGTCAGTGGAAGAAGGAGGTGTCCGAGCGGTTGCCGGAGGTCTTCGCGAAGCCCTCGGCGCAGGTGCGCGACGAGATCGAGCGGAATCGCAAAGAAAGAAAAGGAACTGTATGCGCGGATCGGGCAGCTGCAGATGGAGCTCGAGGGGCTCAAAAAAAAGTTGGCCCATTTGGAGAGTAAGGAGCGCCGCAGCATGATCGAAACCGAGCATCCGAAGCTGAGTGTGGCCCGGCAGTGCGAACTGTTGGAGCTGCCACGCTCAACCTACTACCACCACCCGAAGCCACCGAAGGAAGCGGACCTGGCGTTGATGAAACAGATCGACGAGATCTACCTCGAGTCACCGTTCTTTGGTAGCCGCCAAATGACCCGTTGGTTGCAACGCGAAGGACACGTGGTGAACCGTAAACGGGTGCGACGATTGATGCGATTAATGGGATTAATGGGACTCACGGCGATCTATCCAAAACCGAGTCTGTCGAAGAAAGCGGCCTCTCCTCAGATCTACCCGTATCTGCTGCGAACGCTGAAGGTTGAAAGGTCGAATCAAGGGTGGGCAACAGATATCACCTACATCCCGGCGTGCGGTGGCTTCGTTTACCTGTGTGCGGTGATCGACTGGCACTCGCGGATGGTGCTCGCATGGGCACTGTCCAACACGCTCGATGCGTCGTTTTGCGTGCGGTGCAGCGCGCGAAGGCGATTTACGGCAAGCCGGAGATTTTCAACACCGACCAAGGCTGCCAGTTTACCAGCGCCGAGTTCACCCAGCCATTGTTGGCCGCCGGCGTGCGACTGTCGATGGACGGCAAAGGACGGTGCTTGGACAATGTCTTGGTCGAACGCCTGTGGCGCAGCGTCAAATACGAGAAAGTCTATCTGAAACGCTATGAGACGATGGTCGAGGCCCATGCCAACTTGGAGACCTACTTGCTGTTCTACAACGACCGACGACCGCACTCCGCCCACGGCCGCCAAACACCATCCGAGGTCTACCACGCACAACTCGACCAAGCCGCCGCCTGACGGCGGCTATCCGAGCGGGGAGGAAGCCACGCTTCCTCCCCTGCTCCCCTCCATTATCTTTTATGCTTGGTCAGAAAAACCAGAAACCATAACTATAAATCCGCCCGACCTGTCCAACCGACGGGGTCCACCTCAAAGTTCGTAACTGCCTGCGCCATTCGGGGGGTAAATTTGCAACCATGACGGAATCCTTATACAGGGGCAATGGGTGTTCACTGGCGTGGGATAGACGGACGGTGTCGTGATGAATATCGGCGTATCGGCGTAGTTGGTATCTAGTTAATTAAGTTAGCGTAATTACTTGTTGGTGGTTTTTGGTTCGACGCGAACCTTGGTCCAACGGAAGGGAACGGAAGGGAACGGCGCGGTCGTTGTAGGCGGCGATGAAGGAGTCGATGGCTTTGGTGAGTTGGTCGGCGCTGGTGAAACTCGCGCTGGGCAGGGCTTGGGGGGTGAGGATGGAGAGCCACACTGCAATCTGATTGAGCCAAGAAGGAGTGGGTCGGGGTGAAGTAAAAATGGATCTGAGGATGGCGTCGGCGCCACGGGTGCTGTGGTCCGGGCAGTCGGGTGTTCAGGTGGTCGAGGATCAGGTGGAGGGTTGGCGCGGGGTAGGCCACAACCAGCCGATCCAAGAAGTCGACAAATTCGTCCCGCCGCTTGCGGCGAAAATGTCCGCCCATAACTCGTCCGGTCGCTGTCTCGAAGGCCGCGAGTAAAGTGTTGAAGTCGTGACGTTTGAAGTCGCGAGCGAATCCGGTCATTGCCCGCGCATTGGGCAGGCGCAAGTATCCCTGGGACGGCACCAGGGCTTGCATGCCGGGCTTTGCGTCGACAGTGAGCACCACCGCATGGCACGGGGGGGGCCAGGTACAGTCCCACGACATCGACGGCCTTGGCGGAAAACTGCGGATCGGTCGAAACGCACCAACTGCGACGGCGCTCCAGGCTGATGCCCAAATGGCGCAGCACGGACCAAACCTGATCGGCTGAAGCATTGCCAAGCGCACGGGCCAACAACTCTCCGTTCCAGCGGGCAAATCCTTCCGGCGCGGGTTCGGGGTTCGTCAAGTGGGGCCAGCACCCGGGCTTGTAAGTCCTCGCCCTCTTTGCGCGGCGGGCGGCCCAATCGGGGCGCGTCGTGCAACCCCTCCAGTCCTTCCCGCTCGAAGCGCGTGCGCCACCGGCTCACCCGCGCCTCCCGCGTCCCGAGCCGCTGCGCAATCTGCTTGTTACGTTGCCCTTCCGCCGCCCAGAGCACGATACGAGCTCTCTCCACATATCGCGCCTGCGCTTTTGGCTGCCGAATCATCTCTTCAAGCTGGTCGCGTTCTTCCGGGCGCATGCTGATTGGTGTTGGTGGTGTTGGTGGGGCGTCCCATTGTCCCGATTTTAATTATTACGCTTACTTAATCCACTCGATATTAGTGAGGCGACTCATTGAAAAACATAGGCTCAAGTATTTCTTGCCCATGTTCATGCATGTCTATTAGGTCTCTATTATTCGACTCATCGTTCAGACCCGTTAGAAAGGAAAATATCATGCCGAAAGCAACTCGTGGCGATGCCGCCAAACAAGCTATCCCTGTCACCTCGGACGAGGATCGAATCGCCTCTGCCTATGCCATAGTTAAGAAGAATATGTATTGTGCAGGTGGCTCGGGCATAGTCCCTGTACCCTTCGTTGATTTGGTGGGTGTGGTTACGTTCCAGGTGCTCATGATCAAGCAACTTTCAACCCTTTACGAAGTTAAATTTCAGCGGCATCTCGCCCGTAATCTCGTTGTTGCTCTCGTAGGAACTCTTAGTGCGCGAGCGATTACGGCAGGGGTGGTTGGATCGCTGTTCAAGTTTATCCCCTGGGTGGGCGCAACGGTTGGTGCTTGGATTGCGGTCCCGGCGGTAGCTGGTGGTGTCACGTATGCTATCGGACGGGTCTTTGTGAAGCATTTCGAAGAGGGAGGCACATTGCTCGACCGGAAAGTTTTGAATGTTCGCAGCTTCTTCACCGATCAGTACAAGGTAGGTGCGTAGGTGCGACTGAAGCGGTTCCGACTTCTGCTTGATCGAACAACGGTCGAATAAAAGTCCCGATGGTTACGGCAACGCTGATTTTCAGCTACGTTTTGTTGTGTCTTTTAATGGGCATCGCTGGACGCAATCGTGTGTTTGGTTTTTCTGGTTATTTTATCTTTTCATTGTTGGTGACTCCACTGATCGGTCTGTTGACGTTGATCGGGGGAGCACCGCGACCGAAAAGGCGATGACCCTCATTTCCCACGAGATCCGCGAATATTATGACCACGGTTGCCGTAGTAGGGCTATCCGGGCGGTTCCCCTCGGCTGATTCGGCCCGGGAACTTTGGCATAACCTTTTTGAATGTCGATGTGCGGTCGGGCCGAGGCCGTCGGCACGTGATCGCTATTGGAATTTGGGTCGACTGCCGGAGATTGCTTCTGAACTCGGCATAGTCGGTGGTTTTTTGCAGGATGTGGAAGGTTTCGACCCGGAGTTTTTCGGAATTTCTCCGGCCGAAGCGATGGTAATGGATCCGCAACAACGGCTCTTCTTGCAGGAAGCTTGGCGGGCAGTGGAGGATGCGGGTTACGCGGCAGAGGATCTGGCTGGAAAGCGTGGCGGAGTATTTGTGGGCACCATGTTGGGCGAGTATCATGACTTGCTAACGCATGCGCATGGCGGGTCTCCCAAAGCCCACGAGGTGACTAATTTCAGCTGTTTTGTGGCAGGTAGAGTGGCGCATTTTTTAAATTTGCGTGGGCCGGCGCTGTCCGTGGACACGGCCTCCTCAAGTTCCTTGGTCGCGTTGGACATGGCTTGTACGGCATTGCGAGCCGGAGAAATTGAGTTGGCTCTGGTCGGTGGAGTGAACCTTTTTCTCACTGAGAAATGCGTGCGAGTATTGAAGGGGGCGGGGATTTTAAGTGCCGCGGGTGAATGTCGACCATTTGACGCTGGGGCCAAGGGCACTTTGCCAGGGGAAGCGGTGGCGGCGATGGTTCTCAAACGGCTCGAGGACGCGGTGAATGACGGTGACGCCATCTACGGAGTGATTCGTTCGACCGGGAGCAATCAAGACGGACGCACTCCGGGCATCACTTTACCGAATGCGGCGGCGCAACAGGAACTCATGACGGAGGTGCTGGCAAAAGGGGAGGTCAAGCCTGCCGAGGTGGATTACGTCGAGGCTCACGGAACCGGAACCCCCAAAGGGGATCCAGTTGAGGCAGCTGCTCTTGCCGCGGTATTTGGCGGCCATGCCTCGGCCGGCGCTAAATGCCGACTTGGGTCGATTAAAGCCAACCTCGGCCATGCCTTTAGTGCGGCGGGTATGGGGAGTTTAATCAAAGTGTTGGGAGCACTTCAACGAGAGCAATTTGCGCCTCAAGTAAATTTCGAGAAGCTCAATCCTGACATCGACGAGGGGACTTGGCCCTTTGTGATTGGTAAAGAAATATTTCCTTGGTCGGCTGTTGCAGGCCGCCCGCGGCGAGCCGTCGTTACCGGCATCGGTCTCACCGGTACCAACGCTCACTGTTTGGTCGAAGAGGCGCCGGTGAAATCTTCCCGGTCGAGTACAGAATCACCCGAGGGCGCTTGGATCGTCCTCTCGGCGCGCACGGAACGGGCGCTGAGCCAAAGAGCAGTTGACCTTTTGATTTGGGCGCGTAGTGAGGGGCGGCAGTCTGTCTTGGTCGACATCGGATTTACTTTGGCGGTGGGGCGCTCGGCGATGGGTGAGCGCGCGGCATTTTGGGCACGGGATAGCGGTGATCTGATCTCGGGTTTGGCGATTTTGACCGGGGAGTCTAAGGCAACGGACGGACCGACGATATTTAAAGGAAGAGCAGCAAACTTAGACCGGTCCGATAGCGGGTTGACGGGCCAATGGGGCGAAAGTTGGGTGCGAGGAGGAGTGGTAGATTGGAGGAGTATTTTTGAAAAATTTCAGCCTGTGCGTGTGCATCTCCCGACTTATCCGTTTGCGACTGATCCTTATTGGTATGATCGGGCGGGGAGCATGGGGCAGGTGAAGGCGAACGAAATACCCAAGGCGGCCGCCGTGAAGGAGAGAGCTCCGATTCGGCTTTCGCCAACTGCCGGGCCGACCCCGAGGATTCAAGCAGAG
>JAGGDC010000003.1 GCA_020809425.1 Candidatus Synoicihabitans palmerolidicus | reverse complement strand
ACGGGGATTGGCCTTGCCCAACCTGGGGTCTTACGCGGAACAGTCCTTGGCGGGAGCGATCGCGACGGCGACTCATGGTGGTTCGATCCGCACCGGTACTCTCGCTGATGTGGTGACACAGATTAGATGGGTAAACGCAGCCGGTGAAGCGGCGTTGAGTCGTCGAGGCGATGAGGGGTTCGGTGGAGTGGTCGCGGCGCTCAGATTATGGGGAATTGTGACCGAGATTACTTTGGAGGCAGTGCCGTTGTTTTATCTGCGCGCGGAGTCGAGCATCGTGTCATTCACGGAGTTTGTGCAGGATTTTATCAGGATGCAGGAATCCGCAGATTTCGTCGATGCACGGTGGTTTCCCCAGGTGGGACTGGTGGAAATCATGCGAATGACGCGAGTTGCGGCATCAGAATCGGAGAAGCCGACCCAGCCGATAACGAAAGTAACCCAGGCCAGGCGACGGTGGGTATCGACCGTGTTTCGACTAATGTTACGCGCGGCTGCAATGGGCGGCAGATCGGTAAATGTGGCCCTAGTGCGCAAACTATTGGGCACTTCGTATCAGGACAGGACCGGGGTGGGGCACGAGGTGTTGGCGCCTTTTGGGCCCCGTTATCACTTCGGCAAGATTTTGCCCGGCCCGGACAAGGTGGAGCTGAATCTGCCGCGCTTGGATGATTTTCGAAGACTACGAAAATCTCACGACCCCGAAGGGTTATTTTCATCTGACTATGCAACCCGCTTGCTCGGATTGACGAGTTGAGTCGAAGCGGACTTCTTACGACTTTTCGGTCGGCTTCGTTTGGGGGGGACCGATAAAAAAGAGGCTGCGAAGGAACCACTGGCGCTTCATCTTGGGATCAACCCAACTTGCTTGTGACCGGTGGCGCACGTACACATCGCGGAACAATTCGGGGAACATGAAACTGCGGGCGAACTGAAATAGGGAGGAGCCATTGGCACAGCCAAATGTTGGGCCGGGGACCAGGTGGGCACGACCGCCACGGTCGAGATAGCGCCTAAATACGTCGGTAAATGCTCCAGGGCCGCTCTGGTCGATCAAATTGACAATTCGGTTTTCTGAGAGGGTGCGACCCAGACGGGCCACCACTTCGTCTATCAGTTCGAACCAAAGAGGATGACCGGGCCGACTGAGTAACGCCCAAACGCAGAAGAGTTCGCTGCGTGGCGTATTATAGAGTTCCCGTATCTGCGCCGAGGAGGTCTGGAGTTCGGGAGCGACGATGAGGTCGTCGCTTTCCTGTATGAAATCGAAAGGCCGCCGACATTCGCAATTGGTGTCGACATAAAGTCCTCCGTGAATCGCCAAGATCATGTAGCGGCCAGGTCTGCCTTTTGTGACATCACCGTCATACGCCGAAACAGATCGAGGTGACGGGGGAAATGCTCGGAGGCTAGGGCCTCGAGCTGTTCGTCGCCCCACACGTGGTACGGCCAGTCGGGCAGGTGGTGGCGGAAGGATTCGCCCCAGATGGCGAATTTCTTCGGCAGAGGTTTCGTGCCCACCCAGATTTGGTGAATGATCTGAGGGATCATGACAGGCCGTTCGGAATGCTTAGGCAAAGGGAACGAACTTCCCGTAGTGCATCTTCAAGGTGCGGTCAGCGACGTCATAGTGTTCGTCGTCGTGACTTACCGCGATGATGGTTTTGCCCTCCGCTCTCAATTCGGACAGGATCTCGCGGTAAAAAATGCGGCGAAACTGAGGGTCTTGTTCGGCGGCCCATTCATCAAGCAGGAGGATGGGTTTGTCCTCCATCAGAGCGAGCACGAGGGCCAGGCGCTTGCGTTGGCCTCTCGAAAGGTTGCGCTCGGTAAGCTTGCGTTCCTCGACTCCGGTCTTGTGCCAAAGATCGGTACGGTGGAGCCAATGAGTGAGAAGTGCCTCATCGATATCGTCGAAACCATAGAGCGTGTCGAAGAGGTGGAAATCGGTAAAGATGGGCCTAAATAGAGAACGGTAGCTTTGGCGGTTGGTCGCAGTGACGGGACTGCCGTCCAGCAGAATGGTCCCCGCCTCGGGCGGATAGAGTCCGGCCAGTACCTTAAGGAAGGTTGACTTACCGCTACCGTTGCCGCCGGTGATGCAGAGAAGTTTCCCGCTCGTGAGCGAGAACTCGAAGGGATCGAGAAAGAAGACGGCCTTTCCTTTATCGTTGTAGTAGGCGAAACTCATCTCCTCGCAAGTGATAGCCCTGAAGTGCTCTACGGGCTGCGGTGGTGGAGCGTTGGGGTCCTCAGCTCGATCAAAGGCGGAGTCGAGTTCACCTTCTATTCGATAAATTTAGGAGATCGAAGTGTTCACTTCGGAAACCGTCGAAAACGAGAAAGCTACTTCGCTGATGGGACCAATCAGGAACATGATGAGCGAGCTGATGAAAACGAGTTTTGCGGTGTCAGCTTCGGCGAATACAGGGCGAAGGAAGACAACTGCGGCAAGGAGCACGGAGCGATTGCCGATTTGGCCTCCCGCGACGCGAAGGTCGCGGGCGTGATGCGCGGAGGGGGGGGAAGATCGGGGTCGAAGAATTCTCGATTTTTAGCGACGTCCATTTTGAGCTCCTTGAATCCATCGAGCAGGTCGGAAAATCGGGCCACAAATACGTTGTCCTGCGTGGTCACGGCAGTCATCGCGGCAACCAAGCGCTGCCGTTGACTAAACAGGGTCATGAGAACGAAGGCGAGGGCCGACAGGAGGATGAGCAAGGCGGCGGTTGATTGAAGAAAAATAACCAGGAACGCGCAGACAATGAGCACGCTAGAGGTGGCTGAACTCACGACGATGCTTGAGGCGCGTGAGATCGCCATGGTGTGTGAGGAGATGGCGTTATAGAGTACGGCCCGGTCCATCGTTTCGAAAGCGCGTCAGTCGGTGTGACGGATTTTCTCCGCCACGCGTAGGCGAATGTTGAGTACGATTTCCTCCACCATGTTGGTACTCCGACGGAGAAGGTATCCTTTGCTGGTCCCAACTCCGGCGAGACAAACGATCACCATGAAAAGTTCGCGGTAGGCGGTTTGATCTCCCGAAATACGGTCAGCGGCGGTCGACAGTATGAATATCAACAAAGTGTTGATGACACCGGTAGCGGCACCGGAAAGGAGGAGGCGACGGTCGAGCTCGTTTGACTCCTTTTTGAGAAAATTAATAAACTCCATCGGTCTAAGATCCGGGTGAAAGGTCGGTAAGATGGCGGCGGGTCACGGGGCGATGGAGATGCCAGCGACTCCCGAGGGGGCCGGAGCAGGGGAAGGAGTTTTGTCAGCGGTTCCCGAGGGGTCGGATTCGGGCGGCTTCGGTTCGACCAGCGACGTGGTAGATGGCGTGGTTTTGGTTGAAGGTGAGTCAGGCGTAATCTTGGACGGATCGAGGATCAGAGGAAGGCCGTCGTTATTTCCGATCACGATGACCTTCGCGTTGTTCGAGGAGGCCAGCTGCAGCGTGGCGTCGATACCCCGGTAGCGAAGGAGATCCTCATTGAGCGTGGGGTGTAGGAGCGCATTAGCCTTTGCGGTGCCACCGGCCTCAATAATCTTTCGAACCACTTCCTGTTCCTCGCGTTGGATGCGAAATGACATGGCGAGAGCATTTTGCTGTTCGACCCGTTTTTTCTCGATCGAGGTTTTTATGAGTGGAGGGAGTTTGATCTCCTTGACGAGTAGATCGTCCAGAACGACGTAACGTTCGCTGACCTGACTGGTGGCCCGGCTCAATGTTTCTTCAATGAGCGTGCGTTTGGTGGGGTACATTTCCTCGGGCGTGTAGGCTCCGAACGTGGACCGGGCGAGGGCCTGCACTTCAGGAATGACAATAAGATTGAGATAGTCGGGACCCACTTCTTGGTGCAACACGCCTAGCAACTCGACCTTTGGGTGGAAGCGGATCGAAAGCACTACCTCTATGGTCAGTCCGTCTTTGCTAATGATATTGAACGCATGCGCATGCTCCTGTATCCGCACGTCGTAGAGAGTAGGGTAATGCCACGGGAAACTGAATTGGAGTCCCTCATCGCGGACAAATTTGTTTCGGTTCCGCCACCGAATCGGTAAAAATCACCCCAGTATGTCCGGCCGAAATCGTGAAAAACATGCCTCTTAGAAAAACTAAAAATAGTACCGTTAAGAGGAAGCCCACCAACCAGAGGTAAAATCGATTCCGTCGGATCCAGCCCCGTAAAGTATCGTAGAGGCAACCGAACGGCGGGCGAGGTGTCGGGCAACGTAGCAGCACTCATTTGTTTAATCGGAGGAAGAGGGTTCCGTCGCGATTTCAGGCGGGATTTGGTGGAAGATTTGCTGTTGGAACTGGTCCTGGTTGCTCATGCGCAAGGGTGACAACCCGTAAGTGGTGGATTGATAGGCGGGATCAAATTTGATGGCCGGTTCGAGGAACGCTCGCTCTCGACGGTCGGTGTTGGCTTTGAAGGAGTAGTTGGCGATTTCGGCGGCGCCGGAGGGCAACAAAAGGAAGTTGATGAAGTCCTCGCCGATCTCCTTCTGGTGGGCATCGTTGGGAGCGAAGGCAACGATGCAGTCGAGAGATATCCAAGTCCCGTCGGCGGGAACGACGAACCCGATGTTTGGATTGCTCTGCACGGCCCGGGCAATGTCGGAAGATAGCGCCATGCAGACGATAAGGTGATGGTTTTGAAGTAGATCAGCAACAGCTTGGTGATGTACGAATTCGAATTTCGTTTGTTCAGTGCTGGTCACGAGAAAATCACCTGCGACCTTGATTTGAGTTTCGGAATTCGACGAAGGTGAAGCGCCGGTGGCGAGCAAGGCCGCCGCGAAAAGGAGATGCGAATCATCCAATAATCCGATGACGCCAACGGCTTCTTATCGATCCGGGGAGATCGGGGTGAAGAGGTCGCTCCAAGTGCGAGGAGTTTCGTCGAGAATCGCCACATTGTAGGCGATGCCCACAGTGCGCCAAGTTAATGGAACGTAGCTACTCGCACTCGGATCAAACGGGAGAGCAGTAAACTCATCTTCCACTTCCTTGCGGTTAGGGATGTTTTGGAAGTTTAAATCGCCGAGCCTCCCGGCGGCCCGAAGGCTCTCAATCATGAGATTATTCACGATGGCGAGATCCGGTGAGTGCCACCAACGAGCAATTGATCGAATTCTTGATGGGTAGCGTAGTAGGTCGGATCAATCGTGACGCCAGAGGCCTCCTGATAATGTTTAAAGACGAGTGATGGGATCGAACCGTGTGGTAATAGAAGGGAAAGACGCGTGTGGGGAAATTGTTTAGTCACCGGAGCGACAATCTCGCCAAGTTTGGACTCGGGATTGGCAATTTTATAATTAATCAGAAAGCCGGACCTTTCGAGGTCACTGGGCATCGGGTTATTAATCTTGCGACAACCGACGGAGGGTAGGACAATCAAAAAAATCCAGATTAGAAATTGGCAAAGTGGTGGCGGGCGTCGCATCCGAGGGTGTTTATGAACAGTGAAATGGGTGGTTCAAGAAGGGGTGGTTCACGAGCGAACCTTGGTAAGTGCCGCTCCGGGTATAGGTACATACAAAGGCTTGCCGTGATGCGAACTAATATGATTGCTAGGGTCGTGGATACCTTGCCGGAATCTTGGCGATGGACTTTGGAGTCGCGTCGAAATGGAGAGAATAAATCGAGTTACTCACGAGAATGCGTGGGATTCTGCGTGACCCAAACCCCGGCAGCAGAGTTGAACACTAGGCGGGAAGTTTTTCTACATCCTGTAGAGGTCGAACGATGGAAGTCGGCGGGTGTGCCGAGACGACAGGATGAATTCTTGAGAGGTCGGTACGCTGCAAAACTAGCGCTTGGGGCGTGGAAACCGGAGGTGCCTGCCAAGGCTTGGCATGTCGCGGCGGGAGTGTTCGGACAACCTGTGGTGCGCGACGGCAATGACGGTAACGGGAACGCGGGTAACCCACTTGTGAGTATTACCCACAGCGGTGCTTGGGCCGCGGCGTTGGCGGTAGACGAAGGTCATCCGATGGCGGTGGATCTGGAATGCGATGATCCCGCCCATGCGGAAATTTTGCGACGCGAGATCTCCACGGAGGAATGGTCTGCCTTGGCGCGGGCGGGGGTGCCAGCGGAACGCTGCCCGACGGTGAGTTGGGCGATCCGGGAGGCATTGGCGAAGGTATTGCGCACCGGCCTGATGGCGCCGCGCTCTTTTTACGAAATAGCGGAGGTCGAGTCGATACCGGGTGAACCGGGCGTGCGCGGCAGCTACCGGCACTTTGCACAGTACGGCGTCCAAGCCTATTGGTTAAGGGAGTTTGCTCTGGCAGTGGCATTACCGCAGAAACCCGCCTTGGCACTCGGGAACTGTTTCACGACCATCAATTTGCGGTGAGTTTTGATCGATTTATGCCCTTGGCTGATACGGATTCCCCAACGTTACGTGCGATCGACCCGGGGCGGCTAGGCTGCGATGCTTTTCGACGGCGTCATGGAATAAAATACGCCTATGTCGCGGGAGCGATGTACAAAGGGATTGCCTCAAAAGAGCTGGTGGTACGCATTGGGCGAGCGAGGTTGTTGGGGTTTTTAGGCACGGGTGGGCTCAAACCCGAGCGGATAGACCGAGACTTGCAATGGATCGGGGAGCAGTTGGGCGGAACCGGAATTTATGGGGCCAATTTTCTGGCGGCACCCTTCGATCCGGAGATCGAACACGCGACTGCGGAGATATTACTAGAACGCCGCGTGCCCCGCATCGAAGCGGCGGCCTTTACCCAGATCTCGATGGATTTGGCCTGGTTGCGATTGAGGGGGATGACGCGCGATGCCGACGGTGTGGTAAGATCTCCGAGGCAGATTATGACAAAGATCTCGCGCCCAGAAGTAGCGGCGCAGTTTTTACGTCCGGTGCCAGACGTATTGCGTCGGACACTACTGGCGAGCGGACTAATCAACGCCGAGGAGGCGGAATGGGGGGCGACGGTGCCGGTGGCGGACGATATTTGTGTGGAATCAGACTCGGGCGGACACACGGATCGTGGAGTCGCTTATGTGTTACTGCCAGTCATTCTGAGGCTGCGAGACGACTTGAGTCGGGAACATGGCTACGCGCGAAAGATTGGGGTGGGCGCGGCCGGCGGACTCGGGACGCCGGAAGCGGTGGCTGCATCGTTTGTAGTGGGGGCCGACTTTGTGCTCACGGGTTCCGTCAATCAATGCACGGTCGAAGCTGGGACCAGTGATCGAGTGAAGGATATGCTGCAAGCGGCGGAGGCGCAGGACATGGATATTGTGCCGGCGGGCGACATGTTTGAAATGGGCGCCAAGGTGCAGGTATTTAAGCGTGGACTGCTTTTCCCGGGCCGCGCGAAGAAACTGTATGATCTCTATCGCCAGTATGATTCGATTGAGCAGATCGATGCAAAAACCCGGGAGCAGATTGAGACGCGTTATTTCAAACGCTCCTTCGATGCGGTGTGGGAGGAGACCCGAATGTTTTACGCGCAGCGAGCACCCGCTGTCATTGCTCGAGCCGAACGCGATCCGAAGCATCGCATGGCGCTGATCTTTCGCTGGTATTTTGTCCACACGTCACGACTGGCCCTAGCGGGAGAACCCGCCGAACAAACTGATTTTCAAATCCACTCAGGTCCGGCCTTGGGAGCTTTTAACCAATGGGTACGCGGAACGGCGATGGCCGACTGGCGTAACCGGCACGTGGACCTGATCGCCGATCAATTAATGACGGGGGCGGCGGCAGTTTTGTCGCAGCGCTATCGGTCACTTATCGAAACATGAATGTTCCAATGGACCCGGAATCCCAACGTATCCTCGAAATCGTCAAAGCCAACTTGTTGGAAGTCGTCTTCGACCTTAACCCCGATGACATCGTACCGGAAAGCAACATGACCGACCTCGGTGCCAACTCGATCGACCGGGTGGAAGTGGTCATGTATGCGAGTGAAGCACTCCAGGTGAACGTGCCCACCGTTGAGTTACATGGGGCCAGTACTCTCGCCGACCTCGTGGAGATTTTTAAACGACATACCAGCGACCGCTCTCGTTGAGCGAATCATCAAGATGCAACGAGCGAGAGAACACGAAGTGGTGTGCACGGGTGGCGGGGTGATCTGCAGTATCGCTTCTTCAATGACGGAGTTGGGTTTGGCCCTGCGTGAAGGGCAGCGGGGCGTTCAGGTGCTGCCCCCGGAGCTCATCACCGCAAGAGGTCCGCGGGTGGCGGCGCGCGTGCAGGATTTTGATCACGTCCGTTGGTTGGAGGAGATTGAGACGCCCGTGTCTGGGATCTGGAAGCGTGCTCGTAAAGTGCTGCACAATGCCACCCGTTCCACCCGGCTCGGTGCGGTTGCGGCGGTGGAGGCGTGGCGCGACGCGAGGCTTGATGCGGAGGATCCCGCCCTTGGCGCGGGTACGGGCATTATCGTGGCCGGCAGCAATCTTAGTCAGGATTACATGGCAGAAAATCTTGGGGCTTTGGCTGCCAGCGAGCGCCGGGTGAATCCCAAGTTCGCTGTTTCCTATTCGGACAGCAATCAGGTCGGCTGTCTCAGCCAGATGTTGGGAGTGCGGGGGCCGGGTATGACCGTCGGAGCTGCCTCAGCGAGTGGTAATGCGGCCTTGTTTCAGGCTTGGCATTGGGTGCGCGCGGGAGTGGTGGAGCGTTGTGTGGTAGTAGGGGCGGCCTCGGTCTTGTCTCCAGTTGAATTGGAAGCGTTTGGCATATTAGGGGCCGCATCTTTGACGGGAGAAGCGTCGGCGGCACCCCGGCCGTTTGACAAAGGTCACGACGGATTCGTGTGGGGTGAAGCGGCCGCCGCCGTCGTGCTTGAGTCGGGCGAGTCGGCCCGGAGGCGGAGCGTTTCAGCGCGGGGGCGTGTTCTCGGAGTGTCGTTACTGCTGGATGCGCGTCATGGCCCCGAACCGGTGGCAGCAGCCGAGGTGCAAGCGATGAGAGCGGCCTTGGCCGCGGCGGGCGTTTCGGCTCAAGAGATAGACTACGTGAACGCGCATGGAACGGGATCACCGGCTGGAGATCGCGCAGAATGCGAGGCCTTGCGGGAAGTTTTTGGCCTAGGGCCGGGGAGGCCGCGAATCAATGCCACGAAGGCTTTGCTGGGTCATGGCTTGAGTAGTGCAGGTTTGGTGGAACTATTGGCTTGCCTGTTACAGGTCGAGGGGGGTTTTCTCCACGGTAATCCGAACCTCGTCCAACCCATCGATGCGCAACTTTCTCTGGTTGCCGTTGATGCCGAAAGTTCGGAGGTTCGGCTGGCCCTGTCGAACAGCTTTGGTTTCGGCGGTTTTAATAGCAGCTTGGTGATCTCGGCTCCTTAAAAAAATGCGTATTGGTATCGAATCGATCAATTTCTACGGGGCGCGGGCCGTGCTCGACATCCGCATGCTATTTGAGGTACGGGAGCTGGACATGCGTAGGTTTGACAATCTCATGCTGGTGCGAAAATCCGTGGCCCTGCCTTGCGAGGATCCGGTGACTTTGGCGGTCAATGCCGCCAAACCTCTGATCGAGGCCATGTCGGCGGAAGACCGAGCACGCATCGAATTGGTAATCGTGGGCACGGAATCGGGCATTGATTTTGGCAAGTCGATGACGACCTACGTGCACCACTATCTCGGGCTTGGGCGCACCTGCCGCTTGTTCGAAATTAAACAGGCCTGTTACGGCGCGACTGCGGCGCTACAAATGGCAGTCGGTTTTGTGGCCTCACAGGCTTCCCTGGGGGCAAAGGCTCTGGTGATAGGGACCGATATTGGACGGGCGACTATTCGGGGTAGCTACGTCGAGCCCTCCCAAGGTGCGGGTGCGGTGGCGATGATCGTGGGCGACGAGCCGGACGTTTTCGAATTGGATTTTGGGGCCAATGGTTACCATGGGTATGAGGTAATGGATACGTGCCGCCCCGCGGCGGACATCGAGACCGGTGATTCGGATTTATCGCTCATCGCTTACCTCGATTGCTTGGAACACAGTTTTGCGGAATACGCGCGAAGAGTGGAGGGAGCTGATTTCTTCGAGACTTTTGATTATCTGGCCTTTCACACTCCATTTCCCGGTATGGTGAAAGGCGCGCACCGAATGCTCCTTCGCAAATTGAGAGGCACGTCGCCGGCGGAGGCCGAGGCTGACTTCGATCGACGCGTCACGCCATCGCTGCGGTTTTGCGCAGAGATCGGTAACATTTATTCTGCTACGGTGTATCTCGCGTTGTGCGGACTAATTGACGGGGCCGATCTTTTCCAACCACGACGCATTGGAGTCTATTCGTACGGCTCGGGGTGCTGCGGCGAATTTTACAGCGGAGTGGCAGGACCCGGCGCGAGAACCTCTTTTAAAGGAGCCGCACTCTCCGCCGCCCTAGCAGATCGGTATGTACTTTCCATGCCGGAGTACGAGCAGCTGCTTGATGCCGGGTTGGACTGGGTATTCGGCGTGAAGGATCAGGAAGTGGACTTAGCTCCTTACCGAAACCTCTACGACCAAACCTTGGCGGGCCGTGGTTTGTTGGTGTTGAAAGGGGTGCGTAACTACCATCGGGAATATGACTGGAGTTGATAAATGTTCGGCATGGTGGGGGAGGCGCGGTGACGATGAGCTTTGAAACTTTGCTCGTCGAATCGACGGCGCTTACCGTCTCGATCACGATTAACCGACCGGAGCGCGCCAATAGCATTAACGCGACTTTACTGCGCGAACTGAACGCGGCTCTCGACGAGGCCGAGCGCATTTCAACCTGTCGAATGATTCTACTACGGGGCGGAGCGGGCGTATTTTGCACCGGCATGGATTTCGTTGAGATTGCGGGTGAATCTGAGAGCCAGATGGCCGCGGCGGACTACATGGCTATTCTGAAACGTCTGGCGTCTTCACCGAAAACGATCGTCGCGGTGGTAGACGGAAAAGTGATGGCGGGCGGGGTCGGATTGGTGGCCGCGAGCGACCTGGTGTTGGCGACTTCGCGCAGTGTTTTCAGCCTATCGGAGGCGTTGTGGGGTATTCTCCCGTGTTGCGTGGTGCCTTTCTTGATACGGCGAGTGGGATTTCAACAAGCTTACGCCATGACCATGACGACCCGAACTTTGAGCGTCGCGGAAGCGCTGAACCATCATTTGGTGGATGAAGTCACGGATGAACTCGATGAGGCGCTCAGGAGGCTCTCTTTGCGTCTGGGTCGGTTGACGGACGAAACGGTGGTAGAACTGAAATCCTATTTTCAGAAGATGTGGATGTTGACCCCTGAAATGGAGCAGACGGCGGTTACTGAAATTGGCCGGTTGCTGAACAAGCCGACCGTGCGTGAAGGCATTGCCAATTTTGTGAATGCGGGTCGATTCCCGTGGGAGGTTTCATCTTGAGCGCGACGGGATCAGGGGAAGGGGTCGAAAGGTGCGTCAAGCTCACCTGGGCGGAGCCTGCAGTGGCGGTCGTGGCGATGGAGGATAGATCCTCGCGAAATTTGTTTAGCCAGGAGATTGGACGAGGGCTGCTGGAGGGGTTTGCTGAAATCGTCGCCAATCCGAACGCCCGGGTGGTCGTGGTGCACGGCTACGATTCCTACTTTTGCGGGGGGGGGACCGCTGAACAGCTCATCGCGATATCCGAGGGGCGAATGAGCTACACTGACTTCAAATTCTTCGATTTGTTGCGGTACTGTGAGTTACCGACGATTGCGGCGATGCAGGGGCACGCCATTGGTGGCGGGCTGGCATTTGGTGCCCATGCGGATTTCATGTTTCTGGCCGAGGAGAGCATGTATTGCGCAAACTTCATGGGCTTCGGATTTACACCGGGAATGGCGAGCACCTTCAACCTGCCTCGAGTTTTTGGCGATATGATCGGGTGGGAAATGTTGTTCATGGCGGCTAACATTCGAGGTGCATCGCTACGGGATCGCGGGGTAGGCGTGCCGGTGAGAAAGAGAACGGAGGTTGTGCCAAGCGCGGTGGCGCAGGCCCGTGCGCTCGCGAAGACGCCGCGCGAGTCTTTGGTGCAACTGAAACGGCGGCGACTTGAGACTACCCACGAAGCTTACCGTGAAGCGGTGCGCCGCGAACTGGAGATGCATGGAGTGACCTTTACGATACCCGAAGTATCCAAGCGTATCCGCATAGGGTTCTCATGAATTTCTCGTCGCAATTAACCCTCCTCCGTGATGAAAACCACTGAAGCCACCTCCGTGTGGGGCAATATCCCGCTCCTCACGTGCATTAATCTACGAGAGCGCGAAGACCGCTTGTCCGAAGTCAGCGCGGAATTGCGTCGGGTGGGGATGACTCAGGTCGAGTTCTTCCGCTCGGATCGACAAGCTGACAATGAGCGCGGGTGTGGGGAATCCCATCTGGCTTGCCTTTCGAAGGCGGTTGAACACGATGTGCCGTATGCGCTCATCATGGAGGATGATATTCTTTTTCAACCCGATCACGAAACTCACCTGCGGCGAATCCTGACTTTGGGGGATGAGCATCCGGAGTGTAATTTCCTGCACCTGGGAGGTTTAATTTTTAGACCGGTTGAATGACTTGGACCTCATTTTCTGCGAGGAGATATCATGACCACCCATGGTGATTTGGTGCGCACGACGCATGCGAAAAAGTTGCTGAGTGAGAGCGCAAATTATGCGGGGGTTCCATCGATACGCTTTACACTATCGTCAATGGGAACGACGCGATTGTGCACCTCAATCCACTTGCCGCCATCCAACGCGCGTCGACCTCGGACGGTTCGTGGGATAAGCGCGAATTGGCCGACTCGGGCTGGTTGGGGCAGGCCATGATTTACACCTCGCTTGATTTCAAGGGAAAGCGGGCCTTCAAAGGCTTCCCGTTGCTCGATAAGATCAAAATTCACAACGGGGTCACGTTCTTCAAAATCTTTCGGGTGATCATGAAATGCTTGAAACGAGTGAAACACGCCGGAGCTGCCCCGTCGCTCGCCGAGATTGTCGCTACGGCGCGCGCGACGGGTTCGTTCGAGACCATCGTACTCTACATTTCGCGGGAGAGTTCTCTTCCCGTCCCATCAATTTCCCATGGCTAAATACTACGTCGGACTTTCCACAACCTTTCACGACCCGGCGTTGGCCGTGGTCGACGAACAGGGCAAGGTACTCTTCGCCGAAGCCGTTGAGCGCTTCTATCAGGTAAAGAGAGCTTATGGATGTGCGGCTGACCCGCGCGGACTTGTGCGACAGGTTTTAAGGGAACACTGCGATCCGCAGGGAGAATTCATCATCGCGAAATCATGGGGACGGGGATTTTCGCGTTTCATGGATTTTCAGTTCCTGCTTGGACTTACCAACCATGAAAAACTCGCTCGACGTGGCGCGGAAATGACCCGCTTCCTGGTCGACCAGCACCAGTTGTTTTTTGCGCTCTGGTTGCAGCATAGCACCCTACGCTTAGGGGGCGGTCATCTGGCCGACGTGTTGATCAAGGATTTCGGCAATCGGCGTCAACGTTTTGTGCATTTGCCCCATCATGATGTTCACGCGGCCGCGGCGTGTTTCACGAGCCCATTCCAAGAAGCGGCCTGCGTGGTGGTCGACGGGCAGGGAGAATCGGGTTCGATGTCCTACTATGCGTATGCGGACGGAAGATTGCGGCCGGTCGCACAGATGAAAGGCCCGGAGAGTCTGGGTATCCTGTATTCAATGTGTACCGACGTAGCCGGTTTCAGCAGTGAGGCCGGGGAGGAGGGGAAACTGATGGGCCTCGCGCCCTACGGAGAAGTCGATCCGGCCATGCTGGACGAGTTTCGTGAGCTGGGGCGTATCGAAGGATTGAAGTTTAAATACCCATCGACCACGCAGCTGAAACGCTGGAGGAAACGATTGCAGGGGCGAGGGCGAAAACCAGGCGTACCAGCTATCGACATGGCGAGCTTCGCGGCGACGACACAGGCATTTTATGCGGAGTCGATGACCACATTATTGACGAATTTCCACGCGCTTGGTTTGTCCGAAAATCTGGTACTTGGGGGAGGCTGTGGATTAAATTCCTCCTACAACGGCCAGTTGCTGGGGGCGACCCCATTCAAGCAGCTGCATGTACCTTGTGCGCCAGGCGACGACGGCAACGCATTGGGGGCCGCGCTGTTGGCTTGTTACCAGGATAATCCTGATTTGAGACCTGCTTGCGAAGTGATGAGTCCGTATCTTGGCGCGTCGATTTCGAACGTTTCAATGGAGCATCTGGGGGAGTTTGGCCGATTCCAGAAGATACGACACCTGCCCGGGACGGTGCACCGAGAGGCGGCGGCATTGTTGGCTGCAGGCAAACTTTTGGGTTGGGTGCAGGGGCGGGCTGAATTCGGACCACGGGCACTGGGGAATCGGTCTATTTTGGCGGATCCACGTCCGGCCGAAATGAAGGGAAAAACTCCGCGCTGGCGTCGTGGGCGCAGAGCGGAGGATTTGGAGTGGTGGCAAAAATACAACGGCGCATCACCGCCAAGGAACGCGAAGCGATTCATGCCGGTTTGGCCCAGGGCCCAGGGCAAAAGCGGCGCTCAGCTTGCCGCCGCCCTCGGCCGCGACGCCTCGGTGGTCAATCGCGAGATCACCCGCAACGGCGGGCGCAACAGCTACAGCGGCATGGATGCGCAGACTCGCGCTTGCCGTCTGCCCAAGTGCACCGCGCGCAACAAAGTCGCCGACACGCCCGCCTTGCGCGACGAGGTGCTGGCCCTGTTTGCCACCGACGCTACGCCCAAGCAAATCGAAGTCGCCTTGAGACGACGTCATGGCCTTGATCTGACCCGACGCGTGAGCCACGAAACCATCTACGACTTCATCTACGGCCACTCCAAAGGCTCGGTTAAGAAGGAGTTGATCGCTTATTTGCGGCGCAAGAAGCCCCGGCGCAGTCCCGCCCCCGCGCCAAGGGCAAGCTCTCGGGCCAGTTGCCGGGCGCGATCAATATCGGCGAGCGACCCGCTGAGGTGGAGCGCCGGGAGGTGCTCGGACACTGGGAGGCCGACTTGGTCATGGGTGCGGGCAATTGCATCGCCATTTTGGTCATCACCGAACGGGTCTCCCGCTACGTGATGATCGTCCCGTTGGGCGGCGCCAAAGACGCGATCAGCGTCGCCCGCGCTCTCATCCGGGCCTTCAAACGCCTGCCCGCCCACCTGCGCAAGACCCTCACCTACGACAACGGCCGCGAAATGGCCCAACATGCTGCCTTCTCCCTTGCCACAAAAGTGGCGGTCTACTTCTGCAATCCACACAGCCCTTGGCAGCGCGGTGCGGTCGCGAATATCAACGGTCTGATCCGGGAATATTTCCCTAAAGGCATCGATTTTAACGCCGTCACCAAAGGCCAAATCGCCAAAGCGGAGTGGCTACTCAATACTCTCTCTCGCATCGGGCTCGACGGACAGTCTCCCGCTGAAGTCTTTCATGCTATTATACAAAAAAACTGTGCACTAGCCGCTTGACGCCGCCCTTCTTGAGCGATTTGCCGGATTCGGGAAGAGACTGCGCTGGCGTCTCGAGTGTCGACTATCAGGGAACATAAAGGTAATTGAGACGAAGAGAGAACGGGAACCAGCGGGCGTTGTAAATAAATTGCATACCCATCACTTAAGTCCAGTTCATCAATCGCAAAGGACATCAACGACGGTAATCGGATTAACCGGAGGTATGGGTTGTGGAAAATCTACGGTGGCAGGACTTTTTGTGGAGGCCGGCTATCGATTGATTGATTCCGATGCGATGGTGCGGAATGAGCTCTTGCCGAGTGAGGAAATGACGCAACTGATGCGGGATCGCTGGGGAGGGGCGATTTTTGGCGATGACGATAAGCTGGATCGCAAGCAATTGGCGAGTCGGGTTTTCAGCGACGACGGGGAGCGAGAGCTGTTGGAAAGTTGGGTGCATCCGCGGCTTTTTGCCCGGTGGCGGGAGATATTGGCGACGGGTCCAAAAGACGATTGGGTCGTGGAGGTGCCGCTGTTGTTCGAGAAACGCTTGGAGAATTGGTTTGATTTCATCGTATGCGTCGCCTCAAGTGCCGACGTTCAGCTCGCCCGGCTGAGAAAGCGCGGAATTTCCAATGCGCTTGCCGGGGAACGAATTTCGAAGCAATTGCCTTTAGCGCGTAAACTTGATCTTGCCGATATGGTGCTATGGAATGATGGCACTCTCCCTTTTCTGAGGGAGCAGGTAACTCACTTACAAACGGAACTTTCCGCAGATATAGAGAGGTCCTGAAGTTGGCAAGCCGACGGATGCCGTCGATCGATTGTGTCGCCCCCTTTTAACATTATTTTCTACCTATGGCAGACTCAGACGTGCCCCCCGGCGACGCTAACGCCGATAAAACCCCCAAAAAGAAGCCGGTAAAGTGGGCAATTCGTACTCGCACTACCGTCAAGAAGGCGGCCGCGCCCCGAACCCGCAAGAAAGCCGCGCATCGGAGACGGCAGAAGTTACCGCTGGACGGTGGCTCGCCCGCCAAAGCACCGGCCCCCAAGCGCCGGGTCTCGCGGGCCAAATCCGCGGATAAGGAAACTCGGGCGGAACGGGCGATTAGAGAAAAGGCGGCCACGGAGAACGCTTCCGCAGAGAAAGCGGAACCCATTTTCAAGCCCACCCCCGTGGCCAAAGCGGTGAAAGAAGCTCCTGTGACTGAGTCAACGTGTGCATCGGAGCCGTCGAAGGAACCCTCGCCAACGCCCGTGCCAACTCCAATTCCAACCTCGGCCAAAGAAGATGCTCTGGCGCCTCAGCCGGGCGCGAAGTCGGAGGCAGCAAAGGAGTCTGCGCAAGAGACCGCAGGATCAAGTCCTGCGCCGAGCAACGAGTCTGCGGCAGTGGAACCCCGCAGTGAATCCCCAGACAAGCCCACCGAAGCGGCGGATGGTGCCTCGGAACAGCGGCCGGAACGTGATCGCGACCGCCCGCGTGAGCGTAGGGATTCCAGAGGGGGAGGGGATCGCCGAGATCGTTCACGAGGTAATGGAGGCGGAGATCGAGATCGTTCGCGTGGTCCGAGAGGTGATGGTGACCGGGCCCGAAGTCCCCGAGGCGAAGGCGACCGAGATCGATCGCGTGGCGCGCAAGGCGGGGAAAGTGACCGTGATCGATCCCGTGCCGCGCAAGGCGGGGAAGGAAGCGAGGGCGGTGACGATCCTTGGTGGAAGAACAAGCCAGACCGCGGCAAGGGCGGGAAACGCGGAAAGAAAGGCAAGTGGAGCAAGGGCGATCCGCGGGATCGGCCGCCGGCACAACCCTTGCCTCCGGGGATGGAGGAAATTCGTTTCGGCGAATTACTGAAACCGTCTGCATTCGAAGAATGGGCCAACCTCGATGCGGAAGCCGAAAAGGTGCGCAACTCGGAGTTGGTGCCGATCAACATCGAGGCGCTATACCCGCTGGGTATCTCGGAGTTGGGAGTCAAGGGGAAGGAACTGGGAGCATCCATTGACGCAGTGCCGAGCCGACGCGCTTGGTTGGAGGCGATCTTTAAGGTAGCGACGGGAAAATCACTGCCGATGTGGGACCACGGCTGGATTGACATGACGGATGATGACTACGGGTTCGTGGTGCATCCGCACATGTCGTATCGACTGAACTCCGAGAACAGTTTTCTGCCACCGTCGCTTGTGCGGCGCTACGGCTTGAAGCGTGGACATGAAGTCGAGGTAATCGTGCGTCCGCCACGTGAGGGCGAACGTTGCCCCTTGGTGATTGGCATTGAGTCCGTCATGGGGCAGGCACCTGAAACGATCGCGGCGGTGACGCCGTTTGAGGAGTTGGAGCCCTACTATCCGCTAAAGCGCATTCTGATGGAGGCGCCGATCCACAAGGATATCTCAATGCGCTCCGTCGACCTGTTGACTCCGATTGGATTTGGGCAACGCGGTTTGATCGTAGCGCCGCCCCGCACCGGTAAGACCGTGCTGATGCAGAACATGGCGAATTCGGTGTCGAACAACTTTCCGGAGGCGAAGTTGATCATGTTGTTGATCGATGAACGTCCGGAAGAAGTGACGGATTTCCGGCGCCACACAAAGGGTGAGGTGGTGAGTTCGACCTTTGATGAAGCTCCGACGAATCATGTGCATGCGGCGGAAATAGTAATCGAGAAGGCGCGTCGTTTGGTGGAGCAAGGTCAGCACGTGGTGATCCTGCTCGACTCGATCACACGTTTGGCTCGGGCCTACAATGCGCTGGCAGGCAATTCCGGTAAGATCATGTCCGGTGGTATCGAGGCGACGGCGCTGCAGAAACCCAAGCGGTTCTTCGGTTCGGCCCGCAATATCGAGGGCGGTGGCTCGCTGACCATCCTCGGCACAGCGTTGATCGATACGAACAGCCGGATGGACGAGGTCATTTTCGAGGAGTTCAAGGGAACGGGCAACATGGAGTTGCACCTGGATCGCGGGCTTTCGGACAAGCGCATTTTCCCGGCGATTAACATCGATCGTTCGGGCACCCGGAAGGAAGAACTCATCTACCATCCCGAAGAGATGCTGCGCGTCTACGGTTTGCGCCGGGCGATGCAAGGCATCCCGCCGGTCGAGGCCATGGAGATGTTTATCACCCGGTTGCGGAAGACAAAGACCAATGCCGAGTTCTTGATGAGTCTGAACCGCTAAGGTCGGCTTCATCAGCGATTGCCCAGCGGCCATGACCTCCTCCGACGAACTCCTCCTGGAAATCGCTCGGCGGGAGGGGTGGCTGTCGGCCGTGCAGGAAGCGGCAGCCGCGGAGGTGCGCCGAGCCGACGCGTCGGTCGAATTTGGTCAACCTCGGTCGCTGGCGCGCGTCTTGATTGATCAGGGAATTTTTTCCGAACGAGATGCCTGTGGATGGTTGGCGGTGGAGTTTGGTCTCTCCGTGGTCGAGCTGGCCGGTCTGCGGGTTTAGGGGGGAGGGGTTGGCTCTGGTGAGCGGAGATCAAGCGAGGCGCTATGGGATTTGTCCGTTGCGAGCGACGCCGGGGTGTTTGGAGATTGCGGTGGCGGATCCGTTGGATTTGGCGCCGGGGGACGAGCTGGGGCATTTATTGAATCGCACCCTTGAGACGGTGGTGACTACGCCCACGGAAATCGGGGCAGCGATCTCCCGATATTATGGACCGTACGGTGAAGAGGCGGACTCGGCATTGATGGTGGAAGAGACGGGAGACTCTGCGGCCGGTCCAACCAAGGAAACGGACGAGGCGCCGGTAGGTCCGTCGGGTGCATGCGATTATCGCGGCAGGGCTGCGGTTGCGGGCGTCGGACATCCATTTGGAGCCCCTGGAGAGGAAATTTCGAGCCCGCTACCGAATCGATGGCCGGTTGTTGGAAGTGGAGAGTCCACCGAAACGGTTGCAGTTGGCCTTGATCTCCCGGGTAAAGATCATGGCAGACCTGTCCGATCGCGGAGAAACGGCTGCCCCAGGATGGCCGGATCCAGTTGAGAGTGGAGGGGCGTTCCCTCGATTTGCGAGTGTCGACAGTGCCGACAGCGCACGGGGAAAGCGTGGTGATGAGGATTTTGGCTACGGATGGGCTGACGCCGGATCTGTCGGAGCTAGGACTGTGGCCGGACGACGTGGCCAGCTTGCAGCGGTTGAACGGATTGGCGGATGGGATGGTATTGGTGACCGGGCCCACGGGATCGGGTAAGACGACCACGCTTTATTCGTGTTTGAACGCGATCAATCGACCGGATCGGAAGATCATCACGGTGGAGGATCCGGTGGAGTATCAGCTTACCGGAATCAACCAAGTGCCGGTACGGAATGAAGTGGGCCTGAGTTTTGCGGCGGCGTTGCGGGCGATGCTGCGGCAGGCACCAAATATTGTGATGGTGGGAGAGATCCGAGATCGCGAGACGGCGGATATCGCGATCAACGCCTCTTTGACGGGGTATTTGGTGTTTTCAACGCTGCATACGAATGATGCGCCCGGGGCTGTAACGCGGCTGATCGACCTCGGGGTGAAGCCGTTTTGGGTGTCGAGCGCGTTGCGGGCGGTCGTGGCCCAAAGGCTGGTACGGCGAGTGTGTGAATCATGCCGCACTCCGGTCGAGACGGATGGCGTGGTAGCAAAAGTGATGGCGCAAGCGGGGGTAGATCCGACTGACGTGAAACTTGTGTCCGCGGGGCGGGGTGCCCGAAGTGTCAAAGCACCGGTTATCGAGGACGGGTGGCTATTTTTGAGTTCTTCGGCGTCAACGAAGTGCTGGAACGCATGATCCACGCCCATGCTGGATTGTCTGCATTACGTGACCAAGCGCGCCGATCGGGGATGCGCACCTTACGAGAGGATGGGTTGCGCAAAGCGGCCGCGGGTCTTACCATGGTGGACGAGGTTATGGCAGCGACCGTCGGCGAGCCTCTAACGTCCTTCAGCCTTTAACTTACTTTAGATATGATGAGTTACGAAATGAACGATCTGCTCGAGTTGGGGGTCGAGCAAAACGCCTCTGATCTACATTGCCAAGTGGGGCAGCCCCCCACCTTGCGGTTGAGTGGCAGCATGGTGCCGATTGAGGGGCCGGATCTGACACCGGCGGACACGGAGCAGTTGATGCTGTCGATCACCCCGGCTCACCATCAACAGACGGCGAAGCTCGAGGGCGGGGCGGACTTCGGATGTGCGTATATGGACCGAGCCCGTTTCCGCGTTGCGGTGCTGAAGGCCAAGTGTAACTATGGCTTGGTCCTGCGGCAGATTCCCAACGCGATGTTTGGTCTGCGGGACATCGGGTTGCCGGACAAGATCAGGGAGCTGTTGTATCGGCCGCGTGGATTGATCCTCGTGACTGGTCCCACGGGGGTGGGCAAATCGACGACATTGGCGTCGATGGTCAATTACATCAACGAGCACCGCGAAGGGCACCTCATCACAATCGAGGATCCGATCGAGTATTATCACGACCATAAACGCTGCGTAGTGACCCAGCGCGAGATTGGGCAGGATGTGCCGTCGTTTGTCGAGGCGATTCGTCGAGCATTGCGACAGGATCAGGATGTGATTCTGGTGGGTGAAATGCGCGATTTGGAGACGATTGAGGCGGCGATCAGCGCGGCGGAAACCGGTCATTTGGTTTTTGGGCACTCTGCACACGAACAGTGCGGCCAAAATGGTGGACCGTATCGTCGATGCGTTTCCAGTGAACATGAAGGACATGATTCGGACCCAGCTGGGGTCATCGATTGTGGCTGTGATTTCCCAAGTCCTGTGCAAAAAAGTGGGCGGCGGCCGAGTCCGCCGGTTACGAGATCATGGTGACGACCACTTCGATCGCCTCGTTGATTCGCGACAACAAAATCTTCCGAATTCCATCCGACATTCAGACCGGAGCGGCGCTGGGTATGATCACGATGGATACGCATCTGATGAGCTTGGTAAATCGCGAATTGATCACGCCGGACACGGCGGTGGAGAAGGCGCAGGACGCGGCAGGCATGCGCAAAAAACTATTGGATATGGGCACGCAGTTGACCGAGGTCTAGGACCCGGCGAACAAGGAGCCGAGCCGCCAACTTTATCCCATCGCCGCCCCTCTGCCAATATGTTCGAGGCTCACCATCATACGGTGCTCGATTTTCTCCGTGAGCACGCCCTACTCGATCCGGAGCAATTGGCGGCGGCGCAGGAAGCACATGAAACGACGGGCCGGGCGGTGGCCGACGTGGCCATCGACAACGGATGGGTGACGCAGGAGACGTTGCTGGCGGAATTGGCGATCCATCTGGGTTGTCCGTACGAGCGTGAACTCCCGGCGCAGCTGTCGGCGGAGCCGGCGGCGCTGGTGTCAGCCAATCTGGCCCGCATGTATGGGGTCGCCGCGCTACGCGCGGATGCGACGGGGGTCGACGTATTGGCCGTGGATCCTTTCAACGCCAGAGTCGTGGAGGATCTCACGTTTGCGCTGGGGCGGGAGGTGCGCGTGCTCGTCGGGGATCCTCCGCGCGTGCAGGCATTGATTGATCAACATTACGGCGAGGACGAGACGACGTGGGAGGAGGTGCTGGCGGATATCGAAGAGATTGGCGAGGAGTCGGATGAAGCGGAACTGTCCATCCGTGATCTGGAGAGCATAGCGAGCAAGGCACCGATTGTCCGGTTTGTGAATTTGGTGTTGGCGCAGGCTATCCGGGAGCAGGCGTCAGACATTCATTTTTAGCCATTTGAATCCAATTACCGGATACGTTATCGCGTGGATGGGGCGCTTAATGACATGGCGCCACCTCCTAAGCATCTGGCAGGGCCGATTGCGTCGCGATTGAAGGTGTTGGCGAACTTGAATATTGCGGAGCGACGCGTGCCGCAGGACGGACGCATCAAGATCACGCTCCGGCGGCCGACCGGTGGATTTGCGGGTATCGACGCTGCCGACGCAGTTTGGTGAGCCGGTGGTGTTGCGCGTGTTGGATCAAGGCGCGGTCCGACTGGAGTTGAGCGAACTCAGCATGCCCCCTCCGATTGCCTAAGGTATCCGATAAATAATTACGCGCCCCAATGGCATTTTGGTGGTAACGGGGGCCGACCGGGTCGGGGAAAACAACTACGCTCTACAGTGCGCTACGGGAACTCAATGCGGTGGAACGGAAGCTCTTTACGGCGGAGGATCCGGTGGAGTATGAGATCGATGGCGTGATGCAGGTGCCGATCAATGCCGGCGATCGGGCTGCCCCTTCGGTCGAGTGCTACGAACGTTTTTGCGGCAGGATCCGGATGTGATCATGGTCGGATAAATTCGAGACCTGGAGACGGCGCAGATCGCGATTCAGGCGTCTCTGACGGGGCATTTAGTATTGGCCACCCTGCATACGAACGATGTGCCCGGGGCGGTGACGCGACCTCACGGACATGGGTGTCGAGCCCTACCTGATCAGCTCCTCATTGGAAGCAGTGCTGGGGCAACAATTGGTGCGCGGCGTGTGCGGCGAGTGCCGGGAATCCTACACGCCCGATGCCGCGCTGCGGGAGCGATTGGGGATGACCGCGGAACGCTGGGGTGGGCGACCGTTTTATCGAGGCCGGGGATGTGGCGCACTGCGGTGGAACCGGATAGATACCGGGGACGCCACGGCTTGTTCGAGTGGTTGTCGATGAGTGAAACCTTGCGCGAACAAATCGCCGAAAGCAGTGCGGCATTTGAGCTCCGCCAGCGGGCGATGAAGGAAGGGATGCAGACCCTGAGAGATGCGGGAATCGAGGCAGTGTTGAATGGTTAGACTTCGGCCGAAGAAGTGCTATACTACACCTCATATCTTTCCCGCCATGCCGACCTTTGCCTACCATGCCATTGATGCGACCTCCGGTCGGGAAAAGAAGGGGACGCTGATCGGAGGCAGCGCGCAGCAGGTTACGGCGGAGCTGAAGGCGCAGGGGCTTTATCCGACCCGTCTCGAGGTTGAAGAAAAACGAGAGCAGAGCCCGGAAGCCAAAAACGGGGCGGCATCGCGACGCAGAACAGGGCGGTCGCTCGGTCTGCCCGGCATGGCGCCGAGCTCTCCGACAATGCGCATGCAGTTTACGCGGCAGTTGGCGACACTGGTGAAGGCCGGGATGCCTTTGTTGCGGAGCATGGAAGTATTGGAGCGCCAACAAAAGCCGGGGCCGTTCCGGGATGCGTTGACGGCGATCGCGGAAACGATCCGAACGGGCGGGAGTTTGTCGGATGGCCTAGTGGCACACCCGCGTCATTTTGATCGATTGTATCTCAATATGGTGAAAGCCGGCGAGGCGGGCGGCGCTTTGGATGTGGTGCTCGAACGCCTGGCGGAGTTTTGGGAAAAGGCGCAGAAGATTCGAGGGAAGGTGAAAGCGGCGATGACGTATCCGTTGATCAGCATACTAATCGCGGTGGGGGTGGTGGCCGCGTTGATCGTATTTGTGGTGCCACGCTTTGAGAGCATTTTTGCGAATCTGTTGAAAGGTAAGCCATTGCCGGCGCTGACCCACGGCGTGTTGGCGTTCAGTCAACTGGTGCAGGACAATATTGGTATCACCGTGTTGGGGGTGGGGGCGGTGGTGGGGGGCGGACGCTGGGCGCTGCGAACGAAGCAAGGGATGCGATTGGGGGATCGGTTAGCATTGGCGACGCCGGTGTTGGGGGATTTGGTGCTGAAGTTGGCGGTGGCGCGATTTACGCGTACTTTGGGCACGCTTTTGTCCTCTGGTGTACAGATTCTCGATGCGTTGCAAATCACCCGTGACACTGCGGGCAATGTGTATGTGGCGGAGGCGGTCGATGCGGTGCAGACACGGGTACGCGCGGGCGAGGGGGGGGGGCACATCCGCTGGCCCAAACGGGCGTATTTCCTGATATGGTCGCCAGTATGGTCGAAGTTGGCGAGGAAACGGGAAAGCTGACCGAAATGCTCGGACGAGTGGCCGATACCTATGATGAGGAAGTCGATAATGCGGTGGCTGCGCTGACTTCGATGCTGGAACCGGTGATGATTGTGCTGATGGCGTTGATTGTGGGGACAGTGGTGATCGCGCTGTTTTTGCCTTTGGTGAGAATCGTGCAGACCTTGAGTTGATGGAAATCGAAACGGGAAATCTTGGAGATTTGGAGACTCGTGGCAGCGGGTGGGTCGTCGGGTTTTCGCCGGAGACCGAGGAGGGCTCGGGGTTACGGTTTGTGCCGGATGCAAAGGACACGACGGGACCCTGTATAAAGTGGATGGCACATCTGATCGGAGATGGTCGCGGCCGAAATAAACCCGTCAATGAAGGGCGAACGCTTTCGGTGCTGGTGAGTGAAACAGGGGAGTTCCGCCTGAAGTTTTCTTGCGATCCGAGTTTGGCGGAAGGCGTGCACGAAGTGGTGCTACGGCGCCACGGCGACTATGCGATCTGGGGCGGTGGAATCTACCATGAATGGACCGTGGCCGAGGCCTGTACCATCATGACCATACGGTGGAAATGACCGGGCCGAGGGCGTGCCGGGGGGGGGCGACGAATGCAAGGTCGCCACCGCAGTAGGGACGTTCTTTATTCGGGCGGAGGAAGCGGCTCGGTAAGGAGGGTGGTATTGAGCCCCATGAGACGTTCACTGAATTGCTCGGTGGGAGAGGTGGTGCGGAGAGCGCGTTGCACCATGCCCATGCGGGCGTCGAGGTTGTCGATCATGGAGACGAGCACGGCTTCGGGCGTGGCAGCCCAGGCGGCAGCGCCCCACGCGGGTTCGCCTTGATGGCTGAGCACGATGTGTTCGAGCCGTTCGAGCCGATCCGGGTCGAGTTTGGCACGAAGCCCCGCTTTACGGACAATGGCATAGCCCAGGACCACGTGCCCTTGGAGAATGCCCTTGCGCGAACGTGTTGAGCCCAACGCGCCCTCGTATTCAGTCACTTTGCCCGTGTCGTGCACGAGGATTCCCGCCATCGCGAGATCGGCATCCACTTCGGCATAGAGCGTAAGAATGGCTTTGGCGACACGAGCCATGTGGAGCGTGTGTTCCAGCAGGCCATGACGATAGGCATGGTGCATGGACGTGGCCGCCGGAGAGGTGCGAAATTGCGGACCGATTTCTTCGAACACGCCGCGCACGGTCATGCGTAATTCGTCGTGAGTGATGTGATCGATGTAGGTTTCGCATTCACGCCACATCTCCTGCGGGTCTTCGGGCGGAACCTCAACCAAAGCGGCCAGGGCGCCACTGGCTTCGAGTTCGGCTTCATCGAGCAATTCAATTTCACCCAATTTCGGTGAGAAGCGACCTTGGTAGTGGTCGGTGCGGCCGGTGAGGCGCAGAGCGACGCCTTCGCCACGGGATTGCACGACATCATATTGAGGATGATCGCTCCAGAGGTTGGCAGTGAAACTACCTCCTCGGTCGCCAAATTCGAGAGACAGAAACGGATTCCCGTTGGAGGCCTTTTTGACCGTGGCTTTCCGAAGGAGCAGGACGGTAGTGAAGGGTAGACCGCCGGCGAGGGCTTTGAGGTCGGCGACGGTGAGTGGAGGGGAATCAGCCATGGATTTTAACCAATTGAGTGAACGATTTGAAGAACGGGTGGTCGGCGTCGTGGAGTAAGGCGTAAAAAATGGACTCGAGAGGCAAGACATGAGCGCCGTGGCGCGAGAGGGCGCTGGTGACGACCGCGGCGTCGGTCGGGCACCGAGCGCCGATGACGTCACTGAGCACGGTTACGGCGATATCGCGATTGAGGGCGTCCAGAGCAGTCTGGTAGACGCAAATGGGGGTTTCGATACCGCAGATGATGAGATGTTCGATGTCCTGGTGAGCGATGAACCCGGCAATGGAGTCATCGGCGAGGGCGGAGAAGGTGGTCTTAGGAAAGGTCCCAGCCTCGGGAACAATTGCGCGGATCGAATCGATGGTTGGTCCGAGTTTGGAGGGCACCTGCTCCGTGAATGCGACGGTCATGCCGAGGCCTTGGGCGGCGTGGAGGGCGAGTTGACAGCGACGGATGAGGCGATCGCGGGATTCGATCGCATTGAGAAAGAGGGCCTGCATATCGAGGCAGAGCAGGAGGGCGCCGGGGACGGTCGATTCTGGCATGGGTCAAACAGTTAGCGAAGGAGCAAAGAGACAGAGGAGGAAAACGTTGGTGGTGATCAGAGGAAGTAACGCCTTTTGGCCCGCACCTGCACAAAACGGCGATCAGGGAGGATGTAAGCGGTGAGCAGTCCCCCCATGACACAGGCCGTATCGATTCCAGCGGACCACTTCAGTTTATAAATATCGGGACGCGGGATGTGGCCGTAGACGACAAATGGCGGGCCGCTCCAGAGGTCGGCCCACAGGACGCCCTCGGGGCACTCGGCTCGTTTGCGGGCGTGACCCTCGCGGTCGACGACCTGAATACAAGTGACGACCTCGACGGGTTGTTTGGTCCAAGGGGTTCCGGGGAGGAAACCGCCGTGGGCGAACACGGTGTTTATTTCCGGCAGATAGTGGGTGAAAGGAAGCGATTCCAGCCAATCCCAGTCGTGGGGCCGTAGCAGAGCCAGGGTGGCGACGTCGGTTTCTTTGAGTTTGGTCGTAAAGTTGGAGCGCCGGTGTTCGAGCAAACGAAGCTCATGGTTTCCCATCAGGGTGAGCGCTTTTACTTCACGTGCGATATCGAGCACGCGGAGGCTGTCGGGACCCCGATTAAGGAGGTCACCGAGGATAATGATTTGGTCGTCAGAAGTCGGCGCGAGGCGAGTAAGCAGCGCGAGAAATTCTTCGTGGCAACCGTGAATGTCGCCGATGGCAATGATGCGTCCGTTCATGCGGGAGGGAAGAGGAAGCGGGAATTTGCTAGCATCGGGAATCGGGCGGTCTAGACAAGAACTCCATGGAAATGAATCTGCCCCCGATGTCGCCCCGTTGTTTTGTGACAGACGAGCCATTTATCGAGGATGAACGTGTGGTGAGTCATTTGGTGCGGCAGGCCAGTGACGAAGAGATCGTGCGGATTGATGTGCGTGAGGAGGCGGAGCCAAATTTCGAGACTCCGGGGCGGGTCGCGTGTCGGTGGGTGCACGATTATAAGGCGAAGGTCGCGGGCGAGAATCCGGAGCGGGAAATGAAGCGGACGGCCGAGAATTTATTTTTAACGTTGGCCGACCCTTCGGCGGAGCTATCGGTGGACGATGGACGTTTGGTGCAGTTTCTCGCGTTGATGTTGGAGCGGAAACGGTTGATCAAACCAAAGGGACGTACGGAGGACGGCACCAAGGACATTTATCAGCATCGGGGGACCAAAGGCCTCTATGAGGTGGCGGTGGGGGAATTGGACCCGGAATTTTTCATTGCCGTGCAAGAGCATCTTTCCGTGTTGGTGGGCGGACCGAAGGTCACCGCGGAAGGCGCGGAGGGAAAGGGGAATGAGACGGCGGAGCGGAAGGGGCCGGTCTAGATTCCAAGGGCGAGCCGGACAGCGATATCGGCCCCAAACGTGAGGTATTGATAAGATAAGGTAGAATTCGCCTTGCACTTTGGAGCTGTAAGATTTGCCTTCCCCGACCTGCTCCGGAGAGATGGCTGAGTGGACGATAGCGGCGCTTTGCTAAAGCGCTGAAGGTGTAAAAGCCTTCCGGGGGTTCGAATCCCCCTCTCTCCGCCAGCAGTTCCTTTGGTTCCGGGAGCGATGATAACGGCACCTGCGGACCTCGCTGATGTTGTATTTCGAGCCCGTAATCGGGACATGAAACAGGCCGAGGACTCAATGAATCCTCGGCCTGTTCCGTTTTGGGTCGGACTGGGGTGGGCTCGAAAGTAATGAAGGAATTAGTCGTCTTCTTCGTCGGAAGGCCGTTCGAGCTCTTCGCGGCACTCATTCATGACTCGCAACCAGATTTCGCGCAGGTCGAAGAGTCGAAGCGTGGCGTTTTTACGGTATTGGGCCAAGGGGGCCAAGGCCCGGCTGGGGGCTTCGTTGGCTCCAAGCAGCGCGAAACAGGTATTGAGCTCGCGCATGGCACGTTTCAGCAGGCTGATGGCCATGGCATAGTCGCCGAAATCGAGGGCTGAAATGGCGAACATTGCCTGTTGTTCTGCTCGGTGCAGAGCAGAATGGAAGGCAAGGGCCTGCGGCTGGGGAACGTTGTCGCTGCGATCAGCGGCTCTTTCCCAGCTTCTCACGAGTGTCAGGAAGATGCCTTTGGTCGCGATGAAAACGGGATATTTATGCAGGGTGTAGGGTTCGGCATCGTTCTCACCAGCGGAGGAACCGGGTTCGGCGTCTACTTCGCCCAAGTTTGGGGAGGGCGGCTCGAAATCGGTGTCACTGCTCCAGCTGTCTTCATCCCACCCCATGCGGTGGGCGACTTCGTCGATGCGATCAGTACGCCCGGCGACTTTTTCGTAGAAGCCGATGTAGCGGTGGATCATGTCATCCTGTTCGCGGAGGTATTGTTCCCAATCGAACTCATTCCACGCCAGCTCGCCACGTTCTTCCCATTCGTTGTCAGATGGGCTGTTAGAATCAAAGTTACTCATTCGTGATGGGTGGGTCTCGGACCTCACAGCAACTTGAAACTGGATACTCAAAATGCAACGAAAAACCTAAAAATAGCCCGGTCATGAATATTTTTCGGATTGAGGCCGAAGGAATGGACGTCGTAGATGCAGTTGTAAATTCATGGCCGCGACGAACTACGAGATCATTCATTTCAGCGGCCGCGTGCAGGGAGTTGGTTTCCGTTACAACGTTTTTCAGGTGTCCCAGGAATACGATGTGACCGGGTTCGTGCGAAATTTGACGGATGGACGCGTACGGATCGAGGTGGAAGGTGGCGATCAGGACATTGAGGATTTTGTGGAGGCGATCCACGAACGGATGCACGGCTACGTGCGGCAAATTGAGCGAGATCGGAGTCGTCGGGAGTCGACCTTTGTGGGCTTTGGGATTCGTTGAACGATGAGTGGGCTGGCCTTGGTCATGGAGGAGGTTACCAAGGATTTTAATCCGGGTTGGGGCAATGGGTTGCGAGTAAGAGCGTTGGACCGGGTCAATCTGGCGATCCCCCGCGGAGTGATATTCGGCCTATGGGGGGGCGAATGGTTCCGGGAAGAGCACGCTGCTCAAGATCGCGTTGGGTTTGGCGAGGCCGGATCGGGGCAGTTGTCGGGTGGCAGGCTGCGAAGCAGGAGGGGCGGCGGCGCGGCGGATGGCGGGATATATGCCAGAGCTCGGCGGGGTACAGCTGCATCTCACGGGGAAGGAAGGTTTGGTATGGCTGGGGCGATTGAACGGAATGCCGAAGCCCGAGCGGAGGAGTTGTTGGACTAGGTCCATCTCAGGCCGGCAGAACGAAATCGGCGGGTTGGCACTTACTCGAAGGGGATGAAACAGCGCTTGGCGTTGGCGCAGGCATTGATGACGGATCCTCAGTTGGTGATCCTCGATGAGCCGTTTGCAGGGGTGGATCCGCTGGGCGTGCGCCAGATGTGGGCACGACTGGAGACTTTGCGTGAGGATGGTAAAACGGTGATTTTGACGTCCCATTTACTGGGAGGTATCGAGCGGCATTGCGACCGCGTGGGGTTGATGCATCGCGGGCGGTTATTGATGGAGGAGACGGTGTCGGAGTTGTTGAGGGACGGTCAGAGTTCATTGGACGAAGTATGTATCGCCATGATGGAGAGAGGGGCGGCGACATCGTGACGGTGAACGTTCTGCCGATTATCCGGACGGTGGGATTGATCGCGGCGAATACGTGGCAGGAGCTATGGCGACAAAGGTCGATGGTGCTCCTGGTGGCGCTCGCCGTTGTGGCCACGGGGGGCGGATGGGTTTGGCGTGATTTCAACCTAGGAAGGTCTCAGGCCGAGGTTTTGATGAATTTTGGCAGCGGGATGCAGGGCTTGTTGGCAACTTTGATGGCGGTCGTGGGCAGCGCGCAGGTATTTACGCGAGAATTTGAAGACGGTTCGGCGGCGGTGATCCTGAGCGGACCGACCAGGAAATCGACGTGGGTGCTGGGCAAGAGTCTAGGAGTTTGGGCTACCGTAGAGGCCCTATGGAGCGCTGTCTACGGGAGGCATAGCGGGCGTGTTGCTGATATATCCGGCGAACGAGTGGATGGGCGCGAATTGGTGACGCTCTTGGTGATCCTGAGCGCCAAACAATTCGTTGTGGTCGCCGGGACGACGTGGTTGGCTTGTTTAGGACGCAGTTTGTTTTTTGTCGTCATGGCCGCACTCTTGTGCGGTGCGGCGCCGGTCAGCTGCGCTTTCTCGCGATCGAGGAGAATGCGGTGTTATCGGTAATCGTTAGGGCGGTGCCGCAGTTGCAGTTGTTTGGTCGAGAGGCTTGGCAGGCCGAAGGAGGCGCAGGGGTGGCGTCACTCGGGCGGTTGGTGCTATATGCGCTGGAATACGCGATCATCTATTTGGGACTAGCGACATGGGTTTTGAAACGACGTGCATTATAAAGTATCATGGTCGACGGCATGGATCGGGTGGGGACTGATGGCCTTGCTCTTTTGGGGCGTGGGAAAGTTGGAGCCTAGCCTGAACGGCAGCACGGGCCGGGTGAATGCGGGGGGGGCGTGGTCGCTAATGGCGATCTGAACGACAATGTGGAATCGCCTCCCGGGGTGGCGGTGGCAATTTTAGGAGGCTTCCGGTCTTTGGTCGCTGACCTCTGGTGGGTGCGCGCTTATGGCGACTGGAGTCGACGAGATGAAGTTGCGATGAGGCAAAATCTAGGCTGGGTGGGCAGGGTTGATCCACGACCGGTTGGCTATTGGATCAATGGGGCACGCATGATCGGCTATGATGGGACGGCGTGGAGGCACGAGAATAGGCGGAATGGAATGGAGTTGGCGGGCACGCCTCCTTTGGCAGCTGCATTGATCCATTTGGAACAGGCTCAGCGTCACCACCCTCGAGATGTGAATCTGGTCTTTGAGGAAGTGATGATGAGGTGGCGACTGGGGCGGGATCGCGAAGGGGCTTTGGCGGTGTTGGTGCGAGCCGAATCGTGCAGCGATGTGCCCTATTATGTGGGGCGACTGAGAGGGGAACTCTTGGTGCAATTGGGGCGACCGGAGGAGGCGCTGGCGTGGCTTGTCGCGTACCGATTGACGATGCGCGGGCCATGAGAGCGGTCGTGGATCAACGAATCGCTCATTTTCTGGAAAAATTGACTTCATCGGCGTTTCCGGTTGGAGATGAAGAAGAACGATGAGACTTTGACCGTTGCCTGTGAGCCGATTGGAGTGTCAAGCTTCTCAATCCTGTGACTAGCGATCTCCTACTTCTTTTGCTTGGTTTGATACTGTTGTGGACCCCGCGGGGTTGGCTGCGATTTGGAAATTTCGAGCGTTCGGCGAGGAGAAAACCCAAAACGCACGGAGGCGCGAATCGTGACCGCATGCCGGGGGATTCGAGTCTGTGGGCGGACGAGGAGTTTGTTCGTCGTCGCAATTGGATGGATTTGGCCCGTGCGTTGGCTGGAGGCACGGCGGTGATGGTCACCGTGCCGACGCTGGTTGAAGTGTGGGTTCAGGCGCCAGGAGTCTCGCTTTCCAAGTTGGTCCTTGGCACTCAAGCTGCCTTACTTTTGACGGGCGTGACGATTCAGTTGATTCGAATGGAAGAGCGTCTCACATTTTTTCCGCCGATCTTTTTCATCATGGGATTGAGCTTTCTCGTGGTGGGCAGGCAGGCAGGCATGATCGGATTTTTCGCCATCTGGGCCATCAATATTGTGCTACCAAACGCGGCGGCATTCTTGGCGACCTATGCGGCGGGAATCGTGATATTGGCTATCTTTTTAGGATCGGGAGTCCGCGGGGCGCTGTTAATGGCGGCGTTGGCGGGATTTCCACCGATTGTTGCCGTACTGTTTCGGCGTAGATTGGCGTAATTTAGGAAGCGGCAAAAAATCATTGTGCGATGAAGGTAGGGCGGACCGAGGTGGGGCGCGGGATTTGGTGGGAGGCGGCTCGACCTCGAACCTTGCCGGCAGCGATTGCCCCCGTGCTGGTGGCGACGGCGCTGGCCTGGCATGATGGGACGATGCATTTGGGTGCGGCGGCGATCTGCCTGACTTTTGCGTTGTTGATCCAGATTGGGACGAACTATGCGAACGATTGCTTTGATTTTGTAAAGGGGGCGGATACCAAGGACCGCGTGGGACCACGGCGGGCGGTGGCGGCCGGGGTGATTGCTCCGGCCACGATGAAACGGGCCATAGCGGCCGTGTTTGGGGCGGCTTTTATCGTCGGACTAAGTTTATTACCGTTTGGAGGGTGGCCGTTATTGGTGGTGGGACTGACTTCGATTTTTTCCGGCATTGCGTACACGGGGGGACCTTATCCGCTGGCTTACAACGGGTGGGGGGACGTGTTCGTATTTGTCTTTTTCGGTCTGGTGGCGGTGACCGCCACTTACTTTGTGCAGGCGGGGCAAGTTACGCCGGACGCGTGGATCCTCGGGGCAGGTATCGGGGCGTTGGCGACCAACATACTGGTAGTTAACAATTATCGAGACATTGCGACCGATCGTGTCGCGGGTAAACGCACGCTTGCGGTACGTTGGGGGCCGACATTTGCGGAACTGCAGTTTGCCGGAGACCACCTGTTGATGGTGGGGGCGGTGGGATGGTTGGTCGCGCGGGGAACCTGGTCGCCGGTGGTGGGCGGGGTGCTGGCGGTCTTTTGCTTGGTGAGTGGGGCAAGGCAATACCGCCGACTCTGCGCGGCTCAGAACGCGGAGGAGTTGATCGCCTTGCTCGGAGTGACTGGTCGGCATGTAGCTCTGACCGCGTTAGGGGTGGTTGTGGGGTTGTTGGTTTAGGGACAAAAAAGGGGCGCAACCGGAGAAAGTCGCGCCCGAGGGGATAGTCTTAAAACGAACGCTTAGAGGTGGGGAGTGACTTTACTCACGAGTGCGTCCTTGGAGGTCATGCCAACGATCTGCTCGACGACCTTGCCTTCCTTGAAAACGAGGAGCGTGGGAATGGCACGAACTCCGTATTCGGCAGAAATAGCTTCGTTTTCATCCACGTTGACCTTGGCGATAGTGAGTTTGCCTTCGAGTTCGGTGGCGAGCTCCTCGAGGATCGGGGCTATCGCCTTGCAGGGACCGCACCAAGGTGCCCAGAAGTCCACGAGCACGGGCTGGTCACTGCTGACAGTAGTTTGAAATGAGGATGAATCGAGGTTGTCAATATTGGCGGACATAGAAGGGACAGATTAAAGTTTGGTGTAGAGGAGAAAGGCAAACCCTAGGGTGAGAATTGCAGAAAGGGCGGCGAGAGCGGGTTGCCAAACCGGGACGTAACGAGGGCCCAAGTCGTCCCGCCATGCCGGCTAGGCGAAACGAAGCGCGCAGCAGGGGGACGGGAGTTACGGTGGTCGGGGACATGATGGCACGGTTTACTGAGGGGTCGATTTCTTGATGATCTCGGCGAGCTCCTTGCGGTCGACGGTTTCGATGTGTTTGTCGCGCTTTTTGAGCTCCTCAAAAGTCTTGAGGGCGGTTTCAGTCATGCGCTCGTGGGTCTCCTGGGAGCCTCTCACCAAGGCGAATTTTTCGCCGCGGGTAATGCGTTTGTGGCCGTCGGCGTTGTCGAGGCCAATTCCGAGTAAGCCGTTTATCGGGACGGGTTGACGCGGAGAGGGCTTTTCGGAGGATTCGCTCACGCGATTACGATGTCCGGTTCAGGAGGGGTTTCAAGGGACTTTTCTTCTTCGCGGGCTTCGCAGTGAATATCGGTGAAGGCTTCGTTTTGGCGCAACCGAAGCTTATTCATACGAGTGAGTTCCAACACTGCGAGGAAAGTCGCGACGAGCAGACGGACGGTGATAGGGTCGATAAACAGAGATGAAAACACGAATGATTTCTTGGTTTTGATCTTTTCGATCAACATTTCCATCTGGTCAGCGACGGTGATTTGTTCGTCGCGAATTTCACCCACCACCAGTACCAGTTTTTCGGAAAGCCGACGAAGGACCATGTTGAAGGCGTTCCAAAGATCGATGCGACCAATGGGGAGCAAGGGACGTTCGTCTTGGGGAACGGTGAGTTTGGAGACGTGGCGGGCGAGCAGGCCTTGCTGGAAATCGACCAAGCGGTCGAGTTCGATGGCGGCTTCCTTGAATTTTTTGTATTGGAGCAGCTGGTGGACGAGTTCCCAGCGTGGGTCGATCCCGCCTTCATCGTCGCCGTGCGTGTCGATCGCCGCCAGTCCGCGAGGCAGGAGCATACGACTTTTGATCTCCATGAGGGTGGCCGTCATGACGAAAAAATCGCCGGCGACATCGAGATTAAGTTTCTGCATGGAATGCAGGACCTCGATGTATTGCTTGGTGACCGATTCGATGGGAATATCATAAATATCGAGCTCGTTCTTGCGGATCAAAACGAGAAGCAAGTCGAGGGGGCCCTCAAATACGGGCAGCTTGATACGTAAATCGGAGTCGGGAACCACGGCTGAGCGCAGGCTTGGCGGCGGAATCGTTGCGGCAAGATTATTCCGGTTAAAAGGGAGTAGAGGCTGCTAGTCTAGTGGGAGTTAATTAGCTATACGAAACGAAAATAGTAGTGCAGGATGGGTGCATGGCCCGCCCTGTTAATCCGCTAATCATTGATGCCGCGCAGCATCAAGAACTTGAACAGATGATCAAACGCCCGACCACGCCGCAACGGGAGGTCAGGCGGGCGCGCATCGTGTTGTTGCGGGCCGAAGGGAAAAACCAGGAGCCGGTGGCTGCTCAGATCGGAGTGAATCGTCCGGTGGTGGCGAAGTGGGAAAAGCGATTTCGTGAGGCAGGGTTGGCTGGATGGGCCGAAGCGAGACGTTCGGGCCGGAAGCCGAGTGTGGATGTGGCGATTCGCGCTCAGATCGTCACTGAGGTCACGCAACCCCCGGCCGGGCGCACCCGCTGGTCCTCACGGGCGATGGCCAAGGCCAAGGGGGTGTCGGCCCACACCGTGCAGCGTCTGTGGCGGGCCAATGACCTGAAGCCCCATTTGCGACGAATGTTCAAGTTGTCGCGTGACCGGAACTTTGAGGCCAAGTTTTGGGATGTCATCGGCTTGTATCTGAATCCGCCCGATCGGGCCTTGGTGCTGTGTGGCGACGAGAAAAGCCAGTGCCAGGCGCTTGAGCGCACCCAGCCGGGCCTGCCATTGGTATCGGGCACATCAAAACCGCCACCCACGATTACACCCGCCACGGCACGGTCACGCTATTCGCCGCCCTCGGCTATCTGGACGGCAAAATCATGCGACGCACCGCCTCTCGGCATACCCACCGCGAATGGCTCGGTGTCCTCAAGCACATCGATGCGCAGGCACCAGACGGCTTGGTCCTGCATCTGATCATCGACAACGACGCCACCCACAAGCACGCCAAAGTGAAGAGCTGGATAAAGTGGCGCCATCAGCGCCATGCCAAAGCCCATGGCGTCGCACTGCATCGCACTGCACTCCAACATCCTCTTCCTGGTTGAATCTAGTGGAGCGCTTCTTCCGCGACCTCACCGTCGATTGTATCCGCGATGGCAGCTTCACCAGCGTTCGAGACCTCACCAACGCCATCGAAACCTGAAACCTACATGGCCGCACGCGACCTCGAACCCACCCGCTACACTTGGAAGGCCGAAGGCTCCGCCATCCTGGAGAAAATCCAACGCGCCCGCATCGCCGCATCCCTTCATTCAGTATAGTTCATTAACTCTCAGCACACTAGGTCCGGCGTAGGCAGGCGACAAAATAGCCGTCTGAATCAAGGTCGGCCGGGAGCAGGCTCAGTTGCCCCGTCGGAATTTCCGTGCCGGTGGAGGGGTGGCGAAGCGGGACGGCCCTGAATTCGGGGTGGGTTTCCAAAAACGACTCGATGACAGCTGCATTTTCGGAATGGCAAAGTGAGCATGTCGCGTAGACCAGTAATCCACCTGGAGCGACTCGGGGGGCGAACGTATCGAGCACGAAGTGCTGCTTTTCGGCGGCGCGCTGGAGGGTTGCGGGCGTCGTGGTCCACTTCAAGTGGGGCGAGCGTCGCCAGGTTCCACTGCCGGAGCAGGGCGCATCGAGCAAGACGCCATCGAATTGTCCGTCGGGAACACGTTCGACCTCGACGTTGGTCAATCCTGCTCGGTCAGCGCGTTTTTCGAATTCGCGTAGAGCTTCACCGCGGACGTCCTGGGCGGTCACGTGGCCGTGGGGACCAAGCAAGCGAGCAAGCTGCAGGGTCTTGCCACCGGCCCCGGCACAGGCATCAAGCCAACGCCCTTGAGGGCGATCGGCGAGCGAGGTGAGCAACGCTTGGGATCCTATATCCTGGATTTCGAAATGACCGCGGACGTGAGATCGGGTGGTCAGGAGATTGGGTTCCCCATCAATGCGCCAAGCATCCGCAAAGTTGTTTAGGCCGGAGGGGTGGTGCGCGATGCCCAGATCGTTCAGCTCGGCCGCCACGGAATGCGGTTGGGCGGTTTGCAATCGGATCCAGAGAGGGGCGCGTCGGAGGAGCGCGTCCCGTTGCAATGGCCCGAGCGCGGCGGGGCATTCCCGGGAGAGCCAATCGGGTAACAGGGAGTCGGCGGGGGCTGGAACCGTGATAGATTCCGAGGTTTTATATGCCTCAATGAAGGAGGAGGTGGCCTTCGAAGGAGCGGCAAATTGTGCAACCTGTTCGATGATGCGATCAGGGGACGCGTCTTCGATCCAAGGAAGGATGCGCCACGAGGTGTAGGCGAGTTCGCGATAAAGGCGGCGATCACGACTGCCCGAGCGGTGCCGGGCGAGCCATGCGTTCAGGCGCTGAGGTAAGCCTGGATCCCGACGCCACCAAGGACGAAGTTCTTCGGTGAGTTCGAGGAACAGACGGCGTTGATTGTCGACGCGGCTCACAGATTCAGAAGCGGATGGTGTCGAGAACAAGGCTGAATCCGAAGTCACTTTCGCGCCGTGGTCCTTCGTAGAACGAGAGCTCGTAGCCGACTACCCAGCGATTCGCAATGCTCTGACGAACCCCGAAGGTTTGTTCAACGAATCGGTCGCGGCTCGAATCAAAATGGAAGCGACCATAGCCCTCGTAGACTTCATTAAGGCGATAGGCAAAACCGGTGATGAACTCTTGGATGTCTCCTTCCAAGTAGTGGATGGCGAGGGTGACGCTCCAGGTTTCGGCGCTGCGCAGAGTGATGGCACTGTTGAGCTCGCGCAGCGTCCAGTCTCCGGGAGTGACGCGGTGGTAGAGTCGGAAATCAAGAAAAGGGACCGGAGTAAGGTGCAGCTCTGAATGGAGGGACGAAAGAGTGCGTTGGCCAGGAAGGCGGTCGAATCGGGAGTCAGCAGCGATGACGAGATGAGCGAGATCGCGGGAGCCGTAAATGTCGGCCCTGGTTTGCAGACGTTGATCCAGCGCGAGGCGCAGCGTGTGCGAACGGGAGAGTTGATCGATTTGACGTCGAGCGCCCAAGGCGAGTGGTTCGAGGTAGGTGGAAAAGACACGGCGATCGATCGGAGGGATGGACGTGGCGCCTTTGTCGGCATCGGGAATGTAGCGGTAGGATAAACGAGGGGTGACGAGGTGGCGGAGTCCATTGATGCCCCAACGTTCGTTTTGATACGCAAAGACGGCGCTCGCATGTAGTTCTGCATCGACGCCCAGTTCGCCCAATAAGCGGGTGTAGTCGCTTTGGTTGCCCAAAGCGCGGGTGTAGTGAGTAGCCCGGGCGCCAACGACCGGGTTGACGGTCAGCCAGGATTCGGGGCGCCAAGGGCGAGTGAGACCGTAGTAGAGGTCGAGACGGTCGGACCGAAGGTCGGTTCCGGAGGTCGGAGACGACTCGCGGAGGCCCGCCGCCGAGGCATGTAGCTCCTGCAGCCAACCCGAACCCAAGGGCGTCGGGAGCAGGTCGAAGGTGAGTTCGGGCAGACGTTGGCGGATGCGGTGGTAGTCGTTGGGTTGAGCCCGCATGAACAGACCGGCGGTGGTATTGGTACCCGTGTGGGAGAGCTCGGCGAATGAATCGGGGACTTGAACCGGGGAAAAATCGCGCGCTCGGAAATCGCGAATGACCTCCGAATCGCTCCAGTAATTGAGGTCGGCGTTGAGGGTGAGATTCGGGGAGAACGCTTGGCGATGTTGCCAGGTAATTATCCCACGGTCATTGGAAATCGGGTTGCCAAGGATATCGGACAGGCGGCGACCGGAATCATAAATGTAACCACTACGGAATGAACCTACGGTGGCCGTATCGGAGGACTGGTTCCAACCGTAGCTGAAGGTGGGACCAAACATGACGCCGCGTTTGAAGTAGAGACCCAATTCGGCACCGAGGCGGAGGGATTCACGCAGAGGCGCCTGGGCGCCGATCAGCAGATGGGCACCGAGTCGACCGGTGTAGCCTCCATCGAAAGTGAGGTCCTGGACCCATGGAAGGTTGGTCGGGAGAGGAGTGGACGGCAACGGGATGGGCTGGAAGAACCCGAGGCCGACCCGCCCCCCGCGGGTTTGCATACGCTCGCGAATCGGGAAATAGAGCAGGGCGTCGGCGGTGATAGTCGGGGCCCAGGGGCTCGGTTCGCCGAAACTGACCACCGCATTGGTGAAGGACAATTCGTCGGCTGATCCGGAGAGCATTTCACCTGAAATGTAGAGCGGGGCACGTCCGAACCGTAGATCGGTTACGGTGTAGTTTTGAGTGACTGTGTGATAGGTCATCTCCTCGGCGAGGATACGTATATCATGTTGTTCAGCAATGATATGACCTCGGGCGGTGACGCGGTTATCAGCGCGATGCCATCGTATTTCGTCGGCGAACAGGCGCAGATCCCCAAAGGTGGAGGAGGCATTGCCCCGGTAGACGATCTCGCCCGTATCCAAATCTACATCCAGAACCTCGGCGGAGATTGATGTGCCACCGGAGACGATCTCGGACTGGGCACGAGTGATTATCGCTCCGGTCGAGAAGACGAGAGCGCCAATAAATAACGAAGCGAGCAGTGAGCGGCGGCGCATGAACATCGTGGAGCAAAGGAAGGCGGAGGGAGGGAAGCAAGCCGAGGGTGGATTTGGATAAAACTTCACGTGGCGACGGGACCACGAAAGCTGCGGTCGTGACTCGACGCGCACGGTTCGATTGGCTAACGTCCTCCCGCGTCCCTCTTTCTATTGTGGCTTTAACTTCCGCCCAAATCGATTCTCTCCGCAACGCTCACGAGGCTAAACCGCACGATGTGTTGGGCATGCATCCCTCCAAGCAGGGCCGTGCTTTCGGGTTGTACGTCCGAGTCTTCCTGAAGGACGCCACCGCTTGTGAAGTGGTGGATCTGAAAACGAACAAGACCTTGGAAATGGTGCGGGTGGCGGATGAGGGATTGTTCGAGGTGTTCATTCCGCGACGGAAGAGCGTATTTGCCTACCAGTTACGGGCGCATTTCGCCACGGGTGAGATCCGGCAGTTTTATGATCCGTATAGTTTTCTGCCCACCTTGGGAGAGCAGGACTTGTATTTGTTCAATGAAGGCAATGACCACCGGATCTATACCAAACTGGGTTCGCACGTGCGGGCGATTGACGGGGTGGCGGGAGTCTCGTTTGCGGTGTGGGCGCCCAGTGCCAAGCGCGTGTCCGTGATGGGGAACTTCAACCACTGGGATGGTCGGTATTTTCCCATGCGACCCTTGGGCGGTTCGGGAGTCTGGGAGTTGTTTATCCCCGGCTTGAAAGAGGGTGAGCTCTACAAATTTGAGTTATTGGACCAGCGTGATAATTTGCTGGTGAAGACGGATCCCTTCGGGACTTATTTTGAAGCACCTCCCGGCAATGCGTCCATTGTGCACAATACGCGTAAGCACGAGTGGCAGGACGCAAGTTGGATGACACAGCGGCAGGAGCAGGCTGGCAGCATAGATCGCGCGATCTCGATCTACGAAGTGCATCTGGGATCTTGGAAACGTCAAGTTGAGGATGGCGGACGACCATTCAACTACCGTGAGCTGGCGCCGATGCTGGCCGATTACGCTTTGGAAATGGGGTTCACGCACATCGAGGTCATGCCCTTGGCAGAGCATCCATTCGAAGGATCCTGGGGTTACCAAGTGACGGGGTTTTTATGCGCCGACCCATCGGTTCGGAACCCCGGATGATTTCGCGTATTTCGTCGACCATCTCCATCAACGAGGACTGGGCATCATTCTGGATTGGGTGCCGGCGCATTTTCCTCGAGACAGCTTTGCATTGGCCGAGTTTGATGGGACGCATCTTTACGAACACGAGGATCCCCGCCAAGGAGCGCACATGGATTGGGGGACGTTGATTTTCAACTTTGGCCGACACGAAGTGCGCGGATTCCTAGTCGCGAATGCGCTGGCATGGTTGGACCGATACCATATCGACGGCTTACGGGTCGATGCGGTGGCATCGATGCTTTACCTCGATTATTCGCGCAAAGAAGGCGAATGGATCCCCAATAAGCACGGAGGACGGGAGAATTTGGAAGCGATGGATTTCCTGAGAGATACCAATCGATTGGTGCACGACTACTATCCGGGAGTATTGATGATCGCAGAGGAGTCGACCGCGTTTGCAGGCATCAGCAAATCGGTGGACGAGGGCGGCATAGGGTTCGACTTCAAGTGGAACATGGGATGGATGCACGATACGTTGCGCTACTTCGAGCAGGATCCGGTGCATCGCAAATGGCACCAAAACGACCTCACCTTTGGCGCGTTGTATCAATGGTCAGAAAATTTCGTTTCGGTGTTTTCGCATGACGAAGTAGTGCACGGTAAAAACTCCATGCTCTACAAAATGGGCGCGTGGCACATTCCGGGAAAAGCAGCGAATTTGCGGGCCCTCTACGCACACATGTGGAGTTGGCCGGGGAAAAAGAGTCTCTTCATGGGCTGCGAATTTGGGCAGTCGCATGAGTGGAACTATGCCGGCAGTCTCGATTGGCATTTGTGCCAATATATCGATCACGAAGGAGTGCGATTACTGGTGCGGGATCTCAATAAACTCTATGCGTCCGAGCCCGTGCTGAGCACTAATGACTTGAAGCCAGATGGGTTTCGCTGGGTGGCGGCGCATGACACGGACGACAGCATTATCTCATATTTCCGACAGGACGAATCCGAGGAAACGGTGTTTCTAGTGGTCGGTCATTTTACGCCGTCCACCAAGGAAGCTTACCGGATAGGTGCGCCGCGAGGTGGTCGGTGGGGCGAGGTCATCAATTCGAACAGTGAGTACTACGGCGGTTCGGGCGTGGGGAACGCCGGCGAAGTGCACACTGAAGAAGTCGAAGCTGATGGATTTGCCCAGAGTCTGAGTCTGACGATTCCTCCCTTGAGCACGACGATCTTCAAGTGGTCGGCCAGTTGAAGCCTTACTGATTTTCGGTCTGGGGTACGTCCGTGTCCTCGTTGGAACAAGAGATCACGAATTCGAAGGTCGGGCGGGATTCGGACGCAGATTGAACCTAAATTCCGAAGTTGGATGTTACAGAAGGGAACGAAGGGCGCGAAGTGGGAACGAGTTACGGTCCGTCGAGGGCATCGATTTGTTCACCTGCCTGTGTACGTTTGAAACCCACTCACCGACGGGATAACATAACTTTTTCACATGCGGCTTCTGATGTGAACTGCGTTTTCTAGGATTAAACTAATTCCATTCGATTCGCCTTCCGTTTGAACGGAATGAAATTTACCAATCTTGAACTGCGGCGACGAAGGCGGCGCGGTCGGTGGCTTTGAAGAACGAGGTGCCGGCCACGAAGGTATCGGCTCCAGCGGCACAGCAAAGCGGACCGGTGGTGAGATCGACGCCACCGTCGACTTCGAGACGGAATGGGAGAGCACGTTCTTGCCGCCAGGTGTCGATTTGTTCGAGTTTGGGCATCATGGTCCGGCGGAAATTCTGGCTTCCGAATCCGGGTTGCACGGTCATAATCAGTACAAGATCGACTTGATTGAGGTAAGGTTCGATGGCTTTGGCCGGGGTATCGGGATTAAGTACGATCCCGTTTTGGCAACCCAGTTCGCGAATGTGGCGAAGGGTGGCGGCATGGTTGTAGTCGGGTTCGATGTGAATGCTGATCAGATTTGACCCTGCTTGGGCGAAAGCTTCGACGTAATGCTGAGGCTCGCCGAGCATGAGGTGAGTATCGAAGAACGTGTCTTGCAGGGCGGGGCGACGGTGCAGAGCGGCGACGATTTCGGGACCGAAGGTGAGATTCGGCACGAAGTGGGCATCCATGATATCTATATGGAGCCAGCGGAGGCCGTGGGCGGGCACAACTTCGGCGCTGTCGCCGAGTGCGGCGTGATCACCAGCTAAAAGAGAAGGGGCGAGCAGTGGAGCAAACTTCACGGGACCCAGTCGAACCCTTCAATCACCAGACGTCGAGCACGGCATGCGCCACCCAATCGGCAAGTTGATCGGCCAGGAGGGGGAGCGCCTGATATTCGGCCGGATTTTGGCCATCATCGCCGAAAATTTGGCGAGTGACCATCACAGTGCGGTTTTTTGAAGAGCGTTTTGCCTGTGCGGTGATCCGTCAATGAGTAGACCGCCGAGAGTTCGAGATCGAATTTTCGGGCGAGTGCAGTGTCGTTGGGCAGGACAGCGGTGAAGGTGCGGCCGTAGTCGACCAATTTTACGTTTAAGACGGCGTCGGCGGCGGAGGGATCGGAAGCCAGGGTGATGCGGCCGTCTCGGATAAGGGCAGTGCGCAATTGGCGACTGACAACGGCGACAGCCTGAGGAACGGCCGCTTCGTTGGTAATGGGGGCGACGTAAAGGGTCTCGAAGGTCAACGCGTCTTCCCCTTGGCCGAGGCGGTAGTGCGCGCAGCCGGAGAAGAAAGCGGCTCCGAAGAATCCTCCTATGATTAGGAGGAAGGATCGCGTGTGGAATACTACGGGCAATGTCGGCATTCCGAAGGACAAGGTGGGGCGAGAGACCGCAGACCGAACCGGGTTAGAAGATTCCGAGGAATTTCTTTCGAGGTTGCGGAGCGGTTTTCTCGAGGTTGATCGGATCGCCGTTTTCGTCGATCTTACTGGAGATGACCAAAGCGGCTTCGCGAGCGTCGACGATTTCCAGTTGAGAACGGGCGCGGTCGGCGACGGCAGAATTGGGGAAATCGGTAATGGCTTCGTTATAGAAGACGCGGGCTCCTTGGTAATTTTTACGATACTTCAGGTAGTAGTCACCGAGGACCATCTTACTTTCGGCGAAGACCGTCTTCATGTCGTTGAGCCCTTCCTGGGCGTCGGAAAGGCCGCTGTCCTCGGAGAACAGGATCATGAAATCCTGAAAATAAGTGATGGCCTCGCGAGTGGACTCTTGGTCGTAGTTGGGACCGTCGACCAGGGAAGCGTGGCTTTGAGCGAGCTGCAGGTAGGCGTCGGGGGCGAGCAAGCTTTGGTAGTAGTTGTTGATCAACCGGTCCAAGGCATCGATGGCGTAGGGCGTGTTTTTCAGACGCTGATGGGTACGGGCCACGTTCATGAGCGCGAGGGGCGCGTAGTCGCTATACGGGGCGCTGGCGATGACCCACTCGAAATAGGTAATGGCGCGTTCGCGATTCTTGAAGCTCGGCAACCAACCCCAGAGGTAGTTACGGGCGCCGTTCATGAGACTGGTGGCAATTTCAAATTGTTGGCCCAACACCTCATTGAAGCGATCGCTGTTGGGGTAGCGCGTCATAATTTTCTGAAACGCTTCGAACGCCTTGTAGTATTGGCGATTGGCGAGGCGCAGGTGGCCGATGCAGAAAGAAGCCTCAGGGGCGTAGATTGAGTTGGGATAGGCATTGGTGACCTTTTTGTAGGCGCGCAGCGCACTGCGCTTACTGCCTCTCTCCTCGGCCGCACGAGCTTTATTCATGAGCTCCAGTGCGTTACGGGCATCGGCTCCGACCAAGCCGGAGAAGGCTCCCCCTTTGATGCGCCAGCCGTCGCCAGGTGTCCAAACAAGTTCGGCCCGGAGGTTGGCGGAGAAGCCGATGAAAAAGGCGAGGAGAATAAAGGCGCTAATACGACGCATCGAAATAGAGGACATGAGAGGTATTACCAGTGAACCAGTGCGCTACCATAGGTCAAGCCCGCTCCAAAGGCGACGAGCAGAGTTAAGTCACCGGGTTTGATGCGTCCGACGCGTCGGGCTTCATCAATGGCCAGTGGAATCGAGGCAGCAGAAGTGTTGCCGTAGCGGTCGAGATTCACAAAAAAAACGGTCCACAGGGAGTTCTAAATATTGGGCGATGGCGTCAATGATACGCAGGTTCGCTTGATGAGGAATGACGCACGAGATTTTGTCCGGTGACACGTCAAGTTGTTCCAGAATGTCTCGAGCGGCGTCCTTCATTTCGCGCACGGCGAATTTGAAGACTTCGCGTCCACGCATTTTGATATGCCGAGGAGGATCCCCCGGGCCCGGCACGGGGAAGCCGGATCCGCCACCAGGAATGCACAATAAATCGGGGTTGCCTCCCTCGGAATAGAGGCGAGCGCCTTTGATGGCTCCGGTCGAGCCGAAGGGCGCCGGGCCAATGACGCCGGCGCCGGCGGCATCGCCGAAGAACACGCAGGTGGTGCGATTAGTCCAATCGAGGACGGTGGAGAGTTTTTCGGCGCCGATGATCAAGGCCTGGCGGTAGCGCCCGGACTGCAGCATGGCCCAGGCGGTATCGAGAGCGTAGATGAAGCCGGAGCAGGCAGCTTGCACGTCGAAACAAGCGGCATGGGACGGGACTCCCAGTTTGGCTTGCACGATACAGGCGGTTGCCGGCATGGGCAAATCGGGAGTGACCGTGGCCAAAATGATGAGATCGATGTCAGCGGAGGAGATCCCGGCGTCGCACAGGGCCGCTTCGGAGGCGGCGGCGGCGAGATCGGAGGTCAATTCGCCGTCGGCGGCGATACGGCGTTCGCGGATGCCGGTGCGGGTAAAAATCCACTCGTCGGATGTCTCCACGATCTCGGCCAGATCGTTGTTCGATCATGATGCGCGACGGCGCGTATGGATCCGGTGCCCAGAATGGGAAAAGTGGAGGCGGCCATTATGAGAGAGGTGGCTCACCGTCCGTTCACATCGACCGCTTCCGGTAGGAGGATTTTGTTGGCACGATCGATGTCGGCTTCGATGCGGCTGGTACGGTCCTCTCGAATAAATTCGCTGGCATCGCCCAAGGCATTCATGAGGGCGTAGCGATTGGCGGAACCGTGAGCTTTGAGGATGGTGCCACGTAGTCCGAGGAGCGGAGCGCCGCCGTAACGTTCGGGTTGAATACGGTGACGCAATCCAGTGAACGCGCCCCTAGCGAGCAGGCCACCCAGTCGCCGAAGAGGTGAAGACAGCATCTGAGCCTTTAACTCATTGCGGAAAAATTTGGAGAGAGATTCCCAGCTCTTCAGACAAATATTTCCAGTGAATCCGTCGCAGACGATGACGTCCACATGATCGAGGAAGACCTGAAACCCTTCGACCGGTCCCACGTAGTTCACCAAGTTGCCGAGCGATTTCAGACTCTCATGGGTGCCGTTAATGACGGCGTTGCCCTTGCCTTCTTCGGTGCCGATGGTGAGCAGTCCGACTCGGGGCTTCTCGATGCCCAGTTTCATGTGGGCGTAGTGGCTGCCTAAAATGGCGTTGTGCACCAAGTGGACGGGATTGGCCTCGGGATTGGCTCCGGTATCAATGAGGATAAAGTGTCCGCCTTCTCGAGGGATGACGGGTGACAGGGCGGGGCGTTCGACTCCCGCCAAGGTGCGCAGTTTCAGGGTCCCGGCGGAGACTAAAATTCTGGTATTGCCGGTGCTGATGACGGCACGAGCCTCGCCCTCGTTGACGAGTTCGATGGCTTTTAGCATCGACGAATCTCGCTTACGCTTGATTGCGGTCATGACCTTGTCCGCCATGGTGATCACCTCGCTGGCATGGAGGAGTGACACCTTGGGGTGGTTAGTCAGTTTGGCCTGCCCCAAGAGTGGGGAGAGCTGTGCTTCGTCACCGATTATGGTAACGGGACACAAGTCCCCAAATTCTTGCAGGGCAAGTTGAAGGGCCGAAACAACCTCGCCGGGGCCCATATCTCCGCCCATCGCGTCGAGCGCGATGCGGCGGGTTCGCCTTTGGGGATTTCCATCCGTGAGAATTGCCGGACGGATCAATATTTCCGAGGCGGAGTGCTCAGACGTTGACATCGAGCACCTGGCGACCTCGATACATCCCGGTATTCAGATTTACGCGATGCGGACGGACGGCTGAACCGTCCGTAGGATCGATGGAGAGCTCGGGAGCCTTGAAAGCGTTGGCGGCGCGGCGGTTGGCACTGCGACGTTTGGATGTTTTGCGTTTTGGTTGGGCCATGACGGGCGATGTTAATTGAGGGTGCGTGAGGTTACGAAAATCGAGCCCTTCGGTTTTGGTAAAGATGGATAACTAAAGACCGGGGTTGGGGGGCGTCAAGCGATTATCCTTTGCGGAGTTGGGTCAAATGAGATCGAGAGTCCAAGGTGTGAGGAAAATAGCGAGCACTACACGGTAGACCGCAAAGACTCCCAGACCGAAACGTTGGAGGTAAGAAACGAGAAATCGTACCGCGATTCCGGCTGAAACCGCAGCGACGGCGCCTCCGATCAGCATTTCGGACCAACCGAAGAGAGAGATCATGGCTGGACCGGCCCGCAGGCCCTTGTAAACTGCAGCGCCGCCGAGAACGGGGAGTCCGACCAAGAAGCTAAATTCAGCAGCTTTGGCGGGAGCTAGGCCGCAAAAGTAGCCCCCCACCATGGTCACCATGGAGCGGCTCATACCGGGCCAGAGAGCCAAGCACTGAATGAAGCCGATTTGGACCGCCTCGCGAGGGGTCAAGTCGGCAGGCTCTTTGGTCGGCTGCTTATGCTGACCCTTGCGCCACCGTTCGGCCGCCCACATGAAGCCGGCGCCAACGACGAGCGCGGCGATCACGGTCGTCAGGGTGAAAAGATTGGCATCGATCCAGTCATCAATGGCGAGACCCACAAATACCACAAGGAAAAATGCCAGAGCGATGTTGCGCAGGAGGCGGAGCCCAGCCGCGTCATGACCGGCCAGTCCGCGTAACATGGAGGCAAGGGAGGACCAGAAAATAAACACGACGGCGGCGATCGCGCCGACTTGGATGACAACAATGTAGGTATCGGCGGCGAGTTTGAGCGTGAGCGGGACGCCTTCGGGATGCTCCGGAGACGGAGGCTTGAGCCACATGGTTCGTCCCGAGGCGTCGACGAGAGGAGTTTCGTCATCGAGGCCGAGGGCGTGATTTGTGATAATGAGGTGCCCGGTGGACGAAATGGGCAGGAACTCGGTGATGCCTTCGACCACACCGAGTATGACCGCGTCCCGTTTACTTAGGCGGCAGGGCGTGGGGGTGTCAGGGGTGGTTTGGACAGTTTCAGCTGCGATGAGGCAGGTCGTGAGGATGGTGGCGAGGATGGCAATTGCGTAGCGCACTGCTCCTCGTGTCCCACAACTGACGCGTTGTGTCCAGATTTGGCTTTGCGCAGCGCGTTTTTCCGCTTGGGGTAGGGCTGCGATGTCTGATCTTGCCCCATTGATCGAAAAACTGCGTGCGGCGCAGTCATTGATTGCTCCTGAAATTGAATCAGCTGCGGAGGCGCTGGCGTCGGCGGATGTCGATCCTGCATCCAAAGGAGATTTTTTGGTCGCATTGGCCGACAAGGGAGAGACCCCCGGGGAAATCGCCGGGTTTGCACGAGCGCTTCGGCAACGGGCGGTGAATCCGGGAGTGGAGGCTTATGCGGCGGACGCGATCGATATCGTGGGGACGGGAGGGGACCATTCCGGGGGATTCAACATCTCGAGTATGGTGGTCCTCGTATTGGCGAGTGCGGGGGTGACGGTCATGAAGCACGGCAACCGGGGCATCACGTCGGCTTGCGGCAGTGCAGATCTTCTGGCGGGGTTGGGAGTGCGAACGGATGCGCTGGTCGAGACCCTGCGGGGCGCCTTGGCGCAACTCGGCTACTGTTTCTTTTTTGCGCCGGCGTTTCATCCGGCGTTCAAGCACATCGTGCCGGTGCGCAAGGCGTTGGCGGCGCAGGGGAGGCGGACGGTGTTCAATATTTTGGGCCCCACCATAAATCCGGGACGTCCGGCGCACGTGATTCTGGGAGTGTTTGCGGAGAGTTGGGTGGAACGGATGGCGGATGTCCTCTCATTGTTGAATACGAAGGCGGGGGTGGTGGCTCACGGGATCATCGGAGATGGCCGCGGGATTGACGAAGTCACCACGGCAACGGCCAACCGCGTACGAGGAGTGGGTCGGTTGAGTGATATCGACACGACGTGGCGGGCGGGAGATTTCACGCTACCGGAGTCAAGTTTCGAGGATCTGAAAGGCGGTGACGTAGCCCAGAATTTGGCCATGGTGGATGCGCTGCTGGACGGCAAAGGACCGGAGGGACTGGTGAACACGATTGTACTCAATGCGGCCCTGGGCTTGTGGGTGACCGGTCGCGTGGATTCCGTGCGCGACGGTTTAGCGCCGGCCCGGGAGTGCCTGCTGGGTGGGCCCGTGCGGGCAAAGATTGCCGCGACCAAGGACTTTTTTACATCGAACGCATGAAGCGACGTTATTTCGGCACCGATGGGGTGCGCGGACCGTTTGGGGGGCCGTTGATCAACGAATCGTTTGCGGCGCGATTGACGCAAGCGGCGGGTCAGTGGGCCGGAGGCAAGGGACGAGTACTGATCGGCCGGGATACCCGGGCCTCGGGGGAGGCGTTGATGGCGGCGATTGCCCGGGGACTTACGGCGGCGGGGTTGGAACCCGTGTCGTTGGGCGTGATCCCGACCCCGGCGGTCGCGAGAGCGATGCGCGCCGGAGAAGCCGTGCTTGGCGTGGTGATTACGGCGTCGCACAACCCTGCGGCGGATAACGGAATCAAGTTTTTCACCGGCTCAGGCATCAAACTCACGGATGCGGATGAACTCGCCATTGAGGCAGCGATGCCGGTGACGGCGGCAACCGGGACGGCCCGGTTGACGCTTGATCCGGAGGCGGTGGTCGATTACGTGCGATTTATGGTAACCCAATTGCCGGAACACGCGTTACGAGGATGGCCGATAGTTCTGGATGTGGCAAACGGGGCGACGGTCGGCACCAGTCCGGCGGTCCTACGTCGATTGGGAGCTGTGGTGACGGCGATTGGCGATGAGCCCGACGGATCCAATATCAATGCCGGGGTGGGAAGTGAACACCCGGAGAAACTGGCCGAGGCGGTCGTGGCGCAAGGTGCACGAATTGGGATTGCTCACGATGGAGATGGGGATCGTTGCATTTTGTGTGATGAAACCGGCGGAGTGCTGGATGGTGACGAGGTCCTAGCCATACTCGCGCACCACGGCCTGCGGGCCGGGGAGTTGTCGGGAGGGCATGTGGTGATCACAGTGCAAAGCAATCTTGGCGTGGATACCGTCGTGAAGGCGGGGGGCGGCACCGTGTCGCGAACCGATGTAGGCGATCGCTATGTGAGCGAACGGATGCGCGAGGTCGGGGCGAGTCTCGGGGGGGAAACGAGCGGTCACATCATCTGCACGGCAGTAGGACCCACGGGCGACGGATTGGGGGCAGCCCTGCAAGTGTTGCGGATCATGCATCGCACGGGCGAACCGTTGAGTGTATTGAGAAAAATATTACAAAAATCCCCCCAGCGCAGTGGGGCGATCCGGGTGGCCGAGAAACTGGCGCTGGACTCCTGTGCGGCGTTGCAGGCTGAAATCGTTCACTGGGAAGCAACACTCGGTGACCGGGACCGGGTATTGGTGCGCTACTCGGGAACGGAACCCAAGTTGCGACTCTTGGTGGAAGGCGAGACTGGCGCGCTGGTGGAGGCGGCCTATGCCCGACTGGTCACCGCGGCGGCGAAAGATCTGAACGTCGAGTAATCGACCTGAGCGAGACGAGATGGGCTAAGGACGCTTTTGGGCGAGATAGAGGGCGACGGCCATGCACGCCAGACTGACGGAAAGTCTCGATAGGTCCGCCTTTTCGCCGAACACTAAAAGGGCGACGGCGACTGCCAGCGGGATTTTGAGATTATTGAAGACGGCAACGGTGGCCGCGTTGACTTTGGTGACGCCCAGATTCCAACCGAAAAAGCCGACGCCCGAGGCGATTACGCCCAGGTAAACCAGCGCCCCCCACTGGTTGATGGCGGGGTGGAATGTCGACCAATCGGTGATGGCAAGCGATACGGAGCCCGCGGCGAGGACTGCCCCGATGTAGAGCCAGGCGAAGAGTTTGGCGTCGATAGCACGGGGCCATTGCTGGCGGTAGCGTTGGTACGCGATCTGGCCGACGGCGAAACAGAGGTTGGAACCTTGCATGAGAAAGAACCCGATCAATCCCCCGTCACTCAGGCCACCGCGCCATTTGAGGATTCCGGCCCCTACCAAGGCCAGACCGGTGGCGGCGACGGCGCGCCGGTTGAGTTTGCCAGCGAGGGCGCCATCAAACAGCACGACATAGATGGGCGTAAAAATGGTGAACATCACCACCTCGTAGGCCATCAGGTAGTGGAAGGCGGTGATGTAGAGGGCATACATTAGACCGAACTGGATCGCACCGATGGCGATGAACGTAAAGGCAGCCGGGCGCGGGATGGTGCGGGGGCGAAAAAATGGCAGGAAGACCAGGAGCGCCAAAGTCAGGCGGACGGTCGCGACCGCATTGGCATCGAGGTCGGTGAGGCCCACCTTGATGAGACCGAAGGAAAACGCCCAGAGCAGGGAGACCGCGACTAGATAGAGCATCCGGGAATCAGACGCGGAAGATAGCGCCGAGTTTTTTGCCAAGGAGCAGACTCATGCCGACGATGGTGACACCGAGGAAGACCATGGCCCAGACGCCGAGCGCGCTGGCGATGAACTTGCCGTCGCCGAGCAGTTCGAAGAGCTCAAGAATGGCCTTGGTGATGGGGTAGAAGGCTTGTTTCTGCGCGAGTATCAAAGAGTCGGATACCTCGAGCATGGCGAACGCAAAGGCGAGCAGGCCGCCGGCGATGAGATTGGCGGCGATGAGCGGCAGGGTGATCTTGGCGGTGGCCTTGAGGGGCGGGCAGCCCAGATTCTGCGCGGCCTCCTCGAGGGTTTCGCTGGTCTGTTGGAAGCCGGCGACCGCTGAGCGCACCACGTAGGGCAGACGCCGTACAGAGTACGCTATGATCAAGAGCATGGTCGGGTTCTCGATCGGATTAAGGAACGAAAAGAAACGTCCCTCCTGGCTCATCGCCAGGTATCCGAAGGCCAGCACCGCGAGCGGGAGCATGGACAGGAAATCGAGAATCTGGCGTCCGCGGATCTTGGATCGCACTACGACGTAAGCGATGGCGATACCGAGAATGAGGTCGATGACGGTGGAGATGTTGGCGAATTTGAGGGAATTGGCGATGGCGGGCACGGTGAGCCCGTGGCCGATGGCGATCTCGTAGTTGTCGAGAGTGAACGAATTGGGCAGGATGGTACGATACCAATCCGATGCGAAGGAGACGAGGACGACACCCATGTGCGGGCGTACCGCGATCAACGTGACGGTGACAAAGGCAGCGGTGCACAACCAACCGCGCAATCCGGGCAGCGGACGCGGACCGCCGGTGCTGGTGGCCTTGGCCAGCATGGCGTGGGCTTCGCGGCCGAACAGTCCCTTACCGAGGGCATAGAGGGCGACGGTGCAGGCCAGCATGACGGCTACGAGGGTGAAGGGGAACGGGTTGCCGCCGATTTCCTTCACCCCGTAGAATATTTGGACGGACGTGACTCGAGGGTAATCAAAAATCAGAGGGACACCGAGTTCGGTGAACGCCCAGATGAAAACAATGGTGCCGCCGGCAAAGAGACCGGGTCGATGTTGGCGAGGGCGGCGACGGCGTTGAGGTAAACGATGGGATAGAGCGAGAAGGCTTGAACGCAGGCGATGCCCCAGAAACGATTGGCGGCGAACCAATCGAAGGCCCAGTCTTCGGGACGAATGCCTAGCCCTATGATATGGCGGCGTTGAGCGCATCGTATTGACCGAAGATTTGTTTGATACCGATCGCGCCGACAAAGGGCGGCAGGATCATGGGGATCAGGACGACGGAACTTAGAGCGACTTTGAATGGAAATTGATAACGATCGGCGATGAAGGCCAGCGGCAGAGAGACGAGAAAGGCGATTGAAGTAGTCGCGCAGGCCAGCAGGAAAGAATTACCGAGTCCACGAAGGTAGACCGGGTCCTGGAGGAGGGCGATCAGGTAGGAGATGGTGAGATTGCCATCCGCGTCGACGAAGCCGCCCTTTAGAATTTGAAGAATGGGCCAGACGAAGAAGGCCGCAAAAAATGCGGCGGTGAAGGCGAAGACCAAGCGGGCGAATCCCTGCGACATTCCGGCCACTCTGGGCAAATGACTTCACTCGCCGCTCGCCGCAAGGAGGAAGGCTCGAATCTCTATAATTAGGCCAGACTAATAACATTACTTGACTATGAAACTCAGATCAATTCGGTGCACGGTGATGAATTTTATGCGAACTCAACGAGCAATGGGTCGAATACTGGTATGGTGCCTGGCGGTGGCGGGATGGGCAAGCGTCTCGGTGGCGGTGGCGCCGCTACAGGTGGTCGCGACGACGAGTATGGTGGCGGACTTGGTCGAGCGGGTGGGCGGCGACCGAGTGAATGTGCAGGCGTTGATGGGCGCGGGGGTGGATCCCCACTTATACAAGGCAACCGCGTCGGACGTGAGCAAATTGCAGCGAGCGGATGTGGTTTTTTACAACGGTCTGTTGCTGGAGGGAAAAATGACTGATGTTTTCAATCGGATGAGGCGGATGGGGCGCCATGTCTATGCGGTCGCTGCGGATTTGCCGCACGACGATTTGTTGCACCCGGCAGACGCTCCCGGGCACCCAGACCCGCACATCTGGTTCGATACGGCGTTATGGGCGCGGTGCATCGACGCAGTGGTTGCGGGCTTGATCCGCGCTGACGAGGACGGGGCGGAGGTTTACCGGAGTCAGGGTGTTCAGGCGAAAGCACATCTCGAGGTCTTGCATCAGTGGGCATTGACCAAGGCGAGTGACTTGCCCGCGGCGAAGCGCATTTTGGTCACGAGTCACGATGCCTACAGTTACTTTGGTCGGGCTTACGGCTTTCAAGTGATCGGGTTGCAGGGGATTTCGACCGTGAGCGAGGCGGCGTTGGCGGACATGGCTACCTTGGTGGACTTCATCAAATCGCACGGGGTGAAAGCGGTGTTCGTCGAGTCGAGTGTACCGCATGCGACCATTGAACGAATCGCCACGGATGCGCAGGTGCGGATTGGTGGTGAACTATTTTCAGATGCGATGGGCACGCCGGGCCAAATCGAGAATGGTTACGATCTGGGTACCTATGAAGGCATGGTGAAGCACAATCTGACGACGATAGTGGAGGCGTTGCGATGAGCGGGACCGAAAATCAGGCGGCGCCGTTGGAGATTCACGATCTCACGGTGGCCTATCACAAGAAGCCTGTGCTGTGGGGGGTTGACCTGGAGGTTCCGGCCGGCCAGTTGATCGGCATTATCGGACCGAATGGTGCGGGCAAGTCGACGCTGATCAAGGCGTGCATGGGTTTGCTGCCGATGCAGAGCGGATGGGTGAAGGTGTTTGGTCAGTCGCTCAAGGAAGTGCCGACGCGGGTGGGCTACGTGCCGCAGCGCGAATCGGTCGACTGGGACTTTCCGGTCAATGTCATGGACGTGGTATTGATGGGCCGTTACGGCAGATTGGGGCTGTTCCGGCGCCCGTCGAAGGTCGATAGGAATGTGGCGCGTGATTGTCTGGATAGGGTGAAAATGTTGCCCTACGCAAATCGACAGATTTCCAATCTATCCGGCGGACAGCAGCAACGCGTTTTTCTGGCTCGGGCGCTAGCTCAGCAGGCGGATCTGTATTTTATGGACGAACCTTTCGCCGGGGTGGACGCGGCGACCGAAGCGGCCATTGTAACCGTGCTACGCGAGCTGCGTAATCAAGGTAAGACCCTTATTGTGGTGCATCATGATTTGCCCACGGCGAAGCAGTATTTTGATTCGCTGCTGCTGTTGAACATGAACGTAGTGGCGTTTGGTCCGACCGCAGAAGTATTCACGGCGGAGCAATTGCAGAGAACGTATGGCGGTCGGCTCACGATCCTATCGGAAGTGGCCTCGGTATTGGGCGCCGGGAATGGTGGCGTAAATCTATGAATCCCGGCGGGGCAATTCTCGGCAGTTTGGGGCGTCGTCGTCTGGTGTGGGCGCTGGGGCTGGCCATATGTTTCGCACCGACAATTCAGGCGGCGAGCGTGCAGGACATCGCGAACACCGATTGGGGGGAGCAACTCGTGCGGTTCTTCAGTTTCCGGGATGCGTCGCTGCGTTATGCGTTGGTCGGTTCGGTGTTGTTGGGACTGAGCTGTGGCCTGCTGGGGAGTTTCATCGTGGTTCGACGCATGGCCTTGGTGGGCGATGCGTTATCCCATGCCGTGTTACCAGGGGTGGCGCTGGGGTTTTTGTGGAACATGTCCAAAGACCCATGGGCGATTTTTGTGGGGGCGGTGGTGGCAGGTTTGGCCGGTACCGCGATGGTGAGTGCGCTGACCAGGACCACACGGCTGAAGGAGGACACGGCGCTCGGTCTGGTGTTGGCGACGTTTTTCGCGGTGGGAATCTGCCTCGTCACGATGATCCAGCGCCTGCCGACCGGCAACAAGAGTGGGTTGGACAAGTTTTTGTTTGGGCAGGCGGCGGCGTTGGGAGGAGACGATGTGAGCCTGATGGCCATTGTGACCTTGGTGGCGGTCACGTTGGTCGGGTTGTTTTACAAGGAGCTGTTGGCGACGAGTTTCGATCCGGGGTTTGCCCGATCGAGCGGTATCCCGGCGGAATGGGTGCATCACGGGCTGATGCTGATGTTGGCGGCGTCCACGGTGATCGCGTTACAGGCGGTGGGGGTGGTGTTGGTTTCAGCCATGTTGATCACGCCGGCAGCCACCGCCTACCTTTTGACGGACCGCATGCATCGGATGCTGTTGCTGGCTTCTGGTTGTGGCGTTTTGGCGGGAGTGACGGGAGCGTTCTTTTCATTTGTGGGCCGAGGATTGCCGACCGGTCCGTTAATGGTGATCGGCGCCTCGACGGTATTCACCTGCGCGTACTTCATGGGGCCTCGGCATGGTGTCATTGCGCGATGGTGGCGGCATCGTCAGAGTGCGGCGCGCACGGAGCGCGAGAATACGCTCAAAGCGCTTTACCACATCTGGGAGAACGGTGGATTTAGAGATGTGGGCACGACCTTGGCTGACCTCGCGGAACGCAGGAAAGAGACGATAGATGAAGCGTTGGGCCGTAGCCGCATGCTGGCGGGTCATGGTTTCGCGACGGTGGACAGCAATGTCGTGTATTTTACGCCTGAGGGGAGGCAACGTGCGGCGGAGATTGTGCGCAATCACCGGTTGTGGGAGCTCTATTTGACCAACTCCGCCAATATCGCGCCGGATCACGTGCACGACGACGCGGAGAGGATCGAGCATGTGCTCGGGGAAACGGTGGTGCGTGAACTAGAGCGGCGGTTGAATTACGCGACGGTGGATCCTCACGGGAAGTCGATTCCGGGGCCGCGTGACATCCATCGTGATGCCGCAGTGCGAGGTGGAGATGGCGGTGTGCGCAACCCGGAGGAGACGTCATGAACGAACTGATTCCGGCATTTGATTGGCACCAAGTGATGGTGGCGCCGTGGACAGAGGACCTCGAGCTCTTTGGCTGGATCGGGCTGATGGGGTTGTTGGTGACGGCCAGTTGCGGACTGGTGGGGAATTACCTAATTTTGCGCCGCATGGCATTGATGGGAGATGCGGTGAGTCACAGCGTATTACCCGGTTTGGTCATTGCGTTTCTGTGGTCGGGCAGCCGGGGAACCTGGCCGATGTTTGCCGGGGCGCTAGTGGCGGGAGTGACGACCACGTTGCTGATTGATGCGATTCATCGCCGCACGCGAGTGAAGCAGGATGCCGCGATCGGTATCGCGTTTTCGACGTTGTTCGCCATCGGCATGTTGCTCACTTCAATTTACAGTCAACAAGTGGATCTCGACGCGGAGTGCGTGCTATATGGTGAGATCGCTTTTGTGCCACTGGAGCCGATGGTGACACTGGGCGGCGTGGAGATTGGTCCCGTGTCACTGGTGCGTATGGCGGGGGTGCTATTGGTCGTTGGACTGCTGATCATCGCCTTTTACAAGGAGCTGTTGGTGGCCTCATTTGACGATGGATTGGCACGTGCGATGGGAATCAATCCGGCGTGGGTGCATCACGGGTTGATGGCCATCTTATCCATTGTCGTGGTGAGCGCATTTGAGGCCGTGGGAGCCATCCTGGTTATTGCCATGCTGATCCTTCCCGGTGCAACCGCATCGCTGATAACGCGGCGACTCTCTCATATGCACGCGATCGTTTTGGTGCATGCCCTGTTGAGTGCTTGGCTGGGGGTGAGTCTGGAGGTGTGGCTAGATTGTTCAATTGGCGCGGCCATGGTGGTGGGTGGCGCAGCGGTGTTTGCGGTGGTTTGGGCTGTGATTGCGTGGCTCAATCACCTTCACACGTCCCAACGTCCACCAAGTCCGACCTCAACGAACGATTTATGAGCTCGATTCGCAAGGCGGGTTTGGTCGGGGCGATGGTGTGGATCCCTGTTGCAGGGCAAGGGCAAATGACGGAAAGTCCGACGACTGTGCCTGTGGGAACTTGGCGGCTCGAAGCCGAAGTGGGCGGGGTCGGTTGGGACAATCATACGACGGATCGAGACCGGGTAAGGCATCGCGAAACGGTGATCGAGGCCGTTACGCTGACGAGGAGATTGACCCCGAATTTCGATGTGCAACTAGGATTCGACGATTGGGGGGAGTCGAGCGTGCAACTTGACGCGGATCAGGACCGGTTATCCGGGTGGGGTGATGGTTGGTTGAGAGCGAAGGGGGATTTTTACGGCGACGAGGAAAGGGGATCGGCTTGGGCGGCGTTGCCTTACGTGAGGGTTCCGTTGGCGAACGAAGAAATCGGCAATGGCGCCTGGGAGCCAGGAACAGCGATTGTATTTGGTCGATCACTACGGGATGATTTTTGGTTCGAAGCCATGGTGGCGGTTGATTGGCTCCGAGGGGGGGCATGGTCAGTGCGTGACGATGTGGTCGGGCAGTGCGGTCTGCGGGGGACCGTCGGGGTGGTACGCGGAAATCGCCACCAGTTATGAAGCGCAAGTCACCACGGTGCTCCCATGGACAGCGGGGGTGGGGCGGAGTTGGATGATAAGCGAAGACTTAAACTTCGATCTCGAAATTACGATGGGACTAAACCGAGCGGCAGGAGACGCCGCGGTCGTTTGGCGGCTGGTTTGGGAACCAGGGACGCGAACTGATCAAGGAGTGGGTCGCGCGAAGCGGAACCCCCAATTGGCCTTCCCATAGTCGTAGGTAACGGGAGCAACTGATGTGAGCTCGGCGAGCGCATCCTGGACGGTGCCGATGTTGAAACGGGATTCGAAGGCGGCGACGGCTGCTTCGTATTCGGAGAGGAGGCGGGATTTGACTGGTTTCTCGACGAAGGCGTGCTGCAGGGAATTGCGACCGAGGGAGATGAGCTCGGTCCACGACAGATTGCAGTGGGTGACGGCGGTGTAGTATTCATCGGTGAGATTACTGTCCCACATTCCTCGATCGTCGGTGTTGAGACAGACGGGAACACCAGTGCGGAGCAGCTCTGGAAACGGATGGCGCTGCAGATCGGGCACGTATTCGAGGAGACGATTGGAAATGAGGTTTATTTCGATCAGAGTGCGATTGCTGTGTTGCAGCATCCGTAAGGTGTCGGGATCGCCGAGGATGTTGACCCCGTGGCCAATGCGAGAGGCGCCCAGCAGGAGTGTTTCACGAATATTGCGATCCGGACTGTCCATCTCTCCGGCGTGGATGGAAAGAGGAAGAGTGGGGTATTCGGAACGAAGACGGCGGTAAGTCTCGAGAAAGCGTAGCGGGTAGCCTTTACCGTTCTCTTCGATGCCGGTCATGTTGATGCCGACCCAGCGAGAGCGGTGGGCGTCAACCCAAGCATAGGTTTCTACCTGGGTGGCTTCGGCGGCCGGACTGAAGCGCAGGACCATTTCGAGGAACCGCACCTCGAGGCCGGTGGATGCGACGTCCGGTTGGGCGAGGCGGGTTTCCATCATGGAGAGGGCTTCCTCGTCGGTGAGCGGTGTGAGGTCATTGTGAGACAGACCGCCCAGACCGAACTGTAATTCAAGGTAGCGTACGCCTTCGGCCGCGAAGGCTTTTATGTTGTCGGCGAGGAGTTCGAAGCGCACGTGCGGGTTCGCGTTGATGTCTCCGAGTCGAGGTCAGTGATCATCGAAAAATACGTCTCGCCCCTCGCCGGGGGCATCGAGGCGGAAGGCGTTGAGCCAGTCCGAACGTTCATCGGTGGTGAGCGCAGTCAGTGCAATGTACTCGCCTCTGGGCAAGAGCGGGAAGCGCGTCATAGGTGGCTTGGCGGATGGTGTGGCGGGCGGGCGGTGGCAGCCGATGGCGTCGGGGGGATGCGTTGAACCTTTCGCGAGCGTAGAACGTGTCGCCGCCATTGCGGGACGGATCCGTGAGGATGGCCCACATCCATTCGGAGCGATTGGCTCCGCCGAAGTGATTGTGTAGGTCCCCGCCTTTGGGCAGTGCGTAAAGAAAAGTGTAGAGTTGAGCGGGAGACGCCGCTTGGCAAATGGCTTCGTAGCGGGCATCGAAGTCGGCGCAGAGGCGAATGGAGCTCAGGAACGTGGCGAGAATGGCGAGAATCGGTCGAAGCATGAGGGACGATTTCGGTAAGCCGGAAATGGGCCAATGAAAAAGGTGGCCGCTGGCACCACGATTGCTGAATTTAGTTCATGCCTCTTACTCGATTCTCCGTTCCACCATTGAACACCGTAACTCGTCAACTCGCCGCCGTGGCGATGGGGCAGGCCGAACCGGATTTAGTGATAAGAGGGGGGGGGCGGGTCTTTTCGAGTTATACGGAACGGATTCACGAGGCACGGGAGGTATGGATCAAGGCCGGGCGAATTGCCGAGGTGAAGCCGGACGGAACATGCAAAAAACGGAAAGGAAGTGAGACGAAGTTTTTTGACACAAGGGGAGGGATTATTGCGCCCGGTTTGGTGGATCAGCATATCCATATTGAGAGCTCGATGATGACGGCGTGTGCCTATGCTGAAGCGGCGTTGTTAAACGGCACGACGACAATATTTTGCGACAGTCATGAAATTGGTAACGTGTGTGATACGGCGGGAATTGAGTGGATGCTCAAGGATGCGCGACAAGCGCCGTTGAATATATTCCTGACCGTGCCGAGCACGGTCCCGGCGACTTAGGCGGCGTTTGAGACTGCAGGAGGGGACCTGACGCCGGAGAAAATTGGTCAGCTATTCGATCGGTGGCCGGAGGCGGTAGCTTTGGGCGAGAAGATGGCTTTTGTGCAAGTCGCGATGGGTGATGAGCGCAGTCACGCGGTGCAGGGAGAGGCGATCAAGCGGGGGAAGCCGATCAGCGGACATATTTACGGACGGGAATTCGTGGCAGCAGGGGCGGCCAGTGGAATCAACGATACACATGAAGCCATAGACCGGGAAATTGCGGATGATTTTCTGGAGAACGGGGTGTGGGTATTCTTGCGCGGCGGCCCCCCACTACGCCTTGGCATTCCCTTCCACAGGCGATCAAGACGGTGACGGAATTGGGGGCCAATCCCAAGCGAGTCTGTGTATGCACGGATGATCGGGATGCGGATGGTTTGTTCATGTTTGGACTGGACTGGGTGGTGCGGGAAGCAGTGAGGGCCGGAGTATCCACGGAGACGGTTGTGAGCATGGGATCCCTGCATCCGGCGACTCGCTTTCATTTGGACAATGAAATTGGTGGATTGGGGCCGGCACGTCGGGCGGATTTGGTGTTGATGAACGATGCGTTGGAACCGCCAAGCACTTGGTATGGAGGCGAGTTGGTGGTCCGAAATCGCCGGATTACTCCGGTATTGGAGGCAGCATTGAGTCAGCCGTATCGTTACCCGAAAGCAGCCTACCGTACGATTAAGCTGCCCCGGAAATTACCTAAACTGGTGCCGGAACTACCAACCGAGCGAGTTGTGGCCAATACGATTCGTACGGAGTTGCCGGGAATTATTCTCTTCCACGAAAAAGTGATTTGGGAGCCCGCTACGTCATGGGAGGAGCATTTCGTGAATCATGATTTGTGTTGTGTGAGCGTGATTGAGCGCCACGGACTCTCGGGAGAAGTTGCCCACGGATTGCTGCGCAATTTCGGTCTCAAGGATGGCGCAGTCGCCAGCAGTGTGGGGCACGATGCGCATAATTTGATCATCGCGGGCACGAATGAGTCGCATATGATGTTTGCCCTCCAAACGATTCAGCAGAGTGATTCAGCAGAGTAAGGGAGGGGGGGGTAGGGAGAAACGGAAAATTGGTGGCCTCGGTGGCTCTGCCGGTGGCGGGGTTGCTTTCGGACGAGCGGGCCAAGGTGGTCGCGAAGGCCTCGTAAAAACTCAACAAGGCATGGTCTGCAGTGGGATGCACACTGCCTTACATGGGCTTCAACCTCATCCCTCTTTCTGTGATTCCAGAGATCCGGATCACCGACAAAGGGTTGATCACGGTGCCGGGAATGGCCATTTCACCTCTGTTTGAAGTGAGGGGCGCATAATAGTTATTACAATAAGAGGATTCGCAGACGCATACCAGCGGCCACTGCGCAGTATTTGTTTTAGATATGAGCGTTATTTCTGGAACGGAGGCATGACCCGTGCTTTGAACGGGACGATCTGACTTACCGCAAATGAATCGACTTATATCTAAATCGCTACCGCTGGCAGCGTTGTTTGCCGGCCTTACTCCGTTTACCGGGGCTCAATCTGCGGATGAAGACCCGATCGAAATGGAGAAATTTGAAGTCAACGATGTTCCCATCGAGGAAAACATCATGCCGACTTCGCGGCCATTCGAGTCAGTCTTCGGGGTGGGCGACAGCATCCTAAACACTCCCCGCAGCGTGACGATTATTTCCCGTGAGCAGCTTACGGCCATCGGGATTCAAGATGTTCGAGCTTTTGCCAAGCTGACTTCGAGTTTCTTCACCCGTTCGAACTTTGGCGCACCGGCGAATCCCGACATTCGTGGTCAGTATGCCGATGTGTTTTACAACGGTATGAGGGGTGGTTTGACCAGCAACGGAAACGGAGTGCCGATCGATTTCAACTGGGTTGAGTCGGTGAATATCGTCAAAGGTCCGGCCACAGCGGTTCAAGGCGCCTCTGCCTACGTGGGCGGTTTTATCGACTACATCATCAAGCGTCCGTATTTTGATCAGGCGAATGGAGAAGCCTGGGTCACGGCCGGCACTGACGGGATCCTCCGAGAAGGGATCGACTTTGGTGCTCCAGTTTCCGACAAATTGGCCTACCGCATCTCTTATTCCGGAGAAGACTCCGAAGGATGGTATGCCGACGAGTATCGCAAGAGCCATTCTCTCTACGCGGCGATCACTTACCGTCCGTCAGATGACTATGAACTCTTCCTTAATGCGCAGGCATTTTATGCGGAATACACCGAAAATTTAGGTATCAATCGTCCGACGCAGAACCTGATTGACAACGGCCTTTATCGCACAGGCGTAAATACCAATCAGGGACCTGGCATTCCAGATTTGGATTCTCAAAATTCCGCTTACGTCACGAGTGGTTTTCCGTCCAATCAAATGAGTTGGGCCCCGAGGTGAAACTCGATCGCAGCCGTCGCTTGCTTAACCCGGGCGACAATTCGATTGGCCGTAACTTCAAAGTGCAGGCGGTTCAGACCTTCAAGGGAGATCCTGACCTGACCATCGTGAACAACAATTTGTTCACCTACACTCGCCGGGAAACTTTCAGTGCCTACTACTATTCCATTCCGAAATCGTGGACCCGTCGGTCACGTTTGAGTCGCGCTTGGAGTTCATCAAGTCGTTTGGTGACCACAAGCTGAATGCCGGTGTCGCGGGACGTTACATCACCCACAAGGCCTACAACGATTTCTATTTTGTGCCGGCAGCGGTTTGGAACTTGACCCGTGACCTCACCTACATCGATGTCCGCAATTCGGTCAACTTTCCCGGCTATGGCCAGGGAGCGCTCGGATTCGATGGCGGCCCGGTTCCCGGTTACCCGGGTCGGATGGCGAGTTCACAGCTCGAGAATGGCGATACCACTGAGTCTTCCGCGATCAGCGGTTCTCCGTACGTGCAGGGTTTTTTCAAACTGAACGATCAAATCTCCCTCGTGGCCGGTGGTCGCCCCGATTTTCTTAAGGTCACGACTGAGGATCCGTTTACGGATGATTCTGAGCGTTCAATCAGTGTCACGCTACCCAACGTCAACGCGAGTTTGATTTATGAGCCGGTCGAAGCGCTGACATTTTACGTCACCGGTAATTTGAGCGAAAATACCTCTGGTGCTACGGGCAATGGTGGTGGTTTCGCCGGTCTTGGTCGTGATGGCAATGGTGACATTGTTCTGACCAAGGCCGATTTCACTCAACCCAGTGAACTGTTCGAGGTCGGCGCAAAGCGTTCGATGATGGACGGCAAGCTTTTCTTCGGTGCGGCGTACTATCACCAGATCCGTCAAAACAAGCCGATCAACAGCCCAGTCGCGACTTACACTTACGATGGAGTGGAGTTCGAAGTGAACTACCAACCCAACAAGAACTTCTTCACGACGTTCTCCATGGGTTACATCGACGCGACTACACCCGGAGTTGGTTTTGAGGCAGTGAACGTGTCCCCGGCGGTGGCACCTGAGGTGCAACGCGCTTCCGGCGGCGAGACGAAGATTCAGGGGCTGCCCGACCTTCCAAATGAATGGTATGGTCTCCTACAAGTTCGACAACGGATTTGGTGTTACCTTGAACGGCACTTTCCACAACGAGATCAACAACAACTGGGCGGGCACGCTGGTGATTCTTTCGCAATATGAAATCGATACCAGCGTTTTCTATACGGCCGACACTTGGGAAGCTCGTTTGTCTGTGCTTAACCTTACGGATGAAGAGAATTGGTCTCCGCCCAACGGCACCTATGGCAACGAGGCGATCGTGGCCGAGCAAGGCATTCGCTCCGAGCTCACGGTGAAGTTCCGCTTCTGATCCGCACAAAGTCGCATCAGCTGTCACATTTTCAGGCCGCCGGTTATCCGGCGGCCTTTTTTGTCTCACTCAGGCAGTCGCAGGATCCGGACAGAATCCGTAGAGCTGGTCGTCGCGGCCTTTGCCAGGCCAATTGACCTGATCCACGCCAAGGTGGCGCATGGCCTGGAATACGAGGTCATTGAGGGCGGCCTCAAAGCCAAAAATCGAGAGCAAGGGGGGCGCCGGCACTTGAATCACAAATGCGCTAGCGCCTACTCCGCGCAACATGTCGACACCACGTTGAACCATCTCAGCTTCTCTTGGTCCATCTCCTTGGAGAATGATGGCTGGTTTCGGATGAGCGGTCATTTGTTGAAATGGTCCGTGGGCAAACTGAAGGAAATCCGAAATCGAGGGACAGGTCCAATACAGGCCTTCCATGAACTTGCAGGCCAGATTCTGAGAGAAATCAGAAATGGGAGCGGCCGTAATTACATTAAGTCCCCCGGCAAACTCGCTGGGCAACTGACACATGGCGTCGCGTAGCTGGGAGGGGGCTTTGGCGGCGAGGAGGGGAGCCAAATCCGCGGCGGTCGGCAGGATTACTCGCGAGCTGGAAAACTGAGCAGTGAACTGCAGTGCGGTCAGGTAGCCAGCCAGTGGACCCACGAAACGAATCAAGGTCGTGTATTCTTCCGCCAAGGGAAACTCCACCAACTCGCCTCTCTGATCGAGAATGCTGCGCAGGAGACGGGCTCGATCGGTTTTTCCGGCGGTCTCAGCCGCTTCCGGCGAAGTGGCGGTAAATAGTATGGTGTGGGCGAAATCGCGGCCGCGTTGCAGAGCGATTTGTGCGTTGGGCGAGACGCCTTGACTGAAAACGACGAGAGTTTTCCCGGCGAACATCGCCGGAGGGGCATCTACGAAACCGGAGAGGGGAAGGTAAGCCGCCGCGAGATCACTGTGGAGATTGAGCAAGGTCGCCAAGTAGCGAGCGTGAGCTTCGGAGCTGCCGGTGCCGGTCACGATGAAGCGCTGACTGGCGAGTGAGCGGGGCGAAAGCGGGCGAGGCCCCGCCGTCAACATATCGGTTAGAATCTGTGGAATGAGCTGCAGGCGCTGAGCCAACAAATTGTGACCGAACGGATCGGCGGCGGAATCGGCGGTGAAGTTCATCATTCTCCGAGAGATTCGTCATCGAGAAAGATCCAGCGTTCCACGTCCACCTTGTGATGCTGCAGCGCGAGTGCATACTCCGGCTTCTTGACAAGACTGGAGGGGGAATTCATCATCATTTGGATTTTTTCGTTTGGAATATGCTGCTTGAGCAAGGAAACGGACGCTTCGTAATCACGGCTATCGTAGTCTACGCCGATGCGTTTGTAGGCTTCATCGCTGGAGAGCGCCAAGCCCGCTTCAGAAAGCATGAGGTCCGTCGCGTAGGCTCCGAAGCCGGCTCCGCGCCCGTCGTTGTAAATGAGTTGGATCACACCAATCCCGTAGGTAACGATGTGCTTCACCGATTGCTTAAACTTGTCGCGGTTCTCGACCGTGCGCAGCGGGAAACGATTTAAAAGCGATTCGCTGTGCAGCCGCACAACGGGGATGTCGTAGATGCGCGCTTTGCCGTGAGTCAGGATTACAAATTCCTGACTGGTCACGATGTCGTAGTAGACGTGGACACGGAACCAATAGGGGGTGGTCAAGAGGTCGACGATGGGATCTTCGGGATTGGCGTCTTGAAACGCCTTGAGGCTGCCCGGGTGGATCTTGATGAGGAAACGGTTGCCGCGAATCAACTGGTAGTCGATTATGAGAGGATTCTCCTCGGCGATGTAGTCCTCGACCTTTTTGTCACGGAAGAATGCCTGGAACTCGTCGGCACCGAGCAGGACTTCGTCATCCACGGGCTTCATGGGCAGAAAGTAACTGGCCGAATAAATGAAACGTTTGGCGCCGGGCAGGGCGTGCGGTTTGAACGGTACGACGGGCTCAGGGGGCAGGGCGCGCTTGACCGCAGTGGCGGAAGGTCGGCTCAAAATGTGGCCGCTGGCGGCTTTGGACGTGAGGTAGGCCAGATTGAAGGGCGAAGGCTCAAACTCCAAAGTTTCCGTATCGACCACGTTGATTCCCTGATCTCGGAGCGCGGAGACTTTGTCGGGATTGTTGGTCAGCACGATGAACGGAGCGGTGATCCCAAGCAGGCGATAGATGTCCGAGATGTTGTCGTAGTTGCGATGGTCCTTCTTCAATCCCATGGACGCATAGGCTTGAAACGTGGAGAGTTGATCGAGCGACGCCTGCACCATCATGCGATCACGGGATTTACCCACGTAACCGACTCCGCGGCCCTCCTGCATGAGATAAAAAAGTATGCCGCTGCCTTTTTCTGCGATGACTTTGAACGCGCCTTCGAGCTGTTGCACGCAATCACAGTCGCACCCACGTAGTGTTTCACTGGTTACGCAGGACGAGTGGAGACGAGTGTAGAGCACTTCGGCGGCGGTAATGTCTCCATAGGCCAGAGCGATGATGTAGTGGCGGTCGATGATGTCCTGGAAGATGTGAGTGCGAAAGGTCCCGTAGCGCGTCTCCAGTGAGCATGTGGCAATGTAGAGGGTGGTGCCGTGGAGCGGGCGATCGTCCATGGTCTGGGGATGTAGCAGGGCGCCGGTCGAGTGCTGCATTTCGGCCACGAGTCGTTGAAACTCAGGCGGAATATTGGGAAACGAGATCGTTGGAACCGAGGCGGTGGTATTGGTGGAGGAATTGGCCATAACGGACGAACAGAAAAAATGACTCGGCGGAGGGAATTTTAAGGCGGGTGGGCACCTGCCGACTCAACCGGAGAAGGGGAAGATATGGAAAAACTGCAGAAAGAAAACTGCGGCGATGCTATAGCCCACCACAGGAAACGTCTTGGTTTTGCCGTCGGCCAAAGCGATCAAAGCGGCGCAGATGAGACCGAGCCCGATACCCTCGACAATACTGAAGGTAAGTAGAATACATAAAATCATGAGCATGGCGGGCGCCGCGACCCGGAAATCGTCCATTTTGATCTCGATGACTGACTGCAGCATGAAGATGCCGCCCACAATCACAACCAGAGCTGTTGCGGCCGCAGGGATGGCGCGGATTATAGGCGTGAAGACCAAAGCGAGCAGCATGAGGCCCGCGACCGTGACGGCGGTGAGCCCGGTACGACCGCCGGCCTCGACGCCGGAGGCGGATTCGATGTAACTGACTACGGTGGATGTCCTACGGTGGATGTCCTACGGTGGATGTCCCAAAGAGGGAACCAAGAATGGCGGCGAGGGAATCAGCGACGAGGGCTCTTCCGGCTTTGGGGAGATTGCCATCCGCGTCGAGGAGCCCGGCGCGTTTGGTGACTCCGATCAAAGTGCCGATGTTGTCGAACATATCGACTAGCAGCAGGGTCATGATGAGAGGCAATGCGATCTGAAACGCGGTCCAATCTTTGAGGAAACCAAACTCCAGTTGGAGAAAGACGGGAGCCGGTGAGGCCGGGACAGAGAGCCACGCCTCCGGCAATGTCGTTACTTTACCTCCCTGGCCGTCTGACACGAACAGACCGATCATAGCAGTTGCGAGAATGCTGATGATAATGGCACCGGGGACGCGCTTGGCGACCAGCACGATGGTCAGGGCGATGCCCGCCAAGCAGACGGCGACCGGGCCTGATGTGAAATCTCCATGACTGACGAACGTGGCCGGGTTCGCCACGATAACCCCTCCGTTTTTCAGACCGATGAACGCGAGGAACAAGCCGATGCCGCAAGGGATCGCGATCTTAAGCGAATAAGGAATGGCTCGGACGATTTTCTCGCGCACGCCCGTGAGAGAAAGCAGGAGGAAAACAAACCCATTTACGCACACCATGCCCAGTGCTTCCTGCCAGCGCACCCCTGCGCCGAGACAAATGAGAGTAGGTGAAAAACGAGTTGATGCCCATGCTCGGGGCCAAGGCGAGGGGGAAAGTTGGTCAGCGCCGCCATGAGCATGGTGCTGACGGCGGCAGTGAGAGCGGTTACGGTGACCAGAGCGGCACGATCCATTCCCGAGTCGGCCAGTATATTGGGGTTAACCGCGAGGATGTAGGCCATCGCCGCGAAGGTTGTGAGGCCGGCCTGCAGTTCGCGGGAAACCGTGGTGCCGTGGTCAGAGAGTTTGAACAAACGAGAGAGCATGGGAAGAGGGCGTGCAAGCATTGGTGGTGCCAACCACCGCAGAGGATTAGACGGACCCGAATGGCGGGCAATGCATGAATAAATATCATGGATAGCCCTGATTGATCGGAACCTAATCCTTCTGGAGAATGACGCTGACAGCCTCAACTTCAGTTTGTGCGAACGCGTTGCGGAACGAACTTAAGTCGGTAAAGTAGGCTTTGCTGATGCGGCGGCGAGGCAAGGTGATTTCGACGGAATTGTCTTTGAAAGGCCATGGGGAAATACGCCACACGTTGGCCTTGAGCGGAGTGGATTGGAGTTCGTGGAGTTGACCGTGGCGATCGGGGTGGCGGTGACGCAGAGGGCGAGGCTGGTCGTAAGCGGAGCACACGATGAGCGAGAGGTTGTCGCAGCATTGGAGAAATTCGAAACCGCGCTGGGCTTTGTCGGGAGAGAGCCCCACCGTGGCGAGGGTTTTCATTTGCCATGCCTGTTGAGCAGCCACGAATGAAGCGTGGGCGGCCCGGTGTTCCGGCAAAATGGTATCCACGTCGACCTGCTCGGTGAGTAAGTTGACAGAGTGCATGGAGACGAAAACGGCCTCAGTGAGATCGACGGCCGTCACGGCCTGCGTGGCTTGTTCGCGAACCTGGAGGTAAGACGGAAGATCGATCTCTTCGAAGGCAGAATACGCCCCGACTAATTCCCGGATGAAAGCTTCCGGTGTACCGGCGGCAGTCAGACTTGGGTTGGCGTCACGGTTGAGCCAACCGTCGTCGTGGTGATACACCGCGTAACGGATGGGGGCGTAGGGCTCAGGTCGGTCGAATTCGGCATTACCCCAAGCGTCGGCAATTTGACCAGCCAAGTGGGCGTGATCGGGGTGGGTGACAAGAATCCAGTCGGATGGTGTTTCAGCTCTAATCATAAGGTAAATTTAGCAGGTTTCGCACCGAGAGAGAACCCAATCAAGGGCGGCGGGATGCGGGGAAGGGAATATAATTTGAAGCCCGAGGCTTAATCAGGAGGGAAGCGCGATGGGCACGGTTAGAGCGGGCAAGCCGGCAAGTGAAGCGGAGGGGGGGGGCAGTGCGAGGAGGGCCTCTCGATGGGACTGATCACACTCAGCGTGTGTCAACGCTGGGGTCGGAGATATCGGCATAATGAGAAAATCGTGGTCTTGAAAAAAACGGGCGAACGCGAGTTTGACCCGCATTGACTTTACGTGGGCGTGGTCAAGTTGACGTGCGGTCCAACGACGACCGCGATCGATGCGTTGCCAGACGGCCTGATCCGTATGCGGACTTTCGTGCGTCGAGCCTGGTCTGGTGGACGGCGAAGGCTTCGGTGCTTTGCAGCACGCTGTAAGCGAAGCCGGTATCATGAAGTTCGGCCGCGAAATCCGCATGGGATGAGATGGGGGAGGGATCGCAGAATGATGACGCCTTGGCGGCCATTATTTGCGTCTCTGCTGAGGCCATTTCGACGTGCAGTGAAGCTGCGTCGAGATAAGCTTTACGCGGTGTGGAGGCACTTGATGGAAAGTCGCCCCACAGGGTCGTATTCAATATCCGAATATCCACGGGAGATGAGGTTAACCAACCCGCGGTGTCGAAGCTGGGCGCGAGCGGAAATCCATCGGATATCCAAGGATGTCGAGGCACATCATGCCAACTGTAGAGTCCGCAAAAGGCAGCCGGGACGCGCAGGGATCCACCGGTGTCGGTGCCCAATGCGAAGGGCACGATGTCGGCGGCGGCGGCGGATCCGCTGCTAGATCCGCCGGCAGTGCGATCAGCGAATTGGGGATGACTGACGGCACCGAAATGGGGGTTTTCGCCGGTGAGTCCATAGGCAAACTCGTGAAGGTGGGTCTTGCCGATGGGAATGGCTCCGACTGCGCGCATGGCGGCAACCAAGGTACTATCCTGGCGTGCAATACGGGAATGGAGTCTGCCGCCGCTGCGGGTTGGTGCACCGGAGAGAGGGAACAGGTCTTTGCTGGCGAAAGGAACACCGGCCAAGGCTCCGGAGATGTCGGCACTCGCGCCCAGCGAGTCTGTGGCGATCTGCGCCCAAATCGCATCAGATTGGTTAGCAGTCAGTTGTGCCAGGCGCTCTTGCAACGTGGACGCGACTCGCGACGGGCTTTCTCGGAAGAGGGATTTTCAGGCAGAGATATCCATGCGTGCGCAGCGTCGGGGGGACCCGTGATTTTTTCAATGGTGCGAAGGGATAATCAGCTGGCCTCAAAGTCGAAAAGAGGCCTAGTTGAAGTTATGCAACCTGAAGCGAAATTGACTGAGCTTGGACTCGAGCTTCCGAACCCGCCGGCGGCGGGCGGAAATTACCTGCCGTTCGTGCGGACCGGGAATCTGATTTATTGCGCGGGCACTATTTCGGTGCGGGACGGGGAGATAACGCACTCTGGACAAGTGGGGGCGGAGCAAACGGTGGAGACGGGATATGAGTCGGCGCGTATCTGTGCCTTGAACACGTTGGCGACGTTAAAGTCGGCGGTGGGTTCGTTGAGCAATATCAAGCGCTTGATCTATGTGGGAGGCTACGTGAACGCGGTGTCTAGTTTTGATAACAGTCCCGGAGTAATCAATGGCGCGAGTGATCTGTTTATCGAGGTATTGGGGGAGGCCGGCCGTCATTCGCGCGCGGCAGTCGCGGTGGCGGGGTTACCCAAGAATTCCACGGTGGAGATTCAGGTGGTGGCGGAAGCGGTGGAGTGACCAAGACCGCGGAGCAGACGATTTCTTCGCGCAAACAAAAAGGGCGCCGAAACTCGGCGCCCTTTCGGGTAAATGGAATTTGTTTAGATCATGGGCCGATGCGACTCGGTATCGGCAGCGTAGTCGATATCAGGTAAGCCGAAGCCAAACATTTTCAGGAACTCGGCCCGGTATCCGGCGATATCGGTGAGTTCTTCGATGTTCTCGGTCGTAACTTGGGGCCAGATCTCACGCACTGCGGCTTGGACGTCCTCCTGCATTTCCCAATCATCCACACGAACCCGACCGGCCTCATCGAAGTCGACCGCACTGTTATTGTACAGTTGAGTGGCGAAAAGGCGTTGCATTTGCTCAATACAGCCCTCGTGGGACCCCTTGGCCTTCATGATCTTGTATAAGATTGAAATATAAAGAGGAACGACGGGGATGGCAGAACTGGCCTGAGAAACGAGGGCTTTGTTGACCGAAATCAGGGCGCGGCCGTAACCCTTGGTTTTGAGCAAGGCGTCGATGCGTTTACAGGCAGCTTCGAGGTCGTTTTTAGCCAGGCCGATGGTGCCGTTTTTATAGATGTCCCAAGTGACCTCCGGGCCGATGTAGGAGTAGGCGACCGAGGTGGCGCCGTCGGCAATAACGCCGGCTTCGTCAAGTGCCTTGATCCAGAGTTCCCAGTCGTCTCCGCCCATGACGGCGGTGGTATCAGCTATCTCTGTATCGGAGGCTGGTTCGATGGTGACGTCACTTACGATACCGCGATCAGTATCGACGGTGCGATTGGTGTAAGTATTGCCGACGGGTTTGAGCACCGACCTATGCACGGTCCCGGTATCCGGGTGGGTGCGACGAGGAGACGCCAAGGAGTAGATGATCAGATCAACAGATCCCAGATCTTCCTTAATCGCGGCAATGACCTGGGTCTTTATATCGGTGGAAAACGCATCGCCGTTAAAGTTGCGGGCATACAGACCGGTGGCACGGGCTTTGGCGGTGAAGGCGGTGGTATTATACCACCCGGCGGTGCCGAGGCGAGCGGGCTCGGATGGGCGCTCGAAAAAGACCCCGATGGTCTTGGCTTCGGAGCCAAAAGCGGCGCTGATGCGAGACGCCAAGCCGAAGCCTGTCGACGAGCCGATCACGAAAACGTTCTTGGGACCGTTTTTAATCGGTCCCTTGGACTTCACGTAATCAATTTGTTGTTGGATGTGGGCAGCGCAGCCTTCGGGGTGCGAAGTCACACAGACGAAGCCGCGAACACGGGGTTTGATGACCATGGTCGGTTAGCTTTTGCTGGGAAGAGACCGTTGCAAGCGCGGAAAGTGATTTAGGCTAAGGGAATAGGGAGCCATTGAGTTGCATTTCGAGACTGTTGGCACCGGTTTCGGTCACTTTGAGGGCGAATCCGACGACGTTGCCGGACTGAGGAGTGAATTTTAAAACTCCACGATGGAAGTCAGTCGGTACGGCGGAGGAGAACACCAACGCTTCATTCATTTCTCCGGAAGCAGTGCGTACGCGGGCCAGGAGAGTGAAGGTTCGAGAAGAGGCGGCGAGTGAAGAGGATGGCGCGACGCCTCGATCATGGAAATTCAGGGCTCCCGTTGTGTTGTCTGCGTCCCAAATCACGATGCACGTGATGTTTTGTTCGGCGCGCACAGCGGTCGGCTGTAGGATGCAGGCTTGGATACGAGACGGGTCTTGGGCTGAGCTGAGCAGGTGTTTGGTGAGGAGTTTTTCAATTTTCAGTTCCTGTTCCAAAAGATTCTGGTCGACGAGGTTCAAGCGGGCTTCCTGTTCGGCGAGAATGGCGCGACTACGCACGCGAAGCAGTTGCATCGAAAGCAACAAGGCGACGGCAACCATGGCGGTGGCGGCGAGCCAACCGATGGCGGCGTTGCCGCTAACAGAACGAGTTAATAAAGTAGAGCGTGGCCCATTTACCCTGCTTTTGGAAGGGGGGGCAAAAAAGCCTATTTTTTGAGCGGATTTCCTGCCCCCCTTCCAAAATTAGGATAAATGGGACACGCTCTAGTGTTCGGAGAGTTAATTAACTATACTGAATGAAGAGATACGGCGGTGCGGGCGCGTTGGATTTTCTCCAGGATGGCGGAGCCTTAGGCCTTCCAAGTGTAGCGGGTGCGCCAGGCCGGGGGTTGCGTGACCTCAGTGACGATCTGAGCGCGAATCGCCACATCCACACTCGGCTTCCGGCCCGAACGTCTCGCTTCGGCCCATCCAGCCAACCCTGCCTCACGAAATCGCTTTTCCCACTTCGCCACCACCGGACGATTCACTCCGATCTGAGCAGCCACCGGCTCCTGGTTTTTCCCTTCGGCCCGCAACAACACGATGCGCGCCCGCCTGACCTCCCGTTGCGGCGTGGTCGGGCGTTTGATCATCTGTTCAAGTTCTTGATGCTGCGCGGCATCAATGATTAGCGGATTAACAGGGCGGGCCATGCACCCATCCTGCACTACTATTTTTAGTTTGTATATCTAATTAACTCTCACACACTAGCGTCTTGTGGCAGTGTAGGGCGTCAACGGTTACGAGCGTTCCATCGATCGGACCGATCTGGCCGAGCAGATCGACGATGGCTTGCGGCTCGTGGTTCTTTCCCCTGACGAAAAGGCTGCGGGGAAAAATATTTTAGGCTATGGCTGATCGCCGAGACGCTCAAGGCCTCAGGATTGGAGGGTGTCGCCGTCGCCCTGATCACCTTGCCGTCGATGGCGATGGCCTGCGGGGCGTCGTGCTGATGCTGCCGGAGCCATGTTTCCACGACTTTATCGAAGGCCTCTGACTGCGCAGCGCAAATGGCTCGCCATAGTGTCGTATGGGAGGGTGCGACGAGCTTGCCGGTGGCCGGGGGCACGCCAGAAGCCGAAGCTGCGGCACTGCCTTTGATTCAACGCAGCGGCGAAGGAGGCGCACTGCTCCAGCGAGCGACACCCCGCGAAGTATCCGCAAACGACCACGCCGAGCAAACCGGAGAGGCGATATCGGCTCCCCTTGCGCTCGCGCCGGTCCTCGAGCAACCCGAAGGCTGCCCTTAGCGAGCCGATCGGCCTTACCTTCGGCAAGGCGCGGATACCGCTTTTGCTGCTGCTGGGCAGTAGCCATGGTAGGGCTCGGGTAGAGCTCCTCGCGGCACAGCAGCTCCTTGAAGTCCTGACGCAGTGGATACATCAGAATCGTCTTGGGCTTGCCGTGATGCTGGTAAAAATCTGCCGCTTGGCGGGCGAACCCCTGGCTCGAACCTACCACCGTCCAGTTGGCGGCCTGTTATAGCAAGTGCCCTCGAAAAACTCCGGATCCACGAAGGTCTCGACTGCGACAGGTTCCGAGCCAAAAGCACCACGCCAGTCTTCGCGCAGGCGTCTGAGCGCCAGCGAGAGGCGTTGGGACGTCAGATTTGGCATGGAGCGCGACGACCCAACAATCAGCAAGCGGCTGTTGGCAGCAGTTCGAGGCGCTGCCTGCGCTGCCATGCTTCCCAGCCAATGCAGCTGTCGCGTGCCTTTAGATGGTAGGCTGCGGAGCTTAACGAGAGCAGTGCCGCCCACTTCCCTGCCACTTCCACCACGTAGCGCAGCGCTTTTCCCGCCACGTTCGAACTGCGCAAATAATGGTGAGTGCGGATCAGGTCGTTCCATCGCTCTATCTCTGCTTGATCGTCGAGCAACCGGATCGTGGCATTATCCAGCAGGTATCTCTGACGGCGGTTTGGACGGGTCGTTTTCTCAAACATTTGCGACTCTGTCTGATCGGACCAGACCGATTATAAATTACATATAATATTATCTACCTGTAAATTACATTTTATTATGAAATAGCCCTGCCTGCCAGGTGAGCGAATCGATGCCTTCGACGGACCGTAACTCGGTCCAACTTCGCGCTCTTCGCTCCCTGCTGTAACATCCAACTTCGGAATTGTGGATCAGAAGAATGCGTGGGCTCAAAAAAGCGCGCGAGTACTCGCGCGCTTCCTGGGTGTTTGCAGATTTCCGAAGCTCTATCGGCGGGCCGGCATTTCCTGCGCCGCGGCTCCCCCCACGACCGACTCCACGGCCCGCAGGAATGAATCACTCAACAAATTCACTGTCATGTCCTGTGGCAGGTAACCATCGATGTTCTCGAAGGCACTCGCCATCGATTTCGCGACTTCGATGCGCACAAACGCTTCCGAACCTTCAGCGGAGTACGCGCTCAACTTCAGACGAGTTGCTTCCGCCTCCGCTTCACCCAGCGCCTTGATGGCCTGGGCACGCAGGATAGCAGCTTCTTGTTCACCTTCCGCCGCGAGCACATTGCGGTTCTTATCCGCCTGAGCGGCCAATTCCACCCGTTGGGCGGCGGCACCGGCGTCGAGCACCTGTTGCTGCGCTTTCTTCTCGGCTTCCAGCACACCGACGTCCTTGTCCCGTTGCGCATCCACCACGGCCCGCTCGTAAGCGGCCTGTGCCTCGGCCTTGGCCTGCTCGGCCATGGCCTCGGCGGCCTTCGTTTCCTCGATGGCGCGCAAGCGTGATTGCACCGCGACTTGGCGTGCTTTGATCTGCTCAACGTAGGACGGATCGAGGCCTATATGCTCGATCACAAAGTTCTCCACGATCACGCCCCGTTTGCGCAACTCCGCCTCCGGCGACATCAGTGCTGATGAAATATCGCTCTGCAAAGTCACCAGACCGGCCCCGGAATACGCGTCGAGCGCGGACCGGGTTGTAGCTTGATCCTTGACCACACGCATGAGCTCTGGACGGAGGATCTTCTCCTCGACGTTTTCGCGCACGGTCTTGTGCAGATCGACGATGTGCAGAGGATCGCGACGCCAGCGGATGTTGAGCGAGATGCGCATATCCTGCCCCTCGGATGATTGCACCAAGTAACTGTCACGCCGACGACCTTCACCGTAGGTATCGTTCGATTGATCATTCATCACAAACACCTGGGAAGACAGGTCGTATTTAAAGACCTTCTGGGTAAAACCGGGAAACAGCACGTAAGTCTTCGGCTGTAAGGGGTCGGCCAGTACGCCTCCCGACCAGGTTTCCTTCACACCGATTTCGTTACCTTGCACGGTTTCGATATCGACGATAAATACGCTGGCGAGCAGCATGACCACGACAATGATGCCGGTGATGATAAGAGATAAGGTTTGTTTCATAACAGGTCGAATTAACGGGTTACTTGCGATTCTTGAGAAATATCAGCGTGCAGACCCCCACCTAAATCACGAACAACTGAGGTGGGCCCCGTCGGTTGGACAGGGCGGGCGGATTTATAATTATAGGTTTCTGGGTTTTCTGACCAAGCATAAAAGATAATGGAGGGGTGCAGGGGAGGAAGCGCGGCTTCCTCCCCGCTCGGATAGCCGCCGTCAGGCGGCGGCTTGGGCGAGTTGTGCGTGGTAGACCTCGGATGGTGTTTGGCGGCCGTGGGCGGAGTGCGGTCGTCGGTCGTTGTAGAACAGCAAGTAGGTCTCCAAGTTGGCATGGGCCTCGACCATCGTCTCATAGCGTTTCAGATAGACTTCCTCGTATTTGACGCTGCGCCACAGGCGTTCGACCAAGACATTGTCCAAGCACCGTCCTTTGCCGTCCATCGACAGTCGCACGCCGGCGGCCAACAATGGCTGGGTGAACTCGGCGCTGGTAAACTGGCAGCCTTGGTCGGTGTTGAAGATCTCCGGCTTGCCGTACATCGCCATCGCGCGCTGCACCGCTCGCACGCAAAACGACGCATCGAGCGTGTTGGACAGTTCCCATGCGAGCACTATCCGCGAGTACCAGTCGATCACCGCACACAGGTAAACGAAGCCACCGCACACCGGGATGTAGGTGATATCTGTTGCCCACACTTGATTCGACCTTTCAACCTTCCGCGTTCGCAGCAGATACGGATAGATCTGATGAGAGGCCGCTTTCTTCGACAGACTCGGTTTTTGATAGATCGCCGTGAGTCCCCTTAAAATCGCATCAATCGTCGCACCCGTTTACGGTTCACCACGTGTCCTTCGCGTTGCAACCAACGGGTCATTTGGCGGCTACCAAAGAACGGTGACTCGAGGTAGATCTCGTCGATCTGTTTCATCAACGCCAGGTCCGCTTCCTTCGGGTGGTGGTAGTAGGTTGAGCGTGGCAGCTCCAACAGTTCGCACTGCCGAGCCACACTCAGCTTCGGATGCTCGGTTTCGATCATGCTGCGGTGCTCCTTACTCCCCAAATGCGCCAACTTTTTTTGAGCCACTCGAGCTCCATCTGCAGCTGCCAGATCCGCGCATACAAGTCCTTCTCTTTGCGATTCCGCTCGATCTCGTCGCGCACCTGCGCCGAGGGCTTCGCGAAGACCTCCGGCAACCGCTCGGACACCTCCTTCTTCTACTGACTCACTTGCACCGGATGCCCCTTGTGACGCTGCGCGATTACGTGGATCGGCTCGATTCCCGTGAGGGCTTCGAGCCATACTTTCGCTGTGAACTCGGCACTGAAGGCACGTCGTTGCTTCGACATATTGGACTCCTTTGGGATTTGATCATCCCTCCTGTCCAACTTCATGGGTCCACCTCACATCGCGCTTTTCAGCATCAGAGCCATGACTAGAGCGACAATCCAAGCCCCCACAAATCCCACCACGATCCTCCACGAAAAGGGGGTCTTGGGTTCGAAATCAATAATGGGTTCCTGCTCTGACATATTTCTGAACCTACACCCCAAAATGACAATCGACCAGTGGTTTATCCCATCCGTGGAAACAAAACACCTTTGTGGAATCCCCCCTTCGGGCCGAAATTTGGTCCTTACAATCATGCGCTCAACCGGCGCTTGCTTTCCCTCATTCACTGGGCAAACTGACTTATCCGTTCTTTGATTAAGCGAGATCTTAATCAAACACCCGGTTCGATGAAGCGTTCTGTGAAGACCGTTTCGGCGATGGCTACGGGGGTGTTCTGGATTCGACCTCTGGTTGGATTGTCTCGCTGCCGGTCGAGTATGAAGGTCGCTCGTAAAAACTCCTTCACCAAAAGATAAATGGCACCTACGAAGCAATGCCCCTCGCTGCTTAATTAACTCAGCGACGATTGCCCAGTGACACCTGATAGCTGATGTGATCGCCGACTTCAGGCATAGCGTATTCTGCGACCCGCGGAGTTTACGCCGTATCTTCGACCCGGGGGTTGGCGAGCGTTGTGGCTGGGTTCGATGCCTGACGTGAGCGAGATTAAATTGAACCTATACTGGTAGATGCGTTGCGAGAAAGTCAGAGGGACGCGGGTTCAATTCCCGCCACCTCCACCAGCCTTCGCCAAGGCTTCGGCTGGCTCTGCCAGTGGGAGCCTTAGCGAAGGCTACCCGCCGCCATAGCGCGATGCGCGACGGCGGGCTATTACGCACTCCGATGACTGCGCTCAACTAGTGAGCGCAAACGTCGCCCCTTTCGGACCCGTCACTGCAAACTTCGTACATTTGCCGCAAATAACCAACCGCCCCTGAACGGCCTTAAAGAATCAAAGGCGGCAAGTGTAGTCCCGCGACCTCGTCACGGTCGATTTCGACACACCTTGGCCCAACCTCCAGAAAACGAAATCTCCCGCGATTGTCGCAACTGAGCAAATCGCAAAAGTTGAAAGATTACGCTTACCACCGCGTTTCAGGAAGCAACCGGTAGCCACCCGCGGTTTCGGGAAGCTACCCATCTTCATCGACCATCACCCCTCCCATAGCCTCGAACATCCCGCTGAGCTGACTCGATACCGTCGGTTTCGGTTGCCTAGCGACTAATCCGCCTGATAACTGAACATTATCCATGTCCTGCGCGAGTGATCAAAATGCGGGCGTTTTCTGTCGTCAGTTCGAGGAACTAAGCCTCCAACTCGTCCACAGTCAGTTTAAGATCGAGCCCTCGCTCGTGTTGCTGACGCCTCCTGCTCAAGATGGCGGATTCGACGGTGTCGTGCGTTGCACCCTTTCAGATCCCGATAAGTTCGGCTTGGATCTGAATATCCTGTTGGAAGCCAAGCTACGGTCGAAAACTCAGAGTCTGGAATTAAGATCTTTCGCCACCTCGCTCATCGTCGCCTACAATCGAGATGCGGACATTCTGGTGATCGTTTGTAATCAACGTTATTCACCGCAAGCCATCGAGGAGGCGCATCAGTTTACCCGGACCACACGTATGAAGATTCAACTCGTCGACGGTGAAGCCGTGGTCGCTTGGGTTCGGTCACGGATGGTAAAACTAAAAAGAAGGTACGCCGCTCATTTGTCGATTGGCTTGTATCCAGTTGCGCGGAACCGAAGCAGCATCCGAAGTATTCGACGGAACTTCGATCTGACTCCTCCACCACCGTGTCTGCAGCCAAGGTCAACCGGCAAACGGACGAGAGAATTGGCTGCTTAGACATCACCTTCGAAACGGTTTTTCGACCGCGATCCAATCGCGGCAAAAATCTACGGTGCACGCCGGAGGGAATTTTTGCAACAACTAGGGCATCTCCTGAGCCGTCAAACTCAAGGGGTGGTTGTCGTCGAAGGGGCCGCAGGCTATGGCAAATCCTTGTTGATCAGCGCGGCGCTGGACAAAGCCGGGGAGAAAAAACAGTCTGTGCGATCCACCTATCGATTTGTTTCTCGGTTCGGCAGCTTTTCATAGTGATTTTTTCCAGCCTGATTGGGATTGAGGTATCGACTCTCACGGCCTCTCACACCGTCACAAGTTTGGCTCGGCTCCCTGACGACAGAGTTGGACAGCATGGAACCCTCCGAAGACGCAGTGGCCGCTGCTGCGGCCTTCTTCACCGACGGGGCGACAACGGAGAATGCGTCCTCGCGAACGCAGTATCTTCTCACCGACTACCTTCGAACGACGGCGGAGAAACACGCCAAGCGCGGGGCTTTCATTTCTTCCTTTGAGAATCTAAATAGAGCGTGTCCCATTTACCTTGATTTTGGAAGGGGGGCAGGAAAGCCGATTTTTGAACGGATTTCCTGCTACCAATGGCGGATGTAGGCGCGCGCAGATGCAATTTAATGGTTAAATTGCAGTGTCGCAGCAGCAGTGCCTGGATCGTTTCCAGGAAGGAACCTCCGGCAGCCGGTTTATTGTTCATCGTTAGAGTAGGCGTGGTGGTTTTAGGCGGCTTGGGCCTGCGGTGGTTGGTCGGCCAGCAGTCGGGCGATGAGCCACAGGTTGTGACCGAGGATGCTCCAGGCTACCGCCAGGTAGCGATTCGTGAAGCCTCTGGCACGCAATCGCGTGCCTTGGTGTTGCTTGATGATGGCGATGCGGGCCTCCGTCGACGCCCGGCGATGTTGGAGCGCCACGAACTGCGGCTCCTACATGCGCCGTTGCAATTGCTGCGGATCGCGGGAGGCAAGTGGCGTCATAAATGTCGGCTTCGGCCAAGCGTTCGCACAGCCGTTTGGTCGAGAAGCCTCGGTCGGTGCTCGCCGCTTTGATCGGGGTGCTCAGGTCGAACTGATTCTGGCGCTCGAGGCTCTGGTCGAACTTACGCCATTCGGCAGGAGTCATTCCCTGATACCACTGCCAATCGGTGATCAACCCCGTCACGTTCTCACTGATCATGAGGGTGTTGCCAAACTCGACCTCGCCGGACGCCTTGCCCCGGACCACGGTCTGCACGTCGGGTTCGTAGACGCTGAGGATCTTCTCGGCGTTGGGCACTGGTCGCGCGCCGATGATGCGTTCGTGGGCCTGGTTGATCGCGGCCGGCAGTTGTTCGAGCATGGCGTCGATGCGCGCAATGATGCTGGTGGGTGGCCTGGCGCTCACTGAAGCGGGTTCGGGCGTAGTCGGCGGCGAGGTGGTCGCGGCGGCGGCGGGCGTGTTCGCCGATGGTGCGCAGCAGGCGTTTCATCTGGCGGAGCACGCCCTTGCGGGCCCGCTTCGCATCGCGGCACCGTCGGCTGTGGGTCATCGCGATGCACCACCGATTCATCTGCTTGGCAAAGACTGGCGGCTCGTTCGGCATCCGACCCAGCAACCCCGCTGCACGGATCAGTTTCACCGCCTTGAGGGGGTGCGGCTCACGTCGCGAAAGAGCACCCAGTCGACCGGAAAATGGATGTTGGCCTGCAGGCAGGTCGAGTCCACCAGGCACGTATCCATCGGCTGCACCGCAGCCAGTCCCAGTTCGCTCGCCCGGTCCGCCTCACCGCACATCTCGATAAAGACTTGGCTCATCCTGCGCACCTGCCCGGCGGTGAAGCATGTGGACGCACGCTCCCGCACGCTTTCTTTGGGAGACCCCCTTGATGCCGTCGATCCGGCGCGCTCCGCAAAAGTCGACCAACAGATCGCTGGAGGCGATGCTCAGGGAAAGTTTACGCAAGCTGATGTTTACGAGCATCATGCGCAATACCTGCCCCCACCGCGCCTTGCGCGCGAACTGCAGGTGTCGCGGCAACCCGGCCACGTTGTCGCCCCGCCAGTTTTCCCGGGCAAAGTCCACGGCCATCGCTTCCAAGTGACTGTTGGCCAGCAACTGGTCGAGCCCCGCCAGTTGATCGCGCAACGCGGCGTAATCTTTGTTGGGTCCGACCGGAGTCAGGTCTGGACGCAGTCAGGTTTTCAGGGCAACGGCTTCGATAGTATTGTTCACACCAAATTATACACGCCGTTTTTGTGCCGAAACCAGGAAATCTTCCCGGTTTCAGCCTCTTTATTTTTACGCTACCTCCTCATCGCCAACCTCTTGAGCTTGTGGGACACGCTCTACATGGCCGCACGCGACCTCGAACCCACCCGCTACACTTGGAAGGCGGAAGGCTCCGCCATCCTGGATAAAATCCAACGCGCCCGCACCGCCGCATCCCTTCATTCAGTATAGTTCATTAACTTTCAGCACACTAGCAGGGCGAGAATGGCTCGGGGAAACGACACAATGAATGACGGAAGAGACGGCGACATCCGCAGAGGATTACGGGCCAACGACATTAGACTTAGGAAAGTCTTTCTTCGCGACCGCAAATCGAGGTTTTTGTTCATCAATTCGGTCGGAGCTCCGAGTGGAGGAGGGAGCGAACGATGCGGGGTGCAGGGGCGGTGGAGGGCGTTTTCAGGGTATGAAAAAACGCGCCACCCGACAGAAAGGTTAACGGAAGAACCGTGGTGGTGCCGACCTTAGAGGGAGGCGCGAAGATCTTCGAGTTGGCCCGCGGAGCCGAGGAGCGCGTTGCGGCTGGCGACGAACTTGGCGTACTCCGCAATGAAGAGTTTCCCTGGGGGACGGAAATCGAATTGCTCCGGGTTGGCTTGGAAGAACTCGCGATGAACGCGGGTCCAGACGAGGCGGCCGTCGGTATCGATGTTGATTTTGGTGACGCCTCTTTTGGCTGCGGGGAGATACTCGTTAACGTCGACGCCCACGGAGCCAGCGATTTTACCGCCGGCGGCGTTGATGCGGGCGACTTCGTCTTGAGGAACCGAGGAGGAGCCGTGCATGACGAGCGGGAAATCCGGGAGGCGGCTCTGGATTTGATCGAGCACTTCAAAGTGCAAGGATTGGCGGCCTTTGAATTTGAAGATGCCGTGGCTGGTGCCGATGGCGCAGGCGAGGGAGTCACACCCGGTGAGTTTGACGAATTCCTCGGCCTCGGCGGGCTCGGTCAAACAGGCGTTACCTTCGTCGACTTGGATGTCTTCCTCGACACCACCGAGCATTCCCAGCTCGGCTTCGACGGAGATTCCCTTGGCGTGGGCGCGATCGACGACTCGCTTGGTGATGGCGACATTCTCCTCGAACGGGTCGTGGGAAGCGTCGATCATGACCGAGCTGAAGAAACCGGAGTCGATGCAATCGTAGCAGGTTTCTTCGTCACCGTGATCGAGGTGCACGGCGAAGATGGCCTCGGGGAAAATCTCGGACGCGGCGCGGATAACGGCCTCAAGCATACGCTTGTCGGTGTATTTGCGCGCCCCCTTGGAGATCTGAATGATGAAGGGAGCCTTGGAGTCGATAGCGCCCTTAAAGAGCCCCATCGCCTGTTCGGCGTTGTTGATGTTGTATGCTCCAGCGGCGTATTTGCCGTAGGCGTGCTTAAATAGCTGAGCGGTGGTTACGATCATGGGTTTTCAGGGAAAGGAGTCGGTTGACCGAACAAGGACGTTATCGGTTGGTCGAAACAACCGGCAAGGGCTTTTTATCACAGTAGCAGGGGAACTGCTCTGCAGTTCTTGCGCCGGCCTGCGCGTGGACTGTGGTTCGGTGGATTTATCCTCCGCCGGGCGGATTCTGACCGCGATTGCCCCTGAATTGGCTGCGCATGGCCTGATGACGGTCTGGGCGGCTTGTTGCTCCGTTTGGAGTGCGGTTGAGGGCTTGAAGTTGATCCGGGGCCAGGACGCCTTGGGCGCGGGCGATACTTTCGTCAGGGATCACGACGGTGCATCCGCCACCGCCGTTGTTGGTCGAGGTCTCGGAGAAAATGTTAACCAACATATCCGCCTGCGCGCTGTTCAAAGGGGTGGCGGTGTAGTTGAGCCGCGTCTCGAGATTTTCCACGAGATTGCGTTGAGCCGTAGTCGCTTCGTAGGTGCTGAGTTCGTTGAAGGCCTGTGCGCCGATGGCGTTGCGGATTTCGGCGTCGATTTCCTCTGGTGAAACCTGAATCAGGGCGCGGATATCGTCGCGATCTTCACGGCCCATGCCCTCGGCGCGGGCGGCGGTGAACACGTCCCGCGGCACGGTTTGTTTTTCGGCGAGGAGGTTTTTGAGTTGATTGAGGGCCTCAGGCGGGAGGTTAAGCTTGGCAAACAAATCCGCGTAACGCCCATCGAGTCGAGCGAGTTGTTGAGTTTGGCAAGCGCTGGCGAATTCAGGGGATTTCATAAGTTCGTCCATGCGAGCGGCTATGTCGCGACGGTTGTTATTCCCGCCACGGCGACGTTCTGTTTCGGGCGCGGTGGTGTCGTCCTCGAGGTCCTCGTCCGGGAGAAGGTCGACGACGGCGTCGGAAGGGGCGTCGGCGAGTTTGGCCGGGGCGAAATCGGGTCGGTCGCCGCGGTTGAGGTTGGCTCCGAGGTCGAGAGGGGACATCGCCAATTGGGCCGTCAGCGCTTCTGCACGGCGGTATTGTTGCAGAGCCAGACCAGTTAGGCCGAGTATGGCAATGGCAGCTAGGCGGGGTTGCGACATGGGGGGTAAGACGAATTGACCACGGAAAAGTTTCAAGCCCGGAGCATTCGGGCGGAAAAAGCGGTGGTGGGCGTTTGGGCGAAGAGGCACGGCACGGCGCGGGCTCCCGCGAGGAGAGGCCGTACGGCGGAGGGGGGGCCGCGGCGAGGGGAGCCCCTATGGCGGAGGGGTTATTTCGGTGGGGCGGAGATCGAGTTGGGTTTGCTCCTCAGCGAGGAGGGAATTCGAAATCGGCTTTGGCTTTGGAGAGGACGAGGTGGGCGTTGAATTTGCTGCCGCGTTTGGAGACGAAACCTTCGAGGACGGTTTTTTTTGCCGTCCTCCAAGAGGGTTTCGATTTCGGGCTGCGTGATTTCGCGTTCACAGAGTTTTTTTGAGCTCGAAGACGATGCGGGGTTCGTTTTCGGCCCCACTGGGTTTGGTCACGACAAAAGCGTCCTTGGTCGAGTGGAGCTGGGCTTCTTCGCCATGGACCACGCTTGGGCCAATGAGGGTCGCCTTGGCCGGATCGAAGGTTTTCTTGGCGCGCGGGCTGCCTTTGGCACCGGGTTTGGCTTCGCGGGGAGGGAATTCCCAGCGAACGCGGTAGCCGGCTTTGAGCAAGAAGGCGTCGAACGGCCGGCCGCGCTTGGAGATAAACCCGGTGATGAGGTCGGTTTTCCCTTGAGTGACCATTTGCAATGCCTGCTCTCGGGTGACCTCTTTTTGGCACATGATACGGCCAACGCGGAAGGCGCGTTTCCATTCATCGCCGTCGCGTTCGCGCAGGACGAAGGTGGTGGCGTCTTCGCAGAGTTCGGCACCGGTTTTGGGATCGGTCCAGAAGGGTTCGAGGGCTTCGAGGGCTTCCTTTTGGCCGAAGTCGAGCTCGACCTTCTTTTTGCCTTCGTCGCCGTGGTCGACGAGTTTGAGCTTGGCGGGAAAGTGGTTGCCGGTGCGGGCCGAGACGAAGCCGCCGATGGTCCCGATCTTGCCGGAGAGGACGAGTTCCCGGATTTCGGCCTCTTCGAGACGGCGTCCACTCGTGACTTTGTAGACCGTGATTACGCCATCTTGAGAGCGGTAGGTACGCAGGGTCTCGAGGAGCGGTTTGTGGTCGGTGGGCGACACGATGTCGGTTTCGCGAACGTCGCCTTCCTCTTCGTTGAAGTTCTTGGTGCGATCGACGATGCCTTCGGTGACCTTGACAATCTCCTGCATGAAGGCGCCCCGCTCATAGCGGTTGAACTCCATCTGGCGAAGTTTGTATTCCCAGTCGCCCGTCATGTCGGGCTTGGTAAGATCGTCGGCCTGTACGGCGTGGAGGAACTCGAGCAGTTGCTCGGCTTTGGCGGTGGGCTGGAGTTCGCGGTGCTCGCGTTCGATGTATTTTTGGCGGATCAGGCCATCGATGGTATCGGCGCGAGTGGCGGGGGTGCCGAGACCGCGTTCCTTCATGGCTTCGGCGTAGTCGTTGGAGTCGACGAGTTTACCGGCTGTTTCCATGGCGGAGAGCAAAGTGGCCTCGGTGTAGCGGGCGGGGGGCTTGGTTTGCTCGCCGATGAGATTGACCTCGGTGACCGTGGCGTTTTCGCCGGTGGCGACGGCAGGAAGTGTTTTGTCCTTGGAGGCGCCGGGATTGGCGACCGCGGTATCGGCGGCATCGCGACCGTAGACGCCGAGCCAACCGGGCGCGGTGAGAATCTTTCCCTCGGTTTTGAAGCGATGCTCGCCCGCGACGGTGGAGATGCGGGTGGTGACGTCGAATTGCGCGACGGGGTGAAACGCGGCGACGAACCGGCGGGCGATCATGTCATAGACTTTGGCCTCCAAGTCCTCGAGTTTACGAGGCGTGGCGGTGGTGGGGATGATCGCAAAGTGATCCGAGATCTGGGCGTTGTTGAAGATGCGTTTGTTGGGTTTGAGCCAACTATTCTTGAGCACATTGCTAGCGTGTTCGCCGAGGTCACCCGGGAGGATTTGCAGCGTTTCGCGGCAGGTCGGAATGTAGTCTTCCGGCAAGGCCCGCGAATCGGTGCGGGGGTAGGTGATCATCTTGTGCTTCTCGTAGAGCGCTTGCGCGATTTGGAGAGTGCGGCGGGCGGAGATGCCGAAACGGTTGTTGGCCTCTCGCTGCAGGGTGGTCAGATCGTAAAGGCGGGGGGAGATTTGAGAGGTTGCTTTTTGCTCTTCGGTGACCACGGCGGGCGGGTTGTCCTGGCATGCGGCGACGACGGAGGCGGCTTGGGCTTCGAGCCAGAGACGGTCCACGCGGTCGTGTTTGTCGGCTTTTTTGAACTGGGGACGCTGGTAGGCGCCCTCGTAGTTGCCCGCGGCAACGGAGAAGTTGGCGGCAACGCGCCAGTAGTCGCGGGGGTCGAATTTGCGGATCTCGAGTTCCCGGTTGACGATGAGGGCGAGGGTGGGGGTTTGCACGCGGCCGACGGAAGCGACGTTGCCGGCACGGGAACCAAACATGCGTTTGGTGAGGGCGCGGGTACAATTTATACCAATGAGCCAATCGCTTTCCGAACGGCAGCGGGCGGCGTCGGAGAGGCCGGCCATCTGTTCACCGTCGCGCAATTTGGCGAATGCGGTGCGGATGCCCTCGGGCGTCATGGTCTGCATCCAAGCGCGTTTCACGGGCAGCTTCGCTTTGGCGAGTTGGTAGATGTAAGTGAAGATCAGCTCGCCCTCACGTCCAGCATCGCAGGCGTTAATGACTTGGCCGATGTCTTTGCGTTTGAGCTGTTTTTTGAGGATTTTAAGCCGGTCCTCGGAGGCCTTGATGGGCTTGATCCCGAATTTGGCGGGGACGATGGGCAGGGTTTCGAGGCGCCAGTAGCCGTATTTTTTCTTGTCGATGTCCTCGGGCATTTCGAGCTCCACGAGGTGGCCGACGGCAGCCGCGATGACGTAGTCGTCGTTTTCGTAGACGTCTCTATTTTTTGGGACACGACCGAGGGCCTTGGCCAAATCTGTGGCGACACTGGGCTTTTCGGCGATGATCAGAGACTTCATAAAATGAGGAGTTAAATAAGGGACTCCGAGGGGGATTTCAAGGCTTACTTTTAGAAACCAAAAAACGGGCAAACTATTGTGTCTGCCCGAAATCGTGGTGCAAGTGGCAGGCAAAAACAGTTGCCTGATACCCTGAATTTGAGGGGGCCAGCGGGGTGGGATGACGGCCGCGGTGATCCGCTTCACTCAGGGAAGCCGGGTGGACTCGGACTATGATTTCGTCTGCCGCGCTGCCGGGGGAGTTTCGTCCAGAAAGATCACGGTTTGACCGCCATCGGGATTTTCAGTGATCAGATAACTGCGCCCCTCCAAGGCGGCATAAAGCGCCGTGTCGTCTATGATCTCGAGTGACACCGCCGGTGGTGGCACGGGGAGGCGGAGGGCGGAGACGTTGCAGTTGGAAGATTCAAGCCGAAATACGCCAAGACCATCAACGCGGCGACCATGGCTCCGGCGCGTCGAACGCGATGCCGACGCCTCGCCACCCCCGCGGCGCGCAGTGGCAGCGCATCAGAGGCCGAGCGATTTCCATGCTCGTCGTCGTCTCGGGAAGGTCACGCAACAGGTTTTCGTAGTTGTGCGGGGCATTCATGACAAAGTGGATTGAAAGTGGGATTGCAGGAATTCGCCTAGCTGGGCGCGAGCGCGGGTGAGGCGGGATTCAGCCGCCTTGACTGATATTTTTCGATTCCGTGACAGTTCGGCGACCGAGTGGCCCCGAAAATACTTGTCGCGCAGCAGGTCAGCGATCTCGGGAGGTAATTTTCGCAGGCAGCACTCCAACGCGGCATCCAAGCGACTGGCTTGCGATTGTAGGGTTTCATGGGCAACGACCACTGGATCGGTTTCGGTTTTCCGCCGCAGCAGATCAAAATAGCGGCGGCGGCCGCGCTGCAGATCATAGAGGGCGTGGCGGGCGACGGTGAGGGGCCAGTGATGCCAGTGGTCGACATTGGCCGTTACCTGACCGCTACAGGCGATTTTTAGATAGGTTTGCTGCAGGGCCTCGTCGGGCTAGGTGGGTGTCGCCACGCGCGGCGACGATGAGGTAGCGCAGGAGGGTCGTGCCCTGCGTCGGGTGAAACCGTTGCCAGGCGGCATCGTCGCCACGTGCGAGTGCAGCCGTATGCGACCGCAAAGCCTGCAATGCAGCGTTATCCACAATGGAAGGGAGTGAGCCGGTTGCCAACCACACCGAACCCTGATTGGCCGCCGGGAGCAGCGACCTGCAGGGGCAATGCGAATGGCAGGGGGAGACTCAATTTAACGAGGGGTATTCGAGAGGTTGGAAGCCGACTGGTTGATCGACTCCAGCACCCCGAATGCCACCGAGAGAGCTTCTCTCGGGGCCAGTCATGGTGAGAATCTTGGTTGCGGGGTGCAATTTCAGTTTCATATCTTCGGGGCGATGGAGGTCATCCAATGACCACGCGGTCATCACGGCGTCAGCCACATCTTCCGCAGGAATCTTATTGACGATGGTGGCGATGGAGAACGTTTGGGTCGAAATACGGTACTCGAGTTTACTAGGACTGGCCGGCGGGGCGGAGATCGTCATCACCGGATCGCCGCCAAACGTTGTCTGGTGGCCGGCGGCAAACTGAACGTGAGAACCGGCGGGCAGGACCGCGTTCCGCGCCAAGGTGAGGCCATGGGTGGAGGCGCCGCGCAATTTGAGCTTGGGGACCGGTAGATCCACCGCTGCTGGAGCCACAATCAGATTCAACCGGCCGCGATTGGTTGCATTCAATGCTTCGACCAACTCGCTGACCGTGCCACCGGGAAAATCGACTTTCAGTATGGGGCAGCCAGTCGGCGCCGCATAGATGAGGGCTGTTTCCTGGCCGTGGAGGGCCAACGGGCCGACGGACATGGCGCCGAGACCAACGACGAGGACACGGAAGAACGGAAGGGAAAGGTGGATCGTTTTCATCATTGAAGGGGTATTCATCCAAGATACGCCGCGAACGGGGGAATCCTTCGCCGGGGGCCCAAAAAAGCGACGAGCTTTTGGCTCGTCGCTGAGAAGGTGGGACGAATTGGCGGTCTGCTTAGTTGGCGAGCACCGGTGTTTTCGCTATGGCGGTGACGACGGAGTCGAGCATGGAGGCAATCGTCTCGTCGGTTTCGTCACCCATGTTAGAGATGCGGAAGGCCTTGCCTTTAAGTTTGCCGTAGCCCCCGTCGATCACGAGCCCGTGCTCGGTCTTGAGTGTCTTATTGAGCGCGGACAGGTCGATGTGGCGCGTGTTGGTGAAACAATTGAGGGACAGGGAGCCGAATTCCGGTGCGGGGAAGAGTTCGAAGCCCTGGGCGCCGATGGTCTCGCGGACCTTGGCGTTGAGGCGAGCGTGACGGGCAAAGCGGGTCTCCATTCCTTCGGCCATGATGTCTTCGAGTTTGGACTTGAGGGCGTAGATGTGGGGGATGTTTGGCGTGCTCGGAGTCATGCCCTTCTCGTGGTTCGCGTGGCACTCGAGCAAATCGAAGTAGTAGCCGCGATTCGGTACGGAGGCGGCTCGTTCGCGGGCGCGCTCGGAGACGGAGCAAAGGGCCAGGCCAGGAGGGAGGGCGAGGGCCTTTTGCGAGCCCGTGATCATGATGTCGATGCCGAGCTCGTCCTTGGCGATGGGAACCGCGCTGAAGGAAGAGACGGTATCGACGATGGAGATGACTTCGGGGAATTCGCGCACGACCGCCATGAGGGCGGCGAGGTCGCTCATGGTGCCGGTCGAGGTCTCGTTGTGGATGAGGGTGATGGCATCGTAGCCGCCCTGGTTGAGTTCGGCGCGAACTGCCTCGGGGTCGACGGGTTGGCCCCAGTCAAATGTGAGGGCGGTGGCCTCGAGGCCGTTGCGTCGGGCGACGTCGTTCCACTTGTCGGAGAAGGCACCGTTCATGCAGTTGAGCACCTTCTTGGTGCAGACGTTGCGCAGGGCGCCCTCCATGATGCCCCAGGCGCTACAGGTGGAGAGGTAAACGGGGTCCTGGGTGACGAACAGTTTTTTCAAGTCAGGCTGAACGGACTGATAGAGTGCCACAAAGTCCGGGCTACGATGGCCGATGGGCGCGGAAGTGAGCGCCTGCATGGTTTTGGCGGAGACGGCGATGGGACCGGGGATGAACAGTTTGTAGGACATGGGAAATGGGGGAGAAACGGTTGGGAGGCCGAACGGAGCGCCGCGGCTTCAGACGGCGGGGCGCTTGATGATTTTGGTATTGGCTTCGCCGAGGACGAGGACCTTGGGCTGCCAAGTGGCGGCCTCGGTCTCGTCGAAGTGGGCGAAGTTCATGATGGTGAGCAAATCGCCGCGTTTGCCGAGGCGAGCGGTGGCCCCATTGAGGGAAATGGTTTTGGAGCCGGCGGGGGCGGGAATGGCGTAAGTTTCGAAGCGTTTGCCATTGGCCATGTTGCCGATCAGAATTTTTCCAAATTCGCGCAGGCCGACGATATCCATGAACTCACGATCGATCGCGAGACTGCCCTCATAATGGAGGGAGAGGTCGGTCACCTCGGCGCGGTGAATCTTGGACTTGAGTAGATTGAGTTGCATGCGGCGGGAACGGTCGCGATTAGAGAATGACGAGGAAACCCTTTTCTCTCTTTGCCCGTCAATTGCCTATTCCTGTCCCTACCATGTTCAGTCTGTGGCTCAAACAGAAGCTGATCTCATTTGAGCAATTCGTAATCGATGTGGTCTACGGGAGGCGTGATGATATGTCGGCGCTGCTATTGGCGGGGGGATTGCAGGGGTTGTCGTATCTTTTTCAGGGAATCGTGAAGTTGCGGTGGTGGTTGTATCGCCATCGGGTTTTGCAGGATCAGCCCTTGGGATGTCTGGTGGTGGTGGTGGGCAACTTGACAGTGGGAGGCACAGGCAAGACGCCGGTGGTGGAGAAGTTTGCGCGGGCGTTGCGCGATCAGGGCCGGAAGGTGGCGATCCTGAGCCGAGGCTACAAGAGCAAGGCTCCGCCGATGTGGAAGAAGTGGTGGTATTGGCTGAGTCACACGGCGGAACCCCCGCCTCGGATCGTGAGCGATGGAGAAAACGTATTGCTCGATAGTGAGGAAGCCGGGGACGAGCCCTACATGTTGGCCCGGAATTTACCGGGGGTGATCGTCTTGGTGGATAAGAACCGGGTCAAAGCGGGTATTTATGCGATCAAACGCTTTGGGTGTGATACGCTGGTGCTCGATGATGGATTTCAATACCTGCCACTTAAAGGCAGGTTGAACCTGCTGCTGGTCGACAAAACGAATCCGTTTGGAAACGGTTTTCTGCTCCCTCGCGGGATTTTGAGGGAGTCCATCACGCATTTGAAGCGGGCGAGTTATGTGTTTTTGACCAAGAGCAATGGGCGACGAGACACGGAGTTGGAGAAGCTGATCCAGCGTCACAATCCGGGAGTGGATGTCATCGAATGCGCGCACCGACCGCAGTATCTGCAGTTGCTGGGAGAACCGCCCGAGACGGAGGCGACGCGTCAGCCGCTGGAGTTTTTGGAAGGCAAGCGTGTCGGTGCGTTCAGCGGCATCGCGACCCCGGAGAGTTTTGAGAAGTTCATTTGGGATCTGGGAGGAGACATCGTTTATGCGAAGCGGTATCTGGATCACTATCGGTTTGTGGCGTCGGATTTTGTCGAATTGTTCAGTGCGGGAATCGAGCAGAAGGTGGAGTTTATTGTGACGACGGAGAAGGACGCGGTGCGGATTGACGACACCTTGCCGTGTCCCATCCCGATTTACTACCTGCGGTTGGAGATCGAGATTTTGCATGGAGCGGACGACTTTGACGAAGCGGTCGGGCGGTTGTGTTTCGAAGAACTACGTCGAAACTAGGGCGTGGCTCGTCAGAAAATCGTGGGCGAAATTCATGCTTTCTACCTTGCCGGGGGTGGGGAGCAGGCAGATAGGTTCGCTCCATGATTATTGATCCCCGTTTTAACGACTTGGCGGCTGGGCTGACCGGGTTTTCGACGAAATTGGAGAGTGGCGAGCGAGTATTGATCGATGCGTTTGATGTGCCGGATGCGATGGTGATCGCGCTGGTGAGAGCCGCGCGGGCGCGGGGCGCGGTGCCGTATGTGCAAATTCATCGGGCTCGGGTCACCCGCGAGTTGATGATGGCAGCGGAGACGGCGGACTACGCCCCGCACGCGGCGGTGGAGTTGAAGCGCATGCAGGACATGGATGCTTATATCGCGCTACGCGGATCGGAGAATATTTTTGAGAACTCCGACATCCCATCGGCGCGCATGCAGGCGGTGTCGCGGGCAATGAAGCCCGTGTTGGATCACCGGGTGAACAAAACCAAGTGGGTCGTCCTGCGCTGGCCGAGCGGAGCAATGGCGCAACAGGCGGCCATGAGCACGGAGGCGTTTGAGGACTTTTATTTCCGCGTCTGCACGCTGGATTACTCGCGCATGGCGCCGGGCATGAAAGCACTGAACAAATTGATGACGAAGACGGATAAGGTGCAGATCAAGGGCCCCGGCACGGATCTGAATTTTTCCATCAAGGGCATCGGAGCGTGTTCGTGTGGCGGTGATCGCAACATCCCGGATGGCGAGGTGTTTTCTTGTCCGGTGAAGGATAGTGTCGAAGGCGTGATTCAATACAATGTGCCGACCGTGTACCTCGGCTCTTCGTTCGACGGGATCAAGTTGGAGTTCAGCAAAGGCAAAATCGTCAACGCCACGGCGGGCTCGGTGAAGTCGACCAAACGCTTGAATGAGATTTTGGACAGTGATGCCGGAGCGCGCTACATCGGGGAGTTCGCGATCGGCTTCAATCCGCACATTTTAGAGCCCATGCGCGACATCTTGTTTGATGAAAAAATTGGTAAATCCTTCCATTTTACGCCCGGGCAAGCCTACAAAAATCCCGGCAACGGCAACAAATCGCAGGTGCATTGGGACATGGTGTGTATCCAGCGTCCCGAATATGGCGGCGGCGAAATCTGGTTCGACGGAAAGTTGGTGCGCAAGGACGGCATCTTCGCGCCGAAGGCGCTGCAGAAGTTGAATCCGGACTACCTTTTGGGGAAGGACTGAGCGGCAGGATGAGGTTTGCGACCCCTACCGAGCGAAGCAACATCTGAGGAATGGAATGACAAGGCCATGGCCCCGGATGACTTCGCTCTAGCTTCGTATTGGTGGCCAGGGCGAAGCGACGAGTCGTCTCAATGCAAGGTTGGTTTTACGGACGGAGCGGCGTCGCCCAAGTCCGAATTCCAAGGTAAAAGGAAGAGACCGCCAAAATTCCATTACAGTTGTCATGCGGGGTTGCGGTGGAACCCGCTTTCGCTCAGTTCATGGCCAACGTTTCCCCGCCGTTGAATTCCGATCGATCCAAAACCCAGCCCCCACTCGATTGGCCCCATGCTCCGCCCCACCGGATGGCGGCGGCGGGTGGGGCCGCCACGCCCCGTCGAAAGCGTCGGCAAGTCGCCGCAGTCCAAGTCCAAGGCCCAGACCGAATGGGGGGGGAACACTATTGACGGGTGGGGAGGTGCGTCGATGAGCGTCGACGTATCGTATGGCAGGTCGCCCGGGACGCGGCGGATTTTCGGGTCGAGCTTGGCGCGGGCGCGGAGTTGTTTTTTCGGCAGATACCGAAGAGTGAGTTCTGGATGGGGTCACGCGCTAAAGATCCGGGGGAAGAGCTTCGCCACCGGGTGGTCCTGCCGGAGGCGTTTATGTTGGGCAGCTTTGTGGTGACGCAGGCGCAGTGGCGCGCGGTTGCAACAAGGACGAAGGCGTTGAAGCGTCGGACCGACCCCAGCCATTTCAAAAGCGACCGATTGCCTGTTGAACAAGTCTCGTGGGACGACGCGACGGCGTGGTGCGAGGCGCTGACCCAGAGCGGCAAGTTGCCGGAGGGTTGGGAGGCGCGGTTGCCGACGGAAGCGGAGTGGAAGTATGCCTGCCGGGCGGGGACGGACACGCGCTACTACAACGGTGACGATGCTGCGGCCTTGGCCCAAGTGGCGTGGTTTGCGGACAATGCAGGAGGGCAGACCCATGCGGTGGACGAGCCGGTAGGAGGCCGGGTCGAGCAGCACCCGTGGGGACTGTTTGGTATGCACGGCAACGTGGAGGAATGGTGCCGCGACGTGTATCTATAAAATGCTTACCGAAAGCGAGAGGACGGGGTGGTTGCGCCCGGGGAGGGACTTTGTGAAGGCGAGGCACACGACAGCCAGCGTCGGGTGATTCGCGGCGGCACGTGGAACAGCACCGCCGGGAGGTGCCGGTCAGCCTTTCGGTACTGGGGGCATCCCGGTGTCCGCATCGGGGATCTGGGTTTCCGAGTTTGTCTGGCCCCCCGGTCCGGCGGCGGCAGCCCAGCCAGCAAAAAGAAAGCGGAGGCGCAGCCGGAGCGGGCGTCCCCATGGGCTGGGGTGACTTGCCTCACCGCTTTCGACAAAGCGACTTGTCGCTTCGCCTCCCGGCATGGTCGTGGCCCGGCCGGCATTCTGCTCCTCGGTGACCGGTCGACAAGTCGACCGGTCGGAAAGCGGCGACCCGCCTGCGTTAAAACTTCGGCGGACCAGCAAGTCGCCGCACGCCAAGATTTCTTTTTCTAATCTTTTTCTTCTTCGTCGCTCCTTTGGTTATGAACGCTTCGCCCCCTCGTATGCCTTCCGTGATAAGCCAACAAGACCGTGTCCCGAACTGGGACGAGTGGCGCGGTGAACGTGGCGCTGCCGTCACCAAAATTGTGCTGGGAAAAAACGACGACAAAGCGGACGGAAATTCGCTGTCACTCGGTCCGTTGCCGGATGGGTTTGCTGCGATTTTCCCAAACTTTAAACGGCTGCACCTCTGGAATTGCACGGGCTTTACGACCTTACCGGTGTTGCCCGCAGGGCTGACGGGACTCGACTTGCAAGGATGCGCGACGCTCGTGGCGTTACCGACTTTGCCCGCCAGACTCGATATGCTGGATTTGGGCGGGAGGGTCGGTTTGTCCGCGTTTTCCCAGCCGCCGCTAGTGTGCTGAGAGTTAATTAACTATACTGAATGAAGGGATGCGGCGGTGCGGGCGCGTTGGATTTTCTCCAGGATGGCGGAGCCTTAGGCCTTCCAAGTGTAGCGGGTGGGTTCGAGGTCGCGTGCGGCCATGTAGAGAGTGTCCCATTTACCCTGATTTTGGAAGGGGGGTCGGAAAGCCGATTTTTTGAGCGGATTTCCGGCTACCAATGGCGGATGTAGGCGCGCGCAGATGCAATTTAATGGCTAAATTGCAGTGTCGCAGCAGTCAGTGCCTGGATCGTTTCCATGAGGGAACCTCCGGCAGCCGGTTTATTGTTCACCGTTGGAGTAGGCGTGGTGGTTTTAGGCGGCTTGGGCCTGCGGTGGTTGGTCGGCCAGCAGTCGGGCGATGAGCCACTGGTTGTGACCGAGGATGCTCCAGGCTACCGTCAGGTAGCGATTCGTGAAGCCTCTGGCACTCAATCGCTTGCCTTGGCGTTGCTTGATGATGGCGATGCGGGCTTCCGTCGAAGCCCGGCGATGTTGGAGCGCCACGAACTGCGGCTCCTGCATGCGCCGTTGCAGCAGCTGCGGATCGCGGGGGCAAGAGGCGTCATAAATGTCGGCTTCGGCCAAGCGTTCGCACAGCCGTTGGGTCGAGAAGCCTCGGTCGGTGCTCGCCGCTTTGATCGGGGTGCTCAGGTCGAACTGATTCTGGCGCTCGAGGCTCTGGTCGAACTGACGCCATTCGGCCGGAGTCATTCCCTGATACAACTGCCAATCGGTGATCAACCCCGTCACGTTCTCACTGATCATGAGGGTGTTGCCAAACTCGACCTCCCCGGACGCCTTGCCCCGGACCACGGTCTGCACGTCGGGTTCGTAGACGCTGAGGATCTTCTCGGCGTTGGGCACTGGTCACGCGCCGATGATGCGTTCGTGGGCCTGTTTGATCGCGGCCGGCAGTTGCTCGAGCCTGGCGTCGATGCGCGCAATGGTGCGGGTGGCCTGGCGCTCGCTGAAACGGGTCCGGGCGTAGTCGGCGGCGAGGTGGTCGCGGGCGTGCTCGCCGATGGTGCGCAGCAGGCGTTTCATCTGGCGGAGCACGCCCTTGCGGGCCCGCTTCGCATCGCGGCGCCGTCGGCTGTGGGTCATCGTGATGCACCACCGATTCATCTGCTTGGCAAAGACTGGCGGCTCGTTCGGCATCCGACCCCGCAACCCCGCTGCACGGATCAGTTTCACCAGCCTTGAGCAAGGGGGTGCGGCTCACGTCGCGAAAGAGCACCCAGTCGACCGGGAAATGGATGTTGGCCTGCAGGCAGGTCGAGTCCACCAGGCACGTATCCATCGGCTGCGCCGCAGCCAGTCCCAGTTCGCGCGTCCGGTCCGCCTCACCGCACATCTCGATAAAGACTTGGCTCATCCTGCGCACCTGCCCGGCGGTGAAGCATTTGGACGCACGCTCCCGCACGCTTTCTTTGGGAGACCCCCTTGATGCCGTCGATCCGGCGCGCTCCGCAAAAGTCGGCCAACAGATCGCTGGAGGCGATGCGCATGGAAAGTTTACGCAAGATGATGTTTACGAGCATCATGCGCAATATATGCACCCGCAGCGCCTTGCGCGCGAACTGCAGGTGTCGCGGCAACCCGGCCACGTCGTCGCCCCGCCAGTTTTCCCGGGCAAAGTCCACGGCCATCGCTTCCAAGTGACTGTTGGCCAGCAACTGGTCGAGCCCCGCCAGTTGATCGCGAAACGCGGCGTAATCTTTGTTGGGTCCGACCGGAGTCAGGTCTGGACGCAGCCAGGTTTTCAGGGCAACTTCCGGGGCGACGGCTTCAGTAGTATTGTTCACACCAAATTATACACGCCGTTTTTGTGCCGAAACCAGGAAATCCTCCCGGGTTCGGCCTCTTTATTTTTACGCACCTCCTATTCTTCAACCTCTTGCGCTTGTGGGACACGCTCCAACTATTTTGGCCCACGCTGATGAATGCCCCGGAAATGCGGTCACCTTCGCCGAGGAGACGATTGAGGGAATCTAGTTCCATGTAAGTGGCGATGCCGGCAAAATCTTCGGCCATGGCGGAGACCGTGACCTCGAATTGGCGACGTTTCCTTTGGAGAACGTTTACCGTCACGGGGTCGCCTGCGGTGACCCCAAGAGTCTCGCACAAGGCTTGAGATATGATGACGCCTTCCGTGGGTAGTGGTAGAGGGCGATTCTCGGACTCCATGACGCGGTTGAGCACCGGATCGCGAACGAACCCATGAAGGGCGAGGCGACGAGAGAGATGACCGACCTGCAGCTCGACAGGAACGGAGCGAAACGGTTCAATGTGGGTCACTCCGGGGAGTTGCGCAAAGTCGTGTACGGCTCTAAGCGGACCAGGTTCAACGAGGGAAACGGTGACCGTTTGACGCTGCACGACATCCCACTGAAATTCGAGGATGTGATTTATCCCATCTCGAAAGGCATTGGGAATGATGAGGATGCCGGTGGCCATCGCTAGGGCGATCGTGGTGAAGAAGGCCTGCCATGGTTTGCGTTCCAGGTTTCGGAAGGACATGCGCAGGGTTACGGTAAACCATTTCGAGATCCCAAGCCGTTCGACCAGGGCGGGCCGGAAACTCGCGGGAGGTTCGGGACGCATGGCCTCGGCAGGGGCGAGTTTGACCACCTTGCGCACGGCACCGGATACGCCGACCAATGCGGCGGCGGTACTGGCAAGCAAGGCGCCGATGATCGCGCCGGTGGCGGGGACAAACTCCAACCGGGGGAACCGGAAGAACAAGTGATACATGTCGACCAATTGCAGACCAAAAAGAAAGCCGCCCAGGGTGCCGAGTGCGGTGCCGACAATCACGATTACCAATGCGAACTTTACAAAATGTCAGGCGATGGTGCGGTGGGAGAACCCGCAGGCTTTGAGGATGGCGATTTGCTCCCGCTGCAGGGAGATTTGGCGACTCATGACGGAGTGGGTCATGAAGGCGGCCACGCTGAGGAATACCAAGGGGAACCCGAAGGACAGGCCTTGGAGCACTCGAATCTCATCGTCGACGCGAATGTCCGACGGGTGCTCGGAGCGTCCGTAAGCTCCGAGCCCGCCATAGGATTGAAGTATACGGTCCAGTGCCGCGATGACGTCGGGTTCGGAGGCGCCCGGCGCGAGGGTAAGGGCGACGGTGTTGAAGGCACCTTCGAGATTGAAGGCTTCAACCACCTCTTGTTCACGCATCCAGAACATGCCGAACGTGCAGTTGTCGGGCAGTGCGGAGCTCGGAGGAGCCTCAAAGACATATTGCGGGGACAACACGATGCCGGCGATGCGGAGTTCGAGACGGTTGCCATTAAGGATGGCGGCGATCTGATCGCCGGGTTCGAGCTAGTTGGCTTCGGCGAACACTTCACTGACGAGAATCTCATGACGAGTCTATGTATCCATAAAATAACTACGGAGTGGACAAAGTTGATTAAGCACCATCGCGCGCCGGTCGGGAATGGAGTTGATCAACCCGGAGGCGGGTTCGAGCAACTCGGGCAGATCGAGAGTAACCCGGACTTGAACACCGGTTTCGACAGCGGCGACGCCAGGCAGGGCGGAGAGGCGATCCCGCACGCCATTGGGCGCACGTTTGAGATCAGCAAAAACTTCGGCGAAGCGGTGTTTTTCGTAGTCACCTTGGCGGGCGGTGTTGAGGGACTCGATGAGGCTGCGAGTCATGATCATCATGGCGAGACCGCAGGCCATGACGAGTGCGAGGGCGAAGGCTTGTGACTTAAGTGCCCGCAGGTCGCGCAGCAATTTCAGGTCGAGCAAGTCCATGGGGAGAGAGGCAGTGAGAGGCGAGTCAGGCTACCACTCGAGTTCGGTCACCGGTCGTGGGTTGGGATTGACGCGTGGTGGGCTGAGTCGTCCATCGGACATGGTAAAGACGCGGTCGGCCATTTCGGCGAGAATGGCGTTGTGGGTGATGACCAGAGTGAGGGTGCCAAGTTCGCGATTGATTCGTTGCACGGCTTCAAGGACGAGAATGCCGATTTTGACATCCAGGGCGCCGGTGGGTTCGTCGCAGAGGAGGATTTCGGGGCGTTTGGCGATGGCGCGGGCGATGGCGACGCGTTGCTGCTCCCCGCCGGAGAGTTGGGCGGGAAAATGGTTGGCGCGATTGGTGAGGCCGACGAGTTCGAGAGCATCGTCGGTGCTCATGGGGTTTCGGGCGATTTCGGTGATGAGACCGGTGTTTTCGCGAGCGGTCAGGCTCGGGATGAGGTTGTAGAATTTAAACACGAAGCCCACGACATCGCGACGGTAGGCGGTGAGGCCGGCTTCGTCGACGTGTCCGACGTCCCAACCTCGGTAGTGGAGAGATCTGCCGGAGGGAGCGTCGAGGCCTTCGACCAGGTTAAGGAGCGTGGATTTGCCCGAACCCGACGCACCGAGCAGCACGACGAGTTCACCCCCGGGCAGATTCAGATCGACGTCGCGCAGAGCGCGGACGGCCGCATTACCGGTGCCGTAGGTTTTGGCGAGTCCGCGAGCGGTCAGCACGGGTGAGGTTGAGACGGAAGTCGTCACGGTAAATCGTGATCAAATGGTAGCTGCGCACTGGATGCAACGTTGGGGCTCGGTCAGAGGCCCGCCTTATGGCGGCAAGTGTGGTCGCTTACGGTGGGTTCCGTTGGGCGGGCTACGGCGTGTTGAGGGCAGGTGCGTCCCGTCCACCGGACGGTAATTGATGCAGAAGTGTATTCGTAGGAATCCTACGTTGAGCGTTGCGGTTCTCGGCATGGCCACCGAACGGCGGCCTCCGGCAATTTAAGAAGTATCGTCTTCGGTGGAGGGGGGATGGGTTTGGGGGCGGGTTGCGGAATAGAGATCGAGGGCATACCGATGGTGGGAGCGCTCGGGGTGAAGGTGGGTCGCGAGGGAGCGATTCTGATGTTGTTGACCGGAGGCGTCGCGAGCGGGGGGGCGGTTGGGGCGAGGGATGGTAGGGGGGCCGATTTCGTTTGGAGGACAGGACCGGGGGTATTGGCGGAAGGCGCGGTGAATTCGGCTTTGCGTCCAGCCAGGCGTTTTTCGGCGGCGGTGATCATTTCCGGCCGCTTGCGCAGGCGGTGTTTGACCTGATCGACCGAGCCGGGGTCGGAACCTTGTTCGGCGGCGAGGAGCAGCCAGGCGAGGCCTGCGACGTAGTTCCGTTTTACGCCGCGGTCGCTGACGTACATGGCACCCACATTGTAGATCGCTTCGGGAACACCGGCGACGGCGGCGCGCGGATAGAGTTCGAGGGCGCGGTCGTAGTTCTTTCGTTGGCCGAGCAGTCCGTCGTGGTTGATTTTGCCCAAGCGGAAGATGGCTTCGCCGTAGCCGGCGGCGGCGGCGGTTTCGTAGCGCTCGATGGCGCGCTCCGGGGCGGCCGGCAAGTCGTCATCACCCTCTTCGAGTAGTTGCGCGTATTGGAAACAGGCGAGCGGGATGCCTTTGGCGGCGGCGGCGGCGGCGAATTCAGGAATCGTTTCCCATTGGGGGCCTCCGCCGGTGGTCGAGACCAACATCGGGGGGGGCGACAATGACGTCGTCTTGTGCGCCCAGGAAGGGCTGACAGAGGACCGCCGCACTCGAGATGAATGCGGCGGTGAGAAAGCGATGAGCGATAGGCATGGGCCAGACCGGAGGACTAGTGTGCTGAGAGTTAATGAACTATACTGAATGAAGGGATGCGGCGGTGCGGGCGCGTTGGGTTTTCTCCAGGATGGCGGAGCCTTCGGCCTTCCAAGTGTAGCGGGTGGGGTAGCGGGTGGGTTCGAGGTAGCGTGCGGCCATGTAGGTTCCGATGGCGTTGGTGAGGTCTCGAACGCTGGTGAAGCTGCCATCGCGGATACAATCGACGGTGAGGTCGCGGAAGAAGCGCTCCACTAGATTCAACCAGGAAGAGGATGTTGGAGTGCAGTGCGATGCGCTCGAGGCCATGGGCTTTGGCATGGCGCTGATGGCGCCACTTTATCCAGCTCTTCACTTTGGCGTGCTTGTGGGTGGCGTAGTTGTCGATGATCAGATGCAGGACCAAGCCGTCGGGTGCCTGCGCATCGATGTGCTGGAGGAAACCGAGCCATTCGCGGTGGGTATGCCGAGAGGCGGTGCGTCGCATGATTTTGCCGTCCAGATAGCCGAGGGCGGCGAAGAGCGTGACCGTGCCGTGGCGGGTGTAATCGTGGGTGGCGGTTTTGATGTGCCCGATACCCCATGGCAGGCCCGGCTGGGTGCGCTCAAGCGCCTGGCACTGGCTTTTCTCGTCGCAACACAGCACCAAGGCCGTGGGGAGGACCAGCGGGTGCGCCCGGCCGGGGGTTGCGTGACCTCAGTGACGATCTGCGCGCGAATCGCCACATCCACACTCGGCTTCCGGCCCGAACGTCTCGCTTCGGCCCATCCAGCCAACCCTGCCTCACGAAATCGCTTTTCCCACTTCGCCACCACCGGACGATTCACTCCGATCTGAGCAGCCACCGTCTCCTGGCTTTTCCCTTCGGCCCGCAACAACACGATGCGCGCCCGCCTGACCTCCCGTTGCGGCGTGGTCGGGCGTTTGATCATCTGTTCAAGCTCTTGATGCTGCGCGGCATCAATGATTAGCGGATTAACAGGGCGGGCCATGCACCCATCCTGCACTACTATGTTTTAGTATAGCTAATTAACTCCCACTACACTAGGGTGGTAGGGGGTGTTGGTGATTCCTTGGTTTTATCTTCGCCGGTGACGTCGGTTCCTCCGGTGACGTTTACCTTGGCGTTGACGGCATCCATGACCTCTTTGGCGAGCGCGGGTTTTTCTTTAAAGGTGGCTTTGGCGGCGTCGCGACCCTGGCCGATGAGATCGCCCTTGTAGGAGATCCAGGCCCCGCGTTTTTCGAGGACTTTGTGTTCGAGGCCGAGGTCGAGAATTGAGCCGGTGGCCGAGATGCCTTCGTCGTACATGATGTCGAATTCGCACTCGGTGAAGGGGGCGGCGACCTTGTTTTTAACGATCTTAAGTTTGGTGCGGTTGCCGATGACCCTGCCGTCGGGTTGTTTGATTTGTTCGCGACGGCGGATGTCGATGCGGATGGAGCAGAAAAACTTGAGGGCACGCCCGCCGGGGGTGGTTTCGGGGCTGCCGAACATGACGCCGATCTTTTCGCGGATTTGATTGGTGAAGATGCAGACGCACTTGGTTTTGCTGACGACGGCGGTGAGACGGCGCATCGCCTGGGACATGAGGCGGGCCTGGGAGCCGACGGTGGCATCGCCCATTTGACCGTCGAGTTCGGCTTTGGAGACGAGGGCCGCCACGGAGTCGATGACGATGACATCGATGGCGTTGGATCGGATCAGCGTCTCGGTGATGTTGAGTGCGTCTTCGCCGGAGTCGGGTTGGGAGACGAGCAGGTCGTCAAGGTTTACGCCCACGATGCGGGCGTATTTGGGGTCGAGGGCGTGTTCGACGTCGATGAAGGCGGCGAGACCACCCCGGCGTTGGGCTTCGGCGATAACACTCAGACAGAAGGTAGTTTTACCGGAGGATTCCGGACCGTAGATTTCGACGATACGACCGCGGGGCAGACCGCCGACGCCCAAGGCGAGATCGATGGCGAGAGAACCGGTTGAGATGGTCTCCACTTTCATGCGGGTATTGTCGCCCAGGCGCATGATGGAGCCCTCGCCGAATTGTTTGGTGATGGCGCTGATGGCCAAGTCCACGTTTTTGCGGGCGGAGATTTCGTTGGTCGGGGCGGGAGCGGTGGTTTTCGAGGCGGTGGAGCGAGCCATGGGTGATGGAAACAGGGTTGAGATTCGGAAACCTCAGGTGGGTTTCTCTTAAAGAAACGAACTTTTGCACCGGAATCTTTCAGCGCAAGCGTGGACGCCGAGTCGGAGAGGAATCGCCGATATTTTAGCAAACGCGGTGGGCGGGTTACGATTTTCGAGTTTGCTGTGGGCGACGCGTTGACCGACGGGAACCCAATACGGCCGGCGGTGGCGTCCGGAGTGACCTCTTCAGTGAGGGACGGGACGCCAAACAGTCTGTGACTTGCGCCCGAAGTTGCGTTCCTCGCAGAGTTGCACTCTATATTGCAGCCTAACAGCTTGGCTTAATACCGGAAATAAGCCAAACTTCTTCTTGAACGGCGGGCCGACGGCCCTTGATTTTTGCCGCGCTTTTGTCCGGGTATATTTGTCACATGAAAATCAAAGCTTATCTCAAACCTCACTGCGGTTGGTCCAATGGTGTTCGCGCCATCATGACCAAATATGGACTCCAATATGAGGACATCGACATTATCAACAACCGCGACAACTACGCCGAAATGGTGCAGAAGTCCGGTCAGCCGCTCTCTCCTTGTATGGATATCGACGGCGTCATGCTGGCCGACGTTTCGGGGGAAGAGGTCGAAAACTATATGCTTTCCAACGAGCTGGTGAAGCCGACGGAACGTGATGCGGGGGTATCGACCAATGCCGGGTGTTCTGATGAGGAGCACGAAAAAATGGCGACTAAAACTGTTCGTTTCTTTTAAGCGCTAAGGTTACCCAACCATTTTTTCGGGGCCGGATCGCGCAAACATGCGGCCGGCCCTTTTTTACGTATTGCCGGGGGCTTGGTCCGCCCCGGCTCCTGCTCTCTCCAGAACTCGCTTCAACGTCTATTTTCTTCACATGGCTAAACTAATTCCGTCCCCGCTGTATCATCCTGATCAGGAGCATGACGCCTGTGGCGTCGGCTTTATCGCCAAGATGACTGGCGAACGTAGTTATGATGTGGTGAACCGGGCGGTGTCGGCCCTGAAGGCGTTGGCCCATCGTGGAGCCATTGATGCGGATGCGGTGACCGGGGATGGCGCGGGTCTGTTGACTCAAATCCCGGTCGATCTGTTGCGGGAGCGTTTGGAAGAGAGGAGTAAGACCTTGTTCCAAGATAGTGATTTGGGCGTGGGCATGATCTTTTTGCCGCGGGATGACGAGTATGCGCAGTCGCACTGTAAGAAGATCGTGCGTGATGCCGTGGAGGCGGAGGGATTGGTGTGGTTGTGCTGGCGCGATGTGCCGACGGATGACTCCTGTCTGGGCCGCAAGGCGCTGGAAACTCAGCCGGTGACGGTCCAGGCGTTGATCGCCCGCACGGATGAGGTCGATGAGGACCTTTATGAGCGGAAGCTCTTTTTGGCGCAGAAGACGATTGAGCGTCGGATCGCGGAAGAGGGGATTGATGGGTTTTACATCAATTCATTCTCCAGCCGGACCATCGTCTACAAGGGCATGCTCACGCCGCATCAGATAAGGAAGTATTTCACGGACCTGAAGTCGCCCAAGTTTACGACGGCTTACGCCATCTTTCACCAGCGGTACTCCACGAATACGTTCCCGATGTGGCATTTGGCGCACCCGTTCCGCATGGTGGCGCACAATGGTGAGATCAATACGATCCGCGGTAACCGCAATTTTATGCGGGCGCGCGAGAATTCGCCGTACCACGGGGTGTGGGGTGACCGCTACGATGATCTCAAGCCGTTGGTGCAGCCGGATGGCAGCGATTCGGCAACGTTTGATAATGCGTTGCATCTGTTGACGCTAGGCGGGCGCAATCCCGTGTACGCGGCCATGATGATGATGCCGCCGGCCTGGGAGACGGACGAAAACCTTTCCCCTGAGGCCAAGGCGTTTTTCCGCTACCATGCGACGATGATGGAGCCGTGGGATGGTCCTGCGGCGGTGGCTTTTACGGATGGCAAGGTCATCGGAGCCTCGTTGGATCGGAACGGACTTCGGCCCGCGCGCTACAAGGTTTACGATGACGGTTACGTGATTCTGGCATCGGAAGCGGGACTCGTGTTCGACTTCCCGGGCAAGGTTGTGGAGGCGGGCCGATTGGGTCCGGGCCGGATGATTGCGATCGATTTGGCGGAGAAGCGGTTTTTCCACGACGCTGAGATCAAGGCAGGCGTCACCAGCAATCCGCTCTTCAAGGAGTGGTGCGCGGAGCATTTGGTGATTTTGCAGGACATCGCAGGCGATGCACCGGCGGAGGAACCTCTGACCGGTGGCACGGTTGAGCAGCAGATTGCCTTTGGCTACGAGACCGACGAACTCGAGATGGTGTTGCAGCCCTTGGCCGAAGGTAAGGAGCCGACCGGCTCGATGGGCGAAGATACCCCGTTGGCGGTGCTGTCGCGGCGCCCGCGGCTGCTCTACAACTATTTCAAGCAGCTCTTTGCCCAGGTCACCAATCCTCCCATCGACTCGATCCGGGAGCAGGGGGTGATGTCGATTTCGATGTTTCTGGGCGGCCGCTTAGGTTTGTTCGAGGAACTGCCGAAGACCGCGGGTTTGGTGGAAGTAAGGACGCCCATATTGGAGAACCACGAGGTGGCGGCATTGGATGGCATTGATTTCCTCGAAGACCGGGTCGCGCGGTTGTCTGTGTTGTTTGATGCGGCGGCGGGACCGAAGGGGCTTGAGCCTGCGGTGAAGGCGCTGGCGGCGGCAGCGGAGAAGTCGGTTACGGAAAACCGGGCCAAGATAATTATTTTATCCGACCGTGGAGTGAGCAAAACCCAGGCGGCGATTCCGATGCTGATGGCGGTCGGGGCAGTGCATCAGCGTCTGGTGAGGGCCGGAGTGCGCGTGCGGTGTGATTTGGTCGCGGAAACCGGGGAGGCTCGGGAAGTGCACCAGATCGCTTGTTTGCTCGGTATGGGCGTCAATGCGGTCAATCCCTACTTAGCATTGCAGGTCGTCGACCAATTCGCGGCTGACGGCAAGGCGGGCGAAGGCACCACGCCTGCGCAGGCGCGAGCCAACTACGTCACGGCGATTGGCGCTGGATTGCGCAAGATCATGGCGAAGATGGGTATTTCGACTCTTTTCAGCTACCGAGGAGCGCAGATCTTTGAGGCGTTGGGAGTTTCGCACAAATTGATCAAAGAGTGTTTCTGTGGGGTGCCATCTCCCATTGGGGGCATTGGTTACCTCCAAGTTGGAGAAGCGACGTTGGTGCGCCATGCGGCGGCCTACCCCGAGCTTGATGCGGCGGATCCGGATAATGCGGGCACGTCGACGGCTCCGGAACTGAAGTCGGAGGGCTATTACAAGGTCAACAAGCGCGGCGATGGTGAATACCATGCGTGGAGCCCCAAGCTCATCGCCTCGATGAACAAGTTCAACCGGGCGGGCGATGTCGAAGCCTACCAGCCATGGAAGGCGCAGGCGGATGATCATCAACCCGTCGCGCTGAAGGATCTATTGAGGATTCGTTTCCCGGCCCAAGGCATCGATCTCGAAGAAGTCGAAGGCATCGAAGACATCCGTCGCCGGTTCACCACGGCGGGAATGTCGATGGGGGCGCTTTCGCCGGAGGCGCATGAAGCGCTGGCGATCGCGATGAATCGTATCGGCGGCAAGTCCAACTCGGGGGAAGGTGGCGAGGCCCTGGAACGTTATTCCGTGCGTGAAAATGGCGACAACGCGAACTCGGCGATCAAGCAAGTGGCTTCGGGTCGTTTTGGGGTGACGGCGGAATACCTGGCCAACGCCAAGGAAATCGAAATCAAGATGGCCCAGGGCGCGAAACCGGGGGAGGGTGGTCAATTGCCCGGTCACAAGGTCTCTCCGATGATCGCCAAGCTGCGGTTCTCGGTTCCTGGCGTGACCCTCATTTCGCCGCCTCCGCATCACGATATTTATTCGATCGAGGATTTGGCGCAGCTGATCTTTGACCTGAAGGAGGTGAATCCCCGGGCCAAGGTTTGCGTGAAGCTCGTGTCGTCTTCGGGCGTGGGCACGGTGGCGGCCGGAGTGGCCAAGGCATACGCCGACGTGGTGCTGGTTTCCGGTCACGATGGTGGCACGGGAGCATCTCCGCTGGCCTCCATTAAAAACGCAGGTTCGGCATGGGAGATCGGTGTCGCGGAAGCGCACCAGGTGCTCATGATGAACGGCCTGCGTGGCCGCGTGGTCCTGCGCACGGACGGAGGGATGAAGACCGGCCGCGACATTATCATTGCGGCCCTACTGGGAGCGGAGGAATTCAATTTTGGCACCGCCGCGCTCATTGCGGCTGGTTGCGCGATGTTCCGGGTGTGTCATTTGAATACCTGTCCCGTGGGGGTCGCGACGCAGCGGGCAGATCTGCGGGCCAAGTTTCGCGGTAAGCCGGAAAACGTCATCAACTTTTTCAACGTGGTGTCGGAAGATGTGCGCGAGTATCTCGCGAAGCTTGGGGCGCGTTCGATCAACGAGATCATTGGCCGGGTTGATTTGCTCGAGCAGATCGATGATCCCGTTAATCCGAAAACGAAGCTCATCAACTTGTCGGGACTGCTGCACAACCCGGATCCTTCCGGTGAGGCGGAACGTTATCACCAACGCGAGCGGAACGAGCGCTTCGGTAATGAAGGTTCGTTCGACGAGGCGATCTTGCAGGAGGCGCGAGATGTGATCCTGGGCAAGTCGGCTCGATTGGTGGCGCGTTACAAGGTCACCAATGTCAACCGTGATATCGGTACCCACCTCTCTGGCCAGATTGCCTACCAAAAGGGTAATGCGGGGCTCGCTCCCGGCACGATCGACCTGACCTTTACCGGTTCGGCCGGCCAATCGTTTGGCACATTCCTCGTTAATGGACTGCGTCTTACCCTGAACGGGGAAGCCAACGATTACGTCGGCAAGGGAATGAACGGAGGTGAGATCATCATACGGCCGCGCGACACCTCGACCTTTGCGTGGAACGAACAGTCCATTGCCGGCAACACCTGTCTATATGGCGCCACGGGTGGCGACCTGTTTGCGGCGGGTCGCAGTGGGGAACGTTTTGGTGTGCGCAACTCGGGAGCGACGGCGGTGATCGAAGGCGTGGGGGACCACGGCTGCGAATACATGACCGGCGGTCTTATCGTGGTACTCGGTCCGACGGGCCAGAATTTCGGGGCCGGCATGAGTGGCGGTTTGGCGTTCATCTACGATGATGAGGACAAGTTCGAGGGTCGCATCAATCCGGCGATGATCGGGGTGGAGCGCCTGAGCGACGAAGAGGAAATCGCCAGTCTGGCTCAGTTGGTCAGCGTGCACGCGACGCTCACGGGTTCGCCCCATGCGCAGGCGATGCTCCAGGACTGGGACAACGCGACGAAGAAGTTCTGGAAGGTCGTGCCGTTCCCACCGACGCCCGAGACGCCGAAGGCGCTTTACCGCTTCGACGAAGCCAAGACCTCGGCCTTGGCGTAAGTGGTTGCGCTGCGGTCAAACGCAGAAATTTGGCCGGGGTTTGCTATGGCGAGCCCCGGTTTTTTGTTTTGAGGACACCATCACCCCTCGAGGTCAATCGAGGGGAGCGACTGCGATTGCAGATCAGGGATCCATTCCGGTTTACCTTAATCTGGATTAGCCCAGCCCTTCCCAGTAACCCTAAATTTAGAATTTGGCTGTGACAGAAGCAGCGGTGTTAGCGAACAAGGACAAAGTTGGGATTAGCGGCCAATAGATTGAGGGCATGTAGCATTTGGCGCATGATCGCGATAAGGGCTATTTTATTCAGTTTCCCAGCCTCAACGAGGCGCCGATAAAACGCGCGCATGACAGGGTTACATCGGATGGCAGAGACCGCCGCCATGTAGAGGACCTGGCGCACGGAATGACGCCCGCCGCGCACATGTCGGCAACGATGTCGCCGCCCGCTGTCGTGGGCGAACGGGGCCACACCGATCAGAGCGGCGAGTTGGCCCGATTCGATCTTTCCGAGTTCAGGCACGTAGGCGAGCAGGGGGGCCGCGAGCACGGGTCCTGCGCCTTGGAGTTCGCGCAATCGAGCGGGCTTTGGTGCGTAGACTGTCGTCCTCGTGGATGTGCGTTTTAATCAGCGCATCGGTTTGTTCGAGCTCGGTGGCTAAAAGCGCCCGCAGGATCTCAAGGGGTTCACGCCAAATGCGTCCGGCCAACTCGCACCGGTTGCCTGTGGCGACGAGTTGATCACTGATCTGCCGGCGATAGTCAAGCAGCTCACGCAAGGTTGCGGCCGCTTCGTCGAGGGCCCGGTGCAGGCGGGACTTCATTTTTAACCAAAAGCGGCGCAACAGTTTAGCGTCGAGTTGGTCGGTCTTGGCGAGCAAGCCGACGGCGCGGGCAAAGGCGCGCACACGCCCTGGATTGACCACGCAGACTTGGATCTGGGCCAAGAGCAATGCGGCGACAATGGCACGCTCATAGCCGCCAGTCGCTTTGCATACGACCCGGGCATTGGGCAGGCTCTGGAGGGGCTTGATCAAGGCTCGGTGGCCTCGGTGGGTGTTCTCGACGTGGGCACAGCGAGTATCATCGACGGTGTAGTCGAGACGATCTCTGGCGATATCCACACCAACATAGGTGACTTGATTTTCAGGGGGGGGGTTGCTCCATCTTGTTATACGAGCTCAGGGCTCTCTCAGCGGTTCGAGTTCAACCAGGTTGGCAACCCGGGCCCAGGGCTTCTGTTCGAGGTAAATCCTCGGGTAACAAATCGGCCTCTGGGTTGCCGTGTGGTGCAGACGGCCAGTCTGCACCGCACCCTGGCGAGCATCATTCAAGGCATTTACCTCGCATGTGCATTCGGTTCCGTCCTCGCTCGTTCTTAACATCGGTTCGAACATACAAGGGAACGAAGGGCGCGAAGCTGGAACGAGTTACGGTCCGTCGAAGGCATCGATTCTTGCACCTGCCAGGTGAGTCGGCTTGGGTACGGTTGAAACCCACTAACCGACTGGATAACATAACTTTGTTACATGTGTTTTCTGATGTGAACTGCGTTGTCTAGGGTAAAACGAACGTTCATCTCACGCGCAATGGGCGTGGTGGAGGCGGACCCAGCAAGAACCAATGAAGAATATTGATCTCTCGTGCCTCGTTTTTGAGCATTCGTTTAGTCGTCGGTGATGTTGAAAACGATTGGAATGCTCATGCTCAGGGTGATATTGATTGGTTTTCCGTTTCGCAGTGCCGGGGCAAAACGCCACCGCGTGACGGCTTCCAGCGCGGCGGATTCAAACTTCTCATGGGTCGACTCGGTGGTCTTCAAGTTCGTCGGGTCGCCGCGTGAATCGACCACAAACTCGACCCGCACCGTCCCTGTTATGCCGGCTTTGCTCATTTCAAGAGGGTACGTGGGAGGTGGCTGGAATACGACGATCGGCTCGGCGTCACCTTTGCGATCAGCATGTACGGCGTGGCGGTGGGCCAACTCCATGGGCGACAAGTCAGGATATTTATGCCGAGATGAACCAAGTGTATTCGAACCGGGCAACCGGTTCCACATCGCAGGGATACCGGGGTTTTCTGCAGCGTAACGATCCCGGACGACAGTCGCCTCGGAGCGAACGAAAGCCTGACCTGAGCCATGGAAGTGGCTGGCCATGAGTTCAACCTGAGCGGTGTGATCCCCGGACTCAGCCAGGTCCTCCAGGAGAGTCCGGGCTGCGGCACGATTTGGTGGTTGGTCCACCCGGCCACTGTGCTGCAGGCGGGCCAGCAAGCGACCGGCCTCGATATTTCCGTTGGCGTAGGATGTTTCCAATCGTTTCAAGTAATTGTCGGGTCGAGCGAGTGGTTGATCAGGGTTGGTCAGCAGGGTCTGCGCGTAGGCGACCAGGGCTTCTTCACTATGGTGAGAGCGGCGGCTGAGTTCCCCGAGAGCCCCGATCGATTCGTCGTGTTTCACTTTCGCCACGAGTTCAGCCAAGCTGGGCGAATCGATTTGGTTGGATGCTTGAAGGGAGCTTGAATCTAGTGGTGGTAGCTTTTGGTGAGTGACTTTATCCTGTTGTTCCTCGAGAGTGAGGAGGGTGTTGATCGCGCCCCGGTGACCTTTGTCGGCCGCGAAGTGGAGCCACTCGATCGCTTCTTCGCGGTCAAGAGAGGGATCAGATTGGGCGGCCAGCACTCGTTTGCTGGCCAAGTTAAACATGGTTTTCGCGGCGCCGCGATCCGCCGTGTTCAAAGTCATCCTGGCAAATTTGTCTTCGGGGGTGTTGAATCCTTGGGTCTGGAGTTTGATTTTCTCGCTCAATTCCCGCATGGCGGCGAGTGACCCGGCCTCGGCGGCCCTTTTAAGGCGTTGAGGGAAGTTTGTGCGCGCGGACTCGACCAGATTGGGGGCGAGTTCGGTGTAGCGAGACAGATTGTAGAGAGCCACGGACGATCCCGTGGCGGCATGTTCCATGTTCCAGGCAATGGCGGGGAGGTAGCGGTATTGCAGGTGGCGACTGACGCGGCGGGCCAAGGAAGATGGTACTGAAAAAAGATTCGGATCGGTGGCGGGATCGGGTTGGCCGGGCAGTATCGAATCGTTGACGGGGTGCAATTCCCGAATGGCGTCACGGTTGCCGGCATGCGCTGCGCGCTCGAGCCATTGGCGAGCCTGCTTCCGGTCCAATTCCACGCCCGCGCCGGGAAAATGCAACAAGGCGAGCAGGAGCATGGCATGATGCTCGCCTGCCTCGGCCAACGTGACCAATGGGGGGACGGCAGGAGCAAAGTTGGCGGACTCCAGGAGGCCCAAGGGTTCATCCAGTCGAGGGTCGAGGGCGCTAAAGCCGGGGAGGGCGGTTAGCGAGACCACCAAGAGTGAAATGATGGGACGACAGCTCATCGGGACGGAAGATGGGAAGAGACCCTGCCCTAAATTCGGGCCGGGTCGATCCTGCAATCTCTGTAGTGGGTTTATGGTGACAAGAAACAGGTGTATTTACAGGATGGCCATGCTGCGAGATCGCGGTGGCGGTAACTCCAGCATGATGCTGCGTTGGCGAGTTGCGATTTTGTATTTCAGTGAAGGGGCGCCGATCGGATTTCTGTGGTGGGCGTTGCCGACCTTGCTGCGAAATGAAGGCATGGCGGTGGAACGGATCACGGGGTTGACCGCGGCGTGGGCGTTGAAGTTTTTGTGGGCGCCATTGGTGGATGCATGGCGCGGACCGCGCTGGGGCTTGCGGCATTGGGCGGCGGCCGCGCAGATCGGCATGGGCGTGGCTTTGGTGCCGCTGGTCTTCGTTGATCCGGCAACGCACTTCGGCCTGTGGTTTTCGCTGTTGCTGGCTCACGCGGTGTGCGCGGCTACGCAAGACGTGGCGATCGACGCGCTGGCGGTGGCGACGGTGGAGGTTTCGGAGCGTGGTCGACTCCATGCAGCGATGCAGATCGGCATGCTGGGCGGTCGCAGGGTGTTTGGCGGCGGCGCGATTCTCTTGGTGGGGTGGGGTGGCTGGACCGTGCTACTGATCGCCTTGGTCGGAGCGGTGTGGGTCTCGTTGATTGTGCTGTGGACGCAGATCGAGGAACCCAAGATCGAAAGCGTAGCGGGTAAACCGCGTTCATTCTACCGTACACTGAGTCGTGTCCTATTTCGGCGCACCACGTGGGTGGGTTTGGGCTTCGCGCTCACGGCGGGCGCGGGCTTCGAGGCCACGGGAGCGCTTGCCGGACCCCTCTTGGTCGCTCTAGGCGCAAGCACGCAGACCACGGGTTGGTTCTTTGCCTTGCCCGTGGTCGCGGCCATGGCGATGGGCGGATGGTTTGGCGGGCGTTGGTCCGACGCTGGTGAGCGAAAGCGTCGAGCGGCGGTCGCGTTGATTTTGATGAGTATGGCGGTGGTCTCGTCGCGGCCGGAGTTGCGGCGACTCTGCCGGTAGCGGTGATGATCGTTGTCCTTACATTGCTGTATCTTGGTATCGGTGCGTTCACCGCGATTTCGTATGCCTTGTTTATTGGATCTGACGGATCGGCGGTTGGGGGCGACGCAGTTCAGCACCTTCATAGCGGCGACCAACGGCTGTGAGGTCTGGGTGGTAGCATTGGCCGGCGTACTGGTCGCGAACGCCGGATATGGAGCGGCTTTGGCGGTCATGGCGCAGGCGGGACTCGGCGGGTTGGGCTTTTTGGTGATGCTTAAGAATGCAAAACGGGAGTTTGTATGATACCGGGCGCAGGCGTAGGCTGATTTATGATCATCGATGTCCACACTCATCTGAATAACTACGACGAATCGAAGGTGGTGCCTTTGCAGGCGCGATGCGAGGAGTTGCAGGAGTCGATGGCCTTCAATGAAATATACCAGGCGTTGGTGCTGACTTCCTACATGGTGAATCCGCACCGACCGTCGACCCGTGAGGTGGTCGAGTTGACGCGCGATCTGAAAAAAACATGCCCGTGATCGCCGGTGTAAGTTTTCTCAACTACAAGGAGCGGGATCTGCGTGAATTGAGTGACTACCTGAGGGAGGGCGTGGTGAAGGGGCTCAAACTCTATCCGGGTTACGAGCCGTTTTATCCCTATGATTCGCGGTGCCGGGTACTGTATGAGCTGGCGGTGGAGTATGATGTGCCAGTGATGATTCACACCGGGGACACGTATTCATCCAAGGCGAAAGGCCGGTATGCTCATCCGCTGGCGGTGGACGATGTCGCGGTCGACTTCCCCGACCTGAAGCTGGTGATTTGCCACGTAGGCAATCCATGGGTACGAGACTGCATGGAGGTGGTCTACAGGAATAAGAACGCGCACGCGGACATCTCCGGTCTGGTGTTGGGGGATTTCACGGAGCGGTTTGAGGCGTTTATGGTCGAGCAGGTGAGGGAGATGGTGCTGTATGCCGGAGATCCGAACTATTTATTGTATGGCACTGACTGGCCGATCTGCCGCATGCGGACGTATTTGAAGTTTGTGCGCAGCCTCGGGTTGTCGGAGGAGCATTATGAGAAGATCATGTGGAAGAATGCGAATCGGCTCTTTAAACTTGGGCTTGCCGAAGTGTGACGGGCGGCATCGATTGCAGGACGTTCCCTTTTTAATTCCATGTCACATCCTACTTCATTTTCCGCGGTGGCGGTTGATACCAAGGCCAATGTTTATTTCGACGGGAACGTGGTGTCTCACACCGTGCGTTTTGCCGATGCCAGCACCAAGGCCCTGGGATTGATTCGTCCCGGCACGTATCATTTTGGCACGGCGACGGCGGAACGGATGGAGATCGTAGCGGGGGGCGTGCACGGTGGTACTTGATGGCGAGGCGGCGACGGAGGACTACGTGGCGGGAGCGTATTTTGAAGTGCCGGCGGATTCCGGTTTCACGATCACGGTCGCGGAGGGCGGCGATTTGTGTGAATATATCTGTTCGTTTCTGAACTGATCAGCTCGATATTTTTATGATGGCCCAATCCCGACCTATTCCCGGTTCGACCGGAGAGATTCTTACTTGTTTGCCTTCTCCTTACGTACCCCATGGAGCGACGGGTTTGTTGTATTTACCGCGGATGATCGCGAAGTGCCGTTACGTGAAGAAGCACGGGGAGCTGCCGAAGAGTTACCGCAAGAACTACAAGCGGGGATTGGATCGGTTTCTTTCCATGCATCTGGGGGTGGAGCCGGCCCAGATTGAGGAAGCGGTGCACAGCTCGGCGGATGAGGCGGAGTTGGATGCGAAATTACGGGCTTTGTTGCCCGAGGATGTGCGGGCGGCGAAATGGAATCGTGAGCTGGTGCAGAAGGGAATGACGGAAGCGGGGCGGGAGTTTTTGGCAGAGGCGCTGACCAACATGGGCTGCACGGATCGCATCGGGGAAATCATCAGTGTGCCGGATTTGATCGAGTTCGACGAAGGTCGGATCGAGTAGGTTTGAGAGTGGTCGGGGGGGGCGGGCGGAGGAGGTGGGGGCGGTCAAAATTAAGCCTTTTCGTCCTCATTGACGGCGGTATGGCAAGTTCTAGAATCTCGTTATGCTCAAGCCTCCTGCCAAAGGTAAAGTCCGCCGCGCGACCCGTACGGACATCCCTGCTCTGATCAAACTCAATATCGCCGCCTACCCGGTGTTGGCGGACGATAATATCGTGTGGGGAGAGGCCCATCTCGCCAGTCACCTCCGCATCTTCCCGCAGGGACAGTTTGTGGCGGTGGTGAAAGGCAAGATCGTGGGGGCAGCGGCGACGTGGGTGGTGGATTTGGGGCCGGATACGTTGCGCAACCACACTTGGTCGGGGATCACGGACAGCGGGTATTTCAACAACCACGATTTGGATGCGGACACCCTTTACGGTGCGGATATTTACGTGCACCCGGACGCGCGTGGGGTGGGGGTTGGCGCGGCGTTTTATGATGCGCGACGCAAGTTGTGCAAGAAGTTGAATAAGCGGCGGATTTTGCCGGCCGCCTGTGGAACTACAAGGACCATGCGGACAAGTTTTCGCCGCAGGAGTATGCGGAACTGGTTGCGGCGGGGGAGTTCCGCGATTTGGTGCTCAGTTTTCAGCTCCGGGAAGGTTTTCAACTGCGTCGGGTGATGCCGAACTATCTTCAGGACCCGAACAGTCGTAATCATGCGAGTTTGATCGAGTGGTTGAATCCGGACTACAATCCCGAGAAATCCGGCGCACGCAAAGTGCGGGTGGCGTGTGTGCAGTATCAGATGCGGGAATTGACCTCGTTTGCGGAGTTTGAGCGTCAGGTGGGTTATTTTGTGGATGTGGCGGCGGACAGTGATGCGGACTTTGTGCTGTTTCCGGAGTTGTTTGCGGTGCAGTTGCTGTCGATGACCAAGACCAAGTCTCCCCAGGAAGGCATGCGACAGCTCGCGAAGTATGCGCCGAGGGTGGTGAAGTTGCTGCGCACGCTCGCGATCAAGTATGGTATCACAGTGATCGGCGGCAGTCATCCCGCCAAGGTGGGCAAGGAACTGCGCAACATCTGCACGGTGTGTTTACCGGATGGCAGCATCGCGGAGCAGCACAAGTTGCACATCACGCCGAATGAACGGAAATGGTGGGGGATCACCGGGGGCAACGCGTGCCCGGTGATTGAAACGCCGACGGCGAAGATCGGAATATTGATCTGCTATGATTCGGAGTTTCCGGAGCAGGCGCGACATCTGGCGGATCAAGGTGCGGAAATCATTTTTGTGCCGTTTTGCACGAATGATCGCCAAAGTTACTTGCGGGTGCGGATTTGTTCGGCGGCGCGTGCGGTGGAGAATCAAGTCTATGTGGCGCTGGCGGGCAACGTGGGCAACCTACCGGATGTGGAGAACATGGACGTGCAATATGGCCAGGCGGCCATTTTTACACCCTCTGATTTCATGTTTGCCCGGGATGGGGTTGCGGCGGAGGCCGATTCCAATGAAGAGACCGTATTGATCTGCGATCTAGACTTGGACGATCTTCATGAAGCGCGGGCGTTGGGCACGGTTACGCCGCGTTTGGATCGGCGAGAGGATCTGTTTAAAGTGCTTGCCACCGTGGCCAAGCCTGCCGCTCCAGAGCCGGATCCCGTGGGACCGTTGGGCACGCAGCACCAGTGGGTCGCCGAAGTGAATCCTGAAGGGGGTTGAACGAAGACGCGTGCGCCTGCGCTTGCCAAAGTCGGGCGCGGGCGTTCGGCTGCGCGTCATCATGGTAAACGGTCAACGCGTCGTCTGCATCAACGATACCTTCCCCGACGTCATTAAGGCGATCTACAAGCAGCTGCCCATCAAGGACACCACCTACACGATTCGGGAGGTGTTTTTGGGGCGTGAGAAAGTGGTGAAGGGCGGAGACTCTGCGACCGTGGGTCTGCTGTTGGAGGAGATTACCAATCCGCCAGATCCGTTTCATGCGGAGCAGCAGGAGTTGGGATTCTCTTCGGAGCGCTTTGCGCCGATGGAAGAGCTATCGTCTGAAGAGGCCTATGCGGAATCGGAAGGTGAAATGGAGTTGGTGGGCCCGGGGCCGGGACCGATTAAGTTGGATGTAAACTAAACGTAAGCGACGGCGACGTGGTCGGGCTCAAAAAAAAGCAGCCGCTCAAGAATGAGCGGCTGCTTAGGTTTAGTAGTCTGTGGAAGAAGCTTACTTCTTCTTGGCGGCGGCCTTTTTAGCCGGAGCCTTCTTAGCGACAACTTTCTTAACTGGGGCTTTTTTAGCGGCGACCTTCTTGGCCGGAGTTGCTTTAGTCGGGGCCTTTGGAGCAGCGGCCTTCTTGGCCGGAGCCTTTTTGGCGACCGTTTTTTTAGCAGCTGGCTTGGGGGCCGGAGCTGTTTTAGCCGGTGCCTTCTTGGCAGCCGCTTTCTTTACCGTCTTTTTGGCTTTAGCCATAGGAGTCTCCTTTTTGGGGATCGTTGTGTTGGTTCTGATCTTTTGGTTCACATGATTTTCATAACGCGAACACTTGGCGCATCATGCGCCGCGTGCCCTCAGCATCAAATACTTGAAACCAATTGCAAGTATCCAGTGATCTTTGCTTGCAGATTTACAATAGGCCTCCTAAGCACGTTTTAATCGTATATCAATAATTTGGATACGTATCGTTTTTGAGGTGGTACGGACTTGCGGGAGCGGGTGTTTGAGGGCACAGGATGGGGCATGACGATTGCCGCTGCCGAGCCTTGATCACCCGATGTGCTGCAAGAATGGATGCGTTGAGTGAGGATCGTGTTTTCGATGAATGGGCGATGGTGACTTTGGGCACGGGAGGAGCGCGGTTGGCGGCGTATCAAGGACCGCGAGTGGAGCAGTTTCGAGTGCGGTTCAATGCCGACATCCGGCCATTGCGCGTGGAGTTGGAAGGTCGCCGATTAGAGGTCGGAGAATTTGCCTTCGTGGCGAATGCCCCCGGTACGACGTATGATGCCTGTGTGCGCGTCGGGGCGCAGGCCTACCTGGGGTGGAACAATACATACGACGGCGACGATGGAGGACATCCGCGCTCGAGGGTCCTGGTGGCCGGCGCAGCGTGTCTTTGCCGACCTGTGCGACGGGTTCCGGCGAGATCCGGTGGTGGAGGACGATGCGGACTCGCCAGGGAGGGGCGTAAGGGGGAAAGCCCTACGACGGCATGGCGTCATGTCATGAGGCCAGCGTCGAGGAATCCTGCGTAGGAGGCGACCAAAAGGGCGGCGATTGGGCGGGGTAACTGTCCGACGGTGAAGAGACAAATGGCGTGAACCAGGACGGCGCCTCCGAGAATGCGCAACGCGGGTTGGAAAAATGGGGGCAATGGAACGGGACGCAGCACGGCGAACAGCCCGAGGCAAAGCGGAATGCAGATGTGGCCGTCCCCGATCTGAGAGCTGTAAACGATGTCGGATCGTCGTTGCCAGGCGTGGTAGAAGGCGAGCATGGCATTGGGCAGGACCAGTAACTAGCCGGTGATCCAACCGAGATGGTCGGCGCGAAAGAAGCCGGATTTAATCGTGTTCAGCTGACCTACCAAACCATCGAGGCTTTCGTAGATGATCCAGCCTCCGCCGGCGATAAAGAGCCAGTCGAGGTAGAACAGCGGACTGAAATGTGCGTTACGCTGCACGTTGTGCTTGAGCACATCGTAGACTTGGAAGCATTGCCAAAAAAGGAATACCCCGATGAGGGCAAGCCCATCGCTGCGATCGCGCTGACCATCGCGACCGAGGGCCCACGTGAGGCCCGTGAAGAATAAGACGGCGGCGAGGGTGAGAGAAAGGGCGAGGCGACTGAGGCGTTGCGTGCGGCGTTCGCTTGAGTTGCCGCGTGGGGCGACAATTTGGAGCGGCCAAATGAGGGCGGGTAGCCCGAGCAGGAGCGTAAGATTGGTGACGTTGTTCACCAGGCTGTTGACCATGATTGCGACGGGGGCGCCGTCGTCGCGCCAGAGGATGAAAACGAAGACGAGGTTTCCGAGGCCGGAGCAGTAGGGGACGACCAGGGTGCCGAGGGCAGTGCCTTCGAGTCCGTGGTGGAACATCGCTTCAAGGCGCCAGATCATCAGCCAGGAGGCCAACAGGAAGAGGATGGTGAACGTCAGCGGGTGAGCGCTGGATGAGGTCGTGGAGCGGATGCACAGGGCGGGATCGGTTGCTTGGGCCAGGAAAACGAAACGCTTTGAGTGATCGGAAGGCGAAGTCAGCGGCGTTCGATCCATTGCGGAGTGGCGTAATTTTCGGCGAGAGTATCGATGGCGTCGTCCCACGTCCCGGGCCAGCCAGGGGTTTGGAGAGGAAAGTCTAGCAAGTGGGCGAGGCGGGTTGTGAAGGCGGCTTCGAATGCTGACCAATCGATGTCGCCGACAATCGGGCGGGCGATGGAGCCCTGGAAGAGCAGGCCGCGTTTGGCGCGATTTTGGGCGGCGCCAGCGATTTTGGCGGCGGTGTGGGCGTGAACCACGTCGTAGAGTTCGGCGCGGTCGAAACAGACACCCGAACCTGGTGTGCAATCCGGGGATGGCTCGCAGGTCGTTTTGATGACGGCGGGGCAATTGAGGGTTTGCAGGCCATCCGCAAGGACACGGTGGATCGCCTCGTAGCTGGCGACGGCCCGGGCATCGAAGAGCGGATGGCCGCGTGGGATGACGAGAGCGTAGGTCCAATCCTCGCGGTGGTCGACGATGCCACCTCCGGTGGGCCGTCGGCAGTATTCCGGGACGGGGTCGATCGTACTGGTCTGCTCCCGGACCCAGGCGACTTTTTGACTGTAACCGAAAGTGATGGCGGGGCGTTGCCAATCGTAGTGGCGAAACCGGGCGTGCGTCGGATGGAGGTAGTGTTGCAGGAGGAGAAAATCCGTGGCCATGTTGGTGGCGGCGGAATCGCAACGGAAAGGGAGAAGATCGAAAGACATGGCCGAGGGCATCAGGGCAGAAGAAACCGGCGGGAGTCAGGCAAATTTCTGCAAAACGAAGACGGAGCGAAAGGTGGTTTCTACGGTTGGCGCAGGAGTGCAAAGCACAATGACGGTGAAAGTGGCCGATGACTTCCCATTTCCATCCCAAACCTGTATCCAGGAGTTATTGGGCGGAAGCGTCGTGGTGATAGCGGGACTGGGGGTGTGTGGTGGGCGCGGTGAGTGATGGGATGCCTGGCGAAGTAGGGCGTTGGGGGGCGTGGGGAGTCGGAACGGTAGCAGTCGGGGTTGTGACGTGCTGTGCGTGGCGCGATCGCGATCCGGTGGTGCCGATGGAGCATCTGGCAAAGCCCTTCGACTGCGTTGAAGTACTAGCGAGTTGGGGGCGCGTGTCCGCAAAGTAGCGGAGGAAGCCCGACTCGCGCTAGTCGGAGGATAGAAGCTCTGGAGAGAAGTGCCAGGCGACACGCCAACGAGGTAAGGAGCTGCGGGAATGCACGTCCTTGGTGGAGCGCAGGCACAGGATGGCACTTTTCTTGAAATGAAAGGCCACGGGGTGGGGGCGACCCGTGACCAGCAGAGTGGCCAAGGCGCTGAAGTGAGGCTCATGACCGATGAGAGCGAGGTCATGGACGACGGATACATGGCGAGGCGTTGGGCCATGATCATGGGATTGTCCAGCGGAGTGATCCCATCGGTTTCGACCAGTGGGATGTCGGCTTCGAGGCCGGTGGCGAGGCCGATGGCGGTTTCGGTGGCGCGGGTCAGTGGGCTGTGCCAGAGTTGTCCGGGGCGCAGACGACCGTTATGGCGAAAGAATGACGCCACGTGGGCACAAGTTTGGCGACCGCGTTCGCTGAGCGGGCGTCGGGTATCATTTTCTCCCCGCAAGGCGTGGGCGTGGCGGATGAGACACAAACGCATAGTCGTGGCGAGGTGGCTCGGGAACGCGAGGCGCTAGGCCTCCTGATCGAGTAATTCACGCACGTCTTGGAGGAGGGTACTGAGGGCGAATGATTTGGGGAGGATGCGCTGGCGAGTGGAGTCGAGCCAATTGAGGGACTGGGTTTTGCGGTTGGGGGTGCAGAGGACCCGGAGGCCCGCTTGGTGACGATGCAGTTTACGGATCAAGCGGGTGACGTCGCCGCTGGGTTCAGTGGGGTCGGCCACGACGAGGTGAACGGCCTTGCCTAGTCGTTTGAGGGCGATAATGGCGGTCGCGGCGGTTGGGGCGGCGACGACCTCGTAGCCATCGGCGGTAAGGATGCCAGCGACCATTTTACAGACGACCTCGTCGTCTTCAACGATCAGGAGAGTTTTCGCGGCCACGGGTGACGGGAAGCGGTGTGAGGGTGCCCAAGGCGACAGATGCCGGTTGCTCGACTTGAGGCAGAACAATTTCGAAGGAAGTGCCTTGGCCCAGTTCGCTTTGGACGAAGAGGTGTCCTCCACTTTGTTGAATGACTCCGTAAACGAGAGCCAGACCTGTGCCCATGCCTTCATCCTTGGTCGTAAAGGACGGCTCGAAGAGGACGGCTTTGGTTTCTTCGTCCATGCCGTTGTCGCTGACGCGGAGCATGACATAAGGACCAAGTGCCATGTCGGTCAGACGGCGGTTGAGGCCCGGGGGCACGATGCGGTTTTCGGAGGAAACCGTGACCCGCATGCCGGGTTGGGTGGCGTCGCGGGCGTTGAGCACGAGGTTGAGCAGGACCTGCTGTAGTTGGGTCGGGTCGATGCGGATATTGCCGGTTTGTTCGTCGAGGGAGAGTTCGAGGGAACGTTCTTCGCCGAGGAGGAGGGACAGGATTTCGGCGTTTTCGCGGATGAGGCGGTTGGGTTCGATGACGCGCGGATCGAGTGCCTGGCGGCGCCCGAAGGCGAGGAGTTGGCGAACCAGGTTGGAGGCCCGTTGGCCGGCGCGGTGAATCTCGTTGATTTCCTTCCGGGCCTTTTCGTTTTTCCCGATAGAATTGTGGAGAATCTCGCAGTAGCCGTTGATGACGGAGAGCAGGTTATTAAAGTCGTGGGCGACTCCCTCGGCGAGACGTCCGACCGCGTCGAGGCGTTGGGAGTGGATCAGGGCGTCCTGCAGACGCCGGTTGGATGTCATGTCCCGGTAGGTACCAACGATGTGGGTAATCTCTCCGGTGGAATCAATCAGAGGCGAAAAGGTCTATCCCGCGTAGATGTTGGTGCCGTCGGCGTGGTGCAAGTAGCCGTCGCCGGAAAGAGGCGGAGTGGCCGGGAGTTGACGCCGCCATTGACGGAGGTTCTTGAGATCGGCGCGGTTGGAATGGAGAATGCCGTGGGTTTGGTCGACGAGATCGGCGGCAGAGAAGCCCGTGATTCGGCAGAGGGCGTCATTGACGTAGAGGATGCGCAGTCCGGTGCGTTCGAGATAGGGCGCAGCAATGAGCACGCCTTCGTTGAGCGTCTGATACACCCCGGCCAGTAGTTTGGGCGGCGGAGGGCGCGATGAGCGCAGGCGGGAGACGGGTTTGCGCACAAAGAGAGTGTGGGAGGTCGGGGCGACGGGACTCAAGGGGCGAGTATTGAGATGATCCAGTCCTGATTTGGGCCGAGCTGGTAACGTAGGCGATCATGCAGGCGGTTGGGGCGGCCCTGCCAAAATTCAATGGAGGACGGGATGACGCGGTAGCCGCCCCAGTGCGGTGGGGTGGGGACGGGTTGACCCGCGTAGCGGGCTTCGACGGCCGACAGCGATTGTTCGAGGGTTGCGCGGTCGGGGACGACGGTGCTTTGGGCTGAGGCCCAGGCGCCGAGTCGGCTGCCGAGCGGACGAGACCGGAAGTAGGTATCGGTCTCTTCGCGGGAGACTTTAGTGACAGAACCGGAGATCCGGACCTGGCGTTCGAGTGCGAGCCAAGGGAAAAGAAGAGTGGCTTGAGGCCGGGCGGCGAGGTCGCGTCCCTTGGTGCTCTCGTAGTTGGTGTAGAAGACGAAGCCCCGGACGTCAGCCCCTTTCAGCAGGACGGTGCGGGCGTCGGGAGTGCCGTCGGTGCCGACGGTGGCGAGGGTCATGGCGTTGGACTCAATGACCTGAGCTGCTTGAGCTTCCTGGAACCATTGTTCGAATTGAACAAAGGGATCTTTCGCGATGTCTTTTGCGGAAAGACCGGCGAGGCAATAGTCTTGGCGCAAGGAGGCGAGGGTGGACATGGACGTTTCACGATGGTTGCCGGGTACCGGCCTGTCAAAATGCAAGTTGGACGAGGAACGGTGGACCAGAGAGGCGGAGAATCGCCACGAGGAGGTGCTTTTCGTTTGGTTCCGGATGGAAGGCGTGTCAGGATGTCGGGCACTATGAAAACACGTTCACCGGCGGTGTATTTGGATCAACACGAGGATGATTTGTTGGCGTTGCTCCGGGACCTTGTGGGGTGGGATACGACCAATCCTCCGGGCACGCATTACGACGAAATCACGCGACGATTGGTCGATGAACTCGTGGGGGTGGGATTGAAGGCGAAGCGGTTGCCGATTTCGAAGGCGGCGCTTCGGGCGGCCCTGCCGGAGGATCAGTGGGCGTATCCACGGTTCAATGTGCTGGGCGGGCGCAAAGTGAAGGGAGAGAAACGCACGCTGCATTTCAACGCGCACTACGATGTGGTGCCGGTATCGGGCAAGTGGAGACATGATAATGCGTTCAGCGGGGCGGTGGATCGGGGCTGGATCTATGGGCGGGGCACGGCGGACATGAAAGGATCGATCGCCGCGCTGGTGTTGGCATTGCGAGCGCTGCAGGCGACGGGAGTGGATCCGTTGATGAATTTGGAAGTATCATTTACCGCGGATGAAGAGACGGACTCCCTGCTGGGGGCGGGATGGTTTGTGGAGAACGCGCCGATCAAGCCCGACTACGCGGTGGTGATGGAAGGGGGAGAAGGAGAGAGCATATGCTGCGGGCACAATGGGGTGACTTGGCTGGAAGTGGTGGTGCACGGTAAGGCAGCGCACGGGTCGCAGCCGGAGATGGGCGTGAACGCGCTGGATAAAATGTCGGCGCTGGTCTTGGCGCTCGAGGATTACAAGACCCAGTTGAGGGCGCGGACGTTTACGGCGCAGGACGGCACGGTGATGCGGCCGACGATCAATGTGGGCGGAGAATTCAGCGCCGGACCGGGCGGCAAGATCAACACTGTGCCGGCCGAGGCGAGGTTTACGATTGATCGCCGTGGAGACGGCGGCGGCGGAGAAAGAGTTGCGTGGGGTGTTGAAGCAGGCGGCAGCGGCGATTCCCGACTGCCGGATTTCGATCAACAAGATTTCGGAGAATCACGCGTGTTTTAATGATCCGCTGTTATTCGGGGAGGCCGGACAGGCACCGTTGGTCACGAATAAGGGTGGTGACTATTATTATGTGCCATCGTGGGCCTGGTTAAAGGTCCGAGCGCGGAGTAGCTGAAGCGGAACGCACGATCCATCCTGCCATGCACGTGTTGTCTGACATAATTACGTTTCTCGCCACGGCTCAGGATTACTTCTGTTTTGTGGCGATCGTGATGTGGGCGGCGGCATTGGGCATCCGGTGGAAACAGAGGCGGGGAGAGGCGGAGTCGCAGGGAGGAGCCTGGTTAATGGGCACGGCGGTGGCGGGACTCGGGGTGGCGATGGTGGAGTGGTGGATGTTCGCGACGCCGGTGACGAAGACCTACCTGGAGCCGCCGCATCGAGTTGGCGATTTATTGCTAGGGTTTGCGTTGGTGGCGCAGCCGATTGGCTGGGTATGGTCGGCCCGTTTGAGGAATCGAGGTTTGGTGTGGGGGGTGGTGGGCGTTTTGCTGGTGGCGGCCGGATGGCGATGGGAGGAGCGACAGGCGGGCAACCTTTTGTTAGCGGCCGCGACGTGGTGGTTGGTGCCAGTGGTGTGGTCGAGTGCCCGGCGCGGGGTGGAGCGAGTCAGTCTGCTCGTGGGTGGGTGTTGGCGTTGCCGATGAATGAGTGGGTGGGGCAGGCGCGACCCTGGATGGAGATCAGTCAGATCATGCTTGGGGTATCGTTGCTGAGCGTATTGGCGGGTGCGGGGGCAAGTGTGGTCGCAAGCCGTGGAATGGCGGGCGACCTGGCCTTCGGCGCAAGACGTGCGCAGGCGCGAGTTGAGTCGTTTTGGGCAGTTTGGTGCGCTGTGGCTTACCAGTGGTTTGGTGCTGGCCACGCTGGCGGGAGCGAATGCACGGGCGTTGTTTACGGGCGTTGTTTGAAACCAGCGTGCTCACGCGGGCGAATCTGACTTCTTCCCTGCTGGATCACGATGTTTTGGCGAGGTTGTTGGGCCCGGAAATGAAGTTGGAAGATCACCATACCTGGCGGCGACCCAGTGGACAGGAGACGAACTATGCGTTGGCGCGCAATCACGCGGTGCCGGCCAGCCTTGCAGTTAGGGAGACCTTGCGACGCGTGCTGGATTCCGACAAGGATATCACTGATGTATTCATTACGACGATACGTGGGGACAGTTTGATGCGGTGTCTGGCGCCGCATGATTCGAAGGAGACGCTGGCGGAGAACTCGGACCACTTCGCCTATGTGACGCTGCAGCGGAAAGTGACGGCGGAGGATCGTCGACGAAGGTCGGAGCAGCGGGCCCGATTTGAGGTGGCACTGAACACGACCTATAATGAAGTGGCGGTGGCCCGGGCACCGTTGGTGCACCCCCGCCTGGGCATGCTCGGTTGGGTTGAGCTCAACCTGCCGGTGTCGTCCTGGGTGGCTCCGCAAGCGAAGGTGCACCTACAGGTTATTTTCGCGGTGGTCCTGGGGCTCGGGGTCCTGGGTTTATTGGGGCAGCAGCGGTGGCGGCGGTATGAAAAGGAAGTTGCGGATCGCGCCGTGGAAGTGGAGCGAGAGGCGGCGGCATTTAGCGACTGTTCATGCCGAAAGTGAGTCATGAGTTGCGGACGCCGTTGCAGAGCATCGTGGGTTTGGGCGAGATGTTGCAACGCACGACGCTGGAGGCAAACCCGTATCGTTATCGGTCGGCGATGCTCAATCAGGGCTCGATGCTGAACCGGATGGTGCGGGATCTCATCGATCTCGGGGCGATGGAGGCGGGCAGTTTGTAGCTGAACGAAAAACCGTTGGAGGTGCAGGCGGCGTTGCGGGACGCGACGGAGACTTTGCGACCGTTGGCGGCAAGCAAGCAGATCGAGCTTAACTTCAATTGGTCTGGACCGGAAGGCTGTTGAGCATGGGGAGATTTACACCGGGTGCAGCAGATTGTGGTCAATCTTGTGTCCAACGCGGTGAAGTTTACGCAGGAAGGTCGCGTGGAAGTATGGTCGGGGGCGAGAGCGCGGCCCGAGTGTTATGAGGTGGCGGTGGAAGTCATCGACACTGGACCCGGGATTGCGGAAGAGGATCAGGCGCAATTATTCCGAGCATTTTCCCGACTCTCTCCGGCGAGTGATATGGAAGGGGCAGGCCTTGAGTTTGGCGATTGTGCAGGAGCTCTGCCTGTGCCTTGGGGGCCAGGTTACGGTCAGTAGTAACGGGCATGTAGGAACGACGTTTACGGCGGAGTTTCGATTGTTGAAAACGCAGCGATCCGCGAGTGGGTCGGCGGTGGGAAACGGCGGGGATAGGGAGCTGGGCGACAAGACCAACCTATCCGGGCAGACAGTGCTGCTGGCGGAGTATCTCGAGGCCATGGGGGGCACGATGTGAGGGGGTGGCCGACGGCCGTGAAGCGGTGGAGGCGGCGGCGCGCAACTCCTACGACGCGATCATTGTCGATATGCACATGCCAGAATTGAATGGGGTCGAAGTGGCGCAGGCGATCCGGGCGAACTGCTTAAATGGTCGGACTCGCATGGTGTTGGCCAGTGCCAGTGCAGAACCGAGTGCACTGCCCGATGAATTATTTAACGACTTTGTGGAAAAACCGGTTAATCTAAGGTGATTGGCGGAGGTGGTGGCGCCTGGAACCGCGTCGAGTAAGGACACCGCGGCGGCATCAGTATGGGTAGAGCGTATGGTGGCGAAGTTTCGCGTGAGTTTTCAGGCGGAGGTGGAAGTGATTGGAGCCGATCTGCAACGTGAGGTCGACGCGGGCGAATGGAAGAGGGTGGGCAAGCTCGCGCACGAGACAAAGAACAGTGCGGATCTCATCGGGGCGAGTCGGTTGGCGGATCGGTTGAAACAACTGGAGGAGGCGATCGGGCGAGGCCGAGGGAGGGAAGTGCTCAGGGCACATGATGCGGTGCAAATGGAGCTCCGGAATTGGTCGCAACCCAGGACCGAATAATATTCTCGGGCCGATCCCCTTGCGACCGGCCCCTTGTTTCAACCCCATACCTTAGTCCTATCATTACCATGTCACACTATGAATTTGCGACTTCCGCGGAGCGCACCTTGGGAATCGCTTTTCTCACTGAATCCACGGGAAAAAAAGCCGTTGTTTTTCAGCGACAACTCATCGCGAACGGAAATTCGCCCCAGCAGGAAATCGACACGGACAGGTCCTTTGAATTCGCAATGGAGGTTTTGGATGGAAAGGCGATGCTCGGAATGGAAGTTAACGGATGGGCGGCCCGACCTTATATGCCGACGACGATCTTTTGCCTGGGGGATCCGGATGTGTATCCGAGCGGTCGTGACGAGGTCCGTTATTCCTCATCGAGGACGACTCCGGTGGTGGCGTCGAAGATGTACTTTCGATATGAGCCGACGGGCGGCGGTCATGACAAGGACCGCCCCTATCTGACTTGGTGGTTCGAAGATCCGATACCCGGGAAAGGCACCATGGTTTTCACGCCGGAGTCGCCGGGAGTCATCGTGGCACTACGTTTGAACGGTAGTGCCAAAGGCAAGTTTACCGGTTTGTTACCCACGGCTATCGAGAACTAGCGACGGGCGTTGAAATTGAAATCGCCGACGGGACCAGTCGCGTTACGTCGTTGGTTCAAGCCACCCGTGAGCGGAGTTCACGGGTGGCGTCTTGGCCGATCCAGCGAGCGGATTTGGTGGGGCGGGAGGCGAGGTCTGCGGCGAGAGCAAGCGCGGCGGCGTGGAGGGTGGGGGACTGGCGTTTGCCGATTTTGCGGAGGGCCCAGTTGACGGCTTTTTTGAGGAAGTTGCATTCGTCGGTGGAGGCTTGGTCGATGAGAGGAAGGAGTTCGAGGAAGGTGGCGTCGGGTTCTTTTTTGGCGTGTACAGCGAGGGTGGCGAGCAGGGCGAAGGCGGCGTGGCGTTCGAATTCTGGTTTGCGGGTCGCCCAGGCGCGGACGCGCCCGAAGGCGTAAGAGGGCTGCGGCGGAAGACGTTCATGCAGACTTGGTCGCAGACGTCCCAGGAGGCGAAAGTGGGGATCCAGGCATCCATGAGTTCGGGCGTAAACTCGGCGGGATCGGCGATGAGGGCAGCGAGGATCTGAGCTTCGTGGATGGGAAGCTCCCAGAGAGCGAGAGCCAGGGACTGGTTGCGGCGGTGCGGTTTGGCGAGGGCACGCAAATGGGGCATGGAGCTGCCGAGTTGCTCGGTGGTGGGGCGGATGCCGAAGCGGTTTTGACCGGCGACGTTGGTCGGGTCGCTGGTGGTGCGGAGTTGGAGGATGAGGTCGGCCGCGAGGACGGTGGGGGTCATGCGCGAGGGGCGGGCGGGCGTTGGCCTTGAGGGCAGTTAAGCTTGGCGGCGTTGACGGACAGCGTGGGCGAGGGAGGTGAGGACGGGGTGGGTTTGCTCCCAGCTCAGGCAGGCGTCGGTGATACTGCGCCCGTAGACGAGAGGGTCGGCGTCGAGGGATTGTGTGTCGCCGACTAGGTGGCTTTCAAGCATGACGGCCGCGATGGCGTGTTGTCCGGCGGAGATTTGGGCCGCGAGATCGGCGGCGACGGCGGGGTTGGCGACTGGGGTCCTTGGCACTGTTGACGTGGCTGCAGTCGACCATGAGGTGGGGCGGAAGGTTATGGTCGCGGAGGAGTTGCGCGGCGGTGGCGATGTGGTCGGTGGAGTAGTTGGGACCAGCGGAGCCGACGCGGAGAACGAGGTGGGTGCCGGGATTGCCAGTGGTGCCCATGATGGTGGGAAACCAGTGGGGTTTGGCCGCGGAGCGAATGGCGTCGATGGCGACTTGGAGGTTGCCGTCGGTGCGGTTTTTGAAGCCAACCGGCATGGAGAGGCCGGAGGCGAGTTCGCGGTGGATTTGGCTCTCGGTCGTACGGGCGCCGATGGCGGCCCAGCTGATGGCATCGGCGTAGAACTGACCGAGGGTGGTGTCGAGGAATTCAGTCGCGATGGGCAAGCCGGTGGCACTGATGTCGACGAGGAGCTGGCGAGCGAGGCGCAGACCTTGATTAATCTGATAGGAACCGTCGCGGGCGGGGTCGTTGATTAGGCCTTTCCAGCCCACGACGGTGCGAGGTTTCTCGAAGTAGACCCGCATGACGATGAGCAGGTCATCGGCGTGGCGGGTGGCGGCAGCGGCGAGGAGGGCGGCGTAATCGAGGGCGGCGGCGGGATCGTGAATCGAGCAAGGGCCGACGATGGCGAGGAGGCGGTCATCGCGACCGGAAAGAATGGCGGCGATCTGGGCGCGGGCGTCGGCGATGCGATTGGCGGCAGTGGCGGGGAGGGGAAGTTCCTCTGCCAGCACGCCTGGCGTGATCAGGGGTTTAATGGCGCGGATGCGAAGGTCGGCAGTCTGTGACATAAAGAGTCGACTGTGAAGGGCGCAGCGCGCGATGGTAAGGGGTGTGCCGGTTGGGTTGGTGTCCTTGGCATGGTCTTTTCCCGTGACGAGTGAAGTGATTGAAGGTCAGCGGTGTAACTTTGAGCTAAACCATTTGGCCGATTTTCGATCTGTTTCAGTGGGATGAAATCTAAAGGTGAACCGGAAAGGGAAGCGACGAACGCAAACCCGGAGCAGAAGCACTGGGATCGAAACGTGGAGGTGCGCATGGCCACTGCGGCCGAGCAGGAGTGGTTCGACGCGCAGCTGCACGAGCGGCACTACTTGGGATCCGGGCATCCGGTGGGCGATTACCTGCGCTAGATTGTCGAAAGAGGGGGGCGGGCGGTGTGGCGCTGCTGGCGTGGGGTCCGGCCTGCTACGCGCTCCAGGACCGGGACCGGTGGGTGGGCTGGGATGCGACCCGCCGGGTCGAGCGGCTTTCCCTGGTGGTGCAAAACCGCCGCTTTCTACTGCTCACCAAGCGCGGCGAGGAGCCCAATTTCGCCTCCCAGGTGCTCGCTGCGGCGGTGCGCACGTTGCCGGGCCATTGGCAGGAACGCTTCGGCTATCGGCCGCTGCTAGCCGAGACCTTCACCGACCCGGAGGCCTACCAAGGCACGTGCTACAAGGCCTCCGCGTGGGAGCCGGTCGGGACCAGCTAGGGTTACGAACGGCACCGAGGCGACTTTTACCGCGAGCACGGCAAACCCAAGCACCTGTGGCTGCTGCGGCCCCTGCACCCCTCGGCCAAGGCCCTGCTGAGCGTCCCCGACCCCGCTTTGCCCGAGGACTGCCGGGCGGGACTGCGCCGCGCGCCCATCGGCACCCTGCCGCTCAAAAACGGCCAGTTGCCCTCTCTGTTGGAGGCCCTGTGCGGCGTGCCCGATCCGCGCGCCAAAAACACCCGCTTCAGCTTCAAGATCGGTCCGGTTCTTGGCATCGTGGCGCTCGCGCTGCTGGCCGGCCGGCGCGACATCGCGTCCATCGCTCGTATGGCCAACCTGCTCGACCAAGACCAGCGCTTCGCCCTGGCCCTGCCCCGTGAGGCCGGCAAAAAGGTCCGCCTGGCCCCCAGTTACAGCGTGTTTTACGACGTGCTCACCCGGCTCGATCCGGAGGCCTTTGCCCAGGCCCTCACAACCGTTGGCTCACAGCCCACGCCGGTGCCCTGCCCGGAGCGCTCGCCCTGGACGGAAAGTTTATCCGCGATGCGGTCGGGGTGCTCCGCCTGGTCGAGGCCGACACCGGCGCGCCGGTCGCCCGGGCCATCGTCGATCAAAAGGAAAACACCCCGCGCAGTGAACAGGCCCGCGCCGATGAGGTGTTGGCCGCCGCGTCGTTGGACGAGCAGATCGTCACACCGGCGACGCCTTGCACGCCACCCGCGAGCAGGCCCGCACCATCGTGGGAAAAGGCGGCGAGTATGTGCTCCAGATCAAAGGCAACCAACCCCAGCTGAGCGCGCTGGTCCAGCGCGCCCGGACCGTTCCCCCCCCCTTTTTTGAGCTGACCGATCCGAGTCGGGGCCGCGTGACCACCTGGCGGGTGTCCGTGGTGGTGACCACGCCCTCGCAAGCCAACTACCCCGGGCTGCGCAGCCTGGTGCTCGTGGACAAAACCACGGTGCGAAAACGCGACCTCACCGAAAGTTGCGAGCAACGCGCCTATGCCAGCAGCCTGGCACCCGCAGAACGCAGCCCTGCGCAAATGCTCGCCTTGATCCGCGGGCACTGGGGCGGAGTGGAAATCCGCAACCACTGGCGCCGCGACGCCTGCTGGCGCGAAGACCACTCGCGTACCCGCAACGTCACCCCCCTGGCCAACCTCGCCCTCTTGCGCAGCGTCCTGCTGCGCGTCTGCGCCCAACATTGGCCCGAGCGGCTCCTGCCGCACGTCTTCGAATCCTGCCAATATTCCACGCATATCTCCCTGCGCGCCATCCGTTCCCATTCCTAACACAAAAGACCATGCTGACAGGTGCGCGAATCGACGCCTTCGGCTGACCGTAGCTCGTTCCAGCTTCGCGACCTTCGTTCCCTTCTGTAGCATCGAACTTCGGAATTTAGGTTCATTCGGACATATTCGGGATTTCATGCTTCGGTCTGTCCCCTCTCAGGAGTGCCTCCTCAATTAGGCTCGCGGCAAAGGCCCCGATGAATGCACGTCGTTAACGTTGCTGATTATGCTAAGAATTACACTTATAAAAGCGGTACCATCCGCCGGCAGGTGTGCTTCCTTCGTCTGGATAATCTTCCATCGAACTAATGCGGATTTCTACTGGGCATTTACGCCGAGTAGCTTCGCAACCTGCGATACATCCTTGTCCCCTCGCCCCGACAGATTGATGATGAGCAACTCGTCCTTACCCATTTCCTTCGCCCGCTTGACGCCGTGCACCAAGGCGTGGGTCGATTCGAGCGCCGGTATGATACCTTCGAGGCGCGAGACGAGTTGAAAGACTTCCATCACTTCGTCATCGCAGGCATACGCAAAATTTACGCGACCCTGATCTCGATAAAACGCATGCTCGGGTCCGATCGCGGCGTAGTCTAGTCCCGCACTCACGGAGTGGGTTAACTCAATCTGACCGTCGGCGTCCTGTAATATGTAGGTCTTGCACCCTTGCAACACACCGAGTTTCCCGCCTTCGAAGCGAGCCGCATGATCCCCGCGGGTAATGCCTCGACCTCCGGCCTCCACGCCAATCAGCCGCACCGGGTCTTGCAAAAACTCGAAAAAGAATCCGATCGCGTTGGACCCTCCACCCACGCAAGCGATCATTTCGTCCGGCAACCGGCCTTCAGCTTTGATGATCTGGTCCTTCGTCTCCAAGCCGATTACTCGGTGGAAATCACGCACCATCATGGGATACGGATGAGACCCCAACGCGGAACCCAGAATGTAGTGGGTTTCACGCACATTGGTCACCCAGTCGCGCATGGCCTCATTGATGGCTTCCTTGAGAGTTTTCTGACCAGCCTCCACGCCAATGACTTCGGCCCCCATGAGCCGCATCCGACATACATTCAGAGCCTGCCGCTCCATATCCACCGCCCCCATGTAGACGCGACACTTGAGCCCAAACTTCGCGCATACCGCTGCAGTCGCCACGCCATGCTGGCCGGCACCCGTCTCTGCGATGATGCGCTTCTTGCCCATCCGAATCGCCAGCAACGCTTGCCCGATCGCGTTATTGATCTTGTGCGCGCCGGTATGCAGCAAGTCCTCCCGTTTGAGATAAATCTTCGCCCCTCCGCAATGCTCGGTAAGACGCTCTGCAAAATAGAGTTCTGTCGGGCGTCCCGCGAACTCCTTCAAGTGGTGGCGCAATTCCTTGATGTAGCCTTCATCTTTCCTCGCGACGTCATACGCTTCGCCCAACTCCTTGAGCGCGGTGATCAACGTCTCCGGCACATACACCCCGCCATAAGGGCCAAAATGCCCCGCGTCATCGGGTAGCGAAAATCGATCAAGGGTTGCCGAAGCGGATGCGTCACCAGTAGTTGCCATGGGAGCGAACACGATGTGTCGCCGATCACCACTCTGGCAAATCGGATTTGAAAACAACGCATGTGCCCGCCCTTGAGCACAGATCCGAGGCGAGTTCTCTCCCAGCTGCAGTTTGCAGAGGTTGATCACATCTTTGAATTTGGTGGCGTTACCGCCATCAGCCTCAATTAAATTACGATGCGCCTCCAACACTTCCCGCGCCGCCACAACGTCATCTGACAAGCTGGTGGTGGCCAGTGCTGTCGTTTCATCCACCTTGGCCGCTCCTTTGGCCGTGTCATCGACAGTCAACAAACGATCCAGGCCCAAATTGCCCACCAACTCCCGATTGCGTTCATTTAAGCCACTGAGCACCAGCGATCCTCGCGGCATCGTCTTGCGAAGTTGCAGCGCCGATCCAGCCAATACTCCGAGAAAAGTGCTGTCCATGCCTTCGCACGCCTCAAAATCCATCACGAAACGTCTTTTCCCCTAGAAATGGCGCCATTCATGAAGTCCTTCACGCAGGCGCAGTTTTTACACGTGGCTTTGCCTTCGACCCGCAACGCGATGGGGTTGGTGTCAGGATTAACCCAAAAACGTGGTTCAGATTTCACGGACGAAATGAGCTAAAAAAACCGGAGGACATCCAATGTCCTCCGGTTGAATAATATTATCAATTACGAGCGATGATTTGTCGCAAGACATACGGCAGAATCCCGCCATGTTGGTAGTAATCGACTTCAATTGGAGTATCGATGCGGCACGCCACGGTCACATCTTCGACCGTCCCATTGGCCCGCGTGATGCGCAAGGTGAGGTCCTGTTGCGGTTTTACGTCTGTGGTCAAACCGACGACATCGCAGATCTCAGTGCCATCGAGGCCAAGCGACTTGGCCCCCGCTCCATCTTTGAATTGTAAGGGCAAAACGCCCATGCCAACGAGATTACTCCGGTGAATTCGCTCGAATGATTGCGCCACGACGATTTTTACGCCGAGGAGATTGGTGCCCTTAGCCGCCCAATCGCGGGAGGAGCCGGTGCCGTACTCCTGGCCGGCAATGACAATCAAAGGAGTGTTTCGCTCCTTGTAGGTCATGGCAGCATCGTAGATCGACATCTCGGTGCCTTCGGGTTGAAGCACAGTGTAGCCGCCTTCCTTGCCTCCGACCATGAGATTTTTGATGCACACATTGGCAAAGGTGCCGCGCGTCATGATGCGATCATTGCCGCGTCGGGATCCGTAGGAATTGAAGTCAACAAACTCCACTCCGGCCTCGGATAGAAAACGTCCGGCCGGCGAATCCTTCTTGATGGCACCGGCAGGCGAAATGTGGTCCGTTGTCACCGAATCCCCGAAAATACCCATGGGACGAGCGCCTTTGATCTCGGCAATCGTGCCGGGCTCGAGACTGAAATTAGTGAAAAACGGGGGTTCCTGAATGTAGGTCGACTCCCGATCCCAGTCGTAAACATTGCCCACACTGGACGGGATTTCGTTCCATTTCGGGTTCTGGCTGGTGAAGTCACTGTAGAGTGACTTGAAGACCTCGGACTTGAGCGCCGCCGCCATCTCATCGCGAATTTCAGAAAGAGACGGCCAAATGTCCTTCAAATAAACATCCACCCCATTCTTGTCCTTCGCCAATGGCTCGATCGACATGTCGAGATCCACTTTACCCGCGAGCGCAAAGGCGACCACCAGCGGCGGAGACATGAGAAAGTTGGATTTGATATTCAGGTGGACGCGGGCCTCAAAATTGCGGTTACCGGAGAGCACCGAAGCGGCGACCAGGTCGTGGTCAACGACCGCCTTTTCGATCTCAGTATCCAACGGGCCGGAGTTACCGATACACGTCGTACAGCCATACCCGACGGTCTGGAATCCAAGTTCGTCAAGATAAGGCGCAAGTCCGGTCTTGTTCAAATAATCGGTCACCACTCGAGAACCGGGAGCGAGGGAAGACTTCACCAACGGATTCACCGTCATACCGCGTTCGACCCCTTTCTTGGCCAGGAGGCCGGCCGCCAGCATGACACTGGGATTGGATGTATTGGTGCAGCTCGTGATGGCCGCGATCAACACGCTGCCGTGACCGATGTCGGTTCCCTTGACCTGCGTGGCTACGGTGCCCAACGCGGCCGCATCTTTCCCAAAACCACCCGCGTTGGCTGATTTTTCGAAAGTCGCCCTAAACGACTCCTTCAACTTCGGCAACTCAATACGATCCTGGGGACGCTTGGGTCCAGCCACACTCGGAACCACGGTGGAGAGCTCGAGCTCGACATCGATCGAATAGTCGATTTGCCCCTTCTCCGGGATACCCCAGAGCCCCTGCGCCTTGTAGTAAGACTCGTACAGGGATACATGCTCTTCCTCGCGACCCGTGCCGCGGAGGTAGATCGACGTCTCTTCGTCGATCGGGAAGAATCCCATCGTGGCACCATATTCGGGCGCCATGTTGGCGATGGTGGCGCGGTCAACCAATGGTAACGCCTTGGCTCCCGGTCCGTAGAATTCAACGAATTTACCGACCACTTTCTTGGCGCGGAGCAATTCCGTGATCGTCAAAGCCAAGTCGGTCGCGGTCACGCCCTCCGACAGGGCTTCGGTCAGATAAACGCCCACCACATCAGGGGTCAGAAAATACACCGGCTGACCCAGCATGCCGGCCTCGGCCTCAATGCCACCCACGCCCCAACCGACGACACCGAGGCCGTTGATCATGGTCGTGTGGGAATCCGTGCCGACAAGTGTGTCGGGGTAGTAGGTTCCATTACCATCCTTGAGCACGCCTTGGGCGAGATACTCAAGGTTGACCTGGTGCACAATACCGATGCCAGGAGGCACAACCTTGAAGGTGTCAAACGCCTGCATCCCCCACTTCACGAACTGGTAGCGCTCGCGATTACGAGTGAACTCGAGGTCTAGATTCTTCGCCAAGGCCTCCGCTGATCCGGCAAAATCGACTTGCACGGAGTGGTCCACGACCAGATCGACCGGCACCAGCGGTTCAATGATCTTTGGGTCTTTCCCGACCGCTTCCACCGCGGAACGCATGGCGGCGAGATCAACCAACAGCGGCACTCCAGTGAAGTCCTGCAATACAATCCGCGCCACCACAAACGGCACTTCGGCCGTGCGATCCGCCTTCGCTTGCCACCCCGCGAGAGAGGCGACCGCATCCTCCGTCACCCGCTTGCCATCGCAATTGCGTAGCAAAGACTCCAATATCAGACGGATCGAAACCGGCAGTCGGTCAATTGCGTAGCCGGCCGCCTTCAGAGCGGGCAGCGAGTAGAGGGAGTGAGTGGCGCCTTTCGCTTCGAACGTGTCTCTGGTGTTAAACGGATTCGGTAGGCTCATGTGTAGATCTGTCAGTTCTTGGTAAAATCGAATCAACGTCGCCGGTGCAGCTTTCGCGCCGACAACGTGTGAATTGCAAACGACGTGCGGCTCAGTTCCCGAGGGCCGCTTTAACCGCGTCGAAGTTCGGAAGATCAGTCGGTGTCGCGGTCTGTTCAGCGTACTTCACCACTCCATCAGCTTCGACCACGAACGCCGCCCGCGTCGAAGTGTCGCCGACTCCCGCCAACATCGGGAATAACACATCATATGCCACGGTGACTTCCTTGTTCAGATCGCTGGCTAGCGTGATCGTGATGTTGTTGGCTTTGGCCCAAGCCTCTTGCGCGAACGGGCTGTCGACACTGATACCGATCACATCGGCTCCCAGATCAGCGTATTGTGCCAAGCCGGCTGTCACGTCGCAGAACTCCTGCGTGCAAACCTCGGTAAAAGCCAACGGAAAAAACAGCACAACGGTGGCTTTCTTGCCGGCATTGTCGCTCAACTTGACGTCAACGAGACCGTCAGCGGTCTTGCTCTTCAGGGAAAAATCAGGGGCGGTGGTTCCAACAGCGATAGGCATGGATAGAGGGGGGGGGAGTGAGTGGGTTGAGTTGTTTCGCCGCAGATGGACGAATAGGACCCTGACGTTACGTGCGGCCCATCCCGCGTCGCAATCCGTTTTTACGTATAGAAGCCTCCCTAGTTTTTGAATTTCACTTTCGCATTAGCTGCGCTGTGCATCGTTGTCAGGTCGGAATCACTTCCCCCTTGCCCCTGATGACTGCCAAACGCTTTCCTTTTCGCTAAATCTAATGACCATTCTCGAAGAGCTTTCATGGCGCGACCTTTACGCCGACTGCACCGACCTCGACGCGCTGACCAAGCGCCTCGCCCAAGGTCCCACCACCCTCTACGCCGGCTTTGACCCCACGGCCGATAGTCTGCATGTGGGCAATTTGGTCCCGCTCCTCGCCCTGCGTCGCTTCCAAAACTACGGTCACCATCCCATCGCTCTCGCCGGAGGCGCCACAGGGATGATCGGAGACCCGTCGGGCAAATCATCCGAACGCAATCTCCAGACCTCCGAGCAAGTTGACGCCAATATCGCGATCATCCGCGGTCAACTCGCCAAGTTTCTCGACTTCGAAACCGCCACCAATCCCGCCCGGCTCGTCGATAATGCGAGCTGGACCGCGCCGTTCAGCTTCCTAGAATTTCTGCGCGACGTCGGCAAACACTTCCCCGTCAATCTTATGTTGGCCAAGGATAGCGTACGCACGCGCCTCGAAGAAGGCAGCATTAGCTACACCGAATTCAGCTACATGCTGCTGCAAGCTCACGATTTCTACCACCTGCGCTCCACCGTGGATTGTGAAGTCCAGGTCGGCGCCACCGATCAGTGGGGAAACATTACCGCCGGCACCGATTTAATCCGTCGTAAATCCGGGGTGACCGCCTGGGGACTCACCTTCCCTCTTCTCACCAAATCCGACGGCACCAAGTACGGGAAAAGCGCCAGCGGCGCCGTCTGGCTCGACCCCACCCGCACTACTCCCTACGGCTTTTATCAGTTCTTCATGCAGGCCGAAGACGCTGATGTCGTGAAGTTACTAAAGGTGCTCACATTCCTTTCTCAGGAAGAGATTTCCGCCCTCGAAGCCGACCTCACCGCCAACCCCGGCGCTCGAGCCGCTCAAAAGGCCCTCGCTCAAGCCGTCACCACCCTCGTGCATGGCGCATCCACCTGTGCCGACGCCATGAAAGGCCAGCACCATCATGTTTGGTGGCGGTCTCGACGGCATCAGCGAAGCCATCTTCGCAGACGTGGTCGGCGAGGTTCCCACCACCGACGTCCCGGCCACAACCTTCGCCGGCGAAGGTTCCTCGCTCATCGATTTGATCGTATCCGCCAAACTTTGCCCCTCCAAAGGGCAAGCCCGCAAAGACATCCAAGCCGGCGGGATCTACGTGAATAACGAACGCTTGCCCGACTTTGCTCGCGTCATTACCGACGCCGATTTGCTCTTCAGCCAATACCTCCTGCTGCGTAAGGGCAAACGCAACTACGCAGTCCTCCGACGCGTGTAAAACTCCCGCGGGTTGTTATGCATAAAATTCGAAATCCTGCTAAGCGACTCCACAACTTGCGCCTCCGTTGGGGAGGAAAGCCCACTCGCGAAAGCACGACCTACGCCCGCCCACCGTATCCTATTGCCATTTTCTGCCACCACAAAACGGGCACCGTTCTTCTACACAGCGTTTTTGAAGACCTGTGCACTGGGTTCGGGTGGAATTGTTGTCCGTTCCCCAGACGACAATTCGAATGGCCTGAGCAGGTCCATGTTGCCCGGTTCCCTCATTCCGGGGTAAATCCGCGTGATATCACTAAAGGAGTTTCGAGGGATTCATGTTGTTCGTGATCCTCACGCCCTACTCCCTTTCGGGTTACCACTAATCATCTACGCACCGACGAGCGATGGTGCGTTAACCGTGATTTCAGCGAGCACCATCCAATCACCAGTCCTCAGGTCGCGCCGGCCTTGGTCGATCGTGATGAAGACGGGAAAATTAAATACCTCCGCAGTCTCAAAGGGCTGGCTTACTAACAATGCCTTCAGCGCCTCAGTCCATCCGAAGGTTTGACCTTCGAACTGGAACATTGTGCGCGTTGGACCATCGAGGAAATGCGCGATTGGCAACCGGATCCCTCGCGAGTGAAGGAACTTCAATTCGAAGGGTTCTCCCGCGATTTTGATGGTGTGTTCACTCAGATTTTTCAACAATTAGAATTCCCTCCCACCCTCATGCATCGCGCCATGAAATTGGCGAGAAACTACGACCTCTCGCGTGCCTCCCAAGCCAAGCTCGCTCGACACAAGCACTACACCGGCGCCGACAAGCCGGACCGCCGACAAGAACTCACCCCGCAACACATAGAGCGGATCGAAGAGCTCGCCCCAGGCTTATCCACCAAACTCGGCTACCGCTCGACCTCGACTCTGTCGCCATAACACCTTCCCCGACCAACCAAAGTTTCGATCCGCGAATGAATTCCGTGGGTTGATTCTCACTCCGACCAAAGCCAACGTGAATGACTTATGTCATCATCATCCACGTGGTCACTAGTGTAGTGGGAGTTAATTAGCTATACAAAATAAAAATAGTAGTGCAGGATGGGTGCATGGCCCGCCCTGTTAATCCGCTAATCATTCATGCCGCGCAGCATCAAGAACTTGAACAGATGATCAAACGCCCGACCGCGCCGCAACGGGAGGTCAGGCGGGCGCGCATCGTGTTGTTGCGGGCCGAAGGGAAAAGCCAGGAGCCGGTGGCTGCTCAGATCGGAGTGAATCGTCCGGTGGTGGCGAAGTGGGAAAAGCGATTTCGTGAGGCAGGGTTGGCTGGATGGGCCGAAGCGAGACGTTCGGGCCGGAAGCCGAGTGTGGATGTGGCGATTCGCGCTCAGATCGTCACTGAAGTCACGCAACCCCCGGCCGGGCGCACCCGCTGGTCCTCACGGGCGATGGCCAAGGCCGAGGGGGTGTCGGCCCACACCGTGCAGCGTCTGTGGCGGGCCAACGACCTGAAGCCCCATTTGCGACGAACGTTCAAGTTGTCGCGTGACCGGAACTTCGAGGCCAAGTTTTGGGATGTCATCGGCTTGTATCTGAATCCGCCCGATCGGGCCTTGGTGCTGTGTGGCGACGAGAAAAGCCAGTGCCAGGCGCTTGAGCGCACCCAGCCGAGCCTGCCATGGGGTATCGGGCACATCAAAACCGCCACCCACGATTACACCCGCCACGGCACGGTCACGCTATTCGCCGCCCTCGGCTATCTGGACGGCAAAATCATGCGACGCACCGCCTCTCGGCATACCCACCGCGAATGGCTCGGTTTCCTCCAGCACATCGATGCGCAGGCACCCGACGGCTTGGTCCTGCATCTGATCATCGACAACTACGCCACCCCCACAAGCACGCCAAAGTGAAGAGCTGGATAAAGTGGCGCAATCAGCGCCATGCCAAAGCCCAGGGCGTCGAGCGCATCGCACTGCACTCCAACATCCTCTTCCTGGTTGAATCTAGTGGAGCGCTTCTTCCGCGGCCTCACCGTCGATTGTATCCGCGATGGCAGCTTCACCAGCGTTCGAGACCTCACCAACGTCATCGAAACCTACATGGAGCGTGTCCTACAAGCGCAAGAGGTTGGCGAAGAGGAGGTAGTGTAAAAATAAAGAGGCCGAAACTGGGAGGATTTCCTGTTTTCGGCACAAAAACGGCGTGTATAATTTGGTGTGAACAATACTACCGAAGCCGTCGCCCCGGAAGTTGCCCTGCAAACCTGGCTGCGTCCAGACCTGACTCCGGTCGGACCCAACAAAGATTACGCCGCGTTTCGCGATCAACTGGCGGGGTTCGACCAGTTGCTGGCCAACAGTCACTTGGAAGCGATGGCCGTGGACTTTGCCCGGGAAAACTGGCGGGGCGACGACGTGACCGGGTTGCCGCGACACCTGCAGTTCGCGCGCAAGGCGCGGTGGGTGCAGGTATTGCGCATGATGCTCGGGAAAATCAGCTTGCGTAAACTTTCCCTGAGCATCGCCTCCAGCGATCTGTTGGCCGACTTTTGCGGAGCGCGCCGGATCGACGGCATCAAGGGGGTCTCCCAAAGAAAGCGTGCGGGAGCGTGCGTCCAAATGCTTCACCGCCGGGCAGGTGCGCAGGATGAGCCAAGTCTTTATCGAGATGTGCGGTGAGGCGGACCGGGCGAGCGAACGGGGACTGGCTGCGGCGCAGCCGATGGATACGTGCCCTGGTGGACTCGACCTGCCTGCAGGCCAACATCCATTTCTCGGTCGACTGGGTGCTCTTTCGCGACCCCCTGCTCAAGGCGGTGAAACTGCTCCGTGCAATGGGGTTGAGGGGTCGGATGCCGAACGAGCCGCCAGTCTTTGCCAAGCAGATGAATCGGTGGTGCATCGCGATGACCCACAGCCGACGGCGCCGCGATGCGAAGCGGGCCCGCAAGGGCGTGCTCCGCCAGATGAAACGCCTGCTGCGCACCATCGGCGAGCACGCCCGCCGCCACCGCGACCACCTCGCCGCCGACTACGCCCGGACCCGCTGCAGTGAGCGCCAGGCCACCCGCATCATTGCGCGCATCGACGCCATGCTCGAGCAACTGCCGGCCGCGATCAACCAGGCCCACGAACACATCATCGGCGCGCGACCAGTGCCCAACGCCGAGAAGATCCTCCGCGTCTACGAACCCGACGTGCAGACCGTGGTCCGGGGCAAGGCGTCCGGCGAGGTCGAGTTTGGCAACACCCTCATGATCAGTGAGAACGTGACGGGGTTGATCACCGATTGGCAGTGGTATCAGGGAATGGCTCCGGCCGCATGGCGTCAGTTGAGCGAAAGCTTTGATCGTCAGAAGCAGTTCGACCTGAGCACCCCGATCAAAGCGGCGAGCACCGACCGAGGCTTCTCGACCAAACGGCTGTGCGAACGCTTGGCCGAAGCCGACATTTATGACGCCACTTGCCCCCGCCATCCGCAGCTGCTGCAACGGCGCATGCAGGAGCCGCAGTTCGTGGCGCTCCAACATCGCCGGGCTTCGACGGAGGCCCGCATCCCCATCATCAAGCAACGCCAAGGCAAGCGATTGAGTGCCAGAGGCTTCACGAATCGCTACCTGGCGGTAGCCTGGAGCATCCTCGGTCACAACCTGTGGCTCATCTCCCGACTGCTGGCCGACCAACCACCGCAGGCAGGCCCAAGCCGCTTAAAACCACCAAGCCTACTCCAACGATGAACAATAAACCGGCTGCCGGAGGTTCCCTCATGGAAACGATCCAGGCACTGACTGCTGCGACACTGCAATTTAGCCATTAAATTGCATCTGCGCGCGCCTACATCCGCCATTGGTAGCCGGAAATCCGCTCAAAAATCGGCTTTCCTGCCCCCCTTCCAAAATCAGGGTAAATGGGACACGCTCGAATATAGGAGAGAGAATAGGATTAAAGGAGACGTTGGATCCCTCATCGGAGTGCAGCGACGACTTGGCTGAAAGCGGCGGTGCCCCGACCGAAACCCATTGGCGCGAGCTGCGGAAGGCGACGCTGTCGTCATCGAAATCCAAACCGTCTTCCTACCGCTCCCGAAAACAAATTGGGCGGCAGAGTTTCGATCTGACTTTCTAGATTGGCCTCCATCACTTAAGTGATCATTATTGATTGCTTATCCACAAATTTAAAGATTATTTGCGCATATGTTATCTCTTATAAACGAGAGTGACGTCATGCAGGATGTCGCCGAGTCCATTCGAGCACACCGTGCGTCTCTGGGGTGGCGGCAGCAAGACTTGGCCGACTGCAGTGGCGTGGCGGTCGCTACGCTGCGTCGCTTCGAACGGACCGGCCAAATCGGCCTCCAAGGCTTATCAAGCTCATCGTAAGTTTGGGGCTCGCTGATAGCTTTGTAACCGCCCTGAAGGCTCCCTTACCGAGTCCAACCAGTATCGATTCCTTTCTCGCCGCCGCTCCGGCCCGCCATCGCAAGCGGGTTCGCCTAAGCAACCCGTCACGCTGATCGATGAGTAATCCGAATCCCAGCCTGCTTCGGCTCAAATTCATGGGCGAGCCTATGGCCACAATGGCCTACCTACCGGACCTTCCTGCCTACGCGCTGGAGTTCGATCGCGACTTTGTTGGCCGCAATCACGATCTATCGCCCCTCAATCTGCCCCTCGCCCGCTACGGCGCCGGAGTTCACCTGTTCCGTCCAGGAGACTCTCCCTTCGCTGGAGGACTCCCGGGGCTGATCGCCGATTCCCTTCCCGATGCTTGGGGAGATCGCATGCTCAAACAAGAGGCTCCCGCAGTCAGGACCGTGATGGGCAAGCTTGCCGCCATCGGGCAACGCGGACCAGGTGCGATCACGTTCGAACCCGAGTTCGGCTCAGGTCGCGACCGGGAGTCCACCGAAACCAATCTCAACACCTTGGCGCGTGATGCCGAAGCCATCGGCGCGGTCCCAGTTGCCCATTCTACCGAAAAAGTAAATGCGGCGTTGGCGCACGGCGGCAGTTCAATTGGGCGGAGCCTTCCCCAAGACTTCGGCGCACCTTCCCTTTACACGGCAGAATCGATTGAACGGCGCACCATTTTGGGCGGCGGCGCGCCGCCCGCAGGCCACCAGCCCGCCATCCTCAAATTCGAGCGATCTACCGACGAAGCCGAAGGTGCGATCGAATTCGCGTTCTGGCTGATGGCTCGCGACTCCGGTATTCGGGTGCCACCAGCCTGCTTGGTGCATGACGGTGAACGGCGGCACTTTGCCTCCGCCCGTTTTGAGCGAGTCCTTCGCACCGACGGAAAATGGGAACACCGACACGTGCATACGTTAAGTGGCCTGCTGCACAAACGCGCCTCCGACGGCATGATCGACTACGAAAAATTCATGCGCCTTTCCCGCAGTCTCTGCGGGGCTCAAGAAGCCGCCGAATGCTTCCGGCGCGCTGTATTCAACCTCCTCGCTACGAATCGCGACGATCACGGACGCAACCACGCCTTTCTGTATAACGAATCGACGCGCACATGGGCACTCTCTCCGGCCTACGACCTCACCCCCAACATCGCCAACGTGTTGATCGGTTTGAGTTGGATGGGAAGCCTTCAAATCCCCACCGACTTCGGCGATGTGCTCAGACTCGCCAAAGTCGGCGGGATTGACCTGACCAAAGCCCGCAAGATTTACGAAAAGGTTGAAACCGCCGTGCTCGGTGGCTGGCGCAAGGCCGCAACCGAAGCCGATGTGCCATCCCCGATGATCGACTACTGGCAGCACGAGTTCGAAGTTCAGACGAAGTCACTCCGTTCAAGCGCTCGATCAGTCGACTAGTTCGTGATTCGGAGCACACCGGGAATCAGTCTGTGACTGGGCCGAGGTACTGACCGAAATAGGAGTGATTAAACCTTTTAAGAATGACCAACCAACTCGCCTACTCCGCGCGTCGCCCGAGCCTCGCTAAGAGTACCGTCGTGCTGGCAGCGCTGGCCTAAATCGCGCGAACCGAAAAGACGACGGTTTCGGACCTCATTCGCAACGCGGTCCGCGAAACGGTGTGACAACGAGTGCCCGATCCCGCGCTGGCGAAGTGGTTGCAAAGCATCGCTGAACACTCGCTCCGCGCGTGCCAACGACCTTCCGCTCGGCAGCCCAGGTGGCTCGATTCAAACGAGAAAACACAGTTCACAAAAAACGCATGTAACAAAATAGGTTATCCAGTCGATTCGTGGGTTTCAACCGTGCCCACGCCGACTCACCTGGCCGGTGAACGAATCAATGCCTGCGACGGACCGTAACTCGTTCCCACTTCGCGCCCTTCGTTCCCATGTATGTTCGAACCGATGTTAAGAACGAGCGAGGACGGAGCCGAATGCAGCCCCCGAGAATGGACCATAGCGTTCGTCGCAGAAGGCTGCATTCGGCGCGATTGCACATACGAGGTAAATGCCTTGAATGATGCTCGCCAGGGTGCGGTGCAGATTGGCCGTCTGCACCGCACGGCAACCCAGAGGCCGATTGGTTACCCGAGGATTTACCTCGAACAGAAGCCCTGGGCCCTGGTTGAACTCGAACCGCTGAGAGAGCCCTGAGCTCGTATAACAAGATGGAGCAAACCACCCCTGAAAATCAAGTCACCTATAAGTCACCTATGTTGGTGTGGATATCGCCACAGATCGTCTCGACTACACCGTCGATGATACTCGCTGTGCCCACGTCGAGAACATCCACCGAGGCCACCGAGCTTTGATCAAGCACCTCCACGGCTATGAACGTGCCATTGTCGCCGCATTGCTCTTGGCCCAGATCCAAGTCTGCGTGGTCAATCCAGAGCGTGTGCGCGCCTTTGCCCGCGCCGCCGGCTTGCTCGCCAGGACCGACCCACTCGACACTCAACTGTTGCGCCGCTTTGGGTTACAAATGAAGCCACGCCTGCACCGCGCCCTCGACGAAGCGGCCGCAACCTTGCGTGAGCTGCTCGACTATCGCCGGCAGATCAGTGATCAACTCGTCGCCACAGGCAACCGGTGCGAGTTGGCCGGACGCATTTTGCGTGAACGCCTTGAGATCCTGCGGGCGCTTTTAGCCACCGAGCTTGAACAAACCGATGCGCTGATTAAAACGCACATCCACGAGGACGACAGTCTACGCACCAAAGCCGCTCGACTGCGCGAACTCCAAGGCGCAGGACCCGTGCTCGCGGCCACCCTGCTCGCCTACGTGCCTGAACTCGGAAAGATCGAATCGGGCCAACTCGCCGCTCTGATCGGTGTGGCCCCGTTCGCCCACGACAGCGGGCGGCGACATCGTTGCCGACATGTGCGCGGCGGACGTCATTCCGTACGCCAGGTCCTCTACATGGCGGCGGTCTCTGCCATCCGATGTAACCCTGTCATGCGCACGTTTGATCGGCGCCTCGTTGAGGCTGGGAAACTGAAGAAAATAGCCCTTATCGCGGTCATGCGCCAAATGCTACATGCCCTCAATCTATTGGCCGCTAATCCCAACTTTGTCCTTGTTCGCTAACACCGCTGCTTCTGTAACATCCCACTTCGGAATCTTGATTTAATCTTTAGGACCAACTATTGGTGCTCCCGGCGGGAATCGAACCCACATCACCGGCTTCGGAGACCGATGCACTATCCATTGTGCTACAGGAGCGTGGCCAACAGGCGAAGAGCGACACGTTGTCTAGTCGTCGGCCAACCTGTCGAGCGGTTTTTATAAACCTCTCAAGGGTTCTTCTTAAAGAACCAAGTCGAGGCCGGTCCAATGAACCGACCTCATCGATTGATCCCCAGGGAAATAAACTAAATATGGATCGCCTCACCCATGGAGGCGGCCGCGGCTTCCATTAGCGCCTCACTCAATGTCGGGTGCGCATGAATGGTTTGGTGAATCTCTTCGACCGTGGCTTCCAATTCCATCGCCAACCCATATTCAGCAATCAACTCCGTGGCCTCCTCCCCGATAATGTGAGCGCCGTAAATTTCACCGGTTTTGGCCTCCGTGATCACTTTCACAAAGCCTTCCGATGATGCCCCCGCTACGGCCTTGCCCGACGCCGTGAACGGAAACTTGCCGACCTTGTAGTCGAGTTTCTTTTCTTTCGCCGCCTGCTCGGTGAGCCCAGTGCTCGAAATTTGCGGCTGGCAATACGTACAACCTGGGAAATTTTTCACCCGATTGGGTTTACCGTGACCGAACATGCCATTGACCGCGTTAACGGCCTCATACGTCGCGATGTGCGCGAGCCAAGGCGGTCCAATGATGTCACCTGCCGCATAAATACCCTTCACATTGGTCTCATAGTTATCGTCGACTTTCACATAATTACGATCGAGCGAGACTTTCACGTTCGCAGCCAACACCTCTTCCATGTTGGCCACTACCCCAATCGCCGAAAGCACGACTTCTGCCTCCACTTCCTCGGTCTTGTCGCTCTTGACCAAGTCGACTTTCACCGAATCTGAACCAACCCGGAAATTCTCGCACTTCGTGTCCGTGTGAATCGTGATGCCTTGCTTCTGCAGCGAGCGCGCGAGCGTCTTGGAAATTTCATGATCCTCCACTGGCAACACATTCGGCAACATCTCGACCACGGTCACTTTGGTGCCGAAAGAGTTAAAGAAGTAGGCAAACTCCACCCCAATCGCACCGGCGCCCACAATCACGATGGACTTGGGTTGCTTCTCGATCGCCAAGGCCTCCCGCGAGGTCATGACCCGTTCCCCGTCCACTTCGAGACCGGGAATGCGACGCATTTTGCAACCGGTCGCAATGAGAATGGCTTTGGCCTTGAGAATTTGCCCCTTAGCGTCGCCTTCGACTACTGAAACCATACCCGGCGCACTGATCTGGGCTTTGCCATGGATGTAGTCGACCTTGTTCTTCTTGAATAAAAACTCGATTCCTTTGGCCATCTGACCCGCCACCCTACGGGAACGCTTCATTACTTTCGCAAAATCGAAAGTAATGTTCTCCACGTTGAAACCAAACTGCTCGGCCTTCTGCATCTTCAGGTAGAGCTCTGCACTCTTGAGCAACGCCTTGGTCGGGATACACCCCCAATTCAGACAAGTGCCGCCCGCACTTTCCCTCTCGATGCAGGCAACTTTTTTGCCCAGTTGACCAGCTCGGATAGCTCCCGCGTAGCCCGCCGGTCCGCCGCCAATTACAATAAGATCGTAGTCCTTCGATTCAGCCATGTTTTCAGTGATTTGGCCGCCAACGTCGCCCGCGTTTCACACCCGGTCAAATCGATTCGCCCATCAGAGCCTTTCCCTCCAGGTCCTTACCGACCATTAAACGTCGATCACATCGTCCCCTTCACGTTCCACGCGCTTGCGTTTACCGCGACCTCCCTTGTCCACTCCTTTTCGTTTGCCCTGTTTGGGTCCCACCAATCCGTTTAACATCAACGTGGTGACACTAACAATCACCGCGCCCATCAGGGCTGAGCCAAACGAAGTCACGGTGAATCCATTGACCAGCTCACCCACGAACCCAAAAGGATCGCATTGATCAAAATGATGCCCAGTCCCATCGTAAAAACGATGAAGGGCAACGCGAACAGCATCATGGTGGGTTTCAGCACTGCGTTGAAGAAACTCAGCAGCACCACAACTATGATCAATGTCGGCCCATCATTGCACTCGATCCCCGGCACCAGTTTTGTCGCCATCGTGACGCCCAGCGCTAGCACACTCCACCGTATTAGCAATTGTATCATCGGATGGTTCATTTTCCTTCGGTGACGATCGACTTCCCTCACCGGTCCGAGCAATGAAAATTCTCATCGTGCAAGATTTCCTGCGTAGCGGCGGCACGGAACGACACTCCGTTCTGCTCGCGCAAGGGTTTGCGATACCCACTTGCTCACCTTTCGGCCGGGAGGGCCCCTACAACCCGCTAAGCTACCTCCCCGGCTCACCGTAGGCTCGCTTCAATCACGCGATCTGCGCTTGGATTGGTGGTGCCTGGCGCTGATCCGCCAAGCTCGTGGTTTTGCCCCCGACGTCGTGCTCTGCATGGGGCGTCTCGCCAACAGCCATGGCGGCGCATTGCAAAGTGCCCTCCCCGGCGCCGCCGTGATCTCGACCTTGCGCACCGGCAAACCTCTGGCTGGGTGTTTCCGCCGCTCCCTTCACCGCACTCACCACATTGTCGCCAACAGTCACGCCGCACGCCAAAGAGCCATTACCCAACATCAGGTCTCTCCCCAACGTGTGTCAGTGATTCACAACGCCCTCGTTTTCGAGCCGCCCTCTTGCGCCCATGTCGGCGCCCTCCGTGATCGCACCCGCACCCACCACGGCGTTTCCCCCACGACGACCGTGCTGCTCGACGTCGCTATGTTTAGGCCCGAAAAAAACCAACGCGCCTTGATCGAGTGTTTCGCCGCCTTCGCTTCAGACCGTTCCTGCGAACTCTGGCTCGCCGGAGAAGGGGAAACCTTAAACCCCTGCCGCGACCTCGCTCGCAAACTAGGCGTCGCCGACCAAGTCAAGTTTCTCGGTTGGATCGCCGATCCCGTCGAACTCTACGCCGCCGATATCGCGGTCCACACCTCTCACTTCGAGTCGCTCTCCAACTTCCTCATCGAAGCTCAAGCCCACGGCCTGCCTACCATTGCCTATGATGCCTTGGGCGTCGGCGAGACCTTCGATCCTGACCGCAGCGGCCGCTTGCTTCCACCCGACCAGGCTTCCGTGTTTAACTCGGCCGTAATCGAATTAATCGATAACCCTTCTCTCCGTGCCAAAATGGGGGCCTATGGTCGTGACTTTGCGCCAAAAAACTTTTCGACCGCTACGCAAATCACCGCCTATTTGGACTTGTTTCGTGCCCTCCTGAGACATCCCTGCCGCATGACCAACCGCCACCGCGTCGACTTGATAGAACAATACCTGCGCGACCACCGCTACGCCGACCTGCACACGCTCTCGTCTCGGTTCAGTATATCCGTGTCGACCGTGCGCCGAGCCTTGGATGAACTGGAATCCCGCGGCGTCGCACGACGCCATCATGGTGGAGCTTCGGTTGTCGAAGCCGACGAGATTACCCGCGAATACGACTTCATTGCCCGCGATCAACGCAACGCGGACGAAAAATTCGTCATGGCACGCTTTATCGCCGAGCGCGTTACTCCCGGCATGACGGTCATCATCGACGGGGGCACCTCTCGCTACGCTGTTGCCCGCCTCCTCAGCGGCAAACGCCTCCAAGTCATCACCAATTCCCTGCCGGTGGCCGGCTTGCTCAGCGCCGTATGGCCGCCGCAGCCGATCAAGTGATTTGGGCGGTCGACAACTCCAAATTCGGCCGCAAAGCCCCCATTCTCACGACCGCCTTTGCCGAAAATCACGTCGTCGTCACCGACCGCGAGCCCCCCATCGACATCGGCCGCGCCCTACGTGCCGCCCACTCCACTCTCGCCCTCTGCGTCTCGGGTTAATTCTTCCGTAACGTCCTTCTCGAGCTTGCTCGATTCGCCGAAGTGCGCTTGGTGAGACGGGTGATCACCTCCGTCCGTCCGTCCGTCCCCGATTGTATCCGCCTGCGTGGTGTTCGTCAGAACAACCTCAAGGGCTTTGACTTGGACATCCCTCTTGGTCGCTACGTGGTCGTAACGGGTCTCAGCGGAGCAGGCAAAAGTTCCCTTGTCTTCGATACCCTTCATGCCGAGGGTCAGCGCCGCTACGTGGAAACGTTCAGCGCCTACACCCGCCAGTTCCTCGACCTGCTCGACAAACCTGCCGTCGACAGCATAGAAAACATCCGGCCCTCCATCGCCATCCAACAGTCCAACACGGTCAAAACCTCTCGCTCCACCGTAGGGACCATGACCGAGCTCACCGACTATGCGAAAGTCTGGTTCAGCCACGTGGCCATCTGCTACGACCCTTCCACTGGCTTGCCCGTCGAAGACGACACTCCCGCCACCATCTGGACCAAGGCCACCTCCGCTCAACCCAACGCCCAAACGGTCGTTGGATTCCGCGTTCCCCGTCCCGGAAAACTGACTTGGTCCGAAATACTAAAAAACCTGCACGCCCAAGCCTACGTTCGCTTGCTCGTACCGACCTCAAGCGACGCCGCCTCCCTCCGCGCCTACCGCATCGACGCCCTGCAAGCCGATCCCTCCGTGCTTGCCGACAGGGACCACCTTTTTGTAGCCCAAGACCGCGTTACACTCCGCGATACGGCCCAAACTCGTTTTCTAGAAGCCGCCGAAACCGCCCTCCACTTCGGTCAAGGTCAACTTCACTTGTTTACCGCAACCTCTGATCGTGAAGTCTTCGAGGCCGCCGGACATTATTCCCGAGGACTCCACTCTTCCGCCACCGGACGCACCTTCCGCGCCGCTTCTCCTTCGCTTTTCTCCTTCAATTCTCCTCTCGGCGCCTGCCCCCATTGTCGCGGGTTCGGACGGGTCATCGAAATCGATTACCGTCTCGCCATCCCTGATCACACCAAGTCGATCAACGACGGCGCCATCAAGTGCTGGGAGGAACAAGTCTACGGTGAGGCCAAAAAGGATCTGCTCAAATTCTCGCGAAAAAAAAAGATCCCCACCCACGTTCCGTTCGCCGAACTCACCGCAGAACAGCGCGACTTCGTCATCAACGGAGAACCAGGCTACGGCACTGGTGATAAGGAATGGCCAAAGGCCTGGTACGGATTGAAAGGGTTCTTTGATTGGCTCGAAAAAAACACCTACAAGATGCACGTGAGGGTCTTCCTTTCCCGCTTCCGCGCCTACAACCCTTGCCCCCACTGCGACGGTACTCGCCTTCAACCCGACGCGTTGTGCTGGCAATGGCAGGGCCACACTCTGCCCAGTCTCTATCAGCTCCCCGTTTCCGATTTTCTAGCTAAACTCGAACAATCCCAGATTCAGGATCCCCAGTCTACACTCGGACCTGACCGCCAATCGGAGCTCGCCCACCAAGCCATGCTCACCCGCCTGCGCTACTTGGAACAAGTCGGGCTCGGCTATCTGACCCTCGACCGATCATCGAAAACGCTCTCCGGCGGTGAAGTCCAACGGGTTAACTTAACCTCCTGCCTCGGCACCTCTCTCGTCGATACTCTCTTCGTTCTCGATGAACCGTCCGTCGGACTTCACCCCCGCGACATCGACCGGCTCATCGCCATCATTCGCACCCTCACCGATGCCGGTAATACTGTCGTCGTCGTCGAACACGACGAGGCCATGATCAGCGCCGCCGACCACCTCGTCGAGATCGGTCCCGAGCCTGGCAGCCGCGGGGGGCACGTGGTTTACGAAGGATCACTGGCCGGGATGCTTAAGTCGAAGCAAAGCATCACCGGACGCTACTTGTCCGGTCGCGCTTCCGTCCCTACGCCCGACCACCGACGCCCTGTCACCGACGAGACTCCCCGTCTTTCCTTCAACCACGTCAGCAAACACAATCTGCGCGACGTGTCCGTTTCGTTGCCACTCCAACGACTCGTTTGCCTGAGCGGAGTCTCCGGTTCCGGCAAGTCCACCCTCCTGAACCACGTCATTTATCAAGGCCTTCTGACCCATCGTCTTCAGCAGACCGAAGACGCCGCCACGATCGGATCCATCACCGGCGCAGACGACTGTGGAGAGATCGTAATGGTCGACCAAAGCCCACTTTCACGCACCCCTCGATCGAATCCTGCCCTTTATTGCGAAGCGTGGGACGCAATCCGAGCGCTCTTTGCAAAGCAACCCGCCGCTTCTGCGGCCGGCTTCACGGCTTCCAGTTTCTCCTTCAACGCAGGCGATGGGCGCTGCGATCATTGCCAGGGACTCGGTTACGAACGCGTCGAAATGCAATTCCTCTCCGACGTATTCGTCCCCTGTCCCATCTGTGAGGGGGCTCGCTTCAAACCCGAGATCCTCGCCATCACTTGGAACGAACGCTCCGTCGCGGAACTCCTCCAGACCTCCGTCAGTGACGCCCTTCCCCTTTTCACCGAACACGCCACCATCCATGCTCGTCTCCAATTACTGGATACCGTTGGTCTCGGATACCTCACGCTGGGGCAGCCCCTGAACAAGCTTTCCGGCGGCGAAGCGCAACGCCTCAAATTGGTCAAATACCTCGGCCTCGCGAGCGATGCCGCTTCCGCCCCCACCCTTATCCTTCTCGATGAGCCCACCACCGGTCTGCACCGTCACGATGTCGGTAAACTTCTCTCTGTCCTCCAAACTCTCGTCGACCGCGGCCACAGCGTCGTCGTCATCGAACACAACCTTGATGTGCTCAAAGCCGCCGACTGGCTGCTCGAAATCGGCCCCGAAGCCGGCGCCGCTGGCGGCCAAATCATCGCCACCGCTCCCCCCGAAACCATCGCCCACCTCCCCCCAACCACCGCCACCTCCCCCTATTTGGCCACCGCTCTCGCTGACTTGAACCAATGTGGTTACTTTGAAATCCTCGCCGCCCCTGAAGCCGCTCCCAAACCGCGCTTGGTCGAGCCCTGTCTCAGCATCGTCGGCGCCCGCGAAAACAACCTTAAAAATCTCACCATCTCCCTCCCTCACCGCGAATTGATCGTGGTCACCGGAGTCTCCGGTTCCGGCAAATCCACCCTCGCGTTCGACATCGTGTTCGCCGAGGGGCAGCGCCGCTTCATGGAGTCCATGTCTGCCTACGCACGTCACTTCGTCGAACAACTCCCTCGCCCCGCTATTGACCACTTGGGAGGAATCCCCCCCACGGTTGCCATCGAGCAACGCATCACGCGCGGTTCGCGCAAGTCCACCGTCGCCACCATCACCGAGGTCGCGCAATACCTGCGCCTGCTCTACGCCCGCATGGGCGTGCAACATCACCCGGTTTCCGACCATCCCGTCCAACCGCTCAGCACCGCCCAACTTCGGCAACTCGTCACCCGCGTAATCGGCTCCCCTAAAGCCCGCCAAGCCAAACACCTCTATCTGTGCGCGCCTCTTGTGCGCGGCCGCAAGGGTCACCACGAACCCATCGCCAAATGGATCGAACGCCATGGCTACGAACTCATGCGTGCCGATGGCAAGGTGTTCCCGGTGTCAGCCTTCACCAAACTCGACCGATACCGTGAACACGACGTGGAAGTGGTCGTGGCCGATCTGAAAGGACTCCCCTCTGCGGACGTTGAACGCGCTCTCACCTCGGCCCTCCGCCTTGGCAAGGGCGGATGTTTCCTCATCGCCCCATCAGGTGAAGTACTCTCCTGGTTCTCCACCACTCGCACCGACCTCGCCACCGGCAAATCCTTCCCCGAGCTCGACCCGAAACACTTCTCGCACAACTCCCCCCGCGGTTGGTGCCCCGCCTGTCGTGGCCATGGACGTATTTTCGGCTGGATGCTTAACAAAAAGAAGGACGACGAGCTTCCTCCCGAGATCGCCGATATTTCGGCCGATCTCGGCAACCTGGCCGACAGCGCATCCACCCCGTGCCCCGAGTGCCATGGCGCTCGTCTCAATCCAACCTCCCGCGCCGTAAAACTCCACTTCCGCGGACGCAAGGACCCCATGTCCCTGCCCGACGTGCTCGCAGCCACCGCCTCCGAACTCCTCATCCACCTTCGTAGTTTAAAAACCGATACACGAGGCCGCCTGATTCTGCGCGATATCTTTCCCCAAATCGAAGAACGCCTTAAATTTCTCGATCACGTCGGCCTCGGCTACCTCTCCCTCGATCGATCCACGTCCACGCTCTCCGGGGGTGAAGCCCAACGCATCCGTCTCGCCGCCCAACTCGGTACCAACCTCGCCGGGGTGCTCTACGTGCTCGACGAACCCAGTATCGGCCTCCACGCCCGCGACAACGACCGGCTCATCGCCACGCTCGAAACCCTCCGCGACAAAGGCAATTCCCTCCTGGTCGTGGAACACGATGACGAACTCATGCTGCATGCGGATCGCATCGTCGATCTGGGCCCCGCGGCCGGCATCCATGGCGGTGAATTACTCGCCTTCGGCACTCCCGACGAAATCAAACGTGACAGTCGCTCCCTGACTGGGCTCTTTCTCGCCAAAGGCATCACCCATCCGCTCAAGGGCGCCTATCGCCTCCTGCCTCCGTCCCCCGCCCGGGGTCGCACCAGCGAGTGGCTGAAACTAAGCGATGTGAAGTTCCGCAACCTCAAGGGCTTCGACCTACAACTCCCCATCGCCCGCCTCATCATGGCCATCGGGCCGAGCGGCGCGGGCAAGTCGACCCTGTTCCGCGATGTCGTTCATCCTGCCGTCGTCGCTGCGATCAGATCCAAGACCACGGGCATCACCGGCGCCGCCCTGCTTCGTTCGGGCGCCTTTGATCTCATGGAGGACGCCACCGACCAAGCCCCCTTCGGGCAATTAAGCGGCTCGCTCCCGTTCAGAACCGTCATCGAGGTCGACCAGTCTCCCATCGGTAAAACACCTCGATCCACTCCCGCCACCTATCTCGGCATCTTCGATTTGATCCGGCAATTTTTCGCCTCGCTACCGGAGTCCAAGATCCGTGGATACAGCGCCGGTCGTTTTTCCTTCAATACCGCCGGGGGACGCTGCGACACCTGCTCCGGCGGCGGCCGCATCAAATTGGAAATGGCATTCATGCCGGACGCCTACCTTCCCTGCGACGATTGCCAGGGCAGCCGCTACGGCCCCGAGCTCGATGACATCACTTGGAACGATCGTTCGATCGGTCAAGTTCTCCAACTGACTTTTGATGAAGCGGCCGAATTCTTCTCTTTCCACAGCCAGCTCGGAGAGATTTGCCGACTGATGGTGGATTGTGGCCTCGGTTACATCACGCTAGGCCAGAGTTCTCCATCACTTTCCGGTGGCGAGGCCCAACGCCTCAAACTCGTGGCCGAGCTCTCCCGTGGACTCGCATCCTACACCGATCGTAAACGAGGGCAGTCGCCGCAAAACCTATATCTCCTTGAGGAACCCACCATTGGTCTTCACCTCAGCGACTGCGAGAAACTGATCCATCTGCTCCATTCCCTTGTCGAACAAGGCCACACCGTCGTCGTAATTGAGCATCATCTAGATCTGATTGCCGAAGCCGACTACATCATCGAACTTGGCCCCACCGGTGGCCCCGACGGCGGCAAAATGATTTATCAAGGCGACTTGGCCGGACTACTGAAACGCAAACGTTCTCCCACCGCACCTTACTTGCGTGAAAAACTCGGGCTTCCTCCTCTCTAGGCGTTGGCGAGTGCGACCACGACCGCTGCCGTAAGTTGGCCTTTGTTTGCCAGCTCAATCACATTTCGACTCGAATCCACGACCGATTGCGCTCGGCTGATCAATTCCGCATTCTACCTAGAAAACGCAGTTCTCATCAGAAAACGCATGTAACAAAGTTATGTTATCCAGTCGGTTAGTGGGTTTCAACCGTGCACCCGACGCATTCCTTCATTCAGTATAGTTAATGAACTCTCAGCACACTAGCCCACCGCATCGTGCGGGAGAACGGAGCCGATTATCTGATGAGCGTGAAGGGCAACCGCCCGGCGCTGCGCAAGGCCATCGTCAAAAGGATGGATGCCAGCGAGGTCAGGAAGATCTTCACCCTGGAAAAGAGCCATGGCAGGACCGAGCGCCGCCGCATCGCAGCGATCGACGTCAGCCCGACCGACCTGACCTCTTCGCGGCGCAGGCCGGCCGGATCACCCGAGAGCGCGAGAACCTCACGACAGGTAAAAAACAAATCCCATGCATCGTTTTCGTGACCAGCCAAGATTGCACCCAAGCCGATCCGGCCACAGGACATTGGAAGATCGAGAACGCTCTTCACTACCGCAAAGACGCTTCCCCATGGGTGAAGACCGATGCTACGCCCGTAAATGGCCAACGATCTCGCTGCTCGCAACGATTAGATCCCTGGTGACCACCGTGCTTGGCAGACTCAAAGAGCCGCTGCCATGCGTCTAAAAGAGGCTATGCGCCAACGCCTACCAGGCGGTTAGCTTCGCAACCAAGCCCCTCAAAATCGCTTTCAATAACCTTTCTTGAAATTGCCCTGCCTGCCAGGTGATCGAATCGATGCCTGCGACGGACCGTAACTCGTTCCCACTTCGCGCCCTTCGTTCCCTTGTATGTTCGAACCGATGTTAAGAACGAGCGAGGACGGAGCCGAATGCAGCCGCCTAGAATGGACCATAGAGTTCGTCGCAGGAGGCTGGATTCGGCGCGAATGCACATGCGAGGTAAATGCCTTGAATGATGCTCGCCAGGGTGCGGTGCAGACAGGCCGCCTGCACCGCACGGCAACCCAGAGGCCGATTTGTTACCCGAAGATTTACCTCGAACAGAAGCCCTGGGCCCGGGTTGCCGACCTGGTTGAACTCGAACCGCTGAGAGAGCCCTGAGCTCGTATAACAAGATGGAGCAAATCACCCCTGAAAATCAAATCACCTATGTTGGTGTGGATATCGCCAAAGATCGTCTCGACTACACCGTCGATGATACTCGCTGTGCCCACGTCGAGAACACCCACCGAGGCCACCGAGCCTTGATCAAGCACCTCCAGAGCCTGCCCAATGCCCGGGTCGTATGCGAAGCGACTGGCGGCTATGAGCGTGCCATTGTCGCCGCATTGCTCTTGGCCCAGATCCAAGTCTGCGTGGTCAATCCAGGGCGTGTGCGCGCCTTTGCCCGCGCCGCCGGCTTGCTCGCCAAGACCGACCCACTCGACGCTCAACGGTTGCGCCGCTTTTTGTTACAAATGAAGCCACGCCTGCACCGGGCCCTCGACGAAGCGGCCGCTACTTTGCGTGAGCGGCTCGACTATCGCCGGCAGATCAGTGATCAACTCGTCGCCACAGGCAACCGGTGCGAGTTGGCCTGACGCATTTTGCGTGAACGCCTTGAGATCCTGCGGGCGCTTTTAGCCACCGAGCTCGAACAAACCGATGCGCTGATTAAAACGCACATCCACGAGGACGACAGTCTACGCACCAAAGCCACTCGACTGCGCGAACTCCAAGGCGCAGGACCCGTGCTCGCGGCCACCCTGCTCGCCTACGTGCCTGAACTCGGAAAGATCGAATCGGGCCAACTCGCCGCTCTGATCGGTGTGGCCCCGTTCGCCCACGACAGCGGGCGGCGACATCGTTGCCGACATATGCGCGGCGGGCGTCATTCCGTGCGCCAGGTCCTCTACATGGCGGCGGTCTCTGCCATCCGATGTAACCCTGTCATGCGCGCGTTCTATCGGCGCCTCGTTGAGGCTGGGCAACTGAAGAAAATAGCCCTTATCGCGGTCATGCGCCAAATGCTCATGCCCTCAATCTATTGGCCGCTAATCCTAACTTTGTCCTTGTTCGCTAACACCGCTGCTTCTGTAACATCCCACTTCGGAATTCAGGATGACTCGAAGTTAACGCTTCTGACTAGCCAGCGGGGACACTCAGAACCAGGCATCCCCCGAGCGAATTAGGACGTTTGCCGCCCGAGGTGACGGCCGAAGGCGCGCATGACCCAGAGGTGCACGACGGCTTGAGTGCGAGCATAGAGCCACCATGGCAAGGCTGGCAACCCGTGTATGGACGCGACGAGACAGTGAGTTTCGGGGAATAGGCGGAACTCGAATCGGCCGGGCGGGGTGGTGTCGTAAGCTAGGAGTCCACCGGTGATGTAATAAGCACGTCGGAACTTATTTTGGCGCGCGAACGGTGTGGGTGCAAGCTCCAGTAGCACCCAGCGTGATGCCAGACGAAAACACAGGACCCCATCGTCATCTTGGCTGACGCTCACGATGCCGCCGAATCTGCGCGTAAGCCAGGTGCCGTCAGCTTCCGCCACTTGCCCGGCGGTCCAACCGTTAGACAGGGGCATACGCTGCACGGACCGCACACGACTCTCGCGACGGATCTCTTGGCGATCCGCCCTTTGCGTAGTGCGACGCGGATTCGGCCGAGGGTGGCCACGTTCGTCAACGGCACGGCGCAACGACTCCTCAAAGGGAGCGAGGTGCGGGCGCAGTCGCTCGAGCAGCGGGTTGTTGCGCGCGGAGAGGTCGTGCAACAGACTTTCTTGCAAAGGCCCCGCCCTCGTGTGTTGAGAGTTAATGAACTATACTGAATGCAGGGATGCGGCGGTGCGGGCGCGCTGGATTTTCTCCAGGCTGGCGGAGCCTTCGGCCTTCCAAGTGTAGCGGGTGGGTTCGAGGTAGCGTGCGGCCATGTAGGTTTCGATGGCGTTGGTGAGGTCTCGAACGCTGGTGAAGCTGCCATCGCGGATACAATCGACGGTGAGGTCGCGGAAGAAGCGCTCCACTAGATGCAACCAGGAAGAGGATGTTGGAGTGCAGTGCGATGCGCTCGAGGCCATGGGCTTTGGCATGGAGCTGATTGCGCCACTTTATCCAGCTCTTCATTTTGGCGTGCTTGTGGGTGGCGTAGTTGTCGATGATCAGATGCAGGACCAAGCCGTCGGGTGCCTGCGCATCGATGTGCTGGAGGAAACCGAGCCATTCGCGGTGGGTATGCCGAGAGGCGGTGCGTCGCATGATTTTGCCGTCCAGATAGCCGAGGGCGGCGAATAGCGTGACCGTGCCGTGGCGGGTGTAATCGTGGGTGGCGGTTTTGATGTGCCCGATGCCCAATGGCAGGCTCGGCTGGGTGCGCTCAAGCGCCTGGCACTGGCTTTTCTCGTCGCAACACAGCACCAAGGCCGTGGAGGACCAGCGGGTGCGCCCGGCCGGGGGTTGCGTGACTTCAGTGACGATCTGAGCGCGAATCGCCACATCCACATTCGGCTTCCGGCCCGAACGTCTCGCTTCGGCCCATCCAGCCAACCCTGCCTCACGAAATCGCTTTTCCCACTTCGCCACCACCGGACGATTCACTCCGATCTGAGCAGCCACCGTCTCCTGGCTTTTCCCTTCGGCCCGCAACAACACGATGCGCGCCCGCCTGACCTCCCGTTGCGGCGTGGTCGGGCGTTTGATCATCTGTTCAAGTTCTTGATGCTGCGCGGCATCAATGATTAGCGGATTAACAGGGCGGGCCATGCACCCATCCTGCACTTACTATTTTATTTTGTATAGCTAATTAACTCCCACTACACTAGGTCTCCAATACGATGAAATTGAAATGCACCTTGCCCCCGGTTTTCCAACCATTGCACGCCATGCCACGGCCGAGGTCCGGGCGTAGTCGCCGGGCCAAACCCATCCCCGTTGCTAAACAAAATATCCGCCCGGCCATCCCGATTAAGTCGCACAAAGCGATGCTGCTGCTGGCGAACTCATCATTCGTCGATCCAAACAAAATATCACCCGTGAAATGCCCGCGCCCATCGTTCTGAAAGAGGTGCACCTCCTCCCACTGCTGGGACACCACCGTCGCGATATCCGGCGATCGGTCACCGTTAAAATCCGCCACCAACACATTGATCGCGCCCGCCAAATTTAACAGCATGTGCGGGGTAAATGTCCACGCGCCCGTCCGCTCCAACCACTGCACCGCCCCTTGGTCGTAGCCGCACTGCGCCACCGCCAAATCCATTCGCCCATCTCCGTTGCAATCTCCGGCGCGCGCATCCGTTACTCTTGCCACCTTCTCCATCACCCGGTGTCGCGTAAAGTTCTCTGCACCATCGTTCTACAAAATATGAAGCGTCCCGATCCGATCGTTGTTGGGGTAAACTTCACCCATGCTGGATACGATCAGATCCAAGTCTCCGTCCTCGTCCATGTCCGCCGGATGCACTTGCACCGGAGCGCGTAGGTCCACGCCCACCACTCGCTCCTCAAATACTCCCGCCGACACCTGACGCAGCCAGAGCACCTCGTAATCTTGCGATTCGACCGCCACTGCATCCATCAGTCCGTCTTGATCAAGATCCACCGCCACGACATGAGCCATCCACGCGGGATGTCCGGTGCTTTCCCGGCCGATCGTTTGATGCGCAAATCGATCCAATGCCATGCTCACCTTCGCAGATAACACTTCACGATGCGATGGCAGGGGTTTACCGCAGCCCCCTGTGACGGAAATCACCACCGCTCCCGCGAGTCCTATCAATTCCCACCTCAGCAGTTTATAGCCAAATCGAATCATGCCACAAGCCACAGAGAGGACGACCGGCCCGGCAAGCCGGGCCGGTCGTCCTCTCTCTGGGAAAAACTCCGCGCTGGCGTCGTGGGCGCAGAGAGGAGGATTTGGAGTGGTGGCAAAAATATAACGGCGCATCACCGCCAAGGAACGCGAGGCGATTCATGCCGGTTTGGCCCAGGGCCCAGGGCAAAAGCGGCGCTCAGCTTGCCGCCGCCCTCGGCCGCGACGCCTCGGTGGTCAATCGCGAGATCATCCGCAACGGCGGGCGCTCCAGCTACAGCGGCATGGATGCGCAGACTCGCGCTTGCCGTCGGCCCAAGTGCGCCGTGCGCAACAAAGTCGCCGACACGCCCGCCTTGCGCGACGAGGTGCTGGCCCTGTTTGCCACCGGCGCTACGCCCAAGCAAATCGAAGTCGCCTTGAGACGACGTCATGGCCTTGATCTGACCCGACGCGTGAGCCACGAAACCAACCATCTACGACTTCATCTACGTCCACGCCAAAGGCTCGGTTAAGAAGGAGTTGATCGCTTATTTGCGGCGCAAGAAGCCCCGGCGCAGTCCCGCCCCCCCGCGCCAAGGGCAAGCTCTCGGGCCAGTTGCCGGGCGCGATCAATATCGGCGAGCGACCCGTTGAGGTGGAGCGCCGGGAGGTGCCCGGACACTGGGAGGCCGACTTGGTCATGGGTGCGGGCAATCGCACCGCCATTTTGGTCATCACCGAACGGGTCTCCCGCTACGTGATGATCGTCCCGCTGGGCGGCGCCAAAGACGCGATCAGCGTCGTCCGCGCTCTCATCCGGGCCTTCAAACGCCTGCCCGCCCACCTGCGCAAGACCCTCACCTACGACAACGGCCGCGAAATGGCCCAACATGCCGCCTTCTCCCTTGCCACAAAAGTGGCGGTCTACTTCTGCAATCCACACAGCCTTTGGCAGCGCGGTGCGGTCGCGAATATCAACAGTCTGATCCGGGAATACTTCCCTAAAGGAATCGACTTTAACACCGTCACCAAAGGCCCAATCGCCAAAGCGGAGTGGCTACTCAATAATCTCCCTCGCATCGGGCTCGACGGACAGTCTCCCGCTGAAGTCTTTCATGCTATTATACAAAAAAACTGTGCACTAGCCGCTTGACGCCGACCATTCCCTCACCAGCGTGAATCGACGACTCCGATTGGCAAACGGGTAATCAAACTCACTCCGTCCCATCGTTCCAGTCGAGCGCCCCCTGTAGAGTCGACCCCTCACTTGATCTGCGCCGCGTTATCCAGGCGTGCTCGCGACCCTGCCGTGGTCTAATTCTGCGGAACCGCGCATAGGGTCTTTAGCCTATATCAAGGTTTGCGCTTTTTCTATCTTCGGCCACGCTGCCAAGTTCCTCTATCGTGACACTCGCGACCAAGCATTTACTCGGCTATCTGATCGCGTTGGCCCCGACCTCATTCGCTCTGGCGTCAACCCTGCCTGCTGCTCCTGCCCAGTTATAGTCGAATCAGGAGCTCCGCCATTTTCCGTACTGGGTCCCGAAGCCCTTGGATTTGCAGATTTACCGGTGGATCTGCATCTCCTCCCTGACGGTCGCCTCCTTGTAATCGGTCCGGAAGAGATCGCCATCGGTGATGGCGTGCGGTGGGACCATTTTAACCGTCAGGCTGGCTCCGTTGAAACCCAGATCAAGAGCGTCGCAATCGACGAGAAAGGCCAAATCTATGCCGACATGGTCAACTCGTTCGCCCGCATCGTCTTTCTCGATGATGCTTCGTGGACCCTCGAGCGGGTCCAAGCGGTGCCTCCCCACGATGGTTATGACAACGCCCAGCTCGATAAAGTCGCCCGAGTCGGAGACCATTGGTATTGGTGGGAGGGTGCCGGTCCCATGGTAACTTAGAGCCCCGGCCAACCGGTCAAGACCGTTGGACTCGCCGCCGACCCTCGGAGTATTTTCTCCCTCGATGACACGGCCCATTACAGCGACGGAGCCACAGGGACTCTTTTTCGCTTGGTTGATGGTGCGTTCATCGAAGTTTATCTATCTTCCGAACATTATGCGAAAAGCGCCATTACGGCCGCCGTGGAATTGGGCGACGGCCGCACCCTTCTAGGCACCACCGGTCGCGGCCTCGTAGTCAAACAGGGCGAGTCACTGGTGCCATTCACCACCGAAGGGCTCCTCAGTCGCCCTATCAGCATCAACGATCTCTGCCGCCTCGAAGGAGGCCTGTTCGCAGCCTCTTCCAACAACATCGGCATCGTCTTCTTCGATGCCAATGGCCGCGTGCTCCAAGTGCTCGACCGAGCCAACGACCACCGCTTGGCTCGCGTGCGCAAACTTCGTTCCCGCCGTCGGAGGCACCCTTTGGGCGTTGCTCACCAATGGTATCGCCCGGATTGAATTCCCTGTCCGCACTTCGCGCTTCGAAGGCATGGTTTCCACCGGCTTGGCCTATGCGGAGCACTACCGTTTCCAAGATCGGCTTTGGCTCCTGTCCGACGGATTAGCCCAACGAGGCATCTACGACGTCAATGATCGGATCGTGGGATTCGAAATCGACTCTCCCCCTGGCTAGAATGGCACTTAGTTAAGGGGTCTATTCGTCTATTTTAGTAGCCGTGATTTGGATACGCGCATGTGCCGCCGAGGCTTGGTCATCAGTTGGTAGACTTTGGGCCTTCGTTTGACGGCGCGTGGTTCACTGCGATGCGGGCGTTAGAGCACCGGGTCGGCGGCCAATGCAGGAGCAGATCTTCGAAGCGTTGGTTCGCTTCGCGCGCACTGCCTGAGAGCAGGTGGGCGAACGCCCGCAGCGTGCTGATGGTGCCTTGGAAAGACAGGCGCATTGGTGCCACGTCATGCTGGCGTGCGGCTTCGAGCATGAGCAGGCGCACCAAGTTGTAGGCGATGGCCTGCAAGTGGATTTCCTTTTCGATCATCGCCGGGGTGCGCGTGCGTAGCACGTCGAGTCCGAGGGTCGTCGTGATGTCCCGGAAGTTCAGTTCCACCTGCCAGCGGCGCAGGTAGAGTTGGGCAATCGCCGCGTCGGGATACTTTTCTTCATCGAGCAGCGTGGTCACCACCGCGATGTGCTGGGTGCGGAAGCCGCGCACCTCGGTTCGAAAGCGCACCACGCGCAAAGTCAGGCTCTCAGGCAGTTCGTTCCACAAACATTTTTCCCACCGGCCCTGTCGCTGGGGTTTGGGCCAGCAGACTTTGCCGGTGCCTGTCCGACGCGATTGATGCAAGCGCATCACCACATCCACACCCTTGCGTTGCAAAAGGCTGATGAAAATCCAGTTGCAGAACCCGCGATCAGCCAGGAGCACCTCTCCCCTGTGTATCCAACCGATCAATTGGCGCGCCAGCGGGGCTTCACTCGCCTTCCATGAGGACAGGACGAACTTCACCAAATGGCCGGTTGCCAGGGCGCACATTCCCACCATCTGGCCGGTGAGGAAACCGCATCCTTTGCGCTGGCACCCCGCGTAAGGATAGACTTTCCGGTTGGCCGTGGTGTCGGGCATGGAAAGCCCGCCGCCATCGATCACCTTCACGTTGTGACCGAGCCAATGATCGGCCTCGCGGGTGCGTTGATGAGCCACCTCCACGAGACGGCTGAATACGGTGCGCAAGACCGTGATCGGCAACCGCGTCCGGGCTTGGCAATAGCCACCGGTGGCATCGTCGACCGACGTCGCCGCCCCGGCCTGCAGATGCCATGCTTGCACCCGGCGAACCGCATCGCGGCAGCTCGCACCACGCTGCAGCACTTGCCCAAGAAACGCGCAAAAGGTCACCCACGGCGTAAAGATCCGTCCCGCTTACCGATGCCTGCAAATGTGCTCGGAGCCACAAAGCGCGCCACCAGCCCATCGAACTTAACCGCCCGCTCAATCAGTCTAGCGGCCGCACCATTGGAGCGTCTCCCACATAAGCGATGCGAAAACTCTGGAAGATACAACGTGTTGATCTTCATGTAGTTGCACTACCAATAAGCCAGTATTCCGCAACCTATTATTAGGCATTAACTTAGAAGGTTTGACGGACGATCAATCTCACGCAACCGCTCGCCTAACTAAGCGCCATTCCCCCCCTGGCTACGTGAACACCTTTTTTCAAGTGAATGACCAGCTGCTGGTGGGGAGTAGGGCCGGACTATTCCTGCGCGAAGCCGATCAGTCCTGGACGCGCCTTTCTCGGTCCAACAGCCCGTTATTCCGTCCCACTCCCGTGTAACCTGGTCGATGGCTCTTCGTCGCCGAAGACGAAGTAGGATGGCTTCTCGTCCAACCAAATGGTGATCTACATGTGGAATCATTCCCCTCGCCCGGCCTGGGTCACCCCTATGGGGCGCGGGTGGACGGGGCCGGAGACCTTTGGGTCGAACTGGGAACCGGCCGCGTCGCCCGCATCTCGCCAACCCTTCCCTTGCCGTCCATCTACCTCCACGGCCCCGGCGGTGAAATGGAATCCCGTTGGCCCAATATTTTCATTTTCGAAGCAGAGGCCCGCATCAACGTCCCCGACGACATCCTGCGTTTAAATCCGCAGACCCACCAATTGAGTCTCGATTCCGATCTCATGGATCGTTTCCCCGCGATAAAAGGAGCCATGGGCCGACCGACCGAAGATGCTCTCGGACGGTTATGGGTCACTCAGCCGGACCAAGTGAAGATCCTGAATTTCGAGAACGACCGCGCCTTCCCCAGCGGCGAGTCCATCTCCGATGACCTTCGCCCCCTCCACTACTTCCCCCAGTCCGACGGCGTCATGTGGCTGCAGTAGCCTCAGAAGCTCGCCAGCTACGACCCGAGCATCCCTCTGCCTCAATCTGCCTTCTTTCATGCCTTCATCAGCCGAGTCTCCATCAATGGGATAAAACGTCACTTCCTGCCGGATACCAAAGCAGGCCTGGACGATCTCCCGCCCGTCACCGGCTGGATGGAAATCCGCGTCATGGCGCCCGGCGCCCCTCCGCTGCAGAATGTGACTTTTGAATACCGGGTGGATGGGCTCGATCGAACGTGGACTCCAGCCGACGCCAGCGGCCGAATTATTCTCACGATCTCCCCACCGGCGATTTCCGCCTCCATATTCGACCTCGAATCGAAGATCACATCGGCGTCAGCACGTCTCTCGCTTTCAACGTACCCGCACCTTGGTTTCGTACGCCCAAATTGATCGCCATCTATGTGCTCGCCCTCGGCCTCGCTCTCTTTCTTTTCACCCGTTTCACCATATTTGTCGGGCGAGAGAAAAACGCCTACCTAGACCGCATTGTACAAAGCCGGACTCAAAATCTGCGTGAAAATAACCGCCACCTGCACTCCGATCTCGAACGGGCCACGAAGCGCAACGCCAAACTCATCACCACACGCGACGAACTCCTCAATCGTAGCCTGACTGCCGAAAAACGCCTCGCACACAGCAACGCCGAACTCAAAGACGCGAATCGCGATCTGGAAGCCCTGTCTCATACCCTCGTCCAAGACCTGCGCGCCCCTTTGATAAAAATGCAGGCGTTCGCCCATACCCTGCGCCTCCCCCACCACTCCGTCACCGAACGCGAGCGCGCAGAAATGTGCGCCTTCATCGCCGTCCAATGCGAACGCCTGACTTCCCGCGTCGAAAGCCTACTGAGCTTGTCCACCGGCAGTCAGTCCGATCTCGCTTGGCAAAAAGTGCCCCTCACACCGCTCATTGACGAGGTCCGCCGACACCTCATGACCGAACGTGCCTCACACAACGTCATCTGGAAACTCACCGACCCCTTGCCCATAATTGCCGGCGATCCTCCGCTGCTCCGCCAACTCTTTGTACACATCGTGAGCAACGCCTTGAAGTTCTCCAGCGATAAACCCACCGCAAAGATTCAAATCACTGCCTCCTCCAGTTCCCGACCCGACTACATCGACATCTCCATTTCCGACGACGGCATCGGATTCGATGAGGCCTCCGCCACCGATATTTTAAAACCCTTTCACCAACTCAACAACCCCAACCGCTATCCTGGCTCCGGCACCGGCCTCACCAACGCCCAACGCATCGCCACGCGCCACGACGGCAGCATCCGCGCTACCGGCGCCCCCCGCGAAGGAGTGACTTTTGTGATCACTCTCCCCACTCGTCCTCCCAGCATTATCATAACATGATGCGTATCCAGTAATTCGCTACCCTGGGAATCCGCTCTTGGCGCCCTCTGTTCCTACTCACGGCCGCGTGCCTCTAAACGGTGGTCACAATCAGCCTGCTCCCGCGCGCAGGCCACCGGAAAGGTAGTCGCAGCATTTTGGCCACTCTGATCATCGGTCCTTTGTTCCTGGGTCGCGTTCTCATTTTGATCCTCCGTCCCGTCCGTTGGCCGCCACCTTTCGGAGGCGATACCTCGCACTCCACTAAAGACCCGGCAGGGCGCTCTTTAAGTTGGTAATCACGGCGATGCAATTTTTCGGGTCCGTTGTTTTTGGTAATTTCACCCGCTGGGTACTGAGCCTCTTCGGTTTCACCACCTCCATCACCTCGTCATCCTGTTCCCCTCGTCATTCGTCCGCCAAGTCCATCGATTCTACCGCCTCGCCGAACTCGTCGCGCGCGGCGCTTCTCACGCTTTCACTGTTCACGCCCAGCCTCCGTTAGCCACTCCATGGTCTTTGGTTTTAGGAATGGGAACGGATGGCGCGCGGGGAGATATGCGTGGAATGTTGGCAGGATTCGAAGACGTGCGGCAGGAGCCGCTCGGGCCAGTGTTGGGCGCAGACGCGCAGCAGGACGCTGCGCAAGAGGGCGAGGTTGGCCAGGGGGGCGTTGACGTTGCGGGTACGCGAGTGGTCTTCGCGCCAGCAGGCGTCGCGGCGCCAGTGGTTGCGGATCTCCACTCCGCCCCAGTGCCCGCGGATCAAGGCGAGCATTTGCGCAGGGCTGCGTTCTGCGGGTGCCAGGCTGCGGGCGTAGGCGCGTTGCTCGCAACTTTCGGGGAGGTCGTGTTTTCGCACCGTGGTTGTGTCCACGAGCACCAGGCTGCGCAGCCCGGGGTAGTCGGCTTGCGAGGGCGTGGCCACCACCACGGACACCCGCCAGGTGGTCACGCGGCCCCGACTCGGATCGGTCAGCTCAAAAAAGGGGATGGAACGGTCCGGGCGCGCTGGACCAGCGCGCTCAGCTGGGGTTGGTTGCCTTTGATCAGGAGCACATACTCGCCGCCTTTTTCCACGATGGTGCGGGCCTGCTCGCGGGTGGCGTGCAAGGCGTCGCCGGTGTGACGATCTGCTCGTCCAACGACGCGGCGGCCAACACCTCACCGGCGCGGGCCTGTTCACTGCGCGGGGTGTTTTCCTTTTGATCGACGATGGCCAGGGCGACCGGCGCGCTGGTGTCGGCCTCGACCAGGCTGAGCACCCCGACCGCGTCGCGGATAAACTGTCCGTCCAGGGCGAGCGCTCCGGGCAGGGCACCGGCGTGGGCTGTGAGCCAGCGGTTGAGGGCCTGGGCAAAGGCCTCCGGATCGAGCCGGGTGAGCACGTCGTAAAACACGCTGTAACTGGGGGCCAGGCGGACCTTTTTGCCGGCCTCACGGGGCAGGGCCAGGGCGAAGCGCTGGTCTTGGTCGAGCAGGTTGGCCATACGAGCGATCGACGCGATGTCGCGCCGGCCGGCCAGCAGCGCGAGCGCCACGAGGCCAAGAACCGGACCGATCTTGAAGCGGGTGTTTTTGGCGCGCGGATCGGGCACGCCGCACAGGGCCTCCAACAGAGAGGGCAACTGGCCGTTTTTGAGCGGCAGGGTGCCGGTGGGCGCGCGGCGCAGTCCCGCCCGGCAGTCCTGGGCAAAGCGGGGTCGGGGGCGCTCAGCAGGGCCTTGGCCGAGGGGGGGGGCGGGCCGCAGCCACAGGTGCTTGGGTTTGCCGTGCTCGCGGTAAAAGTCGCCTCGGTGCCGTTCGTAACCCTGGCTGGTCCCGACCGGCTCCCACGCGGAGGCCTTGTAGCACGTGCCTTGGTAGGCCTCCGGGTCGGTAAAGGTCTCGGCCAGCAGCGGCCGATAGCCAAAGCGTTCCTGCCAATGGCCCGGCAACGTGCGCACGGCCGCCGCGAGCACCTGGGAGGCGACATTGGGCTCCTCGCCGCGCTTGGTGAGCCTCGCCGCGCTTGGTGAGCAGTAGAAAGCGGCGGTTTTGCACCACCAGGGAAAGCCGCTCGACCCGGCGGGTCGCATCCCAGCCCACCCACCGATCCCGGTCCTTGAGCGCGTAGCAGGCCGGACCCCACGCCAGCAGCGCCACCGCCCGCCCCCCGCGTTCGACAATCTGGCGCAGGTAATCGCCCACCGGATGCCCGGATCCCAAGTAGTGCCGCTCGTGCAGCTGCGCGTCGGAACCACTCCTGCTCGGCCGCAGTGGCCATGCGCACCTCCACGTTTCGATCCCAGTGCTTCTGCTCCGGGTTTGCGTTCGTCGCTTCCCTTTCCGGTTCACCTTTAGATTTCATCCCTCTGAAACAGATCGAAAATCGTCCAAATGGTTTAGCTCAAAGTTACACCGCTGACCTTCAATCACTTCACCCGTCACGGGAAAAGACCATGGTCTTTTGACTAGAACAATGGAGGATCGACTAGCTTCCGCCGAGGGGCGATATAAAGTAACCGGCCGCGACCGCGGTGCCGATGACGCCGGCTACGTTGGGCCCCATGGCGTGCATGAGTAGGTAGTTGCCGGGGTCGTAGCGTTGACCTTCAGTGTGGGACACACGAGCCGCCATCGGGACGGCGGAGACGCCGGCGGATCCGATCAAAGGATTTACCGGATTCTTGGGGCTGCACACGTTCCTGAATTTCGCCATGAGCACGCCGCCGGCGGTGGAAATGCCAAACGCGATTACACCGAGCAAAATGATTTTCAACGTGGAGGGAGCGAGGAAGGAGTCTGCTCGCATCGTGATACCGACACTGGTGCCAAAAAAGATGGTCAACACGTTGATGATTTCATTTTGAGCCGCCTGCACGAGACGCTCGGTGACGGCGCATTCGCGGAGAAAGTTTCCGAGCATGAGCATGGCGATCAAGGCTGAGGCATCGGGTACGAGCAGGATGCAGATGATCATGACCAACATGGAGAAGATGAGTTTTTCCAGCTTGGACACCTTACGCAGGGACTTCATGCGAATCTTCCGCTCCTTGTCGGTCGTGAGGAGTCTCATGATCGGCGGCTGAAGGAGCGGAACCAAAGACATGTAGCTGTATGCGGCCACCGCGATCGATCCGAGTAGTTCGGGAGCGAGCTTGTTGGAGAGAAAGATGGCGGTAGGGCCGTCAGCGCCACCAATGATGCCGATAGAGGCGGCTTGTTTGGTGGTGAAACCCAGCAGGATGGAGCCAAAGAAGGTCACAAACATGCCACCTGAGCCGCCGCTCCGAGGAGTAAGGTTCGAGGCATGGCAATCAGCGGCTCAAAGTCGGTCAGCGCGCCAACTCCCAAGAAGATCAGGGGCGGGCAGAGCTCCAGTTTGATGCCTTGAGAAATGAAATCGAAGAGACCGCCCTCCACCTTCTTGACGTGCAAGGTTTGGTGTTGGAGCCTCGTGGCGATCTTGCACGGAGCAAGCGCGGGCGTCGGTTCAGTTTCAGCTTCAATGGTGAAGAGGGCAGATTGATAGACCCCGGGGGAGGTCTTCTCGACGGTGATCATACCGCGAGTAGGTAAATTGGCCAGGAGAGCGCCAAAGGCGATGGGGACGAGAAGCAGGGGCTCGAACCCCTTGCCCACTGCGAGATAGAGCAGGACGCCGGCGATGATCCACATGATCAGCATCGGCCCTGTAATTTGCACGAATCCGGTCGTGCTCAGAAAGTCAGATAGAGCGTGTCCCATTTACCCTGATTTTGGAAGGGGGGCAGGAAAGCCGATTTTTTGAGCGGATTTCCAACTACCAATGACGGATTTAGGCACGCGCAAATGCAATGAAGTAGCAAAGGTGGTGTCGCAGCAGTCAGTGCCTGGATCGTTTCCATGAGGGAACCTCCGGCAGCCGGTTTATTGTTCATCGTTGGAGTCGGCTTGGTGGTTTTACGCGGCTTGGGCCTGTGGTGGTTGGTCGGCCAGCAGTCGGGCGATGAGCCACAGGTTGTGACCGAGGATGCTCCAGGCTACCGCCAGGTAGAGCGTGTCCCACAAGCGCAAGAGATTGGCGAAGAGGAGGTAGCGTAAAAATAAAGAGGCAGAAACCGGGAGGATTTCCTGGTTTCGGCACAAAAACGGCGTGTATAATTTGGTGTGAACAATACTACCGAAGCCGTCGCCCCGGAAGTTGCCCTGCAAACCTGGCTGCGTCCAGACCTGACTCCGGTCGGACCCAACAAAGATTACGCCGCGTTTCGCGATCAACTGGCGGGGCTCGACCAGTTGCTGGCCAACAGTCACTTGGAAGCGATGGCCGTGGACTTTGCCCGGGAAAACTGGCGGGGCGACGACGTGGCCGGGTTGCCGCGACACCTGCAGTTCGCGCGCAAGGCGCGGCGGGTGCAGGTATTGCGCATGATGCGCGGAAACATCAGCTTGCGTAAACTTTCCCTGAGCATCGCCTCCAGCGATCTGTTGGCCGACTTTTGCGGAGCGCGCCGGATCGACGGCATCAAGGGGGTCTCCCCAAGAAAGCGTGCGGGAGCGTGCGTCCAAATGCTTCACCGCCGGGCAGGTGCGCAGGATGAGCCAAGTCTTTATCGAGATGTGCGGTGGAGGCGGACCGGGCGAGCGAACTGGGACTGGCTGCGGCGCAGCCGATGGATACGTGCCTGGTGGACTCGACCTGCCTGCAGGCCAACATCCATTTCCCGGTCGACTGGGTGCTCTTTCGCGACGTGAGCCGCACCCCCTGCTCAAGGCGGTGAAACTGCTCCGTGCAGCGGGGTTGCGGGGTCGGATGCCGAACGAGCCGCCAGTCTTTGCCAAGCAGATGAATCGGTGGTGCATCGCGATGACCCACAGCCCGACGGCGCCGCGATGCGAAGCGGGCCCGCCAGGGCGTGCTCCGCCAGATGAAACGCCTGCGGCGCACCATCGGCGAGCACGCCCACCGCCACCGCGACCACCTCGCTGCCGACTCGCCCGGACCCGCTGCAGTGAGCGCCAGGCCACCCGCATCATTGCGCGCATCGACGCCATGCTCGAGCAACTGCCGGCCGCGATCAAACAGGCCCACGAACGCATCATCGGCGCGCGATCAGTGCCCAACGCCGAGAAGATCCTCTGCGTCTACGAACCCGACGTGCAGACCGTGGTCCGAGGCAAGGCGTCTGGCGAGGTCGAGTTTGGCAACACTCTCATGATCAGTGAGAACGTGACGGGGTTGATCACCGATTGGCAGTTGTATCAGGGAATGACTCCGGCCGAATGGCGTCAGTTCGACCAGAGCCTCGAGCGCCAGAATCAGTTCGACCTGAGCACCCCGATCAAAGCGGCGAGCACCGACCGAGGCTTCTCAACCCAACGGCTGTGCGAACGCTTGGCCGAAGCCGACATTTATGACGCCACTTGCCCCCGCGATCCGCAGCAACTGCAACGGCGCATGCAGGAGCCGCAGTTCGTGGCGCTCCAACATCGGCGGGCTTCGACGGAAGCCCGCATCGCCATCATCAAGCAACGCCAAGGCAAGCGATTGAGTGCCAGAGGCTTCACGAATCGCTACCTGGCGGTAGCCTGGAGCATCCTCGGTCACAACCTGTGGCTCATCGCCCGACTGCTGGCCGACCAACCACCGCAGGCCCAAGCCGCCTAAAACCACCAAGCCTACTCCAACGATGAACAATAAACCGGCTGCCGGAGGTTCCCTCATGGAAACGATCCAGGCACTGACTGCTGCGACACTGCAATTTAGCCCTTAAATTGCATCTGCGCGCGCCTACATCCGCCATTAGTAGCCGGAAATCCGCGCAAAAATCGGCTTTCCTGCCCCCCTTCCAAAATCAGGGTAAATGGGATACGCTCCACTTAGCATTGGCCTCGGTGTCGATCCGGCGCCGTTCTGGTTTGGCGTCGAACCAAGCGATCGTCTGCGCCACTCCTGTGGCGTAGGATGTGGTGGCCTCGAACCCGGGCACAAAATGCTTGATCTTGTGGTTATCAAAAACGGTGGAGCAGCGTTTGTCTCCAACGAGGCTCGGGGCTTCATCGGGGAGGCATTGGCCGATGAATTCGGCGGGAATGTGAATGAACTGAGGTGTGACAACGCCGGCGGCGTGGGCGGTTTGAGCGAAGATTTGATTCCAGGTCAGCACTTCGTCTGACGTGAGGTGCAAGGCCTCTTCGACCGTGGCAGCGTTTCCGAGCAGGCCTTTGGCGAAGTCGGTATTGTGCGTGATGGTTCAAAGGGTGCGTCCATCGCCGGGAATGGGGACCGGCAGACCCCGGCGGAGTCGGATCGATGGCGGTGGAGCTGCGTTGCCAGCTATTGAAAGCGAGAGTGATCTGGCTATCGTCGAAAGTAAGAGATGGGCGGACTATGGTGCCGGGGAATCTGTCATGGGCTACGGCCTTCAGCAGGCGTTGTTCACAAACGATTTTGTCACGAGAGTAGTCCCAATATGGATTTTTGAGCGGCGTGTCTTCAGTAATGAGATAGTGTTGAGGAGGCTTTTGGTAAGTGCTGGCGGAACTGATGAAAACGAAGTGGTTCGTCCGGTCGGAGAACCATTCGATCCGACGTTCCATATCAGCGAGAGTGAAACAAGTGAAGTCGACGACGGCGTCCCAAACGCGGCCCTGCAGAATGGCGGTGATGGCGGACTCATCGGAGAGATCGCCAACAAGATGCTCGACTCCTCGCGGAGGTAAGGCGCGTTGGCCTCGATTGAGAACCGAGATCTGATGCGATCGGTCCAAGGCGAGTTGGGTGCAGGCCGTGCTGATAATACCGGTGCCGCCGATGAAGAGCAGGTTCATATGTTCAGGTTGAGTAAGGAATGGAACGAACGGAAACTATCTACGCGTTAAGCGTTGATTGAAGGAGACCAAATGGTCGTAGTTTGTAACGTAATACGTTACAAACGTACGGGGAAGCGGTGAGCTGGTGCGGGGAAAGGAGGCTGCGGGCGGTGGAGGAGTTGTAACGTAATACGTTACAACTGTTCGGAGAGGCGGTGCGCAGGTGCGGGGAAGGAGGCTGGGGATGGTGGAGGAGTGGTAACGTAATACGTTACAAACTCTGGGGAGCGTCTCATGTTGGGGGAACCGCGTGAGAAGGGAGGGACGGTGGAGGAGGGGTTGTAACGTATTACGTTACAAAATGCGGTGTCGGGGGCTTGAAAAAGGGACGCCTGGTGGGGCGTCCCGGAGGGAAGTTTGTGTTTGGGCGGGAGGGTTAGTAGAGCTTCACGTAGCTGTTGCGACGGAGGCGTTCGAGCCATTGTTCCTGGGCGTCGCGGGCTTCGATAAAAATCAGGGCACGCTCGATTTGTTCGCGGACCTCGTCGATTTCCATGATGCCGGCATATTGACGCTCTTCGGCGAAGAGGATGTAGACGCCTTCAGGGAGAAGAATCGGGTTTGTGGCTTGGCCAGCCTTCAGCTCAAAGAGTGGTTCGCTGAATGCGGGTTTGAGGCCAGAACGATTGAGCCATCCCCCATCGCCGCCGCGGGAAGCGCGGGAATCTTCAGAAACTTCTTTAGCGATGTCGGAAAATTCATGACCGACGTCGATGCGGGCTTGGACGCGGGCGGCGAGAGTCAGCAGATCGCTGTCGGTGCGACCGTCTTTGCGGGAGAATTGGATCAAGCGAAGATGGACGAAGTCCTCTTGGATGAACTCTTCGCGGTTCTCATCATAGAAGGTCTGGACTTGAACGGGAGATACGACGGTGGCGGACCGACGTTTTTGTCCCCGCATGTATTGGTAGATAATGTTCTCCTCCACTTCTTTGTGGTATTCGCGTTGCGTGATCCCACGCCAATGTAGATAGGCTAGGAATTTGGAGCGGTCACCTTCGAAGTCGTTGATAATGTTTTCATCGACGGCGTTATCGACATGGCTGACTGAAATGCGTCGCTTTTCATCGCTGTAGAAATCCTTCACGATTAGAATGCGATCGACGAGGTTTTGGATCGTGTCGGCCTGAAGTCCCTCGAGGCGGCGGTTGAACTCCTGCTCGTTGCGAGACGTGCGTTTGAGTTCGAGAACCATGGGTGCGATTTCGCGGCGGATGTCGTCGACGGTGATAATCTTGCCCTCTGCGACGGCGGCGATGCCGTTGGCGAAGCGCAGGTTCATGTTGTCATCAGTGGAGGATGAGTTGGACTGAGCGACGTGGGAATTACCCATGGTCAGAACACCGGCGAGGGCAAAAAGGCAGGCTCTGGCTCGGGTGGTACGGGGATACGTCATGGATTCGGCAGATTGTTGAGAAAAGTAGATACTCCGTGGAAATATAAAAGGGCCTTGGGGGCGGTCAACCTCGGAAATCGGGTGCCGTGCATGACCCAGTCGCCCGATTGGCCACTCGACCGCAGGCACTTCAGTTTGGTGTTTTGGGTCTCGACCGAAAGAATCCCCTTTTGTTCCGCCCGGATTCGTATGCCGGTGATTAGTAACAAGGCGCGAACTTCATTCCCATATTTACCGAAGCGGTCGGTGCGATCGTGACCGAGTTGTTTGAGGGCTGGCAGCGAGTCCGCCATGGCGAGGCGGCGGTAAATATCTATGCGCAAACGAGTCTCGGAGAGGTATTTGGCAGGGATGCGGGCTTGGATCGGTTCAACTTTTACGGCACCGTTGGCCGCGTTTTCGGGATCGCGCGTAGTATAGCCATCCTGATGACGGCCGCGATCGTTGGTGCTGGGGTTGCCATCGCCGACGAAGACGAAATCGAGTTTTACGGATGCACGGATGGAGATGGCTTGTTTATCACCTTTGAGGCGAGCGACCGACTGGCGTAGAAGTTGGCAATAAAGTTCAAAACCGACTCCGACAATATGGCCGCTTTGTTCGGAACCCAGCAGGTTGCCGGCGCCCCGGAGCTCAAGATCCCGCATGGCGATTCGAAAACCAGCACCGAGTTGATTGTGGGTGCGCATGGCGTTGAGGCGCTCCCGCGCGATCTCGACGAGGCGCGTGTGGCGGTGGAGGAGCAGGTAGGCGTAAGCCTGATGTTTGAAACGGCCGACGCGTCCGCGTAGTTGGTAGAGCTGGGACAGGCCGAAGCGGTCGGCTCCTTCGATAATGATGGTGTTACAATTCGGGATATCGAGGCCACTCTCGATGATCGTGGTGCAAACGAGAAGGTAGTAGTCGCCGGCGACGAAATCGGTCATCCGTCGCTCGAGGGTCTTTTCGTCCATCTGGCCGTGGCCCACTCCGATGCGGAGTTCAGGCATGAGTTCGGCAAGATGGGCGGCGACGATCTCGATGGTTTGCACACGATTGTGCAGGTAGCAGACTTGGCCACCACGGGCGATATCCCGGCGCACGGCATCGACGACCAACTTATCGTCGTAGGTTTTGACGATGGTTTGGATAGGATGGCGGTTGGTGGGCGCAGTCTCGATGACGCTCATGTCACGGGCACCAGTCAGGGCCATGTACAGTGTCCGCGGGATGGGAGTGGCGCTCATGGACATGACGTCGACGGAGGCCCGCATGGCTTTGAAGCGTTCCTTGTGCTTCACGCCAAAACGTTGTTCCTCGTCGATGATGACAAGGCCGAGGTCCTTGCAGGTGACATTTTTTTGTAGGACCCGGTGAGTGCCGATGAGAATGTCGACCTGCCCGGCGGCGGTTTCGGCGAGAATGGTGGACGCCTGTTTGGCGGTGCGGAATCGGCTGACCATCTCGACGGCGATGGGGTAACCGGCCATGCGTTCGCGAAACGTGTTGAGATGTTGCTGGGCGAGGACGGTGGTGGGATGAGAATGGCTACCTGTTTGCCGCCCTGGACGGCCTTGAAGGCGGCACGGATAGCGACCTCGGTTTTGCCGAAACCGACGTCACCACAAATGAGCCGATCCATGGGGCGAGGACGTTCCAGATCGGCTTTGGTCTCGTCGATCGCCTTGAGTTGGTCGGGCGTTTCTTTGTACGGAAACGAGGCCTCGAATTCTTTTTGCTAGGCAGTATCGGGAGGATGTCCGAAGCCCTCTTCGGCATCGCGGGAGGCTTGGATGCGGAGAAGTTCGGCGGCGAGATCGCTGGTGGATTGTTCGGCGGCTTTGCGAGCCTTTTCCCAACGTTGCGTGCCGATACGACCCAGTTGGGGTTTCGACTTGCTGAGGCCGACGTAGCGACTGATGAGGTGCGACTCCTGGAGTGGCACGTGCAGGCTCACATGATCATCGCACTCGAGCGAAATGACCTCCCGGATGCCGTCGCGGGTCTTGATTTTGGTGAGGCCGCGGTAGTGGGCGATGCCGTGTTGCAGGTGGACCACGAAGTCGCCTTCAACCAGGTCGGCGAAATCGAGCAACTGATCGACTTGGGCGCGTTGAACGAGGGCGCGTTGGGTGAGTTTGGGGCGACGAGGACGGCGGCGACCGAATATTTCGGTTTCGGAGACGACGACTACGCCTCGGGATTTGCGAGATAGACCGCGCCAATCGAGGCGGGTGTCGTCGCGGAACGTCAGTCGGAAGCCTTCGTTGAGATCACCCCGGGGAAAGGTGGGCTTGAGGGCAGATAGGGCGGATTCCTCGGCGAATAGTTCCTGGGTGCGTTGTTCTTCGCCTGATTTGGCGGTGACCAGATGAATGGAGTATCCCTCTTTTTGCCAGGTCAGTAGTTGCTCGAGAAAGTCGAGCCGAGCTTCGGCTTCGGCGTAGAGGCGATCCTGGGCGACGAGGCCTTCACCGGGGGAACGGCGGTAATGGACGAGACACTCGGAGTTCCAAAGATGCTCCTCGATGCCATCGCCTTCGAACCCCAGAAGGAGGCTTCGTCGATATCCTGCAACGCGATGTGGCAGGAAGACCGTTGGCGCACGGCCTGCAAAACGGGCTGAATGACGGTAGCGTCGTCGGCAGCCAGGGCGCTGCAACGCTCCTCGAGTTGGGGCGGTTCGACAAAGACGCATTGAGTCGCGGCGGAGAGGTAATCGGCGAGTCCGGTCCGAGCGGGATCAAATTTCAGCCGAGGAGAGGCGCTGAGCGTAATGGAAGGGACGGTGACTCCGGCGCGTTGGGTGACCGGGTCAAAGGCACGTATTTCCTCGAGTTCGTCGCCAAAGAAATCGAGGCGAAACGGTTCGTTGGCGGTGATTGGGATAGATATCGATGAGTCCTCCCCGCACGGCGTAGTGGCCGGGCGACTCGCAAAGCGGCTCCAAGTCGTAGTCGAGGGCGTGGAGTGTGTGCAACAGGGCATCGAAGCCCAGTGACGAGCCGGGTTTAAAGTTCGAGTTCGTTTTGGGCGAATGATTCGAGGGCCGGCACCGATTGAACCAAGGCAGCAGGGAAGGTCACGATGACCAATGGACCGACCTTGGGAGAGGAGAGTTTAGTCGTTTGGCGAGTCGCGCGCAGACGAGACAGCACCGTGGTGCGGTCGGCCGAAGCGGCGAAGGCCTCGCGCATATCGCCCTGAGTGGGCATCGATTCGGGCAGAACGAGAATATCGGGACTTCGGGGGTGTCCGCTGGTGAGGGCGAAGAACCCGATGTCTTCGGCGAGTTGTTCAGCGAGTTTCAGGTCGGGGGCAACGACCAGCCAAACGGGGGCGGAGGAAGCCTGCAGGAGTTGGCCCATGACGGCGCCCCGAGCGGGAGGACAGACGCCGGTGTATTGGATTTTGAGACGGGCCGTGGGCATGGACAGGACAAATAGGAAGTCGTGAGGAGACTTAGCTATCGGTGGCGGGAGGCACCAAGGCGCTGGCGAGGGCGGTGCGGGCGGCGGCGGCTTCGGCGGCCTTTTTAGATGTGCCGCGCCCGGCACCGAGGTAGTTTTCCTTCAGAAAAACCTGGGCCTCGTATTCGCGAGCGTGGTCTTCGCCGGAGATATGGGACACCTCATAGCGCAAAGCGTTGTTGCCGAATTGGGGGTGCACGCGTTCCTGCAGCCGCCCTTTGGGATTCTCGGTCGGAATTACTTGTGTCAGACGAGAGGACAGGTCTCCGTAAAGCTGGAGGACGACCTGGCGCACAGAGGTGAAATCACTATCCGAGTAAATGGCCCCGATAAGAGCTTCGAAAGCGTCTTCGAGCGCGGCGGGGCGGTGACGCCCGCCCATGGATTCTTCGCTGGCGGCAATCAAGAGATGATCGGCGAGATCGATTTCGCGGGCAATTTGGGCCAGGAAGTGACCATTGGAAATGGCGACGCGTCTTTGGCTCAGAGCGCCTTCGCGGTCGTCGGGGTAGAGTTGGAAGAGGGCTTCGGTGAGGACCATTTGGAGAACCGCGTCGCCAAGAAACTCGAGGCGTTGGTTACTTTCCGTGCAATCGGCATCCTGCTGAAGCCACGACGGGTGAGTCAGGGCAAGCCGGAGGAGTTGAGGATCATTAAAGCGGTAATTGATCCGGTCCTGAAGTTGATCGGTGGACGAGGACATGGAGGCTGTCGGTAAGGGCACACCCAATGCGGCGGCGCGTAAAGGCGCAAGAGCGGGGCGGCAATCGTGGACCCGAGCGGCTACGAAGACGCGCTGGCGTAGCGGCGCAGGCCTCGGTGGAAAACAAACACGCTCAGAGCGAACCAAGCAGCGGTGGTGCCGAGCAGCCAGAGCGTGTAGCCGGGCTGCAAACCCGAGATAAAGGTGAGGGCGGGGGCGTTGGAGATGACGACGGTTGGAAGTATCCACACGAAAACGACATTGGAAACGCCGCTGAAGGCTTCTCGAGGCAGGCGGGAAAATTCGAACAAAGTGCAGTAGCCGCCTTCCATGCCTTGGCTGCCAATGGTCCAAAAACTCACGGAAGAGATGAGTAGAAGCAGGGAGTAGCTCACCATGACTCCGCACCCGACAAACACCCCGTAGGTGAGGTAATCAAACAGGCTGGGCGCAAGATTCAGCTCATGCATGGAGTAGCCGATCACTGCGGCGGCCACGACGACATTGAGGATACTGTCGAGGTCGATTTTCCGGGTGGAAACCATGAACAGAAGGTTGCCGGATTGAGCCAAAAAGAAGTCAAACGTGCCGGAGCGGATATTGCGGCCTAATTCGAAGAGGTTGCTCCAAAACAGGCATGGTCTTTTCCCGTGACGGGTGAAGTGATTGAAGGTCAGCGGTGTAACTTTGAGCTAGACCATTTTGACGATTTTCGATCTGTTGCAGCGGGTTGAAATCTAAAGGTGAAACGGAAAGGGAAGCGACGAACGCAAACCCGGAGCAGAAGCACTGGGATCGAAACGTGGAGGTGCGCATGGCCACTGCGGCCGAGCAGGAGTGGTTCGACGCGCAGCTGCACGAGCGGCACTACTTGGGATCCGGGCATCCGGTGGGCGATTACCTGCGCCAGATTGTCGAAAGAGGGGTGCGGGCGGTGGGGCGCTGCTGGCGTGGGGTCCGGCCTGCTACGCGCTCCAGGACCGGGACCGGTGGGTGGGCTGGGATGCGACCCGCCGGGTCGAGCGGCTTTCCCTGGTGGTGCAAAACCGCCGCTTTCTACTGCTCACCAAGCACGGCAAGGAGCCCAATTTCGCCTCCCAGGTGCTCGCGGCGGCCGTGCGCACGTTGCCGGGCCATTGGCAGGAACGCTTCGGCTATCGGCCGCTGCTAGCCCGAAGACCTTCACCGACCCGGAGGCCTACCAAGGCACGTGCTACAAGGCCTCCGCGTGGGAGCCCGTCGGGACCAGCCAGGGTTACGAACGGCACCGAGGCGACTTTTACCGCGAGCACGGCCAACCCATAGCACCTGTGGCTGCTGCGGCCCCTGCACCCCTCGGCCAAGGCCCTGCTGAGCGCCCCCGACCCCGCTTTGCCCGAGGACTGCCGGGCGGGACTGCGCCGCGCGCCCACCGGCACCCTGCCGCTCAAAAACGGCCAGTTGCCCTCTCTGTTGGAGGCCCTGTGCGGCGTGCCCGATCCGCGCGCCAAAAACACCCGCTTCAAGATCGGTCCGGTTCTTGGCATCGTGGCGCTCGCGCTGCCGGCCGGCCGGCGCGACATCGCGTCGATCGCTCGTATGGCCAACCTGCTCGACCAAGACCAGCACTTCGCCCTGGCCCTGCCCCGTGAGGCCGGCACAAAGGTCCGCCTGGCCCCCAGTTACAGCGTGTTTTACGACGTGCTCACCCGGCTCGATCCGGAGGCCTTGGCCCAGGCCCTCACAACCGCTGGCTCACAGCCCACGCCGGTGCCCTGCCCGGAGCGCTCGCCCTGGACGGAAAGTTTATCCGCGACGCGGTCGGGGTGCTTAGCCTGGTCGAGGCCTACACCGGCGCGCCGGTTGCCCTGGCCATCGTCGATCAAAAAGAACCCCCCCCGCGCGGTGAACAGGCCCGCGCCGGTGAGGTGTTGGCCGCCGCGTCGTTGGACGAGCAGATCGTCACACCGGCGACGCCTTGCACGCCACCCGCGAGCAGGCCCGCACCATCGTGGGAAAAGGCGGCGAGTATGTGCTCCAGATCAAAGGCAACCAACCCCAGCTGAGCGCGCTGGTCCAGCGCGCCCGGACCGTTCCACCCCCCTTTTTTGAGCTGACCGATCCGAGTCGGGGCCGCGTGACCACCTGGCGGGTGTCCGTGGTGGTGGCCACGCCCTCGCAAGCCGACTACCCCGGGCTGCGCAGCCTGGTGCTCGTGGACAAAACCACGGTGCGAAAACGCGACCTCACCGAAAGTTGCGAGCAACGCGCCTCCGCCAGCAGCCTGGCACCCGCAGAACGCAGCCCTGCGCAAATGCTCGCCTTGATCCGCGGGCACTGGGGCGGAGGGAGATCCGCAACCACTGGCGCCGCGACGCCTGCTGGCGCGAAGACCACTCGCGTACCCGCAACGTCAACGCCCTCTGGCCAGCCTCGCCCTCTTGCGCAGCGTCCTGCTGCGCGTCTGCGCCCAACACTGGCCCGAGCGGCCCCTGCCGCACGTCTTCGAATTCTGCCAACATTCCACGCATATCTCCCTGCGCGCCATCCGTTCCCATTCCTAAAACAAAAGACCATGGTCAAAAGAGCCCCGCTTTCCGGGTTTCTTTGTGTGCGTCAAAGTCAGCCCCGCGTTCGGGCAGACAGACCGTTTGCCGAAAGCCATGCTGGCGTCCCCTTCTGACGCGTAACAATTTCCCGTCGTGAGTAACCCTATTACCCGTCGTTCTGTCCTTAAAAATCTCGCGACAGGCTCCGCCTTGGCCGCCTCCCTTCCGCTCGTAGCGTCGCAGCTACCGCCCCATCCGAGCCGCTCATGGGCAAATACAAACATTCCGCCTGTAAATGGTGCTACCGCGACATTTCGCTCGAGGATTTCGCCGCCGCCGCTAAGGATCTCGGACTCGATTCCATCGAGCTCGTCAGCGTCGAGGAACTGCCTGTTCTCGCCCGCCATGGCCTCGACTGTGGCATGGTCTGGGGGGTGCCCGGAGGCATCGTTGACGGCCTCAACGAGCGCAAGCACCACGCCTAGATCGAGGCGTTTATGGCGAAAAAAATCCCGCTCATGGCCGCCGTCGGCCAGACGAACATGATCGTGTTTTCCGGCAACCGTCGGGGCTTGTCCGACGCCGAGGGCTTGGAAATTGGCGCCGAAGGTCTCGATCTGATTGTCCCCATCGTCGAGAAACACGGGGTCACCCTTTGCATGGAACTGCTCAAAGCTCCAAGGTTAACCACGTCGATTACAATGCGATCGTACCCCGTGGGGCGTGCAACTTTGCGAAAAAGTCGGCTCCGCGCACTTCAAACTACTCTACGATATCTACCACATGCAGATCATGGAGGGGGATATGATCCGCACCATCCGCGATCATCAGAAGTGGATCGGCCACTATCACACCGGAGGTAATCCGGGTCGCAACGAGCTCGATGGCAAATTTCAGGAAATCGACTACAAAGCCGTCATGCGTGCCATCGCCGAAACCGGCTACACGGGTTTCGTCGGCCAATAATTTGTACCCACGGAGGCCGATCCTCTCGCCGCACTGAAGCGGGCGATAAAACTCTGCACGGTCTGACCCCCTCAATCCCACCTGAGATTGACTCGACGGGAACCCATACGGCCTCGAATTGCATTTTGTGGCATAGCATTGACTTACGGTATCTATTCGTCAATAATTGATGTGTATCGCGCTCAAACTCACGCTTATTATTTAAGCCAACCTGCTTGGCTGCAAAGACCTATTGCGGTGTCGAGACCTTGTATCTCCGCCTAAAACCACTCCCTCTCAGCCTGTGCACTCAGTGCTGGACTGCGGCAACCACCCTCCTGCTCTGTGGTGCCCCCATCGCCCCAGCCGTCCTCCCTCCCTATCCTCAACTGGACCTCGATCCGGGCGAACAACGCTTGTCCGAGCCGGTCATGACTCCGGCTTCCCCCGCCGGCGAACGCGCCATCTCCGGATTCAGCACGAATCAGGATTTTGAGATCAAACTATGGGCCGCCGAGCCGATGCTTTCGAATCCCGTCTCATTCGACTTTGACGAGCAGGGTCGTTTCTTCGTTTCGGAAACTCATCGCTACCGTAGCAGTGTCCTCGATATCCGCGGCTACATGGACATTCTCGAATTCGAGCTCGCCAGCCAGTCCATCGAAGATCGCGCCGAATTGATCGATATCGTTTTTGGCGAACAAGCCGAACAACTTGCACTCGAAACCGAAGTTGTTCGGCTGGTCCAAAATACGGATGGCGATGGCGTCGCCGACGATAGTCGAGTCTTCGCCGATGGATTTAACACCAAACTCGACGGCATCGCGTCCGGCGTGCTTGCTCGAAGGGCAAGGTCTGGTTCACCAACATTCCCAGCCTCTGGCAGTTCGACACCGATCCCACCGGCACCACCGCCACGAATCGACACGACCTCCTGCGCGGCTTCGGTATCCGTTTTGGGTTTATCGGCCACGATTTGCACGGACTGATTTTCGGCCCGGACGGCAAACTCTACTTTTCCATCGGCGACCGCGCCACCAACGTCACGAGCCCCGATGGACACACGGTCAAACTCGTTAACCAGGGTGCGGTCTTTCGAGCCAACCCCGACGGCCCTGAATTCGAACTCGTCGGATCCAGCCTCCGAAATCCGCAAGAGCTCGCCTTCAACGAATACGGCGACTTGCTCACTGGTGACAATGATTGTGACAATGGGGATCTCGAGCGGCTTGTGCACGTTCTCGAAGGCAGCGACTCCGGATGGCATATCGGTTACCAATTCGCCCCCCTCGGCCGCGCCGGTCCCTGGATGAGCGACGGTCTCTGGAAACCCGATTTCCCCGGCCGCCCCGCCTACATCCTGCCTCCCGTGGCCAATATCGAAGACGGCCCATCCGGCATCACCTACTACCCGGGCACCGGCCTCACATCGGCATTCGACCAGACTCTGTTCATCACCCACTTCAAGGGCAGTATCGCTCGCTCCGGCGTCCAGTCCTACAAGCTCGCCCCGTCCGGCGCGTCTTACAAGGTCGAGTCCAGCGAACCCTTCGTCTGGGGCATGCTGCCGACCGATGTCACGTTCGCCCCGAACGGTAAATTTTACTTCGTCGACTGGGTGGTGGGCTGGCCCAAATCCAACATGGGCCGCGTGTATTCACTCTCCCCTAAAGAGCGTCCCGCATCCGAAGTCGAACTCTTCGCCCAAGTCGAGTCCCTGATCGCCGGTGGCATCGCTGCCGCCAGCGACGACGACCTGATCGCTCTCCTCTGCCACCGCGATCAACGTATCCGCACAGAATTCCAATTCGAACTCGCCGACCGCGGAGCCGCCAACATTTCCGGCTTGAGCCAACTCGCCACCAATGTCTCCGCCTCCACCTTGGCCCGCATCCATGCACTCTGGGGCCTGGGCCAAATCCAACGCCAACGCCCTGGCGGTCCTGACCACGACCTTGGTTGATACCGACTCCGAAGTCCGCGCTCAAGCGGCCAAACTCGCCGGTGACCACCATGATACATCGCACTATGCGACCCTCATAAAACTCCTTTCCGACGAGGAGCCTCGCGTGCGCTTCTTTGCCGCCCAATCCCTCGGTAAACTGGACAATCCTGAAGCGGCCCCTGCCCTGCTGGAACTCCTGCGTCGCAACGCCGATTCCGACCCGGCCATTCGCCATGCCGCATCTTACGCCCTGTCTCGTCTCCACAACCGCGCCGCGCTGGCCCTCGCCGAGTCCGACGAATCTCCCGCTGTGCGACTCGATGTTATTCTGGCCTACCGTCTCCTGCAAGACGCCCAGATCAGCAGCTTCCTGCTGGACCGCGACCCTTACCTGGTGCGCGAAGCCGCTCTCGCCATCAATGACGCCCCAATCAATGACGCATTGCCTGCCCTCGCCGCGCTCCGGGGATCGGGAAGACATTCCCCTGCAACACCGGCTCATAAACGCCCGCCATCGCCTCGGTCGACCGCAAGACGCCGTCGCTCTCGCCGCCTTTGCCGCGAATCCCGGCGTTTCCTCCGACTTGCGGGAGGAAGCGCTCCACCAGTTGTCGACTTGGGCTGAACCCTTTGATCGCGATCGCCTCGTCGGCGTCTACCGCCCTCTCCCGGTCCGCGACGCGCAACCTGTCCTCGCTGCGCTGGACGCCCACCTTGCCTCCCTTTTGACCGACTCCACTCGCAGCGTGAAGCGCGCCGTATTACGCGCCGTTGAGGAGTTCAAGTTTACCGCAGCTTCACCCCGCATTCTCGCCCTAATGTCCGACCCATCGGAGGATGGCGAAGTTCGCGCCGAAGCCCTCGGCGTCCTCAGCGACTTCGACGATCCCAAGTTACTCGAAGCGGTCGCTTTGGCCGGCGCTTCCAACGCACCCGAGCTGCGAATGGCTACACTCCCCATTCTGGCGCGACTTTCTCCCAAACAAGCCCTGCCCATTCTCACTCTCATGGCTGAAACCGGCTCCGCCGCCGAACAACAAGCCTCGTTCACCGCCATCGCCGACCTTGCCGATCCGGCCGCCGCCGATCTGCTCGCCGCCGGACTCAAACGCCTCCTTGCCGGCGAAGTGCCCTATCTCGCCCAAGTGGAACTTCTCGACGCCGCCGAAGCCTCGGAATTTCCCGTGGTGCAAACCGCCTTCGCGGATCTACAAGCGCATTGGACCGTCCACGGCGACACCTTAGCCCCCTACCGCGGTGCGCTCGAAGGCGGTGACGCCCGCAAGGGGTGGCGCCTGTTCAACCAACATCCCGTCCTCGCGTGCACCCACTGCCACAAAGCCAACGGTGAAGGCGGTGAAGCGGGACCGGATCTGAGCGATATCGCGGAGCGCACCTCCTCCGAGTATATCCGCGAATCCATAATCGATCCCAATGCCGCCATCGCTCCAGGCTTCGACGTCGTGGCATTCACGCTATCAGACGGCGGTTATTTCGCCGGCACCATCGCCGAAGAAACCCCCGAAAAAATAGTCATCTGGGATGCCGCCGGCACCAAACAGGAAATCGATCCGGCCAAAGTGCTCGACCGAGCGGCCGCCCCGTCGAGCATGCCTCCCATCTTCGGCCTCGTACTGAAACGCTCTGAAATGCGGGACTTGATGGCGTTCATGAAGACCTTGAAACCCGGTGACCCAATTGGTCAATCCGACGACGGTGAAGGCGAAACCGCTACCCGTGCCACCCACGGCGAATAGCCGCGACTTTCCCGTTCCCAGCAAGTTTTCGCCCGCCCTTAATCAGGCGGGCGTTCTTTTTGAAAGAATTGCCCCCCAGCCACCGTTTCAGGGCTCGAAACGAATGGCCGAAAGTATCTACTCTCCCAGTCGCCTGCTCGAAATGGCCGCAGGCGAACGCCCGCAAGAACGACTCGAACGCTCCGGGCCCCGCGCACTCAGCGACACCGAATTGCTGGCCATGCTCCTGCGCAACGGCACCCAAGGTCACGACGTGTTCGCTGTCGCCGAGAAACTGATCGCCGCTTCCGGATCCTTGGCCGACCTCATCGGTTGGAGCGAAAAAGACTTTACCCGCCACAAAGGTATCGGGCGCATCAAGGGACTGCAGCTCGTCACGGTCATGGAAGTCGCCCGTCGAATCCTGGCCTGTGAAGACTCAGCGCCCCCCATCTTGGACAATCCTGCTGAAATCGCCCGCTTTTGCCGCCCTCAAACCCTCGGTCTCGCGGGCTAAAAATTCTGGGTACTCTGCCTAAACCGTAAGAATCGCCTCATACGCCGCGTGGAAGTCACCTCGGGCACCGCTGGCAGCACTTTGGTCCACCCGCGGGAAGTATTTCGTGAAGCCATCAAAGAAGCCGCCTCCGCCGTCGTCTGCGTCCACAATCACCCCAGTGGGGATCCTGCTCCCAGTGCGGCCTATATTCGTGTAACCCGCTTGCTACGTGAAGCTTCCCGCACTGTGGATATCGAGTTACTCGATCACATCATCATCGGAAGCACCGGCACCGACCCCGTCGGACTCGGCCACTACAGCTTCCGTGACGCGGGCATCCTATAAGGAATAATGAGTTAGTTTACTCGAAGGCGAAAAAATCCCTTGAACTTTGCGGCCGCCACCATGAACTACGCCGTTCCTTCGGTGGGATACTCAAGTGGCCAACGAGGGCAGACTGTAAATCTGCTGAGCATTGCTCTACGGTGGTTCGAATCCACCTCCCACCACCATCTTACAAACGCCATTCCAGCCACTAGTATAGTGGGAGTTAATTAGCTACACAAAATAAAAATAGTAGTGCAGGATGGGTGCATGGCCCGCCCTGTTAATCCGCTAATCATTGATGCCGCGCAGCATCAAGAACTTGAACAGATGATCAAACGCCCGACCACGCCGCAACGGGAGGTCAGGCGGGCGCGCATCGTGTTGTTGCGGGCCGAAGGGAAAAGCCAGGAGCCGGTGGCTACTTAGATCGGAGTGAATCGTCCGGTGGTGGCGAAGTGGGAAAAGCGATTTCGTGAGGCAGGGTTGGCTGGATGGACCGAAGCGAGACGTTCGGGCAGGAAGTCGAGTGTGGATGTGGCGATGCGCGCTCAGATCGTCACTGAGGTCACGCAACCCCCGGCCGGGCGCACCCGCTGGTCCTCACGGGCGATGGCCAAGGCCAAGGGGGTGGTCGGCCCACACCGTGCAGCGTCTGTGGCGGGCCAATGACCTGAAGCCCCATTTGCGACGAATGTTCAAGTTGTCGCGTGACCGGAACTTTGAGGCCAAGTTTTGGGATGTCATCGGCTTGTATCTGAATCCGCCCGATCGGGCCTTGGTGCTGTGTTGCGACGAGAAAAGCCAGTGCCAGGCGCTTGAGCGCACCCAGCCGGGCCTGCCATGGGGTATCGGGCACATCACAACCGCCACCCACGATTACACCCGCCACGGCACGGTCACGCTATTCGCCGCCCTCGGCTATCTGGACGGCAAAATCATGCGACGCACCGCCTCTCGGCATACCCACCGCGAATGGCTCGGTTTCCTCCAGCACATCGATGCGCAGGCACCCGACGGCTTGGTCCTGCATCTGATCATCGACAACTACGCCACCCACAAGCACGCCAAAGTGAAGAGCTGGATAAAGTGGCGCCATCAGCGCCATGCCAAAGCCCATGGCGTCGAGCGCATCGCACTGCACTCCAACATCCTCTTCCTGGTTGAATCTAGTGGAGCGCTTCTTCCGCGACCTCACCGTCGATTGTATCCGCGATGGCAGCTTCACCAGCGTTCGAGACCTTACCAACGCCATCGAAACCTACATGGTCGCACGCGACCTCGAACCCACCCGCTACACTTGGAAGGCCGAAGGCTCCGCCATCCTGGAGAAAATCCACCGCGCCCGCACCGCCGCATCCCTTCATTCAGTATAGTTCATTAACTCTCAGCACACTAGGAGGCGTTTTGGGTATACGCTCCTCACCAATCTCCAACCAGGAGGTGGATGAGAACCCCTGTGGTTCGACGAAGGTCCGCTAGGACCGAAGAAGGGACGTTAGGACCAGGAAAAGGGACGCACCTGAGGTGGGGGGGCGACGCCCTGGCGCAATGCGCCACCAATCCCCGTATGTGGCCTCTGTGCGCGCCTGTCTGTCTAAATGGCAAACTTCGTTGAAAGCGGAGTACCATCGGGTTCTTCTCTCCGCCGGCTCATCATCTTGAGACACCACCGTTTGAGTTCACATCTTCTGGGTCCCCGGAGCCGATCACCGCAGTCTCCGCCACTGGACCACGGCTCCACTTCTGATACCGCAATGCCGGATCCTCGTTCAACCGAGTCAACATTTGCTCGCGCGTCGGTTTCTGAAACTCCTGATCCTTCAAGTAAAAATACATCACCGCCATGGAGTCTTGGACCACCGCGGTCGGGTTATTGTAGAGTGTTTTAACCTGATATTCGTGATCCTGCCAAAGCGGTATCCCATCCGCATTCGCGAAAAATTCCACTTCCTCCAGCCCGATTCCCGTGCTCCGGTTTGTCGCCTCACTCCGAAAAACGGTCCTCCCCTCCGTTAAGTCCACCAACTCAATGTACTCGTCAAACGGATGCAGATGGACCGCCACATAATGAGCCGTCGTATCGAACGGTAGACTCAGCCAGTTGGTCGCCAACGAGTGGTAAACATGCTCGCCGGGAGGTACCACCCAGTGCGCCGAAAATTGCTGGCCAAACTGATCCGTATTCCCCGCCTGCGACGCCGAAGTCCCGATCGCGCAAGCCTCGCCGTGTTTCGCGGGGTTCGCATCGTCAATTCCCCAATATCCCCCGTCCCCTTCCACCAAAACCATCGCCTGCGCCGCACTCATAAACAATGGCGTCATCGGTTCGGTCAGATTCCTGTCTCTCACAAATTCAATCGTGATTCGATGCCTCACCCTTTGGTTGATTTCAGGTTCATTTACATTCAGCACCTGGCTGTTCAACGTCAATGGCTGCCAGGACACCAACGGGATCCCGAATCCGGCCGGAAACTTCACTTCAAACTGCCCTTGAGACAAGGTGAACAATCTTGGCGACGCCACCTTCTCCCACTCCATTAACTGCCGGTAAGCGGCGATATCGATATCCAAGTTGCTGTGACACATGTACTCCTGCGGGAGGAGCTCCGTCCCATCCGCGTTCACCATCTCCGCTCGAAAACTCACCATCCATAACAACTCCGGTTCATCCGTTGTCGTGAGGCTGAACTCCTGCATCGCCGAAGGGCCCATCATTGATCGGTGAATCTTATCAATCGTGAACACGGGCGCGAGGATCACCTTCTTTTCAATCAACCTGGCTCGCGCCATGCTACTCGCCAGAGCCAGTAAAAGCCCCGCTAGCACGCAGGACCGAATCAGTCGGTTCAAAATCAGATTTACCGGGTGCATAGGGGAATATTCAAAATCCAAGCGAAGCTGCCCATTGAGGCTTAAACACGATGAATGGCGATAACAGGCGGCAGCTCAACTCTACGTTAACAAGATTTTTAAGAGTCTCGACTTCCGCCCGACTCTCCAGCCCTCAGATTCGTTGCACCATCGACCGCATCCTCGGCGTCCTTCGATCCACTTTCTTCCTTCGCTTCAGCATCGCCCCCCGCCTTGGATGGAACCGGCCGCACTTCGACCGCCTCCCGCGCCAGCAAAGCCCGCGCTCCACTCAGCACCCGCTCCCATTGCAGAGCAGCTCCGGGGTCGATCTTGTTCGCTTGGACGTGGTAGTGCCCTAAAATTCCTTTGAACCTCGCCCACTCCGTCGCCGACAACACCTCGTTGCGCAACCGACCCTGCCCATCCCTCGGGTAATCCATCTCAATCTCCGTGAAACACCGCTCCGAGAGTCGCCGTAAGTTTGATCAAAGCCTCGTATTGCTCCGGCGTAAAATCGAATTGGTGAAACTCCTCACCATGGATCAACCCACAAACCGGCTCACTACGATCTGGCCGAGCGACGAAACCTGTGGTGCGCATAAATGCATCCTTGGCGTCGGCTGGGATGATCATCGTGGTTTGCCCATGCCGGTCCGTGGTATACCATTCCCGCAACCGCTCGGCCTTCGCATCCGGGTAGGCCCCAATGTTCGAGATCTCAATCCCGCTCGAACGACTATTCGCATGCGTCGTGTGCCAGGCCCGTTCTTTCAAATCCAGCGTCTGGTAGATTGTGCCGTCTAGATCCAACATGCAATGAACACTCAGTCCCCGATCATCGTGCAGCCGCGCGAAACACCGCCGACTCGTACCACTCGCGTCATAATGCAGCACGAATTGGTCAACGACTCGCTGCAGCAACGGTAAATCCCACCCGCCTCCACGCACCCGCTCCGCTTCAGCATCACGCAAAACCGATCGCCGCACTCCATAACGATTAGGCGTATCCAGCGCCGGATTATCAGCCTTGCTCTCCGCCCAGCCCGCCCGCTCCCATTCACTGAATCGCCGTTCGATCCGATACTCATCATACCCCCCTTCGTCCAACCACACAATACCGCGGGGGGGCCCGTGCGAAACATCTTTCCCGCTACCACGATTTCATCGCCATGTCGCAGCACAGGGGTGCCCGGCCTCACGCTACTTTTCACTTCACCTCTTGATTCCCGATTGTACGTAGTCGTCTCCGATCCCGCATCGAGGTCTTTGGGGAGGTCCTCATACTTGGGAATCTCCGTCTTAACCTCCTTGATGGTTTCTGCACGGGTTCTTGCTTCGTCATGCCCAAGACCGGTATCTTGGTCGCCGTCTGATACCGAGTCAACAACGCCCCCAACGCGACCAGCCCGCCCTGTATTTCGCGTTTCCAGACTACAATCCGATTCAACATTTTTCCATGCGAAGGCGCTCCCCCATCGAAAGCAAGCCGTAGCCCCGCGTAGGACGATGGCTCATTTCTCCAACATGGGCATCCGCGTTAGCCGATGCCATCCCCGATGATCACCATCAGAAGCCCCGCTTACGTCGGCCAAACTGGCAACCAATCAATGCATTCCGGTGGATCCCCCCCTGTCCTTCTATGATTTGAACAGAGCGGATGCCGAAACCATCGCTACTCCAGAATCTTAAATTCGATGCCAAGAGCATTAAGCTAAGGAAGTTACTGGAGTTTCACCTTTACGTGACGGTGGGAAAACTGACCGCCTTTCGCGACCTGAAACGAAAATTCATGTCGATACACGGTTATCCACTCAACCTCCGGAACCCACGGACCTTCAGAGAAAAATACAGTAGCGGAAGCTCTATGACCGAAATTCGCTATTTCCCGGAGTCGGAGATAAATTTGCCATGCGGGCATGGGTGAAGGATCGATTGGGTGAAACTGCCGCCAGAGAATATCTCACCCCGCTAATCCTAACAGCCGATAACTGGAACGAGATAACTTGGTCTGACTTGCCCCCCCGAGTTCGTGATCAAGATTAGCGATGGCTGCGGTTCAAATATCGTGATCCGTCAGGGATCCTCCCCCCCACGAGCAGACCCGGGGGAAACGGCTGGACGCCTTTCGCGGAAGCGCATACGGCGCCTCCAATTACGAATGGGCCTACGCGAACATGCGGCCAAAGATCATCGTGGAACCCTTGCTCAAGGAGCCCGGAAATGCATTCCCGACCGACTACAAGTTTTTCGTTTTTCATGACCGATGTGAATTTGTGCAGATCGACATCGATCGAGGAACCTCTCATCGACGCGAACTGAGGGCTCCTAATTGGACCCCTTTGCCTGTGACCCATTATCACACCACATCTCGCGTTCTGAACGGGCCGCGCCCTGAGCGATTTGATGAGATGCGTTCCCTCGCCGAGCAATTGGCAGCCGGATTCGATCACCTGCGAGTGGATCTGTATTTAATCAACGGCGAGATTAGAATAGGCGAAATGACCTGCTACCCAGCCGGCGGGCTATCCGCCATAGTTCCGAACGAATTTGATTACCGGTGGGAAAGCTACTGGCAACTAACCCCATCTCGACGCGCCTCCAAAGTTCTCCCGTATTAATCCCTCGCGTCTAGACCAACAGAATCGTGGTCAGCATCAACTAGCATCGGGATAAGGACTCAGAATGGTCTGTTCCGCCTTTGTCAGCATACCCCGTCTGGGTTGGTCTAGCTCCACGCAAAATACTGATGAGGGGGACCGTTCCCAACACCTTCGTCTCTCAAGCGCCGCCCGGACCGTTTCCGTTGGTATGGACCGGCTTTCCAACGCGAAGTTCGGGTCTCCGCCGCATGGTCTTTTCCCGTGACGGGTGAAGTGATTGAAGGTCAGCGGGGTAACTTTGAGCTAAACCATTTGGCCGATTTTCGATCTGTTGCAGTGAGATGAAATCTAAAGGTAAAACGGAAAGGGAAGCGACGAACGCAAACCCGGAGCAGAAGCACTGGGATCGAAACGTGGAGGTGCGCATGGCCACTGCGGCCGAGCAGGAGTGGTTCGACGCGCAGCTGCACGAGCGGCACTACTTGGGATCCGGGCATCCGGTGGGCGATTACCTGCGCCAGATTGTCGAAAGAGGGGGGCGGGCGGTGTGGCGCTGCTGGCGTGGGGTCCGGCCTGCTACGCGCTCCAGGACCGGGACCGGTGGGTGGGCTGGGATGCGACCCGCCGGGTCGAGCGGCTTTCCCTGGTGGTGCAAAACCGCCGCTTTCTACTGCTCACCAAGCGCGGAGGAGGAGCCCAATTTCGCCTCCCAGGTGCTCGCGGCGGCGGTGCGCACGTTGCCGGGCCATTGGCCGGAACGCTTCGGCTATCGGCCGCTGCTAGCCGAGACCTTCACCGACCCGGAGGCCTTACCAAGGCACGTGCGACAAGGCCTCCGCATGGGAGCCGGTCGGGACCAGTCAGGGTTACGAACGGCACCGAGGCGACTTTTACCGCGAGCACGGCAAACCCAAGCACCTGTGGCTGCTGCGGCCCTTGCACCCCTCGGCCAAGGCCCTGCTGAGCGCCCCCGACCCCGCTTTGCCCGAGGACTGCCGGGCGGGACTGCGCCGCGCGCGCACCGGCACCCTGCCGCTCAAAAACGGCCAGTTGCCCTCTCTGTTGGAGGCCCTGTGCGGCGTGCCCGATCCGCGCGCCAAAAACACCCGCTTCAAGATCGGTCCGGTTCTTGGCATCGTGGCGCTCGCGCTGCTGGCCGGCCGACGCGACATCGCGTCGATCGCTCGTATGGCCAACCTGCTCGACCAAGACCAGCGCTTCGCCCTGGCCCTGCCCCGTGAGGCCGGCAAAAAGGTCCGCCTGGCCCCCAGTTACAGCGTGTTTTACGACGTGCTCACCCGGCTCGATCCGGAGGCCTTTGCCCAGGCCCTCAACCGCTGGCTCACAGTCCACGCCGGTGCCCTGCCCGGAGCGCTCGCCCTGGCCGGAAAGTTTATCCGCGACGCGGTCGGGGTGCTCAGCCTGGTCGAGGCCGACACCGGCGCGCCGGTCGCCCTGGCCATCGTCGATCAAAAGGAAAACACCCCGCGCAGTGAACAGGCCCGCGCCGGTGAGGTGTTGGCCGCCGCGTCGTTGGACGAGCAGATCGTCACACCGGCGACGCCTTGCACGCCACCCGCGAGCAGGCCCGCACCATCGTGGAAAAAGGCGGCGAGTATGTGCTCCAGATCAAAGGCAACCAACCTCAGCTGAGCGCGCTGGTCCAGCGCGCCCGGACCGTTCCACCCCCCTTTTTTGAGCTGACCGATCCGAGTCGGGGCCGCGTGACCACCTGGCGGGTGTCCGTGGTGGTGGCCACGCCCTCGCAAGCCGACTACCCCGGGCTGCACAGCCTGGTGCTCGTGGACAAAACCACGGTACGAAAACGCGACCTCACCGAAAGTTGCGAGCAACGCGCCTACGCCAGCATGTCTGGCACCCGCAGAACGCAGCCCTGCGCAAATGCTCGCCTTGATCCGCGGGCACTGGGGCGGAGTGGAGATCCGCAACCACTGGCGCCGCGACGCCTGCTGGCGCGAAGACCACTCGCGTACCCGCAACGTCAACGCCCTGGCCAACCTCGCCCTCTTGCGCAGCGTCCTGCTGCGCGTCTGCGCCCAACACTGGCCCGAGCGGCCCCTGCCGCACGTCTTCGAATCCTGCCAACATTCCACGCATATCTTCCTGCGCGCCATCCGTTCCCATTCCTAAAACAAAAGACCATGGTAGAAACGGTGGGAGAATCAAGAGGTGTCGGGCGTTCATTGCGGGGAAGATCACGGATTCCTTCAATCAAATCAGTCAGGTCTCCGAAACTGAGAGGGTTAACGATATAGTCGTCCATGCCGGCGGCAAGACCCGTGAGTGGCGTTGGCGGTGACGGCGACGAGCCGAGGGGGAGGCCAGCGGTGGGGCCAATGAGAGCGGACCCAACTGGCAACTCCAAACCCATTGAGGATTGGCATTTGAATGTCGAGCAGGAGCAAGTCGTAGCGGTTGGCTTCGAGGCAATCGATGGCGATGCGGCCATTTTCGGCGAAATCAGCGGTGATGCCGTGTTGGCTCAACATGGTATGAATCACCTCTCGATTGACCGGGTGATCTTCGGCGACGAGGACACGAAGTTTGGCCACGACTTGATCGGGGTCGGCGGGATTGGTTTTGGGAGTTCCGTGCCGGGATTCGCTGATTGCAGGCAAGGTCTCAAGGGCGCCGTTTTCGAGGGCGGTGATCAAATCGCAGCGACGAAGAGGGACGGTGAGCTCGAGATCAAAGGGGGAGCTCTCGGCTGGATCGAGTTAGGCAGATTGCACAGCGATCAACTCGAAAGTAGGTCTCAGCCGGCCCAGTTTCCGGCGGAGTTTATGGGCAGCGAACGAACAACTGGCGCGGAATGCGCGAGGGAAAATGACGGGATCGGGAGATTGGGGGGCACGATTCGATGACGCTATCAATGCTCGGGCATGCAACGATTTGGCAATCCGTCCCGATGAGCGCGTTTTCGAGGGCAATAAGATCGTCGGAGTCGGGTTGAAAGACCGGAATGGTACGATTGAGCACGACGACACGATCGGTGAAGCGGTGGGTCTCGCCTTCAGCGGACGGCAGAGTAACTTTGAGCGTGAAGATGGAACCCCGATCGACGGTGCTTTCCACGCTGATTTCGCCTTGCATGGCGCGGGCGAGTTCACGGCTGATGGCGAGACCGAGGCCAGCGCCGTCGTGCGCGCGAGTGAAGGAGCTGTCGAGTTGGCTGAAGCGGTTGAAAAGGGCATTGAGTTGCTCGGGCGGGATGCCGGGGCCGGTGTCCTCCACGACGAAATTCCATTGGTCGTTGGCGGCGGCGGAGACTTAAGGCGAACGAAACCGGTGGAGGTGAATTTGAGGGCGTTACCGACGAGATTGGTGAGAATTTGGCGTAGACGCAGGGCGTCGCCGAGAACCCAGGTGGGTTGTTCGTCGGAGAGGAATTCGAAATGGAGCGCGATCTGTTTTTCAGTGGCGGTGCTGGAAAGTGTTCAAGGGCTTGTTCGGTGACGCGTCGCAACTCGAAGTTGGATAGTTCCAGTTCGAGACGACCGGCCTCGATGCGGGAGAAGTCGAGCACGTCGCTGATCAGGCCGAGGAGTTGCTCGGCGGAGGTGCGCATGGAGGACACCCAATCGCGCTGGGAGCCATTGAGAGGCGACCGATCGAGAATGGTGGCGAAACCGATGACGCTGTTGAGGGGCGTACGCAGCTCGTGATTCATGGTCGCGAGGAATTAGCTTTTGGCCTGGTTGGCGCGGGCGGCGGAGTCGGCGGCATCGCGCAGACGTGCCTCGTAGTCATGGCGGTGAGTGATGTCGCGATCGAATCCGATGGCGCGTTGGGCGGAGCCCAGTTCGACGGTATGGGATTCAATCCAACGCCAGGATCCGTCGACGTGGCGCGCGCGGTATTCGTGACGGCGGAGTTGGCGCCCCGCGGGCAGGGTCTGGAGACGGTCTTTTTGAAGAAGCGGAAGGTCTTCGGGATGAATGAGGGATTCGAAGGCCTCGGGTGCGGAAGGGTTGACCGGGGTTTGATGTCCGAGCATTTGCCACCAGCGGTGGGTGCGGAAGCAAGTGTCGCGAGTATAGTCGGCGTCCCAAAACCCATCGGGGCTGGTTTCGATGATGGTGCGCAAACGTTCTTCGGCGGCGGCGAGGTGTTCGCTACGTTCTTCGCGGGCGAGGCAGAAGGAAAAGGAATTTACCATGGCGCGCAGGGCGTCGCGAGTTTCGCCGTGCGTGCTCAGACTACGGTGAGGGAAAACAATGAGAAGCGTGCCCCACGGTTTGCCGCGTAGCTCGATATTTTCGGTGATGACCCAAGGAGTCCCCCCCGAGGGATCAAGGACGATATGGGGAGGGACTCCGAGGTCGCTTAGATTACCCTCCAGAGACTGACCGCGCGAGATGGCGCCGGACCAAGCGGTGGGCAGGGAATTCAAGTCTACCCAAGGCTCTTCTTGTTCGGAGAGGGCATCAGGGGCGACTACGTGGGGGGGGGCGGAATTTGGTATGGTCTCCATTGTCCCGGTAAACCCACAGGGATGCGTGGAGGAGGTGGAGACGTTGGTAGAGTTGTCGAATCGTGGCGCCGACGACCTCGGTGGAGAGGGCTTGATGGAGGAGTTTTTGGGAAAGGGCTGCGTTGATTTCGAGCAAGGTATCACGATGCCAGACGCGGACGACGCTGTGGAGATAGCCGCCGATGCAAATCAGGATGACGAGCGCGACCAGCAGGACGATGACCTCGGTGACTCTCATCGTTTCGGCCAGGCTCGCTTCGACCAGCACGGTAGGTGCGAGCACACCAAGAATAGCAACCGGGGGAGCATCCGACTGTAGGCGAATGGGGGCGGTGGCCATGCGCCATTCCAGATCATCTTCGAAGTCGAGGAACACCCGATGGGTCGCCATATTGAAACTCGCATGGCGGAAGTAGATTTCCGTGGACGCCATGATGGGCACAGGTTTCAGAAGTTCACTGGTGGCCTTGGCGATGCAACGGGGGTCGGACTGGTCGGCGGGAAGTAGAAAAGCTCCCGTGACAAAGTTCGACTGGCGGCACATCGCGGCCAGGGCTGACGTGAGGGCCTTGTTATCAGCATGGATTTGTCCGGCTTCGAGCAGCTCGGCGAAGGTGGCGACCCGATGGGTGAGGACATCTTCGCGGTGGCGCAGCCCCTCGTGGTAGACTCGGTTTATCGCCACCCAACTGAGGGCGAGACTGAGTAATACGGCACAGACCATACTCCAGTGAAGGTAGTGGCCGCGGCGGGGGAGAAAATGCTTATGGCTGAAGATGAGCCACAGCATGGTGAGGGATCCGAACGTAGCTGGTAGGGCCACGTTCGATTGGCTCCGGTCAGATGACGCGGTGAACAAGAGGCCGTAGGAGACGACAAAATGCAGAATAATGCCTGCGCGCATGGCCAGCGGCCAAGAGTCCGAGGTGCGGTCTCCTTTATGGTTCAAGATGAATGCCCACAGAAGGAGGCAAAACGCCGTGAGTGTTATGGCCAGGTGAACGCCGAAGGGAATCGGGGTCGCCGGCACGTCGAACAGGGTGGACCATGTCACCAGTTCGCGTGTGGCGATTAAGCTCATGTAGAGACCAAAAGGCAAATATCGACGCGCGGTGGATCCGCGAGGAATCCACCCAAAATACCATGCCGCCATCCCGATGGCCCCCGTCGCGTGGACGAGCAGTAGGAATCGCGTAGTGAGGTAGGAGTCGATCATGTACGGGCACCGAAAAGGTGCCTAAAAATGCAGACCATAAAAATTGTATGTCGATGACAAATAGTTAGTTGGCAATGCGTAACACTACGTAGTGGCGAGTTCTGTCGGAGGCGCATCCGGGAGAAGCGAAACGAAAGAACACGACGGTGTGGAGTGCGCGTTGGCGCGGAGAAGGAAATGAGGGCCGGGCCGAGAAGTTGGCGGGGCCGCTTGACGCGTGGCGAGAGGCCGGATGCGATGGCGGGATGGCCAAAGGCGACGAACAGAAGGTAATATTTTCGATGATCCGTGTTTCGAAGAAGATCGAGCGGAAGGAGATTTTGCGGGAAGTGTCCTTGTCGTTTTATTGTGGGGCGAAGATTGGGGTATTGGGGTTCAATGGAGCGGGGGAATCGTCATTGATGCGAATTTTGGCGGGGCAGGATCGGGAAATTGAGGGGCAAGTGCACTTTGAGGAGGGGTATACGGTGGGGTTGTTGGAGCAGGAACCGAGACTGACCGCAGGGGCCACGGTGCGGGCTTGCGTGGAGGAGGGGGTGGCCGAGTTTACGGATTTGGTAGCGGCGTATGATGCAACTTGGGATGAGTGGGATGAGGCGGCAGATGACGCGGCGAGGGATGAGATTGCGGAGCGACAGGGGACGTTGCAGGAGAAGATTGATGCGATGGACGCGTGGGATGTGGCACCCCAGGTGGAGATGGCGATGGATGCGTTGCGGTGTCCGGAAGGGGATACGGTGGTGGACACGTTATCCGGCGGTGAACGCCGTCGGGTGACGTTGGCGCGGTTGCTGTTGAAAAAGCCGGATGTGTTGTTGCTGGACGAGCCGACCAACCATTTGGACGCGGAGAGTGTGCATTGGTTGGAGCAGCATTTGGCGCGGTATGCCGGCACGGTGATTGCGGTGACGCACGATCGTTACTTTCTGGACAATGTCGCCGGGTGGATTTTGGAGCTGGATCGCGGACACGGCATTCCGTGGGAAGGGAACTACTCCGGATGGTTGGAGCAGAAGGACCGGAAGATGCAGATCGAGCAGCGCACGGAGGATCGGCGCCAGAAGGCGATGAAGCGGGAGTTGGAGTGGATCCGGCAGTCGGCCCGAGCGCGGCAATCGAAAGGTCAGGCGCGGGTCAACGCGTATGAGGCGATGTTGAACCAGGATGTCGCGGAGAAGGAACGGGAGTTTGAGATCGTGATTCCGGCGGGACCGCGGTTGGGGGATTTGGTGGTGGAAGCGAAAGGCGTGCGCAAGGCGTATGAGGACAAGTTGTTGTTTGATGCGTTGGAGTTTGCGCTACCGCCGGGCGGCATTGTGGGAGTGGTGGGACCGAATGGTGCGGGTAAGACCACGTTGTTTCGGATGATCACGGGAGATGAACACCCGGACGCCGGAACGTTAAGGGTGGGGCCGACCGTGAAGGTCGCGCATGTGGATCAGTCACGGGATGCGTTGCCAGATGGGAACACGATTTACGAGGCGATCAGTGGAGGGGAGGAGACGTTAAAGCTGGGCGGTAATCGCGAAGTGAATGCACGGACGTATTGTGCGCAGTTTGGGTTCACGGGGGCGGATCAGCAGAAGAAAGTGGGGGTGTTGTCGGGTGGGGAGCGCAACCGGGTGCATTTGGCGCGGTTGTTGAAGAGCGGGGGAATTTGATTTTATTGGACGAGCCGACGAATGATCTGGATGTGAATTCGATCCGGGCGTTGGAGGATGCGTTGGAGACCTTTGTCGGATGTGCGGTGGTGGTCTCGCATGATCGCTGGTTCCTGGATCTCACGGCGTCGCACATTCTGGCGTTTGAAGGTGATTAGGAGGTGGTGTGGTATCGTGGAAACTACAGCGCGTATTTGGAAGATTTCCGGAAGCGCAAGGGGCCCGACGCGGATCGGCCGCATCGGTTGAAATATCGGAAGTTGGGTCGGTAGGTTTCGTAGGCTGCCAGTCGGAGGGAAGCGACCGTTTGCAAATCCGATGTGAGAAGCGATGGCGGCGGAGGTGATCTGGTGGGGCAAGACGACCCGGTCTACGGTGGTCTATGATGTGGAGTCGCGGCAGGCGTGGTCGGTGTCGCATGATTCCGACCGCACGGATTCGACATGAGCTTCGGAAGACGAAAACCGCTCGTGACGCAGATGGGAATGGCACGATCGAGGACGTTAAGGCAGGCGAGGATTAGGATGAAGCGGCAGAAGTGCTTCCGGAGGTTGACGAAGTGCCCGTCTAGGTGGAAGAGGTGAGGGTATGAGTGAATCAACTTCTAACGGAGATCAGAGACTGGAATCGATTGTCTTGGGCGGTGGGTGTTTTTGGTGCACGGAGGCGGCCTATCGCATCGTGCCCGGCGTCCTCAAGGTGGAGAGTGGTTATGCTGGTGGGCAGACGGTAGACCCGAGTTATGAGGCGGTTTGTGCGGGTACGACCGGACATGCGGAAGTGGTGAAGGTCACTTATGATTCAGCGATGGTGGATTTGGCGCGGGTGTTGGAGCAGATTTGGCGGATGCACGACCCGACGACTCTGAATCGTCAGGGGGCGGATGCGGGCACCCAGTATCGCTCGATCATTTTATGGGCCGATGAGGAGCAGCGGGCGGCGGCGGAGGCATCTCGCGAGAAGGCGAATTTGACGTGGGAGGGGAAGGTGGTGACGGAGTTGGCGCCGTTGGAAACGTTTTACCCGGCAGAGATTTATCATGATGACTACTTTTCCCGGAATCCGCATGCAGGGTATTGCCAGATGGTAATCGCGCCGAAGTTGGAGAAGTTCAGGCAAGGACTGTGAGGCGTGAGGGAGAGGACCGAATGAACCGGTTTGAAAAGTTTAGTTGTTGTTAAATAGCAATTAACGTCACCCCCGGCATTGACCGCACAGGAATGTTGATTCAACGTGCGGGCGTGTGAATTCAGTCGCGTCATCATGGTATTAATGGGAGTAATGGTGGCGTTGTCTTCTCAGGCGGGATCAGTTTGATATACCGCCGTGTTTAGCAACGGCGCGATTGATCACGGCGGCGGAGTTGTTGCGGCCGAAGGGGGCCTTTTTAGGTCCGTTGTTGGACAAGCAGTATGCGGTGCTGGACCACAAGTGGTTGGAGAAGGAGTTTTTGCCTTTTTACCGAGGGGCGGTGGCGGATTTGCGGCATTTGGCATCTCGGTCGGGGGAGGCTTCGGACTGCGATAATGACGGTATGTTTTTGCGGCAGATGGTGGGGTTGGCGGGAATCGTGGGTAAGACTGAAGAACCGGCGGTGGCGCAAATCGTGGTCCTGCAGAACAGGGCTTTTTCGGGGGGGAATCGCACGAAGGAGAATCACTCCGTAGGACTTTTTTTGACGGATCGCGGGTGGTATGTGCTCGAGCCCCAGAACGGCGAGCATCTGGTCGCATTTAGCCGTTACGCGAATCGGAAGACGCTGCGCTACGCTACTTTTCACTGACTTTTAGATAGGCCGTCGAATGATAGCCTGCATTTAACCAAACCAAACCAAAACAACAACAACACCTAGCTGAATTATGAAAGTCCCTACGTCCCTAATCGTCATTCTCTGTTTGTCCTCGAGCGCGTTGTTTGCGCAGGAATCAGAGGTTCAATTGGAGAAATTTCTCGTTACCGGATCGTTGGCGGAAGAAAAGGCCAGCGAAGTCGAAATGGAGAAATTCCTAGGAGCCGGAGCGTTGGCCGAAGAAGAGGCGGCTGGCGAGGTTGAGTTGGAGAAGTTCTTGGTGACGGGATCGTTGGCTGAGGAGGACGGGAAGGAAGTCGAGCTCGAGAAGTTCCTCGTGACTGGCTCTCTGGCGGAAGAAACGAAGTCCCCCCCGAGTTTCCCGTTCGGTGCATCGCTAATCGCAATTGCACGCATGGAGTACGACGTGGAGCCTAGGAGGCTGGCGTCGTGTTTTGTGGGAGGAAAGGGAGCCGCGTTAGACGTGCTGGGAGTCGGACGTGGTCAGTTGGGCGGGACCGATCATGCGTTTGATCACCAATAGACCGTGCCTGTGCAGTGGCTCGCCGGCGCTAGACGCAATCAGGTCAGTGAATACGACCGGGCCGAATTCCTAGTTCCATGAGGTCGCCTACGGTGCGCAGCACACAAAGGTCGGTATCCATGCCGCAGACGTGGGCAACGCGGATTCCGAGGGCTTGCAACTCGGTGCGCACGCCTGCCGTGATGGCACCGAATCCAGTTTTTTTCGATGAATCGAGTTCTTTCGGGGGGCGCACGCCGTAGTCGAGGGCGAGGGCGGAGCCGGGGTCGTCAACAGGTTTCGGCAGGTAGCCCTTCCAGCGATGAATCGGACCGCCGGCTTGAGGGAGGAGTCGACTGGCGAAGACCCAATCGAATCGCTCCAACAGGGGTTGAATTCCTGGTACGATCTGGTGGGCGTTACGGTTGATAAATTGGTTTTGCACATCGATCACAATGAGACAGGAAGGGGACTCCGTTTTGGACGAAAGGAGAGGTATAGTAAGTGGTGGTGGACTTGGGTTGCTGGATGGATGAGCGCGGGCGGATTTTGGCTTATGATGTTCCCATGGTTTCGCATGCCAAGGCGGCGAAAAAACGAGCCAAACTCCGCAAGAAAGTCTTCGACACCGAGTGGCCGCAAATGTTTTCCGGAGAGGCGACGGCGATCGGAAATTAACCGATCGCGGTCGATGGCGTTCGTCTAAGGCGTAACGATGCAGTCGGAAACTGATTTGGGTGTGGATTGAGCGTAATTGCGAAGGGATTTCAGGCTGAGAAGCAGGGGCGGTTGCCGACTGCATCGCAGTTGGGGAAGGGCGATATGAGCTTGGCCCAGAGCTTTCGCCACCAGTGGCGTTCGCGAGGCGGCACGGCGAGCCTGATCGTGAGGGTGCCTTGTGCCTGGCTGAGGACTCCGGCGGTCACGAACAGCCAGTAGCGCAGGCTCCCGAGGGTGACTGCCTCGAGCCAGCCTAGTTTGCGTTCGAACAAAACGATCAGGTTGTGCGTGAGCACGGCCAGACTCAGCGCCGCTTCGGTCGCCCAAAACGCGGCGTAGGCCAAGTCGGGCCGAGCGTAGCCGTGGTCGAGTTCCTTGATCACGTTTTCGCAGGCGGTCCGTCCGTCGTAGTCGCGCCAGACGGCCAAGGGGGGCGAGCTCAACGCGAGGTTGGTCACCAGCACCTGATACAGGTAACCCGGGCAGTCGATGAGCAGCTTGCCGCCGGCCCGGCTGGTTTTGTCCTGCACGCGGTGGCGGATGCCGATGAGGCGGGCCGAGGCGGGCCATTCGCCGTCGGGGGGCCCAGTTCGGCCACTGCGGTGCCGTCGATGTCTGTCGCCCGCCAGCGAGTTTCGCCACAGAGCTGGCTTTTCACCGGACGGGTCAGGCGCGCGGCGACGATGAACTTCACCCGTAGTTCCTCCCAGAGTGCCAACAAGTCGGCCGGGCAAAAGCCGGAGTCGGCGCGCACCACGCGCAGGCGCACATGCTTGGGCAGGTTGCCCCACAGCTCCCGGAAGAAGCCGAGTGCATGGTTGGCGCAGGCGGTGTCGCCAGGTCGCAGCCAAAACCCCGCCACCATGCGCACTTCGCTCAAGATCGCCAACAGGGGATGCAGACACGGCTTGATGCCCACGCGGGTGTAGTCGACCTTGACGCCTTGTTGATGACCGTTCTCGTGTAGCAACCGGGTGGAATCCAGATCCAGTGCATAGCCTTCCGGGCGGATCGGCAGGCGGTGCAGGCACCACTTGAAAAGGGGTTGGAAGCACGCGAGGTTGGCCCCTGCACTGGTGAAGCCCTGAAAGAACCGCGAGAGGGTCGACTGGCTCGCCACGCGCTTGATGCCGAGCAGGGGCGGCATCATCGGATCGCGCCGCCAATAGGCCACATGCGTGAGCTTCTTGGCCCCGCACAACAGCCCTTGCATGAAGCCGAGCGCCTTGCTCAGCGCGGTGCGCGCATTGTTCGAAGTCGGGGCCGGATGCGGCAGCGCTCTCTCCAGGGCCTCGCGCCAACCGCTTGACTGCAAAAACGACCAGAACGTCGCCGTGCCTGCGTGCGCGCTGAGTTTCTGGTCGGTAAACTCGATTTGGATAGACCGGCCCGCGCTCTCAAACTGGATTGCTTCGGTCACCGATTGGTGAGGCGCGTTCTCGCTCCTGCATTGGTTTCTTTTCATTCAACTCCAATCACTTCACCATCGATGACTCTTTTTCCACTGCATCGTTACGGCTTAGGGGGGATTGCGAAGTCGCACTCATGCTCGGAGGCAGGATGGCAGAAAGCGATCTGTTGACCTGGGATTTCCGGGGCGCAGTCAGCCCGGGAAACTGGCTCAGGCTTTGATTGGCGATCTGATGAATGTGGCGAGGATGAGACCGGCGAGTGCGGCGCCAATCACGGCGTAGGCGAATTCGGAGACCTGCCAGTCCAGGGATTTATGCCACCAGATCACATCGCCGAAACGGGCCATGAAGGCGCCAGCGGTGGCGACCAGCGTGACGAATCCGACGCGAGCGAAGTAGCCGCTTTTTTTGCAGATCTGCCGGAGTAAAATGGCGAGGAGGAGACAGTAAACCCAACCGTGAAGGAAGCCGAGGACCATCAAGGATGGACTCATGACGGAGATGCCTTGTTTTTGGATATGCACCATGGCCACCGGACCGCGCGCCATGAGTTCGATGGCGACCTTATCGTTGGCCATGCCCGGGACGAAATAAGTGCCACTCTCGGGGAAGGCGTTATTGAGTGCGGGGCCGACGTCGGAAGACGGGGACTTCAAGGATTTGTCAGGAACGCCGGAGACGGAGTAGTAAATAAAGCCCCAAAAGAAGAGAGCGATGGCGGCGAGGAAGGAGGCAAGGACGGTGGATTTCATGGGGTAGAATGAAGATGGCGAGGCGGGAAATGTGTGAGGGGATGGAGCGTAAAACAAGTCTCACGTGGCTTTGAACCGGTTGAAGGGGCAGTTTTAGTACCATTCACCATCGTCTCATGAGACGCGCCGCCGTTGGTTTGCGGCGTGGTAGGTGTTGAGGAGGGAGGCTCTACGGTAGTCGATTAATGGATACTCAAATTCATTCCGAGCGAGAAGGAAGGCTCGAAGAATTTTGATGGACCTGACGGTGGAGGAGGATCGACCTACCGACGTTGAGGGGCGTTGTCTTGAGCGACGCTGAATCAGGGCGACCCAATCTTCGGTGAGATGGGAGGCCGGGTGTCCGATGGAGACGGGACCGCGGGCGGACACGGTGGGAATGGTGCCGGACTGTGGAATACCGCCGAGGCGAGGATCGAACCAAGTAATGGCGTAAGCCGTGCTGTCGTCGCCCAAGTCGATCACGGTATCAGCGGAGGCTTCGGGGAGGTAGATGGCGTAGGTGTGGCCGGAATCGGCGAGCACGTAATCGTCGTCGCGGGGAGTGAATGAGTCGGCAGGTTGCATGCCTTCGAGCGGAAGTTCCGCGAAGAATTCCAAGGCATGGCGGGTTTGTGTTCACAGAGTGTCACGACTGCGCCAATCTTCGGCGGACAGATCGTTGTGGGCAAAGTGGGCTCCGAAATACCATTCCACGCCGGAAGCTCCGGCCATGAGAGCGCCCCAGAGGACCCGATGCCGGAGTTCGTCATGAGTGGGGTCATCGGCATCGGGGCCGGCCCCGGTGTGCCACGGACCGATTTCATCCATGGTGATGACCCAAGGTTTGCCGGAGTCGTGGGAAAGCTGGCGCCAGTGCAGGATTTCGGAGTGGACGCAGAGGGGATTGTCCATCTGGACAGACAGGCCATCCAGCGAGGAGTGACCCAGGAGTGGTGTGAGTACTTCGTCTTTGCCGGCAATAGTGGAGTGCGTGTGGAGGACAACGGGGTGACCGTAGGGATCGGTGGACGCGAGGTAGTCGGCCATGGACTTTTGCTGAGCGGAAGTCTGGCCGTGAGGAGAGAAGTCGGCGGGACCGTTTTCCTCGCCGAGATTCCAGATCAGGGCGAGGTGGTGACCGAAGCGGGCGATTAGTTCGCGGTAGTAAAGACGGCGTTCGCGGCCAGTGAAACCTCCGTCAAGCAGGCGTTCGTTTTCGGTCTCTTGAGTGACGATGTGCAGGGCGATACCGAGATGCTGCATGTGTTGGAAAACGATCTCCCATTGGTCGAGACGGCTGCAATCGAAGCGATCACGATCAGTGTGGGTGAGGTAGGGCCAGACATCCTTGCCGTCGCCATCGATGTTAAGTGTGAGGAAATACACCGCATTCATGCCGGTGCTGGCGAGGTAGTTGAGCGCACCAATGAGACCCTTGCCATTGCCTTGGTGCCATGTGGGATCGCCCGGGTTCCAGTCCGGGATGTGAGGGGTGTAGGCATGGAGAGAACTATTGGGTCGGCTCTCGCCTTCGCGAAATTCGTCGCTGTGACGGTAGGTGCCATCGAAATCGCGGTAGGCGAGGAGGTTTTCGGGACTATCGGCGCCGCCCTTGATCCAGATTTTATTTGTAAGTGGGAAGTGGAAGTATCCGGATACAGGATCGACATTTAGACGACCGTAGGCGCGGAAATTTTTATCAGAAGCGGTGGATGGGGTTACCTCGAACGTTCCGTTAGCGATGGGCAGTGGGTGTGTTTCGAGGTGAGGAAAGTCGGTGGGAAGCAGGACGGCGTCGGGACCGGCATACATTTGGGCGGACCAAATCCACGGGCCGGGGCGGTCGGGGGTGAAACGCACCTGCCAAACGTTGCCTCCCTTGGCGCCGGATTCAGCGGACTGGCCGTCGGCGGCGAAGAACCCGGGGATCTGGTAGGTCTCCTGTTCGTGCTTGAATTCGACCCAAAGACTGACGTCGGTGAAGGGGTTGCTCGTCCCGGTCTCGGTGGACTCGGGGCCGGGAAAGGACAACGTGAGCGTTTCCCATTGTTCGACCGTCGAGGGAGCGGAGAGGGCACGGCAGCACAGGAACACTCCGAGGAGAAAGGGCGAAATGCGAGCGATGGGGAAGGGCATGAGAGCCAGGGGGGTAGTCATCAAAGAGGCTGGGCTACGGGGAAGACAAACGCGGAGGTTCGGTTGGTTGGTTGGGCGGAAGCGCGACGGCCATGCCGAGAGGGTAATGTAGATCAGGGGATATTTCGACTGGAGGCAAGAGGCGGAGCGGTGTTGGTTGAGGGATGCGTTTGGTTTTCCGAATTTTGGTTAGTGTCGTATGGGTTGGAATGATCCCCCTTGGGGATGACGGCGGAGACGAATTCGCCCGATGAAGGAGTGGCTTCGTGGTTTGGAGAGAACTCGGCTTGGGTGCAGGAGGACGTGGCGGGCGAGGCGGCCTTGGTCAATCGAGGGGCGGTCGGAGCGCCGCAATTGCGCACTTGGTTGGAGATCAGTGACAACCTAGTGCGACTCAGTTACCGTCTGCCGGAGGATGCGCCGGAGGGCGGCCGCGCGGTGCTGATGATGCAGGCGCGCTACCCGGTTGTCCTTATCGGGGTGCCGGGCCAGTGGCATACCGTCCTGGCGCGAGTGCGGAGTTCACGTTATGATGAAGCCAATATCAAGACGGCCAACGCCGTGATTATCGATGTGGTGAGAGACGGTGAAATCGTGGCACAGAATGAGGTGTTCGAGAAGGGGGGACGGGGACTCGGAATATGAGTGGGAAAATGGCGAAGGGCCCACGACGTTGCTGGTCACTCTGCCGGGTTTTGCGATCAAGAGCATGGATTTGCGCCGGTTGGATTTTGATGCGGTGGTCGGTCCAGAGGCGTCGGGAGGCAAATCCAATATCGGTGAGCTCGTCGATTTCGTGGCACTGGGTCGCGAGACGTTTACGGGGGTCGGTTGTGCGGAGTGTCACTCCGCTGAAAAAGGAGACACGGCGGTCAAGACCGGTCCCAACATTTTTGGTCCGTTTCAGGTGGATGCGCGCGATCGTGAAATTGCGGATCCCGAGGGGCATCGGTTTACGGTCACGGCCAATCGCACTTACCTGCACAATGCGATCCGTGCCCCGCAGGCCGAACTCGTGGTGGCGGAGATCCCCGCGATGGTACCGGTCGGGAAACCGTTCCCCCCCGTCATGCCGTCTTATACTGAGGAGGTGGTGACCGAACAGCAGATTGAAGCCATTGGTGCCTACCTGCTCACGCTCAACTCGGTCGTGGAGCAAGGTCCGGTGCAACACTGGCTGGAGGAGAGTGGCTCGGAGAATTACGATCCGATGGCGGACCGTTTCCGTTGCTCGTGGACGATCAGGTGCGGGTTCAACGGAGACCGTTGCCTGGAGTATCCGGTCGAGCGATACATGTGGGACAGCCATCGGGCCTGCATTATAGCTTCGATCTCCGAGTGCTGGGCATCGCGAAGGTTTGGCAAGGGGGATTTCTTAACATGGCGGGCGAATGGCGCAACCGCGGTGGTTACGGGTTGAAGCCAGGCTACGAGAGTCGAGAGATTCAGTTGGGGGAATCCGGGGTGTTATTTGGTCCGCTCAACCTGGCGTGCGAGCCGGTTGATTTCTCGTTTAAGGAGGCGGTGTTTGGTGACGTGGAGATACGTCTGGATTTGGTGAACAGTGAAGTGGATGCGCTCGATCGACTGGCGAAGGAAGACGCCGCGTTTCTGGGCTATGAAAGAGACTCGCGGGAACCGCACGCGGCGCCGGTCTTCAAGTATCGAGTCGGTCGAAATGTGATTTCGATCAAGTCTGAGCTGAGCGGAGATGGGGTGATTAATCTTCGGCTGGGCGGCGACTGGATGGATGGGCAGGCCTTTCGTTTTGACCCTGCGGTGTTGGGTGATCTGAAGGTCTCGACGGGTGTGGTGAAAGATGGCGTGTGGACGTTGCCCGCCGGCGTCACATTGCCCGTCAGGGCCACGGCCCGAATCGTGGTGATGGCGGAGCCGTGGCGTCCGGCCGCATCGGAGTTCGAAGGGAGCCGCCGAGCGCTCGTGGTGGAAGCGTCCGAGGCGATGCTCCCCGCGGGTTACCGAGTGGAGGACTATCTTGCGCCGCTCGATAATTACGGGCGAAGTTTGCTCTTCGAAGCGCTGGGGGTTGATGTGGCCGACGACGGCACGATCGTGGTCGCGACTCGAACCTCCGGAATCTGGAGGATTGTGAACGGTGAATGGCGGCAGTTTGCGGAAGGCCTGTTGGACCGCCTTGGGGTGTTGGTCGGAAGATGAGTCTGGGTTGGTCGTAGTGGCGGGGCACAAGTCAGGGTTGTCCCGAATCAGCGATACGAGCGGAGATGGATTGGCCGATCGCTATGAGGTCCTCACGGATGCGTTTAGCTATCACGGGAACTATCACTCGTATGTGCATGGTCCGGTGCGGGACCCGGGGACCGGGGATTATTTTATCACGCTCAATCTCGCCCATAATAATGACGGCGGCTACTTCAACGGTGGCGGCAAGTACATGGGCACGGCGGGGGGGTACCGAGGATGGGCGGCACGGGTGCCAAAGGCGGGCGGTTTCGAACCTTGGGCGGATGGCTTGCGCAGCCCGGCGAGTCTCGGAGTCGCGCCCGACGGTCGGCTTTGGTATGTGGATAATCAGGGAGAGTATGTGGGTACTTCGAAGATTTTTGTGGTGAAACCCGGGGCGTTCTATGGGCCTCCGGCTGGTCTGATTGATCGCCCGGGGATGACGCCGGACTCGCCCGAGATCGCGTGGGAGGCGGTCAAGCATACCAAGGAAGCGGCGGTGGTGTTGTTGCCGCAGCTCAAGCTCGCCAACTCACCCGGTAACATGGCATGGGATACCACCGATGGGGGATTCGGACCCTTTGGTGGACAAATGTTCATCGGGGATCAGACGCAATCGGTGCTCATGCGGGTGGCCACCGAAACGGTCGACGAAGTAGAGCAAGGCGTGGCCATCCCGTTTGCCCGTGAGTTGGAGTCGGGCATCATGAGGCCGGTGTTTTTGCCTGACGGCAGTTTGCTGCTCGGGCAGACCGGCCGTGGTTGGCAGGCGAAAGGAGGCAAGGTGTCCAGTTTACAACGTGTGGTGTGGGACGGGGCGCCGGTGGCGCCGGCGATTCGTACGATGGAGGTGACGGACACTGGTTTTAAGGTGCTGCTTACTCGTTCACTGGGGGAGGAGCTCGAGGTGGCGGATATCGCGGCAGCGATATCGCTCGAGTCGTGGACCTACCGGGACGCGCCGGACTATGGCTCGGACGAACTGGGTAGCCGTACCGAAACGATTACGCGAGTCGTGCTTAATGAGGCTCGAGACGAGTTGACCGTAACGTTGGGCACGACGTTGCAGCCTCAGGTGCATGAGATGCAAACCGCCCGGGTTTATCATTTGGAGTTGGACGGGCCAGGATTGTGGGGAGAGTCGACCGAGCAGGAACCTGGTTTGGAGGCGTTGTACATCCTGCACCGTTTCGCCCCGGCGACGGAAGCGGTGATGCATCCGGATACGACGACTGACGGATGGCGGGATCTACTGGCGTCGGATTTAAGCAATGCGGAGTTTCCACATGGCGTATGGACGTCGTCGGAGGCAGGGGTGTTAACCGCCAGTGCGGACGAGGTGTTGTGGACGAAGCAGGACTACGGGAACTTCGATTTGGATTTGGAGTTCAAGACGGCGGACGGCACCAACAGTGGGGTGATTTTTCACGCCAGCGATACTGGTAACTGGATCCCGAACTCGATCGAAGTGCAGATTGCGGACGACTATTCTCCCGTGTGGTCAACGCGGGATCGCACGTGGCAGTGTGGGGCATTGTTTGGACAGCTGGCGGCAGCGCGTCGGGCGGTGCATTCTCCCGGGGAGTGGAATCGCATGACGGTGTCGGTGCGTGGCCGTGAGGTCGTGGTGTTGCTCAATGGACATCGGGTGATCGATGCGGACACGGGACTCTGGACATCAGGGACGCACAATCCGGATGGCAGTGCGATTCCGGCTTGGTTGAGCACGCCATGGGCCGAGTTGGCGACGAGAGGTCGCATCGGATTGCAAGGCAAACACGCGGAGGCGCCGGTTTGGTTTCGGAACCTGCGGGTACGGGATGTCGATTGACTCAGGGCGGGCAGATGACCTGGCCCGCGTTGTGAGGAGAGAGGAACTGATCGCGGTTGCCGAGGAGAGGGGGATCGCATGCGATATGGACATGGCTTCCGGCGCAACCACGGCTCACCGAGAACTCAAGCGATTGGCGCTGGAGTGGGCGCGCAGGCACGGGTTTGCCATTGCAGCGACGGAGGTTTGGGTGCCCAAGAGTGGTTATCGGGCGGATGGTGCCGTCTACGCGCCACGGCGACACCGGGTCCGGGCTGAGTACGGGGCCGTAGCGGGGAAAACGGCGGTGTTTGAGTGCAAGCAGGCGCGGGCGGATTTGTTGAAAGATTCGCACGATGACGTCGCAACGAAGCGGAAGTTGGCGGTATTGTTTGAGCGCCGGGCGAAACTTGAGGACCTGATCGGTGAACATCGGCCGGACTTACGGCGAGGCGAGTCGTTGTTTCCTGAATACGATGCGTGGGATTGTTCGGGTTTGGAACACAAGGCCTACCACGATCTGTTGGCAGAGATATCGGTGGTGCAGACGAAGGCGAAGTCGGGGACGAAGTTTTCCAAGATGCTTCGCTACTGCAGCGCAGATATTTTGTATCTCGTGGTGGCGGATGACATTTATGCGGAGGCCGAAATTCCGGCAGGGTGGGGTTTGCTGGTGCGGCGAGGAGAGGAATTGGAGTTGAGAAGAGCGCCGGCCGCGTTGGAAACAAGCGATGAGCAGCGGAGAGCGCTGTTGGAAGCGATTGCCCTCAAAGCGACGCGGCCTCATCGATTGGCGTGAGATGACAATTTTTCGCGATGACACGGAGCGGTGGGCGGAGTTTTCCTGCGTGAGAGTGGTGGGGAGTTTTAAGGAGTTGGTTGAGACCCCGTTTGCCGAAGGGGTGAATGCGATGTGTTGGCCGCGAGAGTTGCGGGGAGATTTCGCGGAAGTGGTGACGAAGGTGGTCGAGTTGGCGGGGGACGAAGAAATTGTTTCTCTGGATGCAGAGGCGTTGATGTCACTTGAACTGAGTGCGACGGGACGAGACGCTCGGGCGGTGCTGATGGCTGATCTGGCGCGGTTGAGTGAGCAGTCGCTGGAACCGAACCTGGACTGTATTCCGGCTTACTCCAGTGATGGAGAGGAAGGGGTGTTTTCGACTGATGTCTATGGTTGGCACGCGGACGCCGCGCCGGTGATTGCGGACACTTATCTGTGCAGTTACACGTGAAAGGTTGCGATGGGAAAATGCCATCCCGGGCGTAGAGGTTCCAGAGGCGCGCGCGGAGTTTTTAGGACGCTATGGAGGCGCGGATGACGACGGGTTTAAGGCTTATCTGACCGAGCATTTTCATGATTTACATGCCGTGGCGCGGGAAGGTGCGGGGTCTTTTGGGTTTGGGTTGGGCAATCTGTGGCGAATCGCCAATCAATGCCCGGGAAGTCCGGTGCCTCCATGTGTGCATTGGGCTCCGGCAACGGTGCAGGGACGACCGCCGAGACTGTTGCTGATTAGTTGAGGGAGACTGATGCTTTAGCGCTCGCTTCACGGAGGGATGTGCGATTTGGTGCGAATTGTGAACGGTTCGTCCGAGAATTCCACGGCGAGGGCGACCCGGACGACGGTTTATGGACCGTGGCCAGCACCGGTGTTGCGGGCGGACCGGGTGAGGTTGGTGGGGGCGGAGGAATTGAAGTCGTGGGTGATCCACGAGGACGAGGATTTGTTGGGGGTCAACAAATCGGGAGATGTGGTCTGTCATCCCAGTAAGTTCGGACCCACCTCCAGTCTGGTAGGGGCGGCCCGAGAATATACAGGACTGCCGACGATGCATCTGGTGTTTCGATTGGATCGCGAGACGAGCGGGGTGGTGGTGATGGCCAAAAACGCAGCGATGGCGAGTCGTCTGCAGCAGGCGATGCAGACGCGACAAGTGGGCAAACGTTATCTCGCGTTATTGGGTGGCGAATTGCAAGAGACCGTGACGGTGGCGCAACCATTGGGGCGTGATGAAGGGAGTGTGGTGCACGTGAAGAATTGTGTGCGGGAGGACGGGAAGGCAGCGGTGACGCGATTTGTGCCGGTGGTGGTCAGGCAAGGTTTCTCCGTGGTGGAGGTGACGCCGGCGACGGGTAGAAAGCACCAGATACGGATCCATGCGCAGTGGTTGGGGCATGGCGTGGTGGGGGATGAAATTTACGGACCCGATGAGTGGTACGATCTCCAATTTATCGAGCACGGTTGGTCGCGTGAACTTGAAGCGGTCCTGCTGTTGAAACGGCAGGCGTTGCATTGTGCGGAGATCGACCTGCGACCAGCGGGATTGGATGTGGTCTTTCGGGCAGATTGGCCGGTTGATCTGGCCGATTTTACCCAGCGTCGAATGGATTGGTCGGAAGGCGTGAGCTAAGGGTAATTGTTTTGATCCAAAGTTTGGCGCACGGTTTCGGCAAGGAGGGCGAGTTCGAACGGTTTGGCCAAGAACGCGATGCCTGTGCGCTGCAGTGACTTGGCTTCCGAAATTTCGTCTGAGTAGCCACTCATCAGGACAATACTCAAGTCGGGGGAAGTGACGCGAAGGGATTTGGCAAGTTCCACTCCCGTCATGCCGCCGGGCATCATCATGTCCGTAAGCACAAGACGAATATCGTTTTGGTATTGGGGCCAGAGTTCGAGCGCACGTGAGGGACTATCGGCCTCAATAACTTGGTAGCCCAAGCGGCGTAGCATTATGGACGCGACGGCGCGAACAGGGGTTTCGGCTTCGATGAGGAGAATACTCTCCTGCCCACGGGGGATGGAGGATAGACTGGTGGCAGGAGGCTTGGACGTGGTGATGAGGGGGGCGGAAGTAGGCAAGAAGACGAAAAAAGTGGTACCTCGGCCGAGGCCGCTCTGCACTTCGATCCAGCCGTGGTGCTCTTCGATGATGCCATGGACGGTGGCGAGACCGAGGCCGGTGCCGACCTCTTTGGTGGTGAAGAACGGTTCGAAAATATGTTCGAGAACCTCCGCGGACATCCCTTCGCCATTATCAGTTAGAGCGTGTCCTACAAGCGCAAGAGGTTGGCGAAGAGGAGGTAGCGTAAAAATAAAGAGGCCGAACCCGGGAGGATTTCCTGGTTTCGGCACAAAAACGGCGTGTATAATTTGGTGTGAACAATACTATCGAAGCCGTCGCCCCGGAAGTTGCCCTGCAAACCTGGCTGCGTCCAGACCTGACTCCGATCGGACCCAACAAAGATTACGCCGCGTTTCGCGATCAACTGGCGGGGCTCGACCAGTTGCTGGCCAACAGTCACTTGGAAGCGATGGCCGTGGACTTTGCCCGGGAAAACTGGCGGGGCGACGAGGTGGCCGGGTTGCCGCGACACCTGCAGTTCGCGCGCAAGGCGCTGCGGGTGCAGGTATTGCGCATGATGCGCGGAAACATCAGTTTGCGTAAACTTTCCCTGAGCCTCGCCTTCAGCGATCTGTTGGCCGACTTTTGCGGAGCGCGCCGGATCGACGGCATCAAGGGGGGCTCCCAAAGAAAGCGTGCGGGAGCGTGCGTCCAAATGCTTCACCGCCGGGCAGGTGCGCAGGATGAGCCAAGTCATTATCGAGATGTGCGGTGAGGCGGACCGGGCGAGCGAACTGAGACTGGCTGCGGCGCAGCCGATGGATACGTGCCTGGTGGACTCGACCTGCCTGCAGGCCAACATCCCTTTTCCGGTCGACTGGGTGCTCTTTCGCGACGTGAGCCGCACCCCCTAAGGCGGTGAAACTGCTCCTTGCAGCGGGGTTGCGGGGTCGGATGCCGAACGAGCCGCCAGTCTTTGCCAAGCAGATGAATCGGTGGTGCATCGCGATGACCCACAGCCGACGGCGCCGCGATGCGAAGCGGGCCCGCAAGGGCGTGCTCCGCCAGATGAAACGCCTGCTGCGCACCATCGGCGAGCACGCCCGCCGCCACCGCGACCACCTCGCCGCCGACTACGCTCGGACCCGCTTCAGTGAGCGCCAGGCCACCCGCATCATTGCGCGCATCGACGCCATGCTCGAGCAACTGCCAGCCGCGATCAACCAGGCCCACGAACGCATCATCGGCGCGCGACCAGTGCCCAACGCCGAGAAGATCCTCCGCGTCTACGAACCCGACGTGCAGACCGTGGTCCGGGGCAAGGCGTCCGGCGAGGTCGAGTTTGGCAACACCCTCATGATCAGTGAGAACGTGACGGGGTTGATCACCGATTGGCAGTTGTATCAGGGAATGACTCCGGCCGAATGGCGTCAGTTCGACCAGAGCCTCGAGCGCCAGAATCAGTTCGACCTGAGCACCCCGATCAAAGCGGCGAGCACCGACCGAGGCTTCTCGACCAAACGGCTGTGCGAACGCTTGGCCGAAGCCGACATTTATGACGCCACTTGCCCCCGCGATCCGCAGCAACTGCAACGGCGCATGCAGGAGCCGCAGTTCGTGGCGCTCCAACATCGCCGGACTTCGACGGAAGCCCGCATCGCCATCATCAAGCAACGCCAAGGCAAGCGATTGAGTGCCAGAGGCTTCACGAATCGCTACCTGGCGGTAGCCTGGAGCATCCTCGGTCACAACCTGTGGCTCATCGCCCGACTGCTGGCCGACCAACCACCGCAGGCAGGCCCAAGCCGCCTAAAACCACCAAGCCTACTCCAACGATGAACAATAAACCGGCTGCCGGAGGTTCCCTCATGGAAACGATCCCGGCACTGACTGCTGCGACACTGCAATTTAGCCATTAAATTGCATCTGCGCGCGCCTACATCCGCCATTGGTAGCCGGAAATCCGCTCAAAAATCGGCTTTCCTGCCCCCCTTCCAAAATCAGGGTAAATGGGACACGCTCCAGTTAGGACCCTAACTAAATTAGAGGTTCCCGCTAATGCAACCGAGCTCTCGAAAGTTTGTCAGTTTCGTTACGCCCCGTTAGTGGACGGACGCACGGTCAATGATCGCAAGTAGGCTGACGCGAGAACAGCGGGACTAACGCCTGCGGTTCAAACCGAGAGGGTATGGCCGGGATCCAGCACTCGAAATGCCTGGGGCGAGACGCCGACAGCTTGGCGGGCGGCCTCGAGGGCGATGACAGGAGCGTCCCGGCTTTCGTCGGTTAATTGAAAGGTGCCCCAATGCTGCGTGCGGCCCCGACGGTTTGATGGATGCGCACGGCCTCGGAAGGGTTGCAATGTTGGGCGGCCATGAACCAGCGCGGTTCGTAGGCGCCGATCGGTATGATTGCCAAGTCAGGTGCCTCGCATTGTAGACGCACCTGTTCAAACATCTCGTCGTCCCAGGCGGTGTCGCCCGTGTAGTAGGCCGTGCGACCGCCGGCGTGGATGAAAAACCCATACCACAAGCGGTGGTTGCGGCCACCGGTCAGACGATTGCTCCAATGGCGAGCAGGAGTGGCTCGAAAGTGGAAACAGGGGACCACCTCGGGGGCATCCCACCAGTCGAGTTCAACGATTTGGTCAGGCGAAAAGCCAAAGTCGGCCAACAGGGGGCCGTTACCGAGTGGAATGACAAGGGGAGGGCGGGAGGATTGAGCGAAATGGCGGAGGGTTTGAGCGTCGCAGTGGTCGCGGCTCAGTAGAATAATGTCAATGGGAGGCAGGGCATGCAGGGCGATGCTGGGAGGATGCAGGCGGCGAGGACCGGCCCAACTGAAAGGGCTCGTGCGATCGCTGAACACTGGGTCGATGAGGATCGTACCGTGGCGGGTTTGTATCAGGACGGTCGCGTGATTGATCCAAGTCGCGGTGATGGTGCCATCGGTGGGAGCTGCGGGCAGGCCGGGGCTGGGCGGAATGGTGACAGTGGAAGGCCACGCACTAGCTTGGCTCGTGAATTTCCAACGCAAGACATCCAGCCAAAAGCGGTTGATATGGCGGCGAGGATTAAAAAAACGCACGGCGTCGCCATGGTCGGAGATGGGGAATGTTTGGGAGGCCCTCATTGTTTTGACAGCAGTAGCACCGAGCACAGTCAGACTCACTGGCGAGGGCGAAGTTTCGTATCAATCGGCGACGGTTGAAGGGGTGACACGGCATGGCTCGGGCTTCAGGACACAATGAGGTCGGCAGGCGAAGTGGCCCGGTAAGGTGGAAAGGGAATGAGGGTTTGCCAACTCGGGGCGGGCGATTTGTGCTGTGCCATGCGAATTAGCGGAGGAGTGGCTCGAGGAATCCCCTTACAGGTGCCGAAGGCGGACGCCGTGCGACCGGCGACCGATGGCATGCGGCAACGCGGTTTCTCGAGTTTGGGCGAACGGGTGGTCGGAGCGCGATTTCTCGATCTGTTTGCGGGCAGCGGCGCTTATGGTTTGGAAGCGTTGAGTCGCGGGGCGGAAGGCGGAGTTTGGGTTGAGCAACACCGGCAAACCAAAGCCTTGCTGGAACGCAATGTGGATGCGGTGTGCCGTAGTATGGGGCGGAGGATCAGGGCAGGCTTAAAGGTGATGCAGGGAGATGCGTTGACAGCTGCCTGGCCGACGGAATTGGGGTTACCCGATCTCGTATTTGTGGATCCGCCCTATCCGATTATTGAGGAGGTGGCGCCGAAAGTATTTGGTCGATTGCAGACGATGTTGGCTGAGATCGAGGATGTGATCGTCGTATTCGAACTGCCAGGAGGCATGGATTTGCAGCCTTCGGGGTGGGAGTGCGTGAAGCGAATTGGCAAAGGCTTGCGCCAACCCACCGTAGCCTTTTTCAGGCGTGATCGCGGGCGGCATTGATCAAGGTCAACGCCACCAAAACAACATTTTCGGTGCGGAGGACACGGGGACCGAGGGAGTAGCGGACGATGTGATGGGCGGCCAATTCCACTCGGTCTGCCTCGTCCCAACCTCGTTCCGGACCGACCAGGAGGGTGACTGGTTGTTCGCAGTGAGATAGCTTTAATTGGGAGAGTTGTGCGGTGGGACCGTATACATCCAAGGCGATAAAGAGGTGCCCAGAGTCGCGGTGCTGATTCAGCACGGTGGACAAGGATTGATCCCACGTGACGGAGGGCACGTGCGTATCGAAGGCTTGGGCGGCACCTTGGATGACGTGCCGCCGCCACTGGTGTTTGGTCCAGAGAGAACTTTGTGCGTAGTTGGGGTCGCTCCGGGCCGTGGCGATGAAATCCAGGCCGGTCGCGCCGAGGGTCGTGGCGTCGCGGAGCACATCGCGAGCCGTTTGCGGTCGAGGTAGGCCGATCACTATCTGGGTGGTCGGGGCGACAGTATGAGGTGGCGCCCACGAAAAGCTGAGGCTCAGGACCTCAGAATTGATGGCTTCAACGGTCGCTTTACCGCGGGGACCGTTGATTAAACCCACATCAAACGTAGTGCCGACCGCCCGTCTGAGCACTTTGAGCACGTGTTTGCAGCGCTCGTCCGAGCGTGCGAGAGGAAGGCCGATTTCGGTGGGATCAAAAAGGACAATGTTCACAGCGCGACGGAGCTCGATGGTGATGTAGCGCGACGCGAGGTGTAAGCGTTATTCCGGGGGTGAAGTCCATGATCCGGAAAAGAGAAGACGCTGCGTGTGCCCCAAAAGTAGGGTGGACAAAATGGTGCGGCTGGACGGAATCGAACCGACGACATCTGTGTGGAAGACAGAGGTTTTACCACTAAACTACAGCCGCGTGGTGGAGCGAAGATTCGACGGAGGAGGCCAGTCGTCAAGCACGAGGTTTGGTGAGTTTTGTACGAATCGGGTTCCGAGATTTCCCGGGACACGCTCTATACGCGGGCGCGAAATTCGGACATTTTGAGACGTAGGGTTGTGGGAGGTTGCCCTAGAAGATTCTTGGACTTCATGAGTAGCAGAACGTGCGTCGTGCTGCTCATGTAGTAGGTGTCGTGGGGTCACGAAGCGCCGTATTCGGCCGAGAGTTCTGGTGCTTACGGCAAGGGGGGGAAATTCTCGGCTCGCACGGTCCAGGTGCCGTCCTTGGGGATGCCCGGTTGTTCGATTTCGTTGCCTTGCCAGCCGGCGAGCATGAGCGCGGCGGCGGAGAGGAACGAGCCGTTGGCGGGTAAGTAGACGGCGATCTCGGTGCGACCAGGGGCGGCGGCTTGGCGAACCCGATCACTCCCCTGCGGGAAGTGGCCGTTCGGGGCGTAGCGGTTGTTGGGACCGTCGCGCAGGAGCACTTCAACGGCGTCTTCCGGGCGGTGCAGACGCGCGGCCGTCATGGCGATCATGGGATAATCCTAACCCCAAATCTTGGCTTCCCAATCCCATTCGCTGAGCACGGCATCGAGGGTGCGGTTCATGGTGTCGCGGTCGACATCGGGACCGCCGGGCAGGAAGTCGAGGGGCATCAACATTTGCGGGTGGTCGTGTCGGCTCTCGATGTTGGTCCAGGTGTCGGGGTGGGATTCGAGGGCGACGTATTTACCGTCGGCTTGAGCGAGGGGAGGCAGGTGCGCGAGGCGTTGGTCCCAGTCGGCGTTGCGCTCCAAGCCGGCTCGTAATTGCCAGTTTTGCGCGGTCTCCAGCGCCCAGCGCCAATAGGAAAGCTCGAACGATGGGTTGTGGCTAGTTGCCTGATCGTGAATCTCCTGGGCGATCCAGAGCGGCGGGCCCAGCACGTAGGTGCTGCGACCGGGATCCCACTGCAGCATCGAAGCCATGCAGGCGGCGGTCTCTTGCAGGAGATCAGCGTCATGGGTCCGGGTCGCGTCGTCGGGGGATTGTTGATACAAGAGTTCCGCGAGATAAATGGGATGCGGTTGGTTCCAGACGATGCGCGGATTGCCGCCGGGACTTTCGCGCATGTCGGGGCCGACCATCTTGGCCCAGCGAGCGCCCTGGAGTCGGCGACTTGCGGCGAGACGGCGGGCTTCCGGCAGGCGATCGAGGAACCAGTCCATGTTCTTTGCGGCGAGGTTTGATCGGTTCCAGTAGATGAAGTGGGCGTTGTGCCACCAGATCATCTCGGTGTGGTGTTTGCCATACCACGTGTTGCAGGTGAGTCCGCTCTCTTGGGGAGGCACTTCGCCGACGCATTGGGCGGCGGTGAGATATTGGGAAAGGATGATGCGGTTCTCCAATTTTTCGGCGAGCGGGTTGGTGCTGCCGGAGAAATCGACGGCGCCACCGGAAGACCAGAAGTGTTCCAAGTGGGCGGCGCTGGCCGCGCGCACGGCCGCGGTGGATTGTATCCGATCTGCGGGCACCGTTGCACTGAACCGGGTGCTGGCGGCGAGGCGGTTTGAACCGTTCCCGCTGAGGTAGAAGGTATGTGGTGCATCCTGGTCCGGGGCGAAGGTCGCGTTGGAGGTGACGAGGTAGCGGGTGCCCAGCACCTCTCGCTCGATGGTGTGCGAATCGGCGAGTCGTGAGGTGTGAGACTCGGGTGCACTCCAGTCAAATGGAGGGGTGTTCTTGATGCCGGGGTTGTGCCCGCGCGGGAAGCGCAGACGCAAACGCAATTGCCCCTCGGTCACGAGTGGGGAGTCGAGTTCCACGGCGACGGTGTCGGAATCCGGAGCGCAACTCGTGCGCACGGTCACCGGTTGGCCGTTCAGCGTGAAGCGGCTCGTGATCACGCCGGACCACAGGTCGAGGGTTTGTTCGTTGTGCTGAATGTCTGCGGGGGTGAAGGTCGATCCGTTGGGTTTTTTCCAGTCGAGGGAGAGTTGCCCGAGTGGATGTTGGCGTGGATTACGCCGCAGCCACAAGGCGGCTTCATTGCTGCCGATGCTGGCCAAGGAAATCGTCGTGCCATCGGGCTGCACGTAGTCGCGAGACGCATCGGTCAGGGTGTAGCCGGCGGTGTTCTCTTCCGTGACCCAGCACCAGCGGGTGAGCGTTTCGAGCGGGATGCCTTTGGCGTAGTAGAGGTCGCCAAAAGTCTGCAGTCCGGTGACGTCGACAGTGAACGCGAATCTGCCGTTGCCGATGGTGAGGGGCGACCAGGGATCGACGTTGCGCACGACAGGGTTGTGTCGGGTCACCAAGGCGTGGCGGTCGATGGGCGCGGCTGCGGCGGCGAGGGCGAGGGAGGCGAGGACGAAGGGGGTAAATCGGAGGCGCATGGGGATTAGTTGGAATTCGGTTGTCCGGAAACACGGACGAGGAGGAGGTCGGTCACATCGCGCGAGACCCAACGGGCCTCACTCTAGGCGGGGCGCAGCACAACGTCGCGAAAACGCGCACCGTCGGCGTCCTCGAGGTGAACGGCGGGGCGGGCATCAGGCGTCATCGTGCGAAGTTCAACGTCGCGGACCTGCAGGTTTTTGACGTGGCGGGCAAAGAGTCCCCAGGACGGCATGGTCCCGAAATTGTAGGGATCGGGGTAATCTTTTTCCATGGCAGGCACCTCTCGTTCCGCCTGCGCTGCGGTGCCGCCGCCTTCGTAGTGGAATTGCAGATTCGACAAGACTACATCCTCGATGGGGTGACCTGCCAGACCGGCGATGATGATACCGTGGTTGCGCGAAACGTTCCATGCCGTGATGTTGTTGATCAGGATGCGGCGCACGCTGCCGGGTTAGCTGGCGGTGGGATGGCGGAGACGGGCACCGAGTCGGATGAAAATCGGTGCGTTGACCACGTCGTGCATGGCGATGTTGAAGATGGTAATGTCTTCCAGCACTCCGCCGTCCACTTGTTCGAGGGCGAGTCCGCGGCAGTGTTCGAAGACGATATTGGAGATGGTGATGTTGCGAAATTCCCCGCCGGACTCGGTGCCGAGTTTGATCCGGCCGTGAGGGCGGCCCCGGGTTTGCCAGGTGGTTTGGCGCGTGCCGTCAGGTAGGGTGCCTTCGTCGAAGCCGGAAACGAAACAGTTGGGGATCGTCACATTTTCGGTGAGCCGCTCGTCGCCGAGGGCGTGGGAGGACTTCAGGCAAATGGTATCGTCCCACGGGGAGTTGACCGAACAGTTGGAGATGCGAACGTTGCAGCAGCTGTCGATGTCCATGCCGTCGCGGTTGGTGTCGATGACCAGATTGTCGATGGTGAGGTTGTCCACGCCGGCGGCGAAGATGCAGAAGTGACCGCCGTGAAGCATGGTGAAGTCGCGCAAGGTCACATTGCGGCAGTTTTTTAAGGCGATAGCCTTGTTGGCCACGCCGGCGGGCAGGACATCTCGAGTCTTGGGGTGACCGAAGGGACCCGACACCAGATCGGGCAGGGGATCGAAGCCGTAGTCACCGTCGGCGACGAGCACATCGGGTAATAGCCCGTCGATCGCGGGCGGTGGCGGCGCGCCGAGAGGAGCGGCGTAGCGACCGTTGCCGCGGCTGAGACCACGGCCGTAGATGCGCCCCGGACCGGTGATGGCGATGTTTTCGAGGTCCTCGCCCCAGATCAGGCTGTTGCGGAAGTGCGAGTGACCAAAGTCCTGATAGAAATTCCACGGATTGGGCTCCGGCGCGTCGTAGCCGCCAGGCTCGCCGGGAGCGGGAGGATCGGCGGCGATGAGGGAGGCGCCGGGACCGAGGTGAAGCGTGATGTGACTGCGCAGGCGAATGGAGTAGCTCAGGTAGTCGCCGGCGGGGAAGACGACGGTGCCGCCCCCGGTTTCGGTGGCGGCGTTGATCGCGGCATTGATGGCGGGCGAGTCGAGCGTGACGCCATCACCGGTGGCACCGTGATCGCGCACCGAAAAGGTGGCGGACGGCGCGGCGGAGGCAATTGAAGTGAGGGCGCAAGCGAGCAAGACACCCAGGAGGGCGCTGAAGGGACAGGGGGCAATCATGGTGGGCGGGGAATGTAGCGCGGTTGAGGAAAAGAAGAAAGCCCCGGGAAGCGAGTTCGCCGAGGCTTCGAAGCGTTGCAGTTAAACGAGACAGGAGTCAGCGATCCCGGCCACCGTTATTGGTCCGACGCCGGGTTTAGAACACGACTGTGGTGGCGAGCTTGATGTTGATGCCGGGGGCGGTGGTGATACCGGTGCCGGAGACGCGGCCGCCGGCGATGATGATGTCACCTTTGTCGTTGAACACGTGGTCGATGTTGAGGCGCATGTGAACCTTCTCGCTCCAGCTGTAGGCCGCGCCGAAGGTCGTGGCGTAGGACGGCTGCAGGAAGAAGCTGGTCTGGCCGACGACGCCGAGGGGGGGGGAAGTCGGGCGGGGTATCGCCCGTGCGCTTACTAGTGTAGCTGACCCCGAAGTTGAGCGCGAGGCCCTTCAGGTCGCTGTTGGTGAAGCGGTAGTTGAGGAGTATGGCGGCGTTGTTGTCGGCAACGGCGCGCACGTGACGGCCGAGGCTGTCGCGCATCTTCAAGTTGGAGTAGGAGGCGAGGATCGAAAGCTGTTCATTGACGCGACCGATCAGTTCGAGCTCGAAGCCTTTGTTGCCGAAGTCGGAGATGAGCTGTTCGGGCGCCGTGGGATCGGTCTGGTGGTCGGGGTTGGGGATGGTGACGTTGGTCTGATCGATCTGGAACCAGGCGCCGTTGAAGGCGAGGTGTTGGTTGAAGAACTCGGTCTTGAAGCCGAACTCATCCTGCACGCCGTCGCGCCAAAGGGGCCGGTTGTTGGCGATGGTCGGGGAGGCGTTGGTGGAGTGACTGTAGTAGAGCGAAAGGCTTGCGGTGGGCTTTACCAGGACGCTGGCGTTCCAGGAGTTTTTGGTGTCATCTAGGAAACTGGGGGGCGCTGTTGGTGAGAACGTTGCGACCGGTGGTTTTGGTATCGTAGCGCAGCACGTCAGCGGTGACGAAGATGCGGTCATCCATGAAACCGAGGCGCTGGTTGATGTAGGCCTGCTGGTTGGTGAAGGAGTTGGCATTGTAGAGCGAGTAGGCGGTCGAATAAACTGGGTAGACGCGCTCGCCGAGGTTATCGAGGTCGACGGCTGGCAAGGTGCCGGCGTGGCCGCGGCCGTAGGCGGTCTGGCGGGAGTAGGCCAGGCCGAAGACGGTCTGCGAGGTGACGCCGTCGAAGTCGTATTTGGCCACGGCGTCGGCCTGGAAGGGCCCGGTTTTACGACGGGTGGCCTGGATGCCACCGCGCACCGGAATGGCGTTGGGGTTGAAGAACGGCGAGTAGGTGGACTCGTAGCGGTTGGTCGGCGCGTAGAAGGCCTACGTGTAGTCCTGGGTGAGGGCACCGGAGTAAGGGTCGTAACGATTGCTGAGACTCGGCGTGGAGAGGAACATCTGGTCGGAGTCCTCGAAGTAGTAGCGACCGTTGGCGGCAAAGCGGAGGCTGATGTGCTCGTTCACGGTGGAGGTCAGTTGAGTGAAGATATCGGCCGAATGCGTGCCGACGTGCGACCAAGGTTGGATGCCGGTGAGGCTCTTCTCCATCAGGCCGGGGGCGAGGAAGGGGTTCTTGGTCGCGGCGTTGACGGCGGAGTCGATGATGAGCAGCGGCTCGCGGTAGATTCAGTGCTCGGCGGCGACGATCTTGGTGGTGATCTGCGTGTTGGGCGAGAGGTTGTAGGTGAACATCGGGGCGAGGACCTTACCTTTGAGGCGCGCGTCGGCGTCCCAGTAGCGGTGGGAGTCCTGCAAGGAACCAACGACGCGGTAAGCCATGTCGCCGCTCTGACCGACGGGACCGCCGAAGTCGAAGGACCGTTTCTGAGCGTCGAATGTGCCGAGCAGCGCGGTCATCGAGCCGTGTGCTTTAAAGAGCGGCGACTTGGTGATGACGTTGATGGACCCACCAGGTGCGCCGGCGGGGGAGAGAATGGCGTTGGGGCCCTTGGTGACCTCGATGCGTTCGATGATAGTTTCGTCGACGTTGTCGGCATCGGAGGGCTGGATGAAATTGTCGACGGTGCGCTGACCGCTGGCTTCGAACCTGCGGATGATCATGCGGTCCTGAAACTGTAGACCACGACCGTCCTGGATGCCGGCCACGTAGCGGGTCACGTCAAAGATGCGCGACGGCGCGAGGTCGTCCATCATCTCGCGGGTGATGACCGAGATGGAGTTGGCGGTGTCGAGGAGAGGGGCACGCACGCGCACCGCAGAGATGGCGTCGACAGCGCGGTAGCGATCGGCGCCTTGGGAAGAGACGGTGAAGGCCGACAGTTCGATGATGTTGTCATCGGTGCTCGCGGTTTCGGGAGTGACTGGGGCAACGAGCGGTAGGCTCGTGAGTGCGGCGGCGCAGAGGCCGCAAGGGGCGAGGCGCCGCAGCCAGGCCGCGACGGTGGGCGGATTTTTCATGTTGGGGTATCGGTAGGGTGGCGAAGCGCGCACAGAACGGGCTTCTGCAACCTACGACGGCCGGTCGTGAAAAATGGGGGACAGGGGGCGGCGGATTTTTTTTAAAGAACGAGAATGAGAATGAGCACGAGAAACGGGAGGCGTTAGAACTCGTAGTCAGTGGTGACGCGCAGGTTGAACCCGGTCGCGGTGGCGAGGCCGGTGCCGGAAACACGGCCGCCGGCGGTCATGAGGCGGTCGCGGTCGTCGAGCACGTTGTCGAGGTTGACGCGCAGCAGCCAACGGTCGTGTTGGAAGGCGGCACCGAGGTTGACGAGCATGCGCGAAGGGACGCGAAAACTTGGACTGGTGGCGATGCCGAGGGGCGTGAAGTCCACGGCTGCGGTGTCGCCGGCGCGGGCACCGGCGTAGGTGACGCTGAGCGTGCCGGAGAGACAAGTGTGGCCGGCTTGCAGGAAGCGGTAGTTGAGCAGGAGGCCGGCATTTTCGTCGGCGACGACGCGCACCGGCCGGCCGAGATAATCGCGCAGGTTGAGGCGCGAGTAGGAGGCGACGATGGCGAGACGCGTGGTGAGGCCGGCGGAGAGTTCGAGCTCGATGCCGTTGTCGGAAAGATTGGAGATGAGCTGCTCGGGCGCGTCTGGTCTGGGTTGGTGAGGCGCTCGGGGTTGGGGATGACGACGTTGGTTTGGTTGATGCGAAACCAGGAGGCCGAGAAACCGAGGCGTTGGTCGAAGAAGGAGTGTTTCAAACCGAACTCGTGTTGGCGTCCATCTCGCCAGAGTGGCAGGTCGTTGGCGATGACCGGGGTAGAGTTGGTCGAGTGGCTGTAGAATAAGGAAAGTTGGGGCGTGGGTTTGGCGCCGATGCCGTTGGTGAACAAAAGGCGGGAGCCGCTCAGCACGCTGGCCTCGGCGCCGGGCGTCGCCAAGTTGATGGCGCGCGTGTAGACGTTGTAGTGCATGGCCCCGAGAGAGAACAGGAGACGGTCGTCGAGCAAGCCGATGCGTTGGTGGAAGTAGGTGTGCCAAGTGTTTTGTTTGCTGCGCAGGTCGAAGTAGACGTCGTCGTCCTAAGGTGGATATGCGGCGGCTTCGGGGTGCCGGAGATCGATGGCGGGGAGGGTGCCGTTGCGAGTTTGGTTGGCGTTGTCGTAGTGGGTGAGCGCGGCGCCGACGATTGTGAGCGCGGACGCCGGACCGATGCGAAACGAGGCGGCGAGATCGGCCTGGGCGTTGACCGCGGTGCGTGTGGTGGCCTGCACGTCGCGGCGCCCGGGAATCGCGGTCGGGTCGAAGTAGGGCGAGTCGGTCGATGCCCAGCGCCCGGTCGTCGAGTCTAGCTGCTAGGTGAGATCCGGGGTGAGTTGACCGGTGTAGGGATTGTAGCGATTGTGGAAGTTGGGCGTGGCGAAGAACTCCTGTATCGAGTCTTCAAAATAGTGCCGGGCGTTGGCGGCGACACGCAGGCTGAGGGGCTCGTCTAGTTTGGTGGTGAACAGAACAAAGGCGTCCCAGGTCTCGGTGCCCACGTGCGACCAGGGCTGGATGCTGTTGCGACTGCGATAGGCGAAGCCAGGCGCGAGGCGCGGCTCGGGTGTCTCGTAGGTGGTAGACGGGTCGAGGATGAAACCGGGCTCGCGAAAGATCCAATGCGCGGCGTGCAGGAGCTTCAACGTGAGCAGACTGTCGCCGTCGTCGCCGGGGCGCCAGGTCAGCATGGGGGCGCAGACGCGGCCGCGCAGACGGGCGTCACGGGCCCAGTAGCGACGCGAATCCTGCGAGGCACCGACGAGTCGGTAGGCAAGGTGGTCGCCGTCGCTGATGGGACCGGTGAAGTCGAGGGTGGCTTTCTGCGCGTCACACAACCCGACCTGGGCGGACAAGGTGTGCGATGGCGTGAACGACGGCGACTTGGTGATGACGTTGATCGAGCCGCCCGGCACGCCGGCGGGAGCGAGGATGGCGTTGGGTCCCTTGGTGACTTCGATGCGTTCGACGAGGGCTTCGTCGAAATTGTCGGCGCCATCTTGGAAGAAGTTGTCGACCGTGCGGCCGTTGCTTTCGAAGCCGCGGATGATCTGCCGGTCGGAGAACGCGATGCCGCGGCCTTCCTGGACGCCGGCGACGTAGCGCGTCACATCGAAGAGGCGCTGCGGCGACAGGTCGTCGATCGCCGGTCGCATCATCACCGAGATCGACGCGGGGGTGTCGGCCAGGTGGGTGCGCACGCGAAACGCCGAGATCGCGTCGACCGAGCGGTAGCGGTTCACGCCGGGGATGGAGACAAGGAACTCGGTGAGCGAGATGACGCGGTCCGACGCGTCGCGAGGCGGAGGCGGCTCCGGGTCTTTGTCGCGGGCCAAGCGGGTGGAGTTGGTCGGACGCGATCTGGGGTTGGCGGGGTCGGTCCGGCGCACGACGGTGTAGGCGCCGGTTGAAGGATCGCGATGGGCGGCGAGCCGGGTGCTGACGAGCATGAATTGTAGCGCGGTGAACGGCTCGATGCGACCGTGCACAGCGCGGGTGCGTTGCTTCCGCACGTGGTCGACGAGGTAGGAGATTTGTTCGCCGGAGGCGTTGGAGAATGCGGCGAGCGTTTGCTCGGCGTCGCCTGACGCGATGGCAAAGACCCGAGGCTCGGCGTGGGACACGACAAGGCCCATCCACGCGCATAGCACGAAGATCCCGGCAACACATCGCAGCATACGCGCGGCCGGGCGCAGGAGCGGGTCGAGTCGGTTCAGCAAAGGGGGGGTACGAAGAAAACGCGGAGGTGAGGGGCGGGTAAAAGAGGTGCAGGCTGGGCGTGGCGGCTGGATGCAGTGGTCGCATCCGACGGGCGCGAGGGCGCGCGTTCAGAGGGATGCCGGGTGAAGAACGATGTGTCGGGCGTCGGCGTGCTCGAGTCGCACGTCATCGCTCGTCGCGAGCACATTGGCAAAGGCGGCGTCGTCGAAACGCCCCCCCCACCTCACGCTCACCGAGCGTCGGGTCGGCGAGCTCAAGTTGCACAGGGCTGTAGCGGTTAAACTGGGCGGCGGCGAGCGGCGTGTGTTCGAACGACAACCACGGCGCTTGCCAGGCCAGCTTGGCGCGGCGGTCGAAGGGGTCGAGTTGAGCGGCCTCGGGCAACGGATGGCCGGCGGAGGGCGATGCGCGCGAATTGGTCGTGGGTGAGCAGCAGGGGCTCGGCGTCGGCGTCGGTGCGGGTCACCCGCACGGTGCCTTCGGTGACGAGGACCTCGATCAATTGGTCGGCCATGTAGCGCACATTAAACGCGGTGCCGACCGCTTGGATGTGCAGGCCGCCAGCGGCGACGACAAAGGGGCGGGTGGTGTCGTGGGCGACCTTGAAGTGGGCTTCGCCGTGCCGCAGGTCGACGAGGCGTTGATCAGGCGCGAAGCGCACTGCGATCTCACTGTCGCGGTTGAGCAGAAGATTGGAGCCGTCATCCAGATCCACGCTGCGACGCTCCTGAGTCGCGAGGTAGACGGGCGAGTTGGCCTCGTGGTGGGCTGACGTGGGCCACCAGCGGAGGCCCGCCACGACCACTAGTGTGCTGAGAGTTAATGAACTATACTGAATGAAGGGATGCGGCGGTGCGGGCGCGTTGGATTTTCTCCAGGATGGCGGAGCCTTCGGCCTTCCAAGTGTAGCCGGGTGGGTTCGAGGTCGCGTGCGGCCATGTAGGTTTCGATGGCGTTGGTGAGGTCTCGAACGCTGGTGAAGCTGCCATCGCGGATACAATCGACGGTGAGGTCGCGGAAGAAGCGCTTCACTAGATTCAACCAGGAAGAGGATGTTGGAGTGCAGTGCGATGCAGTGCAGTGCGATGCGCTTGACGCCATGGGCTTTGGCATGGCGCTGATTGCGCCACTTTATCCAGCTCTTCACTTTGGCGTGTTTGTGGGTGGCGTAGTTGTCGATGATCAGATGTAGGACCAAGCCGTCGGGTGCCTGCGCATCGATGTGCTGGAGGCAACCGAGCCATTCGCGGTGGGTATGCCGAGAGGCGGTGCGTCGCATGATTTTGCCGTCCAGATAGCCGAGGGCGGCGAATAGCGTGACCGTGCCGTGGCGGGTGTAATCGTGGGTGGCGGTTTTGATGTGCCCGATACCCAGGCAGGCTCGGCTGGGTGCGCTCAAGCGCCTGGCACTGGCTTTTCTCGTCGCAACACAGCACCAAGGCCGTGGAGGACCAGCGGGTGCGCCCGGCCGGGGGTTGCGTGACCTCAGTGACGATCTGAGCGCGAATCGCCACATCCACACTCGGCTTCCGGCCCGAACGTCTCGCTTCGGCCCATCCAGCCAACCCTGCCTCACGAAATCGCTTTTCCCACTTCGCCACCACCGGACGATTCACTCCGATCTGAGCAGCCACCGTCTCCTGGCTTTGCCCTTCGGCCCGCAACAACACGATGCGCGCCCGCCTGACTTCCCGTTGCGGCGTGGTCGGGCGTTTGATCATTTGTTCAAGTTCTTGATGCTGCGCGGCATCAATGATTAGCGGATTAACAGGGCGGGCCATGCACCCATCCTGCATTACTATTTTTGTTTTGTATATCTAATTAACTCTCACTACACTAGCAAAAAGAACAGATGACTTATAGGGGGGAGGGAAGACGCGACGAAGTGGGAATCCGTTCAAAAGTTTCGCGGAAATTTCGACATTAGTTTTTCCTCGTCGCGCTCCAAGTCCTGAGGACTTGCAGAGGAGGACTTGATGCCGATTGCGGTGAGCTGTGCCGCCGCATGAGCAAAGGTCATGCGGCGAATGCAATTCGGGGGGCAGTCGCAGCTTAACCGGAAGCGGCTCAACGAGCTCCGCCAAGGTTTATTCGGGGCGGTAGCGCGCCGTGGTCGCGTCAATCATCTGCGGGGGCATCGTCGGGTATTGCCCGAACCCATGTCGCAAAGTTCTTTCCGGTACGGGGTGGCGCGTGCAAATGCGCTGGTGCCCGGGGTGGGAATCGAACCCACACGACCTCACGGTCGGCAGATTTTGAGTCTGCTGCGTCTGCCAATTCCGCCATCCGGGCAAGGTGCGAAGGAGGGCGGAGGTTAGGCCAGTTCCGGGTGATGTAAATGCTAATCTTCAGTATTACGGAGATCTGAGGGCTTTAAAGGTTGTCAATGTTACCTGTTGATAGGTGGCAAACAGCCGGTTTAGAGTCTGCCCAACAATGTCGTTGCCCGAATCCCCGGCCAAGCGCAGCCGAGTCCTGGTTGCCCAACTCAAGGAGTTCAAGAGTTTCAAGGACTACCAAGATGCGTTTCGTGAAACCACGGGATTGCCGCTGAATCTTCGGCCAATTGAAGCGTTTGATTTGCCGCATTACGGGGACCCGAAGGAAAATCCGTTCTGTGCGCTGATGGCGAAGTCGAACCATACGTGTGCGGCCTGTGTGCAATTGCAGGAGAAGATCGAAATAGAGGCGCAGTTGGAGCCGAAATCCCTGAAGTGTTTTGCGGGACTGTGCGATTCCGCGGTGCCGGTGCGAGTGGGGGAAAATTTGGGGGCGTTTTTGCAGACTGGTCAGGTGCTCACGCACAGTCCGACGAAGAAGCAGTTTAGTACGGTCACTCGCTCGGTGTTGAAGTTTGGCACGGACGTGGACCTGAAGAAATTGGAAGAGGCTTGGTTCCAGTCCCGCGTCGTGTCGAAGAAGCAGTATGATTCGATTCTGCGTTTGTTGACCATTTTTTCGCTCCACCTTTCATCGCTGAGCAATCAGTTGATTGTCCGGGAGGAAACTTCGGAGTCGCCGTCAATTACCCACGCTCTCGGTTATATTTTCGAACACCATTCGGACGAGATGTCTCTGGAGGAAGTGGCGAAGGCCGTAAACATGAGTGCTTTCTACTTCTGCAAGATGTTCAAGAAGACTACGGGGATGACCTTTACGGATTATCTAGCCCGGGTCCGAGTGGAGAAGGTGAAGAATTTGCTGCTCAATCCACATAAGCGGATCAGCAAGGCGGCGTTCGAAGCAGGGTTTCAGTCTTTATCGCAGTTCAATCGAGTTTTCCGAAAGATCGCAGGAGAAGCGCCGACGGCGTATCGTGGTGGGTGGAACGGAACGGCTTCCCCGGCGCGGCGCTAAGAGCGATCGCGATGCGGAAGGCCGGTTGGAAGCAGGCAGGCCTGAACTCAGGTTCAGGTGGTTTGGCGGGTGTAGTGTGCGGTTTCCTGACGGACGCGGCTTTGGCAGACCGCGCAAAATGCATCAATCTAGCGACGCGCCACGGCGTGTACGGCGTGTTTGAGGTCCTGGAGACTGGCCCTTTTTTCCATTAAGGAGAGCGATTCAAGATGTGCGTCCGTCACCAGGAGTGCTTCTACGACGGCTTGTTCCACCGTTGAAAAATACGCGAGAAGAGGGTTTTTGCCACAGGCGCAACTTTGAGCGGGACCCCGTTGATCGTCGCAGACGGTGTGTAGGCGCATTTGGGGTTGTCGGAGTTCGTCAAACAGGCGATCGAGCGTCCAATCCATGAGATGAACCAAGGTATCGGGATGGGCCATCGGGGAAGAGACGCGTTCGGTGCGCAGCAAAGCCTCCCACCTCTGACGGAGGTTGGAGCGTTGGGTTTGCAATGCGCGAAGAAAGCCGTCGTGCATGGAGCCATTATGGTCAGAAGCATCTCAAATTGGCTCCGCGTTGGTTGCTAATGGGTGGGCCATAATTGGTTCAGAGGAAGGGCAAGAGATGCAGCATGACCGGATTTTCAGAGGCGGAAGGCACGGCAGCTGAGGCGGTGGAGTCGAGATGCGCTCACCAAGATATGCGCAGCGCTGCGCAACGGGAGCGGAGTAAATCGACTCAGGGTCGGCTAGCATGGAGTCGAATCAAGGGGTGGGGTGTTTCCCAATAACTCAGCTCCCTCCATCCGATCATCGCTCGCCCACGCCCAACCACCATCTGGAACGAACCTCCTAGTTATGTCTGTTATTCCTCTGACCCTGACCATCAGTCTCTGTTTGGTTTTCACCTTCGTATGGTTTTTCCTGCGAGAGCACAGCCGTCAGCGTTTCAGTTCTGCGGAGAGCGATGCGTTGTTGCCATTGGCAGATGAAATTCCCCGGCCGGTGACGCACAGCAAAAAAGAAGATCAAGCTGCCCATGGCCGAGGGCATGCCCACCGCGGAGCATGCGGGTGCCAAACAGGAATCACTCCGCCATGCGCTGGATGTAAACGGCGCACTGAAACGCACCCCGCCACTGGGCGCTGCAGGTAGTCTGCGCGGTCGCCGACATGTTTAACTGACACCGAACTTTCAGCCCGATGTTTCAACATGCCTGCTCGTAACATAACGATCGAATACAACGACAAGGTCGTCCGGCAATTCATGATCGCCTCCATTTTCTGGGGTGCGGTGGGGATGTTGGTCGGAGTGCTGATCGCCAGTCAACTGAACTTCTTTCAGCTCAACTTCAAAACGTCCTTCCTCACGTTTGGTCGGCTGCGACCGCTGCCACCAACGCGGTGGTTTTCGCGTTGGTGGGCAACATGATGTTTGCCGGGGTGTACTACTCGACGCAGCGGTTGGTTAAGGCGCGATTGGCGAGTAATTTTCTATCAGCGCTGCACTTTTGGGATGGCAGTCGATCATTCTCAGTGTGGCGATCACGTTGCCGTTGGGGCTGACTCGCGGTAAGGAATATGCGGAGTTGATTTGGCCCATTAACATTGCGGACGCGTTGATTTGGGTGGTGTTCGCGATCAACTTTTGCTGACCTTGGCGAAGCGCAAGGAGCGCAGCCTCTACGTCGCGATTTGGTTCTACATCGCGACGATCCTTACGATAGCGATGCTTTACATCGTAAATCACCTGTCGATCCCGACCAGTTGGACGCATAGCTATGGATTGTTTGCCGGGGTGCAGGATGGGTTGGTGCCGTGGTGGTATGGACACAACGCCGTGACGTTCTTTCTGACCACGCCGATTTTGGGCATCATGTATTACTTTCTGCCGAAGGCGGCGGAGAGACCGGTCTACAGTTATAAACTGTCGGTGATTCACTTCTGGTCGTTGGTCTTCGTCTACATATGGGCGGGACCGCATCATCTGCTAAATACGGCGCTGCCCAATTGGCTGCAGATGTTGGGCATGACGTTCGCCCTGATGTTGTGGGCGCCCTCCTGGGGCGGTATGCTGAACGGACTGTTCACCCTGCGCGGGGCGTGGGGTAAGTTGCGCACGGATCCGGTAATCAAATTCTTCGCCGCCGGGGTGACGTTCTACGGCATGGCCACTTTTGAAGGACCGTTGCTTTCGATCAAGTCGGTCAATGCGTTGGCGCACTATTCCGATTGGATCATTGGGCACGTGCACGCTGGAGCGTTGGGATGGAACGGCTTCATGGCGGCGGGCATGTTTTACTTCCTGGCGCCTCGTTTGTGGAGCAAGCCCTTGCATTCCCAGGCGCTGGCCAATTTGCACTTCTGGTTGGGCCTCTTCGGTATTCTGCTCTATGTTGTGGCGATGTGGACCTCGGGCATTACACAAGGTCTGATGCTGAATGCGACGACGGAGGGAGGCACGCTCCTCACGTATCCGAATTTCTTGGACACGTTGAATTCCATCCGGATTCTCATGCTGCTACGGGTGGTGGGAGGAGGTATGTATTTTGTGGGCTGGCTGATTATGGCCTACAACATCTGGCAAACGGTAAGGGGAGGCGTGGCCGTGAACGGCACGATGGAGATCGTGGTCGAGGACGACGTCCCCGAAGAGGAGCGTTCGCTGGGAGCGACGGCGACGCTGTGGAATCCCCCCGTCCTTTTCTCAGTCAGAGGAACGGTCTTTGCCTGCGTGTGGCTCTTTGGCGGACCATTTCTGCAAATAGTGGGAATCTTCGGTACTGCGCTTTCGGTTATCCTCGCATGGGTGCATTTTGAGTCCCGGGGCAAGCGTTGGGCGCTCTGGTATGAACGACTCCTGGTGAGTGCGGCTCCCTTCACTGTATTGACCTTTATAGCGGTGGCGCTTGGCGGGTTGGTGCAAATCATTCTCGGCATCGTGAGCCATCAGACGGCAAACGTGGAGGATCGCCTCCAAATTCCCTACACTCCGTTGGAGCTGGCGGGCCGCGATATCTATGTGAGCGAAGGCTGTTACAACTGTCATTCGCAGATGATCCGCACGTTGGTGCCGGATGTGATGCGCTATGGGGACTACTCGCGGTTGGGTGAGTCGATCTACGATCGACCGTATCAATGGGGTTCTCGTCGGGCGGGACCAGATCTAGCCGGGGTGGGAGGCAAGTATCCCCATTCCTGGCACTTTCGTCACATGGAAGATCCTCGGCAGATTTCGGTCGGCTCCAACATGCCAGCCTACCCTTGGTTGTCCGAAAACGAGACTGACGTCGCGGCGTTGCCTTCGAAGTTGAAAGTGCAGTGCATGCTGGGAGTGCCGTATCCGGAAATGACCGACGCGGAAATTCAAGCGCTGGTGGATGAACAGGCGGTAGCCATCGTGGAGAATCTCAAGGGGGAAGGCATCTACATTGGTCCCGACAGACAGATCGTCGCGCTAATCGCCTATCTCCAGCACCTCGGCAATTACGAAAAAGTCACGCCACAAACGGCAAGTCGCTGAACGAACCGGTAACCTCTCAACACCACTCCAAATATGATGTTTCGACGCCTATTTAGAGCGTGTCCAACAAGCGCAAGAGGTTGGCGAAGAGGAGGTAGCGTAAAAATAAAGAGACCGAAACCGGGAGGATTTCCTGGTTTCGGCACAAAAACGGCGTGTATAATTTAGTATGAACAATACTACCGAAGCCGTCACCCCGGAAGTTGCCCTGCAAACCTGGCTGCGTCCAGACCTGACTCCGGTCGGACCCAACAAAGATTACGCCGCGTTGCGCGATCAACTGGCGGGGCTCGACCAGTTGCTGGCCAATAGTCACTCGGAAGCGATGGCCGTGGACTTTGCCCGGGAAAACTGGCGGGGCGACGACGTGGCCGGGTTGCCGCGCCACCTGCAGTTCGCGCGCAAGGCGCGGCGGGTGCAGGTATTGCGCATGATGCGCGGAAACATCAGCTTGCGTAAACTTTCCCTGAGCATCGCCTCCAGCGATCTGTTGGCCGACTTTTGCGGAGCGCGCCGGATCGACGGCATCAAGGGGGTCTCCCAAAGAAAGCGTGCGGGAGCGTGCGTCCAAATGCTTCACCGCCGGGCAGGTGCGCAGGATGAGCCAAGTCTTTATCGAGATGTGCGGTGAGGCGGACCGGGCGAGCGAACTGGGACTGGCTGCGGCGCAGCCGATGGATACGTGCCTGGTGGACTCGACCTGCCTGCAGGCCAACATCCATTTCCCGGTCGACTGGGTGCTCTTTCGCGACGTGAGCCGCCCCCCCTGCTCAAGGCGGTGAAACTGCGCCGTGCAGCGGGATTGCGGGGTCGGATGCCGAACGAGCCGCCAGTCTTTGCCAAGCCGATGAATCGGTGGTGCATCGCGATGACCCACAGCCGACGGCGCCGCGATGCGAAGCGGGCCCGCAAGGGCGTGCTCCGCCAGATGAAATGCCTGCTGCGCACCCATCGGCGAGCGACCAGTGCCCAACGCCGAGAAGATCCTCAGCGTCTACGAACCCGACGTGCAGACCGTGGTCCGGGGCAAGGCGTCCGGCGAGGTCGAGTTTGGCCACACCCTTATGATCAGTGAGAACGTGACGGGGTTGATCACCGATTGGCAGTTGTATCAGAGAATGGCTCCGGCCGAATGGCGTCAGTTCGACCAGAGCCTCGAGCGCCAGAATCAGTTCGACCTGAGCACCGACCGAGGCTTCTCGACCAAACGGTTGTGCGAACGCTTGGCCGAAGCCGACATTTATGACGCCACTTGCCCCCGCCATCCGCAGCAACTGCAACGGCGCATGCAGGAGCCGCAGTTCGTGGCGCTCCAACATCGCCGGGCTTCGACGGAAGCCCGCATCGCCATCATCAAGCAACGCAAGGCAAGCGATTGAGTGCCAGAGGCTTCACGAATCGCTACCTGGCGGTAGCCTGGAGCATCCTCGGTCACAACCTGTGGCTCATCGCCCGACTGCTGGCCGACCAACCACCGCAGGCCCAAGCCGCCTAAAACCACCAAGCCTACTCCAACGATGAACAATAAACCGGCTGCCGGAGGTTCCCTCATGGAAACGATCCAGGCACTGACTGCTGCGACACTGCAATTTAGCCCTTAAATTGCATCTGCGCGCGCCTACATCCGCCATGGGTAGCCGGAAATCCGCTCAAAAATCGGCTTTCCTGCCCCCCTTCCAAAATCAGGGTAAATGGGACACGCTCTAATTTGAGACAAAAGCATAAGACAGCCTTGTGCTTGGCAACTCACATTACCATCCGCACCGAAGCCAGAGCCCATCCACCACCATCATTCACTTGCACGCGGTTTCCTTCTCGAAAAATTCCGCTCTCCGTTTCCTGGACCACCACCACGGTCGAACCGTTGTCCAACTGAATGGGCGGCGTCAAGCGGCTAGTGCACAGTCCTTTTGTATAATAATAGCATGAAAGACTTCAGCGGGAGACTGTCCGTCGAGCCCGATGCGAGGGAGATTATTGAGTAGCCACTCCGCTTTGGCGATTTGGCCTTTGGTGACGGTGTAAAGGCGATGCCTTTAGGGAAGTATTCCCGGATCAGACCGTTGATATTCGCGACTGCACCGCGCTGCCAAGGGCTGTGTGGATTGCAGAAGTAGACCGCCACTTTTGTGGCAAGGGAGAAGGCGGCATGTTGGGCCATTTCGCGGCCGTTGTCGTAGGTGAGGGTCGTGCGCAGGTGCGCGGGCAGGCGTTTGAAGGCCCGGATGAGAGCGCGGGCGACGCTGATCGCGTCTTTGGCGCCGCCCAACGGGACGATCATCACGTAGCGGGAGACCCGTTCGGTGATGACCAAAATGGCGGTGTGATTGCCCGCACCCATGACCAAGTCGGCCTCCCAGTGTTCGGGCACCTCCCGGCGCTCTACCTCAGCGGGTCGCTCGCCGATATTGATCGCGCCCGGCAACTGGCCCGAGAGCTTGCCCTTGGCGCGGGGGGCGGGACTGCGCCGGGGCTTCTTGCGCCGCAAATAAGCGATCAACTCCTTCTTAACCGAGCCGTTGGAGTGGACGTAGATGAAGTCGTAGATGGTTTCGTGGCTCACGCGTCGGGTCAGATCAAGGCCATGACGTCGTCTCAAGGCGACTGCGATTTGCTGGGGCGTAGCGCCGGTGGCAAACAGGGCCAGCACCTCGTCGCGCAAGGCGGGCGTGTCGGCGACTTTGTTGAGCACGGCGCACTTGGGCCGACGGCAAGTGCGAGTCTGCGCATCCATGCCGCTGTAGCTGTTGCGCCCGCCGTTGCGGGCGATCTCGCGATTGACCACCGAGGCGTCGCGGCCGAGGGCGGCGGCAAGCTGAGCGCCGCTTTTGCCCTGGGCCCTGGGCCAAACCGGCATGAATCGCCTCGCGTTCCTTGGCGGTGATGCGCCGTTGTATTTTTGCCACCACTCCAAATCCTCTCTCTGGCTTGTGTATAGCTGCTCACCGCTCCCTTCCTGCGGCCTGCCGCAACCTCAATCCCGCCAATCATCAATCCCAATATCAAACGTATCGTATTCATTATAGTGCATTAGGAGAAAGGGAACCACTTCCTCTCTGCCAGTGCACTCAGTGTTGGACTGCGGCAAGTTCGGCGGAGATATCGGAGGTTCGGGCGGCGAGGACTTCAAGGCCGCTGCCGTCGCCGAGTTGCACCGAGCGGACTTGGGCGTTCAGGGCAATGAGTTGGATATTGAGCGAGACTTCGACGACGACCGAGCAGAGATTTTCGGTGACATCGCTGACTGGTTTAAGAGAGGAATGGGAATCGTCGGCGAGGCGTACGTTGTCGGCGGTGATTTCGGTAATCTCCTTAAACGCTTCGATAAGAAGTTGCACCATGCCATCGATGGATGCGTTGGAGTTGTCGGGGTTACGCAGCTCCATGGAGGCGTCGCCGAGTTTGGTGGGGTGTTGCGCGATGTCGTTTACGCCGGGGTCGAGTTCCTGGCGGGCTTCACGCAGGGCACTGATCACGTCTTCGATTTGGCGATATATGAGGTGGACCCAGGCACTGTGCGTTTCGGGGGCGGGACCGGCGTTCACGGCTTCGAGGACGTGGTCAACTCGCTGGTGAGAATGGCTTCGAATTGGAGGGCGCTGACTATGCGGCCCATACATTCGCGCAAATCCGTGCTCGCCTCAACCAACTGGGTTTCCCGGGTGGCGTTGAGATCGAGTTGGCGTCCCATGGATTTGATCCCTTTTTCAATTTCGGAGCGTTTGGTGACGATGCGGTCGGAGTATGACGAAAAGTCGATCTTCACCTTGGCGTGGACTTTGCCGACGGTCCGGTGGACCTCTTGGAGACGAGCGACATTGCTGTCGAAGGTCTCGTCGATGAGTTCACGGAGGCGTTGAATTTCGTCGGCGACGGTGAGGAAAGTGGCTTGATGTTCAGGGTCGAGTTGGGCGGCCTCGATCTTGAAAAACACGATCATATGACGCAGCGGAGCAAGTGCTGACCCCATGGGCAATTGACACTCGAGCAGGGCGGCGGAGTGACGATCGCAGCGTTCAATTTGTTCCAACAAAGGCCCCAGACTTTGTAGACTAAGATCCACATGAGCCAAGGGTTGGTCGAGCAACTGCATGGACTGTTCGAACAGATTCATGCCATCCGACTTATCTTTCACAAGAACCTGGAGGGACTCTGTTTCACGGACCAAGATGTCGCCCTGATGGTCGAACTCGCCCAGTGAGTTGCCCAGACTTTGAAACACCGACCAGAAATGGTCATTGCCGAATTGGAGATCCTTGATCGGGGCGGCCGGATTACAGTCCGAGGAGCGGGACCGAGATTTACGCCACCGTGACCTGATCCAAAAGCGCAGGCTCCATCCACTGAACCTCGCGACGATATGACGCAGTCGATTCATGTCGATTCTGCTCCCTCAACCTTGGGGTGGGCATCGAGGCGAGTGCACTCGAGGATGCGACGAACGTTGGCATTGCCGACCAGCAAGGTGACCGTGACTTCGCGCGCGTGGGCGGATTTAATCACCGTGACCAGGGCGTTCAGGCCGACGGAAGCGACGAGCCGGGCGGCGCGTAGATCGAGAGTGAGTTGGTTTCCCTGGCGTAATGAATCGATGACAGGAGTGATTCTCGTCAGGAATCCGGCGACGTTGGTGCTCAGAAGATCGCCGGGGACGACATGAGGTACCTTGAGGGAAGAAAGAGAATTCTCCGATGCGGATGGTGGCTGAGACATGCTGAGAAATTTTCAGTTAGATCGCGAAATCCATTTCGAGATGAGACCCGCCATTGAATGCCGTTGTGCGGGTGGGGATATGTTTTAGCATGACCAATCCTCGATGTTCGCCGAGGAGGTTGGCCGCCGCGGCGGGTTCGTGATGATCGAGATCAAATTCGTGCCCGGTGCCGCTGTCGGTTATACGCACGTGAATGTCTTGCTCGTTGGCGGAGAGGCCACTTGTAGGTCGGCGAATTGATCGGCAGCGACCTTGGCAACCGTGTTGCAGGGCGTTGATCAGACCTTCCCGGGCGCAAATGGTGATGTCGCCTAGTTTTTGGTCCGAAATTTCGGGTAGACCCAAGCGAAGGCTACATTCCAACCACGCTTGGTAAGTATCGATGCGGTCGACGGTGTCGCCGGCGATACGATGGGAAATCAAGGGCAGGTTGGCTTCCGAGTTGTTGGCGCAATAGCGACTCAGATTGAGGCGGATCACGGCAATATCGGCAGGGGCGTTGGCGAGGTAGAAATCGTTGGGTACATCCGACCGCAAGAGCGATGGGCGAAGGCGAGCGGGTCTACATCATGCTGACGGGCGAGGTCGGGAAGCCCGTCGGTCCAAATAAGGAGGTGTCCGGGGGCCATCGCGGTGAACGTGGTGACCGGCGTCTCCGGATACCATCCCAAGGGCGAAGATCCGGTGGTGGGTTCGAGCGGTTGAGTGAAACCGCCCAGGTCACAAATTTGGGGCAACGGAGCCCCAAAGTTGATGCTGTGAAGGGAGGTGGTGGCGCGATCGAGCACGATCCCAAACGCGGCCAATGACAGATTGATCTGGTGGCCCGCATTCCAGTTACTCAGGAGCAGTTTGTCGATGATCTGCGCCGAAGGGGGCTTGGTGGACGGGTGATCGATCAGGATCCATCGTCCATGCGAGTGAGCTGAGGCTCCTCGTCGTCGGTATGCTGGGACATGTGCGCGATGAGTTGTTCGTTGAATTCCTTGGCGGGATCGTGGCCCATATTTTTGAGTGCCTGGACCAAGGCGGCGACTTCGACGAGGCGGGCGATATCGCGTCCCGGGCGCACATAGAGATCAACTTCGGGAACACGAATTCCGAGAATCTCATAAAAGTTCTCTTCGAGGCCGGTGCGTTCTTCGAACACCTTGGGAGTCCATTCATGAAGGGAAACGACCAAGTCGATGCGTTTGTTCAGGCGGACATTTTTCACCCCGAACATTTTGGCAATGTTGATGATACCGATACCGCGACACTCCATGTAGCCGCGATTCAGGGCAGGGCTGGTCGCGATGAGTTCGCGTTCGTCTACCAATCGAATTTGGGTGAGGTCGTCGGCGACCAAGGAATAACCGCATTCGATGAGGGCGAGGGCGCATTCGCTTTTACCGACACCACTGTCGCCGCGCAGCAGCACGCCGATGCCTTTCACATCGAGCATGGTGGCGTGTTCGGAGGTGGACGGGGCGAACTCGTTGTCGACGCACAACGTGGCAATATTCACCCAATGCCGGGTGATCATAGGGGTTCGGAAAATGGGGAGATTGGTTTCGCCGCAAACCTGCAGCATGGCCCGCGTGGCCACGAAGTTGCGCGACAGCACAAAGCAAGGGACCTGGCGACGGGCCATGGCGCGAAAAACTTCTTCCTGTTTTTCGCGCGACAACGATTTGAGGTAGGTCATTTCGGCGGCCCCGAGCACCTGAATGCGCTTATTGGCGAAATATTTAAAGAAACCGGTGAGGGCCAAAGCCGGGCGATTGAGCGCGCCTTCTTTGATCAGGCGGTGCAGGCCAGCCTGGCCAGTTACCAACTCGAGCTTTAGCTTCTGGCGGTAGGTCTTGTAGAAGTGTTCGACGGTGATGCCGTTGATTACGTGATTCATGGTCTGGGTGGTGGCTGGCGAGGACGGAGCGGTGATCCTACGATGGGTTTGCGGACGACTTATGCACTCGAATAAATTGGGTCTGGGGGCGCGAGTGATTTGGTTCGCTTCATAAACGCTTAACATTTTCAGTTTACCGTACCCCGATGAGTTCCTCCTCATCTACCCCTGAAGTCTGCTGTTCTCCGGCCGGTTGGTATCCGCGGTGGGCTATTACTTGGGGTCGGATTGAGTGTGTTGACGGCGTGGGCTCAGAATCCGTTGCGCGTGCCGGCGGCACTTACCGGACCGACCTATGATCTCACGATGGCGGAGGGGGCGACGGAGATATTAGACGGAGTGCAGACGGTTTCGGCCGGTTACAACGGATCGATTCTGGGACCGACCCTCATCATGAGTGCAGGCGACAACGTGGTGCTGAATGTGAGCAACGCATTGGGCGAGGTGACCACGACGCATTGGCATGGCATGCACGTGTCACCCGACAATGATGGAGGCCCTCACTCCGTAATTGAGGTTGGGGCGACGTGGTCGCCGGCGTTTACGGTGCGTGATACGGCGTCGACCATGTGGTATCACCCGCATCTGCACCAGACGACGAATGCACAGGTGACGAGAGGGTTGGTGGGGATGATTTTAGTCCGCGATGAGGTGGAGGCGGAGGCCGGACTGCCGCGGGATTACGGCGTGGATGAATACCCCCTTTTTCTGATCGATCGGATCTTGGACGGCAATGGTCAGTTTGAAGTCGGAGCGTTGGGCAATACGTTGTTGGTTAATGCCACGGTGGATCCGTATTTAGAGGTTCCGGCGCAGATGGTGCGTTTTCGCATGGTCACGCGCGTACAATGTGGGGCTGGACGGAGGGCTGTCGTTCAATCTCGTGGGGACGGATGGCGGACTGCTCGAGGTCCCACTCAGCATGACCCGGTTGATTCTCATGCCGGGTGAGCGAGCAGACGTGGTGGTGGATTTGAACGGTCGATCCGGCGGTACGGTGAATTGGATGGCGTTCAATTCGGAGATTGAGGGTACCGATATTCCCGGGGCGCCCGGCGGGCCGGGCAATAGTCCGCTGAAGGGCTTGGATCTGACCCTGGTGGAACTCAGAGTGGGGGCGCCGACGGTCGGGGCGGTGACGACCCTGCCCGAGTCGATTTGGACTTTGGAGAAATTTGCGGAGGCAGAAGCCACGGTGACACGCACGGTGCGCATGACCACGGCGGGTCCGGGTGAACCGTTTTTGTTGGATGACGTGGAGTTCGACCACCAAGTGGTGAACCATTTGGTGGACTTGAATGCGGTGGAAATTTGGGAAATCGAGAAGCAAACCAATTTCGCGCATCCCTTTCATATCCACGACGTGCAGTTCTTTGTATTGGATGTGGGAGGGCAGGCCCCTGCCCCGGAACTCGCAGGCAAGAAGGATGCCGTCATGGTGCCGGCGTTTACGACCGTGCGGTTCATCGCCAAGTTTGAAGACTTTGCCAGCGACGAAGTGCCCTACATGTATCATTGTCATATTCTGACCCACGAAGATGGAGGCATGATGGGGCAGTTCATGGTCATCGGTGATCCTGATGTGACGGTTGAACCGATCGAGTTTGAGGGGCCGGCGCGATTGGTGAATTGATCGATTCGAGCGAAGACCGGAGGGGTGGCGGGACCCCCCGTAGTCGGGTTTGTGCTGGATGGCGTTGGCACCAAACGTTTGGTGGTGAGGGCGGTGGGACCGGGCCTCAGCGACTATGGAGTCGCGGACGCGTTGGCGGATCCCGATCTGTCGTTGATTCGCGACGCGGTGGAGTTGGCGAGGAATGATGGTTGGGAAGCCGCGAATGCGGAGCTGTTCAGCTCGTTGGGAGCATTCGCATTAGCCCCCGGCAGTTCAGATGCGGCGTTGGTCACCACGTTGGGGGCGGGAGTGTTTACGACCCCGGTGGGCAACGGTGGAGATTCGGGGGTGGTGTTGCTGGAAGTTTATGACACCGAGGGAGCGGTCGGAACCACGGAACTGACCAATACCAGCACGCGTGCGTTGGTGGGCACGGGTGACGCCACGCTCAACACAGGGTTCGTCATCGCCGGCACGGGAACGATCAAATTACTGATGAGGACGATTGGCCCCACGTTGAGTGAATTCGATGTGGTCGGGGTGTTGGCGGATCCCACCATGAGTTGGATCTCCGGAGGCGAAGTGGTGGCGACCAATGACGATTGGGGAAAGGCGACCAATGCCGCCGAAATCGCGGCGGCCGCGATCTCGACAGGCGCGTTTACCTTGGCTGAGGAGAGCAAGGATGCCGCCATCCTGATCGAGTTGCCGGCCGGAGTGTATTCGGTGGTTACGGAGGGCGTGGAACAGACGGTCGGAACCGCGTTGGTCGAACTTTATCGGGTGCCGTAGGCGGGGTGAATTCGGAGCAGGTGCGCGGATATCCGCCTACATGTTGAAATCTTTGCCCAGGTAGATTTCGCGCGCTTGTTCGTCGCGGATGAGGAAATCGCCCGGACCACTGGTGAGGACGCGCCCCTGATGGATCAAGTAGGCGCGGTCCACGATGCGAAGCGTTTCGCGCACGTTGTGATTTGTAATGATAATTCCGATACCACGATCCCGCAGAGAGACCACGATCCGTTGTACTTCGGAGACAGAGATGGGATCGATGGCGGCGAAAGGTTCGTCGAGGAATAGGAATTTGGGATTGGTGACCAAGGCGCGGGCGATCTCCAGGCGGCGGCGTTCGCCGCCGGACAAGGTATAGGCTTTTTGGTGAGCCACGTGGGTAAGGGACAATTCTTCGAGATGACGGGAAACCACGTCGTTGCGCTCGCGTCGAGGAATGGGCAACGTCTCGATGATGGCGAGAAGGTTTTGGGCGACGGTGAGTTTACGAAACGTCGAGGGTTCCTGAGGAAGGTAGCCCAGGCCAAGCCGAGCCCGTTCGTGCATCTTCAGTTTGGTGATATCGCGGTCATTGACGAGCACCTGACCGGAGGTGGCGGCGATGAGGCCGACGATCATGTAAAATGTGGTGGTTTTCCCGGCGCCGTTGGGCCCCAACAGGCCGACGATTTCGCCGGTCTTTACATCGAGATCAACGCCGTTGACGACGGACCGCTGACCGTAGGTTTTGACCAAACCTTTGGTGACGATGCTGTGCGTTGCAGGGGAGACCGTAGAAGTCATGGAAGGAGGAGACGTTAGTCTTTGGCAGCCGGGGCGGTCTCTGGAGTCGGAGTCGGCGCCGGAACCGGGGCGTCGGGCCCCAGGTCTTTGACGAGAGGACCGGTGGCCTTGAGGTTTTTAACTTCAAGGCGGCGTTGGCCGCGGAAGAGAGTGATTTCAGATCCAGCCGCAATAAAATCCGTGCTGTGGTCAATGACCACGGGGTCTCCCTTGAGCACGACACGCTCTTGATCAGGCAGGACTTCGGCACGACCGCAGGTGGCTTCGCGGTTGCCCTGAACGAGTCGTACGTTGCCCGTGGCGAGCAGGTATTTAAAGCCTTCGAATTCGCCGATGGTGGCGGTCGGATCGTCGGTGCGGGCGGCGACGATTTCGAGGCAGTCGCAAGCGATGCGCATGTTGGTGCTGACCAACACCACGTGGCCGGTGCATATGGCCCGAGTTTCCGTCGCGGTGCTGGTCATTACCAGATCGTCGGCGGTGAGTTCGGTGCGGGAAGGGGCAATCTCCGGGACCTGAGCGTAAGTCAGTCGAGCGGCGGTGAACAGGAGGAAAAGGGTCGAAAGGGGACGGAGTTTCATTTCAAGAAGGCGCTGAGTTCGGTGTTAAATACCAAGCGCGCTTGGCGGCGAATATGGATGCGGCGCTCGGCGCGGTCGTAGCTCCAGTCTTCACCGGTGAGTTCCAAGTCGATGTTGACCAATCGCACGGATTCGGGACCGCTGACGCGTTCTTTTTCCGCTTCCACAATGGCGATGGGAGAAGTGAGAGTGCCTTCGATGACGCGGTCGGCAGTGCCGGAGAAGACGGTCAAGCTCATGTCGCCGAGTATCACGGCGGTGCGGTTGGTCAAGTCGGCGGTGCGGCCTTGGATGCGGGCCCAAGGGTAGCCTTCTTCGCTGAAAAACGATACGGCGTAATCGCGGACCGGGGCGGGGGTGCTCACTCGCGCGCGGGCGGGGGCATCATCATCCGCGAGAAGCGTGCTGATGATGAGCACCACCGGGGAGAGAAGAACGAGGAGACGGGGAGAAGGCACGCGAGGGGCGGGTTGAACTAACTGGAAGCAGGGCGTTGAGCCAGGATGTGTTCGCAGATTTCCCGGATGGCACCGTGACCAGCGCGTCGTTGCGTAACACAATCGGCGGCCGTGAGGGCGCTGGGCATGGCGTCGGGCACACTGATTCCGATGCTGGCCCAACGCAGGGCGCCGGCATCGATATCGTCATCGCCGACGTAGGCACAGTCGGCGGCGTTGAGCCCGAGTTCGGATGCGAGTTCGGCGAGAGTGGTTTCCTTATCGGCGCGGCCTTGGATGAGGTGGGGGATTTTTAGTTCAGTGGCGCGAACCGCGGTGGCACCGGACGCGCGTCCGGTGATCCAGGCCACTCCGATATCTTCGCGCAGGAGACGCACCATGCCCAGACCGTCGAGGACGTTGAAGGTCTTGGTTTCGGTGCCGTCGGAAGCGACGTGAATACAGCCGTCGGTCAACACGCCGTCCACATCGGTGGCGAGGAGTTTGATGGCAGTCCAGCGGGCGGCGGGAATATCGGAAAGGGTCGGCATGAGTTTGCGGGAATTTACACGCGGTCGCGAGTGAAGGTTGCAGGGGTTCTGCGGAAAGTCACTGCCGTCAGGGTTTCGTTGCCACGAGGGGGGGGGGGATGAGCTCAGCCGATCCATTCGGCGATGCGTGCGATGACATTTTCGGTGGTGGGACGATAAGCGGTTTCGAGTTCGGGAGCGAACGGCACCGGCATATCCAAAGAACCGATACGCAAGGGAGAAGCCTCGAGATCGAAGAAATGTTCCTCCGTGAGCTGGGCAACCAGTTCGGCGCCGAAGCCGTGGGTACGGCGACCCTCATGCAGGACGATGAGCCGATGGGTGCGGGCCAGAGAGGATCGGATGGAGTCGAGACGGAGGGGGGACAAGGCGCGCAGATCGAAAAGGTCGAACGTCAGGTCGTATTCATCATTAAAATACGAAGCGGCGGCGGTGGCCACGGAAACCATTTGACCATAGGTCACCACGGTGGCGTAGGTGCCGGCGGCGACGTGGCGGGGTTGCCAGACGGAACGGAAGCCCGCGTCAAATTTGACGGGGCCCTTGGCTCCGCGGTAGAGCGCCTTGTGTTCGAAGAGGAGCACGGGATTGTCGTCTTCGTAGGCGGCGAGCAGGGCGTTGAAGGCGTCCTGAGGGGTGCTCGGGTAGAGCGCCTTGAGACCCGGCATGGATAGAAACAGGGATTCCAGTTCCTGGGAGTGGAAGGAACCGAAAGTGAGCCCCCCGCCACAAGGCAGACGCAGCACGAGAGGGACCTTTGCGCCGGACCGAAAGTGGTAGGTGGCGGCGTTGAGCGTGATCTGGGTGGCGGCCTCGGTGGAGAAATCGGCGAATTGGAATTCTTCGATGGGCCGGAATCCACCGAGGGCCAGACCGATGGCGTAACCGGTGCAGGAACTCTCGGCGAGGGGGGTGTTGAGAACCCGGCTACGACCGAAGTCGGCGAGCAGGCCTTCAGTGATTTTGAAGGCGCCGCCGTAGGTGGCGATATCCTGGCCGAGGATCAGGCTTTCCGGTCGCTCCTGCAGCAGTTTGCGCAATCCGGCGTTGAGGGCCTGAGCGATATTCAGGGCTTGGGCTGTTGATGGCGTGGGGGCAAGGGCCAGGGGCGGTGACGCGGGAGCGAATACGTCGGCTTGCATGGACGCGATATCGACTGAGGGCCTCGCTACGGCCAAAGCCTGCTGGATGCACGTTTCGATGAAGGCGTTGAGTTCTGCCTCGATGGACGTGATGGTGGCTTCGTGACCTGCGGTGCAGAGTTCCGCGCGGAACTTAGGCAACCCGTCGGCGGCGAAGAAGGCGTCGGAATCACCAGGTTTTAAGTAGTCGCAGGTATCGTAGGCAGCGTGACCGCGAAGGCGCAGCGTATGGACCTCGATGAGCATGGGGCGCCCGGTGGTGCGCACGGTTTCGATGGCTTCGGCAAAGGCGTGGGTAGCGGACCAAGCGTCGGTGGCATCGATTTTGAGGCCGGTGATGCCATAACCCGCGGCGCGTTGCCAAAGTTGGGTGCCGGCGGCAAATTGTTCGCCGGTTGGGGTGGAGTAGGCGTAGCGGTTGTTTTCGATGACAAAAATCACTGGTAACGACAGCAAAGAGGCCAGATTCAGGGTTTCGTGGACATCGCCGGTCGAAGATCCGCCGTCACCGAAGAAGGTGAACCCAACGGCGGCGCGATCCTGGCGGCGCTGAGCATCAGTGAGGCCAGCAACGTTGGACAACATCGCACCGAGGTGGGAGATCATCGGCAGGGAGTGACGGGCTGGGTCGCCGTGATGGATGTTGCCTTCGCGGGCCTGGGTGGGCGAAGCGGCATTGGCAAAGTATTGGTTTAGGTGTTCGCAAAGATGGCCGCTCCAGACCAAATGGCCACCGAGACCGCGGTGGGAGAAGGAGATTACGTCGATGTTTTTATCGGCCAGCAGCGCGAGGGGGACGATAAGCCCCTCGTTTCCCTGTCCTCCCGTGACGGTGCCCTTGATCAAGCCTTGGCGAAACAACTCCAGGATACGGTTGTCGGTGCGTCGCGCGAGGTGCATCCACGCGTAGAGTTTGAGCCGAGCTGGATCGGAGTCGGCGGCGGTTATTTCGGCGGCCGTGAGTTGGCGGGAATCGAGGAAGGCGGGAAAAGGCAGAAATTCCGTCATGCGAAAGGAAGTTGGCTTAGGATGGTCACTCCGGGCAAGCCTTCGAGTAGGCGAGAGGAATTCGGTGTATCGGTTGGCGCGGCGACTGAGTGGACCGGTGAATAAGCCGAAGGCCCTTAAAGAGAGGAAGATTCCTGATAATAAGGGGTTTGCGTAGGGTGATAGTGGAGGGCCGGCCCGATTTTTTAAGGTGTTTAGAGCGGAGAGTTCCGTGGTCCGGATCGTGCGCCAGGGAGGACTGAGACCCAATCAGTCACCCACGCTCCAGGACTCCCCGGGTGGTAAAACTTGGACGGTGTGACCGCGGGCGGCGGCGTGGCGGGCCCACGCGGCCGCGTCTTGAGCTATGACGGGCCAAGTATTGTAGTGCATGGGAAGGGTGACTTTGGCCCTCAGGAAGTCCAACGCATCGAGTGCGTCGGCGGGGCCCATGGTGAAGTTATCGCCGATGGGCAGGATGGCGACGTCGAGGCCATGGCGTCCGATGAGTTGCAGATCGGAGAACAACGCGGTGTCGCCCGCGTGGTAGAGACGTTGACCATCGGCCTCGAGGACGATCCCGCAAGGGGGGCAGCCCATGTAGATGGGATGGAGGCCGGCGTTGAAGCTGGAAGTATGGATAGCGGGGGGTGAGGGACGCACGACCGAAGGGGAAATTGAAGCCGCCGCCTGGGTTCAATGCCATGGGTGGTGAGGCCTTGGGCGGCGTAATATTCGCGATTTCGTAGTTGGCGATAATGGTGGTGCCGTTGGTGCGGGCGACCAGCTCGGCGTCGCAGGAGTGATCTTCGTGGCCATGGGTGATCAGAACGAAGTCACATTTTAGTTCGGCGGCGGTCAGCGGTGCGGTCGGGTTTCCGGTGAGGAAGGGATCGATCAGCAGGCGATGGGTGTGGGTTTCCACGAGGAAGCACGAGTGGCCAAAGTAGGTGATAGTCATGAGGGATTCGGCGGGAGAAATTACCGTAGTGGTGGTTAGCGCAAGGTGCCGTGGAGGAATTCCTGGGCCGCGGCGAGATCTTCGCGGATGAGCCCATGGCTGGGCCGGACTGATAGGGTCGAAACTTCGGCCCCGCCAGCGGAGAGCAGGGCGGCGAGACGGCCAGGATGGTCGGCGGGGACAATCGGATCGAAGGAACCGTTGGCGAGAAAGATTCGTTTGCCTTGCAGCGACGCGGGAGCGGCGGGTTCGTCGAGGACGACCATGGCACGCAGAAGAATGGCCCTGGCCAAGAGGGTCGGATGGCATTGGAGCAACGTGGCGGCGATATTGGCCCCATTGGAGAACCCTAACGCGATGAGGCGGGAGAGCTCGACATCATGATTTTGGCAGGCATCGCCGACAAATTTGGCGAGCACATCGGTGCGTTGGCGGACGTCTTCATGGTCGAAAACACCTTCGGCGAATCGACGAAAAATCGAGCGGCGCCGTTTTCCGAGACGTTGCCGCGGGGGCTGAGTACGGCTGAGCCGGGCGACAGGCTAAAGAGATCAAGTCCTGTTCGTTACCCCCCCCCCTCCCCAGTACCGTGGAGTAGGAGCAGCGGAGGAGCGTCGGGATCGGTGCCGGGTCGGAACACATAGTGGTGCCCGGACAGGGAGTTGGCCGTCATTCTCATGGCCCAACAATAGGCGGCGAGTTGATGGGCGCAAGGAGACGGGCTGCATTCGGCTCCGTCCTCGCTCGTTCTTAACATCGGTTCGAACATACAAGGAAACGAAGGGCGCGAAGTGGGAACGAGTACGGTCCGTCGCAGGCATCGATTCGTTCACTTGCCAGGCAGGTATATTTCATAATAAACTGTAAGTTACAGGTAAATAATATTATATGTAATCTACAATGAACTTTTCCCGGCATGTCCGACCAAAGTCGGCAAATGTTTGAGAAAACGACCCGTCCAAACCGCCGTCAGAGAGATACCTGCTGGATAATGCAACGATCCGGTTGCTCGACGATCAAGTAGAGATAGAGCGATGGAACGACCTGAGCCGCACTCACCATTATTTGTGCAGTTCGAACGTGGCGGGAAAAGCGCTGCGCTACGTGGTGGAAATGGCAGGGAAGTGGGCGGCACTGCTCTCGTTCAGCTCCGCAGCCTACCATCTGAACGTACGCGACAGCTGCATGGGCAAGCTGGGCGGTGAAGTTTCCAGCTAACTCAGTGATGGTAAGGGACGAATGACGACCGGGGTCGAAGGCCCAACTCGAGTGCAAACGGGAACCTTGGAGTGAGACATTAATTTCAAGCGCGTGGTCGCGGGTATTGAGAGGAGAGCGACTGGATTCGGCAGAGGAAGAAATCAGACGGAAGGGCAATTGTGAGACGGAGGGAAACTGGTCAGGTGAGGTCTGGTGTTGGGACCTGAGGAACGTAGCACGGACGAAATACGGAAAGGAGTGAGGGCGTTACTCACCGACGCGATTGTGGCCCTGAAGGTGAAGGCAATGCAGTTATCGACCCGGGATTACGAAACGAAGCGCGTTGCTGAGCAGCTCGTGGAGCGAGCTCTGGCGGAAGCTACCGAGACTCGGGATGGCGCAGGCGATGCAATTGTCTCTTGATTTTCCATTTCGTTTGCAAGAGCATCCGGTGCAAGTGGGCGGCCCAGATGTTATCTCCCGCGTAAACGGCGAAACTCTGGTTCAAGTGAGGGAGAGGGGTTGGCAACGGGGAGGCGTGGAGAAAGCGAGCCAACGCCGAGGTGTCGATGGAGTCTTCCCAGCACAGATGAATGAGTTTGTGGGGGCGATCGGCGAAATAGTTGGTGACGGCAAGATTGTGTGACTCTGTAGAAGTCGATGTGGTGTGCGCGATGGTCATGAGGCATGGCGTAGCCGTAGATATACCGTTCGAAGTCGTTGTTGAATGGACCCGCGCGCGCAGCCATTTTGCACAAACTTTGATACCCGCGATCTGCCGATGAACGGGTGGTAAGGATAAACTTGGCATCCGGAAATCGAGCATCGATTTCCGGTAGAACAACGGCCAGGGCCAGTCTTCGAAACTGTCGAAATTCTCCATGGAATCCAGGAGTTCCGTCGATCCGGTTGGATCGAAAGAGTTCAAATGCTGGCAATTCGAAGCTTTGATGGCGGTAGCCCCACTGTCGCAGGCAATAACCCAACGTGGTTGTTCCGGTCTTGTTGAGACCGATGCCGATGACTTTAGGAAGACGTTGGGGCATGGTTTTGAGACGGGAGGAAAGAGAATTTCAGCACGGTCCAACTTGCAGTTTGGCGGCAGCCTAAAACTGGTCCCTGGGGTAGTGGTGACGGGTGCTGCGGTGGGGGAGACGATGCCGCGATAGATGGCGGAGCGATGAAGTCTGGGGAGATGAAATCACGCTGTAGTAAGCTGGATGGGATTCTGCGTGCCAATCGCTGTCAAATTATAAAGTGCCTTCGAAGTCGCATCGGGCGGACGCTCACGGGGCGGGGGCGGTCGAGAGGCACGGCGAACCGGGCAGGGCGGATAGTGATCCCGGTGCGATGGGCCTTGCTCAACGCCTCTTGGCGATTCTACGGGCGATAGAAAGTGAGGAGCGGATCGACGGGCGGTTCGTATTGCCAGCCAACGAAATCGGTGGGCTATCAAATAGCGCGAGCACGGTGCGAAGGAAGCCGCGACCGCAGAGAAAGCGTTGCGAAAACTCACGACATAGGAAACGGGCGCGGGCGGCTCTTTCGTTGGGAGAAAGCAGATACGAGGTATCGCGCCACAAGGAATGGTCTTCCGGCGTGGTCGATTGCCAAAGGAGCAGAGTGGCCGCAGTCCAACCCTGAGTGCACAGGCTGAGAGGGAGTGGTTCCCTTTCTCCTAATGCACTATAATGAATACGATACGTTTGATATTGGGATTGATGATTGGCGGGATTGAGGTTGCGGCAGGCCGCAGGAAGGGAGCGGTGAGCAGCTATACACAAGCCAGAGAGAGGATTTGGAGTGGTGGCAAAAATACAACGGCGCATCACCGCCAAGGAACGCGAGGCGATTCATGCCGGTTTGGCCCAGGGTCCAGGGCAAAAGCGGCGCTCAGCTTGCCGCCGCCCTCGGCCGCGACGCCTCGGTGGTCAATCGCGAGAGCACCCGCAACGGCGGGCGCTCCAAACGGCGGGCGCTCCAGCTACAGCGGCATGGATGCGCAGACTCGCGCTTGCCGTCGGCCCAAGTGCGCCGTGCGCAACAAAGTTGCCGATACGCCCGCCTTGCGCGACGAGGTGCTGGCCCTGTTTGCCACCGCGCTACGCCCAAGCAAATCGAAGTCGCCTTGAGACGACGTTATGGCCCTGATCTGACCCGACGCGTGAGCCACGAAACTATCTACGACTTCATCTACGTCCACTCCAAAGGCTCGGTTAAGAAGGAGTTGATCGCTTATTTGCGGCGCAAGAAGCCTCGGCGCAGTCCCGCCCCCCCGCGCCAAGGGCAAGCTCTCGGGCCAGTTGCCGGGCGCGATCAATATCGGCGAGCGACCCGCTGAGGTGGAGCGCCGGGAGGTGCCCGGACACTGGGAGGCCGACTTGGTCATGGGTGCGGGCAATCGCACCGCCATTTTGGTCATCACCGAACGGGTCTCCCGCTACGTGATGATCGTCCCGTTGGGCGGCGCCAAAGACGCGATCAGCGTCGCCCGCGCTCTCATCCGGGCCTTTAAACGCCTGCCCGCCCACTTGCGCAAGACCCTCACCTACGACAACGGCCGCGAAATGGCCCAACATGCCGCCTTCTCCCTTGCCACAAAAGTGGCGGTCCACTTTTGCAATCCACACAGCCCTTGGCAGCGCGGTGCGGTCGCGAATATCAACGGTCTGATCCGGGAATACTTCCCTAAAGGCATCGATTTTAACACCGTCACCAAAGGCCAAATCGCCAAAGCGGAGTGGCTACTCCATAATCTCCCTCGCATCGGGCTCGACGGACAGTCTCCCGTTGAAGTCTTTCATGCTATTATACAAAAGGACTGTGCACTAGCCGCTTGACGCCGCCCAATTCCGCAATTGAGGGGTCCGAAATTCCCGGATTCTCTCCGTCTAGTTCCAATATGGCATTCCCAGTCTACCCAAATTTTTATCCACGTGGTTTCCTCTTTTGCGGTCTCATCGCCCTAGTTTGTAGCGCTGCGGCCGATGAATTGCACTTTCCCAACGGAGACGTCGTGCGGGGCGACTTGGTGAGTCGAACCGAATCCAACTTGATTTTCAGAACCCACAATTTCGGCGAAATTCAAGTGAATCCCAAAGAGGTGAAATTGATCCGAGACCCGATCGATCCGGCGTCCGTAACCCCCGCCGAGGTTAGCCCCAAACCGGCTTCAGTGCCTGAAGAAAAAATTGCCTCAGTTCACAAAAACCAAAACCAAAACAAAGATTCACCAAAGCCCTGGAGCGGCCAGGGGGAATTTGGATTTCGCCAACAAGACGGCCGACGCGACTCTACCAATTTTGATTTCCGAGCATCCGCCAATCGTAAACTGAAGGACAACGCTTTCACCGCCAACGCCCGCCTTCTTTACGGCGAACAGGAATGGAAAATTAACAATAATCGCTACGACAGCAGCTTCCGTTGGAGACGCGAACTGGGCGAACGCACGTTCGTTCAATCGGCCACGAGCTACTCACCGTGACGAACTTAAGGACATTAACAGCAACTGGGAGCAAAACATCGGCGCAGGAATCCGCCTTCTTAACAACGACGACCACGTCGTGAACGTCGGCGCAGGGCTGACCGGGCAGTACCGAGATACCAATTTGACCGAGGCAGGATTTTTCACCCTCGTTGAAATCTTCCAAGACTACTCCTACCAAATCAGCGAGCGTCTCAAATTCACCCAAAATGCCGTGGCCCAATACTCACCCTATAGTGGTTCAAAGTTCGTCACCGTAAACAATCAGCCCTCCGTAACCAAAACGGGCGAGTCGAACTACAAGGTTCGCTTCGATATCGCACTCCAAGGCAAGGTCACCAAACATATCTCACTGAACTTGCGCTTCGAATACGAATTCGATAACGTCGTGGTGCCCGAGGACGCTCTCGGCCGACCAACGATTTAGCAGCTCCATCGGCTATGGTTTCTAGTGCGTCGATACCGACCTCCGCGAGCCAGGCTCAACTGGCTTATTTTCGAACCGATACCTTTTCCGCGACCACCTTTTTGACCGGTTTCTTCGTAACTGCCGTCTTTTTCACTGGTGTCTTCTTAGTACCAACGGTTTTCGTCGCCGTTTTTTTCTGCTTTGGTTTGGGCTCCGGTGGCGCCAACAAAACAGCCACATCCAACTCCTCTGCATCGCGCCATAACTGTTCCAATTGGTAAACTTCGCGTTGCTCCGGCATGAACAAGTGAATCATCACTTGGTAGGCGTCAAACACGACCCAACCACTGTCTTCGCCCGATTCGACTCCGGCTATCGGCGCGTTGGCATCATCCAAAACGCGCTCCAACTGAATCCGTAGAGCACGTAAGTGTGGATTGGCCTGACCCGACGCCAATATTAAATAATCCGTGATCGAGGAGTGTTCACCCACTGACAGAACGCGCAGATCACCTGCCTTTTTGTCGTCGAGAGCTTTGACCAGCATTGTAACCAGCGCGAGCGGATCGGGAGTTGTCGCTAAGGCGGCGGTGGAGGAGGAAGAAGCAGGCATGAAAAGTATTAAGTGCGATACAACCGGTGTTGTTGAATATACTCAATCGCATTGTGCGGCACGAAATAGTCCAATGAAAACCCCAAATGCAGCCTCTGCCTCAACTCAGTCGAGCTGATTTCTATCAGATGGCCATTACATCGCCTTAACTTCAAGCTCGGAACCAGTGGAGCCTCCCTCGCAGCATGCCCGGGCCGTTCCAGGTAAATGAACTCCACCAACCCAGCCAAAATTTCGATGTCCTTCCATTGGCCCAGTTTCGAAACTTGGTCACCTCCCATGATCCAATAGAGTTCATCGTCGGGAAATACCGTCCGGAAATAGGTCGCCGTATCAACGGTGTAGCTGACCCCTCCCCGTTTTACTTCGAAATCCGAAACCTCAAACCGGCTATCCCAATCCACCGCCGACTTCACCATCGCCACTCGAGCATGCCCGGTGGCGTGCACGTGATGAGCCTTCATCGGAGCCTGCGCAGCCGGAATTAGCACCAGTCGATCGAGCCGATATTGCTCCATCGCATCTTGCGCCGCTACCAGATGCCCAAAGTGCACCGGATCGAAACTGCCACCCATAAGACCAATCTTCACCCGCTGTTCCTGCGCAGTGGCTTCCTCCGCTGCAAGGTCACTTTTCTTCTAACCTCATCATTGACGAACCCACCGCCCTTGCAGAACGTGCCTTCTGTAGAATGCCCCGGTGGTGGAATGGTAGACACTGGAGACTTAAAATTTCTTGCCCGTAAGGGCGTGCTGGTTCGAGTCCGGCCCGGGGTACCATCGAAAAGCCGAATTTTTCTCACCAACCAAATTCCCCCCCCCCCCCGATAACTCGACGCGACAATTCAATCGGATCGAGGTCTCATCGGCGCGAAGACCATTCCGTAGAACGCTAATCTAGAGAGAATATCGGAGTCCGCGTGCATCAAACCCACTCTCTCATGTCTCTTTATTCCATTGACCCTCAGTCAGATAGCAGTGCAGTCAGCCGACAACTGAAGCCCTTGAACGGGTTTCCCGCATCTGCGCCATTGGACATAACTCAAACCAACTAGTGTGCTGAGAGTTAATGAACTATACTGAATGCAGGGATGCGGCGGTGCGGGCGCGGTGGATTTTCTCCAGGATGGCGGAGCCTTCGGCCTTCCAAGTGTAGCGGGTGGGTTCGAGGTCGCGTGCGACCATGTAGGTTTCGATGGCGTTGGTGAGGTCTCGAACGCTGGTGAAGCTGCCATCGCGGATACAATCGACGGTGAGGTCGCTGGAAGAAGCGCTCCACTAGATTCAACCAGGAAGAGGATGTTGGAGTGCAGTGCGATGCGCTCGAGGCCATGGGCTTTGGCATGGCGCTGATGGCGCCACTTTATCCAGCTCTTCACTTTGGCGTGCTTGTGGGTGGCGTAGTTGTCGATGATCAGATGCAGGACCAAGCCGTCGGGTGCCTGCGCATCGATGTGCTTGAGGAAACCGAGCCATTCGCGGTGGGTATGCCGAGAGGCGGTGCGTCGCATGATTTTGCCGTCCAGATAGCCGAGGGCGGCGAATAGCGTGACCGTGCCGTGGCGGGTGTAATCGTGGGTGGCGGTTTTGATGTGCCCGATACCCAAGGCAGGCCCGGCTGGGTGCGCTCAAGCGCCTGGCACTGGCTTTTCTCGTCGCAACACAGCACCAAGGCCGTGGGGAGGACCAGCGGGTGCGCCCGGCCGGGGGTTGCGTGACCTCAGTGACGATCTGAGCGCGCATCGCCACATCCACACTCGGCTTCCGGCCCGAACGTCTCGCTTCGGCCCATCCAGCCAACCCTGCCTCCCGAAATCGCTTTTCCCACTTCGCCACCACCGGACGATTCACTCCGATCTGAGCAGCCACCGTCTCCTGGCTTTTCCCTTCGGCCCGCAACAACACGATGCGCGCCCGCCTGACCTCCCGTTGCGGCGTGGTCGGGCGTTTGATCATTTGTTCAAGCTCTTGATGCTGCGCGGCATCAATGATTAGCGGATTAACAGGGCGGGCCATGCACCCATCCTGCACTACTATTTTTGTTTCGTATCGTATAGCTAATTAACTCCCACTACACTAGGGAGATCTAGCTAGTGGAGTCTCTGTTCGCTTCATTTCTGTCTCGCAGTGGGTCGAAAAATCGTCTTTAAACGACCGAGACTAGACTTTATCCAAACAACATTGAACATTGAATGAAACAAATTCATTGTTGAATGGTCTAAAAAACGCTCCAATTAGGCTAAACTTTTCTTAAGGCGTTCGCTGCTTGTCCGAAATCTTACTGCTCAAATCCTTAATGAAAACACATCTCAAACTTCGCACACCAGGCGTAGCCTTGGGCCTTAATGGGCACGTTGGCAATCCCTGCATTTGCTCAAACGCCCCCTACCGTCCTGACGGCCACTGAAATTGATGAGATGGTCGCAGCTATTCGAGCCGATTCGAGCCAACTGGCTACCCTACTCGCCGCCGCGGTGCGCCGTGACCCGAGAAATGCACCGGCCTTGGCTCAACGACTGATCCCCGAATTTCCTGAAAGCATTCGGGATATCACCTCTACAGCACTGTCGACGGTCCAACAGTCTTGGAGCGCCGACTGCAGACGTGGAGCAGATTATTGCCGAGACCGCCGTAGCCGCCGCCGGGGCTGCCAACGATACAGAAACAGAATTTGCTGATCAACAAACTGCGGTCGCTGCCGCTGCCGTCGCAGTTCAAGACGTGCTGGGTACCTCCGCTTCAGAAGAACTTGTCGCAGACGTCAATGCGGTCCTCATTCCCCCCCCTCAAAAGGATCAAGAAATCGTGAATGTGGAACAGCTCGACGATGGCGAAGAAGAAATCATCCCTGAGCCCGAGCAGACTCCCGAGGTTACGACCACGACTACCCTTTAGAATTCACAACTTACTTCATTTCTTAATCATCCGTCGAAACGGCGGCGTCAAGCGGCTAGTGCACAGTTTTTTGTATAATAGCATGAAAGACTTCAGCGGGAGACTGTCCGTCGAGCCCGATGCGAGGGCGATTTGGCCTTTGGTGACGGTGTTAAAGTCGATGCCTTTAGGGAAGTATTCCCGGATCAGACCGTTGATATTCGCGACCGCACCGCGCGGCCAAGGGCTGTGTGGATTGCAGAAGTAGACCGCCACTTTTGTGGCAAGGGAGAAGGCGGCATGTTGGGCCATTTCGCGGCCGTTGTCGTAGGTGAGGGTCTTGCGCAGGTGGGCGGGCAGGCGTTTGAAGGCCCGGATGAGAGCGTGGGCGACGCTGATTGCGTCTTTGGCGCCGCCCAACGGGACGATCATCACGTAGCGGGAGACCCGTTCGGTGATGACCAAAATGGCGGTGTGATTGCCCGCACCCATGACCAAGTCGGCCTCCCAGTGTTCGGGCACCTCCCGGCGCTCTACCTCAGCGGGTCGCTCGCCGATATTGATCGCGCCCGGCAACTGGCCCGAGAGCTTGCCCTTGGCGCGGGGGGCGGGACTGCGCCGGGGCTTCTTGCGCCGCAAATAAGCGATCAACTCCTTCTTAACCGAGCCTTTGGAGTGGACGTAGATGAAGTCGTAGATGGTTTCGTGGCTCACGCGTCGGGTCAGATCAAGGCCATGACGTCGTCTCAAGGCGACTTCGATTTGCTTGGGCGTAGCGCGCCGGTGGCAAACAGGGCCAGCACCTCGTCGCGCAAGGCGGGCGTGTCGGCGACTTTATTGCGCACGGCGCACTTGGGCCGACGGCAAGCGCGAGTCTGCGCATCCATGCCGCGGTAGGTGGAGCGTGTCCCATTTACCCTGATTTTGGAAGGGGGGCAGGAAAGCCGATTTTTGAGCGGATTTCCGGCTACCAATGGCGGATGTAGGCGCGCGCAGATGCAATTTAATGGCTAAATTGCAGTGTCGCAGCAGTCAGGGCCTGGATCGTTTCCATGAGGGAACCTCCGGCAGCCGGTTTATTGTTCATCGTTGGAGTAGGCTTGGTGGTTTTAGGCGGCTTGGGCCTGCCTGCGGTGGTTGGTCGGCCAGCAGTCGGGCGATGAGCCACAGGTTGTGCCCGAGGATGCTCCAGGCTACCGTCAGGTAGCGATTCGTGAAGCCTCTGGCACTCAATCGCTTGCCTTGGCGTTGCTTGATGATGGGGATGCGGGCCTCCGTCGAAGCCCGGCGATGTTGGAGTGCCACGAACTGCGGCTCCTGCATGCGCCGTTGCAGCAGCTGCGGATGGCGGGGGCAAGTGGCGTCATAAATGTCGGCTTCGGCCAAGCGTTGGCACAGCCGTTTGGTCGAGAAGCCTCGGTCGGTGCTCGCCGCTTTGATCGGGGTGCTCAGGTCGAACTGATTCTGGCGCTCGAGGCTCTGGTCGAACTGACGCCATTCGGCCGGAGCCATTCCCTGATACAACTGCCAATCGGTGATCAACCCCGTCACGTTCTCACTGATCATGAGGGTGTTGCCAAACTCGACCTCGCCGGACGCCTTGCCCCGGACCACGGTCTGCACGTCGGGTTCGTAGACGCTGAGGATCTTCTCGGCGTTGGGCACTGGTCGCGCGCCGATGATGCGTTCGTGGGCCTGTTTGATCGCGGCCGGCAGTTGCTCGAGCATGGCGTCGATGCGCGCAATGATGCGGATGGCCTGGCGCTCACTGAAGCGGGTCCGGGCGTAGTCGGCGGCGAGGTGGTCGCGGTGGCGGCGGGCGTGCTCGCCGATGGTGCGCAGCAGGCGTTTCATCTGGCGGAGCACGCCCTTGCGGGCCCGCTTCGCATCGCGGCGCCGTCGGGCTGTGGGTCATCGCGATGCACCACCGATTCATCTGCTTGGCAAAGACTGGCGGCTCGTTCGGCATCCGACCCCGCAACCCCGCTGCACGGAGCAGTTTCACCGCCTTGAGCAGGGGGTCGCGAAAGAGCACCCAGTCGACCGAGAAATGGATGTTGGCCTGCAGGCAGGTCGAGTCCACCAGGGCACGTATCCATCGGCTGCGCCGCAGCCAGTCCCCGTTCGCTCGCCCGGTCCGCCTCACCGCACATCTCGATAAAGACTTGGCTCATCCTGCGCACCTGCCCGGCGGTGAAGCATTTGGACGCACGCTCCCGCACGCTTTCTTTGGGAGACCCCCTTGATGCCGTCGATCCGGCGCGCTCCGCAAAAGTCGGCCAACAGATCGCTGGAGGCGATGCTCAGGGAAAGTTTACGCAAGCTGATTTTACCGAGCATCATGCGCAATACCTGCACCCGCCGCGCCTTGCGCGCGAACTGCAGGTGTCGCGGCAACCCGGTCACGTCGTCGCCCCGCCAGTTTTCCCGGGCAAAGTCCACGGCCATTGCTTCCAAGTGACTGTTGGCCAGCAACTGGTCGAACCCCGCCAGTTGATCGCGAAACGCGGCGTAATCTTTGTTGGGTCCGACCGGAGTCAGGTCTGGACGCAGCCAGGTTTGCAGGGCAACTTCCGGGGCGACGGCTTCGGTAGTATTGTTCACGCCAAATTATACACGCCGTTTTTATGCCGAAACCAGGAAATCCTCCCAATGTCGGCCTCTTTATTTTTACGCTACCTCCTTTTCTCCAACTTCTTGTGCTTGTGGGACACGCTCTAGTGTATCCGGTGGCGAGATCCGATCAGCGTGCAGTGCGCCACGACGGACTGCCAACGGCAAATCTTCGAACACGGGTGGCGGAACGGAGACTCGCAGAGGGAGCGGTTGATTAAAAGCCGCGAGGCAGCGGACGGCCATGTCGCGGAGCACGTCTTCCTGTTCATTGGGCCGGTGGATGACTTCTTCGAAGGCGGAGAGGAACTCCTGCTGGTTGTTGATGAGACGACGAGTGGTGGGGAGTTTGCCCCCGCCGGCGAGTTTGCCGACGTACCAAGCGTTTTGGGTGAAGAGGTTGAAGGCGCTCTTCTCCGTCGAGCCGATGAAGTGGTGGGCGTAGGTGCCGGCGGCGGCCTTGAGGCCATCGAGCCCACGTGGACACAATCGGGCATCGCCGGCGTCAACGAGGGCGCGGACTTGCAGGAGGATGCGGTTGCGATTCTGCAGTGCGCTGATGATGGGTCGGGCGTCGCCCCCGTTGAAAAAATGGCGGTGTAGGGCGCCGAGGGTCCACTGGATATCTCCGCTGAAGAAGGCTTCGGCGGCTTCGAAGAAATCGCCTTCGGCGACATTGGGGGTGAGTTCGGCGACGTGAGCTTCGGTGATGGCGGAGCCCCCTTCGGTGTAGCAGGAGAGTTTGCGCATTTCCTCGATGAGGAGCCGTGTATTGGGGCCGACTTTGGCGAGAAGCAATTCGACGGCACCGGGTTCGATGGAGGCCTCGAGTTTTTGGGCCTCAGCCATGAGGACCCCGGCGAGGGCGGAGGAATCGCCATCTCCGCCCAGGCGGGCGAAATCGGCGGTTTTTTCACACCACTTTGGGAAGGCGCGGCGGCGATCGATGGGGGCGGCGGTGATGAGCACCGCGACGTTGGCGGGGTCGTTGGTGGTGAGCAGGCGTTGCAGTTCTTCGACCTGCTTGAGGGTGCTTTCGGCGCGACCGGTGACGGAATCGGCGAGAAAATTCACGTCTTTGAGCCAGACGAGGCGGCGTCCGCCGAACATGGAGATAGTTTGCAAGGCCTCGCGGAAGCGGTTGATGGCGACCTCGACTGCGGCTACATTGGTGGCGTCACCGCTAATAGTTTCGCGGGAGAATTCTTCGTCGATTTCGCGAGCCAACTCATCATAGCGCTCACGACCGAGGCGGCCGACGAGAAAATCGTCGGGGCCACAGACGAAGATGAACGGTTTGGGGTCGGACATGGGCAGACGGTCGGTGAAGGGAGCGGTAGCACAATTCTGTGACTCGGCGGATGCAAGCGGTCAATGGGCGTCGCGGGCAGACCGCGATACGGAGGGGGTAAAATGTCAGGGATTAATGGATCTGTAATCTCGTTGCAATAAAGGCGCGGGCATGTGACGTAGGCCTATCAAAATCGTGGGTTATACCCGTTTCGACCCCGTTTGGCGCTCCAGATGAACATAAGTTAATGGTAAGTTAACCCTAAGTTCATCGATTTGCGTCACTCTCCAGCTTCAAGCGATGCAAAACTCTTCTTTCTTAAAGCGTCTGCTGGCTCATCGGCACGGTGGACTTGTGTTGTTTTTAATCCTATTTTCCGGGATAGCGCTGGTCATGCGTTTGGCCCTGTTGTTGCGGTCATTGTGGGCGATAGACTGGGACATCTCGTTGCCGGGGGCGTTTTTGGCGGGACTGGTCTTTGATCTGGGAGCGGGCCTGTTGTTCGCGTTGCCTGGTTGGTTGTTACTGACGTTGTTGCCGGCGGGTTTTTTTGGCCGACGTTGGGCGCGGGCATTGGCGCATGTCGGGCTGATGGTAGGGTTGGCCCTGTTGCTGTTTGGGGCGGTGTCGGAGTGGGTGTTCTGGGATGAGTTTAGTGTGCGGTTCAATTTCATTGCGGTGGATTACCTGGTCTACACGACGGAGGTTTTGGCCAACATCAGGGAGTCGTACTCGATGCCGGCGATATTTGCGGGAATCGGGGTCATGACGTTGGCGTTGTATGCGGGATTGGTGCGCACCGGGTGGGTGGACCTGTGGCTGGAAAATGCGGCGACCCCATGGAAGAAGCGTTATGCAATGGGAGGGGCGTGGGTGTTGGCGACGGTGGTGGTCGCTTGGGCGGTGGATCAGGATCGGTTGCCGCGTTTCGACAACACCTACAACCGGGAGTTGGCGAAAAACGGGGAGTGGTCGTTGTTTGCGGCGTTTTGGAACAACGAGTTGGTTTATGAAGAGTTTTACGCGACCCTCCCGGTGGACGAAGCGTTTGCGCAGATTCGAACTGAGTTGGCGCTGGATGGCAGTCGTTACCTGACGGACGATCCGCGGGATGTCCTACGGTGGGTGGAGCATCCGGGAGAGGAACTGCATCTGAACGTCGTGCAGATCACAGTCGAAAGTCTGAGTGCGAAGTTCATGGGGATTTTTGATCCAAAATCCACAATCACCCCAGAACTGGATGCCTTGGCTGCGAAGAGTCTAAACTTTACCAAGCTCTACGCAACGGGCACGCGCACCACGCGCGGCATGGAGGCGTTGACGCTCAGTTTGCCTCCAACCCCGGGGCGTTCGCTGATCAAGCGCCCTCGGAATGCGGATTTGTTTTCATTGGGTTCGATTTTCAACAGTCGAGACTATGACGCGGCGTTTCTGTATGGAGGATACGGATACTTCGACAACATGAATGCGTTTTTCTCGGGCAATGGATATCGGATTGTGGATCGCGGGTCGGTGGGAGAGGAGGACATCACGTTTGCGAACGCCTGGGGCGCGTGTGACGAGGATTTGTATCGATGGACGTTACGAGAGGCGGATGCGGACCATGCGGCGGGCAAGCCCTTTCATTTCTTTGTCATGACGACATCGAATCATCGCCCGTACACGTTTCCGGAAGGCAAGATTGATTTGCCGTCGAAAGTCTCAAACCGGGCGGGCGCGGTGAAATACACGGATTACGCGATTGGCGAGTTTCTCCGACAGGCCGAATCCAAGCCGTGGTTTAAGAACACCGTATTTGTAATCGTGGCTGATCATTGTGCATCAGTGGCGGGCAAGACGGCGTTACCGGTGCAGAATTACCACATCCCCATGTTGATCTATGCTCCGGGGGGCCAGCTGCCGACGGGTGAAGTGAATGACCTCATGAGTCAGGTGGATTACGCGCCGACTTTGTTGGGATTGTTGAACTGGAGTTACGCATCTCGATTCTATGGTTGGGATGTGAGGGCGGCGCACGGGGTTCGCCGTGCATTGGTGGGCAATTACCAGAAGCTGGGGCTGTTCGAGGACGATCGCCTCGACGTGCTTTCGCCACGGGGTGATGCGAATGCTTATGCCGTCGACCCGCTTACGTTTACACAGCGGGTGTTGCCGGCATCGAGCGAGCAGGTCGCCGAGGTCATTTCCTACTACCAAACGGCCTCATGGTTGTATCAGAATAATGCCTACCGTGTGGTATCGCCGGAAGATCAGAAACGGTATCGACTGAGTCGGGGCATACCCGAGGTTGCCGTGGCTCTGGCCCCTGACGGATAAGACGCTACGGAAACATCGCCGATTTCAGGTGGGGCAGCCTGGGTTTTCCCATGGGGTCGAGCCTGCGTTCATGGAGTGAAGACGAGGACGCCAGTTCATGACGACGCCCGCTACTCAGACTGAGTCCACCCCGTTGAATTTGCAGCGAACCCTGTGGCCGGCGGTGGCGTTGCTGGCCGTCATTTTTGGCTGTTTTTAAGTCACGGATATTGATCTGTGGGTGCAGGATCATTTTTATGATTTCGTCACCGGATAGTGGTGGGTGGACGCCAAGGCGGTCGGGCCGAAAGTCTGGTTTTACAACGGTCCCAAGTATGTGATCATACTGTTGGCCGTCACGGCACTCACCCTGGCGCTGGGACCGGAGCGGTGGGGGTTGGAGCGGCGAAGATTGTAGGCGGTGTTTTTGACCATCGGACTCGTGCCGGCGCTGATGGGGCAGATGAAAGCGAATACGAACGTATACTGTCCGTATAGATTTATAGAGACGGAGGTTTTGTCCCCTACGTGAAAGTGTTGGAGCGGCACCCACTCGATCAGCAACCCGAGCGGTGCGGACGCTGCTTCCCCGGGGGGCATGCGAGTGGAGGGTTTGCGCTGTTTGCGCTGGCCGGGTTGGTGGCCACGCGCCCGAATGCAGTGGATTGGACTGGGGGTGGGGTTGAGTTGGGGCTGGGCGATGGGCGCGTATCAGATGCTTAAGGGAGCGCATTACCTGAGTCATATCTTGGTGACCATGTTGTTGGCGTGGATTGGGTTTTTGCTCATTCAGCGGTTGATATTGAAGCGGGAGGACTGGCGTGGGGAGGAAGCCGGCCGATTACAATCTGGATTCAAAGATCAGATTGATTCTTAAAATAATTCGGGGATTTTAGGAGATGAAGCAGGTCACGGGGTGGCAAATTCGCTCCCACCGAACCACAATCAGGCCCAGGCGTTGATTACGATCCGACGCACAGCCTTTGAATGATCAATGCGTCGGTCCTTCTCCAAGGAGGATTTGTTAATGAACTTGCTTATCCTGCGTCGCGTATCTTTTGCGGCGCTTCTTCTCGTCGCCACGGCCGGTGTGGCTTCTGCCCAGAGTGTAAAGTCCAAAGCTGCGGTAGCGGTTACCAAATCCAATCCGCTGTTTAATCATATCCCTGATTCGGTACGGGCGACTTTTCGAAAAACGGCCGCAGGAAGTAAAGTGCAACGTATCGTGCCAGTGGGCTATTGTTTCGTGGGTGATGTAAAGACCCTCGATGGTCGCACGATATCTCTGCGAGTGCGCACGGACGGCACCGTTCGTTCCCGCCGCGGGTAATTCGGAATCGCGCAAGCCCGTTCCGGGCCAGAAGCCAGGCCCCGATCAAGTGGGATCGGGGCCGATGAGTGATGGCGATCATGCGAGCGGGGAGGCGAAAATGAATTTTTATTCATCAATGGTTCATGAAACGTTCAGGCTGATGGTGTATGGTCACGCCATGATACGACTGCTCATGACGGGAATAGCGGGTCTGGCTCTAGGTTCATCGCTGATGGCGGGGGCTCCGCTCCGCTGGGATCGAGATCAATCGCGGGTGGATATTGATGTTAAGGCGACGGTCGGGTCGTTTGTCGGGGAGTTGAACGACTGGACCGCCAACGTGGAAGTCGATCCCGCTACGATGAGAGTCGAGCAGGCGGAGTTTGGGTTTAAGTTTCTGGACGTGACGACGGGCGAAGAGAAACGAGATAAGCACATGCACAAGTGGCAGCAGACGGACAAATTTCCGGACGGTCGCTTTGAGATGACGTCTTTGGTGCCAGGAGAGTCGGGAGACTTTCAAGCGACGGGAAAATTGACCCTTCACGGCCAGGTGCAGGAGTTGACGTTTCCGGTGTCGATTCTGACGGAGGATCAGAAAGTGATGATCGCCGGGGAGGCGGAGCTCGATACCAGTCGTTTGGACTGCCGATTATTCGGATGTTTTTAACGTTGAAAGTAAATCCGGTGGTAAAGATTCGGTTTCATCTGCAGGGCGAATTGCTCGAGGCACGCTGAGGCTTAGCGGATAAACCAGCATGGTAGCCTCGGCCTTAACGCTTCCTCCGGTGGATGAATTGGTGCGCGCGATGCGCGAAAATTCGCCGGTCATGCCGATGACTGAGTCGCGTTTGGCGGCGGTGCTCGATCAGGCCATCGATAATCCAGGCAAGTTGATTCGGGCGCGGTTGGTGTACGCGTCGGCGTCGACTCATGGGTTATCGGAACCGGGGGTGATGAAGTTGGCTTGTGCGGTGGAGTATTACCATCTGGCTTCCCTGTTGTTGGACGATTTGCCGTCGATGGATGATGCGGAGACGCGCAGAGGCCTGCCTTGTGCGCATCGGATGCATGGGGAAGCGCCGGCGATTTTGGCGGCGTTGGCATTGATCAATCGGGCCTATGCCTTGGTGGGGTTCGCGTTGTTGAACCAGCCCGTGGAGGTGCGCATGGCGGCGATGGCCTGTTTGGATGCGTGTTTGGGCGTGTCCGGTTTGGTCGGGGGGCAGGCGCGTGATCTGGCGTTTGGGCGCAGTGATCGGTCGGCGCGTGAAATTGGGCGGATTGCGGCGGCGAAGACCGGGGCGTTGTTTTGGTTGGCGGTGTATTTTCCGGTGTTGCTGGGGCAGCCAGATGCGGAGGAGGGGCGGCGGTTGCAGGCGTTGTGTCTTTATTGGGGGTTGGCCGTTTCAGGCGATTGACGATTTGGGCGATGTGGGGGCGGAAGGCACGGCTTGGCAGATGGGCAAGCGGCCCGGACGGGATGCCGCGATGACGCGTCCGAATCTGGCTCATGGGCTGGGGGTGGCGGGCACGCGCCGGCGAGTGGCGCGACTGATGGTGCAAGCCGGACGCGTGGTGGAGCAATTGGCGGAGAAGCGTCCGGCGTGGGGTTATCTTTTAACGTTTCACTGCGAGTTTTTCGTGGCGAACGCGAGCCGGGTGGCGCGGAATGCGGGGGCGGCCAAGGTCGCGGTCTGAGATGCGCATTCTTTCTCTCGTATTTGTTAATTTGTTACGCCATCGCCTGCGAGCCCTGATCGGGGTGGCGGGCATCAGTTTCGGCGTGGCCGCAATGCTGACCATCCTGGCGATCGTGACGGGTGCGATCGGGATGTTTCAGCGCATATTGTCAACCGACAGCCACTATCTGGTGTTTGAGAAGAACGTGTCGGATTTGTTTTTCAGTTCGGTGACCACGGACCAGGTGGGAGCGATACGGGGTCGACCGGAAGTGGAGGCGGCGCATCCCATGTTGTTTGGTATCGTATCGGCGCCGGACCATCCGGTGATCACGTGTTTTGGGATAGAGGCGACGGATACGAGATTAGCCAAGGGGGAGTGGCTGGTCGGGGACGTGGCGGCGTTTGGGCTCAGGGACGACGAAGTGTTTCTCGGGGCACGGGCGGCGGAGTTTTGGGAGGTGACGCAAGCCGGACAGGAAGTCGAAGTGGGGCGGGCGACGTTTAAAGTCGGAGGCATTTTCCGCAATGAGAACGGGTTCGAGGATGGCGGCGTGTTCATGCCGTTGACGACGGCGCAGGAGTTTTTTCATCGCGGGTCAGCGGCTTCGGTGGTGGCGGTGAAGTTGCGCGAAAAAGTGAAGGACCGGCGTTCAAAGCGGCATTGGAGGCGGCGTACCTGGGAATCATCGCGTTGGAGAACCGGGAGTTCAGTCAGAGCTACAACAGTTTTAAGATCCTAAATTTCACGGCGTGGGCGGTGGGGCTTTGTGCATTTTGTCTCGGTGGGTTGGGGGTGGCGAACACGATGTTGCTGTCGGTTTTTTCGCGTATTCGCGAAATCGCAGTGCGGCTGGTCTGGGGGTTTTTAGACAAGCAGGTGGCGGCGATGATATTTGGCGAAGCGACGGTGGTCGCGGTAGCGGGCGTGGTGGCCGGTGCTGGTGTTGTCCGGTTGGTTGACGTTCTTGCCGGGGATTCCGGAACGGTTGAAGTTTACGAATGGGTTGGTCGCGCATGCGCATTTGGCGATGGCGGGCGTGGTGACCAGTGTGAATGGGATGATTTTGAATCAGTTGGATCCGGCGCGACCGTTGAGACGGGGGTTTGCCTTGTGGCAAAGGGCCGCGGCGGTGCACGTGGTGGTCTTGATGGGGGTGGGGTGGTTTGAGCGGGATTGGGCCACGGAGTTTTATGCCGGGGCGTGGTGGGTGCAGGTCGGTTATGGCGTGCGTTGGGCGGCGGGGGTGGCGATGGCCCTTGCCTCGGTGCAATTGCTGCGTGAAACTCGAAGGACATGATGAAGAAAGCTCTGGATCTCCTGCCGCTTGCGCGAGTGCTCGCTTTGGTGGCGGGTGGCATGGATTTTGCCACGGGCGTGGGGATGGTGTTGTGGCCGACTTTGACGTTGAGCCTGATGTTGGTGCCGGGAGCGGAAGCGTTGATCTACGCGCGTTTCGTCGGGGTGTTTGTCGGGGCGGTGGGCGCGAGTTATTTGCTGGCCTGGTTGAGTGGACAGCAGGAGCAGCTGCGCGGCGTGTTGCGATTTACGCTGCCATTTCGGCTGGGGGCGGGCTCGTATTGCGCGGTGGCGGTGGCGGTGGGCTGGTTGTCGCCGATGTGGTTGAGTGTAACCGCGGTTGATTTCGGTTTGGTGGCGGCGCAGATTTGGTTGCTCGGCAAGTGGCGGTAGGGGGCTTCATGAACGACGTGCGACAAGTGGACAGAGTGGGGAGACGCAATTTGAGGCGTCGCGAGCCGCGTTGATTACGGCGGGGTTGGCGGTGGGGGCGGTATATTTTTATTTTCTGATCTTTGCGGAGTTTGCCCTGTTGGAATTGGCCCAGCCGCTGATGGCGGGAGAGGCGTGGCGGTTGCGCGGATTGATGATGAGTTTGGGCGTGGGGGGGCTCCTGGGAAGTGGTTGGGCGGTGTGGCGTTTCAGTTTGGTGCGGAGGCAGCAGCAATTGAGCTGGGGATTTCGCGCGTGTGCGGTGGGGGCGGCATTGGCGTTGAGTGCGCAGGCCTGGGGCATGATGGTGGGGGTGGCGTTGATCTGCGGCGGATCGCTGGGCTGGCTGACGGTGATATTGGCGGCGGGGTTGCGACCCGTGATTGGCACCCGCGATTGGGATGGGTGATCGGATGTGGCATCGGGGCGGCGTATGCTCTGTGCAATCTGCCGGGAGTTTTTGATGCGACGGCGCGGGGGCAGACCATCATGGCGGCCGGGATTGTGGCGGCGGCATCGGTGCTGGCGCCGTTTTTGGTACCGGAAGAACCTTCGGTGTCACCGGAAAGGGACCACAAAAGGGCGGGACTGCTGCGGTGGGCGGCCATGTTGATGTTGTTGGTATGGTTGGATTCGGCGGCGTTTTACGTGATCCAGCACGATGCGGTGACGGGGGCGGGGATGTGGAATGGAACCGGACGGTTGTTGCTGAATGCCGGGGTGCATTTGGGGGCGGCGTTGCTTGCCGGAGTGTGGCTGGACTGCGGGGTGCGGGTGTCGTTGGTGGTCGCAGCATTTATCTTTTTGGGTGGGGCGTGTGCCTTGTTGGGTGAAGCGAGTGCGTCGGTGAGTGCGATGCTGTATGTGGCGGGTGTTTCGATGTATTCGGTGGTGTTGGTGTATTATCCGGCGCGGAGTCGCCGGGTGAGGCATGCGGGGGTGGTTTACGGCGTGGCCGGATGGGTGGGGTCGGCGCTGGGGATTGGCATGGCGCAGGATCTGGAGGGCGTGCCTTTGGCGTTTGTCGCCGTAGCCGGACTGGTTATCGCGGTGATGGTCGTGTGGAGAATCCGCGCCATGCGAGGGGCGGTGGTGATAGGATTGCTCGGTTGTTGGGGGCCGGATCTGGCGACGGTCGGTCGGAGGATACCGGTGGCGGAGTGGCATCGGGAACACTTGAAGGCACCACGACGGTTTAATCCGCGGTCGCGGATGCCGAGTTACGCGTATTTGTTCAAGAATGGGGATGAGCGAGGCGAAGCTTTAGTCGTGTTTTGGGTTTCTTTGGGCCAAGCTTTACGGTGATGAAAATTCTGGTCGTCGAAGATGAGCGCAAGGAGGGGCAGTTTGTGGCGCAGGCATTGAGTGAGCAGACCTACACCACAAAATGGGTGGGTTCGGTCGCGGCGGCGCGGGATGCGTTGGCGGAATCGCCGTATGACGTGATCGTGCTGGACCTTGGGTTGCCGGACGGGGACGGGCTAGCATTGTTGAAGGAGTGGCGGGAGAGTGGATTCAACGAGTCGGTGTTGATCCTGAGCGCGCGGGATGCCGTGAGTGACCGTATCCAGGGTTTGAATATCGGAGCGGATGACTATTTGCCGAAACCGTTTAGCGTGGACGAACTGGTGGCGCGGGTGAGGTCGTTGATTCGGAGGCAGAGCGGGGGCGCGCGGCTGACGGGGTGGGAACGAGAAGGCGTGAGCTTGGATTTGCAGGCTCGTCAAGTGACGGTGGAAGGTGTGCCGGTGGAGTTGACGAACCGAGAGTTCGCGTTGTTGGAGCTGTTCATGCAGAATGCCGGGCGGGTGATGACGCGGACGTTGATTGCGGAGAAAGTGTGGGAGGCGTCCTACGATATGGAGACGAATTTGATCGATGTGTATGTGCGGAGGTTGCGGCAAAAGCTGGAGTCGGGGGATGGGAAGGCGCGGTTTAAGACGGTGCGAGGATCGGGGTATCAATTGTTGTGAACACGTTTACTTTTCGCACGACGTTATGGTTTGCGGGTTTGGTGACGGCCACGTTGATCGTGGTGCTGACGGTGGGCGGGTGGTTGCTGAACCGACAAATGCTGAAAGGCATCGAATTGTTGCACGAAGTGGAAGTGGAGGAGTTGGCGGAGTTATTGGGGCCGGATGCGACCTTGAGTGCAGAGCAAATTCGCGATTGCGTGGCGCATGATGGGGACAGTGACGCGGAGTTGTTTTTATCCAGATACACGAAGTGGGCGGTGCGGTGCGGTTTCTGTCAGAGAATTTGGGCAACTACATTCTACCGAAATTGTCGGGCCAGCATCAGAATCAAACGACGATGGTGCCCGGGCAGGGCTTGGTGCGAATTTCGAGTGGTCGGGTGGGAAATTGGCATATTCAGATTGAGAGTCGATTGGCGCCGAATCAGCGGGTATTGAATGACTATGTACGGGTGGCGGGATTGTTGGTGTTGGGAGGCGCCGCGGCTTCGATCGGGCTCGGCTGGGGGTTCAGTCGGTTGACGTTGGCGCCGATTCGGGCGATCCAGCGGGAAGCCAGTCAAATAGGTGGATTCAGCATGAGTAAGCGCATTGACGTGCCTCAAGGGAGAGACGAGTTAGCGGCGTTGGCGCGGGTTTTGAATGAGACTTTTGATCGGATCGAGTCGGCGTTTGGGCAAGTGAAGCAGTTTACGCGGATGCTTCGCATGAGTTAAAAACGCCGTTGGCCTTGATCCGTTTAACCGCGGAGAAATTGAAGTCCAGGGTGGCGGGCGATGTGGAGTCGGAAACGGCGGTGGATGATGTGTTGGAAGAGATCGATCGGTTGCATCAGATCATTGAGCCTCTCCTCTTTTTATAGAAGGCCGACAGTGGGGTGCTGAAGATCAAACGAGAGGTCGTTACCTTGCCGCGGTGGGTGCAGGCGTGGAGTGCGGATGCCCAGGTCCTGGCTGAGGATCAGGGCGGGCGTTTCGAATGGAACGTGACGGCGGAAGGCGAGATGCCCGGGGTGCCGAACTTGCTACGTCAGCTCTGGTTCAACCTGTTGACGAACGGGTTGAAGTTCAGCCCGGAGGGAGGTTTGATCGCGATGAAGGTGGAGCGGACTGCGAGGGGATGGCGGTGGGAGTTGGAGGACGAAGGTCCCGGACTGCCGGAGGTCCAGCTCGCGCATATTTTCGGCCGCTTTGTGCGGTATGAACAGGAGTCCGAAGGAAAGGCCCGTCGGACGGGTCACGGGCTGGGGTTGGCCATCTGTCGGAGTATCGTCGAATTACACGACGGACGGATTCATGCGGAGAACCGGACGGATCGGTCAGGATTGCGACTGGTGGTCGAGTTGCCCGCGAACTGAGGCCGGGAGGCGATGGCGGGAGACTATGGGGACGTGGTGAAGAGCTGATCGAGCTCGTCGTCGGGGTCGAGGAATCGAATGGCGGCAATGGTGCCGTCGGCATTGAAGTCAAAAACGGTGAGGTTTCCCTTTTGAGTAGGGAAACGGTCGAGGAGGTGTTCGTCGTCTCCGAGCAGGATGCGATGCAGGTATTTTTTCATCTTGGACATGGCGAATATACGACCGATGCCGGGCATGCCGTAGATGTTGGCGAGGAAGGCGGCGTCGTGAGATTGGAGGAACGGGGCGCTTTTTTTATCGAAGTAGCGGTTGGCGGCCTTGCCCGTGCCCATGGCGAAACTGACGATGAGGTGTTTGGTGCCGGAGGCTGGGGAAACTTGGGCGTCTTTTTCGTGTTGGTCCTTCACCGCCAGTGGGGTGAATTTCTCGCCCACGGAATAGGTGTTCGATTCAGGCTCGGCGGCGCCGAGGATTGCCGCGTAGAAAGGAATAAAGAGCAGCGTGGCGATGGCGCAAAAAGGAAGGTGCATGATGGAGGTGGCGAACGGACGAAGGGAAACAGAGGTCTTAAGCGTATCAGGACGAAACTTGCTTGGGAATCAAATCTGAGGGGCAATTGGCCATGAGTTGAGCGGCTTCCCAGCGGGACCACGGCGAGAACGTCGAGAATAAAGAAGGCGTGTCGATCAGGCAACTTTGGGCGAAGGCACTCCAATCGATCCAGCGGATGGCGGCGACCTCGGTCGGATTGGGGGTGACGGGGCCGTGGTAGCGACCGACAAAGACGGGCCAAATTTCGTTTTCCCAGATATTGCCCCAGTTGGCGCGATAGCGGAATTCCGGCAGGCCAAGTCGAGCTGGTCGGGCTCGGAGATACCAAGCTCATGCTGAAGGCGGCGATGAGCGGCGGAGAGGAACGATTCGCCGGGAAGCGGATGACCACAACAGGCATTGGCCACACGCCGGGCCACGTGGATTTGTGCAGGGCGCGCTGTTGGAAGAGCGTGCGCCCCTGGTCGTCGAAGAGGAAAATCGAGAAAGCGCGATGGAGAGGTGTGTGGTCGTGGTGGACAGTTGATTTGAGATGACGACCGGTAGGGGTGCCGTGGTCGTTGACGAGGACGACCCATTCTTCGGGTGGATTCGGACCAAGATGTCAGAAGCCTATGAATCCAATGTGAACCCTTCATGAATTTTTGTTCACGTGGGATGATGAGAGGACGAATCAGAACCCGAGGTCGAACTGACTGTCCTGGGCTTCGCCGCGAGGAGGGAGGCAAGTCGGGTCGTCGTGAGCGATCGAGTTGACGTAGGGATCGAGGGCGGTGGCGGCCATGCGATCGGCGTCGAACTGGCGAGGGAGAGCAGAGGCATTGGCGAGGGAAGGATCGAGCCATGCGTGGCGGTTTCCTCGTCCAGTAGGACCGGCATACGGTCGTGAATGCGAGCCAGGAGGCGGTGGTGAGCACGGTGCAGCTTTCGATGACCGTGTGCCGTCGGGCGGGATCGGGCCAACGGTCCCCGAGACCGGCGAAGGCGAAAGGTTGGCCATCGCGACGAGTGAAGAGCCAAGGCACGCGGGCGTGACACTGTTTTTCCCATTCGTAGAAGCCGCTGCAGGGCAGGACGCACCGCTGGCGCTGGCGCCAGGCCGGGCGGAAGGAGGGTTTCGTGGCGACGGTCTCGGCGCGGGCGTTGATGAGCTGGGCACTGGGAGCGCGGCGTTCGCGAACCCAGTTGGGAATGAGACCCCAGTGGAGGATGGTGGTCTCGCCGAGGGAGTTCGGGGACGGGCGACGCAAGGCGGTGACGCCGGTGGCGGGAGCGATATTGTATCGATCACGGGCCTCGGTCGCCTGACTGAGCGGAATCCCGAGGCGTTTGCTGAGGTTGATGGCATCGCCGAGTTGGAGTGTGAAGCGGGAGCACATGCGGGAGATGAAACGCAGAAAGGTTGAAGTAATAAGTGAAAAGGAGGAAGCGTATATGCGGTGAAGTCAGAGCGGGATTGCGGTGGCACTTGATGGGGGACATGGTGTCCGACCGATATCGTATGAGTTTCCATAAATCTATTTTCTTGGGGTTGGTAATGGGTGCGGTGATGCCCGGAGGCGTGTGGGCGCAGCCAGCGGGGGGCGGTTCGGCGGAGACGGAGGTGGAGGCGTTGTTGACGTTGCAGCGGGAGTTGCTCGGACGGGCGGAAGTGGCGGAGTTTAAGGAGGAGGTGGATGGCTTGCGGCCCCGGTTGCAGTCGCTGGTTTTTGATTTTAAGCGGTATTTGCGCACGAATCCGAAGAATCCGGATGGGTTCATTGCCTACTCCCTGTTATTGGGGAATCCGTTGCTCGACGAGCGGGAGCGGGCGAAGGCTTTATTATTGAAGGCGAACAGTTTGGATGGGAATCGGGCGATTGTGAAGAATCAGTTGGGTAAGTATCTGGCGGAGGAAGGCCGCCCTTTGGAAGCGTTGAACTACTTTTTATCGGCGGTTCAGTTGGAGCCGAACGAGCCCCTGTATCATTTGCAGGTCGGGCTGTTGTTAGGCGCGGCGCGGGATGATTTTCTGCGCAGTGGGGAATGGACGGTGGCGCAAATTGATGAAGGCATGCTCCACGCCTTTAGCGAGGCGGTGCGGTTGGCGCCGGACAGTTTGCCCTATGCGTATCGTTACGCGGAGTCGTTTTATGATCTGCAGACGCCGCCTTGGGATGAGGCCTTGGAGAAGTGGCAGGCTTTGGAGGCACGCGTGAATAGTGAGGCGGAGAAGCAGATGATGCGGCTGCATCAGGCGAACGTGCGGTTGTTTCAAGGCGAGTTGGAGACCGCGGCAGAGCTTTTGACCGAGGACGTGGATCCGGTGTTGGTTGGGCAGCAGACGAAGTTATTAGCGCGATTGGAGCGGTTGCGGAACCCCGCCCCAAGAGTGGAGAGTGAAGGGCAACAAGAAGACAGTCCGGTTGAAGTGGGGGAGCGCCGTATGGTGAAATCTGACGAAGACGCGTTAGTCAGGCCGGAGTTTACCGCACCCCATGAGGCTGGAGTGACGGTTCTCAATAGTGCGACGGTGGTCGCATTGGCGGAGGAATCGACGGTGGTGGAGGTCACGGGAACAGTGGAGGTCGATTTGTCGCTGGAGGCGGAGACGCCCCTTGACCCGGCAAAGGTCGAGGCGAGCGACGCTAAACCGGTTAAGGCACCATGACGGAAGCTGACGGTTTGATGTTTCCTCGGGCGATGAGCTCCGCTTAGGCTGTGCACTTTATGTCGACTTTGTGGAATAAGATAGAGCGGCGGCTGGAGCCGTTCGCGATTCAAAACCTCACGCTCTATTTGGTGATTGGGCAGACGTTTGTTTACCTCGCGTGGGTGCTACAGCAGGTGGATCCGAACATGTTGGGGTTTTGGCCGGCGTTGTTTTTGCAGGGAGAATGGTGGCGGGTATTCAGTTTTGTGTTTATCCCGCCGAGCCCGGGGATCGTTACGGTATTCGCGTTGTATTTGTTTTACCTGTATGGGAACGCGTTGGAGCACTACTTGGGAGCGATTCGCTACAACCTGTTTTTGTTCGTCGGGTATGCGCTGACGGTGTTGTTGGCGTTTGTATCACCGGTGGCACCGGCGACCAATTTGTTTTTGGGCGGAGCGGTGTTTCTGGCGTTTGCGTTTTTGAATCCGGATTTTGTGCTGCAGCTGTTTTTTATCTTACCGGTGAAGATCAAGTGGTTGGCTCTGATCACGTGGGTCGGCTACGGTTACACTTTCATCGCGGGCGGGGTTTCATCGCGGTTGGGCGTGTTGGCGGCGACGGGCAATTTTCTACTGTTTTTTGGGGCGGACATTGTACAGGGCCTGCGGACGGGCAGGCGGGCGGTGAAGCAGCAGGCAGTGCGGGCGAAGCGCAAAGTGGAGCAAGTGAAACCGATGCATACTTGTGCGGTGTGCGGACGAGACAGTAGCAATGCCGAATTGGACCTTGTATTTCGCTACCGGACTGAAGGCGACACGGAGGTCTGTTACTGTGAGGACCACCTCTCGCCACGTGGGTGATGTTTTGTTCGGATCGAAGGTTAGGGAGAGGACCCAGCTGTTCGACCGTGCGTACCAGGAACTTCATTAATCGGTGAAACCAAAGACTCCAAGCCTCTCCATTCCGACCCATGATCTGCCGACGGCGGGGCATTGGTTGGGGTGGGCGGAGGAGGCCTATGAAGTGCACGATCTGGCGCTCGGACAGGTGGCGGACAACGCGCATGACGAGGCGCTGTATTTGATTTTGCGGACGTTGGACTGGCCCTTGGATAGCAGGGCGAAGGTGATGCGGCGGGCTCTCACGGAAGCGCAGATGGACGCGTTGCGGGCGATGTTTGCGCGCCGCATTGGCGAGCGAGTGCCGGCCGGGTATTTGACGCAGGAGGCGTGGTTGGGGGACTATTCGTTTTATTGCGACGAGCGAGTGATCATCCCGCGGAGTTGTTTCTTGGAGCTGATCCCGACCTTGGCGGACCATCTTCCCGACGGGTTGACGGTGCGCCAGGCCGTGGATGTGTGTACGGGGTCGGGGTGTCTGGCGATTCTGCTAGCGCATCAGTTTCCGGAGGCGCGGGTGGATGGCGTGGATTTGTCGCCGGAGGCGTTGGCGGTGGCGAAGATCAACGTGCGGAATCACGAAGTCGGCGACCGATTGACGCTACATCATAGCGATGTGTTTGATGCGGTGCCGGAGCGGCGCTATGACATTATTTTGAGTAACCCACCGTATGAGCCGAGTGCGATATGTAACGCGCTGCCGCCGGAGTTTGAGCACGAGCCGAGAATGGCACTGGATGGTGGAGCGGACGGGTTGAACATAATTGGCAAGCTGTTGCGGCAGGCGGGGGAGCGATTGCAGCCGCATGGCATCGTGGTGCTAGAGGTGGGGGAGTTGCGCGAGGCGATGGAGCGGGTTTGGCCCCGGCTGAAGATGACGTGGCTGGAGACGATCGATGGCAGTGATTGTTGTTGCTTGATTCGCGCTCCGGATTTGGCGCAAGTGATGCGCTGATCGACGAAGTTCTACCCGAAATTTGGTTGGCGATCGGGTTTAACCTAAATTCCGAAGTGGGATGTGACAGAAGCAGCGGTGTTAGCGAACAAGGACAAAGTTGGGATTAGCGGCCAAGAGATTGAGAGCATGTAGCATTTGGCGCATGACCGCGATAAGGGCTATTTGCTTCAGTTTCCCAGCCTCAACGAGGCGCCGATAGAACGCGCGCATGACAGGGTTACATCGGATGGCAGAGACCGCCGCCATGTAGAGGACCTGGCGCACGGAATGACGCCCGCCGCGCACATGTCGGCAACGATGTCGCCGCCCGCTGTCGTGGGCGAACGGGGCCACACCGATCAGAGCGGCGAGTTGGCCCGATTCGATCTTTCCGAGTTCAGGCACGTAGGCGAGCAGGGTGGCCGCGAGCACGGGTCCTGCGCCTTGGAGTTCGCGCAGTCGAGCGGGCTTTGGTGCGTAGACTGTCGTCCTCGTGGATGTGCGTTTTAATCAGCGCATCGGTTTGTTCGAGCTCGGTGGCTAAAAGCGCCCGCAGGATCTCAAGGCGTTCACGCAAAATGCGTCCGGCCAACTCGCACTGGTTGCCTGTGGCGACGAGTTGATCACTGATCTGCCGGCGATAGTCGAGCAGCTCACGCAAGGTTGCGGCCGCTTCGTCGAGGACCCGGTGCAGGCGTGGCTTCATTTGTAACCCAAAGCGGCGCAACAGTTGAGCGTCGAGTGGGTCGGTCTTGGCGAGCAAGCCGGCGGCGCGGGCAAAGGCGCGCACACGCCCTGGATTGACCACGCAGACTTGGATCTGGGCCAAGAGCAATGCGGCGACAATGGCACGCTCATAGCCGCCAGTCGCTTCGCATACGACCCGGGCATTGGGCAGGCTCTGGAGGTGCTTGATCAAGGCTCGGTGGCCTCGGTGGGTGTTCTCGACGTGGGCACAGCGAGTATCATCGACAGTGTAGTCGAGACGATCTTTGGTGATATCCACACCAACATAGGTGATTTGATTTTCAGGGGTGGTTTGCTCCATCTTGTTATACGAGCTCAGGGCTCTCTCAGCGGTTCGAGTTCAACCAGGTCGGCAACCCGGGCCCGGGCTTCTGTTCGAGGTAAATCCTCGGGTAACAAAGCGGCCTCTGGGTTGCCGTGCGGTGCAGACGGCCAGTCTGCACCGCACCCTGGCGAGCATCATTCAAGGCATTTACCTCGCATGTGCATTCGCGCCGAATGCAGCCTCCTGCGACGAACTCTATGGTCCATTCTCGGAGGCTGCATTCGGCTCCGTCCTCGCTCGTTCTTCACATCGGTTCGAACATACAAGGGAACGAAGGGCGCGAAGTTGGAACGATTTATGGTCCGTCGAAGGCATCGATTCGCTCACCTGTGAGGCAGGGCTATTTCATAATAAAATGTAAGCTACAGGTAGATAATATTATATGTAATTTACAATGAACTTTTCCCGGCATGTCCGCCCAGAGTCGGCAAATGTTTGAGAAAACGACCCGTCCAAACCGCCGTCAGAGATACCTGCTGGATAATGCCACAATCCGGTTGCTCGACGATCAAGCAGAGATAGAGCGATGGAACGACCTGATCCGCACTCACCATTATTTGCGCAGTTCGAACGTGGCGGGAAAAGCGCTGCGCTACGTGGTGGAAGTGGCAGGGAAGTAGGCGGCACTGCTCTCGTTCAGCTCCGCAGCCTACCATCTAAAAAAGGCACGCGACAGCTGCATTGGCTAGGAAGCATGGCAGCGCAGGCAGCGCCTCGAACTGCTCGTTGCCAACAGCTGCTTGCTGATTGTTGGGTCGTCGCGCTCCATGCCAAATCTGGCGTCCCAAAGCCTCTCGCTGGCGCTCAGACGCCTGCCCGAAGACTGGCGTGGTGCTTTTGGCTCGGAACCTGTCGCAGTCGAGACCTTCGTGGATCCGGAGTTTTTCGAGGGCACTTGCTATAAGGCCGCCAACTAGACGGTGGTAGGTTCGAGCCAGGGGTTCGCCCGCCAAGCGGCAGATTTTTACCAGCATCACGGCAAGCCCAAGACGATTCTGAGGTATCCACTGCGGCAGGACTTCAAGGAGCTGCTGTGCCGCGAGGAGCTACTCGAGCCCTACCATGACTACTGCCAGCAGCAGCAAAAGCGGTATCCGCGCCTTGCCGAAGGTAAGGCGATCGGCTCGCTAATGGAAGCCTTCAGGTTGCTCGAGGACCGGCGCGAGCACAAGGGACGCCGATATCGCCTCTCCGGTTTGCTCGGCGTGGTCGTTTGCGGATACTTCGCGGGGTGCCGCTCGCTGGAGCAGTGCGCCGCCTTCGCCGCTGCGTTGAATCAAAGGCAGTGCCGCAGCTTCGGCTTCTGGCGTGCCCTCGGCACCGGCAAGCTCGTCGCCCCCTCCCATACGACACTATGGCGAGCCATTTGCGCTGCGCAGCCAGAGGCCTTCGATAAAGTCGTGGAAACCTGGCTCCGGCAGCATCAGCACGACGCCCCGCAGGCCATCGCCATCGACGGCAAGGTGATCAGGGCGACACCCGCCAATCCTGAGGCTTTGAGCGTCTCGGCGATCAGCCATAGCCTAAGGGATTTGATTTTTTTCAGCAGCCTTTGCGTCAGGGGAAAGAACCACGAGCCGCAGGCCGTCGTCGATCTGCTCGGCAAGATCGGTCCGATCGATGGAACGCTCGTAACCGTTGACGCCTTACCCTGCCGCAGGACGCTAGCCCACAGCATCGTGCAGGAGAACGGAGCCGATTATCTGATGAGCGTGAAGGGCAACCGCCCGGCGCTGCGCAAGGCCATCGTCAAAAGGATGGATGCCAGCGAGGTCAGGAAGATCTTCACCCTGGAAAAGGGCCATGGCAGGACCGAGCGCCGCCGCATCGCAGCGATCGACGCCAGCCCGACCGACCTGACCTGGCCCTTCGCGGCGCAGGCCGGCCGGATCACCCGAGAGCGCGAGAACCTCACGACAGGTAAAAAACAAACCCAATGCATCGTTTTCGTGACCAGCCAAGATTGCACCCAAGCCGATCCGGCCAAGCGACTCGCTCAGGCCACAGGACATTGGAAGCTCGAGAACGCTCTTCACTACCGCAAAGACGCTTCCATGGGTGAAGACCGATGCTACGCCCGTAAATGGCCAACGATCTCGCTGCTCGCAACGATTAGATCCCTGGTGATCACCGTGCTTGGCAGACTCAAAGAGTCGCTGCCATGCGTCCCAAAGAGGCTATGCGCCAACGCCTACAACGCGGTTAGCTTCGCAACCAAGCCCCTCAAAATCGCTTTCAATAACCTTTCTTGAAATTGCCCTGCCTGCCAGGTGCGTCGGCGGGTGCACGTTAGAAACCCACTAACCTACTGGATAACATAACTTTGTTACATGCGTTTTCTAGGTTGATCGAACCGATCCGGTGAACAGGCCCAAGAGTCTGGGCGCAGGTAAGGGCACTTGAGCCAGGGCGACTATTGAACCGACTCGAAGGACGGGCCGATTTTGAGGTCGTCGAAATTGAGATAGCTGTCGTGCAGGGGGGCCCAGGCGGGGGTGTTACCGCCGTGAAAAGTCCTAAAAAAAGGTGTCTACAAGATCGCCGTTGGTGACGAGGCGGAGACCGTCGGCAATGAGGACGGATTCGCCATTGATCCACACTTGCACCTCACCGTCGTGATGATCGGCGGTATTGATGCGCGCGTGTTGCGTGATTTGGACCCATTCGCCCGGGGTAAACAGAACCGGCTGACCGTGGGGAGAGACCAGGTCCAAGTCTGCACCCCATCGGCCAGGTTTGTCCGTGTGGTAGAGGTAGAGGACGGCGGCTCCGTTGGGGCGCCACCTAGAGAGTGTCCCATTTACCCTGATTTTGGAAGGGGGGCAGGAAAGCCGGGTTAGTGTTCATTGTTGGAATAGGCTTGGTGGTTTTAGGCGGCTTGGGCCTGCGGTGGTTGGTCGGCCAGCAGTCGGGCGATGAGCCACAGGTTGTGCCCGAGGATGCTCCAGGCTACCGTCAGGTAGCGATTCGTGAAGCCTCTGGCACGCAATCGCTTGCCTTGGCGTTGCTTGATGATGGGGATGCGGGCCTCCGTCGAAGCCCGGCGATGTTGGGGCGCCACGAACTGCGGCTCCTGCATGCGCCATTGCAGCAGCTGCGGATCGCGGGGGCAAGTGGCGTCATAAATGTCGGCTTCGGCCAAGCGTTCGCACAGCCGTTTGGTCGAGAAGCCTCGGTCGGTGCTCGCCGCTTTGATCGGGGTGCTCAGGTCGAACTGATTCTGACGATCAAAGCTTTCGCTCAACTGACGCCATTCGGCCGGAGCCATTCCCTAATACAACTGCCAATCGGTGATCAACTCCGTCACGTTCTCACTGATCATGAGGGTGTGGCCAAACTCGACCTCGCCGGACGCCTTGCCCCGGACCACGGTCTGCACGTCGGGTTCGTAGACGCGGAGGATCTTCTCGGCGTTGGGCACTGGTCGCGCGCCGATGATGCGTTCGTGGGCCTGGTTGATCGCGGCCGGCAGTTGCTCGAGCATGGCGTCGATGCGCGCAATGATGCGGGTGGCCTGGCGCTCACTGAAGCGGGTCCGGGCGTAGTCGGCGGCGAGGTGGTCGCGGTGGCGGCGGGCGTGCTCGCCGATGGTGCGCAGCAGGCGTTTCATCTGGCGGAGCACGCCCTTGCGGGCCCGCTTCGCATCGCGGCGCCGTCGGCTGTGGGTCATCGCGATGCACCACCGATTCATCTGCTTGGCAAAGACTGGCGGCTCGTTCGGCATCCGACCCCGCAACCCCGCTGCACGGATCAGTTTCACCGCCTTGAGCAGGGGGTGCGGCTCACGTCGCGAAAGAGCACCCAGTCAACCGGGAAATGGATGTTGGCCTGCAGGGCAGGTCGAGTCCACCAGGCACGTATCCATCGGCTGCGCCGCAGCCAGTCCCAGTTCGCTCGCCCGGTCCGCCTCACCGCACATCTCGATAAAGACTTGGCTCATCCTACGCACCTGCCCGGCGGTGAAGCATTTGGACGCACGCTCCCGCACGCTTTCTTTGGGAGACCCCCTTGATGCCGTCGATCCGGCGCGCTCCGCAAAAGTCGGCCAACAGATCGCTGAAGGCGATGCTCAGGGAAAGTTTACGCAAGCTGATGTTTCCGAGCATCATGCGCAATACCTGCACCCGCCGCGCCTTGCGCGCGAACTGCAGGTGTCGCGGCAACCCGGCCACGTCGTCGCCCCGCCAGTTTTTCCGGGCAAAGTCCACGGCCATCGCTTCCAAGTGACTGTTGGCCAGCAACTGGTCGAGCCCCGCCAGTTGATCGCGAAACGCGGCGTAATCTTTGTTGGGTCCGACCGGAGTCAGGTCTGGACGCAGCCAGGGTTTCAGGGCAACTTCCGGGGCGACGGCTTCGGTAGTATTGTTCACACCAAATTATACACGCCGTTTTTGTGCCGAAACCAGGAAATCCTCCCAGTTTCGGCCTCTTTATTTTTACGCTACCTCCTCTTCTCCAAACTCTTGCGCTTGTGGGACACGCTCCACATAAGCCGGGCGGTGAAGCCGTTGGAGCCGTCGGATGTCTGGCCGCCGCTGCAGAGTTTTCCAGATCCGAGGCCCGGGAGTTTACCGCCCTGATTGAGGCCGCCCCAGGAAAAGCCAGAATCAAAACGCAGCCTGTAGGAGGAGTAGTATTCGGCGCGCGGGGTGAGATTCAGTGGGACTTGGGCGCCGGAATGGTCAGGACCAAATGAGCGGTGCGGGTCGGCCAGACGGAGAGAATGCTGGGAATCCTGACGGGGATGGGAGGCGTCGATGGAGGCGCGCCCTTGGTGGAATCCCGGAAGCCGCTCAGAGGTGGAGAATCCGGCGTCGGTCCAGAATTGAGGCGGAAGTAGCGGGCGTCAGCTCAAAATCGACGGACACCGTTGGTCTGGCCTAGGAGGAGGGCACTGGAAACGGATAGGGTGAACAGGGGGAAGTAACGAAGCACGGAGGTGGGGGCGCTCAGTCTTTGGTGATCAAGTAGGACCAGCTTTCCAAGTCTCCGGCGGCGTTGGCGGGCCGAATGTCAACGATGCGACCTCCCGCGGATTCGAGCAGGGCGATGACTTATGGATTTGGGAATGGCGTGCATGGACATCTTGGCCTGTATGCCGGTGGCCTCGCGGAAGAGCCGTTTGATCCGCATCCAAGCGGTGGGTGGATACCATGAGAAGCGCCAGGGTTCGACTGGGGCCTCGGAGGAGAGTTGAAAGAACACTGCTTCGCCTGGACGGCAGATGCGCATGAACTCACGCAGGTAGCCCCGGATGAGGGAGGCGGGGATGTGTTGAAGCGTGATTACGCTATAGACCATGTCGCATTGAGCGTCGGGAAACCGGCTCAGGTTGCGCGCTGAGTTGTGCACGTAGGTGACGCGTTTGCCGTGTTGGTTGTGGAGACGGGCCTGCTCCAGCATAGAGGCGGCGACATCGAGACCGGTGACCTGAGCGCAATGGGTGGCCAGAGCCTGACTCAGGCGACCGACGCCACAGCCAAAGTCGAGCACGGCGTCCTTACGCAACGCGGGGAGCTGGTGGACGAGGTAGTCGATATCGTTATCGACGGCAGTGCGACCAGTGGCGAAAAACTCATCCACCTGCCAGCGGTGGCCGGTTTTGGTGGGGTCGATGAGCACCGCCCAGAAAGGGTCTTGGCGGGCGAGTTTTTCCCAGACGGTTTTTGTGTGCCAGAGCCGCATCATTCAATTTAGAGGGGTTCAGCGTTCACGGATGGAGGAGCAATTCAATAGTGCAGATGCGACGAATGATTTGCGGGGCGATGCGGGGTGACTTTGGGTGGGTCATGGCTCGACGATAAATGTGGCGAAACGTGCAATTGGTGGTGATGGAGGTGGTGGCGATCGGAGGCGTTGTGGGGTGTTCCCGATCGGAGCGCTTGGCAGATGTGGGGGTAAAGGAAGGGATCCTGCACCTTGGCAATGGGGCGGAGCCACCGGACCTCGATCTCCACGTGGTGACCGGGGTGCCGGAGTTTCACATTATGGATGCCCTGTTTGAAGGGTTGGTGGATATCGATCCGGAGACGCAGGAGCCCGCGCCGGGAGTGGTCCAAAGGTGGGAATTATCGGAGGACGGGCGGGTGTATACGTTTTACCTTTGGCCGGAGGCAAAGTGGTCGGATGGGGTGGCGTTAACCGCAGAGGATTTTGTGCGGAGTTACGAGCGCATCATGAACCCGGCGTTGGGTTCGGAGAGTATGCCTATTTGTTTGAGATCCTGGAAGGAGGTCCGGGGTATATCGGAGGGACGCAGACGGATTTCGAGCGAGTGGGGGTAAAGGCGTTGGATACGCATACGTTGGAAATTCGATTGCGGCATTCCGTGCCGTATTTCCTGAGCCTGTTGACCTACAAGTGTTGGAATCCGGTCCCTTTGCACGTGATCGAACGGTTTGATGGAGGGCGGCAGCGTGGGACGGCATGGACCCGGGAAGGCAATTTGGTGGGGAATGGACCGTTTCGATTGACGGAGTGGGTGCCGAATCAAGTGATCGTGACGGAACGAAACCCGCATTATTGGGATGCGAAGACGGTGACCTTGAATGCGATTCATTTCCATCCGGTGGACAGCATTGATACGGAGGAGCGGATGTTTAGGAGCGGCCAATTGCATAAGACCAACGAAGTGCCCGTGGCCAAAGTGGATGGGTATCGAGCGATGGCGGATACGCCGTTACGCATTGATCCGCAGCTCGGCACCTATTTTTACCGGGTAAATGTGACGCGCCCGCCGTTTGATGATGTGCGAGTGCGGCGGGCTTTGGCGCTGGCGATCGACCGGGTGGCGATCGTCGAGAAGGTCACTCGTGCGGGGCAGAGTCCGGCGGGGAGCTTTACGCCGCCGGGAGCGGGCGGATTTCAGCCAAGTGTGCTCGTCGAATACGACCTGGAGACGGTGCGGAATCTGATGGCGGAAGCCGGGTATGCCGGGGGCGAAAATTTCCCCACGTTCGAGCTCTTCTACAACATCTCGGAAACACATCGGGCGATCGTGGAGGCGGTGCAGCAAATGTGGCGACGGGAGTTGGGCATCGATGTGCAGCTTTATAACCAGGAGTGGAAGGTCTACTTGGATTCCATGACCAATCTAGACTATGGCGTTGCGAGGTCGGGTTGGGTGGCCGTTTACAATGACGCGAACCAGTTTTTGGCAATATTGACGGATGGAAATCCCAACAACCGCACGGGGTGGGCGAATGCGGATTATGATGCGATGCTGGCGGCGTCGATGCTCGAGAGGGATGTCGACAGACGGCAAGCGCTGTTGCAGCGCATGGATGCGTTGATCACGGAGGAGGCGCCGGTGTTGCCGATCTACCACTATACTCAGGTGTATCTACTCGACCCGCGAGTCAAGGGGTGGTGGCCCAATGCGTTAGATGCCGCAGTCCAACACTGAGTGCACAGGCTGAGAGGGAGTGGTCCATTTCTCCTAATGCACTATTAATGAATACTATACGTTTTATATTGGGATTGATGATTGGCGAGATTGAGGTTGCGGAAGGCCGCAGGAAGGGAGCGGTGAGCAGCTAGTACACAAGCCAGAGAGAGGATTTGGAGTGGTGGCAAAAATACAACGGCGCATCACCGCCAAGGAACGCGAGGCGATTCATGCCGGTTTGGCCCAGGGCCCAGGGCAAAAGCGGCGCTCAGCTTGCCGTCGCCTTCGGCCGCGACGTCTCGGTGGTCAATCGCGAGATCACCCGCAACGGCGGGCGCAACAGCTACAGCGGCATGGATGCGCAGACTCGCGCTTGCCGTCGGCCCCAGTGCGCCGCGCGCAACAAAGTCGCCGACACGCCCGCCTTGCGCGACGAGGTGCTGGCCCTGTTTGCCACCGGCGCTACGCCCAAGCCAATCGAAGTCGCCTTGAGACGACGTCATGGCCTTGATCTGACCCGACGCGTGAGCCACGAAATCAATCTACGATTTCATCTACGTCCACCCCAAAGGCTTGGTTAAGAAGGAGTTGATCGCTTATTTGCGGCGCAAGAAGCCCCGGCGCAGTCCCGCCCCCCGCGCCAAGGGCAAGCTCTCGGGCCAGTTGCCGGGCGCGATCACTATCGGCGAGCGACCCGCTGAGGTGGAGCGCCGGGAGGTGCCCGGACACTGGGAGGCCGACTTGGGCATGGGTGCGAGGAATCGCACCGCCATTTTGGTCATCACCGAACGGGTCTCCCGCTACGTGATGATCGTCCCGTTGGGCGGCGCCAAAGACGCGATCAGCGTCGCCCGCGCTCTCATCCGGGCCTTCAAACGCCTGCCCGCCCACCTGCGCAAGACCCTCACCTACGACAACGGCCGCGAAATGGCCCAACATGCCGCCTTCTCCCTTGCCACAAAAGTGGCGGTCTACTTCTGCAATCCACACAGCCCTTGGCAGCGCGGTGCGGTCGCGAATATCAACGGTCTGATCCGGGAATACTTCCCTAAAGTCATCGACTTTAACACCGTCACCAAAGGCCAAATCGCCAAAGCGGAGTGGCTACTCAATAATCTCCCTCGCATCGGGCTCGACGGACAGTCTCCCGCTGAAGTCTTTCATGCTATTATACAAAAAAACTGTGCACTAGCCGCTTGACGCCGCCGATCGCCATCCTTACAAGTACGCGCGCTAGATTGGTCGAGTAGGGTAGGGATGGCGCCTATAGTCGGCGGGGGAGCGGTAGCGTTTCTCCAGAACCAGGATCGTGATGGCGTAGATGATCACGGGGATGGTCTGGGAGCGGTATTCGAAAAACAGATACCATGCGGCGAGAATGAGCACGGTGCGAGTGACGCCGTGGAACACGCCGACCCAGTGGCGCAACAGCGCGGAGAACGGCAGCCACATGAGGCCGGTAAGGATGCCGACGGAGAGGGGCAGTGAGGTGGGTTCGATCCGGAAAAACGGGATGGCGATGGCGTAGACGAGGCAGGCCGCATGAGGATGGACAGGAGAAAGACGCGATCGAAGAGGTTTCCCTTGCGAGTGCGTCCCAGCAGATCCTTACCAGTGAATTTGGCGATGCCGAGAACGAGGTAAAAGATGAATCCGGTAGCGATGAACAGAATGAGGCTGGCGATCTGAACTGACACAAAAAGGCTGGCGACGCCGACAATTGCCCATGCGATGGAGCCGGCGATGGGCATGGCGAGGAACCGGTTGCGGGCGAACTGCGTCCACTGGTCGTTGAGAGAAAGAGGAATGGAGGGGATTGGAGCGGACATCGTGGGGTAGTGCGGGGTCGAGGATTGGGCAGAGTCGGTGGTCGTCAAAGGGCCTGGGACAAACGGTTGCTCGAGCTCATGGGTGACCGCGGGAAGGTAACCGAGGCAGAGGAAGTATAGGGGACGAAGTGAAGACCCGACTTATCGGGCGGTGCGTTCGGCGACAGCTTGGCGGTAAGCGGTTTTGGCTTCGGTGCAGGACGAGGCAGTGATGTGCATGTCGCGGATGAGGCCGTCTTGCAGGCTGTAGATCCAGCCGTGGATGGAGAGTTCCTGACCGCGGTTCCACGCATCACGCACGATGGTGGTTTGAGAAACGTTGGCGACCTGTTCGACCACGTTGAGTTCGCAGAGTTTGTTGAGTTTGGGTTCTTCGCCCTCGAGGTCACAAAGGCAGCGAGCGTGTTTATCCTTCACGTCCTGGACGTGTCGCAACCAATTGTCAGCGAGACCGACGCGCTGGCATCGAAGGGCTGCGCGCACACCGCCGCAGCCGTAATGACCCACGACCATGACATGGCGGACTTTAAGCACGTCGATGGCGAACTGGATGACCGAAAGGCAATTTAGGTCGGTATGCACGACGACGTTGGCGATGTTGCGGTGCACGCACACCTCTCCCGGGAGCAGTCCGATGATTTCATTGGCCGGTACCCGACTGTCCGAGCAGCCGATCCAGAGATATTCCGGATTCTGTTGTTGGGAGAGTTTTCTAAAGAACTCCGGGTCCTCGCGAGTGATCGCGGCGGCCCAATCACGGTTTTTGGAAAAGAGACGGGCGAGAGGTTTCATTCGTGATTCACTTTCAGGAACTTATCGGAGATCGCCAAGACAAAGATAGCGTCCGTCAAGGCTGCTACTGCTGACAGAGCGCACGGTCAGCAGGACGCAGGCTGGGGCCCCAATTTTCTAGAAGAAGCGGCGCTGCAGCTCGGCAAAGATAGGTTTAGGATCGGCATCGTAGAGGAAGCTGTAGTCTCGAGCGATGTGGAGCAGTTCCTGTTCTATTCTGTGGCGGGAGGGACGAGCGGAGCCCGGGCTGTCGGCACAAAAAACCTGCCGTGGGAGTGGCAGGTTTCGGCGTTGAGGACGGCTTCGGCGATGATTTCACCCAGAACCGGCGTTTCGGTTGCGGGAGAGCGGTGTGGTGGTTGGCAGTAGACCATGGCGATGCGTGGATTTAGTGGCTTGAGACCGCACGACCAGGACAAGGTTCACGGTCTCAGAAAACGCTAATAGCACACCCAGAGCCAACCTTCGTTCGAAAGCGTAAAGGTTGAGTGGTTGTCGGAGGGTGGGGCTCGCGACTGGAGTATGCCCGGCATGGGCATCAACTGATGAGATTTAAGTCCTCTGTGCATGGAACCAAATAAATGAAATACCGAAAGGAAAGTCAGATAAATAACAGCACTAGCCGAGGGCAAGGGCGTAGCCGTGAGGCTGGGTCTGAAAGAAGCCGTAGGCAAACTCGTGGGGCGACGAACAGAAACATGGTAATAGGCTTAGCATCCGGGACGAGTCACCACCACATGACGAAGTCCTGTGGTACAGGATGTAGGGTAGACGGTGCGCTCGTGCGAGGGAAGTTGATGCCATTATCCGGGGAGGCCTCTGCGCCCCGCGTCCCGTCTATGACGGGGAGCAGCCGCGTCGGTAACGACGACGGAGGAAACAGAGGAGTCAGCAGAAGGCATAGTAGTCACGGGAAACGAGCCGGGAGTAATCGGACGGGTTACCCGTCCTACGAATGAACTGGAGGTCTCCTGTGACGAAGGCCCGAACCAAAATGATGAGCGCGAGTCCGTTTGCTCGATCCACCCTCCGACACCGACCGGTGTATCGGGTGGTCGGCGCGAAACGGGTTTCTCAAACTTTACCGAAGGGCCCACCTGCCAAGTGGGTGATTCGGTTCTATCCAACTACGGTCCGATAGCGTTTCGGAGCCGCCCGGTGCGGACCCGCATGCCGGGTGGTGTGGGGGGCGGAGGCTAATTACCTCCGCTTACCCGATTAGAGCTCTGGTTCGGTCTTTTTCAGGCCGACGACACGATCGCCTTCCTTCCATTGACCGCGCTTTTTGAGCAGCTCGACGCGCTCAAAACGCTTGAGCACATTGCGCTTAACGACGAGGCCACGGGGACCTTGGAGACTTTTGTGTTGGGACATGATGTTATCAATTATAAGTGGTGCTGGGAACTCGTTCAAGGTTAAGGGAGCTAGAGTTCGCCTGAGCCCATGACAAGTATTTTTGAGAAACATGTTCGAAACGAGCCACGATCCACTCTGGAGTATCGTAGGGATGATGCTGCATCAGCCAGTTCTCGAGCTCCTCATGACGGGCAGCGAAAAACTTGAGAGTCAGGCGACATTCAGGGCTGAATTGGGTTTTGCCCTCCCATCAGGTAGATGGAGGTGATGGGACCTTCGATTTGAACGCAAGAGGCGAGCCGTGTGTCGACTAAACCTCGGGCCAACGTTTGAGCTTGGAGTTCGGTTTCCACGGTGGTCCATCCAATCAGCATGGGTGAGTTTAGGCAGACCTCGGCGATCGAGACACGGCAAATTTTTAGTGAAAATCACGGGAAATTGAGAGAGTACGTTAAAAGTAAGGCTAAATTCGCCTTGACGGTGATACCCGGGGGCCATGCCCTCGACGGTTTCTGCCGATCCATTCCATTCCATTCCCGATCCATGCGTGACGATTACATCCAAGAGGCCCTAAAAGCGGTGCCCGATCCTAATTTGCTCATCAACATCGTGTCTCATCGCGTCAAGCAGTTGAAGCGGGGCAGCCGTCCATTGGTTGAGTCTTTGGAGAAATTGCTGCTCGAAGACATCGCGCTGCGTGAGGTGATTGAAGGCCGCATCGTCTTCGAGACTGCCGAGGGTTAAGCTTCGACTCTTCGGCGAAACGTTTGAATTTCCTCGGGCGGCTCCGTGTTTGGCGGTGCCGCCTGTTTTTTGCCCCCCCGTTTGCGGTCCGTATTGGTTTTCCTTTTCAATGGCAGCTAAATCCCAAAAAAACGCGACCCGTTTTACCGAGGTGCGCAATGCCAAGGCCCTCCACGAATATCATGTCGAAGTGCGGTTTGAGGCGGGGATTGCCTTGAAAGGCACTGAGGTGAAATCAATTCGGGCTGGGCGGGCGCAGATTGCGGAGTCGTTTGGTCGCCTCAAGAACGGGGAATTGTGGCTGGTGAACGCGCATATCGATGAATATCGATTTGGCACATATTTGAATCACGAGCCCCGACGAACGCGGAAGCTATTGCTGCGCAAACCGGAGCTGCGGAAGATTGATCAGGCGATGAACCAAGGCGGGCGTTCACTGATCCCCATTCGGATGTATTTCAAAGAAGCCTTGGTGAAGGTGGAAGTGGCGATTTGCACCGGTAAGAAGCTTTACGACAAACGGGAAGATCTCAAAAAGAAGATTGTCGATCGCGAGCTGGACCGCGTGGTCAAAGCTCACCGTTGAAAACTGATCTCCTGAATCAATGACCACTGTTTCCGTCCGTGTCCCCGGCAGTACCTCAAATTGTGGGGCTGGATTTGATACTTTGGGGATGGCGTTGCAGCTCTATAATACGGTGACGTTGCGGAGGCAGGAGAATGCGGGACAAGAGCCGGCGACGGAGCGCGACGAGCGAGCGAGCGAGATGGTGGCGGATGTGGTGAGTCGATTTGAGGAGGTTACCGGCCAGAAGGTGCCAGGGTTTCGTTTCCACATTGATGGGGATGTGCCGCCCGCGCGCGGCTTGGGATCCAGTGTGACGGTATCGGCCGGGGTATTGGCGGGAATCAATCACTGGGCAGGGCAGCCACTCACAACGAAGGCGATGGTTTCCTTGATCACGGCGATTGAGGGCCATCCGGATAATGCGGCGGCGGGAGTGTTGGGTGGTTTTTGTGTCGCGCGATTTGGGGCGATGCCGGCGGACTTTGTGGATGTGGTGAAGGTGGAGATTCCGGATTCGTTACGGTTTGTCGTGGTTTCTCCGGTCATGGAAGTGACCACCAAGGCGTCACGAGGTGTGTTATCCAGGCAGATCAATCACTTGGATGCCGTGCGTAGCGTAAATAGTGCGGTCTGTCTCACGGCGGCGTTTGCCACGGGGGACTATGAAAAACTGCGCAACGTGGTTTCGGACTTTTTGCACGAGCCCTATCGATTACCGGCGATTAAGGGCGCGGCGCAAGCGATCGCAGCCGGGGTCGAGGCGGGGGCGTTGACGGGTTGGTTGAGTGGCAGCGGATCGAGTGTGCTCGGCGTGGCCACGGAGCTGATGGCAAATTCGATCGGGGTGGCCATGCAACAGGCGTTTAGTCGCGTGGATGTGGCCAGTGATGTGCGGATCCTGCGGGCGGATAACAACGGGTTGACCGTGGTGATCGATTGAACCAGCCAACTGGTTAGGACGGTGTCCCGGCCTGAGGCCAATGCGATAGGATGGTATCAGCCAAAACCTTGGCACCAAAAGGCTTGGCGAGAATGGTTTTGAGATGGTGGAACCCGCGCGAAGGATACTCCCTCAAGCGCCTCGCTGTGCCCCGTCATGATAATGGAAGGAATGCCGGGGGGATAGTTTCTCAACGCGACTGAGGAATTCCAAACCGTCGATTTCCGGCATGTAAAAATCGGTAACGATAATGCCGATCTTGAGGTTGGAGATGGCGGACAGGGCGGCAACGGGTCGAGTGAACTTGGCGACAGGGCACGAAAGGTGTTCACTCAGAATGACTCCGAGCAGATCCAAATAAGATTGCTCGTCATCAACGATTACGGCGTGGGGAGTTGAAAGGGTGCTCACAAAACGAGGCGGCTACCGATAGGACGTAATCGATTGTCAGTAAAGCACTACCTGTGAGGCTTACCGTGAAGTGAAAAGAAGGGGCGTTTTGCCGTTGTCAAAGAGGGGGTGGCGACTAGCGTGATGGCCAGCATGCTGCATATCGTATTATTTCAGCCGGAGATTCCTCAAAATACAGGTTACAGGTAATATCGGGCGGATGTGCGCCTTGACCTGCAGTCGTTTGCATCTCGTGCATCCATTGGGGTTTGAAATCACGGACAAGCATCTGAAGCGAGCCGGGATGGATTACTGGTACTCGCTGGATGCGCATCATCATGCCGACTGGGAGGCGTTCCGGGCGAGTGAGAAGGCACCTCGTCGATTGTGGTTGTATACGACCAAGTCGGCGCGTTCGTATTGGGATGTTGGTTACGAGGAAGAGGACGGATTGGTTTTTGGCAATGAAGGCCACGGGGCTCCCGATTGGTTACACGATGAAATAGGTCCGGATCGACGGCTGACGATTCCGCATCGAAATCCCGAATTGCGGTCGCTTAACCTCAGCACTGCTGCAGGGATCGGAGCGTATGAGGCGTTGCGTCAGCTGTGGTAGGAAAACTCCGCAGGTCGGGGGGGCGACATCCTTAATTCCTTCCGCCCAACAGGAAGGAGGTATCGAAACTGTGATTCTCTGGGTAGAGGAGGTAGCTAGATTTCCGCCTTGTGGTGGCAGGAGACTTCCCGGCCTTTGAACGGCTCGAGGATCGGGACCTCATTTTTGCAGGTGTCGGTGGCGTGAGGGCAGCGTGGATGAAAAGTGCAACCCGATGGCGGGTTGATGGGGGAAGGCGGATCCCCCGGGAGCACGATGCGTTGGCGGCTGTGTTCCTCGTCGGGGTTAGGGGTGGGAATCGCACTCACCCAAGCCTTGGTGTAAGAGTGGGCGGGATTATCGATGACTTCCTCGGCAGTACCGATCTCGACGATTTTACCCACATACATGACGGCTACACGATCGGAAATGGGTTTTACCACGGAGAGGTCGTGGGCGATGAAGACGAAACTCAGCCCCATTTTTTTTCACCAGATCGGTCAGTAGATTCAAGGATTTGCGCCTGAATGGATACATCCGGAGCGGAGACGGGTTCGTCGGCGATGACGACCTTGGGGCGGAGAGCCAAGGCGCGGGCGATGGCGATACGCTGCCGTTGGCCGCCGGAAAATTCATGCGGGTACTTTTACATGAAGCGGGGGGCCTGGCCGACCGTCTTCATGAGCTCGGTGACGCGGGCGACAACCTCGCTGCCGGAACAGACTTTATGAACCAGCAAAGGTTCAGCCAAAGTGGAAAAAACGGTGGCGCGCGGATTGAGCGAAGCGTAGGGATTCTGGAAGACCATCTGCAGGTCGCGACGAAGTGAGAGCACGTCGGCGCTGGAACTTGAGGTGAGATTACGTCCCTCGAGAACAACCGTGCCGCCGGTGGTGGGCACGAGCTGCATAACGGAGCGAGCGTTGATTTACCACAGCCGGATTCTCCGACCAGACCGAGGACTTCGCCTTGCTCGACCTTTAGGTTGACTCCATCGACGACTTTGACGGTGCCGACAGTATGTTTTGAAGAGGAACCCCTTTTTAATGGGGAAGTGAGTCTGAAGATCTTTCAGTTCGAGAATAGTATTGGGCATTTCGAAGGGGATTGGAGGGCTTCAGAGTTGGCCGGCTTGAACGCGGGAACAGGCTTGTTCATGGCCGAGTTTGACTGCTTTTAGAATGGGTGCGTCGCCGGTGGTGCATTGATCGGTGGCGAATTCGCAACGGGCGGGAAAACTGCACCCGGGGAGGGGCTTGGACAGATCGGGTGGCTACCTTGAATCGTGTAGAGCTCGGTTCCCTTGGACTGCATGGAAGGGATGGAGCGTTGCAGCGCACGGGTGTAAGAATGCTTGGGCTCGTAAAAGAGCGAGCGCGTATCAGAAGTTTCGACGATCTAGCCGCCATCCATGACTTGAACCCGATCGCAGAGACCGGAGACGACGCCAAGGTCATGCGTGATAAAGACCACAGCCATATCTATATCCTGCTGCATCTTTTTGATTAGCTCGAGGATTTGGGCCTGCACGGTGGCGTCGAGCGCGGTCGTGGGCTCGTCGGCGATGAGGAGCTCGGGCTTGGTGATCAGCGCCATGGCGATCATTACGCGTTGTCGCATCCCGCCAGAGAATTCGTGAGGAATAGTAGTGGATGCGATTGGCGGCATCGTTGATACCGACGGCGTCGAGCATTTCGAGGGCCCGCTTGAGGGCATCGGCTTTTGTGATGTCCTCATGGATCAGCAACGGCTCGATGAGTGGTTCGCTAACCCGAAGGTAAGGATTCAGCGACGTCATCGGGTCTTGAAAAATCATACTCACTCGTTTGCCGCGGATGGAACGGGCCTGGGCTGGCGTGCAGTTGAGTAGATCAACCCCGTCGAACATGGAGGTGCCGCTTTCGATCCGTCCCGGAGGAGTGGGGATCAGTCCCATTAGCGAGTAGCAAGTCACCGACTTGCCGGAGCCGGATTCTCCGACGATGCAGAGGATTTCACCGCGATCGAGAGAGAAATTGACTCCATCGACGGCCCGGAATATGCTGGTGCGGGTGTGAAAGTAGGTGCGAAGATCGTTTACGGAAAGTAACGGCATCAATCAGGGGGCTCGAGTTGGTAGTGTTACGGATGAGCTACCGGCAATTCGGTTCATGGCGCAAGCGTCATTGGCAAGTGAAACGAAGGTCGCGAGAGCAACGGTCACTCAACGATAGACGTCTTCATAGTCCTCACCTCGACGTTTGTAGCGTTTATGGACCCCAAAATACTGTTCGGGGGCACGGCGCATTTGCTCTTCGATGAAGTGATTTACTCGAAGGGCGTCGGCCGTGTGATCGCCGGAAGGAAAGTTTTCCCAGGCGGGAAAGGCTTCGAGCACGTAGGTGTCATCCGGTTCCCGGCGGGCGAAATATGGGATTATTTGGCACCCGGCCATTTGGGCGATCCGACTGGTAGCGACGTTGGTGATGGCGGGTGCACCGAAGAAGGGAAGAATTTCGGCCATCTTCGTTTTTTTGCCTTGGTCGGGAGCATACCAGATGAGGTTGCCTTGTTTGAGGGCGCGCAGGAGAGCCCGGAGATCGTCGAAGTGGAGTGCAACCTTGAGTTGTTTTTCACGAGCGCGACGCATCACGTCGGTCACGGCTGGATTGTTGGGGTCGCGGAACAAGGCCCAGAAACTGAGCTTGTTATTGAGGATACGGGCGCCTAATTGTAGCATGGTAACGTGGCCGGTCATGACGAGGGCGCCCTTGCCGCTGGCGGCGGCGGTACCAGGTGGTTCAGTCCGACGATGCGATGAGGAGGGAGGCGGTGGGGGGGAGACCACCACGCCACGCCGCGCAGGTTTCGAACAGGCCGAGCGCGAGAGATTGAGTAGTGCGCCCGGGCGAGGCGATGGCGGTCAGAGGAAGACAGATGCGGAAACGCGAGTCGCAAATTTATGGATACAACGCGAAGGCGGACCGGAACCACATGGTAGATAAAGGCGCCGAGGAGGCGAGCGAGTGGTCGCTTTGATACTCCACGGCAGGACGTTGAGTAGATAAAAGCCGCCGAGACCGACCCAGGTGGGCCAGTAGAGCGGGTGGAAGCGAGACCGTGATTTGCGAAGGCCAGCCATGGTAACAAGCAGCGATTTCAGAAACCTTGCTAGGAGTCGCGATCAAAACCGAAACGAGCAAAGTCGACGGCATAGATTTGGTAGACGCGTTCGGCCAGAGTTTCCGTGTAAACAGGATCAGAGGGGCGGCCACTGGCGTTGGTGGGACGGCGGAGTTTTTCCTTCACCCAATCTGCGGGGATACCCGTGAGGGACAGCGTCTGGACCATGCCTTCAGCGAACTCGGTTTCCATGTGGTAGACCCGACGGTAAGTGATGTGGTCGGCAAGTAACACCGATCTTTGGGTATCCCAAGGTTGGTTACGATGGCCCTCGGGTTGAGATTCGATGTAGCTGAGGAATGAGGAAAAAGGGAACGGGGCCGACTCATCCGTGCCCGGGAGATCGTGTTCGGCGGCGAAGAGACGGAGCTGCGGTACCAGTTTACGCATGCTGCGCGGGTAGGAGGCGGAGTTAAAGCCCTTGACGAGTTTGTCATTCCACGCGGAAAGGACCCGGGCGTAGGGGTTGCGGACGAAGCAGCGAAAATCGAATTCTGTCTGATGCTTGAACGCGTAAAAATAGTCCGCGATCGGGGCCGTGGTGTAACGGCGAGTGCGGTTGATCGGCCAGAGACGGCTGAGCTGAGGGCGAGCGTTCAATTGAGTGAGTCCCTCGACCAGAATCTTACGAAAGGCGGTGGAGCCGACTTTGGGATTCAGGAGCACGCCCAGATTAAGGTCGCGACGAAGGTAGCATTTAAAGGGGCTGAAGTGAGGCTGACGGAAAATGGTCCACACACCAGAAGTTGAAGAGGACGAGCTGGAAGGAGCCGGAGATGCGGAAGGGACGGACCGCATGAGCCAGTTTTTACGTTGCGGAGCCGGACGGGGCAGGGCCAGTCCGGATTCACGATTGGATCCCTCGCGGCGGTTTCAGGTTGGCAATGACTGGCCGGATGTTCTTTGCTGAGAATCTTTTCGTCCCGCCATGATTGATCCGAAACTTCTCCGCGATTCCCCCGATCTCGTTCGGGCAGCCATCGCCCAAAAGCACTTAACCGTAGACCTCGAGGCGGTCGCCGCCCTCGATACCCGCTGGCGAGCGCAGCTTATTGAGGTAGAATCACTGCGGGGGCAGCAGAAGGCCGTTAATGGTGATATGGCGAAAATGCCGAAAGGCACGCCGGAGTTTATGGCCAAAGTAGGCGAGTTGAAGGCTTTGAAAGTCGGCGTCAAAGCCAAGGAAGGCGAACTGAAGACAACAGAGAGCGCATGGCAGCAGGCGATGTTGGAATTGCCGAATTTACCGCATGAGTCGGTGCCAGATGGTCGAAATGGGGGCGATAATGTGGTGTTCGCCACGAATGGCGACGTTGCGGCGGTATCGGCGTACGCCAAGGCGCATTGGGAGATTCCCGGATTTGAGAACCTGTTCGATTTCAGACGCGGATCAAAAGTGACCGGAGCGGGTTTCCCGTTTTATATTGGAGATGGTGCGCGTTTGGTGCGGGCATTGTTGCATTTTTTCCTGAACGAAGCAGGAAACGCGGGTTATACGGAAGTGAATCCACCGATTTTCGTGAATGCAGCGAGTGCGATCGCGACGGGACAATTGCCCGACAAAGAGGGGCAGATGTATGAGACCGTGATCGATCAGCTCTATGCAGTGCCGACCGCAGAAGTGCCACTCACCAATTTTTTCCGAGATGAGATTTTGGATGAGGCAGTGTTGCCGGTGAAGCGGTGCGCTTATACGCCTTGTTTTCGGCGAGAGGCCGGGAGCTACGGCAAGGATGTGCGGGGACTCAACCGATTACATCAGTTCGACAAGGTTGAGTTGTTGAAGTGGGTGCACCCGACGCAGAGCTACGTGGAGTTGGATGCGTTGAAAGAAGACGCGGAGCGGCTACTGCAAAAGTTGGAGTTGCCTTATCGCGTGTTGCTGATGTGCGGCGGTGACCTCGGGTTTGCGCAGGCTAAGAAATATGACCTCGAGGTGTGGGCGGCGGGACAAGAGCGTTGGTTCGAAGTTTCGAGCTGTTCGAATTTCGAGAGTTTCCAAGCTAGAAGGGCGCGGATTCGTTTTCGTACGGCGGACGGTAAACCAGAATTGGTGCACACGCTGAATGGCTCCGGTCTGGCAGTGCCGCGGGTGCTGGCCGCGTTGTTGGAGAATAATTTACAGGCCGACGGGACAGTGAAGCTGCCGGCGGCACTTGTGTCATATTTCGGTCGAGACACCGTGACCTTCAAGTAGGTCTTCGCGGTTAATCTGGTAAGAAATGGCGGCTACTGAGTCCTCACGCTGGCAACGTATCGCAACAAAACTGGGGGAGGTAATTCCGCAGTCGCGATTGCATCCTGCGGTCGTCGACGCTGCCCAGGCAGTCAAGCGTCGGCGTTGGGTGGTAGCGGTTTCCGGCGGGTGTGATTCGGTGGCGTTGGTGCTTCTCATTTGGGCGCACTGGCCGGAGCGTCGGAGTCGAATGGTGGTTGCTCATTTTAATCACCGACTCCGAGGAAGATCGGCGGCGACAGATGCCCGATTTTGTCGGAGCTTGGCGACGGGGTTGGGGGTGGAATATGAAGCCGCAACATGGGCAAAGCCCGTTAAATTTCCTAGCGAAGCCGAAACGAGAGAAGTGCGAAACGGGTTTTTGGAAGGCGTACGAAAACGCTACCGGGCGCAGGTGGTGTGGACAGGCCACCAAAAGGATGATGTCGCCGAAACGATGTTAATGAGACTGGCGCGAGGAAGTGGCTCCGCGGGTTTGGCGGCGCCGAGACCTATACAAGATTGGGGTCGAGGCCACGCCCGCTGGCGACCGTTGCTGACGCTCAGCCGGGAAGAGCTGGTGGAGGGCCTTACTGCGGCAGGTGGGCGGTGGCGGGAAGATGCGAGTAACCAAGAGAGGACTTATTTTCGCAACCGAGTCAGGCAGACGGTAATTTCGGCGTGGATGGCGGCGGCGGAGAGGGATGCCGTGTCGGGGGCGGCATTGACGCGGGAGTTGTTGGAGGAGGACGATCGGGCGCTGGAGGAGTGGGTGGATGAATTGGAGGTCCTCAACGAGGATGGCAGCCTCAATCTTTTAGCGTTGAGGGGTAAGGCTCAGGCGTTATGGAGAAGGGGATTACGTCGTTGGCTAGTATTGCAAGCCGAGGGAAGCGACCTCTCTCGACAAGGATTTGAGGTGCTTTTGGAGCAGGCGAGGGAAGGACGAACGAGCCGATTCAGTTTAGGCAAAAACGGATTTGCCCGAATTCGAAGAGGGCGACTGTATTTTGAGAAACTATCCTGACGATACGGGGTATTAAGAATAACAAACTTTCTAAAACTGAGGGGCGGATCCGTTGACTTATAGCGCGGCAAGACCCACGTTGATCCTTCAGTCCCTAGAATTTAATGCCCGAACCCGAACAAGATAAGAAGCGTACCCCCCTGCGTTCACCCACTCCCGATCGTTTCCAGATGCCCAGGGTATTCTTGATTTTGATCATAATCATCGGCGCAGTCGTGGCTTTGTTGGTCTTTAATCCCAGCAGTGTATCGCCACCGGCGGAGCTCAAGATCTCCCAAGTGGTTTCCATGGCGGAACAAGGGCACGTGAAGTCGGGCACGATTCAACCTGAACTCTCCGGAGGCCGCGATTGGGTGGTTATTTCGGGCAAGACCCAAGCGCCAGATTTTGAGAACGCGAAGGGTGACAAGACCTCTTCATTCCGGGCGGATGGCCGTTTGACCGACATGAATTTGGAGAAGCTGCAAGCGACCGGATTATTCGACGAGCGCCCGGCGACCACGTTCCTCTCTACGTTGGCATCGCAGATCATCCCGTTTGTGGTGATTATCGCGCTGTTGTATTTTCTCTGTGTTCGTCAGCTCCGAAATGCCGGGAAAGGCGCGCTGAGTTTCGGTAAGAGCAAAGCCAAGATGCTTCATCGCGATCGAGATAAAGTGAGCTTCAAGAATGTGGCGGGCTGTGATGAAGCAAAGGAAGAGATCGCGGAGGTGGTTGATTTTCTGCGGGATCCCAAGAAGTTCCAGAAGATGGGGGGGCAGATTCCGAAGGGCATCATCTTGGTGGGGCCTCCCGGAACCGGCAAGACTCTCTTGGCTAAAGCTGTTGCGGGTGAAGCAGATGTACCGTTCTTCAGTGTTTCGGGTTCTGACTTCGTCGAAATGTTTGTTGGCGTGGGGGCGAGTCGTGTGCGCGACATGTTTGAAACGGGTCGGAAAAATGCGCCCTGTATCATCTTCATCGATGAAATTGATGCGGTCGGCCGCCAACGCGGTGCCGGAGTGGGGGGGGGCAACGACGAACGTGAGCAAACGTTGAATTCATTGCTGGTGGAGATGGACGGCTTCGACACGACGGATGGAGTCATCATTGTCGCGGCGACTAACCGACCGGATGTATTGGATAACGCGCTGCTGCGGCCGGGACGTTTTGATCGACAGATTCACGTGGATTTACCCGATCTGGTCGGGCGCGCGCAGATTTTGTGCGTGCATGCCCGGAAGATCGCGCTTTCGGATGATGTTGAGTTGTCGTCAATTGCTCGAGCGACCGCAGGCATGTCGGGCGCGGACTTGGCGAATTTGTTGAACGAAGGTGCGCTCTTGGCCGCCCGTCGGAACAAGAAAAAGGTTGAGGCCATCGACATGGAAGATGCCCGCGAGAAAGTGTTGTTCGGACGCGAGCGTCGGCGCGCCATGGATGATGATGAGAAGAAGATGACGGCCTATCACGAGGCAGGTCACGCCCTGGTAGGTGCCTTGCTTAATGATGATTGGCTGCCGATTCATAAGGTGACGATTTTACCGCGCGGCCAAGCTTTGGGTATGGCCATGTATGTGCCGCGCAAGGAAATGTTGAGTTACCACAAAAAGCGTCTGCTCAACACGATTGCCTCGGGTTTGGCGGGGCGTATTGCTGAGGAACTTGTTTTCGATGACATATCTAATGGAGCAGCAAGTGATATTAAACAGGTTACCCGTACGGCACGGCACATGGTTTGTGATTGGGGCATGAGCCCAATGGGACCGGTGGCTTACGGTGAGAATCAAGACACGGTATTCCTCGGGCGTGATATCACGCGCACCGAGAGCTTCAGTCAGGAGACGGCCCGATTGATCGATACCGAGGTCAAAAAAATCATCAGTGAGCAATATGAACGTGCGACCAAAATTATGCTCGATCGTCGGCCGGCTTTGGATGGCATTGCCGAAGCGCTATTGGAGTATGAGACCATTGAAGGTAGGCATGTGATGGAAATTCTTGAGCATGGTGAGTTGCGTAGCCCGGTGATTTCGAGCAAACTGATCGAAGAACCTCCCCCTACGCCGAAACCCGACACCGGTTTCGATAAGAGCGAGTCGGAGTCTGATTTGGGAAGGGCAGGGAATCCCGCGCCCAGTCCGGCCTGACTCTGAGGGTTCAATGATTTAGATAACACGGTGTGTCACTAACGAGGGGCACACCGTTCTTAGCTTTTGTTTTGGGCGTATGAGCCCACCACGTTGGCCACTTGCCACTATGCCAGACTCTTCGACGATCACTTTTTCAGCTTTAGGTCAGCGAGCCCAACCGCCCACCATTGCTCGTTTAATGGTGATGGCCTTGGAGAACCCGGAGCTTCTTTCGCTTGCGGCTGGATTTACGGACACGTCGACATTGCCGGCGGAGAAAGTGCGCGATGTGGTGAAAGGTCTGGTGGCAGATAAAACGCCGGCGGAGTATCTGCAGTACGGGAGCCATCAAGGGCGACCAGGATTACGACGCTTGTTGAGTGATCATCTGTGTTCATTGGAACCGGAATTGGACCATCATCAGGTGCAGTGAGGCTGCTTTATTACAAATGGCTCTCAGCAGGCGCTTTATTTGGCCATGCAGGTGTTGTGCGACCCAGGCGACATTGTGTTGGTTGATCGCCCTAGCTATTTTGCCTTTCTAGAGATGCTCAAGGGACTTGGTATCGAAGCTCGTTCGATTCCAGTCGATGCTGATGGGGTGTTGGATGACGAGGCCTTTGAGGATTTGCTGAAGGGATTGAATGCTTCTGGAGAGGCCAAGCGGGTCAAGGCAGTGTATTTCGTCAGTTGAGTATTCCAATCCTTCGGGGCGCAGTCTGACGACGGAAGAGAAGGCTTCGATGGGCAGGTTATTGAGTGAGGCCGGGTTGGTGATTCCAGCCATCGAGGATGCCGCGTATCGAGATATCTATTACAAAATCCGTGGCCGGCGCCAAGCATCCTGAGCATGGCTGAATGGGAGGAGTTTCCGACGCTTTATACCTCTACTTTGACCAAGCCGTTTGCGACTGGATTGAAAGTGAGGTTCGCGACCTGTTCGGATATTGGGTGGCGTGCGAAGATGTTGAACGTGAAAGCACATCACGATATTGGGACGGCAAATTTTAATCAACGGATTTGTGAGCAGGTGCTAATTGATGGAGGGATGCACCGACAGATAGAGCATGTCCCACAAGCGCAAGAGGTTGGCTAAGAGGATGTAGCGTAAAAATAAAGAGGCCGAAACTGGGAGGATTTCCTGGTTTCGGCACAAAAACGGCGTGTATAATTTGGTGTGAACAATACTATCGAAGCCGTCGCCCCGGACGTTGCCCTGCAAACCTGGCTGCGTCCAGACCTGACTCCGGTCGGACCCAACAAAGATTACGCCGCGTTTCGCGATCAACTGGCGGGGCTCGACCAGTTGCTGGCCAACAGTCACTTGGAAGCGATGGCCGTGGACTTTGCCCGGGAAAACTGGCGGGGCGACGACGTGGCCGGGTTGCCGCGACACCTGCAGTTCGCGCGCAAGGCGCTGCGGGTGCAGGTATTGCGCATGATGCTCGGAAACATCAGTTTGCGTAAACTTTCCCTGAGCATCGCCTCCCAAATGCTTCACCGCCGGGCAGGTGCGGAGGATGAGCCAAGTCTTTATCGAGATGTGCGGTGAAGCGGACCGGGCGAGCGAACTGGGACTGGCTGCGGCGCAGCCGATGGATACGTGCCTGGTGGACTCGACCTGTCTGCAGGCCAACATCCATTTCCCGGTCGACTGGGTGCTCTTTCGCGACGTGAGCCGCACCCCCTTGCTCAAGGCGGTGAAACTGCTCCGTGCAGCGGGGTTGCGGGGTCGGATGCCGAACGAGCCGCCAGTCTTTGCCAAGCAGATGAATCGGTGGTGCATCGCGATGACCCACAGCCGACGGCGCCGCGATGCGAAGCGGGCCCGCAAGGGCGTGCTCCGCCAGATGAAACGCCTGCTGCGCACCATCGGCGAGCCCGCCCGCCGCCACCGCGACCACCTCGCCGCCGACTACGCCCGGACCCGCTTCAGTGAGCGCCAGGCCACCCGCATCATTGCGCGCATCGACGCCATGCTCGAGCAACTGCCGGCCGCGATCAAACAGGCCCACGAACGCATCATCGGCGCGCGACCAGTGCCCAACGCCGAGAAGATCCTCAGCGTCTACGAACCCGACGTGCAGACCGTGGTCCGGGGCAAGGCGTCCGGCGAGGTCGAGTTTGGCAACACCCTCATGATCAGTGAGAACGTGACGGAGTTGATCACCGATTGGCAGTTGTATTAGGGAATGGCTCCGGCCGAATGGCGTCAGTTGAGCGAAAGCTTTGATCGTCAGAATCAGTTCGACCTGAGCACCCCGATCAAAGCGGCGAGCACCGACCGAGGCTTCTCGACCAAACGGCTGTGCGAACGCTTGGCCGAAGCCGACATTTATGACGCCACTTGCCCCCGCGATCCGCAGCTGCTGCAATGGCGCATGCAGGAGCCGCAGTTCGTGGCGCTCCAACATCGCCGGGCTTCGACGGAGGCCCGCATCCCCATCATCAAACAACGCCAAGGCAAGCGATTGAGAGCCAGAGGCTTCACGAATCGCTACCTGACGGTAGCCTGGAGCATCCTCGGTCACAACCTGTGGCTCATCGCCCGACTGCTGGCCGACCAACCACCGCAGGCCCAAGCCGCCTAAAACCACCAAGCCTACTCCAACGATGAACAATAAACCGGCTGCCGGAGGTTCCCTCATGGAAACGCTCCAGGCACTGACTGCTGCGACACTGCAATTTAGCCATTAAATTGCATTTGCGCGCGCCTCAATCCGCCATTGGTCGTCGGAAATTCGTTCAAAAAATCGGCTTTCCTGCCCCCCTTCCAAAATCAGGGTAAATGGGACACGCTCCAGTTAGCAAAAATCCGACCCGCTTATCAGGCGCAAATGGAAGCGTTGGACGGAGCCTTGCGGGCTGGAGGGTTAGGGGATCTTGGGTGGATTTGGAAACGTCCTGAAGGAGGTCTGTATTTGTGGCTGGAGGCCCCGAACGCTTTGGATACCGGTTTGGAGTCAGAATTCTGCCAAGCCTGCGTGGAAGCCGGAGTGCTGTATGTGCCAGGAGCATTGTGTTTCGGGGATAGCCCCACGAATTATTGTATCCGACTCAGCTTCGGGGTTTTAGACTTATCTGGATTGAAGGAAGCGGCGCGTCGATTCGTCGGTATCACCCGTAGATTTACCAAGCAGCCTGACGTTAAAAGCGACGGTAAAACAGACTTGGATTGAGCGAATCAGGTGTTCAGTGTTCGCCCCTTATCCCATGAAAATCTGCTGTATTGGAGCTGGACATGTTGGCGGTCCGGCGATGGCCGTAATTGCGCAAAAAGCACCTCACGTGAGAGTCACGATGGTGGATATGAATCAGCCACGGATTGATGCGTGGAATTCCGGGGTGTTGCCTATTTACGAGCCGGGACTCGATGAGGTGGTAAGTGAGGGTTTGGGGAGGAACCTGTTTTTTTCCACGGCGGTGGCGGATGAGATCAATGCCGCCGACATCATCTTTGTGGCGGTAAACACCCCAACCAAAACATATGGAGTCGGAGCGGGACGTGCGGTGGATCTGCGATTTATTGAGGCCGTAGCTCGAACGATCGCGGAAGTGGCTACTTCCGATAAAATCATTGTCGAAAAATCGACTATTCCGGTGAAGACGGCCGAGACGATTCAGAAGATCTTGGCGGCGAATACGAGAGAGTTGAAGTTCCAGGTATTATCCAATCCCGAGTTTATGGCGGAAGGTACTGCGGTTCCTGATTTGCACAATCCGGACCGGGTATTGATCGGCGGAGAAAAAACGCTAGAAGGGCAAAAGGCGGTGGATACCTTGGCTGACGTTTACGCCAACTGGGTTCCTCGGGAACGTATTATCACGACGAATTTGTGGTCCTCCGAGCTGTCCAAGTTGGTGGCAAATGCGTTTTTGGCACAGCGAATTTCTTCGATTAACTCCATCTCCGCGCTTTGCGAAGCGACTGAAGCGGACGTGGACGAAGTGGCTCGTGCGATTGGACATGATAGCCGGATTGGACTGAAGTTCTTGAAGGCTTCGGTTGGATTCGGAGGATCCTGTTTCCAGAAAGATATTCTGAATCTCGTGTATCTTTGCGAGAGCTTCGGATTGCCGGAAGTGGCTGCTTATTGGAACAGTGTGGTCGCGATCAATGACTGGCAGAAGTCGCGGTTTGCGACGCGCATTGTGAAGGCTCTTTTTAATACGGTGGCGGGTAAGCGCATTGCGATTTGGGGCTTCGCTTTCAAGAAAGACACGAACGATACGCGAGAAACAGCGGCCATTTCGATTTGTCGTGATTTGCTGACTGAAATGGCTGAAGTTGTGGTCTACGATCCGAAGGTTCCAGCCGATCAGATTCGCCAAGACGTCCAGGGGAAAGGCGAGGTCAATGATCGTCTAGTGGTGGTTAATTCAGCAGAGGAAGCGGCTGTCGGGGCTCATGCCATTGCAGTTGTCACGGAGTGGGATGAGTTTAAGGCTATCGACTTCGCTGCAGTCATTAAGACCATGCCAAAACCGGCTTTTCTGTTTGACGGACGTAATTTACTCGACCTCGACAAACTGCGTGAGCTCGGGTTTAGCGCTTATGGCGTGGGTAAGTGATGCCAAGATTTGCCTTGAGGCAGTCCCGATCAGCGCTCCGGCGGTGAAATTATTTCAAATTTAACGCGCTCTTCGGGCTGATCATCTCGCATGCCCTCGTAGGCATGGACCGATCGTTCGCTATCGGCCCATAGGGGCAGATTATCGTGACGCCATGCTTTGGTTTCAGTGATGGAAGTACGGACCGAACGGATCCAATGCTGAACCCATGGTGCGATCCAATGCGGCGTAGGCGATGTCCTCTGGGGTTATGTTGAGGGCACTGGCGAATCTACTGATCGCAGCGGATTCGCCGGGATCGAGGTGAATTTTTATGGTGGGCATAGTTGGCTTTTTTGGGGGTTGAATCAAGAGCGGCGCCAAGCAGCTAGTGCACAGGTTTTTGTATAATAGCATGAAAGACTTCAGCGGGAGACTGTCCGTCGAGCCCGATGCGAGGGAGATTATGGAGTAGCCACTCTGCTTTGGCGATTTGGCCTTTGGTGACGGTGTTAAAGTCGATGCCTTTAGGGAAGTATTCCCGGATCAGACCGTTGATATTCGCGACCGCACCGCGCTGCCAAGGGCTGTGTGGATTGCAGAAGTAGACCGCCACTTTTGTGGCAAGGGAGAAGGCGGCATGTTGGGCCATTTCGCGGCCGTTGTCGTAGGTGAGGGTCTTGCGCAGGTGGGCGGGCAGGCATTTGAAGGCCCGGATGAGAGTGCGGGCGACGCTGATCGCGTCTTTGGCGCCGCCCAACGGGACGATCATCACGTAGCGGGAGACCCGTTCGGTGATGACCACAATGGCGGTGCGATTGCCCGCACCCATGACTAAGTCGGCCTCCCAGTGTCCGGGCACCTCCCGGCGCTCCACCTCAGCGGGTCGTTCGCCGATATTGATCGCGCCCGGCAACTGGCCCAAGAGCTTGCCCTTGGCGCGGGGGGCGGGACTGCGCCGGGGCTTCTTGCGCCGAAAATAAGCGATCAACTCCTTCTTAACCAAGCCTTTGGAGTGGACGTAGATGAAGTCGTAGATTGGTTTCGTGGCTCACGCGTCGGGTCAGATCAAGGCCATGACGTCGTCTCAAGGCGACTTCGAGTGGCTTGGGCGTAGCGCCGGTGGCAAACAGGGCCAGCACCTCGTCGCGCAAGGCGGGCGTGTCGGCGACTTTGTTGCGCGCGGCGCACTTGGGCCGACGGCAAGTGCGAGTTTGCGCATCCATGCCGCTGTAGCTGTTGCGCCCGCCGTTGCGGGTGATCTCGCGATTGACCACCGAGGCGTCGCGGCCGAGGGCGGCGGCACGCTCAACGCCGCTTTTGCCCTGGGCCTTGGGCCAAACCGGCATGAATCGCCTCGCGTTCCTTGGCGGTGATGCGCCGTTGTATTTTTGCCACCACTCCCAATCCTCCGCTCTGCGCCCACGACGCCAGCGCGGAGTTTTCCCCAGAGAGCGGACGACCGGCCCGCCAAGCCGGTCGTCCTCTCTCATGGCTTGTGTATAGCTGCTCACCGCTCCCTTCCTGCGGACTACCGCAACCTCAATCCCGCCAATCATCAATCCCAATATCAAACGTATAGTATTCATTATAGTGCATTAGGAGAAAGGGCACCACTCCCTCTCTGCCTGTGCACTCAGTGTTGAACTATGACTAGTTTATGCCACAAATGTAGAAGGTCAAGCTGCGTGTTTGGAATCAGTTAAATATGGCCTCCGGTAGGTAGAGCGTATCCAACAAGCGCAAGAAGTTGGAGAAGAGGAGGTAGCGTAAAAATAAAGAGGCCGAAACCGGGAGGATTTCCTGGTTTCGGCACAAAAACGGTGTGTATACTTTGGTGTGAACAATACTACCGAAGCCGTCGCCCCGGAAGTGGCCCTGAAAACTTGGTTGCGTCCAGACCTGACTCCGGTCGGACCCAACAAAGATTACGCCGCGTTGCGCGATCAACTGGCGGGGCTCGACCAGTTGCTGGCTAACAGTCACTTGGAAGCGATGGCCGTGGACTTTGCCCGGGAAAACTGGCGGGGCGACGACGTGGCCGGGTTGCCGCGACACCTGCAGTTCGCGCGCAAGGCGCGGCGGGGGCAGGTATTGCGCATGATGCGCGGGAAAATCAGCTTGCGTAAACTTTCCCTGAGCATCGCCTCCAGCGATCTGTTGGCCGACTTTTGCGGAGCGCGCCGGATCGACGGCATCAAGGGGGTCTCCCAAAGAAAGCGTGCGGGAGCGTGCGTCCAAATGCTTCACCGCCGGGCAGGTGCGCAGGATGAGCCAAGTCATTATCGAGATGTGCGATGAGGCGGACCGGGCGAGCGAACTGGGACTGGCTGCGGCGCAGCCGATGGATACGTGCCTGGTGGACTCGACCTGCCTGCAGGCCAACATCCATTTTTCCGGTCGACTGGGTGCTCTTTCGCGACGTGAGCCGCACCCCCTGCTCAAGGCGGTGAAACTGCTCCGTGCAGCGGGGTTGCGGGGTCGGATGCCGAACGAGCCGCCAGTCTTTGCCAAGCAGATGAATCGGTGGTGCATCGCGATGACCCACAGCCGACGGCGCCGCGATGCGAAGCGGGCCCGCAAGGGCGTGCTCCGCCAGATGAAACGCCTGCTGCGCACCATCGGCGAGCACGCCCGCCGCCACCGCGACCACCTCGCCGCCGACTACGCCCGGACCCGCTTCAGTGAGCGCCAGGCCACCCGCATCATTGCGCGCATCGACGCCATGCTCGAGCAACTGCCGGCCGCGATCAAACAGGCCCACGAACGCATCATCGGCGCGCGACCAGTGCCCAACGCCGAGAAGATCCTTAGCGTCTACGAACCCGACGTGCAGACCGTGGTCCGGGGCACGGCGTCCGGCGAGGTCGAGTTTGGCAACACCCTCATGATCAGTGAGAACGTGACGGGGTTGATCACCGATTGGCAGTTGTATCAGGGAATGGCTCCGGCCGAATGGCGTCAGTTCGACCAGAGCCTCGAGCGCCAGAATCAGTTCGCCCTGAGCACCCCGATCAAAGCGGCGAGCACCGACCGAGGCTTCTCGACCAAACGGCTGTGCGAACGCTTGGCAGAAGCCGACATTTATGACGCCACTTGCCCTCGCGATCCGCAGCTGCTGCAACGGCGCATGCAGGAGCCGCAGTTCGTGGCGCTCCAACATCGCCGGGCTTCGCCGGAGGCCCGCATCGTCATCATCAAGCAACGCCAAGGCAAGCGATTGAGTGCCAGAGGCTTCACGAATCGCTACCTGGCGGTAGGCTGGAGCATCCTCGGTCACAACCTGTGGCTCATCGCCCGACTGCGGGCCGACCAACCACCGCAGGCCCAAGCCGCCTAAAACCACCAAGCCTACTCCCACGATGAACAATACACCGGCTGCCGGAGGTTCCCTCATGGAAACGATCCAGGCATTGACTGCTGCGACACTGCAATTTAGCCATTAAATTGCATCTGCGATGCGCCTACATCCGCCATTGATAGCCGGAAATTCGCTCAAAAATCGGCTTTCCTGCCCCCTTTCCAAAATCAGGGTAAATGGGACACGCTCTAAGTAGGAACCCGCGGTAGTTACGAGGAGTTGGGGGGGTACGAGGGGAAACGTATTCGACTTTGTAGAGTTTAAGTAGGGCGATTTTTTTTGCGGTGTCACGAAGAGATTGGGTCAGGGTTGCAGAGGCGCGTGGATTTCAGTCAGCAGATCTTCGGGGGCGGTGGAGTCCGGATCGTTCAGATACGTTTCGCAATACGGCGTGTCGGCGAGTTCTCGTCCGCTTCGAGGCAGCCCATTCGCCCATCAGATGACGGTAGGCGCGACGCAGCCTACTATAAGGACCTTCGTAGGTGAGCACGGCATCTTCTCCACCGGCGATTTCGCGCACGGTCAGTCCATCGTGGGGAATGAAATCGGAGGGGACGGAGACGCCGGCATCGGAGCGGATTTCTGAAGAGGGCGTGAATTCGGGATCGTCGTAGCTAATTCCGATGAAGGTGCTGCCGATTTCGATTTCTCCAGTGGCGCCAAGGAGATCGCCGAGGCGGGCCCAAGTCGGACCGCATTGATCATAAGGGCCGATGTGGCGAAGGCAGGCTGCATTCTGGGGAGGGAGTGTGTTTAGGGTGATTTTCATGGGAAGAGGGCGGAATGGAATGGTGCGGAAATGAATCGAGGCCTGAGCGTCGGCGTAGTGCACCCGACAGCGGGCGGGCCAAGCACAAGGACGGGCGTGGTTGCGATGAAACTTACCTGGGGAAAGACCATAGGCGCGGGTGAAGGCGCGGCCGAATGCTTCGTGGGATTCGTAGCCTGCGTCCAAGGCGATCTCGAGAATCGCAGCGGTCGTGTTTCTAAGTTGCAGAGCGGCGCGTTCCAGACGCAGGCGACGGACGAGGGCTGCGACGGTTTCCCCGATCATGCCGGAGAAAATACGGTGAAAATGGAAGGGCGAGAGGCATGCGACCGCGGCGAGGGCGTCCACCGGTAGCTCCTTATCAAGGTGAGTGCGGACGTGGTGAAGCACGCGCTGAAGCCGCTTTTTGTAGTCGTGAAGGGTGACGGAAGGCATCGATTGAATTGGATCGATGCAGTTATATCCCAAGAACCGCCGTTGGTGCTTGATCGAACTTGCGCAATGGCGGACGGAGAGGGCGACGCGATTTTTAGTGCTTGGGTTGCGCTTCGAGCAACCCGTCGGCCATGGCCTCAGCCAGGAGTCTTGAAATGCGCTGCCACAGGGGGACGGAGCCCTCGGCGATGTGGCAGTTGCGAGCGATTACCCGATCGTGAGTGATGCCGTGGCGGCGCCATGATGCGCCCTCGGTATGGATATTGAGCAGCATCGGTTGCAGTCGGTCACAGGCCGCGGCGAACTTGGCTTCGGGAGTGACACGGGCCTCAAATTCGTCCCAGAGAGTGCGGAATTCGGAACATTGATCGGGGGGCAGCAGCCCGAACAACCGATCGGCCGCCACCGCTTCGCGTTCGTGTTGTGTTTCCATCCCGACGAAGTCGTAGGCGAAGGTATCTCCCGCATCTATTTCGACGATGTCGTGACTAATTAACATCTTCAAAACCTGAAGTACATCGAGATCCGGGGAGTTGGCGTATTCAGCCAAGGTGATAACGGTGAGACAGAGATGCCAGGAGTGTTCGGCGTCGTTTTCCCTGCGTCCGCTCTTGGTAAGTATCGTTTGAAGAAAGACTTCCTTGAGTTTGTCGACTTCCATGATGAAGGCGAGTTGCTGGCTGAGGCGGTCGAAGGGCGGCGCGGTCGAGTCCATACCTGATCAAAATGAGGACCTTTGGAAAAGGCAATGGATGAAGGTGAACGGTTTCTAAACGGGGGGGCTCGGACGGTCAGGATTGAATAAGTCCAACGCTTTTCCTTGCCGGGGTTGGGTGCGACCTCTTCGATATCGTGCGTTTGTCTCCATGAAAATCCTAGTAGCCGACAAGATATCTGCCAAGGGAGTTGCCTATCTGCGTGAGCAGCCGGGCTACGCAGTTGTGGAGGCCTATGGTTCCACCCCAGAGCAAGTCCTCGAGCTGGTGAAGGATGTGCACGCGATTGCGGTGCGCTCCGAAACCAAGATCACCCGGGAGGTATTGGCGGCGGCGCCTCTCCTTAAGGTGGTGGGCCGAGCGGGAGTCGGGGTCGACAATGTCGATGTCGAAGCCGCGACGGAACGAGGGGTCGTCGTCATGAATACGCCGTCCGGCAATACGATCGCGACGGCGGAGCTGACGTTTACGCATTTGTTGTGCGGGGCTCGTCCGGTGCCTCAGGCAGCTGGCTCGATGAAAGCAGGTAAATGGGACCGCAAGGCGTTTGCGGGCGTCGAGTTGTTCCGTAAAACTCTCGGTATTGTGGGAATGGGTCGCATCGGCGGAGAAGTGGCGAAACGGGCGCAGGCTTTTGGGATGCGGGTGGTGGCTTATGATCCGTATCTGGCCCCGAGTCGCGCGAAGGCGTTGCAGGTGGAAGGGGTGTCTCTCGAAGGGGTGTCTCTCGACGAATTGTTGGAGCAATCGGACTTCATCACGGTGCACATGCCGTTAACCGATGACACCAAATACATGATCGACGAAGCGGCGCTGGCCAAGTGCAAGTCGGGTGTGCGGTTATTTAACTGTGCGCGTGGTGGGATTATCAAGGAGACCGCACTCATCGCGGCTCTGAAATCGGGCCAGGTGGCCGCGGCGGGTCTCGACGTTTACGAAGAAGAGCCCTTGGCGGAGGACAGTGAGTTGCGCTCGTTGCCGAGTGTTTCTTTGACCCCGCACCTTGGGGCTTCGACGGCGGAAGCGCAGGCGGCAGTGGGGGTCGAGATCACCGAGCAGATTACGGAGGTGTTGAGTCACGGTGTGATTCGCAATGCGGTCAACATGCCGTCCATTGACGGGGCGGCGCTGAAGGTTCTCGGACCCTATCTCGATCTTGGCACGAAGCTGGGGACGTTGGTGCAGCAGATCGCGCCGGCGCAAGTTGCTGCGCTGAACATCACTTATTGGGGCAAGATCGTGGATCTCGATGCCAATGCGGTGACGCGAGCGATTCAACGCGGGTTTTTGCGTCGGATTTGCGCGGACGATGTCAACGATGTGAACGCGCCTTATTTGCTGAAGAGCCTGGGTATTGAGGCACAGGTTACCAAGTCGAACAGCGACTCCGATTACACCGACTTGATTCAGGTCGAAGTGATTGACCCCCAAGGCGAATCACACCGCGCGCTGGGTACCCTGATGGGCAAAGCTCAGGATCCGCGAGTCGTTGGCATCAATGGTCGCGAGGTTGAAGTGGCCGCTGACGGTAAGCTGCTCGTGCTCGAGAATTTGGATCAACCCGGCATGGTCGGCGAAGTCGGCAGCCTTTTGGGTCGGGCGGGAGTCAACATCGCTGACATGTCTTTGAGCCGACTGGTTCAGGGCGAGACGGCGTATATGGTGGTCCGCGTGGATAGCGAGCCGGGCGCAGCAGCTTGTGACGAGATCAAGGCGCATCCTAAAATCAACCTCGCCAAGTTCGTCCACCTTTAAGTTTCGGCTACTTCTTTGCCATGATCACCCCTCTCCTCATCACTGCAGTCGTTGGCTACGTGCTGGGGGCTTTGCCTTTCGGTTACTGGGTAGCGAAGGCGAAGGGGGTGAATATCTTGGAAGTCGGGAGCCGGAATCTCGGTGCGACCAACGTGAAGCGCGTGTTGGGATCGGGGTTCGGAAACTTCGTGTTTGGGTTGGATGTCGCCAAAGGGTTTTTAGCCACTGCAATCCCCCTCCTTTTTGCGTTGGGCGGACCACGAGGCAGCGTGGGGTATGATATCGGTGGTGTAATGGGAGTCTCGTCGGCGGTATTAGGTCATTCGTTCTCGTGCTTCATTGGCTTTCGAGGAGGCAAGGGGGTAGCGACGGTGGCGGGCGGATTGTTTGTCTTGATGCCGTTGCCTTGCGTTGTGGCGGCCGGAGCTTGGATGATGACCTTTTTCGGATTTCGATACGTTTCCTTGGCTTCAATCGTGGCCGCCCTCGTCATTGCGGTGTTTCCGTGGTTTTTGAGTTTTGGACCCATTATCAGCGGGATGGCCATGCTATTGGGTCTTCTCGTCGTCGGGCGCCATCACGCCAATATTGGGCGATTAATCAGTGGCACCGAGCATCGTTGGGACCGTAAGTAATCGGTCACATTAGTCTTCGAATTTATTCATGAACGATTTTCCCATCGTCAATGTCGGTATTTGCGGCCTCGGAACGGTTGGGCAAGGCGTGTGGAAACACATCAGCCGATCCCGCGCTAAACTCGAATCGCGCCTAGGCGCGCGCTTGGTGCTTAAACGGGCTTCGGTGCGCGATTTAACCAAGAAGCGTTCGGTTCGTGTCGCCAAATCTCGATTGGGAGATGACCCGATGGCGGTGGCGAAGGATCCGGAGCTGCAGATCGTGTGCGAGTTGATCGGAGGGACCACGCTGGCGAAGGACATCACTCTGGCGGCCTTGCGGATGGGGAAGACGGTGGTTTCCGCGAACAAGGCGTTGGTTTGTGAGCATGGCCCAGAAATTTTCTCGGCCGCGCGGCAACATGGGGGACATTACTTTTTCGAGGCATCTGTGGCCGGGGGCATCCCGATCATCAAAGCGCTGCGGGAAGGTCTGGTGGCAAACCGTTTTGGCCGAATTTATGGAATTTTGAACGGAACGTGTAACTACATCCTGACCCGGATGGAGCGAGAAGGTTTATCGTATCCGATCATTCTGAAGGAAGCGAAAGCCCTCGGTTATGCCGAGGGCAATGAGGCGCTCGACGTGGAAGGTTGGGACACGGCGCACAAAGCATCGATCCTGACTTATCTGGCCCACGGAACATGGGTGCCGGTCAAGTCGATGTTGGTGGAAGGCATTACCGAACTCACACAAGCGGATATTCAATACGCGAGGGAGAATGACTATGCGATCAAGTTGCTGGCAGTGATCCAGCGAGATCTCAAAACGGATGCTCTGGCCGTGAGTGTTGCCCCGACATTGCTTTCGCGAGCCAAGGTGCTTGCCAACGTCAATAAAGTTTACAACGGCGTGTCCGTGACTGGAGACGTGGTGGGCGAGACGCTCTACATCGGGCTGGGAGCAGGGCAGGATGCGACGGCCAGTGCGGTGATCAGCGATATCGTGGATGCGATTGCGTTGTTGTTGCGAGGGAATGCTCCCTTGCCGGAACCGATCGAACAGAATTGTCCGCTCAACAAACCCGAACTCATTGAGGGCAGCTATTACTTCCGATTGGATGTGAAGGATGAGCCCGGAGTTTTGGCGAAGATTGCCAGCGTCACGTCCAAGTCCAAGGTCAGCATTGCCAGTGTGCAGCAGCGCCCGAGCCCACGGAAAGGTGCGGCGTCACTCATCTTGACGACCCACCTGAGTAACGAAAAAGCGATTCGGGCGACGGTGACTAATTTGTCTCGTTTGGATGCCGTGTTAACCGCTCCGTTGTTGCTTAGAATCGCGTCATTCGACGACTAAATTTTACTATGTCACGTATTGTGCAAAAGTTTGGCGGCACCTCCGTGGGGGATGTCGAACGAATCAAGAAAGTTGCGGAGCGCATCAAATTAACCGTGTCGCAGGGCCATCAAGTCGTGGTCGTGGTCTCGGCGAGGGCGGGAGTGACCAACGAACTGATGGCCCGAGCCAAGGCGGTTTGTGCGGAGCCCAGTGAGCGCGAAATGGACATGTTACTGTCGGTGGGCGAACAGGAGACCATCGCCCTGACCGCGATGGCCTTACACGGCCACGGAGTGGAGGCGGTATCCTTTACCGGTGGTATGGCGGGAATTCAGACCGACCGTCTGCATACCAAAGCGCGTATTCAAACCATTGATGCGTCGGCGGTGGAAGCGCAGCTGTCGGAGGGTAAAGTGGTGATTGTGGCCGGATTCCAAGGAATCAACGAAGACGGTCATATCACGACTTTGGGCCGCGGAGGTTCGGATTTGAGTGCCATCGCGATCGCGGCGGCGATCAAGGCGGACAAGTGTGAAATTTATACCGATGTGGACGGCGTTTATACCGCTGACCCCCGCATTGTAAGCGCAGCGCGCAAAATTAATGAAGTTTCCTACGACGAGATGCTCGAGCTTGCGTCGTCGGGCTCAAAAGTCATGCAGTCTCGTTCCGTCGAGTTTGCCGAAAAACACGGTGTCATTTTTGAGGTCCGTTCATCCTTCAACTTCAACCGAGGCACCGTTGTGAAAGCAGAAGTCCCCCATATGGAAAAAATCGTCGTTCGTGGCGTCGCAGTCGACAAAGATCAGGCGAAAATCATCGTCAGCAATATTCTGGATAAACCAGGTTCGGCGGCGAAGGTGTTTCGAGCGATGGCGGATGCCAATATAGTCGTCGACATGATCGTGCAAAACGTCGGTCGCAACGGCATTGCGAATCTGACATTTACCGTGCCCTTGGGAGACACCCTGAAGGCGCAGAAATGCCTCGAACCCGTGTTGGATGAAGTGAGGGGAGGACACGTGGCGGTGCATGAAAACATTGCGAAACTCTCCGTGGTCGGAGTCGGCATGAAAACGCACTCAGGTGTGGCCGCCGATCTCTTCAAGGGGTTGGCTGATGCCGACATCAACATCGACTTGATCACGACATCGGAGATCAAGATTTCGGTGGTCCTTGATTTGGACCGAGTCGACGAAGCAGCCCGGATTACGCACAAGGTCTTTGGGTTGGACGCGGACTAGTAAACGTCAGAGAGACCAGCATGAAGTTTATCTCCACTCGTGGTGAAGGTCCGGCGTTAGGATTCGGCGACGCTGTGGCGACTGGCTTGGCACCGGATGGTGGGTTGTTTTTGCCGGAGGAACTACCGAAGTTTGCCTCGGCGGATTTGCAGGCGTTCCGAGGTTTGGACTATGCGGGATTGTGCTCCGCATTTTTCCGCCGCTTTGCCACGGATATAGATGATGCGACGTTTACGGCAATTGTAGCAAAGTCCTACACCTCTTTCTCTCATCCGGAGATCGCCCCCCTGGTTCCGTTGGCGGACAACCTGCAGGTGCTCGAGCTGTTCCATGGGCCCACGTTGGCCTTTAAAGATTTCGCGCTGCAATTGCTCGGCAATATTTACGAGCACCAGTGTCGGGAGCGCGGCCAGAGCATCAATGTGCTGGGTGCTACGTCGGGGGATACGGGTGCGGCGGCCATACACAGTTTGTTGGGCAAGCCAGGGACCGCGATCTTTATCCTCTATCCCGATGGCCGGGTGGCGCCGTTGCAAGAACGTCAGATGGCCTGCACAGGGGCAGGGAACGTGTATGCGATGGCCGTCGAAGGTTCTTTTGACGATGCGCAAACGGCGCTCAAGGATATATTTTCGGACCAGGAATTCCGGCAACGGCATCGACTTTCCGCGGTTAACTCGATCAATTTGACCCGGGTGTTGGCGCAATGCGTTTATTATCTGTTTGCGTGGTTGAAGCTACCTCGTTCGCAGCAGGACAACGTGGAGTTTATCGTTCCGACGGGTAACTTTGGCAACGTTCTCGCCGGGTGGATGCTGCAGCAGATGGGGGTGCCCATCCGCGGATTCAAAGTCGCGACCAATCAGAATGACATTTTATATCGGTTGTTCACCCACGGGGAGTACAAAGTTGATCGGGTGGCTCCAAGCCTGGCACCATCGATGGACATTCAGGTTGCTTCGAATTTTGAGCGTTTTCTCTATTATGCGGTGGGTTGTGATCCGCACCGGGTGAGAGAAATCATGAGCACGTTCAAGGCGACCGGGCAGTATAATTGCGATTGATTTGCGGGCTGATTCATTTTCGGCGTCGCGTTGTAGTGATGCACAAATTTCCGGGCTGATTCGCTCGGTGTATGACAAATATGGATATGTGGCGGATCCGCACACCGCCTGTGGCTTCGGGGCGCCGAATCCCGATCGGCTCAGCGTAGTGCTGGCGACGGCTCATCCGGCTAAATTTCCCGGACACCTTGCGCGACGCGATCGGAGTTGATCCCACCCACCCCTCGTTGGAAGTGCTGAAATCACGACCGATTGTAAAACATCCCGTCGCGGCGACTGCGGATGCGATTCGGTCGTTCATTGACGATCGGGCGCTGTCGAGGACTATTTTTCCGCCTCCGAATTGAGTTGGTTAGGAAGTTGGAGTGAGAGCGCTCCGATGTTCGCTGAGGGGATGAACCTAAATTCAGCAGTTGGAAACTGAGTTCATTATAGCTCGAATATGAGGCACTTGCAGATGTAACGGCTTTTCTGAACGGGGCGGGTTTCGATACACTTTCACCCCACAATACCAGACTGGCAGCGAGAGCAACGGCATGGCAGGACGCAACGCCGGGTTCCATTTGGGCACCTTCCACCGAGCCTGAATCCGACCTTGGCCAGACTTGGCAGTATTACGGCAACGGTCGCCTCAAGGTAAGCGTCCGAGAGAAGCCCCATGCACGGATAGCAAACGTCACGATAATGGAGGAGACATCGTGATGATGCCTTGATCGTAAACGTTAGACTGTTCTACGGCGGTCAGTTCGATGTCGACTGGCGGTTTGCAGTTGCAGGGCAACAGGGCGCTCAAGTCCGCGCCTGGGCGCAGTTGCGGCAGGCGACCGAGCACGTCGCGCAGGTAATCTAGCGGATCGATGCCACGGCGCAGGCAGCTGACTACGAGCGAGTAAATGATGGCCGAACGTTGGCCGGCGTCGGGATGTCCGATGAACAGCCAGTTTTTCTTGCCCAGGGCCGTGGGGCGGATGGCGTTCTCAATCAGATTGTTGTCCAGACGGGTTTGACCGTGGTTGAGATGTTCGACCAACGGGCCCCATTGCCCGAGCAAGTAAGTACAGGCTTTGCCGAGTCCGGATTTGGGCAGCACGTGTTGAGGTAACCGGATCCCCACGATCTTCAGCCAATACAGGCGGCGGGTAAAATGGCGGCGACGTCGAGCGAGGCGTTGTGAGTCATCCAGTCCGGCCTCATCCCATAGATTTTCGAGATGATACAACTGGGCGATTTGCCCGAGGATCCACTGGGCCACTCGCGGCGATTCATCCTGGGCGGCAAAAAACTTACGCCGCGCGTGCGCCCAACACCCTACCCACGAGACCTCGGGGTGAGCTTTGTCATAGGCTTATTACGCGCCATACTCGTGGGATTGGAGCACGCCCTTGAAGCCTTTGATCAAAGCGATCAGTTCGGCGTGTTGGCGCGTCTTTCGCCCAATCGAACAACGACATCGGCTTTGGGCGCGCTGAGCGCCCAGAACCAACTCAGTAGGGTTTTGCCTCGTTTTTGATCCGGGTCGTGGCATCGGCACCGGCGTTGGTTTGCTTCGCCGCCCCCTGCGGGGCACCCGCTCAGCTCACCCATCGCTACGCTCTGGGTTACGCCATCTCCGCGCTGCGCGTTACGTCATCGACTTGCACATACCCGGAGTCGATCAACTTTTGGCGCATGCATTGATAAAGCGGTTCAAGCCACATGGCCGCGATGCGCACCCACTCAGCCATGCTCTGGCGCGATAACTGGAGCGTGTCCCACAAGCGCAAGAGGTTGTCAATGAGGAGGTACCGTAAAAATAAAGAGACCGAAACCGGGAGGATTTCCTGGTTTCGGCCTCTTTATTTTTACGCTACCTCCTCTTCTCCAACCTCTTGCGCTTGTGGGATACGCTCCAGCTACGACTTCATCTACGTGCGCTCCAAAGGCTCGGTTAAGAAGGAGTTGATCGCTTATTTGCGGCGCAAGAAGCCCCGGCGCAGTCCCGCCCCCCCGCGCCAAGGGCAAGCTCTCGGGCCAGTTGCCGGGCGCGATCAATATCGGCGAGCGACCCGCTGAGGTGGAGCGCCGGGAGGTGCCCGGACACTGGGAGGCCGACTTGGTCATGGGTGCGGGCAATCACACCGCCATTTTGGTCATCACCGAACGGGTCTCCCGCTACGTGATGAGCGTCCCGTTGGGCGTCGCCCGCGCTCTCATCCGGGCCTTCAAACGCCTGCCCGCCCACCTGCGTAAGACCCTCACCTACGACAACGGCCGCGAAATGGCCCAACATGCCGCCTTCTCCCTTGCCACAAAAGTGGCGGTCTACTTCTGCAATCCACACAGCCCTTGGCCGCGCGGTGCGGTCGCGAATATCAACGGTCTGATCCGGGAATACTTCCCTAAAGGCATCGACGTTAACACCGTCACCAAAGGCCAAATCGCCAAAGCGGAGTGGCTACTCAATAATCTCCCTCGCATCGGGCTCGACGGACAGTCGCCCGCTGAAGTCTTTCATGCTATTATACAAAAGGACTGTGCACTAGCCGCTTGACGCCGCCGTCTCGCTCAAATCTCAACTTCGAAAAATTAAAGGCAAATTTTTATAGAATACTCAGCTTTAATCTAGAACCTTTTCAGCGAAAACGAATTCCAGCGAAAACGAATTCGTTTGGACAAAGAACTCGTTGGTTGGCGGCATGGAATTGCGCACGGTGATGATCCTGATTTATCTACGTCGGATTCACGAGACCATACAAGTTCACCCTCCAAGACTTGCTTCTGACCTTAGCCGATCGATTTCAAGAAGAAATCGTCAACCGTGCACTGTAAAGTAAATATTGAAAATTGGCCGAATCGGGTCCCCGTGACTAACTGAGTAGATCTCAGTCAGCCACAGGTCCCACACCACCCGGCATGCGGGTCCGCACCGGGCGGTTCCGAACGTTATCGGACCGTAGTTGGATAGTGGATATGCGCCCACCTTGCGGGGAGCGAAGGCGCGTCGCAAATGGGGTCACGGCGTGTTTTGTATGTTTCTTCGGAGACGCCAAAGATATCCTACGGGCCGTAGATGCCTTACCCATATGAAGATGAAGATTGATAGAGAGCCAACTGACTGAAGCCCCCTGTTCGCGCTGCAACCTGTCCGCTAATTCGATTTTCCAACGCGCATTCATGCGAGCGTCTTTCAAGTCATCCGGCGATAGCCTCAAAACCTCGAGTTGACTTTCTAATGCCGCCTTTCACTTCAACGCCAAAACCTCTCTAGGCTCTAGGTTTTCGCCATGCGGATCATCTGATTTTGCTAGGGGGGGGTGTTGAGCGAGCTCTTGTTTCCACTGATCTGATCCAATTGCCCATCCCCGAGACAACTCAACCCGTTCGGCTCCTCCGGCGGTCGGGTCGAGGCAAACCCGTTGCTCGAGGTAGCGTTGATACTCCACCCAGCCGGCCCGCGAATCTTCGAACCCCAAGGTTTCGAGCCAATTCTTGACCTGTAGGCCGACAAAACGAGGTCCCCTGGTAAATCGTAGTAAACTGCTCTAGCGGAAACTCCCCAGGTGGCTTACCGACACAATCCCAGCCCTCATCGGATTGAGATGGATGTAATCAGCCACTCGAGCCCATTGCTCCGTATTCTCCACACAAAACAAACGATACCGTCCCTGGAACAAAAGCCGCTGTTGATTGCGCAGTCGATTGAAACGACTGGCAAATGTCACCTGCAACCACTGCATGTCGGCTGACAAATTAGGTTCGGGTATTTGCAGCGCCAAATGGAAGTGGTTGCGCATCACGACATAGGCACCCAAACGCCACCCACATCGCTCGGTCGCCTCTTCCAGTGCTTTCAGAAACGCCTCGGCTGCGCCTACAGAGCCAAAAACATCTGATCGGTAGTTCCCTCGGTTGATGACGTGATAAATCGTATCCGGATATTCACGTCTCAACGGCCTCGCCATGAGTAATCAGCAAGCTACGCGACTCTCAGTCGCCGCAACACACAAAACACGACATGACCCGAATGGCGCTTAGTTAAGGGGATTCGTCGTCGGATCTGAATTCTAATAATCAACAACTTACATGAAAATTGCGCGCTAACTAAGCGCCATTCCGACATGACCCCGTCGGATCGCCATCTTTGGATTGAGCCAGAACAGAGGATCGAGCAGACCGAGCGCAGCGGGAGCACGACCACGTTCGTGGCGTATGGTGACGAGCCTGATTCTATCGTACCTTTGGTGTATTTCGTGGGCAATTTCCGGTGGATTGGATCGATTGGTATAGGGGCGTAAAGCCCTTCCGGTATGTTCGGGTATCGGTGTTAGTCTCCCGGGAGAGTCGGTAATTCGGCTTCCCACTCTGAGCCGAACGGAGTGAGGCTCATCTGTGTCCATTGGTGGTAAACATTGATCTGTGTTGTCCATTCGGAACCGTGCAGTCGAGCATTGACGTAATAACGTTCGTAGCAATATTATCGTTTATCAGCGTCCAACTTAAAATCCGCAAGGTCGGCAATTCCCTTGGTGTGGTGCTGCCGAAGGAGGCTTTGACGATATTGAAGGCCGGTGAAGACGACGTGATCACGCTGACCGAATCGCCGGACGGCGCGCGCCTCACGCCGTCCAATCCCGAATTCGAACAGTCCATGGCCGTCTTCGAGTCGCTGAACCGATGCTATCGGAATACCCTGCGCGAACTCGCCAAATGATCGAGCCTCACTGGTTTTCCCGGGAGGAGTGCTTGGCGCTGCATGACCTCCTGTTGGCCGACTACGGTGGCCTCACCGGCGTGCGCGACGACACCATGCTCGAGTCTGCCTTGGCCAAGCCCCGCCAACTCTTCGCCTACGGCCAACCGACCTTGCCTGAATTAGGGGCTTCGTATGTCGCCGGCGTGGTAAAGAACCACCCGTTCCTCGACGGCAACAAACGCACGGATTTCATGCTCGGCGTAGCTCTCTTGGAGTGCAACGGACTGGTCTTTTTCGGCAGTGAGGTGGAGGCCACCTTACGCACCCTCGGCCTCGCCGCCGGTGAGCTCAGCGAAGCCGACTACGCGGCATGGTTGGCGAAGAATTCACGCCCGGCTTAGGATCGGAAAGTGGAGCCGGGAGCAATCCGAAGGAGTCAATCCTTACCTTGTGACATTGGACCCCGCGTATTCTGGATCCTTTCTATGGCAAGTAAGCTAAGAGTTGAGCGAGCAAGGGGGGGGGCTTTGCCTCCACGTCTTGAGTTGAGGAAATTATCGGAATTTTGGGTTTTCGAGGAAGACGGAGCAACGCGGTCAGTTGAAAAGACACTGCTTGGGGTGTGCGAACCCAGGGGGTGGGTCTCCACGCCTATGTGATCATGGGTAATCTTTGTCATTTGGCGTTGGAGACTCCTGAACCGAATCTGAGCGAAGGGATGCGGTGGTTGCAGCGTGTTTTCGCCACGCGTTTCAATCACTTGGCGCGCTCAAGGATGAGTTTGGGTCTTTTTTGGGAGCTTTCTTCTTTCGTAGCTCATGCTTGAAGAGCGGGATGCGGGGTGAGCTCGATTGATGGCCTGGGTCTGAAAACCTTCCATGGGAATGGTGGCGTTGGGGCGGGGTCGGGTGGGGAGAACTGTTGGAGGTACTCGAGGCCAGGCGAGTAGTTCATTGACGATGAGTGAGAGTCTAAGGAGTTGGTAGTGGCGAGGGTATTTTGTCTGCGTAGGGGATGGGTTTGGGAGAGGGTTCGAATTGCTGAAATGGTGGGGCCAGGGCGAGCTTCGGCGAGCGAAGACGCTACAGGGGGTGGGCTGGTGGTTTTGATGGTGTCGGTGGGAACAATCGTAACCGCGGGTCCCGTTCTTCTATGATTTGGCCGTGTGGGTACCTGAAATGACAAGGCGCCCCGCTGCGCTGGAACGCAGGGAGCGCCTGGGGTGGGTTGAACTGTGTTGGAGCGGCCGGGAGGTCGGCTCAGACTAGGTCGAAGCGGTCGGCGTTCATGACTTTGTTCCAGGCGGCGACGAAGTCGGTGATGAACTTCTTCTGGGCGTTGCTGGCGGCGTAGACTTCGGCGAGGGCGCGGAGTTGGGAGTGCGAACCGAACACGAGGTCGACGCGGGTGGCAGTCCACTTCACATCGCCGGTGGCGCAATCGAGGACTTCGAACATCCCCTCGGCGGGGGTGGTCGGCTTCATCTGGTTGCCCATGTCGAGCAGGTTGACAAAGAAGTCGTTGCTGAGGGTTTCGGGCCGGTCGGTGAAGACGCCGTGCTGGGACTTGGCGTGGTTGGCGTGGTTGGCGTGGTTGGCGTGGTTGGCGTTGAGGACGCGTAGGCCACCGGACGAGCACGGTCATTTCCGGAGCGGTCAGCGTGAGGAGCTGAGCGCGGTCGCCGAGCATTTGCTCGGCGGGGATGGTGTAGCGGGTCTTGAGGTAGTTGCGGAAGCCGTCGGCGGTGGGCTTTAGAGGCTCGAAGGACTCGGCATCGGTTTGGTCCGGCGTGGCATCGGTGCGGCCTGGGGTGAAGGCCACTTCGGTGTCATGTCCGGCCTTCTGGGCGGCGGCTTCGATGGCGGCGCCCCCCGAGGACGATGAGGTCGGCGAGGGAGACTTTTTTACCGTCGGTTTGGGCGGCGTTGAACTCGGTTTAGATGCCTTCGAGGGCCCGCGAGCTCTTTGGCCAGTTTGGCGGGTTGATTGACCTTCCAGTCTTTTGGGGGGGCGAGGCGGATGCGGGCGCCGTTGGCGCCGCCGCGTTTGTCGGAACCGCGGTAAGTCGAGGCTGAGGCCCAGGCGGTTGAGACGAGCTCGGAGATGGAGAGGCCGGAGGCGAGGATCTTGGCTTTGAGGGCGGCGATATCGGCGGCGTCGACCAACGGGTGATCAACGGCGGGAAGCGGGTCCTGCCAGATGAGGTCTTCGGCGGGCACTTCTGATCCGAGGTAGAGGGCTTTGGGGCCCATGTCGCGGTGAGTGAGTTTGAACCAGGCGTCGGCGAATTGATCCGGGTGCTCGAGGAAGCGGCGCGAGATCTTTTCGTAGGCGGGATCGATGCGCAGCGAGAGGTCGGTGGTGAGCATCGTCGGCCGTTGTTTTTTGTCGGCATCAAATGCGTGCGGGACGGTGGCGTCGGCGTCTTTGGCGACCCATTGGTTGGCGCCGGCGGGGCTTTTCTCCAATTCCCATTCGTAGCCGAACAGGTTTTCGAAGTAGTTGTTGCTCCATTGGGTGGGAGTGGTGGTCCAGGTGACCTCGATGCCGCTGGTGATGGCGTCGGCGCCTTTGCCACTCGCGTGGCTGCTGGACCAGCCGAGGCTTTGCTCGGCGATGCTGGCGGCTTCGGGCTCTTTGCCGACATGGTCGGAGGAGGCGGCACCGTGGGTTTTTCCGAAGGTGTGGCCGCCGGCGATGAGGGCGACGGTTTCCTCGTCGTTCATGGCCATGCGAGCGAAGGTTTCGCGAATATCGGTGGCGGCGGCGAGGGGATCGGGGTGGCCATTGGGGCCCTCGGGGTTCACGTAGATGAGGCCCATTTGCACGGCGGCGAGGGGGTTTTCGAGGTCCCGCTCACCGGTGTAACGCTGGTCGTTGAGCCAAGTTTTTTCGGAGCCCCAGTAGACATCCTCTTTGGGTTCCCAGACGTCGGCGCGACCGCCGCCGAAGCCGAAGGTTTTGAAACTCATGGACTCGAGGGCGCAGTTGCCGGTCAGGATCATGAGCTCGGCCCAGGAGAGTTTTTGGCCGTATTTGTGTTTGATGGGCCAGAGCAGGCGGCGGGCTTTGTCGAGGTTGGCGTTGTCGGGCCAACTGTTGAGGGGAGCGAAGCGTTGTTGACCGGCGCCGGCGCCGCCACGTCCGTCGGCGGTGCGATAGGTGCCCGCGCTGTGCCACGCCATGCGGATGAAGAAAGGACCGTAGTGACCGAAGTCGGGCGGGCCACCAGTCCTGCGAGTCGGTCATGAGGGCGTAGAGATCCTCTTTGACGGCCTGCAGGTCGAGTTGCTTGAACTCCGCCGCGTAGTCGAAATCGGCGTCCAAGGGGTCGGACACGCCGGAGTTTTGGTGGAGCATTTTCAGGCTCAGTTGATTGGGCCACCAATCGCTGTTGACATGGGCACCGGCGCTGGTGGGTTTGGCGGCGCCGCCGGTGGAGATGAGGGAAGGGGCACTTGCCGCCGGTGGTTTCAGAATGGGGATCCATGGTTTTTTTGAGTGGTAGAATTATTAAGAGCCGGGGCGGAGAGGACCTCCACGGCTAGGAAAAGAAGGAGTGCGAGGATGCCCCCAGTCGTATCCCAGGGACAAGACATGGCATCGTTACAAAGAAAGACGAAAATAACATGAGAACAGCTATCGATGGAAATTGTTATTCGCCATGAAAACGATAGATTGTATCTACGGGGATTCATCAGCTACGTTATTTCGTCGAGGTGGTCCGGATCGGCCATTTCACCCGAGCGGAGGAGCGTTGTTTTGTCACTCACCCCACTTTGAGTCATCAGATTAAGAAATTGGAGGAGGAGTTGGGCGAGCCCTTGCTCCAGCGTCGCAAAAAGGGGGTCGCGCCCACGTCGTTTGGGGAACGTTTTCTGGTGCGGGCGACGGCGGTGCTACGGGAACTGAATGATGCGGTGGCGGAAGCGAGTGCGTTTCGCTCGGAGGTGCAGGGAGTGCTGCGGCTCGGTGCGATTCCGACGGTGGCGCCCGTATCTCCTGCCCGCGCTGCGGTTTGAGGTGAGGCGAGGAGCCGCCCGATGTGTTGTTGCAGCAGATGCGATGCGGCGACCTCGATTGTGCGTTGGTGAGCCCCCCTTTGCGAGCGGCGGAGGAGTGGGGGATGGCGCCTCTGTTGGAGGACGAGTTGCTCGCCACCTTGCCGGTGGGCCACGTACTTGCGAAGGAGGACACGGTGCCTCTGGCCGGTTTGGCGGCCGAGCCTCTCGTGCTGATGAAGGAAGCGCACTGTCTGCGCGGGCAGGCGTTGCAGCTGTGTCGGAAGGCGCGGGCTCGATACGAATATCGCGATTGAAAGCTCGCAGTTGGAAACGGTGTTTGCGCTGGTCGAGTCGGGGTTGGGCCTTTCGCTGCCTCCGCGGATGGCGGTGGCGCGGGCGGGAAGTCGCGACATCGTTTTTTCGATCGCTGGCCCCGAGCCCGGTCCACCGTTCCGTGGCTCTGGTGTGGCCGCGTCAGGCCACTCGGACTCACGCATTTGATGCGTTTTTGCAGCTTACACAGGAGACATTGACCGCGGAATGAACCTAAATTCCGAAGTTGGATGTTATAGAAGGGCGGCGCGGAGGGCGCGGCCATCGGGCTGATCAGTGAGGGCCGGTTTGCCAGACGCGGGAGGCGGGTTGAGCTTCGAGGGCGGTTTTGGCGGTTTTGGCGGTTTTGGCGGCGGTTTCGGCGGGGTCGGCGGGGTCGGGGAGGGCGGCGAGGAAGTCGAGACCGGTACGATATTCGATTTCGTCGATGGTGGTCAGGTAGTCGCTGAGTTCCGCGCTGCGGGCAGGCTCGGGCGGGAAGAGGAAGGCGAGGGTGCGGACGCCGGTCGTCGCTTTCATCGACGAGGATCATGTAGCAGGCGTCGGGGATGGCGGGACGGGTGCGGGCGCGGCCGGGGAGGCGGGAAGGCGGGACGGAGAGCACGGGACCACAGATCACCCAAATCTCGCCGAAGCGGGCGGGGTAGCTCGTGGCGGCGCGGAGCTCGAGCTGTTTCCAGAGCCCGGCGTTGAGGCTGTGGAGCTGGGGCATGACGTTGCTCATGAGGAACGTTTCGCGCTGGGCGGGCCGCGCCGTAGCGGGTGGCGATGGGCGTAGTTGAGGGCGAGGTGGCCGCGATCGTAGCCGCTGCCCGTGTAGGAGTCGGAATCGATGCGGGCGAGGGTGCGGCGGTCGACCTCGAAGCGTTCGGGGCGTTCGCCGGCGGACGGAAGGGGGGTGATATCGGCCATGCGGTAGGCGGCCCAGAGCGGAGGAGGCGAGGTCGTCGGAGTAACCGATCAAGTAGCCCGTATTCACCAGAATCCGACCGGCGGGGTCGCCACTCTCGGACCAGTTGGGCAGGCCGGTGTAGAGGTGGGAGCGGTCGCCGGCGGTGGGCGGGGCGGCTACGAAGTCGGGACTGTAGTAGAGCTGTAGCTGTCGCGGGCGACATCGAGCAGTTCGACGCGTTTGTTGTCAGCGAAAGCGTTGCCGACCAGCAGGCCGGACCTCGGCTTGGCGAGCGGCAGGTTGCAACAGATACCAGCCGCCGCCGACGGCGAGGAGGATGAGGTTGAGCCAGAGAGCGAATTTGGCGCGGGAGAAGGCGGGAGGCGGCTCCGGCCGGATTTCGAGCCGGACTTGGGTTTTGGTTTAGCGCGGGAACGGGTGGTGGTCTTGCGGGCCCTTGCGCCTTGATGGGGAAAGTCAGAGAAACGGAAACGCTGAAACTATAAAATTTTGTTGGAGCCGGGGAATGGAAGGGCGCGGGGAGGGGGGGGACTCGATCTCAAGTGAGATCTCGAAGAGGGGATGGATGAGGCGGCGGTAGCGGAACTTAGGAACCGGGATATGGAGGTCGTTTGACGGCGGGATTTATCGAGGCATGGTGGGGGATGTTGAAACGAATCATTCCAGTGGTGGGGTTCGCTTGGGGGGCGTTGGTGGGGGCGGGAGCGGCGATTGGTGCGCCGGCGGTGATGTTGGAGGACTTTGATGCGGCGGCCCCGCGGCTGGATTGGCAGATTGTGAATGATGGGGTGATGGGCGGCTTGTCCCAGAGTCGCCTGACCTGGGTGGGAGACGGAGTAGCTCGGTTTAGCGGAGAGCTTTCCTTGCGCAACAATGGCGGATTTGCGTCGATTCGTTCCAATGGCCGTTTACCGGATTTGAAGGGACACGATGCGGTGGTGCTCAGGGTGAAGGGCGACGGGCGGCGTTTCGAGATGCGGGTGGCGCACCGGAAATGGGTGGCGGGTACCGGACTACCGGGCGGAGTTTCAGACGCAGAAAGGCGAATGGCAGGTCCACACCCTGCCCTTGGGTGGATTTTGTGGCGAGGGCGCACGCTGCGGGATGCGCCGCCGATCGAGGCCGGACAGATCCGCTCCATTGGTATTTGGCTGGGGGATAAGAAAGCCGGCAGCTTTGACCTGGAGATCGACTGGATCGGGATGGAGACGGTGGGCGCGGAGGCGAAAAGTAAGAAGAACGAACTATGAAGTAAGACGGAGCGCCGCGAGGAGGTGGGCGAGGGGTTAGGTTTGGCGGAGTTGGAGGGTGTCGATGATTTTACCGCGGGCGAGGGCGTTGGTGATGACGACGAGGGTGGAGTTGGGGGCGCACCATTTTTTGCACGACGGTTTTGAGGGCTTCGCAGATGGTTTCCTCGGGGTCGTCGGAAAAATCGATGTGGAACGGTTCCACGCCCCAGGGGAGCTGGAGTTGGCGGAAGATGGATTCGTTATCGGTGAAGGCGTAAATGGGGACGTTACGGGCGCAGAGGGCTCCGAGGGTGTAGGCGAGGAAGCCGCTGCGGGTGAAGACGATGATGCCGGAGTCGCCGAGGTCTTGGGCGAGCTGGGCGGCGGAGCGCAGTATTTTGGATTTGGGGTCGTGGAGTTGGATGACGTGGTTCATGTCCTCTCTCACGGAGGGCTCGATGCTTTGGATGATGTTTTTCATCACTTGCACGGTTTCGAGAGGGTAGGCGCCGATGGAGGTTTCGCCGAAAGCATGATGGCGTCGGCCTGCTCGCGGACGGCGTTGGAGACGTCGGAGATTTCGGCGCGGGTGGGCATGGGCGAGGTGATCATCGTCTCGAGGAGGTGGGTGGCGATGATGACGGGTTTGCCCTGGGCCTGGCAGGCGGCTACGAGTTCGGTGTGGACGAGGGGGGGAGGCGGTGGTAGTCGATTTCGGTGCCGAGGTCGCCGCGGGCGACCATGACGGCGTCGGTTTCCTTGATGATGGCCTCCATGTTGCGCACGCCGGCTTGGTCTCCGATTTTGGCGATGATTTTGGCGGAGGAGCCCAGTTTATCGAGGAAGCGGCGGAGAGTGCGGATGTCCTTCGGCTTGGTGGACGAAGGAAAGGGCGACGTAGTCGATGTCGGCTTTGACGCCGGCCCGCAGGTCGGCTTCGTCTTTGGCGGTGAGGCAGGGCAGGTTGACGAAGACGCCGGGGAGGTTGATGTGACGTTTGGATCCGATGGAGCCGGGCGTGAGGACTTCACAGCGGACGTGAGCGTCGTCTTTGGAGATGACGCCGCATGCGAATGAGGCGGCTGTCGACGAGCACCGTGATGCCGACTTCGAGGTCGCCGGTGAGGCCGGGGTAGTTGACGGAGACGGCGGGGATGTCGCCGGTGGGGGCGGTGGATTCGATGTAAAACTCGAAGTGATCCCCGACGGCGAGTTCGATGGGAGCGTCGACGCGACCGGTGCGGATCTCGGGCCCCTTGACGTCCATCATGACTCCGACGTGGCGACCGATTTCGGTGGACGCCTCCCGAATGAACCACATGGCGTCGTCGACCCACTTATGGGTGGCGTGGGCCATGTTGAGGCGGAGGATGTCGACGCCGGCGGTGATGAGCTTGGCCAGCATGTCCTTGGACTCCGTGGCGGGGCCGAGGGTGGCGATGATTTTGGTGTGCCGGTAGAAGGAGGAGGGAGTGCGCATCGAGTCGAGAAGAGACTAAAGTAAGAAGAGTGAAGTTTGAAGTAAGAAGGTCAGGCGTGGGGGGCGGGGCGGGCATGTCTTTTCCCGTGACGGGTGAAGTGATTGAAGGTCAGCGGTGTAACTTTGAGCTAAACCATTTGGCCGATTTTCGATCTGTTTCAGTGAGATGAAATCTAAAGGTGAAACGGAAAGGAAAACGACGAACGCAACCCCGGAGCAGAAGCACTGGGATCGAAACGTGGAGGTGCGCATGGCCACTGCGGCCGAGCAGGAGTGGTTCGACGCGCAGCTGCACGAGCGGCACTACTTGGGATCCGGGCATCCGGTGGGCGATTACCTGCGCCAGATTGTCGAAAGAGGGGGGCGGGGCGGTGTGGCGCTGCTGGCGTGGGGTCCGGCTTGCTACGCGCTCAAGGACCGGGACCGGTGGGTGGGCTGGGATGCGACCCGCCGGGTCGAGCGGTTTTCCCTGGTGGGTGCAAAACCGCCGCTTTCTACTGCTCACCAAGCGCGGCGAGGAGCCCAATTTCGCCTCCCAGGTGCTCGCGGCGGCGGTGCGCACGGTGCCGGGCCATTGGCAGGAACGCTTCGGCTATCGGCCGCTGCTAGCCGAGACCTTCACCGACCCGGAGGCCTACCAAGGCACGTGCTACAAGGCCTCCGCGTGGGAGCCGGTCGGGACCAGCCAGGGTTATGAACGGCATCGAGGCGACTTTTACCGCGAGCACGGCAAACCCAAGCACCTGTGGCTGCTGCGGGCCGCTGCACCCCTCGGCCAAGGGCCCTGCTGAGCGCCCCCGACCCCGCTTTGGCCCGAGGACTGCCGGGCGGGACTGCGCCGCGCGCCCACCGGCACCCTGCCGCTCAAAAACGGCCAGTTGCCCTCTCTGTTGGAGGCCCTGTTCGGCGTGCCCGATCCGCGCGCCAACAACACCCGCTTCAAGATCGGTCCGGTTCTTGGCCTCGTGGCGCTCGCGCTGCTGGCCGGCCGGCGCGACATCGCGTCGATCGCTCGTATGGCCAACCTGCTCAACCAAGACCAGCGCTTCGCCCTGGCCCTGCCCCGTGAGGCCGGCACAAAGGTCCGCCTGGCCCCCAGTTACAGCGTGTTTTACGACGTGCTCACCCGGCTCGATCCGGAGGCCTTTGCCCAGGCCCTCAACCGCTGGCTCACAGTCCACGCCGGTGCCCTGCCCGGAGCGCTCGCCCTGGACGGAAAGTTTATCCGCGACGCGGTCGGGGTGCTCCGCCTGGTCGAGGCCGACACCGGCGCGCCGGTCGCCCTGGCCATCGTCGATCAAAAGGAAAACACCCCGCGCAGTGAACAGGCCCGCGCCGGTGAGGTGTTGGCCGCCGCGTCGTTGGACGAGCAGATCGTCACACCGGCGACGCCTTGCACGCCACCCGCGAGCAGGCCCGCACCATCGTGGGAAAAGGCGGCGAGTATGTGCCCCAGATCAAAGGCAACCAACCCCAGCTGAGCGCGCTGGTCCGGCGCGCCCGGACCGTTCCACCCCCTGTTTTGAGCTGACCGATCCGAGTCGGGGCCACCGTGACCACCTGGCGGGTGTCCGTGGTGGTGGCCACGCCCTCGCAAGCCGACTACCCCGGGCTGCGCAGCCTGGTGCTCGTGGACAAAACCACGGTGCGAAAACGCGACCTCCCCGAAAGTTGCGAGCAACGCGCCTACGCCCGCAGCCTGGCACCCGCAGAACGCAGCCCTGCGCAAATGCTCGCCTTGATCCGCGGGCACTGGGGCGGAGTGGAGATCCGCAACCACTGGCGCCGCGACGCCTGCTGGCGCGAAGACCACTCGCGTACCCGCAACGTCAACGCCCTGGCCAACCTCGCCCTCTTGCGCAGCGTCCTGCTGCGCGTCTGCGCCCAACACTGGCCCGAGCGGCCCCTGCCGCACGTCTTCGAATCCTGCCAACATTCCACGCATATCTCCCTGCGCGCCATCCGTTCCCATTCCTAAAACAAAAGACCATGGACTCTCCGGCCGAAGCGGCGGGTTTTGCCGTCGGAGATCTCGTAAGCCGCATCAATGGAGAACCGGTGGAGGCATGGGATCTCACTCGCTACCGCGCCTTGGTCGATGCGGGACGAACCATCTTCTACACCTTGATCAAGGGACGCGACGAAGTGACGGTTGAGGCCGCCACCTTCAGTCTTGTCCCTTGATGCATCCGCCGAACCGGAATGGTGGATTTCTCCACCTAAGCGACCGGCTCCGCGACTCGTCTTAAGAGAAATGCTCCGGCCCCATCATGCCCGGATTCCCAAGGTAAACTCACTTGCGACGCTTCGAGAGCAAACTTGCCGGTCATCCGTTTCATAAACGCTGCGACAACCTGTTGATTCTCCTCCGAGTCCACGCTGCAAGTGCTGTATACCAAGCGACCGCCCGCCGCGACCCGCTCGGCCGCCGCCAGTAAAAGATCGAGCTGTTGACGTGCATGCCGGTGAAAACTGTCCGGTTTCAATCGCCATTTCACATCCACCCGGTGCCGCATAACCCCGCTATTGGAGCAAGGCACATCCAATAAGACTGCACTATAAGTGGAGGGTAACCCCTTGGCCGCCAGCGCCCGGCTTCCACCTCGCAACAAATCCCCCGCCACGGCGGTCGCCTTCACCCCATCGGGCACGCGGCTAAGGTTTTCACTCAATCGCGGCATCCGCCGGCCCGGTAAATCCATAGCCACCACCACGCCCTCGCCCATGCGATCGGCCATGGCTAAGCTTTTTCCTCCCGGCGCCGCACACAAATCCAACACCGCCTCACCTGGTTGAGGATTCAACAACTCGACCGCAAATCGGGTTGCCGCATCCTGCACCTGCACCGTGCCCGCCGTGATCATCTCCGCTAATCTCGGCCAATGGCCCGATTCTGCCGCGAAAAACCCTTCAGCCCCATCGACTGCCGTCAGCCACTCGGGAAGAGACGCTTCGTCACTCGGTCTACGCCATCTGACCAACACCGGCGACGGGCTCTGATTCCAAACCACGAGTTTTTGCGCCTCCTCGGCATCAAATTGTGCCGTCCAACGCTCGATCAACCACTCTGGATGCGAATGATAAGAGGCCCACTCCCCGGGACTCGATTTCTCGGTCGGAGCCACCTCATCAACCAATTTAACCGCCAGTTTACGCACCACCGCGTTCGCAAACTCCGCTTCCTTCGGGCTCGCGAGATATTTTATTTTTTCCACCAAATGATGCCCGACCCGGGCCGTATGGCCTTCTGAGCCCCCTTCCAATAGCTCAAATCCGGCCACCGCCAAACCTGCCCATACAATTGGACGAGGCGGACGACTCATTAATTTTTCCAAGTGATGATCAATCCGACCTAAGTGGCGAATCGTCCCGACTAACAGGGCTTGAACCCGGGCTCTCGCCTCTGGAGAGGAGCTCGCGCGGAAGCTTTTCCAACAGCCAGTCCACCCGCTCTTCCTCTTCCCTCCAGCGCTCCAAAAGTTGCACTGCCCAAGTCCACGAGGTCGCCTCCATCGGCGCATTTTGTTCATCGGATGTCATCGCCCGCACCATCCCCGCCACTTTGCCCTCTGCCAAGCACTAAGGATCCATGGTCTTTTGTTTTAGGAATGGGAACGGATGGCGCGCAGGGAGATATGCGTGGAATATTGGCAGGATTCGAAGACGTGCGGCAGGGGCCGCTCGGGCCAGTGTTGGGCGCAGACGCGCAGCAGGACGCTGCGCAAGAGGGCGAGGTTGGCCAGGGCGTTGACGTTGCGGGTACGCGAGTGGTCTTCGCGCCAGCAGGCGTCGCGGCGCCAGTGGTTGCGGATCTCCACTCCGCCCCAGTGCCCGCGGATCAAGGCGAGCATTTGCGCAGGGCTGCGTTCTGCGGGTGCCAGGCTGCGGGCGTAGGCGCGTTGCTCGCAACTTTCGGGGAGGTCGCGTTTTCGCACCGTGGTTTTGTCCACGAGCACCAGGCTGCGCAGCCCGGGGTAGTCGGCTTGCGAGGGCGTGGCCACCACCACGGACACCCGCCAGGTGGTCACGCGGCCCCGACTCGGATCGGTCAGCTCAAAAAAGGGGGTGGAACGGTCCGGGCGCGCTGGACCAGCGCGCTCAGCTGGGGTTGGTTGCCTTTGATCTGGGGCACATACTCGCCGCCTTTTTCCACGATGGTGCGGGCCTGCTCGCGGGTGGCGTGCAAGGCGTCGCCGGTGTGACGATCTGCTCGTCCAACGACGCGGCGGCCAACACCTCACCGGGCGCGGGCCTGTTCACTGCGCGGGGTGTTTTCCTTGTGATCGACGATGGCCAGGGCGACCGGCGCGCCGGTGTCGGCCTCGACCAGGCTGCGCACCCCGACCGCGTCGCGGATAAACTTTCCGGCCAGGGCACCGGCGTGGGCTGTGAGCCAGCGGTTGTGAGGGCCTGGGCAAAGGCCTCCGGATACGAGCCGGGTGAGCACGTCGTAAAACACGCTGTAACTGGGGGCCAGGCGGACCTTTTTGCCGACCTCACGGGGCAGGGCCAGGGCGAAGCGCTGGTCTTGGTCGAGCAGGTTGGCCATACGAGCGATCGACGCGATGTCGCGCCGGCCGGCCAGCAGCGCGAGCGCCACGAGGCCAAGAACCGGACCGATCTTGAAGCGGGTGTTTTTGGCGCGCGGATCGGGCACCGCCGCACAGGGCCTCCAACAGAGAGGGCAACTGGCCGTTTTTGAGCGGCAGGGTGGCGGTGGGCGCGCGGCGCAGTCCCGCCCGGCCAGTCCTCGGGCAAAGCGGGGTCGGGGGCGCTCAGCAGGGCCTTGTCCGAGGGGTGCAGGGGCCGCAGCAGCCACAGGTGCTATGGGTTTGCCGTGCTCGCGGTAAAAGTCGCCTCGGTGCCGTTCGTAACCCTGGCTGGTCCCGACCGGCTCCCACGCGGAGGCCTTGTAGCACGTGCCTTGATAGGCCTCCGGGTCGGTGAAGGTCTCGGCTAGCAGCGGCCGATAGCCGAAGCGTTCCTGCCAATGGCCCGGCAACGTGCGCACGGCCGCCGCGAGCACCTGGGAGGCGAATTTAGGCTCCTCGCCGCGCTTGGTAAGCAGTAGAAAGCGGCGGTTTTGCACCACCAGGGAAAGCCGCTCGACCCGGCGGGTCGCATCCCTGCCCACCCACCGGTCCCGGTCCTTGAGCGCGTAGCAGGCCGGACCCCACGCCAGCAGCGCCACACCGCCCGCCCCCCCCCTTCGACAATCTGGCGCAGGTAATCGCCCACCGGATGCCCGGATCCCAAGTAGTGCCGCTCGTGCAGCTGCGCGTCGAACCACTCCTGCTCGGCCGCAGTGGCCATGCGCACCTCCACGTTTCGATCCCAGTGCTTCTGCTCCGGGTTTGCGTTCGTCGCTTCCCTTTCCGTTTCACCTTTAGATTTCATCCCACTGAAACAGATCGAAAATCGTCCAAATGGTTTAGCTCAAAGTTACACCGCTGACCTTCAATCACTTCACCCATCACGGGAAAAGACCATGAGGTGCAGGGATGACGGATTGTTTCCTCGCTCGCTTTTAATGAGTTGTGGCGCTGTGTTCGGAGGTCTTTCCCATTTTGTCCATGCCATCCGATCTTCCTCCAGTCATTATTTGGTTATGCTGCCACACCGGGTTTCCGGGGCGGCGATTGGCGGCGGGGGCAGAGCGGTTGGTGCTGTTTGCGGCGGCGGCGCAGGTGGAGGAGGCACGCGTGGTGCGAGCGGAAGGGAAGATTGAGCGGAAGAACAATGCGGAGGATGCGTCGAAGCGTCAGCAGGCGGAGAATCGGCGCAAGGCGCACTTCAAGAGCAATAATCGCACGACGACCTAGCGCGGAGGGAAGCGCACTCGGTCTTTGACGTGGGCTAGACGCTGCTGCGACGGAATGGGGATGTCCCTGATCCGCCACCCCCCATGAGGGTTTTGAGTTTTTCCATGCCGATGAGCAGGCGTGGTTTCCGGCGGTGGTTCCGGGCAGTATGCATCCTAAATACCGAAGTTGGATGTTACAGAAGCAGCGGTGTTAGCGAACAAGGACAAAGTTGGGATTAGCGGCCAAGAGATTGAGGGCATGTAGCATTTGGCGCATGATCGCGATAAGGGCTATTTTCTTCAGTTTCCCAGCCTCAACGAGGCGCCGATAGAACGCGCGCATGACAGGGTTACATCGGATGGCAGAGACCGCCGCCATGTAGAGGACCTGGCGCACGGAATGACGCCCGCCGCGCACATGTCGGCAACGATGTCGCCGCCCGCTGTCGTGGGCGAACGGGGCCACACCGATCAGAGCGGCGAGTTGGCCCGATTCGATTTTTCCGAGTTCAAGCACGTAGGCGAGCAGGGTGGCCGCGAGCACGGGTCCTGCGCCTTGGAGTTCGCGCAGTCGAGCGGGCTTTGGTGCGTAGACTGTCGTCCTCGTGGATGTGCGTTTTAATCAGCGCATCGGTTTGTTCGAGCTCGGTGGCTAAAAGCGCCCGCAGGATCTCAAGGGGTTCACACAAAATGCGTCCGGCCAACTCGCACCGGTTGCCTGTGGCGACGAGTTGATCACTGATCTGCCGGCGATAGTCGAGCAGCTCACGCAAGGTTGCGGCCGCTTCGTCGAGGGCCCGGTGCAGGCGTGGCTTCATTTGTAACCCAAAGCGTCGCAACAGTTTAGCGTCGAGTTGGTCGGTCTTGGCGAGCAAGCCGGCGGCGCGGGCAAAGGCGCGTACACGCCCTGGATTGACCACGCAGACTTGGATCTGGGCCAAGAGCAATGCGGCGACAATGGCACGCTCATAGCCGCCAGTCGCTTCGCATACGACCCGGGCATTGGGCAGGCTCTGGAGGTGCTTGATCAAGGCTCGGTGGCCTCGGTGGGTGTTCTCGACGTGGGCACAGCAAGTATCATCGACGGTGTAGTCGAGACGATCTTTGGCGATATCCACACCAACATAGGTGACTTGATTTTCAGGGGTGATTTGCTCCATCTTGTTATACGAGCTCAGGGCTCTCTCAGCGGTTCGAGTTCAACCAGGTCGGCAACCCGGGCCAGGGCTTCTGTTCGAGGTAAATCCTCGGGTAACAAATCGGCCTCTGGGTTGCCGTGCGGTGCAGACGGCCAGTCTGCACCGCACCCTGGCGAGCATCATTCAAGGCATTTACTTCGCATGTGCATTCGCGCCGAATCCAGCCTCCTGCGACGAACTCTATGGTCCATTCTCGGAGGCTGCATTCGGCTCCGTCCTCGCTCGTTCTTAACATCGGTTCGAACATACAAGGGAACGAAGGGCGCGAAGTTGTAACGAGTTACGGTCCGCCGAAGGCATCGATTCGTGCACCTGCCAACTGAGTCGGCGGGTGCATGGTTGAAACCCACTAACCGACTGGATAACATAACTTTGTAACATGCGTTTTCTGATGCGAACTGCGTTTTCCGGGATAAGCGAGGCCAGGCGCGTTTCGAGAGCGGACTCCGTTACGTTGAGGCGGGCTTGGGCAGGCGGTGAGCTCGCGAGTGCGTCGAGGCACGGACGGATCGTCTGGACGCACGAATTCGCAGGCGTAGCGGGCGGAGGCGACCTCGATTTGTTGAGTGCGAAGATCGCGGAGAAACAGTTTTGCCGATGCGATAAAGGCGTGATGTTGGGATTCGCTGAGATCGAGCTGGTAGACGATTCAGCCGGCGGACCACGATCTGACTGCTGGGTAATCGGTGGTGTCGGCCAGAGCAGCGGTGGTGAGCGGAGCATGGTCGGCTTGATCCAAGGCCATCACGGATGGGCCCGACGTTACATCCGATAATGATGTTGGTAAGGACTAAACTGGCTTTTCGCGAGTTGCGTGACATCGGCGCTCAAGCCGGATGCGGGGTTTAGGCAGTTACTGGAACGAAGTGTGGCTATGTTTGGGGATGATGAAGAATTGCGAGACCTCGTGGGGCGGGGGACGGGAAACGATGAAGCGTTGAGTTCAGGCTGATCCTCGGAAGTTTTCGAGGATTTGTTGATCTCAACCACGTTGACTAATTCGTACCTCATTTGATGTTTCGTACCTTATTATGGACACGCCTGAAGCCATTGCTCTGTCACAGAAATTTGCTCTGATTGCGGAGCACTGGCGACCGAAGGTGGTGGCTCGACTCAATGGGCAGGAGTTGAAGTTGGCCAAGTTCCAGGGGGCATTTCCGTGGCACGTCCATGCAAATGAGAACGAGTTGTTTTTGGTTTACCGCGGAGTGATGCAAGTCGAGTTTCGTTCGCACGTGGTCACGTTGCGGGCGGGTGAATTTTGTATGGTGCCCAAGGGACGGGAGCACCGAACTCTGGCGGAGGAGGAGGCGGAAGTGCTGATCTTTGAGCCCGCGGCGACTCGGAATACCGGTAACGTGGAGGATGAGACCTTTACGGCCCCGAACGGAGTTCAGATTTGAGGACGAGTGCGGTTATTGAGTCAACGCGCGTCGGGCTTCTTAGGTGGGACTGAGTCTTCGAGGTCCGGATCTAATTGAGTAAAAAAGTGCCAGAGCGCGTTGTAGTGCAGCCGAAGGGCGGGAATGGATGAGACGCCGGAGTCTCCGGGAGAATGGAGGTCGAGGTCGCTCGGGCCGATTTTGGAAATGGGAGCGGCCATGACAGTTGAGGCGGTTGTGGTGGTCATTGAGTTTAGAGTGAGGGTGTAAATAGAGCGTGTGCCATTTACCCTGATTTTGGAAGGGGGGCAGGAAAGCCGGTTTATTGTTCATCGTTGGAGTAGGCTGGGTGGTTTTAGGCGGCTTGGGCCTGCGGTGGTTGGTCGGCCAGCAGTCGGGCGATGAGCCACAGGTTGTGACCGAGGATGCTCCAGGCTACCGCCAGGTAGCGATTCGTGAAGCCTCTGGCACTCAATCGCTTGCCTTGGCGTTGCTTGATGATGGCGATGCGGGCTTCCGTCGAAGCCCGGCGATGTTGGAGCGCCACGAACTGCGGCTCCTGCATGCGCCGTTGCAGTTGCTGCGGATCGCGGGGGCAAGTGGCGTCATAAATGTCGGCTTCGGCCAAGCGTTCGCACAGCCGTTTGGTCGAGAAGCCTCGGTCGGTGCTCGCCGCTTTGATCGGGGTGCTCAGGGCGAACTGATTCTGGCGCTCGAGGCTCTGGTCGAACTGACGCCATTCGGCCGGAGTCATTCCCTGATACCACTGCCAATCGGTGATCAACTCCGTCACGTTTTCACTGATCATGAGGGTGTTGCCAAACTCGACCTCGCCGGACGCCTTGCCCCGGACCACGGTCTGCACGTCGGGTTCGTAGACGCTGAGGATCTTCTCGGCGTTGGGCACTGGTCGCGCGCCGATGATGCGTTCGTGGGCCTGTTTGATCGCGGCCGGCAGTTGCTCGAGCATGGCGGCGATGCGCGCAATGATGCGGGCGGGTGGCCTGGCGCTCACTGAAGCGGGTCCGGGCGTAGTCGGCGGCGAGGTGGTCGCGGTGGCGGCGGGCGTGCTCGCCGATGGTGCGCAGCAGGCGTTTCATCTGGCGGAGCACGCCCTTGCGGGCCCGCTTCGCATCGCGGCGCCGTCGGCTGTGGGTCATCGCGATGCACCACCGATTCATCTGCCTTGGCAAAGACTGGCGGCTCGTTCGGCATCCGACCCCGCAACCCCGCTGCACGGAGCAGTTTCACCGCCTTGAGGGGGGTGCGGCTCACGTCGCGAAAGAGCACCCAGTCAACCGGGAAATGGATGTTGGCCTGCAGGCAGGTCGAGTCCACCGGGCACGTATCCATCGGCTGCGTCGCAGCCAGTCCCAGTTCGCTCGCCCGGTCCGCCTCACCGCACATCTCGATAAAGACTTGGCTCATCCTACGCACCTGCCCGGCGGTGAAGCATTTGGACGCACGCTCCCGCACGCTTTCTTTGGGAGACCCCCTTGATGCCGTCGATCCGGCGCGCTCCGCAAAAGTCGGCCAACAGATCGCTGGAGGCGATGCTCAGGGAAAGTTTACGCAAGCTGATGTTTCCGAGCATAATGCGCAATACCTGCACCCGCAGCGCCTTGCGCGCGAACTGCAGGTGTCGCGGCAACCCGGCCACGTCGTCGCCCCGCCAGTTTTCCCGGGCAAAGTCCACGGCCATCGCTTCCAAGTGACTGTTGGCCAGCAACTGGTCGAGCCCCGCCAGTTGATCGCGAAACGCGGCGTAATCTTTGTTGGGTCCGACCGGAGTCAGGTCTGGACGCAGCCAGGTTTGCAGGGCAGCTTCCGGGGCGACGGCTTTGATAGTATTGTTCACACCAAATTATACACGCCGTTTTTGTGCCGAAATCAGGAAATCTTCCCGGTTTCGGCCTCTTTATTTTTACGCTACCTCCTCTTCTCCAACCTCTTGAGCTTGTGGGACACGCTCCATGTAGGGTTCGATGGCGTTGGTGAGGTCTCGAACGCTGGTGAAGCTGCCATCGCGGATACAATCGACGGTGAGGCCGCGAAAGAAGCGCTCCACTAGATTCAACCAGGAAGAGGATGTTGGAGTGCAGTGCAGTGCGATGCGCTCGACGCCATGGGCTTTTGGCATGGCGCTGATTGCGCCACTTTATCCAGCTCTTCACTTTGGCGTGCTTGTGGGTGGCGTCGTTGTCGATGATCAGATGCAGGACCAAGCCGTCGGGTGCCTGCGCATCGATGTGCTTGAGGAAACCGAGCCATTCGCGGTGGGTATGCCGAGAGGCCGGTGCGTCGCATGATTTTGCCGTCCAGATAGCCGAGGGCGGCGAATAGCGTGACCGTGCCGTGGCGGGTGTAATCGTGGGTGGTGGTTTTGATGTGCCCGATACCCAAGGGCAGGCCCGGCTGGGTGCGCTCAAGCGCCTGGCACTGGCTTTTCTCGTCGCAACACAGCACCAAGGCCCGATCGGGCGGATTCAGATACAAGCCGATGACATCCCAAAACTTGGCCTCAAAGTTCCGGTCACGCGACAACTTGAACGTTCGTCGCAAATGGGGCTTCAGGTCATTGGCCCGCCACAGACGCTGCACGGTGTGGGCCGACACCCCCTTGGCCTTGGCCATCGCCCGTGAGGACCAGCGGGTGCGCCCGGCCGGGGGTTGCGTGACCTCAGTGACGATCTGAGCGCGAATCGCCACATCCCACACTCGGCTTCCGGCCCGAACGTCTCGCTTCGGCCCATCCAGCCAACCCTGCCTCACGAAATCGCTTTTCCCACTTCGCCACCACCGGACGATTCACTCCGATCTGAGCAGCCACCGGGCTCCTGGCTTTTCCCTTCGGCCCGCAACAACACGATGCGCGCCCGCTTGACCTCCCGTTGCGGCGTGGTCGGGCGTTTGATCATCTGTTCAAGTTCTTGATGCTGCGCGGCATCAATGATTAGCGGATTAACAGGGCGGGCCATGCACCCATCCGGCACTACTATTTTATTTTGTATAGCTAATTAACTCCCACTACACTAGGGGATTTGCGGCGGCTGCACATCGACGCCTGCGGGGCGATCGAGGCGGACGATTTCAACGTCTTTCTCAAACGTTGCACTGCCTTGGAAGAATTCAGCGCCAGCGGTTGCGATCAATTCCTGTCGTTCTCATTTCTTGCGCAGGATACGGCTCCGTCCTCACCGCCGGAGGGCGACGACGCTTGGCATCCGCAGTTTCCGGAACGGCGGCTCAGGAAGGTCGTGCTCAACGACTGTGCGCAGCTCACCACTTTGCTCGATTTGAGCGACTACCCGTGGCTGCATCACCTCAATGTGAATGGCTGTGCGGCACTCAAACACCTGCCTGCGCTACCGGTCGGCGAGACCGCGGAGGGTTTCGCGACGGGGATTCGAACGCTGTTCACGTTCCAGTATAATTCGATGCGCGACTATTTGGGCTTTGATGTGCGAGCGGTGAATCTGAGCCAGCGCGTGGACGACAATGAGGCGGACGGATTTCGGGCGATGAGCTGGTAAGAGGGTGAGCCTGCGGAACTCGTTATGGCCAAGGTGTTGTTCCTAGGGAGCGGTCGGTGCGGTAAATCCACCATTTCCAAAGCGCTGCAATGGTCGTCAATGGATGAAGAGCAGCGTGAGAAGCATCCAAAATTGACCCCGAGTCCGGCGCTGCCCCCCAAATCGACTGAGCGCATCCGGTTCGCTGCTTGGCCCACCGAGTTCGAACTACTGGATGGCCAATCCAAATCGGGCACAATGCACCTGTGGGATTTTGGTGGACAGGAAGTATATCACGATACGCACCGTTTGTTTGCCTCTCAGGGCTCCCTCTTTGTCATCGCCACGACCTCGCCGGAAATCCACCGCGCGAGACTGGACCGAGAAGTGAAGGATGAAGAGGAAGGCAAGCGACCGAAGTTGCGGCGTCAGAATGAATACCGGGAACTGAAGTATTGGTTGGACTACATCCGCAATGCGTTGGGCCTGTCTTGCGTCAAGGACCTGGCCGAGAATCGGCACCGGGCTTCGATTCTCATCGTGCATACAGGAGCGGGTGGGAGAGATGCGGCTCGAGACTACCTGCGGGATCAGGCCGGCTCCTATGCGGCGTTGTTGGACCAAGGAAACCTGAAACTGGGGTCGGTGGATTTCGCCCAAAGGGAGCCCTCGGGGTTGAAGGAAATCATCGCGTGGATGCAAGCGGAAGGCGGACGGGTGGCGGATCAACTCGGGGTGCGAGTGCCCCAGCGTTTCGCGGAGGTGGCACGACATTGCGAATTCCGATGGCGCGAGAGGCGACCGCATAGCGAAATCGTAACTTGGCCGGAGTGGGTGGGCTGTGGGAGAGGAGGCGCCGAGTCTGGGGGGCAAAACTCTGAGCGGCTGGAGGAGCGTTCACGGGCGGTGGCCCGCTACCTCCACCAATGTGGTCGAGTGTTTCAACTCACCCGTCACCACCGGGTCCACCGGGTCGTGATCGATCTGCAGTGGGCGGTGGACCTGATCTACCTCCTCACCGTGCATGCGGTCGTGGAAGAGCCGGTGGACGCGGAATTGAAAAGGTTGACCGGGCGCTTGTTCAGCGAAGCGAAGCTACGCACGTTGTTACAGCGGAGGGCCGATCTGTTTGCCGCGGCCAACGACGATGTGATTTGGCCGGTGCTTTTGGATATGCTGGACCAATGCAATGTCTGCGTGCGCGTGGGCGCACAAGTGGATGGCTGTGCAACGGGAACTCCTGCGCGATAGTAGCCCGCCGCTGCAACGGGAACTCGCAACGGTGTGGGAAGCGGGTTTGTTGAGCCGGTTGGGGGATTGGACGAACTACAGTTTTGGCCCTGCACGGCGAGCATGACGGATTGCTCGGCAACAGTGACTTCCGCGCGGTGCTGGCGTTTGTCGCGCGTGGGCTACGAGAGGAGCTCCCGACGCGGCTGTTCGGAGAAAAGTCTCAAGAGACGGAGGGTGATGCAATACGCTCCCGGCATCTTGGCGCATATTGGCGTCCTTACGACCATGACTGTTGGTTTTGGAACAATGGCTTTATGGTCAAATTGGTCCGAAACCCGGATCCGGAGAATCAAGCCGATCCGGGAGAAACGCTCCTAATACGGATGAAATGGGCGAACTGTGTGGTGCCGGGGAGATCTCCGACTGCTCGATCCTTCGAGGGCGGAATATTCATCCAACTACTCAGCCCCCAGGAAGAGACCTCCAGCGAGCGATTAAAGGAAGCGTTGTTCGGTGAGAACGGCCCGCTGGAGATTTTTAAAAATCACGTAAAGGAACATGACCGGCGCCCCGCCGATCTAGCGCGGGAGTCGCTGGCTATGATGCGAGGGGCGGGGCAACCCGGCTGGAGTCGACTCGAAGACGGGCCCCCGCGCCCGGGAGTGCGATTCGAAGTCGCCATTTCTTACCGTGGCACGGGAAAAGGCCTGGTAGAGGCATTGTCGAAAAGCCTAAACGCGGCCGGAATTGAGCCTTACTACTACGACGAAGACGAATGATTGAGGCATACGAAGAACGACCCGAATCGCCCCGGAGGATTGTTTCTCACTGATATCTATGACTATTTGAGGGAAGCGCGGGTGCTGCTCGTGATCCCGTCGCGTTCGTATTTCGATGATCCGGCGACGACTAAAAACCGGTATTTTCCCGTCGAGTTGGCCGAAGCGGTCTTGGCCCATGCAGGGGTCGGGAAAAAATCGGCCCGCTCGGCCGCGTGCTTTTTCTGGGTGATGGGGGAAAGTGCGGTGAGCGCCAGTGCGATCACTGATCAAGTAAAACAAGTCCTGCGCGCGCAGTTTGACGCGGTGATTCGCCCTCGTTTGCAAGTCGACCCGTGGTCCGAACCCGCGACTCTGATTCACGAGCGCGAAAACGAATCAATCACGCGGTGCAACCTATCACGGCAGAAAGCGTTTCTCGAAGCAGTCGGTCACGATGCGAAGCAATATGAATCCGTGGTCACCCGGGACGGAGAACTGGAATTTGGGCGATTAGTAGACCGAATCAAAGATGCACTGGCGATCACGCAGTCGTCGGAAGACTGAAGGACCCAACTATCGAGAGTAAGAGAGGCGTGTTCGCTTGATACTTGGGGATCCGTGTTCATCCGTGGTGATGCCATGAGTCCAGAATCCGTTGCATTGCGCGCCTTTGTGGACGCGCTGCTCATGACCGAGACGCATTTGCACCTCGAAGGGACCTTGCCGCTGGAGTTGTTGCAGCAGGTGTGGCCGGAGTTTGCGCAACCGCCGGCGTCGTGGGCGTGGGACTTCAAGTTTCGCGACTTTGGCCACTTTGAGGCGGAGTTGCCATTTCTTTCGGCAACCGAGTAAATGACGAATACGTGGCGCTGGCGGAGCACCGTGGTTTTTCTCGAGCCGAGTTGGTGCAGTTGGCGCGGCATGGTTTCGAACTGGCCCTGGTTGACGACGCAACCCAGGAGGCCTGGTTGGCGGAACTGGCCGACATTGATCATGACTGAATCTTTCAAAGTACCGGATACGGTTCGACGTGAGCGGATCGACAAAGCCCTGGCCGAGGCGTTTCCGGCACATAGTCGGGTGGCGTGGCAGCGCGCCATCGATGCCGGATTGGTGAAACGCAGTGGAGTGGTGCTGGCACGGAAGGACGAAGTGCATGCCGGCGAGGAAATCAGCTATGCCTTGCCCGAAGTGAAACCGATGGATTTGACCCCCTCGGCTATTCCTTTGCAGGTCCTATTCGAAGATGAGCACCTCCTGGTGGTGAATAAGGAGGCCGGCATGGTGGTGCATCCTGGAGCCGGCACGGCAGGAGATACCTTGGTGCACGCGTTGCTGGCGCATTGTGAGGGGAGTTTGAGTGGTATCGGAGGCGTGGAGCGGCCGGGGATCGTGCATCGATTGGACCGAGATACGACGGGTGCGATCGTCGTGGCCAAGACAGATACCGCCCATTGGGGGCTGGCGGAACAGTTTGCTGAACGGAATCTCCACAAGGAATATTTGGCGTTGGCCAGCGGGGTGCCGCAGCTACGCAGCGGGAGCATCGAGCGGAGCATTTCACGTGATTCGCACCATCGTCACCGCATGACCACGGGAGAGAACGGCAAACCGGCCCGAACCGACTGGAAAGTGGAGGACGCGTTTCCCCGCAAGCGGGTGACGTTTTTTAGGTGCCATATTCACACCGGCCGGACGCATCAGATCCGGGTGCACTTGAAGTCGATCGGGCACTCGTTGTTGGGAGACCACACGTATGGATGGCGCCCGCTCGAGTATCCGAATCTCGAGGTGCCACGGGTGATGCTGCATGCGACGTATTTGAAGTTTCGGCATCCGGTGACCGGCCACGATGTCGAGATTACGGCCCCATTACCGGAGGACTTTCAAACGCTACTCACCGTATTGCGAGCCGAGTAACTCGGAGCGTGTGGGAGGGAATGCGCAACGTTTGACGAGACGCTAGGAGGGGAGTTGTTCGTCGGCCAGGCCCCAGCGCAAATTGTAGAGGGAATGCTGGAAGGCCTCGAAGTGGCCGTAGTCGGCGAGGGGCGAGTACGGTGGCCAAGGCGGTCGGCATGATGTCGGCGCGACGCTCGGGGAGCCCGGGAATGGTGAGTCTTGCGGCGAGAAGAGGCAGGTCCCCGATTTTTTTGAGGATGGCGGCAAGCAGCTCCGTGCCGAGGACAGGATTGATCTCATGGGGGAGGAGTCCCTCGGCTTCGGCGAGAATGGCGCGGGCGCTTGTCATGGTGCCACTGCAAAAGACCGCCGGCGTGGAGGCGGACGTGGAAGTAAAGGAGAGTGAGGCGGCTTGCAGAGATTTCGTGACATGGTCGCGCACCTTTTGATCTGACTCCGATGACCACGGCGCGGTCACATCATCCACCAAACGCTCGCTGAGCCGCACGCAGCCCAAGGGCAGGCTGTGGGCTTGGACGAGGTGACGACCACGAAATGAAAGGCATTCCAGGCTGCCTCCGCCGAGATCGAAGACGTGGAAATCCTGCCAGCGGGACAAGGCTGGATCACAGAGCAGGCCGCGGCCGATGAGGCGGGCCTCTTCGTCGCCGGAAAGAATACGAAGGGGCAACCCGGTGCTCGCCAAGATGCGAGACGCGAACTCCGCGCCGTTGCTGGCGCCGCGCACGGCATTGGTGGCGACGACGGTGCACGACGTCACGTGGTGGGATTGGGCCAGGTTGAACAGTTGCTCCACTGCATGCACGCCAGCGGTCAACCCAGCTTCGCTGAGGCGAGGGGATGCTGCGCTGAGGCCTTGGCTGATGCGCGTGTCCAAGGTGAGGTGATCCACGGAAACCAGCCGACCGTCGGGTTCACGGGTGGCGATGAGCGCTTTAATCGAATTTGAGCCTACGTCGATGAGACCGACGCAGGGAGACGCGGACTTCATAGGGAGAAGGAGGCAGGAGCGATGAGGACGACGAATTCACCTTTGCGGCTGGCTTGGGCGAGTTGATCGCGCACGTCCCCAGCAGGACCGACCCAAAAGGTTTCGTGAAGTTTGGTGAGTTCCTTGGCGATGCAGATGATGCGATCAGGGCCGAGCGTGGCGACGATTTCGTGGCTGAATTTGTCGATACGGTGGCAACTCTCGTAAAGCGCCAAAGTGTAGTCGAAATCCGAATACTTGGTGAGAAAGGTGATGCGAGCGGCGAACTTGGGGGGGAGAAATCCGGCAAACAGAAAACCGTTGGTGGGCAGCCCGGCGGCGCATAATGCAGTGGGAATGGCGCAAGGACCAGGCACGGGCACGACGGGCAGCTTGAGACGGCGGCAAGCGCGAACCATACGGAAACCCGGATCGCTGAGAGCGGGAGTACCCGCGTTGCTGACCACGGCCACGGATTGGCCGGCCTGGAGTTGCTCGACCAAGCGTTCGGCGGCGGCGGTCTCGTTATGATCGTGGTAGGGGACCAGGGCGCGATGGCAGGCCCAGGCGGGTGAGCAGCACCCCCGTCGTGCGGGTGTCTTCACAGGCGACCAAATCGACGGCGCCGAGGATGGCCCGGGCGCGATCGGAGAGGTCGGCGAGATTGCCGATGGGCGTCGCGACCACGTAGAGGTGGCCAGGCAAGGGAGTGAGGGACGTGTTCACGGACATAAAAAAATCCGGCGCCCGGAGGCGCCGGATGGCGAGTGAAAAATGGGGAGAAGGCTCAGCGAATGCCGGAACCTTTGCTCGTGCCCATACCCGGGACTTGACCTTCCCAGTTGGCGGGGCGGCTCCAGGGAATGGAGGAGTCGGCTTCGGTTTGGCTGGTGCAACCGGTGAAGACGAATGAACCGGCGATCCCGGCGAGGGTGAGAAGGAGGCGGAGGGTGCGTTTCATAGTATCAAGGTGTAAGGGTGACAGCATTGCCTTTACGTAGTTTGCCAGAGAGGGTTTGAGGTAAGATCTGCGCAATCGAATAATTATCCCTCGTGGCGCTGATTTTAACCCTGGCGAGCGTATCGGTGCCGCGGGAAATATGGAACTGTTGATTGGGCACGGCGCCGTGCTTTTGGCCGAAGTTGATCACCACGAATGCGTTCTGCGGTCCCACGCCCACGACCTGCGCATGATGAGCCCGTTCCGCGACCAAGGAGGCAGGGGCGATTTTTTTTGCGGAAGCATCTTCGAGATCGGCAATGTGGGATTCCAGTTGGACGATGGTGGCGCGGTAGCGCGCGGCTTCGGAGGTCGAGACACTGGCGGCCAGCTGGTGGCGAGTGGACTGCAATTCGCGGCGAGCGACGATGGATTCCTGCTGGAAACGCTCCGCATCGGCCGAGGCTTGGGCAAACTGTTGGGCGGCGAGATCCAGGGCTTGTTGGAGCTGAGCGGTCTCGTCGCGAACGTCAGTCAACTCGCGTTTGGAGGCGGCGAGTTGAGCATCGAGATCGTGGATACGAGTTTGACGTGCCTGACTGGTTTGATCGGCCGCGGCGAGCTCGGCGGTAAGGGAATCGGCCCGGGCGGGCGCGTTGGTGAGCTGGCGGTAGAGCTGCTGTTTGCTATCGCCGATAATGAAGAAAAGGGATCCCGACGCCACCGCGCCGGTCAAGGCGAGCACGCAGAGAATCAACGTGAGGTTTCGCATCGGAGGAAGACGGTGGGCGGGTCGAGAGCGATCGGAGTGGAGTGATCGAGCCTAGAGAGAAAAGGTGCTCTCGAACCAAGGCTTGGCCGAATGTTTGGTGATGGTGCCGTTGGCGGCGAGGTGATCGAGGACCTTGAAGGCGATCTCGGCGTCGCCGGATACTTTGGCCGCCAAGGCATCGGGGGTGAAGGATTCTCCGGGAGCGGCGGCGAGCGCGGCCTGCAGACTGCTTTTGAGTTTGATGACCTCCCCGGCGGCCTTCTTGCCAGCTTCGACGCCCGGTTGGTGGTAGGCGTTGATACCGATGAGGGACGCGTAGAGGCCGACCACACGCTCATACAGAGCGATGAGCATGCCGATCGTGCGCGGCGAAACATCGGGCACGGTGATGGTGACGGACCAGCGATCCTTTTCGCTGAGTGCGTCGCGAGTGCCGAGCAGGAACCCTTGCAGGTAGTCGCCCGAGGTGATGCCGGGCTCGACCTCCAGGGCAGAGCCGTCGCGATCCTTGAGGACCTCGATGAACGTGACGAAAAAGTTGTTCACGCCCTCGCGGAGTTGTTGCACGTAAGCGTGTTGGTCGGTGGACCCCTTGTTGCCGTAGACGGCGATGCCCTGATTGACGATGTTGCCCGCGAGATCGAATTCCTTGCCGAGCGACTCCATGATGAGTTGCTGCAGGTAGCGGGAGAAGAGGAGAAGGCGGTCTTTGTAAGGCAGCAGCACCATGTCTTTGGCCCCCCGGCCATCGGTGGCAAAGCGCCAGCCAAGCGCCAGGAGGGCGGCCGGGTTGGCGGAGGTTTCAGTCGAGCGGGTGGCGGCATCCATGGCGGCGGCGCCGTCGAGCATGGCATCAATGTCGAGGCCCTGCAGGGCGGCAGGCAGCAGTCCCACGACGCAGAGTTCCGAGGTGCGGCCGCCGACCCAGTCCCACATGGGGAAACGGGCGAGCCAGTTTTCGGCCACGGCGACTTGATCGAGCTTGGAACCGTCACCGGTTACGGCCACGAAGTGACGAGCGGGGCCGAGTCCGGCCGCGCGGAATGCAGCGGAAGATTCGAGCATGCCGTTACGGGTTTCGGCGGTGCCTCCGGATTTGGAGATTACGACGACCACCGTCTGGGCGAGTTCGTTGCCAATTTGACCGAGAACGTAATCCATGCCGTCGAGATCGGTGTTGTCGAAAAAGTGGACGGCGAGTTTATCGGTATCCGGTTGCCCCAGGGCGTGGTGGACGAATTGGGGACCCAGGGCCGATCCGCCGATACCCACGACGAGCAACTGCGTGAAGGCGCCCCGAGGGCCGGAAATTGCACCGGAGTGGATGTCGGCGGCGAAGGATTTGATTTGGGTGAGCGTATCGCTGATGGCGGCGCTCAGTTCGGCGGTGGGGGCGAGGGCGGCGTTGCGGAGCCAGTAGTGGCCGACCATGCGTCCCTCGTCGGGATTGGAGATAGCACCGCCCTCAAGTTCAGCCATGGCTTGGAAAGCGGACTGGATGGCGGACTCGTGTTGAGCGAGAAAGTCGTCCGGCAGGGGCAAACGGCTGAGGTCGAGCGCGAGCCCGAGTTCCGGATAAGGGTGGTAGTGTTGTTTGAAGCGATCCCAGGACATGGTGAAAACAACTGAAGGATTTAGAGGAAAGGGGAGTGAAAGGGAGCGATGCGGTGAGGCAGAGCATAAATGAGGCGCAATCGGTGAAGATTGCGCCTTGAATGGATTATAAATTCTTGTCGGTCACAGCACCTTCGGAGGCGCTGGCCACAAGTTTGGCGTATTTGCCGAGCACGCCTCGCGTGGAACCCGGTCCGGTGGGCTCAAAGGCGGCCATCCGGGCGGCGTAATCCTCGTCGGGGATGAGCAGGGAAATGGTGTTTTTTACCGCGTCGATTTCGATCTGATCGCCGGTTTGCACGATGCCAATGGGCCCTCCATTGGCGGCTTCGGGAGTAATGTGACCCACGGCAAACCCGTGACTCCCGCCCGAGAAGCGACCATCGGTGATCAGCGCAACCTCCTTGATCAGCCCGCGACCGGCCACGGCGGCGGTGGGGGAGAGCATTTCGCGCATACCGGGCCCGCCGACGGGCCCCTCGTTACGAATGACCACCACATCCCCCTTGACGACATCGCCACGGAGAATGCCTTGCAAGGCATTCTCCTCGCTCTCGTAGACCTTGGCGGTGCCCTTGAAGTAGAGTCCCTCCTTGCCGGTAATCTTGCCCATGGCACCGGTCGGGGCGAGATTGCCGTGGAGCACGCGCAGATGGGTCTCCGGTTTGATGGGTTGGTCCCACGGGCGGATAATATCCTGTTCGGTGGGATAGACACCGTAAGGTTTTACGTCGGCGAGGCTTTCGGCGAGGGTTTGGCCGGAAACGGTCAGACAGTCGCCGTGAAGCATGCCACGATTGAGCAACATCTTCATGAGCGGGCGGATACCGCCGATCCGAATCAGGTGGCTCATGTTGTACTTGCCGAATGGCTTGAGGTCACCGAGAAGTGGGACACGTTCGCCAATCGTTTTGAAATCGTCGAGCGCCAGCGGGACGTCGGCGGCGTGAGCGATGGCCAACAAGTGAAGGATGAGGTTGGTCGAACCGCCCAGGGCGAGACAGGTCACGATGGCGTTGTCGAAGGCCTCGCGAGTCATGATGTCACGCGGTTTGATATCCTTTTCGAGCATCTTGAGTACGGCGGCGCCGGCGCGGAGGCAGTCCTGGCGTTTGTCTTCGCTTATAGCGAGTTGGGCACTGCTGTTGGGCAGGCTCATGCCAAGGGCCTCGATGGCGGAGGCCATGGTGTTGGCGGTGTACATGCCGCCGCAGGAACCGGGGCCGGGGATGGCCGATTTTTCGAACTCCTTGAGTCCCGCATCATCCAATTCACCCTTGGCGTGTTTGCCGACGGCTTCGAAGACGGAAACGATGTCGAGGGGTTTCTCCTTGTTGCAATCGCCCGGGGTAAACCCCGGCAGGATGGTGCCCCCGTAAATGAAGACGGCGGGGCGATTGAGGCGCGCGATGGCGATCATGGCGCCGGGCATGTTTTTGTCACAGCCTCCGATGGCAACCAATCCATCGAAACCCATGGCGGCGACGGCGGTTTCGATCGAATCGGCGATGACCTCACGAGACACCAAACTGTAGCGCATACCCTGGGTGCCCATGCTGATCCCATCGGTCACGGTGATGGTGTTAAAGTAGACGGGTTTGCCCCCGGCTTCGGCGATGCCTTGACGGGCTTTTTCGCTGAGATCCCCAAGGTGGACGTTACACGGCGTCATGTCGCTCGGGGAAGAGGCGACGGCAATTTGAGGTTTAGTGAAATCTTCGTCGGAGAAACCAACGGCGCGGAGCATCGAACGGGCAGGGGCACGATCGTTGCCGTCGACCACGGTGGACGAATGAAGGCGGGGGATGGAGGGCGAATCGCTCATGAGAGAGGACACGACATCAGCAAATCGGCCTGCGACTCGCAAGCGGTGTTTTTCGGCATTGCTTCGAACGGAGGTGCCCCCCGGAATCTCGGTTCTCGTTCGCATGGCTTTCCACTTCCAGTCTGTTCTCAAAGCGTTGCTTTTCTCCTCGGGGCAACCGCTGTCCATAAAAGACATCCAATCGGTGTTTTCACGTTACTATGACCAGCGGGTTCCACCGCCGGCCGAAGCGAAGGCGCCGGCCGATACCTCGTCGCCGGGCGCAGATGACGTGCCCGAAGTAGATGCCGAGGAGAGTTCAAGCGATGAGAGTGTGCCCGAATTGGTCACGGCAGCTCAAGTGCGGGAGGCGATGGAGGCCCTAGAAATCGAGCTACGGGAAACGGAAGACGTTTATCTATTGGTCGAAGGAGCTCAGGGCTATCGGATCGTATGTAATCCACGTTATGCTCGGTGGGTAAGGGCTTTGCGTAATGAACCGCCTCCAGCAAAACTCTCCCAATCGGCGCTCGAGACCTTGGCGGTGGTGTCTTACCGCCAACCGGTGACGCGTAGCGAAATCGAGGCGGTGCGCGGAGTTTCGGCGGATGCCGGTCTGAACAAGTTGTTGGAGCGAGAGTTGATTTACGTCACCGGCCGAGCGGAATTACCGGGCCGCCCCTTACAGTATGGGACGACGGAGAAATTCCTGGAATTTGTGGGCGTCAAGTCGCTGGTGGAGCTGCCCGCCTCCGATGTGCTGTCGCCACGGCAGATCGATGAATGGTTGAAGGATGCGATGAATCCGACGACGCCGGGCGATCAGGAAATGGGTTTGCCTTTGGAGGAAGGCGAATCCCCGATGCAGGACGAAGCGTATTTGGAAGTTTCGGAAGGAAACGCGTCTACGAGGGTGGAATCCGCGGAAGCGGCCGAAAGCGAGGACGGTGAGGATTCGACGGATGTTGCGGGTGATAGAGGTCGGGCAAATGCCTGATTCAGCGGATCAGGTGCCGGGAGACGAAACGGAGTCAAAAGAACCGAAATCGGAAAGCTAATTTGAAGATGAGTGATGCCCTCGAACCCATTCGCCAGAAGATCGATCAGCTCGACCACGAGCTTGTGCGTTTGCTCAATGAACGGCTCGGACTGGCCGCAGAGATTGGTAAAGTAAAACGCAGCAGTGGTGGCTCGATTTACGCGTCGGAGCGGGAAGACAAAGTGCTGCGCAAGGTGTGCGGCTTAAATGACGGACCGATCAAGGACGAGGCGTTGGCGGCGATTTACCGGGAGATCATGTCAGCGGCGATTGCGTTGGAGAAACCGACAAAAATCGCCTATCTCGGTCTTGCAGCTACGAATACGCATGTGGCGGCAATCAAAAAATTTGGCGCGAGCGTGGACTATGAAGGGATGGGCACGATTGCCGACCTGTTCACGGCGGTGGAAAAAGGAGAAGCCGACTATGCGGTGATTCCGATCGAGAATTCGACGGAGGGGAGCGTGCGGGAAGCCTTGGACAACTTTGTGGAGAGCGATTTGAAGATCGTCGCCCAGATTTATTTGGAGATCTCGCATGCGCTGATTTCGCGACAACCACTGGAGAAAATTACCAAAGTCTATTCAAAGGATCAGGCTTTGGCGCAGTGCCGAAACTGGTTGCAGAGGCATTTGCCTCACGCGCAGTTGATTGATGCGTCGAGCACGGCCCGGGCAGTGGAAATCGCCGCGGCGGAGAGCGGAGCGGCGGCTATTGCAGGAGAATTGGCGGCGCAACACTTTGATGTCCCGGTGGTAGTGGCGAACGTGCAAGACAAGAGCGACAATACCACGCGGTTCTTTATCCTGGGAAAAAAGCCGGCCGGCGCGGTAGGGCACGGCCGGGATATGACAAGTTATCTGGTATCGTTGGGCGACCAAGCGGCCTCCCACTCAGGCGCGTTGCTCAAGATGCTGATGCCGTTGGCGGAGCGAGGAATCAACTTGTCGAAGATAGAATCACGGCCCAGCAAACGGCGGCCGTGGGACTACTATTTCTTTGTCGATGTCAGCGGTCATTACAACGACCCCATGATGAAGGAAGCGTTAACGGAGCTCAGTGCGTTCTGCCCCATGGTGAAGTGGCTGGGCAGCTATCCGGTGGTCAGTTAAGTGAAGGGTTGAGACCCGTTTCCTCAGCCCCAGAAATGGAAAATGGCCCAAGTGGCACCACCGCAGAGGATCCGCATAACCCTCGCGAAGAGGAGCCAGCACCTGGTTTTCGAGAGTTGAGGTTCTGAGCGGTCGGGGTCCTCGATCTACTGCTCCAGAATGGCTTCGGGCGGGGTGGTCAAGGCGGGGCCGGCGGCCGGTGAAAACGGACGAGCAGACGCCTCAAGCGCAGATGGTGCATGCCTGTACGGATGGGAGACCGGCCGAGTTGCCGGGAAGGGATGATGATTGAGCGATTTGTTGATCCAGCCCGCCAAGTGTTCGGCGATGACGGCGCGTTGGCGGCGGAGTTGCTGCAAGCGTTCGAGGTCTGCCACGGAGGGAACTCAGGCGAGGACGTCGGAAACGGGCAAAACAAAAAGCGCCGGGCGAAAAGTCCGGCGCCTAGAAAAATCAAAAGCTCAATCGAAGTTTAAGCGACCTCAACGATGTTGATCTTGCGGTGGGCCTTGTCGAACTCGACCACGCCGGCCTTCAGAGCGAAGAGGGTCCAATCGCGACCGGTGCCGACGCCTTTACCTGCGCGGAACTTGGTGCCGCGTTGACGCAGCAAAATGTTTCCGGCGATGACTTTTTGGCCACCAAACTTTTTCACGCCGAGGCGCTTGGAAGCGCTATCGCGGCCGTTGCTCGTGGAACCTGCACCTTTTTTGTGTGCCATGACTTGATTATCTCCTAGGGTTTTGGATGCTGCTTGTGCTTAGGCGCTAATGGATTCGATCTTGATGACCGACAGCTCCTGACGATGGCCGCGTTGCTTGTGATAGCCTTTACGCTTATGCTTTTTGAAGACGATGACCTTGGTGCCGCGTTTGTTTTCGAGGATCTTGGCGGTCACTTTCGCGCCATCAAGACGCGGGGTGCCAAGCTTGAAGTCAGCGCCCTCGCCCGAGGACAGAACGTCCGTAATCTCAACCGTAGCACCGGCTTCCGTGTTTGGATAGCGGTTTACTGTCAGAATGTCGCCCTCGCTTACGGCGAACTGCTGGCCTTGGGTTGTGATGGTCGCTTTCATGTGTACAAGGAACGAACTAAGAAGTTTTGGTTCTTGGCAGGCAAGGCCAATTTTTGACAAATTCCGCTCGCCAACTGAATTGAGGGGATTCATGTCGGACGACGATGCAAGCACTTACCGCGGATGATGTTAAAGCCCTGTTCTGTCACGATGAAGTTGTAGCCTACTACACGCAGGCGGCGGTTGATATTGGGTTGTGGCATTCAGAGGAAATCGTGCTGCAACGGGTTTTTCAGCCGGAGCAGACCCTATTGGAAGTCGGGGGATGCGGAGCGGGTCGGATAGCGCTGGGTTTGTGGGAGTTGGGTTACCGGCGGGTATTGGGAACCGACTATTCAAAGGAAATGATCAAAGCGGCGCGTCGATTGGCGAGCAAGTTGGACTATGCGGTGCCGCTACGGGTGGCGGATGCAACTGCGCTGAAGTTTGAGGACGGGATGTTTGATGGCGTGATTTTGGGGTTAATGGTCTGATGCAAATCCCCGGACGGAACCGGCGGAGGCAGGCGTTACAAGAGTTACGGCGAGTGGTGCAACCGGGAGGGCGGTTGGTATTTACCACTCATGATCGGGCGGTGGGAGGCCCGGGGGGGGGGGGAGTCGGAGGCTGCCCGTTGGGCAGCGGGCGATCAGGATGAGAAACTGACTGAATTCGGTGATCGCCTGGTCTCCGGTCCGCATGGCCCCGTGTTCATCCACATCCCGACCCGGGATGAAATCGGGGAAGATCTGGCGGAGTCGGGAGGGGGGTGGGAACGCGATGCGCTGCGGAGTGAAATCGCAACGGAGTCCGAGGACGTCTCAGAGTTTGCGTTGGAATGTCGGTTCTGGGAGGCGGTGAATCCCTCGAAGACTCAGGCCTGACTCTCGAAGGAATTTAAGGCTTGGGAGACGTGTCCGGGGGGAATAATTACGCCGCCACTGGCGTTGATCATTTCCACCTGACGCACCTCATGTTGAAGCCGTTTGATGTTGGGTGGCAATACGGGGCGAGCGAGTAGCATGCGCCGGACTTTTTCTTCTTCGACCTCCTCGACCTGAACGCGGCGCAGTTCGGCCAGGCGGGCGGACTCGCGCTCGACGGCTTCGTGTTTTGCACGTTCCGCCTGGGCCTGTTTTTGAGCGGCTTCGCGACGGATGATTTCGACTTGAAGGGCGGCGCGTTGGCGGGCGACGCCTTGGGCGACTTCCTTGTCGCGGCGGAGTTGTTCGAGACGGTCGGCGGCAGCCTGGGCTTGAGTCTCGGCGACGAGGCTAGCGGCTTCGGCTTGTTCGGCGCGAAGTTTGGCCAGCTCAGCAGCGGAGGCTTCAGCTTCTTGTTGGGCTTTGAGGGCCGCCAGGCGGTGGGCTTCTGCTTCGAGACGACGACGGGCGTCACTTTCACGTTTAGCTTCCTCGGCTTGCTCGGCGGCGACTTTTTCGGCGGTGACCGTACGAGCGAGTTCCTGTCGATAGCCCCGGTACGTAAATGACCCGGCAACGATGGCGAGGAGGAGGACCAAAACGGCGATAATCACATTCTTATTCATGGCGCGAATGGGGAGAGTATTAAAATGGAGTTCGAGACGCGTGTCTGCGTGGACCGCAAGTTAGGAGGGAAGTTCAAATTCGGCAATGTCAGGATGAGCGGCATTCAAAACCGCGTAGCGACTGGCTTGAACCAAGGCGTTTCGCCAAGGCAGGCCGGGCTTTCCCTGCAACTCCAATAAGGTGGCGAGAAAGACATCTCCCGACCCGGTGGGGGAGACCTCGGCAACATCGGGAGGCGATACATGGCCGGACTCATGCACGTCGGTATACTCAGTGGGACGGGCTCCGTCCGTGATGACCCAACGGTGGACGGGAAACCGTCTTTGGGCGGCGGCGGCGGCGGGCGGCAAGTCGACCTCTTGCATGAGAGCGGCAAATTCGGTGCGATTGATTTTGACGAGAGGCAGAGGGAACTCGACCAAGGAGATCAAGGCGGGGCCGTAGCTGTCGACGATGAGGCGTTCGGCAGTGGCGAGCTTTTCCAATTCACGGCGCAGTGGGGTGAGCGCACGGTTGCTCCAGCCGGGAACACTGCCGCAAAGCGCGACACGCAGGGAAGCCGGCAGGTTCTGGAGAAACACCGCCGCGGATTGAGCGGCGGTACCGTCGAGAACCGTGTCGGGTCCGAGGAAAGTGGTCTCCTTTCCCGACGGAGCCCGCACAACCATCCCGCTCCGGGAGCTATGGGAAAGATCGAAAAGTTCCCAAGCATAGAGCGCGTGGTGTTCGAGCCAATGGCGGCACGCTTCACCGGGAGGTCCATCGGCAAAGCTGATGGCTTGGGCCGGAACGCCGAGGCGATGCAGCATCTTGGCGACATTGAACCCTTTGCCGCCGACTTGAAACGTGTTTTGGGACGCACGTTGAGTGGTTCCCGGTTCGAGCGGTGTTGCGTAGGTGCAGGTGGTTTCAGCCAGGATGTTGGGAGTAATGGTCAGAACAGGGGATGACATAGGGGAGGCACGGAGCGTGCGGCAATCAAAGCCGGTGGGCAACCTCGACGTTGCCATTCACGCGCAGAGGGCGTTGAGAGGAGCGAGTCATGTCGAATCTGTTGCTGCCAACTGCCTGGTCTTCTCGTGATACGTTGCAGTGCGCCCGAGATTTGTTGGGCAACGTGTTGGTGATGCATAGGGAGGGGGCGAGACGCGGACGGTGATTTCGGAAGTCGAGGCGTATGATGGTCCGCATGACAAAGCGTGTCATGCGCACAACGGTCGAACCCCGCAAACCGAAGTCATGTTTGGTGAAGCCGGGCACTGGTATGTGTATTTGTGTTACGGGCTACACGAGATGCTGAATCTGGTCACGGGGCCCGTGAGCTACCCCGCGGCCGTACTGATTCGCGGGGTGAAAGGGACAGCTGGACCGGGGCGCCTGACCAAGGCGTTGGGGGTGGATCGACGGTTTAATGGACTCCCCGCCAGCAGGGCGAGTGGGATGAGGTTGGAGGATGGAGGTATCCGCGTGAAGGATACGTAAATTGTTGATGGGCCGCGCGTGGGGGTGGCTTACGCCGGACCAGAATGGGCGGCGAAGCCCTGGCGACTGCGCTGGGTTCTCGTGGACGGCAGCTAGTCGCGCTGGGCTGGTGTCGATGCCGAGGCAGAAGCCGAGGCGGACGGAGCATTTTCTTCGTATTTGGTGAGGATGGCCAGCGCGGTGCCAACCTTGAGTTTTACTTCAAAACGGAGAGGCAGTTGTTGTCCGTCCTGGGAGACGCATACGCGAACTTCGCCGCCGCGGCGAAACATACCCTTGGGGTTTTCCTCCATGCGGGGGACAAGACGCAGGGCTTTGATTTTCCCCCAAGGAGATTTTACCGTCTCGATTTTCTCGGCGGTGATGACGAGCTCATAAAATTCATCGTCGAATAGAACGGAGACTTCGCGGCGGTCACCCACCTTCATGTTCCAATGGCGAGTTTGGATGAGGGTGGTCAGAAAATCAACCGGGGCAAGACGCGGCATTTCGACGTCGGTTGAGCGGTCCGGCCGGAGGTGATCGGTGTAGATCGCGATGTCGCGATCGTAGTCAAGATGGATGGAGGCGCGGGTTTGCTTGGTGCGGGTATCCGTGGTCGCGTCAGCGCCCAAGAGCCGACCGGACAGGTTTTCATAGCGCGAAAGGGAAACTACATCGAACGGATAGGCGCTCGGATGACGCCACGGGTGGACGTGGCCATGGTGATGCGCGTTTGAAGTTCAGGCGCGTCGGGATCTTCGTCGGCGGATACTACGAGCTCAGCGGCTTTGCCAAAGATCCCCCAACTGAGTCGATAGGTAAAAGATTCCCCTTTTTTCAAAGCAAGTTCCGGTGGAGAGGCGGCATGAAGAGAAGAGGAGAACAGGACGACGAGGGCCAGCTGGGTGGTTCTGGACAACATGATAAATACGGGCGGAGGCGTGCTATGTTAAGTAGAGGGTGTTCCACAAGAGCAAGAGGTTGGAGAAGAGGAGGTAGCGTAAAAATAAAGAGGCCGAAACCGGGAGGATTTCCTGGTTTCGGCACAAAAACGGCGTGTATAATTTGGTGTGAACAATACTATCGAAGCCGTTGCCCCGGAAGTTGCCCTGAAAACCTGGCTGCGTCCAGACCTGACTCCGATCGGACCCAACCAAGATTACGCCGCGTTGCGCGATCAACTGGCGGGGCTCGACCAGTTGCTGGCTAACAGTCACTTGGAAGCGATGGCCGTGGACTTTGCCCGGGAAAACTGGCGGGGCGACGACGTGGCCGGGTTGCCGCGCCACCTTGCAGTTCGCGCGCAAGGCGCGGCGGGTGCAGGTATTGCGCATGATGCTCGGGAAAATCAGCTTGCGTAAACTTTCCCTGAGCATCGCCTCCAGCGATCTGTTGGCCGACTTTTGCGGAGCGCGCCGGATCGACGGCATCAAGGGGGTCTCCCAAAGAAAGCGTGCGGGAGCGTGCGTCCAAATGCTTCACCGCCGGGCAGGTGCGCAGGATGAGCCAAGTCATTATCGAGATGTGCGATGAGGCGGACCGGGCGAGCGAACTGGGACTGGCTGCGGCGCAGCCGATGGATACGTGCCTGGTGGACTCGACCTGCCTGCAGGCCAACATCCATTTCCCGGTCGACTGGGTGCTCTTTCGCGACGTGAGCCGCACCCCTGCTCAAGGCGGGGAAACTGCGCCGTGCAGCGGGGTTGCGGGGTCGGATGCCGAACGAGCCGCCAGTCTTTGCCAAGCAGATGAATCGGTGGTGCATCGCGATGACCCACAGCCGACGGCGCCGCGATGCGAAGCAGGCCCGCAAGGGCGTGCTCCGCCAGATGAAACGCCTGCTGCGCACCATCGGCGAGCACGCCCGCCGCCGACTACGCCCGGACCCGCTTCAGTGAGCGCCAGGCCACCCGCATCATTGCGCGCATCGACGCCATGCTCGAGCAACTGCCGGCCGCGATCAAACAGGCCCACGAACGCATCATCGGCGCGCGATCAGTGCCCAACGCCGAGAAGATCCTCAGCGTCTACGAACCCGACGTGCAGACCGTGGTCCGGGGCAAGGCGTCCGGCGAGGTCGAGTTTTGCAACACCCTCATGATCAGTGAGAACGTGACGGGGTTGATCACCGATTGGCAGTTGTATCAGGGAATGACTCCGGCCGAATGGCGTCAGTTCGACCAGAGCCTCTAGCGCCAGAATCAGTTCGACCTGAGCACCCCGATCAAAGCGGCGAGCACCGACCGAAGCTTCTCGACCAAACGGCTGTGCGACCGCTTGGCCGAAGCCGACATTTATGACGCCACTTGCCCCCGCGATCCGCAGCAACTGCAACGGCGCATGCAGGAGCCGCAGTTCGTGGCGCTCCAACATCGCCGGGCTTCGACGGAAGCCTGCATCGCCATCATCAAGCAACGCCAAGGCAAGCGATTGAGTGCCAGAGGCTTCACGAATCGCTACCTGGCGGTAGCCTGGAGCATCCTCGGTCACAACCTGTGGCTCATCGCCCGACTGCTGGCCGACCAACCACCGCAGGCAGGCCCAAGCCGCCTAAAACCACCAAGCCTACTCCAACGATGAACAATAAACCGGCTGCCGGAGGTTACCTCATGGAAACGATCCAGGCACTGACTGCTGCGACACTGCAATTTAGCCATAAATTGCATCTGCGCGCGCCTACATCCGCCATTGGTAGCCGGAAATCCGCTCAAAAATCGGCTTTCCTGCCCCCCTTCCAAAATCAGGGTAAATGGGACACGCTCTACCTATGGAAAGGACGTTCAACGCATTTGGAGTGCCCGTCGGGCTGAGACGACCTACACCTACGAATGGTATGAGTTCGTGAGTGACGAGGCAGAATTCAACGCCTTCATGCGTTGGCTGGGGGTTTCGGTTCATGCGCCCACTGAGGTGCCTCGCACCGAAGTCGAAGTGTCGGAGCAGGCACAAACGATCCAAGCGGATATCGCATCGTGGCTAGCGCAGTCCAGAGCGGAAGCGGCGGACCGGTCCTGGCGCTAGAGGGAGGCTCCGTCCCGGTCGACTCCCCCCGCACGGCCTGCGTCGAACCTTACGCGCCGGCGAGGGCGTTGATGGTGTTGAGGTGGTCGGCGCCGGTGTATTTTTCGGACTGCTCGTCGGCGTGGTAGGAGGAGCGCACCATGGCACCGCTTTCGACGACGCCGAAACCGAGTTTGAGACCCCATTTCTTCCAGTGGGCGAACTCGTCAGGGTGGACCCAGCGGTCGATCTTCCAATGACGGGCGGTGGGCTGCAGGTATTGGCCGATGGTTAGAATGTCGATCTGATCGTCTACGAGGTCGCGCAAGGTTTGTTCAATCTCTTCCTGGCGCTCGCCGAGGCCGAGCATGATGCCGGTTTTGGTGGTGAAACCGCGGGACTTCGCGTGGCGTAGAACAGAGCGAGAACGTTCGTAGCGGGCCTGAACGCGGACGGGTTTCTGCAGGCGTTCGACGGTCTCGACGTTGTGGTTGTAGATGTCGGGTTTGGCGTCGAGCACGGTGTCGACCTGGTCAAGGCGACCCTTGAAGTCGGGCACGAGTACCTCAATGGCGGTATCGGGATTGCGGTGTCGCACGGCGCGGATGGTGGCGGCCCAGATACCGGCGCCGCCGTCGGCGAGTTCATCGCGGGCGACCGAGGTGATGACGCAGTGCTTGAGATTCATCTTGGCCACGGCAGCGGCGACACGGGCGGGTTCGGCGATGTCGTATTCGGTGGGACGGCCGGTTTGGATCGCGCAGAAATTACAGGAGCGGGTGCAAATGTTGCCCAGAATCATGACCGTGGCCGTGCCGCGGGACCAACATTCACCGAGATTTGGGCACTGGGCACTTTGGCAAACCGTGTGGAGGGTATGCTCGTCCACGAGTTTACGCACAGCCTGGTAGCCGGGGCCGGAAGGCAATTTGGCACGAAGCCAGGAAGGTTTACGCGTAGTGTCGTTCAGGTCCATGAGTCGGAGAAGCGGGAGTTAATCACAGATGAACCCAGATAAACACGGATATTCTGCAAGTATGAGCGATCCTGTAGAGGCCTGTAACACGGAGATCATCATGGAGCGGAGGGAGTGAGGCACTCCGGCCAAAGGGTGGTGAATTCATGGGTCAAGACCTCGCGCACCTGTGCCAGGGACGGTGCGTTGGGCAGTTCCGATGCCAGAGAAGTCACGGTGCCCTCACTGCTGGCGATTCCGCAAGGGACGATGCCGGCGAAGTGATTCAAGTCGGGAGACACGTTGAGGGCGAATCCATGGTAGGCGACCCAGCGGCGTACAGCGACGCCTATGGCGGCGATTTTTCGGGATCCGATCCAGATGCCGGTCAGACCTTCGCGGCGGTTGGCGACGAGGCCAAAGGATGCCACGGCGCGGATCATGACTTCTTCGAGGAATCGCAAGTAAGCGTGCAAGTCTTTGACGGCGGAGAGATCGACAATGGGGTAACCAACGATCTGGCCGGGGCCATGGTAAGTGATGTCGCCGCCGCGGTTGGTTTCGGCGACGGTGATGCCTTGAGCGGCCAGTTGGAGCGGATCCCAGAGTACATTGGCGGCGGCACCGGTGCGCAGCCCGACGGTGTAGACCGGGTCATGTTCCGTGAAGACCAAGGTGTCCGGAATCATCCCGGCCATGCGGTCGGCCACCATGGCGCGCTGCCGCTCGATCGCCACTGGGTAGGTCGTTCGAGCCCAGTCGATAATTTGCAGAGAGACGGAAACAGGGCCGGACATGTCGCGCAGCGTGTACCGGTCGAGGGTTGGCGCAACCCCAACCATGCCATTGGACCTCGGCAATTTGTCACGTATTATGTGACAAACTGCTGATGGCGGGGTCGTCTTTACTGCGGCGGCTGAAGGCCAGAGTGGTGGCAGTGCTTGAGGCGAGACCGCCGAGGGCGGCGTCAAGCAGCTAGTGCACAGGCTGAGAGGGAGTGGTTCCCTAAAGGCATCGACTTTTAACACCGTCACCAAAGGCCAAAGCGGAGTGGCGACTCAATAATCGCCCTCGCATCGTGCTCGACGGACAGTCTCCCGCTGAAGTCTTTCATGCTATTATGCAAAAAAAGCTGTGCACTAGCCGCTTGACGCCGCCCTTTTGAGGCCGGCAGCATCGATCAGGATGCTAGTGTGCTGAGAGTTAATGAACTATACTGAATGAAGGGATGCGGCGGTGCGGGCGCGTTGGATTTTCTCCAGGATGGCGGAGCCTTCGGCCTTCCAAGTGTAGCGTAGCGGGTGGGTTCGAGGTCGCGTGCGGCCCTGTAGGTTTCGATGGCGTTGGTGAGGTCTCGAACGCTGGTGAAGCTGCCATCGCGGATACAATCGACGGTGCGGTCGCGGAAGAAGCGCTCCACTAGATTCAACCAGGAAGAAGGATGTTGGAGTGCAGTGCAGTGGTGCAGTGCAGTGCGATGCGCTCGACGCCATGGGCTTTGGCATGGCGCTGATTGCGCCACTTTATCCAGCTTTTCACTTTGGCGTGCTTGTGGGTGGCGTAGTTGTCGATGATCAGATGCAGGACCAAGCCGTCGGGTGCCTGCGCATCGATGTGCTGGAGGAAACCGAGCCATTCGCGGTGGGTATGCCGAGAGGCGGTGCGTCGCATGATTTTGCCGTCCAGATAGCCGAGGGCGGCGAAGAGCGTGACCGTGCCGTGGCGGGTGTAATCGTGGGTGGCGGTTTTGATGTGCCCGATACCCAATGGCAGGCCCGGCTGGGTGCGCTCAAGCGCCTGGCACTGGCTTTTCTCGTCGCAACACAGCACCAAGGCCCGATCGGGCGGATTCATGATACAAGCCGATGACATCCCAAAACTTGGCCTCAAAGTTCCGGTCACGCGACAACTTGAACGTTCGTCGCAAATGGGGCTTCAGGTCGTTGGCCCGCCACAGACGCTGCACGGTGGTGTGGGCCGACACCCCCTGGCCTTGGCCATCGCCCGTGAGGACCAGCGGGTGCGCCCGGCCGGGGGTTGCGTGACCTCAGTGACGATCTGAGCGCGAATCGCCACATCCACACTCGGCTTCCGGCCCGAACGTCTCGCTTCGGCCCATCCAGCCAACCCTGCCTCACGAAATCGCTTTTCCCACTTCGCCACCACCGGACGATTCACTCCGATCTGAGCAGCCACCGTCTCCTGGCTTTTCCCTTCGGCCCGCAACAACACGATGCGCGCCCGTCTGACCTCCCGTTGCGGCGTGGTCGGGCGTTTGATCATCTGTTCAAGTTCTTGATGCTGCGCGGCATTAATGATTAGCGGATTAATAGGGCGGGCCATGCACCCATCCTGCACTACTATTTTGTTTCGTATAGCTAATTAACTCCCGCTATACTGGGGTGTTGATGTTCACGCGGTGCAGTGCGGTTGGGGCGCAGCAAGAGAGGGAGGCAAATGGGTCCCAGGAAGCGGAGGGGAGGGGAAATCGAGAGTTGCGCTCGAAACGGGACGGCGACGAGCTTGGCCGCGTCATGAGTTCACCCGCACGCCGCGTCGTTACTTTTCACTACACTTTGCGAGATCCCGAGGGGCATTTGCTCGATACGTCGACGGGTGGAGAGGCGATCGCGTATTTGGAAGGGGCGAGCATGATCATCGACGGATTGGAGGAGGAGCTGCGGGCGTTTGAGGCGGGGGCGAAGACGACGATCACGGTCCCGGCGGTGAAGGCTTACGGGGAGCGGGATGATGAGCAGGTGCGCAAGGTGCCGCGCAATGTGTTGCCGGTGGAGGGGGAGTTTAAGGTGGGGGATCAGTTCCAGACCGCGCCGGATCGTGGGGCTCCGGTCGTGACGGTGGTCGCGGTGGAGGACGATGGCGTTTTGTTGGACGCGAATCATCCGTTGGCGGGAGTGGATCTGACTTTTGAAGTGGAGCTGTTGGAGACGCGAGCGGCCTCGGCGGCAGAGATCGAACACGGTCATGTGCATGGCCCGAGTGGGCATTGTGATTAAATTCAGAAGGAGAATTTTATAAAAATCTTGGGGATTGATATCGGGAGATCGGCGTTAAAGGGCGCACCGGTAGATTTGGATAAAGGGGAGTTGATTGAGGCGGCATTCAGGGTGGAGACGCCGAAGAAGTGGCGGCCGCCGGAGATGGCGGAGGCGGTGGCGGAGATCGTACGGCATTTCAAGTGACGCGGGGCGGTGGGCTGTGGGTTTCCCGGGGTCGTGCAGGACGGGGTGATCCCGTTTCTGGGTAATTTGCACCGCGATTTTGTGGGCACGAATGTCGACGCCATGTTCAAGCAGACCACGAAGCGGCGAGTGCATGTGATCAACGATGCGGATGCGGCGGGATTGGCCGAAATGCATTACGGGGCCGGAACGGGCCACCGCGGTTTGGTCTTGATGCTGACTTTTGGCACAGGCGTGGGCAGTGGATTGTTTTACCACGGTCACTTGGTGCCGAACACGGAGCTGGGGCATTTGCCGATGCGCGGACGCGCGGCGGAGAGGTGGGTGGCGGCGTCGGTGAAGGACCAGAAAGGTTTGTCGTATCGGGAATGGGGCGGCCGGTTGAACACTTATCTGCAACTGGTGGTTACCGTGATGAATCCGGACCGGATTATTATCGGCGGCGGGATAAGTGCGGATCACGCAAAGTGGATGAAGTACGTCAAAGTGGCGGCGGAAGTGGTACCGGCGCAGTTGCAGAACGGCGCGGGAATCGTGGGGGCGGCGTTGGCGTTTCGCGATCGATGAGCACGCGATGGCCGAATGAGATGGCGCAGTGGGAAGGTGAGGCGCTCGAGTGGACGACGAAGCGATCATGGCTGGAGCGCTGACCATCGTGGGCCAAGGGTTGGCGGGATCTATGTTGGGCTGGGCGTGTGACCGGCGTGGGATTGCTTTTGAGATCGTGGATCGCGGCCACGAGGAGGAGGCCTCGCGAGTAGGGGCGGGTTTGGTGAGTCCGGTGACCGGCCGCCGGCTGGTGCCCACCTGGCGTTTTGCGGAATGGCGGGATGCAGTGCTGGCCCAGTACCGGACGATGGAGGAGACGTTAGGGGAGCCGTTGGTGCGGGAGATGCGATTGCGACGTGTGTTTCGGGATCAGGCGGAGCGTAAGCGGTTCGAGGCGCGGCTTGAATCGGCCCGAAGTGGCGTGCTGGGTGGAAGCGGTCGATGCGGACGGGATGTGGCTGCGCGGGGCGATCCAAGTGGATACCGCGCGGTTGATCATGTCGTTGCGGACACGTTGGAAGGAGCGTGGTATTTTACGGGAAGGAAGGATGGCGGCGGCAGAAGTGGAGCAGATGGACGATGACGGGCGGGTGATTTGGTGCGTGGGGGCGGAGTCCGCGGAGACGGTCGAACTCGGGGTAGATTGGGAGCTTTCTAAAGGGGAGCTATTGAGAGGCGTGATCGATGGACTGGCGGAGGATGAGGTGTTGAATGACGGACAGTGAGTGCTGCCCTTGGGAGACGGTCGCGTGAAAGTCGGGGCTACTTTTGGTCGGGGGGATTGACGCTTGGTGGCAACGGAGGCCGGACAGGCCGGATTGCGGGCGGTGGCGGCGCGTTTGACAGGGAGGACGCTGCAAGCGGAGGAAGCGTTGGTCGGCTTGCGTGTGACCGTGCCGGATCGAAGACCGGTGGTCGGGTGGCTGGATGCGGAGCGGCGGCGAGGCGTTTTGGCCGGATTGGCGGCGAAAGGAGCATTATGGGCACTGATACTGGCAGGACAATGGGCGGAAGATCTGGACGGAGGAGGAAAAATCGAAGCAGAAGCGCAGGCGGCGCGGTATGGTGGGAGGCAAAATTGAGCGGGCAGCAACAGTTGATCATCGCCGTGAGACGAGGTTTGATCGCATTTCCTTTCCCTTTCGCCTCCAGGTAGACACGTCAAACGGATTGGTCTGATGATGGAATCGCGTTACACAAAATGGATTGCTTTGATCGCCGTTTGGACGGCGGTGGGATTGATCCTGAGCACGGAGGTCTACTTCACGGTGCGGGTGATGCGGCCGGAGATTGCGTTTGGCGATGTATTGGCCTCGCAGTATGCGCGGGTGGCGTTGTGGGCGTTGCTCACGCCGGTGGTATTGGGATTGCGGAGCTTGGTGCCGTTACGGTGCGGCAAGTGGTTTGTGGGAGTCGGATTTCACTTGAGTCTGAGTTTGGTGATCATGTCGGGCTACTTTTTGGCGCGGATCTTGTTTGTCATGGTGCGGCAGGGCGAACCGATGGACGTGTTCTGGACGGTGGCATGGAACAATTTTTTCGGCCGCAACCTGATCGATGTGGTATTTTATTGGGCGATCATTCTCGGGGGCTACACGTTCGAGATTTATCGAAAATACAAGAATGAGCAGATCAAGGCGGCTCAGTTGGAGTCACGACTGGTGCAGACGGAACTGAGTTCGTTGAAGCAGCAATTACACCCTCATTTCCTGTTCAACACGATGAACACCATTGCGGTGTTGGTGCGGGAAGAGCGAAATAATGAGGCAGTCAGTCTGTTGTCCAAGCTCAGCGTGCTGTTGAGAATTTCGTTGGATACTTCGAGGGTGGAGGAAGTGACGGTGCGGCAGGAGATGGAGTTTTTGGAGCGTTATATTGATATTCAGATGATGAGATTTGCGGATCGGTTGTCGGTGAATACGTCGATCACCACGGAGGCTTTGGAGGCGCTCATGCCGAATCTGTTGCTGCAGCCCTTGGTGGAGAATGCGATTCTCCACGGGGTGGCACCCAAGAACGGACCAGGAAATGTGCGCGTGGCGGGCAGCGTAGTGGATGGCCGGCTACATCTGGAGGTAAGCGATGACGGAGTGGGCATCGACAATGCGCAGATCAAACGTTCTCGCGAGGGTATCGGACTTTCAAATACGCGGGAACGTTTGAAGCGCATTTACGGCGCCTGCAGTCAATTGGTCTTACAAAGTGAACCCGGCCACGGAACGACGGTCTCCATTGTCCTGCCGTGTCGCGTGTGAGTCCTCGAGTTTTAGTTTAATCCTCAGTCGATTTATCCGATGTCAGTCGTCCCTTCCTCCAGTGCTTCCACCTGCCGAGTCTTGGTCATTGATGATGAGCCCGCCGCTCGGCGCGGGGTGCGATTGCTGTTGAGGGGAGAGCGGGACATCGAGGTGGTGGGGGAAGCCGGGGACGTGATGACGGCGATTGAACTGGTGCGGGATACGAAGCCAGACCTGATTTTTTTGGATGTACAAATGCCGGGAGGGGATGGATTTGATGTGCTACGAAAGCTGTCTCTTGAGGAGCGCCCCTTGGTCATTTTTATAACTGCGTATGATCAACATGCGCTGCGGGCATTTGAAGTGCACGCGGTCGATAATTTATTGAAACCATTTGATGATAATGGGTTTAAAGAAACGCTGGTCCGAATGCGCTCGGCTTTGCGATCACGTGAGACCTCGAATCTTAACGCGAAAGTGGATCAGTTGATTGCGAAGCTGGCCGATGCGTCGCCACTCGAGGAAACGGGAGGACTGAACGACCGAATTGTGGTGAAGTCTTCGGGCGAAATATTTTTTCTGAAGCCGGAAGAGATCGATTGGATCGAAGCGGAGGGGGGGACTACATGAAGTTTCACGTGGGCACCAAGTCACAACTGATGCGCGAGACGATGTGTAAATTGGAGGCACGATTGGATCCAAAGCACTTTGTGCGGATACTGAGGTGGGCCCCGTCGATTGGACAGGTCGGGCGGATTTATAGTTATGGTTTCTGGTTTTTCTGATCAAGAATAAAAGATAATGAGGGGAGCAGGGGAGGAAGCGCGGCTTCTTCCCCGCTCGGATAGCCGCCGTCAGGCGGCGGCTTGGTCGAATTGTGCGTGGTAGACCTCGGATGGTGTTTGGCGGCCGTGGGCGGAGTGCGGTCGTCGGTCGTTGTAGAACAGCAAGTAGGTCTCCAAGTTGGCATGGGCCTCGACCATCGTCTCATAGCGTTTCAGATAGACTGCCTCGTATTTGACGCTGCGCCACAGGCGTTCGACCAAGACATTGTCCAAGCACCGTCCTTTGCCGTCCATCGACAGTCGCACGCCGGCGGCCAACAATGGCTGGGTGAACTCGGCGCTGGTAAACTGGCAGCCTTGGTCAGGGTTGAAGATCTCCGGCTTGCCGTAAATCGCTATCGCACGCTGCACCGCTCGCACGCAAAACGACGCATTGAGCGTGTTGGACAGTTCCCATGCGAGCACCATCCGCGAGTGCCAGTCGATTACCGCACACAGGTAAACGAAGCCACCGCACACCGGGATGTAGATGATATCTGTTGCCCACACTTGATTCGACCTTTCAACCTTCAGCGTTCGCAGCAGATACGGGTAGATCTGATGAGAGGCCGCTGTCTTCGACAGACTCGGTTTTTGATTGATCGCCGTGAGTCCCATTAATCTCATCAATCGTCGCACCCGTTTACGGTTCACCACGTGTCCTGCGCGTTGCAACCAACGGGTCATTTGGCGGCTACCAAAGAACGGTGACTCGAGGTAGATCTCGTCGATCTGTTTCATCAACGCCAGGTCCGCTTCCTTCGGTGGCTTCGGGTGGTGGTAGTAGGTTGAGCGTGGCAGCTTCAACAGTTCGCACTGCCGGGCCACATTCAGCTTCGGATGCTCGGTTTCGATCATGCTGCGGCGCTCCTTACTCCCCAAATGCGCCAACTTTTTTTGAGCCACTCGAGCTCCATCTGTAGCTGCCCGATCCGCGCATACAGTTCCTTCTCTTTGCAATTCCGCTCGATCTCGTCGCCCACCTGCGCCGAGGGCTTCGCGAAGACCTCCGGCAACCGCTCGGACACCTCCTTCTTCCACTGACTCACTTGCACCGGATGCACCTCGTGACGCTGCGCGATTACGTGGATCGGCTCGATTCCCTTGAGGGCTTCGAGCCCTACTTTCGCTTTGACCTCGGCACTGAAGGCACGTCGTTTCTTCGACATATTGGACTCCTTTGGGATTTAATCATCCCTCCTGTCCAACTTCATGGGTCCACCTTACCATGCTGAATACCAATTATCACCACCATGCCTAAACCAGTAGTTTTGATTACGGGAGCCTCCCAGGGAATTGGGGAGGCGATGGCAAAGACGTTTGCCAAGGAACTTAAAGGCGTTCGGTTGGCGTTGGTGGCGCGCAATGCGTCCAATTTGCAGCAAGTGGAGCGAGCGTGTGTGAAGTTGGGGGCGACGTTTGTCTGCGATGAATCCGATTCCGAGGCGGTGGCGGAGATGGCGGGGCGGTGACCCGACGATTCAAGAGGGTCGATGTGTTGATCAATAATGCAGGCAAGTTCTACCCGACGGACTTTTTGGCGATGTCGGTGGAGGATTTCGACGGATTGCTGGCGGCGAATTTGCGCAGTTTGTTTTTGGTTTCGAAGGCGATTGTCCCCGGCATGGTAGAGCGCGGTCGAGGCGATGTGTTCAACATGAGCTCGATCGCGGGGCAGCAGACTTATCCCGGCGGAGCGGGTTATTGCGCGGCGAAGTTCGGGGTGACCGGACTTTCCAAGGTGATGCGCGCGGAATTGATGCGGGTTTGCACGGTGTATCCCGGCGCCACAGTTTCGCCTTCGTGGGAAGGCGAGTGGAGTCGACTGGGATCGCATGATGCCGACGGCGGATGTCGCGCGCGCGTTTTTGATATTTACCAGCTGAGTCGGAGCACGGTGGTGGAGGACATCGTGTTACGACCGCAACTGAGTGTTATTTGAGTCAGGCTGGTGGAGCGTTATTTTGGTTTCGCTCCACCAGGGCGGCGAGTTGCGATTAGTGGTGGGCGAGGGCCCGGGCGGATGACTGGACAGCCGGGCGCGATGGAGAGGCGAGGTTTGGCCTGTTCGTGGCACCATGGGAGAGTTCGTTGAGGTCGGTGCCGATGAGTTGAGCTAGAGCGTGTCCCACAAGCGCAAGAGGTTGGAAAAGAGGAGGTAGCGTAAAAATAAAGAGGCCGAACCCGGGAGGATTTCCTGGTTTCGGCACAAAAACGGCGTGTATAATTTGATGTGAACAATACTACCGAAGCTGTCGCCCCGGAAGTTGTCCTGAAAACCTGGCTGCGTCCAGACCTGACTCCGATCGGACCCAACAAAGATTACGCCGCGTTTCGCGATCAACTGGCGGGGCTCGACCAGTTGCTGGTTAACAGTCACTTGGAAGCGATGGCCGTGGACTTTGCCCGGGAAAACTGGCGGGGCGACGACGTGGCCGGGTTGCCGCGCCACCTGCAGTTCGCGCGCAAGGCGCGGCGGGTGCAGGTATTGCGCATGATGCGCGGAAACATCAGTTTGCGTAACCTTTCCCTGAGCATCGCCTCCAGCGATCTGTTGGCCGACTTTTGCGGAGCGCGCCGGATCGACGGCATCAAGGGGATCTCCCAAAGAAAGCGTGCGGGAGCGTGCGTCCAAATGATTCACCGCCGGGCAGGTGCGCAGGATGAGCCAAGTCTTTATCGAGATGTGCGGTGAGGCGGACCGGGCGAGCGAACTGAGACTGGCTGCGGCGCAGCCGATGGATACGTGCCTGGTGGACTCGACCTGCCTGCAGGCCAACATCCCTTTTCCGGTCGACTGGGTGCTCTTTCGCGACGTGAGCCGCACCCCCTGCTCAAGGCGGTGAAACTGCTCCGTGCAGCGGGGTTGCGGGGTCGGATGCCGAACGAGCCGCCAGTCTTTGCCAAGCAGATGAATCGGTGGTGCATCGCGATGACCCACAGCCGACGGCGCCGCGATGCGAAGCGGGCCCGCCAGGGCGTGCTCCGCCAGATGAAACGCCTGCTGCGCACCATCGGCGAGCACGCCTGCCGCCACCGCGACCACCTCGCCGCCGACTACGCCCGGACCCGCTTCAGTGAGCGCCAGGCCACCCGCATCATTGCGCGCATCGACGCCAGGCTCGAGCAACTGCCGGCCGCGATCAAACAGGCCCACGAACGCATCATCGGCGCGCGACCAGTGCCCAACGCCGAGAAGATCCTCCGCGTCTACGAACCCGACGTGCAGACCGTGGTCCGGGGCAAGGCGTCCGGCGAGGTCGAGTTTGGCAACACCCTCATGATCAGTGAGAACGTGACGGGGTTGATCACCGATTGGCAGTTGTATCAGGGAATGACTCCGGCCGAATGGCGTCAGTTCGACCAGAGCCTCGAGCGCCAGAATCAGTTCGACCTGAGCACCCCGATCAAAGCGGCGAGCACCGACCGAGGCTTCTCGACCAAACGGCTGTGCGAACGCTTGGCCGAAGCCGACATTTATGACGCCACTTGCCCCCGCGATCCGCCGCAACTGCAACGGCGCATGCAGGAGCCGCAGTTCGTGGCGCTCCAACATCGCCGGACTTCGACGGAAGCCCGCATCGCCATCATCAAGCAACGCCAAGGCAAGCGATTGAGTGCCAGAGGCTTCACGAATCGCTACCTGACGGTAGCCTGGAGCATCCTCGGTCACAACCTGTGGCTCATCGCCCGACTGCTGGCCGACCAACCACCGCAGGCCCAAGCCGCCTAAAACCACCAAGCCTACTCCAACGATGAACAATAAACCGGCTGCCGGAGGTTCCTTCATGGAAACAATCCAGGCACTGACTGCTGCGACACTGCAATTTAGCCATTAAATTGCATCTACGCGCGCCTACATCCGCCATTGGTAGCCGGAAATCCGCTCAAAAAATCGGCTTTCCTGCCCCCCTTCCAAAATCAGGGTAAATGGGACACGCTCCAGTTGTGTTAACCGCGGAGGTCGTGACTATCGCAAAGAGTTTTCTTGTGATTTCTTAGCTTCCCTTGCGACCTTCGCTGTTTTTCTTTTCAACTGTTCCATTCCTGTCACCCATTCCATGGCTCAATCTCTGTTTGAAAAAGTTTGGAATGCCCATGCGGTGCGCACCTTGGCCAACGGCCAAACGCAGCTCCTCATCGGCACTCACTTGATTCACGAAGTAACGTCTCCGCAAGCGTTCGGTATGCTGCGCGACCTGAACCTTCCGGTTTTAATGCCGACCCGCACGTTCGCGACGGTCGACCACATCGTGCCTACTGATCAGTTCGTGGAGCCTTACAGTGATCCACTCGCTCAAGCGATGATGGACGAGTTGAGGGAAAATTGTGCGGACAACAACGTCACGTTTTTTGATCGCGGTACCGGCAAACAAGGGATTGTGCACATCGTGGGTCCGGAGCAGGGGATTACTCAGCCCGGTACCACGATCGCATGTGGCGATTCTCACACGTCGACGCATGGTGCATTTGGAGCGATCGCGTTTGGTATTGGCACCACCCAGATTCGCGATGTATTGGCGACCCAGACCATGGCGCTCGGACGATTGAAGGTCCGCCGTATTGAAGTTAACGGCAAATTGGGGCCAGGGGTTTACGCCAAAGACGTAGTTTTGCACATCATTGCTCAATTGGGGGTCAACGGCGGCACCGGATACGCGTACGAGTATGCCGGTTCGTTGTTCGATAGTTTCAGCATGGAGCAGCGTATGACGGTCTGTAACATGTCGATCGAGGGAGGCGCCCGGGTGGGTTACGTAAATCCTGACGATACGACGTTCGATTATCTGAAGGGCCGGCCTTATTCGCCGGTGGGATCAGATTGGGAAGCCGCAGTCGAACGCTGGAGCGGTTTCTCTTCTGATGCTGGCTGCACCTACGACGACGTCGTTGTGATTGATGCTGAGGTCATCGCGCCGACCGTGACTTGGGGAATCAATCCGGGACAAGGGATTTCGATTGAACAAAACATTCCGGATCCAGAAACTGCGCAGACGGTGGACGAAGGCTCGTCGATCGAAGAAGCGCTGGCTTACATGAAGCTGGCACCGGGCGTTCCGATCAAGGGCACCGAGATTGATGTAGCATTCATCGGCTCGTGCACCAACGGCCGGCTTTCTGATTTTCAAGAGGTCGCCAAATACTTGGAGGGACGCAAGGTCGCGGCAGGAGTGAAGGCGATTGCCGTGCCGGGGTCACAAATTGTGGCTGCCCAATGCGAGCAGCTGGGTCTCGACAAGGTGTTTGCGGATGCGGGATTCGAATGGCGTGCCGCGGGATGTTCGATGTGTCTGGCGATGAATCCCGACAAACTCATCGGCGATCAACTTTGTGCTTCCTCCTCCAATCGAAACTTCAAGGGCCGGCAGGGTTCTCCCACGGGACGGACGGTTTTGATGAGTCCGCTGATGGTCGCGGCCGCGGCCGCGACGGGGCATATCGCCGATGCACGTGAGGTTTTTGAAGTCGGCGAACAAGCCGCAGTCCAACACTGAGTGCACAGGCTGAGAGGGAGTGGTTCCCTTTCTCCTAATGCACTATAATGAATACTATACGTTTGATATTGGGCTTGATGATTGGCGGGATTGAGGTTGCGGCAGGCCGCAGGAAGGAAGCGGTGAGCAGCTATACACAAGCCAGAGAGAGGACGACCGGCCCGCCAAGCCGGGCCGGTCGTCCTCTCTCTGGGAAAAACTCCGCGCTGGCGTCGTGGGCGCAGAGCGGAGGATTTGGAGTGGTGGCAAAAATACAACGGCGCATCACCGCCAAGGAACGCGAGGCGATTCATGCCGGTTTGGCCCAGGGCAAAAGCGGCGCTCGGCTTGCCGCCGCCCTCGGCCGCGACGCCTCGGTGGTCAATCGCGAGATCACCCGCTCCAGCTACAGCGGCATGGATGCGCAGACTCGCGCTTGCCGTCGGCCCAAGCGCGCCGTGCGCAACAAAGTCGCCGACACGCCCGCCTTGCGCGACGAGGTGTTGGCCCTGTTTGCCACCGGCGCTACGCCCAAGCAAATCGAAGTCGCCCTGAGACGACGTCATGGCCTTGATCTGACCCGACGCGTGAGCCACGAAACCAATCTACGACTTCATCTACGTCCACTCCAAAGGCGCGGTTAAGAAGAAGTTGATCGCTTATTTGCGGCGCAAGAAGCCCCGGCGCAGTCCCGCCCCCCGTGCCAAGGGCAAGCTCTCGGGCCAGTTGCCGGGCGCGATCAATATCGGCGAGCGACCCGCTGAGGTGGAGCGCCGGGAGATGCCCGGACACTGGGAGGCCGACTTGGTCATGGGTGCGGGCAATCGCACCGCCATTTTGGTCATCACCGAACGGGTCTCCCGCTACGTGATGATCGTCCCGTTGGGCGGCGCCAAAGACGCGATCAGCGTCGCCCGCGCTCTCATCCGGGCCTTCAACGCCTGCCCGCTCACCTGCGCAAGACCCTCACCTACGACAACGGCCGCGAAATGGCCCAACATGCCGCCGTCTCCCTTGCCACAAAAGTGGCGGTCTAACTTCTGCAATCCACACAGCCCTTGGCAGCGCGGTGCGGTCGCGAATATCAACGGTCTGATCCGGGAATACTTCCCTAAAGGCATCGACTTTAACACCGTCACCAAAGGCCAAATCGCCAAAGCGGAGTGGCTACTCAATAATCGCTCTCGCATCGGGCTCGACGGACAGTCTCCTGCTGAAGTCTTTCATGCTATTATTACACAAAAGGACTGTGCACTAGCCGCTTGACGCCGCCCAAGCCGCAGTTTAGTTTTTAATTTTAATCACAGAATGCTCGAACATTCGGGAATTCTACCCCGGTCGTTCGTGTGATCCGTGGGCCAACTATTTTCAAAATGGCTTTAGCAAAATTTTCATCAATATCGGGTCGAGCTGTGAATGTGCCCGGAAACGACATTGACACTGATCGTATCATTCCGGCGCGTTTCATGAAGTGCGTGACCTTTGACGGACTGGGGGAATACTTGTTCTACGACGTGCGCAAGGATGCGGACGGGAACGATAAGCCTCATCCTCTGAATGACCAACGTTTCAATGGCGCGACCATCTTGCTCTCGGGGGCGAATTTTGGTTGTGGCTCGTCGCGGGAGCATGCCCCGCAGGCAATTCAGAAATATGGATTTCGCGGGGTCGTGGCCGAGAATTTTGCCGACATTTTCTTCGGTAATTGCACCACTTTGGGCATTCCCTGTGCGACGGCGGCTCGTGGAGATATAGCCAAAATATCGGCGGCGATCGAAGCCGACCCTTCGATTGAGGTGACCATTGATGTCGACGCAGAAGTAGTTCGTTACGGCTCGGAGAGTATTCCGGCCGAGATTCGTCACTCGGCGCGCGATGCGTTACTCAACGGTCGCTGGGATGCGATTGCCGAATTGCATGAAGGGGTCTCGCACGTGAAGGAGCTCGCCAGTCGTTTGCCCTATATGGCGAGTTGATTGGCGTTCGGTGCTGACCTGCTTGACGGTCTTGAGAGGTTCGGGGAACTTTTCCTGAACCTTTTTTCAATTCCCGCGTCTTAACCGACGCTGACTCCCATGATTTTTGCGCTCATCGACGTTCTGGCAGGTGCCGATATTCTGATCTACCCACTCGGGCTTTGTTCGTTGGTGATGGTTTTCATCATCTGTGAGCGGGCCTATGCCCTCCGTCGTGACGCGATCATGCCGGATGATTTGGTGGAGGCAGTGGTGGATGGGAAAGCTTATGCGGGCGGCCGTGATTCGGTATTGGCGCGGATTATCGAGTTCGCGGAGCGTCATGATGACGACAGTGATGCGGTCAAGGCCTTTGCCCGTCTCGAACTCAATCGCATGGAGCGAGGGTTGCCGTATCTGGATATTATTTACGCGGCGGCACCGTTGTTGGGTTTGACCGGTACGGTGTGGTCCTTGCTGCGAGTGTTTTCTTCACTGACAAGTGAAACAGGATTGCCGGATCCGGTGGCTTTTTCGAGTGGCGTCGCGCTGGCACTTTCAGCGACGTTGCTGGGCCTTACCATTGCCATTCCTGCACTCGTGGGCGGGGGCTGGTTGCAGCGTAAAGTGGAGAATTATGCGGCTCAGCTCGACGTCATATTGGAGCGTGTGCTGGGCGCACCCGCTACGGATAAATCGTCGGGGAACTGAGATCCGATGAGCGGTCTCTATCCACAATGCCGTCGTAAGCAGCCCGAGATGAATCTCCTCCCTCTGATCGATGTGTTGGTGATGTTGATTTTCTTTGCGTTCGTCACGATGCGGTTCCGAGCGGTTTCGACTCTCAACATCACTTTGCCCAAAGTTGAAACGGCGGGGAAAAACGAGTTGAAGGGGACGGTCACGATCGGGGTCAGCAACGAAGGGGTCATGACATTCAACGGAGAAGTCGTTGAAGAGACTCAGATCGAAGCATTGCTCCAGCAGGTGCGTGACGTGGATCGTGATATCCCGGTGTTAATCGCCGCCGATGAGAGCACACCGCTGAAGACCGTGGCGTATCTCATGGATGCCTGCCGTAAAGCAGGTTTGAGCAAGTTCAGCCTTCAAAGCCGGTAGGGTGGCATAGCGTGATGTCACGTGGCAGCGGAGGGCACGGGCGAGGCCGGGAAGGCGCATTGTTCTACTCGCTACCAGTCGGGAGCTATTCGCTACTTTCTTCTTCATGAAGATCCTGATTACCGGTGTTTCGAAAGGACTAGGGCGAGCGTTGGCAGATTTTTATATGACTGAGGGGCATACGGTCATTGGCTGTGGTCGCGACCCGGAAAAGATCTTGGATTTGCGATTTGGCTGTGCGGAGGCCCATCGGTTTGACATCGTTGATGTCTCGCAGGCCAACAAAGTGGATGTTTGGTATGAAACAGTATCCGCTACGCACGGTGCATCTGATTTGATCATCAACAATGCGGCCTTGATCAATACGCCGTCGCCGTTGTGGAAAGTTCCATCCGACGCGTTCAAGAAACTCATCGATGTAAACGTGACGGGAGTCTTTAACGTGATTCGGGCTTTTGTGCCGGAAATGGTGGAGCGGGGAACTGGCGTGATTGTGAACATTTCCTCCGGGTGGGGGAGGAGCACTTCGCCCGAGGTGGCCCCGTATTGCGCGTCCAAATACGCGATCGAAGGATTGACGCAGGCCATGGCGCAGGAGCTTCCGGATCCCATGGCGGCGGTTCCCTTGAGTCCCGGCGTGATTGCGACTGATATGTTAGCGACGGCGTTTGGCGAAGCGGCAAACGCTCATCCCTCTCCGGCCGAATGGGCCAAAATTGCGGGCCCGTTTATTCTCCAGCTCGGGCGCAAAGATAACGGTCAAAGTGTTTCAATTCCCGGTGCTTGAGAACAGTATTTTAGGTTTGATCAGGGCGTCAGTTTATGGGCCGGCGGGCTCATTCGAGTTCAATGTTTGATACACGGTCGCCAGAAGTTCGCTGGCGGTGAAGGGCTTGGAAATAAACGTGTTGGCTATCTTTTTTATCTGATTCACGTTGTTCTTAGAATCGGCCATACTGGGGAATCCGCTCATGGCAATGATGCGTAAATCGGCATTCAGCGTTCGCAAGGTGTTGCTGAGTAAAGCGCCGTCCAAATGAGGAAGATCAACGTCGGTGATGACCAAACCGATATCGTTGACATTGGCATTGAATTTGACGATCGCCTCCACTCCGTCGGCGCAGCTCAACACCCGGTAGCCGTGGTCGATAAGAATAGTGCCCACAAGACGGCGTACGGTTTCTTCATCCTCCACCACGAGCACGGTGTCTTGGCTCCCTCTGAGATCGGGCGCAAATGGCGGTTTGGTGGGCTCATCCACGCCATCGGATACGGCCGGTAGATAGAGCGTGTCCCATTTACTCCGATTTTCGTGCGTAGGATCGGGAGGAGATTTTCGCTCACAGGATTATGAAGCGGCAAGAGCGGATTCCACCTCTTGAAACGCAAATACGTTGCGTGACGGAATCCTCAATGCGGATGTGTTCCGGAGCGCAGCCACGCGAAGCCCTCCGGTGATCCGGTTGGGCATCGTGACGGAGTGGTTTTGGTGATAACTTCAAGTCGCTTGGGCCAGTGGCGGCTGGTCGGCCAGCAGTCTGGCGATCAGCCAGAGGTTGTGGCCGAGGACGCTCCATGCTATCGCTAAGTAGCGGTGCATAAAGCCCTTGGCTCGCAAACGCTTGCCTTGACGCTGCTTGAGGATGGCAATGCGGGCCTCAGTCGAGGCCCGGCGGCGTTGCAATTGGACGAACTTTGGTTCCGTCATACGTTGCTTCAGTTCTTGAGGATCGCGCGGGCAGGTCGCGTCGTAGATGCCCGCAGCGGCCAGGATCTGACGCATCCGCTTGGTCGCGAAGCCCCGGTCGGTGCCCGCGGCGGTGATCGGCGTGCTCACGTCGAACTGATTCTGACGATCAAAGCCTTTCGCTCAACTGGCGCCATTCGGCGGGGGCAGCCTGCTGATACATCTGCCAGTCGTTGATCAATCCGGTCGCGTTCTCACTGATCATCGCGGTGTTACCAAACTCGAGTTCGCCCGATGCCTTGCCTCTGACCAGCACCTGCACATCGGGGCTCATACACGCGGAGGATCTTCTCGGCGCTGGGCACGGCGCGCGCGCCGATGATGCGTTCGTGGGCCTGGTTGATCTGAGCCAACATCGCGTCGATGCGTTCGACGATGCGAGCGGCCTGTCGCGCGGAGGTGTGGGTCGACGCATACTCTTGGTCCAGGCGGTCGCGGTGTCGCTGGGCGTGTTCACCGATGGTGCGCAACAGTCGCTTCATCTTGCGTAGCACCTGCTTGTGCGCTCGTTTGGCATTCGCACGCCGTCGGGTGTGCGTCATCTCAATGCACAGCCGGTTCATCTGTCGGGCGAAGACCTCCGGCTCCGCCGGCATGCGTGCACGCAGTCCGGCCCGGCGGATCAGGATCACCGCCTTGAGCAGGGTTCGGCTCACATCGCGCAGCAGCACCCAATCCACCGGAAAGTGGATGTTGGTGGGCCAGCACGTCGAGTCCATCAGGCACGTCTCCATCGACTGCGGCTCGGCCAGACCGAGTTCGGCCGCCCGGTCCGCCTCGGCGACCATCTCGATAAACACCTGACCCATCCACCGCACCGGTTCGGCGGTAAAGCACTGCGAAGCTCGCTCCAACACGCTCTTGGGAACGCCCTTGATGCCCTCAATCGTGCGCACCCCGCAGAAGTCGGCCAGCAAGTCGCTCGATGCAATCGTGCGCGAGAGTTGCCGAAAAGGCATGTTTCCCAACAGCATACGCAACACATTCACCCGCAGCGCCTTGCGCGCGAACTCCAGGCGACTGCGCAGCTGCCCGGCGTCGACCGACTCGAAGCCCACCCGCGCGAAGTCCATCGCCATCGATTCAAGGTGGCTGGCTCGCCGCACTCGGTCCACCGCATCGAGCTGCTCGCGAAACTGCCCGTAATCTTTGTTCGGCCCGACAGTCGTAAGCGCTGGACGCAGCCAGCTCTGCTGGGCAATTTCATCTCCGACGGCTTTGTGTATTAGTTTCACACCCAATCATAGACGCCGTTTTTGGGCCTAAACCAGGATTTACTCCCGGTTTAGGCCTCTTTTTTATCACGCTTACAGCTTATCATCAACGACTTGCGCCCGCGGGACAGGCTCTACATAAGCTCAGAGTTTGATAAGATCTACTCGGTTTCCGGCACGACGGTTTGAATGTGCAACTCCTTGAGTTGCCGTGCGGTAACCGGTGTTGGGCTCTGTGCCATCAAATCTTGACCGCGCTGGGTCTTGGGAAACGCGATTACGTCACGAATACTGGTTGTCCCACACAACAAAGCAACCATCCGGTCGAGACCAAAGGCAATCCCTCCATGCGGCGGCGCGCCGTATTCGAACGCCCTCAACATATAGCCAAATCGGCTCTCCACCACGTCTTGGGGGATTTTCAGCACATCCTCGAATACCTTCTTTTGCAAAGCTGGTTGATGAATACGAATTGACCCTCCTCCCAGCTCCATGCCGTTCAACACCAAATCATAGTGTTGTCCCCGCACGGCCTTCGGATCCGTGTCGAGCAATGCAATATCTTCTGGCACCGGCGAGGTAAACGGATGATGCGTCGCCACAAACCGACCGGCCTCCCCGTCGAAGGTCATCAACGGAAACTCGATGACCCAAAGGAACTTCCAGTCATCGGGCCGGATCGTGATTTTACCTCTTTTCTGCAATAGGGCCGCCGCATCGAGCCGCCCCCGTCCTAATATCGTGCAGGCCCGCTCCCATTCCGCTGCTGCGAAGAATACGATGTCACCATCTTCCAAACCAAGCTGTTCCGTCAGCGCGGCTTTTTCTTCTTCCGCGAAAAACTTCACAATCGGAGACTTCCACTCCCCGCCTTCCACCTTGATGAATGCGAGTCCTTTGGCTCCCAATGATTTGGCGGCATCTTCCAGGCTCTTAAGCTCGCCTTGCGTGATATCCGCCAAACCCTTGGCGTTGATCGCTTTGATTGCCCCGCCGCCCTTCACTGTCCCCGCAAATACTTTGAACGAGGAGTTCCGGAAGGTTTCCGAGAAATCAACCAACTCCAACCCAAAGCGCATGTCAGGCTTATCGACGCCGAAGCGATTCATCGCCTCTTGATAGGACATCCGTAGAATCGGCGTCTCAATTTCCACGCCCGCGGCTTCACGCCAAATCTTCTTCACCATGCCCTCAAACAGCGCGTAGATATCTTCGCGATCCACAAACGACGCCTCGACATCAATTTGCGTGAACTCCATCTGGCGATCCGCCCGTAAAGCCTCATCTCGGAAACAGCGCGCGATTTGAAAATAACGCTCCACCCCCGCGACCATGAGGATTTGTTTGTATTGCTGGGGCGATTGCGACAGCGCGTAAAACTCCCCGGCATGAATGCGCGACGGCACCAAATACTCACGCGCACCTTCCGGCGTGCTCTTAAACAAAAATGGAGTCTCAACCTCGATGAATTCCTCGGCATCGAAGTAATCACGAATGGATTTCGTCACCTTGTGGCGCATGGCCAAATTCCGGCGCATCCGCGGACGTCGCAGATCGAGGTAACGGTAAGTTAACCGCAACTCCTCGTTCACCTTGTCGCCCCCTTCGTCATCCAACGGGAACGGCGGGGTCGCCGCGATGTTATGAATCTCTATTGAGTCTGCCACCACCTCGATCTGCCCCGTAGGCAATCCAGCGTTCTGAGTGCCTTCCGGCCGAGCGGAAACCTTACCGGTGATGCTGATGACAGACTCGTCTTTCAGATGCTTTAATTGCTCGCCCAGAGTCGCATTATCATGCGGCTCCACTTTGATTTGGGTGATCCCTTTACGGTCACGCAAATCGACGAAGATGATACCACCCTGGTCGCGAATAGTATATACCCATCCGACGAGGGTGGAAGTGGAGCCGATGTCAGCCGAAGTGAGCTGGGCACAATGATGAGTGTGCTTCATGATTAAGACGAAAGGGGCAGACCTAAGCCCACCGCTCCCGCGTGGGGCAAATCAATAATCGACGTGCCCTGCTGGCAGGCCATGGTCTTGTCCCGTGACGGGTGAAGTGATTGCAGGTAAGCGGTGTAACTTTGAGCTAAACCATTTGGCCGATTTTCGATCTGTTTCAGTGGGATGAAATCTAAAGGTGAAACGGAAAGGGAAGCGACGAACGCAACCCCGGAGCAGAAGCACTGGGATCGAAACGTGGAGGTGCGCATGGCCACTGCGGCCGAGCAGGAGTGGTTCGACGCGCAGCTGCACGAGCGGCCCTATTTGGGATCCGGGCATCCGGTGGGCGATTACCTGCGCCAGATTGTCGAAAGAGGGGGGGCGGGCGGTGTGGCGCTGCTGGCGTGGGGTCCGGCCTGCTACGCGCTCAAGGACCGGGACCGGTGGGTGGGCTGGGATGCGACCCGCCGGGTCGAGCGGCTTTCCCTGGTGGTGCAAAACCGCCGCTTTCTACTGCTTACCAAGCGCGGCGAGGAGCCTCATTTCGCCACCCAGGTGCTCGCTGCGGCCGTGCGCACGTTGCCGGGCCATTGGCAGGAACGCTTCGGCTATCGGTCGCTGCTAGCCGAGACCTGCACCGACCCGGAGGCCTACCAAGGCACGTGCTACAAGGCCTCCGCGTGGGAGCCGGTCGGGACCAGCCAGGGTTACGAACGGCACCGAGGCGACTTTTACCGCGAGCACGGCAAACCCCAAGCACCTGTGGCTGCTGCGGCCCCTGCACCCCTCGGCCAAGGCCCTGCTGAGCGCCCCCGACCCCGCTTTGCCCGAGGACTACTGGGCGGGACTGCGCCGCGCGCCCACCGGCACCCTGCCGCTCAAAAACGGCCCGTTGCCCTCTCTGTTGGAGGCCCGGTGCGGCGTGCCCGATCCGCGCGCCAACAACACCCGCTTCAAGATCGGTCCGGTTCTTGGCATCGTGGCGCTCGCGCTGCTGGTCGGCCGGCGCGACATCGCGTCAATCGCTCGTATGGCCAACCTGCTCGACCAAGACCAGCGCTTCGCCCTGGCCCTGCCCCGTGAGGCCGGCAAAAAGGTCCGCCTGGCCCCCAGTTACAGCGTGTTTTACGACGTGCTCACCCGGCTCGATCCGGAGACCTTTGCCCAGGCCCTCACAACCGCTGGCTCACAGCCCACGCCAGTGCCCTGCCCGGAGCGCTCGCCCTGGACGGAAAGTTTATCCGCGACGCGGTCGGGGTGCTCAGCCTGGTCGAGGCCGACACCGGCGCGCCGGTCGCCCTGGCCATCGTCGATCAAAAGGCAAACACCTCGCGCAGTGAACAGGCCCGCGCCGGTGAGGTGTTGGCCGCCGCGTCGTTGGACGAGCAGATCGTCACACCGGCGACGCCTTGCACGCCACCCGCGAGCAGGCCCGCACCATCGTGGGAAAAGGCGGCGAGTATGTGCCCCAGATCAAAGGCAACCAACCCCAGCTGAGCGCGCTGGTGCAGCGCGCCCGGACCGTTCCACCCCCTTTTTTGAGCTGACCGATCCGAGTCGGGACCGCGTGACCACCTGGCGGGTGTCCGTGGTGGTGGCCACGCCCTCGCAAGCCGACTACCCCGGGCTGCACAGCCTGGTGCTCGTGGACAAAACCACGGTGCGAAAACGCGACCTCACCGAAAGTTGCGAGCAACGCGCCTACGCCAGCAGCCTGGCACCCGCAGAACGCAGCCCTGCGCAAATGCTCGCCTTGATCCGCGGGCACTGGGGCGGAGTGGAGATCCGCAACCACTGGCGCCGCGACGCCTGCTGGCGCGAAGACCACTCGCGTACCCGCAACATCAACGCCCTGGCCAACCTGCGCCCTCTTGCGCAGAGTCCTGCTGCGCGTCTGCGCCCAACACTGGCCCGAGCGGCCCCTGCCGCACGTCTTCGAATCCTGCCAACATTCCACGCATATCTCCCTGCGCGCCATTCGTTCCCATTCCTAAAACAAAAGACCATGGGTTACTATCAAGAGGTTAACTAAAAAAGGGTTCTGTCATCAGACCCCACATCCCCCGTTTTGTCGATGATGGGATGTTACTTCATTTTTCCATCCGGCAATACGTATAAAACACGATTAGACACCTCCGTTTGACAACCGCCGCCCCAGCCTGATCAATGCGTTCTATGTCCACTCGCGCCGTTCTGCTCGTAAATCTTGGATCCCCCGATTCCACCGCCGTCCCTGACGTGCGCACCTACCTGCGCGAATTCTTGGGCGATGAACGCGTGATCGACCGGCCAAGCTGCGGCGCGGCGCGGCGCTTCTTGGTCAATCAAATCATCACGCGCTTCCGCGCTCCCAAATCCGCCGAAGCTTACAAAGAGGTGTGGACTGAGGCGGGCTCTCCGCTCGTCGTCACCTCCCAGGCCGTCCGGGATAAACTGGCTGCGACGCTCGGTGATGCCACTCCGGTCTACTTGGCTATGCGGTACCGCACACACCGTCCATCGAGTCGGTCGTACGCCAAATGGCGAACGACGGGATCACCGAAGTCCTCCTCTTCCCTCAATACCCCCACTATGCCATGTCCTCGTGGGAAACTGTCGTGGTAAAGGTCTACGCCGACGTCGCAAAATTTGCCCCCTCGATGAGAGTCACCAGCGTTCAACCCTTCTACGAAGACGACGACTACATCGAGGCGCTCTACGAAGTATCCCGACCCTACTTCGAAGCCCCCTACGACCACATCCTCTTCTCCTACCATGGCCTCCCTGAGCGCCACCTGCGCGTCGGCGACGCCTCCAAGGCTCATTGCACGATGGTCCCCGATTGCTGCTCCACGTGCAGCCCCGCTCACTCGATGTGCTATAAGGCTCAGGTCCTCAAAACCACCGCCGCCTTCGTCAAACGAGCTCAACTCCCCGACGGTTCCTGGTCCATCGCCTTCCAATCTCGCCTCGCAGGCGAACCTTGGTGCACCCCCTACACCGATAAGGTGCTCGAGGAGTTCCCCGCCCAAGGGAAAAAACGCATGGTAGTCATGACCCCGGCCTTCGTCGCCGACTGCCTCGAAACCCTCGAGGAAATTGCTGGCGAGGCCAAGGAAGAGTTCATCAAAGCCGGAGGCGAAAGCTTCCAACACGTCCCCTGTCTCAACGACCAAACTCCTTATATCTCCTTCCTCGCCGGGCGCGTGCAACGGTGGCTCGATGGTGAATCACCCACCGCCACTCGGGTCCAAGCGTCTGCCGCTACCCTGAGCGGTTGACCCACGACACTTACCGTTGGCCGGGGTTTAGCATTGTGCGCTCCGCTCAATTCTCCTAAGATTTCTGAGTGGATCAACGTTCGTTGATTTCCCCACGTCCAATCCGTGAGTTCATCGACCTCCTCATCTTCTTCGCGCTCAGACTCCGCCTCTGCCCGCCGACTGGGTGCCAGCGCCCTGTTCACGCTGGATGAATTTGGCATGATTGTTGGCGCTAACCGTCACGCCGGCGCGTTTTGGCTCTGCGATACCGCTTCCATGCTCGAAAAGCCCTTCGTCACGCTTTTCGCCTTCGAAGTCACTTCCGACGATCCCGATATTCTTGACGCCCAATGGGAAGTCCTGACCGTCAGCGCTTCCGAGCAGCGGGCCCCCCTCGTCATTCAACTCGACGCGGATTCCGCGGGCATCGAGGTGCGGGGGTCTCTGTGGAAGCCGCGCACGGCCGCGATATTGCCTGGATTGCTCGCGTCGACATAGCGCCTAAAAACACCACCACGTCTCGCCCCAATTCCACCGCGCCGTTCGCCCCTAGTCCTCATCAAAACGCGTGGCCCCAGCTTGCCGAAAGCGACGCCGCCGGCTTCTTTGACCTCAATTTCTCCACCAGCGAAACTCACTATTCCCCGGCGTGGAAACGCCTCCTGGGCTACGCCGACGCCGATCTCGCCAATTCCATGACACGTGGCTGAAGCTTATCCATCCCGACGATTCCGCCGCCGCTCCTGATCAGGTCGGCCGCCACACACGCTCCGCCCAACGCACCTACTCCGTCGAATTCCGGATGAGACATCGCCGCGGACACTGGATGTGGATCCAAAGCGTCGGCGTGCAACACTTCGACACCGAGGGCGAACTTGAACGAGTCGTTGGCTTCCACCTCGATATCTCCGAACGCAAAGAAATGGAAGAACAGGGAGTCGTCGCCGAAGACCGCCTGTCCTGTCTCGCCGCAGACGGCGAACTTGCCGTCTTCGATCTCAATTTCATCGACGGTCGAGCATGGACTTCCCCCGCAGGGCAGGAGCTCGTGGGTGACCCCGTAGATCACCCCGACATCGGCGTCTTCACTCGTTACCTCGCCGAATGTGCCGGTGATCTTACCAGCTTTCTCTCCCACTTCCATGGCGAAAACCCCTGGGGCGAATGGCGCTTAGTTAGGCGAGCGGTTGCGTGAGATTGATCGTCCGTCAAACCTTCTAAGTTAATGCCTAATAATAGGTTGCGGAATACTGGCTTATTGGTAGTGCAACTGCATGAAGATCAATACGTTGTATCTGCCAGGGTTTTCGCATCGCTTGTGTGGGAGACGCTCCAATGGTGCGGCCGCTAGACTGATTGAGCGGGCGGTTAAGCTCGATGGGCTCGCGGCGCTGGTGGCGCGCTTTGTGGCTCCGAGCACATTTGCAGGCATCGGTAAGCGGGACCGGATCTTTACGCCTTGGGTGACCTTTTGCGCGTTTCTTGGGCAAGTGTTGCAGCGTGGTGCGAGCTGCCGCGATGCGGTTTGCTGGGTGCAAGCATGGCATCTGCAGGCCGGGGCGGCGACGTCGGTCGACGATGCCACCGGTGGCTATTGCCAAGCCCGGGCGCGGTTGCCGATCACGGTCTGGCGCACCGTATTCAGCCGTCTCGTGGAGGTGGCTCATCAACGCACTCGCGAGGCCGATCATTGGCTCGGTCACAACGTGAAGGTGATCGATGGCGGCGGGCTTTCCATGCCCGACACCACGGCCAACCGGAAAGTCTATCCTTACGCGGGGTGCCAGCGCAAAGGATGCGGTTTCCTCACCGGCCAGATGGTGGGAATGTGCTCCCTGGCAACCGGCCATTTGGTGAAGTTCGTCCTGTCCTCATGGAAGGCGAGTGAGGCCCCGCTGGCGCGCCAATTGATCGGTTGGGTGCACAGGGGAGAGGTGCTCCTGGCTGATCGCGGGTTCTGCAACTAGATTTTCATCAGCTTTTTGCAACGCAAGGGTGTGGATGTGGTGATGCGCTTGCATCAATCGCGTCGGACAGGCACCGGCAAAATCTGCTGGCCCAAACCCCAGCGACAGGGCCGGTGGGAAAAATGTTTGTGGAACGAACTGCCTGAGAGCCTGACTTTGCGTGTGGTGCGCTTTCGAACCGAGGTGCGCGGCTTCCGCACCCAGCACATCGCGGTGGTGACCACGCTGCTCGATGAAGAAAAGTATCCGACGCGGCCATTGCCCAACTCTACCTGCGCCGCTGGCAGGTGGAACTGAACTTCCGGGACATCACGACGACCCTCGGACTCGACGTGCTACGCACGCGCACCCCGGCGATGATCGCAAAGGAAATCCACTTGCAGGCCATCGCCTACAACTTGGTGCGCCTGCTCGAAGCCGCACGCCAGCATGACGTGGCACCAATGCGCCTGTCTTTCCAAGGCACCATCAGCACGCTGCGGGCGTTCGCCCACCTGCTCTCAGGCAGTGCGCGCGAAGCGAACCAACGCTTCGAAGATCTGCTCCTCGCATTGGCCGCCGACCCGGTGCCCTAACGCCCGCATCGCAGTGAACCACGCGCCGTCAAACGAAGGCCCAAAGTCTACCAACTGATGACCAAGCCTCGGCGGCACATGCGCGTATCCAAATCACGGCTACTAAAATAGACGAATAGACCCCTTAACTAAGTGCCATTCGGGACTGACCCCGACAAGTGTGTGCTTTTTTACTGTGGCAATTGGGCCAAATCGTTTCTGCCCGATGTGAATGTGAAGGTGCTGAATGCTTCGATATTGGGTTCCACGCTGGGCGTGGAGAATACGTGGGGGCGCGCTCGACGGCCGCACCCCGGCGTCGCCTCTGACCTTTGGTCGGATTACGACGAACGACACTGCCGGCGTGATTCGCGCTTACGTCGGGGAGGGGAATCTTACGGACGATCCGATTTCGACCTTTGGCAACCGCGCCGTGGCGCACGTGCCCAAACTGCAAAAGCTGATGCATCACGTGTGTGAGCACGGGTTTGAACATCACGTGGTCAGGAATGCGTCGAGTACGGCTGATATTTTGCGTGAGGCCTTTGGCCGCGACCTCGGGTGGGACGTTTACCATCACGAGGCCAAGGAGGAATAAAGAACATGACTGATCACGAACTCGCATTGCGCGCAGTGGACCTGCGTCGCCGATTGCTACGCCTCATTGTCGATGCTGGGGCCGGACACACTGGGGGTGGGCTGTCCTGCCTCGACATATTGCAGGTACTTTACTGACGGGTATTGAACGTGACTCCGGAGACCTTCGATTCGCCGACTCGCGATCGTTATGTGCAGAGCAAAGGGCATTGTGTGGAGGCGCTTTGCACGGTGTTGGGTGATTGTGGATATTTTGATCCGGCGGACTTGAGCAGGTCTGCCATTATCAATCTGCCTATGTGGGTCACCCGACCCGCAAGGTGAAGGGGGTGGAGGTGAACACCGGAGCGCTTGGTCATGGTCTGCCCATTGCGGTGGGGATGGCGTTGGCCGCCCGGATGGATAAATTTCCCGCGCGGGTCTTTACGCTCATGGGAGACGGGGAACTGGCGGAAGGCTCCAACTGGGAAGGGGCGCAGGCGGCCGCGCACTACGGGCTGGATCGCCTGACGGTCATTCTCGATCACAACAATTTACAAATCACTGGCGCCACCCGCGACGTGATGTCGAACGAGCCGTTGGCCGACAAATGGCAGGCGTTTGGCTGGCACGTGCGGACTGTTGCCGGTCATGATTACGCGGCGCTCACCGAAGCGCTCACCACCCCGCCGCCGGCGGAAATGCCATTGTGCGTTTTGGCAGAAACGGTGAAAGGCAAAGGTATCAGCTTTATGGAAAATGTGGGCAAGAGGCATCACGGGGTCCCGTCGCCCGAACAATTGGCGACGGCGCTCGCGGAACTTGATGCCGCGGAGACACGGTTGCGTGGCGAGGAGGTATCCGCATGAGTGCCCCCGCTCCATCCATGTTCACGCCCGAAGCCCAAGCCGCCATTGTCCGGCTTGGCCTCAGCAAGGGTCGCACCAATCTTGAAGTATTCGCTCAGACCCTACAGGAGTTAGCCACGGCGGATTCCAATGTGCTCGCCGTGACCAGTGACTCCCGTGGGTCCGGTAAACTCGGCCCCTACGGTCAGGCATTGCCGGAGCCAATTGTGGAGGTCGGGATTGCGGAGCAGAACCTCGTGGGCATTACGGCCGGTCTCGCGTTAAGTGGAAAAAAAGCCTTTGGCGTCTCACCGGCGTGTTGCCTCACGGCACGTTCATTGGAGCAGATCAAGAACGACATCTGCTATTCGAATGCTCCGACGGTGGTGGTGGGGATCAGTGCCGGTGTGAGTTACGGCGCGTTGGGCAGCACGCACCATTCGCTGTATGATTTTGCCGCGTTGCGGGCGATTAACAATGTGACGATCATTGCTCCGGCCGACAATGCGGAGACGCGCTCGGCGGTGAAGCTGGCGGCGGCGAAGCGACCGGTCTATCTTCGATTTGCAAAGCGGCCATGTATGATCTGCATCCCGGTGATCCGGATTTGGCAGCGGGGCGCGCGCTCACGTTGTGCACCGGCGACGATGTGGCGTTTGTGGCGACGGGAGAAACCGTGATTCACGCGCGATTGGCAGCGGAAGCGTTGTCCGCGCAAGGCATCAGTGCCTGTGTCTTGAGCCTGCCCACGATCAAACCTCTCGATACTGCCGCGGTCCTGGCAGCGGCGGCGGAGTGCCGGGCGCTCGTGACGGTGGAGGAGCATTCGGTGCACGGCGGATTGGGCGAGGCGGTGGCTTCGACCATCCTGCAGGCTGGCGTGAGGGTGCCTTTCCCGATCGTGGGAATGCCCGATGAAGATACGGTGACCGGAGCTCAAGCCGACATCTTCCGTCATTACGGGATATCAATGGAGGGACTCGTGGCGACTGCGCGTAAGCTTTTGGATTCGGTCGTCGCCTGAGGATTCTACCGGCTCACGGGAGGGGCGGTCTTTGCGTCCGACAGCACCAATGCGAGCCGCACGTTGTTGTATGATATTGGTCGCAGGACGTGGGACCCGGATCTCTGCGCGATGTGGAAGGTGCCGGTTGCCGCGTTGCCGGAAGTGCGTGATTGCTCGGCCGGTTTTGGTGAGACCACTCTCGACGGCAAGTGGACGAAAGCGCTCCCGATTTGTGGTGTGATGGGCAATTCGCAAGCCGCGTGGTTTGCGCAGCGTTGTTTCGATTCCGGAAGTGCCAAGGTCACTTTTGGCACGGGGTCGTCGGTTTTGCTCAATCTCGGGGCGAAGCCGCGTTTTTCCGATCAAGGGTTGCTCACGACTGTGGCGTGGACCTTGAACGGAGAGGCGACCTACGCGTATGCAGGCGTGATCATATCATCGGCCTCCACCCTGACGTGGCTGCGTGACCAGTTGGGGCTCGCGGCGAGCGTGCCGGAGCTCGATGACTGGGCGAGTGAAGTGGGGGACAACGGCGGCGTTTGAGTCCATTGCTTATCAAGTGAGTGATGCCCTCGACGCGATGCGTGCGGAAGGCGGAGTGGAATTGGCGACGGTGGCCGCGGATGGCGGACCCACGGCGAGTTCATTCTTAATGCAATTCACGGCGGACATGACCGGAGTGGTGCTGCGGGTTTCGACCGTCGCGGAGTGTTCCGCGCTTGGGGCGGTATTCGCGGGTCGATTTGGGTTGGGAGAGTTTGCCGATTTGGCAGGGCTGGCTCGGACGGTCAGCCATTCGACCGCATACCAACCGCGACGAAATTCCTCTGAAGTGAAGCAGTTGCGGGCGGGTTGGCAGGCCGCGGTGCGTCGGACCCTGGTGACCTGAGACGATGCGTACTTCCACTCTGATTTGTCTGGCGGTGCTGATTCCCGTTGCTCCGGGGTGGGCCGGAGAGAATGCCCTGCTCAACACCACGCAGTCGCTGCATGCGAAATTTTATTTGCCCGATTTGGGAGATGTGACCTGGAACGGCGGATTGTTCGGGCAGCGTTTCGACGTGTGTCGGGACACGAGGGTCCCGAACCTCTGGACAATTTTTAGCGATCCGCATGCCAGTCACGCCTGGGACAATTTTCTCATGGCGGCCGGTTTGGGCGAGGGCAGGGGCGATGGCAAAGCGCACGGCCCTTCGTTCAACGATGGTGACTTTTTGAAGTGGGTGGAGACATTGGCGCAGATCTACGCGTTGACGCGTGATCCGGCGATCGATGTGCAAATGGACGAGATCATTGCGGTGGTGGCCAAGGCTCAACGTGAAGACGGTTACCTGCACACGCAGAAAATCATTCCCCAACGTCGAGGTTTGTCCGGGAAGAAGGCGCAGAAGTTTGAGAGTCGGGATCACTTTGAGACCTATAACATGGGTCACCTCATCACCGCGGCGTGCATCCACCACCGGGCCACGGGCAAGACCTCGATGCTCGACCTCGCACGCAAGGCGGCGGACTACATCGATCGCCTCTGTCAGGAGGTACCCGAGGATCTGGCCAAGAACGCCATTTGCCCGTCGCATTACATGGGGGTGGTGGAGCTCTATCGCATCACTCACGAGCCGCGCTATCTGGAGTTGGCTCAGCAGCTCATCGAGATTCGAAGTTTGGAGCCAAGGGAAGTGGGCAGTGACCACAATCAGGACCGCGTGCCGTTTCGCAAAATGACCGAAGCGGTAGGTCACGCCGTGCGCGCCAACTACCTTTACGCCGGTGTCGCCGATGTGTATGCTGAAAATGGTGACACGTCGCTGTTGGAGACGTTGGAGAAGATTGATGCCGATGTAGTGGGGCAGAAGCTCTACATCACGGGAATGACCGGCGCGCTTTATGACGGTGCGTCTCCCTCCGGTTCGAACAAACATCGGTCGATCAAGCTCGTGCATCAAGCCTACGGCCGTGATTACCAATTGTCCAATCTCACGTCCTACAACGAGACCTGTGCCACGGTGGGTTACGGTCTCTGGATGTGGCGCCAGTTCATGGTGACCGGAGATATGCAGGACGCTGATTTGTTTGAGTAAACACTCTACAACGGGGTGCAGGCGGGCCTCAGTTTGGAAGGGGCGGATTTCTTCTACACCAATCCGCTGCGCAAACTGCATGACTTCGATTATCCCCTGCGTTGGTCCCGCACTCGACAACCAAACATCAAGTCCTCCTTCTGTTGTCCTCCGAACGTCGTGCGCACAATCGCCGAAGCGCACAACTACGTGTACGCGCTATCCGAGAATGCGGTGTGGGTGAATCTCTATGCGGCGAGTACGCAGGAATCTGCCTGGATCAATGGAGAACGCATCAAGCTCCGCCAGGAAACCGACTACTCTTGGGCGGGAGCGATCAAACTCATCATCGATGAGGCACCCGCAACCCGCTTTGCGCTGAAGCTTCGAATTCCCGGTTGGATGCATGCAGGGGCGGCCAAGTTGCGGGTCAATGGCGAGGTGGCCGACGTGGACCTCACGCCGGGCCACCATGCCACACTTACCCGAGCATGGCGGGTCGGCGACACCGTATCGCTCGATCTGAGGTTCAAGTCGATGCTGGTGGAGTCAAATCCTCTGGTCGAGGAAACTCTCAACCAAGGTGCCGTGAAATACGGTCCACTTGTCTATTGTCTCGAGTCCAATGATTTGCCGGAAGGGGTGCGCTTGACCGACGTCGCGCTGACACTTCGTAGCGCCGCCGATCTGATCAGCACGCAAAAGAAAGTGATCGCGGGAGCCGAAGTGCTGACCCTCACGCTCCCCTCCGTGGTCAAACAAAACGACGCCTGGACATCCGGGCAACTATACCGCGAGGTGGGACCCGCCCGCACTGAACCGATCGCCCTAAAGCTTGTGCCCTATTATGCTTGGGGTAATCGTGGCGACACGGAGATGAATGTCTGGTTGCCCATTCGATGAGCTGCCGTGTGATCCCATTTTCCTTTGATTCATTGTCCTTTCACCAGTCGCATCCCCCCTCAACGTATTCAATCAACCGCTACTCCCGACGGTAGGTCAGTCAATTAGATCTGCCAAAGATACCGGTCTTCCCTTCGTCAGAAATTATCCTCATGAGTTCCACCCCTGAACAAGCACCTACTGTGGTCGATGACACGAGCGTCACCCGGCAACAATGGAAATGGTCCGCGTTGGCGGGCATGGCGTCTTATCTTGACGCTGGATCCATCGTCGCGCTGGGCGCCGGCCTGGCGCTTTGCCAAGAGTATCTCAATGTGAGCAATGGCGCGGTGGGAACCCTCGCAGCCATCGGTCCGAATGCCCTCGGATGTGCGGTCGGCGCAATTTTCGGTGGGTGGTTGGGTGACAAACTGGGTCGCAAGTTCATCTACCAATACGATCTTATGGTCTATGCGGTGGGCATCCTGTTCATCGCCTTGGCGGTGAATACGTCGATGCTTTTTGTGGGAACCTTGATTGTTGGCATCGCGGTGGGAATCGATGCGCCGACGTCGCTTGCCTTGGTGGGAGAATTGGCGCCGGCCAAAGCGCGAGGCAAGTTGTTGGGATTTACGCAGGTGGCCTGGTGTTTGAGGCCGGTGATTGTGCTGTGGTTGGCGGTGGTGCTGGCGCCACTCGGTTGGCTCGGTATCCGTATCATCTTTTTGCATCTGTTTGTGGTGGCGGTGGTGACCTGGGCGATGCGCCGTGGGCTCACCGAGTCGGTTCGGTGGAAGGCCGCGTCCCAAGCGGCTGGCTCGGCGGGCAATAAAATCATGTTGTTGTTCTCGGGGGCGAACTTGCGCGCCATGATCTGGACCGCGACCATCTACTTGTTCTGGAATCTGGCGGCGGGCACAGCCGGTATCTTTAATCCGTATTTCATCAAGAAACTCAACGCCGGCAGTCAGGCCGCCAGCGTCGGTCTCGCGAGTGCGGGATTCATCATCGCGATGGTGGTGACGGTAACCGTGTTCATGCGTTTCTCCGATCGCAGTTTTCGCGCGCGGAAGACGCTCTGGGGCATCGGTGCAGTGATGCAAATTGTGGCTTACTCGCTCTTTCTTTTCCTACCGTTCACGATTCCCACCATCATCATGAATATTCTGCTCTTCTCCGCGGGCGGGGCGTTGGCGGGTGAGGGGTTCTACAAGAGGTATTCAGCCAGGAGCTTTTTCCGACTTTACTGCGCGGCACGGCGCAAGGGTTCACCTTCGGTATCGCGCGGACCATTCTCGGCATCTGGAGTTTCTTTGTGCCGGTGTTGGCGAGTGCAGGTATCGGAGAGGTGGCTGGTTTGCTGACGTTGTTCCTGACCATCAGTGGAGTGGTAGGTTACGTCTTCATGCTCGACACCTCCAGTAAATCTCTGGAGCAGATCGAAGCGGAACGCGCCTGATTTGTTACTGCCATGTCCGATGTCCAAATCGTCTCTCTGCGATGTGAATACCTCGTCGATCCGCTCGGGATCGATGAAACGTTGCCACGACTGAGTTGGCGATTGGAGTCGGGCCGACGCGGCGTACGGCAAGTAGCCTACCGCGTGCGGGTGGCCAGTACAATTGATCGCCTGACGCAGGAGCGGTGTGACCGCTGGGACAGTGGTCGGGTGGACTCGGCGCAGACGACCCAGGTGGTTTACGCCGGAGTCGAACTCCGGTCGCGTGAACATTGTGTTTGGGACGTCGAGGTGAGGGACGAAACCGGTGAGGTTTCGCGTTCCGCGATTGCGAAGTGGTCGATGGGGTTGCTGGGCGACTGTGATTGGGAGGCGCAATGGATTGCGGCGGATCAGGAGATCGTGGTCCGTGATCCCGCGGCGATTGCTCCCTCATTGCTCAATCCCGGAACACCGAGCCGATTTCGGCGGGAGTTTGAGGTGCCTGCTTCGGTGGTCCGCGCCACGCTTTATGCGAGCGCACGAGGTGTCGTCGAGCTTCGGGCCAACGGTCGTGCGGTCACCGAGGATCTTTTTGCGCCCGAGTGGACCGGACTATGACCAACGCATTCATAATCGCACCTATGATGTGACCGAGCTGCTACAAAGCGGTCGTAATTGTCTGGGGGCGACGCTCGGTGATGGCTGGTGGACGGGTTATGTCGGTTGGCAGGAAGTGCGCGGCCGCCATGGCAGTTTAGAGAACAGTCTCATGCTGCAGCTCGAGATTGAGTTGGCGGGGGGCCAGCGCATGACCATTGGCACCAATGGCGGTTGGAGCTGTGATACCGGTCCGATAATCCAGAGTGATTTTCAGATGGGGGAAACCTATGACGCCCGTCGTGAGTCGCCGGGATGGGATGCTCCGGCCTTTGAGGCCCGGGAATGGTTGTCGGCTCGCGAAGAGTCTGCGCCGTCGGTGAAACTGGTCGCTCAGCGTGCCGAGCCCGTACGCGTCATCGAGACGCTGACTCCCGCGTTGCACACCGAAATCGCACCGGGAGTGCACATCTACGATATCGGCCAGAACGTAACCGGCTGGGTAAGACTCAAGGTCGCGGCGCCTGCGGGGACCCGGATCCAGCTCCGTCATGGTGAGCGTCTCAGTGCGGACGGCACGCTCTATACCGAGAATTTCCGCCGGGCCAAGGCGACTGATGTCTATATTTGCCGGAGAGAAGGAGAGGAGACGTTTGAACCGCATTTTACCTTCCACGGTTTCCAGTACGTCGAGCTCACCGGGTTGCCGTGGACGCCCTGGCCCGATGCGGTGACCGCCTGTGTGATTCCTTCGGCGACCCCGCCCGTCGGCCGTTTCGAGTGTTTGCATGAAGGCGTGAATCGCCTCTGGCTGAACGGGCTTTGGTCGCAGAAGGATAACTTTCTCTCCGTGCCCACCGATTGTCCGCAGCGGGATGAACGGTTGGGGTGGATGGGCGATGCGCAGGTGTTTTTTCGGACCTCCACCTGCAACATGGATGTCGCGGCGTTCTTCACCAAATGGATGATCGACGTGGAAGATGCGCAGACTCCGGAAGGAGTCTTTCCGGATGTCGCCCCACGGCTACGCGAAGACAGCAACTTTGTCGGACTGGGCAATCTGGCCGGCGGCGCCGGCTGGGCGGATGCCGGTATCATAATTCATAATACGTTCTGGCGCGTGTACGGCGACCGGCGGATGGTAGAGCGTCACTGGGACGCGATGGTGAAGTGGCTCGACTGGATCGAGCTCCACAATCCCGACGGCCTCCGACTCAACCTGCTCGCCAACAACTACGGCGATTGGTTGTGCATGCCCGCCGACACGAGTTTTGGCACTCATTCGCCGATGAAGAACCTGTTCGCCACCGCCTACTGGGCGGACGATGCGGCGAAAATGGCCCGCCTGGCCCGAGAGCTTGGCCGGGAGGAAGAGGCGACTCGTTTTTAGGCCATGTTTGGAAAAGTGCGGACGGCTTTTCAGCGGGAGTGGCTGCGGGCGGATGGTGAACTCGCGGTTTCCATGCAGACCGCCTACCTGCTCGCGCTCGCGTTTGATCTGCTGCCGGAGAACGCGCGGGCCCGGGCGGCGGAGCGACTGGTCGATGACATTCGGTCGCGCAACTGCCATCTCAGCACCGGATTTGTCGGTATCAGCCACCTCAACCCCATCCTTACGCTCACCGGGCACACCGAAGTGGCCTATCAGCTCCTGTTGCAGGAAAGTTATCCGTCCTGGCTTTTCCCGGTGAAGCAAAGCGCGACCACCATCTGGGAGCGTTGGGACAGTTGGACCCTAGCGGATGGGTTCAACAAAGACGGGATGAATTCGTTTAACCATTACTCGTTGGGATCGGTGGGCGAGTGGTTGTTCCGGCATGTGGCGGGCATCGAGCTCGATCCCGATGTTCCCGGTTACGAGCGCTTCGTATTGAAGCCTTACCTCGGTGCGGGTCTGGAATGGGCGGGAGCCGATTATAAGACGGCTCATGGCACCATCCGCAGTCACTGGCGGCGCGACGGCGATCAGGTGCACTGGGAAATTACGGTGCCGCCGAATACGCGGGCCCGGGTTTATGTGCCCAGTGAACCCGGCACGGAGGTCTCCTCCGACGGACTTGAACTGACAGAGCGCGACGGACGATTCGCCGTCGGTCAAGCGGTCGCCGGCCGGTATACTTTCACCCGCACGTGGCGCGAGTTGGTTTCCCATTCCCCTTAATATGAATACCCCGCCCCCATCCAACTTTACCCCTCTCGGAGTTGGATCACCACGCGGCCGTTTCCGTTGGGTCATTTGTACCCTCTTGTTTCTGGCCACTACGATCAATTACATGGATCGGCAGGTCCTCGGTGTGCTCAAGCCAGCACTGATGGGCGAGTTGTCCTGGAGTGAAATTGACTACAGCAACATCATTGCCGCGTTCCCTGCCGCCTCTGCGATCGGTTATGCGCTGGGAGGATGGATGATGGATCGGTTGGGGGTGAGAGTGGGCCTCATGATCTGTGTGTGTTGGGCTGGAGTTTGGCTTCGATCGGACCCGCGGCGGTGGCGCGGCCCGGAGATGTGACCAAGTTGGCCAGCTTGCCTGAACTGGTGAGCACGGCCGAGCGTCTGGCGGGGCCGATTTCGATCCTGATTAACAACGCCGGGGTGCACCTTGAAAAGCCGGCCCTTGATACGACTGACGATGAATTTGTCGCGGTGCTGCAGACCCATCTCTGCGGTGCCTTTGCACTTACCCGTGAAGTGGGTCGCAGAATGGTGGAGCGGCGTAGGGGTTCGGTAATCTTCATGGCCTCGATGGTCTCTCTCATGGGTATGCCACGCGTGGTCGCTTATTCTGCGGCCAAGAGTGCGTATATAGGCGTGGTGCGCACTTTGGCCACGGAATGGGGAGCCGACGGCGTGTGCGTGAATGCGATCGCGCCCGGCTGGATTGGATCGCCGATGCGGGAGCAGGCCCTGCAGGATGATCCCGCTCGGCGGGCTAAAATTCTCGGGCGCATACCGACCGGTGGTTTTGGGGAACCGCATGACATCGGTTGGGCGGCGGTCTATCTCTCTTCGCCAGCCGCCAGCTACGTGAACGGAGTGGTCCTGCCGATTGATGGCGGGGCGGCCGAGAGCTTTTGATCCCTGCCGGCACTTTGCACATGCAACGGATAACCCAGAGTGATGGCAGTGAGGCGTCTTCCTCCAGGGAGACCGCCAGGCCGACATCGGAGGGGCGTTGCCCCCGGTATTCCGAGCAGGCGGGAACAAGGCAAAAGCTGGAAGCGTTATGACGGTTGAGCCCACGCCACTCCGGTTGGCGTTTTTTGCCGACGACTTCACGGGATCGACGGATGCGCTCGAATCGTTGACGCGAGTTGACATGCGCACGGCGTTGTTTCTGCGACCGCCGACTCGCGCTCAATTGGCGGCGTTGTCGGAGCGCCTCGATGCGGTGGGCGTGGCGGGACTCACTCGCGCGTTGAGTTCGGATGAGTTGGCGCAGGTGTTGCGGCCGGCGTTGGAGGCGTTGCGTGAGCTTGGTCCGCAGCATATCCACTACAAGGTGTGCTCGACGTTTGATTCGTCACCGCAGACCGGCAGTATTGGCCGGGCGATCGAAGTGGGGCGAGACCTGTTCAGACAGCGGTGAGTCCCGTTGCTGGTCGGGGCGCCGGATCTCGGACGCTATGTGGCATTTGGGCAACTGTTCGCGCGATTTGGTATTGGCAGTGAGGGAGCGATCCACCGGCTTGATCGGCATCCCGCGATGGTGAGTCATCCCGTGACCCCGATGCAGGAAGCAGACTTGTTGAGACACCTTGCGGCGCAGACCAAGTTGGGCCGTGCATTGGTCGACATGATCGCGCTGGAAGGAGATGCGTCAGCAGCGCTCGACCGGGTGCTGGAAGACGAAAGCGTGGGCGTGGTGTTGTTTGATGGACTGACGGCGGAACACCTCCAAGTGGTGGGAAGACTCATCGACGAACGAGGGACGGCGCCGTGGTTTTCGGTCGGCTCTTCGGCGGTCAGTACGGCGTTGGCGACGGCGACCGAAGCCGCCTCGATGGGGACGGAACTGGGCGAACGGGACGCGGTGCTGATGGTGTCGGGTAGTTGTTCGCCTGTGACGGCGGGCGAGATCGCGTGGGCGGAGGAGCACGGATTTTTGGTGATCGACGTCTCGCCGGAGCACGCGGCGGTGTCGGCGGTGTCGGTTCGAGTCGTGACCGCTTTGCGTACCGGGCGATCCGTGGTGGTGTGTACCAGTCGCGGCGAAGTGGGCGCAGTGGCGTCGGCGCGGGAGGTCGGTCTGGCGTTGGGAAGTTTGGCCCGAGAGGCGGTGGCGGCGGGAGTGGTGCGTCGGGTGGTGGTGGTGGGAGGAGACACATCGTGCTACGCCGGGCGGACTTTGGGGATCGAGAGCCTCACCATGATGGGACCACTGGCGCGAGGTGCCCCGTTGTGCCGGGCGTGCGGGACGGACATGCCCATTGAAGATCTCGAAATTGTGTTCAAAGGGGGGACAAGTCGGTTCGCCCGATTTTCTCGATTCCGTGCGTCGAGGCAGACTCTAATCGTTATCTGTTCCCATGGCCCGCCAGACTCTCGCTCTCATTCACACCTCCGCGACCCTGGTGCCGATTTGTCAACACCTGTGCCGAGTGCATTGGCCGGAGGTTGATACCGACAACAGTGTTGACGACAGCCTTGTGGGCGCCATCCGCCAAGAAGGCAGTTTCACGGCGGCAATCGCGCGACGCGTGGGCGGGTATATTGCCGCGGCCGAGACCGGAGGGGCCGATCATGTGTTGGTGACCTGTTCGTTGCTCGGCCCGGCGTTTGAGGCGCTCATGGCCGGAGATGCGACCCAGCATGATGTCCTCGAGGTCTCAGCGCGGCGGGAGTTATCGGGCGACGTGGATGTGATTTTACTGGCGCAGGCTTCCGTGGGTCGAGTGGTGGATACGCTGACCCGAAGGATCGTGGGGTACCCATTTTGGCGAGCCCACTCCTGGCGATTACCCATTTGGCCACGGTGCTGTGAGGCAGAGCCTCAGGCGCGAATCGCGTGTCTCCCCCATTGATGACTACCCCTAAACTCTTTCTCTGGATCGGCCTGGCAGGATTGCTGGCCGTGCCGATTGGACTCGCCATGGGTTGGCCCGCGCTATGGATGCCGGCAGCGGTCGTGGCGGTGGTGGGTCTGGCGGTGGGATTGGCGGCGGTACCTGCCCTGTCCAGTTACCGTTACACGGCGTGGATTCTCGCGGCCGTAGCGGCGGCGATGTTGTATCCGGCGGCTTTTTCACCTTGGGGGAACTTCGATTTGCGGCACAAGTGGCTGGTGTTGGGAGTGGTGCAGGCGGTGATGTTTGGCATGGGCACGCAGATAAGGCTGAAGGACTTTGCCGGAGTGCTGAAGATGCCTTGGGCGGTGGTCGTGGCGGTGGGATGTCAGTTTCTGATCATGCCGCTGATGGGTTGGGTGTTGACGCGGGTCTTTGCGCTCCCTCCGGAGATTGCGGCGGGGGTAATTTTGAGGGGGCGTGTTCGAGTGGCTTGGCGTCCAATGTCATGTGTTATATCGTGAAGGCCAATCTGGCGCTCTCGGTCACCGCCACGGCGGTGGCGACGATGTTGGCACCGCTGATGACACCCTTATGGATGAAGTTGTTGGCCGGGGAGTTGGTGGAGGTGAGTTTTCTCGGCATGATGACGACGATCATCAAAATCGTGGTGGTGCCGATTGGGGCGGCGTTGTTGCACGATTGTCTGAAACACGCTCCGGAGTGTACGGAGCACAAGGTGGCCTGGGCTCAGGTGATTGGCGGTAGCGTGGCGGTGTTTTTGTTCCTGATCCGGGACTGGGCGTGGCGCGTGGGCCTGAGTGAAGGCGCCGGGCTGGTGGTTGAATTGGCTGGTTTTGTCTTTGGTGCGATTGCTTTTGGGGCGAGCTACCACGCGGCGACCTGCTTGTGGCCGCGAATCGAGCGAGGCGATGCCACTGTTGTCGATGGCGGGTATCGTGTATTTTACGACGGTCACGACGGCGGCGGGGAGAGATTCCCTGTTGGCGGTGGGGGGCGTGCTGATCGTGGTGGCGATACTGCACAATGGGTTGGGGTACGGCTTCGGTTATGGGCTGGCGCGGTTGTGCCGTCTGGACGTGCAATCGGCGCGCACCGTGGCGCTCGAGGTGGGTTTACAGAATGGCGGCATGGCCTCGGGTTTGGCGGGGGCGATGGGGAAACTGGCGACGGAGGGCTTGGCGTCGGCGGTGTTTAGCCCTTGGATGAATATTTCCGGTTCAGTATTGGCGAATTTCTGGCGCCGCCGGCCCGTTGGAGAGGAGGAAATCAGGCATAAGTCGACGTCCTGAAGCTTTGGCCGGAGGTCGAAGGCGGTGTGAATGCGGGCTAGAAACGGGGCGAATAGAGGCGGTGGAATCGTCAGCGCGGCTTTGACAGCGCGTGGATGTTGTCCGCTTCATGGTACAACTATGGATTCTTCCACCGACCCAGTTTTCGATTCTGTTGAAGCCGCGATTCAAGATATTGCTGACGGCAAGCTGGTCATTGTGACGGATGACGCGGATCGAGAGAACGAAGGCGATTTGATCATGGCCGCGTCGAAGGCGACGCCGGAGACGGTCAACATGATGATTCGCTACGGGAGTGGCATCGTGTGTGTACCCATGTTGGAACCGCAGCTCAAGAAGCTGGGCCTGGAGCCCATGGTGGCGCGCAATCGGGAGGTGCATCGCACGGATTTCACGGTGAGCGTCGACGCCCGGGAAGGTATTTCCACGGGGATCAGTGCGACGGATCGTGCTCGCACCATCACGTTGTTGGCGGCGGCGGAGTCGGAAGCCGGAAGTCTTGGTGCAGCCCGGGCACGTATTCCCCCTACGAGCACGCCTCGGCGGAGTGTTGGAGCGGGGCGGGGCATACCGAAGCGGCGATTGATCTGGCGGTGCTGGCTGGTTTGCCCGCGAGCGGGATTTTGTGCGAATTGGTCAATGATGATGGCACGGTGCAGCGAGTGCCCGACCTGGTTAAGTTTAAGGAGCGCTTTGGTTTGCGCATGATTTCGATCGAGCAACTCATTGAACATCGCCTGCGTTTCGATCGGTTGGTGGATGAAGTCAGTGTAGCTCCGTTTGAATCAGACTACGGCACTTTTGTGGCTCACGTCTTCAAGAACCGCTTGGACAACCGCCATCATCTCGCGCTGGTGCACGGCGAAGTGGGGGCGAGCTCAACGCTGGTGCGGGTGCATAGCCAAAATATTTTCACGGACGTCTTCCGGGATGCCCGAGCCAGCGAAAATGCGGGAGTGGAGCGAGCCATGAAGGCCATCGTGGCCCAGGGGGCGGGCGTCTTGCTGTACATGGAGCCGACGGACGGCTCGAGCGCCATGGTGCGGCGGCTGTCCGCCACCGGGGCCAGTGAAGTGTCGACCATGGACCTACGCGATTACGGGGTGGGAGCGCAGATATTGCGGCACCTCGGACTGCAGCGCATCCGATTGCTCACCAACAGTCAGCGGAAGATCGTCGGTCTGGATGGCCACGGCATCGAGATCGAAGATACCGTCGGGTATTAGACCCGGCGATCGGTCGGGCATCCGAGAAGAGGGCGGGTTGGCCGGCGCGGGTATCGGAGACGTGACACTCGCTTTGCGAGTGAAGAGGCATCAGGGCGTGACCGGCTCGCCGTTGAACGTCGAGTTACGGACGTCGAAGGTGACGTTGTCACCTCGTTTGAACGCGGGTCGATCGAAGGTTAGATGGACATTGTCGATCACGATGGGATCGAGGACATCGCCCTTGTTGGTCACGATACGACCGGGGGTGCCGTAGTGGCCGGACAGGTTACGCAGGACAATGCCGTCGACTTTGCGGGACGGTTTCGGGTGACCCGTGAGATCGACAAACTGGAGCCAAGGCTTGATGTCAAAGAGGCGGCCGCCGCCGTCCAATGCGATGTTTTCGAAGAGAATGTTGCTGTAGTGCTGGGGGATGTCGGGGCGAAGTTTGAGGCGCACCAGATTGATATCGCCGATGACTTTGGAGTTACGGATGACCACATGGCGCACGAGGGTCGCTTCGCTGCCGCAAGTGAGCACGCCGTGGCCGTCTTGGAAGACGCAATTCTCGACGAGGATGTTTTCGACGGGGGGGCTGGACTCGTCTTGGTCCGCGAGCGGACCCTTGGGGCCTTTCAGGGCGATACAGTTGTCGTCGACGGAGAGCAGGCAGCCCCGAACGGTGACGTTTTGACTGCTATCAATATCGATGCCGTCGCTGCTCGGCGCGCGCACCGGCGCTCCCGGTCCCGGAGCGCGGATGGCGAGATTTTCGATCAACACATCGCGGCACCGGTAGAGGTGAAGGTTCCAGAAGCCGGAATGTTTCAGCTGGAGATCGCGGATATCGACGTTGGTGCAGCGGTCGATGAAAAGAAGGCGAGGGCGCTCCACCTCGAGATTGGTGCACTTGGGGTTTTCGTTACGGCGGGCCCAGAAGGCCTCTCAAAAGACACGACCGTTACCATTAATTTCCCCTGAACCGGAGAGTTTCAGACCGTCGATTTCGGAGGCGTTGACGAGGGCAACGTGCCATTGGGGGAAGTGCCCCTCGACGCGAGTGCGGCGTTTCGGGTAATCCCTCGATGTCGTCGGAGCCGAGTAAGGTGCCACCGGTGGCGACGTGGAGTTCGACGCCCTGTTTGAGAAAGATCGAGCCGCTACGAACGGTGCCCTCCGGGATCACGACCCGGCCCCCACCGGCGTTGCAGGCCGCGTCGAGGTGGTTTGGATGGCGGCGGTGTTGAGGGTGGTGCCATCAGCGATCGCGCCGTGATCGGTAATGACAAAGTCCGTGGCGAAGAGAGGAGTGATCAAAAGGAGGAAGAAGGCAGAGAGACGCATGGGAAGCATGGAGCGAAAGGGGTGAAGGAAGGATCGGGGTGGGCCGTAGACGGGCAGAAGATCACGGCAGGAAGTATACGCCGGTAGGGCGAGATATATTCTGGGTGAATATCGGCAAAGTTTTGCGGGATAGTCGGATTCGGCCGCCGGCGCGCTTCGCCCTTTCATGCGGTGGCCTTACCCGTGAGCTGGGTGGTGGGCCCGGTTCACGTTGTCCTTGAGGGAATTTTCGTCGGTTTGCTCGATACCTAATCTATTCCCCGGAAACGTGAATCATCACGGCACCGTGTTAGGGATGGCCATGGAAGTTCTCATATTTTAACGAAAGGAGGAAATGGGCACATTGAAGCATTCACGAGGCGGCTGTATATGCGGATCCGTCCGCTACAAGATGGTGGCTGAACCGGTCACGCTTTTTGCCTGTCATTGCTCAGATTGCCAGACCGTCACGGGTTCCGGATTCGTCCTCGCTTTGCGAGTACCCTATGGCGGGGTGACCGTGGTGCAGGGGGGGGGCGAAACCCTATGAGCGAACGGAAGCTGATGACCGAACGCGAATTATTCATCGCTGCCCGCATTGCCTCTCTGCGCTCTGGAGCGAACGTCCGGACTCGAAAGAGTATATCACGATCCATGCGGGGACGCTCGACGATTCATCGACATTACCGCCGGTCGCGCATATCTGGACGCGAGATACGCAGCGATGGATGAGTTTACCCAAAGACGTCCTCCAGTATGAAGAAAATCCGCCGGATATGCAGTCCATCGTGGATGCGTGGCGCGTTGTGAACGAATAATTTTGACCTTTAAAAATGACGCAGCTGACCCAGCCAGTCGCTAAAACGGATGCCGTGGCGGGCCAATTGGTCGTATAGTGAATCGTGAAACCCACTATGTTTACGAAGCAGATTACCGCCCGAACCCAACTGCAATTGTTGGAGGGGGCAGCACGCCGCTCAGTTGTTCCAGTTGACGGATGCCAATCGAGCTCATCTTCGGCAGTGGTTGCCGTGGCTCGATGGCACAACGGAGGAAAAGGACACGGCGGCTTTCATCGCCTCCATGTTGCGCACCTATGCGGAGACCGGCGCGTTCACCTGCGGTATTTGGCACGATGAAACGCTGTGTGATGTTATCGGATATAACCAGCTCAACCGAGGCAACCAGACGGCGAGTTTGGGGTATTGGCTTTCAAAGTCCCATGAGGGCAAGGGGATCAGGACGGCCTGCTGTCGCGCGTGGGTAGCGCATGCTTTTGACGAATATCAATTGAACCGACTGGTAATCGCTGTGGCCTCGGGGAATGAGAGGAGTCAAGCGATACCCCAGCGTCTCGGGTTTCGAAAGGAGGGGGGGGCGGGAGGCGGAATGGTTGTATGATCATTACGTCGATCATATCCTCAACGCGTTGCTGCGACGCGAAAGACCGGCCTAGACCGGCGATAGTGCTGAAATCGAGCGGGCGGTCGGGAAATCAACCAACCGGGCGGACAGGTTTGGCGGGCGTCGGCGAGCGACGCCCCTACGTGTGCGGGAGGGGCGGAGTTGAGGGGAATTTTGAATGAGAGGTTTGACTCTTAGGGCGTCTATTGACCTGCCCGTATGTGTACGCACCCGCTTATGGTTCGATTTTTACTCCATCCTATTTCAATCTTGCTGGTGGTCGGCGTGGTTGTGGTGGTGGCGAGTTGCGCGACCTCTGCGCGGACGTGGGAAGAACGTTATGCGGGGATGGCGCGGCCGGAATCATGGACGGTGACACATGGCGATCGAGAGGTTCGGGTGATGGTGACGGGGCGGGTGGACGGACCGTTGGTTCTATTTGTGCATGGCACACTGGGGAGTTGGGGGAATTTTTCGAGCTTTCTGGCTGATCCGGCGTTGGCGAATAAGGCGCGCGTGGTGGCCATGGATCGACCCGGGTGGGGGGAGTCGGGATACATGAATTTGCAGACGGATTTGGGGGATCAGGCGGCCGCGGTGGCGGTGGTCCTGCGGCGGTTTCCGGAGAACCGACCGGCGATCGTAGTGGGGCACTCATTGGGTGGCACGATTGTGGCGCGGGCGGTATTCGGATTATCCGGAGTTGGTGGACGGAGCGGTGGTGGTTTCGGCGTCGGTGGATCCGGCGATCGAGAGGTCCACGTGGTATCAGACGGTGGCGCGGTGGAAGATGATCAAGTGGGCGGTGCCGGCGCAGTTGGATGCGGCGAATGACGAGTTGGAGCCTCTCCCGGTGGAGTTGGCGGCGATGGTGCCTCGCTGGGCGACGGTGCGCACACCTCTCATCGTTATACACGGGGACAAGGATGGGCTGGTGCCCCCGGCGCATCATACATTTTGGGCGCAGCACGCGTAGGCGGCGGTGCGGGAGACGGTTTTATTGAAGGATCAGGGGCACTTGGTGCCGTGGGAGCGCCCGGAGGCGATCCGAGATGCGGTGGGGCGGTTGTTGAGTGGCTTGGCACGGGCGGAGTGAGAGGCGCAGTGGAGAGGCTCAGGCTTGGCGAACTTTGGCGATGGAGGGCTTCAGCGGTGAAGGGTTTACCGGGACATCGGCTCGGGCCCGGAGTATTTCAGGTTTTGGGCGATACCGTAGATCCAGCCTTCCTGCCAGGAACCATCGAGGTTGAAGAGGAGAAGTTGGGATGTTTGCGGGGGAATAGAGCCCGAGTGGGTGGCGGCGAACGCGGTATCGACTTGGATTTGAAGCGGAGCGGAGTGGGACGGGACTGGGCCGAAGTTGACCTCGAAAGCGAACGTCTCGGTGGGATCCTGGTTGAGCACCAGTACGGCGATGTGATCGGGGTCGGCGCTGGCGACGGTTTTTACGGTATCCTGATTGTCACTACTCGATAAATACATGCCACCCAGGTGCGCGCTCATGAGTTGCATATGGTAGTAGCTGGAGCGGGGATAGAATTCACCGGGCAAGCCGAGGTAGCCAAAATCGGTGCGCACGGAGTCGGTTTCGTTGATGCACCATTGGTTTAGCAAGGTGGCTCCGTGTTTCATGCCGAGGCCAAAGATTTCTGCGACGAATTGGCCACCCAAGAAAAAAACGTTACCAATGCCGGATATTTCGCGGTCGGGGTTGGCGTAGGTGACGTTCATCTCGGTCAAACCCCAGCGGAGGGCGTGGGGGCCGGTGCGGCCGTGGAGGGCGCCGGCGTGAGCGAAGAGAGTTTTGAGGGCGATGAAGTCGGCTTCGATTTTGGCGGGACCGGTGGTCACAACATCGGCGCGGGTAAACGTCTCGCCGTTAGGGTAGCTGTGGAAAGTGAAGCCGTCGATGAGCCACGAGTCATTGACGCGCAGGCCGGTGCATCGAGGAGGCCGCCGCAGAGGGCTTCGAAGTGCGGTTTTTGCAGCCAAGCGGCGTCGTAGACGAAGAGCGTGATGCCGGGGGAGACCTCCTTCATCGCGGTGGCGATCCGCAGGATATAGGCGTGGACCTCTTCGAGGGTGAATTCCTGGTGCAGGAAAGGTTCGTTGCCGATGGACCAGAGGTGGACGTCGCGTTCATCACCCTGGGAGAAATGCTCGACCAGTTCGGCGGCTTGGCGGGCGGTGAAGGTGCTGGGAATCTGAAGGATGGGTTCGGTCCCGATGGCGTGAATGGCGGCAACCATTTCGTCGAGTTTGGTGCGATCAGGGAAGGCCTGTTGGTAGCCGTTGCCTCCAATGCGGATGGCTTGCACGCCACTGGCCTGGACCTGATCCCACAGCAGATGCAAGTAACCGGAGCGGTCTTCGTCGCCGTCGGCCAGTCAATGATTTTGGCCGAAGAGCAAGGGGCTGATTTCCTGAGCTGGGAGCGGAGCAAAGGGCAGCGTGGCAAGGAGGAGGGCTGAGCGAACGGAGGGGAAGCGCATGAGCAGAAATCCGGATAAGGCGGCGAGTGTGGAGTGGCGTGGGATTGGGTTTAAAGGAGGACAATGAGGACCATGAGGGCGGTTGGAAAGCCGGTGGCTTTTTCAATTACTAACCCCGGGAGGGCGTGCCTACGCACCGCAGGACTTTGGGGGTTGAGAGGCACGGTTGGTCTTTTGGCTAGGAGAGGATACCTCTCGCGGCAGTTTCCGCCTCCGCATCAGTCGGAGCGAATCTATACTGAGGGGGTGGTGGAATTGGTGGTAATTTTGACTTTGGAGATGGAGGACGGAGTGGCTTCGGTGAAGGTGAAGTCGGTGTCGCTGACGGAATCTCCCTTGAGGGGGATGCGCTGGGCGAGTTCAGTGATGTAGCCGCCGACGGTATCGGCATCGGTGTCGCGGGGGGCGGGTTGAACGCACGACAGAGGTGGTTGATGGGGCAGGAGCCCTTGGCGTCGGCTTCGGTCGGGTTGAGCAAAGTGATGCAGCTCACTTCGTGGTCGAATTCATCCTCGATGGTGCCGACCACCTCTTCGAGCACGTTTTCCATCGTGATCATGCCGGAGAGGCTGCCGAACTCGTTGACGAGCAGGACGAGGTGTTCTTTCTTCTTTTGGAAGTGGGCGAGCAGGGACTCCAGTTTGATGGTTTCGGGCAGGATGCTGAGGGGGCGGGCGAGGGACTTGAGGTCGGTCACGGCGCGGTGCTCGGCGAGGTTTTGGTAGAGGTCTTTGACATGAATGACCCCGAGGCATTTTTCCAGACTGCCATCGCAGAGGGGTCAGACGGGTATGTTGGGAGCGGGCGGCGAGCTGGAGGTTTTCCTCGAGGGATTTGTTGATATCGAGGGTGACGACCGCGTGTCGTGGTACGGCGTAGCGGCGGGCGAATTTGTCCTCCAGATCGAGCACATTGACGATCATCTTGTGCTCCTTCACCGAGACGTGGCCGCCGTCCTGGGATTCGCGAAGGAGGAGGCGCAGTTCGGTGGCGGTCAAGGCGCTGCCGTGGGGTTCGCTGGTATCAAAACCAATGATACGCAGCATGCTGTTGCTCTGGGCATTGAGCGCCCAAATGAACGGTTTGAAACAGACGGCGAACCAATGCAGAGGGTGCGCGATGAGCAGGGTCACACGATGGGATTTGGCGATGGCGTAGATCTTGGGCACCTGTTCCCCCAGGGTGATGTGGAGGAAAGTGATGACGGTAAACGCCACGGGGAAGGCGATGTAGTGGTTCCACTCCGCGGGGATGTTTAGCGCGGCGAGAATGGGAGCAAGGGCAGTGGCGACCATGGGTTCGCCGACCCAGCCCAGTCCAAGACAGGCAAGAGTGATGCCCCATTGGCAGGCGGACAAGTAGGTGTCCAAATTCTGCTGAATGGAGAGGGCGCGCCGGGCCTTGCGGTGGCCGGTCTTGGCCAGCGCCTTGAGTTCGCCTTGGCGGACTTTGACCAAGGCGAATTCGGCAGCGACGAAGAATCCGTTGGCGGTGACGAGCGCCGCTACGACGAAGAGGTTTAGGAGGAGGGAGTAAAACGATAGCAGGGTGAAGTAACAAGGTGCGGTTGTGGGGGAGGTGGGAGGCGACGCCGGAGCTAGGAGGGAATAGTCGGGGAGGCGTCCATAACGGGCGAGCGGTCGCCGAGTTGGCGGTAGACGGAGGGAGGGACGCTGCTCCAGCGTTTGAAAGCGATGGAGAAGGCGTGCACGGAGTCGAAGCCCACTTGTTGGGAAACCACTTCAACGGTGGCATTAGTGGCGCGGAGGAGGACGCCCGCGCGATGCATGCGCAGACGCGTGAGGTAGCTGGCGGGACTGTGTTGGTGGAACCGGTGACAGAGCCGCCGCAGGTGTTCTTCACTGACCGTGGCAAGGGCGGCCATTTGGGTCATTTTCCAAGGGTGGGAAAGATCCGATTCGACGGCGTGCCAGAGACGGTTCAGACGAGGGTCGCGACGAGGGCCGCCGACCAGTCGATGGGTGTGGGTTTGGAGTAAAGTCACCCACGCTTGCATGGTGGCGGGTTCCGCTTCGCCGAGGGCTTCCCGGGCCGCGAGTCGCACGGTTTCGGCGAAATCGGTGACGTCGGCTTCGATCAGGCGGGGCCGCGGTGAGTTGATAAGAGGCGGACCGTTGCGATCGTCCCAGAATATTCACGCCAGGTGCCACGGTTCGGAACCGGCGATTTCGAAGCCGTGATCTTGCCCACTGGGGGCGAGCAACATCTGCCCGGGGTGCCAAGAGACCTCTTGACCGTCGATCACGACTCGCCCTTCGCCCCCGGTGCACGCGACGATGTGGGCGAATTTAGACGTCAGGCGCACGATACGATAGGGAAGGCGAAGTTCACCGTGACCCCCCCACACGAAGTGGCCTTGCGAAAGTTGAAGGAAACGTTCGGGCACGAGCACCCATTCCACACAACTGGGACCGATAATGTGAGTTTCGCGTAAGGGTAGCAGGGATGGAAGCCTGGTGCCAAGCGAGAGTTTAGGATAAGGTAGGCGCCTGCTGAACGGCAACGCGAAAGCCGAATTGTTTATGCCCTGAAAGCCCCCTCTTCACCATGAAGCGTATGGTATCCCTGGTCGCGGTCCTGTGTGCCGTGACTTCATCACTTGCTGCCGCCACTGCGGTGAAAATTGATCTGCGAGCCAAGGCGGCCGATCCGATCAACCCCTATATTTACGGGCAGTTTATCGAGCATCTTGGACGCTGTATCTACGGAGGGATTTGGGCGGAAATGTTGGAGGATCATAAGTTCTACTTTCCGGTGACGGCGGACTATGCGCCCTACAAAAGCCTGACGGAGACCGACTTCCCGGTGGTCGGGGCGTCACCTTGGTAGATCATCGGCGATGCGGCGGGGGTGACCATGGTGAAGGAGGATTCCTTCGTGGGAGATCAGACGCCCCGAATTGCGGCCGGCCACGGGATTCGCCAACTGGATTTGGCGCTGCGGGCCGGGATGGATTATTCGGGTTACGTGTGGGTGAAACCGATCGGAGATGTCGCGGCGAAGATCACGGGGAGTCTCTCGTGGGGCGTAGGAACGGCGAGTGAGCCGTTTGTGGTGCCGGCGGGCGGCGGTTATATGAAACGCACTTTTCGTTTTGAGGCACCGGTCGCTTCGGATGTTGCGATGCTAACGATCCAGGCGGACGAAGGTGACGTGTTGATCGGCACGGCTTCGTTGATGCCTGGTGACAATTTGAATGGCATGCGGGCGGATACGGTGGCGTTGCTTAAGGAGCTGAACGGCACGATCTATCGCTGGCCGGGCGGCAACTTCGCGTCGGGTTACAATTGGCGTGATGGCATTGGAGACCGTGATCGTCGGCCATCGCGCAAGAACCCGGCGTGGATGGGCGTGGAGCACAACGATTTCGGCACGGATGAGTTTATCGCGTTTTGTCGGGAGATCGGAGCGGAGCCCTCGATTGCAGCCAACACGGGATTTGGCGACGCTTACTCGGCCGCGCAGTGGGTGGAGTATTGTAACGGATCTTCGTCGACGACGGCGGGAGCTTGGCGCGCGCAGAACGCGACGGCGGAGCCCTACCACGTGAAATATTGGTGCGTGGGGAACGAGATGTTTGGCAACTGGCAGCTCGGTTTCATGCAGATCTCGCACTACGTGCTGAAGCACAATGAAGTGGCGGCGGCGATGTGGGCCCAGGACCCCACGTTGAAGCTGGTGGGCGTGGGTGAGTTGGGTGGAATCAATACCGCGAACGACCCCGAACAAGTGCGGGTGGGCAAGGGGTGGTCACATCGCATGTTGGAGTCCAGTGGAGACTACATAGATGCGATCTCGGAGCATTTTTATGCCGGGCAATTACCGTGGACGGAGGAGGGGCCGGTCGATCTGGTGACCCATGTCGGGTTGCTGAAGACCGCCATCAAACGCAAGGCGGACGGTCATCGAGAGTTGCAGGCGAAGGTGCCGGAAATGGACGGTCGAGTGATGCCAATTTCGATGGACAAGTGGAATTATTGGCATCGCGATTACGACTATGGGGAGCTGGGTTGCATTTATCGGATGGACGATGGATTGGGCACGGTGGCAGGGTTGCATGAATATTACCGGCAGACGGACATCATCCACCTGGCGTTTTATGCCCAGACGGTGAACGTTATCGGAGCGATCAAGACCAGTAAAACGGCGGCGGAGATGGAGACAACGGGGCTGGTACTGCAGCTGTATCGTCACTATTTCGGCACGCGGCCGATCACGTTGGATGCGGATGGAATTCCCGAGCCGCTCGATGTCGTGGCCGCATTGACGGAAGATGGCAGCACGCTGACGATCGGGATCGTAAATCCGACGGATGCTGCGGTGGCGGTGCCGGTGGAGCTGGTCTCGGGAATGGCGACCGGTGAAGCGACGCGTTACGTGATCGCGGCGGACAGTCCGAGATGCGCACAACTCGCCGGGTAAGCCGCGAGTCGTCGATATCGTCGAGACGTCGGGGGTGGATGCGTCGCAGTCGTTGGAGGTGCCGGCGTTTGGCGTGGCGCTGTTCACGGTGTCGGTGAAATGACGTGATGTGACGTGACCTGAAGTGAAACAGGCAATGTGGTGCCGGAGGGGGAAGCGCTGCGTGAGTTCTTTTGGGTTACGTTGCGTTGCGGTTAGGATGGGGGGGGCGATGGGGTCGCTACGTTTTTGGGCGAGGCGAGGCGGAGAGGTTGGGCTGTCTCTCGAAATCACGGCAGGACACGGAATGGAGGCCGTCAGCGTGTTGCTTTTACAGAAGGGACGGAAGAGAATGAAGTGATTGTGATCGATGGAATGAGTCGGATCGGGGTTGTGCTGAAAGTGAATTTACAGGAGGGAACAGAGGAAAGGGAGTAGAGCGTCAAAGGGACCAGGCTCGACCGTTGGTTTCGGTGAGGGGGATGTCTGCTTCGAGGGGGGGCGGGGATGGGGTCGTAGACAAGGACGTCTTTGCTGATTTTTTCTGAAGTGAAGTAGCCGAGGAGAACGGCTCGGCGGAATTGGCGGACGGCAGGATTTTGCGGAGAATTTGGTGCGCCGAAGTCGCGGAGGCGTTGTTGTTGTTCGGCGAACGGAGCGTCGGTGAAGGCGCTGGTGATGGTGTGGTCGAGGAAGGACTCTAGTTGGATTTTTTCGACGGAAGGCAGATAGAGGCCGTAAAGCTCGTCGATAAATGGGGGAACCCCAATGTCGATGACACCGGGTGTGTCGGTGCGTGGAAGCAGGGCTTCAGCCATAGCGGTGGCGGTGGCGGTGGCGAAACGGGACGGAGTAAGATGGCGGGGAGCGGCCGGTGGGGTCGCGAGAGATTTGCGCGAGGGCGCTGTGGATGGCGGCCGGAGAAAGGGCGATGCCGAGGAGGGAGGCGGTGTGTAGGAGGGCTTCGCGGCGGGTCATGGCGAGTTAGGTGAGAAGTTTGAAGTAAGCGTTAAGAAGGGAAGCGCGGGCGGGTGCGATCTGAGGGAGCGGGGAAGGATCAGAGATTCTGGCGATGGAGTTCGTCGACGGCGTAGGCGGCGGCCCTGGCGGTCAGGGCCATGTAGGTGAGGGAGGGGTTGACGCAGGCGGAAGAGGTCATGGCGGCGCCGTCGGTGACGAATACGTTGGGCGCGGCGTGGACCTGGTTGTGGGCCTTGAGGACGGAGGTTTTGGCGTCGCGGCCCATGCGTGCGGTGCCCATTTAGTGGATACATAGGCCCGGATCATTTTTTGGGTCGTCCCAACCGGAGATGTCGGTGAAGCCGGCGGTTTCGAGGATCTCGATGGCATCGGCCTGCATGTCCTTGCTCATGGCTTTTTCGTTCTCTTTGAATTCGCAATCGAACGTGACGGTGGGGAGGCCCCATTTGTCGCGTAGAGTGGTGTTCAAAGAGACGGTGTTTTCGTGGTACGGCAGGTGTTCGCCCCATGCGCCCATGCGCCAGGGACCGGGGGCGATGAGGTAGGCCTTGAAGGTGGCGCCGACGCGATTGAGTTCGGCGATACCGCGGGCTCAATTGGAGCGGGAGGCGCCGCCTTGGTAGCCGAAACCACGCACGTAGTTTTTGCGGCGAGTGGCGGTGTCGCCGAGGTTGCGAAAGCGGGGAATGTAGATGCCGTTGGGGCGGCGTCCCTTGTAGTAAACGGTCGTGGAAACCGTCGAAGCGGCCTGACGCACCCACCTTGAAGTGGTGATCCATGAGATTATGGCCGAGCTCACCGGAGTCATTACCGAAGCCGGTCGGGAAGCGGTCGGAAGAGGAGTTGAGCAGAATATAGGTAGAACCAATGGCAGAGGCGCACAGGAAGATGACCTTGGCGTGGTAATCAATTTGCTCGCCAGCCTCGGCATCGATGATGCTCACACCGGTTGCGCGGGCGGAATCGGCGTCGTGGATGAGATTAGTGACGATGGAGTGGGGCCGCAGGATAAGGTTGCCCGTGGCATAGGCAGCCGGGAGGGTGGTGCTGTTGGAGGAAAAGTACGCCCCGTAAGGACAGCCACGGATGCAGCGATCGCGAGATTGGCAGTTGGCGCGACCATTGTGAGGGACGGTGAGGTTGGCGACGCGGCCAATAATGCTACGACGATCGGAGAACGAAGCGGCGACTTTAGCGGCGGCATGTTTTTCGACGCAGCGCAATTCCAGGGGCGGGAGGAATGTGCCGTCGGGGAGTTGAGGCAGGCCTTCGCGGGAGCCGGAGATACCAGCGAATTTTTCGACGTAGTCATACCACGGGGCGAGGTCGGCGTAGCGGATGGGCCAATCGACGCCGTGGCCGTCCTTGGCGTTGGCCTCGAAGTCGAGATCGCTCCAGCGATAGGATTGGCGACCCCAGTTGAGGGAGCGACCTCCCACGTGATAGCCCCGCATCCAGTCGAAGCTTTTGGTTTCGGAGGAAGGGTTGTCGATGTCGTCCACGAACCCGTGTTTCGAAGACGGTTTGGTGGTGTAATTGGTACGGCTTTGTTTGGGTTGGCGGGCGCGGGTCTCCGGGGTGATGTTATCACGGGCGTCGAGCTCCCAGGGTTCGGCGAAGGCAGTGGGGTAGGCGCCGTGGGGAACGTCGCGACCGCGTTCGAGGAGGAGCATTTTGAGGCCTTTTTCGGTGAGCTCTTTGGCGGCCCAGCCGCCGCTGATGCCGGAGCCGACGACGATGGCGTCATAGGTGTGGTCTGAGGTTACTTTGCCGGTGATGTTTGCCATGGGGTTGTTAGGTAAAAAAGGGGATATGGGATGTGGCGAGGAATGGGGGCGGGCGATTCAACGTAGTGGGCTAATTGATGGTTTCGCGGATTTCAATTCTCGGCGGAAGATCTTTCTTCTTCCTCAGTGGGAGGACTTTGCGAGCTGGTGTGCTTTGGTGAAAAGCAGTAGCCGCAACGTGGTTGGCTTGAGATCAAGCGGGTCGAAGTGTTGGATGGACGGAGAACATGGCGATATGAAGTCGGTGGTCACCGTTCGAAGGGTGGGATGGGGTGACGATCATCCGCTTATCCCATGAAATTACCCCGTTTTCCTATGGGCAGCGGAGGGATGGACGAGTTGGAGGCCGGTGAGAACTCCCCTTCCAAGAGGATGCTGGTTGAGTTTGTCCCGGGAGCAACGCCGGGCGGTGGTTTCTAGCATGACGAGTGAGCCTTCTCCGCGTTATCTTAGGAGTATCGAGGGAGTGGGGTGGAAACGACGGGGGGGGGGGGACTCGAGATACTCCGATGGCGCTCACGTTGGGCGTCGTATGCACTTATGGTGATCGCGGTGCGGTTGGTATCACCCAAGCGCCGCCAGTTGTTGGCGGCACCCGGCTCCACGTGGGTGTAGGGCGGCCGTGAGGACTTGTAAGGCCGCGAATCCGGGAGCGCCGTTACCTTCAATCAAGACTGCCCCTTGTGGAGTGATGGCGAGATCCCAGCCGATCCAGCGGATTGCGGGAATCGAACGGGCAGCAGATTTTACCAATTCGATCGCCTGCTGAAGAAATGGAACCTGAATAGATTTGAAGAGAATTCCTGAATCAGGATGGTGAGTGTGCGCCACGCCCGTGGCGTCGACAGCGTCGGAGGAGAGATACCCCTGAAGATCGACGAGGGACTCAAGCGCCCCTGCAAAATCAATTCTCCCGCCGTGGCTACCAAATCGAATGATAGCTGGCAAAGGAATGGTGGGGGACTCCGTCGGTAAGGAGTGTATTGATACGTATGGAGTTTATGCAGCTGGGACACACATTGCTCAACGCAGAGTGCTGAGTGATAAACTCCTCCAGGACAAACTTCTCTTCGGAGATAAAACGTCGATGCAAGGCTGGACGATCGGAGAGGGGGGGGGCAAGGTGTCGATGACTTCGACTCCGGTGCCTCGAGCCAAGTTGTAGGCCTTGGCGACCAAACAAGAATGGGCATCAATAAATTTCAGAAACTCAGACAAATTCGAATCACGTAAATCCAAGTGATCACGCCCCAGGTATCGTGTGAATCGTTTCAAAAACAGACCCTTGTCCCGCAAAAGCGGCAAGGCTTCGCTCGAATTGAGGCGTTCGACAAACCGGACGTTATCGAAGGTGGAGTGATACGTTTGGATTACGCGGTAACTCAGTCGATGGAGATGAAAGTATAGAAAATCGTGGTAGTTGAATCCACGGTACATGCACCACAAGAGTTTGGGTAATTGGACCCACGGTGATCCGCCTGTTTCTACGGATAGTTCGCGTAAAAATGTGGAGACACGGTGGAAGCGGAAATTTTTACCCTTATCGACGAAGGGGCGAAGGTAGCGTATCATAGGACGATCAAGAAGTGTCGTTGAGTAGGCCGAAGCGATGGAGCTTCTCCAACACGTCGCCAATGATAGTGCGGCCCAGTTGAGATTGATGCCAGTTTTCGGGGTGCGTATGGGGACCGTATGCCGGGCACGGGAAAACTATAAAACGATGATGATAAGTTAAATGACGAATAAGTAGAGCCAGAGCCCGAACCGAGTGAAACCCTGCTGTTACGATCATAAGGTTGAACATTTTAGGTCCTGAGCAGAGCCGTTCGAGGATGGGGATGGAGTAGCGAATATTTTCGTGAGTGTTGGTCGATTGCGAGTCCATGCTTCAGCGTAAGCGTCCGAGAGGCGACCTCCTACGCGGGAAGTGATTTTGCGGGTAAATTGGCAGGATGGAAGCAATTGAAGTGGAGGTGCAGAACAACAAGCGCGATGGGCGCGGACGCCAGCTGCGTAGCGCAGAGGAGTGGGCGCAGTTGGCGGCGATCTACCGCGAGAGCGGCCTGGCGCAGAAGGCGTTCGCGAAGCGCGAGGGCCTCAAATACGCGACGTTTGTGGCATGGCTGGGACGGCCGGCGGCGCAAGGGTGCGGCGGCGAGCCCGGCGCGCCCTTCGTTCGCAACGCTGCGCTTGGGCGCGATGTCGCCTCCGGCGGCATCGTTGGAGGTGGGGCTGCCGGACGGCACGCGGTTGCGTGGTGACGATCCGATCGCCATGGCCGCGTTGGTCAAAGCCCTGCCCAACTGACGGCGATGATCGGTTTGCCTTCGGCGCTGACGATCCACCTAGCAATGGAACCGGTGGATATGCGAAAGCAGTTTGACGGGTTGTGGACTGTGGCAGCCCAGGTGCTGCGTGAAGATCCCTTTGGCGGTGCGTTGTTCGTGTTCACCAACAAGCGGCGCAACCGGGTGAAGTTGCTGTATTGGGATGGCACCGGCGTGTGGGTGCTGGCCAAGCGGCTGGAGAAGGGTTGCTTCACGTGGCCGCGCGGTGGCGACGGCGCGAAGGTGACGCTCAGTGCCGAAGCGCTGACGATGTTACTGGGCGGAATCGACCTGAAGGATGGTGCGAAAAAAGCGTGGTATGAACGCGAAAAAAGGTTGCTGTTAATAGTATCCTATATATGGATACTAAGCGTGCCGCCCCTGGAACAACTGCCTGCTGCCTATCTCGCTTGGAGAGTGAAAACGTGGCGCTGCGCTCGCAGTTGGAGTGGCTGCGCAAACAGGTGTTTGGCGGGGGTAAGAGTGAGAAGCTCGATGCGGCGCAGTTGAAACTGAAGCTCGCCGATCAGCAAAAGCTAATCGAGCAGACGGCCACGCCCGAGACGGTTCACTACGAGCGGCGGCGGGCCTCTCGCGAAAAGCTGCCCTTGCGAGCCGAGGCCTTCGCGCACCTGCCGGTGAAAGAGACTGTGGTGCTCGAGCCCGAGGAGGTGCTGGCGGCCCCGGAGCAGTTTGAAAAGATCGGCGAGGAGCGCAGCTTCGAGGTCGATGTGGTGCCGACGAAGTTGTTCAAGCGCGAGTTCGTGCGCCCGAAGTATCGGGCCAAGGCCCAGCCCGATCGTGCGCCGGTGGTGGCACCCGCACGGGTGCGCCCGGTGGCGGGCGGCTACGCCTCGGCGGGACTCTTGGCCTGGGTGTTGATCAGCAAGTATGTCGATCACGCCCCGCTGTATCGGCTCGAGAAGATGTCGTCGCGCTGGGGAGCGCGCCTGCCGCGTCAGAGTATGGTCGAGTGGGTGCGCATCGCCTCAGACTGGCTGGAACCGATTTACCAGGGCATGCGCCGCAGGTTGCTCGAATCCAGCTACGTGCCAGTCGATGAAACGCCGGTGCAATGTCACGACCCGGATCAAAAACGGGGCAAAATCAAGAATGGATGGATGTGGGTGATGAGCGGCCCGGGTGATGACGTGCTCTCGACTGGCGATCATCGCGCCAGCACGGCGAACTGACGTCGCTGGTCGAAGGTTTTGCCGGGATAATGCCATCCGATGGCTATGGTGCCTATCCCGCGTATGTGGCGACGCATCCCGAGGTGCGTTGGGTGGGCTGCTGGGCACACGCGCGGCGTAAGTTTTTTGAAGCCCAAGCGGAGAACTCGCGAGTAGCCCAATGGATCCTGCGGCTGATCGCATGGATGTATCATCAGGAAAAGCAGTGGGATGAGGCCGGTATCGATGCGCGGCAGCGGCAGCAAAGACGCGAGCGCGACTTTACCCGTAAGCTGTATTGGTTGCGCGTGGTGGTGTGGAGGCTGCGCGCGCACGTGCGCCCCAAGTCCGGCCTGGGCAAGGCCTGCACCTACCTACCTGCTCGGTCAGTGGAAACCATTGGTCGCGCACCTGCAGCACGGTGAAACCCGGCTGGACAACAATCTGGTGGAAAACGCCATCCGCCCCTCAGCGTTGGGCAAAAAGAACTGGCTGTTCGTAGGGCATCCCGATGCCGGCCAACGCTCGGCGATCATCTACTCGATCGTGATCAGCTGCCAACGTCACGGGCACGACCCGTTGGACTATCTGCGCGACGTGCTCACCAGGCTGCCGCAACGACTCCCAGGTGCCGACATCAGCGATCTGCTTCCGGTTAACTGGAAACCCTCCGTCGACGTCGAACTGCCCGCACCATCGCAATCGTAACGATTGCTACATCGAAGTCGTTACCATCGCGGTGCCGTTATCGTTACCTGCGTTATCAGGCAAGGAGGTCGCCTCTCGGACGCTTACGCTTATTCGATGTGATGGCACGCCGGATGAGGCCAACATCGTCCGTATGTATTCGGCTTCAGTTCGGGAGATTTTCATCATGCCGCCGCCGCTGACAACGAAGTGAGGGGCCCGTTCAGCGCAATGGGTCAGGGCAGCGCGAACGCGGTAGTCACAGTAGCGACTACCCAAAATCAGGCAGAAATCAATTTTCTCCGGGAGGGGTCGATAGCGCGAAAATAGGGTATGTCGACCAATTTGATAAGGGATGCCGGGAGGGTTTTGTTTGGTCCTCGCAAGGCGGTTACGGCGTCCTTGACCTCACCGTAGTTCGGACAGCAATAGCTTTTGAGGCGGTGATTCATGGACATGTAACCCTGCATCTTGTGGAGTGCCGCCGGATGATGTCAATTAGTCATCAGTGACGGAACGGCATCGGATTTATCCCGGACGGAAAACGCGCAGTTTACGGTAACTTCGGAAAGGAATTTCTACGACGATTTCTCCCGAATTTACAAAGTCGCCACTGATTTCATCCTAAATTTCGAAGTTGGATGTTACTCAGGGAACGAAGGCCGAGAAGTGGGAACGAATTACGGTCCGTCGAAGGCATCGATTCGTTCACCAGCCAGGTAAGGTGGCGTGTACACGGCTGAAACTCTCCAACCGACTGGGTAACGTAATTTTGTAACATGTGTTTTCCAGGTTCATGGTAGCCGGTGTTGCAGTTGAGGTCGTTGGGCGAGGAAGTCCGGACCCGTAGGACGCCTCAAGGATACGGTAAAAGGAGAGGAGGGGTTATGGGTGGGGGGCAATGGGTTCGAATACGAAATTTTCGCAGCTCCACTCCGACTGGTCGAATCGGGGTTGTGATTCCGGGGTGAGCGCGTAGCCGTGGGTTTTCAGGAATTGAAGAGGAGCGGAGACGACATGGCCGGCCCGTTGGCTGATGGGGCGGTTCAGCTCCAATTGGAGGAATTTGATCCGGCGGCAACGCAAGGTCTCAACAAGTCCCTGCAAGACGAGCAGTTCGCCGCCCTCCACGTCGATCTTACAAAAATCCACGACTTCGATTTCGAGTTTGCGGAGCAAGTCACCAGCGCGCTGGGTTTCGACTTTGATGGTATCGCGGTGCCGGCGGGGGCCGAACTAAGAGATCCCCATCTATTATCCCATGAGCGTTTAAAATGGGCAATGCCAGTCTCGTCGCTCATCGCGCCTTCCATCAATTGAAGGGAGGAACCTTGGGCAGAAATGGCGGGAGCGTTTTCAGCGACGTTTCGGCGGGAAAGGCCAATGACCTCGGGAGCGGGTTCGACCGAAATTACGCGCAGGTGAGGGCAGTTTGCGGCGTTAAAAATGCTGTAGAGACCGCAGTTCGCTCTGATGTCCAACAGGACGGGATTGGAGCAGGCTCGCAGGATTTGCAGACAATGGTCGAGCTCGATTATCTCGTAGCCGCCAAAAAGGTCAACCAGCACGCCGACGCCGGACGATTTAGTCAGCCATAGATTGATGGTTTGGCCGGAGATGGTGACCGGCATGAGGCGTTCTCCGAAAGTGGCCAGACCTGTAACCGCGAAGGCCGCGAAGCCGCGTAGGCGATTTTTCCCGCGATCCATGGGAGAGAATCGAACATAGAGTTTTACGCTCGTGAGGATGAGAACGGCCAAGCCGTTTTTAAGCATCTGCATAGGAAGATGAGGAGGCTTGTAACCCGCGTTAAGTGGTGGGGGCGGGAGATATTGATAAGCAGGCCGCCGGTGGTCTGCAGCAATTTGAGCGCAGCGGACGCAAGGTTTTGCCGACCGTAGTAACGCCACATGCGTTTAGTGAGATAAAGCGCTTCGCGTCGCAAGGTCGCAGGCGGGGCGAGTTTTAGGCGATCGGACTGTTGATAAAGTTGGAGGATGTGAGCGGCGATACGCGAAGAGCCAACTTGGAATGTGCGGTGACCCAGGTGGGTGGCGATACCGGCTTCGATGTCCAAAGGGACTCCGAGGGTCTCTTTGCGTTGTTGCATGACGAAGCGTTCGGCCTCGAGACGGTGGGGGGAGAGGGAATTGGAAAGACTTTGAGGAGGCTGGCGGTAGTGGACCAAGGCTCGAGGCAGATTCATGGTCGGTACTCGGAAGCAATGGCGTAGCCAGAAGTCCAGATCTTCGCAGTAGGCGAGGGCGGGGTTGTAGCGGGCTTCACCAAGGACAGTGCGATTGAAAAACGCAGCGGGCAGGGGAATGGCGGTGCCGGACAATGCGCGAATTCTGATGGCCGGAGACTGGGCGGGGAAGCGAAGGACCCGACCTCCGTCGAGGGCGAGATCTGCGCCCATGATACCCACTTCGGGGAATTTGGCTGCGGCCTCCATTTGCAGGTGGAAGCGGTCGAGATGGTTTATGTCATCGGCGTCGGCTTGAGCTACGAAGGGACTGAGAGCAGCCTCAAGACCGGTGTTGCGAGCGCAGGCGACATTTTGGTTGTTTTCGTGATGGATGACTCGAAATCGAGCATTGCGGCGCGTCCACGACTGCGCCACCTCAGGTGAACCATCGGTTGAACCGCCATTGACGAGGATCGCTTCAAAGTCCGCAAACGATTGGCGGCTGATGGACTCAAGCGCGGCCTCACAATAGGAACCAGCGTTGTAGAAAGGCACTACAACTGAGAGCGCTGGGAAGTGTTTATTCATGGTTCTGACGGCGGCGAAATTTGAGGGCGTGAGCGATGGAGACGGTGACAGCCAGAGGAAGACCGCGAAGAAAGTCGTTCCCCAGGCCGATGAGGCGGAGGAAGCGGCCGATGATTGTGCGGTAGTTCAGCCATGGACATGGCATGTTGATGCAGGGCTGTAACGATCGGGCATGGGCGACGTACTCGGATACTTCCTGGGCCAAGCGCAGTAGCCACCAGTTAAAACCTCGAGATGGGGAATCGTGATCGAGCGCGTGCCAAGGTTTCAGTGAGATGGCGTGGACCAAAAGCGGTGGCGGGCCCCACAGGCGACGGAAGCGATCGCCGAGGCGATCCATGAGCAAGCCTCCGCTGTGCACGATGTGGCGGTCGGTTCGCAGGTTGACTACGCACAAGGAGGCGAATGCGGCGCTTCCGAGCAAGGCACCGAGGACGTCTTGATCGCTACTCAAGTGGAACGGTCGGAGAATCATTTCTTGGTTCTTGGCCTGTTGGCAGGCAGGGGCACGGAGCAATTCGCGCCAGTGCGACAGAAGCGTGCGGGGTGCGGTGGTGACCCGCAAGAAGCAGGAGTTGACGGTAAAGCGATAATCTCGGCCCAAGGAAAGACCCCATGCGACGGTGCGATTTTGGACGCCTCGGTGAGGGAGATGTTTCGGATCCTCCGCGACGACGATAGAGTCCGGCGGAAGCGTCTCCAACCAAGGCACAAACTCATTGATGATGATGAGGTCGCTATCGATCCAGATCATTTCGGGCACTCCTCGACCGAGCAGTTTGAGTAGACAACTCGGTTTGTTGTCCAATCCATCCAATGAATGGTTGGGTGGGCTGACTTCTCGAACGACGCTGGATTGCGTTTTGAGCCAGGCCTCCAAGGCAGGCGAAGCGGGAGGGCCAAAAAAAATGGATGGGATATTGAGGGTGGTGCCGAACGATGGCGGCGATAGCGAGGCGGACCCCTACCTCACAGGCGAGTCGGTTTTCATAGATGCAAAAGGCGCGGGAGGAAGCGAGAGGCGCTGATTCAGACATGGGTTTCGGTCTTCGCGACCGTGTCGTCGGAAAGAGCGCTGGTTTAGCGCTTGGGTGAGAGGATGATGGCGCAACCACGGTCGGGATGTATGCCACCAGAATACGATTTGGCGGACGATGGGCCAACGGGGCCAGACGGCACGCAGTGTTTTAGTCATTTCCGCGGATTCGGCGGAATTGAGCGGGTTGGATCCATAACGAAAGATTCGAGCGAACCAATTCAACAGACCGAGTTGTGGTGCGCGGATGGGGGTGCCTTCAAATAGTTTTAAGAGAGTGGTAAGCGCGGGAATGGAGAGACGGATGAGGCCGATGCGGTCTCCACCGCCCCAGAGCGTGTGGCCGCAGTAGCCGCCGTCGTGAATGCGAAACGAAATGGAGCCCGTGGCGAGGGTGTGAATGCCACCGGCACGAGCCCAATCGGTCCAAACCACGATGTCCGTCCAAATGCCGAGTGGAAAGTCACGGAAGCCGCCTTGTTGTTGGTAAAGAGTGCGGGAGAAGATGATGTTTTGAATCATCACCAACTGTTGGTTGTGAGGCGGGTGAGGGCGAAGATGTGTTCGTGCCAGGATTGGGCACGGGGGTAGGAGGAGCGGATGGAATAGGGAACACGTTCGCCCTCGTTGTCGATGAACTGGGCGTTAAGTCTCAGCAAATGCAGGGGATGGGAGTGCCGATCTGGGTCATTCCAGAATGCTTCAATGCAGTCGGGTGAAGCCAGGTCGTCGTCGGAGAATAACCAGATCCAAGGTTCGTGGGTCAGGGCGATGGCGCGATGCCAGTGTTTTATGAGTGACGACTGACCAAGATTTTCGGGGAATCTGCGATATACCAGATCCAGGCGGCTCTTAAATGGAGCCACGATGGGTTCGAGTGATTCGGGGCTCCCATCGTCGGCGACGTAGCGACGGAAACGCTTGTCGGTTTGAGCGGCGAAGGATTCGAGCATGACCGCGAGATGGGCGGTCTTGAAAGCAGGGAAGGAGCACTACGGGCGGAGGCGCAGGATTTACTCATCGGAAGTCGGGGGCGACCGAACTTTTTAACTGATCGTTAGTCGGAAAGCTTGGGCCTTCGCAGTGCGATGCAATGATGGGGTTGTGATGGGCGACTCGGATGGAACATAATGGATGGGGCGCAGGAACGATGGTTTGTGTGGTCACTGGGAGAGTGATTTACGCCAAAAAATGGAAGATTCATCAATCCATTCGTAGGGAGGGGGGGCTCCGGAGCGAAGAAATCCTCCACGGCACGGCGACACTCCGGCCACGAGCCAAAGTCATCAACGATCACAAAGCCGTTCGGTGCCACGCGATGATACAGGCCGTTGAGGGCATCCATGGTGGAATGATAAAGATCCCCATCCCAGGCGCAGGACGGCAATTTGATCGATGGGGGCATCCGGAAGGGTATCGAAAAACCAGCCTTTCAGAAATTTCACTTGGTCATCCAGAAGGTCGAAGCGGGCGAAATTCTGGCGCACTTGGGCTTCGCTTACCGCGAGGAAGGCGATGTCGCTGATGTCCTTGCCGTCGAACTGGTCTTTGGGAGGAGGGAGTCCGGAAAATGAATCGGCCAGCCAGACGGAACGGTCGGAGACGTTGGCGAGATTGAGCAATTGTTTGATCAACATACAGGATCCCCCGCGCCAGACGCCGGTTTCGATGAAGTCTCCCGGTACATTTTCATCGAGCACGGTTTCCACGGCAATCTGCAGTTGATCGAGTCGTTTAGCGCCGATCATGCTGTATCCGATCAGGGGCCAGTCAGTGCCGTTTACGCGGAGGTCTTCGTCGTAGGGCAGGGGGCGAAGGAGGTACAAGCCGCGTCGGGCGAGAATTTGCCAAAATTTCGCGAGCGCCCTTTGTTTAAGTTGGATAAGCCAGGAGACTTTCGGATCCGGTAACTCGTTCGAGACGAAGGTCCACGCGCTTTCGTCGTAGAGACTGCCTATTAGGACTTTCTTAAAAAGAGCCAGGTCATCGTGTTTCATGTCGGATTTGGAAAAGAAGGTCTGAGGAATAGCGCGTTTTGTGGGATCAGCGAAGGGCTAACATAGTTTAGCGCGTAGATTTCACGGGAATTGTTGCTGTCCGTATCCCGGACTTCGGTAAAAAATTCGTTGACTTTAGTTCCATGCTGAACCTGATGACAGATCGGGCGCAGCAAGCTTCGCCCGATTGAAAATTGAATGGAAGGAGAGAGATTACGGGGTCGCTGAGGAGAACTGCTCGAAGAAGGTTTTCCCGCGGGCGACGAATTCGTCGGGATCAGCGGCGAACTCGGGGTTGTCGGTTTCGAGAGACATGACGCCGGTCCAATCGGTGGCCCGAGCATGTGTTTTTGGCGGTGGTGGAGGTGGGTAAGTCGGACAACGTGGCGAAGTTGGTGAAGTCGTTTGGGCTCCGAACGGGCGCGCGTATTGAAGGCGTTGCAGGAGTTGCGCGGGGCGCAGCGAGTAACCACGGATAATCCGGAGGCGACGTACAATGCGTTGCCAAAATACGGCGTGGATTTGGTGGAGCTCGCGAAGCAGGGGAACTGGATCTGGTGATCGGACGGGATGATGAGATCCGGCGCATGGTGCGTATCTTGTCGCGCCGCACGAAGAATGAATCCGGTGCTTATCGGTGAACCCGGGGTGGGTAAGACGGCCATTGTGGAAGGACTGGCGCAGCGCATCGTGCGCGGCGATGTGCCGGAAGGGTTGAAGGACCGCGTATTGTTCTCGTTGGACATGGGAGCGCTGGTGGCGGGCGCGAAGTATCGTGGTGAATTTGAAGAACGGTTGAAGGCGGTGTTGGCGGAGGTCAAACAAAGCGCCGGACGCATCATTTTGTTTATCGACGAGTTGCACACCATCGTGGGCGCAGGGCAAACTGAGGGAGCGATGGATGCGGGGAATTTGCTCAAGCCCATGCTGGCGCGGGGTGAGTTGCACTGTATCGGTGCGACGACGCTGGACGAGTATCGCAAACACATCGAAAAGGATGCCGCGCTGGAGCGACGATTTCAGCCGGTGACGGTGCAGCCCCCCCTCGGTGGAGGATGCGATCTCGATTTTACGCGGACTGCGGGAGCGATTTGAGCTGCACCATGGCGTGAGGATTCAGGACGATGCGTTGGCGGCGGCGGCCACGTTGTCGGATCGATATATCTCGGATCGATTTTTGACGGACAAGGCGATCGATCTGGTGGACGAAGCCTGTGCCATGATTCGTACGGAAATGGATTCGATGCCGCAGGAGTTGGACGCGTTGAGCTGACGAACGCTGCAGTTGGAGATCGAGGAGGCAGCGTTAAAACTCGAAAAGGACAATGCCTCCAAACTGCGTCTCAAGGCGTTGCAAAGTGAACTCGGCGACCCCCGTTCTCAGGGCACGGCGTTGCGTGGCAAGTGGGACAAGGAGAAGGCGGCGATCGATCGGGTGCGTAAAGTGCGGGAAGACCTCGAGGCGTTGCGGGTGGAGATGGCGCAGGCCGAGCGGGCGTATGATTTGAACAAACTGGCCGAGTTGCGGCACGGGCGACTTCCGCATTTGGAAGCGGAGCTCAAACGGTTGGAGTCGACACCGACCAAAACCCAATTATTAAAGAAGAAGTCTCGGCTGAAGAAGTGGCGTCGATTGTCGCCAAGTGGAGTGGCATCCCGGTGACGCGTCTGGTGGACGGCGAAGTGGGAAAACTACTGCGTCTCGAGGACACGTTGCACGAGCGCGTGATCGGGCAGGACGAGGCCGTGACGTTGGCGACGGAAGCGGTTCTTCGGGCGCGGGCGGGGATCAAGGATCCGAGGAGACCGGTGGGCTCGTTCCTCTTTCTGGGACCGACGGGCGTCGGCAAGACCGAACTCGCGAAGGCCTTGGCGGAGACGTTGTTCGACAGTGAGTCGGCCATGATACGGATCGACATGTCGGAATATATGGAGAAGCATAGTGAGGCGCGCTTCATCGGAGCGCCTCCCGGTTACGTCGGCTACGACGAAGGCGGCCAATTGACGGAGGCGGTGCGGCGCAAACCGTATGCGGTGGTGCTCTTCGACGAGATCGAGAAGGCGCATCCGGATGTATTCAACGTATTGCTACAAGCGCTCGACGACGGACGCATCACGGACAGCCAGGGACGCACGATCAATTTCAAGAATACGATCATCATCATGACGTCGAATCTCGGCAGTCGGCATCTGCTGGAAGGTGTATCCGGATAAGTCATACCGGATAAGTCATACTGGAGAGCGTGCTGGAGTCCGTGATGATGGAACTGCGTCGGGCGTTCCGGCCGGAGTTTTTGAACCGCATTGATGAAACAATCCTGTTCAAGCCGCTGACGTTGGAAGAGATCACCAAGATCGTGGATCTGCTGATGGCGGATCTGAATCGCCGGTTGGTCGATCGTCGCGTGACGGTGGAGATGGACGCGGCGGCGCGGAGCTGGGCAGCGGAGAAAGGGTATGATCCGGTGTTTGGCGCGCGACCGTTGAAACGTTTCCTGCAACGTCAGTTGGAGACGCGTTTGGCGCGGGCTTTGATCGCGGGTGAAATGCCGAAGGCGCGACGATTAAGTTTACGGTGCGAGAGGGCGCGCTGGTGGTGGCGGAGGTAATTCTTGGAGTGGGCGAGGGACGTGAACGCTGGCGAAAGTGGGTTCACGTTCTTAGCCAGTCCTTGGTGCCTACCAAGTATCGACCCGACCCTTGGGGCCCGGGATGGACTCGCGTTGGAAAACGGGATCGTCGGCTTCGCGTTGGAAGGAGGCGATCATGGAGTCGGGAGCGTACTTGGGGAGCAGGGGCCGTCGTCGTCGCAGAATTGGGTGCGCCAGGCGATATAGTCGCCGAGGGTTTTTTCGAAATCAGCGCGGGAGTTGATGCGGATGATCTCGCGTTTGAACGGTTTGGAGGGACCGAAACGGTGGGCATACCAAGGGGCGACTTTGCGGAAGAACTTGGCGCCGTGGGCTTCGCCGTAGAACTCGACGTAGCGGTGAAATGGCGACGGAGAACGCGGATGCGTTAGGCAAAGTCGGGTTCGGGGAGGAGTTCGTTGGTGGCAAGGTAGTGCGCGGTGCGTTTGAAGATCCAGGGATCGTAGAAGGCTCCGCGGCCGATGCTGACGCCGGTGCAGCCGGTCTCGGCGAGCATGTGGCGGGCGGCGTCGGGGGGGGTGACGTCACCGTTGCCGATGACGGGGATTGTTTTGACGGCTTCGACGACCGAGCGGATGCCGGCGAGGTTGACACGGCCGGCGAAACCTTGGGCGCGGGTGCGGCCATGGACAAAGACGGCGGCGATACCGGCATCTTCGAGGGTGCAGGCGAGGTCGGGGGCGGTGAGATTCTGTTCATCCCAACCGAGGCGCATTTTTTCGGTGATTGGGATGGTCACGGCGTCGATCATGCCGCGGACGAGGGCAGCGGTTTTGGAGAGCTCGGTCATCATGGCGGAGCCGCCGCCGACGTTGACGACCTTGCGCACGGGGCAACCCATGTTGATGTCAACGGATTAGGCGCCGAGTTCCTGACAGATGATGGCGGCGTCGCGCATTTCCTCGGGGACGGCGCCAAAGAGTTGAATGGCTAGGGGGCGGTCGGCGGGCGAAGAGGCGACGAGTTTGAGGGCGGTGCGGTTTTGCTCGATAAGCGAGCGAGCATTGACGAGGTTGGTGGTGGCCCAACCGAGTCCGCCAAGCTCACGCACGATACGGCGCATGGGCAAATTGGTGTATCCGGCCAATGGCGACACAAAGAGAGCCGATGAGAGTTCGATCGGACCGATCCGCATAAGAGAGTTCGGAAACGATGGCGCCCGCGACCCAGGAGGCAAGGATCGAGGGTTTTTAACCAATATGGTTATAAAATCGAGCCAGGCATAGCTCTTCGGAAGGACGGCGAGCGGCGCTGGGTTTAGAGGGAGGGGTCGCGGCCGGCGTGGCGTTCACTGATCCAATGGAGGATTAGCAGCAGGGTCTCAGTATCGGGCAGACGGCGGCGTCCGCGAACGTAGTCGAAAATGCGTTGCGGCGGCAGGCCCAAGTAGCGAGCGAGGCGGGTTTTGTTCCTGTGTGCGGTGAGTTCGATGCGGAGGGAGGCGACGACGGCATTCCACATCGGGGTGTCGGAGCCGGGGTGACGTTTGGGAACAGTGTGGTAAGGGCGTCGTTTTCGGCGCGCCTTGCGAATGAGTTCCTCGGCGAGTTGGGCAGCGGTGATGATAGACTCTCCGGTGCGAATAAGCGTCTTGAGCCGCGGATGAAGGGGTGGGGGAGGCAAGGTGTCCATGAGTTCGTTTTAACCGTTTTGGATTTAAACGCGGTGAGGCGGAGGATTCTTGCAGGGAGTTTAACCGTATTGGTTAAAAAGTTGAAGATAGGAGGGGGCGTGTGGGACGTGGATCGGGGGGCGCGGGGTGGGAGGGGCGGATGCGGTTTGGCGTTGGCGGGAGGAAATTTTTTGCGGAAAAAGTAACCGTATTGGTTAGTTTGGGTGAGTGGCGGTTGCGTTGGGGCGGGAGTTGGGTGGTGGGGTGAATTTGAGTGGTGATGCTGTGGAACTTGGAGATGGGGACACGGAGGAGCCGAAGGTAACGGGGGGGGGCGTTGCTGTTGTTTGATGGGGAGTGCGGGCTTTGTAAGGCGGTGGTGAGGTTTTTATTGCGCAGGGATACGGCGGTTGCGATTTGCGTGTTTGCAAAGGGGGATGAGGCAGGCGACGTTGCGACGGTTGCGGCTGCCGATGGCTGACTTCGACAGCATGGTATTTTTGCCCGTCGCGGATGGGACGGAGTTTTGGTTGCGCTCAGATGGGGTGAGCGCGGTGTTGCAGACATTGCCGGGCTTTTGGGCGAAAGTCGGGCGGATGCTGCGGTGGCCTGCCGCGGGCGTGGCGGGATGGCGGCTACACTGCGGTGGCACGAGTGCGCCATGCGGTGTTTGGGTCGCATCGGCCGGGACCTTGGGAAGATCCGCGGTGGGCGGAGCGGTTTTGGGACTAGGCTTGTTCGAGGCGGGCGGGGAGGCGGGCTTTGATGGGGGGCCACTCGGACGGGAGAATGCTGTAGAAGACGCTGTCGCGCTGGAAGCCGTCGTGAAGACGGAGGTGACGGCGCAGGGTGCCTTCGCGGGTGGCGCCGAGGCGTTCGATGGCGCGTTGGGAAGTGAGGTTGCGGGCGTCGGTTTTGAGTGGGACGCGGCGGTAGGCGAGGTCGGGGTGCTCGAAGCAGTGGGTCAGGAGGAGGAGCTTGACGGCGGTGTTGACGGAAGTGCGGCAAGCTTCGGGGGCCAGCCAGGTAAAACCGATTTCGAGGGCGCGTTCGGGGGCGCGAAAGTCGAAGAGACTGGTGGAGCCGACAATGCGTTGGTCGGTGAGGCGGCGGATGGCGAAGAGGACGCGGGTGCCGGCGAGTTCGTGATCGAGCATGGTGGTGACCCAGCGAGCGGCGTCGACTTCGTTGCCAAAGACGGGGGTTGGCATGTAGCGCCAGGTGGCCTCGTCGCGTCCAATGGCGAAGAGGTGGGGAGCGTGGGCGGGTCGGAGGAGGGGCTCGAGGCGCACGTGGGCGTTTTCGAGGGAGACGGAACGGACGCGAAAGGGGGACTCGGGGCGAAGGGGAACCACGGATCAGGGAGGGCGGGTTGGTTTAGTGTAGCCGCGGATGGACACGGATGGCTTCGGGTACCGGGGGCGAACAGGGACAGGTCAAATGGGTTTATTGACAGGATAAAACGAGACGTGAAGCGGATTGTTGTGAACACACGAAGCGGGCGCTGCGCTGCGTGCGCTTTCAGGTTTGGGGGGGTGGGGTTTGCACGGCGGTGATGAAGCGGCGGAGGCCCTCTTGGAGGGTCATAGTGGGGCATCCGAAATTGAGACGGACGTACTGGTTGGTGGGAGCGCCAAAGAAGTTGCCGTCGCTGAGGCCGATGCCGTGGGACTCGAAGTGAGCGATGGGGTCGGGGAGGTTGAGCTCGGAGACATTGATCCAGGAAAGGTAAGTCGCTTCCTGGGGGGCTTCGAGTTGGACGCCAGGGAGGTTGGAGAGGCTGCGGGTGATGAGAGCGGAATTAGTCCGCAGGGTTTCGAGCAGGCTTTGGCGCCAGTCTTCAGACTGTCCGTAGGAGGCCTCGCACGCGGCGTAGCTGAGATTAGTGACTTCGGGGAGCAGGCCGAGGCAGATGCGTTGGAAGCGGCGACGCAGGGACTCGTTAGAGATAATGGCGAGGGTGCAGCCCAGGCCGGCAATGTTGTAGGTCTTGCTCGGCGCCATCAGGGTGATGGTGCGCTCGGCAAGTTCGGGGCTGATGTGGGCGCTGGGAATGTGAGGCAGGGAGTCGTCGAGGATAAGATCGCAGTGAATCTCGTCGGAGATGAGGATGAGGTCGTTCTTCAGGCAGAAAGCGCCAAGTCGCTCGAGTTCCTCGCGACGCCAGACGCGGGCGAGGGGGTTGTGAGGGTTGCAGAGGTAGAAGAGTTTGGTCTGCGGAGTGACGGCGGCGGTGAGGGCGTCCCAGTCTATGGTCCATTGCCCGTCGGTGAGCACCCATAAGGTGCGGATGGCGCGGCGTTCGAAGTTGCGACCGGCGGTGAGGAACGGAGGATAGACCGGGGTGAGGGTGAGGTAGTTGTCTCCGGGGTCGGAGAATGCGAGGGCGCAGAGGTTTAGGCCGCAGACCATACCGGGAAGCCATACGATCCAAGACGGGTCGATGTCCCAACCGTAGTGATGGTGGTGGTGTTGGACGATGGCGTCCAGGGTAGGAGGGAGGGGTCTGGCGTAGCCGAAGACGCCATGATCGACGCGATGGTGCAGTGCATCCAGTACGGCAGGTGGGGAGATAAAATCCATGTCGGCCACCCAGAGCGAGAGGATGTCGCGGCCGGCGTATTTTTGCCATTTCTGCGAGTCGGTATCGAGGCGCTGAGGAGGAGTGGAAAAGTCGAAGGACATAGAAGAATGAGGGAGGCGATGGACGGCGCTAATGTCGCGAAGCAGACGGGAGTGACCGGAGGTGGGCAAGTGTTTCAGAGCGTGAGGAGAAGAGGTGCGACGGTATTTCCCGGGTGGGACGGCACAGTGGTGGACAGAATTTCCCAGTTGCTGAACGGGTGCAAATTTTAGGCGTTGATTATAAAAGAGATATATAATGGACGCGTTCGGAACGGCGCATGCAAAGAGGGAGCTGTTCACAAAACTGAAACCAAATAAAGGAAACTATTTACCATGAGATTCGTTCGATACACCTACCCAACCCCCGCCCGCTGTTCTTCTCCCGCGTCTGTTTTCGGCCGCAGTCCATGGAGTGGATTGGAGTCTGAAATTGATCGGCTGTTCAACTCTACACAGAGTGACTTGGCGGCACCGAAGGTGAGTGAGCGCATCCCGGTCGATCTCGTATGAAGATGCGAACCAGGCCTACGTTCGGGCCGAGTTGCCTGGGATTAAGCGAGACGCGATCAACGTGCAGGTCGTCGACGGTTATTTGACCGTGGAAGCGAGCCGTGAAACCAAAGACGGCGAGCAGATCTCGACGGCGAAATTTAATCGTTCGGGGGCTCTGCCCGAAGACGTGAAGGCCGAGGGAGTGACCGCCGCTTACGAAAACGGAGTGCTCACGGTCACACTGCCCAAAAAGGAAGAAGCCAAGCCACGGAAAATCACGGTGGCAGTAAAATAAGCCTGAGGCGAACCGCCCTCTAGGACTCAAACAAAATCAACTACTAATATCTCAATTAAAACCTAGGAGACCCTTATCATGAAGCTACTAAATTCACTTATTCCCTCATTAAATCGAAGCCCTGCCGTCCGCCACGGACATCAAGACGAGACGCTGGGGGGCGACGACCAGGCCGCATTATGAAATCAAAGAAACCGAGGATGGGTTTGGTGTGACGGTGTATTTACCTGGCACAGCGAAAGACGGTGTCGCAATCACCGCGGAGGGCGACACGTTGCGCATCGTTGGCAAGCGGGCCGAGACGCGACCGACGAACTGGACTGCGCGGTATCGTGAGACCACGGATGCGACTTATTTGTTGGAACTCGATCATGATAGTTCGATCGATCTGGACAAGGTGCGAGCCGAAGTGAGCGACGGCGTGCTGAGGGTGAGTTTACCCAAGGCTGACGTGGTCAAGCCGCGTAAGATAACAGTGGCTTGAGCCGTGTAACCGGAGGGCGATGGTGGCCGTCTCTTGGGATGGCTGACTTTCAAACTCATGTAACCGCGCCGGTGCTCCAGAATGAGCCCGGCGCGTTTTCGTGGATGGATCGGGTGAACCTCAGGAGGATTCGTCTTCGAACCGAAGCAAGTCGCCGGGTTGGCAGTGGAGTTCGCGGCAGATGGCTTCCAAGGTGGTGAAGCGCACCGCACGAGCTTTGCCGGAGGTGAAGATATTGAGATTCGCGGGGGTGATACCGACGTGTTCGGCGAGGTCTTTTTGAGTCAAACCGCGGGCGGCCAGCAGGCGGTCCAGGCGTATTCAGATGGGCATGACGCGGAGATCAGACGGTGAGGTCTTGTTCCTCTTGCATTTTCACTTCGAGGTTAAATACTTCGGCGATGATGAATATGGCTAGAACGGTGAGGAAGGGCGTCACTTTGAATTCCAAGCGGAGGGAAAAGTCCAGGGCGGGCAAGCTGTGTGAAACGAGCAGCGCGAGGAATATATGGTAAATCAGCTGGCCGACTGTGCCCAGTAGGGCGAACCAGGCTATGCGGTTTAGGCGTCTCGCGTTCACCGCAATGAAGGGGTGGGCGTTGCGAACGGACTTGAGGAGTTGGCGTAGCTGGGAGAGTATTGCGGTCACGAGGATCAGAGCGATCAGTCTCATGCCCGTGTCGTAGATGCGGTGTATGCGGTGTCCGGGGGGCAGGATAAATTCGCCTTGTATCTTATCGAATTTTACGGGGATTGAGTTTCCGCGGGCGTCGATGAATTTGTCCGAAATTGGACCGGAATGGATGTAGACTTTATGCTCGGGGAGAGACCGTTCGGGGGCGAATGTGAGGAATGCCAAATAGGAGGTGCCGACGGTGAAGGCGATAGCGGAGAGGATGAGCAAAAAACGTCAGGAGGCGCTCACCGATACGAACCAGACGCTGCAGAGAAGGGGATGGGAGGGCTGACGTAACTATTGATAAACAATAATTATGGCGAGCGTCGAGAGAAAGAAGGAGTGCCGGGTTTCCGAGGCTTCAGAGCGGCTTGAGGCCGGCTTCGATTTCGGCGCGTCGACTTTCGGGGAACGGGGGCAGGGCGAGGGTTGTGCCGAGAGATTTCATGGGTTCGTCGGCATCGAAGCCGGGGCCGTCGGTAGCGATTTCGAAGAGGATGCCGTTGGGTTCACGGAAGTAGAGATTGCGGAAGTAGAAGCGGTTGATGGGGCCGCTATTGGGGTAGCCGGAGTCGACCAATTTTTTGTGCCAGCGGGCGTAATCGCCGAAGTTGGGAGTGCGGAACGCGACGTGGTGAACGCCGCCGGCGCCTTGACGGGCGATGGGAGTCGAGGGATCGACGGTCACGTGGACTTCGGCGGCGGGACCGTCCGGACCCATGGCGAAGACGTGCACGGTTAGTTCCAGGATGGTGCCTTCGTCATCAGGGGTGCCGGGGAGCTGGTAGGTGCGTTCTGCGCGCATCCCCATGAGATCGGTGAGCACGCGAGCAGTGCGGTCGATTTGGAGTACGCACAGGGTTATGGGACCGAGGCCGCGGATCTGGTGAGCGGCCGGGACGGGGCTGGGACCCCACGGGTGATTGGGGGGCCGAGTTCGTCGACGATGAGGGCGAAGCGCTGGCCTTCCGCGGGCCTTCCGGATCCTCGAAATCGAGGGTGGTTCGGTCGTCGCGTTGGTGGATCGCGCCGGAGCGGAAGGCATGGGAATCAAGGTGGGATTTCCACCACTGGAGTGAAGCGGTGGAACCTACGCGCAGACCAGTGCGGCTGATACTGTTGGCGCCGCGGCGCTCAGGGCCGACAGGCCTAGTCGAAGAATGTGAGATCGGTGCCGGGGGAGGCGGCCCCGTCGGCGTAGAACAAGTGGTAGGCGGAGACGTCGTCTTGATTGACCGTTATTTTGACCAAACGGAGACCGAGTACCTGAGTGTAGAACGCTTGGTTTTCGGTGACGCGAGCGGTGACGGTCGTCAAGTGGTGAATCCCTGTCAATTGCATAGGCTACGATGCTCAGGTCGGTGGCGGCGTCCACTGGTCGGCGCATTTCCTCCGGGTGTGCGCCCAGTCGAGCATGGGGGCGGTTGGAATGGGGGGATTTTAACCAATATGGTTAAAATCAAGGTGGGCGGGGCGGAGCAGGTGGGAGAGGTGAGGTTAGGGGTGGAGGTGGGGTGTTTGGGGGTGAGGCGGAAGGAGAGGGCTATGAGGGCGAGGCCGAGGAGGCAGCTGAGAAGGGCGCCGCGGTAGAGGGTGAGCAGGCCGATTTCGGCGAGTTGGCCGGAGACGATGTTGCCGATGATGGAGAAGAGGCCGGCGACGAGCATGACGTACAGGCCTTGGATGGAGTTGCGGAAGCCTTCTTCGGCGTGGGCGTTGAGATACATGACGGGGACGATCATGAACGCGACGATGGTGAGACCGTGAACGGCTTGAAAGCAGGTGGCGAAGAAGGGCGTGGGGAGGAAGGCGAGACAGGCGAGGCGGAAGACGCTGGCGGCGCCGCCTAATATGATGATCCCTCCGAAACCAAACCGCCGGCGGAGGCGTTCGAGCCCGAGCACGTAGAGAATCTCGAGGGCGACTCCGGTGGAAGAAATGAGTCCGATCCAGCGTTCGTCGATGCCGACCTGGTTGGTGAGGTAGAGGGGGTAGAACCCGTAGAACGCCATGTTGGATGCGATGACGAAGTCGACCCCCAGACAGAAGAGTAGGAGGGGGGGCGGCAGAGGACGCGGGCGGCTTCAAGAGTGGGGGCGCCGCGGGACGGAGGAGTCTTGGATGAAGTGGGGTCTGGGAGATGAGTGGCGAATCGACGGGGAAGCCCCCGGGCGTTGAGGATGCCAAAGACGGCGCAGGTGGCGGTGACATAGGGGAGCCATGGCTCCCCTCCTCCATCGAGTTGATAGCTGGAGCGTGTCCCATTTACCCTGATGTTGGAAGGGGGGCAGGAAAGCCGATTTTTTGAGCGGATTTCCGGCTACCAATGGCGGATGTAGGCGCGCGCAGATGCAATTTAATGGCTAAATTGCAGTGTCGCAGCAGTCAGTGCCTGGATCGTTTCCATGAGGGAACCTCCGGCAGCCGGTTTATTGTTTATCGTTGGAGTAGGCTTGGTGGTTGGTCGGCCAGCAGTCGGGCGATGAGCCACAGGTTGTGACCGAGGATGCTCCAGGCTACCGCCAGGTAGAGCCTGTCCCATTTACCCCGATTTTCGTGCGTAGGATCGTGAGGAGATTTTCGTTCACAGGATTATGAAGCGGAAAGAGCGGATTCCACCTCTTGAAACGCAAATACGTTGCGTGAAGGAATCCTCAATGTGGATGTGCTCCGGAGCGCAGCCACGCGAAGCCCTCCGGTGATCCGATTGGGCATCGTGACGGAGTGATTTTGGTGATAACCTCAGGCCGCTTGGGCCAGTGGCGGCTGGTCGGCCAGCAGTCTGGCGATCAGCCAGAGGTTGTGGCCGAGGACGCTCCATGCTATCGTGAGGTAGCGGTGCATAAAGCCCTTGGCTCGCAAACGCTTGCCTTGACGCTGCTTGAGGATGGCAATGCGGGCCTCAGTCTAGGCCCGGCGGCGTTGTAATTGGATGAACTTTGGTTCCGTCATACGTTGCTTCAGTTCTTGAGGATCGCGCGGGCAGGTCGCGTCGTAGATGCCCGCAGCGGCCAGGATCTGACGCATCCGCTTGGTCGAGAAGCCCCGGTCGGTGCCCGCGGCGGTGATCGGCGTGCTCACGTCGAACTGATTCTGACGATCAAAGCTTTCGCTCAACTGGCGCCATTCGGCCGGAGTCATTCCCTGATACAACTGCCAATCGGTGATCAATCCCGTCACGTTCTCACTGATCATGAGGGTGTTGCCAAACTCGACCTCGCCGGACGCCTTGCCCCGGACCACGGTCTGCACGTCGGGTTCGTAGACGCGGAGGATCTTCTCGGCGTTGGGCACTGGTCGCGCGCCGATGATGCGTTCGTGGGCCTGGTTGATCGTTGCGGGCATCTGAGCCAACATCGCGTCGATGCATTCGTCGATGCATTCGACGATGCATTCGACGATGCGAGCGGCCTGTCGCGCGGAGGTGTGGGTCGACGCATACTCTTGGTCCAGGCGGTCGCGGTGTCGCTGGGCGTGTTCACCGATGGTGCGCAACAGTCGCTTCATCTTGCGTAGCACCTGCTTGCGCGCTCGTTTGGCATTCGCACGCCGTCGGGGGTGCGTCATCTCAATGCACAGCCGGTTCATCTGTCGGGCGAAGACCTCCGGCTCCGCCGGCATGCGTGCACGCATGCCGGCCCGGCGGATCAGGATCACCGCCTTGAGCAGGGTTCGGCTCACATCGCGCAGCAGCACCCAATCCACCGGAAAGTGGATGTTGGTGGGCCAGCAGGTCGAGTCCACCAGGCACGTCTCCATCGCCTGCGGCTCGGCCAGACCGAGTTCGGCCGCCCGGTCCGCCTCGGCGACCATCTCGATAAACACCTGACCCATCCACCGCACCAGTTCGGCGGTAAAGCACTGCGAAGCTCGCTCCAACACGCTCTTGGAAACGCCCTTGATGCCCTCAATCGTGCGCACCCCGCAGAAGTCGGCCAGCCAGTCGCTCGATGCAATCGTGCGCGAGAGTTGCCGAAAAGGCATGTTTCCCAACAGCATACGCAACATATTCACCCGCAGCGCCTTGCGCGCGAACTCCAGGCGACGGCGCAGCTGCCCGGCGTCGACCGACTCGAAGCCCACCCGCGCGAAGTCCATCGCCATCGATTCAAGGTGGCTGGCTCGCAGCACTCGGTCCACCGCATCGAGCTGCTCGCGAAACTGCCCGTAATCTTTGTTCGGCCCGACAGTCGTAAGCGCTGGACGCAGCCAGCTCTGCAGGGCAATTTCATCTCCGACGGCTTTGTGTATTAGTTTCACACCCAAGCATAGACGCCGTTTTTGGGCCTAACCCAGGATTTACTCCCGGGTTAGGCCTCTTTTTTATCACGCTTACAGCTTATCACCAACGACTTGTACCAGCGGGATAGGCTCTAGCTATACACAAGCCAGAGAGAAGACGACCGGCCCGGCTTGCCGGGCCGGTCGTCTTCTCTCTGGGAAAAACTCCGCGCTAGCGTCGTGGGCGCAGAATAGAGGATGTCGGAGTGGTGGCAAAAATACAACGGCGCATCACCGCCAAGGAACGCGAGGCGATTCATGCCGGTTTGGCCCAGGGCCCAGGGCAAAAGCGGCGCTCAGCTTGCCGCCGCCCTCGGCCGCGACGCCTCGGTGGTCAATCGCGAGATCACCCGCAACGGCGGGCGCTCCAGCTACAGCGGCATGGATGCGCAGACTCGCGCTTGCCGTCGGCCCAAGTGCGCCGTGCGCAACAAAGTCGCCGACACGCCCGCCTTGCGCGACGAGGTGCTGGCCCTGTTTGCCACCGGCGCTACGTCCAAGCAAATCGAAGTCGCCTTGAGACGACGTCATGGCCTTGATTTGACCCGACGCGTGAGCCACGAAACCATCTACGACTTCATCTACGTCCACGCCAAAGGCTCGGTTAAGAAGGAGTTGATCGCTTATTTGCGGCGCAAGAAGCCCCGGCGCAGTCCCGCCCCCCGCGCCAAGGGCAAGCTCTCGGGCCAGTTGCCGGGCGCGATCAATATCGGCGAGCGACCCGCTGAGGTAGAGCGCCGGGAGGTGCCCGAACACTGGGAGGCCGACTTGGTCATGGGTGCGGGCAATCACACCGCCATTTTGGTCATCACCGAACGGGTCTCCCGCTACGTGATGATCGTCCCGTTGGGCGGCGCCAAAGACGCAATCAGCGTCGCCCACGCTCTCATCCGGGCCTTCAAACGCCTGCCCGCCCACCTGCGCAAGACCCTCACCTACGACAACGGCCGCGAAATGGCCCAACATGCCGCCTTCTCCCTTGCCACAAAAGTGGCGGTCTACTTCTGCAATCCACACAGCCCTTGGCAGCGCGGTGCGGTCGCGAATATCAACGGTCTGATCCGGGAATACTTCCCTAAAGGCATCGACTTTAACACCGTCACCAAAGGCCAAATCGCCCTCGCATCGGGCTCGACGGACAGTCTCCCGCTGAAGTCTTTCATGCTATTATACAAAAAACTGTGCACTAGCCGCTTGACGTCGCCAATGGGAGTGTACCGGGACGCATGAACCGGTAATATCAGCTGAATATCCCCGCCATGAGTGAACTCCGTTATCTTCTCGCGCTGGATCAAGGCACCACCAGGTCCCGCGCTGTTGTATTCAATAATCTAGGACATAATGTGGCCGTGGCCCAGCGGTTGATTAAGCAGCATTATCCGCATCCGGGATGGGTGGAGCACGACCCCAACGAGATCTGGCAGACTCAGCGCGACACCATGGATGCGGCGCTCAAACAGGCCGGGGTGGTGGCTGGAGACATCGCGGCTATCGGCGTGACCCACCAACGCGAAACCTTGGTCGTATGGGAGCGGGCTACAGGCAAAGCCGTCGCCCCGGACATCGTGTGGCAAGATCGACGTACGGCGGATGATTGCGCGCAATGGCGACGGGAAGGCCATGAGTCGCGGATAGCGTAAATCACTGGTTTGAGGTTAGATCCGTATTTTATCGGTTCCAAGTTGGCTTGGCTGCTTCGCCAACACCCTGGATTGCGGGAACGAGGCGAGCGTGGTGAACTACTGGCTGGCACGATCGATACTTGGTTGATTTGGAACCTCACGGGCGGTGTTGTGCATGCTACGGATGCGAGTAACGCGTCCCGAACTCTTTTATTGAACATCGAAACGGGCGAGTGGGATGATGAGATGTTGACGTTTTTCGGAGTACCCCGGGCCATGTTGCCGGAGGTGAGGGATTCGGCGGGGAATTTTGGGCGAGTGGCGGCGGGACTATCAACCGCGGAGGTTCCTATCACCGGAGTGGCCGGCGATCAGCAAGCGGCGTTGTTTGGTCAAGGTTGTTATGAAATGGGCATGGCCAAGAACACCTACGGAACCGGGTGTTTTCTGCTGATGCAGACCGGAACCACCCTCGTGCGATCGCGTAACAATTTACTGTCGACGGTGGCGTGGCGCCTGAATGGACGAATGGAGTACGCGTTGGAAGGTTCCGTCTTTATGGCGGGCGCGGCAGTGCAGTGGGCGCGGGATGAATTACGGTTGGTGGAAAGTGCCGAACAACTTAGTGAAGAGGCGGGGACAGTACCGGACGCGGGGGGAGCGGTGCTGGTGCCGGCGTTTACGGGATTGGGCGCACCGCATTGGGATCCCTTTGCCTGGGGTACCTTGGTCGGACTCACGCGCGGTACGAATCGGGCCCATATTTGTCGCGCTATTTTGGAAAGTATCGCGCTGCAAAGTGGTGATCTGATCTCGGCGATGGAGAAGGACAGTGGCTTGGCATTGAAAGAACTACGCGTGGATGGGGGCGCATCACGGAGTAATGAACTGATGCAAATTCAGGCCGATTTGCTGGGGTGTGATGTGGTGCGTCCGATTGAGGTCGAGACCACCGCCTGGGGGGCGGCTTATTTGGCCGGACTGGGAATTGGATGGTGGCAGAACCGATCGGAAATTGCGGCGCAATGGAAGGAGTCGCGGCGATTCAAACGGGAGGTAAGCGATATGGAGGGATTGCGCCATGATTGGGCCCGGGCGGTGCAACGAGCGAAAGCATGGATCGACGAGGAGACTCCAGCATGATTTTCGAGCGATCGGCCAATTGAGCGGCACTGCAATCAGGAGAGATTTTCGACCTTTGGGTCGTGGGCGGCGGGGCCAGCGGACTCGGCATGGCAGTGGATGCCGCCTCGCGGGGCTATCGAGTGGCATTGGTGGCGGCGGAGGATTTTGCCAAGGGTACTTCCAGCCGTTCGCCCAAGTTGGTGCACGGCGGCGTGCGCTACTTACGTCAAGGCAACATCACCCTTGTGCTGGAAGCCTTGAGAGAACGCGGAAGGTTGGCGAAAAATGCGCCCCATTTGGTGCGAGACATGGCATTTGTGATTCCCACGTACAACTGGTGGGAGGGTCCGTTTTACGGAATAGGCATGAAAGTCTATGATCAACTCGCCGGGTATTTGGAACTCGATCCATCCGGATGGCTGTCCCGGGAGGAGACGATGAAGCGGATTCCCTCCGTGGAGCCCGAGGGGCTCGTCGATGGAGTGATTTATCACGATGGTCAATTTGATGACGCCCGGCTAGCCATTCACCTCGCCATGACGGCCGCGGAACAAGGTGCGGTGGTCACAAACTATTGTCGGTGCATCGCGCTGATAAAGCGGGAAGGACGGGTCACAGGCGCCAGACTACGGGATGCGGAAGCGGGAGAGGAGTTCGAGCTCCGAACCAAGTCGGTGGTCAATGCCACTGGTGTATTCGTGGATGAGCTACGACAAATCGGCGATGAGGATGCGAACCCGGTGGTGGCGGTGAGCCAGGGAATCCATATCGTTTTGCCGCAAAAGTTTCTGCCTGGGAATACGGCAATCATGATCCCTAAAACCAGTGACGGCCGCGTGTTGCTTGCGGTCCCGTGGCAAAATCGGGTCATCGTTGGCACGACGGATACTCCACGTAAAACGGCGGTGTTGGAACCCAGAGCGCTAGCCGAAGAGCGGGATTTCGTGATGGAACATGCGCAACGCTATCTGACGTTGGACCCAAGGATGCAGATGTCTTGAGTGTCTATGCGGGACTTCGCCCGTTGGTGCGCAAAAATGGTGTAAACTCTACCGCGGCCCTATCTCGAGACCACACGATTATGCTAAGTGAAAGTGGCCTGATCAGCGTCACGGGGGGAAAGTGGACGACTTCTCGGAAGATGGCCGAGGACGTGGTGGAGCAGGTTGAAATTGTGGCGGAACTAGTCGCCCGTTCCTGCCAGACTATTGATCTACGGATTCATGGAGCAGGAGGAGCAGGCACGGTGCATGATCACGGCAAGAGCGATAACTACGGCACGGATGCTGCGGCGAGCGCAGAGTTGGCGAAGACGGGGACGGACGCGCATAAATTGCTCAACGAGCGTCTGACGCTGACAGTGGCTGAAGTAGTCTGGCATTGCCGGCATGAAATGGCGCGCACGGTGGAGGATGTGTTGGCTCGGCGGACTCGTTGGCTGCTGCTTGATGCGATAGGATCGATCGACGCCGCCCCCCAAGTGGCCGCAGTGATGGCCAGAGAACGCGACCTCGGGGCAGATTGGATCGCGGATCAGGTGAGGGAGTATACCAAATTGGCCGCTGGGTATGCCTTCAAAAACCCAGCATCGACCGCTCCAACGTAGGACCCAAGTTACTGAGCAAGAATTTCGCGGATCAAGGACAGCAGTCCCGATGGTGCAATTGGCTTGGTAAGGGTCGCGTCGGCCCCTGCGGTGCGGGCCATGGACCAATAATCAACCGGGCCAATATGGCCTCCTCCTGAAATCGCAATGATGGGGAGATCAGGCAGGGATCGACGAACTTCGAGGATGGTCTCGACGCCTTCCTTGTCGGGCATCAGGACATCGGGCACGAATACGTCGACGGGCCTCCTCCTGCAGCGTGGTAATCGCTTCAACGCCGTTCGCCGCGGTGAGGACTCGGAAACCCTGCTCTCGAAGATAGATCGAATTGACCTGAAGAAGATCAGGGTTGTCGTCAGCGATCAGTATGCAGGTCATGAAAATGATACTCCGGAAACGGGGTACTACTTCGCCCAAGTATCGCGCAATGTGATGGTGCGATTGAAGACGGGACGGGCCGGGGAACTTTCTTTGGCGTCGAGGGTGAAGTAACCGAGGCGTTCAAATTGGTAACAAGTACCGGGGGGAGCCTCAGCGAGCACTGGTTCCACCTTCGCCTGCACCGTCAACAAGGAATCCGGGTTAAGTACGGTGGTGAAATCGTCTTCGCTGTCAGGCTCAGGCACCGTGAACAAACGGTCGTAGAGACGAATTTCGGCTTCCACCGCATCGACCGCGCTGACCCAGTGAATAGTGCCTTTGACCTTTTGGTTTGAGTTGGGCTGTCCGCGGCGCGTGGTCAGATCGGCAGTGCAATGCACTTCGACCAAATTCTCCGCCTCATCTTTGACCACATTCTCGTAGGTGACAATACAGCCATACTTCAGACGCACGCTGCCTCCGGGTTTGAGGCGGCGAAATTTGGGAGATGGGATTTCGGCGAAATCGTCAGCTTCAATGTAGACTTCGCGAGTCAGTCGCACGGGACGATTACCCAAGCCTTCGTCTTTGGGATGGTTGGTCGCTTCACAATCATAGATCTCGTCCGCGGCCAAGTTGGTGAGCACGATCTTAAGGGGATTCAGCACTCCCAAACGTCGCTCAGCACGGGTGTTGAGGTCGTCGCGAATGACGCCCTCGAATACAGCGGCTTCCGTGAGGCTATCAAACTTGGTGATCCCGATGCGGTAAGCAAATTCGCGCACTGCCACAGCCGGTACGCCTCGACGGCGCAAGCCCGCCAAGGTCGGCAATCGAGGGTCGTCCCAACCTTGCACATGGTTTTCCTGCACCAAACGCATCAGGCGGCGTTTACTGAAAAGGGTATAAGCAAGATTAAGCTTCGCGAATTCGTATTGGTGCGGTCGAGCCCGCGGAAGCTCCAGCGATTCGAGCATCCAATCGTAAAGCGGCCGATGCACCACAAATTCAAGCGTACAAATCGAGTGGGTGACTCCTTCTAGATAATCGCTGATGCAGTGAGCAAAATCGTAGAGTGGGTAGATGCACCAACTCGCGCCAGTGTGATGATGAGCCACGTGACGTATCCGATAGAGCAAGGGATCACGCAGCCAAACGTTGGGCGACGCCATGTCGATTTTTGCGCGCAGCGTACGTGCTCCGTCCGGGAATTCGCCGGCTCGCATCCGACGGAATAGATCCCGATTTTCAGCAATGGAGCGGTTGCGGTGTGGGCTTTCGCGACCTGGTTCGGTGGGGGACCCACGATACGTATCGGTTTCTGCTGCCGTGAGATCGCAAACGAATGCTCGGCCTTTTTCGATCAACTTCTCGCCGTAAACGTAGAGTTGTTCGAAATAGTCACTGGCGAAAAAGGGCTCCACGGGCGAAGTGCCCGGAGCAGCTGGCTGGGCAATGAAGTCATCGATACGATTGACGGTCTGCGCGGAGGGAAGCGCGCCCACTGGTTTTTCGCCAAGAATTCCATCCGCCCAATCACCGATGAGCCAACGGATGTCGGCCGTGATGGATTGTACGAATTCCGTATCCTCCTTGACCGGATTGGTGTCGTCGAAGCGCAGGTTGCAGCGTCCCTGATTTTCGAGAGCGATACCACAATTCAGGCAAATCGACTTCGCATGTCCGAGATGAAGGTAGCCGTTGGGTTCGGGAGGAAAACGGGTTACGATTTGGGGCGTGCGGCCGTTGGAAATATCACTGGCGACGATATCGCGAACGAAGTCAGAGGGGAGGGAGGGAGCCGGTAAGTCGGACATCGGAGAATAGGGGTGGGCAGAACGGCCGGGAAAGGACGTTCCGGAGGATCAGGCCGAAGGTGGGTGTAGGGAGCGGTAGTATTGCCGCGGGCTGTAGGCAGGGTGCCCTCCGCCTGCATTTCTTTGAGGATGCTGCCCAAAAACGGAATAAGTTGCTTTTTGCGACTCACGATCCCCGGCATGTTGAATATCTCGTCTTTCTCGACGTGAGGGTAGGTGATTCTAGCAATGACCTCAGGGTCGCCTTTGGCGAGAAGCAGGGAGTTTTGCGTATTGATGTCGGTGATCAATAGGCAGGCGAAAACTAACTTCTCGTCCCGACACAAGCAGTCGAGCGCGTCCGCGAGGGGGCGGGCATGTTGCCAGAAATGCCCAAAGCCCAATTCCTCGACCTGAGAGACGGCGAAACGGATGCCATCTTTCTCATATACTTTGTGGTCGGACCGGATGACGTTTTCGGGCGAACTGGTGAGAATCACGGAACCCGAGGCGAAGATTTCGTCGTCGAGCTCCTGTGAATCCACGCCTGCGATTTGAGACAGCCATTGCAATATATCCGAGTCCTTCTCGGTGGACGTGGGACTGCGCAGGTGGGGGGTGTCCGAGATAATTCCACGCATCATGATGCCCGCCATTGCAGGAGTGGGCTTGATCGAGTGACGGCGGTAGAGATCGGCAACGATTGTGCACGTTGAGCCCACCGGCTCATTGATGAACAAGATAGGGTGGACCGGGTTGAGGGAGCCCAAACGATGATGATCGATGATTTCAGCGCTCTCGACTTGGTCCGTACCCGCCACGGCCTGCGTCATTTCGTTGTGATCAACGAGCACGAGACGGCGCTTCACCGGACGGAGGACGTCCGTTTTCGTGAGAATTCCCGCCAATCTACCGTCATCGTTGAGCACCATGAAGGCGGCAGCGGAAGAGACGGCCAATTTCTTGCGAAGGTCAGAGAGGCGAGTCTCGGGACTGAGGGAATAAAATTTCGCTTGAATCAGGGGCTTGATACTGGACGCAGTGCGGATGGACCACGCCGTCGTGGCTGTATCGTGAGGGCTGACCAAAATCGCAATGCCAGCGGCGGTGGCCTGCGACACGACCTCTTCCTCGACCGGCAGGTTGCCGGTGATAATGAGCGCCCGAACGCCGTTTTGAATGGAGCGTTGCTGAATGTCCCAGCGATCTCCCACCACAACGAGGGAACGTTCGGAGGGAATATGCTCATCCTTGGAAACCTTCCAAAATGATCGGACATCCATGGCGCCGATACGCACGAATAATTCCTCCACCTCTCCACTGCGAACCGGGTTGAGGATCGTGGCTTTGAGTGCGCGGGCGATCTGATCGAGACTCGTGACGACTTTACGCATCTCGCGTGGAGCGCTCACTTTGGGCACGAAGAATCCACCCAAATCAAAAATGGACAGTTGGCCTTTCACGTAGCGTTCGGGGCTGACGACCGGCAGGACTCTCACATCGTATTTGTCGACCAGCTCCAAGGCTTCGGCGCAAGTGGCGTCAGCCGAAATCGAGACCACATCCTCGATCATAACATCGCGCACCTGTGGAGTCACATCGGTGAGATAGACGGGGGCGGGCTGCTTGAACCGTGTTAGAATCGTATCAATCCGCGCATTCGTGTTGCCACAACGAGCGGCCACGAAACCGGTTTGGCCCAGTGCGTTTTTGAGAGCGGCGTAAGCAATGGCGGAGCAAATGGCGTCGGCATCGGGGTTACGATGGCCAATAATGTAGGTGTGTGGCGCGGTGGAAGCTGCGATCATGGACGATGTTTAGCGGTGAAGCGTGAGCGGCTGGACGGGGGAGTAAATGTAAATTTAGGAGAAGCTCGAGTGGGAGCCGGCGGAGCGCGCACTCAACAAATAACCCGGTCTGACAGACCGGGTGGCAAAATGGGGGGACGAATGGGCGTTTCGGACTAAGGCCCAGTTTGGGAGCTGGTTCCGTTGGGACTGGCGATTCCGTTGGCGGAATCTTGTCCGAGTATGAGGACCGCGCCCGTGCCGTTGGTGCGGTTGGGCACAGCTTGGCGAAGATTGGAGGTAGGTCGGCCCGTATTGCTGATGAGACCATCTTCAAGGGAGGATAAAAATTCGACGTTGCCGCCCAAGAATACGATGTGACCGCCGGTTTCGGCATAGACTCCGCGATTGGGATCATCGTCAGAAGCGCTTTCTCCCGACCAGCTACCGTCAGTTGTCAGTCCTCGGGTGAACGCGAGAGGCGTAGTCGGAGCATCACTCAGTCGCAAACCGGCAACGACGTTGAATGATGTCGTGCCCAACGCAGTGATGTCGTGCCCAACGCAGTGAAGTTCGAATCCAAGGTGGGCGGGGTCAAAACGGTTGGATCCAAAACCGTAAGAGGCAGGGCGGTCTGATCGACTGCGTTATCCAAGTTGGAAACAAGCGAGGCGGGATCATTGAGCCCACCATAACGAGTGACTTGCCCGAACCATTGCCAATAGCGTTGGTTGGTGCCCGCAACGGGTCGGCTGGTTTGTTGCGGATTCGGCAGGACATCGCGATTATCGGCTGCGTAGATCATCGCGGCCTTGCTGAGCTCGCGAAGATTATTGGCGTCTACCGCCCGTTGAGCGATTTCGCGGGCCTTGCCGACGGTGGGAATTACGACCGCCGCCAGTATGCCGAGAATGGCGATTACGGTCAGGAGTTCAATGAGGATAAAACCGGCGGTGGATCGAAAGCGTATCTTCATCGAAGCAAATAGAGCTAGAACAGTGCCTCGTCACAAGGGCAGTAACACAAGAAGAAACTTCGAGCGAAGCTGGACAATTGAGTCACGGTGTTCCTAGCGTCGCCGAACTTATGAAAGTTTACCTCGATGGCCAATTGGTGGAAGCGGCGGACGCCAAGATTTCCGTGTTTGATCACGGATTGTTGTACGGAGACGGAATTTTTGAGGGCATCCGAATCTACGACGGAAACGTTTTTCGACTCGAGGAGCATTTGGAGCGCTTTGAGTATTCGGCCAAGGCACTGTTGTTGAAAATGCCATGGTCTCGAGCCGAGATCAGTCAGGCCATCTGCGACACTTGTCGCGCCAACGGGCTGAATGATGGTTATATCCGGCTCGTGGTTACCCGAGGCAAAGGCGACCTCGGACTCTCGCCGGCGTTGTGCCCGGCACCTTCTATTTTCATAATTGCCGACAAGATAGCGCTTTACCCGCCCGAACACTATGTGAAGGGCCTGGCCATCGTTACGGTGCCAACCCGCCGCATGAATCCGGCAGCGTTGAGCCCGGCGATCAAATCTCTCAACTACTTGAATAACATCATGGCGAAGATCGAGGCGCAGCAGTGTGGAGCGCTTGAAGCGATCATGCTCAATGACCAAGGAATGGTGGCGGAATGCACCGGAGATAACGTGTTTATTGTCCACAAAGGCAAACTATATACCCCCTCATCTCAGCAGGGTGCGCTTAAGGGGATCATTCGGGACGCTATTTTTGACATAGCGAAAACGCTAAACGTGCCGATAGAGGAGCATGATCTCACGCGGTATGACATCTGGAATGCAGACGAGTGTTTCCTCACGGGCACGGGAGCTGAGGTCATTCCGGTGGTCAAACTTGACGGTAGACAGGTCGGATCGGGCACGCCGGGGCCTATTTTTCAGCAAGTGCTGGAAGTGTTTCGTGAGGTCGTGCGCAAGGACGGAACAAAGTTCTGAGCCCTCGCGTCCAATACCGAGAAGCCCGCGATCCGTACGGCCTTTGTGAGGTTGCGCCAAAGCGTCACAGTGGGCGCAATTTGCTAGGTCGAAATGTCGCAAATTGCGCAGTCGTTGATAAGTGTTTTCAGGGCCTTGCAACGGTGGCGTGTCGTGGCATGATGAATGCAGTCCATCGAGTGTCCGTTACGCATGTGACGCTCTCCTGTTTTTTTAAGTCGATCAATCCACCTCCCTCCATGGCCAGTCCGCTCAAATGCGACCTCTGCGATAATCAAGCGACCGTGCATCTCACGCAGATCGTGAACCACAAGGTGCACAAGGTCGATTTGTGTGAATTCTGTGCCCAAGCCAAGGGGGTGACCGATCCCAGCAGTTTTTCGTTAGCGGATTTGCTGCTCAAGGCATCGCTGAATCCCGAACCCGAAGCGCCGACTGGTCTTCGTTGCGAGCAATGTGGGTTTACGCTCGACCAATTCGAGAAAACGGGACGTTTTGGATGCCCGCAGTGTTATGATACGTTCACCGAGTTGTTGGAGCCAATGCTCGATAACATGCACAAGGGCACGGCCCATGTCGGCAAGGTTCCAGAACGGGCTTTGAAACGCAAACAGCTATACGATCGCTTGAGCGAACTCGAAACTGAGTTGCAAAGTGCTATCAAAGCCGAGCGTTACGAAGATGCGGCAAAGTTTAGAGACGACATTGTGCAGGTGCGGGAAGCCGCGGGAATGAGTGCTACCACCTAATGGCCTTCAACATCGAAAAACTCTTAGCGGCACCGGCCGAATGGCCCGACAACGGCAACGCGAAATGCCCCGTGGTCTTGATGACGCGCATCCGACTGGCGCGTAATTTAACGTCACATCGGTTTCCCGGACGCGCCGAAGACGGCGAACGACGTGCAATATTCAAGCAGTGCTGCGAGGCGGTCTCGAACACCGGTCCAATGAAACGCGGACTCTGTGTTTCGGTGGATGCATTGGAGCCGCTCCAGCGACAGGTTTTAGTCGAGCGGCACCTCATAAGCCGAGAATTAAGCGGCGCCAAGTCCGGGGCCGGCGTTATCCTTAACAAGGACCAGAGTATTTCGGTGATGGTGAATGAGGAGGACCATCTGAGGATTCAGGTCTTGAGAAGCGGGTTTCAGCTCAAGCGCACTTGGAATGCGATCAACAGCTTGGACAGTGCCTTGGAATCCTCCTTGGACTACGCCTACTCACCGCGATTGGGCTATGTCACAGCTTGTCCAACCAACTTGGGCACGGGAATGCGAGCCTCGGCCATGATGCATTTGCCGGCCCTTGTAATCGCGAGCCAAATGGGAAAGGTCGTGCGAGCGGTTAATCAGCTCGGTATGGTCGTCCGCGGATTGCTTGGCGAAGGATCCGATGCCAGTGGGAGCATGTTCCAAATCTCGAATCAGACGACTTTGGGCGAATCTGAGACTGATATTGTGAAACGGCTACAGAATGTCCTGCAGTCAATCGTGGAGCATGAACTCAATGCCCGGGACAAATTGCAGGAAACAGATCCCCGCAAACTGCCGGACAAAATTGGCCGCGCCTTCGGAATTTTAACTCATGGGCATGTAATCAGCTCATCCGAGGCAATGAATTTACTGTCCCTCGTGAGACTGGGCGTGGATCTCGGTTATTTTCCCGACACTCACCGGGTGGCAGTCGATCGCCTGTTCATCGAAGCCCAACCAGGGCATGTGCTGCACAACTCAGGATTGATCAAACTGGAGTCCGAAGAACGAGACCGTCTCAGAGCGGAACGATTGCGTTCCGAATTTGCTAATTTCACCGCGCCCGGCTATGCGAAGACCGGGAATAACTGAATTTCATAAACCCACTGCATGTCCGAGCCCATGAATAATTTCACTCCCCGAGCCCAACAGGTCATCGCTTTGGCGAGGAAAGAGGCCGATAGATTTAATCACAACTATGTTGGAACGGAGCACATCCTGCTTGGCCTGATCAAACTTGGCCAAGGCGTGGCGGTCAGCGTGCTCCAGAAAATGGGTCTTGATTTGGAGACCGTGCGTGGCGCGGTTGAAAAACAAGTCGGCACCGGCACCGAATCGAAAATTCAAGGCAGTATTCCTTACACCCCTCGGGTTAAAAAGGTCCTGGCGCTGGCCGGCAAGGAAGCCAAAGCCTTGAATCACTCCTATGTGGGTACCGAGCATATTCTACTCGGCTTGTTGCGCGAAGGAGAGGGCGTCGCCGCCCGCGTTTTGAAGTCTCTCGACATAGATATCGAGCGCACTCGCAACGAAATCTTGCGCGAACTGGATCCCCAGTTTTCGGGAGGCGAGAATGACCCCGGCGCGGAGGAAGCAGCGGCTCCATCTTCTCGTGGTGGAGGTGGTGATGACAAGAAGGACGTCAAGACTCCTGCGCTCAAAGCGTTCGGACGCGACCTCACGGAACTGGCCCGCAAGGGTGAATTGGATCCCGTGGTCGGGCGGAAACACGAAATTCGGCGAGTGGTGCAAATCCTCTGTCGACGTACGAAGAACAATCCTGTGCTCATCGGCGAAGCAGGGGTGGGCAAGACCGCGATCGTGGAAGGCCTCGCCCAAGAAATTTACGGTGGCATTGTCCCTGAGTTGTTAATCGACAAGAAGGTCATCACCCTTGATCTCGCCCTCATGGTGGCGGGGACCAAATACCGCGGGCAATTTGAGGAACGGATCAAAGCCGTCATGGACGAGATCAAACGGTCCAAGAACATCATTGTGTTCATCGATGAACTGCACACAATCGTGGGCGCTGGAGCGGCCGAAGGTGCCATGGACGCATCCAATATCTTCAAGCCTTCGCTATCTCGCGGCGAGTTGCAGTGCATCGGTGCGACCACTCTCAACGAGTATCGCAAGTACATTGAAAAGGACAGTGCCTTGGATCGCCGCTTCCAGTCGGTGAAGGTCGAGCCACCGTCAGTTGAGGACACGGTCACCATTTTGCAGGGCATCCGTGGCAAGTATGAGGATCACCACAAAGCAATATTCACTGACCTTTCCTTAGAGACGGCCGCGAAGCTTTCGGATCGTTACATTACCGGACGTTTCCTGCCCGACAAAGCGATTGATGTGATGGATGAAGCGGGTTCGCGCGCCCGGATTGCGTCACTTAATCGGCCTCCGGAGATAGAAGAATTGGCCAAACAAATCGAAGAAGTTTGCGCCAAGAAAGAGGAAGCCATTGCAGGCCAACACTTCGAAGAGGCCGCACGCTGCCGGGATAACGAAAAACAACTTCGGACCAAACAAGAAGAAGTTACCGAGAGCTGGAAGAAGGAACGCGAAGAAAACAAAATCACCATTGATGAAGAGATGATGATGCATGTGGTCGCAGATTGGACCGGCATCCCATTGAATCGAATGGAGAAGAAAGAGACCGAACGCCTGCTTAATCTGGAGAACGAAATCCAGAAAAAGGTGGTTGGTCAGGAGGTCGCGGCAACCGCGATTGCCCGCGCGCTTCGTCGGTCTCGAGCCGATCTCAAGGACCCTCGTCGTCCGATTGGTTCCTTCTTGTTCGTGGGCCCCAGCGGGGTGGGTAAAACCGAAACAGCCAAGCAACTCGCAGCGCAGATGTTTGGCAACCAGGACGCACTCGTGCAGATCGACATGAGCGAGTATATGGAGAAATTTGCGGTATCGCGTTTGGTCGGTTCGCCTCCTGGCTATGTTGGCTACGAGGAGGGCGGCCAGCTCACCGAATCGGTGCGGCGCAAGCCGTATTCCGTTATTCTCTTTGATGAAATCGAGAAGGCCCACCCCGACGTATTGCAGCTTCTGTTGCAAATCTTGGAAGACGGCCGCCTTACGGATTCACTTGGCCGCCAAGTCGACTTCCGAAACACGATCATTATTATGACGTCCAATGTGGGAGTTACGTTATTGCAGCGACAGACCTCCATGGGATTCGCGGCAGCGACGGGCAGCTTCAGCGACATGGAGTTGATGCGCGATAAGGTACTCGAGGAGTCAAAGAAAGTCTTCAAACCGGAGTTCCTTAATCGGATCTCGGACATTGTTTTCTTCCGCCCCCTCGGAAAATCGGATCTCACGAAGATTGTCGAAATCGAGGTCAAAAAATTCGCCGATCGCCTGACAGACCGAAAGATCACGTTGGAATTTACCGACGAAGCAAAGTCGTTGCTGATCGATAAGGGCTATGACGAGAAATACGGCGCGCGCCCCTTGCGTCGTGCCGTGGAGCACTACTTGGAAGACCCGCTGGCGGAAGCCATTATTAGAGGCACAGTGAAAGACGGCAACCTTGTCCGAGTGGTCCGTGACGGAGAGAACCTTGCTTTCGCCGACGCCGAGACCGAGGTTAATACGTAACCACATCGACTTCCCCCTTAATGCAAAAAAGTCGCTCCTTTGGTGGAGCGGCTTTTTCGTGTCCGACGAAGCAGAGGAACGAGTTCGGGTTTTGCGATAGAAAGTCTTGAGGAGGGCAAGGTCGTAAGCGTCCGAGAGGCGACCTCCTATGCGGGACGTGATTGAAGTGGAAGTGCAGAACAACAAGCGCGATGGGCGCGGACGCCAGCTGCGTAGCGCAGAGGAGTGGGCGCAGTTGGCGGCGATCTATCGCGAGAGCGGCCTGACGCAGAAGGCGTTCGCGAAGCGCGAGGGCCTCAAATACGCGACGTTTGTGGCATGGCTGTGGTGTCCTGCAGCTCCGTGTCCTTGGTGAGCTGATATGCCCACTCCACGAGCCAGGGGACGAGGCGATAGGCTTGCCCCTTCGCTGCGATCCACCGGCGCTTGGTAGGGATAGGTCTTACGCAACGGAATGTATCCTGTAGTCCAACCTTTGGGCACTTCGCGAAAGTCTATTTGGAGCGTGTCCCATTTACCCTGATTTTGGAAGGGGGGCAGGAAAGCCGATTTTTGAGCGGATTTCCGGCTACCAATGGCGGATGTAGGCGTGCGCAGAGGCAATTTAATGGCTAAATTGCAGTGTCGCAGCAGTCAGTGCCTGGATCGTTTCCATGAGGGAACCTCCGGCAGCCGGTTTATTGTTCATCGTTGGAGTAGGCTTGGTGGTTTTAGGCGGCTTGGGCTTGCGGTGGTTGGTCGGCCAGCAGTCGGGCGATGAGCCACAGGTTGTGACCGAGGATGCTCCAGGCTACCTCCAGGTAGCGATTCGTGAAGCCTCTGGCACTCAATCGCTTGCTTTGGCGTTGCTTGATGATGGCGATGCGGGCTTCCGTCGAAGCCCGGCGATGTTGGAGCGCCACGAACTGCGGCTCCTGCATGCGCCGTTGCAGTTGCTGCGGATCGCGGGGGCAAGTGGCGTCATAAATGTCGGCTTCGGCCAAGCGTTCGCACAGCCGTTGGGTCGAGAAGCCTCGGTCGGTGCTCGCCGCTTTGATCGGGGTGCTCAGGTCGAACTGACGCCATTCGGCCGGAGTCATTCCCTGATACAACTGCCAATCGGTGATCAACCCCGTCACGTTCTCACTGATCATGAGGGTGTTGCCAAACTCGACCGCGCCGGACGCCTTGCCCCGGACCACGGTCTGCACGTCGGGTTCGTAGACGCGGAGGATCTTCTCGGCGTTGGGCACTGGTCGCGCGCCGATGATGCGTTCGTGGGCCTGGTTGATCGTTGCGGGCATCTGAGCCAACATCGCGTCGATGCGTTCGTCGATGCGTTCGACGATGCGTTTGACGATGCGAGCGGCCTGTCGCGCGGAGGTGTGGGTCGACGCATACGCTTGGTCCAGGCGGTTGCGGTGTCGCTGGGCGTGTTCACCGATGGTGCGCAACAGTCGCTTCATCTTGCGTAGCACCTGCTTGCGCGCTCGTTTGGCATTCGCACGCCGTCGGGTGTGCGTCATCTCAATGCACAGCCGGTTCATCTGTCGGGCGAAGACCTCCGGCTCCGCCGGCATGCGTGCACGCATGCCGGCCCGGCGGATCAGGATCACCGCCTTGAGCAGGGTTCGGCTCACATCGCGCAGCAGCACCCAATCCACCGGAAAGTGGATGTTGGTGGGCCAGCACGTCGAGTCCACCAGGCACGTCTCCATCGACTGCGGCTCGGCCAGACCGAGTTCGGCCGCCCGGTCCGCCTCGGCGACCATCTCGATAAACACCTGACCCATCCACCGCACCGGTTCGGCGGTAAAGCACTGCGAAGCTCGCTCCAACACGCTCTTGGAAACGCCCTTGATGCCCTCAATCGTGCGCGAGAGTTGCCGAAAAGGCATGTTTCCCAACAGCATACGCAACACATGCACCCGCAGCGCCTTGCGCGCGAACTCCAGGCGACGGCGCAGCTGCCCGGCGTCGACCGACTCGAAGCCCACCCGCGCGAAGTCCATCGCCATCGATTCAAGGTGACTGGCTCGCAGCACTCGGTCCACCGCATCGAGCGGCTCGCGAAACTGCCCGTAATCTTTGTTCGGCCCGACAGTCGTAAGCGCTGGACGCAGCCAGCTCTGCAGGGCAATTTCATCTCCGACGGCTTTGTGTATTAGTTTCACACCCAATCATAGACGCCGTTTTTGGGCCTAAACCAGGATTTACTCCCGATTTAGGCCTCTTTTTTATCACGCTTACAGCTTATCACCAACGACTTGCGCCCGCTGGACAGGCTTTAGCTCGGTTTGGTGAACCGTGGTCCCCTTCATACTCCACCGAAACATTCACCGATCGTAGGAGCACTGGCGAAATAACTATCCCCTTAAGGGATTGAGGAGCTAAAAGCTATTCGAACTGTTCCAGCAGCCAAGGATGCTGCCTCCTCAGATGGTCGGCGTTTTCGTTTCCTTCCCGCTGTTCAAACTCGGTCGTAAGCTGATCAAGAAATACCTCAATTTCCGACCATCGCTCAGGTCCGGCAGCAGATCTTACGTGTTCGCCAACAATGCGGTGAATGCGAACGAGCTGGGGCCACACGGCGAGACCTTGCTTATCGCACTCTGGGTTTTCCACTGGATGCCATAACCGAAGATCGTGCAATTCGTTCCATAACTCCGCCCATGCTCCTTCGTCCTCCGTCAAGCCGGCATCCGGATGCGCCTGCGCCGTGAGGGTGCGTATCCATTCCACCGGGATCGAGTCCGGCATGAGAAAACTAGCAAAATGAAGCGCAGTCCGAGCCGGTTGGCTTACCTAGGCCATGCTCGACGCGACCAGAGACCCGATCGTGCGGCCCCGGTAGTCTTCGTCTTCGATCTTATTCTTCACGTCCGGATCGGCGGCATAGGCGTCCACCTTCAGCGCTACTCCGTCGGTGCGCAATTGCTCCAGCATTCGAGTCGGAGGAAAGGTTCGCGGTTTGGTTTTCATGTAGGCGCCTACCAATTCGATCGCCAACGTGTAGCCGCCCAGCAAGCGCACAATCTCAAGGGCGGCCTGCTCGTTTTCTTCACCTTCCGGGAAACGTTGCTCGGGTTGCAACTCGCGAAGCAGCTGCAACGCGTCGCTCTCGGGCAGCCCATCAACTTCGACGCTGTGGAAAGTGCGAGCATCCTCACCAAACTTTCCGGGATGGAGGCGGCTGGTCACGATGATTTCCAGCCAGTCCTCAGCAGACAATAATTTGACCTGTGATTTGGACAGCAGCTCAGGCTGATCCACGTTGTCTAGGATAAGTAACAGGCGCGGCTGATCGAGGGTCGCAAAATTACTATCGCCACTGTGGCGCTCAGAGTGCCGGGCGAGACGTTCTCTCACGATATCGCAGCGACGCATCGTAAGTTCGCGAAGATGCGCCACGACCGCCTTGGCCGCTAAACTACTGTTGGCTCTCTGAGCCTCGTGCAGCTCGAGGGATAGGTCCACTTCCCTTTCAACAGTCTTAACGCCATCTGGGTTATCCAGCAACTGGAGTAGCACCTGCCCGATCTTGGTCTCGCCGGCACATCGTAGCTCCCAAGTGCCGCCCGCCGCAAAATACTCCGCATATGCATGCGCATATTGCCGAGCCAAGGCTGACTTGCCCAGACCACCCAAACCGTGGGAAGCGGCGATCATCCCTCGCCCGCCACTTCCGCGGCCTCCAACCTGCGCTCCACCTTTTCGAATGATGGTGTGCAGTTGGCCTAACTGAGCGTGGCGACCGACGAAGGTGCTTTGGCTACGATTGAGGTTGCCCGGAGCGAGATCAGCGGGTGCGAGGCAGTGGGAAATGTAGCGGTCGATGGAGTCGAGACGCTCCGAAAGAGGACGCTCGTCTTCGGTCCAGTCGCGCGACTGGACCTTGAGTGCAGCACTACGCGCGGCCGCATCGATTTGCTTGAGCACCTTGGGCCCTTCTTCGGCCCAAGGTTGGAGTTCCAGGATCTCCGTGCGGTTACGGCGGTGGATGTCGGCCGCGAAGTCCCGGTAACGTTGCTCGTCTTCGACCACGATATCGGTGGCACGAGGATTGAACCACGGAAACTTCACGTGCATGGCATCGAGCCAAGCCGCGATGCGCTGGCCTTCGGCCGGGCGCATCTCGCGGGGAGCAACGAAATAGATCGGCACCAAGCCGTCGTCACCTCGCGCCGACGAATGCTCGCGCA
>JAGGDC010000002.1 GCA_020809425.1 Candidatus Synoicihabitans palmerolidicus | reverse complement strand
GGTTCCGTCAATCAATGCACGGTCGAAGCTGGGACCAGTGATCGAGTGAAGGATATGCTGCAAGCGGCGGAGGCGCAGGACATGGATATTGTGCCGGCGGGCGACATGTTTGAAATGGGCGCCAAGGTGCAGGTATTTAAGCGTGGACTGCTTTTCCCGGGCCGCGCGAAGAAACTGTATGATCTCTATCGCCAGTATGATTCGATTGAGCAGATCGATGCAAAAACCCGGGAGCAGATTGAGACGCGTTATTTCAAACGCTCCTTCGATGCGGTGTGGGAGGAGACCCGAATGTTTTACGCGCAGCGAGCACCCGCTGTCATTGCTCGAGCCGAACGCGATCCGAAGCATCGCATGGCGCTGATCTTTCGCTGGTATTTTGTCCACACGTCACGACTGGCCCTAGCGGGAGAACCCGCCGAACAAACTGATTTTCAAATCCACTCAGGTCCGGCCTTGGGAGCTTTTAACCAATGGGTACGCGGAACGGCGATGGCCGACTGGCGTAACCGGCACGTGGACCTGATCGCCGATCAATTAATGACGGGGGCGGCGGCAGTTTTGTCGCAGCGCTATCGGTCACTTATCGAAACATGAATGTTCCAATGGACCCGGAATCCCAACGTATCCTCGAAATCGTCAAAGCCAACTTGTTGGAAGTCGTCTTCGACCTTAACCCCGATGACATCGTACCGGAAAGCAACATGACCGACCTCGGTGCCAACTCGATCGACCGGGTGGAAGTGGTCATGTATGCGAGTGAAGCACTCCAGGTGAACGTGCCCACCGTTGAGTTACATGGGGCCAGTACTCTCGCCGACCTCGTGGAGATTTTTAAACGACATACCAGCGACCGCTCTCGTTGAGCGAATCATCAAGATGCAACGAGCGAGAGAACACGAAGTGGTGTGCACGGGTGGCGGGGTGATCTGCAGTATCGCTTCTTCAATGACGGAGTTGGGTTTGGCCCTGCGTGAAGGGCAGCGGGGCGTTCAGGTGCTGCCCCCGGAGCTCATCACCGCAAGAGGTCCGCGGGTGGCGGCGCGCGTGCAGGATTTTGATCACGTCCGTTGGTTGGAGGAGATTGAGACGCCCGTGTCTGGGATCTGGAAGCGTGCTCGTAAAGTGCTGCACAATGCCACCCGTTCCACCCGGCTCGGTGCGGTTGCGGCGGTGGAGGCGTGGCGCGACGCGAGGCTTGATGCGGAGGATCCCGCCCTTGGCGCGGGTACGGGCATTATCGTGGCCGGCAGCAATCTTAGTCAGGATTACATGGCAGAAAATCTTGGGGCTTTGGCTGCCAGCGAGCGCCGGGTGAATCCCAAGTTCGCTGTTTCCTATTCGGACAGCAATCAGGTCGGCTGTCTCAGCCAGATGTTGGGAGTGCGGGGGCCGGGTATGACCGTCGGAGCTGCCTCAGCGAGTGGTAATGCGGCCTTGTTTCAGGCTTGGCATTGGGTGCGCGCGGGAGTGGTGGAGCGTTGTGTGGTAGTAGGGGCGGCCTCGGTCTTGTCTCCAGTTGAATTGGAAGCGTTTGGCATATTAGGGGCCGCATCTTTGACGGGAGAAGCGTCGGCGGCACCCCGGCCGTTTGACAAAGGTCACGACGGATTCGTGTGGGGTGAAGCGGCCGCCGCCGTCGTGCTTGAGTCGGGCGAGTCGGCCCGGAGGCGGAGCGTTTCAGCGCGGGGGCGTGTTCTCGGAGTGTCGTTACTGCTGGATGCGCGTCATGGCCCCGAACCGGTGGCAGCAGCCGAGGTGCAAGCGATGAGAGCGGCCTTGGCCGCGGCGGGCGTTTCGGCTCAAGAGATAGACTACGTGAACGCGCATGGAACGGGATCACCGGCTGGAGATCGCGCAGAATGCGAGGCCTTGCGGGAAGTTTTTGGCCTAGGGCCGGGGAGGCCGCGAATCAATGCCACGAAGGCTTTGCTGGGTCATGGCTTGAGTAGTGCAGGTTTGGTGGAACTATTGGCTTGCCTGTTACAGGTCGAGGGGGGTTTTCTCCACGGTAATCCGAACCTCGTCCAACCCATCGATGCGCAACTTTCTCTGGTTGCCGTTGATGCCGAAAGTTCGGAGGTTCGGCTGGCCCTGTCGAACAGCTTTGGTTTCGGCGGTTTTAATAGCAGCTTGGTGATCTCGGCTCCTTAAAAAAATGCGTATTGGTATCGAATCGATCAATTTCTACGGGGCGCGGGCCGTGCTCGACATCCGCATGCTATTTGAGGTACGGGAGCTGGACATGCGTAGGTTTGACAATCTCATGCTGGTGCGAAAATCCGTGGCCCTGCCTTGCGAGGATCCGGTGACTTTGGCGGTCAATGCCGCCAAACCTCTGATCGAGGCCATGTCGGCGGAAGACCGAGCACGCATCGAATTGGTAATCGTGGGCACGGAATCGGGCATTGATTTTGGCAAGTCGATGACGACCTACGTGCACCACTATCTCGGGCTTGGGCGCACCTGCCGCTTGTTCGAAATTAAACAGGCCTGTTACGGCGCGACTGCGGCGCTACAAATGGCAGTCGGTTTTGTGGCCTCACAGGCTTCCCTGGGGGCAAAGGCTCTGGTGATAGGGACCGATATTGGACGGGCGACTATTCGGGGTAGCTACGTCGAGCCCTCCCAAGGTGCGGGTGCGGTGGCGATGATCGTGGGCGACGAGCCGGACGTTTTCGAATTGGATTTTGGGGCCAATGGTTACCATGGGTATGAGGTAATGGATACGTGCCGCCCCGCGGCGGACATCGAGACCGGTGATTCGGATTTATCGCTCATCGCTTACCTCGATTGCTTGGAACACAGTTTTGCGGAATACGCGCGAAGAGTGGAGGGAGCTGATTTCTTCGAGACTTTTGATTATCTGGCCTTTCACACTCCATTTCCCGGTATGGTGAAAGGCGCGCACCGAATGCTCCTTCGCAAATTGAGAGGCACGTCGCCGGCGGAGGCCGAGGCTGACTTCGATCGACGCGTCACGCCATCGCTGCGGTTTTGCGCAGAGATCGGTAACATTTATTCTGCTACGGTGTATCTCGCGTTGTGCGGACTAATTGACGGGGCCGATCTTTTCCAACCACGACGCATTGGAGTCTATTCGTACGGCTCGGGGTGCTGCGGCGAATTTTACAGCGGAGTGGCAGGACCCGGCGCGAGAACCTCTTTTAAAGGAGCCGCACTCTCCGCCGCCCTAGCAGATCGGTATGTACTTTCCATGCCGGAGTACGAGCAGCTGCTTGATGCCGGGTTGGACTGGGTATTCGGCGTGAAGGATCAGGAAGTGGACTTAGCTCCTTACCGAAACCTCTACGACCAAACCTTGGCGGGCCGTGGTTTGTTGGTGTTGAAAGGGGTGCGTAACTACCATCGGGAATATGACTGGAGTTGATAAATGTTCGGCATGGTGGGGGAGGCGCGGTGACGATGAGCTTTGAAACTTTGCTCGTCGAATCGACGGCGCTTACCGTCTCGATCACGATTAACCGACCGGAGCGCGCCAATAGCATTAACGCGACTTTACTGCGCGAACTGAACGCGGCTCTCGACGAGGCCGAGCGCATTTCAACCTGTCGAATGATTCTACTACGGGGCGGAGCGGGCGTATTTTGCACCGGCATGGATTTCGTTGAGATTGCGGGTGAATCTGAGAGCCAGATGGCCGCGGCGGACTACATGGCTATTCTGAAACGTCTGGCGTCTTCACCGAAAACGATCGTCGCGGTGGTAGACGGAAAAGTGATGGCGGGCGGGGTCGGATTGGTGGCCGCGAGCGACCTGGTGTTGGCGACTTCGCGCAGTGTTTTCAGCCTATCGGAGGCGTTGTGGGGTATTCTCCCGTGTTGCGTGGTGCCTTTCTTGATACGGCGAGTGGGATTTCAACAAGCTTACGCCATGACCATGACGACCCGAACTTTGAGCGTCGCGGAAGCGCTGAACCATCATTTGGTGGATGAAGTCACGGATGAACTCGATGAGGCGCTCAGGAGGCTCTCTTTGCGTCTGGGTCGGTTGACGGACGAAACGGTGGTAGAACTGAAATCCTATTTTCAGAAGATGTGGATGTTGACCCCTGAAATGGAGCAGACGGCGGTTACTGAAATTGGCCGGTTGCTGAACAAGCCGACCGTGCGTGAAGGCATTGCCAATTTTGTGAATGCGGGTCGATTCCCGTGGGAGGTTTCATCTTGAGCGCGACGGGATCAGGGGAAGGGGTCGAAAGGTGCGTCAAGCTCACCTGGGCGGAGCCTGCAGTGGCGGTCGTGGCGATGGAGGATAGATCCTCGCGAAATTTGTTTAGCCAGGAGATTGGACGAGGGCTGCTGGAGGGGTTTGCTGAAATCGTCGCCAATCCGAACGCCCGGGTGGTCGTGGTGCACGGCTACGATTCCTACTTTTGCGGGGGGGGGACCGCTGAACAGCTCATCGCGATATCCGAGGGGCGAATGAGCTACACTGACTTCAAATTCTTCGATTTGTTGCGGTACTGTGAGTTACCGACGATTGCGGCGATGCAGGGGCACGCCATTGGTGGCGGGCTGGCATTTGGTGCCCATGCGGATTTCATGTTTCTGGCCGAGGAGAGCATGTATTGCGCAAACTTCATGGGCTTCGGATTTACACCGGGAATGGCGAGCACCTTCAACCTGCCTCGAGTTTTTGGCGATATGATCGGGTGGGAAATGTTGTTCATGGCGGCTAACATTCGAGGTGCATCGCTACGGGATCGCGGGGTAGGCGTGCCGGTGAGAAAGAGAACGGAGGTTGTGCCAAGCGCGGTGGCGCAGGCCCGTGCGCTCGCGAAGACGCCGCGCGAGTCTTTGGTGCAACTGAAACGGCGGCGACTTGAGACTACCCACGAAGCTTACCGTGAAGCGGTGCGCCGCGAACTGGAGATGCATGGAGTGACCTTTACGATACCCGAAGTATCCAAGCGTATCCGCATAGGGTTCTCATGAATTTCTCGTCGCAATTAACCCTCCTCCGTGATGAAAACCACTGAAGCCACCTCCGTGTGGGGCAATATCCCGCTCCTCACGTGCATTAATCTACGAGAGCGCGAAGACCGCTTGTCCGAAGTCAGCGCGGAATTGCGTCGGGTGGGGATGACTCAGGTCGAGTTCTTCCGCTCGGATCGACAAGCTGACAATGAGCGCGGGTGTGGGGAATCCCATCTGGCTTGCCTTTCGAAGGCGGTTGAACACGATGTGCCGTATGCGCTCATCATGGAGGATGATATTCTTTTTCAACCCGATCACGAAACTCACCTGCGGCGAATCCTGACTTTGGGGGATGAGCATCCGGAGTGTAATTTCCTGCACCTGGGAGGTTTAATTTTTAGACCGGTTGAATGACTTGGACCTCATTTTCTGCGAGGAGATATCATGACCACCCATGGTGATTTGGTGCGCACGACGCATGCGAAAAAGTTGCTGAGTGAGAGCGCAAATTATGCGGGGGTTCCATCGATACGCTTTACACTATCGTCAATGGGAACGACGCGATTGTGCACCTCAATCCACTTGCCGCCATCCAACGCGCGTCGACCTCGGACGGTTCGTGGGATAAGCGCGAATTGGCCGACTCGGGCTGGTTGGGGCAGGCCATGATTTACACCTCGCTTGATTTCAAGGGAAAGCGGGCCTTCAAAGGCTTCCCGTTGCTCGATAAGATCAAAATTCACAACGGGGTCACGTTCTTCAAAATCTTTCGGGTGATCATGAAATGCTTGAAACGAGTGAAACACGCCGGAGCTGCCCCGTCGCTCGCCGAGATTGTCGCTACGGCGCGCGCGACGGGTTCGTTCGAGACCATCGTACTCTACATTTCGCGGGAGAGTTCTCTTCCCGTCCCATCAATTTCCCATGGCTAAATACTACGTCGGACTTTCCACAACCTTTCACGACCCGGCGTTGGCCGTGGTCGACGAACAGGGCAAGGTACTCTTCGCCGAAGCCGTTGAGCGCTTCTATCAGGTAAAGAGAGCTTATGGATGTGCGGCTGACCCGCGCGGACTTGTGCGACAGGTTTTAAGGGAACACTGCGATCCGCAGGGAGAATTCATCATCGCGAAATCATGGGGACGGGGATTTTCGCGTTTCATGGATTTTCAGTTCCTGCTTGGACTTACCAACCATGAAAAACTCGCTCGACGTGGCGCGGAAATGACCCGCTTCCTGGTCGACCAGCACCAGTTGTTTTTTGCGCTCTGGTTGCAGCATAGCACCCTACGCTTAGGGGGCGGTCATCTGGCCGACGTGTTGATCAAGGATTTCGGCAATCGGCGTCAACGTTTTGTGCATTTGCCCCATCATGATGTTCACGCGGCCGCGGCGTGTTTCACGAGCCCATTCCAAGAAGCGGCCTGCGTGGTGGTCGACGGGCAGGGAGAATCGGGTTCGATGTCCTACTATGCGTATGCGGACGGAAGATTGCGGCCGGTCGCACAGATGAAAGGCCCGGAGAGTCTGGGTATCCTGTATTCAATGTGTACCGACGTAGCCGGTTTCAGCAGTGAGGCCGGGGAGGAGGGGAAACTGATGGGCCTCGCGCCCTACGGAGAAGTCGATCCGGCCATGCTGGACGAGTTTCGTGAGCTGGGGCGTATCGAAGGATTGAAGTTTAAATACCCATCGACCACGCAGCTGAAACGCTGGAGGAAACGATTGCAGGGGCGAGGGCGAAAACCAGGCGTACCAGCTATCGACATGGCGAGCTTCGCGGCGACGACACAGGCATTTTATGCGGAGTCGATGACCACATTATTGACGAATTTCCACGCGCTTGGTTTGTCCGAAAATCTGGTACTTGGGGGAGGCTGTGGATTAAATTCCTCCTACAACGGCCAGTTGCTGGGGGCGACCCCATTCAAGCAGCTGCATGTACCTTGTGCGCCAGGCGACGACGGCAACGCATTGGGGGCCGCGCTGTTGGCTTGTTACCAGGATAATCCTGATTTGAGACCTGCTTGCGAAGTGATGAGTCCGTATCTTGGCGCGTCGATTTCGAACGTTTCAATGGAGCATCTGGTGGAGTTTGGCCGATTCCAGAAGATACGACACCTGCCCGGGACGGTGCACCGAGAGGCGGCGGCATTGTTGGCTGCAGGCAAACTTTTGGGTTGGGTGCAGGGGCGGGCTGAATTCGGACCACGGGCACTGGGGAATCGGTCTATTTTGGCGGATCCACGTCCGGCCGAAATGAAGGGAAAAATTAATGCGCGGGTAAAGTTTCGCGAAGAGTTCAGACCTTTCGCACCGTCTGTGCTCGACGAATATGGGTCGGAGTACTTTGAGGATTACCAAGTTTCGCCCTATATGGAACGAACCCTACGGTTCAAGGATTCGGCGAAGGAGAAAGTGGCGGCGATCGTGCATGTGAACATGACGGGGCGTCTGCAATCCGTTCGCCGCGAATGGAACGAACGATATTATGATCTGATCTCGGCCTTTCATGATTTGACCGGAGTGCCGATGCTGCTCAACACGAGTTTCAACATCATGGGCAAGCCGATCATTAATTCGCTGGAGGACGCGCTCGGCGTGTTCTACACCACGGGACTCGATACGATGGTGGTGGGCGACTACCTGATTGAGAAATAGAGATATAAGAAACGTGAACGAGTGCCGCCGAGGCACGTTTACCTATGGGTGAGTTTGAGCTCGTGGGCTCGCTGAAGCAGAAGCGAACTGATCTTGGGCGCGGGCAACCGCTCAGCTCTCGGCGTGCTGGCGGAGAGCGCGTCCCGTCACCCGATCTTTTGCGATCTAGCCCCTAAACACGCCCCGTGCGTGAAGCTTTTCACCCGCCGTTTGTGCGCCATCCCGATAGCGCAAGATCTTCTCACTTACGATCCGGGTATGGAAATGTCCCAGTACAAGACCCTCCGTAGTAACCTCCAAGTCTTCGTCGGCGGTCCCCCGCAGGCCTTAGAATCGCGGCACCTGCGAAAGCCAAAGCGGTCGCATCCACCACCACCTGACCAAAGACACCGACCACCTCTCCCGTTCGATGTCTGCAACTCAATATTTAGAGCGTGTCCCACAAGCTCAAGAGGTTGTCAATGAGGAGGTAGCGTAAAAATAAATACACCGAAATCGGGAGGATTTCCTGGTTTCGGCACAAAAACGGCGTGTATAATTTGGTGTGAACAATACTACCGAAGCCGTCGCCCCGGAAGGTGCCCTGCAAACCTGGCTGCGTCCAGACCTGACTCCGGTCGGACCCAACAAAGATTACGCCGCGTTTCGCGATCAACTGGCGGGGCGACGACGTGGCCGGGTTGCCGCGACACCTAGCAGTTCGCGCGCAAGGCGCTGCGGGGGCAGGTATTGCGCATGATGCTCGGAAACATCAGCTTGCGTAAACTTTCCCGGAGCATCGCCTCCAGCGATCTGTTGGCCGACTTTTGCGGAGCGCGCCAGATCGACGGCATCAAGGGGGTCTCCCAAAGAAAGCGTGCGGGAGCGTGCGTCCAAATGCTTCACCGCCTGGCAGGTGCGCAGGATGAGCCAAGTCTTTATCGAGATGTGCGGTGAGGCGGACCGGGCGAGCGAACTGGGACTGGCTGCGACGCAGCCGATGGATACGTGCCTGGTGGACTCGACCTGCCTGCAGGCCAACATCCATTTCCCGGTCGACTGGGTGCTCTTTCGCGACGTGAGCCGCCCCCCCCTGCTCAAGGCGGTGAAACTGCTCCGTGCAGCGGGGTTGCGGGGTCGGATGCCGAACGAGCCGCCAGTCTTTGCCACGCAGATGAATCGGTGGTGCCTCGCGATGACCCACAGCCGACGGCGCCGCGATGCGAAGCGGGCCCGCAAGGGCGTGCTCCGCCAGATGAAACGCCTGCTGCGCACCATCGGCGAGCACGCCCGCCGCCACCGCGACCACCTCGCCGCCGACTACGCCCGGACCCGCTGCAGTGAGCGCCAGGCCACCCGCCCGCATCATTGCGCGCATCGACGCCATGCTCGAGCAACTGCCGGTCGCGATCAAACAGGCCCACGAACGCATCATCGGCGCGCGATCAGTGCCCAACGCCGAGAAGATCCTCTGCGTCTACGAACCCGACGTGCAGACCGTGGTCCGGGGCAAGGCGTCTGGCGAGGTCGAGTTTGGCAACACTCTCATGATCAGTGAGAACGTGACGGGGTTGATCACCGATTGGCAGTGGTATCAGGGAATGACTCCGGCCGAATGGCGTCAGTTCGACCAGAGCCTCGAGCGCCAGAATCAGTTCGACCTGAGCACCCCGATCAAAGCGGCGAGCACCGACCGAGGCTTCTCGACCAAACGGCTGTGCGAACGCTTGGCCGAAGCCGATATTTATGACGCCACTTGCCCCCGCCATCCGCAGCTGCTACAACGGCGCATGCAGGAGCCGCAGTTCGTGGCGCTCCAACATCGCCGGGCTTCGACGGAGGCCCGCATCCCCATCATCAAGCAACGCCAAGGCCAGCGATTGAGTGCCAGAGGCTTCACGAATCGCTACCTGGCGGTAGCCTGGAGCATCCTCGGTCACAACCTGTGGCTCATCGCCCGACTGCTGGCCGACCAGGTAGCCGGAAATCCGCTCAAAAATCGGCTTTCCTGCCCCCCTTCCAAAATTAGGGTAAATGGGACACGCTCCAATTAGTAGCACGCGAATGGTTTGGGTCGCAGTCATCATCAGTTAATCAGTCAATATAGTGTTTAAACTGATCCACGCGAATTTGCTTTGCGAGCGGTGAGTACCGAAACGAGGGTCGACGGAGGCGTTTCTTAGTGAAGAGGAGGGTATCTCGGTGGAATTCACCCTTGACTCGTTGAGGAGGCTTTGAGCTTTTCGTCCTCTTACCAATCTTACCAATTTAACTATCGCCATGGCTAACACTTCCTCCGCCCTCAAAGCTGCCCGTCAGACGGAGCGCAATACCATCCGCAACAAGATGGTGAAGACTCGTTTAAAGACACTTCGCAAGAAGTTAACCACGGCTGTTGCCGGGGGGGACAAAGCAGTGGTGCGTGCTTCCGGTGCGGCGTTGGCCTCGGCGATGGATCGCGCAACCAAGTCCGACGTGGTGCATCGCAACGCGGCTGCCCGGACCAAGGCGTCGGTCGCCAAGGCGTTGGCCAGCTGAGTTTTCGCTCTCGACAGTCCCTTTTTTATCCGGCGATGGCTGAGGCCATCGCGGGGGTTTATGTTTTGGCGTGCGCGAGTGGGATAGGTTAACATAGCCTTTGATTGAGCATGCCCGACGCCCTGAAACACGCATTGACCCTGTTGCCGTGGAGTCAGCCCTTGGCCCCGATGGCGGCGGCTTGGCTGGCAGAGCAGGGAGGCTGGGATCAAAACGGGCCTCTTGATTTGGGAGGTTGGTTGATGGTGGTGCCGACACGGCGGGCGGGGCGTTGTTTACGGGAAGCTTTGGCGGAATTGGCGGCGACACGCGGGCAGGCCGCGTTTCCTCCCCGTGTGATAATGCCGGAGAGTTTACCCGGGCAGGTCGCGGAACTCAGATTGGTCGCGACTCGAACCCAAGCTTCGGTCGCATGGGTGCGCGTTTTGCAGCAGGTGAAATTGGCCGCGTATCGGGCGGTGGTGCCGATTGACCCGCCGAAGAGGGATTTTGCGTGGGCGCGAGCGTTGGCCGGTCGACTGATGCGTGTGCAGCGGGAACTGGCGGACGAGGGGCTACGTATGGCGGAAGTGGGCGCGCAGGAGAACTTTCCAGAAACGGAGCGTTGGCGGCAGCTAGGGCATTTGGAGGCCGAATTCGACGCCGTGTTGGCGGGAGAGGGTTTGGTTTCACGGGCACAAGCGGAGCGGGATGGCCTGGATCGGGTCAGAGTGCCTTCATGGTGTCGGCGGGTGGTGGTGGTGGGGGCGCCAGACTTACCCGTCGTGCCGAGGCGTTATTTGCAAACAGTGGAGGATAAGGGTGTGCGGGTGGATGTCTTGGTTTCAGCTGCAGAGTTGGATCGTGATAGTTTTGACGCGTGGGGGCGCCCCATGTCAGAGCAATGGTGTGGCCGAGCCTTGGAGTTGCCGGATTTTAATGCGCAAGTGTGGGTGTTAGTGAATCCAGCAGAGCAGGCGCGGCACATCGCACAGATCACGAGGATGGCACCGAGACCGGATGAATGGTTGACGGTGGCGGTGGCGGATCCCGAAGTGATGGCTCCGCTGGAACTGGAACTCAAGGAGGCGGGAGTCCCGTATTATAATCCGGAGGGCGAGCCGTGGAGGCGTGGGGCGTTACAGGGGCTGTTGAATGGGTTGGGGGCGCTGGTGTCCTCGGTTTCGGCGGCGACGGTGGGGGGGGTGTTGCGGCATCCCGACGTTTTACGCTACTGGGCGGATGGGGGCATTGAGGGGTTCGCGGCGGACAAGCTATTGCGTCAGTGGGACCGTATGAGGCCGGAGCATTTGGCGGTGGACTTGGATGCGGCGTTGGATCAATCGCGGGTGGCTTGGCCATTGTTGCATCAGAGCCTGAAGGTGCTGAAAGGCTGGCGGGAACGGTTGAATACCGGGAGCTTGGCTGAGAGTGCGTTGGCGGTGCCAGCGGAAGTCTATGCCCGGCGGAGTATGGCGGTGGGCGAAGCCCTGGTGGAATCGGCCCGGCACTGGGCGGAAAGCGTGGCAGCGACCGAAGTGGCGGCCAGGTTGCACCCCGGATTGTCACGAGCGGACTGGTGGCAGATGGCGCTGGAGGGGTTTGCGGAAGGGGCGCGATTCGGATTAAAATCGCTGGACGCGGTGGAATTAGGAGGGTGGCTGGAGTTATTGTGGACGGATGCCCCTCGGTTGGTGGTGGCCGGGGCCAACGAAGGCCGGTTGCCGGAGTCGGTGGCGGGGGATGCGTTTTTACCGGAAAATTTGCGGGAACTATTGGGCCTTAAAACGAATGCGCAAAGGGAGGCTCGAGACAGTTATATGCTGGCGACAGCGTGTGCGATGCGACCGGCGGCGGGGGCGCTGCAGTTATTGGTGGGTAAAACCACGGCGGCGGGCGACCCCTTGCGGCCGTCGCGGCTTCTGTTGGCAGCCACGGACGCGGAGCTCCCGGGACGAGTCGGGCATTTGTTCAGGCCGGTGGAGTCCAGTCAGGCGAACTTGCCATGGCGGCGGGCGTGGCGGTTGCGTCCCCGGTTGGTGGATACTCCATTGGCCGCGGTATCGGTTACGGCGTTGAGGGACTGGTTGGAGTGCCCGTTTCGGTTTTACCTGCGGCGAGTTTTAAAAATGGAGGCTCAGGAGTTGGCGAAGGCGGAATTAGATGCGCTCGATTTTGGCATCCTGATGCACGCGGCGTTGGAGGCGATGGGCCAGGATACGCGTCTGCGTGACAGTGCGGACGAGGCGGTTCTGCGCGAAGGTTTGGTGCACGGTTTTGATCGCAAGGCGCGGGAATTGTATGGCAATGAGCCCAGTTTGCCTCTCGTGATTCAATTGGAATCCGGACGCCAACGGCTGCGACGCGCGGCGGCGGTGCAGGCGGGCTTGCGCGCGGAGGGGTGGTGTATCGAAGAAGTGGAGACATCGTGGGCCGTACCGATCGGTGGGTTGACCGTGCGGGGCAAGATTGATCGCATCGACCGCCATCCGGACGGTCGGGTGCGAGTGATTGATTACAAGACATCCGATCGACCGGTGAGTCCGATAGAGGCGCATCTGGGGACCATGCGAGACGAAGATGCCGATCGACCAGAGTGGTTGCAGGTGGAGCGACTCGGTCGCACCAAACGGTGGGTGGATCTGCAGTTACCTCTGTATCGTCGAGCGTTGGTGGAGAGCCATGGACGTGAGGTGGAGTGCGCCTACTTTAATCTCCCCAAGGCGGTGGGCGAGACGAGTTTGGAACAGTGGCCGGAAGACGAACCCGAGCTGCAATCCGCGGCAGAATATTGTGCGGAGCAAGTCGCGGTGGCCATTGCCGCGGGGCATTACTGGCCGCCGGTAGAGGCCCCGGGCAAGGGGAGGGACGAGTGGGCGGGACTGTTTCATCACGGAATGGCGGCGAGTGTCGCGGAAGACTGGATACGAGAGAGGACGGGCGCATGATCGATCCGCGACATCTTATGATCCTGGCGTCGGCCGGAGCGGGTAAGACCTACGCGCTAACGACGAGATTCGTGCGATTGCTGGCGGCCGGAGCGGAACCCGAGCGCATCGTGGCACTGACCTTTACCCGGAAGGCGGCGGGGGAGTTTTTTGATGAAATTCTCAATCGATTGGCGAACGCGGTGGGGGATACCGAGAGGGCGGCGAAGTTGGGCGAAGAAGTGGGCCGCCCGGAGTTGGGTCCCGGGGATTTTTTGCAACTGTTGCGGCGGATAATCGAGGCCATGCCGCGTCTGCGTTTGGGCACCTTGGACGGATTCTTCGCTCAGATGGTGCAGGCGTTTCCGTTGGAGTTGGGCCTGAGCGGGGAATTTGTGCTACTCGACGAAGCGACCGCACGTCGGGAGCGGCAGCGTGTGCTGGGATTGATTTTTGCGGCGGGGGCGACTTCGGAGACCGCGCGGGATGATTTCATCGAGGCGTTCAAGCGAGCGACTTACGGAGTGGAGGAAAAGGGACTGCAGCGCCGGTTGAATCAGTTTTTGGACGAACACGGGGAGACTTATTGGGAAGCTCCAGCCGAGACGGCATGGGGGGACGTGACTCGGATCTGGCCGCAAGGGAATGATTGGCTGACGGAGGCGGAGCCTTTGGCCCTGGTGGCAGCACGTTGTGCGGCGAGTCTGCCTTGGGAGGGATTAAACGAAAAACAGCGCGTGCGACTGGAAGCGTTTTTGACCGGGTTGGCCGAGTGGGAACCGGGGGCGACCTTGCCGAAGCCGGTGGAATACGTGGTTAAGAATACGCTCGCGGGGTGGGACGCGTTGGGCGCGGGCGCGGGCGCGGTGACAATCGAGCGCAAGAAAGTGGCCTTCGATCCGGCCCCGGGCCGGGATTTGGCAGCGGTGGTGCGTGCGATCGTCGCCGCCGAGTTGATGCGAAAGTTGGAAATCACCCGCGGCATCCATGCCGTGCTGAGTTTGTATGACCACATCTATGATGAGCAGGTGAGGCGGGCAGGGAAGCTCACCTTTGCGGACGTGCAGCGTGTGTTGCAGCCCGAAGGGAGTGGCGGATTTACGGAGGAGTGCAGACTGTTGATCGATTGGCGTTTGGATGCTCGATTTGATCACTGGTTGCTGGACGAATTTCAGGATACAAGTCGGGAGCAGTGGGCGATACTCAGTAACCTGATTGATGAAGCGGTGCAGGATCCGGAAGGGCGGCGGAGTTTCTTTTACGTCGGCGATGTGAAACAGGCGATTTACGGGTGGCGTGGAGGGGATGCCCGGTTGTTTCGCGAGATATACGATTACTACAACGTGGCCGGAAAAGAAGGCATTAAGGAGGCATTCCTAGCGGATTCGTGGAGATCGGGGTCGGCCGTGATCGAAATGGTCAATGCCGTCTGCGGAGGGGAAGAGGCGCTCGCCGCGATGTTACCGTCTGCGGTCGTGGAGCGCTGGATGCAGGATTGGCGGGAGCATAAGAGTGCTCGGCTGGAGTTGGACGGATGGGCGGAATTGCGGGAAGCGGAAGGCGAGGACGGACGCTTTGCGGAAACCTTGCGGATATTGGGAGAGATTGATGCGGCGGAGCGCGGACTTACGGTGGCAGTATTGGTGCAGAAAAATGCGACGGGGGCACGACTGGCGGAATATTTGCGAGCCGAGGGAGGGATGGCGGCGATCGCCGAAAGTGATCTGCAGATCGCGTTTGATAACCCTATGACCTGTGCGATTCTGGCGCTGCTGCAGGTGGCGGCGCATCCTGGTGACACCATGGCCAAAGAAACGGTGGAGATGACACCGGTGGCGGAAGTCATGGCGGAGTTGGGGTGGGCGGCGTCGGAGCGCGTGTGCGTGGAAGTGTTGGGGGAAGTCAACGAGAGCGGGTTTGGCGGGATGGTGGCAGTTTGGTTGAAGCGATTGGAGCCGAAGCTGGCGCTCGATGATGCTTTCAGCCGACTGCGCGGACGGCAGTTGTTGGATGCCGCGCGAGGATATGATGAGTCCGGGGGGAGAGACGTGGCGGAGTTTTTAGACTGGGCGGAGGCGCATACTTTAAGGGAAACGGAGTCGCCGGGCGTGATTCGGGTCATGACGGTGCACAAAGCGAAAGGGTTGGGCTTTGACGTGGTCGTATTGCCGGACTTGCAGGGGCAAAGTGTGGATCAGCGTCGGCGTGGGTTGGCGGTGCATCGGGATGGGACCCATAAGGTGGATTGGGTGTTGGACCTGCCTTCACAGCAGTTGGCGGACAACGATGCTGTGCTGTCTGCCCAGATTGCGGCTGAGAAGGCGGAATCGGCCTATGAAGCGATGTGTCGACTCTATGTCGCGCTGACGCGGGCTAAGCGGGCGCTTTATGTGGTGATCGAGCCGGTGGGTCGTTCGAGTTTGCGCAACTTTCCGAAGTTGCTGACGCGAGCCCTCGGGAGTGCTTGGAGCCGAGGAAATTGCACCTGGTATCAAGAATTGGGCCGAAGAGAGAGGGCGGCGGCGGAAGAACTTGAAGTGAGTCCAGGGTTGGCGACGGTCGAAGCATCCGACCGGAAAGTTCGTCGCATGGCCCGAACGCCCTCGAGCGAGGCCGATGTCACGTTGCGAGGGACGGTCTGGTTTACCGGAGGATCGGACGATCAAGCGGCATGGGGCACGGCCGTGCATGAATTATTGGCCACGGTGGAGTGGGTTGATGGGGTGGACTTAGGCACCTGGCGTCGGGATTGTCTGGTGGAAGGGAAAAACGAGCAGGTAGTGGCCACTGTGGTGGGTTTGCTGGAGGCTGATTCGGTGCAAAGTGTGTTTACGCAACCGACTGCTGATTCGTGGGTTTGGCGGGAATGCGCGTTCGAGGTGGTACGAGCAGGGGCCTGGATAACGGGGGTGTTTGACCGAGTGGTAATTGAACGAAATACCGAGGGACGAGCGTTGAAGGCGACGGTCTACGATTTTAAAACCGATCGAGTATCGCCGGAGGAGTACACCGAAGAGGCGAAGCGATATGCGGCGCAACTTGCCCTTTACGGGGGCGTGGTAGCGCAGTTGACCGGATTGCCGATGCAGAACGTGGAGACGAACCTCGTTTGGGTGGGTTCCCGGGTTGTGACGCATGGTCTTTTGTTTTAGGAATGGGAACGGATGGCGCGCAGGGAGATATGCGTGGAATGTTGGCAGGATTCGAAGACGTGCGGCAGGGGCCGCTCGGGCCAGTGTTGGGCGCAGACGCGCAGCAGGACGCTGCGCAAGAGGGCGAGGTTGGCCAGGGGGGGGGTGACGTTGCGGGTACGCGAGTGGTCTTCGCGCCAGCAGGCGTCGCGGCGCCAGTGGTTGCGGATCTCCACTCCGCCCCAGTGCCCGCGGATCAAGGCGAGCATTTGCGCAGGGCTGCGTTCTGCGGGTGCCAGGCTGCTGGCGTAGGCGCGTTGCTCGCAACTTTCGGTGAGGTCGCGTTTTCGCACCGTGGTTTTGTCCACGAGCCCCAGGCTGCGCAGCCCGGGGTAGTCGGCTTGCGAGGGCGTGGCCACCACCACGGACACCCGCCAGGTGGTCACGCGGCCCCGACTCGGATCGGTCAGCTCAAAAAAGGGGGTGGAACGGTCCGGGCGCGCTGGACCAGCGCGCTCAGCTGGGGTTGGTTGCCTTTGATCTGGGGCACATACTCGCTGCCTTTTCCCACGATGGTGCGGGCCTGCTCGCGGGTGGCGTGCAAGGCGTCGCCGGTGTGACGATCTGCTCGTCCAACGACGCGGCGGCCAACACCTCACCGGCGCGGGCCTGTTCACTGCGCGGGGTGTTTTCCTTTTGATCGACGATGGCCAGGGCGACCGGCGCGCCGGTGTCGGCCTCGACCAGGCTGAGCACCCCGACCGCGTCGCGGATAAACTTTCCGTCCAGGGCGAGCGCTCCGGGCAGGGCACCGGCGTGGGCTGTGAGCCAGCGGTTGTGAGGGCCTGGGCAAAGGCCTCCGGATCGAGCCGGGTGAGCACGTCGTAAAACACGCTGTAACTGGGGGCCAGGCGGACCTTTGTGCCGGCCTCACGGGGCAGGGCCAGGGCGAAGCGCTGGTCTTGGTCGAGCAGGTTGGCCATACGAGCGATCGACGCGATGTCGCGCCGGCTGGCCAGCAGCGCGAGCGCCACGATGCCAAGAACCGGACCGATCTTGAAGCTGAAGCGGGTGTTTTTGGCGCGCGGATCGGGCACGCCGCACCGGGCCTCCAACAGAGAGGGCAACTGGCCGTTTTTGAGCGGCAGGGTGCCGGTGGGCGCGCGGCGCAGTCCCGCCCAGCAGTCCTCGGGCAAAGCGGGGTCGGGGGCGCTCAGCAGGGCCTTGGCCGAGGGGTGCAGGGGCCGCAGCAGCCACAGGTGCTTGGGTTTGCCGTGCTCGCGGTAAAAGTCGCCTCGGTGCCGTTCGTAACCCTGGCTAGTCCCGACCGGCTCCCACGCGGAGGCCTTGTAGCACGTGCCTTGGTAGGCCTCCGGGTCGGGCACCACGGGAAAGCCGCTCGACCCGGCGGGTCGCCACCGGTCCCGGTCCTTGAGCGCGTAGCAGGCCGGACCCCACGCCAGTAGCGCCCCCCCGCCCGCCCCCCCGCTTTCTACAATCTGGCGCAGGTAATCGCCCATCGGATGCCCGGATCCCAAGTAGAGTGTGTACAACAAGCGCAAGAGGTTGGATATGAGGAGGTAGCGTAAAAATAAAGAGGCCGAAACCGGGAGGATTTCCTGGTTTCGGCACAAAAACGGCGTGTATAATTTGGTGTGAACAATACTACCGAAGCCGTCGCCCCGGAAGTTGCCCTGCAAACCTGGCGGGGCGACGACGTGGCCGGGTTGCCGCGACACCTGCAGTTCGCGCGCAAGGCGCGGCGGGTGCAGGTATTGCGCATGATGCTCGGAAAAATCAGCTTGCGTAAACTTTCCCTGAGCATCGCCTCCAGCGATCTGTTGGCCGACTTTTGCGGAGCGCGCCGGATCGACGGCATCAAGGGGGTCTCCCAAAGAAAGCGTGCGGGAGCGTGCATCCCAATGCTTCACCGCCGGGCAGGTGCGCAGGATGAGCCAAGTCATTATCGAGATGTGCGGTGAGGCGGACCGGGCGAGCGAACGGGACTGGCTGCGGCGCAGCCGATGGATACGTGCCTGGTGGACTCGACCTGCCTGCAGGCCAACATCCATTTCCCGGTCGACTGGGTGCTCTTTCGCGACGTGAGCCGCACCCCCTGCTCAAGGCGGTGAAACTGCTCCGTGCAGCGGGGTTGCGGGGTCGGATGCCGAACGAGCCGCCAGTCTTTGCCAAGCAGATGAATCGGTGGTGCATCGCGATGACCCACAGCCGACGGCGCCGCGATGCGAAGCGGGCCCGCCAGGGCGTGCTCCGCCAGATGAAACGCCTGCTGCGCACCATCGGCGAGCACGCCCGCCGCCACCGCGACCACCTCGCCGCCGACTACGCCCGGACCCGCTTCAGTGAGCGCCACCCACCCGCATCATTGCGCGCATCGACGCCATGCTCGAGCAACTGCCGGCCGCGATCAACCAAGGCCCACGAACGCATCATCGGCGCGCTACCAGTGCCCAACGCCGAGAAGATCCTAAGCGTCTACGAACCCGACGTGCAGACCGTGGTCCGGGGCAAGGCGTCCGGCGAGGTCGAGTTTGGCAACACCCTCATGATCCGTGAGAACGTGACGGGGTTGATCACCGATTGGCAGTTGTATCCGGGAATGACTCCGGCCGAATGGCGTCAGTTCGACCAGAGCCTCGAGCGCCAGAATCAGTTCGACCTGAGCACCCCGATCAAAGCGGCGAGCACCGACCGAGGCTTCTCGACCAAACGGCTGTGCGCACGCTTGGCCGAAGCCGACATTTATGACGCCACTTGCCCCCGCGATCCGCAGCAGCTGCAACGGCGCATGCAGGAGCCGCAGTTCGTGGCGCTCCAACATCGCCGGGCTTCGACGGAGGCCCGCATCGCCATCATCAAGCAACGCCAAGGTAAGCGATTGAGTGCCAGAGGCTTCACGAATCGCTACCTGGCGGTAGCCTGGAGCATCCTCGGTCACAACCTGTGGCTCATCGCCCGACTGCTGGCCGACCAACCACCGCAGGCCCAAGCCGCCTAAAACCACCAAGCCTACTCCAACGATGAACAATAAACCGGCTGCCGGAGGTTCCCTCATGGAAACGATCCAGGCACTGACTGCTGCGACACCACCTTTTGCTATCTCATTGCATTTGCGCGTGCCTAAATCCGCCATTGGTAGTCGGAAATTCGCTCAAAAAAGCGGCTTCCCTGCCCCCTTCCAAAATCAGGGTAAATGGGATACGCAACAGCTACAGCGGCATGGATGCGCAGACTCGCGCTTGCCGTCGGCCCCAGTGCGCCGTGCGCAACAAAGTCGCCGACACGCCCGCCTTGCGCGACGAGGTGCTGGCCCTGTTTGTCACCGGCGCTACGCCCACGCAAATCGAAGTCGCCTTGAGACGACGTCATGGCCTTGATCTGACCCGACGCGTGAGCCACGAAACCATCTACGACTTCATCTACGTCCACTCCAAAGGCTCGGTTAAGAAGGAGTTGATCGCTTATTTGCGGCGCAAGAAGCCCCGGCGCAGTCCCGCCCCCCGCGCCAAGGGCAAGCTCTCGGGCCAGTTGCCGGGCGCGATCAATATCGGCGAGCGACCCGCTGAGGTAGAGCGCCGGGAGGTGCCCGAACACTGGGAGGCCGACTTGGTCATGGGTGCGGGCAATCACACCGCCATTTTGGTCATCACCGAACGGGTCTCCCGCTACGTGATGATCGTCCCGTTGGGCGGCGCCAAAGACGCAATCAGCGTCGCCCACGCTCTCATCCGGGCCTTCAAACGCCTGCCCGCCCACCTGCGCAAGACCCTCACCTACGACAACGGCCGAGAAATGGCCCAACATGCCGCCTTCTCCCTTGCCACAAAAGTGGCGGTCTACTTCTGCAATCCACACAGCCCTTGGCAGCGCGGTGCGGTCGCGAATATCAACGGTCTGATCCGGGAATACTTCCCTAAAGGCATCGACTTTAACACCGTCACCAAAGGCCAAATCGCCAAAGCGGAGTGGCTACTCAATAATCTCCCTCGCATCGGGCTCGACGGACAGTCTCCCGCTGAAGTCTTTCATGCTATTATACAAAACAAAAAAACGGTGCACTAGCCGCTTGACGCCGCCCCCGCTCCGGGGAGGGAGCGGGTCTGCTGGTGAGAAAAGATCGATGCCGGAATCAGACCAGCAGCAAGGCTGGCTTTTCGATCAGGACTCGCAACGCCGCCATAAACTGGGCAGCCACGGCGCCGTCGACGACACGGTGATCGACGGAGAGGGTGAGGATCATGCGTTGACTGATGGTGATCTGACCGTTTTCGACCACAGGTTTGGTGACCGTGGTGCCGACTGCGAGGATGGCAGCGTTGGGCGGGTTGATAATAGCCTTGAAACTGTTGATGCCCATCATGCCGAGGTTGCTGACGCAGAAAGTGCCGCCGGTGTACTCGTTGGGCTGCAGCTTCTTGGCCTTGGCGGCCTTGGCGAGCGTCTTGGCTTCCACGCTGAGGTCGAAGACAGACTTCACGTGGGAGTCGAAGACCACCGGAGTGATGAGGCCGTCCTCGATGGCGACGGCGAAGGATACGTGGGCCCGGCTGTGATGACGGACTTGAGTGCCCTCCCAGGAGCAGTTAACCGCGGGGACCTTGCGCAGGGCCTCGGCACTGGCCTTGAGGATGAAGTCGTTGACGGAGAGTTTTACTCCATCGTCTTTGAGGCCTTCATTGAGTTGGGCGCGTAAGGCGAGCAGCGGGGCGGCGTCGACCTCAATGTCCAAATAGAAGTGAGGCAGCTGGGTCTTGGATTCGACCAAACGGCGGGCGATAGTGCCGCGCATGCCGGAGACTGGTACGACCTTATCCTCTTGGATAGGACCTTTGGCGAAGTAGCCGGATCCAGATGCTCCGCCGCCGGGGACGCCGTTCTTTTCGGCGTCCAGCACATCGGCTCGCACGATTCGGCCACCGGTGCCGGTGCCGTTGAGGCGGGAGGGATCGATGCCTTTGGAGGCCGCGAGTTTACGGGCGAGAGGTGAAATTTTAATGCGGTGGCCAGGCTCGCTGAGGGCCGGAGCGAGAGCAGGCGCGGGAGGAGGCGGAGGTGCGGCGACGGGCGCAGGGGCAGGGGCATCGGCGGCGGGAGCGGCTTTGGCCTTCGGAGCGGGGGCTTCAACGGATTCACCCTTTTCGCCGACGGCGCAGAGAGGTTCCCCAATTTCAACCTGATCGTCTTCGCCGGCGAAGATTTTCAGGAGCGTGCCATCAAAGAAGCTCTCGAGCTCCATGGTGGCTTTGTCGGTTTCTACTTCGGCGAGCATGTCGCCGCTGGCGACTACGTCGCCTTCCTTTTTCAGCCATTTGACCAGCGTGCCCACCGTCATGGTGTCGCTGAGTTTTGGCATTTCGATGATATCGGCCATGGGGCGAAGAAGAGTGCAGTTAGAAGTTAGAAAGGAGGAAGGAGGAGACCGCTGCTTAGGCCTTGAGGGCGGCGGCGAGGATGCGGTCGACGTTGGGCAATTGTTCGGCTTCCACGGGCGGGCTGTAGATGGCAGGCGCGTCGATGGTGGTCACACGAGTGATCGGGGCATCCAGCTCGTCGAAGGCTTCTTCCTGAATCATGAACGCGAGTTGCGAACCGACGGAGGCGAAAGGCTTTTGCTCCTCGACGATGAGCACGCGGTGGGTCTTGGCGACGGACGTGAGGACGGTATCGATATCCAGAGGACGGATGGACCGCAGGTCGACCACTTCAACGGATGCGCCATGATCCCGGGCGATCGTTTCAGCGACGGACAGAGCATGCAGTACGCAGCGACCGTAGGTCACGATGGTCAAATCGGTGCCTTCGCGTTTCACATCGGCGGAACCGAGGGGGATGAGGAAATCCTCGTCGTCGGGCACCTCGCCCTTTTCGCCGTACAGGATCGTGTTTTCGAGGAAAAAGACCGGATCGTTGTCGCGGATGGCGCTTTTGAGCAGGCCCTTGGCATCGGCGGCGGTGGCCGGCACGACAACTTTGACGCCCGGGTGGTTGGCGAGCACGTTTTCCGGCGTGTGGGAGTGGGTGGCGCCGACGTTGGTGCCTCCATTGGCGGGACCGCGAATCACGATCGGGCAGTTGATGAGACCGCCCGACATGTAACGGACGTTGGCGGCGTTGTTGAGAATCTGGTCAAAGGCGACGGAGTAAAAAGACCAGAACATAAGTTCCATGACAGGGCGGATACCCAGCATGGAAGAGCCGACGCCCAGGCCAATGAAGCCGGCTTCGGAGATCGGAGTATCGACGACCCGCTTGGGGCCAAACTTGTCGAGCAGGCCTTCGGAGACCTTGTAGGCGCCGTTGAATTGGGCGACTTCTTCGCCCATGAGCACGACATTTTCGTCGCGGGCGAGCTCCTCGGAGAGGGCGGCACGAACGGCTTCGCGGTAAGTGAGAACGGACATTTTAAATACAGTTGGCGAATTTCGATTTACGAGTTCGGCGGCGCTTAGCTGAAGAACAGGCGGCCTTGGGAAGTGCGTTGCTCGGGATTGTCCACTTCCCAATAGACGTCCTTTTGGATGTCGTCCGGGGTGGGGAACGGGCTGGCTTCGGCAAATTCAGCGGCGGTTTCGGCTTCGGCGCGGGCGGCTTGGTCGATTTCCTTATGGATCTCTTCCGTGAGAACCTTCTCGGCCATGAGTTCGGCTTGGAACACGGCGAGGGGATCCTTGTTCTTGCGGTATTCGTCGATCTCGTCGCGGGTGCGGTAGGTCTTGTCCGGGTCGGCGACGGAGTGTCCGCGGTAGCGGTAGGTATCGATCTCGACGACGGCAGGTTTTGACTCCTCACGAGCGCGGACGAGGACTTCGTTCATGGTATCCCGGACTTCGTAGATATCGTGGCCGAAACATTTGGCCCAACGAATACCATAACCGGCGGCGCGTTCGGCCAGACCTGGACCGGCGGAGGAGCGAAGTTGGGAGGTGCCCATCGAGTAGCGGTTGTTCTCGATCACGAAAATGCAGGGCAGGTCCCAGAGGGCGGCGAGATTCATCGCTTCATGGACGGCACCCTGATTGACGGCACCGTCGCCCATGAACGCCATGGCGGCGCCTTTTTTGCCTTGGTATTTCACGCCGTAGGCGAGTCCGGTGCCAAGAGGAATTTGGCCTCCGACGATGCCGTGGCCACCCCAGTAGTTGTTGGACGGGTCGAAGTAATGCATCGAGCCACCTTTGCCCTTGGAGCAACCGGTGACCTTGCCGTAGAGCTCGGCCATGAGAGGCTTGGTGTCCATGCCGACTGCGATGGCGTGACCATGATCGCGGTAGGCGGTGATCACGTGATCATTTTCGCCCATGAGCGAGCAGCAGCCGACGGCGACGGCTTCCTGTCCGATGTAAAGGTGCAGGAACCCGCCAATTTTCTTCGATTGGTAAGCACGCAGGCTGCGCTCCTCGAAGCGATGGATGCGGACCATTTGGCGGTAGAGCTCTAGTTTAGCCTCGGGGGTCAAGCCGGCATTGATGGCGGCTTGAGCGGAGTTGGAGGCCTTTTCGGCGGAAGATGAAGTCGTGGTATGGCTCACAATTGCGGGTGAGTGGAGTGGTGAACGAGGGAGTGTTTGGCGGGCCCTATGTTAGGCAAGTGAATTGTCCGGCCAGTTTTGGTCCGCGAGCACAGGCCCGCTCGGAGGCAGATCGGCGGAGGAACCGCAAAATACTTCGCGCTAAGGTGGGGGGAAATAACGTCACGTTCAGCGCGTTGATGAGAAAAGCGTGCGGCCAGGAAGGGGGAGGAACGGAAGATTAGGAAATGGTCGGAGACGGCGTGACTTGTTCTATATCGAGCTGCAAAGGGTTATCGGGGTGGCAATTGGCGCGTAGGGCGACAAATGAGTCTCGATACTGGTCGAAGAGCGGCCAGAGCGCATTGCGGTCAGGCGGCGGGAGATCGATGGCGTCGATAGCTGCACGACTGAAGAATGCGAAATGGCCCTCTGACATGGCAGGAGGCAAGGCAAGGATCAGGCGTTTGCAACGAAAGAGGAAGAGGAGCCAGTGGGATTGCCCCTAGTAGGCCTTTTCGGCGATCATACCGCACAGGTGGAGATCGGAAGGAGTGATCGCGTGGCCGGTTTTCTCCCCCGTTTCGCGAGCGGCGCATTCGAACGGAGATTCCCCCACCGCGGTCTCGAGTTTGCCACCGATCTGACTCCATTGGCCGCGATTTGGAGCTTTGGCGCGGTGGAGCAGCAGCTGTTCGCTTGCTTCGTTTTCAATAAAAACGAGGACGGCGATCTTATACGCTATTTCAGAGGGAGGGTTCATGCGTCAAATACTGGTATCGTGAGAGTTTGAACGTGACGCCCGAAGACCCCTGCTCAATGAATTTTTTCCAGGTGACAGAAGTATGCATTATACTCGTCTGGTTAGGGGTGAGTTTCCCTAACTCATCATGGGCGCAAGACTTGGAAGCACGATCCGCGCCGGAGGTATAGGTATCGAATGTACGGTTTGGCACCGTGCGGGACACGGCCGGAGAAGTCTGGTGGCAGGCGGAGGTCAATGTGCGAGTGAAGGCCAGCGGGAGTGGTCGGTTCCAATTTGCGGATCGAGTGCGGGTCGGCTTCAATTTGGCGACGGAAGGGGCGGAGACGGGAACGGAAACGGGATGGGAGTTTTATCGGACGGCGGCGATGGCGGTGACGCTCGAGGCCGGGAGGGCGGCGTTTAGGTTTTATTTGCCACCGGGGGTGGTGCAGCGGGACCGATTGCAAGGACCGATGCGCTTTTTGGTGGTGGACTTATCGGTCGGAGGAGCACAGGTGCCCGTGGACCGGCGACGCGTTGGGCCGGGGTTGACGGGGCCCGAGGCTCGGGCGAAATTGAATCGAGAGGGAACGCGGAACGACGGCGTGATGCGGCCTGAGTATTTAAGCCCATTTGCAAATTCCGGGACCGAAGCGGCACCCGTGATGCTACGAGCGGCGGCGAGCGAACCGCGATAACGTTTCGCGGTCGCGCGCCCGCCTCTTGAACGATGAAATTTACTTTGCGCAAAACCACCTCGAATCGAGTTACGGTGGTGGATGTCGGAGTAGCGCGGGTGAGTAGCGCGGTGTTTAGCGGATCGCCAGGGACTCGGCTTCGATGTGAGAAATGGGTTTCGCGGCCGGTGCCATGGGCGGATAGTTGGGACGACGAACCGGGTCTTCGCCTCGTGGACGTTCTGCAGGAGGTACGCGTGGGCTTGGGAGAGGAGGGCGCATCGGCTCACGTGATTTGTTCCGGGCACTTGGTGTTGACCAAGGGGCTCATGTTGCCGGTTACAGCAGCTTCCCAACGAATCAAGATGGTGGCGTTTGAAGCCCCGCAGGCCATTCCGTTTCCCTTAGAAGACGTGAAGACGTGATCTGGGATTATCAACTTTTGTGCGAGTCCGGAACGGAGATGGAAGTCCTGCTGGGGGCAGTCAAAAAGGAAGGAATTGCCCGGTTGGCGGATCAACTGACGGCGGCGGGGATCGACCCTCGGTCGATTACGCCTGCCGACGTGGCGCAAGCCCGGGCTTATGAGCGGAGCGATGCAGCGGCAGATGGAGAACCGGTGATGCTTGTGGCGGTCGGCGCGCGTACCACGCAGGTGCTTTTTTGGGATGGAGGATGGTATGCACTGCGTTCGCTGGCATTGGCGGGGACTACGTGCGGAGGCACTGGAGCAGACGCCGAGTGGGGCGGAGAAATTAAAGCGGCAAATTTGGGGAGGGCAGATTGATTTGCCGCAGGATTCGCCAGTGGCGCGAGCCGTGACCGGCGCGGCGGATGCGTTTGGCGCCCGTCTAGAGCTGGAGATCAGTCGCTCACTGGTGACGCACAATCGGCAATCCGGTGGGCGCGACCCGGTGCAGATTGTGTTAACGGGAGGAGGCGCGCAAGTACCGGGATTGGCCCGGCGTCTGGAGGAGAAACTGGGGCTTCCGGTTTCCATGCTTTCGTTTGGGCAGGAGTTGGAGGTGAGTGCGGCCACGCGTTTGGCTATGGAAGAGCAGGGAGCCCAGACCTTGAGTGGCGACTTGGTGGGAGGCGCATGGGCGGGGCTATCCATGCAAAGCGGAATCAATTTGCTGCCTCAAGATTGGGGAGCGGAGCGCGAGGCGAAGTCGAGGCGGCCGCGATGGATGTGGGCGGCGGGAATGGTGGTGGTGGCGACGGCATTGCCGGGAGTGCACTACGCTCGATGGGCGACGGCGCGAACGGAAGCGGCGGCCGCGTGGGGGCGGCAAATGACTCCGCACTATGCCTGGCAGGAAGAGATTCGGTCAAATTGGGACAGACAGGAAACGTTGCGGGAGGAGTTAAGCACGCTGAACGAACTGGTCACGGCGCGAGAGGCGTGGGAAGGATTACTCGCGGACCTGCAGGCACGAATGACGACGGTGGAGGACGTTTGGTTCGAGCGCATGCAAGTGTTGCCGAAGAAGGGAAATGCGGAGCGAGTTCAGGCCGGGCGGCAAGCTATGCGGGGAATGGGAGCGTGGATCGACGATGGTGAAGATAGGACGGTGAAGGCGGAGCCGTTGCAATTGAGGGTATCGGGGCGACTGCTGGACCGGGAGAATCCGTTGTCCCGGGTGAGCCAGTCGTCCTATGAACGGGCTACGACCTTGTTGAGTCGGTTGGTGGAATCGCCTTATGTGATGGAAACGGAAGGCGAGCGTTTCGACGCGGGCGATCCGGGTATCTTGCGATTTGATTTCACGTTGGTACTTAACCTGGAGCGCGGCCTTTGAAGAAGAGCGATTGGCAGCTTTCGCGTGATTCGTGGACCGGTGTGGTGCTCACGGCGATCCTTTGGATCGGTGCGGGTTGGTGGACGTTGCACACCAAAGCGGAGGCGGATCGCGCGGCGGAACGCCTGGCCGCCCGACAGATGGAGTGGCGGGCATTACAGGCATCGGAGCTCGCACCAGTGGCCGCGGAGACCGGCCGGCAGGTGGCATCCGCTGAGGCAGCGGCGAAGGTGTTGCGGCGGACGTTGGGAGTGAAGACCAGGGATGCGATCTGGACCGAGGAACCTCCCCCGCAACGGGCGGACGCATTCTTCAAACTTGCACAATTTCAGGAGCGCCAACGAGAGGCGGCCGAGAATGCCGGAGTGTTGATCCCGGAGGGAATGTCGTGGGGATTTTCGGCCTTTGCCAACAGTGGACCCGACAACGCTTACCTCGGAGTGGTGCATCGGCAGCAGTTGGTGGTGGAGCGGTTGTTGAATGCGTTATGGCGGGCGCAGCCACGCGAATTGACGCGCATACAGCGGGAACCAGAGCAGCACAAAGTGGCGCGTGCCCATGATGCGGTCGATAGAGTGCGACCCGGCGGTCGAGCGGACGATTATTGGGAGTGGAAGCGGGAGCGGAGCGTACAACGTGATGGAATTGTGGATACGTTGGCTTTTCGAGTCGGATTTGTCGGCAAAACGGGGACGTTGCGGCGTTTTCTAGCGGAGGTGCGGAACGAGGACGTCCCGGTGGTGGTTCGGGAGGTGGCGGTGGAACCGTTGGGCGCAGATGGTCGGGCGCAGGGCGGCGTGCGGTCCTTGGCGGCTCTCTTTCGAGACGAGGAGGAAGCGGCCGGGGATACGGGAGACGATGGAGAAGAGGCGGTACCGATCATCGTGGCGAACGAGGCCGAATTTTTGGTGACGGTGGAATATTTGGATTTTTATGGTCCGCGATTGGCTCAAGCGGAGGAAAGCGGAGGCACCCCGTGACGCGCCGTGATTTCTCAATCGATAGGGGGGCGATGCATGGGGCGCAAGTGCTGTTGATCCTGATGCGGATCGTGGTGGGGTGGGGCGAACGTGAGGTGGCCAGGGTTGGCAAACGACCGAATGATCTACGATCAGGAGGGGCGATTACAGGAACGTCGACATCGGTCCTTGGGGAAGAGGGGACGGCGATGGCCGCGTCGCCTAATTGGCAGGCGCCCGAAGCGCGAAGGGAGGGGGCTTGGGGGTTTGATTTATTCACGCCGCCGGTGATCTATTACCACCGACAGACCGGACGATTTTCCGTTACACCACCGGAGGTCAAGGAGGCGACGGCGAGCTCCGTGGCACAGAAGGCATTTGGCGTGACTCTCGTCGGGGTGACACGGGAGCCCTATCGCTTGCAGTTGATGGGCTACGCCGGTAACGAAGACGACTATCTCGGGATTTTCCAGAACGAGATCACGGGTGAAGCGATTGTGGCGCGAGCGGGACATCGGTTTCCCGATCTTGGATTGGAGGTGAGCAAATTGGATGTGAGAAGGGAGGATTTGATCGTACCCGATAGCATGCCGTTGCGCGACATCGTCGCGGTGGCGGAGGTTTGGGATACGGAAGCGGGATGGGTGACCAGGCTTTCTTCGGCGGGGTGGCAGGGGAACGATACGCCGTGGGCGGATTTACGTGATGACGCCTCAGGTAAAGTCCACCGATTGCGGGCGGGAGATTCCGTGGAGGCGGACGGTGTGGTGTTTCAGATTCGATCCGTAGGGGGATTACCGGAGTCGGTCACGATCGGGAAAAAGTATCCGGACGGAACGCAGGAACTGATGACTTGGAGACCCACATCCCGGCCTATGGCAGAGATTGAGGGCGACCCTACTTACTTTCCTTGTTAACCCTTTCTTTTTGTTGCTAATGACATTCTCGACTCGATTTTTCCGAATACTGGCGTTGTTCGTCGGCGTATCTTTTGGCGGCGGTGTTGCGGAGTGGTGCCCGTTGGGGGCGCAGGGCAAGACAGAGACGAAGATTCGTTTGTTGGCCGATGCCTTACGTGCACGGGACAACGGGGATCTGGAAGCGGCCGAGCGCAATTTGTTGGAGTTGTCCGAGATGGCTCCCGATGACCCTGCGGTGAAGCGGATGTTGCTGGGGGTGCAGCAGACTTTGGCTGAGGAGCGGGCGCAATTGAATCGAGCGGAGACGCAATGGGAAGAGATCGATTTTGGTTCGAGCATGCCGGGTGAACCGGCAGCGTGGTTCGAGGCCTCGACGCTAGAGGATGATCGAGCAGCGGCGGAAGCGGCGCTGGAGGCGGAGATTGCGGAGTTGGCTTCGGAAGAGGAAACCCGCCAACGTGAGCTGATTGAGGCGGCGAGGCTGCAAGCTCGTGACGCGCAAGTTTTAGCGGAGGAGGGCCGATGTGAAGCCGCGTTGGCAACGCTGGATACAGCAATGCATTCAATGCCGGAAAATCCCCTGACGTTGCCCGTAATCAAGGGTCTCGGGGATCAGCGGGACGAGATCCAACGCGTGCAGATCATGGCCTTGGCGGCAACGCGAGAGCTCGAGCGGCCGGCGGTTACGTCGAGGGGGGGCATCACGACCACAGGACACGACTTTAGCCTCGAGAATGCCGAACCAGGCCGGCGAGTTGTGGGACAGCGCGCGAGGGAATTTTGCGGCGGGGAATTATGATGAAGTGGATGCCACGTTGAGCGAGCTTATCACCCTTGTTCCGGAGCACCGGGGGGCGCAGCGATTGATGGCGCGGGTCGGAGTGGAACGCGTGGCGCTGGCGGAGACCTGGCGGGGGCGAACCCGGAGCGCGCTGATTGAGGAAGTGGGGGAGGCTTGGAGGAGGCCCGGGGCGGCATCGGAACCCACAACGGAAGGCGGGTCAGGTTCGGGTGGGGCGAACCCGTTAATCCAAAAATTGAATACGATTCGAATTCCGAGTGTAAGTTTCAGTGCGGTGGAGTTGCACCGGGTTGTCAGCACACTCAGTGATCTGTCACGGGAGTTTGATTCGATGGGCGGGGAAAGGCAGGGCATTAATATCGTGGTGATTGATCCTCAGGATTGGCGCCCCACGGTCAGCCTGACGCTGCGCGACCTTTCGCTGAAGCGGGTGTTGGATTTCATCACCGATTCGATTGGCTATCAGTATGAAGTGCAGGCCGATGCGGTGGTCGTACGGCCCGGTGGGGAGACCTCCACTTTGGATACCGAGTTTTTCCCATTACGCGCTCCACGGTCATTCGGATGACAGGGATCGGCGGTGGGCTGGCGTCAGGAGGCGCGACGGTCGCAAGCGATCCCTTTTCGCCTGCACCGCTGAGTGGCACAACAGCGCCAGGGGGCGGAGGAGAGGCCTTGGCATTGCGGCAATTTTTACAACAAGCAGGGGTGGATTTCGAAGGCATTAGCGGGGCGAGCTTGGCCTATGACGGTTCGGCCATGATTGTAACGCAGACTTCGCGAAATATGGAACGCATCCGCAATATATTGAACCGTTACAACGAGGTGCGGCAGGTGGAGATTGAGGCCAAGTTCATGGAGGTGCAGGAAGGGGCGTTGGAGGAACTCGGTATCCAATGGGGCGTTACGCACGGCATTCGAGGCGATCCCCGCTATTTAGCGACGGGCGGCACGCAAAACCGAAGCCTCAACGACGCGTTCACCAACACCGTAGCTGGCACGGTGGGAAGTATCGTGAATCCGGGAAGAGACACGAAGGTCTTTACCGACGGCGACGGAAACCTGACCATATTCCCTGGTCAGAATGCTATTAACCAGAATATTTCAAACAACCCGCTTAACTTGCCTCAAGCGGTGGATCTGGCGACGGGTACCGGGCCGATTGCGGATCTGCAGGGACTGATCGGCGAGTTTGATGTCCGTGCGGTGATCCGGGCGTTGTCGCGAACGGCGGGTTCTGATTTATTAAGTGCACCCAAAGGCACCGTGTTGTCGGGGAACCCGGCGAACATCACGGTGGCGCAGGAGCTGCGCTATCCCACTGCATATGGTGAAGTGCGCAGTGAAGTGGGCTCTTCGGGCCGGGACAGTTCGTCGGCGGGGGTGACCATCACGGCAGGCACGCCGCAGGATTTCGAAACCCGGAAGGCGGGGGTCGAGTTGCGGATCACCCCAACGGTGGAGGAAGATGACTATAGTATCAGTCTGGATCTTAATCCGAAAGGGACAGAGTTCGAAGGTTTCGTGGAATACGGAGGCCAGAGCGTGGCGATTTCGAACGATACCACGGTAACCGTCCCGTCGGGGTTTTATCAGCCGATTTTCTCTACCCGGGAAGTGTCGACCAAGGTGACGCTATGGGATGGTGCGACGTTGGTGATGGGGGATTGACGCGGGAAGAGGTAAAAACGGTGCACGATAAAGTTCCCATTTTGGGAGATATCCCGGGATTGGGACGGCTTTTCCGTTCGGAGGGCGAAACGACGCAACACGTAATTTGTTGATTTTTGTGACGGCTAATTTGGTGAGCCCGGGGGTTCACCCAAGAAGCAGTCCCTACGCGGAGTGCCACCTAGTTCGGCGTTTCAGAATCCGTCTGTCGTGACCCCGGCTGGTGCAGCTGCCCGAGACTGAGCCAGTTGGTGGTGTTATTATTCTCAACGTTGGCCGCGGAGTTTGGTCCAGAGCAGACCTAAGTATTCGTGGGTGGCTTTGGACGAGTGGTCCAAGCCGCCCAGGCTGAATTTTCTCCAAGCCGAGGGAGGGTTGCCAGTTGGGGCTAAAGTGAAGGCGGCCGGACAAGCGACGAAATTGAGGCCGATTTTTAACGCGATACCGTGGGCTCGGGGCATGTGCCAAGCGGAGGTGACGAGGGCCACGGGGGCATCGCCGACGACGGCCTTGATGGCGTGGACCTCGTCAAAAGTATCGCGAACATTGCTGAGGAGCGTGATGCGGTTGGGTGAAATACCTAGTTCGGCGGCGGCCAAAACCGTGGCGTGGGCATCGGGGATTTCCTTTCCGACCGGGCCACACATGAGCAATTTTGACTGAGGCAGGAGGTAGGCGAGGCGTACCGCTTCGGTCAGACGGCCGAGGGACGCGCTACCGAGACGACCGACGGCGGCTTGGCGCTCAGTCAAATTGTGGCCGCCACCGAGCACGGCGATGTAAGTGCAGGATTCAAGTGCGGCGGGCAACGGCGCATGAGCGGAAGTATAGGCCGGGGGATGTTGGGACTCGAGGTTGTAGATCAACCAATCGGCCGTGGCTTCATGCGAGGAAACGATCAGGACGATGAGCCCCAGCACGGCGAGGGCGGTTCCGGCGATCCGACGACGGAAGATAAGTAAAAGCAGTCCAATCAGTTGAAGGAGGAGGACTACGGACAACGGCGAGAGGAAAGTGCAGAGCAATTTTTTGAGCCAAAACACCACGCAGAAGAAGACGGATTTCGGGATTGGGGCAAGTGCCGGGCGAGGCGGGGATGTTTGTAACGTAATACGTGACAAAAGGTATGGAGATGATCAGGCGTGGGGCGGTTTTGGGTTTGTGCTGAGGGGGATGGGGCGGCTGACTGCGCGAGATGTCGACGTGGCTGCTGATTGATGGGTTTAACCTCGCTTACCGTTGTTTCTTCGCGATTCCGGAACTGACGCGTTCGGATGGATTTCCGACGAATGCATTGCACGGATGGGTGAAAACCATCTGGAAGCTGGAGGATCAGGAAAAGCCGGCCGGAGTATTGGTATTTTTTGATTTGGGCGGTGCGCAGGATCGGTTGGCGTTGCTGCCGGATTATAAGGCGCAGCGAGAGGAAATGCCGGAGGCGTTGAGCCAACAGATTCCGGTTATAAAGGAACTGACACGCTTGATGGGACTCGGGGGGATCGAAATCTCGGGGGTGGAGAGTGACGATTTGTTGGCGGCGCAGGCGGTGGCGTTGACCAAAGACGGGCACATGGTTAAAATAGTCAGCACGGACAAAGATTTTGCTCAGGTGGTAAGCGCTCAGATCTCGATGCTGATGCCCCCGCCCACGGCGAATCCGAGATTGGGCTGGCGGACGATGGATCCAGAGGCGGTGGTGACAAAGTTTGGGGTTACTCCGGATAAAATTGCAGACTTTTTGGCTCTGGTCGGCGACACGGCGGACAATATTCCGGGCGTGGCCGGAGTGGGGCCCAAGACCGCGTCGAAGTGGTTGAACGCCTATGGTTCGTTGGAGGGAGTACTCGCTCACGCGCACGAGTTGAAGCCTGATCGGTTTCGCGAGCGAGTGGCCGAAGATGCCGCGCGGTTGCGAATTAACCTGCAGTTGACGACTCTCAATCTAGACCTGCCGGTGCAACCAAATGTGAGGCCGGCCTTAGATGGTCCTCGCTTGGTCGCCAGATTGCGGGAGTTGGAGATGAAGTCGGCGACGACTGAGGCGAAAAAGCGTTATGGAGCTTCGCAGGGAGAACTGTTTTAAAGTCTGATACCCGTTGGGGCGCGGATTGAAACTGAGAGACGGCCAGAGCGAAGACAGGCTGCAGCTTTCATCCTAAATTGAGCCTATCCCGCGGGAGCAAGTCGTTGGTGATAAGCGGTAAGCGTTATAAAAAAGAGGCCTAAACCGGGAGTAAATCCTGGTTTGGGCCCAAAAACGGCGTCTATGATTGGGTGTGAAACTAATACACAAAGCCGTCGGAGATGAAATTGCCCAGCAGAGCTGGCTGCGTCCAGCGCTTACGACTGTCGGGCCGAACAAAGATTACGGGCAGTTTCGCGAGCAGCTCGATGCGGTGGACCGAGTGCTGCGAGCCAGCCACCTTGAATCGATGGCGATGGACTTCGCGCGGGTGGGCTTCGAGTCGGTCGACGCCGGGCAGCTGCGCCGTCGCCTGGAGTTCGCGCGCAAGGCGCTGCGGGGGAATGTGTTGCGTATACTGTTGGGAAACATGCCTTTTCGGCAACTCTCGCGCACGATTGCATCGAGCGACTTGCTGGCCGACTTCTGCTGGGTGCGCACGATTGAGGGCATCAAGGGCGTTTCCAAGAGCGTGTTGGAGCGAGCTTCGCAGTGCTGTACCGCCGAACCGGTGCGGTGGATGGGTCAGGTGTTTATCGAGATGGTCGCCGAGGCGGACCGGGCGGCCGAACTCGGTCTGGCCGAGCCGCAGTCGATGGAGACGTGCCTGGTGGACTCGACGTGCTGGCCCACCAACATCCACGTTCCGGTGGATTGGGTGCTGCTGCGCGATGTGAGCCGAACCCTGCTCAAGGCGGTGATCCTGATCCGCCGGCGGAGCCGGAGGTCTTCGCTCGACAGATGAACCGGCTGTGCATTGAGATGACGCACCCCCGACGGCGTGCGAATGCCCAACGAGCGCGCAAGTAGTTGCTACGCAAGATGAAGCGACTGTTGCGCACCATCGGTGAACACGCCCAGCGACACCGCGACCGCCTGGACCAAGAGTATGCGTCGACCCACACCTCCGCGCGACAGGCCGCTCGCATCGTCGAACGCATCGACGCGATGTTGGCTCAGATGCCCGCAACGATCAACCAGGCCCACGAACGCATTATCGGCGCGTGCGCCGTGCCCAGCGCCGAGAAGATCCTCCGCGTGTATGAGCCCGATGTGCAGGTGCTGGTCAGAGGCAAGGCATCGGGCGAACTCGAGTTTGGTAACACCGCGATGATCAATGAGAACGCGCCCGGATTGATCAACGACTGGCAGATGTATCAGCAGGCTGCCCCCGCCGAATGGCGCCAGTTGAGCGAAAGCTTTGATCGTCAGAATCAGTTCGACGTGAGCACGCCGATCACCGCCGCGGGCACCGACCGGGGCTTCGCGACCAAGCGGATGCGTCAGATTCTGGCCGCGGCGGGCATCTACGACGCGACCTGCCCGCGCGATCCTCAAGAACTGAAGCAACGTATGACGAAACCACAGTTCGTCCAATTGCAACGCCGCCGGGCCTCGACTGAGGCCCGCATTGCCATCCTCAAGCAGCGTCAAGGCAAGCGTTTGCGAGCCAAGGGCTTTATGCACCGCTACCTCACGGTAGCATGGAGCGTCCTCGGCCACAACCTCTGGCCGATCGCCAGACTGCTGGCCGACCAGCCGCCACTGGCCCAAGCGGCTTGAGGTTATCACCAAAATCATCCCGTCACGATGCCCAACCGGATCACCGGAGGGCTTCGCGTGGCTGCGCTCCGGAGCACAGCCGCATTGAGGATTCCTTCACGCAACGTATTTGCGTTTCAAGAGGTGGAATCCGCTCTTTCCGTTTCATTAATCCTGTGAGCGAAAATCTCCTTACGATCCTACGCACGAAAATCGCCGCAGTCCAACACTAAGTGCACAGGCTGAGAGGGAGTGGTTCCCTTTCTCCTAATGCACTATAATGAATACTATACGTTTGATATTGGGATTGATGATTGGCGGGATTGAGGTTGCGGCAGGCCGCAGGAAGGGAGCGGTGAGCAGCTATACACAAGCCGGGCCGGTCGTCCTCTCTCTGGGAAAAACTCCGCGCTGGCGTCGTGGGCGCAGAGCGGAGGATTTGGAGTGGTGGCAAAAATACAACGACGCATCACCGCCAAGGAACGCGAGGCGATTCATGCCGGGTTGGCCCAGGGCAAAAGCGGCGCTCAGCTTGCCGCCGCCCTCGGCCGCGACGCCTCGGTGGTCAATCGCGAGATCACCCGCAACGGCGGGCGCAACAGCTACAGCGGCATGGATGCGCAGACTTGCGCTTGCCGTCGGCCCAAGTGAGCCGTGCGCAACAAAGTCGCCGACACGCCCGCCTTGCGCGACGAGGTGCTGGCCCTGTTTGCCACCGGCGCTACGCCCAAGCAAATCGAAGTCGCCTTGAGACGACGTCATGGCCTTGATCTGACCCGACGCGTGAGCCACGAAACCATCTAGAGCGTGTCCCATTTACCCTGATTTTGGAAGGGGGGCAGGAAAGCCGATTTTTGAGAGGATTTCCGGTTACCAATGGCGGATGTAGGCGCGCGCAGATGCCATTTAATGGCTAAATTGCAGTGTCGCAGCAGTCAGTGCCTGGAGCGTTTCCATGAGGGAACCTCCGGCAGCCGGTTTATTGTTCATCGTTGGAGTAGGCTTGGTGGTTTTAGGCGGCTTGGGCCTGCGGTGGTTGGTCGGCCAGCAGTCGGGCGATGAGCCACAGGTTGTGACCGAGGATGCTCCAGGCTACCGCCAGGTAGCGATTCGTGAAGCCTCTGGCACTCAATCGCTGGCCTTGGCGTTGCTTGATGATGGGGATGCGGGCCTCCGTCGAAGCCCGGCGATGTTGGAGCGCCACGAACGGCGGCTCCTGCATGCGCCGTTGCAGCAGCTGCGGATCGCGGGGGCAAGTGGCGTCATAAATGTCGGCTTCGGCCAAGCGTTCGCACAGCCGTTGGGTCGAGAAGCCTCGGTCGGTGCTCGCCGCTTTGATCGGGGTGCTCAGGTCGAACTGCTTCTGGCGCTCGAGGCTCTGGTCGAACTGACGCCATTCGGCCGGAGCCATTCCCTGATACAACTGCCAATCGGTGATCAACCCCGTCACGTTCTCACTGATCATGAGGGTGTTGCCAAACTCGACCTCGCCGGACGCCTTGCCCCGGACCACGGTCTGCACGTCGGGTTCGTCGACGCTTAGGATCTTCTCGGCGTTGGGCACTGGTCGCGCGCCGATGATGCGTTCGTGGGCCTGGTTGATCGCGGCCGGCAGTTGCTCGAGCATGGCGTCGATGCGCGCAATGATGCGGGTGGCCTGGCGCTCACTGAAGCGGGTCCGGGCGTAGTCGGCGGCGAGGTGGTCGCGGTGGCGGCGGGCGTACTCGCCGATGGTGCGCAGCAGGCGTTTCATCTGGCGGAGCACGCCCTTGCGGGCCCGCTTCGCATCGCGGCGCCGTCGGCTGTGGGTCATCGCGATGCACCACCGATTCATCTGCTTGGCAAAGACTGGCGGCTCGTTCGGCATCCGACCCCGCAACCCCGCTGCACGGATCAGTTTCACCGCCTTGAGCAGGGGGTGTGCGGCTCACGTCGCGAAAGAGCACCCAGTCGACCGGGAAATGGATGTTGGCCTGCAGGCAGGTCGAGTCCCCCAGGCACGTATCCATCGGCTGCGCCGCAGCCAGTCCCAGTTCGCTCGCCCGGTCCGCCTCATCGCACATCTCGATAATGACTTGGCTCATCCTGCGCACCTGCCCGGCGGTGAAGCATTTGGACGCACGATCCCGCACGCTTTCTTTGGGAGACCCCCTTGATGCCGTCGATCCGGCGCGCTCCGCAAAAGTCGGCCAACAGATCGCTGGAGGCGATGCTCAGGGAAAGTTTACGCAAGCTGATTTTCCCGAGCATCATGCGCAATACCTGCACCCGCCGCGCCTTGCGCGCGAACTGCAGGTGGCGCGGCAACCCGGCCACGTCGTCGCCCCGCCAGTTTTCCCGGGCAAAGTCCACGGCCATCACTTCCAAGTGACGGTTAGCCAGCAACTGGTCGAGCCCCGCCAGTTGATCGCGCAACGCGGCGTAATCTTGGTTGGGTCCGACCGGAGTCAGGTCTGGACGCAGCCAAGTTTTCAGGGCAACTTCCGGGGCGACGGCTTCGGTAGTATTGCTCACACCAAATTATACACGCCGTTTTTGTGCAGAAACCAGGAAATCCTCCCGGTTTCGGCCTCTTTATTTTTACGCTACCTATTCATCTACAACCTCTTGCGCTTGTGGGACACGCTCTACTTGAGAGCATCACGCCTCTGGGCGAACTCCCGCTTCAACACCACGTCAGGAGTTGCCGCAAACCAACCTCCCGTAAAGTCATCATTCTTAGCGTCACGGTAACTCCTGCCACCCATCCAAACTCCATTTGGGCGCGTGGCCTTCGCTCAATCTGTTTGGAAAATCCCCACAAACTGTTTCGGGACGATCGCCGCCGTACGACTATTGCGGCGCGTCAGGATCTTCTTCGCCCAAGCATCGACTTCCTCCCGCGTGATTTCATCCACCAACCCGTTCTTCAACGCGATGATCTCCTCCACCGTCTCGGGCCTTTCCTGCGCCCGGATGAGTTGATCCATCAAAAACCCATTCTCGAACCAAGCTCGTCTGATCCGACTCGATAAAATTCCGCGCGCTCCCACAAACTCACCTTCGCCCACCCCTTTGCGGGAGATCTCATTCGCGATATCCTCCACCAATCGCGCGATTCGCGAGGTTTCATCCGCCGAACAGTCAATCATCGCCCGTACCATACTAAACTCTTCAAACCCGTCGTAGTTTTCATAAATCGCCGTCGGCGAGTAAGCCAGCCCCAGCTCATTCCGCACCTTCTCCCGCACGTGCAGCTCCAACACTTTCGACAGGAGATAAAGCGCCGCCCGATCCCGCGTGCTTAATTTCTCCGTCACCGGCCACAACCCAACCACTGCCGCGAGGTGCCGCTCCCCTACAAACTCTATCCGCTTAAAGCCCGGGTGGGCGGTCAACTTGACCGGCTTCGGTTTGATCCGCGTTGTCTTTTCCGTCTCCCGTTTACTCAGCGTGCCCAACGTCTGTTTTACCGCTTCCAGGGCTTTCGCTTCGTCAACATCACCGACAATCGTGACCTCCACATAACCTTGACTCAATGGCTTGCCCAACCACTTGCGCACATCCACTGAACTCAACCCCAAGTAGTCCACCATGGTTCCCCACGTGAAGCGCACATCGCCCTCGAACAAATAGTCTGTCAACTCCCGCAACCCTTCCTGCATGCCCATGCTGTTGGATGCCCGCGACATCGCAGCCTTCATCTTCTCATTGCGATGCACATACGTACCAAATTTGGGCCGTTGTAAAAACTCCGTGACCAGTCCCAGCAGCGCGGACATTTCATCGCGCTGTGTGGTGCCTCGAAACGTAAACGCGTCGTAGTCCGCCACATCAAAGTCGAACCGCAAAAACTGCTCGCCGATGATGTTTCGCAACTCCTCCGGACGATAGTGAGTGGTGCCGCTGGAGAACAGTGTCTGCAGACCAAACTCCTTCAACGCGGGCTCATTACCCGGCATATCCAACAAACCGGCTCCCACTCGCACCACCGTATGCACGATCCCGGGCTCTTTGGGCGTCGCCACGATATTCAAACGCACTTCATTTCCCAACTTATAGAGTTTCGCTCCCACTTCCGGAATGGTGCGCACCAACTCGATTTCCGAGAACTCGCCCCAGTCCTGCATTTTGAATCGATGCTCCTCGCGATCTCCCGGAGGCACCTCACGCCGGTCGTTCTTCCGATCTGTGATCAACGCATCCAACACTTCCCGGGGTTTGAATTCCGGCGATAAATCACCGGACAGATGAAACACCAAATGATCCGTGTCCCATATTTATCGATACACCGCCAGCAGCTCCTCCGCGGTCACCTCTCGCAACCAGTCACGCATCCACGCGAACTCTTGGATCGGCCCCACATAAACCCGATTTTCCACGAGGGAACTCAACAGCCCCTGACACACTTCGTGGGGGTCGGACCGTGGAAACAAATCCGCCATCAACTCCGCCATCCGCAACTGCCGCTGCCGAAGCGGCTCATATTCGGCCGACTCAAACCCCCAACGATAAGTGGTACGAATCATCTGGTCCATCGCCCCCACATTTTTCTCCCAGTTCTTCGGGTCCGCCATCACACTGGCCATGGCCGCCCGGTGCCCCAAGATCACTTCTGCCCCGGCGTCCCCTCCCGGCGTGGGCAGCAGGTCATCGCTCAAACGCTCCCCCAATAAGGCCTGCACAAAATTCGCCTGCTGTAACTTCACCCGCAACGCCGCCGAATCAGGTTCGGAGGGCAACGGCGCCACCGATGCCACGGCAGCTCGGACGAATCCTACGTCACGGATCCGAAACGACCCCGCACGTAGCCCCCCAGATACCACCAGTTTTCCTTCATCCCGTATCGGCAATGACTCCGCCGGACGCTCGATTCCGCCAAACTCATCCTTGCCCATTTTCGTCAGCTGGGCCGCGTCAAAATCTGCGGCCGCCACCAACACCATGAGATCCGGCCGATAGGTTCGCTCGTAGAAATCTCAAAACTGCTCCGCGCGCAGCCGCTTAATACTCTCGGCGCCGCCTCCGGGAGTCCGGTTCGGAAAGGTCAATCCCTCAAACTGAGTCTGCACGGCAGCCAATTGTCCCTTCGCCGCAATTCCGGCTCGACCGCGCAATTCACTGAGAATCACGCCTCGCTCGTTCTCAATGGTCTCCGGCTCCAACAAGACCTTGTCCGCAAAATTGCCGAACAGTCGCAATCCCCTTCCTAGCAACTCGGGTGAAGCATCCCGAATATCCAACGAATACGCCGTATGCTCAAAAGTCGTGATTGCGTTGACATCACTGCCATAAGCCATGTGCAACTCCTGAAAAAACTGCACCATTTCCTGCTCACTGAAATCCTCCGTGCCTCGGAAACACATGTGTTCGATGAAGTGCGCAATTCCCCGCTCATCGTCTCTCTCATCCATCGCTCCGGCCAACACCAAGAACTGCAACGTCGCCGAACCCGGCACGGAATGATGAGGCAACAGCGCGTAACGAAATCCGTTATCCAACTTACCCCACACCACTTGCTCATTCGGCGACAAATCACTGAGTTCGTGCGCTCAGTGCCCCGTTCTCGCTCCAGTTTGCTGGGCTCGCACTACACCCGCGACCATACCGATTAGAGCAGCTAACAAAGCGAAACGCCGGAAAATAGTGCGGGACATCACTACGCAACAAAGCCTCCTCTTCCGCGGGCGTAAAGCTCCCGGGGCAAAAATGACGGACTCTCGTCTAATTCATCGGCGGGAGATTTCCGCATATTTGACCATCGGCACACATCTCCGCCCCCGTCGGGACGACCTGCCTCTTACTCAGCCAGCAAGCGGCGCAGGGTTTCGTCCACCAATTTCGGATTGGCCTTTCCGCGCGAGGCTTTCATCACCGGTCCCTTCATTGCATTGATGGCGCTGTCCTTGCCTCCTCGAAACTGCTCACGCGCCTTGTCATTGTCGGCGATCGCGTCCCGACACCACTGCTCCAGTTCGTCCGTGTTGGTTTCGGATTTGAGCCCCTTGCGCACCACCGCCGACGGCGATTCGCCTTTGGCAAAGGTCTCTGCCAACACTTCCCGGGCACTGTTGCTATTGATCGTCCCGGCTTCGATGAGGCCGATGAGTTCCGCCAGATGTGCTGGTGTCACCTTGGTTTCCACCAAAGTCTGCCCCGCCGCTCCGAGTTCTCGCAATAAATCGTTGATGATCCAATTGGCGACGGCCTTAGCCTTCGATGTCCCGGCCGCATCCACCGCTGCCTCGAAATAATCACTCAGCTCCCGATCCGGCACCAACACCGACGTGATCGTATACGGCACATCATACTCGGCCATAAAACGACGCTGTTTGTCGAAGGGACGCTCCGGACAATCTGCCGCGATACGAGCCTCCCATGCTTCGTCGACCCGTACCGGCATCAAATCTGGGTCCGGAAAATAGCGATAGTCATGCGCCTCTTCCTTGCTGCGCAACGACTGTGAAGTCCCGGCAATGCCGTCGTAGTCCCGCGTTTCCTGCACGATCAGGCCGCCCGATTTGGTCACTGCAAGCTGGCGTTTGATCTCATGCGCAATGCCATCCCGCACATAGGAAATCGAGTTCAGGTTCTTGAGTTCCACCTTGGTGCCCAGTTCCGTCGTGCCGACGGGACGAATGGAAATGTTGGCGTCACATCGCAACTGCCCTTTCTCCATGTCACAGTCGGAAATCCCCGCGTAGATCATGGTCGTGCGTAACGTCGTGAGGTAAGCATACGCCTCCTCCGTCGAAGCCAATGCAGGATCCGACACGATTTCCATCAGCGGCGTACCCGCCCGATTGTAGTCGACCAGGGAATCGTGCGCAAAGTGAGTCAGTTTTCCCACATCCTCTTCCAAGTGAATGCGCGTCAGCGGGATTGTCTTATGTTCGCCCATCACATTGCGCGACGGACCTGGTAACTCGATCTCCACGTATCCTCCGTTACAGATGGGTTGGTCGTACTGGGAAATCTGATAGTTCTTGGTCGAATCCGGATAGAAGTAGTTCTTCCGGTCCCACTTGCACACCTCGGCGATGTCACAATGCAGCATCAATCCAGCTTTGATAATGGCATCCAACGCCGCCTTGTTCATTACGGGCAACGTCCCGGGCAAGGCCAGCACCACAGGGTCCGTCAACGTATTCTCGTCATACCCATACCCCTGTCCCACCCGGGTAAATATCTTGGAGGCAGTCTTAACCTGAACATGGACTTCAAGTCCGATAACAGCTTCGTAATTCATTTTAAACTGGAGCGTGTCCCACAAGCGCAAGAGGTTGGATATGAGGAGGTAGCTTAAAAATAAAGAGACCGAAACCGGGAGGATTTCCTGGTTTCGGCACAACAACGGCGTGTATAATTTAGTGTGAGCAATACTACCGAAGCCGTCGCCCCGGAAGTTGCCCTGCAAACCTGGCTGCGTCCAGACCTGACTCCCGATCGGACCCAACAAAGATTACGCCGCGTTTCGCGATCAACTGGCGGGGTTCGACCAGTTGCTGGCCAACAGTCACTTGGAAGCGATGGCCGTGGACTTTGCCCGGGAAAACTGGCGGGGCGACGACGTGACCGGGTTGCCGCGACACCTGCAGTTCGCGCGCAAGGCGCGGCGGGTGCAGGTATTGCGCATGATGCGCGGAAACATCAGTTTGCGTAAACTTTCCCTGAGCATCGCCTCCAGCGATCTGTTGGCCGACTTTTGCGGAGCGCGCCGGATCGACGGCATCAAAGGGGTCTCCCAAAGAAAGCGTGCGGGAGCGTGCGTCCAAATGCTTCACCGCCGGGCAGGTGCGCAGGATGAGCCAAGTCTTTATCGAGATGTGCGGTGAGACGGACCGGGCGAGCGAACTGAGACTGGCTGCGGCGCAGCCGATGGATACGTGCCTGGTGGACTCGACCTGCCTGCAGGCCAACATCCCTTTTCCGGTCGACTGGGTGCTCTTTCGCGACGTGAGCCGCACCCCCTCAGGCGGTGAAACTGATCCGTGCAGCGGGGTTGCGGGGTCGGATGCCGAACGAGCCGCCAGTCTTTGCCAAGCAGATGAATCGGTGGTGCATCGCGATGACCCACAGCCGACGGCGCCGCGATGCGAAGCGGGCCCGCAAGGGCGTGCTCCGCCAGATGAAACGCCTGCTGCGCACCATCGGCGAGCACGCCCGCCGCCACCGCGACCACCTCGCCGCCGACTACGCCCGGACCCGCTTCAGTGAGCGCCAGGCCACCCGCATCATTGCGCGCATCGACGCCATGCTCGAGCAACTGCCGGCCGCGATCAACCAGGCCCACGAACGCATCATCGGCGCGCGACCAGTGCCCAACGCCGAGAAGATCCTCCGCGTCTACGAACCCGACGTGCAGACCGTGGTCCGGGGCAAGGCGTCCGGCGAGGTCGAGTTTGGCAACACCCTCATGATCAGTGAGAACGTGACGGGGTTGATCACCGATTGGCAGTTGTATCAGGGAATGACTCCGGCCGAATGGCGTCAGTTGAGCGAAAGCTTTGATCGTCAGAAGCAGTTCGACCTGAGCACCCCGATCAAAGCGGCGAGCACCGACCGAGGCTTCTCGACCCAACGGCTGTGCGAACGCTTGGCCGAAGCCGACATTTATGACGCCACTTGCCCCCGCCATCCGCAGCTGCTGCAACGGCGCATGCAGGAGCCGCAGTTCGTGGCGCTCCAACATCGCCGGGCTTCGACGGAGGCCTGCATCCCCATCATCAAGCAACGCCAAGGCAAGCGATTGAGTGCCAGAGGCTTCACGAATCGCTACCTGGCGGTAGCCTGGCGCATCCTCGGTCACAACCTGTGGCTCATCGCCCGACTGCTGGCCGACCAACCACCGCAGGCCCAAGCCGCCTAAAACCACCAAGCCTACTCCAACGATGAACAATAAACCGGCTGCCGGAGGTTCCCTCATGGAAACGATCCCGGCACTGACTGCTGCGACACTGCAATTTAGCCAGTAAATTGCATCTGCGCGCGCCTACATCCGCCATTGGTAGCCGGAAATCCGCTCAAAAATCGGCTTTCCTGCCCCCTTTCCAAAATCAGGGTAAATGGGACACGCTCCAAATAGACTTTCGCGAAGTGCCCAAAGGTTGGACTACAGGATACATTCCGTTGCGTAAGACCTATCCCTACCAGGCGCCGGTGGATCGCAGCGAAGGGGCAAGCCTATCGCCTCGTCCCCTCGCTCGTGGAGTGGGCCTATCAGCTCACCAAGGACACGGAGCTGCAGGACACCGCAGCCATCCAAAAACGTCGGGCCCTGTATGCAGGGTATCCGAACGCGCAGCGCCCTCCGTTTGTGCTCAAAGGTGACCAATTGGCGGCGATGACATATTGGCACGGTGAGATTCTCAACGAGTGGGCCAACGAGTGGGTAAAGTATTTTACGGATGGGGAAGGGGAGTTTGTGACCAGTGCGATGGAGGACACCGGGACTTATGGTTCGTTGTTATGGTTGGACCGGGCGGGAAAAGCAGAGGTGAAACGCATGCTCGTCCTACGCACGGCCAGTAGTTTTTCCATGCAGTGGCCTGGAGATGATGCCGCCGAAAGTCTGAGTGGGGAGAAATTGGGACCGGGCTATTCCGCTTACATCCCATCTCTGGATGCCGCGCATCGTGTGGGGAATCGCGTGCTGCATGGTTTGTTGGAGGGGTGGGACATCTATCAGCACGAACTGCCCACGCCGTAGGTGGAGGGAAAGAGGCGGGCGGAGGGATCGGCTTTGCGGACTTGCTCGGGAGGCGTGCCTCGGCACGGTGGTAGCCCGTGCCCTATTTCGATCATAATGCGACCACGCTTTTAAGTCCTGTTGCGCAAGAAGCGTGGCTGAAAGCGCAGGCGGAGGTGTGGCAGAATGCGTCGAGTCCGCACCGCGCCGGAGTGCGGGTGGGATTACGGTTGCAGGCCGCCCGGGAGAAAGTGGCTCTGGTGATGGGATGCAAGCCGGAGCGAGTGGTGTTTACGGGAGGGGCCACGGAAGCGACGAATGCGATCATGCAGCACTTGTCAGAGCGATGGGGCGAGACGGCAAAAATCGCGGTGAGTGTGACGGAACATCCCTGTATGTGGGGGGCGGTGGGCAGTTATTGCGAATCCTCGCAAGTGGTGAGTTTACCTGCCAATCGAGGCGGACAGGTCGTGATGGAGCGCGTGGATGAGGCATTGGCGGACGGAGCGAAAGTCGTGGTGGTGATGGCGGCCAACAATGAAACGGGGGTGGTGCAACCGTGGGAAAAGATCGCGGCCAAGTGTCAGGCGGCGGGCGCGGAAATGGTCTGCGATGCCAGTCAGTGGTTGGGCAAGCTGCCGGCGCACGGTTTGGGTGAAGCCGGGTGGGTGGTAGGTACGGCTCACAAATTGGGTGGACCGAAGGGCGTCGGTTTCATGTTACGACCGGCAGCCGAGAATGGATTGGTCATGCGTCGCGGCGGCGGGCAGGAGGCGGGACAACGCGGAGGCACGGAGGATTTTCCCGGGATTGCGGCGATGGTGGCGGCGCTGTTGGAGGCCGAGCAGAGCAAGGTGTTGCACGAGAGTGAAAAGCTGCGCACGCGAGAAGCGTTTGAGCAGGAAATGACGCGCCGACTGGTCGGGGTAAACGTGGTGGCCGGACCGATGGATCGTTTATGGAATACGGTGTCCCTGGTGATGCCCCACGGCGACAATACACGCTGGGTGACGCGATTAGATAAGCGCCAGGTGGAAGTTTCGACAGGCTCGGCGTGTGCGAGTGGGAAGGCGGCGCCATCACATGTGTTGGCGGCGATGGGGTATTCGGCTGATGAAATTCGCCGGACGATTCGAGTCAGTGCGGGATGGGAGACAACGCCAACGCAGTGGTTGGAGTTGGCGAATGCGTTGGTGGCTGTGGCGGCAGAGCTCAAACCAGCCGACAACGTGGTCAGCCCGTAGGCATTAAGTACGTTAACTAATTATGGAAGAAGGGCTTCTCCAATAGGCTGCGTACTGAAGGTTGGTGGACGGAGAAGGGGTGGGAAACGGTGATGAAGGGGCTGAGCTCGGAGAATTTTAACCATATTGGTTAAAGTTTGGGGCGTGGTTGAGGGGGAGGTGGCGAGAGTGGGGTGGGCGGCTGGTTTTTTAGTCGCGGATGGACGTGGATAGATGTGGAAGGACGTGGATAGCCGCGGAAGGACGCGGGGTGGACGCGGGTGGCTTCGGGGACCGAATGCGCGCAGACGGAGGGGCGATGGAGAAAGTGAAAATGGGTGCGAGAGTGGCGGTGGGGGGATTGGTATGATTGGCAGGAAAAACTCCGTGCCCCGCGGCTCTGAATCTGTGTTCATGCGTATGCGGCCGTGTTTAAAATCGTTTTATTCATTTTCTCCTGTTGATGCAGATCCGAAGCATAGCTTTGCAGCAGTTTCGCAACATTGCGAGGGCGCGGTGGGAGTTTGAAGGGCGACTGCAGTTCTTGCTGGGCCCGAATGGGCAGGGGAAAACGAATTTGTTGGAGGCGGCGGGATTTATCACGGCGTTGCGGTCTTTTCGTTCGGCCGATGTGAAGACGTTGATGGCGCATGGGCAGACGGAGGCGGCGATCGCGTGTGAATTGAACCACGAGGAGGAAGGACCGTCACGGTTGACCATCAAGTTGCGCCCCGGGGTGAAGGAAGTGTGGTTGGAGGCGACGAAAGTGGGGCGGTTGGCGGAGATGATCGGGCGATTTCCGACGGTGGTATTTTCATCGCAGGACCAGCTGTTGGTGCGAGGGTCGTCCGGAGCCCGGAGGAAGTGGTTGGATATGACGTTGGCGGCGACAGACGCGGGGTATTTTCGGGCGTTGCAAGGTTATCATCGAGCGATGGCGGAACGGAATGCGTTGCTTAAGCGGGATGGTGACGTGGCGCAGTTTGAGGCGTTTGAGCAGGTGATGGCGGAGCACGGGGTGTTGCTGGTGCAGGCGCGGGAGACGGCGTTGAGCGAGTTGGCGAAATCGCTGACGAACGCTTATGCCCACATTGCGGATCATGCGGAGCCCGTCGGCTTTGCCTATGTGGCAGATGTGCGGGCGGGCACAGCGCAGGTGTTGAAGGATAAGTTTGCGAGTGGACGGCGGCGGGATCTGATCATGCGGTCGACGGGAAGTGGGCCGCACCGCGATGATTTTGATTTCACGCTGCATGCACGCCCGGCGAAGGACTTTGCTTCGGAAGGGCAATAGCGAGCGTTGGTGCTGTCGTTGAGGCTGGCGCAAGCGGCATGGTTTCGGGCGAGACGGGGCTGTGCAACCGGTGTTGTTGGCGGACGATGTCTGGGGGGGAGTTGGACCCCTTGCGGAGGGAACGGTTTTGGTCGGCGGTGCCGAAGGAAGCCCAGGTCATCGCGACCGGGACGACGACACCTGATTCAACGTTGGGCAATTGGCAGGTGTTTCGGGTGGAGAACGGTGGGTTTTCCGCTCCAGATGGGATCCAATGATCGAGGACACGTTAAATTTCAGGACGATGACGGAATACGCGCCGAGGGGGTTAGTTGAATGAACCTCGAGCTTTGGCAGGGGGGTTTGGTGATGTTTGCCGCGATGTTTATTGGGTTGTCGAAGACGGCGATCGGGGGGCTCGGCATGGTCTCGGTGACGATTTTTGCGAACATCATTCCGGCGCGGGAGGCGAGTGGGTTTGTGCTGCCGTTGCTGATCTGTGGCGATTTGGTGGCGGTGAAATCTTATCGGACGCACACCCAGTGGAGGCATCTGGTGCGGTTGTTTCCGTGGACGGCGGGTGGAGTGATTCTGGGGTGGTTGGCGATGGGGCGGATCGATGACCGGCAAGCGAGTTTGATCATTGGAGCAATCGTGATCGTCATGGTGGGGCTGCATCTTTGGCGGCGGCGTAAGGCGGGGGCAGGGGCGGAGGTGACGGCGGAAATGGGGTTTGCCGCGATGATCGGCGTGCTGGCCGGGTTTACGACGTTGGTGGCGAATGCGGCGGGACCGTTGATGGCGATCTATTTGTTGGCGATGCGGTTGCCCAAAATGGAATTTATGGGCACGAGCGCGGTGTTTTTCTTTTTGATCAACTTGTTCAAGGTACCGTTTATGATGGATTTGGGGCTGATCAATACGGGGAGTTTTACGAACAATTTGGTTCTGGCGCCCGCGGGGTTTGGAGGGGCGCTGATCGGGAGGACGTTACTGAAGAGGATTGATCAGCGTTTGTTCGAAAATCTGGCGTTGTGGTTGAGCGCGGTGGCTGGGGTGAAGCTGCTTTGTTAAAAGAGCGGGCGGGGGAGCTTGGTTCGGCGGATGGAGACGGAGAGTTGCTCTGGCCGGCCGGTGTGGGAGGCGTGGATGTGTAGAAAGAGGAAGTTAGGGGTTTTAAGCGAGAGGAGGGTTGGTTAAACTTGGTTTGAAATTATGGCGCGAATGACGGTGCGAGATATGTGGGCGGCGAAACTAGCGGGCAAAGAGGTGCCGGCGGCTTCCGCGTCGGCGCAGCGCATAGGGGCAACTCCGCAGGCGTTGCCCAATATGCAACGCACTCCGTATTCGGGGCAGGTGTTGGGGGTGGATTCTTCGCTGCGGGGCACGGGACTGGCCTTGATCGATTTTGTCCCGAAGCGCCAACCGGTGTTACTGCGGTGTGTAACGGTCAAGGTGGCCCCCAAACGACCGATGGCGGAGGCATTGGCCGAAATCCACCGGGCGATGACGTCATTTGTGGAGGATTTTCAAATCAAACACGTGGCCTTTGAGCAGACAATTTACGTGCAGAATTTTCAGACGGCGCAGATTTTGGGGGCGGCGCGAGGTGTGGCGATTGCGGCGGTGGCGCTGCACGAGCTGCCGGTGTTTGAGTATGCTCCGTTGCGCGTGAAGCAGGCGGTGGTCGGAGCGGGACGCGCGAGTAAGGAACAGATGGCGCGCACGGTAATGAGTCTGTTGGGCCATGGTCGCACCTTGGCTGCGGATGAAGCGGATGCGGCGGGAGTAGCTCTGTGTCATGCCTTCACTTGGCGGGAGTAAAAATGGTAAAAATCGGGTAAAGGTGGTTCGGAGTTGTGCCGATAGTTAAGGCAAAGCCGGTCGTTTCGCTCAAATCTTCGCCACAAATCACATACACCACCCTGTGTGAAGGTTTCTGAAAGATACGACCGGCGTTTTTGTGTCTGGAGAGGGCGGTAAACCGAAGGCTAGGGGAGTATGATTTTTCGGTTGGCGAGTTCTGTTGGGGATCACCCCCCAAAAAACCGGCGGCCCGAAGGCCGCCGGCGTCATGATGCTCAGATTGCTCTGAAACTGAGAGGTCCGTTTAGAACGTGTTCGTAAACGCGATCGTGCGCGGTTCCGGGATTCGGTAGGTACCCGGGCTGCCGTCTGGCTGGGCAGTGACTGGGATCAGATCCTTGATCGCGAAAAGATTACGAATGTTCAACTGACCACGCCATTTAATGCGTTCGGTGATCTGTTTTTCGTAGCCGACCCACAAATCGATGGCGTCGTCGGATGGACCGAAGTGCTTGTTGGTGATGTCGTAACCGTCGAGGGTATCGTTGAGCCCGAAGCCGATGACCTGCTTGTACTGCCAGCGGTAGCTCATGCCGACATTGGCGCCCTTGAACATACCTTCTTGGAAGGTGTAGTTCGCGGTGGTGTTGAAGCGCCAAGGGCGAAGCTCGGCCACGGCGCTGTTATTGAGCGCGAGGGCGAGCTGGTAGCTCGGAATGACTTCGTTGTTGAACTTGTCGCGAACGGTGCCGCCGGAACCCTCTTGCAGGGCCCAGTTGCCATTACCCCAGAGGCGCATGTCGCCCATCGGACCTTGGTAGTCTTCCCAACGCTTGTTGATCCACTCCGAGTAGGAAGCGGCGAGGTTGGGACGACGCGCGTCGGTCTTGGAGGCATTGAACGCGATATCCAGTCCTCTAATGGAATTGGCAACGAGTTCGAACTCCGTGACCTTGGAGAGGGAGTCACCGGTGACGGCGACGGAGTTTTGGGACCAGCTACCGCTGCCGGTGGCGTAGCCATCCATGCCCCAAGCCTGAACGAATTCGGTGGGGAGTTGGTTGGCGAGCCGATCATCGGTCGAGGCCTTTTGAATGGCGTATTGGGCATCGATGGCGGCCTGCGTGTAGGGCGAGCTGTTGTCGCCTGTGATCACGTGATTGGTGGGATCGTCAGCTGGCTGCTAGCGCAAGGTTTGGCCGGAGGAAGTCGTGCCGAAGTTGCCGTCTCCGGGCCAGATACCGTCATCTTGACCGAGGTGGTAGGCGGCGGCTTGGCCCCAAGCCTCGCCGGCACCGATGAGGTAGGAATGACCCAACTCGTTGGCCAAGGTCGCGTTGGTGACGGATGTTTCGTAGCGATTGACCTTGAGGAGGAGCTTGTTGTCGAAGGCGCTGATGGTGAAACTATAGTCCTTGGTCTTGCCGGCCGGAGCTGGAATCGCGACGCCGAGGATATCCTTGCGGGAGGCGTCGGGTTGGAAGTTCTCGGACCGGTTGTAGAACATCGAGAAACCGAGGCCACCTGGCAGCTTGTCCATAACGGAGTGGGGCATGTGAACGACCAGACTGTAGGTGTTGGTTTCACCTTCGACGGTGTTCCACGAGTGACCGTTGATTGCGTCTGCTTCGTTTGTGGGCAGGCGGACTTCCGGGTCATTGATGTTGGTCACGATGCCGGGGGTCTTGGATGGCGTGCCGGCACTGAGCGCGGTCGCGGTGTCTTTGCGCCAGCCGATCATGGGGACGACATTGCCGCCGAACAGGAAACCCTGCCACACTGCCACTTGCGACTCAATGTTCTGAGAGGTGTGCGTGGCATTGGTGTAAGGCCCATCATCCTGAGATGGGTTGATGACCGGCATCTCGTAGGTGCGGAAGCCAGCGATGGTCGTGTCCCATTGTCCCACGGTGCCGCTCTGAGCGATAATGGGAGCGGACACGCGTGGCAGATTGAGGCCGGCGGTGGAGGAGGTGCCACGCAGATCTCCGCCGAGGTAAATGATCGGGGTGATGTCGCGACCCGCTTGACCAACGGCGATGCCGGTCATCGGAGTGTAGCCCTCGCTGACGTACCAGTTGGTCCAGTTGAGACTCTCAGTTTCTTCGTCGTAATCCGTGTAGGCGGCGGTGAAGTTGTGGTTACCAAGAATTTTGGCCAAGGTGGAATCGCGGTCCATGACGTCGGAGAAGGCGAACTTACCGAAGCCGGTGAGACGGACGGTCTCGCGGGTGCGATTGATGTAGTCGGAACCGGCGGAGCCCCCGCCCATGAGATAACCATGGGGCGACCCACGTTTGGATTGGCGGAACCGTCGGCGAAGGTTTCCATGATGTCGACCGAGATGGCGGCGGCATCACCGGCGATGGCGTTTTGGTATCCCCATTCCGAGTCTTGGTCGTCGTAAGCGATTTCGAACCCGAGACGATCGTCGAAGAACGTTTGAGACAGGTTCAAGTTCATGGCGTCGAACTCGTTCCAGTTACGCTTATTGTCGCCCTCGAGAAGGTTGTTGTAGAAGTCGAAAATCGTGGGATGGTGAGCGACTTGGCCTTGAAGGGGCTGATCAGGTAGCCGTCGAACTGAGCGTTCTTGGCATAGGAACTGTAGTTTTGAATACCCTTATAGGACCCGTTAACGGTGTTGTTTTGGGTATCGGGGTCGGGTGCCTGCGGGTAATTCGCGACAGATGCGGCGAAGATTTGGGTTTGCGTCGGGCTATTGTACTCGAATGTGGATGCGAGACCGTCCCAGATGCGGTTACCGGCGGCACCCAGATATGGGTTGTAGCTGGCGTTACCGAAGGTGGTGAGGTCACTGGAATCCTGATATTGCTACGTCGCCTGACCCATGGATTCGAACCAAGGAGAGATGGAGTCGATGGGGGGCGTTCGACGCGGGTTGTTGCCATCGATTTCACCGCTCTCGTAACTAGCGCGGAAGGAGGTGTGAGCGCTGTCGGAAGAGAACAACTGCGGATCGCCACGAAGATGCGCTGATCGTCGCGGAAGGCGGGCTTCTGCTTGTAATTCTTGGCGTTGTCGAGGACGGACAACCGGAGGGCCAGGGTGTCTTCGATGAGCTCTTTGTTGAAGTCAGCGGAGAGACGCACGGAGCCGAAGCTGCTGAATTCGGCTTCAACCTCATTGCTATCGGGGAAGGCCGCAGTGTTGACGGAGCTGTTGATAATACCAGCGGGAGAACCGATACCAAAGAGGACCGAGTTGGCCCCCCGCTGCAAATCAACGCGACCGACATTGTAGGAGTCCCACGGGATGTCGGTCAGGAAGAAGTCACGCAGATTGTCCGCGGAAGCGAGGCCACGGACCCGGGTATTGGCCACGGGCTCAGTGTAGGCGGTGGTGTCGATGACGGAGCCATCGCCACCGCCGGTGAAGTTACCGCCTTGGCCGGCGACTTCGGTGCCAGTCGTGTAGACGAGAGGAGGTCGGCCGCGTTTCTAGAATTGGTATCGGTCAGGAACTGCTCGGTGATGACAGAGACAGCGGAGCCGACATCACGGAGTTCGGTGCGGACGCGGGTACCGGCCAACGTCGCGTTGGCACGGTAGGAATCGGCGTCTTCAGACGATTCCACAAGGAAGGGAGACAACACGATCGTCTCCTCATCGAGATCGGACTCAGTTGAGTTCGAAACTGACTGGCCCCACGTGGGTGGAGTAGCAGCGATTAACAAGGCGGCAAGGGTAGTGCCAGCCTTCGCGTATTTGCGGCTCATAGGTTCTTTTTGGTTTAGGGGGGGGGGCTTTCAGTTGAGTAGCTCAACCTTCAGATGATGCCTCGCTAGGGTATGAGGCTTCTTTCGCAGAATAGGGGTAAATGCTGGTGCAGGGAATGAGTTCGGTTGTGTTCCTGATGAGGTATTTTGCCGACCCTTGAGGCGTAGGTTCGATCGGACCTGAATTGCTCGTCAATTAGGGGATTGAAAATTACGTAAAATTAAAATAAGTAGAATATTAAGTAATTTAAAGGCATGTTGCAACCAGGTTACAGTGCTGATGTGGACATGATGAGAATTTACTAACCCGGTGCTGTGGAAATGAGAAGTTTGCCGGATTGGCCTTCGCGATAAAATAGGGCCTACTCCCAAATATGCGCCCTCCAGGTATTACTGATTTTTATGATGTTTTATGAGGAATGCACCGCGATGTTGCGCGGAATCGGGCATTACGAGCGATCGCATCGACCGTGGCAGGCCTACATTGACGACGAGGCTAAAGCGGAGATCGATCCACGCTGGTTGCGGAGCAAACCTTGGTCGGGAGTAATCAGTCGTCACACCACGCCGGGCATGGTCAAGGAGTGTGAAAAATTGGGTATCCCCGTGGTGGATCTGAGTGACAAGGATCCTTTTCCCGGAGTGCCCAAGATCAGACCGGACAATCTCGCGTTGGGGCACTTGGGGGCTGAGCACTTTATGGAGCGAGGTTTTCGCAAAGTAGGGTTCACGGGATTTTCCAACTATGCGTGGGCCCGGGAGAGGCGAGATGGGTTTGTGGAGGCGACGGATCCGTTTCAGTCGAGGTTTCGGGCGACGGAGGCATTGGACAAGTTGATGCTCGGGGAGACGTTGGAGAGTAGTTATATGCGAATTGATTCTCGAGGCGTTGTATCGCGGCAGGCCAGCGATGTATTGGCGGTCGATGACCGTAATGTGGCCGCGGCGCTGAGCTACATCCGCGAGCATGTGTGCGAGGGATTGACGGTGGATCAAGTGCTCAAGCATGCCGCGGCGTCGCGGAGCCAGTTGGAGAAGAAGTTTCGGCGCTTTTTGGGCGCTCACCTCAAGCGGAAATTCGGCGAGTGCAGGTTGATCGCATCAAACAGCTGCTGGGTGACACCGAATATCCGTTGAAGCGCATCGCGGAACTCGCGAGGTTCGAGCACGTGGAGTATATGAGTGTGGTATTTAAGCGGATAACCTTGATTACTCCGGGAGAGTTTCGGCGTCGGCATCAAGATCGACGTAAACTGCTTTGCAGCGGACGCACGTCAGTTGAGTGATTTTATGATTCCTCTCTTTCCCTGCGCCAGGTTTCGCGCACGATGCTTTGTTTTCTCTCCTCGCTGATCATGGCGGATAACGAAGAAGACGACCTTTCCTACGAATTAGATGAGTTTGCCGAGCCTTTACCTGAGGCACGGGAGAAGCCCATGGCGTTTTTCGATCATTTGGAGGAGTTGCGTTGGACCTTGGTGAAGTCGGCCATCGCATTTGCGGTCTGTGCGGGGGTGATCGGGGTTTTTCTAAAGCGCTTTAATGAAGTGCTGACCTGGCCGTTGAATTCGGTGCGGTCGGATTATCCGACGTTTCAGCTGGATTTGGGTACGACCTCGGTGATGGAGGGGTTCACCGTTGTGATTCAGATGTGTTTCGTCGGCGGGCTGATCATGGCGGCGCCGCTGATCCTATTGTTTCTAGGTCAATTCATCGCGCCAGCGTTGCAGGAGTGCGAATTAAAGCTGGTCGCGTCCGGTTGTGTGGCGGCGATGGTCTTGTTCCTACTCGGAATCTGTTTCAGTTTCTTCCTGCTGGTGCCGGGAACTATTCGGGTGTCGATCGAGTTGAATCAGCTCTTCGGGTTTATCACACGTTGGACTCCGGGTTCGTATTACGGGACTCTGATCTGGCTGACTTTAGGGGTCGGAGCTGCGTTTGAGTTTCCGTTGCTGATCATTTTGTTGGTGCATCTGGGTCTGGCTTCCAGTGCGAAGCTGCGGGGGTGGTGGCGTCATTCGCTCGTGCTCTGTTTCGTCGTAGCGGCGTTTGTTACGCCGACGCCGGATCCGATTAACCAATCGGTTTTGGCGCTATCGCTCTACTTCCTATACTGGATCGCGATCGTGGTGGCGGTGCGCGTCGAACGAAAGCAAGCCGAAGCACGGGCGAAAGAAGACCAAGGGTGAGCGACCGGTGAACTGCCTGCTCGACTGACCTGGGTTGCGGTGATGCGGCAAAGCCACCGTCGGGAGGAGGCCGGGCAGGCCGGAGCCTAGGAGGTGAGCTTGGCCCGGAGTTCGGGGTGAGTTTCCAAGTGCCGAGTGAGACGCTCCAACGCGGCGAAAGTCTCGGCGCTGACGTGGTGCTCCATACCTTCGACGTCTTGAGAAATCACGGATTCACTCAAGCGGAGCAGGCGCAGGAATTGGGTCAGTAGTTCGTGGCGATGGGCGATGTGGGCGGCGACAGCTTCTCCAGCGTCGGTGAGCACCATGCCACGGTATTTTTCGTATTTTACCAGGCCTTCCGCGTCAAGGCGTTGGACCATGGTGGTGACACTGGCTTGGGATATTTTGAGCTCCGCAGCGATGTCGACGACCCGGGCGTAACCCTTAGTCTTGATAAGTTCGCTGATTCGCTCGAGGTAGTCCTCGACCGCGGAAGTCGTGCGGGGCAGGAGGGGAAGGGGATCAGCGGGCACGGCGCAGACTCAAGTCAGGTGAGACTACCGGTCAAAGCCAATTCCCTCGGAGGTCCGAGTTACTTACGAGCTTTGAGCTCTTTTTGGTAACGAAATACGACGCGGAACATCCAGGTCGCCAACCGGAATACGCCGCTCATGCAGGCGGCGGTGATGCCGGACCACAGGTTGATCATGGCCGGATCGTTGGATGGCACATGGGAGCTCACGACGTTGAACATGAACGCGAAAAATGCGCCCACCGTGCAAATATCGACGATGAAGTCGGATTTGCAGATCAATTGGACTTCGGACTGAGCCATGAGCAAAAGGAGGCGGGCACGTGGACGGTTGTCGACTCGTTTTTTTAAGAGTCGGCGTAAGCGCGGGCGGCGATACCGGGGAGCGGAGGAGGTGTCTGTCGCGTGGGAGTGGGACGAGACAGGCTGCGCCGAAGGAGTAATTGTTCGTTTTCACGGCTCAGATGAAGGGTTTGCAAAATTCGCTCACGCAAGCGGGCGACTTCGGCGCGGGCTTCCGAGGTCAGGTGGCTCGGTTTATATGCGGCGAGTGCGGGGCGCCCCGTGTTGAGCCGGGCGAGTAAAGTTTCCTTGCGGGCCATAAGTTCGGCGTTGGGCGAGGTGCCGGAAGTCTTGAGTTGGCGATTTTCGGCGAGAGCGAGGCGGTAGGCTTCGTCGCACGTGGCGGCAAATTCCGAGAGATTGAGATTCATGGGTGTGAGGCGGTGGTCGGTTCCGGGGGTAGAGAGTTGATTAAGCTGCGGATGTCGCTGCGCTCGCGATCCAAATTTTCGAGGTGACTGATACGCCATGATGCCATCTGCGCGATTTCCTGAAGCGAAATCGAGGTGGGTTCGGCCGTCTTGTCGATGATGGTCTGATACAGGCTGATTGCCTCGGTGGTTAATCCGAGCCGTTCACGACACAAGGCGCCTTGGTAGGAGACAGGCAGGAACCATTCGGGGTCGGAGTCGAGTTCGGACAGCGTATCGTAAATACGCCGGGCGTGGGTGAATTCACCACGTTGAAAGAATGTATTGGCGAGTTCGTTGCCGGTGCGGCTTTGCCAGTAGGCCCAGGCGGCGGGGTCGCTGGCTTGTTGCTCCTGGCTGGCCTGTAGCAGGCTCAGCGTATGTTTGAGGGCATCATCGGTGCGACCGAGTTGTCGAAGCGAAGTGCAATGCGGCCGGCACGTGTTGGTCCTCGGCAAACTGATCTATGAATATATTGACGCCCTTGACGACGGCTTCGTGGCGACCTGCGGCGGCGCGGGCTTCGATGACTTTGAAGGCCCCGCGCGCTCGGTCGGCGGGCGCGAGTTCGAGCAGGCTGAAGCGAGTGAAGTAACGTTCGGCTTCGGGGTAACGTCCGGCTCGCAGGTGGGTTTCGGCGATTTCGTATTGGGCGGTGCGGGCCAGCTGTTTGTATTGCTCGGCCCAAGCGAGGTCGGGAATACGCAGGGTGGCTTGCAACACGGCATAAAAGCGTGACATGGCGAGGCGATCAGCACCGAGGGAGCGGTGGAGCCGACCGGCGTCGAGGAGCGCGCGGGCAGTTTGAGGGGATCCGGGGTAGTCTTTGATGATACGTTCCAGGATAGCGACTGCGCGGGTGCGTTCGTTGAGATGACGGTACGATGCACGCAATCCGAAAAGGGCGGCGACTTCGGTCTCGGGCTCGGCATTGGCCTCCAATACTTGAAAGAATGCGGTAATGGCCCCCTTCGTAGTCGCCCGCTTGAGTCTGGCTTTCGCCGAGCCGCATAAGGCTTTCGATGGGAGCCCCGGTCAGCCCCGTGGGGAGATCGGGGGCGGTGTATTTCGCATCCACGGCGGGATGGTGAGCCTCGGCCGAGCCGACCGGCGTCGGTGGGTCAGAGTGTGGGTCGTGGTTCGAGGACGAGGCGGAGGCTTTGGGCTGGTTCGACGTGGCTGCGGGCGACGGGCATGGAATCAGCGTGATCATCTTCCGTGAGAACCTTGGGACCCGTATTATGGTCGGACGGAGCGTGATATTCGTTGGGCGCTGAGTGCGGCTCCGCCCTGATCGCGCAGACCGAGACGGTGGCGAGACCAAGGAGCAGGGGGAGTCGAAACGAGGAACTCATTTTTATACGGTAGGTCGCTTTCGAGGGAGCCGAGGGCAGACGGCAGACTGGCATGATGTCCTCAGGACGGGCGCTTCCTCCGATGTCATCGGAGAGCATGATGGGTTGAGGACCGGACGGTTTCATTTCCTCCTGGGCCTTTTCGTTCGCGGCGTTGATTTCGGCGATGGCTTGATCGAGTTCGGTGGTGCTAGGCAGATCAAAGTTGAATTGAGAAAATTCGAATTCACTGGCGACGGCGGCAGCGATCTCGGCGGGATCCGGAGGCGGAGGCTCCTCGGGCAAAGGCTCGATTGCGAGTGTGACGGGAGGACGTTCGGCAGGTGCGAAGCGTAGCGGGGTTGGCCCCAGCAGCGCGAGGTAAGGATGCGTGGAGGTCCCGTGAGAGTGGATACTGATGTCGACGAAGGCTGCCGGGATGAGCCATGGACTCGGCGACGGTCAACGCACAGGCAGAGACCACCAGCGCGCGTAGCGCCGCGTTTAGATGCGCGGGCGACTTCCGAACGGGGGAAGGTTTTAATCTCATGGTCGTAAGATTTGGCCATAGGCTAGAGGTGAGTTGATCCGGTTTCCAATGGGGGCATGCGATTCGGGGGGGCGAACGGGGAGAACTAAATTTCCTTGATTCCACTGCGGCTGGACGACCTTGGTGGGGAAATGAGAAAGACCCGCATCCCGAGGTTAATTCGGGACACGGGGCTCGCAGGGCGGTGGGAACCGGAAAATGACGAGCATAGTCCGGTGCCACCAAAACAGGCTTTTCCTCAGGCAGAGACCGGCTCTGGTTTATCCAGGGCACTCTTGGCTTCGGCCAAGGTATCATGGAAAATCCAGTTGCGGGTGTCTTCGAAGCCTTTGCATTCGTTCACGATGGGGCCGGAGCCGACCATGGAGAACTGGAGACCAAGTTCGCGGCAGGTGGACATCGCGTCGACGAGCAGCTTGATGACGTTCATGTCGAGTCGCTTGAGTTCGTGCAGGTCGATAATGGCGCGAGCTATGCCAGCATCGACGGCGTTGGAAATTTTGGGTTTCAGGTAGGTGTTGACCTCGTGAATCGCGGCGGTGCCGGTCTGTTCGGGCAGTCGCATGATGCAGAACCCGTTATCTTGGGAGAAGTCACGCTCCGAAGTGTCGAGGTTCATTGCCTTGGCGACCTTGGACTCCAATTCAGTGATATCGAGCGGTTTGGTCACAATGGCGGTGAAGACGACCTGTGGGGCTTGATTTTGAGCAGCGAGATCAGTCTTAACCACGAGCCCGAAGATGGGAGTGTATTTGGTTTTGACCTGAGTGCGCAGGAGGCGGAACAGCGTGTAGGCGGAATCTTCCGGTAAGGAGAGGGAAATCACGATCATATCCGGGACGGTGCGCCCACAGAAGTCGATGGCTTCGCCGGTGGTGTTGACGCCGGTTATTTGCCACGGCGTGTGTTTAAGCCCTTCACTGATCTGTTGGATGATGGCTGGCTTGTCTTCGACGACGAGAATGTTGGCTGGGTCGAAGATGGACTTGGCCTTGGTGGGCTGGTCCGAGAGTGGTTTGAGGTCGATGATCCGGCCGATATTTTCGATAAGCACGTCTTCCTTGAACGGCTTAACGATGTAGTCGCGGATACCAATTGTGGCGATTTTGAGCACGTTGTCTCGCCCGCCTTCCGCCGTGAGCATGACGATCGGGATGCCTTTGGTGGCGGGGTCGGACTTGAGTGTGGTCAGCATTTCGACTCCGTCCATGACGGGCATGGTGATATCGAGGAGGATGACGTCCGGGTTTTGCTTGGAGGCGGCCGCGAGGCCCTCCACGCCATTGGCGGCCTCAAGTATTTCGCAATCGTAGGTCTTGAAGGCCTTCTTGACGATTATGCGGACGGTCTTGGAGTCGTCCACGGTAAGGACTTTATAGCGCATGATTCAGTGATCGGAGGGTTATGGTGATTATTCGCCTTGTTTCATCAAGAGATCGGCGACGAGCGTATGTTCACCGATTGGCAAGTGGTAAATTCGACGGGAGGCAGACTTGACCGGTTCGATGGTAAAGTTGCTCCCGCGAAGAATGGAAGGGATGGTCAGCTTGCAGGGGAATCCTACGTCGCAGAGCTGATTTTGAAGGCGCCGACGGTCATGTTGGTTAGTTCACCCATCGCGTCGTTGACAACCTCTTCGCCGCATTCCTCGAGTTCGTCGGGTTCCATGTCGAGCAAGCCGTAGGCGACTTCGGTGGCAAAGGGGATTTCGAGAGGATTTCGAGAAGAATAAAGGTAAATCAGATCGGTGATCTCGCCGATACATCCGACGGTTCCGACGATTTGAGCGCCCTTTAGTTCCAGAGCTTCGACTTGGGCGTCTTGGATGAGCTCTGCTTGGCTTTCAACCAAGCTGGCGTTCTTGCCGAGCATGGTGCTGAAGACATCGTGCACGGCCCGGGACAAGGTGTCCTGGAAAACGGCATCACTGATTGATTCTACGAGTGGCATAAGGCGGCATAACGGAGGTTAAATGTAAGCCTTTCTGTTATCGGCCACCATCGGCCACCTGAGGGAGAATTTAGGGGAAAAGCGTGTTTGGGCGGGTTTTGGGCAAAAAAAATCCGCCGAAAAGGCGGGCGGAGACAAAAACGGAGGTATGGGGTAGTAAAATCGGTGAAAACGAAGGGTGACCGATCAGGCAATCGAGCTCGGGGCGAACGATCGAATTAGTCGTCGCCGGGTATTTCGTCTCCCTGTTTCCGGTATTCCGCGATTTTATTGCGCAACGTCCGGATGGAGATCTGCAATTGTTCGGCGGCTTTGGTGCGATTGCCCTCGGTGCTGCGCAGCATGTCGAGAATGGCTCTTTTCTCCAATTCGTGCAGAGCCAAGCCGGGAGGCGGAGAGGCAACCGTCTCGGGGGAGAAGGTTTCCGGATCGGTCGCAGGGGATGGATCAATATCGATCGGGGCCGGGCTCCACGCCGGCGGGGCAGGGTTTACCTCGCTCGGAGGAGAAAGGTTCATGGACGGCGACTCCGGGTTTGGCGCACCGTGGGGGGCCGACTGAATGGGGGGAGAGGATTCGGCGGCTGTTGGGTGAGGAGGGGTGAAACCTTGGAAAATGGAAGGCGGCAGAACCGGGAGATTGAGTTGTGCCGAAGAAATGGGGCGCCCTTCTTCACCTAATATGACGGCTCGCTCGATGGTATTTTGGAGTTCGCGGACGTTGCCGGGCCAAGGATAGACGTTCAGGGCGTGGGAGGTCTGATCGGGGAAGCCTGGAATGGCTAGCCGGTGACGCCGGGAGAATCGTTGAAGAAACTCATTCGCTAGGGTCGGAATATCATCGGGCCGTTCTCGCAGGGGCGGCACATGCACGGGGAAGACATTCAGGCGGTAATAAAGGTCGGAGCGGAATTCGCCCCGTTCGACGGACCGTTCGAGATGACGGTTGGAGGTGGCGAGGATCCGGACGTTGACCTTGATGGTCTTGGTGCCGCCGACCCGTTCGAATTCACGTTCCTGCAGGACGCGCAAGAGCTTCGCTTGGAGGGAGGGATTTCGCTGACTTCGTCGAGGAGCAAGGTGCCCTTGTGGGCGAGTTCGAAGCGACCTTCGCGGCGGGTGGTGGCTCCAGTGAAGGCGCCGCGCTCGTTGCCGAATAGCTCGCTCTCAATAAGAGTTTCCGACAGGGCCGCGCAGTTTACTTTAATATAGGGTTCGTTGCGGCGACTGGACTGGCGATAGAGTGCCCGGGCGATCATCTCCTTGTCGGTGCCATTTTCACCGGTGACCAAGACGGTGACATCGGAGGGGGCGACCCGGGAGATGAGTTGTTTAAGACGAGCCATTGAGGGGCTGCGTCCATAATACAAGCCCGTCACCGCCGGTCTGTTCCTGTTCGTTCAGGTAGCGATATACGCGGAGAAGTTGGATAAAGGACGCGGTCTTGTTGAGGACGACGTCGATCTGGGAGCCGGAGAAGGGTTTGATCAGGTAATCGAAAGCGCCAATCCGCATACAGGTGACGGCGTGTTCGATGGGCCGGGACCGGTGATCATGACCACCAACGGGCGATCGGGCATGGCGACGATGCGCTCGAGGAAGTGTTGGCCGTCGCCGTCGGGCAGGCGAACGTTCAGGATCACCACGTCGAACACTTCCTTCAATAACTGGGCTTCGCCCTCCTTGATGGAACAGGCGATGGTCACACTGTATGTACGACGACGCAGCAGTTCTCCGAGGGAGCGTTGGATAAGCGGTTCGTCGTCAACGACCAGTATTCGTTCAAGCGGCATGCCAGGGTAGAAAGCCCTAGATAGAGCGTGTTCCACAAGCGCAAGAGGTTGGAGATGAGGAGATAGCGTAAAAATAAAGAGGCCGAACCCGGGAGAATTTCCTGGTTTCGGCACAAAAACGGCGTGTATAATTTGGTGTGAACAATACTATCGAGGCCGTCGCCCCGGAAGTTGCCCTGCAAACCTGGCTGCGTCCAGACCTGACTCCGGTCGGACCCAACAAAGATTACGCCGCGTTGCGCGATCAACTGGCGGGGCTCGACCAGTTGCTGGCTAACAGTCACTTGGAAGCGATGGCCGTGAACTTTGCCCGGGAAAACTGGCGGGGCGACGACGTGGCCGGGTTGCCGCGCCACCTGCAGTTCGCGCGCAAGGCGCGGCGGGTGCAGGTATTGCGCATGATGCTCGGGAAAATCAGCTTGCGTAAACTTTCCCTGAGCATCGCCTCCAGCGATCTGTTGGCCGACTTTTGCGGAGCGCGCCGGATCGACGGCATCAAGGGGATCTCCCAAAGAAAGCGTGCGGGAGCGTGCGTCCAAATGCTTCACCGCCGGGCAGGTGCGCAGGATGAGCCAAGTCTTTATCGAGATGTGCGGTGAGGCGGACCGGGCGAGCGAACTGAGACTGGCTGCGGCGCAGCCGATGGATACGTGCCTGGTGGACTCGACCTGCCTGCAGGCCAACATCCCTTTTCCGGTCGACTGGGTGCTCTTTCGCGACGTGAGCCGCACCCCCTGCTCAAGGCGGTGAAACTGCGCCGTGCAGCGGGGTTGCGGGGTCGGATGCCGACCGAGCCGCCAGTCTTTGCCAAGCAGATGAATCGGTGGTGCATCGCGATGACCCACAGCCGACGGCGCCGCGATGCGAAGCGGGCCCGCAAGGGCGTGCTCCGCCAGATGAAACGCCTGCTGCGCACCATCGGCGAGCACGCCCGCCGCCACCGCGACCACCTCGCCGCCGACTACGCCCGGACCCGCTTCAGTGAGCGCCACCCACCCGCATCATTGCGCGCATCGACGCCAGGCTCGAGCAACTGCCGGCCGCGATCAAACAGGCCCACGAACGCATCATCGGCGCGCGACCAGTGCCCAACGCCGAGAAGATCCTCCGCGTCTCCGAACCCGACGTGCAGACCGTGGTCCGGGGCAAGGCGTCCGGCGAGGTCGAGTTTGGCCACACCCTCATGATCAGTGAGAACGTGACGGGGTTGATCACCGATTGGCAGTTGTATCAGGGAATGGCTCCGGCCGAATGGCGTCAGTTCGACCAGAGCCTTGAGCGCCAGAATCAGTTCGCCCTGAGCACCCCGATCAAAGCGGCGAGCACCGACCGAGGCTTCTCGACCAAACGGCTGTGCGAACGCTTGGCCGAAGCCGACATTTATGACGCCACTTGCCCCCGCGCTCCGCAGCAACTGCAACGGCGCATGCAGGAGCCGCAGTTCGTGGCGCTCCAACATCGCCGGGCTTCGACGGAAGCCCGCATCGCCATCATCAAGCAACGCCAAGGCAAGCGATTGAGTGCCAGAGGCTTCACGAATCGCTACCTGGCGGTAGGCTGGAGCATCCTCGGTCACAACCTGTGGCTCATCGCCCGACTGCTGGCCGACCAACCACCGCAGGCAGGCCCAAGCCGCCTAAAACCACCAAGCCTACTCCAACGATGAACAATAAACCGGCTGCCGGAGGTTCCCTCATGGAAACGATCCAGCCACTGACTGCTGCGACACCACCTTTTGCTATCTCATTGCATTTGCGCGTGCCTAAATCGGCCATTGGTAGCCGGAAATCCGCTCAAAAAATCGGCTTTCCTGCTCCCCTTCCAATGTGATGTCGCGGATGGTGAACGGGGAACGGTTGTTTGACGATGTGGCGAAAGAGGTGCTGCGGAAACGGTTGTGGCAGGTGGCTGATTATTGTGGAGTGGAGGTGATAACGTTTGCCGTTATGGCGAACCATTTTCACGTGTTGCTTCGCGTGCCGTGCAGAGGGGACTTGAGCGATGTAGAAATGCTGCGCAGGTATGCCGGTGCTTTATCCTAAACCGACTCGTTACCAGACAGCGCAATTGGAGGTCATTTAAGGCTCAGATGCGCGATAATGGACCGGAAGCGGTGCGGTGGAGATCTCGACATCAGGCGCTGATGGGAGACGTCTCGCAGTTTATGAAACTGCTGAAGCAACGTTTTTCAGTTTGGTTCAACCGAAACCACAATCGCTTCGGTGCTTTGTTGGCCGAGCGATTTAAGAGCGTGCTGGTGGAGGGAAAGGGAGAAGCGTTCAAAACAATGGCAGCATACATTGACCTTAATTTCGTACGCGCAGGCTTGGTGGAAGATCCCAAGGATTATCGATTTTGTGGGTATGCGGAGGCGGTCGTTGGCCACAAGTTGGCCCGTGATGGGCTCAATCGTGTGGTAAGAGGACTCGATGCTTACCGGGAACTATTGTTCGGCACAGGGACTCGTCAAAAGATCAATAAGTCTTCGCTTTCGTCCGATGATTTGCGCCGGGTACTGAACCAGAAGAGGCGTCTGCCACTGGCCTCCGTATTGCGTTGTCGAATACGACATTTCAGCGACGGTGTTGTGCTGGGTTCAAAGGCTTTTGTGCAAGCTCAGTTGAGTCACCATCGGCAGATCTCGAAGCGGCGTAAAAACTCAAACCCTCAGGGGCTGCCTTCGTTTGCTGAATGGGGAGATCTAACCACGTTACGCGGGTTCAGGCGGCAGTCGTTTGGCTAATTATCTTCCCCGCTTATTCGCTGCGAAGTGCCTCGACCGGGCTGATGCGGGCGGCTCTGCAGGCGGGGAGGTAGCACGCAATGACGGCTACGGCGATGAGACCTCCCGTGACAATGGCGATGACGGATCCGCTGTTGAGCTCCATACTGGGCAGAACTGAACTAAGCAAGCGGGAGAGTCCGAAGGCACCGATGAGGCCCAAAACCGCTCCGATGAGGGCGAGTCGTACTCCTGCTTTGAGCACGAGTTGAATGATTGATCCGGTTTGAGCACCGAGTGCCAATCGGATGCCGAATTCGCTGGTGCGTTGAGCCACCGTGCGGGCGATAACGCCGTAGATGCCGAGAGAGGCTAGGGCGAGCCCGAGAAGGGGCCAAGGCGGTGAGGAGGGAGTTGATTAGTCCCCAATCCGAGGTGGCTCGGGCGATAAGGGCGTTGGCTGGCATTAGGTTTCGCACGAGTAGGTCGGGATTCAGCTGATTGCTTGCTTGGCGCACGGGGTCAACGAGGGTGACGGGATCGACTTCTGCGGTGCGGACGGCCAACCAACTGTAGTGCCAAGGTTCCTGGGCCATGGGGGGATAAACTTGGAAGTCGTTGAGCGATTCATCGGGGATACCTCTTGGGTATTGGCGGCCACTCCAACTATTTCACGCCATTCGATTTCTTCGGTGCCAGCCCGGGCGAGCCGTCGTCCGATGGGACTTTCTTCTCCATAAAGGCTCCGGACCAGCGACTCGTTGATGATCACAACCTTGGGGGAGTCGAGATCATCCGTGTCGTCAAAGGTGCGTCCCGAAATGAGTTGGGTTCCCGTAGTATTGAAGTAGCGCGGAGTGACTCCGTTGACTCGGGGACTGGGTTCCTGACCAAGCACGGCGGGGGCATGTCCTTCGATGATAAACAAGTTCGGACCTGAGAATCCTAAAAAGGGCATGTTGTAAGAGAGACTAACGGATTGAACTCCGGGGAGGGTTTCGAGGCGTTCGACCATTTGGCGTTGAAACGGGGAAACCTCCTCGCGGTCGGGATAGGTTGCGGCTGGTAACAGTACGGACCCGGTGAGGAGGTTGTCAGAGTCCCAGCCGTAGTGTCGGTCGAGCATCTTTGCGGAGCCTTGCATAAACATGCCGGCGCCAGCGAGGAGGACTAGGGCGAGACTGAATTGTCCAATGATGAGTAGATTGCGCAGACGTTGAGAGCTGCGTCCGCCGGTGGTGCCGCGAGAGCCGCTTTTGAGGGTGCCGTTAATATCAAGGCGCAGCGCAAATAGGGCCGGGGCGAGTCCAAAGGCCAAGGCGGTGACGAGGGAGGCGAGGGCGGCGAAGCCGAAGACTCGCCAGTCGAGCGCGAGGTTTATGGTCGGGCCACTTCCGCTATCGACGGTGGCGCTGATCCAATGTCCCGTCCAATTGGCGATGAGGATGGCGAATGCTCCGCCAACGAGAGCGAGAATCAGGGACTCGGCGATGAGGGGGCGGAGGAGTTGAGCTCTCGATGCGCCGAGAGCGCACGCACGGCGAATTCGCGCGAGCGGGAGATGGTGCGGGCGAGGAGAAGGTTGGCGAGGTTGGAGCAGGCAATCAGAAGGACGAAAGAGGACAGTCCCACGAGCATGGTGACAATGTCGCGCCCGGTGGCGTTCATGAAAGTCTCCTCCAGCGGAACTGCACGCCAAGAAGCCCCTTGGTTAGCGGTTGGGTGATCGGCGGCGAGTTGAGCGCCAATGTTGGCGATGACGCGTTGCCTTGAGCGGCGGAGACATGGGGATGGCGTCGACCGACGAGACGAAGCCAGGTCGAGTTGCGATCGACCTGATCGGCAGCGGTGAAGCCCAGAGGACGAAAGAGTTTCACTTGCCCGTAAAAGCGACGGTCATTGAATGAGGCGGGAAGGACTCCGACGATCTTGTGGGATTCCCCATCGACCCGGACAACGCGTCCGATGATATCGGGGGCACTGGCGAAACGATCCTGCCAAGAGGGGTGGCTGATGATGAGAACACGGTGGTTGCCTTCGGTTTCCTCTTCGGGACGGAAATCGCGGCCGAGCGCCGGCGTAATCTCGGCGGTGGGGAAGAAATTGGAGAAAATACGAGCGCTATGGACCATTTCTGCGGGTTGACCGGGCTCGGAAAGAATCATGCCCCAGTCGGCGATGGCGGCGATGGCGGCGATAGCGCCGAAATCGGTGGAAACCTCGGGAAGTTCCAGATAACCTGCAGGAGAGAATCCTTCGGTCGGGTTCTGAGCGGTGGTGCGAAATAATCGGACCAGTTGTTCGGATTCCGGGACTGGCACGGACCGAAGCATCAGCGTATTGAGCAGACTGAACATCGCGGTGTTGGCGCCGATACCGAGCGCGAGGGTGAGGACGGCGATCGTGGTGAAACCGGGAGACTTCACGAGAGAGCGGAGGGCGAGCTTGAGCGTATTCATGAGGGCGATGGTCTGTTTGGAGCCAGTGAGGTCGAAGGAAGTTACCCGGAGGGACGGCGCGAAGTTGCAGGAATCTCGAAGTTCGTTTGCTGGAGCGGAGACAGAACGTCACAAACGTCACCCCTTTCCATGCCCATCGAAACCCAACGCCAGACCCTCGCCCGCAACGGCATTGATATTTACGGAGGCACGCAGACGCGGGTGTCGACGAATGATGATGCCATCGAAAGTTACGCGGCGGAGATGGCGCTAGGGGCGGAATTTCCGGCCATCACGGTGTATTATGACGGATCTGCATATTGGTTGGCTGACGGATTTCACCGTTATCTTGCCACGAAGCGCAATGGGGCCACTTCCATTGAAGCAGATGTGCAGCCCAGGCAGTCGGAGCGATGCTTTGAAGCATGCGCTGGGAGCTAACAGCTCGAATGGCCTCTATCGGACGAATACGGATAAACGAAATGTCGCGGAAATCGCGTTGAGGGAATGGTCAGATCTTCCAATGCGTATCTGGCGGACGTGTGTCGCGTATCGGTGGAGTTGGTGCGGGGGGTGCGCACCGAATTGACCAAGAGCGGGCAGATTGCGAAGACGGAACGAGTTAAGGGACGAGAGGGGAAGGACTATTCCGCCGGGATTGATCGTCAGGCGCGCGGAAAGTCGGAGAAATCATCCAGCGAGGATAAGGTCGGCGAGCGCGATGAAGAGTTGGGCGGAGGCGCAGGTGGAAGCGGCGCGGGTAAAGGCGGGGCAGGCGGTGGTTTTACCAAGGGCAAGGGGGATCCCGGCGCGACAGGGGGGTGCACGAATGAGCTTGAGGTGGAGGCGCGATCGATGATTCGCAAAGGAGAGATGAACCCGTTCGAATTGCCCAAATTGATGAGCGCGACGGAACACGATTACGCGGCGACGGTGATTTCATTGCTGGAAGGCATGAAACCGGAGATCAAGGATCGCTCAGATGGACTGATGCGTGTGCGTCGGTGGATCGACAAGGCGATCGGAGAGACGAGCTGAGAGGAAAGGGGGAGAGGGCTTCAGGAACTATGATCCTAAACTCCGCAGTTGGATGTTACAGAAGGGAACGAAGTTGGAAGGAGTTACGGTCCGTCGAAGGCATCGATTCGTTCACCTGCCAGTTGAGTAGGCGTGTGCACGGTGAAAACTCACTAACCGACTGGATAACATAATTTTGTAAAATCCTGTTTTTAGGATGATGTAAAATTTACGACGTGATGCGGTTGGATTAAGGGAAGCGGACGGTATGGAGGGAGAGAGGCTAGCGGATTCCGCGAGAGGGGGCGTCGGCCCAGGTGGTACGGAGGTCGGCAATGACAGTGGCGAGGGGATCCTCGGCGGTGGCGGCGTGGGCCCGATGGGTGGCGGACCATGAATCGAGCAGGCCAATTATTTGGTCGACGCTCCATGTGGTCGTCATGGCCAAAGAGGGGCAAGGGATCCGTTCGGCAGGAGGCAAGATGTGGGCGTAGCCTTCAAGGAGGGGGCCTCGATCTGAGGGCCAATAGGGGCCGACGACGTCGTCGTGGTAGTGAGTGACGACGGCATCGAGGGGCCGGGGTGATTGAAGGCACGAGGTAACCCTAATAAGCGAGCACGCCGCCGGGACGAAGGACCCGTTGGCAGCTCGACCAGAAGTCGGGAAGATCGAACCAGTGCAACGCTTGGGCGACGGTGATTCAGGTCAACGGATTGCTCAGGGAGTGGAGCATTTTCGGCGGGCCCGACTCGGTAGGTCACGCGCGGATGGGGAGCGGCGTTCGCGATCATGGGGGCTCCGACGTCGGTGCCGGTTACCTGATCAAAATGGGCGGCAAGGCTGATGGCGGCTTGGCCTGTGCCGGTCGCGCAGTCCCAGGCGTGGTTTTGGGCGGGGGATTGGGACGCGAGCCAAATAAAGAGCTCCGTCGGGTAGGTCGGACGGAAGCTGGCATAGGTGGCCGCAAAGGAGGAAAAGTGATCGTTCTGACGCACGGGGGTAAAGGGGGGGACGATGAAATTGTAGTGGATTGCGATGAAGTGGGCTCCAAGGTTGAGTTTGGCGGCACCGAGTGTCGTTGATGATAAAATGGTCTCCATGCCCAAAGCTTCAATCGCATCTGATTCCAATCCCCAGAATACACAGCAGGGTTACCCGTGGATTCAAGCGAGTTTGACCGTGGTGCTGGGATTGGTCGTGGCAGGGTTCCGAAGACCAGGGGTTTGGATGTCGGCTCAGTTTTGGGCGGAGGATGCGGATGTGTTTTTGGGGCAGGCTGATGGCATGGGGCGGGTGGCGCTGTCATTGCCGCATGCGGGGTATCACCACCTATTCATGCGTTTATGGGCCGGTATGTGAAACGGGGGAACGCCGATATTGTGGATGCCAACGTTGTTTATGCTGGGGGCGGTGCTGGCATGGGTGATCGTCGTCATGGTGGTGTTTGCTCCGAGTTCGCGAGTACGATGGCCATGGGCTGTGGTCGGAGTGTTGGTGGTGATTTCCTCGTCGAATGCAACGTATTTTAACCTGACGAATGTGCAGTGGGTGACTGCGTTGCTGTGGGCGTTTTGGTGGGGGGCGGAAGAGCCGCGGAGCAAGATAGGTTTGGTTGGGCAGTTGGTGGGAATTGGGTTGGTGGGGCTGACCGGGGTATTTGCGATACTGGTGGCACTGTTGATGGAGGGAAAGGCGTTGGTGAGGCGAACTTGGGCGTCGTCGTCGTCGGCTGTGGTGTGTGCGGTGGTGGCTTGGGTGCAGTGGGGGGCGGTGCGGGCCACGCCGGGCGGGGCGACGGGAGCTGGAATGTCGCCGGATTGGGGGATGGCTTTGCTGGTGCAGGGTAAGCGCGTATGGGGCACTCTATTCTGTACCGGTCGAGGCCGGGGCGGCGGTGATGTCGTGGTTGGGCCTTGGAATTGCCGTGTCCCTGCTGGCGGGGACGGGGGTAGTGGCGTGGCGGGAGGCGTGGGGGGCGAAGATAGTGGGGGATGGCGGTTTGGGTTATGGCGGCGGCGGTGTTTCGGTTTCAGGAGAATTTGAGACCCTTGACCCGGTTGTATGACGGTGAGCGATATTTCCTGATCCCGCAGGTTTTGGTGCTGGCGGGATTGATTCAGGTGGCGGCGGAAAGTCGACGTTGGATGCGCTGGAGTGCGCTCGGTTTACTGGGGGGGGCGTTGACGCGATATCGGGTGCCGGCCTTACCGGAAAGCGATTGGGCGACGTGGGCGGCACGCATTGAACGGGGCGAAGAAGTGAAGGCGGTTCCGATCGCACCGAAGGGACTGACTTTTTACTATCCCGGAAATCCAGAGCGACGAAACTCGCAGAAAGAGTAAGCGGACTAGCATGCCTGCTAGTGCGGCTGGTGGGTGCGGTCGAAGTGGTGCAGCAGGTGGGCGGGTTCGTGAAAACAGTCGACCGGGGTGGCGTAGATGCGGGAGACCGAAGTACAATAAGGGTAGTCGTAGCTGCCTCGCATCACGATCCGAGTCGGGCAATGGCTGATGATTGGAATCATCGAGTTGCCTCCCTGGACTGCGATGGCGGAAGCAGCGCCTTGATAGAGGCCGCGTGGCATGCGGTTTCGGGCGGCACAGTTCGTTTCGCGGGCATAGTGTGACCGCATATCGAATACGTTTGAGAGGTCGGTTAAATCGCCCACTTCGTCGACGTATTGGTTCTCCCTCTCCTGCGGGAGGGGAAACATGTTGTAGACCAGCGTGTGGCCACTGCGTTGGAGATGCTTGGCGCTCGCCCGCACTTCGTCGGTGCGGAGAAAGTTCGAAATATCGTAGCGAAATTCGGTGTGCTAGTTCTTGTTACTGAGCACCACGTAGAGGCGGGGAATGTCCAGCGGGCACGAAAATTCCCGATAGTCCAAGCAGGAGTAGTGTGGGTCCTTGATTTCGGCACCGTTGTAGTAATTCGTCCTGAGAATGCCGTCCACGGAGATTTTACGATTGGTTCCCTCGGCAGGGAAAGTCAATGGTTCGAGAATACGCGATGCGATCTCTCGGTAGTTGCGTACATCGCGCAGCCGTTGCCGATGGCCTTGAAATCGTGGGCATAGTAAGTGGGCGCGAAGTTCGCGAACGGCTCCAATCTTGGAGGCCCGTGCAGATGAATCTCATGCCTCGTAGTTTCCGAGACCTATTTCAGAAACGGAGACCATGACTGCAGACCAAATCCGAGTTCGGCTCAGAACCCAAAGTGCAGCGCCTGTGGTCCAGATGTCAGGACACGCTGATTGTTGTAGCCCAATCGGCGAAGGAATTCGCGAAACGGTCTGATTTGATCGGCAACGCGTTGGCCATATCTGCGCCAGCGACTATGCTTCACTTGAAGGAGGTTAAAAAAAGTCCGTCTGATATAGACGGACTTTTTTGGGGAAGGATACAACCAGGCTCGAGTTGTTCGGGGAACCAGGTGCCAATTAGCTTAAGCTTACGCCCAAGGCGTTGGCTTTGCGTAGCAAGGCATCGGCCATGTCGGACGGAGTTACGGCGACCTCGATGCCACACTCTTCGAATACGGCAATTTTGGCGGCGGCGGTGTCCTCTGCGCCTCCGACGATAGCGCCAGCGTGGCCCATGCGGCGGCCGGGAGGAGCGGTGGCTCCAGCAATGAAGCCAGCGACGGGTTTGGTACAGTTTTCTTTAATCCAGCGAGCGGCTTCGACCTCGGCATTACCACCGATTTCGCCGATCAAGATGATGCTGTGGGTTTCGGGATCTTCGTTGAAGAGCTTGATAACGTCGAGGTGGGAGGTTCCATTGACGGGATCGCCGCCGATGCCTATGCAAGTGGACTGGCCGATGTTTTTGACGGTCAGTTGGTGCACTGCCTCGTAGGTAAGCGTGCCGGAACGGGAAACGACACCGACGTGGCCCTTCTTGTGAATGTAACCCGGGGCAATGCCGATGCGGCAACCGCCGGAGGAGTTTTCGCCGGTGCCAGGGGTGACGAGGCCGGGGCAGTTGGGCCCCACCAAGCAGGTCGTCTTGCCTGCCATGGCGCGCTTTACCCGGACCATATCCTTGATGGGAATGCCCTCAGTGATGCAGACGGCGAGATCCAGATTGGCATCGACGCATTCGAGAATAGCGTCGGCTGCGAAGGGCGGAGGAACAAAGATGGCTGAGACGGTGGCGCCGGTAGCGGCGGCGGCTTCGGCAACAGTGTTGAAAACCGGCACACTGTGGCCGTTGTGATCGAAGGTGAGGCCGCCCTTGCCGGGCGTGACGCCGGCAACAACCTGGGTGCCGTAGTCGAGCGAAAGACCGGCATGCTTGCCGCCGAAGGCACCGGTGATGCCTTGGACCATGATCTTCGTTTCGAGAGTGATTAGAATGCTCATTGTAAAGAAGGGAGGCCGACGGAACACACGGAGGACGCGAAGCCAAAAGGCTCAGGAGCGGAGCGATGCGAGTGTGGCGGAGGCAAAATTATCAGGAAGTGGGTTTACGCTTGTGAATGATGAGTGGATTGCCATCGGGATCGGCGATGCGGACCATCTGGCAAACGCCGGTGTCGAACGGACCCATGGTGAAAGGCACGGTGGCGGCTTGGAGATGAGGCTACGGCGACATCGCAATCTTCGACTTCGATGGCGACGGTACAGCCGGTACAGCCGTGGAGGCGGGTTCCATGCCAGGAGCTTGGCCAATCGCGAGGGTAACGCCGGCGATGTCGAACTCAGCCCAGCGCGGGCCGTCGCAGGACGGCACGGCGAAGTCGAGTTTGAGGCCGAGGGTGTCTTGATAGAACTTAAGGGCGCGGTCGAAGTCGCTGATGGCGTAGCAGGAAAAGGCGATCTCCTTGGCTTCGATGCTCATGGCGGTCAGGCGACGAGATCGACGATTTTTTGAGCGGCGTCGGCCATGCTGTCGCCGGAGACGAGCGGGAGACCGGATGCGGCGAGGGTCTTTTTACCCGCCTCGACGTTGTTGCCTTCGAGGCGAACGACGAGGGGCAGTTCGAGGCCGACTTCCTTGACGGCATCGACGACGCCTTCGGCGATGACGTTGCAGTCCATGATACCGCCGAAGATGTTGACGAGGATGCCCTTCACGTTGGCGTCGCCGAGGATGATTTTAAAGGCGGCGATTACCTTCTCCTTGGTGGCGCCGCCGCCGCCGTCGAGGAAGTTGGCGGGGTTGCCGCCGAAGTGCTTGATGATGTCCATGGTGGACATGGCCAGGCCGGCGCCGTTGACGAGGCAGGCGATGTTGCCGTCGAGCGCGATGTAGGCGAGGTCGTGTTTGGCGGCTTCGATTTCCTTGGGGTCCTCTTCATTGAGATCGCGCAGGGCGACGATATCGGGGTGGCGGTAGAGGGCGTTGGAGTCGAAGGAGACTTTGGCATCGAGAGCGAGCACGTCACCCGTGGGGGTGGTGATGAGGGGATTCACCTCAATCATGGCGGCGTCGGTTTCCCAGAAACAGTCGTACAGGTTCTTGATCAACTTGTAGGCGTGTTTGGACTCGGTTTTGTCGAGACCGAGGGAGAAGATGAGTTCACGGACCTGGAAATCGGCGAGACCGTAGGCCGGGTCGACGAATACTTTGGTGATTTTATCAGGGGTTTCGTGGGCGACGGTCTCGATGTCGATGCCGCCTTCGGTGGAGGCCACGATGACGGGAAAAGACGTGGCACGGTCGAGCAGAACGGCGAGGTAGTATTCCTTTTTGATGTCGCTCGCGACGGTGAAGTAGATCGTCTGCACCTTGCGGCCGGCAGGACCGGTTTGGATGGTGACGAGCGTATTATCGAGCATCTCGGCGGCGACATCCTTGGCCTTGGCTTTGGAGGTGCAGAACTTAACGCCGCCCTTGTAACCGTTGGTGAAGGTGCCCTTGCCGCGACCGCCGGCATGGATCTGAGATTTCACCATGGTAGGCCCTTCGGGCAAACTGGCCAGCGCTTCATCAAACTCCGCGGCGCTTTTGGCGGCAGCACCCTGAGGCACGGGCACGCCGTATTTTTCAAACAGGGTTTTGGACTGATACTCGTGGATATTCATGAACTATCACTTTTGGCAGATTCGAGGGCAGGGAGGCACGCCAAAAAGTGAGTAGACACGAAATCGCTTCACGATGCATTGCGCGTTTTGGTGCAGGAATGCAATCGCATGAGCTGCTCAAAGAACTCTTGAAGAAGACCAGCGCCAAACAAGTCTGCTCGGACATGGGGTTATCGCTATCCTTGATTTACAAGTGGGCGGAGCCGCTCAACGAGAATGCCGGAAGTGGGGCGGTGAATTCACTTGATCGAGTGGAGCAAGTGATGAAAACTACTGCAGATAAACGGATTGCACCGAGTGTAGCCGCGCGGGCGGGTGGGTTTTTCATCCACAACCCGGCGGCAAAGCGCAGTTCGGATGAGTTGATTCCGTCGACGAATCAGATCGTGCAACAGTTTGCCGACATGCTGGGAATCATAGCGACGGCAGCAGCCGATCAAGATATCATGACGAAGGAAGCGGCGCGTATCCGGGCGCAGTGGGAAGCACTAAAAAGAGTAACCGAAGGGTTTGTGCAGGCTGCCGAAGCGGGGAACTTCAGCATGATTCGGGATGAGTTGAAGCCCGAAGATCACCAAACTTCTTCGTCTGCGGTTTAAGCGGCATGATTTGTCGAGGGTGCGGTGGGAGCCGCATCCGTGCGGCGTCCCCATCAGCGGGAGCGTTTGGCGTGGGGTTTGAGGGCCTTGGCCATATGCTCTTGCCAAGCCCATGAAAGAAAAGGGTTTGGCGAGAAACCACTGCACGCCCAACGAGCGGGCTGTCTCGATGTCGCGGGCATTCATGAAGTCGGTGGCGATGATCAGGGGGAGACCGGGGCGCAGTTCAAAGACCCGGCGGGCACTATCGACGCCGGTGGCCCCGCCTATGGTGAGATCGGTGACGACGATATCGAACGCGCTGGGCGCGGCGGTGAATCGTTCCAAGGCTGAGGTGCGTCCGTGAAGCCTTCGACCTCATAGTCGAGACGTTTGATCATGCGGGAGCCGCTGGTGACGACGGCTTGGTCGTCATCGACGAGCAACACTCGTTCTCCGTGGCCGCGAGGCAGTTGGTGCGGTGTGGTGGAGACATCGAGGCTGGCGAGGTCGACGGTGGGGAAGTAGATCCGGAAGGAGGTGCCGATGCCTGGTTCGCTCGCGCAGGTGATCGCGCCGTCGTGATCCTGTACGATGCCGTGAACCCCGGCAAGGCCGAGGCCGGTCCCCTCACCGCCGGACTTCGTGGTGAAAAATGGTTCGAACACGCGCTCGCGGGTGGCGGCATCCATGCCGACTTCGGTATCCGAAATAATGAGACCGAGAATCGGACGGTTGGATAGTTGAGGGTAGCTGGCGAAGAGGGAAGGATCGGACTCGCCTTGAGTCAGGCGGATAGTGAGCACGCCGCCGTGATCCCGCATGGCATGGCCGGAGTTGGGGCCCAGATTCATGATGATTTGGTGAATCTGGGTCGCGTCGCAAAGGACGGAGGGGGAAGATTCGTCGATTTCCACCTTAAAATCGATGGTGGCGGGGAGGGACGCGCGGAGCAGGCGCTGAGCGTCATTGATAAGCGGATACAGTTTGCCCAGGCCGCGTTTTTGTTCGCGGCGGCGGCTGAAGGTGAGGATCTGGCTGACGAGGGCGCGCGCGCTGGCTTTAAGAGCGCCGGCGAGTTCCTCCCGCACGGGAGAGTCGGCGGGGGTCTCGAGTTGGACGAGTTGCAGGTAGCCGAAGATGGCGGTGAGGATGTTGTTGAGTCGTGAGCAATGCCTCCTGCCAGCGTGCCGGTGGCTTCCATTTGCTGGGCTTGTCGCAATTGTTGCTCGAGCATGTGGCGGTCTTCGTCGGCCTGCAGGGACGCGGATTGATATCGCGCGAGATGACGACAGCACGGCGGGAGCCATCGTGGATCCGATAAGACTGCTGGGACGACTCCAAGGTGAGCCCGTGACCCTTGCGGTGCTGAAACCGGAGGCAGAGTTCGGCGCGTTGGTCCGAGGTGTCTAGGATGTTGGTGGCCTTCGCTTGTTCGTCGGGGTGGATGCAGTTAACGACGGGTTGGCCGTCCAGCTCGTCACTGAGGTAGCCGGTGACGGTGGTGTGGTTGGGACTGACATAACGCATCAACCCACAAGGATCTATTTCCCAGATCAGGTCGTGGGAGTTTTCGACGAGGAGGCGGTAACGTTCCTCGTTTTCGCGCAAAGTGTCCTCGGCGGCCTTGCGGGTGGTGATATCCTGCATAATGATGAGCAGGCGGTTTTTACCTTCCAATTCGATGCGGCAGAAGGATATCAGCACGGTCAGGGTGGACCCAGCGGGCACATGCACATGCAGCTGCCGCTCCATGGTATGGCTGGCGCCGCCGAAGAGGGCGTCGGCAATGAAGCGCCGGCGTTGAGCGTGGTCTCTCCAGACGCCAAAATCGCTGGACTCACGACCAATGATTTGCTCGCGGGACATCCCCAGCAATTTTTCGACGGTGGGGTTCACTTCCAATATCTGACCTGTTTCCATTTCGGTCATGACGGTAGGTATGGGACTCGCATCAAATATGGTGGCGAATCGGCGGTCGCTGGCGGCGATTAGGCGCATGTTGTTCTCGTGCTGTTGATGCACGAATTCTAAGCGCAGGGTTCGGACTATATTGACGGCGATCCGGGAAGGCGCTTGCCGAGGTACTAAGGCAACGGCGCCGGCATCGAGGACACTGATGCATTCGGATGCGGTAACTTCGTGGCCGGAAATGAAAACGATGGGAATCGCACGACCGCAGGAGTGGTGAACGTGTGCAATGGAGTCTGCGTTGGCCGGCAGGAATTCAGTATCGAGCAACGCGAATTGCCACTTTCCGCGTTGATCGGATGCCGAGAGTCGATCCGGAGTGGAGGAGGTTTCGATCGAAGCCGCATAACCGATGGTTTCAAGCTCGGTGATCAGGTCCGAGACGAGGACTTCGTCAGCGGATAGCAGGATCAAGTGAAGCGGTGTTAAACCAGTCATGAGCAGGAATTTGTGGATTTCGCCGAGTGTGAAAGATCGGCGCGATCTACTAAGCGTTCAGTGTCGACGATCTTCTGGAAATCGCAAACGCAAAGCGTAGTAAGCCAATCGTCACTGATGCACTCAACTTGAAGCATCGGTGTTTGAACTAGGAGGCTGAGTTAGAGTGAACCTGAGGTGTCGCATAGCGTAGAGCGGCTTAAATTGCCAATCACTGTCGAAAACCATGCCAGCCTCCCTGTATCTGACAGTCGGAAATGGCCGAATCGATGCGGTCTATCGATCAAATTCGCCGTTAAGCCGAGCGGTAGAATGGTGGTCGAGGATTGTTTGAGATCGCGCGAGACGAGCGGTAGCAATTGAGCATCAGGGCGCTCGCGATTGGCAGCGATTTTATGACTGCAGAGGGACCGGAGGGTTGGCTTCGTCGAGTGATTAAGCTTTCTTCATCAACGACGTCCCGTGGGTTGACGCAACCGACGCAACCGACGCAACCGACGCAAGGCGACGCTGCACGACCTTCCGTTGGGACGATTATGATGTTTCGGGCGCTGTGGACGACTATGTGTCGGTGTGGCTCATCTGGGGCGCCGCCCCGCCCGAACATGGTACCGGAGGATAAGCCGGTGCTCTACGGGGCGTTGGGAAATCGTGTAAAATCGTGTGGTCGGGTATTTACGTGTCTACAACCAGCTGAAACTCGACATCGGTCGCGGCCAGGTCGTAGTGCCGCCTGCGGTCGAGAGCCCGCGCCGCAGGCCAGAGACGACTTACCAGTGGCCGATCAGGCACGGGGTGACGCACGGCGTGAGTTGCGATCGGATGATGGTTCGCCCTCAGGCGAATCATCCTAAATTCCGAAGTGGGATGTGACAGAAGCAGCGGTGTTAGCGAACAAGGACAAAGTTGGGATTAGCGGCCAAGAGATTGAGAGCATGTAGCATTTGGCGCATGACCGCGATAAGGGCTATTTTCTTCAGTTTCCCAGCCTCAACGAGGCGCCGATAAAACGCGCGCATGACAGGGTTACATCGGATGGCAGAGACCGCCGCCATGTAGAGGACCTGGCGCACGGAATGACGCTCGCCGCGCACATGTCGGCAACGATGTCGCCGCCCGCTGTCGTGGGCGAACGGGGCCACACCGATCAGAGCGGCGAGTTGGCCCGATTCGATTTTTCAGAGTTCAGGCCCGTAGGCGAGCAGGGTGGCCGGCGAGCACGGGTCCTGCGCCTTGGAGTTCGCGCAGTCGAGCGGCTTTGGTGCGTAGACGGTCGTCCTCGTGGATGTGCGTTTTAATCAGTGCATCGGTTTGTTCGAGCTCGGTGGCTAAAAGCGCCCGCAGGATCTCAAGACGTTCACGCAAAATGCGTCCAGCCAACTCGCACCGGTTGCCTGTGGCGACGAGTTGATCACTGATCTGCCGGCGATAGTCGAGCAGCTCACGCAAGGTAGCGGCCGCTTCGTCGAGGGCACGGTGCAGGCGTGGCTTCATTTGTAACCCAAAGCGGCGCAACAGTTGAGCGTCGAGTGGGTCGGTCTTGGCGAGCAAAGCCGGCGGCGCGGGCAAAGACGCACACACGTCCTGGATTTGACCACGCAGACTTGGATCTGGGCCAAGAGCAATGCGGCGACAATGGCACGCTCGTAGCCGCCAGTCGCTGCGCATACGACCCGGGCATTGGGCAGGCTCTGGAGGTGCTTGATCAAGGCTCGGTGGCCTCGGTGGGTGTTCTCGACGTGGGCATAGCGAGTATCATCGACGGTGTAGTCGAGACGATCTTTGGCGATATCCACACCAACATAGGTGATTTGATTTTCAGGGGTGGTTTGCTCCATCTTGTTATACGAGCTCAGGGCTCTCTCAGCGGTTCGAGTTCAACCAGGTCGGCAACCCGGGCCCAGGGCTTCTGTTCGAGGTAAATCCTCGGGTAACAAATCGGCCTCTGGGTTGCCGTGCGGTGCAGACGGCCAGTCTGCACCGCACCCTGGCGAGCATCATTCAAGGCATTTACCTCGCATGTGCATTCGCGCCGAATGCAGCCTCCTGCGACGAACTCTATGGTCCATTCTCGGAGGCTGCATTCGGCTCCGTCCTCGCTTGTTCTTCACATCGGTTCGAACATACAAGGGAACGAAGGGCGTGAAGTGGGAACGAGTTACGGTCCGTCGCAGGCATCGATTCGATCACCTGGCAGGCAGGGCAATTTCAAGAAAGGTTATTGAAAACGATTTTGAGGGGCTTGGTTGCGAAGCTAACCGCGTTGTAGGCGTTGGCGCATAGCCTCTTGGACGCATGGCAGCGACTCTTTGAGTCTGCCAAGCACGGTGATCACCAGGGATCTAATCGTTGCGAGCAGCGAGATCGTTGGCCATTTACGGGCGTAGCATCGGTCTTCACCCATGGAAGCGTCTTTGTGGTAGTGAAGAGCGTTCTCGATCTTCCAATGTCCTGTGGCCTGAGCGAGTAGCTTGGCCGGATCGGCTTGGGTGCAATCTTGGCTGGTCACGAAAACGATGCATTGGATTTGTTTTTTATCTGTCGTGAGGTTCTCGCGCTCTCGGGTGATCCGGCCGGCCTGCGCCGCGAAGGGTCAGGTCGGTCGGGCTGGCGTCGATCGCTGCGATGCTGCGGCGCTCGGTCCTGCCATGGCCCCTTTCCAGGGTGAAGATCTTCCTGACCTCGCTGGCATCCATCCTTTTGCCGATGGCCTTGCGCAGCGCCGGGCGGTTGCCCGTCACGCTCATCAGATAATCGGCTCCGTGCTCCTGCACGATGCTGTGGGCTAGCGTCCTGCGGCAGTATAGGGCGTCAATGGTTACGGGCGTTCCATCGATCGGACCGATCTTGCCGAGCAGATCGACGACGGCCTGCGGCTCGTGGTTCTTTCCCCTGACGCAAAGGTTGCTGAAAAAAAAATCCCTTAGGCTATGGCTGATCGCCGAGACGCTCAAGGCCTCAGGATTGGCGGGTGTCGCCGTCGCCCTGATCACCTTGCCGTCGATGGCGATGGCCTGCGGGGCGTCGTGCTGATGCTGCCGGAGCCATGTTTCCACGACTTTATCGAAGGCCTCTGGCTGCGCAGCGCAAATGGCTCGCCATAGTGTCGTATGGGAGGGGGCGACGAGCTTGCCGGTGCCGGGGGCACGCCAGAAGCCGAAGCTGCGGCACTGCCTTTGATTCAACGCAGCGGCGAAGGCGGCGCACTGCTCCAGCGAGCGGTACCCCGCGAAGTATCCGCAAACGACCACGCCGAGCAAACCGGAGAGGCGATATCGGCGCCCCTTGTGCTCGCGCCGGTCCTCGAGCAACCTAAAGGCTTCCATTAGCGAGCCGATCGCCTTACCTTCGGCAAGGCGCGGATACCGCTTTTGCTGCTGCTGGCAGTAGCCATGGTAGGGCTCGGGTAGCTCCTCGCGGCACAGCAGCTCCTTGAAGTCCTGCCGCAGTGGATACATCAGAATCGTCTTGGGCTTGCCGTAATGCTGGTAAAAATCTGCCGCTTGGCGGGCGAACCCCTGGCTCGAACCTACCACCGTCCCGTTGACGGCCTTATAGCAAGTGCCCTCGAAAAACTCCGGATCCACGAAGGTCTCGACTGCGACAGGTTCCGAGCCAAAAGCACCACGCCAGTCTTCGCGCAGGCGTCTGAGCGCCAGCGAGAGGCTTTGGGACGCCAGATTGGGCATGGAGCGCGACGACCCAACAATCAGCAAGCGGCTGTTGGCAACGAGCAGTTCGAGGCGCTGCCATGCTTCCTAGCCAATGCAGCTGTCGCGTGCCTTTAAGATGGTAGACTGCGGAGCTGAACGAGAGCAGTGCCGCCCATTTCCCTGCCTCTTCCACCACGTAGCGCAGCGCTTTTCCCGCCACGTTCGAACTGCGCAAATAATGGTGAGTGCGGATCAGGTCGTTCCATCGCTCTATCTCTGCTTGATCGTTGAGCAACCGGATCGTGGCATTATCCAGCAGGTATCTCTGATGGCGGTTTGGACGGGTCGTTTTCTCAAACATTTGCCGACTCTGGTCGGACATGCCGGGAAAAGTTCATTGTAAATTACATATAATATTATCTACCTGTAACTTACATTTTATTATGAAATAGCCCTGCCTGTCGGGTGAGTCGGTGGGTGAACGGTTGGAATTCATTAACTGACTGGATAACATGATTTTGTAACATGCGTTTTCTTATGTAAACTGCGTTTATGGGATAAAATCAAATCGGTTGCGCAGGGTGGGTCCGGGTAAAACGTCCGCTCGGAACTCAAACGGACAGTCGGGGGTTCAGGGTTGCGGTGACGACGGCAGGAGTTTGAGCATCGTACGGTGGGGGATACCGAAGGAATTTGGGCCGGGACCGTCATCCAAGTAAGTGGTGGCGGCAGAATCCCAGAGCCGTTTCACGGGCATTGAGGCGGAGCTCCTGAAGCCCTTGGGAACTGGCTTGAGTTTCCAAGGCCATCAGAATTTGACTGGCAATCCCCCGACGGGAGAACTGGGGGGAGACGGCCATGTAACGCACTTGTCCGGTCTTTGGCGAAGGGGAATGCAGCCGCTCGACGCCGACCACTTGTTGGTCGCAGACGGCCGTAAGGTGAAAGCTCGACGATTCCAGCTCATCCTGTTCGGAACCACGAGGTTGTTGCCAAGGTTGCCGTAATATACGCCAGCGCAGGTCAAAGTAGGCTGAGAATTCCGCCTCGGTGCCGGGTGATTGTAGTAGAAAGGTAGGTGAGGACGACGGCATGGTGAACGCGTCAGAGCACAAAGTGGTGGAAAGTTGGTGGCAATCTCTGGATCGAGGAGAGGAAGAACGAGACATTGAGATAATTTCACATTGTCCAACCTGTTGTTGGGCGAACTCCTTGGAGTGAATCTGGAGTGCAGGGATGGATTTGTATCGTGGTTGTAGAAAGGAATTTCTAAAATGCGCGTTCCGTCATATTAGATCATGAAGCAAATTTTCATGGCATAGCTGGTCGGAGAGATCCCGAATTTCATGCGAAACGACTATCTACTACAGACTCTCGAAGTGATCGACGACGCCAATATTTTGGTGAATGTGGTCTCCAAACGAGTGAAGCAATTGCGCCGCGGAGCGCGGTCGATGGTGGTTTCACTGGAGAAACTGGAACTCGAAGACGTCGCACTACGGGAAGTCTTCGAACGCAAGATAAGTTATGAATTAGGAGATGATACCGAAGCTCCTTCCGGCATGTATTTGGGATCCAGTCCACGTATTTAGGTAGATGAATATGATCTCACCGGACTCAGGTCAGGTCACCATCAGGGCGTTCGATAACCAGACAGACGGTTAATCTGCCGATGAACCTAGATTCCGAAATTCTCTGTTACAGAAGAGACCGAGGGGCACGAAGTTAGAACGAGTTACGGTCCGTCGCAGGCATCGATTCGTTCACCTGGCAGATGAGTCGGGGTGGGCACGGTTGAAACCCACTAACCGACTGGATAACCTAACTTTGTTACATGCGTTTTCTAGGTTGAATGGTCTCGGAGCCTGATGGTCGAGAATAGCCGCAGTGATCACGGCCGCTCGGGACCGTTCTGGCGGAAGAAGGGTTATTTCACTCGTTCGAGCCACGCTGCAGTATGGCGGAGGACGGGAGGAGTGCTAACCGATAAGGTGCCGCCATCGTGGGGGTAAACTTGTGAGTCTCCCGCGCGACCGGCGGCTACATCCCACCACGTGATTTTCCAATTGCCCCGCGGGCACATCGGGGATTTGCACGCTGCCTTGAGCAGGGGTGAGCTCCTCGTCGTCGGTCGCAGAGAGCAGGTTGTCCCGATGACGCACCCACAAGACCACGCGGTTCGCGCCGTGTCGGGCGACGGCGACTAGGGATGGCACCGGCACGCCCCAATCGATGCCTTGCAGCTCAATCCAATCTGGTCCGGCAGGGTTTTCGATTACCAAGGTGTGGGCGCCGTAGCCGATGGGAATAGAGAACGAGAGATCGCGAGGGACGGGACGCGAGGGCGCGGCGGCGGGCCATTGCTCATCGATCACGGGACGGCCGTCGGAGGGACCCACCACCGGTTGCCCATGCTGTGAAGATCCAGTCTGGCGATGGCAGCGGCGGGGTAGTTGAGGTGGAGGGTCGCTTGGTTGGGGAATTGGTCGGAGCGAGATTTGCCGGCGAAGATACAACGAAACGCCATCAGAGCCGTCTCTGCGCGGCCATCCGTTGGCACGGTGAGTTCGGGAGCCGCGCCGGGATGCCACTGAAAGCCGCCCTGAAGATAGAGAGAACTGACGTCATCGCTCAATATGGCGGGGAAAGACCGACGCGGAAGAGGCTGACGGAGCAAGCCGCTCGCGCGTGCAAACTGGCCCAGAGATTCGATCTCGGGCCATAGATCGTTCGGGCGCACGGTTTCGATATATCACATCTGCGCGGGTTGAGTTGCCAGGCCGAAGAGGCCGGACCAAGCGAGCAGCGGGTTCGCGACCCCGGAGGTGCGTTGCTCGGAAGTCAGCCCGGACATGTTATTGTCGCCCATTTCTCCATACAAAATCGGTCGATCCAAAGTGGAGGGGTCGAGTTCCAAGGTCTGCACACCCAAGATCCCGTTGTTGGGGTAAATGTGAGGTTGATAGTAGTCCATGGCGTCCCACAACGCGTGATGGACATCATTGTCGCTGGTCGTCACGAGATGATCGTGCACGTCGTAGCGACGGAGGAGGCGGGCCATTTCGGTGTGCCATGCCGCGACGGTGGCATTTTTGGCCGCATCCCCTTGGCGGGAGTTCGTCCAGTTGACCTCGTTGAATAGCTCCCAGGCCATGATGGACGAGGAATAGCCCCAGCGAGCGACGATGTGGCGGTATTTGTCGCGAGTCAGTTGGCGAGCCTGGTCGTTGGTGAAGAAGTCATCAGGGGAATCGAGGAATCCTCCGACGGCGACGTTCCAAGGATTATCCGACCAAGTAGTATCGTTCAGCGTCGTGTATTGACCATGGTGCTGAAGGACGAGCTGCAACCGGACACCGTGGGTTTCGGCAGCGGAGATAATGCGGTCCAGGCGGAGAGCGACCTCGAGGTCGAGCGAGCCGAGTTCGGGTTGCGAGCCATGATCAGGCTCGACTCAGTCGAGATTAAGTTGTCCCCAATGACACATCCAGATGCGGGTCCAGTTGAGTCCGGCGGCCTGGAACTCTGCGAATGCGGCAGGGTAGTAGGATTCTGGCGATGCGCCGTCGGCCCACGGCAGATTGCCGCCGAGTGGTTGATAAAATTGGCCGCGCCCGTTGACGAAGCGGGTGCCGGATTGAGGGTCGATGCGAATTGGGCCGCGAGCGTCATCGACATCGCGCACACGGAGACGGTCCCGACCGTTCAGTTCGTAGCGCAGCGCTACATTGAGCCCGTCACGTTCTTCCGAGACGGACAAAAAGCGGTAGTTTCCTTTTTGATCGGCGCGGGCTCGGACGGCCCATTGCCCATCTCCGACGTAATAGGCGGGAAGGCTAATGCGTTGATCGTCGGGGGTCTCCAGAGTGGCCCAAATGTCGCGGGGAAAGGCATTGGTTTCGGAGGAGGAGGGGCGAAAGGTGAATTCGACCGGGGCAGCCGCCAGACTCAAGGCCCCCCCGCTGATAACAAGCAGGCAACTAATAAGGAATCGGAGACGAGAGGGTAGAGGAAGAGAAGGCATGGCGACAGCGGGAAGGGACAATAAATCTTAGTAACCGGAGGACATCGGGCAACGCGATTGGGCAGGCGTCAACCCCACACCGTCGCGTCTTCGTCACACTAACAAGCAGTTCCCGAGATGGGGCAAACGGACCAAGTCTCTGGTTGGACGAGCAAATCTCTATAGTGGGATAATCAATCTCATTACTATGTGTGCCAGCTTTCGTTAGTTTGTTTATGCGGCCGGGCAGGACAACCCACTTGCTCGCCTCTTTCCATTTTCGTTTCCGTTCCGAGCTTCGTCCCATTTTCCCATGCTACAACAATTCCTCTCCCACGCTTCATGGAGTTTCCGAGACGCTTCGACCAAGAAATGGTTACCGGCGCAAGTGCCCGGCTGTGTGCATTTGGATCTGCGTCGTAATGGACTGCTCCCGGATCCATTTTTCGGGACCAACGAACTGGAGCTTCAGTGGATTGAGGAACGCGACTGGGAATACCGGGCGCAGTTCAAGGTGACGGCGGCGCAATTGGCGGAAGAAATGGTGGAGTTGGTGGCCGAGGGGCTTGATACGGTGGCGACGGTGACTCTGAACGGCAAGGTCATCGCCCGGACGGAGAACATGTTCACACCCTTTCGGTGGGATGTGAAAAAGCAGCTCAAGAATGGAGCGAACGAGCTCCTCATTCATTTTGGTAGTGCCATGAAGTATCTGGCATCGCACCACGAAGGAAATACCTACCGGGAGTTCAACGATCCGGTGGGAAATTCGAATCGAATTCGCAAAGAGCAGTGCCAATTCGGATGGGACTGGGGACCGCGTTTGGTGACGGCGGGCGTGTGGCGTCCTCTGACATTGGAAGCCTGGTCGACCCACCGACTCGACAATGTCGCAATCAAACAGAATCACACGGATACGGGGGGCGGTGATGATCGAGTTGACCCTCGAGCTGGCCCGTCCCGATCCCGAGGTGAGCTGCCATTGGAAGCTGACGTTGGAGAATATCACAGTCGGCAAAGGGGAAGGCCAGACCGTGGAGGGGCAGCATCCGCAATTGTGGTGGCCGGCGGGACAAGGGGATCAGCCGCTCTACAATCTGCAGATCGAGGTGCGCGATGGCGCGGAGAGGACGGTGGGTTATGGGAAACGGCGCATAGGATTGCGCACCATCAAGTTGGACTTATCGCAGGATGAGTGGGGGGGGAGCGGTTCCGTTGTCTGGTGAACGGGCGCCCCATCTTTGCCAAAGGCGCGCACTGGATTCCGGCGCACAGTTTTGTTGTCGGATTGGGGCGGACCGATTATGAACGTGATCTCCGTGCCGCGGTTGAGGCGAACATGAACATGATTCGGGTCTGGGGCGGGGGGATCTAGGAGAGCGAGGACTTTTACGATACCTGCGACGAACTCGGTTTGATGATATGGCAGGACTTTGCTTTCGCCTGCACGTTGTATCCGGTGGACGAGAGATTCCGAGAGCTGGTACGACCGGAGGCCGAAGCTCAAATCCGACGACTACGACACCGGGCTAGTCTCGCGCTATGGTGCGGCAACAATGAAATCTGGATGCTGAATCGTGAGACCGTAACCGACCCGGAAAAGATCGAGATACGCACGGCCTACGAGAAGATCTTTCATGAGATGCTCCCGGAGAGCGTAGCGGAAAATGATGCGACCACCTCTTATTGGCCCTCATCGCCGTGGCGACGGGAAGGCACACATGGGCATGAAGCGGGAGAGACGTAGGGAGATTCACATTTTTGAGACGTGTGGCATTCGCGCAAGCCGATCAAATCATACGAGCTTTGGAAATTTAGAGTTGTATCCGAATTTGGGATGCAGAGCTACAGTTCGCCCGCGACCAATGCGACTTTTGGCCCGAAAGATGATAACAACGTGTTCGGACCGACGATGGAGAACCATCAAAAGAACGCGGCGGGCAACCAGATCATTCTGAATTATGTATCCCGGCAGTATCGGTTCCCGAAATCGCAGGACGATCTGATCTACCTGTCTCAATTAAACCAAGACCGGTGCATGCAAATGGGGGTGGAGCATTATCGTCGGTTGATGCCGCGGTGCATGGGCGCGCTGTCTTGGCAACTCAATGACTGCTGGCCGGTGGTGTCGTGGAGCTCGATTGAGTTGACCGGTCGATGGAAAGCGCTGCATTATGCCGCCCGCTAGTTTTATGCGCCGGCATTGGTTTCGGCCCACGTGCCGGGCGATGAACAGACGACGATTGGGAACTACCGCAAGTCGACGATGGATGAGGCGCATCTCTACACGGTATACGATGCCCCCACTCCAGCTAACGGAGTGATGCAATGGGACCTCATGCACATCGATGGCAGTCGTCTCGGTGGAGGGTCGAAGCGGGTGGTGTTACGTCCCGGGGAAAGCGTGAAACAAAAGACGCTCGATTTGCACAAGCTGTTTAAGAAGACCAGCCACGACGACGTCTACGTGAGGATAGCCTTGGAGATCGACAGCGAGCGAGTCAGTGAGGACACAGTATTTCTCGCTTCGCCCCGATTCATGCATCTGCCGCGAGGCAAGGTCCGCTGCAAAGTAAGGATGCAGGATGAGTGCACGGCGGAGTTGACGTTTAGTTCACCCGTTTTGCAGCACCGATTTGCCTTCGATGTGGGCGGCGTAGATTACCGAGCGATAATTTCTTTGAACTGTATCCGGACGAATCGAAGGCGATCACGATCAAACTGCGACGTAAGGCGACGGCGGCGAAGGTGAAGCAGAACCTGAGTTGGCGGTCGTTGGTCGACACCTATTAACGACGAGCGTCGAGAGACGCGCAGTCTACCGAGTCGACCTCCATGCTCCCACGGGGCGGACCGAAGAACGGCCTCGCCCAGTGCCCGCGAAGCACTTGTTGGTGTTATTTCGCAGGTTCGCGCAGCCGGAACATCATGACGTCGTGGGAGCCCACTTCGCGCGTGAAGTCCTGATCGGACATACCCACGACCTCGTTGGACCAAACGTCATAGAGTTCTTTTGTCTCGCCGAGCATGTAGAAGCGATGAAAAGGGATGGTGAGCTCCTGGGCGTCGGTGGCGGTGTTGAGGGCGCATATGGCCCATTCGCCATCGCTGAGTTTCTTGACGAAAATTTCAATGCCGGCGGCATCCTCGCCGAGGGCGCGAAAGCCTTGTTTGCCGAGTTTGTCCTGGTTGACGGCGATGACATCGGGGTCGGTCATGATGGCGATAATTTCATCGCTCATGTGTCGCACGTCGTTGCCGGCCATCAGTGGGGCGGCGAGCATGGCCCAAAGGCTGAAGTGAGCGCGAGATTCAGCGATGGAGAGCCCTTCGTTACCCACTTCCATCATGTCGGGGTCGTTCCAATGGCCGGGACCGGCGAATTTGGCGATACCGTTGGGCCCCCAATCGTCGACCAACGCCGTCTGCCGGTCGAGGATACGCTTCCAGCCCATTTTCCACATTTTGTAGCCGTCCCATGAGTCGTAGATGTCGCCGGAGGTGCGCCAGAGGTGCGCCAGAGGTGGCCCGACGTCGGCGGCCCATTCCCAAGGCTTGGAGCGTCCCTCTTCGCAGAGGGAGAAGACGACCGGGCGTTTGGCGGCGAAGAGCGCATCACGCATGGTGGTGTAGGCCTCGCGAACGTCGCGGGTTTCGGTGTAGCACCAGTCGTATTTCAGGTAGTCGATGCCCCATCAACGCGTCCTGATATTCGTGCCCTTGCGATCCGGGATAGCCGGCACAGGTTTTGGAACCGGCGCATGAATAAATGCCGAGCTTGAAGCCGCGGGCGTGAACATAGTCCGCGAGTGCCTTCATGCCGGACGGAAATTTGGCCGGATCGGCGACCAGATTGCCCTGAGCGTCGCGTTCGCGCAGGGACCACGTGTCGTCGAGCACGATGTATTCGTAGCCAGCGTCTCGCCGTAGCCAGCGTCTCGCATACCGTTGGCGATCATGGCATCGGCGACGCCCTTCACGAGGTCTTCGCTGATGTTGCTGGAAAACGTGTTCCAGCTGTTCCAACCCATGGGCGGAGTTTGGGCGAGGCCCGGGAATTTTTGGGCAAAGCTACTTGCTGCCAAGAACAGGGATAGCAGGAGAGAAAGGCGTAGTTTCATGAATTTGGGGGAGCGTGATAAAACGTGAGCGTAATTTCTATCGCAGATTTCTATCGCAGAGTAGGAATTACGTTTTCGGTCAGGGGTTTTAGGAGGAGTAGGCTGGTTAACTTGCACCAGATGGATCGGTGATAACGAGCATCCTACTCAACGGATCGCTTTACGGCACTGAGAAATATTATCTTGGTAGGCGTTTTTAGCGTATGAGTTTTCCGAAAGATTTCACCTGGGGCGCAGCAGCCGCGGCTTATCAGATCGAAGGTGCCTGGAACCTCGATGGTCGAGGACCGTCGGTTTGGGACGTATTTTCGCAGACACCGGGAAAGGTTTTTGAAAACCACACCGGAAATGTGGCTTGCGACCATTATCACCGCTGGCGGGAAGACGTTGAGTTGATGGGGGAATTGGGCATCAAGGCCTATCGCCTGTCACTCTCTTGGTCTCGGATTCTGCCGGAAGGCACGGGAGCCGTAAAGGAGGCGGGTTTGAAATTTTATGACGATCTCATCGATAGTCTGCTCGCGGCGGGGATTCAACCGTGGGTGACTTTGTTTCACTGGGATTTGCCCCAGGCATTGCAGGGAAAGGGCGGATTCATGAATCCGGATATGGTCGACTGGTTTGGGAACTACGCCGCCGTGGTGGCGAAGCGACTAGGCGCCCGAGTCAACCACTGGATGACGATCAACGAGCCACCGGTGATTCTCGGGTCGGGTTATCAGGACGGCATGTTCGCGCCCGGGTTGAAAGAGTCGTATGAAAATTGCCTCTCGGCGGCACACATTCTCCTGAAGTCACACGGCAGAGCCGTGCAGGTTTTGCGCGCGCATTGTCAGGGGCCGCAGCAGATTTCGATTGCGCATACTTCGCGTGAGCCGATTCCGGCCACGGATTCAGCGGAGGATATTGAGGCCGCCCGGGGGCGTTACTTCAGGTGCGTGGAGGAGCGTATGTGGAATCTGGCCTGGTGGGCGGACCCGATTGTCTTGGGTAACTATCCGGAGGAAGGCTTAAAAAACTTCGAGAAGGACCTCCCGACGATCACGGATGCCGACATGGCGCTCATCTCCGAGCCCATTGATTACTTGGCGTATAATTGTTATTCGGGTTCGAAGGTGCAGGCGGGGCCCGATGGCAAAGCCGAGCTCTCGCCCGAAGGGTGGGGCATTGGAAATCCTCGCGGCACCTTACCGTGGCTCAACATCGCGCCGGATGCGATTTATTGGGCCGCCCGTTGGCAGACCGAGCGTTACAAGCTCCCGATCGTATTTGCAGAAAATGGGTTCTGTAACACGGATTTTGTCCACCTCGACGGAAAGGCGCACGACCCGCAGCGGATTGACTTTATGACGCGCTATTTAACCGCGGTGTCGCGCGCGATCACTGACGGCGCAGATGTGCAAGGCTACTTCTACTGGTCGATTTTGGATAACTTTGAGTGGGCGGAGGGCTACAAGGACCGCTTTGGCTTGGGGCACGTCGATTATCAGACCCAAGTACGCACGCCGAAGGATTCGTTCTATTGGTATCGGGATCTGATTCAGCGCGGCGGGACGTTGGTCTGATCCTCCTGTTTCAGAGCCGCGGATGGGGCGGATTACTTATTGAGCCGTTGCCGATACTTCGGAGGCAGCAGTCATTGAGCCAGTGACTCTAGTTCTGAATGGGGGAAGGGCGTTTCGTGGATACGCGATAGCGCGATGAATTTAAGCAGAGTGCCGGCCGAGATACGGTGCAACGACTCGGCGTCCATGGAGTCCATGCATTGCTGCATTTGGATTTTGGCTGGCGCCAGGAGCCGAATTTGAGTCAGGAGGATGGCGAGGCTGACGCGTCGATCCCATGGCAGGTAGTCGGCTTCACCGGAAGCGACGGCACTGTGCAGTGCGGTGAGAGTGCGGGCCAAGGCCTCGCGGTCGCCGAGGGCGGAATCGATTTGCCCGAGCGAGGGGAGGGTCCCGGGCTCGGTGGCGAAGGCGCGTAGGCGTTCGCGCAGATTGGCGGCGCCGGCACCATTGCCGATTTCGAGGAAATACTCGGCCAGTCGAGCGAGGGCGAGTCTTTCACTGGATTCAGCAGTGCGTTCGAAAACGACGACCGTGTCGTTTTCCAGTCCGCTTATCTGAGGCAACGGATAAGGCACGGCTTGCAGCCATGAAGGTAGCGCCCAGCGACTGATGGCATGGAGAAATGTATCCTCGGGGAGAGGGGCATCGCCGGGGAGTTTGCGGCCGATGCGCACATAATTGTCCAGCAGAGTATCCCAGGATGGCAGCACAATGTGGGAGACGCCATGGGCTTCGAGCAAGGCGATGGTCTCCGCGGGAGAAGTGGCACGGACCATGCGAATGGCCGCCATGTCGCCGGCGGCATTTTCGACGCCCAACGTGCCCAGACCGTGGATACTGCCATAGTAGGCGAGGGCCGGGGTCAAGTGGGGCGAGGACAGGACGACGGGGGAAGCGGCCGGGGTGCGGCGATGCAGCCAGTGAGCAAGGTCGCGCTCGATGGAACTGACGACTTCGGACGACGCCAAAGAATCGGCCAGGTTGTCGGTTGGGGCACGAGGTCCATGCGTGAACAAGCCCGGGAGCACGACGATGGCGCAAACGGAGACCAGTAGGAAGAGCCGTTGGAGGTTAAGTTGCGAGAATCCCGCAACGGCGGCGACTGCGGCCAGCACGACGAGTTGCGCATCGGCGGCGGGCCACCACGAAAGTTGCAAACAGGCAAACGCGGTGGCGACTAGCACCGGCCCGCTGGCGATAAAAACGGCGCGGCGCAATGAAGCGTCACCGATTCTTCGGCGTAGCACCCAGATCGTCACGACGAGGGTGAAAATGGGCAGTAGGATGGTTGTCCCGAGGGCGCCGAAGGAATCAAAGAGGTGATTTCCCTCCCAGGGGCCGGTGGCGGTCAAATGGCGATCGGGGGGAGTACTCGTGAAAGCATTGTCGGTGCTCGAAAGCAGGAGTGCGCTGGGCCATGCGAGGGTCGCCAGGGCGGCCAGAGAACTAGAGATGATGCGCGCCTTACTGCCTCCCCATGGGGTGTGGTTGCGCAATCTATCGAGGAGACAGTGCAGGAGTTCCCCGGCGCCCAGCCCAGTAAAAGCGAGCGCAGGATGGTTGACGCGAGTATTGAAAGAGAGGTGGTCCGGGGCGTATTCTAGCAGGTAACACAGCATCGTCGTGATGGCGCCGGTGGTAGCCTATGTTCGCCAAGGTAAGTTGAGGGCGGTGCGGTCTCGCCAACCCAGCAAGGCGGCTGCGATTAAGGTGCCTAAGAGCAGAACGGTTTGACGTGCAGGCGCGATCCAGTTGCCCAACCCGGCCAAGAGGGCGGAGATCACGAACCATCGCCAGGCTCGTGGGGGGTGATGGACTCCAATGAGCAAGCAGACCAAGGATACGGTCGAAATGACGGAGGCTAAGGCGAGTTGGTGGGGTGCGCCGGGGGAAAAGTCATGGGCTAGCGGGAAGGCGAGAGCCATACTCAGAGCGGTGACCAAGCCGGCGGAGGCCCCCATGCGCCAGGCGAGTAAACCACTGACGGAAAGCGTAAGAACAAGGTGCAACCACGGGTCGGCCCAGCGCGCGGCGAATTCGACGCCAAGGCCGTCACCACCGAGCATTAGCGCGACCACACCCAGCCATGCGCGGTAGAGCGAAGGAGTGGAGACGGCGTGACCTTCCGGGGCGTTTTCCAGCATGTCGTGGCGCTGGCGCCAATCCCCCCCCGGCGAGCATCGCTTGAGTGGACCGAATCCACCGCATGGCTTCGCGATTGCCTCCGGCTACGAGCTGGTGGCGTCGTTCGCCCACGTAACCCGTGGCGGAAGTCGGGTCAGGCACCGCCGCGTCGACGGACCAAGGGGGCAGGGCGGAGGCGGCTAGCAAATGCGCCGAACGTTAGTGGTGTTGCCACGCGGCGATACCCATAGCGACGCAGAGCAAGGGGATCCACAGGGATGAGACGGTGAAGCGTGGCAAGGATATGGAACGGAGAAGGGGCAAGCAATCGATCCCGGAGCGCAGGAGCAAGACTTGGTCGAGCAGGCGAGAACCCGCGGAGTGGACGCGAGATCAGGATTTGGTAATCCAGCCCTTGCTGGACGAGCGCAGGCGCATCACGCTCCGACCGATAATGTTTGGGGGTGTGAAAATCAGAATCATGGCCATGGGGTTGGCAGTTTGGCCGGTCGTGGCATGGGCGGCGCAATCGGTGGGGCGGGTATTGGCTGCGAAGTCGGGGGACGGACATACGATGCGGTTTACGAAGATGTCTGCCGAGCGCACCGGAGTCTGCACCGAAAACCGTTTCGCCGACCCGCAGATGTGGTGGGATCGCTATTTGGAATTCACAGTGGGGGCGATTGGGACCGGGGTGGCGATCGGGGACTATGACAATGACGGTCGGCCGGATTTGTTCGTGGTGAGCAAGACGGCACAGGGCAGATTGTTTCGTAATCTCGGAGCGTGGCGATTCGAGGAAGTCACGGAGGCGGCGGGGATGCTGGCGGAATCCAGTTGGGTGGCCGACGGATTAACCTGGGCGAAGGGGTTGTTGGGCTTGACCGAAGAGGCGAAAGCGGTGGCCGGATGGCAGAACGGGGCGGCGTGGGCCGACGTTAACAATGACGGATGGTTAGATCTGATGATTTGTTGATTCAACCTCCCGAATCAGTTGTGGGTGAATCAAGGGAACGGAATTTTTACCGAGAGCGCGGAGCAAGCTGGACTGGCGTTGACGGATGCCAGTGGGATGGCCGCGTTTGCGGACTATGATCGGGATGGGTGGTTGGATGTGTTGGTGCAGACCAATTTGTTCAATGCCTCGACCGCGCCGCGGGGACAGCCGGATCGTCTGTATCGGAATCGTGGTGGCGCATCCTTCGAGGAAGTCACCGTGCAGTCGGGCATCACGGGGGAGACGCAGGGGCACTCGGCGACCTGGTGGGATTACGATGAGGACGGATGGCCTGATCTGTATGTGGCTAACGATTTTTCGATGCCTGATCAGTTGTGGCACAACCGTGGAGACGGCACGGTTGAAAATCGATTGGAGACGGTGGTCCCGCATACTCCGTTCTCCGCCATGGGCGCGGATCTGGGTGACATCAACAACGATGGCCGTATGGATTTTCTGGTGGCGGACATGGCGGCGCCCACCCCGGTCAAGGATCAGCGAGGGATGGCGGATTCTCGAGCGAAGGTGGATTCGGCGGTCGATTTTGAGACGACACCTCAATATATCCGGAACGCCCTCTATCTGAATACGGGAACGGGACGCATGGCGGAGGTGGCCATGCTTCGCCGGCTTGATTGCGACCGATTGGACATGGGCGCCGCGCTGGGAAGATTTGGACAATGACGGATGGCTCGATCTGCATGTCACGAACGGCATGGTCCGGGAGTTGCACAATGCCGATATTATCAAGCGCAACGTATTCGCCTGATGAAGACAGCCCCCGACTGGATGAAGCCAATCTGGCGTATCGGAATCGGGGAGATTTGACCTTTGAAGACGTGGGCGCGGCCTGGGGACTAGATGAAGTCGAGGTGAGTTTTGCGTCGGCGTGGGGCGATCTGGACGGGGATGGGGATCTCGATCTGGTGTATTCGAATTATGAATCCGGAGTTACGATGCTCCGGAACGACAGCCCGAGCGGCGGGCGCGTGACGTTTGCGTTGCGAGGGAAACGATCCAATCGATTTGGAGTGGGCGCGACGGTGGAAGTGGTGACTCCCGCGGGAAGACAAGTGCGCCAATTGGTGCTGGCGCGTGGCTACATGGCGACGAGTGAACCTATTTTGCATTTTGGACTCGGAGCGGAGACCGTCATGCAGCGCGTCACGGTCCGCTGGCCAAGTGGTCACGAGCAGACCTTCACCGATTTGAGCGGAAATCGGTCGTATGTCCTTACGGAACCGGTCGGGATCGTACCCAGGGTGGCGACCATGCGGGCTGAGCCGATGTATACGGACAGGGCGGAGGCGTGGGGCCTCGCGTGGACGCAGCTGGAACCCCCGGTGGCGGAAACGGCGGTGCAACCGCTACTCCCCTTTCGTCACAACCAAGTCGGACCAAGATTGGCGGTGGGAGACCTCAATGGTGATGCGCGGCCTGATGTGGTGATCGGAGGCACTTGGGATGCGCCGGCCCGAGTCTTGTTCAATCGAAATACGGACACGTTTACCGGCGTGGAGTTGCCACGGGAGGCCGCGGTGAACGACGGACCATTGGCATTGTTTGATGCGGATGGGGATGGCGATCGGGATCTACTCGTCACCAAGGGTGGAGTCGCCGCCCCGGCGGGCAGTGCGGCTTATCAAGCCCAACTTTGGATTAACGATCGCGGTCGCGGATTGTCGGCGGCGGCGGGAACGATCCCTGAATGGACCACGAGTACCGGAGGTGGTCGTCGCCGATTTTGATCGTGATGGTTGCATGGACGTTTTTCTGGGAGGGCGAGTGGTGCCAGGACGTTACCCGGAGTCGCCGCGGTCCCAGGTTTGGCGGAATGCCAACGGTCGCTTTGAGACCGCGGCAGAGTGGTTGGCACCGGAGTTATCGCGCTCCGGCATGGTGACCGGGGCGGTCGCCACGGATGTCGACCTCGATGGTTGGATCGATTTGGTGGTCACCATGGACTGGGGGCGGGTGCATTGGTGGCGGAATCGGGAAGGTAAAGGATTTTCGGATGAGAGTCACGCGATGGGATTAGACGAGATGGGATCAGGATGGTGGCGGTTGATTGAGGCGGCCGATATAAACTCCGACGGTCGGACCGACTTCCTCCTCGGTAATGTGGGATTGAATACGGTCTATCGAGCAACGGAGACCGCTCCGGCCGTGCTGTACGCCGGTGACGTTGGGGCGCGGTCCCGAGACACCTTGATTGAAGCGATGACGCTGGAGGGCCAAGAGTTCCCGCGCGTGTCTCGGGGCAGGATGAGCGCGGTGATCTCGGAGGTGGGGCGCAAGTATCGCAAGTTTGATGACTATGCCGAGGCGACGTTGCCGGAACTGTGGGAGGAGACCACGTTACGCAAGGCCGACCGGCATGAGGTGACGGAGCTGTGCAGTGGTGTTTTGTTGAGCGGAGCGGACGGGCGTTGGCGGTTCCGTGCGCTGCCGACGGAGGCTCAGTTTGGACCGATAGCGCCATGGCGCTCGCCGACTATGATCGCGATGGGAACGTGGATTTATTGGTGATCCAAAACGACTTTGCGCCGGTGCCAACCATCGGTCGGTTTGATGGAGGGCTCGGGGCGCTGTTCCGCGGTGAGGGTCGAGGCGGGTTCTCGTTTCTTGAAGGGGAACGCAGCGGGGTAATCATTCCGGGTAATGCGCGTGACGTGGTCGCGACGGATGTCGATCTCGATGGGGAAGTTGATTGGATTGTGACGCGCGGTAATGCCACGACTCTTCTCCTGACCAAGTAGAGGTGAAAGGGAGCACCGAAAGGTGGTTTTTACTGAACGATGTCAATGGAGAGGTGGTTGTGTCTGCAGAGGCAACTGACGCGATGAGTTGATGATGTTACCCCGCCGTCTGTTTCTCCTCGCTGGGCTGTGTCTTTGGATGGGAACGGAAGTCCATGCGGCTTCCGCGTCACCGCTGCCGGGGGGGACGGCGCGATCTACGATTCGAGGTCGATGGTCAGTGGATCGGAAATGGCGTCTCGTTCAGTCCGTATCGGGATGGACAGTTGCCGAATGGCGAGCTCCCCGGGGAGGAGGAGATTTTGGCGGATCTAAGATTGCTCGCCCCTTACTTGAAGTTGTTGCGCATGTATGATTCCAATCCGGTGGCGGAACGGACCTTGGCGTTGATTCGGTGCGAGCGACTCCCTCTGCGCTTGTTGCTCGGGGCATGGATTGCGCCGGAGACGAGCGAGGCGGTGCGGGAAACCAATCGAGAGCAAGCGGCCAATGCGATTCGGTTGGCCAATGAGTATCCCGATATCGTGTTGGCGGTATTGGTGGGCAATGAGACATGTGTCTCCTGGTCAGGGCACCTCGTGGGCCCCGACGCGTGGATTCGGGAAGTACGAACGGCCGTGGCCCAACCGGTATCGACGGCTGATGATTATAACTTTTGGAACAAGCCGGAATCGCATGCGGTGGCAGCTGAAGTCGACTTCATCACCCTGCACGGGTACGCCCTGTGGAATAGTCAGCAATTGGAGAATGCAATGACGTGGACGGATGAGGTGTATGACTCCATTGTGGAGATGCATGCGGGAGTGCCGATTGTTTTTGGGGAGACCGGCTGGACGACCCAGTATGAGCCCACGGAAATCGGTCCGGGCAGCGAAGGCACGTTGATGCAAGGGGAGGTTTCGGTGGCGGCGCAACTGGCGTATTTGCGTCAGCACTACGCATGGGTTGAGGAACGGCGAGTGCCGACCATTCTGTTTGAGGCCTTTGACGAGAATTGGAAGGGCGGCGGAGACGCAACGTCACCTGATGCTTCCGCAAAACACTGGGGAGTTTTTACGGCGAACAGGAAACCCAAGGCCTCGATTGAGGCGATCATGAACGAGTTTTACCCGTGAGGGGATGGGCGCCGGTATCGAGTCGCTCGGATGCAGCGTGAGCATCAGCCGCCGAGGACGGCTTTGAGCATGTTGCCGAGTTCGTTGATCCGGTAGGGTGTGGTGAGGTAACCACAGAAGCCGGCGTCCAGGAAGTCCCGAGCCAATTCATCGTTGTCGTAGCCGCTGGACACGACGGCGCGGACATCGGGGTCGATTTCACGCAATTTATTGAAGGTTTCTTCGCCGCCCATGCCGCCGACGATGGTGAGATCGAGCAGGACGACGTCGTAGGGGCGGTTTACGGCGTGGTAGCGGCGGTACAGGGTCAGGGTGTCTTCGCCGTGGTGCACGATGTTGCACCTTGTAGCCCAGGCTCTCGAGCATCGTTTTGGTGATTTCGCAAAGTTGTTTTTCGTCGTCCATGAACAGCACGCGGCCCGTGCCGTCACGCAGGGTGGCGGATTTGCGCACACCGGTTTCAAGGGACTTTTCGGTGATGGGCAGAAAGGAGGTGAACGTGGTCCCGACGCCCACCGTGGAATCGACCCCGAGTTGACTGCCGTGTTTACGAATGATGGAAAGCACGGTGGCGAGGCCGAGACCGGTGCAAGTTTTTTTGGTCGTAAAGAAGGGCTCGAATATGCGGTCGATTTTGTCGTCGGGGATACCGGCACCGTTGTCCTTCACCTCGATTTGCACGTAGTCGCCTCCGCTGAGGCCCGGGAGTCTGTCCGGGGGCAAGGTGATGGTGCGGCAGGAGATGTCGATGCGACCTTGGGACGGGTCGGGCATGGCCTGCATGGCGTTGATGATGAGGTTTTGGAATACCTGAATCATCTGGCCGCGGTCGACTTCGACGGGGCTGGCGGATTCGTCGGGATCGAGTGCCACGATGACGGGGCTGCCGGCGGAGGCGACCCGGATGGCGTCGCGAAGAATATCGGTCGGACGGGAGACCGTGAAGGTGCCGCCGGGATTTCCCTTGGCGAAGGAGAGGAGTTGGCGCGTGAGGGTTTTGGCCGTCATGCAGGCGGTTTCGGCGTCGCCCAGTTTGTCGTAATCGCGATTGTCTTTGGCGATGGAGATGGCGCCGAGGATGGTGGAGAGCGGATTGTTGAAATCGTGGGCAATGCCACCGGCGAGTTGACCCAAGGAGTCGAAGCGATTGGTGCGGATGAGTTCCTCGGGGCTGAGAGACATCTCTTGCGGGTCGCGGAAGACGATGATGAGACTGATCACCTGTTGCTCATTATTTCGGAGTTGGCGGGCGGTCCAGACGATGGGCCGGGCAGGAGCGGCGTCGGAATCGAGCGCGTGCTCGGTTAAGAGCGGAGGCGGGCCGTCGGTTCCCAGGGCGAGTTCGAGAGCATCCGAGGCGGGGCGATGATCCTCGACGGTGACGAGACGGAATACTTCGTCGATGGGGCGGCCCGCCACGGCGGCGGCCGGCCGGCCGGTGAACTGCTCCGCTTTACGGTTGCAGAGTGTGATGTGGCCTTGGTCGTCGGTAATGATGACGGCTTCGCTGAGAGCGTTGAGGATGTCGGGGTTGAGCGAAGGAGCGGAAGCGGCGGCATGGGCGAAGGGGGCAGCGGTCGCGGCGCGGTTGGATGCTTGGGCGGACGAAGAAACCCGACGACACGAAGCAATTCGCCGCGGCGACTAACGTGGTGATGCAAACCGAGAACGACCGACGTCTCGCTGTGGTCGGAGCGTCGGATGGTGGTCAATCCACTGCCCCAGGGGTGAATGGCACTTAGTTAAGGGGTCTATTCGTCTATTTTAGTAGCCGTGATTTGGATACGCGCATGTGCCGCTGAGGCTTGGTCATTAGTTGGTAGACTTTGGGCCTTCGTGTGACGGCGCGTGGTTCACTGCGATGCGGGCGTTAGGGCACCGGGTCGGCGGCCAATGCGAGGAGCAGATCTTCGAAGCGTTGGTTCGCTTCGCGCGCACTGCCTGAGAGCAGGTGGGCGAACGCCCGTAGCGTGCTGATGGTGCCTTGGAAAGACAGGCGCATTGGTGCCACGTCATGCTGGCGTGCGGCTTCGAGCATGAGCAGGCGCACCAAGTTGTAGGCGATGGCCTGCAAGGGGATTTCTTTTTCGATCATCGCCGGGGTGCGCGTGCGTAGCACGTCGAGTCCGAGGGTCGTCGTGATGTCCCGGAAGTTCAGTTCCACCTGCCAGCGGCGCAGGTAGAGTTGGGCAATGGCCGCGTCGGGATACTTTTCTTCATCGAGCAGCGTGGTCACCACCGCGATGTGCTGGGTGCGGAAGCCGCGCACCTCGGTTCGAAAGCGCACCACGCGCAAAGTCAGGCTCTCAGGCAGCTCGTTCCACAAGCATTTTTCCCACCGGCCCTGTCGCTGGGGTTTGGGCCAGCAGACTTTGCCGGTGCCTGTCCGACGCGATTGATGCAAGCGCATCACCACATCCACACCCTTGCGTTGCAAAAGGCTGATGAAAATCCAGTTGCAGAACCCGCGATCAGCCAGGAGCACCTCTCCCCTGTGCACCCAACTGATCAATTGGCGCGCCAGCGGGGCCTCACTCGCCTTCCATGAGGACAGGACGAACTTCACCAAATGGCCGGTTGCCAGGGAGAACATTCCCACCATCTGGCCGGTGGGGAAACCGCATCCTTTGCGCTGGCACCCCGCGTAAGGATAGACTTTCCGGTTGGCCGTGGTGTCGGGCATGGAAAGCCCGCCGCCATCGATCACCTTCACGTTGTGACCGAGCCAATGATCGGCCTCGCGGGTGCGTTGATGAGCCACCTTCACGAGACGGCTGAATACGGTGCGCAAGACCGTGATCAGCAACCGCGCCCGGGCTTGGCAATAGCCACCGGTGGCATCGTCGACCGACGTCGCCGCCCCGGCCTGCAGATGCCATGCTTGCACCCGGCGAACCGCATCGCGGCAGCTCGCACCACGCTGCAGCACTTGCCAAAAAAACGCGCAAAAGGTCACCCAAGGCGTAAAGATCCGGTCCCGCTTACCGATGCCTGCCAATGTGCTCGGAGCCACAAAGCGCGCCACCAGCGCCGCGAGCCCATCGAGCTTAACCGCCCGCTCAATCAGTCTAGCGGCCGCACCATTGGAGCGTCTCCCACACAAGCGATGCGAAAACCCTGGCAGATACAACGTGTTGATCTTCATGTAGTTGCACTACCAATAAGCCAGTATTCCTCAACCTATTATTAGGCATTAACTTAGAAGGTTTGACGGACGATCAATCTCACGCAACCGCTCGCCTAACTAAGCGCCATTCTGGACCGGGGGGTGGGGTTTTGGGTCGCGTCGTGTTCTCTTTTTCCGGAGAGGGACGGCAGCATATCGCGTCCTTGATCGAGCCACAAGTTCATGGATCTGATCGCGTAGAGACGTTCGGCCTGGTTCACATTGACGTGTCTATCTCGATCAATGCGAAAAAGGGAAGGCGCGCGAAAATCGGGGAATGGCGTGGGCGAGGTAGTCACGGGGGCCCGCGATTTCGCTGCGGTTGGCGATGAAAAGGAGAGGGAGTCGAGGTTGTAGAGTGATCCCGACGGCACCGTGGGGCTCGTGCAAATCCAAGGCGGCTCCAATCGCGATCAGTCCATCGTAAAGATCACCTCCACGTTCGGCGAGGTGGGTAGCGATGGTGCCGCCCATGGAGTCTCCGGTCAGTAGGACTTTGCGAGGCGATCCGTACAGACTGGCGAGGTGGGCGCGAAGGTTGTCGAGGTCTGTAATGGCATCAGCGACAATGATACCGTTGCGATGGTAACTCGTTTTAGCGATAATCCATCCCTCATCGAGCAGGGTGCGGTAGGCGAGTTGATCGGGAAACAAGTCGGCGACGAGCGGGGCGGATTCAGGTCGATAGCCGTGGGCAATGAGGAGGATTTGGTGGTTCCATTCCCGGTCGGCAGGTGTGGCGATGGCAAAATGCGCGCCATCGATCGTGCCTCGAGTTATCTGGGAGGCGCTGTGCAGCTGGATGGGGAGCAGGATGCCGAGGCAAAGGAGGACGGCGGCCGGCGGGAGGAGTAGGCGTCGGAGCATGAGGAATTCGTTATTTGGCTTTTGCGCGATTGTCGAATCGTGTTGGTTGAAGAAGTGAAGCTCACAGATCTCGTCGCCCCCAGCGTTTTAACTCAGCCTGTCTATCAGCCCGGGCGTCCTATTGATGATGTGGCGAGGGAATTGGGCTTGGATCCGACGGGGATTATTAAATTAGCGTCGAATGAAAACCCTTTGGGCACTTCACCCAAGGCACTGGAGGCGATGCGGCGGGCGATTGAAGACTCGGCGTTGTATCCGGATGGAGGGAGTGTGAAGCTCAGAGCCCGTTTGGGAGAGCGGCATGGCGTGGAGCCGAGCCAGATCGTGGTGGGGAATGGATCGAACGAACTGCTCGAGTTATTGGGGCATGTTTTTTTGCGACCGGGAGACGAAGCCGTGATGGGGACGTCGGCGTTCATCGTTTACAAGCTGGTGACGCTTCTCTTTGGGGCGACAGCGGTGGAAGTGCCGTTGGTGAATCATTTGCACGACCTCGACTCGATGGCTGCGGCGATAACGGAGCGAACGAAAATGGTTTTCCTGCCTTGTCCGAACAATCCCACCGGGACGCTCAATGCGGCAGCCGAAGTGCGTGCGTGGGTGGAGGCACTAATGGAGCGCGTCGTCGTCGTTTTGGATGAGGCGTATGCTGAGTATCTCGACGAGACGAGTGATTGGACGGACTATTTCGCGAAAGGGCGTAAAATTGTGGTCCTGAGGACCTTCTCAAAGATTTTCGGACTTGCGGCGTTGAGAGTGGGTTATGCGATTGCGACTGAGGAGATGGCCGGACGGCTGCAGCGGGTGAGACAACCCTTCAATGTGAACGCGATCGGACAAGCTGGAGCGTTGGCGGCGTTGGACGATAGGGAATGGGTTGAGCGGTGTCGTCAGGAGAACAAGGCGGGACTGCTTCAGTTGGCGGCGGGATTCGAGGATTTGAATTTGGAATACGTGCCGAGTGTCGGGAATTTTATCCTCGTGCGGGTTGGGGAAGGGGCGAAGGTATTCCGCGACTTGCAAAAACTCGGGGTGATTGTGCGTCCGGTGGACGTATATGGCCTCCCTGAGTGGATTCGGGTGACAGTAGGCACCGAGTCACAGAATGGGCGCTTGCTCACGCTATTAAAAGATTACCAGGCAGCTCGGAATTAGGATCGAGAAGCGGCAGGCTCATTGGCAGGCCGGTCTGCAAGCACGTTGGTGATTGCGTTCAGCAACTTGTTGCGAGACTCGACGAAAACAAAACGATCCTGTCCAAGCCGGCGATACACCTTTTGGAGGAGTTGGGGCGAAGGTCGCCGCATATCAAGGAGATGCCGCAGGTTGGACGAAAGGTCTGGGGCGTCAGATGTTTCCAGATCGAATTCGATTAGTCGCGCCAGGGCGGCTTGATTAAGCGGATCGGTTTGCACCGCGTGCTGGAGGACGCGACGCGATTCGGCGGCTGGCTCCCACTTTGCGAAGTCGATTTGATACCGCCACGAGGTTTTCAGCGCGAATTGTTGGGAGGTTGAGGAAGCTGTCCAAGTAGAGACTGGCGGATTCCCGGTCTCCCATGGCAAAGTACGCGATGGATTGGAGACCGTTGAAAATTGGAGCGAGCCGAGTTTCCCAGTCCGGGTTTGCCTCCATGAATTCGCGGGTAAGTTCGATGGCGCTTTGGTAGTTGCCGGCCACGATCCGAGACTCCACGAGCATGAGGGCGGGATCTTCGATCGGCAGATTAAAGTTGAGGGCGTGATCGTAGACTTTCTGCGCGATGTCTGGTCGGCCTGTGTTCGCGGCAAAATCTCCCAGCAACGTAACCGCACCGGAGTCGTTTGCGAAGTGGGTGAGCAGGTCTGTCGCTTCGTTAATGATCGAGTCATGGTCGTCGACACGATCGAATCAGTAGAGCAAGTCGATCCTAGGTTGAGCTTGATCGGGATAACGTAAGCGTCTCATCAAGCTCGTGCGGCGGGCTTGGGCAGTTTTGTCCAAGTCCAACAACCACTGAATATTGGTTCGGTAGATATTGGGATCGTGAGGGAACTCGTGCTCGAGTTGCTCAATCAAGGCGAGTGCGAGATCTTGGTACCCACGATCCCATTCACTACGGGCTCTTAAGAAGCGCCCGTCGGGAGTGTGGTTCCTATGGTTCGCGCTCAGGGTATCTTCAGCCTGATCAAATTGCCTCGATAGAAGTAGGCCGTGGCCAGCGCGGTCGCGAGGAAATCGGAATTACTGGAATCGGGGGGGAATCTTTGGGAGGAGCGCATTCGCCAACTGGATGATTTGAGTGTCTTGCTGGCGCTTAAACAGGAACGAAAACGTGCGTTGGAGATAATCCTTGGAGCCGGAATGGAATTTCAGGCCGGTCACCAAGACGGTTTGGGCCAGATCGATGCGACCGGATGCGAGATACATGTCAGCAAGTACATTTCGACCGATCAAGTTACCGGAGGCGCGGGCGAGGCCCGCCCTCACTTGATGGAAAGCTTTGGCGAACAGACCTTTTTCCAGAGAGAGTGGCGCTTGGACGATGTAGGCGTCTCCTCGAGCTCGATTGTAGTTTTCCCAGCGAGGTGGGTAGATGCGGTCGGCCAGGGATATACCTTCTAGGTCGTGGCGATAGCGGTCCTTTAGGAAAAGCAGCAGTCCAGCACCGAAGTAACTGCTAATTAGTAGAATTCCGCACCAAGTAAGCAGCTGTTTCTGGAAAATTTGGACCTTCCAACCATCGCTAGAACGAAACACATAAAGCGGAATCAAGCGTTGTCAGCCCTTAAAAATCTTCTTCTTAGGGCGGTCATCGAGGTGTTTGGCGGAACTGTTATTCATTGTCTTTTGTGGCATAGATCGTGCGGCACAATCCGCCATTGCACCAGCCGATTGATCCGCTCTTAGTCGACTTTGGTAACAAGTCTTTTGCAATTAAGCGCTTGATTTAAGCATTTCATCTGACACTCGCCCGTCTAATCTAGAAGCACTATGAAGAAGACCTCAATTTCCGCAACCATTGGATTGTTGTTCATCGCTAGCGCGAGCTACGCCGCTCCATTTATGGCGGTCGGTAGCAGCGCCGAACTTTTCGTCACTGCCAAGGTGGCGATTGAAGCCAATGATAACCTGACACTGGGCAGTGATTATTTGGCCACGGGTCAGACTGAGCCGAATAACCCTGTCTTGAGTGACACGGTCTTCAAATTTGCCCCCGGTTTGTCCTTACGAGTTCGGCAAGAACGCGCTGCTTTCGGGTCGTTTGGCCTACGTAGAAACCACTACTCGCCACAGTGACAATGGTGATTTGGATTCGGAACTCTCTAATCTGTCCTTCAACGCCACTCACAAAGATGCGTCTTCCAAGACCACTCTGAAGGTTTCCTACGTGCAGTTGAATTCCAATACCGTGGACGCTCGTTCCCCGGCCCTGTCCCACCGAAATGTGTTCACCGCGGGAGCAGAGCACGAGCACGAGATGGAGCTATCCGCGAAGGCTTTCATCCAGTTTGGATTGGATCGAGTGGATACCGACTACGATTTACCGTCCTGCACAGACCGGATAAACACGAAAATTCCGCTTCGACTTTACTATGAGATGCCCCCCCAAGGTTGATCTGAGCTTCACGACTTCACGACCCAGTACCGGGAAATCAACAGTGACAAGGCTGGAGCGGATTCTGAGAATTGGTTCTATGCGATGCGGTGGGAGCACGAGGTGAGTTCACGCCGAAGTTGTCAGGTTTCCTTCGTGTGGGTGTGAGTGATCGGAGCGTTAAAATCGGATCATTTCGCACATCACTCGGTTTGGAGTCCAATTTCACTTACGCCTACTCTTCGAAAACATCGCTTACGTTTGGTGCATCGAATGACTGCGGTACGTCAGGAACTGGCGCTTCACAGGAAAATATGGACGTGTTTGTGGGATTCCGTTCGAAAATTGACCCGGACTTCAGCATCGCTTCGCGGGTTTCAGTCAGAGAAATCGATTACTTCGCTAAGGCGGCGGATACCTATCTGATGGGTTCGATCAGTGGTGAGTACGCGGTGAACCAATACCTCAAGGTTATGGGTGCCTTTAACTACCAAGACAATGACAGTGGGTCTGTAGGCGGCGACTTTGACAATTCAGTCTTCAGCCTTTCGGCTCAGCTTTGCTACTGATTTGCACAAAGTTCTATTCACTCATTGAAAATTGGGAAGAAGGTCGTAAAGGTCTTCTTCCTTTTTTTATATGCGCATCGTTTGTATCCTCATAAGCCTAGTGCTGACCATGCCCGTCGTTGGTCTTGGCCAGCAATCGAGCCTGTCGCCTCAATCCAAGTCCTCTGAAGGCTCAGACGATTATGTCTTACAGCCATTAGACTTCTTGCAGATCCGGGTCTTTCAGGAACCAGACATGGATCGGGAGCTTCGAATTTCCCGTGAAGCGGTCGTTACATTACCGCTAGTGGGAAGGGTCCAGTTGAAAGGTCTCACCATTCGGGCGGCGGAGGAACTGATCTAAGAGCTTTATGATCGTTAACCCACAGATCAACATCACGGTCCTGGAGTACGCCCGCCGGACGGTTAATGTTCTAGGTTCTGTGGCGGTACCTGGGGAGATCGAATTCCCACGGGAAGAAGGATTGAATCTGCTCGATGTAATTTCCCGGGCAGGAGGATTCACTCGCTTGGCCGATCGACGTAAGATCAAACTTACTCGAAAGAATGATGATGGCAGCGTGACGAACCACATCATCAATGCTGATGATCTGATTGATGGCGATAGCGCGGAGCAGTGGACCTTGAGAACTGACGACTTGATTTACGTTCCAGAGAGTTTTCTCTGATCAGTCTTTTAAAATTGATGAGTTCTTCAGACAAAGAAAAGGGGGCAGGATCAGGATCCGGATCCCCGTCAGACTACGGGTATGGCTACGGGGGGTAGGGGGTTGTATTCATCGTACGGATACGGCGATGGAGACGGCACAGCTCACCGCAGTGTCCAGGACTACCTACTCATACTCCGGGAACGGATTTGGTATATTATCGTCGTATTCCTGGTCGTTTTGTCATCGGCCTTGGTTTACACAGTCAGTGCCATCAGGATCTACGAAGCCTCGGCAACGGTGCAGTTACTGCGCGACGATCCCACCGTTTTGCAGACGCAAGACGTAGTTGATAACCAGATACGTGGAGCGGAAGACCTTAATACGCAGGTCAAGCTTGTGGAGAGTGCCAACCTCATTGAAAAGGTGGCTGATTGCATCACAGGAGATGACCTTCGGCAGTTTCTGGCCCCATATCAGGAAGGAAGGGAGGATGATCCGGTGACTCCGCATGGCTTGTTGGGGAAGAATAGGAAGATCGTCCCGCAGCGACTGAGTCTGGTGATTGCGGTTCAATTCGAGCATCCTGATCGGGTCATCGCCTCCAAAGGGGCGAACTATTTTGTGGAGGAATACATCCACTTCAACAATCGGCAACGTTTGGACGAGTCGCTGAAGGCGGTTGATGAGCTTAAGGTGCGGGCCGAACAGCAAAAACAAAAAGTCGACGAGTTGGCGAGGGAGCTGCAGGCTTATCGTGAGCGCAATAACATGGTTTCGCTCGACGAGAGGGGAGATATCGTCACCGACCGATTAAAAGCCTTGGGAATGAATGTGACCAACGTATCCACTCGGCTCAAAGATATCGAAGTTCGGTGGAAGCAACTTCAGTCGCGTGGTGGCGATATGGGGATGATATCGGAACTTCCGTTTGTGGCCAGCGATCCTCACATCGCTGCATTGAAGCAGCAGATTGCGGCTGAAAATATCTCTATGGCCGAATTGGAAGAACGGTATCGACCAAAGCCCCCGAGGATGATTAAAGCCCGGACCAAACTCAGTCAGACATAGAAAGAACTGACAAATGCGATTCGAGGCATGGTTAACCAAATCGAAGCAGAATTTGATGCCGTCAAATCTTCTTTGGAAGCGGCCGAGTTGGATTTGGTTGAGCAAGAAACGGAGTCACTCGCTCTTAGTCGGGCCTCAGTGGACTATGACGCCAAAGAACGTGAGTACGTCATCAATAAGGAGCTTCATGATCACATTGTAGGTCGTATGCGGGGCAGCAACATGGACAATCAAAATGCCCGGATTATCGACCAAGCCCAGTCCCCCCTTGAAGGGAATTATGTTTCCCCCAACATTATTTTGAATTTGGGTTTGGGGTTTGTCGGAGGTGCCGGGCTTGGACTGGTCTTCGCTTTCTTCATAGCGTTCGTCGATGATCGAGTGAAGAGCTCATTCGATATCGAGTCAGTGATTGGCCTCCCCTTGGTTGGATCATTCCTCAAATCAAAAAGCTTGATCCCGTCGAGAAGGCGCAGGTCGTGCTTAACAATGCAGATCGGCAGGTGGCGGAAGCGTTCTTGACGTTGCACTCGGCCTTGCGGCTCAAGGAAGAGGCTAAGAATGCAAAGTGTATTCTTACTACCAGTACGATTCCTGGAGAGGGTAAATCATTCACCACGACAAATTTAGAGCTTACTTTTGAGGCTCACGGAGAAAAAGTGGCGATCATTGACTGCGATTTGAGGAAACCCAATATCCACAAATCTTTGTAGCTCGAGAATGTAAAGGGGGTTATCGATGTGGTAGGTGGCTCAGCATCAATCGATGATGTCATGCTGAAGGATGTCTTTCCTCATTTGGATGTGATGCCGACCGGTGGACGTGCGAAGAATCCCACACATGTGCTCAATAGCCGAGCCTTCGAGCAGATGTTGGCGGATTTGAGGAAGCGCGATGATCGAGTGTTCATTGATACACCGCCCTTGGCCGCAGTGAGTGATGCGATGATAATTTTACCTTTGGTCGACGGGTCGATTTTCACCATTTTCTTCAACAAGGTACGCCGTAAAGCTGAGGTGGACCCCGTCGGTTGGACAGGTCGGGCGGATTTATAGTTATGGTTTCTGGTTTTTCTGACCAAGAATAAAAGATAATGGAGGGGTGCAGGGGAGGAAGCGCGGCTTCCTCCCCGCTCGGATAGCCGCCGTCAGGCGGCGGCTTGGTCGAGTTGTGCGTGGTAGACCTCGGATGGTGTTTGGCGGCCGTGGGCGGAGTGCGGTCGTCGGTCGTTGTAGAACAGCAAGTAGGTCTCCAAGTTGGCATGGGCCTCGACCATCGTCTCATAGCGTTTCAGATAGACTTCCTCGTATTTGATGCTGCGCCACAGGCGTTCGACCAAGACATTGTCCCAGCACCGTCCTTTGCCGTCCATCGACAGTCGCACGCCGACGGCCAACAATGGCTGGGTGAACTCGGCGCTGGTAAACTGGCAGCCTTGGTCGGTGTTGAAGATCTCCGGCTTGCCGTAAATCGGCATCGCGCGCTGCACCGCTCGCAAAACGACGCATCGAGCGTGTTGGACAGTTCCCATGCAAGCACCATCCGCGAGTGCCAGTCGATCACCGCACACCGGGATGTAGGTGATATCTGTTGCCCACACTTGATTCGACCTTTCAACCTTCCGCGTTCGCAGCAAATACGGGTAGATCTGATGAGAGGCCGCTTTCTTCGACAGACTCGGTTTTGGATAGATCGCCGTGAGTCCCATTAATCGCATCAATCGTCGCACCCGTTTACGGTTCATCACGTGTCCTTCGCGTTGCAACCAACGGGTCATTTGGCGGCTACCAAAGAACGGTGACTCGAGGTAGATCTCGTCGATCTGTTTCATCAACGCCAGGTCCGCTTCCTTCGGTGGCTTCGGGTGGTGGTAGTAGGTTGAGCGTGGCAGCTCCAACAGTTCGCACGGCCGGGCCACACTCAGCTTCGGATGCTCGGTTTCGATCATGCTGCGGCGCTCCTTACTCTCCAAATGCGCCAACTTTTTTTGAGCCACTCGAGCTCCATCTGCAGCTGCCCGATCCGCGCATACAGTTCCTTTTCTTTGCGATTCCGCTCGATCTCGTCGCGCACCTGCGCCGAGGGCTTCGCGAAGACCTCCGGCAACCGCTCGGACACCTCCTTCTTCCACTGACTCACTTGCACCGGATGCACCTCGTGACGCTGCGCGATTACGTGGATCGGCTCGATTCCCTTGAGGGTTTCGAGCCCTACTTTCGCTTTGAACTCGGCACTGAAGGCACGTCGTTTCTTCGACATATTGGACTCCTTTGGGATTTAATCATCCCTCCTCTCCAACTTCATGGGTCCACCTCAAAACCGGAAACCGTCACCGTGGGTGGTGATGGTGAGCGTGGCCTCGCGAGGGGATTTGTCGTCGGAGTGGTGGGAAAAATCGACCGCGGTGGGGTAGGTGAGTGCGACTTCGATGCGCTCGGCGGTCGCGGACGTAATTTTCCAGGACAGCGGGGAGTGGTAGTCGAACTGGAGGTCGGTCAAGCGAAACGCGACGGTGCGACCGCGTTCGAGGGTGATCTGATTTGCGGTCACCTCAAGATGTCCGCTCGCAGTATCAAGAACGGCCGCGGACGCAGAGCTGATTACGATAATGGAGGCAATCAGGCCCCCTAGCAGAGGGACAATTCGGGGAGAGGCGGGAGTTCGAAGACGAAAAAGGGAATGTAGATAGAGCAGACGCAGGCCGAGGGGCAAATCTTTCGCAGCAAGATGAGCAGGATGGCACGGTTAACAGTTACAGATCCTTCCGGTCAGTCAGCGTTGAGAACTGGCTACGGTTCGATTGGGTTGTGACGATGGACTCGATTGCTCGTTGCGGGTAATTGGAGGCGTTTTGTGCGCTCCTCCTAGTCCTAGGTTTTTAGCGCTTTCTGATATGTTTGTTGGTTTCCCACCCCAGTTTTATGGAATCGTCTATCGTGGCATAAGCCAGAGGACACGGTTGTGCCTCGCGGCGGTGATCGCGGGAATCGGGCTGGCGGCACCAGGACATGAGCAAGTGGCTTATTATGAGGTGATTACGAGTTTCAGAGATCAAATTGAGATCGTGATGGATGAGTTCTGCTACGATTGCCACGGCTATGGCGGTGATAAGGGCGGGGTGATTTTGGACGGCTGGGAAGGTGATGACGATCTGCTGGATCACTCCCTGTGGGTGAGGGTATTACGCAACGTGCGTGCGGGAATCATGCCGCCGGCGGGCGAATATCAACCCTCGGCGGAGCAGAAAGAAGCCATCGTACAGTGGATCAAGGAGAAGGCGTTTCAACTCGATGCCGAGCATCCTGATCCCGGACGCGTGACCGTGCGGAGACTTCATCGGGTGGAATACCGGAATACGGTGAAGGATTTGATGGGCGTGGACTTTGATACGGCGGTGGAGTTTCCGGTGGACGACACCGGGCACGGATTTGATAACATCGCGGATGTGCTGACGATTTCACCGATGTTGCTGGAGAAGTACTTGGATGCGGCGCAGAAGATCGTCGATGAGGCGGTGCCGAAGAGTGCCTTGGTCGTGGCCTCGCGCTGGGTCCCCGGGAAAGCGTTCAAGTCGAAAGTAGCGGTCGAAGAGACGACGGATGACTCAGACGAGGCGGGTCAGGAGCGGCCGGCCTCGGAAGTCTGGCAAGCAGGTGAGGTGACCAACAAGTCGTTGGACTTAGTTTACTATTCGCCGGCGGCCGTGGCCACAACTCACGTCGCGGAGCATGCCGGGCGTTACGAAGTGGTGGTTAATATGCAGGCGTTGGAGCGCTACGTGGACGATGAGTTCGACCTGAACAAGTGCACGCTCGTGGTGCAGATTGACGGTGAAACTTTGCTGGAGAGAGAGATGGTGCGGGAAAGCTACGGACGCCGGTTTGGGTTTTCGTTCGAGCGGGAATGGACAGCGGGTGAGCACGAAATTGGGGGGGAGATGACTCCAGTCCTGCCCGCACGGGAGCAGATACGTAGTCTGCGGTTGCGGTTGAACGACGTCGTGGTGCGAGGACCGTTTGACCCGGACCACCATGTGGCCCCGTGGAATTATACCGACTATTTTCCGCGGCCGGTGCCGGCGGATGAGGCGGAGCAGCGGAATTATGCGGAGGAACTGTTGAGCACGTTGCCATGCGGGCGTTCCGCCGCCCGGCCGAGGCGTCGACGGTGAAGCGGTTGTTGAATGTGGCGACGGGCGTATCGAAGCAACCCGGGGAGACGTTTGAGTCGGGAATTGCGCAAGCGATGGTCGCGGTGCTGGCCTCGCCCCGCTTTCTATTTGCGAAGAAGAGGTGGAGCCTTTGAAGCTCGGCGAAGTCTATCCGGACGTGGACGAGTATGCCTTGGCCTCGCGGTTGTCGTATTTTCTATGGTCGACGTCGACGATGCCGGATGAGACCTTGTTTGGTTTGGCGGCGGCCGGTTGATTGCGGGCGGAATTGGCGGGGCAGGTCAAACGAATGCTCGATGACAAGCGCTCGGTTGAGTTTGTGGAAAATTTTACGGGACAGTGGTTGCAGGCGCGCGATGTCGTGAATGTGCCGGTGAATGATTTCTCGGTATTTTTGAGGGAGCACCCGAATCCGTCGATGTCGGCAGCTCGCAGGATCTTTGTGAGAATCAGGCAAATCCCGGAAGCGCAGCGGACGCCCGAGCAGGTGGCGGAGATGGCTGCGGCGCGGGCGGAGTATATTTCTTTTGTGCGGTCGCCACGATCCCGCTTCACCGGATCATTGAAGCGGGCGATGCGAGATGAAACGCAGATGTTTTTTGATCACATACTCCGCGAAGATCGCAGTTTGTTGGAGTTGATCGACAGCGACTACACCTTCGTGAACGAGGCATTGGCGAAGCACTACGGGATCACGGCCGAGACGATCGTAGGCGGCAAGATGCGGAAAGTTGATCTACCTGCGGGCAGTCCCCGCGGCGGCATACTGACCCAAGGGACGGTGTTGACGGTGATCTCGAATCCCACCCCACCTCGCCGGTGAAGCGAGGGGTATTCATTTTGGACAATATCTTGGGCACGCCGCCGCCGCCGAACATTCCGGCGTTGGAGGACGTGGCGAGTGAAGAAGAATTGGCCCAGCTCTCGTTGCGGGAGACGTTGGCGTTGCACGCGAGCAACAAGATGTGTGCGTCCTGTCACAATCGGATGGATCCGTTGGGACTGGCTTTGTAAAATTTCAACGCCATGGGGGCGTGGCGGGATAGTGAAATGAACAAACCGATCGCACCGGAAGGGACCCTGATCACGGGCGAAAGCTTTGGCACGGTGCAGGAGTTGAAGAAGATTCTGGCGACCAACCATCGGGAACAGTTCCTGCATACGCTGAGTGAGAAGATGCTGACCTACGCGCTTGGGCGCGGTATGGAGTATTATGATACGGATACCCTGGACCAATTGGTGAAGCGAGTCGAGGCGGCCGATGCCCGCCCGTCCGCCCTGATCATGGGCATCATCGAATCCGCTGCTTTTCAGAAATCCCGCCCTCAAGATACGCGTATCACCGAAAACGCCGCTGCTGCCGTCGAAGACACGGAGCATGTGGCTAATCTTGCCCATTGAATCATGAATCACGCTGCTGATACCGAACTTCGTCGCCACCTTCGGTCCCTGAGCCGCCGCAATTTTTTGCGCGGCTTGGGTGCGACCCTGGCCTTGCCCACCTTTGTTTCAACGATGCCCAGCAAATTGTTGGCGGCGACGCAGGCGCTGGAGACGGCCACTACGCCGACAGGCGCGCCGCTGCGCACGGCGTTTGTCGTCTTTCCGAACGGCGCGATTCCTTCGCGGTGGTGGCCCACCGGAGGGATGAGTGATTTCACGTTTGGAGATACGCTTGCGCCGTTGGAGAGTGTGCGGGATCGGTTTCAGATTTTGGGTGGACTCGAGCACATGAACGCGACTCCCGGCAACGACGGCGGGGGAGATCATGCGCGGGGCAACGGCGTGTTTTTAACGGGAGTGCGCCTTTAACAAAAGTGCGACCGATGTGCAGGCCGGCATTTCCCTTGATCAGGTCATGGCCAACGAAGTGGGGAACCTGACGCGGTTCCTATCGCTGGAACTGACGTGTGATGCGAATCGGCAGTCGTCGGGTTGCGACTCCGGGTACTCGTGCGCCTACCAATACAATATTTCCTGGAAGTCACCGACAGCGCCGATGACACCGGAGAACAATCCGCGGTTGGTCTTCGAGCGATTGTTTGGGGCGGGGGAGCATGGACAGCGGCAAGTGAATGCGCAGCAGTGCATGATGAGTCGACGGTCGGTGTTGGATTTTGTCATGGACGATGCCCGCAGTCTGTCGCGCAAACTGGATTCGGGAGATCGGGAGAAGTTGGACCAGTATTTGTCCGGAGTGCGAGACGTAGAGTCGCGTATTCAGCAAGCGGAGCAGTTTGGACCGAATGTGGATCCTAATCGCAAGACGCCCGAGGGCATTCCCGATAGTCACGCCGACTACGTGCAGGTTATGTATGACATGATGTTGTTGGCGTTTAAGACGGATTCGACGCGCGTGTGCACGTTTGTCCTGGGTCACAATGGCGACAATCGGTCGTTCAGCGAGATTGGGATCAACGAAGGTCATCACGACTTGTCCCACCACCAGAACAATGAGGATCGAGTGGGAAAAGTGGCGGCGATTGACCGGTGGTATGTCGAACAGTTTGCAAAGTTTCTGGAACGGAGGGACGCCACGGAAGGCATGACGGCAACTCGCTGCTACACAATTCCCGGATCGTCTATGGCAGTGGGAATGCGGACGGTAATCGCCATACGCACCACAACCTCCCGGTTTTACTGGCGGGCGGTGGTGGTGGGATGCTTCAGCCTGGACGGTTTGTGAAACACGACCGTCAACCGATGACCAACCTGTTCTTATCCCTGGCGGATCAAGTGGGAGTGAAGCAGTTGGAGCGATTCGGTGACTCGACCGGACGCTTGGCCAACGTGTAGAGGCCGGTTTTCCTTCCTTGGTCAGCTTGAGTGGCGGACTCCGTGGTCCTCCCTTTTTGATAACCCCGATACCCCACCATGATATTACGCTCCAAATTTATGGGTGTGCTGTGCTTTGTTGCGGCGCCTTTGTTTTCTTTAGCGCACGATCCGGTCGAAGTGCTGAAGGGCGAGTTTGAATTAGGCCCGGATTCCCTCGTGCAGGAAGGTGTGCCGCAAGGACGGTTGGAGGGCCCGTTTGAGTTTCGCAGTGAAATCATCAAGGGGACGGTCCGGCAGTATTGGATTTTTGTGCCGGCGCAATATGATCCCACGGTCCCGGCGAGTGTGCTGGTGTTTCAGGACGGACATTGAGCGACGCACCCGAACGGATCGCTGCGGGTGCAGAACGTGTTGAAAAACCTGATACATGAGGGCGCGATGCCGCCGACGATCGGCATCTTCATCACGCCTGGTGATACACGCGCGGAATTTCCGCAGGACCTGGGGTGGGGGAATCCGAATCATCGGTGGCAGGAATATGATGTCCTAACGACGGACTACGCCGAGTTTCTGATGGAGGAGATGCTCCCGCTGGTGGGCGCGAGTTAGAATCTCACCGACGATCCCGAGCAGCGAGCGATTGGCGGTACGAGTAGTGGCGCAATTTGTGCGTTTACGGTCGCGTGGAACTATCCGGATGCGTTTTGGAAGGTGATCAGCTTCATTGGCAGTTATGTATCGATCGGAGCCCGGCCGGTATCGGACGAGCCTGGTGCAGCGTGGAGTGCAGGCGGGCAGGATTATCCGGCGATGATTCGTCGCACCCCGATCAAGCCGATCAAGATCTTCTTCCAGGATGGGTCGAATGACTTGGATAATCGGTGGGGTAATTGGTTTCTGGCGAACCAGTCGATGGTGAGTGCGCTTAATTTCGCCAATCAACAGGCGGCGCGATTTGAGGCTGGGGAATTGAAAGGTAGTCCTTACGGGAACTCGTCTGTGCCGGTGGTCGAGGGATTACGATATCAAGTGAACCATCGGTGGACCGACGGGGCTCATAGCGATCAACATGGTGGGTCGATGTTGCCCGATGTTATCCGGTGGTTGTGGGCGGAGGACTAGGCGGATCGTGGCGGAGAGGGACGAGGGTGCGGGGGTGGGCCTGGTTGGGGTTTTTTACAGGAGGTAGCAGAGGGCGCAGAACTGCTGCGAGTGAATTTTATACAGAAGCAGCGGTGTTAGCGAACAAGGACAAAGTTGGGATTAGCGGCCAATAGATTGAGGGCATGTAGCATTTGGCGCATGATCGTGATAAGGGCTATTTTCTTCAGTTTCCCAGCCTCAACGAGGCGCCGATAGAACGCTCGCATGACAGGGTTACCTCGGATGGCAGAGACCGCCGCCATGTAGAGGACCTGGCGCACGGAATGACGCCCGCCGCGCACATGTCGGCAACGATGTCGCCGCCCGCTGTCGTGGGCGAACGGGGCCACACCGATCAGAGCGGCGGGTTGGCCCGATTCGATCTTTCCGAGTTCAGGCACGTAGGCGAGCAGGGTGGCCGCGAGCACGGGCCCTGCGCCTTGGAGTTCGCGCAGTCGCGCGGGCTTTGGTGCGTAGACTGTCGTCCTCGTGGATGTGCGTTTTAATCAGCGCATCGGTTTGTTCGAGCTCGGTGGCTAAAAGCGCCCGCAGGATCTCAAGGCGTTCACGAAAAATGCGTCCGGCCAACTCGCACCGGTTGCCTGTGGCGACGAGTTGATCACTGATCTGCCGGCGATAGTCGAGCAGCTCACGCACGGTTGCGGCCGTTCGTCGAGGGCCCGGTGCAGGCGTGGCTTCATTTGTAACCCAAAGCGGCGCAACCGTTGAGCGTCGAGTGGGTCGGTCTTGGCGAGCAAGCCGGCGGCGCGGGCAAAGGCGCGCACACGCCCTGGATTGACCACGCAGACTTGGATCTGGGCCAAGAGCAATGCGGCGACAATGGCACGCTCATAGCCGCCAGTCGCTTTGCATACGACCCGGGCATTGGGCAGGCTCTGGAGGTGCTTGATCAAGGCTCGGTGGCCTCGGTGGGTGTTCTCCGACGTGGGCACAGCGAGTATCATCGACGGTGTAGTCGAGACGATCTTTGGCGATATCCACACCAACATAGGTGACTTGATTTTCAGGGGTGGTTTGCTCCATCTTATTATACGAGCTCAGGGCTCTCTCAGCGGTTCGAGTTCAACCAGGTCGGCAACCCGGGCCAGGGCTTCTGTTCGAGGTAAATCCTCGGGTAACAAATCGGCCTCTGGGTTGCCGTGCGGTGCAGACGGCCAGTCTGCACCGCACCCTGGCGAGCATCATTCAAGGCATTTACCTCGCATGTGCATTCGCGCCGAATCCAGCCTCCTGCGACGAACTCTATGGTCCATTCTCGGAGGCTGCATTCGGCTCCGTCCTCGCTCGTTCTTAACATCGGTTCGAACATACCAGGGCACTAAGGAAAAGGAGGTGTTGGTTTGGCGGGTTTCACGGGATGGGACTGGGTTGGGTTTCCTCGTGGGTTTTTGTGCGTGGATAACCGATGGAGTTGGCCCCGGGTCCTTTGCTGCTGGCGGTGAAACTATTTCAGGCGAACCACTTGTTCGCTGCGAGCGGGGTGTTTACTCGTGTCTGACGAAGATGTAGGTGCCGAGGAGTTCGCCGTAGGGACCGACGAAGCTGGGGCGCACGTGGTAGACTTTGACCTCGAGATAGGCGCCTTGATCGAGGGGGCTGATTACCAACACATAGCGCTCATCCAGTGAGTCGCCTTGGCGCATGCGAATCACGGTTAAGTCTCCTTCGTGAGAGTAGCCTTCATGGGCGCTCCCATTGCGGTGCAGAATCACCTTATTGTCTTCGGTCACCATTTCGAGGTCCAGGGTACCGTCCCGGTCCACGAGGTTGACGTGCGATGAGGAGGCGTAATTTAGCGTGGCGAGCGTAGGGTCGAACTCATGTCCCAGTAACGCGTGGAATGAAATCGTGGGAGGGGGACCGTGTGGCGTTGCCCCGACACAGATTCCCTTGTCGCGGTAGGTGCCTGAAATATCCAAGGCGCGAAGGGAAGGAATACCGATCGTGATGAGGCAGAGTAAAACCGTGATCAACGGACCGTAAGCACGAGCTAAACGCGGGAGTGGGGTAATGGTCGCCTTCATGAGATGAGTCTTAACTGGAATTAGTCGGACTGTTGGGTTTCGGGAGGAGACCGGAAAGGTCAGGCTATTTTTCGATTTTGAGGGAGGCTTCGAGCCAAGCGATGAGTACGGCCTTTTCGCCCTTGGATTCGTAGTCGGCTTGGATCTGTTTGAGGCGGGCGCGCATTGCCGGGTTTTTGCGCAGACGGAAGGAGAGACGAGCTTCCTGCGGCATCTCATCATCGCGAATCAACTCATATAAAGTCAACGGGTCGCTGAGGGTCTCCCGGAACTGATCCATGGTCTTTTCCCGTGACGAGTGAAGTGATTGAAGGTCAGCGGTGTAACTTTGAGCTAAACCATTTGGCCGATTTTCGATCTGTTTCAGTGGGATGAAGTCTAAAGGTGAAACGGAAAGGGAAGCGACGAACGCAAACCCGGAGCAGAAGCACTGGGATCGAAACGTGGAGGTGCGCATGGCCACTGCGGCCGAGCAGGAGTGGTTCGACGCGCAGCTGCACGAGCGGCACTACTTGGGATCCGGGCATCTGGTGGGCGATTAGCTGCGCCAGATTGTCGAAAGATGGGGGCGGGCGGTGTGGCGCTGCTGGCGTGGGGTCCGGTCTGCTACGCGCTCAAGGACCGGGACCGGTGGGTGGGCTGGGATGCGACCCGCCGGGTCGAGCGGCTTTCCCTGGTGGTGCAAAACCGCCGCTTTCTACTGCTTACCAAGCGCGGCGAGGAGCCTAATTTCGCCTCCCAGGTGCTCGCGGCGGCGGTGCGCACGTTGCCGGGCCATTGGCAGGAACGCTTCGGCTATCGGCCGGTGCTAGCCGAAACCTTCACCGACCCGGAGGCCTACCCAGGCACGTGCTACAAGGCCTCCGCGTGGGAGCCGGTCGGGACCAGCCAGGGTTACGAACGGCACCGAGGCGACTTTTACCGCGAGCACGGCAAACCCATAGCACCTGTGGCTGCTGCGGCCCCTGCACCCCTCGGCCAAGGCCCTGGCTGAGCGCCCCCGACCCCGCTTTGCCCGAGGACTGCTGGGCGGGACTGCGCCGCGCGCCAAAAACACCCGCTTCAAGATCGGTCCGGTTCTTGGCCTCGTGGCGCTCGCGCTGCTGGCCGGCCGGCGCGACATCGCGTCGATCGCTAGTATGGCCAACCTGCTCGACCAAGACCAGCGCTTCGCCCTGGCCCTGCCCCGTGAGGCCGGCACAAAGGTCCGCCTGGCCTCCAGTTACAGCGTGTTTTACGACGTGCTCACCCGGCTCGATCCGGAGACCTTTGCCCAGGCCCTCACAACCGCTGGCTCACAGCCCACGCCGGTGCCCTGCCCGGAGCGCTCGCCCTGGACGGAAAGTTTATCCGCGACGCGGTCGGGGTGCTCAGCCTGGTCGAGGCCGACACCGGCGCGCCGGTCGCCCTGGCCATCGTCGATCAAAAGGAAAACACCTCGCGCAGTGAACAGGCCCGCGCCGGTGAGGTGTTGGCCGCCGCGTCGTTGGACGAGCAGATCGTCACACCGGCGACGCCTTGCACGCCACCCGCGAGCAGGCCCGCACCATCGTGGGAAAAAGCGGCGAGTATGTGCCCCAGATCAAAGGCAACCAACCCCAGCTGAGCGCGCTGGTCCAGCGCGCCCGGACCGTTCCACCCCCTTGTTTGAGCGGACCGATCCGAGTCGGGACCGCGTGACCACCTGGCGGGTGTCCGTGGTGGTGGCCACGCCCTCGCAAGCCGACTACCCCGGGCTGCGCAGCCTGGGGCTCGTGGACAAACCCACGGTGCGAAAACGCGACCTCACCGAAAGTTGCGAGCAACGCGCCTACGCCAGCAGCCTGGCACCCGCAGAACGCAGCCCTGCGCAAATGCTCGCCTTGATCCGCGGGCACTGGGGCGGAGTGGAGATCCGCAACCACTGGCGCCGCGACGCCTGCGGGCGCGAAGACCACTCGCGTACCCGCAACGTCATCCCCCCCCCTGGCCAACCTCGCCCTCTTGCGCAGCGTCCTGCTGCGCGTCTGCGCCCAACACTGGCCCGAGCGGCCCCTGCCGCACGTCTTCGAATCCTGCCAACATTCCACGCATATCTCCCTGCGCGTCATCCGTTCCCATTCCTAAAACAAAAGACCATGGAAGGTCGTGGCGCCGTCACAGTTGAGCAGGAACCAGTAAAAGTAGTCCGAAAGGACGAGACTTATCGGTCCTTCCGATTCGTCAAAAATCTGATCAGCCGGCTCCGCAAGGTCCGGGTGTCAGTCTAAACAAGTAAATAACTCCGCCCTGGGGCTTCGGCTTCCGGGCGGTTCTATATGGGGAAGCGGAACGGAAAGGCGGATTCAGGAAGATCCGGGTTTAACGCCACAAGCCAAAAGAGTTTCGAAGTAGGGGGCTTCGAGTTCCAGACTCACGGTGGTGACCTCGACGGTATCGAACCCGGTTTGGCGTAAGTAACCATGCAAGGCGTTTTCGGTAAATCCCAGCCATACGTCGGCGTAGAGCTCGTGGGCTTTTTCGAATGAGTGGGCTTTGAGATCCAGGAGGAGGAGTTGGCCACCGGGTCTCAAAATACGGTAGGCTTCAGCGACGGCGACAGCCGGGTGTTGTGCGTGGTGGAGTGCTTGACTGAGGATGGCCAAGTCGACTGAAGACTCAGGCAGGGGGACTTGTTCAATGTCGCCCAATTTATAGACCAGATTGGCGAGTCCGTTATTTTTGGCTAGTTCGGTGCCGACCTCAATCATGCGGGGTGAATTGTCGATGCACCAGACATGGTCGGCGCGGCGGGCGAGAAGCTGGGAGATGAGGCCTTCGCCGGCGCCGAGGTCGGCGATATCAATCTTGGGAGCGAGGCGGAGTGCGAGGTGCCCGATCGACTCCCAAGAACGGCCTGGGCAATAGTTTTTATCTAGTTTTCCGGCGATGAGGTTAAAGTACTGCTCTTGATGGGCGCGGCGTTTTTGCCGCACGCGCTCTAAATTGGACCGATCTTCGATGGGCTCGGGTTGTTGCGATACCGCGTGGCAGGCGGCGGCGATGAGTTGAGCGATCTCGGGGGGAAGCTCTGGGTGAACCGTGTAGAATGCTTTTTTCCCTTCGCGTCGGTCACGGACCAGTTCCGAACCACGCAGCTGAGCGAGTTGGGATGAAATACGAGACTGGGCCATGCCCAGAATCTCTTCCAACTCGCCGACGGAAAGTTCTTCACTGCGCAAGAGGGAGAGGAGCCGCACTCTCGTCGGATCGGAGAGTAGTTTGAGGGTATCCCAAGTTCCGTTCACTGCATTTGATTAAGTTGAGGGATCGAGTCGGCGGAAGGATAAACTCCCATCCAAATAGGCTTGGTAAACAAAAACCGCCGGTTCGCAGGAACCGGCGGAATGAAAGAACCGAGGTCGAAGATCGGAGGTCAGACGTCGACGCCACGCTTCATGGACGTGATCTCGTAGTCATCCTCGCCGGAGCCAATCTTGACGTTGACCTCTTCGCCGACGCGCTTGCCGAGCAGGGCCTGGCCGAGGGGCGTTTTATAGGCGATGATGAAGTTATCAGGATCACTGTCCCAAGCTCCCATGATCTTGTACGTTGAGGTCTGGCCGGTACCGATATTGCGGAGGCCAACGATGGTGCCGACGCCGACCATGTCGGTAGCGGCTTCCGAAAAGTCGGTGATGCGAGCGTTGGCGAGGTCTTTCTCAAGCTGGGACTTCTGTGCCATGAGCACCGATTGATCCTGCTTGGCCATCTTGTATTCGGAATTCTCTTTGAGGTCACCGTGCTCGCGGGCTGCGGCAATGGACTTGGAGTTTTCCGGAATTTTTACGGAAACGATTTGATCGTATTCGTTGCGACGGCGTTCGTAGCTCTCACGGGAAACGAGGAGGGCTTCTTCCTTACCGTTGGCGACGTCAGCCACCAGAGATTGAATGGCCGGGAAGATTTTGATGAAGCGAGCCAGCAGCGACTTTTTAGTCAACTCCTCGAACCCTTGGTTGAGCATGAGGGTATTGGCCAGATCGCGAGCGGTCTCCGGATCAGCTGTGGACAAAAGGTCCGCGATCAGGTCGGAGTCATCGCTCAGGATGTCACCCAGCGGGATACGACGCGCCGAGGCTGCTTGCAGTGCCTCGTAGTCGATAGCGAAGAAGATGGCGCTGAGCAAACGTGGGGTGATCAGATCGTTGAGCAGCTTGGCGAATTTCTTCGAATGGCGGTTCTTCACGATCCAAAGCAGAACGGGAGCGCGAAGGTTTTGCTCTACTTGCCAACGCTTGAACGTTTCGGCGAGATCATCGGTGTAGCCGTTTTCGACGAGGAAGTTGATGCACTCGGTGGTGAATTTGCCCTGACTGGCTTTGAGCAGATTGAAGACGATATCGCGGCTTTCGATGGGGTGAGTCGATTTAACGAGGGCGAGAAACCGACTCTGGAAACTGACGGGGATGGACTCGGCGATTTCGAGCACATCGCGCGGGTCGGCGATGATTTGTCCTTGGGACGGCTCGAGGGTCGCGGCATCAACGCCGGCCAAGGCGGCGAGATCATCACGGATAGCGGCGCCATAGAGACGTTCCGAGGGTTCGATCTGGTTGGAGTCCCGAACGGATTCGGTCACCACTTCGAGCACTTTTTGGAGTTCCGCCTCGCTATCACCCTTTTCAACTGCGGTGAGCAATTTCTCAGCGATGGAGATACGACGACGGGCGGAGCGGGTGCCTTCGAAGGCTTCGATGAGTTCGTCCTTGGCGGAAACCGGGGTTTCGCGGAGCACGTAGCATTCAGTTTTCTTGGCGGGTACGGCGATGCGGGGGTCTTTGGCGACGACCTTTTTGGCCGCGGACCACCATTTCTTGAATTTCGTTTCGCCTACGACTTGGGCGAGAGTGATCTCGAGATCAATAGCAGTGGTGGCGTTGCTGGGGTAGGCTTGGAGAGCCTCGACGACCAGTTTGGCCGGATTTTTCTCGATCAAATCCGCGATTACGGCGGATTCGGTCTCTTTGCGCGCCATGATGTGGCTGGCGGGAAGCACGTCCATGGTGCCGACGCAGAAAGCGGGATCCATCGGGTGGCCCGGCTTGTCCTTAAAGTCGATGATCAGGCGCTCGGCAGCCTCGTCATAGCTTTTGATTTGGCCGAAGCCCCAGCTTCGGTGAATCACATAGGTCTCGGGCTCCATAGCCTCGAGCTTGGCGGTGGCCGCTTTAAGCGACGGTTTTTTTGCGATGAGCGCTGATACGGTTTCCAAATTCATAACCAAGGTCTTTTTCTTCTGAGTGGGACATTGGAGAGGATCGAAGTGGGACATGTCAACAGGCACCTCTCAGTGACGTGATCCGTCATGGTCTTTTCCCGTGACGAGTGAAGTGATTGAAGGTCAGCGGTGTAACTTTGAGCTAGACCATGTGGACGATTTTCGGTCTGTTTCAGTGGGATGAAATCTAAAGGTGAAACGGAAAGGGAAGTGACGAACGCAAACCCGGAGCAGAAGCACTGGGATCGAAACGTGGAGGTGCGCATGGCCACTGCGGCCGAGCAGGAGTGGTTCGACGCGCAGTTGCACGAGCGGCACTACTTGGGATCCGGGCATCCGGTGGGCGCTTACCTGCGCCAGATTGTCGAAAGAGGGGGGGCGGGCGGTGTGGCGCTGCTGGCGTGGGGTCCGGCCTGCTACGCGCTCAAGGACCGGGACCGGTGGGTGGGCTGGGATGCGACCCGCCGGGTCGAGCGGCTTTCCCTGGTGGTGCAAAACCGCCGCTTTCTACTGCTCACCAAGCGCGGCGAGGAGCCCAATTTCGCCTCCCAGGTGCTCGCGGCGGCGGTGCGCACGTTGCCGGGCCATTGGCAGGAACGCTTCGGCTATCGGCCGCTGCTAGCCGAGACCTTCACCGACCCGGAGGCCTACCAAGGCACGTGCTACAAGGCCTCCGCGTGGGAGCCGGTCGGGACCAGCCAGGGTTACGAACGGCACCGAGGCGACTTTTACCGCGAGCACGGCAAACCCATAGCACCTGTGGCTGCTGCGGCCCCTGCACCCCTCGGCCAAGGCCCTGCTGAGCGCCCCCGCCCCCGTTTTACCCGAGGACTGCCGGGCGGGACTGCGCCGCGCGCCCACCGGCACCCTGCCGCGCAAAAACGGCCAGTTGTCCTCTCTGTTGGAGGCCCTGTGCGGCGTGCCCAATCCGCGCGCCAAAAATACCCGCTTCAAGATCGGTCCGGTTCTTGGCATCGTGGCGCTCGCGCTGCTGGCCAGCCGGCGCGACATCGCGTCGATCGCTCGTATGGCCAACCTGCTCGACCAAGACCAGCGCTTCGCCCTGGCCCTGCCCCGTGAGGCCGGCAAAAAGGTCCGCCTGGCCCCCTGTTACAGCGTGTCCCATTTACCCTAATTTTGGAAGGGGGGCAGGAAAGCCGATTTTTGAGCGGATTTCCGGCTACCAATGGCGGATGTAGGCGCGCGCAGATGCAATTTAATGGCTAAATTGCAGTGTCGCAGCAGTCAGTGCCTGGATCGTTTCCATGAGGGAACCTCCGGCAGCCGGTTTATTGTTCATCGTTGGAGTAGGCTTGGTGGTTTTAGGCGGCTTGGGCCTGCGGGGGTTGGTCGGCCAGCAGTCGGGCGATGAACCACAGGTTGTGACCGAGGATGCGCCAGGCTACCGCCAGGTAGCGATTCGTGAAGCCTCTGGCACTCAATCGCTTGCCTTGGCGTTGCTTGATGATGGGGATGCAGGCCTCCGTCGAAGCCCGGCGATGTTGGAGCGCCACGAACTGCGGCTCCTGCATGCGCCGTTGCAGCAGCTGCGGATGGCGGGGGCAAGTGGCGTCATAAATGTCGGCTTCGGCCAAGCGTTCGCACAGCCGTTTGGTCGAGAAGCCTCGGTCGGTGCTCGCCGCTTTGATCGGGGTGCTCAGGTCGAACTGCTTCTGACGATCAAAGCTTTCGCTCAACTGACGCCATTCGGCCGGAGCCATTCCCTCTGATACAACTGCCAATCGGTGATCAACCCCGTCACGTTCTCACTGATCATGAGGGTGTTGCCAAACTCGACCTCGCCGGACGCCTTGCCCCGGACCACGGTCTGCACGTCGGGGTCGTAGACGCGGAGGATCTTCTCGGGGTTGGGCACTGGTCGCGCGCCGATGATGCGTTCGTGGGCCTGTTTGATCGCGGCCGGCAGTTGCTCGAGCATGGCGTCGATGCGCGCAATGATGCGGGTGGCCTGGCGCTCACTGCAGCGGGTCCGGGCGTAGTCGGCGGCGAGGTGGTCGCGGTGGCGGCGGGCGTGCTCGCCGATGGTGCGCAGCAGGCGTTTCATCTGGCGGAGCACGCCCTTGCGGGCCCGCTTCGCATCGCGGCGCCGTCGGCTGTGGGTCATCGCGATGCACCACCGATTCATCTGCTTGGCAAAGACTGGCGGCTCGTTCGGCATCCGACCCCGCAACCCCGCTGCACGGAGCAGTTTCACCGCCTTGAGCAGGGGTGCGGCTCACGTTGCGAAAGAGCACCCAATCGACCGGGAAATGGATGTTGGCCTGTAGGCAGGTCGAGTCCACCAGGCACGTATCCATCGGCTGCGCCGCAGCCAGTCCCAGTTCGCTCGCCCGGTCCGCCTCACCGCACATCTCGATAAAGATTTGGCTCATTCTGCGCACCTGCCCGGCGGTGAAGCATTTGGACGCACGCTCCCGCACGCTTTCTTTGGGAGACCCCCTTGATGCCGTCGATCCGGCGCGCTCCGCAAAAGTCGGCCAACAGATCGCTGGAGGCGATGCTCAGGGAAAGTTTACGCAAGCTGATTTTTCCGAGCATCATGCGCAATACCTGCCCCTGCCGCGCCTTGCGCGCGAACTGCAGGTGTCGCGGCAACCCGGCCACGTCGTCGCCCCGCCAGTTTTCCCAGACAAAGTCCACGGCCATCGTTTCCAAGTGACTGTTGGCCAGCAACTGGTCGAGCCCCGCCAGTTGATCGCGAAACGTGGCGTAATCTTTGTTGGGTCCGATCGGAGTCAGGTCTGGACGCAGCCAGGTTTTCAGGGCAACTTCCGGGGCGACAGCTTCGGTAGTATTGTTCACATCAAATTATACACGCCGTTTTTGTGCCGAAACCAGGAAATCCTCCCGGTTTCGGGCTCTTTATTTTTAAGCTACCTCCTCTTCTTCAACCTCTTGCGCTTGTTGGACACGCTCTAGGCAGGCCTCCGGGTCGGTGAAGGTCTCGGCCAGCAGCGGCCGATAGCCGAAGCGTTCCAGCCAATGGCCCAGCAACGTGCGCACGGCCGCAGCGAGCACCTGGGCGGCGAGATTGGGCTCCTCGCCGCGCTTGGTGAGCAGTAGAAAGCGGCGGTTTTGCACCACTAGGGAAAGCCGCTCGACCCGGCGGGTCGCATCCCCAGCCCACCCACCGGTCCCGGTCCTTGAGCGCGTAGCAGGCCGGACCCCACGCCAGCAGCGCCCCCGCCCGCCCCCCCGCGTTCGACAATCTGGCGCAGGTAATCGCCCACCGAATGCCCGGATCCCAAGTAGTGCCGCTCGTGCAGCTGCGCGTCGAACCACTCCTGCTCGGCCGCAGTGGCCATGCGCACCTCCACGTTTCGATCCCAGCGCTTCTGCTCCGGGTTTGCGTTCGTCGTGTCCGTTTCACCTTTAGATTTCATCCCACTGAAATAGATCGAAAATCGTCCAAATGGTATAGCTCAAAGTTACACCGCTGACCTTCAATCACTTCACCCGTCACGGGAAAAGACCATGGGTCATGGGGAGCGTTTACCCAGAAAAGAGTTGCGGTATCGGTAAAGTGGCGTGGTTTCCTCGGCAAGGTCCACTTTACCCGCTGCGTCCCATGAAGAAGCCCACCCTTATCGGCACTATTACTGCATTAGTGACCCCGTTCTCACGGGGTCACGTCGACTCGGACGATTTGAGAAAACTCGTCAAAGTCCAATTACGCGCTGGAATCAGCGGCCTCGTGCCTGTGGGCACGACCGGAGAATCCCCGACCCTTTCGCACGAGGAGCACCTCGAGGTCATATCCACGGTGGTGGAGACGGTGGCTGGTAAAGTGCCGGTGATTGCAGGCACGGGGTCGAACTCGACGCGAGAGGCGGAAGCCCTCATCAAGCGAGCGCATGAGGCCGGCGCGGATGCCATGTTGGTCGTCGCGCCCTACTACAACAAGCCGAGCCAAGCTGGATTGTTGGCGCATTTTTCCCGGGTGGCTGAGTCTACGGACCGTCCCATCGTGCTATATTCGATTCCCAGTCGCTGTGGCATAGAAATCGAAGTCCCCACCGTCGAGGCTCTGCGCGCCAAGTATCCACATGTATGCTACATCAAGGAGGCCGGTGGTTCGGTCGATCGGGTGGACCGGCTGAAGTCAGCCATGGGCCGCGATATCACCGTTTTGAGCGGTGACGACAGCCTGACGCTGCCCTTCATGTCGGTTGGTGCTGAGGGCGTGATCAGCGTCGCGTCGAATCTATTGCCTCGCCAAGTGAGCAAGATGGTCGCCTTGGCCGCCGCCCACGATTTTGCCAAAGCGGCCAAGTTTCACCGTAAACTCTATCCCCTCTTCAAAGCCTTGTTTGTGGAGCCCAGTCCGGTTCCCGTAAAAGTCGCCATGCTCCGCCGCGGCATGATCAGCTGTGCCGACGTGCGGATGCCGCTTTGCAGCCTGTCGCCAGAGGGGGACGCCGTGCTTACGGCTGCGCTGGACTTGCTATAACCCCAATCTGAATCGTTTCATTTGCCATGAGTTTACCTCGTTTGGTTATTACAGGGTCCGCCGGTCGGATGGGACAGGCATTGCATACCGCCGCCGCCGCGCTCTCGTTGGAAGTCGTCGCATCCTTGGATCAAGGTGATGATTTGTCGGCCGGCATTTCCCAAGGTGATGTCGTGATTGATTTCAGCTCTCATACTGTCACCGCAGAAGTGATTCGATTGATCGTGCAGCACGGCAAGGCCCTCGTGGTGGGGACCACAGGACATACGAGTGAAGAAAAGGCCGCACTCGTCGCCAGCGCCGGGGCGATTCCCACCGTGTGGGCCGGCAACTATTCCGTCGGCGTAAACCTGCTTTATGCCCTCACCCGCCGGGCAGCCGCGGTTCTAGGTTCCGATTACGACGCCGAAGTGATTGAGATGCACCATCGTTATAAAAAGGATGCTCCCAGCGGTACCGCAGCTCGGATGTTGGAAATCATTCTCGAAGAGCGAAAGCTGACCGAGAACGCGCTTCGGCACGGCCGGCAAGGAATCACCGGGGCACGCACGGACTCCGAAGTGGGCATTCACTCGTTGCGTGGCGGTGATGTGGTCGGCGAGCACACCGCAATCTTTGCGGCGTTGGGCGAACGGCTCGAATTGACCCACAGAGCGACGGATCGGGGCATATATGCACAGGGGGCATTGCGGGCGGCTCAGTGGGTGATTTCACAACCAGCCGGGGTCTACGATATGCAGCACGTGCTCGGACTGGATTAAACTCTCATGATTACATTTATCACCGGCCTCTTGGTGGAAGCCACCCCGCTACGTGCGATCATCGAACTCAACGGTCTGGGCTATGAAATCAATGTGCCCGTGACGACCGCTGAGCGGCTGCCTGGGGTGGGTAAAGTCGTGAAACTGCATACCCACGTGGTTTATAGGAAAGACTCTCAAACTCTTTACGGGTTCGCCTCGACGGCCGATCGGGACTTTTTTCGCATGCTGATTGAGCACGTGAGTGGAGTTGGACCGAAGGTAGCACTCAGTATCATGAGCCGCCTCTCGCTGCCCTTGCTGGAGAATGCCATTCGAGAGGGAGATGTCGCCGCATTGTCCAAATGTCCAGGTATCGGCAAAAAGACTGCGGAACGGCTGGTCGTGGAGCTACGGAGCCGACTTGGCGCGGCTAGCAAGGCCCCCTCGCCTATTGCCGGCTCAGGGCAAGACGCCACCGCGGAATCGGTCGCTCCCGCCAATTCAGCCATCGCTGATGCCGTCACGGCATTGGTGGTGCTGGGATACAAGTTGGCCGATGCCGACAAAGCGGTCAGGCAGGCCGTGGTGAGCTTGGGAGGTAATGCCTCCACCGAGGCGCTGATTAAGCGCGCGCTGGGCCGTTAAGCCCGCGTATTGGGGGAGTCCTCCCCTGTAAATTAGCGCTGGAACTAAAAAGCGGCGGTTTCAGAAATGGGAGGAGTGTCATCCAGCCCCGGATACGGATAGGCGAACGCACTAAGGCTACGTACTTTATAGGGCCGTGCGGTCTCTTAAACTCTAGGGAATCGACTTCCACCGGGCGAATCGGTTCAAAAGTCATTTGAGCCATCCAAGCCAATGGGTCGCCAGTATCTCCAGTCGCGGCGATCCGCAAACTCGGCGTGCCCTTTGGGGTAGTCTGATCGAACATGAATACCGTGCGGTAAGCTGCATTTTCCGAATCGGCTGCTGCATCATCAATTCCCACCGGCTGGCCGGAAGTCGTGGAGGCTACTCTCTGACTGGATTCTAGATTCGATGCGAGCATCGACGGACCAGTGCGCAAATTGCCAAAGTAGACGGCCACGACGACACATGCGGCCATCAATCCCACAGCCATCCCCCATATGGGGCGTGAATCAATGCGAGTTGCCGTGCCCCCGGCGGTGAGTTCGGCCGGAAATGGCACCAAATCACCTTCGTTTTGGGTCCGGGCGGCGGCAATCAGGTCTGACACCACGGGTTGCGGTGCCACAGTTGAGCTTGAGCCCAGCAGGTTCTGACAAGCGCGCTCGATCTTGCAGTATTGCGCGTAAATTGTCTGGCGTTTGGGGCTCGCAGTAATCGCTTTTTCGATCTCGATGACATTGATCGCGGAAAGTTCGCGATCAATGTATGAATTAAGTAATTTGATAAAACGTTCGTCGTTCATTGGAAATCCTCTCCCAGTTTGCTTCGCAGGCTCTCACGAGCGCGGGCGATGCGGCTTTTGACTGTGCCGATGGAGATACTGAGAATTTCAGCGATCTCTTCGTAAGGCTGATTTTTTACATTTCGTAAAACTAAAATCTCTCGGTGCTTCGGGCTCTGAGGTGGACCCCGTCGGTTGGACAGGTCGGGCGGATTTATAGTTATGGTTTCTGGGTTTTCTGACCAAGAATAAAAGATAATGGAGGGGGGCAGGGGAGGAAGCTCGGCTTCCTCCCCGCTCGGATAGCCGCCATCAGGCGGCGGCTTGGTCGAGTTGTGCGTGGTAGACCTCGGATGGTGTTTGGCGGCCGTGGGCATGGTCTTTTGTTTTAGGAATGGGAACGGATGGCGCGCAGGGAGATATGCGTGGAATGTTGGCAGGATTCGAAGACGTGCGGCAGGGGCCGCTCGGGCCAGTGTTGGGCGCAGACGCGCAGCAGGACGCTGCGCAAGAGGGCGAGGTTGGCCAGGGGGCGTTGACGTTGCGGGTACGCGAGTGGTCTTCGCGCCAGCAGGCGTCGCGGCGCCAGTGGTTGCGGATCTCCACTCCGCCCCAGTGCCCGCGGATCAAGGCGAGCATTTGCGCAGGGCTGCGTTCTGCGGGTGCCAGGCTGCTGGCGTAGGCACGTTGCTCGCAACTTTCGGTGGGGTCGCGTTGTCGCACCGTGGTTTTGTCCACGAGCACCAGGCTGCGCAGCCCGGGGTAGTCGGCTTGCGAGGGCGTGGCCACCACCACGGACACCCGCCAGGTGGTCACGCGGCCCCGACTCGGATCGGTCAGCTCAAAAAGGGGGGGGGGGACGGTCCGGGCGCGCTGGACCAGCGCGCTCAGCTGGGGTTGGTTGCCTTTGATCTGGAGCACATACTCGCCGCCTTTTCCCACGATGGTGCGGGCCTGCTCGCGGGTGGCGTGCAAGGCGTCGCCGGTGTGACGATCTGCTCGTCCAACGACGCGGCGACCAACACCTCACCGGCGCGGGCCTGTTCACTGCGCGGGGTGTTTTCCTTTTGATCGACGATGGCCAGGGCGACCGGCGCGCCGGTGTCGGCCTCGACCAGGCTGCGCACCCCGACCGCGTCGCGGATAAACTTTCCGTCCAGGGCGAGCGCTCCGGGCAGTGCACCGGCGTGGGCTGTGAGCCAGCGGTTGTGAGGGCCTGGGCAAAGGCCTCCGGATCGAGCCGAGTGAGCACGTCGTAAAACACGCTGTAACTGGGGGCCAGGCGGACCTTTTTGCCGGCATCACGGGGCAGGGCCAGGGCGAAGCGCTGGTCTTGATCGAGCAGGTTGCCCATACGAGCGATCGACGCGATGTCGCGCCGGCCGGCCGGCAGCGCGAGCGCCACGAGGCCAAGAACCGGACCGATCTTGAAGCGGGTGTTTTTAGCGCGCGGCGGATCGGGCACGCCGCACAGGGCCTCCAACAGAGAGGGCAACTGGCCGTTTTTGAGCGGCAGGGTGCCGGTGGGCGCTCGGCGCAGTCCCGCCCAGCAGTCCTCGGGCAAAGCGGGGTCGGGGGCGCTCAGCAGGGCCTGGGCCGAGGGGTGCAGGGGCCGCAGCAGCCACAGGTGCTTGGGTTTGCCGTGCTCGCGGTAAAAGTCGCCTCGGTGCCGTTCGTAACCCTGGCTGGTCCCGACCGGTTCCCACGCGGAGGCCTTGTAGCACGTGCCTTGGTAGGCCTTCGGGTCGGTGAAGGTCTCGGCTAGCAGCGGCCGATAGCCGAATCGTTCCTGCCAATGGCCCGGCAACGTGCGCACGGCCGCCGCGAGCACCTGGGAGGCGAAATTAGGCTCCTCGCCGCGCTTGGTAAGCAGTAGAAAGCGGCGGTTTTGCACCACCAGGGAAAGTCGCTCGACCCGGCGGGTCGCATCCCAGCCCACCCACCGGTCCCGGTCCTGGAGCGCGTAGCAGGCCGGACCCCACGCCAGCAGCGCCACACCGCCCGCCCCCCTCTTTCGACAATCTGGCGCAGGTAATCGCCCACCGGATGCCCGGATCCCAAGTAGTGCCGCTCGTGCAGCTGCGCGTCGAACCACTCCTGCTCGGCCGCAGTGGCCATGCGCACCTCCACGTTTCGATCCCAGTGCTTCTGCTCCGGGTTTGCGTTCGTCGCTTCCCTTTCCGTTTCACCTTTAGACTTCATCCCACTGAAACAGATCGAAAATTGTCCAAATGGTTTAGCTCAAAGTTACACCGCTGACCTTCAATCACTTCATCCGTCACGGGAAAAGACCATGCGGGGCGAGCCCGAGTTGGACAATACCCTCTTGATGAAGACCTCAAAGCAGATTACTCGGTTGGGTCGATTGGTCGGAATGGCTATGGGGTTGGCCCTGTTGGGTGGAGGAGGGGGCGGCTGTGCCTCTCTGTCCGTCTAACCGGAGGACGATATCGTGGTGGCGAGTGCCCGGGATGTGCAGCATGAAGCATGGAAGAACGTGCAGCAGCTTGTGCAGGAGTTGAGCAAAGTGGATGCGGCCAAGCATCCCGGGGTGGCTGCGTTGGTGAAGGATTTACGTGCGAAAGCTGATGCGATGGATGCCGGCGTGGGGGGCTTTTACTTGGAGATCGATCCGGAGGCGTTGATTGCGGAGAATCCAAACTACTGGCGTGCTGCGCTGGAATTGGCCCCTGGCGATTCGACGTTGGCGGTGTTGGAAGTGATGGTGATGGTGGCGTCGGGCGATATAGAAGGGGCTTCGGATGTGTTGGAACTCGTGCGGGCAGGACCGTTGACGGACGAGAACTTGGATGGCCCGATGGCGAAACAACGGCGGATGATGGCGTCCTGGCGGCTGAATCCGCCGGGATTGGATTTGATGATGATTCGGGGACTGCCGGCGAAGGATCGGTGGGAGCCGGGGAAACGTTTGCAGGCGGAGAATCCGGAGTCGGGGGCTGTGGCGTTGGTTGTATTGCGCATGCGCACCGACTTGGCCGGAGTTACTTTGACCGCAGAGGGAGAGGGACAGCGGATGCGCAACAAAATATTGGAGGCGAAGCTACCGCTATGGGCGGCGATTGTGAAAGCGAAGGAGGAGTCCGGGGATGCGGCGAAACGGATCGCGGAAATGATGACCCCGGATGAGACCGGGATAGTGAACTTCAGTGAAGATGATCTGGCGAAATTGGTGGCGGATTTTGACCGAGTCGAATTGCCGGATTGGGCGTTGCGATTGCAGATGGGAGAGTGGGGTGAGGCGAATGCGTCAGATCAGGCTGCGTGGCGTCAGTTATTGCCGCGGATGATTGGTGAGGCTGCGGCGCCGATATTGGATGACTGGGAGGCTGGCCGGGTGGCCACGGTGACCCTGCATGAGCGGATGGACGAGCCCGACAGGGCGGGAGGATTGGCCCATCGACCCCGTGGTGGGTGGCCATTATGAGCGGATGCGGTGGGATGCCGTGGCGATGGTGGATCCGGAATATGCGCCGACGTCGATGGAGGAGAGCTCGGGGTGGTTGGCGATCGCGCAAAATGAGCATAATCTGGGGAATTTTGAAGCGGCGGGGGTCGCGCTGAATCATTACGCCACGTTGTCGAAGGAACCGTTGTTGCTGGCGCAGGAGCAATTGTCGTTGGCCATGGCTCGGGGGGACGAGGAAGGTGTGCAGAGTGCGAAAAAAGCAGTGCGGGCGCGCGACCGGAGAATGCGGGCCAGCAATTTTGTGGTGGGTAATGCGGAGGTACTAAGCGGTGAGTGGGAGGCGGCGATGGAGGCGTTTGAGGCTGGGTATGAGAACGAGTATGTCGCTCCCAACCGGCGGGCTTTTTCGACTTTGCATGCGTTTGGGGCGGGGGTGTTGGCGGGGCGGACGCGCACGAAATTGGCGCAGGACGGGCTGGCGCTGATGGAGGAAGACGATTGGGTGGCCCGATTGTTGGGAGTGGTGCTCGGGACGGTGACCCGGGAGCAGATTTTAGCCGAAGCGGCGGAAGGACGGGATTACCTGAATACGGGGCAGTGTTGTGAGGCGTATTTTGCGTTGGCGTTTGCACCGGGGCAGGATGCGGCGGGACGTCGCGCCGATTTGACTGCGTGCGTCGAGACAGGGATGGTCGGCTACGTGGAGTACGAATTCGCGATCAGTTGGCTGCGACAGCAGGGCCTATGGCAGTAATAGGCAGGAACTGTAAAGTGGGGCGAGATGCGGCGAGTGATCTGCTTCAGCAGGCGGGTGCATGATGAAACTTCATCCTTCCTACTTTGCACTTCTTACGTAGTCTCCGCTCTTTCGTATGTCGAAACCCTCGCCCTCATTTCGCGCGCCGACCCTTGGCGAGGCGCTGTTACCGGTGATTTGCCTGGTCGTTTTCTTGGCGGCATCGGTCCTGAATCTTAATGATCTGCCCGAGTTGGCCGTGATAACCCCGGTGCTGCAGGCGTTGGCCGCGGTGCCCTATGTGGGAAGTGTGTTGCATGCCTGGATACCGGTGCAGTTGCCCTTGGTGGCGGCAACGGTGATTGCGTCGTTGATGGCGTGGCGGTTGGGGTTGGGCTGGTCGGGAATCCAGCGAAGTTACCTCGACGGGATCCGGTTGTCGTTGGGGGCCGTGCTCATCCTGATGGTTGTGGGCATGTTGATCAGCGTTTGGATCGCGAGTGGGGTGGTTCCGATGTTGATTTTGTAGGGTTTGAAACTGTTGTCGCCGTCGGCATTTTTGTTTGCGATCTGTTTGATCTGCGGTGTGGTTTCGCTGGTGTCGGGCAGTTCCTGGACGACCGCGGGCACGGTGGGAGTGGCGCTGATCGGGGTCGGGCAAGGGTTGGGAATTCCGTTGCCGATGGTGGCGGGGGCAATCGGATCAGGGGCGTATTTTGGGAATAAGATGTCGCCGTTGTCCGATACCACAAACCTTGCGCCAGGGGTGGCGGGGGCGGACTTGTTTGAGCACGTGCGACATATGATGTTTACGACGGGACCGAGTTTTGTGATCGCGCTGATCTTGTATTGGTTGCTGGGACTGAAGTACGGGGCGGATACGTTGGAAGCGGGATCGCTCGTGGAGATTACCGCGGGAGTGGAGGGAGGTTTTGCGTTGTCGGGCTGGTTGTTGGGATTAGTGATAGCGCGGGTGCCAGCCTTGCCGGCGTTGGTGTTGGGCACATTGGTGGGGGGATTGCGGTGAGTGCACTGCAGGGCGTGGCCTTGGCGGATTTGTTGGGGATCGCTTATGAAGGCTACGTAAGTGAGACGGGAGTGACGGTCGTGGACGACCTGTTGACGCGCGGAGGAATGGCGAGCATGAGTGGCACCATTGCGATCATCCTTTGTGCGATGTGTTTTGGCGGAGTGATGGAGAAGGCGGGAATGCTGGAACGGATCGCCGGCGCGATATTGAGTATGGCCAAGACTCGGGAGGGATTGATCGGGGCGACCCTGGGGACCTGCGCGGGCATCAATCTGGTGGCCTCGGATCAGTATCTTTCGATTGTGGTGCCGGGTCGGATGTATCGAAAAGCGTACGACAAGCAGGGACTGCATCCCAAGAACTTGTCCCGTTGTCTGGAGGACGGGGGCACGCTGACCTCGCCATTGATTCCGTGGAATTCCTGTGGGGCTTACATGTTCGCGACGCTGGGAGTGTTTCCGTTGGCGTATCTGCCGTTTGCCTTTCTAAACCTGCTCAACCCGTTGATCTCGTTGTTGTATGGTTATACCGGGTGGACGATGACACCGGCGGATCCGACCGAGGATGAGACGGACGTGGAATAGGTTTTACAGCAGGTAACGAAACCAACGAAGTGCCCTACATGGAAATGCGCGCCTTGGCATCGGAAAAGCATGACTCACCGCACGAGTGGCGGACTTTGTGATGTCGTTGTTGGATCGATACGTTTTACGAGAGTGGTTAGGGGTGCTGGTGCTGGTGCTCGGGGCGACCTTGGGGTTATTGTTGATGCAGTCGATGTACGACGATCTGGGTGATTTGTTGGATGCGGGGGCAGGCCTCGTGGACATTGTATTTTACTACACGGTGAGGTTGCCCAGCTTTCTCTCGCTGGTGCTGGCATTGTCGTTGTTGTTGTCGCTTTTGTTTGCGCTGGGCCGGATGCATCGAAATTTGGAGATCATGGCCATGAGGGCGGCGGGACTCGGGTTTTTCCGGATCACGCGGGCCATTTGGGGGGTGGGGGTGATATTGTGCGGAGTGACCTGGTATATGAACGGCACGGTGATTCCGTGGTCGGTCGAGACCTCCCGGGAGATCTTGCAGGATCTACGAGTACGGGGGCAGAGCACGGGGCAAAGCGTGGACCGAGTGGAGGCGGTCGAATCAGTGGCGTTCGACAACCGACGGCAGAACCGGATGTGGTTCATGAATCGTTACAGCCGGTATACAAATCGTGGATACGGGGTGGTCGTGACGGAGCTCGATGCCGAGAGACGGGAGAAGACCCGGTTGCAGGCGGGAGAAGCGTGGTTTGATCAGAACCGAAACGCGTGGGTATTTCTGCGCGGCCGGGAGACTTGGATTGAGCCCGAAACCGGTGAAGTGCAACGTTCGGTGGCGTTTGATGAGAAGGTCGTGGCGCACTATCGCGAGGACCCTGCGCTCATGTTGGCTTTTGACCAAAAGGCGGTAGACATGTCCTTTTGGGAATTGGAGCGAGTCATCGCCTTTCACGAGGCGGAGGACAACCCGAAGGTGTTATTGTATGCGGTGCGTTACTACAGGCTCTTGGCAGAAACGTTGGGACCGTTGATTGTTATCGCGCTGGCGGTGCCGTTTGCGGTCGCGGGCGTACGGGTGAGTCCAGCGGTGGGAGTTTCGAAGTCTATCGGCCTGTTTCTGAGCTACTTCGTGTTGTTCAAGACCAGCACGGCGTTGGGAGGACGCGGGGTGGTTGATCCGATGTGGGCGGCGGTGGCTCCGAGCTTGATCATGCTGCTGATCGGACTTGGGTGTATGACCCGAGTGCGGTAGCCGCGGACAGCGAGAGTAAGATCGGAGGGATAATCTAGCCGGTGGACACCAGCCAGTCACCTAGGCGTCGCCAAACGGCGTTGGAAGGCCAGAGGAGAACGATCCAAACGACGATGGCGTTGATGTAAGTCAGGAATACCGCGGCACTGCCCATGTCCTTGACCCTTTTGGCGAGGGGGTGGATTTCTGGGCGCAGGTAGTCGATCGTCCATTCAATGGCCGAGTTGAGGAGCTCGACGATCATGTGAGTAGTAGCACCGCTATCATCAGTGCAGTGGAGACAGCGTTGACGGGAAGGATGACGGCAAACGGGACGAGCAGCACGACGAAGATCAAATCCTCGCGAAAGGAAGGCTCGTGTTTGACGGCGGCGGAGAAGCCATCGACCGAATAGCGGCCATGCGTCGGCTTTCGATACTGGGGCGGAATGCAAAGATCAGGATGGCGATAATTTGGGCGGCAAAAAGACCGACGACGATGGCCTTGTAACGGTCGGCCAGAACCATCAATGCAATCAGTATGGCGGAGCCCAAGGCGACGAGCATCAGTTTGCCCCACGGGCCGGCGGCCGTTGGCCTCAGGTTCCGGGGCTTGGTCGACGTGCGCTAAGGTGGCGGCACGACGCAAGTAAGTGATCAATCCCAAAGTCATGCCGATCCCGGCGGCGCCGAAGGCCCAGTGCCAACTGTTGTGAGGAGTGATGCCGACACTCGACAGAAAAGTACGGAAGGACTCGGCCTGAGCGAGGTAGCCGCAAACGATGGCCGAAGCGAAGGCGCCGAGGTTGATTTCCATGTAGAAGATGGAAAACCCGGCATCGCGGCGGGAATCTTCGGGAGAGTAGAGACTATCCACCATGGTGGAGATGTTGGGTTTGAGCAGCCCGGTGCCGATGGCGACCAACGCGAGGCCAACGAAAAAGGTGCTCTGCATCGGCAAGGTCATGGCGTAGTGATCGGAGGCGATTATGGTGCCGCCCCACAGGACCGCCTTGCGTGAGCCGATGAAATTGTCGGCGATGAATCCACCCAGGATTCCCAACAAATACACGCTCATCGTATAAGTGCCGTAGATGGCGGCGGCGTGTTCCGTACTGAATCCCAGGCCTCCTTCCGCAATGGCCAACGTCATGAACAAGACCAACAAGGCGCGCATGCCGTAGTAGGAAAAGCGCTCCCACATCTCGGTGAAAAACAGGGTCGACAAACCACGAGGATGACCGCCGATGCCCACCCGCGATCCGTCAAGGAATCAAAGGACGGGGAAGAAAGGTTGGATTCGCTCATACGGTAGGTTCGTTGCGAGCGAGAGAATTGAAGCACCGCCACATGGCGACATTCAAATTTCCCACATCGAGAACTTCCAATTTGCCGGCAGTGCTTTGCGCGCGTCAGAAGAGGCTCAACCCCAGATCGGGAAGTCCGTTTCCTCTCACCGGTTGAGGTAGGCAGGACGCCTCGGGGCGTGGTCCCTCGGACCGATGGGAATCAGGGCGTAGTGTACTTGTCGAGGGATGGGCAGCAGCATCGCGATAATTTTCAGGCGTTCGCGCAGTTTGCCGGCGGGGAAGCCCCTGAATGGTTCTTCGGGATCATAACCGAGATCTCCTAGTAGTTGGTCGGCCAGGTTTTCTTGACCTTGGAACGATGCCAGAACCCAAAGGGCGGCGACGGACGACTTGTCAGTTGGGCTTATTCCGAGCCGGAGAGACGCGAGAGGCACGTGACGGTTGGTAAGCAATGCGGTGGCGGAAAGCCGTTCCACCTGTAGTGAGCTGGGTTGAACGGGAATGAGTTCTTCCCACAACATGGCGACTTGATCGGCGGCGGTTTCGAGGGCGATAGCGGCCCAGCGAGCAAGGGCAGTTTCGAATACGCCCAAGCTATCCTGGTCCTGGAGGTCGGCACTTAATGCAGCCTGGCGATCACTGCGTTGCAGGAGCAGTCGCCAGCGAAGTTGGGATTCCCCGGGCGAATCCAACCGGGCGGCCAGGGCTCGAGCTCGCAATTCTGCCGCGCTCATTTCCGGAGGGGGCGCCGCGAGGATCAACAAGGTGCGGGCCCCTAGGGGGAGTTGCCGCAGCCGGCCGGGATTCGAAGGGGCGTGGGTCGACGTATTTTCGGCGGCCGTAGCGAGAACCAAGGGGACAATCCAAGCGGCTGCCGCGGAATCCGTTCCAGCGATCTCGCGCCAAGATAAATCGATAAGCGAAGTGTAGCGTTGGCTAAGCAGAAGGGCGTCATGCTGGGCGAGTGCAACGGTGGCGCGCACGGCGGGAGTGTGGGTAAGGAGTATTTGGAAGATGTCTTCCGAGGCCGCGTAGTGTCCGGTTTGTTCATACAGGCGGGCCAGCGTCACGCCGTCCTCCCAGCAGGAGAGGCAGGCGGAATAGCCGGACGATAGGGCGAGGGTGGCGGTGCGGAAGTCCCTTTGATCCATGGCGTGTTGTGCACGTTGGCGGAAATGGGCGGCTCGAGCGTGATTTAACTGATCTTGCCGGCCAGGGATCACGCAATCGAGCCAGGTGACCTGGGCGAAGCCCCGGAGGCGAAAAGAGGCAAACCAAGCGGTCGCACCAACGGTATAGATTGAAAGCTCGACCAGGAGGTAAACCAAAAATGCGCGTCCCCAATAAGGGCGAACGGCGGACGCGGACAGACGACAGCGCCACCCGTCAGAAGTGAGGTGCAGAGCCGGGCAAACGTGGCGAAATCGATCCGGGCGATCCAAATCAAACGGACGCTTCGCAACGAGTTTCGTTGGCCCGGCCAGAGTCGCTTTGGGCCTGACAGCGGGCTCGAGGGATTCGGCCGAGGCGGAAGTTGGTTTTGTGGGCGTTCCAGTAGACGAACCCGACCAAAATGCGCCAAGCGTCCAACCGACGGGCCTGGAAATTTTCATAACGGGGGCGGGGGTCTGATTCGTGGTAGGAAGGCATCAGCAGGCAGAGGCTGAGGACCGACTGCCAATCCCACCAATTTCAGTCGCGGCAAGGGATTGTGAGGAGGCCCTGGGACGTAGATGGCGGGCTCGGGGACCGGGCCGCCGAAAATCATGACGAAGGAAAATGCGGGAGTGTCAACGTGGTTACCCCGGGTGAATTTTCAGTGAAGGCGTCGGTCGACCAGGTCGAGACCCGGATAGCAAAGAGCCGCCGGAGATTCGGCGGCTCGGGCTCATGGGAGCGGGGCGGGGTTTGGGATCGGCTCAGTGCTCCGTTTCAAGCGTAGCCCCACGGGGCTGGCCGATTGCGGTGAGCAGGTCGGTGAACCATGGGGTCTGCGGATTGAAGGGTTTGCCGCCCTGGATCCGAGGGAACTTGATGGCGCGCAGGGTGCCGCCTTGGTCTTCGTCGTGCCCGGTCACGCCACTTTCGTTGCGGAGGGCGCAATCCACGGCGAGGTCCACACATTCCTTAATCAAATCCAAGTCCGCTTGGTTAGCGGGAGCGGCGCGGGCGAAGTAGCCGCTCTTTTGTACCAGGACCTTTTCGGCTCCGAGCATTTCCGCGAATTGTTGACCGAACCACTTCCCCGGGTTGACGGCGTCAAGTTTGCCGTGGCCAAAAGCGTCGCGTGGGATGGTTTCGCCCCGGGATTCCATTTCGGCGACAATGCTGGAGAGACCGGCGCCCTCGCTGATGAAGATATTGACGTTGTCATGAGCGTCCATGACGGCCCGCAGGCGAGTCGCTTCGGCTTCGAGGTCGATGGCCATTTCCGGGATGAAGACGGCGTGGACTTCGAGGTTGGCACGGCTGAGTCCGAGGCCGGGCAGGAATGCTTCGGCATCGAGCAGATCTCGATAGGCCTCGGCGGTGAGCCAGCCACAGTTACGACCCATGACCTCATGGATGATGAGCATACGCGGGTTGGCGTTGTGCTCGGCAATCACGTTGCGGAAGAAGCGGGCGCCCTGTTCGGCCGCGGTCCAAGCGCCGAGAGATTGGCGGATGGGGTAGACGTCGTTGTCGATAGTTTTAGGCAGGCCGATCACAGTGAGGCCATAGTTCATGACGAGCCAGGTAGGCGGCGAGGTCTGCGGCGGCGGTGTTGGTATCGTCTCCGCCGATGATGTACAGCACGTCGACGCTGTCTTTGATGAGTTGGTCCGCAGCGACTTTTTGGGGATCCTGCCCCTCCGCGACCAGGCCGCGTTTCACGCAGTCTTTGATGTTGGTGAGTTGGACTCGGCTGTTTCCGATGGGGCTGCCCCCGTGGAGGTGAAGGGTGCCGGGGGAGGCGCGTTCGGCCGGACCGACCACGTAGCTGTCTCCGAGGAGGAGCCCCTTGTAACCACCGCGGTAGGCGATGATTTCGATTTCGGAGGCGATCTCGGTATAGCGCTCAATCAATCCGCCGACGGCGGAGCTGAGGCAGGGGGCGAGCCCCCCGGCGGTGAGAAGCGCTACTTTTTTTGGTTTGGCCTGATCGATCATGACAGGATTGGACCGTCATTCCAATCATGCAGCTGACCGGCGTCAAACCGGCAACCAGCCTTTGAGAGCGACGGCGAGATCTTCGCGATGCAGGGGTTTGCTGATCATGCCGGAGAAACCGCTGGAGAGGTAACGCTCCTAGGCGTGGTTCATGACGTTGGCCGTGATGGCGACAATGGGTATCTCGGTGGTCTGAGGGTTCGCGCGAATTCGTTTAGTCGCCTCGATTCCGTCGAGACCCGGCATTTGAACATCCATGAAGATGAGGGCCCAAGGACGTTCGGTGGAGCGTTGGACCACTTTGTAGCCATCGGAAGCTTCGGCAATTTGGTGATCCATTTGGGCCAGCATTTTCCGAATGACGGCGAGGTTTACTGCGTCGTCGTCGGCTACCAGAATCTGGTGATAAGAACGGATGGAGGTGGCTCGGGCAGGGCCGGAGGATACTGGGTCGACGTCGGATTGAGGTAAAGAAGCGATGGGGAAACTGATGGTGAACTGGAACGTGGATCCTTTAGCAGGTTCACTGACCACTTGAATTTCGCCGCCCATTCGAGCCACAAGCCGTTGGGAAATGGCGAGGCCCAGGCCGGAGCCTGCGTAGCGGCGCAGTAGTGGAGCTGTCGCTCTGCGAGAAATTTTGAAAGAGTTTGGCGAGCACATCGGGCGGCATGCCGATTCCGGTATCGATCACCGTGAAAGTGAGAGCGGCGAATCCGGGAGCATCTGCAGCTGAGGTATCGACGTTGAGGTCGATGGATCCTTGTTCCGTGAATTTAATGGCATTGCCCATGAGGTTGAGCAGCACCTGGCGCAGGCGGAGCGGGTCTCCGGTAATGATGTCAGGTAAATGATCGTCGAGGGCCGCGCGGATGTGGAGGTCTTTGGCCGAGGCCTGCGCCGATAGGAGGGCGGTGATTTCGGCGACCAGATCGCGGGGCGAGAAAGGGGTCGCTTCGAATTCGAGTTCTCCACTTTCGATGCGGGACAGATCGAGAATATCGTTGAGCAAGCGCAACAAGGAATCGGCAGACCGCGAGGCGATATCAACTTGTTGGGCTTGGGATGTGGTGAGATTTCCGTGCCGGAGGATGTCGAGCATACCGATGACCCCGTTCATGGGAGTGCGGATTTCGTGACTCATGATCGCCAAAAACTCACTCTTGGCATGGTTGGCAGCTTCGGCTCGGTCCTTGGCGTCGCGAAGAGTTTCGACGAGCTCTTCCTTTTCAAAATTGAGGGTATGCAATTGGACCAAGTCGCGACGGTGGAGTTGAGCGGTGTTGATCAGGAACAAGGCGAAAGTGAGGGCGGAGACGGCTAGGACGATGCCGCCGGATTCGCCGTAGCGCCGTAGGTGAAGAATCTGAAAAAGACGGGCCCTAGGGTAGTAAGCGCGTAAACGATGTAGGCGGGCTTGACCGAGGCGAGGGCCCGAGCGGCTCCCGCATTCAATCCCGCGAGCATCAATGTGGTCAGTATGCGGGTGAGGAGCGACTCGCTGGAGAGAAAGTGCCATGCGCCCCATCTCCAGAGAATGCCCGTCATAGACAGTCCGATCAGAAACCGGCGCCGCCAAAGCGGCAACTCGTGGTGCGACCACGATTTCTTAAAGAAAGCACGGTGATGGGCGATACGATAGAGAACCGCGACCAGGAGAAGTGAAAACCAGATCAAGGACAGGCCGTGATCAATATCGCTCCACGTGCCGACGAGCAGAAGCACGGCGAGGGCGATATTGGAGAACAGACCGAATCCAGCCGAGCGGTAAAGCAGGCGAGTAAGCTCCGCTTCCACCTGAACCCTGATCGATGGAGCAGGATCTCCCGGAACAGAAGGGGAACCCGAGGCGGAACTGGAAAAGGAATCAGCCATGCTCATCTTCACGACAAAGCTTGGGAACGGAAGTGCAAGGCGATTTCAACAAGAGGAATGGAAGGGCGGTGGCATCCAACCTGCTTGGATGTCCTATTATTCATAATACTCATTTAAAACGTAGCGTTGCTTGGGAGGGAATGCCTCGAAGCGAGATGCCAACGAAAGGACATTTAGAATGAGAATTGAATCACCTCGTGAGTTTGAGCGATTGGGGGCGGTACGAATTTACGGCCTGCAGAAAGTTTATGAATTGGATGCGGGGCCGGAGTCGACTTCCGAAGAGCAAGATGATGATTCGGTGGTGCGACGGGTGCCGTCGGAAGCCTTGCACAATATCGAGAGCCAGATGGCCATTGTGGTGCCGGTGCGCAACGAGCGCCTAAGTTAATTGAAGGCGTTTTGGTCGGGATACCGCATGACTGTTTGGTCATTGTGGTATCGGACAGTCCGCGGGCGCCGGTGGATAAGTTCTATTTGGAGCAGGAGGCGATCACGAATTTCTGTCGTTTCACGCGCAAGCAAGTCGGCGTGGTGCAGCAAAAAGATCCTGCGATTGCGGCCGCGTTCGCTGCTGCCGGTTACACTGAAATCCTGGATGACAAGGATCTCGTGCGGCACGGTAAAGCGGAGGACATGATCATGGGTTCGCTGGTGGCGAAGCTCATGGTGCGCAAATACGTCGGCTTCGTGGATAGTGACAATTATTTCCCCGGGGCGGTGAACGAGTACGTGAAGGAGTATGCGGCCGGATTTCACATCAATGAAAGTGCTTACTCGATGGTGCGGATCTCATGGCATTCGAAGCCGAAGGTGGTGGAGAATTCCTTGTATTTTGCGAAGTGGGGCCGGAGTTCCCGTCACTCCAATTTGTTTCTTAATCGGTTGGTGGGACATCACACCGGATTGGAGACGGAGATTGTCAAAACGGGCAACGCGGGTGAGCACGCGCTGACGGTCGATTTGGCGATGAGTATTGATTATGCCACGGGCTATGCCGTGGAAACTTTCGAGTACGTGCATCTCTTGGAGAAATACGAGGGAATTCTGGGCGAGAGTGACGAATCCTCGGCGCCGACCAGCGATATGCATTGTAAGGTGAAGATCAGTCCAATCGAGTCGCGAAATCCTCATTTACATGAGGTCAAAGGGGATGAACACGTGGAAGACATGATCGCGGCATCGTTGAGCACGATTTATCATTCGAAGCTGTGCCCGGAGTCCCTGCGGGAAGAGATTGAGAATGATCTTCAGCGCCGAAATTACTTGAAGGAGGGCGAGCAACTCGCACCGATGTGGGTTTACAAAAGTTTGGATCGGATGGATATCGATAAATTCGGCGAGGTTTTCTCGGAGGCGATTGTGCTGTCGGGTAAGACGGGGGTGACGGTTCCGGTATTGAAATAATGTTAATCTTCAGCTGATACTTCACGGATGCATCTTCGGTTGGATTCCTCACAGCCTTGGTTGGTGTTTACCGACCTCGATGGCACTCTTTTGGAGTGGAGCACCTACTCTCCGATGATCGCGCGACCCGCCATGTTGCGATTGCGCGAGATCGGGGTGCCGGTGGTGTTTTGTTCGTCGAAGACGGCGACGGAGCAGAGAGCACTGCGCCAAGCGTTGGGGATTCGTTCGATTCCCAGTATTGTGGAGAACGGCGCGGCGATCATCGTTCCGGATTCCGCCGGATTACCGACGGGAAACTGGGCGCTGGCGCCGGGAGAACCTGGGCGACGGGTCAAAGTTCTAGGCATGCCGAGGTCGGAAGTTCTGGCGCGGCTGGAACGCGTGCGATTCCGCACCGGTTTGGAACTGCGCGGTTATATCGCAGTATATCGGATGAGGAGTTGGCAGGGATGGCCCATTTGAGTTTGGAAGCGGCCCAACGGGCACGCCAACGTGATTATAGTGAAACGCTGGTCGAGGATTTGCCGCACGATACATGGGTGTCCTTGCGGCCCGAGTTTGTGGAGAAAGGGTTGGAGTGCCGGCATGGCGGGCGCTTTCACACGGTCACCGGAGCGGGCACGGACAAGGGCAAAGCGGTGGCGGAAGTGTTAGTGTTGTATGAGCGGGCTTATGGCCGACCGGTGCAATCCATCGGTTTGGGCGACAGCGCCAATGACACGCCTTTGTTGTGTGCGGTGACGCAACCGTTTCTGGTGGCTCGAGAAGACGGATCGTGGGCCAACTTGAAGATCAAGGGCATGGAGCCGATCGACGGACGCGGTCCATACGGGTGGGTGGAGGCCGTCGATTTGCTCTTGAGCCAGGCGGATGAATCGACGGGAGCGGGCGCGGCTTGAACGTCGCGGATCGGATGTGGGGAGGCCCGGCGGAGGCGAATCAAGCTGGCCGGGGGGCGGTGATACCGCATCCCCGGGGACGACGAAATCAGGAGGTGCGCCGACGGCGTAGTTGGAAAACGACGACGACGAATAGACCGGTGATCATGAGAACCCAGGTGGAGGGTTCGGGCACGGGGACGAATTCGAAGTTGGAAAGAATGACGCTATTGGGATCAAACATACTGGCGGAGCCGTAGTTGATTACAAAAGAACGTTGCAGGTCGGAATTATACAGGCGGGTACCGGAGGCCGCATTGAGGAACGACCCAGTGAGATTATTCGCGGTGTAGAGCGTGAACATGTCGGTTGAAATCGGATCGATGGATTCGAGTAGTTCCCACGAGAACATGCCGTCGAGGTTGAGGGTTCCATCGACCTGCACGAAGTCGGCCGTGATAGGCTCCGCGGTCATATCGACTTCGAAGAACGAGAGCGTGGAAGCGGTGAGGGTGAGATCCCCCTCGATGGTGATGGAGCCGACGCTGTTACCGGGAGCCAGGTTCCCTCGGACCTCGATGTTGCCGGTGATAGTGCCGCTGCCGGAAAGGGTTGAGCCGGAGGGCAGGGCAAGTGTTTCCAGGAAGGTCACACGGCCACCGCCCAGTCCGACGCCACCGGAGATCAGTTCGAAAGAGTTGGCGAAGTGAAGGGTGCCGATGTTGGCGGAAATGTTTCTGTAATTGGTGAATGGGACATCGATGGTGGTGGTGCCGGAGCCGCCGGTTTTGGTGAAATCTCCATGGTTTACGATTTCGTAGCTGCCGGTCGCGGCCTGGTCGAATGTACCGTCGGAATCGATATTTACTTCACCGTTGTTGGTCAGGATGCCCTGCCCACCGTGCACGTCGTCGGTGCTCCAAGCGAGTTCGCCGTTGATGGTGAAGTCGCGTTCGAGATTGTTACCAGAGGAATTGGCAAGTTCCAGAAGGCCTTCGGTTCCGACGGTGGTGGTCCCGCCGCTCGCGAAATTACCGGCGCTCCATTTGGTGTGGCCGCCCAGGGGATGAGTTCCGGTGACGGTGCCCCCGGAGATGGAGGAGTTGGGGCCGAGGTTTACCGAATCGTTGATGGCGAAGGTGCCGGCCTTGAGGTTGAGGCTGCCGGCATTGCCGGCGTTGGTGCCGTCATTAAAAGTGTAACCGGCATTGAAGTTGAGCGCAGCGTCGCTCCAAATGTCGAAGTGCCCACCTTGAGAGGTGCCGCGACGTTAAAATCGGCCGTGCCGGTGTGGACCTCGAAGCGGCCGGCGACATCAACCGGTAGATGAAAGGTCGTGGTGCCGGTCCCGGCAGTCTTACGGCATTCGCCAGTGTTACTGATAGTGAATCCGATGGTGGTGGTATCGAGGGGGGTGAGGGTACCATCCGCTTCTGCGAGCATGATGCCTGCGATTGTCATTTGACTGGAGAAGGCCAAACTAATGTCGCCGGTCTGCCACGAAAGGCGGCTATTTTCGCCGATGTTGAAGATGACATCATTGAGCTCGAGCGCAGTGGAGGTGATGAATGCCTCAGCGGATTCAATGAGGCTGAGCGTAGCACCGGAGGCTTATCGATCCCCCTTCATAGACAAACCCCTTGGAGAGAGAAAGTGCTTCGGTCTGGACCTCTCCGGCGGTGAGCACGAGTTCGACGCCAAGAGTGCCTTCGATGGCGAAATTGCCACCATCAACGACCAAGGCTCCCGAGCCAGAAAAGATCTCGGCACTCGGGACGGTGGTGGTCGCGCCTGCGACGACGAGTTCAGCCGGCGTCTGCGTCTGTTTCCGAAATGTCAGTTAGATCTGTAGCGAGGAGCGTGATGGGAATGTCGGCGCTGGTGGTCTGGCCGAGGTTGACCTGACCGGAGGAGGAGAGGGTGCTGTCGGCAGTCAGAAAGAGTTGGCCATCAAGAACCGTCAGGTGGCCCGAGTTTTCGAACGGAACTGTAATAGTGGTACTCCCGGAGCCTGATTGTTTGGTGAGAGTGCCGGTATTTTGAACCAAGAGGTCGGCTTCGGCGGAGGCGGCGGAAATAGAGCCCGATGCATTGATGAAGAGGTCACCAGCGTTGAGGATGTTCGCAGTGTTGGTGAGCGCAATGTCGCCGGCGTTCCACTCAGCGGATCCGAGCGAATTGATTCGGAGATCTCGTCCGTCGAGCATAATGCCGGAAGCGTTGTTGAATTTAACGGTGCCGGATTCGTTGACGACAATATCGTAGGATGAGCTGGTGTCCCCCCCCGGCGTAGGTGAGGCTGCGGGAAATGGTGAAATCTGCGTTTAGGACCCCCCCCTGAGAGAGTCAGATCGGCGCCGAGGTCGCCAAAGGAGAAGAGATTGCCCCCGGTCAGAAAGAACTGTCCCTCACCGATCAGGGGAGAGAGATCCAAGACAGAGAATCCGTTGGAGAACGTGATTTGGGTACCCTCGTCGGCTTGAATGCGGCCTCCTAAGAAGTTGGTGCCTCCGGCGGCGAAGTCGACGGCACCATATTCAACGGTGAATTGCCCATGATTGCTCACAGGCACTTGTAATTGAGTGTTCCTGAGTGTTCCTGAAACTGCTTTTCAGGTAGGTGCCCTCGCTGGCGTTGGTGAACGAACCAGCGGCGCCGGTGTCGGTGCGAATGGAGACGGTTTCATTGCTGGTGGAGGCGGCCGTGTCGTTCCAAGTCGCCCGATTGGTGAGGGCGCGGTCGTTGTTGGTAACGATGTCACCGTTTTGCCAGTTTACGGTGCCGAGATTGGTGAGGTCGCGCGCGTCGAAGGTATTCGATGGGGCGGCCAGAAGCAGGGTTCCTTCGGTCTTGATCGAGGTCGATCCGGTGCTCCAAGTGCCATCGGTAAATTTCAATTGGGACTCGATATCGTGCGTTCCCTGCAGCGTGCCTCCGGTGAGTTCCAATTGGCCGCCGGAGAATGTGCCGCTCATCGTCAATGTGCCTGATGATGAGGAGTAGGTGCCGTTGCCGTTCAGGCTGGCAGCGTCATCGACGGTGTAATCGGATTCAATAACGACGTCGGTTCCGGTGGCGGCCGTTAAGGTTCCGGTGGAGGAGAGGGTGCCGCCACCGCCCAGTTTCAAGGTGCCGGAGTTTACGTTGGCGCTGCCGGCATTATTGAACGGGACCTCAAACACCGTGGTGCCATCTCGCCCCTTATTGTAGGTCCCGTCCTGAGTGTTGGTGAATGAGCCCGCTGTGCCGGAGCTCGAACTCACCTTGCGGGTTTCCGCCGTCCAGGCGGCAGTGTCGTCGAAAGTGCCTTGGTTGGTGATGGTGCTGGCGTCGTTGAGGAGCAGGTCGCCGGCCTTCCAGTCCACGTCTCCATCGTTGACCAGAGCGTGATTGGAGAGGACGTGGTCGACGGCAAAGTTGACGGACAAAGTCGAGCCACTCGCGTTGGTGGTGGTGCTGGTTCCGAGTTCGCCGTTATTCCAACCCAGGCCTTGGTTGAACGTGGAGGCGCCAGTTAATACGCCGCCATTGAGCGTGACATTGGAGACGTTCACTTGCCCGTCCATGGACAATGTTCCGGTAGAAAGGGCAAAACTACCGGAGCCGCTCAGGCTGGCGGCGTCGGTGATCGAGTACGAACCGTCGAAATTTACACTGGTAGTGTTTGCGCTGATAGTGTGTGCGCTGATTAAGGAGCCAGAGGAGCTGAGGGTGCCACCTCCAGCGAGGTTCAGGGAACCCGCATTCAGATTGAGGGTGCCGTTGAGATCGAAAGTGAGATCGAGCTCGGTCGAACCGGTCCCGCTCTTGTTGTAGATTCCGGTGTTGCTGATGACCACGGAGCCAGTGCTACCCGAGGCGGTGCGAATTAAGGCGTCGGCGGAGTCGTTGAGCGTGCCGGAAACGGTGAACGTGCTACCGTCGTTGAGCAGAATATCGCCGGCGGTTCAGTTGACGATGGATGGATCGAAGATCGTCATTGTTCCCCGACGAGCGTGTTGCCTTCGGCGTTGTTAAATTCGATGGCATCTTGGGCTGATGCGCCGACGGACAAGCCGCAAACGAGGAGGACAAGATGCAGACGTCTCAGGATGAAAGTAGTGGAGTCGTTCACGGGATAGAGTTGATTTTTGCTTAAAGCCAGCCAAGTTTGGGTGTCCACAATCCTCCAATATGCGGCAGGGCGTCGAGCGTAACTGCCAATGTTTGGAAAAAAACTCGTAAAAAAATTACGAAAAATGAAAGTATTGCCTGATTTTGCATGAATAAGAGATCGGAATGAGAGGGTGCGTGGCAGGATTGACCCCTAGACCATGCTCGGGTTTAACGGCGGCTATGGTCGACAGCCTTACGGTCAATTTGGGCAATCGCAGTTATCCGATACGCTTTGGATCGGATCTTCGCGAGATCGTGGCCGAGGAGGTTGCGATCCTGATTCGAGCGGGTCGAAAAGTAGTGGTGGTCACGGACGAGAGGGTTGCGTCGGCGCAGAGCGAGGTATTGCAGGGCATGGTGGCGGACGTGCCGCGTTGGGCAGTAGCGGCGGGGGAACAATCTAAATCGGCGACCGAGTTGGGGCGATTGTGGGATTTTTTCGCGGCGCAGAAAATGGATCGAGGCGGGGTGGTTTTGGCGTTTGGCGGCGGGGTGGTCGGAGATTTGGCGGGGTTTGCGGCGGCAAGTTATTTAAGGGGCGTGGATTTCTACCAGGTGCCGACCACATTATTGGCGATGGTGGACAGCTCGGTGGGAGGAAAAACCGGCATCAATATAGGTGCGGGAAAAAATTTGGTGGGAGCGTTTCACCAGCCGCGGGCGGTATTTATAGCGACCGAGTTGTTGACGACTTTACCCGCACGGGAGTTTGCGGCGGGCATGGCGGAAGTGATCAAATATGGGCTGTTGGGTGATGCCTCGTTGTATGGGGAATTGGCTCGGTCGCCATTGACCGTGGAAAGTGCGCGGGTGGCATCGGTGGTGCGCCGGTGTTGCGAGGCCAAGGCGCAGATCGTAGAAGCCGACGAATTTGAGATGGCGAAAGCGGGCGGACGGGCGTTGTTAAACCTCGGCCATACCTTTGCTCACGTGATCGAAAAAGTCGCGGGATATGGGGTGTATTTACATGGCGAGGCGGTCGGGATTGGCCTGGTCGCCGCGGCCAGGTTGTCGCGTGAGCTGGGTTTGGTGGATACCGCCGTGGTCACGGCAGTTGAGGCGGTGATCGGAGCCCACCAATTGTCCATTGCGTTGCGGGAGCCCTTTGCGGTGGGTGCCTTGATGCAGGCGATGGCGAGTGACAAGAAAGTGCGAGCGGGCGGCTTGAGATTCGTGGTATTGGAAGCCGTGGGGCATGCAGTGACACGAGACGACGTGGATCTTAACCTGGTCGAAAAGGTTTGGCTTGAAGTGGGAGCGGTGCAGGACACTGCAGGCACGTAGTGTAGAAAGCGGCCAAGATGGATTGGAGGGGGTAGTCAGAAGGTTTTAGACTCACCACATTACGCCGCGAAAATCTGAATTTACAAAAAGTGAGGTACGCGATTGGGCAGAGAGTCTATTTTAGTGTCTTTGAGAGGGGAGTCAGGTAGTTCGTAGCCATGTCCGCGATCGATGAAGGAATTGTGAGGGAGTATTTTGAGCAGAGTGGCTTTCTGGTGCGCCAAGGGCGCAAGTATCAGGTCCAGTTGCGCAAGAAGCAGTCGGAAGAGGAGATCGATTTACTGGTCTATAATCCCGGGTGGAAGCGAGCGTCGCGGAAACCGGATTATTTCCTGTTTCCATCGGAGTTGCCGTTTCTGCATCGCGCGGTGGTGGCGGTGAAACCGTGGCACACGGGGGTTTTTTCTGCGGCCACGTTAAAAGGGTCACCGGAGATTTTGCGGTTTCTCGAGGATCAAGTGATCAAGGAGGTGAGTTGTCTTTTCCTAGCGGAGGAAGGCAGCGAGCTGGGCGAGGACGAGCCGTCGAAGATATTGGTGCTTCCCGGGTTGCCCACGCAGGAACCGTATCGTTCGCAGAGTGTAGCGTTGTTGAAGGAACGTGGAGTGGATGGGATCATCTCCTTCCGGGCGATGTTGATGGACCTGATGGACAAGACTGAGGTGAACCGTAATTACCGCAAAAGCGATACGCTGCAGGTGATCCGGATTTTGAAAAACTACGATCTGTTGCGAGACAGTCAGCTGGATCTCTTGACGGGTGAGCGGCGCTCGCGAATCTAACGCGTCATGGCAACGATGATACATCCGGGAGCCCATGTGGATCCATAGCGCGAAGCTCGGCGTTGATGTCGAAGTCACGCCAGGGGCAGTCGTCACGCGATGGGCGGAAGTAGGAGACCGCGTGGTGGTGCATCCCGGAGCGGTGGTGGGAGGAGATCCTCAATACCTGGCATTCGATCGGAAAACGCCCAGCTGGGTTCGGGTGGGGGCGGATTCGACCTTGCGCGAAGGGGTGACCCTCAATCGATCCATTTATGAGGATCGAGCCACGGAGGTGGGAGCGCGTTGTTTCTTTATGGCCAATTTCCACGCCGGTTACGATTGCGCGGTGGCAGATGATGTGGTTTTGGCCAATGGGGCGCTGCTGGACGGGCACGTTGAGATGGTAGCCTTTAGTTTTATTGGCGGCAATGCGGCAGTGCATCAGTTTAGTCGGAGCGGCGCCGTGGTGATGGTGGCGGGAGTGGCGCCAATCATCTCGGATGTTCCGCCGTATTGCGTCGTAGCAGATCGCAATGCGGTGGCGGGGCTCAATCTCGTGGGACTCAAGCGCCGGGGGTGGTCGTGCGAGGTGATGCGTGAACTTAAGGAAGCTTATCGGGCGGTGATGCAGCCGGTGGGCAACATGCGTGCAATGGCGGCGACCTTGCGGCCGGACGCGCAGTCGGAGCAGGCGCGTACGTTTTTGGAGTTTTTTTCTGATGGCAAACGACCCCTGGCGCGCCCTCGGCGCGGTCGGGAACAGGGAACGGAATGAAGCCGCTCGCAATCACTTGTGGCGATCCTGCGGGGGTGGGGCCGGAGATCATTGGGGGCTGGGTGTGCAATCATGCTCAGCAGATGGAGAATGTCGTGATGATTGGACCTCCGTCGTGGTTGAGCATACTGCCCTCGGGGGTGAACCAGTGGGCGGTTGGGACGGCGGCGTATCGGGCTGTGGCGGGGCGACCCGATGAGGACGGCGCGGTTTTGGCATGGGAAGCCATGCGCGTTGCCGCGGCGGGTTGTGTGAGCGGCGAATTTGCGGGAGTCGTCACGGGCCCGGTCAGCAAGGCACAGCTTGCGGCGGTCGGTTATCCGCATCCGGGGCAAACGGAGTTTTTCGCGGCGGAGTGGGGTGGGGATCCGGTGATGGCGTTTCGGGGGGATCACCTCCGCGTGACCTTGGCCACCTGGCATATCCCGCTGCGTGACGTGGCGTCGGCGCTCACTTCGGCGGTGCTCGAACGAGCGGCGCGCGCGGCGGCGCAATTGGTCAAGGCGGATGGAATCGCTCAACCGCGAATAGCAGTCTGCGGACTCAATCCTCACGCGGGCGAAGGAGGCGTGCTGGGACGCGAGGAAATCGACATGATTGATCCGTGGCTGGATCGACTGCGGGGCGAGATCCCGGGACTCTCACGCACCTTGCCGGGAGACACGGTATTTGGTCGCGCGCTCAGGGGAGATTTTGATGCGGTGGTCGCACTCTACCACGATCAAGGTCTTGGACCGCTCAAGACGATCGACTTCGACAATGCGGTGAACGTGACCCTCGGCCTGCCGCACGTGCGCACCAGTCCGGATCACGGCACTGCTTTTGGTATCGCGGGCCAAGGCCGTGCCGACATCACGAGTTTCGCCCGGGCGGTCGAGTTGGCGCGCCGATTGTCGGCGTGATTACGAGGCTTCCGTGAACTGAGCGCGCACGTTTTCCAGTTCCGCCCGGCGGGGGACCAGGAAGGCGCGCAGTCGGTGGCGGAGCACGGCTCCGACCACGGTGAGCATACTCGCTACAGCCACGATGAATCCCCACTCCCATCGAGATTCGAACCCCGCATCAATCGACTGCCACTTGGCGAAAATCATGAGCACTAGATAAAGGGCGAACATGGGCGGCCCATCGCGACGAATGGAACGGATCTCCTCGTCAACGTTGCTGATCAAAAGCTCGAGACATTGCCGCGTGTCCTGCCCGAGGGCGCGAAATTCGCGACGGAAACGTAGCGCACAGCTCACTCCGAATCCCGCGCAGGCCACCCCCGCGAGCACGAGGGTGAGGTCCCAGAATGAGTTGGCGAAGGTGCGGGTGGGATCAGCACCGATTTTTTGAAGCTTCGATGCAAAGACCAGGAGGGTGATCGCGAGCGAGCCAAATGAGATCAGCAACTGGCTGCGGAGACTGCGCCCCATTTTGGAGATACGGCGGGTCGTTTCTGAGTCGGCCCCCTGCTGCATAGGTTGGGCGCTCCAAGTAGATTCCATTTCATCAAGGCTCATGGTCATTCTTTTTCTTTGAGGTTGGCTGCGAGTTTTTGGCGCACGCGGGTGAGGCGGGCACCGACATTGGAAGGGGAGAGGCCGAAGGTCTGGCCGATCTCGTCGTAGTTGAACCCGTCGAGCTGCATCAGGATGAGCGCGCGGTCGGCTTGCTTGAGCAGGCGGATGTCGGCGTAGATCAGTTCGAGACGTGGATCTTCCACCACCGAGGGGGGGGACGGGGGCGGCGATTTGCTCAAAGGAATCGAGTTTGCGGCGGTAGGCACGTTCGCAACGCACCCAGGAAATGGCGCGGTTGAGCGCGATGCGGTAGATGTAGGAAGACACCTTGCTGCCCGCGCCAAAATGGGGGATGCAGTGCCAGACCGCGATCTGGATTTCCTGCACCAGATCATCCTGAGCGGCAGCGTCGTCCGAGAACGAACGCGCCACTTTGTGCAGGATGCCGAGATGGTCGCTCATCCAGGCGACGAAGGTGTCGTGTTGCTGTTGTCGGGTCATCCTTTGCCCTATCAGACGCTCACCGGCGGGGGTTTCTTACATCCCTTTGCGCGAAAAAACCAAATAATGGATGACTGTGACCTAGATCGCTCCGGGCACGACCGTGTGTCACTTGGATGTGGTGCTCGCTTCCTCCATGAGGGCAAGGGCGTCGAGGCGGTCACATGAATCACCCACTTTGTCTACTACGATGGACAAATCCTCGATCGCCTCGGCGGTGTTTCCCAAACGCATTGAGGCTTCGCCCCGGTGAAAGAGAGGGCCACTTCTCCCAGCCGGTCGATCAGTGCCTCGTTGCCCTGCGAATTTCGTCGAAGTATCCACATTATCCAATTCAGCGCGTTGGCACTCGCAGCGTAATTTTCGCGGTGGAACCTAAGCTGGTTAAGACCGGCGTTGAACATTGCGTGCGGGTCACGCTCGGCTTGTTGCGTATTGAAGAATCGGTAGATCTCGATCGAGGAGGCCCATTTGTCGGCGGGTCCGGGGTCCATCCAATCGAGTGGCGGCTGTGCGCAGAGGGCGTCGATCAACGCATAGGCCTCGCGCCAACCGCCTCGCACTTCGATGACATTGTCGAGTGCCTCGGTGGCGAGATTGATGCGAATCGTCGTGTCTGAGTAGGTCAGTTCATCGGCGGTGAGCGCGGCTTTGAGGGCGGCGGTGAAGGGTTCGATTTGGTCGATTTCGACCGAGTCGCTCTCGATTACGGCTCGTAACAAAGCGGGCGTGACGATGGCGTGAAACTCAGCGGGGTGCAGCACACGTAGGTTGTCGAGCCAGCGCGGGAGAACCTCGGAGGTAGCGGAAGCAAGGATGCGAGAGGCGATCTCGCCATTGATCGTCGTCTGGGCATCGCAGTCGAAGGCGGCGTAGTCGATGAGGTATTCGACTGCGGCGCGCGGGCCGGTCTCGGCCATGTACAAGCCGGCGGCACAGGCGCTCCAACCGCGACGGTAGTCATAGAGAGCGTGGTTGGCGGCGAGCTCCTGCAGCTCGTTTATCGCGGCCGGATCCTTGGTGGCGCTCCAACGGACTTGAGCACGAACGAACTGGCCCCATCTGCGGATGGTTTGGGGGAGGCGAGATCCGAAACGCTCTAACAGGTCATTCACTTGGGAAACGTGAGCGGTGGACCACTGTTCACCGGCTTCGAGTTGGAGCAGGTAGAGTGAGGCGGTGAATACCGTATCCGCTTGGTCGGGGAACCACTGAGGGTCGTTGCAACGCTGCACGTCTACGGACGTCGTCATGGCCCTCGGGATAGAGGCTTTCGAGCAAGGCCAACTGTCCTTCCCCGGTGGAAAGAATCGGGAAATCCTCCAGCAAGGCGGCTGCTGACTCATTGGGCGAACGGTCTGCGATGGTCGCTGAGGTGGAGTTGTCCCGGCGAAGGGCAACGGATTGTTCGAGCCAGTGTTGGAGGGACCGCACCGATCTCTGGTATACGGCGTAGTCGTCCGGTCGCAGGATGGTTTTCAGCGCCTCTTGCGAGAGGTCATAGCGCACGGTATTGTCATCGAGAGCCAAAGAGACTCGAAAGGTTGCGATCTCAGATTCGGCGGTGAAGGGCGAGGGCAGGATCGTCGGCGCATAGCCCGCGGGCAATTGCACCTGCCCGTGATGACGGTAGCGGCGGCGATCGCTGCGGTAGGGCCGCTTGCGCGCCTCTGGGGCCGATGCGTCGGGCAGCCAGTCGTCAGAGAACGGAAAGCGCAAGCTGCCCAAACTGTCGTCGTCGCCGAGGCCCGAGGCTCGGGCAATGCAGGCGCGCAGGGGGAAAGTTACTGACCGCGTGCTCGAGAGGCGTGTAGTCGATGTCGATGACTTCGGCTCCGGGAATAAATCCATCGACGAATTCAGCAAAAATCTGCCGCCGATTGGCGTCGTCCCAAGCATTGTAATAGCTGGCGTATTGCGCAGCGGAAATGCCGGTCGCCGATAGGGTGAACCAGCCGCTAAGGCTACCGTCGGAGCTCAGCTTCAAATCGCCGTAGGTCTCGATCTGCTGTTCCTCGATGTTTGAAACCCGATACCATGCTCCGCGATCAGGTTTCACGATGAGGATGTCGCGTTCCGTTTGAGACTGGCTCTGGTCGCCGGCGGCGGCGAGTTCGATGGTCGGGTCGAGCAGGTCGTAGCCTCCGTCCTCGCGGGGCAGGGCGACGATGGCGTGGTTGAATTGATCCCACGACGGGTTGTCGCGGTTCACGAGGCCGTGACCGAACGATTTCAAGAGAGCGACATGGGCGGTGATTCCGCGAGCGGCCAGCAGGTTGCACAGGAGGTTGGCCTTGTCCTTGCAGTTGCCGTATCGCTGGGCTCAAACTTAGTTGCAGGCGTAGGGTTGATAGCCGACCAATCCGAACTCGAGGCCAGTGTAGCGCACGTCGTTGGCGACGTGCTCGAAGAGGGTGGCAATGGTCGTGTCGCGATCGGCATCATGGGCAAGCCAGCGGTCCACTTGCACGAGCAGCTCTGGCCCAAGATCGTCGCGATCCACGAGCAAGCTGCGGAACCAAGCTGCGACATCGTCCCATCCGGACACGGTGGTGAGTCACACGGTGGGCGCAAAAAACTCGGCGGAAGGCGCGTTCTCCTCCCATGCCAGAGCGGGGCGATTGCGGGACTGCCAAATGTGGTGCACGCGCTCCTCGCCTGCATCGACCTGTTCGTGGCTGACGATCCGGGCACTGTTTTCATGGATACTGAATCGCCTGGCGGTGGCGGGGGGGGGCGTCCACGACCAAACGGGCCAACTGGGAGGGCCAGAACGTGTCGAAAGTGAATCGATCGGCAAACTGGTCATCCCAGACCGGTTGGGCGACGCGTATCAGAACGATCGACTCGGTGGCGGCTCCTTCTTGGGCGGACGGAAAGATGAGATTCAGTGCCTCCTGACTCGTATAGAGGTCGGAAGCGACGAGGTATTGAGGGGCTTGGATAAATGCACCGGAATCGGCCACCTCCTGGATGGAGCCGTCTTCACGATGGGTGCGAGCGGAGATAAGGAAGATGGACTCGCGGTCCTTGTCGTAGGAATAAGTGCGATAACCGATGGCGGATTGGGCGGAGTCGTTGTGAGCAAAAGAGATGTCATGGTGAACGCGATACCAGATCCCGTCGATATCCTGGTAGTGGACTTCTTCCCGCAACAGAATCGAGGCGTTGTGCTCCGTGTTTGAGGTGGCGTCCGCCCGGTTGGCGAGCGCCTCTCGTGCTGATGTGAGTAGAGGTGCAATTCGGGTCTCGTAAACGGAGGGTGGAGTGCGGGACGGGGTCGCGGCATGGAGCGAAACCAAGACCAAAGGAGCACTCACCAGCAGCAAGAGAGCGCGTCGGTAGAACGGAAGCATCGGTATAGGCTAGCGGAGCGTCCGAACCGCGACAAGCGGAACGAATGCTATGTCATGCCGGGACAAAGATGGGGAGAGGTGACTTGATTTCCGGACGAATGGCCCGATAGTGACACCCTCCATGTCAATCGACACCGTTACGCCGCCGCCTGCCACCGTGCTTCCCGAAGGGGTGCGGGAGGGCAATGAGAACCTAGTGCGCCTGACCGAAGCTGCCGGGAGCAAAGTGAATGCGCTGGTGGCCAGGGAGCAAAAGGGGGATTTTTTGCGCGTCGCGATCACGGGCGGAGGCTGTAATGGGTTGAGTTATAAACTGCGTTTTGTGGCGGCGGCGCGGAGGGGCGATATCTTGGTGCGGTCGGCTGGAGCCCTGGTTTTGGTTGATGCCAAGACGGCGCTGTATCTCAAAGGGACCGAATTGGACTACTCGGCGAAACTGATTGCGGGTGGGTTTAAATTTTCCAACCCAAATGCCAAAACGAGCTGTTCGTGCGGTGAGAGCTTTAGTGTGTGATTGGGTTGCAGTGGAGCGCCGCGGGTGTTTTGAACGGCGGAAATGTCGGCCTTTGTGGCGGTCACAGGAAGCAATCTGCTTTCGAATTGTTGTGACTTCGTTGTTGTCTTCCAGTTAAGGCGGAGTGAAAAGCGTGACGATTTACTTCGAGTTGAACCTTATTTGATGGCTACATCCTTTTCTTTTGGCGGCGGTAAACGCCGTGCCGGTGGACGCGGAAACTTCCGCCGCAATAACGACCCCTATGCTCATATCCGCCGTAATTCGCGGATCCGTGTTCCCCAGATTCGGGTAATTTCCCCGGAAGGCAAGCAGCTTGGGGTCATGCAGACGGACAAGGCGTTGAGCTTGGCGCAGCAATTCAACTTCGATCTGGTCGAGGTTGCCTCACAGGCGTCACCGCCGGTTTGCCGAATCATGGATTTCGGCAAGTACGTCTATGAGGAGCAAAAGAAGTCATCCAATTCGAAGGTCACGGCCAGCAAGATCAAGGAAGTCGAGTTGTCGCCTCGTATTGATGATCACGATTTGATTACGAAACTGCGGCATGCGGAGGAGTTTCTGAATGAAGGCTCCAAAGTGAAGATGCGGTTGAAGTTCCGGGGGCGCGAGATGGCCCATACGGGAATCGGGTTTCAAGTGATGGTGAGGGCGATCGAAGAGATTTCCGGCATGGGTCACGCAGATGGTGAACCGAAACTCAACGGGCGGCAGATCAACGTGATGATTACCCCGCATCCGTCGAATAAGCGGAAGCTGAAGTATTTCCATTCGAAGGTGACCCCGCCCGAAGGAGACTGAAGGCGGCAAGGCTGAGGACGGCGCTGCTTCGTCCGAGTCGGCCGAGGCATCCTGACCCACTGTGATGGGGCAGTGGTTGCCGCTGGAATCCGGGTGGACTGAAGCCAGCATACTGGAGGGTGGGGGCGCTTATCTTGGGCGCTCTCTGGGGAAGCGTGTTCCTGCAGGCGGACGAGTCGTTTCCGGCCACTCGGGATGACACCGTGATGGCGGTGGGGGATCAGGCGTATCTGGATTTGGATGTATTTTGGGGGTGTTATGGCCTGGCGGCCGAGTGGATAACGCCAGGGAAGCGGCCTAGTTTTACCTGCGCGTGGACCCAAATTGAAATGGAAGTGGATTCGCGGGAAATCAGCTACAACGGGCAGCGCGTGTTCATGGGGTCCGAGGTGATTGCGACAGAAACGGGATGGGCCATCGATCGGATCGATGCGGAGAAGGTTTTGGCGCCGTTGTTGAGCCCCTCGATTTACCGGGCGACCGCCCGTGAGGTGAAGACGATCGTGCTCGATGCGGGGCACGGGGGCAAAGATGGCGGGACGGCAAATGCGGGGCGGAAGCTGAAGGAGAAAACGTTTACGATCGATGTGGTGAAGCGGATAGGCGGGATTTTGAGTCAGCAGGGGTACAACGTGGTTTATACCCGACGTGATGATACTTATCTGAGTTTGGCGGAACGGGCGTTGGTGGGGAAGGAAGCGGGTGCCGATTTTTTTGTGAGCAGACACTTTAATGCAGCGGGGAAAAAGACGGTGAAGGGGGTAGGAGACCTATGTGATGACGCCCTGGCATCAGCGATCCACCTCCAGTCACGAAGCGCACTCGAGTGATGACGTGGATGAGCCGGGGAATCGTTATGATGCGTGGAACAGGCTCCTCGGTTTCGAAGTGCATGAAGCGTTGCAGGAGAAGTTGACCCCGGTGGATCGTGGATTGAAACGAGCGCGGTTTGCGGTGTTGCGACTGGCGGAGTGTCCGGCCGTGCTCGTGGAGGCAGGGTACTTATCGCACGAGGAAGAAGCGCAGAAGATTGCCAGCGAGCCTTATTGCAGTGAAGTTACTCAAGCGGTGGCCAACGGAGTCATCGCCTACGCGAATCAAGTTCTCACGGTTCAAAGGTCCCCATGATCTCCTTACCGCAACTCTTGATGATCGGCCTGGGCGGGGCAGGTGGATCGATGTTGCGGGCCTTGGTAGGGGAATGGGTTCCGGCGGGACGTCTGCCGTGGGGGACGATGACGGCCAACGTGGTGGGGTCGTTGATCATTGGATTGGTATTGGGGCGGATGGGGGAAGCCGTGGGCGAGCAACCGCACTGGTATGGGTTTATGGCGATCGGGTTCTGCGGCGGGTTTACGACGGTTGCGAGTTTCAGTTGGCAGACGTTCGAACAATTTCGGAACGGACAATGGGGCGCGGCCCTGACTTATGCGGTGTCGTCGATGCTCGTTTGTTTGGTCGCAACGTGGGCAGGATGGCGCTTGGGCCGCCTTTAACCGGAGTCACCGAGGATGACGATAGATCTTGTGATGAGAGGATGGGACAGGAGCTGGAGAAGATTGATTTTGGGTTTGGGCCTGGTCGTGGTCTTGGCCGGCGGAGCGATGGGGCAGACGTCGCCGGTTCGGTTTGAGCCAGTGGCGGACGAGGCTGATCGCGTGGTAATCGTCGCGAATGTGAACAATGCGGACTCGATGGAACTGGCGCGTTTTTACAGTGAGCGCCGCGGCATTCCGGGGGCGAATATCGTGGCGCTGGATTTACCCGCGGGGGAAGAGATTGGTTGGCAGGAGTATGTCAGTCGGTTGCAGGGGCCGTTGCAGGCGTGGTTAATCGAGCGAGGGTGGCTGAACGCGATCGAGATGGATCTCCACGATGAAGCGGGTCGCCGGAAAATTTCCGCCTCGGGCCACCGCATCGCCTATTTGGTGACTTGCCGAGGAGTCCCGTTGAAGATCAGGCAGACGGACACCATTCCGAGTGATGCCTTGGCGACCACGAGGGACAGTTTTAAGACCAATCGTGCGGCGGTGGATTCGGAATTCTCGCTATTGGCGCAAAACGAAACGTTGAGGCACGGGTTCGTCACGAATCAGATTTTTAAGAAGAGCAAGCCCTCGATGTGGGACCGTGATGCCGTGGTGAGGGTGTCGCGTTTGGACGGACCGACATTTCCGGCGGCGCGCCATCTAGTGGATTCAGCGATTGAAGCCGAGCAGAGAGGGTTAATTGGCCGGGCAATGGTCGACATTGGCGGCCCCCATAAGTTGGGTGACAAGTGGTGTGAGGCGGCGGCGAAGGCGCTCACGACGGCGGGATGGCAGCCGACGGTGGACCGGCAGCGATCGGTTTTGGGGAGCACGGCGCGGGCGGACATGGTGGCGATTTACCTCGGCTGGTATGCGGGATCGATCAATGGCCCCTTCTCGCTCCCCGGTTATGAGTTCGCGCCCGGAGCGATCGCGCTGCATTTGCACAGTTTTTCGACGCGCACCCTGCGGTTGGCCTCGGGCGGAGGAGGTTGGACCGGCCCGATGGTGGCGCGCGGGGTGGCGGGAACTTTTGGTAATGTCTACGAGCCGTATTTGGAGTTCACGCATCAACCGCAATTGTTGACGGAAGCGCTGCTGGGCGGGGCGACCTTGGGAGAGGCGGCGTATTATGCGATGCAGGTTTTGTCGTGGCAGAGTCTGGTCGTGGGGGATCCCTTGTGCCGGCCCATGCGCGTGGGGTTGGCGGAGCAATGGGAGAATCGCGAGAGCCTGCCGAAGCGATTGGCGTCCTATGTGGCGTTACGACATTGGAACACGGTCGACGGAGAAGTATCTGAAGAGTTGATTCAGCAGGCGGCCGAAGAAATGCGGGCCGCGCCCTCGTTGGCGTGGAGGTTGGCGCATTGGCGAATGGAAGCGAGGGATCCTGCGGGGCCACGGCGGGAGTTGGGATTGGCGGCGTATCTGCGTTCGGTGCGGGTTGATGAGTTGGGGTTAAGGGCGGAAGTCGCGGGGCAGTTGAGTGATTGGGAAGATGATGCGACAGCCCTCAAAGTGTGGCGGGTATTGTTGCAGCAGGAGATGCCGCTCAAGGTGCGATTGGCGTGGTTGCAGCAGGCCGAGCCCGTGGCTTAAGCGGTGGGGGAGTTTGATCTGGCGACGGAGTGGAGTTTGGAGATCGCCCGAAACCAGGAGAAATAGGGGCGCAAAAAAACCCGCGGAGCACTGTGGCACCGCGAGTTGGAACAAAGTGAAGAGAGGAGGCGGGATCAGACTTTCTTCACGATTTCGTCGGCCAGACCGTATTCGATGGCCTCCTTGGCGTTGAGGTAGAAATCGCGGTCGGTGTCCTGATTGATACGCTCGATGGGCTGACCCGATGCATCGGCCAGGATCTGGTTGAGCTCGGAGCGCAGTTTTTCCATCTCCTGTGCTTGGATATGGATATCGGTCGCGGGCCCGGTGAAACGGCCGGAGATCAAGGGTTGGTGAATCAATACGCGGGAATGGGCGTAGAGCAGGCGACGGCCTTTGGGCGCGCCACACAACAGGATCGAGCCCATGGAGGCAGCCATACCGGTCACGATCACCGTAATCGGTGAAGTGATGAGTTGCATGGTGTCATAGACGGCCATGCCGGCGGTGACGGAACCGCCGGGACTGTTGAGATAAAAAATGATCTCTTTACCCGGGCCAATGGCCTCCAAGTAGAGGAGTTTTTCAGTGAGTTCCTTGGCTGACGCGTCGGTTACGGCGCCCCAGAGGAAGATCTTCCTCTGATCGAGGAATTTTTTCTGGATCAACGCGCTGACGGGGGAGGCCCCCTTGTCGGCTTTGGGGTTATCGTCTTCGTCCTCATCGTCGTCATCGAGACGAGGCGTGGGTTCAGAGAGACCGGGCTGGAGATTCGAAAAATGCATGCGGAAGGAAACGATGGGAACTGAGAGCGGGTTTGGCAAGCGGAGGCAGTGATTCGCGGCGATGGGTGGAACTACGTGGAGAGGGAACCTGTGCGAGAAACAGGCGTTCACCGGAGAGACGAATCGGTCCGATCCCGCTAAAATTAAGCTATTACGAGACATCCTATTCTGTAAACCCTTAGAGGGCGTCTGGGAAATAAACCCGGCCACCGCTGACGCTCTATGAGGGAGTGATAAAGGGCACTGGGCCTGCGTTGCTCTCGGTGGCACGGGGCGCTGGCCCGCCTCTACCTCGGTCGCCTGGGCCGAGGCACCCTTTTCCCTTCCCGCTGGCCCGGTCTATTTCCCGGACACACCCTTAGTTCCCGTGAACCTAAATTCCGAAGTGGGATGTGACAGAAGCAGCGGTGTTAGCGAACAAGGACAAAGTTGGGATTAGCGGCCAATAGATTGAGGGCATGTAGCATTTGGCGCATGACCGCGATAAGGGCTATTTTCTTCAGTTGCCCAGCCTCAACGAGGCGCCGATAGAACGCGCGCATGACAGGGTTACATCGGATGGCAGAGACCGCCGCCATGTAGAGGACCTGGCGCACGGAATGACGCTCGCCGCGCACATGTCGGCAACGATGTCGCCGCCCGCTGTCGTGGGCGAACGGGGTCACACCGATCAGAGCGGCGAGTTGGCCCGATTCGATTTTTCCGAGTTCAAGCACGTAGGCGAGCAGGGTGGCCGCGAGCACGGGTCCTGCGCCTTGGAGTTCGCGCAGTCGAGCGGGCTTTGGTGCGTAGACTGTCGTCCTCGTGGATGTGCGTTTTAATCAGCGCATCGGTTTGTTCGAGCTCGGTGGCTAAAAGCGCCCGCAGGATCTCAAGGCGTTCACGCAAAATGCGTCCGGCCAACTCGCACCGGTTGCCTGTGGCGACGAGTTGATCACTGATCTGCCGGCGATAGTCGAGCAGCTCACGCAAGGTTGCGGCCGCTTCGTCGAGGGCCCGGTGCAGGCGTGGCTTCATTTGTAATCCAAAGCGGCGAAACAGTTTAGCGTCGAGTGGGTCGGTCTTGGCGAGCAAGCCGGCGGCGCGGGCAAAGGCGCGCACACGCCCTGGATTGACCACGCAGACTTGGATCTGGGCCAAGAGCAATGCGGCGACAATGGCACGCTCATAGCCGCCAGTCGCTTCGCATACGACCCGGGCATTGGGCAGGCTCTGGAGGTGCTTGATCAAGGCTCGGTGGGTGTTCTCGACGTGGGCACAGCGAGTATCATCGGCGATGTAGTCGAGACGATCTTTGGCGATATCCACACCAACATAGGTGACTTGATTTTCAGGGGTGGTTTGCTCCATCTTGTTATACGAGCTCAGGGCTCTTTCAGCGGTTCGAGTTCAACTAGGTCGGCAACCCGGGCCAGGGCTTCTGTTCGAGGTAAATCCTCGGGTAACAAATCGGCCTCTGGGTTGCTGTGCGGTGCAGACGGCCAGTCTGCACCGCACCCTGGCGAGCATCATTCAAGGCATTTACCTCGCATGTGCATTCGCGCCGAATCCAGCCTCCTGCGACGAACTCTATGGTCCATTCTCGGAGGCTGCATTCGGCTCCGTCCTCGCTCGTTCTTCACATCGGTTCGAACATACAAGAGAACGAAGGGCGCGAAGTTGTAACGAGTTACGAACCGTCGAAGGCATCGATTCGTTCATCTACCTGGTGAGTCGGTAGGTGCACGTTTAAAACTCACTAACCGACTGGATAACATAACTTTGTTACATGCGGCTTCTTATCTGAACTGCGTTTTCTAGGATGAAAGCTTTCCTTGTCCAAACACTTCTCGCCGTCTGGTTTCCCCTCTCCGCCGTCGCGGCCGACCCGGTCACCGTCAACGCGAGTTCCGCCATTATAGTTGCCTGTGTGGACGGCAGTTGCCGGGGGGATGCTCCCTCGAATTTGCAGCGCACGTTTTGCCCGGTTTTTCGGATGGCACTGGGGGGGGGATTTACGGGGCAGCGACCCCGGTGGAATTTGTGACCCTTTCGGTGCGGCAGGCGTCGGATCGCCTCATGTCGAGGGAAGTCGATGCGATGGTGCAGTTTTCTTCGCGGGTATCGCGTCGCATTCATCGGGCGGGGGGGGGGCACGTGTTACGGGCGGAATCGGTCACGGAGCCCGGCCATTTTGTCGCGTTTTTGGTGTTGCCGGAGACTGAGCCCAAGTTGGAGCAGCTGCTGGCGAATGCGTTTTCCGCGTCGATCAATAATTTTGAGGTGAGGCGCACGTTGAACGATGTGCAAAAAGATACCGAGTTGGCGGCGTGGTAGCACGGTCCGTTTGGTTCGAGATGGAGGTGTCCTCGCCAGCTGAGACGAGGACATGGGGCGGAGGGCGGTGAACGTTCCTCGTCAAGCGCTTGGGAAGTCGAGGTATCGGCTTGGCCTTGGTGTTGAGGCGGGCTACGGCTTGGGACGCTTCAGCCCCACCCCCATTTCTTTATGACTCTGATACCCCTTTGTTTGCGGGCACGTTGGCGTGCCACCGCAGTTTGGTTTTGTGACTCCAATCAAGAAAGTGGGCCCGAGCGCCACATTGATCAGGAGGGCCGATCAGTGACCGGGTTGATATTGGCGCAAGCGACCCCCGTGACGGGCCCGATGGTGGCGTTGGCCGCGGGCGTGCTCGTGGTGGTGTTGGCCATTGCGAAATGGAAGATCCATCCGTTTTTTGAGCTGATGGGTGCAGGCGGTAGTGGTGGGCCTGGTCACGGCGCTGGGGGGGATGGACGGACCTGACCCCGATCCAGATAATCGGTAACGCCACGGTAGCGTTGGGCCGCTCGGCGGGAGGGATGGCGGTGATCATCGCGATGGCGGCGGTGATTGGAGAATGTTTGACGGTGAGTGGAGGCGCGGAGCGCGTCGTGAACTGGTTGGTGCAATTGTGGGGTGAGAAGCGGGCTGGGGTGGCCTTGGCCTTGGCCCTGGCGGGGTTGATATTGGCGATTCCGGTGTTTTTTGACACCGTCTTCCTGTTGCTGCTGCCGTTGGCGAGGGTGTTGGCGGTGCGCACAGGGAAGAATTATTTGTTCTATGTTTTGGCGCTATGTGCGGGAGCTGCGATTGCGCACAGTACGGTGCCGCCCACCCCCGGGCCCTTGTTGGGCGCGGAGGAAGTCGGGCTCAGCATGGCGGTGGCGATCGGAGGAGAATTGACGTGCGCGAGCCTACCGGCGGCAGGGGCTTTGATGGTGGCGAAAGGGGTGGGCGTGCGCGTGAGTGTGGCGCAACCGATGGCGACGGTGAACGCTCAGGGATCCGATGATACGTTGCCGAGTTTGTGGGCATCGCTGGTTCCCGTGCTGTTGCCGCTGGTCTTGATCGGAGGCGCCTCGGTTTGGAGAGTGGCAACCCATGGATCGACCCCGGAATGGATGCTGTTTCTAGGCGACAAGCATGTCGCATTGGGCGCGGGCACCGTGACGGCGCTGAGGCTCGCAGTGTGGTGTAAGCGAGGGAAAAACGAAACGTTACACGGTTTGTTGGGCAAGCCGCTCGAACTCGCGGGACCCATCATATTGATCACGGTGGCGGGGGGGTGTTTGGCGCAATGTTGCGCGACGCGGGGATTGGGGAAGCCGTGACCGGCGATGGCCGGTGGCAAACAGCTCAACTACGTGTTGTTGGGCTGGCTCCTGGCCGGCAGTCGTGCGGGTGGCGCAAGGGGCGGCGACGGTGGCGATGATAACCGCGACCGGGATGTTAACGGCGGCAGCCGGGGAAACGGGATGGGGCGTGAATCCGCTGTGGGTGTTTTTGGCCATCGGTTACGGCAGTTTGGTGCTTTCGTGGGCCAATGACTCCGGATTTTGGTTGGTCAGCCGGATGTGCGGGTGGGATGAACGCACCACGTTCAAGCGCTGGACGGTGGTGCTTTCGGCGATCTCCATTTTGGGGCTGATCGAGGCCCTGATTCTCTCCGCGATATTTTAGCTCAAGACGTCGGAGGCGCGGCGGGCGCCTTCACCGGTGGGACTCGGTGAAGGACGTATGAGTCGGGAACGGGGAGGCGCTGAACGTGGGGACCGAGCCGGAAGAGACCCCGGGGATGGCTTCCACGGCACGAGACAAGCGTTGGGTGGAGATCCGCAGTCGAAGGAATCCGCGACGGCCGTGGTGGTTCATGTGGAGGTGGCGAAACTCTAAAATTTCCGCATCGATATCATCGCGGTTATGCAGGATGGAGATCGCGAGCAGGAGCTCATAATCGCGGTAGAACCAGGTGAGACTACGATTTTGAATGAGAGGCCAAAGCCAGCTCCAAGGGCCGTGCAAACTGGTGCCGAGAAGGTGGGAGACGTACCTGTCACGAGACACATGGTGTCGTCGGCAATAGGCTTGCGCAAATTAGGGCGAGGGCGTCGGGGCCGGTAAAGTCATCGTGTTGCAGGGGCCAAGGGGTGGGGCGTGAACAGGGGAGAGACCGTACGGTTTGGACGGGTTGCAAGTCCACGCTGGACCATTCCGTAATCGGAAGAATCGGGCGAGACTGCGTCGGAGATGGTGGAGCCAAACATGGGGATGGGCGGCGCCCGCCAGGGACTGGTTTTTTTAGTTGCCTGGGGCCAGTTACAACCTCGGTCGTTTTTCAGACAACTTTAGTCCTGACTGAGATACTCTCCTCCCCGGAGGTTTAATCCTTGGGCGATGCTTCCGAGGATTCCTGCGAGTGCGGGGTGGAGATTTCCGAGAAAACTTCGACGTGAAAATCGCAGACTGCGTTCACCACGGCGCCATGGAGACCGTTGAAGATACCTCGCTGGCTTTGAGTTTTCATGGCCGCATCCAAGGCAGCGGCGTCGGCGAACTCAATGAGGGCGTGGTAGAGCGGCAGGCGTGATCGCGGCGGTTTACCATGATTGCGCAAGATGCGGTGGCCCGCGGAGTCGCCGGCTGCACTGAGTTCAGCGAGGAAGCGATCAACGATTTCCAATCCGGCTGGTTCGCTCACGCCGGGCTGCAAATTGAACTAGACGTAGGTAGTGGAGCATCGGGGGATGAGCCGGGACTGGATCGACGGAGACGCTCGAGCTAGATGAGTCCCAAGACCATCTTACCCTCTTCGGAGATCATCGATTGATTCCAAGCGGGTTCCCAAACGAGGCGGACGTCGGCGGAGCTGACACCGGGGACGAGAATGATTTTGCTTTTGGCGTCTTCGGCGATGGCCGGACCCATGCCACAGCCCGGGGCGGTGAGGGTCATGGCAACATCGATTTTGTAGCCTTGGTCGTCGTCGAGTTTGAGCACGTCCATGGAGTACACCAGACCCAGGTCGACGATGTTTACGGGGATTTCGGGATCGAAGACTTTTTTGAGTTGGTCCCATACGGCGTCGGGATCCGGAGAGCCATCGGCGGTAGCGACGGCATCGATGATTTCCTCCACGACCGTTTCGCCGATGGCGTCGGCGTCGGTGCCGGTGAGTTTGAACAGGCCGAAGTCGGTCTGCACCGTGTAGCTGCCGCCGAGGACCTGGTGAATGAACACTTTGGTATCGGCATGCAGGGTGTGTTTGTCACCGGATGGAATCTGGGTGGCGGTGACGTCGCGGGAGAAAATGCGGTCGCGGTTCATGGAGACAGAGTTAGGGGGGAAAGGGTCATCTGTCACGAGATGAGGTCAGAAACACTACCTTTGATCACTCACCCGTGACGCATGACTCGCGCCAGCGCGCGCGTTATTTTTTAAATTTGGACTGGATGAGTTCGGACAAGACGGCGTGGAGGTCGTCGTTTTCGAGTTTGTTGAGGACTTCTTCGAAGAAGCCGAAGACGATGAGCTCGTGGGCTTTGTCGGGGTCGATGCCGCGGGACTGCAGGTAGAATTTTTGTTCTTCGGGCACACGACCGGACGTCGAGCCATGGGAACACTTCACATCGTTGGTCTGGATCTCGAGACCGGGCAGACTGTTGGCCTCGGCGGTGTCGGAGAGGAGCAGATTGCGGTTCGTTTGGTAGGCGTCGGTTTGCTGGGCATCGGGCTCGACGACGATGAGACCGGAAAAGATGGTTTTGGCGGAATCGAGCAGGGCGTTTTTGTAGAGCAAGTCCGACGTCGTGTGAGGGGCTTGGTGGGTCTGAAGCGTGCGCTGATCGAACTCCTGCTTTTCCTTGGCGATGGTGAGGGCGAGCATGTCGCAGTGGGCACCGGGACCGAGTAGGCGGGAGTGGGAATCGTGCCGGGACTGACGCCCGCCGAGGTGGAGATCCACGCAAGTGATGCGCGCATCGTGTTGAGCGGCGAGGCTGTTGGCCTGAAACGAGAGGGTATCGTGGGACCAATTTTGGGCGCCGACGTAGGTGAGTTTTGAGTTCGGCCCGGCGTGGAGATCGTTTACGCCGGAGGCGAGGTGCGACTTGGTGTCACCGGAAACGAAGAATTCAACGAGGGTGGCCTCAGCGGACTCTTCGAGAGCCACAATGGTGTGGGGGAAGATGGATTGTTTGTCGCCCGTGATGGTGTGTTGGACCACGAAGGGGAGGTCGACCTTCACGCCCTGAGGGACGTAGAGGAAGGTGCCGCTGGCGGCGAAGGCGATGTGGAGGGCGATGAATTTTTCGCTACCGAGATTTACGCCATGTTGCTGAAAATAGCGTCGGATCAGCTCGGGGTGATCGCGCAGGGCTTCGTCGAGAGGAGCGAAGATCACGCCCTGCTCGGAGAGTTCGGTGCGGCCCACCAGTTGCCGGTTGGAGAAGATGATTTCCGCGGCGTGGGGGAAATTGGGTAGGTGGGGCACCAAGTTGGCGTGATCCTCGGGCACGGAATAGCCTTCGAGGGAGAGGCCGGCGAGATTGGCGAAACGCCAGTTCTCGTCGGTGCGCTTGGGCATGGGAATCGAGAGAAATTCGTTCCAAGCTTCCTGTTTGGCGGCGATCCACCAAGCGGGCAGGTAGCTACGTTGAGCGAGGTGAGTATTAAAACGCTCGGCATCGATGGTGACACTGGAGTTGGGCTGAACGACAAAGGGCTGGGCCATGAGGGGAAAACGCTGAAAAGCTGATTACGGAAGGGAGAAAACCTGAAACGATGAAGGTGCGGAAAACAGCGAGCCGGAGTTGGCGAGTCGGAATCTCCGCAGGTGGCATATGCCGCCGGATTTAACCGACGGAGCCTTCCATTTCGAGGTCGATGAGGCGTTTGAGCTCGACGCTGTATTCCATGGGAAATTGGCGCACGAGGTCATTGACGAAGCCATTGACGGCGAGGCTCATGGCTTGAGCTTCGGACAAACCGCGCTGCTGCATGTAGAAAATCACTTCTTCACTCATTTTGGACACGGAGGCCTCGTGTTGCACGGCGTGGTCGTTGCCACGCACGGTGATGGCCGGGTAGGTGTCGGTACGGGAGTTGGAGTTGATCAGCAGGGCGTCGCACTCGGTGTTGTTTTTACAGCCTTTGAGGTGCTTGGGAATGTGGACGGTGCCGCGATACGTGGAGCGCCCCTGGCCGACGGAAATCGACTTGGAGATGACGGTCGACGTCGTGTTGTTGGCGGCGTGGATCATCTTGGCGCCGGTATCCTGATGCTGGCCGTCGTTGGCGAGGGCGATGGAGATCACCTCGCCACGGGCGCCTTCGCCCTTCAAAATCACCCCCGGATATTTCATGGTGAGGCGGCTGCCGATGTTGCAATCGATCCACTTGATCTCGGCTCCTTCGTGGGCGAGTCCACGTTTGGTGACGAGGTTGTAGACGTTGGCGGCCCAGTTTTGGACGGTGATGTATTGGATCTTCGCGTTCTTCATCGCGACGAGCTCGACCACGGCTGAATGCAGCGTAGCGGTGGAGAATTTCGGCGCGGTGCAGCCTTCCATGTAAGTGACCTCGGCGCCTTCATCGACGATGATGAGGGTGCGCTCGAATTGGCCGAAGTTTTCCGCGTTGATACGGAAGTAGGCCTGGAGGGGCTGGGAAACCTTCACGCCTGGAGGCACGTAGATGAAGGAACCACCCGAAAACACGGCGCTGTTGAGAGCGGAGAACTTGTTGTCGGAGGTGGGGATGACCTTGCCGAACCACTTCTTGAAGATCTCGGGATGTTCACGGAGTGCTTCGGTGGAGCCCATGAATATGACGCCCTCCTTGGCCACGATTTCCTTGATATTGGAGTAGGCGGCTTCGGAGTCGAACTGAGCCTCGACGCCGGCGAGGAATTTACGTTCCTGCTCGGGGATACCGAGGCGTTCGAAGGTTTTTTTGATATCGTCGGGGACTTCATCCCAAGTGCGCTTGGGTTTTTGACCGGAGGAAAGGTAGTAACGAATCTTGTCGAAATCGATGTTTTCGAGGTCCTTCGTGGCCCAATGCGTTGGCATGGGTTTATCGAGGAAGGTCTTCAGGGCTTTCAGACGAAATTCAAGAATCCAGGGCTCTTCCTTCTTCACGTCGCTGATGTAGCGGACGGTGTCCTCGGTGAGTCCCGAGCCGGCGTCGTAGTCGTATTTCACATCGTAGGTGAAATCGCCGGCGGATTGATCGATACCCGCAGCGGGGTTATCGACGGGGGTGTCGAGTTCGGTGAGTGGCTTCATGGGAAGTGTGTGGTTTGAAATTCAGATTGCGGAATCAGGCGGCGGCGGCGGCCAGTTCTTCCTTAATCCAGTCGTAGCCCTTTTCTTCGAGTTGGAGGGCCAGGGTTTGGTCGCCGCTCTTCACGATGCGGCCGTCATACATCACGTGCACGAAGTCGGGTACGATGTAGTCGAGCAGACGTTGGTAGTGAGTGATCATGAGCACGCCGAGTTTGTCGCCGCGTTGCTGGGTGACGCCTTCGGCGACGATTTTGAGGGCGTCGATGTCGAGACCAGAGTCGGTTTCATCCATGAGGGCGAAGGTCGGTTCCAACATGGCCATCTGGAGGATTTCGCAGCGTTTCTTTTCGCCGCCGGAGAATCCTTCGTTCACGGAACGGGAAGTGAATTTCCGGTCGATCTTCAGCATGTCCATCTTGGAATAGAGACGCTTGTAGTAGGCGGCGGCATCGACGTTTTCGCCCTCGGCGAGACGGACCTGCTCGGCGGCGCGGAGGAAGTTGGCGATGGAAACGCCGGGGATTTCGGCCGGGTATTGGAAGGCGAGGAAAATTCCGGCCCGGGCGCGCTCGTCGACTTCCATTTCGAGGATGGATTTGCCGTCGATCAGGACGTCGCCGCCGGTGATCTGGTAGTCGGGATGGCCGGCGATGGCCTTGGAGAGGGTGGATTTACCGGTGCCGTTGGGGCCCATGATGGCGTGAACTTCGCCGGTTTTGATAGTGAGGGAGAGCCCCTTCACGATGGGCTGGTCGGGGGACGCGGTGAGAGCGACGGTGAGGTCTCGAATTTCGAGGGTGTTCATATAAGTGCAAAGAGCTGGAACGCTACTATCTAAAGCGCTGAACAGTGGTGAATGCGCGGGTGCTTAATTGTCGGTGGACCGACCGTGGAAATTTATTTCGATGTGTTTGGCGGCATAATCCTGAGGGAGGAGTTTACGCAGTTGTTCGAGCATGCCGGAAGGCAGTTTGATATCGAGGGTCCGACCGGTTTCGTCGTGGAAGTGGGCGTGAGGAAGCAGGTTCGGGCAGTAGCGAGTAGGCGAGCGTTCGAAATTTACGGCGCGGACCAATTCGTGTTGCACGAGGGCTTCGAGGCAGTTGTAAACAGTGGCCAAGGAGATGGAGGGCGTGACCTTTTTCACTCGGGCGAAGACTTCGTCGGCGGTGGGATGGTCGCGTTTGTCGAGGAGCACTTCATAGACCGTCTCGCGCTGGGCGGTGGGACGGAGACCGCTTTCCATCAGGCGTTTGGAAGGATCCTTAATCGATTGTTTAGATAGAGGCATGGCAGGAGGGGGAGAAGGCATCCAATTGGAATGGTTCCCATTCGCAAGTAGTAATTGGAATTATTCTAATTTTCGGTAGCGGAAGGAGCAGAACTTCCAGGGCAGGAGGACTCAGAGGCTTGGCGGGCGGGAGGACCACTGCTGTTTGGCGATTGAACTACGCACCGCAGCGACGGGACCCGTCCACTGACTGGAGAATGACCGGGAACCGACTTTACTCGTGTTCGGCGAGCCAGCGTTCGGCTTCGATGGCGGCTTGGCAGCCCATGCTGGCGGCGGTGATGGCTTGGCGGTAGACGTGATCGGCGCAGTCGCCGGCCACGTAAACGCCGGGAATGCTGGTTTGCACCTGGGAGCCGGCGGCTGGTTTGAAGTAGCCGTTTTCCTCGGTTTCCAAGGCGGCGGCGAAAGGACCGGTATTGGGCATGTGGCCGATCGCGATGAAGAGACCTTTGATAGGAAGGGTGCTTTTCTCGCCGGATTTAAGATTTTTGATGCGCAGACCGCTGACGGCACCTTCTTCGATGCCTTCGACGGCGAGCGGGACGCTGTCCCAGACCATTTCGATCTTTTCATGGGACGTGGCTCGGTCGGCCATGATTTTGGACGCGCACAGTTCATCACGACGGTGAACGAGGTAGACCTTGCTGCAGAAGCGAGTGAGAAAAAGCGCTTCTTCGGCGGCACTGTCGCCGCCCCCGATGACGGCGACATCCATCTTGCGGTAGAAAGCACCGTCGCAGGTCGCACAAGTCGTCACGCCCTTGCCGCCGTAGAGTTCTTTTTCCCCGGGGACGCCCGTGAGGCGGGGGGAAGCGCCGGTGGCGAGGATGACGGAGTGGGCGAGGATGACTTTGTCGCCGCAGATGAGTTTACGCGGAGAGGTGGTGAAATCGACTTCGGTGACGAGGGATTGTTGGAAGCGGGTGCCAAACTTGTTGGCTTGTTGGCGAAGATTGTCCATCAGCATGAAGCCATCGACGCCTTCGGGAAAGCCGGGGAAGTTTTCGACCTCGGAAGTGGTGGTGAGCTGACCGCCGGGTTGGGCGCCCTCGAGGACAAGCGGGTTGAGATTCGCGCGGGCGGTGTAGATGGCTGCGGTGAGACCGGCGCAGCCGGTGCCAACAATGACGACGTTTTCGACAGAAGGATTGCTCATGGGAGGCTGATACCCAGAGCGTTAAATCGCGGTGGCGACAAGTTTGATCGTGTCTTTGTCTAGGTTGGCAGGGCAAAGCGTCTGGCCCGGCAGGACTGAGACAACCATTATCTCATTGTGAGCGGGCCGGACAACCGACGAGAAGTGGCAGCGATCGTCAGAGCGGATGGGACGAGGCGGGGGCTATGGGGGGGGCTGCGGTGCCGCCCGCCAGGGTGACGCTGGAGCGAGACCGAGGACCGGAGGCAGTGGAGGTTGCAGACATGATGACCGGTGGGCCGATTGCGATCGCTTTGACCGGCGGGTAATTGAACCCTTCATACGTAGCGGGGAGCATGAACCTCATTTCCGAAGTTGAATTTTACAGCAGGGAACGAAGGGCGCGAAGTTGGAACGAGTTACGGTCCGTCGAAGGCATCGATTCGTTCACTTGCCAGGTGAGTCGGCGGGGGCGTGTGTGAAACCCACTAACCGACTGGATATCATAACTTTGCTACATGGGTTTTCTGATGTGAACTACGTTTTCTAGGTTCATCGCGATAGCCGGGAGCCGTGAATGCGACTCCGGAGAAAAACGGGAAGCAGGGAGCGCAGCAGGCGTAGGAATAATCGGGGGTGGCGCCAGACGGAGATGGGGGGCGTCCGTAGGCGCGAATAAAGTGATTGAAGACCGTGTGTGGTTGAAGCGTTTTTTTCAGCAAGTAGAAGCGGTCATGGGATGCGGTAGAAGAGTCGGTATGGGGAAATTTGCGCCAACAACCCAGTTCCTGATCGAGGGTGAGAGTGGGGCCTTTGAGCACAGCCGCGATGCAGAGACGGGTGTCGGTGGCGAGGTTGATTTTGTCCGAAAAATCGAGAGATAGTACTTGCTCGAGAAAACTGCGTCTGAATGCCAATGCACTGGTCGGGTAAACGTAGTCGAGGTCATGTTGGCGATAGGTCGCGGAGAGGGGATCCTGAGGGTGACGGCATTGCTCCTGCGCAGACGTGGTAGCGGGTTGCCGTCGGCATCGATCCACCGGAGAGGGGACTGGACCAAAATTAACGCGGGGTTGGTGGCAAAGGCCTGGACGATTTGCTCTCGTTTGCCGGGGAGGAACATATCATCCTGATCGATCAGGATGATGATGTCGCCGGTCGCTTTTTGAAGCGTAAGGTGAATCACTTCGGCCTGATTCTGCATGGGCCACTGGCTGGCGTGGTGAGGGTGTTGAACCGTTTGAATGCGAGGGATGTGACGCGACAGTTGAGTGAACGTCGAATCGGTGCTCCCGTTGTTGTCGCCGATGATTTCGTCGGAGGGATCGACGTCGGCCAAAACGGATTCCAGGCAAGCGTCGATGTAGCGCGCATGATTGCGCGTATTGACTAAAACGCTACAGCTCAGGGGGGGCGCTTTCTTGGCGGGCCGATGGCATGGGACTGGGTATCACTGGTGACGCCGGAGCTTCGAGACGGAGAGCGAAATGGGGGAGGAGGGGCGATTGCTGGAATCCAGTGAAATCAACGTAAACGAACGGAGCCAGGATCTGAAATAATGAGCGTAGTCAGGGCGACGAGGTGCGGGGAGCCAGCCTTGTTTCGATAAGTTGGACCCAATAGGCGGAGCCGGAGGGGATGGCGTCGTCGTTAAAATCGTAGGCGGGGTGGTGGACCATGGCGGTATCGCCGTTGCCGACCAAAATCTAGGCGGCCGGGACGCTCTTCGAGCATGAAGGCGAAGTCCTCACCGCCCATGATGGCGGGAGAGTTGGGGTCTACTTGCGCGGGACCTGAGATTTGGGCGGCGATCTGAGCGGCGCAGTCGGTGGAGGCTGGGTGGTTGATCATCGCGGGATAACCGGCGGAGGTAGTCGACCTCGGTTTTGGCGCCAAAGGCGGAGCAGGTGTGCTGGGCGAGTTCCTTGAAGCGGGTTTCGACGAGGGTGCGGGTGGCGGTGTCCATGGAACGGACGGTGCCTTTCAATTGCACGGAAGGGGGGATGACATTGAAGGCTTCGCTGGCCGTGCGGAAACTCGTGACGGAGACCACGAGCGGGAGCATGGGGTCTTGGTTGCGCGAGACGATGGATTGAAGTGCGAGCACGAGATGAGGTGCGACGACGGTGGGGTCGCCGGTGTCGTGGGGCTTGGCGGCGTGACCACCCTGGCCATGGATCTCGATGACAAACTGGTCGGTGGCAGCGAAGAAGGCCCCGGGACGAATGCCAAATGTACCGACGGGGATACCGGGCATGTTGTGCATGCCATAGACTTCCTGGATGCCAAAAGTGTCCATGAAGCCGTCCTGACACATGGCTTGGGCGCCGGCGCCGCCTTCTTCGGCGGGCTGGAAGATCACGATGGCGGTGCCGTCGACGTTACGAGTTTCGGCGAGATCGCGGGCGGCGCCGAGGAGCATGGCGGTGTGGCCGTCGTGGCCGCAGGCGTGCATGGCGCCGGGATATTTTGAGGCGTAAGGGAGATTGGTGGCCTCGGTGATCGGCAGGGCGTCCATGTCGGCGCGAAGGGCGATGACTTGGCCGCTTTGGTTTTCGCGACCGCGGATGACCCCGACCACGCCGGTGCGGCCGATGCCGGTTTTGACTTCATCGCAGCCGAATTCCTGGAGTTTGGCGGCGACAAAGGCGGCGATGTAGTGGGTGTCGTAGAGGAGTTCCGGATTCTGATGGAGGCCGCAGTCCAACACTGAGTGCACAGGCTGAGAGGGAGTGGTTCCCTTTCTCCTAATGCACTATAATGAATACTATACGTTTGATATTGGGATTGATGATTGGCGGGATTGAGGTTGCGGCAGGCCGCAGGAAGGGAGCGGTGAGCAGCTATTACACAAGCCAGAGAGAGAGAGAGGACGACCGGCCCGGTCGTCCTCTCTCTCTGGGAAAAACTCCGCGCTGGCATCGTGGGCGCAGAGCGGAGGATTTGGAGTGGTGGCAAAAATACAACGGCGCATCACCGCCAAGGAACGCGAGGCGATTCATGCCGGTTTGGCCCAGGGCCCAGGGCAAAAGCGGCGCTCAGCTTGCCGCCGCCCTCGGCCGCGACGCCTCGGTGGTCAATCGCGAGATCACCCGCAACGGCGGGCGCTCCAGCTACAGCGGCATGGATGCGCAGACTCGCGCTTGCCGTCGGCCCAAGTGCGCCGTGCGCAACAAAGTCGCCGACACGCCCGTCTTGCGCGACGAGGTGCTGGCCCTGTTTGCCACCGGCGCTACGTCCAAGCAAATCGAAGTCGCCTTGAGACGACGTCATGGCCTTGATCGGACCCGACGCGTGAGCCACGAAACCATCTACGACTTCATCTACGTCCACTCCAAAGGCTCGGTTAAGAAGGAATGGATCGCTTATTTGCGGCGCAAGAAGCCCCGGCGCAGTCCCGCCCCCCGCGCCAAGGGCAAGCTCTCGGGCCAGTTGCCGGGCGCGATCAATATCGGCGAGCGACCCGCTGAGGTGGAGCGCCGGGAGGTGCCCAGACACAGGGAGGCCGACTTGGTCATGGGTGCGGGCAATCGCACCGCCATTTTGGTCATCATCGAACGGGTCTCCCGCTACGTGATGATCGTCCCGTTGGGCGGCGCCAAAGACGCGATCAGCGTCGCCCGCGCTCTCATCCGGGCCTTCAAACGCCTGCCCGCCCACCTGCGCAAGACCCTCACCTACGACAACGGCCACAAAAGTGGCGGTCTACTGCTGCAATCCACACAGCCCTTGGCAGCGCGGTGCGGTCGCGAATATCAACGGTCTGATCCGGGAATACTTCCCTAAAGGCATCGACTTTAACACCGTCACCAAAGGCCAAATCGCCAAAGCGGAGTGGCTACTCAATAATCTCCCTCGCATTGGGCTCGACGGACAGTCTCCCGCTGAAGTCTTTCATGCTATTATACAAAAAAACTGTGCACTAGCCGCTTGACGCCGCCAAGTCCGAAACAGAGGGAGTTATCGATAGTTTTTTTGACGTCTTCTATCGTTCTTGTTGCTCCCCGGTAGGATGATTTCAAGAAATCGTGGATGACATCAACATCGAGACGTTTTTTGTCCGTCGAGATCGTGAAACTGTCTTTAGGCCATTTCATTTTTTTTCGAACAGTGTCATTAGGCGACATTCAATGTCGCATTACGCGGAATTGGGGGAGCAGTTGGCATCGCGAATAAGATTCATATTCTGCTCATTGGCAGTGTAAAGCGTGTTATTTAGAGCGTGTCCCATTTACCCTGATTTTGGAAGGAGGGCAGGAAAGCCGATTTTTGAGCGGATTTCCGGCTACCAATGGCGGATGTAGGCGCGCGCAGAGGCAATTTAAGGGCTAAATTGCAGTGTCGCAGCAGTCAGTGCCGGGATCGTTTCCATGCGGGAACCTCCGGCAGCCGGTTTATTGTTCATCGTTGGAGTAGGCTTGGTGGTTTGAGGCGGCTTGGGCCTGCGGTGGTTGGTCGGCCAGCAGTCGGGCGATGAGCCATCAGGTTGTGACCGAGGATGCTCCAGGCTACCGCCAGGTAGCGATTCGTGAAGCCTCTGGCTCTCAATCGCTTGCCTTAGCGTTGCTTGATGATGGCGATGCGGGCCTCCGTCGAAGCCCGGCGATGTTGGAGCGCCACGAACTGCGGCTCCTGCATGCGCCGTTGCAGCTGCTGCGGATGGCGGGGGCAAGTGGCGTCATAAATGTCGGCTTCGGCCAAGCGTTCGCACAGCCGTTTGGTCGAGAAGCCTCGGTCGGTGCTCGCCGCTTTGATCGGGGTGCTCAGGGCGAACTGATTCTGGCGCTCGAGGCTCTGGTCGAACTGACGCCATTCGGCCGGAGCCATTCCCTGATACAACTGCCAATCGGTGATCAATCCCGTCACGTTCTCACTGATCATGAGGGTGTGGCCAAACTCGACCTCGCCGGACGCTTTGCCCCGGACCACGGTCTGCACGTCGGGTTCGTAGACGCGGAGGATCTTCTCGGCGTTGGGCACTGGTCGCGCGCCGATGATGCGTTCGTGGGCCTGGTTGATCGCGGCCGGCAGTTGCTCGAGCATGGCGTCGATGCGCGCAATGATGCGGGTGGCCTGGCGCTCACTGCAGCGGGTCCGGGCGTAGTCGGCGGCGAGGTGGTCGCGGTGGCGGCGGGCGTGCTCGCCGATGGTGCGCAGCAGGCGTTTCATCTGGCGGAGCACGCCCTGGCGGGCCCGCTTCGCATCGCGGCGCCGTCGGCTGTGGGTCATCGCGATGCACCACCGATTCATCTGCTTGGCAAAGACTGGCGGCTCGTTCGGCATCCGACCCCGCAACCCCGCTGCACGGATCAGTTTCACCGCCTTGAGCAAGGGGGTGCGGCTCACGTCGCGAAAGAGCACCCAGTCGACCGGGAAATGGATGTTGGCCTGCAGGCAGGTCGAGTCCACCAGGCACGTATCCATCGGCTGCGCCGCAGCCAGTCCCAGTTCGCTCGCCCGGTCCGCCTCATCGCACATCTCGATAATGACTTGGCTCATCCTGCGCACCTGCCCGGCGGTGAAGCATTTGGATGCACGCTCCCGCACGCTTTCTTTGGGAGACCCCCTTGATGCCGTCGATCCGGCGCGCTCCGCAAAAGTCGGCCAACAGATCGCTGGAGGCGATGCTCAGGGAAAGTTTACGCAAGCTGATTTTCCCGAGCATCATGCGCAATACCTGCACCCGCAGTGCCTTGCGCGCGAACTGCAGGTGTCGTGGCAACCCGGCCACGTCGTCGCCCCGCCAGTTTTCCCGGGCAAAATCCACGGCCATCTCTTCCAAGTGACTGTTGGCCAGCAACTGGTCGAGCCCCGCCAGTTGATCGCAAAACGCGGCGTAATCTTTGTTGGGTCCGACCGGAGTCAAGTCTGGACGCAGCCAGGTTTGCAGGGCAACTTCCGGGGCGACGGCTTCGGTAGGTTCACACTAAATTATACACGCCGTTTTTGTGCCGAAACCAGGAAATCCTCCCGGTTTAGGTCTTTTTATTTTTACGCTACCTCCTATTCTCCAACCTCTTGCGCTTGTGGGACACGCTCTAGTTACGAGCCATTTGCACCTCATCGGCGACGGATACGATCTCGTCGTTGGACCGATTGAGGGTACGGCGGCAGAACTCGGCGAGTTTGGTGACCATGTCGCCGGCGGTGGCGGGTGACGAGTAGACGAGAGCGCGGATGGAGTTGAGAGAGTTGAAGAGGAAGTGAGGGTTGAGTTGGTAGCGGAGCAGTTCGAGGCGGGCGGTTTCGGCGGAAAGACGGGCGACGAGGGTTTCGTCGTGTTCGAGTTGGTGGAGGCGTTCGAGGGCTTTGGCTTTGTTGGCCAGTTCGGAGGTGCGGGCGGTCACGATTTGCTCGAGTTGGTGGCGTTGGCGTTCGAGCAAACGCGTCCGCCAGCGAACAATGGCGTAGACAGAAATGAGCGCGGCAAGAATGTAGCCGGTTTTGGCGGTGGAGGTGAGCCACCAAGGTGCCAGCACCTCGAATTCGAAGTGGATGGGTTCGCTCCAGCGGTGATCGCTGGTGCGGCCGCTTGCCTCGAACGTATAGCGACCGGGAGGCAAGTTGGTGAAGGTGCGTTCGCCGGAACTGGTGGGCTCTTCACCGCCGTCGATGAATCCGATCAGGCGGGAAGTGTGGTAAGCGTCGGGTTCTCCCGCGAGACCGGGGGTGCCAAAATGGAAGTGCACGGAATTATCGCCCGAGTGGACCATCACCCGTGAAACGGGTTCGGAGTGGCGACCGTGATAGGTATCGAGGAGTTTGCCGGACGTGGTGGTCAGGTCGTAGAGCAAGGGTGGGACCAACTGGAGGCGAAGGATTCGCGAAGTAGTCGGTAGCGTTGACGCGCATGAGGGCGTTGCGCCCGCAGAGCCAGATGGATCTCATCGCCCTGAAAATTCTCGCTGACGAGACTGTCGAGGGCGCCGAGTTCGCTGAGGTAAGGCAGGGCGAGAGGGTGCCATTGGCCGTCGACGGATTTACTCAGTTGTTTAATGGCGTTGGAGGGCGAGGGGCGGGCTGACTTGGCCTCGAACCAGGTGCCCCCATCGGTAGCGGGGGCCATGTAGTGGGAGATCAGTGAACCGTCGGCAAAACGAGGGCCCTGATGGCGTTCGCGGTGGAACGTGTCGGTGGCGAGATCGTGGCGACAGAGTCCCTCGCCCGTCATGAAAAGCGGGGCACCATGAAGGGTTTCGACAATCGCCCGGTCACGGTAGGTGGGGATGCCTTGGGCTTCACTGTAGTGAACCGGGATCGGATCGGGCAGCGGGGTTGACGGATCAGTCGGAGGAGGAATTTCACCGTAGGGCAAACGCCAATAACCGTCGTTGGTCGTCCCCACCAAAAGGTTGCCGGCCGAGTCCTCGCTGATGCTTTGCAGTTCGCCGTGAGGCTCGGGCACATAGTGGTCGAAGACCCACTCGGGTTCCCTCGCGGCGCCAGAGGGCGAGGCCGGTCAAGTGCAGCCCCACAAGGTGGTCGGGAAAGCGAGAATGACGATGGAGGGCGCGAATATTGGACGGGCTTTCGAGGTCTTTGACCTCGCCCTCATGAACCCACCACAGGCCCCGCAGCCCGCCGGTCAGCACGCCATCTTCGATGGGGAGAAAGACGTTGAGATTGTCTTCGATCGAGGCCCAGCGGCGGAAGTGAGGATTGGCGACGGGGTTCTCGTTGGCCTTGAGGATGAAGGGACCATCATTGGTGGCGAAAACGATGGAGCCCTGGAGACGAGCGACGGTATCGACGCCATTGGGATCAAGGCCGTGATGCGGAGTGAAACGGGTGACTCCGGTCGTGAAGTCGAGGCGCACGATACCGTTTTCGGTGCCGAGCCAGACAACGTGGCGGGAAGTGACGAAGGAGCAGATGACGGTGCGGGCAGGCAGACCGTTCGTGTCGTCGAGCTGGACCAGAGGGTTCAAGTCGGGGTCGGTGACCAGGACCCCGCGGCCGTAGCTGGTGAAGAGCAGGCGCCCGTCGGGCAACCGAGCGAGACCGGAGAGTCGGCCATCGCGAATGTGATCGCTGACGGGTCCCTCGATGGGGGAAACGGATTGTCCGTCATAGTGCATCAGCTCCTGACGGGCGGCGGCGAGCCAGGCACCGCCCTGACCCTCGGGTTCGATTTGGGTGACAAAGGTACGGCCGTAGAGTTGAGGTTCCTATGGAACGTCTTCCCACGCTCCGTTGGCGATGGGGATTTGCCACCGGTCGCCTCGACACACGATGAGGCGATCTTGCCCCGGATGGGCGAGGCAAACGACGTCCTCCTGCATTTCCCAGATACTGAGCGCTTCATGGGCCCAGCGCAGGAGGTAGGCGTGGGTCTGAAAGTAGACGCCATCGGGCATGAGGTTTATGGTACGGATGTCTCCGATTTCGGAGATGTGCGCGGGGAGGTGGAGACGCAGGGATTCGAAGGTGAGCTGACCGTTGGCGTCGGGGCGGATGCGGCCAAAGTCGTTTACGCCGCCGGTCCAGAGCACATTATCGTCGTCGATTTTCAGGGCGCGAATGAAGGCGCCACCCGGGATGGGAATTTTACGCCAAGTTATGCCGTCAAATTCCATGACTTCGCTATGGGCGGCGAAATACATGAGCCCGTCGGGACCTTCGACGATGGCCCAAATCTGGTTGTGACCGCGGTAATCGCGCGGGATGAAGGAGCGAACGGCGGGGAATCCGCGTTCCTCCAGAGGAATGGAAGCAAAAATGGCGGGAGATTCGGCGACGGCGGCCCAAACGGTACAACAGCTCACCACGACGCCTAAGCAAAGGCGCTGAGCGGAGGATAATAGTGAGGCCATGAGTCGCATCAAGAAACCGAAACGCGCGCCGGGGACCAGCCCAGGCGCGGAGAGAAACGAAGGAAAGGTGAGCCAGGGGGAGCGCCCGGAGTGGATTAGAGGAAGATCAGGATGACGGTTCGAGCACGAAGCCTTCGAAGCGGCGCTGACGTTCGGCACTGGAGATGATGTGACCACGAGCATTGAGGTCGATGGCGGCGGTCATGACCCCGTCGTAAGTAGTGGAGAGCAAGTCGCTGAGGCGTTGCAGGCCCAATTCGGCGGTCCAGCGACAAGCCCGACCCGGGCGTCATTTTCGTCGCGGGCGGTGTCGATGATTATCCCGTCGTCGTTGGCGGCAGTGGGGCGGAAACGGGCGGAGAGCTGCGTGCCCAGGTCGTTGAGTTTACCATTGATCCATTGGGCGGCGCAGATCAGCCCCCCTTCGGTTTCGACGTGACCGACGACATGGCCAGATGGGGTGATGGCCGTGCCGACGGTGGCGCATTCCGGCGGAGTCTCGAGAGGCTCGAACACGCCCGTCTTGCCAGAGCCAGGCGCGTTGGCGAGGCGGACCTTTGGCAAGGGAAGTGACGTTGATGAGCACGGTCCCCTCGTCGTTGACCGCAACGGCGTCCGTCATACCGCCTTCGGGAGGCGTCAGGAAGCGAGGCCGACTCTGGGTGCCGATGACAAAGGCGCGAAAGATGAGCAGGGGTTCGGCGGGCAGGAGGGTTTTTCCGACGACAAGGCCGGCGGCGTTGATGGCTTGGGCGGAGCTCACGGCGCCGGGCCAGAACTGTTCACCGAAGTTACCCAAGTGGGAGGCCCAGGCGCGGTTGGCGGAAGCGTTTTCGCCGTTGGTGCCGGCGATGAGACCGTTGGAGCTGAGAGCCAGGAAAGGCCATGCGTTTTGGGTCGTGGTACGGACGCACGGGCTTTCGTGGTTGGCAGGCAGGTGCACCCCATGAGCCTGGAAGGCGGCGGCCTCGAAACGAGCAGGTTGAGTGAAGGCGCCGATGATATCGCCCCGATCATTGATGGCGGTGGGGCGGAAGCCCTGCTCGGGAGGGGCGCTGACCGGGATGCGCAAGCGATAGTGGGCGGGGTGGGTTGATCGGGTTGGCGCATCTTCGGAAATCGCGACGGAGAGGGGGGGGGCGCCGGGGGAAACGAGACGGACGAGACGAGCATCAACGGGCGCATGAGAAGTGGCTTGAAAGGAGGAGCGAGTCAGAGTGAAGACGTCCCGAGGGACCGGGACTGGATTTGAGCGACCAAGAGGATTTGGCTGGGGCTGCAAGCGGCTAGCAAAAATAGATTGACGAGCGGAGTGGCTCAATTGACGAGCGGTGCTGGTGGGTTGAAAATAGTCTTTAAAATGGGGGATTTGCCTCAACTTCCCGCTAGCGATGACGAAGGCAGATTTGCAAGTCCCGGTGACACCAGCGCGCGAAAGGCGCAGGGGCATGGGGTCATGCCTAAAACGATTGCCCACTCCCCTACCGCCATGGATACGACCAAACCCGTAACGATCGCGATTGTTGATGCCTCGATGTTTATGCGCAGAATGGTGCGTTCTGCGGTGACGGAAAACTTTCCAGGGGCGGAACTGGTCGAGTGTAAAGACGGCCAGGAAGCGGTCGATCAACTGCCTGAAATGGAGGTGGACCTGGTGTTACTAGATCTGTTGATGCCGCGATTGACCGGCCAGGAGACGTTGAAACAACTGCGTGAGCTGGGAGTCACAGCGCCGATTATCGTGGTGACCGCGGACGTGCAGCAGAGCGTGCGCGACCGGGTGCGTGAGCTTGGGGCGCAAGGATTTATCCAGAAACCGATTACGTATGAGAAACTGAAACATGCCTTAATCCAGGTCGTACAGAAATGAGTGAATCACGGGAAGTTGATGAAGTGACGCTGGATGCGTTGAGAGAATTGGTGAACATCGGGATGGGCCGGGCTGCGGCGGCGATTTCGGGAATCACCATGAGACCGATCGGGGTGGAAGTTCCGGTGGTGGAGATTCTGGACACGTTTAAGGGACGAAATCTACCGGAAATAAACGAACGGGTGGCGGTGCGGGTCACGATGCCGTTTGCGGGAGATATCGAAGGATTTGGGGTGCTCGTCCTCAGTAAAAGCGGGGCCGGGCGATTGGTGGAATTGTTGTTGGGACGAGCTCGACTCGGTGACGTCTTGGATGAGGACGAGCAGTCGGCCCTACTGGAAGTGGGCAACATCACGTTGAATCGGGTGATCGGGTTATTGCTCAATGAGCTCAGGGGAGAAGTGGAATACCAGATTCCGCAACTCCACTTGCGAGGCATCAAGAGTGGCGTGGATTTGATATCGGACCTGCAGCCGGAAACAGTGGGAGGGATGCTGATACGGGCGGGGCTAAAAGTAGAGGCGGAGGGAGTATACGGCTATTTGATGCTCTTATTACCGGAGCGGCATTTGAACCAGTTGATTGAATCCGTGGCACGAATGGCGGCGTAGATGAAATGGAACTGAGCAACGAATCTTCCATTGATGTGAGAGCGTCACTCGATGCCCTGCCGCACGGATTTGTGCGAGTGGATGCCGAGAATCGAGTGATCGATTGGAATCAGCACATGGAGCAGTGGACGCGATTGACGAGGGAGGAAGTGTGTGGTCGTCCGATCGGGGCTGTCTTTCGGGAACGTCCGCAGATCACCAAGGTCATTGGCGCGGTGCGGAAGTGGCGGCAGCCGCAAGTGCTGTCGCAGGCGTTTCATCGTTACTTTTTCCAGATAACGCTGCCTCAGAATCATATATAAGTGGATTCTCGATGATGCAGCAGGAGGTTCATTTAAAGCCACTGCTCGACCCCGCCGGGCATGTGGCGATTACGGTGTTTGATGTGACTGCGGTGACGGTTGGGCAGGCCCATGCACGACAAGTGCGGGTTGAGTTGGAAGCGGCGCGTGGCGAATTGGCGGATCGGGTGGAGAGATTGGATGCCTCGCTGCGAGAGGTGCGGACCCTACGATTGGCGCTCGATGAGCATGGTCAGGTGGCGGTGTTCAGTCCTGAGGGGGTTGTCACGACCGTTAATGAAAAGCTCTTGAGTATCATGCAGAGGGGACGCGAGGAGTTGGTGGGGAGGGACTTGAGCGAGTTATGGGGAGGAAATCGCGATGATGACCGCATGGAGCAGATTATGCAGAAATTGCGCGAGGGTCAGGTCTGGCGCGGTGATTTAAAGATGAGCGCTCAAGATGGGACCACCGTATGGATAAACATGACGATGGTGCCCTTTCCGGGGGCGGATGGGGCGCCGCAGCATTATGTGGCAATCGGCAACGATATCACGAGTCACGTGGAGGCGGAGCAGGAGATCACCGCATCGTTGGCAGAGAAGGAAATACTGCTCCAGGAAGTGCACCATCGGGTGAAAAACAACATGCAGATCATATCGAGCATGTTGCAGCTGCAGTGCGGGTATCTGGATGACCCGCGCTTCAAGGAAATTTTCAGTAATTGCCGCAGTCGGGTGCAGAGTATGGCGATGGTGCATGAGAAGCTCTATCAGCGCCGGACCTTGGCGTCGGTCGATTTTGGCGAACATGTGAGCGACCTCTCACGGATGTTGATGCGCTCCTATGGAGGGGAATCCAATCGGGTGGAGTTACAGCTGGCGACCGAGATGCAGATTGCTGGATATTGATACGGCGATTCCTCTGGGCTTGATCCTGAATGAGCTTGTCACCAACGTGGTGAAGTATGGGGGGGGGGAATTGTATTCGAGTGGAGTTCAGAGCGGAGGAAACGGGCGAGTTACTGCTTGCGGTGGAGGACAATGGCCCGGGATTGCCGCATGGGTTTGAACTGGAGCAGGCGAAATCACTCGGTCTGAAGATGATCAAGATTCTGTCTCGCCAGATCAAAGGGCAGGTCGATTTTTGCGACTGCGACGGGACGCGGGTGGAGATCCGATTTCGGGTCCCGCACGTGCAACGTCAACCGAAGCAGATGGCGAAATCGATGGTCGCTTAGGCGCATCGGTGTGACCCGATTTATCAAGCAGGTGTGAAGGGTGGTGATGATGGGGTGGGCAACAGCTCATGCACCAGTTCGACCAGCTGGGGGCCTCGAAACGGGCGGTAGGTTGCGCCTGTTGGTCCGCTTTCCAGGTTTTATAGGCGTCGGGATGACCGCTGATGGCGAGAACGGGCATCTGCGGGTGAAGGCGTTTGAGCACGTTGACGAGGATATCGCCGGCCATATGAGGCATGTGTACATCGGTGATGACCCAGGCGAAGTCCTCGCTGCTAAGGTTCATGGTGGCGAGAGCTTCCACGCCGTCGGCGGCGAGCACGATGTGGTAGCCGCAGGACCCGAGAGTTTCGCGGATCACGGCGCGAACGGCGGGTTCGTCGTCGACTACCAGGATGCGTTCACCGTGCCCGAGGTTAGGCAGTTTGTGGTCAGAGTGGCGCGAGGCGGGGGCGGCCGGCTCTTCGATGGCGGGCAGATGGATGGCGAACGTGGTGCCGCGATGCACTTCACTGTTGAGATTGATGAACCCGCCGTGGGCAACGACCAGACTGCGCACGGTGGACAGGCCTAGGCCCGTGCCATTGCCATCGGTTTTGGTGGTAAAGAACGGGGTCCAAACCTGCTCGAGTTGATCGGGCGGGATGCCGCCGCCGGTATCGGAAATGGTACTACAAATCCAGTGCCGGCGACCGGAAAGGGCATTGGCTTGAGGGGGTGGTTCGTCGATTTCCACATCGGCGACGTGCAGAGTGAGGATACCACGGAGGGCATGGCGTCGCGGGCGTTGACGCCGAGATTGAGGAGAAGTTGGTGGAGTTGAGTCGGATTGGCGTGGATCAGGTGAAGTTCGCTCGCGATGTTGTTGGCGAGGGTGATGTTGCGGGGGAACGTTTCCTGAATGACGAGGATGAGTTCGTGCAGCACGTGGCGAGGGTCGATGGGACCACGGTCGGCCTCACTCCCATGGGCAAAGCCGAGAATTTGACGCACGATGCGGGCACCGCGTTCGGCGGAAGACTGCAGGATTTCGACCATGCGTTTTTGGCGTGGCTCCACCGCCAGGGAATTAAGCAGGGAGTCGGCGATGAGGATGGGGGCGAGGATGTTATGAGATCGTGAGCAATGCCGGCCGACAGGAGTCCGAGGTTTTCGAGACGCTGGGCGTCGAGGAGTTGAGTTTCGCGAAGGCGACGAGCGGTAATGTCGATCATGGAACCGGCGATACGCTCGGTCGGGGGAGTGGAAGATGTGTCGATGAAAAACGACTCCTGCAGCTCAACCCAGCGGGTGTTTTCGGTGCCGCTGATTACCTCCAGTTCCAAGTGGTGTTCCACGTTACCTTGGGCGGTGGAGGCCTCGTGGGCGTCCCACCGTTGATGATTAAGGTTGTTGGCGACTAGGAGGTCGCTAAGAAAACGACCCTGGATCGACTCCGCAACTTGACCGAAAATCCGGTGACATTGAGGGGAAATGTAGAGGATTTTCCCAGAAACCGAACGCACATAAGATAGTGCAGGGGATTGAAGGAGGGCGGTGAGAGCAAGAGGAGGTGAAGTTGGCACAGGCAGATAATTTAATAGAGTCGAGGCGCAAAGCCAATGGCGGTAGAGTGAAAGTGCGCAATGGAGAAAGGAAGATGTAAGTGCTTGATAATAAGTTTAATAAATAGTTATCAGTCAAGCTCTAGGCTCTGGGGGGCTTACCTCAAAGGGCCGGTTTGGATGTCCCGTGTGTGGATTACCGTTGTTCGAGAAAAACTTCCAAGAGGAAAAGAAGAAGGGCTGGCGAAGGGCTTGCGCCCACGGGTCGGGTTCATTCAGCTACCCTTTTTTCAACGCGATCACGTCACAATTTAGCTTCGTATGCCCAACCGCCTCCCGCCTGCAGACGATCAACCTGACCTATTTGCCGCTGCGGCCGAGGAAGTGCCAACCCCGCCTGCCACGGATGAGGGACAGGCCGAGACGGTGACGACGACGGGGGAAGAAGGGGGGGCGCCATTGGAGAAAGCTGAAACGACGACCGTGGCCGAAGCGCCGTTGGCCGGGGCCTACAAAAACTGGTTCCTGGATTACGCGAGTTACGTGATTTTGGACCGGGCGGTGCCGCACATCAATGATGGTCTCAAGCCGGTGCAGCGTCGTATTTTGCATACCTTGTGGGACAAGGACGATGGCCGTTTTCACAAGGTGGCGAACATCGTGGGGGCGACGATGGCGTTTCACCCGCATGGTGATGCGTCGATTGAGGCGGCGTTGGTGGGGATCGCGCAACGGAGTTACCTCATCGAGTCGCAGGGGAATTTTGGTAATACGCTGACGGGTGATGGGGCGGCCGCCGCGCGTTACATTGAGGCCCGATTGACGCCGTTTGCGCGGGAAGTGGTGTTTAACCCCAAGACGACGGTGTGGCAGCGAAGCTACGATGGACGGGCGAAGGAGCCGGTGACGTTGCCAGCGAAGTTTCCGCTGGTGTTACTGGAAGGGGTGGAAGGCATCGCGGTGGGGCTTTCGACGCGGATACTGCCGCACAATTTCAATGATTTGTGCCGAGCCTCGATCCATCACCTGCAAGGCAAGACGTTTCGTATCCGGCCTGATTTTCCGACCGGGGGCACGGCGGACTTTTCCGCCTACAACGACGGAGCGCGGGGCGGGCGGGTCAAGGTGCGCGCGACGATCGAGTCGCAGAGCAAGTATGTGTTGGCGGTGACGGAGTTGGCCTATGGCACGACGACCAGTTCGTTGATTGATTCGATTTTGTCGGCGAACACGAAGGGCAAGATCAAGATCAAGCACGTCGACGACAACACGGCGGACAAGGTGGAGATTCTGATCCATTTGCCGCAGACGGCGGATCCCAAGCAGGTGAAGCAGCAGTTGTATGTTTTCACGGACTGCCAGGTGTCGCTGGCACCGGCGGCGTGTGTGATCGAGAATGTGGACGGACTGGATCGGCCAGCCTTTCTGAGGGTATCAGATATTTTGAGACGTTCAACGGATCAAACGGTGATCCTGCTCAAGACGGAGTTGGCAATCCGGCTGGGGGAGCTGCAGCAACAGTGGCATTGGGATTCGTTGGAGCGCATTTTTCTTGAAGAGCGAATTTACCGCCGTATCGAAAAATCCACGACGTGGGAGGATGTGCTGGAGGAAATCCGGACCGGGGTGGAGCCGTTTTTAGGGCGGTTGCAGCGCGAGGTGACGGACGAGGATATCACGCGTTTGACTGAAATTCGGATCAAGCGCATCTCGGCCTATAATCGGTTCAAGGCGGACGAGAAGATCAAGCTGATCGAAGCGGACATTGAGACGGTGAAGCACCATCTCGCCAATCTGGTGGATTACGCGATCGCGTGGTTTACCTCATTGCAGGAAAAATACGGGAAGGGACGTAAGCGGCGCACCTCCTATGACGAGATTGAGGAAATCAGTGCGGCGAAGGTCATTGCGGCCAACCAGCGTCTGTATGTGGACCGGGATGGAGGGTTTGTGGGTTTGAATTGGCGTCAGCATGAATACGTCACGGATTGTCGTCCCATCGACCAGGTTTTGTGCGTCATGGCCGACGCCAAGCTCAAGGTGTGCAAGGTGACTGATAAGGTCTTCATGGGACGCAACATCCTGCATGTGACCCTGTTTGATAAGGCGGCTCCGCCCGAGTTCTTCACGTTGTTGTATCAGGATAAAAAGTCGGGGAAGTGTTTTGCGAAGCGATTTACCGTGGGCGGCGTGACGCGGGATAAACTGTATCTATTGGCGGCGAGTGAGGGGTCCAAAGTGGTGTATTTCGATGCGACCAAGAATGAGTCCTCCATGCCCGGGAAGGTTCGCATTCAGTGCAGTGGACGATGCAGTGCCCGGGTGAAGGACTTTGAATTTGATCTGGCCGAGATGACGATGGGCACGCGCGGCGCGAAAGGGGTTACGGTCACGAAGTATCCGGTGCGCAAGGTCACGAAAGTGCTGGGAGCGGGCGAAGACGCGTAAGTTTATTCGTCTGGCCGAGGGGCGGCGGCCCTAAATGTAAGTAAAGGACTTAAACAGACGCCACAGTGTGCTTAGGGCTCGCGCCAAGGAGCCCGACGGGCCTAGGTTTGAGGCTCAATCAATCAATGAGTGTTGAATCCGATGAAGAATCAGTGGTCGTTTTGCTGGTAGCAAGACGAAGTCAGTTTGCTCGAGATCACCAAGATTCGTTTTGAGGATTTGGGCTGCGAAGTGATTGAAGGTTCGGACCCGGACGTCGCGTTGGCCTTATTCAAGGAACATCAGGAGCGCATTAGTGTTGTGTTCACGGATTTGCGGATGCGAGGGGATGGGCGGGGGGAGGGTTGATCGATTGTTTATTCGAGATTGATCCGAAAGTGCGGGTGGTGGCGGCGAGTGCGCTGTTGGAAGAGTTGGATTCGGTGCGAGCCAAGAGGGGGGAGCGGGTGCGGTTTATTTTGAAACCCTACGATGTGGAACACCTGCAGGGGTTATTGGCATTGGAGCGGTTGGGATAGATTTCGTCGCTTTTAAGTGAATTCACAGGGAAACTTCGGCTCATTGGCTCGATATGAGGGTCAAACTCACCGTGATCCCGCCCCCGTTCCCAGTCTCTCGAAGTGAAAGTATGTCCGCGCGTCGATGCGCGACGGTCTTGGTGGCGGACGATGAACCGATGGTCCGGTCTTTCATGGTTCGGGCGTTGCGGGCGGAGGGGCTACCACGTGCACGAAGCGATGGATGGTGATCTGGTATGGCAGGTATTTGAGGCCCATCCCGGAGAGTTTGATCTCGTGCTGACTGATCTCACGATGCCTCGGACCGACGGCCATGAATTCATTAATCGTCTCCGGGAAGAATCACCCGAGACTCCGATTTTGGCCTGCAGCGGGGAGGTGGAGCAATTGAGACGGGTCGAGCGCGAGCACGGATTAAAGATCGGGTTGCTGGCCAAACCGTTTGCGCTGGCGGAGCTCTTACAAGCGGTGAGCTGCGCCTGGGAGACGCACGTGAGAGAGCCGGGCGAAGAAGGTGGGGCGGGGGCCGACTCTCCGGTGGGTTGATTCAAGCCACGGACGAGGTGAGGCCGTTGGTGGAAGAATCATGAAGGGTATTTCGGGATATATTCTTCTTGAGGTATATTCTTTAAGAGGAATTGAATCGCGGGATCTTGGACCTCGTTACGATCTATGAATGCCTCTGCGATGGGACGCGTTTGCGGATATTGCATCTGCTCAGCGGCGGACCGTTGTGCGTTTGCCACCTGCAGGAGATTCTAGAAGAGCGGCAAGTGAAGATATCGAAGCATCTGCGATATCTAAAGATTCATCAATTGGTGGACGTGCGGTGAGAGGGGCAGTGGCCGCGTCTACAGTTTGGTGGAGAAACCGAGTCGAGCGCTGGCGGCGACTTTGGCGTGTTTGCAGGAATGCGTGAGGGAAGATCAGATTTTTCAGTAGGATTTACAGAAACTGGAGCAATTGCGGCGAGAGATGAATGGCAGCTTGGTGGAATGCTGTGTCGGGCAACGTAGCGCAGGAGGAACTCGGGCGTGAGCTTCCTGCCCGGTGTCATTAGGGTCGTGGTGGCTGGACGTGCAGGAACTATTCAATCCGCGGGAGAGCGCGGATGGTATTTATTATGAACAAAATTCGAATTGGTATCAATGGGTTCGGCCGGATTGGCCGGCTCACGTTAAGAGCGGCGTGGGATTGGCCCGAGTTTGATTGGGTCGTCATCAACGACCCTTCCGGGGGCGCGGAAGGGGCGGCGCATTTGTTGACGTTCGACTCGGTGCAAGGGCGTTGGGCGTCGGAAGCGGTGGCGGATGGGCCGAAGACGATTCGAGTGGGGGAACGCAGGATCGCGTTCTCGGAGCACGACAAGCCGGGCGAGGTGGATTGGGCAGCGCCTGGCGTGGACATCGTATAGGAATGCAGTGGGAAGTTTTGCCGGGCGACGGAGCTGTCTCCCTATTTTGCGCGAGGGGTAAAGAAGGTGATCGTTGCGGCTCCGGTCAAAGACCCGGAGGCGTTGAATCTGGTGATGGGAGTGAATGATCAGCTCTATGATGGAGGGAGGCATCACCTGTTGACCAACGCCTCCTGCACGACCAACTGCCTCGCTCCGGTGGTGAAGGTGATTCACGAAGGGTTGGGCATTGAACACGGAGCGATCACCACGGTGCATGATGCGACGAATACTCAGACCATCATTGATGCGTCGCATAAAGATCTGCGGTGGGCGCGGGCGGCGGGACTTTCGCTCATCCCCACGACGACCGGCAGTGCGACTGCCATCGGGCTGATCTACCCAGAGCTGTAAGGTAAACTCAACGGGCATGCGATTCCGGTGCCGTTGCTGACGGGATCACTGACGGATTGTGTTTTTCAGGTGCGACGGGACACGACGGTCGAGGAAGTCAATGCGTTGTTGAAGCGGGCGAGTGAGACGATGCCCTTGCAAGGAATCTTGGGTTACGAAACGCGGCCTTTGGTTTCGATTGATTTCAAGGGGAATCCGGCTTCGGCCACGATCGATGCGTTGTCCACGATGGTGGTGAACCGACGGATGGTGAAACTCTACGCATGGTATGACAACGAATGAGGCTACTCGAACCGCATGGCCGAATTGACGCGCAAGGTCGCCAAATTGCTCGGAAAATCGCCACCGGTGAATTTGCGCAACTACATCCTCGTCACGGCGGCTTACTGGGGCTTCACGCTTACGGATGGTGCGTTGCGGATGTTGGTCTTGCTGCATTTTTCCACTCTCGGCTACATGCCGGTGACGGTGGCGTTTCTGTTTTTGCTCTATGCGTTTTGTGGAATCGTCACGAATCTGATGGGCGGCTGGATCGCCTCGCGACTGGGGTTGCGCGTGACGCTGGTGGCGGGGTTGGCGTTGCAGGTGGCAGCGTTGATCATGTTGGCTCGATTGGATTCGGGATGGTCGGAGGTTTTCTCGGTGGCCTGGGTGATGGCGTCGCAGGCGCTTTCGGGGATTGCGAAAGACCTGACCAAGAGGAGTTCCAAGAGTGCTATCAAAGTGCTGCTACCGGCGAATGAGCAGGGCACATTATGCCAGTGTGTGGCGATTCTGACGGGATCGAAAAACGCATTGAAAGGGGCGAGATTTTTTCTCGAAGGCTACCTGTTGGCGGTGGTGGTGGTGGGGGGATTATGGCGGCTGGATTGGCTTTGGTTTGGGTGGGGACTTGGATGGCGCTGCCGCGGGAGTTGGGTAAATCGAAATCCAAAGTCGGATGGAGTGATCTGTGGGCGAAGAGCCGGTCAATTAATGTCCTGTGCTTGGGCAGGTTCTTCTTGTTTGGGGCGCGCGATATTTGGTTTGTCGTCGGGGTGCCGGTGTTTTTGCACGGTGTGCTCGGTTGGCAATTTGCCCAGGTCGGAGCGTTCATGGCGTGCTGGGTGATTGGATACGGTATCGTGCAGTCGAGCGCGCCATTGCTGGTACGCGGGCGCACTCCCGGCGGAGGCACCGCCGCGGCAGTGGCATTTGCGCTGGTGGTCATCACGGCGGCGATACCACTGGGGCTGGCGATGGGGGCGGCGCCGAACTGGATGCTGGTGGGCGGTCTGGCGATCTTTGGCGTCATCTTTGCGCTCAACTCAGCGGTGCATTCCTTCCTCGTGCTCGATTACACCGACGGTGACAAGGTTGCGCTCAACGTGGGCTTCTACTACATGGCCAACGCCGGCGGCCGTCTCATCGGTTGCCTGCTTTCCGGTGTGCTCTAGCAGGTCGCGGGATTGACCGGATGTCTGTGGGGGGCCTTTGCCTTTGCCCTGGCCTCCGCGATCATCGCCCTGGGGTTGCCGCGAGCGCGCGCCGCATGACGACGGCGCTGTCGGGGCACAGGGCGCCAAACTCTTCACTGCGCTGAATCGCGGCGGGCACGACACTCCGTCCTACGGTGACGAATCCGTCCGGGGTGAAGAATGCCTCGGCGGTGGTGGTGAGCAACCAGAGTTCGCGCAGGCCGAGTTGACGACCGAGGCGGAGCGCCTCCGCGACCAACCGTTGGCCCACGCCGCCGCTGCGCATCTCGGGTGCCACCACTAGGGAGCGGAGCAACGCGAGATCCGCGTGAAGTTCGAGACCCACTGCGCCGACGATGCGCTCGCCGGCGCGGGCGACGGCGAAGTGAAGCCAGCTTTGGTTGTTGAGGTCGGCGGTGGGGAGCTCGGCCGTGCGCAGCAGGGCGCGAGTGGCGGGCCCGTCTTCCCCGCTTGCGAGTTGGAGGTCGATTGGCGGCCATGGCGTGGAGCGACGCGATGCGGCACGGGCGGCTGTGGGCGGTGGAGTCTCGCAACCGCAGGCCGTGTCACGGCGTTGGAAATCGATGGCGGTGCCGAAGCGATCGACCTCGAAGTTGCAGCAGGCAAACAGGCGGGAACGCAGCAGCTCGCGACCGCGGGCGATCCGGGACTTGGCCGCCGGGAGGGAAATGTCCAGGCGCTCGGCGACGGTGGCGACGGGCAGGTCTTCGAGGTCGGCCAGGGTGATGGCCTCGCGATAGATTTCCGGCAGGGCAGCGACGAAGCGCTGGACGGATTGCTGCAGGCGCGGGCCGAGTTGATCGAAATCGGGGGCGTGCTGGGCGCGAGATCGTCGGTCACGGGCTCCTGCTCGCGCCTGCGGCGGAAGTGGTCGGCGATGGTGGAACGGGCGGTGCGATAGAGCCACGCTCGCAGCCGGGCGGGATCACGCAGGGTGTGGCGGGTGCGAAAGACCTTGAGCAAGACCTCCTGAGCGAGGTCCTCCGCGTCGGCCGCCGAGCGCACCCGACCACGGATAAAGCGGCGCAATTCCTCGGCGAAGGCGATGACGCCTTCGGCAAAAAAAATCGGTCATTGCGGTGGGTTCGCTCATGGCTTGCGGGCTTCGATGATTGCGGAGATGAGCCAATCGCCGAGGTTTTTTCCTGCCCCCAGGTTCACCTCGGGCGCTCAGGATTCGATGACCGACCGGGATTCGTCCTTGGTGGAGAAGCGAATGTCGACAAACCCGGCGGCCTCGAGCCAAGCGTGCAGGCGTTCGATGGTCTCGGTGCCGGCGATGCAGCCGGCAAGCAACGTGGCATCCTCGCGCAGTTCCGTCGGCAAAGGCGCACGGGTCACGACGTCGGATAACGACAGGCGACCGCCGGGACGCAGCACCCTGAAGATCTCGCGGAAGACGGCGGCTTTGTCGGGGGAGAGGTTGATGACGCAGTTGGAGATGATGAGGTCGACGGATGTGTCGGGCAGGGGGAGTGCCTCGATCTCGCCGAGCCGGAATTCGACGTTGGCGTGCTCGTTTTCCGCGGCATTGCGGCGGGCGCGGGTCACCATTTCCGGTGTCATGTCGACCCCGATCACGCGACCGGATCCGGCGAGGGCGCGGGCGGCAATGAAGGCGTCGAAACCGGCTCCGCTGCCAAGGTCGAGGACCGTCGCGCCGGGTTGGAAATCAGCCAGCGCGAAAGGATTGCCACAACCGAGTTGGAGGTCGGCGTCGGCGGGCACAGCGGCGAGTTCCTCGGCGGAGTAGCCTAGCCGGGCGTTGTAGTCCTGGGCTTGAGTGGGGGTGTCGTCGCTGCAGCAAACGTCGTTGGCTTGGGCGCCGCATCCGCAGCTGCAACCTTGGTCGGTCGCGCGGTCGGCGTAGTGGGCGCGGACTTGGGCGCGTTGGGTATCGGCGGTGAGTTCGGGAAGAGAAGAGGTGGGGGATGAGGACATGGTGAATATAAGTGAGTTCACGGGTGCTGACGCGCGGACTTGGAAAAAGACGCAGACATTTTTCACGGATTTGACGTCGCCGGCTTCGCGCGTTTGCTGGGGCGATGCGTATGCGGTCGATTATACTTTGGTGGGGGCTAATGGCGGTGGCGGGCTCCCTTGTCGTGGCGGAAAGCCCGTTGAATCTCACCCGCGCCAAGGCGGCGGTGATCGCCTACTATCGGAGTGGGGCCTATCATGCCGAGGTGCAGGCGGTAGCCGACGAATCGATCGCGTGGTTGCAGCAGCGGACGGAGCGCCGTCAGAGCGATGAGCGTTTGGCGATGGTTTTTGATGTGGATGAAACGGTGCTCTCTAACTACGGACACATGGGGTCGCAGGATTTCGGTTACATAAACGAAGTCTGGGAGCATTGGGTGGACCAAGGCGCAGCGCCCCCATTGCAGGCGGTGCGTGACGTTTATCGGCGGGCGCGGGCGCTGGACGTGGCGGTGATCTTTCTCACCGGCCGGAGAGGCCCGAAAGCAGAGGCAGGCACGGTGGTCAATTTACGGAAAGCCGAGATGGAGGCGTATGCTCGGAGCATCTTTCGCACCGCGGCGGAACGGAAGGCGGCAAGACGCGCTCAACTCGAGGCGGAAGGCTGGACCATTATTGCGAGCATCGGAGACCAGTACAGCGATTTGACGGGAGGTCACACCGAACGGACGTTCAAGTTGCCGAACCCGTTTTACGAGGTTCCTTGAACGTTCATTCGTCAAGACGGCGACGCTGTGCTGGACGGGTTCACTGATCGAGTCATGAACGTGGGGGGACTCGCTTTTGTGTCCGCAACCCCAGGCTCGTCCTACGGAGGCGACCAACGGGACGCGAAAAACCCTCCGATCAGCGGAGGGTTTGCATCCAAAATCGAAGTGAGGAGGGATCAGCCCGCCGCGTCGAGGGCTTGGCTCAGGTCGGCTTCGAGGTCGGGCCAGTCTTCGATGCCCAAGGAGAGGCGAACGTAGTCCGGAGAAACGCCGGATGTGGTTTGCTCGTCGACGGTGAGTTGACTGTGGGTGGTGCTCGCCGGGTGAATGGCGAGGGACTTGGCGTCTCCGATGTTGGCAAGGTGAGAAAAGAGCGAGAGACCTTCGATGAAATGGCGCCCGCCTTCGTAGCCGCTCTTCAGTCCAAAGCCCAGGAGGCCGCCGGAACCCCCGGACGTGTATTTGCGGGCGGATTCAAAATTGGGGCTGGAAGCCAAACCCGGGTAGTTGACCCATGCGACGCGGTCGTCGGTGGCGAGGAATTCGGCGGCGAGTTGGGCGTTGGAGCAGATGCGTGGCATGCGCAGGTGAAGGGTTTCGATTCCCTGTAAAATGGTCCAAGCGTTGAAGGGCGAAATGCAGGCTCCGATATCGCGCAGGAGTTGCAGACGCATTTTGAGGATAAATGCCACGTTGGCGTCGCCGGCGGGAGGGAAGGCCTTGAAGGCCTCCCAGTGAACCAAGCCATGGTAGGATGGGTCCGGTTCGGTGAAGCCGGGAAATTTGCCGGAGCTCCAGTCGAAATTACCTCCGTCGACGACGATGCCGCCGATGGAGGTTCCGTGGCCGCCGATGTATTTGGTGGCAGAGTGGACCACGATGTTGGCGCCGTGCTCGAACGGACGGTGCAGGATGGGCGACAACGCGGTGTTGTCGATGATGAGAGGAATCCCGGCTTCCTTGGCGATGGGAGCGACCTCGTCGTAAGGGAATAGGTTTAAGGGCCGGGTTGCCCAAGTTTTCGCCGTAAATGGCCTTAGTGTTGGGCTGAATGGCGGTGCGGAAAGCGGCGGGGTCGTCTGCGTCGACAAAGGATACGGCGATCCCGAGTTTGGGCAATGTGTAGTGGAAAAGATTATACGTGCCTCCGTAGAGTTGGGAGACTGAGACGATATGGTCGCCGGAGCCGGCGAGATTAAGGATCGCGTCGGTGATGGCGGCTTGGCCGGAGGCGTGAGCGAGGGCACCGGAGCCTCCTTCGAGGACAGCGATCCGTTGTTCGAATACATCGGTGGTGGGATTACCGATGCGGGTATAGATGTTGCCCAGCTCTTTTAGTGCGCAGAGATTCGCCGCATGTTCGGTGTCGCGAAACACGTAACTGGTAGTCTGATAGAGTGGGACGGCCCGTGAACCGGTGGTGGGATCAGGAATTTGTCCAGCGTGGAGGGCTTTGGTGCCGAGACCTTGAGGGGTAGACATAGGCTGGGGACCGTGAAGAAAAAAGGCACCGGATTGAAGGACGAAGTACGGAAAATCCGCAGAGGCGGAGCCAAGAGTAAGCCGGTTCCTCCCCCCAGCGCGATCGCGATGAGATGTGGGCGCCCTAGAATTCGCGAAAGTTGCCGGGCGTCAGGGGGAATATGGGGCGACCCAGTCGTTGGGAACTGATCCGCTCCAGTTCGAGGGCGACGGAATGGTTGTGGGCCACGAATCGCAGGAACTCATTACGACCGATTCGCAGGCAGCGTGCCATGCCGGCGGCCTGGACCTGGGCGGCAGCATCGCTGTTTTGGAGCAATCCGATTTCCCCGAGAAAGTCGCCACTTTGCACGATGGCAAGTTGGCGGCCTTTCTTGGTCACCCGAGCCTGGCCTTCGAGCACGATGTAAAAGTTGTCGCTGAACATACCATCCGAAAGAATCACGGCACTGTCCTGATAGTTTACGATCTCGGATAGTTCAGCAAATCGTCGCACTGCTGGGGGGTGCCAGTGCCGGCACAGATTCATGCGAGCCAGAAAGGGCGTCTTGATGACCAGATTGACAAGTGTCTTGAGGGGGGAGCGCGGGCAGCAGGAGTTCACTCACGGTTTGCCAATCCAGTTGCAGCAATCTCACGGGGGTGATGGTGCGGTAGGCAAAGTCGGGGAATTGCGGGTCGGCAACGGCATGCAGACCGACGACTTAATTTTCGTTCAGCACTTGCATGAGCTCCAGGTTGCCAGTCGCTGACTCACGATACACGCCAACCTGGCCCGAAACGATGATCGAGATTCGTGGGATGGGAACTCCGATATCGGATAACATTTTCCAGGGACCCAGGCGGAACGGAGTCAGTCGCTCCGCGAGTAATTTTCGGGCTGATGCTGGAATTGGTCGAAGCAATGGGCAGCGTCGAACCACTGCCAAAGGGGTGTTATGACCTGATGACATGGCACCTCGCCCGGACCAGCGTCGCCACCACAAGGCAACGGTGTGGAGGGTGGACTTTGCTTGATCGCGGCCAAAAAGCCAAAATACCCAAACTGTGTGGCCGAGCAACATCAGCAGCGGTGCACTCGCCATGATCAGGATCACCTGTAGGCCGTGCATCTGCCAGAAGGCGAGAGTGAATAGTGGGATGCCGGCCATTCGCCCGGTGAAATAGGATATGGCGGTGATCCAGATTAAGCCAAAGCTGACTTGTTTTCTCGTGGAGGGGTCGGCCATTATTCGGCGAAATTCGATCCACCGAGCCCGGGGCTCACGATTCGAGGGGAATAGGTAGTTTTGCTCGGCGTCGCTCCATATTTTCGACGCGTTGGCGCGAATCAATTTGGCGATTGCTCCACCGGTAAAGGGGTGGGTCAGTGCGATCAATGTGAGGAGAGGAAACAAACTCCATTCCGGACGCATTAAGGATCACGACTCCGGTGGTTAGCGCCATTAGCGCGATGGGAGCGATTGTCACGGTGCGCTGCTGCGCCGCGTTCAACATGCAAGCGTCGATAGTGGAAGGAAGAAACCCACACCTGGCATAGACTTCCCGGCCGGCCCCTCGCAGCAGCATGACCGCGACCATCCTGCTGACCACAATGACGGCGAATGCGATAAACAGACTGACCGCGCTTTCGAGGAAGCCGGGAGGAAGCACGGGAGGGAAAATGGTGGCCAAGCCGAGACCGGCGATCAGTGATCCCAGCAACGCGCTGCGCCAACGTTTGGGATTGAGAGTGGCCGGCCAATGAAGCGCATAGACGTTCTCAGCGATGTGGTCGGGCGCAATCAGTAGCCCGGCGCGGATGGCTTTCAGAATCAGTTCGTAAAACTCACCCAGAGCGGGGCACAGGCGGTTCTGGATACTGGCCTCGAGCACTTAGGCACGCTGTGCGGTTCGGCAACTTGATGGAACAGCTGCCACTGAGTGGGGGTGACGGTCAGATAGGTGCACGCCTCCAGGTTTTTCACGATGAAGGCTTCGCCGGACGGGGCGCTGTATTCGAGGTGGGCGGCCAATATCCACTTGATCGCGGTGAGCTGTAAATTGATGTCCATGGTTTCGCTGAACCCTCAATTGTGGTCTGACAAGTTGTGGCGCGCTTCGTCGACCAAAGCTTGGAGGTCGGCCAAGCTGAATGGCTTGGCCACAAACTTTAGTTCCCGCAGGTCTTCCGGCCACCAGGACTCATCGGACAATTGACCACTCATCACGACGACACGGTCGGGCGAGAGTTGAGTTTGCAGGGTGCGGGCCAGAGTGAGCCCGTCGACGCGGGGCAGCATGACGTCGACCATGACGAGCAGAGGCTTCGTCTTTCGTTCAGTGAGATGCCGTAACGCAGCGTCGGCGTCCTGAACTTTAACGATCTCCAGATCTTTCTGAGACAAGCTGGTCTCGATTATGTCCAGGATCGGGACTTCGTCATCCACCACAAAAGAATCCACGCGCGACGCGGAGGGGATGGATCTGATAAGGGTGGTGATGTGGTGGGAGTGTTGATGATATGATGAGGTTCGAGGGACGGGTTCAAGTTTGAGAACTATGCACCGAGCCTCCGTGAAAACTGGTAGCAACCCTTGCGCCATGGATCTCAGCAGCGGGCAACCGCCCAGCGGGTCGGGTGATTTTGTGGAGATTCGCTCGTATCGTGCGGCGGTATTTGAGCACTCTCGATCCTTGGATATCTAATATTCCCAAATTCCGACGCTGGCTGTGACAGAAGCAGCGGTGTTAGCGAACAAGGACAAAGTTGGGATTAGCGGCCAATAGATTGAGGGCATGTAGCATTTGGCGTATGACCGCGATAAGGGCTATTTTCTTCAGTTTCCCAGCCTCAACGAGGCGCCGATAGAACGCGCGCATGACAGGGTTACATCGGATGGCAGAGACCGCCGCCATGTAGAGGACCTGGCGCACGGAATGACGCCCGCCGCGCACATGTCGGCAACGATGTCGCCGCCCGCTGTCGTGGGCGAACGGAGCCACACCGATCAGAGCGGCGAGTTGGCCCGATTCGATCTTTCCGAATTCAGGCACGTAGGCGAGCAGGGTGGCCGCGAGCACGGGTCCTGCGCCTTGGAGTTCGCGCAGTCGAGCGGCTTTGGTGCGTAGACTGTCGTCCTCGTGGATGTGCGTTTTAGTCAGTGCATCGGTTTGTTCGAGCTCGGTGGCTAAAAGCGCCCGCAGGATCTCAAGACGTTCACGCAAAATGCGTCCGGCCAACTCGCACCGGTTGCCTGTGGCGACGAGTTGATCACTGATCTGCCGGCGATAGTCGAGCAGCTCACGCAAGGTAGCGGCCGCTTCGTCGAGGGCACGGTGCAGGCGTGGCTTCATTTGTAAACCAAAGCGGCGCAACAGTTTAGCGTCGAGTTGGTCGGTCTTGGCGAGCAAAGCCGGCGGCGCGGGCAAAGGCGCGCACACGCCCTGGATTTGACCGCGCAGACTTGGATCTGGGCCAAGAGCAATGCGGCGACAATGGCACGCTCATAGCCGCCAGTCGCTTCGTATACGACCCGGGCATTGGGCAGGCTCTGGAGGTGCTTGATCAAGGCTCGGTGGCCTCGGTGGGTGTTCTCGACGTGGGCACAGCGAGTATCATCGACGGTGTAGTCGAGACGATCTTTGGCGATATCCACACCAACATAGGTGACTTGATTTTCAGGGGTGGTTTGCTCCATCTTGTTATACGAGCTCAGGGCTCTCTCAGCGATTCGAGTTCCACCAGGTCGGCAACCCGGGCCCAGGGCTTCTGTTCGAGGTAAATCCTCGGGTAACAAATCGGCCTCTGGGTTGTCGTGCGGTGCAGACGGCCAGTCTGCACCGCACCCTGGCGAGCACCATTCAAGGCGTTTACCTCGCATGTGCATTCGCGCCGAATCCAGCCTCCTGCGACGAACTCTAAGGTCCATTCTCGGAGGCTGCATTCGGCTCCGTCCTCGCTCGTTCTTAACATCGGTTCAAACATACAAGGGAACGAAGGGCGCGAAGTTGTAACGAGTTACGGTCCGTCGCAGGCATCGATTCGTGCACCTGCCAAGTGAGTCGGCTCGTGCACGGTTAAAACCCACTCACCGATTGGATAGCATAACTTTGTTACATGCGTTTTCTGATGTGAACTGCGTTTTCTAGGCTGATAAGAGCCCGGCAAGACTTACAGCTTGAGTGGGGCGGGGAAAGCGTGACGAGGGTGGCGCCCCAACTGCCGGAGGTTTCATTGCCGAGTCGGTAGCCTTCGATCCCTGGTAGGCGGTCAAGTAACGCGTGCACGGTGGTACGCAGGGTGCCGGTGCCTTTGCCGTGGATGATTCGAACGTTGTGAATACCTTTGGCGCGACAGGCGTCGAGGTAGGCGGGAATCAGCTCGCCGAGATCGGATGGACGGAAGGTGTGCAGGTCGAGTTCACCGGTGATGGGAAACTCGATTGGCGGTTCGTCCTCGGAATCCGGCATGGCGGTCAGGACGTGGGCTTGGGGGAGGGACCGTCGTCTGATTCCGAAGGCGAAGTCGGTTTGGCGGGAGGAGGCACCGGGGTCGGGGTGGGCGTCACGGATGGGTCGGTGACGCGGGCGGGACGCGGGCGAGCAGGCGCGGGGGGGCGTTGGTGTTGCCGGGGCGGCGAAACGGGGGCTTCGGCGTCCATCGCACGGCGTATTTCGTCCTCCACACCCGAGGCGGCTCGTTTGAACTCGCGCATGGCTTTGCCGAACCCGCGTGCCAGTTCGGGCAGCTTTTTCCCGCCGAAAAGCATGAGGGCGAGCACGAATATGACCATCATCTCGGGACCGCCGAGGCCGTCGAGGAATGCAAAACGGGAAGGGAGGTTAACCACGGATGGAATCAAAATGGAAAGAGGCCGAGGAACAGATGTTTGGACGAAAGGCTTCGATGAGTACGAAGGCTAACGCTGCGAGGGACTCTTTGTGATTTTTGTGCCCTGCTGTAAAAGAAAGAATCGTGGTCGCGCTTCAGCCAATGGCGATTTCCACGGTAAACCGGGCGGTCGCGCCGGGCGGAACATAGTGCAGGCCGCGCCCATGACTGGAGGCGTTGGGAGGCCCCATCCAAGGTTCAACACAGTAGAATGGAGCGGCGGTCCAGGTGACGAACGTGGCGTCGGGGGCGGGAACGGGATTGGTGCCGTGGCGGAGTTGGACGAATTCGGAGCCATCGGCGGGACCGAATCGCACCGTGTTGCCGCCGAGGTTGAGGGGCAAGGTATCTACGAGGTCGGGGTGAGACAACGGGCAGCGACGTGGCAAGGTGGCGCCCGGGGTAAGGTAACCTGTTTCTGGTTTGACGAGCGGTTTCGGCTTCGGGCAACTGAATCACATAGTCATCGCGGGTGTGCCCATCGGTCCAGGGGGCGGCGCAGTAGAAGTGATGTCCGGCGCTCCACGGAAGCGGCCCGGCACCCAGATTCTGGAGCGCGAACTCGCAAGTGAAATGGTGGGGGTGGAAGCGGTAGATGACACTGAATTCGTAGTCGAAGGGGTAGCAGGCGTGGTTGGCCTCGGTCGGTTCGAGGATGGCGGTGAAGTCTTTGTGGTCGATGCGGAAGGACCCTTGGCGGGCGAAGTCGTGCATGGGCATGGCGCGACGGATGCCGGCGGGATCGCGCCAGAAGTGAATTTCGCCGCCTTCGAACACGCGGCCATTAAACGGGAACAGGATGGGGTTGCCGCCGCGGATTTTGGCGACCGGGTTCTCGGTCAGGAATTCGAGTTCCGGCCAGTGGATGACGTCGCGAATGGAGCCGTCGGCGCGAGTATGGTGCCAATGCATGAGGCGGGCGCCGGCCTCGGGCCAAGACCATAGAAGGTGGAGTCTCCCACCTGCCAGCGGCGGATGGTGTGACCGTGATAAGGAATGGATTGCATGGGCGGAGGAAGGAAACGCTGAAAAGGTGAACGACCTAAAGGTCAAAATGTAAGACTCCCAACGAGAGGGGAGAGGGATGGCAAACGGGCGATGAGAAACCTCGAGCCGAATTATAATAAAAATGCGCATCCGGGGGCTTGCCGTGGTTGTGCAGCTGAAGCAGGGTGGGAACATTAGCCATGTTCCCCCCCCGATATTATCGTCTTCTCGGTGTTCTGTGGCTGAGCTTGTGCGGGGCGTGCCTGCAGGCGTGGGCTCAAGATTCGGTGCCGAGCCCTGAGGGCATGGCGGAAAAGGTCGAGACGGCCTTGATGGAGGAGGAACTGGTGCGGGTGGTGGTGATTCCGGTCCGAGACCAGATTACCAACCCGATTTTGTATGTGGTGCGACGGGGCTTGAAGGAGGCGATTGAGCAAAATGCGGCTTTGGTGGTATTGGACATGAAGACGCCCGGAGGGAGTCTGGACACGACGTTTGAGATTCTGGAGGCGTTGGAGAAATTTGTCGGATCGACGGCGACTTATGTGAACAATGAGGCGCTGTCCGCGGGGTCCTTGATTTCGGCGATGACGGATGATATCTATTTTGCGCCGGATGGAGTCATCGGGGCGGCGGCGCCGGTGTTGTCGAGTGGCGCGGAATTGGATGAGTCGATGAAGCAAAAAATTGTGAGCTATCTCAAAGCGCGCATGCGGGCGATCTCGGAGGGTCACACGTATCGGGGGCAGGTGATATCGGCGATGATTGACGCGGACTATGAACTGAAGATTGGAGAGGAAGTTTTGAAGGCAAAGGGAGAGCTGCTTTCCCTCACCGCGACGGAGGCATCAAAAACGTATGGTGAACCGGCGGAGCCCTTGTTGGCCGCGGGCATCGCGGAATCGATTGAGGCGTTGTTGGCCGAACGATACGGCGAGGGCGGCTATACGATGGTCACGTTGGTGACCACGTGGGCGGAAAATTTGGCGGCGGTGTTGAATGGCATTACGCCGATTTTGATGGGGCTTGGGTTACTCGGGCTGTTTGTCGAATTCAAGACGCCGGGGTTTGGTCTATTTGGGATCGGCGGTGGATTGCTCATGTTGATCGTGCTTTTTGGGCACTACGTGGCGGGGCTTTCCGGGCACGAATCGATGTTGTTTTTTGTATTGGGGGCTCTGTTGATTTTAGTGGAGCTGTTGTTGTTGCCCGGCACGATAATCTTGGCGTTGAGCGGGGTGGTGATGATGATCGGGTCGTTGCTGTGGTCGATGGCGGATATTTGGCCCAACGAGCCGATTGAATTTTCGGGCGACTTGTTTGTGCAGCCATTGTTGACGCTCGGTTTGAGCGTGATGGTCGCGGTGGTGGGAGGGATCATAGTGCTGAAGTTTCTGCCCAAGGGCTGGTTTGGGGATCGGATGGTTTTATGGTCGGCGGCGGGAGGATCGTCCGGGGCAGTTATGGGGCAGGGAGAGGGCAACCCAATGACGTCAGCCGTGGCTTCATTGGTGGGTCGAACCGGGAAAGCGGCAACGGATATGTATCCCAGCGGTCATGTGATTATCGACGGGCGTTGGTACGAAGCGCGAGTGGACGTCGGCACGAGCGATGAGGGGCGCGAAGTCGTGGTGAGGGCGCATAGGGATTTTGGTTTAGTCGTGGAGCCGATGGGCGAGGAGGATGACGTATGACGAAGATTGCGGTGTTGTTTGTGCTCGGGGTGGTGTTCCTCGGCATGGAGATGTTTTTGCCCGGAGGAATTCTTGGGTTGTTTGCCGCTTTGGCACTGCTGGGAGGCTGTGTGTTAGCGTGTGTGAACTACGGTATGGGTGGAGGGCTCGTGGCAGTGATCGCTGCACTGCTCCTCGTGGGAGTGATGCTGTATTTTGAATTCGCCATCGTACCCAAGACACCGATGGGCAAGCGGTTGTTTCTAAATACGGCCTCGGCAGGCCGTTCAGCCCCGATGCGTGAAAAAGATTTCGTGGGCAGCGCGGGGGAAACGGCGACGGACTTGGCCCCGACCGGCTATGTCCTCATCGAGGGCCATCGGCACGAGGCGTTTTCACGTACGGGCTTTCTAAAAGCGGGCGAACCGGTTACGGTCATCGCCGTAGATACTTTTCGACTTATTGTAATCCCTAAATCATAAACTACCCATGGATCTGACCCTCGTAATAATGGTCGCGGCGGTGATCGCCGGCCTGGTGCTTTTTGGCATCCTTATCTCCTTCTTCAACGTCTGGCTCAAAGCGTGGCTCTCGGGAGCATACGTGGGCATGGTAAATTTGGTGGCGATGCGGCTACGCGGAGTCCCCTACAGTGTGATTGTGGATGCCCGGATTCGCGCGGTCAAAGCGGGCTTGGCGCTGGGGATCAACGAAATCGAAGCTCAGTATTTGGCAGGAGGTAATGTAATTTTGTGTGTGCAGGCGCTGATTGCGGCCCAGAAGGCGACTATTGAACTCGATTGGCAGCGGGCGTGTGCGATCGATCTCGCGACCAAGGGCTCGGGTAAGAGCGTGGAGGAAGCGGTGCGTACTTCGGTTGACCCCAAGGTGATCGATTGTCCGAATCCAAAAGGTGGACGGGGGACGATCGACGGTGTGGCCAAGGACGGTATTCAGGTCCAAGTGCGGGCTCGGGTGACGGTGCGCACCAATTTGAATCGGTTTGTGGGCGGTGCGAAGGAAGAGACGATTATCGCCCGGGTGGGTGAAGGCATTGTCACGACGATTGGTTCGGCCGACACCTACAAGGTAGTGTTGGAATCCCCGGATACGATTTCGAAAACCGTACTGAAGCGCGGCCTAGATGTGGGCACGGCGTTTGAGATTCTTTCGATCGATATTGCCGATGTGGATGTCGGTGAAAACGTGGGGGCGAAACTGCAAGAGGCGCAGGCCATGGCCAACAAGAGTATTGCGCAGGCGCAGGCGGAAATTCGTCGTGCGGCGGCGGTGGCGGTCGAACAAGAGATGAAGGCTCGGGTCGAAGAGATGCGAGCGAAGGTCGTCGAGGCGCAGGCCCAGGTGCCGTTCGCGATGGCGGAAGCGTTCCGAAAGGGTAATTTGGGCGTCATGGATTACTACAAGATGGAGAACATTCAAGCCGACACAGGAATGCGTCAGTCGATCGGTAAGCCCGAAGACGACAACAAACCGCAATCCTAATCCGTTTCCAGAATGAGGTGGGCTCTAGATAATCTGCAGCTGGTCATCATCGCGGCGTCGACGATCGCGTGGTGGTTGACGCAGAACAAGCAGAAGTCGCAGCCGCCGCCCAAGCATGGGGAGCGCCCGGGCCGGACGCCCATCGAGTTCGAAGAAGCTGATTCGGCGCGGCAGGTTCGCGAACGTATGCAGCAGTTACGCGAGCAGCGGCGGCAGGGCGACGGGGGGCCGGTGCAAGCACCGGCCAGACCGAAGCCCAAGCAGGACGACATTCCGCCGATATGGAGAGAATTGATGGGTATTCCGGCTGAACCCGAGCCGGAGCCCATGCCTCCTCAGCCGCCGGTATTACCGGCGCAGCCCATGGTCAGCCGGCAGGATAAGCTGGAGCGGGAAATGCGGGAGTTGGATGTTCAGCGACGCAAGGCCGACGCGATGGCAGAACATGCGCGGAGCAAGTCGCGATCAAATTCGTGGGGGAAGACGCGTAGCAAAACGATCGCTGAACCCGATGGATTAAGTGATCTGGATTTTCTCGCGACGTTGCGTAATCCGAAGAGTGCACGGCGCGCCATTGTGTTGCGCGAAGTTCTGGGCAAGCCGGTGGCATTGCGGTGAAGGTACGGGGAGCGCGGTGCGAGGCTGAGATTCGGCTCGCACCGTGGGGTATCCGAGGTGACGTGGCGTCCACGTCTACGGAGTGAGTCCGCAGGCCGGAAACTAAGCCGTCTCTATGCTCCTGGGGGGTGGCCCGGCGGTCATGACCCAGTTCGGCTCAGCTGATTCTAAATTCCGAAGTGGGATGTGACAGAAGCAGCGGTGTTAGCGAACAAGGACAAAGTTGGGATTAGCGGCCAATAGATTGAGGGCATGTAGCATTTGGCGCATGACCGCGATAAGGGCTATTTTCTTCAGTTTTCCAGCCTCAACGAGGCGCCGATAGAACGCGCGCATGACAGGGTTACATCGGATGGCAGAGACCGCCGCCATGTAGAGGACCTGGCGCACGGAATGACGCCCGCCGCGCACATGTCGGCAACGATGTCGCCGCCCGCTGTCGTGGGCGAACGGGGCCACACCGATCAGAGCGGCGAGTTGGCCCGATTCGATTTTTCCGAGTTCAGGCACGGAGGCGAGCACGGGTCCTGCGTCTTGGAGTTCGCGCAGTCGAGCGGCTTTGGTGCGTAGACTGTCGTCCTCGTGGATGTGCGTTTTAATCAGCGCATCGGTTTGTTCGAGCTCGGTGGCTAAAAACACCCGCAGGGTCTCAAGGCGTTCACGCAAAATGCGTCCGGCCAACTCGCACCGGTTGCCTGTGGCGACGAGTTGATCACTGATCTGCCGGCGATAGTCGAGCAGCTCACGCAAGGTTGCGGCCGCTTCGTCGAGGGCCCGGTGCAGGCGTGGCTTTATTTGTAACCCAAAGCGTCGCAACAGTTTAGCGTCGAGTGGGTCGGTCTTGGCAAGCCAGCCGGCGGCGCGGGCAAAGGCGCGCACACGCCCTGGATTGCCCACGCAGACTTGGATCTGGGCCAAGAGCAATGCGGCGACAATGGCACGCTCATAGCTCGCATACGACCCGGGCATTGGGCAGGCTCTGGAGGTGCTTGATCAAGGCTCGGTGGCCTCGGTGGGTGTTCTCGACGTGGGCACAGCGAGTATCATCGACGGTGTAGTCGAGACGATCTTTGGCGATATCCACACCAACATAGGTGACTTGATTTTTAGGGGTGGTTTGCTCCATCTTGTTATACGAGCTCAGGGCTCTCTCAGCGGTTCGAGTTCAACCAGGTCGGCAACCCGGGCCCAGGGCTTCTGTTCGAGGTAGATCCTCGGGTAACAAATCGGCCTCTGGGTTGCCGTGCGGTGCAGACGGCCAGTCTGCACCGCATCCTGGCGAGCATCATTCAAGGCATTTACTTCGCATGTGCATTCGCGCCGAATGTAGCCTCCTGCGACGAACTCTATGGTCCATTCTCGGAGGCCGCATTCGGCTCCGTCCTCGCTCGTTCTTAACATCGGTTCGAACATACAAGGGAACGAAGGGCGCGAAGTCGTAACGGGTTACGGTCCGTCGAAGGCATCGATTCGTTCCCTGCCAGGTGAGTCGGCTTGGTCACGTTTGAAACCAACTAACCGACTGGATAACATGACCTTGTTACATGCGTTTTCTAGGTTTAATTGGTTTCAAAAATCAAAAAAGCCCCGTTCCGCAGGGCGGAACGGGGCTGAGAGATAGAGAAGATAACGAGAACGGGAACGATTCTCGCGCTCGTTATCTTTGGAGAGGCTCTTACTCGGAGTAGGCGATCGCGGCCTGGGCGGCGGCGAGGCGGGCGACCGGCACGCGGTAAGGCGAGCAGGACACGTAGGCCAGACCGAGCTTATGGCAGAACTTGACCGAATCCGGATCACCACCGTGTTCGCCGCAGATGCCGAGCTTGATTTTCGGACGGGTCTTACGGCCCTTTTCGATGGCGATTTCCATGAGTTGGCCCACGCCGGTTTGGTCGATGGAAGCGAACGGGTTCTTCGGCATGATCTCGTTTTCCGAGTAGGGAGCGAGGAAGGAGCCGGAGTCGTCGCGCGACATACCGAGGGTGGTCTGGGTGAGGTCGTTGGTACCGAAGGAGAAGAACTCCGCGGTCTTGGCGACGTCGTCGGCGGTGAGCGCACCGCGAGGGATTTCGATCATGGTGCCGACGGAGTAAGAGACGCGGGTCTTGGTCTCCTTCATGACGGCCTTGGCGGTCTCGTGGACCACGGCGACCTGGATCTCGAGTTCCTTGGCGAAACCGACGAGGGGGATCATGATTTCCGGCTTGGCTTTGATGCCCTTCTTCTTCGCTTCGACGGCGGCTTCGAGGACGGCGCGAGCCTGCATGCGGGTGATCTCCGGGTAGCAGATACCGAGACGGCAGCCACGGAAACCAAGCATGGGGTTGAACTCATGGAGCTCAGCCACGCGGGACATGATCTTCTCGACGGGAATGCCGAGGGTGTGCGCCAAATCGAGTTGCTGCTCCTTGGTGTGGGGCAGGAATTCGTGCAGAGGCGGATCGAGGAAGCGGATGGTCGCGGGGAAGCCGTTGAGGGCTTTGAAGATGCCGAGGAAGTCCTTGCGCTGGAAGGGCAGGAGTTTGCCAAGGGCGGTTTCACGGGCCTCGAGGTTGTCGGCGAGAATCATCTCACGCATGGCGTCGATGCGCTTGCCCTCGAAGAACATGTGCTCGGTGCGGGTGAGGCCGATACCGACGGCGCCAAACGCGACGGCCTGAGCGGTTTGCTCAGGGGTGTCGGCGTTGGTGCGAACGACCATCTTGGTGGCGCGTTTACACCACGTCATGAGCTGCACGAAGTTTAGGTAAGTGCCGCTCTTTTGGGCGCGTTTGTTGTTCTGGATGAGACCCTGAACCACTTGCGACGGGGCGGTGGGAACCTCACCTGCGTAGACGGCACCAGCGGTACCATCGATGGAGAGGAAGTCACCTTCGCTGTAGGTGGTCTTGCCGACGGTGAGGGTGCGCTTGTCGTAGTCGACGTGCAGAGCGGCGCCGCCGCAGACGCAGACCTTACCCATTTGGCGGGCAACGAGGGCGGCGTGGGAGGATACGCCACCGCGAGCGGTGAGGATGCCCTCGGCAGCGATCATGCCACGGAGATCCTCCGGGGAGGTTTCGACACGAACGAGTAGAACCTTCTGGCCCTTCTCGTTGGCCTCAACCGCACGGTCGGCGTTGAAGTAGATCTTACCGGTGGCGGCACCAGGACCGGCGGGCAGACCGGAAGCGATCTGGTTGGCGCTCTGGACGGCCTTGGTGTCGAAGATCGGCGCGAGGACTTGCTCGAGCTGGTCGGCCGGGACACGGGTGACCGCGGTCTTCCAGTCGATGAGCTTCTCCTTGACCATTTCGCAGGCGATGCGAACCGCGGCGACGCCGGTGCGCTTGCCGTTGCGGGTTTGGAGCATGTAGACAACGCCATCCTGGATGGTGAATTCGAAGTCCTGCATGTCCTTGAAATGCTTCTCGAGGACGCCACGGATGCGCTCGAGTTCGATGAGCGACGCGGGTTGCTTCTTGGCGAGCAACGCGACGGGGTCCGGGGTGCGGACACCGGCGACGACGTCTTCGCCTTGGGCATTCAGGAGGAACTCGCCGTAGAATACCTTCTCGCCGATGGCGGGGTCGCGGGTGAAGGCGACGCCGGAGCCGGACTCGATGCCGGTGTTACCGAAGACCATGGCCTGCACGTTGACGGCGGTGCCCCACTCGGCTGGGATGCCATACTTGCGACGGTAGACGTTGGCGCGGTCGTTCATCCAGGAGCCGAACACCGCGGACATGGCGCCGGTGAGTTGGTCCCAAGGATTGGACGGGAAGTCGGAACCGGTGCGATCCTTGACCAGCTTTTTGAAGCGGGCGATGACCTCCTTGAGGTGGTCGGCGGTGAGATCGGTATCTTCGGCGTCGGAGTCGTCGCGGAATTCGGCTTTGGCTTCTTCGATGATGACCTCGAATGGCTCGTGGTCTTCACCCGGACGCTTTTGCACACCGAGGACGACGTCACCATACATTTGAACGAAGCGGCGGTAGCAGTCCCACGCGAAGCGGGGATTGCCGGTGGCGGTCTCGAGGGCAACGACGGTGTCGTCGTTGAGGCCGAGGTTGAGAATGGTGTCCATCATGCCCGGCATGGAATCGCGCCCGCCCGAACGGACGGCGACGAGCAGTGGGAAGCCCTTGGCGTCACCGAATTTCACGCCCATGACGTTCTCGACCTGGGCGATACCACTCTCGATTTGGCGCTGCAGATCGGCTGGGTACGTCTTCTTGTTCGCGTAGTAGTGCGTGCAGACCTCGGTCGTGACGGTGAAGCCGGCGGGGACGGGGAGTCCGATGCGGCTCATCTCGGCGAGGTTGGCGCCTTTACCGCCGAGCAGCGGCTTCATGGTGCCATTACCGTCGGCTTGGCCGGCGCCCCACGAGTAGACGTATTGGGGAGGAGCCTTGTCGGCTGTTTTCTTCTTTGTCGGGGCCTTTTTGACGGGCTGGGCGGTTTTGACTGCCTTCTTAGCGGCGGACTTTTTGGCTTGGGTTTTTGCTGCCATGTTGTGGATCAGGTATTGAGAGAAACTGAGGCGCCATCCAGAGACGCAAGGTGTCATCGAATAGGGTTGCTCCCCCGGGTGTCAACGCCTGCTTCGGTCCAGCAGGAGGCGTAATCATGCGGCGAATCTCTCTTCAATCCACAGAGAGTGACGGCGTTTAAGGTTCAGCGAACGAAGGACAAACCAGCGCGCACGGATTCACGCTTTTGATAGTAGGACAGCAGGCTTTCGCCATATCCGCTACAGTATTGCACGCGGAGATAGGTGCCGACGTCGATCCACTTCACAGGCGTACGGGGACGTTGAGGTCGAGTTGAGTGCTCAGGTTGTCGAAGCCATCGCCAGTCCAAACTTCGGTCGTGAGGGAGGGGCCTTTGGCGTGGCTCAGCACCATAGTCAGACGGCCATGCCCGCGATAGTCCTCGATAAGCGGGTTGTTCGAAAGTCCGCCGACGTAGGTCCAAATTTCGGTGGATCACGATCAAGCTGAAGGCATCGGGGTCGCCGAGGTAGAACGCACGCGAGCGAAGACTTTGTTGTAGCTGCGGGAGACGTCCCCGTCGCGGCCATTGGATTCGTGGCCGAAGCCCGCTTGCAGACCCAGCCAAGAGAGACCGTAGTCGGCTTCGTCGGGCGCCGCCGCTAGCCGTTCGATGAATACCGCGGGCATGTAGCTCGTGTCGTAAAACGGACTGGAGTTGCCGTCGATATCCCAGAGCGAACGTTGAGTGTAACCGAATTGAAGAGTGGTGGGCAGGCTGGCAGGAGTTCTCTGGTGCAAGGTCGAGAGCCGATACTTGAAACTGAATTGGAATTTGGCTGCCGGAGTGTCGGGACCATAGATGAAGTAAACCGATTCGTGTGGTGAGAAGCGGTCCATGAAACCGCGATCAAACGAATCAAGGGCTGAGTTCTGAGCGGGTTCGGGGGCCGGGGGGAGGCGGTTGAGAGGACGACGTTGTGCTGGGTTTTTCACCCGTGGTCGTGGCGAATGAACCGGCCAAGGCAGGCAGTTCGCAGGCGGGTCGATTGTTTCGCGGGAGAATCAGGATGGAAGGAGTAGCGGCGAGGTCGGATCGCACCAGCCGATAACGTCGGCTCGCGTAGTGATCCGGGGCGGGAAGCTCGGGTGGTGCTTCCACCGGTTCGAGATTCACTGCGACGGCTGCGACCGCCAATTTTGAGCAAGGCCGGCAGGGGGGTGTTGGGCTCGGAGAAATCAGCCGGCGCGGCGTATGTTTCGGTCGCGCCGGTATTAAATACCGCCACTTCGATCTCCATGGAGTGGGCTTGATCACCCCAGTTTCCTTGTGGCCAGAGCGCAAACTGGTAGCCTGTGCCCGCGTTGAGCGCTGCGGGCAGGCTGAGAAGAACAGCAAGGGAAAGGGAGTGTTTCACCGAAGATGTGGGCGGTGTTGCACTGGAAGGCAGGATCTATGAGTCATCCGGTTCGGCGTCACGTTCGTAGCCGCCGCCGAGCGTTGCACAAAGTGTAGTGAGGTTGCTCGCTTTGGCGAGGCGCGCCTGGATTAATGCTTGTTGGGCTCCAAAGAGTTCCTGCTGGGCGAGCAACACGGTGAGGTAAGAATCGACACCAGCCTCGAAACGCTGCAGTGAAAGATCGTGGTGATTTTGAGCGGTGACAACACGGGCGGCCTGAGCGGAAATTTCGACCTCGGTCGAGCGGCGCACGGCGAGCGCATCGGCGACTTCACGGAAGGCAGACTGAATGGCTTTCTCATAGTTGGCGATTTCGATGCGCGTTTCGATCTTGGCGACATCGAGCTGGGCCTTGTTCACGCCGACGGCGAAGATGGGCACGGTGATCGACGGCATGAACCCCCAGGAGTCGGAGCCGCTCTTGAACAAAGCATCGAGGTCGGCGCTGCGGTGCCGGCATTGGCGGTGAGTTTGATCGACGGGAAGAAGGCGGCGCGAGCGACGCCGCTGTTGGCGTTGGCGGCTTCCAAGGTGTGCTCGGCGGCCCGGATGTCGGGCCGGCGAATCAGCAACTCGGCCGGTAGTCCGGCCGGCAAGTCGGCGATCAGCTCCTGGGTGGCGAGAGAACCCGCCGCAGGCAAATCTGCCGGCAGCGGCGAACCCACCAGGAGGGTGAGCGCGTTGACGGCCTGGTTGCGTTGCCGGACGGTCGAAGCGTGTGTGGCGCGCACGTTTTCCTGTTGAGCTTCGGCCGTGCGCAGGTCGAGTTCGGACGCGATTCCGGCTTCAAAGGACTGGCGATTAAGCGTGTAGGACGCCTCTGCCGACGCGAGGGTTTGGTCGGCCAGGGCGACCTGCTCGTCGAGGGCTAGGAGCGTGAGGTACTGGCGCGCAACACTCGAAATCAGGCTGATCTGTGCGGCGTGGGCGGTTTCTTCCGTGGCGAGATACTGTTGCAGGACCTGATCACGCAGGCTGGCGACACGGCCGAAGAAATCGAGTTCGTAGGACGGGATCTCGACGCCGAGGTTGTAGCTGCTCGAGATGAGCGACGCACCGGTGGCGCTCAAGTCGCCGGGAGTGCGTTGGCGGTTGTCGCCGCCGGTGGCGTTGAGAGTCGGAATAAGGGCGGTGCGTTGGATGGTATAGAGAGAGCGCACGCGTTCGATGCGCAGCGCGGCGACCTGCAGGTCACGGTTTTGATCGAGCGCGAGGGCAATGATCGCCTTGAGCCGGGCGTCGCCGAAGAACGCTCTCCACTCGACCTCGGCGGCGCGAGGGGAAGGAGTGGAGGACAGGCCAGCAGAATCGGCGGCGCCCGGGTAAGTGGCGGCAATCGGAGCGACGGGACGCTCGTAGTGAGGAGCCAAGGAACAGCCCGCGAGCAGGGAAAGCGGGAGGATGTATAGAGAGTGAAAAAGTCGCATGGAACTTAGTCGTTGGAAGCAGCGGATTTCACGCGGAAGAGACGGAGCACGACCACGAAGAAGACGGGAACGAAGAATATACCGAGCAGGGTGGCGGAGAGGGTTCCGCCGCCGACGCCGGTGCCGATGGCATTTTGGCTGCCTGAACCAGCGCCCTTGCTCAGGGCGAGCGGCATGACGCCAAGGCCGAAGGCGAGGGAGGTCATGAGGATGGGCCGCAGACGTTGGCGGGCGGCGTGGATAACGGCCTCAACCAAGCTCATGCCGCGGTCGAAGCCGTCCTTGGCAAATGCCACGATGAGAATGGCGTTCTTGGCGGAGAGGCCGACGATCGTCAGCAGTCCGATTTGGAAATACACATCGTTGGGCAGACCACGGAAATACGTGGCCAACAAGGTGCCGATGACGCCCAGTGGCACAATGAGCAGCACGGCCACCAGGATGGACCAGCTCTCGTAGAGCGCGGCGAGACAGAGGAAGACGATGAGCAGGGAGATGGCGTAGAGCGCAGGCCCCTGCGACCCCGACAGGCGTTCCTCGTAAGACAGACCGGCCCATTGCAGACCGATGCCCTCGGGCAGTTTGGCAGCGAGATCGGTCATGATTTGCATGGCCTCACCGGAGCTGATTCCGGGCGCGGCGGCACCGGCGACGACGGCCGAGGGAATGCCGTCGAAACGTTCGAGTCGGGGCGAGTCGAGGGTCCAGTGGGCGGAGGAGAAGCTGGAGAACGGCACCATCTCGCCACGGTTGTTGCGCACATGCCAGAGGTTGATGTCCTCGGGTGACATGCGGAACGACGCGTCGGCCTGCAGGTAGACCTTTTTCACGCGGCCTTGGTCGATGAAGTCATTGATGTAGGCGGAACCCCAGGCGGCGGACAAGGGGGTGTTGATGTCGACAAAGGACAGACCGAGGGCGGCGGTTTTTTCCTGGTCGATGTCGATTTTGAATTGCGGGGTATCGGCGAGACCGTTGGGCCGCACGGTGACGAGACGTGGGTCCTGGGCGGCCATGCCCAGCAACTGACCGCGGGCGGCCATCAAGGCGTCGTGGCCGAGGGAAGCGTTGTCGGTCAACCGCAGATCGAAGCCATCGGCGGTGCCCAGTTCGAGCACGGCGGGCGGTGCGAAGGCGAACGCGTCGTCGAATTGCAGGAATTTGCCCATGGCCCGGCCTTGGACGGCGGTCACCGATTGGGCGGGGCGGATGCGCTCTTCCCAGTCCTTGAGGCGGACGAACGTGAACACCTGATTCTGGCCGGCTCCGGAGAAGCTGAAGCCAGCGACGCCGAACACGCCTTCCACGTTCTCCGCCTCATCGACGAGGAAGTGGTGTTTCATGCGCTCCAGTACTTTGATGGCTTGCTCGTTGGTAGGCTCCCGGGGGGAGCTGAGCTTGGGCGAACAGGTAGCCTTGGTCTTCGCCGGGCAGGCATCCACCCGGGATGCGGCCGAACAGCCAGACGATACCTCCGAGGATCACTGCGAAAATGACCGTGGCCACCAACTTACGCTTGATCAGGTGACCCACACCCTTCGCGTAGCTCCCGGCCCCGCGGTTGAAGACGCGATTGAACCAGTCGAAGAAGCCTTTCTTTTCGTGGTGGCCGTTCTTGCCGGCTGGTTTGAGCAAGGTGGCGCAAAGGGCCGGTGTGAGCACGCTCGCGACCAGAACCGACAAGGCCATGGCCGAGACAATGGTGATGGAGAACTGGCGGTAGATCACGCCGGTGGATCCCCCAAAGAACGCCATGGGCACGAATACAGCCGATAAGACCAGAGCGATACCCACCAGGGCGCCGGTGATTTGATCCATGGATTTCCGAGTGGCCTCAAGCGGGGAAAGGCCCTCTTCGGTCATCACGCGTTCCACGTTTTCCACGACGACAATGGCGTCGTCCACCCGCAGGCCGATCGCGAGTACCACGCCAAACAAGGTGAGGGTGTTGATGGAGAATCCGAATGCGGCCATGACGCCGAAGGTGCCGAGCAACACGACCGGCACAGCGATCGTGGGGAGGAGCGTGGCCCGCAGGTTTTTCAGGAACAGCAGCATCACCAGGAAGACGAATATGACGGCCTCCACCAAGGTCTTGAGAACCTCTTCAATCGAGAGCCGCAGAAACGGCGTTGTATCGAGCGGATACGCCACCTCCATGCTGATCGGGAAAAAGGGTTTCAACTCGTCGATCTTGGCGCGGATACCGGCCATCGCATCCAGCGCGTTGGCTCCGGTGGCGGGACGGATCGCCATACCGGCGGCAGGTTGGCCATTGAAACGAGCGGAGGTGTTGTAGTTTTCACCGCCCAGTTCGACGCGGGCGACATCGCCCAGGCGGACCTGGGAACCATCGGGGTTCACGCGCAGGAGAATGGCTTCAAATTGCTCCGGAGTTTCCAGTCGTGTCTGCGCCATGATGGTCGCGTTGAGCAACTGTCCGGAGGTTGAGGGGGTGGCGCCCAGTTGTCCGGCGGCGACCTTGTACGTTCTGGGCGCGGATGGCGTTGGCCACGTCGCCGGGCATGAGCTGGAAGTTGTCGAGTTTGGCCGGATCGAGCCAGATCCGCATGGCAAACTGGGTGCCGAAGTTCTGGATGTCGCCGACACCGGAAACCCGGCTCAGCGGTTCCTGCAGATTGCTGATCACGTAGTCACCGATCTCCTTGTCGCTCAGGCTGCCATCGTTGGAGCGGAAGGCGATCAGGAGCAGGAAGTTTCGTACCGATTTGGCGACCGTCACACCCAGTTGTTGCACCTCCTGGGGCAGCATGGCGGTGGCGGCGGCGAGCTTGTTTTGAACCTGAACCTGAGCGATGTAGGGATCGGCCTCGGGATCGAAGGTAAGCGTGATGGAGACCGCGCCCGTGGAGTCGCTGGTGGACTCTATGTAGCGGAGGTGATCGAGCCCGGTCATGCGTTGTTCGATGACCTGGGTGACGGTGTCCTCGATGGTCTTGGCCGAGGCGCCCGGGTAAAGGGCGCTGATGGCGATCTGGGGCGGCGCGATGCTGGGAGACTGAGCGACCGGCAGTTGCAGGATCGACAAGACGCCTGCGACCATGATCACGATGGCGATGACCCCAGCGAAGACGGGTCTATTGATGAAAAAGCGAGCCATGGGAAGGTCCTAAAAGAGGGTGAGGGAAAGGGCGCGGCGCAGGCTTATCCAGCGTTCGCGGGTTGGGGGGCGGCCGGGGCGATTTGAATCGGGGCACCGGGGCAAATCTTTTGTAGTTGGCTGGTAATGACACGGTCACCCGGCTGCAGCCCGGACTGCACGGACCACTGATTGCCGACGGTGCCGGACGTTTCAATGGGGCGCAGTTCAACCGTGTTGTTTGGGCCGACCAGCATCACGGAGGCTTCACCGCGAGCGTTGCGGCTCACGACAGACTGAGGGATCAAAATCGCGTGGGGATCGATCCCTTGAGTGAAGCGAGCACGCACGAACATGCCGGGGAGAAGTCGAGTGTCGGGATTGGGGACGAGGCCTCGAATGCTGACCATGCCGGTGCTCGGATTTACGGTGACGTCGGAAAACTGGAGCGAACCGGCGGGTTCGAAGGGCGAGCCGTCGAGGCGCAGGACGGTGAGTGGGCTTGGGCTGGATTGGGCTCCCTCAAGCCGGCCGGATGCGAGATCGTCCTGGAGTTGCAGCACTTCCTCTGCGGACTGAGTCAAGTCGAGGTAGAGGGGGTCGAGTTGCTGAATCACGGCCAGAAGTGTGGCGGTGGTTTGTTGCACGTAGGCGCCTTCGGTCACTTCGGCGAGACCGATGCGCCCGCTGATGGGCGCGGTGACTTTGGTGTAGCCCAGGTTGATTTCGGCAGAACGCACGGCGACGCGAGCGGCCTCCACATCGGCGGCGGCGAGATGCGCGGCAACGGCGTCGTCGTAGGTTTGCTGGGCGACGGCGTTGGTGGCCACCAAGCCGGTCAGGCGTTCGGGCCCTGCACTTGAGCGGAATGCAGGGTGGCTTGGGCGCGAGCAAGATTGGCGCGGGCGCTATCGAGAGTGGCTGCATAGGGCGCGGGATCGATTTCGACGAGGCCTTGGCCGGCTTCGACGTGGGCGCCTTCGGTGAAATGGCGTTTTTGCACGATGCCATTGATGCGGGCACGGACTTCGGCCACTCGCGATGCGGCGGTGCGACCTGGCAATTCACGCGTGAGCTCGACGGACTGCGAAGCTACGGTGAGCACCTCTACGGGAAGAGGAGGAGGGGCGGCTGGGGCGGCCATCCCGGCGACCGAGTCGGTACGGTTGCAGCCGACAAAGCTGAGCAAGGCGACGGCGGTGGCGACGAGGTAGTCGGTCCTGTACGATGACGACGGAATGAAGGTGAAGGAGCGTGTTGGATCATGTTGAGAAAAGACGGGAGTGTGGGCAAAGACGGCGGCAGGCGCGCTGGAGCGTCGCGAGTTCCTCGGCGTCGAGAACGCTCATGAGGCGATGAATGACGGACTCAAACTGGCTAGGGTGCTTTGGATGGCAGTGCGGCCAGGGGGGGGAGTTCAATGAGGTGGTGGCGTCGGTTTTTCGGGTCGCGGGAGCGCCGGATGAAGTCGGATAGCACCAGACGGGCGAGGGCTTCGGAGACGGCTTGAGGAGTGCGGTCGACGGCAGCCGACAGTTCGCTGGTGCCCAGGGCGCGGTCGGAGTTGGCGGCGAGTTGGGTCAGAATGCTCAAACCGATGGGACTCAAGTGTTGACGACCCAGCACACAACGCAGGGTTTCGCCGAGGGTTTCCGAGGTGACGAGCAAGTTGAGCAAGGCCATGCAGGCAGCCGGGTGGCTGGGACCGGCAGATGCGGCGAGGGCGAGGAGCGGCTCTCCGGCGATGGCAAGGCGGAACGATGTGGACATGGCCCCACTTTAGTCCGGTATCGCCGATTGCGGAATGACTTTGTTGTTTGCGACTTGATAACTATTGGTTATGGAGGAGCGAAATGGAACTCAGGCATTTGAGATACTACGTGGCGGTCGCGGAGGAGTTGAATTACCGGCGCGCGGCGGAACGGATGAGGATGGAGCAACCGGCGTTGAGCAAACAAATCAAGGATCTGGAATTTGATGTGGGAGCGCGGTTATTGAACCGCAACACGGCCGGAGTGGAGCTGACCGACGCCGGTCGGTTATTTTTGGATGAAGCGCGAGACATCCTGGAACGGGTGGAGGACGCCGTGGGCGCTGTGCGTGAAGTGGCGTCGGGAAAACGGGGTCATCTCACGCTGGCCAACGTGGATGCAATTTCGGCGGGGTTTATGCCCGTGGCGCTTTCGGCGTATCATCTGCGTTATCCTGAAGTGGAGGTGGACGTGCAGGAGTTGATTTTACCGGAACAAATGGCAGCGGTGGAGCGAGGGCGGATTCACCTCGGTTTTGTGTTGATTCCGGGAAAAGAGATCCCGGAGCATCTCTCACAACTGAGAGTATTCGAATCGGAGTTCCGGGTGGCGATCGGGAAGAGGCATCGATTGGCTCGCCGGAAACGGATTTCACTGCACGAACTGACTGATGAACGACTGTTGTGTATTGAAACGGGCGGACATGATATGCATCGAAGACTCGTCCGGGAAGGCTTTGCGGCGAGCGGGGTGACGCCAGGACGATTTAAGAAGCTCGACAGTTTGGAGTCACTGCAGGCCATGATCGAGGGCGACCAAGGGGTTTCGTTTTTAGCCCCGATGCCTCAGGGGCGTCGGCGCAGTGAGGGCATTGTGTATCGTCCCTTGAAGGAGACCGGGGATGATTTGAAATGTGAAATGCACGCCGTGTGGCGAAAAGAGGCGTTATCGCAATTGGCGTTAAATTTTGTCGAAGTGCTGCGCGAAGTCTGTGGGATTAAGGATAAGGCCGTGTGATTTCTCGGATTGCCTTGGACGGGCGTGGGGCGTGGCATGTAGGCCATGTCTGAAACTGCCGAGGTTATGAAAGTGCGTTGTGGAGTGGCCGGGGTTGGGTCGCTGGGCCAGCATCACGCCCGAATCTATGCGAGCCTACCGCAGGTGGAGTTTGTGGGCGTGTTCGAAACCGACGACGTACGCGCGGCGGAGATTTGTGAGCGGCATGGGTGCGAGCGTTTTGAGACGTTGGAGGCGTTGGGGGCGGCGTGTGATGCGATGTCGGTGGTGGTGCCGACGGATTTGCATGAGCGGGTGGCGTTACCGCTGTTGGCGGCCGGATGTCATTTGTTGATCGAAAAACCGATCTGCGCGTCATTGGCCGAAGCGGAGCGGGTGCTGGAAGCGGCGCGAGCGAATGATCGCATCGTGCAGGTCGGGCACATTGATCACTTTAATCCGGTCATGAGTTTTCTGGAAAAGGAAGTGGTTGCGCCCAAATTCATCACGGCGGAACGACTGGCCCCTTTTACCCCACGAGGCACCGAGGTGGGGGTGGTCCTCGATCTCATGATCCACGACATCGGCATCGTGTTGCAGCTGGTGCAGTCGCCGGTGAAAAAGATCGAGAGTCTCGGGGTGAGTCTCGTTTCCAAGACGCGCGAGGATATCGCGAATGCACGCATCGAGTTTAAAAACGGATGTGTGGCGAATCTCAGCACTTCACGCATGAGCCTCAAGAAGGTGCGCGAGATCCGCGTGTTTCAGGAAAGTGGATACTTTTCTTTCGATTTCATGCGTCAGAGCGGTCATCTGGTGCGCACGACCGGACTATTGGAGTACGCCGGCAAGTTGCGGACGGGGGAGGTCGATCCGACCGATGCCACCGCCGTGCCGCTGGAACCGGTGCTGATTGAAAAAGGCGAGCCTCTCGCGCTGGAGTTGGCGCATTTTACCGCGAGTGTGGCGGCGGCGGCGCAACCGAAAGTGGACGGCGCGTTGGGGCGGCGGGCGCTCGAGGTGGCCATTACGATCACCGAGCAAATCCGCTCTGCGAAACAGGGCTGAGTGGCACTATTTTTTCGAATGGATACGAATAACTCCGCTGCCGTTTCGCCCATCAGAGCCGATATCGCTGCGGGCGGACAGCGTTGTGCTCGTTGTTTTCTACGCTAAGTAACACCGATTTCCGATGACTCAAGCGTTGCCATTTCGGTTGCCGGCTCCGGTAGGAGAGAGGGTGGATTTGATCGTGGTGGCGGCGGAGCATTCAGGGGACCAGCATGCGGCGCGTATGGTGCGCGGAGTGTTGGCGGCCGAGCCGGAGCGGGAGGTGGCGGCCTTGGGCGGACCAGCACTGGCGGCGGCGGGTGCGCAAGTGCTGGAGGATCTCACCGCGCAGTCGACCATGGGGTTCGTGGTATTGGGAAAACTTTCCTTCTACCGCACCTTGATTGCCGAGGTAGTCCGGTGGGTGGGCGAACACCAGCCGCGCGCGGTTTGTTTTGTGGATTCGTCCGGCCTGAACCTACGTATTGCGAAGGGACTTTTTGAGCAGGGGTTTTCGGCCAAGGCCGGTGGCCCGACCAAGGCGCTGTATTACATTTCACCGCAGATCTGGGCCTCGCGGGCCAAGCGACGTTTCCAAATGGCGCAGCAACTGGACGCACTCGCCTCGATTTTTCCGTTTGAGCGCGACGTCTATGCGGACACGTCGTTGTCGGTGGATTTTGTGGGGCATCCGTTCGTGAGGCCTGACTATCAGCCGCCGGTGACGTATGATCCGTCGGGCCCCGTGTTGCTGTTGCCGGGAAGTCGGCAAGGTGTTGTGAAACGACTATTTCCGGTGATGCTTGAAGCCTTCGCCAGTCTGGGCGGAACACGTGAAGCGGTGACGTTGTACCCGAGTATTGGAATAATAGATACGTTGCGCATGGCCAACCCACCGTCGTCGGTGCAGCTCCGACCGACGGGGCCAGCGGAGGGGCCGGTGGCGGCATCGGCGGTGCTTACAACTAGTGGAACCATGTCGATGCATTGTGCACTGGCCGGCATTCCTGGCGTGGTCATTTACAAGACCGATCCGTTGACCTATTGGCTGGGCCGGGTGCTGGTGAAAGTGAAATGGATCGGCATCGCAAATTTGCTGCTCAAGACGGAGATGTATCCCGAGTTCATCCAAGGAGCGGCGACTGCGCAGACGTTGGTGCGGGAGTTGAAGCGGGCCTTGGGGAACCCGGAACGGATCGCACGGACTCAAGTGCAAGCGGCACAGTTGCGCGATCTGTTGAGCGTGGATGCGGAGTTGACCGCGTCGGGGTGGATGTTGGGTCAACTTCGCACCTGATCAAATCAAGCGAGGACCGCCTCTTCGACGGAGGGCAACGGTCTGCGGGAGGCGGGATTTGGCGGCTCGCTTGTCTTGATTGGAGATGAATCCAAATAAATCAATCATCCGGTCGGGTCGGCAGGGCAGTCGAAGAGGGTTAATTCGGGTGCTGTTGGTTGGGTTGGCCCTAGCGGCTGCGGTGACGGGTCAAGAACCCGTGTCATGGCGAGCGGATTTTAATGGTCCGTCTTCTCACTTGGAGTGGGGGCAGCACACGGTCGTGGCATCTGACGAATGCATCTATGCCTACGGCTTTTTCGGTTCGCTGTGGTCGACCACGGATGGGATCGCATGGACCCATATACCGCTACCGTTTCCTCACGACCTTGAATCCATGGAGGCCACGCCGATGGCGTGCCTCGTCACCCGGAGAGATCGGGAGGTCTGGATCTCGTTTGATGATGTAAATTGGAGCCAGGTAGAGGCGCCGCACACCGTCGATGGGCGGGCTTATCAGTCTCAAATTCGAATGGGCAACGGCGTCTTGGTCCGCGCGATTTCGGCCGGAGCCTTTTCCGGTAGGAGCGGGTACCCGGAGTCCGGACTCCGGGAGTATTCCACCACCGGGCGAGAGTGGACGCCCGTGAGTATTGAAGGAGGGGTGAAAGGGGCCCTCGAGTTTGGCCTGGATCGGTTTTTGCTTCGCAATCACAATGGGATTTGGCGGTCATTCGACGGCAAGACGTGGGAACGGGTTTCCGATCTGGTATCCGACGGCGCGTCGCTAGTATCGGGTAATGGTGTGTTCGTAATGAACGACTTGAATCAAGCCTCGGGTTTCCGTACTTGGGTTTCGGCGGATGGCGCAAGTTGGACGGCAGTCAATCGAACCAAGCCGAGTGAGAGTATCATAGCTCTGGGGTTTTTCGATGGATGGTTTTACGCACGGTCGGGCCTGGATCCGGGAGCGAGTATTTTGCGGTCTGCCGACGGGATCAATTGGCAAGTCATGGATCCTCCCACGGCGTTTGATCCGTTCAAAACGGCCTGACTGGGGCAGGTAGAGGTATCCATGAACCGAAGGGAAGACGGAGGAGTGGCTCTGGTTACGCGAACCGGGGAGGGGGACTGGCGTAAGGTGCGGCAGGTGTTCGACCTACCGACTCTCGGAACCCTGGCTGTGGGTAACGGCCTGTTGATGGCCCCGGGATATCGTTCGCTCGATGGCGTGACTTGGTTGGCGGACGGGTTCCTCCCCGACTCTGGGCAAACCAAGGTACGGGTGGAGTGCTGTCATGACCGGTTCTTCTATTTCGAAGCCGAACGGGAAAACACTTCCGCGACGGAGACCCAGGCCCGGGTGTATGTCTCGAAGGATGGAGTCAACGCGCAGCTGATTACGACGGCTCCGGCGATTCACTCTGCCCTGCGTGGTGGAGACGTGGCTTACGGGAACGGATTGTTTTTGCTCGAAGCACCGGCCGGGGGGTCACGTCGGTCGATGGCGAGACGTGGACACAGGTTACGACGCGGACGGCCGGTGAGTGGGCATTGGGCACTCGCGTGACTTATGGCTTGGGCACCTTTGTGCGAATCGCTGACCAAGAGCTGGCGACCTCGACCGACGGGGTGAATTGGACCGTGCGCCATACGATGGAGATCGACCCGTATCGGATCGGTCGAGCGGCGTTCCTCGACGTCCTGTTTGGGGCGAATCGTTTTGTCGCGTTGGTCACCAAGACCCACGAATCCTTGGACTCGTTCCAAGGGTGGCGATGGTGTCATTGGATGGAGTCAATTGGATCCCTTCCACGGGCAATCTCGGTAATTCCGGCCATGGATTGGTTTTTGCGGACGGGACGTTTGCGACCGTGGCCAAGAAGAACTCCCTCGAGTGGTCAACGAACTACGTGGTGCTGATGCTATATGTTTCAGCGGATGGACTGGCGTGGGAAAGTCGAGCAGTGATGCCGTCCTGGAACTCCAGTGACTTGGTGAGCGGTGGTGACGGACGTTTCTATTTCACGGGCGACGACACGGTGTTCAGTCTGGAGATTCCAGATACAGGCAACACGGTACCTCCGGTGTCATCGCGGCCCGTCATCGTGAAGCAGCTGGTGGCGACGGCGAGTCTGACGAAAAACGACATCGTCACGCTGCAGGTCGAAGGGCGGCGTCCAGCAGCTAGTGCACAGTTTTTTTGTATAATAGCATGAAAGACTTCAGCGGGAGACTGTCCGTCGAGCCCGATGCGAGGGAGATTATTGAATAGCCACTCCGCTTTGGCGATTTGGCCTTTGGTGACGGTGTTAAAGTCGATGCCTTTAGGGAAGTATTCCCGGATCAGACCGTTGATATTCGCGACCGCACCGTGCTGCCAAGGGCTGTGTGGATTGCAGAAGTAGACCGCCACTTTTGTGGCAAGGGAGAAGGCGGCATGTTGGGCCATTTCGCGGCCGTTGTCGTAGGTGAGGGTCTTGCGCCGGTGGGCGGGCAGGCATTTGAAGGCCCGGATGAGAGTGCGGGCGACGCTGATCGCGTCTTTGGCGCCGCCCAACGGGACGATCACCACGTAGCGGGAGACCCGTTCGGTGATGACCACAATGGCGGTGCGATTGCCCGCACCCATGACCAAGTCGGCCTCCCAGTGTCCGGGCACCTCCCGGCGCTCCACCTCAGCGGGTCGTTCGCCGATATTGATCGCGCCCGGCAACTGGCCCAAGAGCTTGCCCTTGGCGCGGGGGGCGGGACTGCGCCGGGGCTTCTTGCGCCGAAAATAAGCGATCAATTCCTTCTTAACCGAGCCTTTGGAGTGGACGTAGATGAAGTCGTAGATTGGTTTCGTGGCTCACGCGTCGGGTCAGATCAAGGCCATGACGTCGTCTCAAGGCGACTTCGATTTGCTTGGGCGTAGCGCCGGTGGCAAACAGGGCCAGCACCTCGTCGTGCAAGGCGGGCGTGTCGGCGACTTTGTTGCGCGCGGCGCACTTGGGCCGACGGCAAGTGCGAGTCTGCGCATCCATGCCGCTGTAGCTGGAGCGCCCGCCGTTGCGGGTGATTTCGCGATTGACCACCGAGGCGTCGCGGCCGAGGGCGGCGGCAAGCTGAGCGCCGCTTTTGCCCTGGGCCAAACCGGCATGAATCGCCGCGCGTTCCTTGGCGGTGATGCGCTGTTGTATTTTTGCCACCACTCCAAATCCTCCGCTCTGCGCCCACGACGCCAGCGCGGAGTTTTTCCCAGAGAGAGGACGGCCGGCCCGCCAAGCCGGTCGTCCTCTCTCTCTGGCTTGTGTATAGCTGCTCACCGCTCCCTTCCTGCGGCCTGCCGCAACCTCAATCCCGTCAATCATCAATCCCAATATCAAACGTATAGTATTCATTATAGTGCATTAGGAGAAAGGGAACCACTCCCTCTCTGCCTGTGCACTCAGTGTTGGACTGCGGCCAGCTTCGGGTAGCGGCCCCTTTACCTACCAGTGGCGCCGCAACGGCGAGCCGATTCCTCTGGCACGCTTCAGCAGTCATAGCGTGGCGGCAACCGATGCGGGCGCGAATTCGGCCCGTTATGATGTCGTCGTCACTAACTTGGCCGGTTCGGTGACCAGTGCCGTGACCGAGGTGACTATTGCGGACAGTTGGTTCGTCAACCTGTCGGCTCGCGCTTGGGCCGGGGTGGGGGAGGATTCGATTCAGCAGGGCTTCGTGTTGGGGCTGTCTCATCAGTCTCTGTTGGTGCGGGCGGTCGGCCCGACCCTGGCCGACTTTGAAGCCGCCAGTGTGCTGAGCGATCTTCGCTTGGAGGTGATCCGTTTGAGCGACCGCAGCACATTGGCGGCCAATGACGACTGGCAAGACGACGAAGGACCGGATTTGCATGAAATGACCGCAAGATTGGGCGCGTTCGCGCTGGGCGAGGGTTCAAAGGACGCGGCGGACTTTGTCCTGACTCAGACGGCAGGTTCCTATTCGATTGTCTCGACCGGTGCGGATGCAGGCACGGGCATTGTCTTGACGGAGATTTACGAGGAGGGACAGGGATCGGGCCGGTTGGTGAACTTATCGACCCGAGCCAGAGTGAGAGCGGGCGATCGGGTGCTGACGGGCGGATTTGTCAATCGGGTAGGCGGAGGTATCTAGCCTCCGCCCCCACACCACCCGGCATGCGGGTCCGCACCGGGCGGTTCCGAACGTTATCGGACCGTAGTTGGATAGTGGATATGCGCCCACCGAGCGGTGAGCGAAGGCAGTCCTTCTACTGTTAACCAGTCGTTATGGAGCGCTTGATTAAGCGCCGGGGATTGGGACATGGCCCAGCATCCCGCACCGGACAGGCCGTTCAAGATCGCGTCCCGCTTGCTCACGCCGAGGCGCAGCAGCTGGCGGATACGATTGCGTCGAGTCTTCCACATCTTCCCATAACAACATCGCAGTCGTCGCCGGATCCAGGGTTCGAGATGGCGCAGCGTGCCGTAGGTCTGACTGATGCCGAAGTAACCGATCCACCCACGCAGGTAGTGCGCGAGCTGTCTGATTCGTTCCTTCATCGCCACGCCCCAGTTGCGGCTGGTCAACTCGCGGATCCGATGCTCAAACCGTTGGAGTGATCGCTCACTCCAAACGATGCGCGAGCCTTTGAAGGCGAACCCGAGGAAGGTAAGCGCGTTCGTTTTGACGACCGCACTCTTGGTCTCGTTCACCTTCAACTTGAGCATCCGTTCCAGGAACCGGCGCACGCTGGCCATGACCCGCTCACCCGCCCGGGGGCTCTTCACCAAGATGGTAAAGTCGTCCGCGTAGCGAGCGAAGTGGTGGTCGCGTCGCTCCAGCTCCTTGTCCAGATCGTCGAGGACGACATTGGCCAACAACGGTGACAGAGGACCGCCTTGGGGCACTCCCTGCGTCGTGCGTTGGAGACGTCCATCGACCTCGACTCCGGCCCGCAGGTAGTGCCCGATCAAATGCAGGACGCGTTTGTCCGTCACCTTGCGAGCCAGTCTCACCATCAGCACATCGTGGTTCACCGCATCGAAAAATTTCGACAAGTCGAGGTCCACCGCGATGCGGCGGCCCGACTTGATTCCGTCTGCGACATGGCGCACCGCGTCATGTGCGCTGCGATGAGGCCGGAAGCCATAACTATGATCGCTAAATCCCGGATCAAAGATCGGTCCGAGTTGTTGGGCGATCGCCTGCTGGATCAGCCGATCCAGCACCGTCGGGATGCCGAGCAAGCGCACCCCGCCGTCAGGTTTGGCCAGTTCCACCCTGCGCACCGGCGCGGGCACATACGTGCCTGCGAGCAGCGCCTCGCGTAGTCCCGGCCACAACGCGCGGAAGCGTTCCGGAAACGCATCGATGGTGATCCCATCGACACCCGGGGCTCCGCGGTTGGCCTTCACCTGCTTCCACGCCGCAGACACGTTGTTCGTGCCCAGGATCGCTTCAAGCAGGTAGTTTTCTTCATATCCTGCGTCCGGTGGTTCCGCTTCACACCGCGACTCCGCAACGCCGGTCGGCGTTTGCGCGGATCGCGAGCAGGCGGGGCCGGACGCATGCGTTCGGTTCGGGCCTTCGTCGGGGTGAGACCTCCGGTTCATTCGGCGGACGGGTGACTCGTCCGCGCCTACTCCGGGCTCGTTTCCACGGCAACTACTATGCCCTCTGCTGACTCCTGCGCGTGTGCCGCCAGCGTTGCCGCCGCCGGTGCTGTCCGTTTGAGCGGACCGCTTCACGTGCAGGTCTCCCCGGATATGAGCATCAACTTCCCTCGCGCAAACGCGTCATTTACCCTATGTCCTGAACCAGAGGGCTTCGCCATGTGGCGGTGGATCGCCCCGAACACTAAGCCTTGTATGACGTTCTTGTTCATCGTCTCGCGAGTTTGCCTACGGCTTCTTTCAGACCCAGCCTCACGGCTACGCCCTTGCCCTCGGCTAGTGCTTTTCATGTTCTGTTGTCCTTTCGGATTTTCTTCTCATTTTGGTTCCATGCATAGAGGACTTAAACCTCATCAGTTGATGCCCATGCCGGGCATACTCCAAGGCGGCCAACCCATGCGGATGCTGATCCGCGGGGTGGGCCCGCAATTGGCCGACTTTGGGGTCGTGGATATTCTGGCTGATCCGGTTCTTCGACTCTTTGACGGTGCGGCCGCGCCCGTGGATGAGAACGACAATTGGAACTCTCATCCGCATGCGGCGGAGATACGTGCGGTGCTGGATCAAGTCGGAGCCTTTGCGCTCGAAGAAGGCAGCCAGGACGCCGCGCTACTGGTCGAACTCGCCCCCGGCCGTTACACCGTGCAGTTGAATCCGGCCGATGGTGCGGAAGGGGTCGCGCTCTTGGAACTCTACGAAGTGCGTTGATCACGGCGCTGCCTTCGGGGGGGGCGATTAGTTCTTGCTCGTTCTCCGACGCTTTCTCGTTCTCGTTCGTGGGCTCGTTTTCCAGTTGGAGAGCGAGCCCACTCTGTTGGAGTACGAGAACCTGCAAGAAAACGAGAAAGATTGGATTAAATGCCCTCCCGCACCCTCACTGGCATCACCCCCTCCGGCACCCTGCATGTCGGTAACTATTTTGGGGCCATGCGTCCCGCCATCGCCGCGCAAGATCACGGCGAATGCTACTACTTCATTGCCGACTACCATTCGCTCACTTCGGTGTTTGATCCGGTGGTGCGACGCGAGCATACGCTGGGTATCGCGCTCGATTGGCTGGCCTGCGGTCTCGATCCCGCGAAGAGTGTTTTTTGGCGGCAAAGCGACGTACCCGAGGTGTGTGAACTCACCTGGTTGCTGGGCACGCTCACCCCCATGGGACTGCTCGGGCGAGCGCACAGTTATAAGGATAAGACCGCCAAAGGGATCGCGCCCAACTTCGGTTTGTTCGCGTATCCGGTGCTGATGGCGGCGGACATTCTGCTTTACGACACGACGGTCGTGCCGGTCGGCAAAGATCAGAAACAGCATTTGGAGATCACGCGGGATATCGCGATCAAGTTTAACCAAACTTATGGTGAGACCTTCGTGGTGCCAGAGCCCTCAATTGCCGAGGATGTGGCGGTGATTCCCGGCCTCGATGGGCAGAAGATGAGCAAGAGCTACGACAACACGCTGCCGATTTTTGGAGCCGAGAAGGTTATGAAGAAGAACATCATGTCCATCGTGATGGATAGTCGCACCCGGGAAGCCCCGAAGGAAGACGCGGAGCAGTTATCGGCGGTGCAGTTATTGAAGTTTTTCGCGCCAGCTGAGGTCTACACGGATATCGTGGGTCAATTGAAGGCGGGCGGCTACGGTTATGGTGATTTGAAAAAGGCGTTGTTTGAGCAGTACTGGATGTTCTTTGCGGAGGCACGGGAACGCCGGGCGGAGCTCGCAGACAACCTCGCTCACGTGCACGCGGTTTTGGCGGATGGCGCCGAGAAAGCTCGAGCGGTAGCGAGTGATGTGCTGGCCCGAGCGCGGTTGGTGTGCGGCTTACGCTGATCGGCCGGTCCGATCGAGGCGACACGTGCGGAGGCGGATCGACTCCTTACGCAGCCGTTCTGCCGATGCTTGACGGGGGGCGGCAACGAATGAAATCTGGAGTGCTGATCCAATTTGACGGGTCGAATTCATCGTGATTGCACGCTGGGTGAAGTTCGGACTTTATTGGTCCAAATGAACCCCAAATTCAGCCGATACCCCAGCTGGGGTTTATCTATGCGAACTTTTTTGGAAAAGTTTGTTTTAATCACCTTGTTGGGAGTGCCGTTGGGCGGATGGGCGCGCCGTCATTTTGTGGTGGTTTCGGCGACTGCCGCCGAGACTTATGAACGACGAACAGAGAAGGGCGAGCTGCGACCCGAGTCCTACATCATATCGCCGGGGGAGCACTTTGGTGTGACCGGGGATAAGTCGATGGTGCAGGAATCGTTCGGTGCAGTGTTGCAGGGGTTGGCGCCGGCCTTGGCCAAACAGCAGTATTGGCCTGCCAAAGATCCTGAAATGGCGGATCTCGTCATCGTCGTGCACTGGGGCGAAACGGAGGTTTGGGAAAATCCACTAAAGGAAAACACCGCGGATTTACTGAACGACGAGTTGAAGGAATTTAACCAAGCGATAGATGAATTTGGGATCGAGGATCCAGGTCGCTTAAACGAGTTAAAGGCTGCTCAAGGCGTGTCGATGTGGGAGACGGAACAGAAGAGTCGGATGAACGCGGAACTATTGGGATATCGCTCCACTTTGGACAAGGAAGAGAAGCGCTATTTCCCGAGTGAAGAGGAACGAACGCTCAAGACAGAGTTTGGTGATAATCGGTATTTTGTGGTGTTGATGGCGTGGGACTACTCCGCAATCAAAGCCAAGGAGCCGCCGCGGTTAAAGTGGGTGACGCGGATGAGTGTGCGTTCGGCGGGCCATAAATTTTTTGAGGTGACGAGAGCGATGGTCGAGCAAGCGACGCCGCATTTCGGGGTGAATCGAGACGGTCTGGTCCGGACGAAGACGGACGTGGTCCGGCGCAAGGGCGAGGTGGAGATAGGCGAGAGCAAGGTGGTCGAAGAAGCGCCGCCGCCGGCCTCGCCGTGAGTTACTCGTGGTAGGTGTCGACGCGAATGATGAGCAGTTCGACGGGCTTGTCCTGATAGTTACCCTTGATTTGCCAGGTTTTGAGTTTGTCGAGATTGAGTCCGGGTTTGTCTTCGTGGCCGGCGTTTAAGTCGATGATGGCGGCCAACGGTTGACCGACCGGTTGGGCGCTCAGTGGAATATTAAACGAGTTTTCACTGCCATCGGTATCAACGAGCGAGAAGGAAAAACTGGATGCTTCGTTCCGATTGCCGATCAAGTAGGCGATTTGGATCTTGGTGGCGCCTTTGAGACGAAGACGTTTGTTGCGGCCCACGCCGCCCTTGCTGCCGAGGTGATTGATAATGAGCCCTTTGTCGCGAATCTGGACGGCCTTGTTATTGCCCCAGCACCGAAGGAGTACTCGAAAGCCTTGCCGTCGCGGGCATCGCGGGCGATGTAGGTGAAGTCGATGAGCTTGGAGTTTTTCTTGGCGGCGGAACGGAAGGGGACCAAACCAAGGGCCAAAACGAAGAAAGTAACCAGAAGCAGGGGCTTTTTCATAGCGGTATAGTGTTAAATCAAGATAGGACGACACAGCCCCTCGCGTCAATGTTCTCCTGACGTCTAAATCACGGTGACGGGGGGGCGAGGCAGCGCGGCGATTCGCGCCATAATGCGTTCGCTCGCCAGTTGGTAGCGGGCCTTCCCGGCGGATTTGTCCTCCAATTCGGCAATGGGAATGGGCTGGCCGAAGACAATGGTGACGGGAATACCGGGACGAATCGAGGCGCCGCGACCCCACGCCAGATGAGAGTCGAAAATCCGCACTGGCACAACCGGCACCTTGGCGCGACAGGCAATCATGCCGACGCCGGATTTGGGTGCCTGCAACTCGCCGTCCACCGAACGGGTGCCTTCCGGGAAGAGGATCACAGCACGACCTGCCTGGAGCGTGCGCAGGACGCGTTTGATCGCGCCCACATCTGAGGCGCCATCGCGGTCGACGGGAATGCAACCGGCCTGGTCCATCCACCAGCTGAGAACGCCGCTTTTCCAAAGGGTCTTGCGGGCGAAGAAGGCGATTTGGCGAGGAACGTTGCTGCCGATGGCCGGCGGGTCGAGGTGGCTGGCATGGTTGCCGGCGAGCAGGAAAGGTCCGGTGACGGGAATGTTGGCGACACCACAAACGTCACCCCGAAAGAACATGCGATGAAGCAGATAAAATATGTAGTGGAATAACAAATACGTCGGCGACATGCCGACTTTGGTGAACGGGTGGCTCATGTGACGGGAGTCAGCCGAGTGGCGAGCTCGATGCTCAGGAGGTCGACCACTTGTTCGAGATTGAGAAACGTGCTGTCGATATCGGTGGCCCCGGCAGAGGAAGCCAGTGGGGCGGTTTTGCGGGTGGTATCGAGGCGATCGCGTTCGGCGATGGAGTCTTCCTGTCCTTCGGCGGCGCGGCGGCGGGCGCGTTCGGTAGGGTCGGCGTGGAGGAAGAAACGAAAATCGGCATGGGGGAAAATAACGGAGCCGATATCACGTCCCTCCATGATCAGCCCCGGCAATTTATGAGTGCGGGCGACCGCGACTTGATTGCGTTGATAGGCGAGCAGGGCTTGACGAAGCTCGGGCCCGGCGGCGAAGTGAGATACGTTGGCATTGACGGCGGGGCTGCGGATCTCGGCCTCGGGGACGACTCGCCCGTTGATCTGCATTTGGGCGCGGCGGACATCGACAACGGTATCGAGGGGCATGGCGGCAGCTTGGATGGAGATGGCGTTATCGTCATCGGACGCCGCCCCAGCTCGCAGCAACTCGGCAGTCATCGCGCGGTAGAATGAGCCGGTGTCGACATGGAGCAGGTTAAAACGCTCGCTGAGGGCACGCGAAGTGGAGGATTTACCGGAAGCGGCGCCACCGTCGATAGCGATGATGATGATCGAGTTGTCAGTCACTTGGAGGAGGATTTTTCACGCACGTCATCCAGTAACTTTAAAAAGTGAGGAAAGGTTTTCGCGCAGACGGCAGGATGGTGGATGGAGAGCCAAGGTTGGCCATTTTGGTGCAGGTTATGGCAACCGAGAATGGCGAAGCTCATGGCAAAGCGATGATCACCGTAGGTTTCGATGACCTGGTCGGGACGGAGGGGGCGAGGTGTGATGGTTAGCGCATCCTCCTCCTCCACTACCTCTTGACCGAGACGTTTGAGTTCGGTGGTCATGCCGGCGACGCGATCCGTTTCTTGATGACGCGTGTGAGTCAGACCGGTGATTCGAGTAGGACCCTCGAGTAGCGGCGCGAGGGCGGCGAGAGTTAAAAACGTGTCGGAGATTTCGCGAAAGTCCTCATCGAGCAACGTCCCGGCAATGCGGGATTGGACGCGTTGGAGGACGTGGGCAAAACCGGCGTCGCCCTGTAGCCCGGCACCGGGCGCGCGCAGGCCGGGGAGGTCCAGTGAGCCGCCAGCCACCTTGGGGAGCACCTGCCAGTAAGAGGCGGCGGTGGCGTCGGGCTCGATGGCGTGGGTGGCGGGAGGCAGGTACGTTTGGCGAGAGGTGGTGATTCGTTGCCCCACGGCGGCAGGGATAATCACACCGAACTCGCCCATCAGGCGGCGGGTCATTTCGACGAACGTCCAGCGCACCTTGCCCACCAAGGAAATTTCGATGGGACCTCGAGCGAGGGGAGCGACCATGAGCAGAGCGGAGAGAAGTTGGCTGCTGGCACTGGCGTCCAATTGGATGCGGCCACCGGACAAACCACTGGCACGAATTTCCAGAGGGAAAAAGCCTTCCTGGCCGAGACAAGTGATGTCGGCGCCGAGGGCGCGGAGGGCATTAATGAGTCCCGCCATGGGTCGGTGGCGCATCTGTTCGATACCGTCGATTCGGTAGACGCCTCGCGGAGCCACCGCACACAGTGCGGCTAGGAAGCGGGCGGCTGTGCCGGCCAAACCCACGAAAAGCTCCACGGGTTGAGAGGCGCGAAAGAGGCTGTCTGGATAGCTAACCTTTAGCGTGAGCGTGTTTTCGTCCGCTGCGACCTTGCAACCGAGCTGAGTCAACGCGGTTGCCATCAGCCGGGTATCTTCACTGAATAGGGCGCCCGTCAGGGTGACCGGACTCCGACTGAGGGCGGCCAACAGGAGCGCACGATTGGTGAGGCTTTTGGAGCCAGGCAGCGCGATACTTCCGGACACTGGAGCGGTGAATGGAACGATGGGAAGAATTTCGGGAAGATCGCTCAAATGGAAATGAGGAGAAAAAGGGAAGCGCGGACAGGCAATGTCGGTAGCGAAGTATCCTATCAAGGTCGCAGGGAGTCGCGCCAGACTTTGCCACGCTCGAGTCGCGTGCGCAGGGCAGTCCAATCGCGGTTGGCGAGCGCGGAATGGAAGTGATGTAAGTCGTCTTCAAACCCGTCCAGAGCTCGGAGGATCTCGTCGCTGTTCTGTTCCAAAATGTCGAGCCACATGGTGGAGTCGCTGGCGGCGATTCGGGTGGTGTCGCGCAGACCGTTGCCGGCGAGCTGGCTCCAGTTGGGCGGTTTGGAGCCCAAAAGCGTACCCAGATTGGTGGCGATGATCTGGGGAAGGTGACTAATATGGGCGACGATTTCGTCGTGTTCGTCCGGAGGCAGGGTGACGACCTCACTGCCGAGATCGCGCCAGAACCGGACCACGGTGGTGAGTTGGCTTTCGGCGGGAGAATTGTAGGGAGTGACGAAACAAGGACACCCGGCGAAGAGTTCCGGATCGCCGTGAGCCCATCCGGTGAGAGCGCTGCCGGCCATGGGGTGGGAGCCGATAAACTCGATACCGGGCGCGGATCCGGCGGCGGCAAGAGCGTTGGCGCCGTGGCGGCAGATCTCAGCCTTTACACTGCCCACATCGGTTACCACCGCGTGGGTGGCGAGGTGAGGTGCGATGCGATCGATGAGCTCATTGATACGCGTGACCGGAGCGGCAATGACGATGAGCTGGGCGTCGTGCACGGCAGTTTCGGGGGAATCGGCGATCGCGTCGCACCAAGGTTGTTCAGCCAAGGCGAGACGAACCTCGGGGCGCTGAGCCCAAATCACAATGCGTTCGGCCGCCTCGCGAGCGCGAGCGGCTTGGGCGACGGAACCGCCGAGTAAGCCGGGAGCAAGAATTGTGAGGGTGCGCACCACGTTCTTAGAGAAACGGAAGGACGCCCCAATGTCGAGCATCGGCTGTGAGCAGCAGAGGAGGGAATTAAGCAGAAGGGCCGTTGGCGCGTTGATTTTTGGGCGGGGTGGGTGTTGGGTCCTGCCGTCCATGCCGTATCTCCGTCGTAAACGTCGTCACCACCAGGTTTGGCAGAAGATAGTGAAATCCTGGTGGCTTTGTCGGTGGTGGGAGGATGGTGGTGGTGGCTGGCGAATTTGGGTCCTCGAACGATCGGTCAGAGACCGGAGGAAGGGTTGCTTAGTCAAACGGAGACTCAAGCGGGGGAGGAATTGCGGGCGAAAGTGGATGCGGCGCTAGTGGCATTTGACGAACGCAATGATCAGGCGAATTTGGAGAGGTTGGAGCAGGCGGTGGTGCTGCAAGAACGTTTGGTATCGGAATTGAGTCACGGAGGGCAGGGAGAGGAGAGAAAACTGCAGCAACTCGAGCAACGATTGGGGGATGTCAGAGCGGTGACGCTAAATCGGCGTATTGCGTCACGCGATGATGAGGCGGGTTCGGCGATGGTGAAGAATTTTGTGCGGGAGGCGCGAATTGAAAGGCGACTCCAGGAACTGGATGCGGCACCGCTGGCGGAGGAGGTGCAAGTGGCGCTCGCGGCGGCGCGCTAGATGGTGCAGGCGGAAGAATGGACGGAGGCATTAGCGGCGTTTGGGGCGGCCAGAGAGATTCAATCACGTCTGAACGGAGAATTCAGTCGCACGAAGTATGCGGATTTATCGTTGTTGGACCAGATCGAGCGAGAGATAGAATCGCTGGATGCGGCGGGCACCGCATTGGATGTCGACGAATCGGCGGCGACGGGGGAAGCGGTTTTGGCAAGCGGCGATTTCACGGCGGCCAGTGAGGCCTTTGAGGTCGCGCGTCAGCTGCAGCTGCAAATGAACCGGGAGTTTCCGCGGAGCCAGTTTCTGTCTTCTCAACGTGCTGAAGAGCTCGAGGTGAAGCGGCAAACGGCGGAAAGTGCTCCCTTATGGCAGTCCTTGCAGGGAGAAAGCGAGGCGATCGATTTTCTGTTGAGGTAGCGGGAAACGGTGAACGCAGGGGAGCGAATCGAACGTGCCGCCGCCCGCGTGGAGGAAGTATATGATCCATTGCCCAAGAGTGAGCTCAAGGATGCGGCATTGCGCCTGCGGTTGACCTACCTTGGTTCGCAGCGCGAGAGGTTACGCGAGATTCAGGACGCGGTTTTTGAGCGTTTGCGCCCGCTACCAGGGGCGGGGGAGTTGCGCATGATGCGCACGGAGTTTCCCCAATCTCTTTACCTGCAAATCATGAAGGTGAATCCAAGTCGTAATCCCGGGCGGGAATTTCCGGTGGATTCGGTGAGTTGGTTTGAAGCCGTGGAGTGTTGCGAGCGGTTGAGTTGGATCCTCGGCCAAACCGTGCGCCTGCCGACGGCGGATGAGTTCAGAGTCGCGGTGGGCGACGCAACTGAGACGTTAGAGACTGTGGATCCGTCGCGGATCAGCGCGAATAAGCGCGGACCGATGGCCGCATTTCAGCCGAACCAAGCGGGCTTTTTCGATCTACTCGGCAATCTGGCGGAGTGGCTACAGGCGGAGTCAGCAGCTTTGGGCGGCGACCCAGCGCCGGGTTGGTAGGCGGAAGCTATTTGGACAGCCTAAGTGCTCGGGAGCGTGCCTCACGGGGCTGAAGCCCGGTCGGAGCGCGCTCAGCATGTGGGGTTTCGGGTTTTGGTCGAGACCGGAGAGTCGCTGCAGCACGGGTCGCGAACGCCGTGAACAGGTAACGCACACGATCGCGCTGAGACAGTGCGATCAGGCCGAAGGTTTAATTCCTTCCCATCTTCAGGATGCGGGTGAACTCGAGGGCGGCGTCAAGCAGCTAGTGCACAGTTTTTTGTATAATAATAGCATGAAAGACTTCAGCGGGAGACTGTCGGTCGAGCCCGATGCGAGGGAGATTATTGAGTAGCCACTCCGCTTTGGCGATTTGGCCTTTGGTGACGGTGTTAAAGTCGATGCCTTTAGGGAAGTATTCCCGGATCAGACCGTTGATATTCGCGACCGCACCGCGCTGCCAAGGGCTGTGTGGATTGCAGAAGTAGACCGCCACTTTTGTGGCAAGGGAGAAGGCGGCATGTTGGGCCATTTCGCGGCCGTTGTCGTAGGTGAGGGTCTTGCGCAGGTGGGCGGGCAGGCGTTTGAAGGCCCGGCTGAGAGCGCGGGCGACGCTGATCGCGTCTTTGGCGCCGCCCAACGGGACGATCATCACGTAGCGGGAGACCCGTTCGGTGATGACCAAAATGGCGGTGCGATTGCCCGCACCCATGACCAAGTCGGCCTCCCAGTGTCCGGGCACCTCCCGGCGCTCCACCTCAGCGGGTCGCTCGCCGATATTGATCGCGCCCGGCAACTGGCCCGAGAGCTTGCCCTTGGCGCGGGGGGCGGGACTGCGCCGGGGCTTCTTGCGCCGCAAATAAGCGATCAACTCCTTCTTAACGGAGCCTTTGGAGTGGACGTAGATGAAGTCGTAGATGGTTTCGTGGCTCACGCGTCGGGTTAGATCAAGGCCATGACGTCGTCTCAAGGCGACTTCGATTTGCTTGGGCGTAGCGTCGGTGGCAAACAGGGCCAGCACCTCGTCGCGCAAGGCGGGCGTGTCGGCGACTTTGTTGCGCGCGGCGCACTTGGGCCGACGGCAAGCGCGAGTCTGCGCATCCATGCCGCTGTAGCTGTTGCGCCCGCCGTTGCGGGTGATCTCGCGATTGACCACCGAGGCGTCGCGGCCGAGGGCGGCGGCAAGCTGAGCGCCGCTTTTGCCCTGGGCCCTGGGCCAAACCGGCATGCATCGCCTCGCGGTCCTTGGCGGTGATGCGCCGTTGTATTTTTGCCACCACTCCAAATCCTCCGCTCTGCGCCCACGACGCCAGCGCGGAGTTTTTCCCAGAGAGAGGACGACCGGCCCGCCAAGCCGGTCGTCCTCTCTCTGGCTTGTGTATAGCTGCTCACCGCTCCCTTCCTGCGGCCTGCCGCAACCTCAATCCCGCCAATCATCAATCCCAATATCAAACGTATAGTATTCATTATAGTGCATTAGGAGCAAGGGAACCACTCCCTTTCAGCCTGTGCACTCAGTGTTGGACTGCGGCAACACTGGCCCGAGCGGCCCCTGCCGCACGTCTTCGAATCCTGCCAACATTCCCCGCATATCTCCCTGCACGCCATCCGTTCCAATTCCTAAAACAAAAGACCATGGCGGGAATGGACCGCCGAAATCGAAACCCGACCTTAGAAGGTCGAGATGGCCTGAGCGCTTTCCATCACGAACCACGTGCACATGGCAGTGACGGAGAGGGCGACCAGTGTCTTAACGAGCTTTTGTCGGCGCAGGCGACTGTCGTAGGAGTCGGTGTTGCGGCGGCTGACACAACCGGAACCGTTAAAAAAACTGACGAACCCGGCGTTACGGATGGGCGTGCTTCGGCGTCGGCTGCCTTCGACCATACCCATGCGAATGGGAGGGCGTCGGAAGATTCGTCGAAGGAGTCGCATCGGTGGTAAACACCTTGGCGATCATTGGGCGAATTTCTCAAGCTGAAAATCGTGAATTAGACGGGTTTAACTTCATTTTAGCGAAGGAGAGAGATTCTCTCGCCGCGAATTCTTAGCATCGTGATTTCCGGTGAAAACGGAATGACGTGGATTCGCGAACGTTGGGGCGGAGCCGCTGGACGGATTCGATCAATGCATTCGGGCTGATCAGCCGATGAGATCGAGGGGAAGAAAACGAGGAGTGCTCCGGGAAAGCGCGATGAAGCGAGACTGAGGTGGCATTCATATTTTCGTTGTTCTCACCTTCGTGTTTTTTCAGACGCTTTAGTTCTACTTAGTTAGATGGAGGTAGGCCGATGGGAATGCGTTTTCGCCGCTCGATGTCGCGTGCTCTGAGCCGGTGCCTGGCGGTGATATTGGTGAGGATTGCCGCCTCATCGAGGCGCTTGCGAGGCAGATAGTAGTCGAGCAGTTCGGTGATGTCGCGCACGCTCAGCAGCGGGACCTGGGCATGCACTTGGGTGCATAATTTTGGGGAAAATAGCAGGGCCATGGCAACCAAGGCCATGTGATGATGCCAGCCGGGCCAGACCCGCACCTGATACTGTGCCATGCCCAACTGGCTCTTCGCTTCGTGGAAAGGCATGTTCGATCCAGAAGCGCTGGGCCTGTGCCCAGGCATAGTAGTGGGCCCACGACTGGCCGGCAGGTTGCTCAGGCTGTATTTGAAGCTGTTATCTGCATCGCGTCGGATGATCAGTAAACGCTCTCGTGGCTCCTGTGTGCCTGGCTCCCAGGTCCACTTACGGTGCTCACCCAGATTCGAGTCCACAGCTCCCCCTTGGTGCCTGAGCGGTATTTGACCCGTTGGTGTGCCGACTCGAAGTGCTCCTGGGCCAATGCTTCCACGCTGCGATACTGTGCGGGGTTGGCCTCGCTGAGCCGATAGTTTTTCGCGAGTCGTCCCCGGCCCGCGTGCGGTTTCTCCAGTTGTAGTTGTTGCGTCCATACCTTGGTCGTCCTGGCCACATCGCCCACAAAGCGCCCCCCCCCCCAGGTCTTCGACCGCGTTGAGCTGCCATACAGGCAGTCGAAGCCGACCCAGCCAAACCTCAGGCCCTGCTTGCGCGCGTGCACGATCATCTCCCAGGCCTGCTCGTGTTATGGTTTTATGCACGCGGCATTGCTCCGGCACCTTGGTCTTGTCCAGTCTCGCCGAGTCCTGCGTCCACGCCTTCGGCAGATACAGACGAAAATCAGTCAGGCACACCCGCGTATCGCGCCCCAGGCAGGCGTAGACTCCGACTTGGCAGTTCTCAACCTTGCCTGCCCGCCCGGACCATTGGCGCTGCACTCCCACCGACGCGTGGCCCTTTTTCAAAAAACTGCTCTAGTCGATATACAGACCGGCGAGCTTTTCATTGCCGAACAATGTGTTGGCGTCGCAGGCCACTTGGTCCATCAACGAGTGGTGATCCCATAGCGATGATCTAATGAACCGCTCAAGATCTTGATAATCACTGCCTTTCACATCCTGCCCGATCACTTCAATGTTTTTTCTCCGCTGCGTGCCCAGCAGCCCACTGAGGTAGTGGCGCGCGTGCCCCACGCTGTTCATCCCCCAGCCGATGAAGTGCGGTAAATAGGAGTGGCAAAATTCTACGAACACACGGGCCGCATCTATTAGAGCGGCAATGTCATTTTTTTCTTCGGCCCGCAGAGCTAGGCCCCCCCCCGATGACCAACGGGCTGATGAGTCCCAATCTCTGTCGCCTCTTCTAGTTCTGTCAAACATTTAACTAAGTAGAATTAAGGTTTATTGAACAATGAGTGAGTCCGCGAAACCCACCACGCACGCCCTGCGTCGACGCAAAGGAGGCGCACCCATCGTGGCCGTCACGGCTTACGACGCGGTGATGGCGCACTATGCCGGATTGGCTGGGGTCGATATCATATTGGTGGGGGATTCGGTCGGTAATACGGTGTTGGGCTTGACGGGCACGGTGCCGGTGACGCTCGACATGATGGTGCACCACAGCGCGGCCGTGGTGCGGGCGCAGCCCCCGGCGTTGGTGGTGGCGGATGTCCCGTTTGGGGAGGCGCATTTTGATTTTCGGCGAGTGCTCATGTCTTGTCAGCGCTTGATGCAGGAAGCGGGAGTCGACGCGGTGAAGATCGAGGGGGGGCGAACTTTGGCGCCCAAGATCGTGCGTTTGGTTGAAGCCGGGGTACCGGTGTGGGGCCACATCGGATTGATGCCGCAACAGGTGAAACAATTGGGGCGCTACAAGAAATTTGGGGTGACGGATGCGGAGACTGCGGCACTGGTCGCGGATGCGCAGGCGTTGGAAGCGGCGGGGTGTTTTGCGTTGTTGTTGGAAATGGTGAAACCGGAGGCGGCTGCGATCGTGACCAAAGCGGTGCAAATCCCAGTGATCGGTATTGGGGCCGGGGCGGATTGTGACGGGCAGATTCTGGTGTTCACAGATGTGCTCGGCATCACCACGGGCTACGTGCCCGGCTTTGTGGAGAAATTTGCCGAGGTGGGAGCGTTGATGAAACAGGGGCTGACTGAGTATGCCAGTGCGGTGAAACAGCGCACGTTTCCGAAGCGGTGAAGCGTGGCACCCCGGGCGCTATTGCCATGCATGACTGTAGGCTTCGGCTCATTACTCGCTCTGGGAATACGAGGAGGAACACCAGTCGTGGGTCGAGAGCGGGGGCGACGGTTGATCCTGCGCCTACTGAGAGGGAGGTGGTGGGGCCTTGGCCCGGAGCAGGGCTGACTCCAATTGGGCGAGTTGAACGGGTTTGGACACGAAATCACTCATGCCGGCATCCAGACAGCGTTGGCGTTCTTCGGCCAAGGAGGCGGCGGTCAAGGCGATCACGGGCAGTGAAGCGGCCTGTTTTTGCAGGGGAGTCGACGACGGGTCCCGGCCCCAGCCACGCAGGATCCGAGTGGCGGCCCATCTGCCGAGGATTGGCATGTGGCAGTCCATGAGCACAACGTCAGGGAGGGGGGATTCCTGGAGCTTGAGTAACGCGTCTTCCCCGTGGGCGGCGATGTTATGGGGGCAGCCCAGTTTGTGGAGCGGGGCGGAGAGGATTTTTTGGTTCACGAAATTGTCCTCGGCCAAGAGCACCCGGATGTTGAGAAGTTCGGTGGAACTGTCCTGAGGAGGAGCGGTTTTCGGCAGTTCCGATACGGGCTTGAGAGGCAGCGCGAATGCAAACGTTGACCCCTGACCGACACGGCTATGAGCCTCGAGTCGGCCGCCCATCATTTCGCCAAACGGGCGGTGATCGCCAATCCGAGTTCGGTGCCTCCGAAACGCCGAGTGGTGGAGGAGTCGGCTTGAGTGAAGCGTTGGAAGACGCGGGTCTTGGTGGCCTCATCCATGCCGACACCGGAGTCGATTACACTGAAGCGAACTAGTGGATGGCCGTCTGCGTCCGGTGTTGGGTCGACGGAGAGAGAAACGCGGCCGCCGGCAGGGGGGAATTTAATGGCGTTGGAGAGCAAATTAAGCAGCGCCTGATGGAGGCGATGCGTGTCTCCGGCGTAAAATCCTGCGAAGTCGGGGGACAGGTTGCTGGAGTGGAGAGGTGCACGTCACTGGCCGCGGCAACATCGGTTGATCATGGCGAGGCTGTCGGTCAGGTGAAGTCGCAGATCGAACGGGCGTTCTTCGAGTTCGAGCTGGCCGGCTTCGATTTTGGGAAAGTCGAGGATGTCACCAATGAGTTTGAGTAGGAGTTCGCCGGATTCGAAAACGATGCGAATTTGTTCGGTTGCGTCGGCCGGCAGGTCTTGGCGGCGAAGCAGGAGATCCGTGGATGCAATAACGCCATTGAGAGGGGTGCGGATCTCGTGACTCATGTTGGCGAGAAACTCGCTCTTGGCTTGGGAGGCTTGGTTGGCCAGTTGAGTGGCGGCTTCCAGATCGCGCGTGCGATCGGCGATCAAGCGTTCCAGGCGTTCGTTGAGACGGCGCGTCTCTCGCAGGGCTTCTTCGCTCTGCGTGATGGAGGTTTTGATCAAGCGGACCAAAGTGATGCCCATACAGAAAACGAATCCAAACGCGATGAAACCGTCTTACCGCAGAGTGCGGGCAGTAAACTCGAGAGACCCGGGAAGATTGGAGCCGGTGAGGACGGTGAGGTGTAAATAAATGTGGCCGGAGAAGATGACGGCCAGAACACCTAAGGTTACGGGCAAGGTCGCAAAGAGCATTGCCAGCAACAGGAAAACCATATCGAAGGCGAATAATTGAATCCCCACGCTGACCGGTTCGATGAATGTATTATTCGCGACCATGAATGCGTGGATGGGCAGTACGGTGAGGATAGCCAAACCGTTGGCGGCCCGTTTCACGTTGCCTCTGATGACTTGGTAAAGGCAGAAAATCGCGGCGAGCAGGAGGATCAGGTTCAACGCCACTCGGAGCTCCAAGGCGGGAGCATGTCCCCACCATTGACGAACCACATGGTGAGTGGGAAGAACACAATGAGGATGGTACTGAACCCGGCCAACAAACGGGCTTTCACCCGGTCGAAATAGGTGTAATGGCGGTAGATCGAGTCGAGTCGGTCGATGAACTGGGAGACCGGATTAGGCATGCAGGCAGGAATGACGGAACGAAGTGGCGGTACCGTAGGGTGACCTTTTCACCGTAGGTGGTTGCGGCAAGAGAGATGAGTTAGCGAAGCAAGAAATGTGGATCCAATAGAGACAGTCAGACACACGTTTAGGAGGCGTCACGAAGCAGGTCAGGACGATTTTTGTGTTTTTCGAGGTAAATCTTGGTTAAATACCGTGTTATGAATTTTGCAGTCATTGGGGCGGGGGCGTGGGGCACGGCGATGGCGATCCATTTGTCCAAGATGGGGCACACGGTGACTTTGGTGCCGAGGCGGTTTGAGCAGGCGTTGGCGCTGTCGTCATCCCGCGAGAATGTGGACTACCTACCGGGGGTGCCCTTACCCCCAAGTTTGCAGGTGGGGCATGAGTTGGTGCCAGTGTTGATGGAGGCTGAAGTGGTTTTATTGGGCTGTCCAGCGCAAGCCTTGCGGGAGACGGCGACGCGGGTGCGTGGAGCGATGGGGTTGGCAACGCAGATGAAGTTGGTGTTGAGCCTGGCCAAGGGGCTGGAATTGAGCACGCACCTGCGACCGTCAGAGGTTATTGCAGAAGTCTTGCCCGGAGTGCCGACTGGTTCGTTGGCGGGCCCCACGAATGCCGGCGAAGTCGTACGGGGACTTCCGGCAGCGATGGTGTTGGCGGCGAATGCGCCAGTGGCGTTATTGGCCTCGGTGCAGACGGAAATCAGCGGAGCGAGTTTACGAGTTTACACCGGAGTGGACGTAGCGGGGGTGGAATTTGGAGGCTGCCTCAAGAATATCTACGCAGTAGCGGCGGGAATTTGCGACGGTCTCAAATTGGGCGACAATACCAAGGCGGCGATGCTAACGCGGGCGTTGGCTGAAATGGTGAGAGTGGGCGTGGCGTTGGGGGCGCAGCCGGAGACATTTTATGGCCTGAGTGGGTTTGGCGATTTGGTCGCCACTTGTCATGGTGGATGGAGTCGCAACCGCCAGTTTGGTGAGCAGCTGGGGGCCGGGGCGTCGATCGAAACACTGATGGCTAATCACAAGACCGTGGTCGAAGGTTACAAGACCACGGAGTCGTTTTACGGGATGTGCGGCGAGCGAGGGATTGAGGCACCGATTTTGGACGAGGTGTACCACACTCTGTTCGTCGGCAAAGTGCCGGCTCAGGCGTTGCGCGATTTAATGCGGCGCGAGTTGAAGCAAGAGTAAGGAAGGACTCAAGCAGGCTCAATCGCTGTAATGGGCAGGCGATGGCAATAGTGGGGATCGGAGAGGTATCGCAGGTTAAGACGGGATCTACCTCTCGTCTGGTTCCGACCTGAACGGCGGTCGGGTCTTTATTCTGGCAGCAAAGGTTCGGCGGCGGCGGCGAGCGCTTGGATCTTCTGCATGCTCTCCACCATGATTTGCTGGAGTTTGGGTTGCATGGTGGCGGCCTGCTTTTGCCCAGCAGCCATGGATTCTTGCATGACGACCTGCATTTTCTTAGTAAACGCGGTCCCGATCGGTCCTTGATAGAATGCGCTCAATCCCAAGATTTCTTCGTCGGAGAAGTTGCGGCGGTAGATGTCGGTGTAGACGGGACGCATGACTTCCCAGCCCATCTCCTTGGTCATGAGAGCCATCACTTGATCGAGCATTTCATCCCACACGACCTGAGCATCGGCGGGCAGCGGTTGTTCGGCGGTGGCCTGTTGCATGCTGGTTTGCATTTGGCTGTGCATGGACTCGAGGGGTTTTTGCACATCGGACGCGATGAAGAGACGTTCGACGGATTCATCAGTTGCGGGGGTGGCCAGCAAGGTGGACGCGCAGAGTGAGAGCAGAGCGGAGACAAGGCGGAGTTTCATGATTACTGATTAGGTAAACTGGAGATTAAACCGGTCGACGAGAGAGACGGAACGCTTTAATTGATCTGACGAGGAACACGGATTTGTTCGACCTCCTTTTGCACCTCGAGCGGGGGTTCGGGGGTGAAACGGCCGACGATTTGCGCGACGATGAAGTTGAGCATCATGCCGATGGTGCCGATACCTTCGGGAGAGATACCGAAGAGCCAATGGTCGGGATTGTTGAGTTCCGGTGTTTGAAAGGTCTATTCTTTGATGGGGTCGCTCATGGAGATTTCTCGTGCAGGCTGAAAGACTGAGCCTAGTCCATGAGGCCGAAATGCTTGTAGGCGGCGGCGATGATCGGTTTGACCCAAGTGGGCATGTCGAGGAGGTTTTCAGGGCCCGGATAGGTCAACTCACCATCCTCGATGGAGAGCAGCAAGGTGGGCTCCGGGGGGCCTTTGGCGGGGGCTTCGGCGGAGTTGTCGAAGACCCGGAGCGTGGTCACGAAGGGGATCAGGCGAATGATGTTTTCGTGGCTGCCAATCCAGCGTTTGCGGAGATCCGCTTCGGGGATCGGGTGGCCGCCCTGGGCGACACGGTGCGCCACGCGCTTGAGGTGCAGCTCCACGGAAGCAAGGCCGACAAACCAGATGTCGATCTGGTGACTCTTTTGGGCGGCCTGAATCAGAAGGTTCGTGATGGTTTTGCCGCCGAGCGTGGATTCGAAGGTGAAGTCTGCGCCGGTGGCGATGGCCTCCTCGAGCTTGGCCTTGCCGTAGGTCCAGGAGAGTGCGTTGGCCTTTTGTTGGGTGAGTGTCGGCTGGCGGGCGCGGAGCCGACGCGCATGCTCGTCGGGGTTGAAGTATTCGGCGCCAGATTCACGCAGCGCCTGACCGCCGACGCTGCTTTTGCCCGCGCCGTTGACGCCGGCCAGAATCGTGAGGGTGGGCCGGGACTTAGCGGGCATGCGCTCGGGCTTTTTTCAACTGAACCAGGGCGGGGCTAGGCTTGACGGCAGAGGCGTTGAAGAAGCTCTGGCGAGCGGCCCGGTCGGCGGAGGTGTTCATCTTGGCCACCATCTGATCGAACTCCGCGGTGAGGCTTTCGAGTGGCGCGCGACGGCTTTGCTGAAGCTCCTCGTATTGCTTGGCGGTGAGGATGACGAACTCGCGGCGGTTGTGGCGGGAGACTGCGAGCGGGGCGATGGAAGCGAGCCGGGAGACCTCGCTGAACTTGTTTTTGAGGACGCTGGCGGTGACCTCAGACAAGTCGGCGACCGAGGCGAAACCAAAGGCGTGCGGAGCGGGAGTGGCGTTGGGCATGGCCTGAATGTTCCTGTTTTGGCTAAAATGGCAAGATTGGCCTTTGATGCCTTAAGCACCGTTTGTCATCGTGCCCGGAGTTCGCGCTGCTACGCCCAGCGTGCTTGATGATTATGCCCGGAGTTGGGTTTGATAGGCCCGGCGTGACCGCGCTTCCAGCCGCCGGCGATCATCTCGGCGATCACATCATTTTGAAAGGCCAATGCTTTGGTGGGGTCGGTCATGGGGTGGTTGGATGGGGAGCGAGTCAGACCTTCGGCGCGGTGGCGTTAAAACGGAGGGCGAAATCGGTGGCGGCGGCGATCATGTCGTCAAACGTCGTGACGTCGCCGTAAAACATCGGACCGAGCATGTCCGCATAATCGTTGCGCCAGTTGGCGAGATGCGTCGCCGGTGGTTCGAGGCGGAAGGTGCCGGGCTGGTGGGTGGTGTAGTCGACCCACGAATACAGAAAGAAGATCTCCCGGTGTTCTGTCACGCGTTGGAACAAGGCCGTGTCGGCCAACGCACGTTCGCCGACGCCAGCGCGCAGCAAACACCACAGGTCGTAGTAGTGGCGAGCCATGCGATGTTTTCGTTGTTTGTCGGCCGGGCGAAATGTCTCCTCGTGCAACAGACAGGCTTTCTCCCAAAACGTGCGCTCCGCGGCGAGCACCTGCACCGTGCACGCGGCATCCGCGTCGATCAAGGGGAAGTGTTCCAAAGACGTAGGGGCGAATGCTCTTGGTTTCGGGGGGCCCATCGTCGGAACGCGCGCCCAACTCGATTTTAACCACCGGAGCCACGTAGCCACCGGGAAACACGGAAGGGTAGTGGAACAGCAGGCACTGCCCGTCGGCCATGTTGGGGTCGACCTCAAGGCGCCAGCCGGTGGGGCCCACCGGCCAACTCGAGCCGAGCGTCGAGCGCGGGTTGCAGGCGCTGTTGCACCCAGTCACGAGCAGCCACCATGAGTGCTTCGAGCCGGGCCCGGCGTTTTTTATTGCTGGGCGCCTGATCAGGTGCGCGGTCGCCGGCGAAACCGAGCGCGGCTTTGTCCACGACCAGGTCAATATCCTCCGACAAACGGGCAATGAGTCCCCATGCTTTTGATAACGAGGTGCCGCCCTTGAACGTCAGGTACTCGCCGATTTCCGGAAGCGTGAACAGCTCGCGCAAAGTCCAGCAGACCCAGAAATCCTTCTCTACGCTGGCCGCATCGAGCTGCATCGCCTGATACATCTCTATGCAGGCGTCCCGGCGGCGGTCGGCAGACAACGCGAGAAACTTATCCATGGGAGGGGGCCGACGGGGGAGGTGCCGCCAATTGGGGAAAGATCTCGGCGATCCAAGCGGGCGCGCACGCCGCGTCGGCGGGCAAAGCGGCCCGATCCGCGTCGGATAGATTGCGACGGAGACGGGCAATGATATCTGCGTCCACCGAGCGCTTCCCAATGCAGTGCAGCGCGAGGATGACCAGGGCGCTTTGACGGTTCTTGGTGGAGACGAAACGGGGCGACACGTGTTGGAGCACGACTTGTCCCTTTGGCCCGTAGCGGCTGCGGCGACTGGCGCCGGTCGTGAAATGCCACGGGCGCACAGGCACCTGGTCATTGAGCCGGAGGAAATTGGCCGCATGGGCTCCGGTCGGGAAGAGCGGGCCGTTGGCTTTGCGCTGTAATGGAATCAGCGTGTTTTTTCATTTCGGCGAAGTTGTTTCGTCAGAAGTTAACCCAATTTATCTGACTAAATCAAGGACCCGTTTACCCCAGACTCGTCCTCCCAAAGGATTGAACTTCGCGAGCGGGAGTCATCAGCCGTAAAACAGGTGGAGGTGGTCGCGGAGGGTATTGAGGGGGAAGGCGCCGACTTTGATGTTGAGCATTTTTAGGAGGTCATCGGGGGCGGCGTAGAAGATCTGGTGGGGCGATTCTTTGAAGCGCTCGGCGTTTAGGCCCTCGGGGGGTTTGGTAGCTGATCACATCGGACTCCGAGCCCTGGCCACTGCTGGAGTTTACGCCCCGGCTCACGTGGAGGAGGCGGATGTAACGAAAGCCCAATGCCCGGGCGAGGCGGCGGTTCAGGATGTGGTCGATGACAAAATCCTTGAGGACGAGGTTCGGGGTGCAGCGCTGGTAGGCCTGCCGGTAGTTGCAGTAATCGACCTCGACCCAGCATTGCCGGGGAGTGTGGAACTACGACGCGCGCTCTTCCTTCCACGCCAGCGAACCATCCTGCGGCGCGAGCGGCGTTGAACCCCACCTCCAGCCAGCGATCACCCGGACCTCGCGCGAGAATCGGCCCGACTTGGGTCTCGATCGCTGACACCGACTTGGCGCCCACCGGGATGATCAGGCTGAGCGGCAGCGCACTGGTGTCGGTGTTCTCGGTGTTTCATGTCACGAGCTAATTGGAGTCGCCCTTGGCTTGGCCTTAGATGCGTTTCACTCCGCGGAAGACGACCTCAATGCGCTGCTGGCCGTCTGTCGGACTCGCCGAGAGTTGCGAGGTCCATCCGCGAGGTGTGGAAAAAGGAGAGGTCGCCGGTGGCGCGTAGGAGCAGTTTTTCGAGGGCCTCCTCGGGCAGGTTTTGCGGCGCGAGTTTATAGACCTCGGCGAGCACGCACTCGAGTCGGCGGAGAAGCGTGAACGGCAGAATGATGCGGCCGTATTGGCTTTGTTTGAAATCACCCCGGAGAAGATCGGCGAGGGACCAGCTGTAGGCGGCGAGGTTGTTGGATGTCTGGGACATAGGTAGGGATAAACACGGCGAGGCTAGCGCCGGGCGAAACTGAGCGGGATTAGGCTTCAGCCCCTTTCGGATGTAAAGGTTGCTGAAGCTGGAGCTGGAGGAAAATTACAGGATGTGCGGGAGCACTCACGCGAGAATGCGCTACGGTACTTTCTCGGCGGTGTCGGTGAAGCCCGCATTGCATACGGGGTCCGTTGATGGATCAGATTGCTGACGTGCGGGCGCTGGGGGGCTAGCTCGGGGAGCGGGCTTTGATGCGGGTTTCGGCTTCGAGGATGATGGCTTCGCAGCCGAGGAATTTGTGGTCGTCGAGGCAGAGGCGGCGGCGTTTGCCTTGGTCATCGGTGTAGATGGAGTAGGCGACGCCTTTGGACGCCCATTTACGGCGGTCCATTTCGATGATCTTATCGAGGGGAACTTTTTCGCCGCTGGCTCCGGCGATGATGTCGCCGTCGGCCCGGACACTGCGGCGATGTTGCCGGAGCACCCAGATGGTGGGTGAAGGTCGTGGCGATGACCAGCAGCACGCCGAAGATTCCGCGTTGGCCGGCGAGGTCACCGGCGGTGCGGTTTTTGGAGAGTTTAAGCCTTGAGGTCGTTTTGGGCGGCGTAGGCTTCCCACGCGCGTTTCACGCCGGGAACTTTGTCGGTCGCCTTTTTGCCTTCCGGCACGAGGTCGGTGGTGAGTTCGACGAGGGTTTGGTAGCGTTCCGCTTCGGCGGGCCAGGCGATGTAGCCTTCGTAGGCGAACCACAGGGCAGAGCCCCATAGCATCATTCCCATGAAGATCATGCGGCGGCGCCATTCGGAAGAGATGAGTGCAAAAACCTGCATGGTTTTTGACGACACGCGATAGGGGACAAAAGGCAAACCGGTCTGTGTTTGTATTTGAGGGGGCGGTGAGGCGGTGGTGGCGAAGCAGGGGCGCACGGTGGGTGCGCCCCTGCGGAGGGAAGGGGGCTTTTAGAACGAATACCGCACGGTGGCGCCGAGTTGGCGGGGGGCGGCGGAGGGCTTGCGGGGGTCGATGTTCCAGGTGGAGCCGACCTTGGCGAAGTAGAACACGCGGCCATCGTTGCGTTCGTTGAGGAGGTTGCGGGCCCAGAGGGTCACGCTCCACGCTCCGTGGCGGTAGCCGACGCTGGTGTTGACGACGTTGGAGAGACTGCGGGTCTTGTCGTGGTTGCTCGACATGAAGTAAGACGACCGGCCACTGAACTCAGCGCTGGCCCAGAGATTGTGGCCGAAGTCGTAGCGGGCACCGAGGGAGTAGTTGGCGGCGGGGGCGTAGGTGGCGGCGTTGACGACGTCGGCGGCGGGGGTGGCGGTCTGGTAGAGGTCGTATATCATGACTCCGAGACTGCCGTAGGTGGAGAAGCGATCGGAGAGTTGGGCCCGGACGCTGGCCTCGGCGCCATAGCCGGCGGAGGAGCCGAGGTAGAAGGCAAGGACTTCACCGGAGAAGCGTCCGTCGGCGGAGCGGGTGCAGAAGCCGAGTTCGGTGTTCCACATGATCTTGGTATCGTAGATGGTAGTGTCTGCGTCGTGCCTGACGAAGAAGTCGTAGATGTTGACGCCACCGACTTTGTAGCAGCGGGTGATGGAGGCGAGGATCAACGTGCGCTCGGTCAGGGCATGCTCAAGGGCGAGCTCGCCGCCGACGAGCATGTCGGAGTCGGAGTAGGAGAGTGGCGGAGTGTGAATGCGCGTGATATCGGTCGAGTGATCGTAGTCTTCGGCGCGCAGGCTAACGGTGAGACGAGTGCGGTCGGCGATGAATTGTTCCCACTGACCGAATACGGCCTTGGTGACGGTTCTCGAGATGGCGGTGGCCGAGATGGCGGTCGAGTCGGCGAATATTTCGGCGAGGGAGGAGCTATCGGCGAGCGACTCGTAGTAGGCACCGACCGTCCAGCGCGCGGGGGATGAGGCCGGAGAGTTGATACGTAACTCCTGATTGAATAGCTTGCGCCGATGCAGGGGTTTGAGGAAGCGGTAATCGACAGCATCGGTCCAGGAGGTGGAGGTGAAGGCGGTCTTGGTGGTAAAGGTGAGGACTTCGCCCGTGTAGACCCCCTTGAGGCTGCTGGCGGTGGATTCCTGGATGTCGTGGCTGGTTGTGTTCTCGCGGGAGGGTTTGTTGTAGTTGGCATCCTGGTCGGAGTAGAGCAAGGCCGCGTCCCATTGCCACGCGGCGATGGGGTTGAGGCGCAGTCGCAGGTAGACGTTGGTCTCGTCGAGGGCCTTGGTCTTGGCGGCCAGGGTGGCGGCCTCGGCGGCCTCGACGGCCTCGGCGGCCTCGACGGCCTCGGCGGCCTCGGCGGCCTCGGCGGCCTCGGCGGCCTCGGCGGCCTCGACGGCCTCGGCGGCCTCGGCGGCCTCGGCGGCCTCGGCGGCCTCGACGGCCTCGGCGGCCTCGACGGTTCGGGTGGCCCGGGTGATGTTGGCGGCCTTGATGGTGTTGACGATCTCGGGGGTGAAGGCGATCTGGCTGATCTTGGCGGCGATGGCGGCCTGGACGGTGGCGGCGGCCTTGACTGCCTTGACTGCCTTGACGGCCTTGACGGCCTTGATTGCCTCGATGTTGGCGGTGGCCTGGACGGCGGCGGCGGCGGCGGTCATGGCGGCGCCGCGGATGGTGAGGATGGCGGTTCGGTAGTCGGCCTTGGCGGCGACGTGGGCGAGTTTGACGGCGTCGGCGTTGGCGGTGACGTTGGCGACGACGACGACGGCGTGCTCGGCGTTGCTGGCGTGGCCACTGGCGGTGCCAGTGGCGTTGATGGCCTTGACGGTGGCGTTGATGACGGCGTTCTTGTTGGTGTTGGTGGCGTTGGCCTTGGCCTTGGCCTTGGCGGTCTCCTTGGCGATTTCGGCTTGGTTGGCGAGGCGGGCGGCTTGGCTGGCGAGGCGGTGGTGCCTGGCGGCGTCGACCTTGGCCCGGTCGACGACGGCGACGGCCTCGGCGACGGCGAAGGTGGAGGCCATGACGATGACCTGGGCGTCCTTGGCGTCCTCGCTGGCCTTGTCGGCCCTGGTGTCCTCGGCCTTGGCGTTGATCTGGATGGCGCTGTTGAGGACGCTGTTGATGTGGCGGATGGCGAGGGTGGCCTCGGTGGCGACCTTGGCGGCGGCGGCGGCGGTGGCGGTGGCGGTGGCGGCGGTGGTGGTGGCGGTGGCCTTGGTGTTGGCGGCGATGACGCTGGCGATGGCGCTGGCGGTGTTGATGGCGGCGGTGGCCTGGGCGACCGACGCGGCCTGGGCGACCGACGCGGCCTGGGCGACCGACGCGGCCTGGGCGACCGACGCGGCCTGGGCGACCGACGCGGCCTGGGCGACCGACGCGGCCTGGGCGACCGACGCGGCCTGGGTGGCCAAGGTGGTCTTGCGATTAAGGGAGGCGTTTTGGCGCCAACCGTTGGCGGTGGTGCGCTGGGCGGAGACCCGGAAAGAGGCGATGCCGGTGAGCGGACCCCCGACGGCGAAACCGGTGGAGAGCAGATTCTTATTGGCGACCGTGGCCTCGGCGAAACCCGTCCAGAACGGAGTGGGGTCGGCGGTCACGAGTTTGATGACCCCGCCGACGGCATTGGCGCCGAAGGCACCGGATTGAGGACCGCGCAGGACCTCGCCCCGTTGTATATCGAAGAGGGCGGCGGCGGCGGGACCGGTGACATCGAGATCGTCGATGAGGACGCGCACGGAGGAGTCGCCCTCGAATTGGGAGCCCTTCTTGTTGCCGATGCCGCGGATTTGGAAGTAGCGGGCCCGGGAAGTGCTGCCGGACCACGCCAGATTGGGCGTAACGTTGACGAAATCGCCGAAGTCGGTGTTGCCGTTGGCGGTCAGTTGTTCGGTGGAAAGCACCGTGGCGGACGTGCTGGTGCGGGAGAGTTCGGGGGACCAGTCAACCGGGTCGGTCGTGACGACGAGCGGGTCGGTCGTGACGACGAGCGGGTCGGTCGTGACGACGAGCGGGTCGGTCGTGACGACGAGCGGGTCGGTCGTGACGACGAGCGGGTCGGTCGTGACGACGAGCGGGTCGGTCGTGACGACGAGCGGGTCGAGTTTGACCGGATCGGATGCCAGGGATTGGGCGAACATTGCGGAGGCGATGAGCGCGGAGAGGCTACCGAGGGCAGCTAATGGGAAGGGTTTCATGTTATCTCAAGTTTGTGTGGATTTGAGACCCGGCCATTGGGCGCGAAACAGAAATATTGGGGTAATGATTCCTTTTCCTACGCCGGTATTAACCGAATCAGGTTCACATGAAAAGGGATCGCGAATGTGCCGAGAAGCAGTCTCGCGCCTCAGACGACATACATCACAGAATTACCCCTCAGTAGAACCTAAAGCGAGTGTTTCAGGCGAGGGGGCGGGCTGTCAATGGGAAATTTGAAAACAGCAGCGGGAACTGAGTGCGTTGGCGTTTGTTTCCGGGGTTTGAAATGGGGTTTTTCGGCGGTTGGATTATGGGGCGAAGCCCTCGTTTGATGGGTCTGGCGCGCGGTTTCGCCGTCTGACTGCGGGGCGGGGAATGGAGTGTGCGGCCGATTGATGGGCAGGGAGTTCGAGAGTTGCTGACTAGTTCTACTTAGTTAAATATCGGCTGGGGGATGAACAGCGTGGGGCACGCGCGCCACTACCTCAGTGGCGCTGCTGGGCACGCAGCGGCGAAAAAACATTGAGGTAATCGGGTAGGATGTGAAAGGCAGTGATTATCAAGGTCTTGAGCGGTTCATCAGTTCATCGTTCTGGGATCACCACTCGTTGATGGACCAAGTAGCCTGCGACGCCAACACATTGTTCGGCGATGAAAAACTTGCCGGTCTGTATATCGACGAGAGCAGTTTTTTGAAAAAGGGCCACGCGTCGGTGGAAGTGCAGCGCCAATGGTCCGGGCGGGCAAGGTTGAAAACTGCCAAGTCGGAGTCTACGCCTGCCTGGGGCGCGATACGCGGGTGTGCCTGACTGATTTTCGTCTGTATCTGCCGGAGGCGTGGACGCAGGACTTGGCGAGACTGGACAAGGCCAAGGTGCCGGAGCAATGCCGCGTGCATAAAACCAAAACACGAGCAGGCCTGGGAGATGATCGTGCACGCGCGCAAGCAGGGCCTGAGATTTGGTTGGGTCGGCTTCGACTGCCTGTATGGCAGCAAGCGCGAGTTGCTCAACGCGGTCGAAGACCTGGGGGAGCGCTTTGTGGGCGATGTGGCCAGGACGACCAAGAGGTATGGACGCAACAACTACCCTGGAGAAACCGCGCGCGGGCCGGGGACGACCCGCGAAGAACTAGCGGCTCAGCGAGGCCAACACCGCACAGTATCGCAGCGTGGAAGCATTGGCCCAGGAGCACTTCGAGTCGGCACACCAACGGGTCAAATACCGCTCAGGCACCAAGGGGGAGTGTGGACTCATGGATCTGGGTGAGCACCGTATGGACCTGGGAGCCAGGCACACAGGAGCCACGAGAGCGTTTACTGATTCATCCGACGCGATGCAGATAACAGCTTCAAATACAGCCTGAGCAACCGGCCGGCCGGCCGGTCGTGGGCCCACTATGCCTGGGCACAGGCCCAGCGCTTCTGGATCGAACATGCCTTCCACGAAGCGAAGAGCCAGTTGGGCATGGCACAGTATCAGGTAGGTGCGGGTCTGGCCCGGCTGGCATCATCACATGGCCTTGGTTGCCATGGCCCTGCTATTTTCCCCAAAATTATGCACCCAAGTGCATCCCCAGGTCCCGCTGCTGAGCGTGCGCGACATCACCGAACTGCTCGACTACTATCTGCCTCGCAAGCGCCTCGATGAGGCGGCAATCCTCACCAATATCACCGCCAGGCACCGGCTCAGAGCACGCGACATCGAGCGGCGAAAACGCATTGCCGTCGGCCTACCTCCATCTAACTAAGTAGAACTAGGGTGGGAGTCCAGATCATCGCCGGATTTAGTTATCGTAGAGCCAAATCAAGCTCGGTTCCGGGACTTCGTTGCTGTTGGAACGAAATTCGATCGACGTGGCAATAGGGCTCCTGTTCCGCGTCATGGCTACGGTGGCGGAGGAGAAATCGGCCTCAGGGTAGCTGAAAGACCAGCGAGGCCAGACCAGTTGGTAGGGCACATAGACCCTTGGGCGGCCAAGCGACGAAGTCGTCGCGAGTGGTAGGCCGGGATTTGTTGACCTGTGCATCCTGGACCCAGAGAGCATTGGCTGGCGCGAAACCGTCCTGCGAGTCGACATCGCCGGTGCCAATTTCAAGGGTTTGGGGGTAAAGAATCCAGCGGCGATGGCCGGCAGCCAAATTATTGTCCCCGTGATCGCGCATGTAGCCCTCCATGGTGGCGGGCCCCTGGGTGCCGATTCCGACATTGGAATTTTCGGCGGCTTCAGCCCCGTCGGTGGTGTAATGGGTTCATGACGTGGGCGGGGAGTGCGCCAAGGCGTTGTTGGCGCTCATCATCAAGGCAGCCTGTGGGCTTTGGCCGAGAAGGTGGTGTTGAATGGAGATATTGGCGGGCACCCCTCCGAGGACGCGGTAGAAATTCACTCGGTTGCGCACGGCTTCCTTGAAGGCGGCGGAGGTAGTGCCGGGTTCACCTGAGGTGGTGTTGCCGGTCCAGCCGGAGGGCACGCCTTCGGAAAGGCCGTAGAGGGCGAGATAGAACTCGCGGGTTTCCTCGCGGGAGGCGGTGTCGACCAATCAGAGTTCTCCGTCGCGTTGCACGGAAGGGTCGAGCTCGGACATCGCGCGCAAAGCGTCGATTTCGACGGGTGTCGCGGGGTGAGGTTGAGCGCCGATTACGCAGGGGAGGCAGATGTGGCTGAAAAAGGAAACAAATCTCATGGAGGAGTACGACAAATTGGAGTCCGAGGAGTTGGGGTAAATCGTTTGCCGATGGCAAAACAATAGGGGGAGGCGGTTGGGCGGTGAATCTCTGGTCCGGGCGGTGGTTTTGCCTTTGCGCTTGGCGGGTAATTTTGCGCCGATGGGCGACGATGCGTATCACCGGACTTGCCCTCGTTCCGCCCCCGACAGCTGCCGACCTGCCCCAGGTTACGCCGGAACTTTTGGCCTCGGTATTGGCGCGTTACTCCCGTAGTAACGACGGCATCCATTCCATTTTGGATAAGGTCGATATCGCGAATCCAGACGCCTCGATCGACCGGATTCTGAAGTTTGTGGACTATGGGCACGCTTCGATCGGCGGTTTGACCGGTGGGTTGGCGATCGCGTTGGACGATGTATCGATGTGGTTGGCACTGAAAATGTTCGAGATCGCCCAGATGGCGGATGGACAGGAGTCGAGCACTCGTTACATCACCATGGATGCCAACAATTTGCCTAAACCGGAGGCAATTGGGATTTCTGACGAGTTAGCGTCCGAATGGAGCGACCTGATGGCGCGGTCGTTTGCGGCTTACCACGCGGAATATGCTCGGTTGGACGCGTTGGGGGAGGCTGAGCCGGAGCGAATCCGGCTACCGGAAGGAGCCAAACCGGTCGTCATTAATCGATTGAGGAAGAATTTTGCCCTCGATCGAGCGCGTTACTTCATCCCCATGGCGACGCGGACCAATTTGGCCTTGGTCCAAACCACTCGCATGTGGGCGACGACGGTGAAACACCTCGATTCGTTGCCGCATTCCGAGGCGAAAGCAGCGGCGAAGTTGATTCGAGACGAGCTGATCAAGCAGTCCCCTCGTTTGATGCGCCACAGTTTCGCAGAAAAGTCGTTCGAAGCCCAAGCGACTCAGGAGTTGGAACTTAGTTTGAAGCTCGGATTAGAACGGCTCTCGACGGACCCTTTGGCCGATGAAGTCTGGGTGAAAGTGGACCGGGCGATGCCTCCGTTTTTGCCGGAGATGCAAGAGGTGGCGGAGTCGTTGAAGCATCGCGCGAATCGTTACGGGTATCAGGGACTGGCGACACGGCGGATGCGGGTGAATTTTGCATGGAACAATATGGCATTAGCTGAGTTGCGAGATTTGAATCGTCATCGCACCGGTCATCGTTGGACTCCCTGTATTCAGGCCGGTTTTTACCTCCCGTCGGAGATTGATCGGGCTACGCATGCAGAATTATTGGCGGCCCAAGCGGAACTCACGCGAAAGCTCATGGAGCGCGGAGCCCCGGCTTATGTGTATTCTTTGTTGTTGGGCGCACAGACGCCGTTTGAACACGGGACGCACGCCGATAAATTTATTTACGAAGTGGAGTTGCGCACCGGGATGGGGGCTCATTTCCGGTATGCGGAGCACTGTAGTGCGGTGTTGGCAGAGTTTTTACAGCAAGTGCCGGAAGCGAAAAACTGGGTGGTGGAAGGCATGGCTGAGCCGGAGTAAGGTGGCTGACCCTCGGGTAGATTTGGCTTGCCGCAGATGGTTGGCAATCAACCCTGTGTGAAGTCATGCGGCGCATATCGACACTCCCGATCGTGCTCCTAGCAGCAGTTTTGTCGTTGGCGATGACGACTATGGCGGCGGAGCTTCCGCTGGTCCAAAAAGCGGGCGCGTTGAGCCCGAGGAAGGAACTAGCTCGGAGCGGGGTTGCTCGCGGCGCAGTAGAATTGAAGCCAGCGCATAAAGTGTGGCGGCGCTCAGCGGACACGATGGAGAAACGTTCTTCGTTGTTTTTCATCTGGCGGGCGGATGCGAAAACGGTGCAGATCACTAAATCGAGCCGCCCGTTGTCCGGACTGGAAAAGATCGACGTCGTGAAGCCGCCGACGGTGGTTAATTTAAAGCGTGGCAATTCGCTGCTCAAAAGGAGCGGTCGTAGCAATAAACGATGATGCGCTTCCGGTTGATGCAGTGTAATATGCAGTATGGTCAGTGCTGGCGGGATGATGACCCGGACCACGCGCCGATTGATCTGCAGGTTACGATCGAGGAAATCAAAAAACACGATGCAGATGTGATCACGTTGCAGGAAGTGGAGCAGGCCCAGCCCGGGGGGGGACTCAACTGCAACCTCCGCCTAATTTTGAGCGCCTCAAGGCCGCGTTGCCGGGCTATCATTCCTATTTCGCCTACCCCAAGGCGGATGAGCGGGAATTACCTTTTGGGATAGGATTGGCCATTTCTCGCGCACCCCGCTCCATGATTTGGAGCGACACGATGTGCCTTCGCCGCCGGTGGCGTTCGATTTATTTGGGGAAACCAAGACCCCTACCGATCGTCTGTTGATCGGGGCGCGGACGACGATCGGCGGACACCAGGTAACGATCTACGATATTCATCTGCTCGCGTTTTTTATGCTTAAGACGAGCAGTGAGACTCAGGGGGACCAGCGAAGGCAAATCGCCAAGCTGCTGGCGCAGGCGGCAGGTCCGACTCTTTTGGCCGGAGACTTCAATGTGAGTAAGCCCGGATCGCTGATCGAGCAGTTTGACGAAGTTGGATTTACGACGGTGCAAAACCGGGTGACCCATGGCATCGGATGCCCTACGTGCTAGATCATGTTTTCTACAGTCAGGGGTTACGATGCGTAGGGCATGAAGTGGTGCCGAGCATGGCCTCGGATCACTTGCCGATGGTGGTGGATTTCGAAGTAGTCGACTGAACGTCAGCGAAGGGGCGGAGGCCAGGAGAGAACGGAGTACTCTGTTTTTACTCAACGCGCGGAGACGTCTGCTGCTTCAACCTAAATTCCGAAGTGGGATGTTACAGAAGCAGCGGTGTTAGCGAACAAGGACAAAGTTGGGATTAGCGGCCAATAGCTTGAGGGCATGTAGCATTTGGCGCATGACCGCGATAAGGGCTATTTTCTTCAGTTTCCCAGCCTCAACGAGGCGCCGATAGAACGCGCGCATGACAGGGTTACATCGGATGGCAGAGACCACCGCCATGTAGAGGACCTGGCGCACGGAATGACGCCCGCCGCGCACATGTCGGCAACGATGTCGCCGCCCGCTGTCGTGGGCGAACGGGGCCACACCGATCAGAGCGGCGAGTTGGCCCGATTCGATCTTTCCGAGTTCAGGCACGTAGGCGAGCACGGGTCCTGCGCCTTGGAGTTCGCGCAGTCGAGCGGCTTTGGTGCGTAGACTGTCGTCCTCGTGGATGTGCGTTTTAATCAGCGCATCGGTTTGTTCGAGCTCGGTGGCTAAAAGCGCCCGCAGGATCTCAAGGGGTTCACGCCAAATGCGTCCGGCCAACTCGCACCGGTTGCCTGTGGCGACGAGTTGATCACTGATCTGCCGGCGATAGTCGAGCAGCTCACGCAAGGTTGCGGTCGCTTCGTCGAGGGCCCGGTGCAGGCGTGGCTTCATTTGTAACCCAAAGCGGCGCAATAGTTGAGCGTCGAGTGGGTCGGTCTTGGCGAGCAAGCCGGCGGCACGGGCAAAGGCGCGCACACGCCCTGGATTGACCACGCAGACTTGGATCTGGGCCAAGAGCAATGCGGCGACAATGGCACGCTCATAGCCGCCAGTCGCTTCGCATACGACCCGGGCATTGGGCAGGCTCTGGAGGTGCTTGATCAAGGCTCGGTGGCTTTGGTGGGTGTTCTCGACGTGGGCACAGCGAGTATCATCGACGGTGTAGTCGAGACGATCTTTGGCGATATCCACACCAACATAGGTGATTTGATTTTCAAGGGTGGTTTGCTCCATCTTGTTATACGAGCTCAGGGCTCTCTCAGCGGTTCGAGTTCAACCAGGTCGGCAACCCGGGCCCAGGGCTTCTGTTCGAGGTAAATCCTCAGGTAACAAATCGGCATCGTGGTTGCCGTGCGGTGCAGACGGCCAGTCTGCACCGCACCCTGGCGAGCATCATTCAAGGCATTTACCTCGCATGTGCATTCGCGCCGAATGCAGCCTCCTGCGACGAACTCTATGGTCCATTCTCGGAGGCTGCATTCGGCTCCGTCCTCGCTCGTTCTTAACATCGGTTCGAACACACAAGGGAACGAAGGGCACGAAGTTGGAACGAGTTACGGTCCGTCGTAGGCATCGATTCGTTCACCGCCAGGTGAGTCGGCGGGGGCACGGCTGAAACTCACTAACCGACTGAATGACATAACTTTGTTACATGCGTTTTCTGAGGTGAACTGCGTTTTCTAGGTTCAATCAAGGCACGGAAGTTGGGGCATGCACCAGTAGAGAGCGCGCGGTTTACCCTCGGAAAACGCTTTTGGTCACTTTACCCTTGCGCGGCGTCTAGGGAAGAATATGAGCAAAATCGAACTCCTCCAAGGCACTCTGGACCTACTGGTTCTCCGGGTGTTAAACGCCAGCCCGATGCATGGATGTGGCATCGCGCAAAAAATTCATGTGCTTTCGGCGGATGCGCTGCGCGTGGCAGAGGGGTCGTTGTATCCGGTGCTTTATCGGATGGAGCGCACGGCGTGGATTGAAGCGGAGTGGGGGGTGTCGGAAAACAATCGTCGGGCGAAATTTTATAAGCTAACGCGCACGGGACGTAAGCAATTGGTGGCGGAGAGGGAATCTTGGGAGCGGCTTACCAGCGCGGTCAGTGGGGAGCGGCTTACCAGCGCGGTCAGTGAAGTGCTGGCCAAAGCCGACTGACGCGCTGTGCGACCCTTAACTACAGGAGAACTCGAAAATGAATTTATGGAAACGCATTCAACACGCCGGGCGCGTGGTCTTTCGTCGCAACAAAGTGGACGCCGAAATGGCGGAGGAGATGCGGTTTCATCGTGACGCCCAGATCGACACCAATTTGACGGCAGGGATGAGTCGGCAGGAGGCGACCCGAGCGGCTAATTTACAGTTTGGGCACATTGATGCCGTGGCGGAAGAGGGCCGCGAAGCGCGGGGGTTTGCTTGGTTGACTCATTTGCAGCAGGACCTGCGTTACGGGGTGCGCATGTTGCTTCAACAGAAGGAATGCACCTTCGTGGCGGTTATGACGCTGGCGTTGGGGCTCAGTGCGAACATCACAATCTTTGCCATCATTGATACGTTCTTTTTTCAGCCTTTGGCGGAGGTGCAGAAGCCGAGTGCACTGGTGGTGTTGATCCGTGAAACCAATTCGCGTCCCACACGTCCTGGGTTGCTTTTGAAGACTACTACCGGGAGAATGTGCCGGGGTTGGAGGATGCGTTGGCGGTGTTATTTCGTCCGGTGCACTTGAGTTGGTCCGGTCAGATGTCGCATCGGACTTGGATCGAGCTGGTGAGCCCACCAACTAGAGCGTGTCCCACAAGCGCAAGAGGTTGGAGAATAGGAGGTAGCGTAAAAATAAAGAGGCCGACACCGGGAGGATTTCCTGGTTTCGGCACAAAAACGGCGTGTGTAATTTGGTGTGAACAATACTACCGAAGCTGTCGCCCCGGAAGTTGCCCTGAAAACCTGGCTGCGTCCAGACCTGACTCCGGTCGGCCCCAACAAAGATTACGCCGCGTTTCGCGATCAACTGGCGGGGCTCGACCAGTTGCTGGCCAACAGTCACTTGGAAGCGATGGCCGTGGACTTTGCCCGGGAAAACTGGCGGGGCGACGACGTGGCCGGGTTGCCGCGACACCTGCAGTTCGCGCGCAAGGCGCGGCGGGTGCAGATATTGCGCATGATACTCGGAAAAATCAGCTTGCGTAAACTTTCCCTGAGCATCGCCTCCAGCGATCTGTTGGCCGACTTTTGCGGAGCGCGCCGGATCGACGGCATCAAGGGGGTCTCCCAAAGAAAGCGTGCGGGAGCGTGCGTCCAAATGCTACACCGCCGGGCAGGTGCGCAGGATGAGCCAAGTCTTTATCGAGATGTGCGGTGAGGCGGACCGGGCGAGCGAACTGGGACTGGCTGCGGCGCAGCCGATGGATACGTGCCTGGTGGACTCGACCTGCCTGCAGGCCAACATCCATTTCCCGGTCGACTGGGTGCTCTTTCGCGACGTGAGCCGCACCCCCCCTGCTCAAGGCGGTGAAACTGATCCGTGCAGCGGGGTTGCGGGGGTCGGATGCCGAACGAGCCGCCAGTCTTTGCCAAGCAGATGAATCGGTGGTGCATCGCGATGACCCACAGCCGACCGGCGCCGCGATGCGAAGCGGGCCCGCAAGGGCGTGCTCCGCCAGATGAAATACCTGCTGCGCACCCATCGGCGAGCACGCCCGCCGGCCACCGCGACCACCTCGCCGCCGACTACGCTCGGACCCGCTTCAATGAGCGCCAGGCCACCCACCCGCATCATTGCGCGCATCGACGCCATGCTCGAGCAACTGCCGGCCGCGATCAACCAGGCCCACGAACGCATCATCGGCGCGCGACCAGTGCCCAACGCCGAGAAGATCCTCAGCGTCTACGAACCCGACGTGCAGACCGTGGTCCGGGGCAAGGCGTCCGGCGAGGTCGAGTTTGGCAACACCCTCATGATCAGTGAGAACGTGACGGGGTTGATCACCGATTGGCAGTTGTATCAGGGAATGGCTCCGGCCGAATGGCGTCAGTTCGACCAGAGCCTCGAGCGCCAGAATCAGTTCGACCTGAGCACCCCGATCAAAGCGGCGAGCACCGACCGAGGCTTCTCGACCAAACGGCTGTGCGAACGCTTGGCCGAAGCCGACCTTTATGACGCCACTTGCCCCCGCGATCCGCAGCAGCTGCAACGGCGCATGCAGGAGCCGCAGTTCGTGGCGCTCCAACATCGCCGGGCTTCGACGGAAGCCCGCATCGCCATCATCAAGCAACGCCCAGGCAAGCGATTGAGTGCCAGAGGCTTCACGAATCGCTACCTGGCGGTAGCCTGGAGCATCCTCGGTCACAACCTGTGGCTCATCGCCCGACTGCTGGCCGACCAACCACCGCAGGCCCAAGCCGCCTAAAACCACCAAGCCTACTCCAACGATGAACAATAAACCGGCTGCCGGAGGTTCCCTCATGGAAACGATCCAGGCACTGACTGCTGCGACACTGCAATTTAGCCATTAAATTGCATTTGCGCGCGCCTACATCCGCCATTGGTAGTCGGAAATCCGCTCAAAAATCGGCTTTCCTGTCCCCCTTCCAACATCAGGGTAAATGGGACACGCTCTAACTGAGCGCCCCAGCGCAAGGGCGCCTTTTCGAGCCGGAACAGCGGTTGGTGTTCCACGTATTTGGAGTAGAGCACCCAGGCCAACAGTCCGGCCGAAGCGAAGCCGCCTTCGACTAGGCGCACCCGTGCCGGCGCCACCACCGGCGCCAGATCGCGGTTGCCCTTGGTCCGATACTTCGGACGCACGAACTCGCGCTTGAATAACTTCGGGGGCACCACATCGACCTCGAAGCTACGCTCTTCACCGATGCGCTCATACTGCTCCGGCGCGGCCTGTACTTCGGCGGGCTCGATCACGATGGTTTCGCTTACCGGCAGCTTCGCAAACGTCTCCGCGCGCAGGAGCCGTTTCTCCTGTGAAGCGCGGCGACGCTCGTAACTGATCCGCTCGGTGCCCTGGCCCGCTGCCGCCAGTTTTTGCTGGTCCGACAGCTTGATCTGCAGCTGCGCGGGATCGAGTTTTTCACTCTTTCCTCCGCCAAACATCTGCTTTTTGAGCCAAGCGATCAAGGCATCGAGCTGCGCCAGTTCCGCCTTTAGCGCAATGTTTTCAGCATAGAGTTCGGCGGCAGGTGGCACCTGCCTAATATCCATACTTCGGATACGACTTAAGGCAACGATTTTTACCGCTCAACCCACGCTTTTTCGGGGCGCCGGAGGGGGTCAGACTTTGCACTTTGCACTCTACCAACCTGAACAAACACCACGCCCCTGCGGCACACGTCGCGCGAGCAAATAGCGGTCACGTCGTCTGCTCGTTCCCTCGCTTCCTGAACGTCGCTCAGTCCAAGCGAATCCAGTCCCACCGGCGTCGGCCTGGGCGCTAAGAATAGCGCCCGAAGACAGGGCTCCTGTATGTCACGTTACATGGTCCGTCCGCGTTGCTCCCGGCCCAAGAAGTCGTGCCCGTCGTGATCAGACCGGCGGAGACCCTCTGGGTGGCTGCCAGTTCTCTAATATACGCCCTTCCGCGGGTCTCGGACTCACTGGAGAGTACGAGACGCGTATAGACGCCAATTTCTCCGCACCTGTCCCCCATTGCCTCGAGCATGACCGCCGAAGTCACAGAAGCCGTTACCTACCAGCCTTTGGTCACATTTATTGACCGTGGGTGGCTTTGTCCTCGCCGTATTCACCATTGCCAAACTTATGAGCGAGAAACGTCAACCGGGCAACACCATCGCGTGGTTACTGGGTATCACGCTCGTGCCTTACGTGGAAGTTCCACTCTATCTGCTCTTCGGAGGCCGGAAAATTCAACAACTCGTGGCCCGTAAGGGGCGGGTTGCGCTACACTCCTTCGGCTCTCCGTCCGCCTCCTTGGAAACCTGCCAATTGGCAGCCGCTCGCGCCATCGTCGCCAATGAACCGGTCGGAGGCAATAAACTGCAATTGATCACCAATGGCGAAAGTGCTTTCGCGGTAATGGCCGACGCCATTCGCTCCGCCCAACACACGATCAATATCACCACATTTATTCTCGGCCGCGAAGAAACCGGCCGCGCCATCATCAAACTCCTGGCGGAACGGGCCCGCGACGGCGTAAAAGTGCGCCTGTTCTTGGATGGGCTCGGTAGTTTCCTCGCCCGCCGCGGATTCTGCGATCCCTTGCGTGCCGCCGGCGGCGAAGTCGCGACCTTCATGCCGGTGGCGCCGTTAAGCACCCGACATTCGGCCAATCTGCGCAATCACCGTAAACTTGCGGTCTTCGACGACTGCTCTGCCATCATCGGTGGACACAACCTCGCCCGTGAATACATGGGGGAAAGCCCGTGGGCCAAACGTTTCGCCGACTTCGGTACCTTGATTACCGGCCCCGCCGTCGGAATGATCAGCGAAGTATTCTTCGCGGACTGGAGCTACCCACCCGACAATCCATCGAATCGCTCCGCGTCGACACTCGTGGGTCCTGCCTCTCTGGCCACGGGCTCGACTGAACTCCAGGTGACTGCGAGCGGTCCCGACGTCGAAGGTGATCCTCTCTACGAAGGCATCGTCTTCCTGATTCAGGAGGCCGAACACTATCACGCCCTACTTCACTCCCGATGAGGTGCTGCAACGTTCCCTTCTGGTAAAAGCCCGCGCGGGTAAGGACGTCACGTTGATCATTCCCGCCCGTTCCAATCACAAGATCACCGACTACGCTCGACGTCAGTACCTCCGGGAGCTGCATCGGGTCGGAGCCCGCGTATTGCTCTACGAACCCGGCATGCTCCACGCTAAAGCCATGATACTCGACGATCGGATCGGGCTCTACGGCTCCGCCAACTTCGACTTGCGGAGCCTGTTCGTAAATTTCGAAATCGGCATCGGCGTCTACTCGATCTCCGAAGTCGCCCAAATGCGCCAATGGGCCGGTGAACTCGTCCGCCAAAGCCGTAATTTCGTTCCACAACCTCCTCGCATGCATCGTTTGCTCAGCACCATTGCGGAAGACTTGAGCCGACTACTCGCTCCCCTGCTCTAACGTTGATTCCGCTGCCTTCAGCCTAGAAAACGCAGTTCACATCAGAAACCGCATGTAACAAAGTTATGTTATCTAGTCGGTTAGTGTATCTCAACTGTGCACCCGCCGACTCACCTGGCAGGTGAACGAATCGATGCCTTCGACGGACCGTAACTCGTTACAACTTCGCGCCCTTCGTTCCCTTATGTTACATCCAACTTAGGAATTTAGGGTCATGCGCCTAAAAAATCGCGGGCCGCAGACCGCGATTGAAAATTACCGAAGGTAAAAACTCGTGTGACGCTACGCCGCTGAGGGAAGCCGCTCGAGCAAGTCAAAGGCCGTGCGTACTTCCCGTCGGATCTCATCAAAGGCCCGGCGAGCTTCCTGCAACTCCTCATCCGTCTTCTCCGCATAATCATGCTTCCATGCGTCGACTTGAGCGCGGTAATGCCCCTTGAGCTCACTCCATTGGGCCTTCAATTCCTCCAGCCGCTCCGCGCTGGCCTTAAGCATCTCTTGGCTACGCGTATTTAGAGAATGTAGTGACGTACTCAAACGCTCGTTGACCCTGCGGTGGGCTTCGTGCAATTGAGCTGACAATACTTTTTCGTCATCTACTCGGCGAAGTCCATCGGCCAAACCGAGTTTACTCAGGACCCAAATGGTCCACTTGGTGGGATCCCACTGCCACCACTTGACCCCGTTGCGGTAGTCATGCTGGAACTCGTGGTGGTAATTGTGATAGCCCTCGCCAAAAGTGAAGATGGCCATGATCCAACTATCCCGCGCACTGGTTCGGTTCGAGTAAGGTTGGCGACCGACGGTATGACACAGCGAATTGATGAAAAACGTCATGTGCTGCACCGCAGTCACTCGGGCCACGCCGCCGAGTAGGAAACCTCCCAACGCCCCCATCGGACCGCCGTAAGCCCATCCCAACAAGGCAGGTAAAAGGAATCCCACCGTCACCGCGATGGCGACGTAGTTGTTGTGCTGCCACATCACCAATCGATCTTTGCGCAGGTCGGCGACATTATCCCAAGGCGGCTCAGGACTAATCTTAAAGAGGATCCAACCGATATGAGCATACCAAAAACCCTGCGAAATGTCGTAGGGATCATCATCATGATCAGTATGCTTGTGATGGCGACGGTGGTCGGAGACCCACGCCAATGCACAGTTCTCGAAGGCCGTCGCTCCAAAAACCAAGGCCAAAAACTTAACCGGCCATTTGGCGTGAAACGCCTTATGCGCAAAGAGGCGGTGATAGCCGAGCGTGATGCTCAGCCCGCTCGCGATGAAGAAGGTGAAAAAGAGACCAACTTGGAACAAGTCGATTCCGACCGTCCAAAGGTAATAAGGCACAACCGTGATGGTGGCCAAACCCGTTCCAATGAGGAACGCGCTGTTGGTCCAAGTAATACGGGATTTAGGTAGTCGAAAAGGCACGAGGCATTGAAACTGACAGCCCCCGCAAATTGCCGCGAGCGCAATCTGACACAAAATTTACGTAGCGGCCGAAGCTCGTCCCGCTCTCTCTGCAGCGGCTTAGGGCCGTTCTGCAATCCGCCACATATTCATCACTGGTCGGCATGATGTCCGCCCACCCTTTCGGTCTCTCCCGTAATCCCGCGCGATGCACTACTTTCCCCAAAGTATCTGGAGTGAAATAATTTACGTGATTCGGATACCGAAACCCACACCATTTTTCCTGCCGCACTCTTCGGTGCCATAAATCGAAATTCGGAACTTTGATGATGATCCGTCCCTTTCGCGCCAGCTTGGCACAACACGCGGTCAACAATTCCACGGGCTGCACTTCGTGCTCTAAAAAAGAGCACAACACGATGAGGTGAATCGAAGTATCCTCGATTTCAGCCAGACCATCGAGGACCGTCAGAGGAATGCACCGCCCACCAAAGGGCTTGAAGCGGGACTGCGCTTCCACCGCTTGAGCCGTCGATACTTCGATCCCGATGGGACTTACCGCCGCAAGCCCGCGCTGTTTCATCAATTCCGGAATCTGCACCGTCTTCTTACCATCCCCACAGCCCACATCGAGAAACTGTAGGTGTGTGCCGGATGGCATGATTTCTTCCAAAGCCTGCAAATGCGCCAGCGACGTCGCAACGATGCGTGGCCCTTTTAAATTCCATCTCATCCATTTGACCATCCCACTGACGCGAGAAAGCACCGGTTCGTCCTGATACCGACGTTGCTTCTCCTCCTCGTAAGTTTTTTCCCACGCAAATTCCTCCGCCAAACGATCATAGGAGGGCGGATTCTCCAAATAAACCATCCCTGTTTCTTCACACTGCACCACCCGCCATTCTCCCCAGCTATAGGGAGTCGGACGAGTCCGAGTATGCGAATTGGTCAAAGGGTTGAGGCGAGGCGAGATAGGGGTAGGCATCGGATCGTGCCTGTATAACCAAACGCTTCAGTCGCCATCGGCAAACCTAACCGGTCTTTCTTGTTCAGACTTTCAATTCAGGTGCCCAGTGACTCGGACTGCATCAACATGAAGTTGACGGAATCACACAACGCTTCCCACGACGCATCGATAACCACGACGCATCGATCATGTTGTCACTCACTCCCACCGTTCCCCAGATGGCGTCCCCGTCACTCGATTCTATCAAAACACGAGTTCGGCTGTTTGCGCCCAATCCGCTTTCCAAAATTCGCACTTTATAGTCGCGCAACTCCATTCGTCGCAGCTGAGGAAATGCCCCGTCCAAGGCCAATCGCAAAGCCTTGTCCAAGGCCCCCACGGGGCCGACGCATTCCGCCACTGTATGCACGATCTCACGATTCACCTCCACCTTGACTTCCGCACACAGCTCGCCATCATTATACTCAATCATCACGCGATAACTGATCAGCTTGAAGAACGTTCGAGCCTGCTCGGTGGAACGAGCAATCAGCAACTTTAAGGAAGCATCCGCCGCCTCGAATTCATAGCCTTTGAACTTCTGCGCTTCCGCAAAAAACGTGATGTCACGAGGATTGGATCCCGGAAACCCTCCTTCAGTGTAGTCCACCCCAAACGCATCCAGTGTCTCTGCGACGAGCAGCTTTTCGGTGACCGAAAAGCTAATGCCTTCACCCTGCGTGTCATCGCTAGATTTTAACAGCGGAGGTATTCATGGGCGGAAGGAGCACGTTGAGGGTTTGTGTCGCTGCGCCAAAACAAAAAATATCGACCCCGTTCGGCGGCGTCAAGCGGCTAGTGCACAGGTTTTTGTATAATAGCATGAAAGACTTCAGCGGGAGACTGTCCGTCGAGCCCGATGCGAGGGAGATTATTGAGTAGCCACTCCGCTTTGGCGATTTGGCCTTTGGTGACGGTGTTAAAGTCGATGCCTTTAGGGAAGTATTCCCGGATCAGACCGTTGATATTCGCGACCGCACCGCGCTGCCAAGGGCTGTGTGGATTGCAGAAATAGACCGCCACTTTTGTGGCAAGGGTGAAGGCGGCATGTTGGGCCATTTAGCGGCCGTTGTCGTAGGTGAGGGTCTTAGCGCAGGTGGGCGGGCAGGCGTTTGAAGGCCCGAATGAGAGCGCGGGCGACGCTGATCGCGTCTTTGGCACCGCCCAACGGGACGATCATCACGTAGCGGGAGACCCGTTCGGTGATGACCAAAATGGCGGTGCGATTGCCCGCATCCATGACCAAGTCGGCCTCCCAGTGTCCGGGCACCTCCCGGCGCTCCACCTCAGCGGGTCGCTCGCCGATATTGATCGCGCCCGGCAACTGGCCCGAGAGCTTGCCCTTGGCGCGGGGGGTGGGACTGCGCCGGGGCTGCTTGCGCCGCAAATAAGCGATCAACTCCTTCTTAACCGAGCCTTTGGAGTGGACGTAGATGAAGTCGTAGATGGTTTCGTGGCTCACGCGTCGGGTCAGATCAAGGCCATGACGTCGTCTCAAGGCGACTTCGATTTGCTTGGGCGTAGCGCCGGTGGCAAACAGGGCCAGCACCTCGTCGCGCAAGGCGGGCGTGTCGGCAACTTTGTTGCGCGCGGCGCACTTGGGCCGATGGCAAGCTAAGCGCCGCTTTTGCCCTGGGCCAAACCGGCATGAATCGCCTCGCGTTCCTTGGCGGTGATGCGCCGTTGTATTTTTGCCACCACTCCAAATCCTCTCTCTGGCTTGTGTATAGCTGCTCACCGCTCCCTTCCTGCGGCCTGCCGCAACCTCAATCCCGCCAATCATCAATCCCAATATCAAACGTATAGTATTCATTATAGTGCATTAGGAGAAAGGGAACCACTCCCTCTCAGTCTGTGCACTCAGTGTTAGACTGCGGCAAGTCAGGCGAAAGAAACGAAGCCGGTGTCGGCGCCGGCGACTGGAGTTTCAAGTATCGTCTTAAATTGGTTTTTACCGCTTCAACTGGTGGTGTTGTTGGCCGGGTTGGTTTGGGTGTAGAGCGAACGGCCGAGTGATGATGTGAAGGCTAAGTCGCTCGTTACTACACCGGTTGTTGTCGGTTCCAACGTAACGCCCAAAGCTGGGGTGACCGCTGCCGACCCGCAGGCTCCCCCAAGCGCTTCGGCCGCTGATGCAGGGGCGAATGGCGAGAGTCAGGCTCCGCAGGGGACGGAAAAGGAACAAAGCGATGGGCGGAGGGGCGGGACGAAAATGCCGAATTTTTTAGAGGATGAAATTGGTATTTTGTTAATGGTGATTCTGGCCGGGGCGGTTGGCGGTGCGGTGCACGCCCTGAATTCTTACGTGAATTTTATTGGCCAGCCGATGTGAATCCGTTTGGGTTCACGGCGGTGGGGCTGCTCACAGGCATGTTTAATAAAGAGGCGCTGACCAAATTGCAGGGAGTGGAAGTCGCATTGTTTGCCAGCGCGAAAACCCAGTCGGATGGCTTGGCGGATGATACGACCCTCGAACTGTTGTCGGTCGCGTCGGCGGAAGTTCAGGCCGGGGCGGATGCCACGGTTACGTTGACCGGCAAAAACTTCAATGCGCAGACGGTGGCCGTGGCGGGAGGCCATGAGTTGAAACCCTCCACGTCGACCTCCACCTCGCTGGAGGTATTAATTCCGGCCGGGCAACTCGCGGCTGGTCACGAATTGCCGGTGTGGGTTTCGGTGGAAAACGGAGGATCCCGGAGTTAAGACCCAGTCCCTGGTCAAAGTAGGACCGGCGTAACGGTGTAACGGGCCAGGAAGGGCGGAGCTGTTCGGCGGGCCGGGTTATCCTAGATTCCGAAGTTGAATGTTACAGAGGGGAACGAAGAGCGTGAAGTGGGCAGGAGTTACGGTCCGTCGAAGGCATCGGTTCGTGCACCAGCCAGGTGAGTCGGCGGGGGTACGTTTCAGACTCACCAACCGAAAGGGTAACATACCTTTGGAAGATGGGTTTTTTTTGTGAACTACGTTTTCCAGGAATATCGTTGATTTGATCAGCAAGGGCGCACCAGATGGGAGGAGAGATGAGGACTTAAAAAAACCCGCGGCCCTTTGGAGGGCAGCGGTCGAAAAGTCGTTCCTGGGAATGAAGATCCCGTGGATTATAGATCGAGCAGGAGCCGGGTGGGGTCTTCGATCGCCTCTTTGACTTTGACCAAGAAGGTGACGGCTTCCTTACCGTCGACGATGCGGTGGTCGTAGCTGAGAGCCAAATACATCATGGGGCGGATGACGACCTGACCATTGACGGCCATGGGGCGGTCGTTGATGGCGTGGAGCCCGAGGATGGCGCTTTGGGGAGCGTTAAGAATCGGGGTGGACAGCATGGAGCCGAAGATGCCCCCGTTGGTGATGGTGAAGACCCCGCCGTCGAGGTCGGCCAAGGTGATCTTGCCGTCGCGGGCGCGCCCGGCCCCGGCGGCGATAGCGGATTCGACTCCCGTCATGGAGAGGGTGTCACAGTCGCGTATGACCGGGACCATGAGGCCCTTGGGCGTGGAGACGGCGACCCCTACATCGTAGTAGTGGTTCTGCACTATCTCGTTGCCTTGGATCTGAGCGTTGATGCCGGGAACTTCCTTGAGCGCGTGGACAACGGCTTTGGTGAAGACGGACATGAAGCCCAGTTTGAAGCCGTTCTTTTTGACGAAAGCGTCCTGATACTTTTTGCGCAGGGCCATGACGGCGCCCATGTCGACCTCGTTGAAGGTCGTGAGCATGGCGGCTTGCTGTTGGGCCTCGACCAAGCGCTCGGCGATTTTGGCGCGGAGCGGGGTCATTTTCTTGCGAGTCTGGCGTTCGCCGGTGGCAGGCGCGGGAGTGGGGCGCGGGGCGGCGGGCTTGGACGCGGGCGGAGCGACGGGAGCGGGCGCCGGGGTGGACGCGGCGGCGAGCATGTCGCCCTTGGTGACGCTATCACCTTTGCCCGTGCCCTTGCCCGTGGACGGATCGATACCGGTCTCGGCGGCGATTCGGCGGACGGCGGGGGACGGTTGAGTTTCCTTCGCGGCGACGGTGGAGGAGTCTGCGGCCGGGGCAGCCGGGGCAGCCGAGGCGGGCGCTGGAGCGGGCGCGGGCGCGGCGCCGGCGGAGATGACGGCGACGACTTCACCGATGCCGACTTCGGCGCCTTCTTCGACTTTGAGACTGATGGTGCCATCGGCCTCGGCGGTGCCTTCGGACGTGATTTTGTCCGTTTCGAGTTCGAACAAGGCTTGGCCGGTCTTGACGGACGCGCCATCGGCGACGTGCCATTTGGCGAGCACGCCGGAGACAATGGATTCGCCCATGGGAGGAATTTTAACTTCGAGAGACATGGCGGGAAGAGAAGTAGCGAGTATCGGGGAGAGAGTAGGAAGGAGGAGCGAGACTAGAGGCTGAAGGCTTCCATGAGGAGTTGAGCGAGTTCGCGCTTGTGCAGGGCGAGCGCACCCACGGCAGGGGAGGCGGCGGCGTCGCGACCCGCATAGGCGGTTTTGCGACCGAAGATGTCCTCGAGTTGAGGGGCGATGAATGACCACGGCCCCATGTTTTGGGACTCTTCCTGACACCAGATGAGCCGGGCTTCGGAGTGATCGGCCGCGAGTTGAGTCAGGACGTCACGATGAAGCGGATACAGTTGCTCCAGACGGATGATGGTGGCGTTGGTGATGCCTTGGGCGATCCGGTAGGCGTCGAGGTCGTAGTAAACTTTCCCGGAACAGAGGAGGAGGCGTTCGGTTTGGGCGGGAGGAGTCGGGTCGGGCATGATTTCCTGGAAGGCGGTGCCTTCGAGGAAGTCGTCGACGCGGGAAACCGCCTGGGGATGGCGGAGCAGCGACTTGGGGGACATGACCACGAGAGGCTTGCGGAAATCGCGGTGCATCTGGCGGCGCAAGACGTGGAAGAAGTTGGCCGGCGTGGTGATGTTGCACACCTGAATATTGTCCTCGGCGCAGAGTTGGAGGAAGCGTTCGAGACGAGCGGAGGAGTGCTCCGGTCCCTGGCCTTCGTAACCGTGGGGCAGGAGTAGCACGATACCGGATACACGTTGCCACTTGGACTCGGAGGAGGCGATAAACTGGTCGACGACGACCTGGGCACCGTTGACGAAGTCGCCGAACTGGGCCTCCCACTGGCAGAGCATATCCGGATAATCGAGGGAGTAGCCGTAGTCGAAACCAAGGACGGCCGCTTCCGAAAGCAGGGAATTGTAGACGCAGAGTTTGGCCTGGCCTTTGCAGACGTGATCGAGGGGGGCGTAACGTTCGCGCGTCTCGGCGTCGTAGAGGTAGGCGTGACGTTGACTGAAGGTCCCGCGGCGGCAGTCCTGGCCGGAGAGGCGCACGGGAGTGCCTTCGGCGAGGAGGGTGCCCCAGGCCAGGGATTCGGCGTAGGACCACTCGATGGGCCCGTCGGCGGCGAAGGCTTTGGCTCGATTATTGAGCAGACGCTGAATCTGGCTGTTGAGGTGGAAGTCCTCGGGAGTGTGGGTGAGGGCGTGGGAGACGCGACCGAGGGCTTCGGAGGAGACGCCAGTCGCCACTGGACTATGGTTGTAGCCAGGCTGAAAAATGGCGGTGGAGCCGCGGAACTGGTCCTGAGCCTCTTTGCGGGCGACGCGGGCGGCGTCGGCGTCCTTGGCCTTTCGGAACGAGACTTCCATGGCGCCGGTGTATTCGGCGATAATGGCATCGGCGTCGGCTTGGGTGATGGTGCCTTCCTCGATGAGTGTCTTCGTGTAGATGGTGGAGACCAGCGGATGGGAGCGGATGGCCTTATACATCAACGGCTGAGTGAAGACCGGCTCATCACTCTCGTTGTGGCCGTGGCGGCGGTAGCAGAGCATGTCGATGACCACGTCGCGCTGAAATTTGATGCGGAACTCGAGGGCGAGCTGGGTCACGTAGCAGACGGCCTCAGGGTCGTCGCCGTTGACGTGGAAAACGGGGGCTTCGATGAATTTGGCGACATCGGTGCAGTAGCGGGTCGACCGAGCATCAGCTGGGTTGGTGGTGAACCCGATCTGATTGTTGATCACAAAGTGAACGGTGCCGCCGGTGCGGTAGCCCGGCAATTGGGAGAAGTTGAGCGTTTCCGCGACGACACCCTGGCCGGCGAAGGCGGCGTCGCCGTGGATGAGGAATGGGCAGACGCGCTTGCGTTCGAGGTCGCCCCGGATGCGCTGGCGGGCCCGGGTCTTGCCCTCGACGACGGGGTTGACGATCTCGAGGTGGGACGGATTGGCGGTGAGACGAACCTCGACGGTGCCGCCCGTTTTGGTGGGGAAGTTGGCCTCGTAGCCGAGGTGATATTTGACGTCGCCGTCACCCGCGACGGTGTCGGGGATGTAGTTCTCGGAAAATTGATCGAAGAGGACGGAGAACGGTTTCCGCAGGATGTTGGCGAGAACGGAAAGGCGCCCGCGATGGGCCATGCCCATGACGACCTCTTCGACGCCGAGCTCGGGGCACTTTTCGAGGAAGGAATCGAGGGCGGCGATCATGATTTCACCGCCTTCGAGGGCGAAGCGTTTTTGGCCGACGAACTTGGTGTGGAGGAATTTCTCGAAGAGCTCAGCCTTGTGAACGCGGCGGAGAATTTGGGTTTTACGGAATTTGTCGAACGACGGCTGGTTGTTGCAGTCCTCCATCTTGGCCTGGAGCCAGTCGCGGGCTTTCATGTCGCCGACGTGCATGTATTCGACGCCGATGGTGCCGCTGAAGGTTTTTTGGAGGCTGGAAACGATATCGCGCAGCTTCATCTGCCCCCCGCCTTTGTAGCGGGTCAGGGTGTAGTTGTCGTCGAAGTCGGCTTCGGTGAATTCGAAGGCTTCGACCGCAAGCTTGGGGAGGGGAGGCGGCGGCGGGTTGAGCGGGTCCAGGTGCGCCTGCAGGTGACCGTGGGAATGGTGCGCGTTGATCATGCGGATCGCCATGACCTGTTTGCGGCTGTCGACCACTTTGACTCCGTCGGCCTGGGCATCGGAGGAGGAGAGGGTCCCCCCGGTATGACCCAGGGAGAAGCCTTGGAAAAAGGCGCGCCAAGTAGCATCGACGAAATTAGGATTTTCCAGCCATTGCGCATATAGGGTCTCTAAGCCCTCTGCGTTGGCGCCGGTGGAAAGGGAAGATGGATTCATTATGGAGAGAAAAGGAAACCGCGCATCCGAGAACTAGGGACTCGCGGTTTGATCAACTGATGGGCCTGACAAATTAGATTTGGTCGCCAGCGCAAAGGAATGGGAGATTTTACACAAGTGTGATCCCGGATCAACTGAGGGGGGGTTGCATGCAAGTGTGAGACGAGCTAAAATCACGAGATTAATATACCTATTCGACCCATAGAAACTGAGATTAAGACATCATTGAGTGCCCTGATGGGGGCGATTGCGCAATCGGACGGCCCTACCATAGCGAGTGAAATGGCTCGCTTAGATGGGTTTCTGCAATTTGGACGCCGTGAATTGCACCCCCAACTGGGGCATTTTTTGGAGAATCGCAGCTATGCCAAAGCGCTGATGTACCTCGGAGGCGAGTCCGACATTCCGATTGGAGTGTGCGGTGGGCGGGCGGTGAAAAGCTGAGCCGAGGCGGCGGAACGTTAAAAACCTGAAAGAAATATTATGGCACGCGGATCAAAGATTTCGACGGATGGCGGGGGAGAATTGGGACAAAACCCGTTTGCGGCGTTGGGAGGATTGGGCAATTTACCGGCAGGACCAGCCAAGTTGGAACCGCCCGCAAAGGGAGAGCCCGCTGGCGGCTCGAAGAGAAAGCAGCCTAACAAGCATCGAGGACGCGTCGAAATCCGGCGTTTGACCGGAGGGCGGGGCGGTAAGACGGTGACGGCGGTCTCTGGATTCGTGGGCATCGGTGAGGCCGAGAAAGCGCAACTTGCCAAGCGGATGCAGAAAGTCTGCGGCTGTGGTGGCACGGTGAAGAGCGGCGTGATCGAAATTCAGGGCGACAAACGGGACGCGATAGCGGCCATTCTGACTGACGCGGGGTTTCGGCCAGTCATGGCCGGCGGGTGAGGCGAACCGTCAGCGCGGGCGCGACGATGGGCGGGCTTTCCGGGCAGTCCGGTGGAAAGTCCAGCGCAGGAGCGGGGCGATTATGCTGTGAAGGCCGGCGAGCAGAGTCAGGGGCAGGCCGGGCGTGATGCTGAAGCGGCCGGCGGTAGCTTGGCGGAGAATCAGTTTCGCCACGGCTTCGGCGGTCCAAAGCCCTCCGTCGGCGGTGATGGCAGCGGTTTCGGGAGGTTTGGTTTGGTTTTCGTGAGCCAGTTGCGGGGTATCGGTGTCGGGCGGGTAGACAATATGGATGTTGACCCCGGAGTCGCGGCATTCGGCGTGGAGGGACTCAGCGAGACCGCGGAGGGCAAGTTTTGTGGCACCGTAGGCGGAGTAGCCGAAGAAACCAAACAGACCGGTACCGGAGGACAGCAGGATGACACGGCCGCTTCCCCGCGTGCGCACGGCGGGAAGCACGGTTTTTAGTGCGTAGAGAGTGCCGAAGTAGTTGACCGCCATGAGCCGCTCGAACGTGGTGGTGGGAATGGCTTCAGAAGTAGTCTGCTTCGGCGAGACCGGCGGAAGTGATGAGCAAGTCGATGGGGCCGTGAGCGGACTCGGCCGCCGTGATGGCGGTACGAACGGCGGTTTCATCGGCGACGTTGCCGGGTTGCAGACAGATCTCAGGCCGCTCGGGATGGCGGGTCGTGATCTCAAGGGCAGCATGGGCGAGCTTGGTGGGATCGCGGGCGAACAAGCTGAGGCGGGTGCCTTGGGCAGCCAATTGTTGGGCCAGCGCGAGTCCGATGCCGCTGGAACCTCCGGTGATAAATGCGTGGCGAGGAGACATCGATGGGGAGGACGAGAGGAGGAGCAGAACGACAGGATCAGGAACGAGGTTGGCGAAGTACTAGACAGACATTGCTACCCCTGAAGCCACTGCTGTTTTTCAGGATGAAGTTGGGACGCGTCGAGAGGTTTGCCACTGGCCGATTGAGAGCCGTACACACCGGGTCGGGCTGACGTAGATGGGCGTTGCCCGGGATGAATCCCTCTTGCAGGCAGAGGTGGAAAGGGTGGCTTCGAGAGCACCAGCCATGGACAAGGGGTGACCAGTGAGCGCCTTGGTGCTGCTGACTGGCGGGCGATGGGTGTCGAATATGCGCAGGAGGGCGAGGGCTTCGGCTTTGTCGCCCACACCAGTGGAAGTGGCGTGGGCGTTGACGTAGTCGATGTCTGATGCGGTGACCTGAGCAGCATGGAGCGCGCGACGGATGGCTCGTTCGAGGCCGGCACCTTGGGGTTGAGACTGGGCGATGCTGTGGCCGTCGGAGGATTGTCCCCAACCCGCGATTTCGGACAAGAGAAGTGCGCCGCGCATTGAAAGCGACCGCGGCATCCTCGAGAATCAGAGCGACAGCGCCGCCGGAGCCGACGAAACCGTCGCGGCCTTGGTCGAAGGGACGGGACGCGAGCAACGGGTCGGACTGGCGAAAGGCAGTAGGGACTCCCAAGTGGGTTCTTCGGCTCCGACGACGATCATGCGTTAGTGACGGTCGAGTTGAATCTCGTCACAAGCGTAGCCCAGCGCATGGGTGCAGGCGGCGCAGGCGGAGCTGAAGCCGGTTACCGCGCCCTGAATACCGAAGTGGGCAACCAGGTTGAAATTGAGGGTACCGGCAATGGAAGTCACGACCCCCCACGGCGCAATACGTTGGCCGGCGGCACTTTCGACCGCGTTGAGGTGATGACGGAAAAAACGAGGAGATCCGGCCGAAGCGCAGAACAGGCCCGTCTGGCCGTCCTGGAGCTCGGCGGTGAGAGGCCGGCCTCAGCGAGCGCTTGTTCGATGGCGCAGAGTGCGTAGACTCCGTGGGGAGGCAGGCTGCGCAGAGTTTCGCGGGAAATCTCGTCGCGATCGGGATAGGTCCATACGGCGCGTTGCAAGGAGCTCAGGTCGAAGTCGTGGATCGTGCCGGCCAGGCGGATGGCGCAGTCGGGGAACCAATTGACGGGCGATAGCCCGTGACGTTGCTCCCGCAAGTGGGCGGTGACGCTGGGTCGATTGTTTCCGATGGGGCTAATAAAGCCAAGCCCGGTGATGGCTACGCGACGCTCCATGACAGAGAACCGGCGGGGCGTCAGCCGATGAGGCCGAGCTGGCGTTGCAACATCTGCTTGAGCTCGGCGAAGGTATTAAGATCGGCGAGGTCCTCGTCGGGGACTTTTATAGCGAGGGAATCTTCAACGAGGAAGGCGAGTTCGACCATGAGAGAGAGTCGATCTGAAAATCCTCCAGCAAGCGGAGGGCGTCACCGTCAGAAGTGAGCATGGAGGCCTCGTGCGGGGCGGTGGTTTTAGGAGCGAGGTGGCGTAAAACGCCGATGACCAACGGGGCGATGTAAGCGGCGTCGCAGGACCGCAGGAGTGCTTCGCCGGCCTCGGCGGTCCCAGCGGGAAACCCCTGCAGGTTCTTGTGGAGACGAACGACTTGGGTCTCGAGGTCGGGTGAAGGGACCGGTGATGGGTTTATGACGGAGGGGATTAGCGTCGCACAGTGAGAGCTGAGATGCGCTTCGCCAAAATGAGGGGTGTAGAAGAATTGTCGATGCCATTACCGAAGGCATGGAGCTTGTCATGGGTCGGTGCAGACGCAGGCTGACGGCGCTTACTTTGCAACCGCGACCAGCAGGTCGGTGCAGAGGGATTAGCTAAATAATCATGATTAAAATTGAACCCGTAACGACCGAGGCGGCGCGTCACGAATTTGTAGATTTTGCGTGGCGTATCTATGCGGAGATTCCGTAGTGGGTGCCGCCCTTGCGGATGGATATCCTGAGGCAATTGGATGCGGGACGAGGTGAGTATTATCGTCATGGCAACAGCGGGGCGTTGTTGCAGGCGGCGGGCGAGTGGTTGGAGCAAGCGGGATTGCAGGTGATGCGGGGGCCGGCGAATTTTAACGTGCAGGAAGAGGCGGGAGTGCTTTGTGACGGATTCGAGCATCAACCGATGGTGGGAATGGGTTATACCCCGTCTTATTACCGGGACCTGTTGGAGGCGGTGGGGTTGAGAAAAGCCAAGGATTTGCTCGTTTATCGAGAGGAGGCGTACATGGCGCAAATGGACCGGATGGCGGCGTTGGCCTTGAGGCGGGACGGGGTGGCGGTACGGCCCGTGGATGTGGCTAATCTAGGGAAGGAGTCGCAGTTTTTTTCCACGGTATGGGAACAGGCGTGGCGAGATAATTGGGGTATGGTGCCGATCAGTGCGAAGGAGTTTGAAGAAGCCTATCAGCGTTACGGTTTTTTTATCGTACCTGAGCTCGCATTGTTGGTGGAAGTCGACGGCAAGCCTGCGGGATGCGCTTTGGTGATGCCGGATATGAATGAATTGTTGAAGCGCATGAACGGTCGGGTCCTGCCCACGGGATGGTGGCATCTGTTGACCGGGCGATCGGGGATTGATCGTTACCGGTGCTTTTTTGGCGGGGTGGTGCCGGAGTATCGGCGGCTGGGTTTACCGGTGATATTGCTGTCGCGGCTACAGAAGGAGTTTTTACGGAGGGGCGCACAGACGCTGGAGTTTTCGTGGGTGTTGGAGACGAACGAGGAAATCATAGGTATCGCGAGTCGCATTGGGGCCAAACGGGTGCAGACGCTACGGTTGTATGAACGCGATTTGGCGGCAGAGGAGAGGCGCGACGCATCGCGACCCGGATAGACGGAGTTTAAAACGGGGACTTGCTCCGGTAAACGATGCAGTATCGCGTGGGACGGATTAATACTGATTTCGTTTGGCCAATTTTGTTGGGAGTTCATTTCTGTGTAGCGTTTGGGCTGAGTTTCTATGGCCTCCATCAGGTCGCGATGGTGTTTCTCTCGTGGCGGGCTTGGCCACGGATCAAAGCTCAAACGTTGAGAGGAAAGTTAACGGACTGCGACCCAGCAACGTGGCCGCGAGTGACGGTGCAGTTGCCCATGTATAATGAGCGATTCATGGCACGGCGGGCCATCGCCGCGGCGTGTGCATTGGATTATCCGCGCCAGCTTTTGCAGATTCAGGTGTTGGATGATTCGGACGATGACACGGTCGATTTGGTGAATGAAGGAGTCGCGGAGGCTCGCCGACTCGGCCACCCGGTGGAAGTTATTCGGCGGAAGGAGCGCGGCGGATTCAAGGCCGGGGCGTTGGCGGCGGCGATGCCGAGGGTGACTGGCGAATTCATCGCCATTTTCGATGCGGACTTCGTGCCGGCACCGGATTTTCTGCAACGCATGGTGGTGCAACACCCGGCTTTTGAGGATCCTCCAGTGGGGTGCTTGCAGGGCCGCTGGGCTCACTTCAATCGGGATGAATCCCGACTTACGCGGGCACAAAGAGCGATGCACGATGGTCATTTTTTGATCGAGCAAGTGGCGAGGAGTGGGAGCGGCTTGTGGTTTAATTTCAATGGATCGGGAGGCGTGTGGCGCCGGGCTTGCATTGACGATGCCGGGGGGGTGGCAGACCGAAACTTTGACCGAAGATTTGGATCTGAGTTATCGGGCCTGGCTGCGGGGATGGAAGGGCGCGTATACGCCATTCGTCACGGCGCCGGGGGAGTTGCCGGTGACACAAGTGGCGTTGCGTCGGCAGCAATTTCGGTGGGCACGAGGGTCGATGCAGACGGTGAGAAAGTTGGGGTGGGCTGTCGTCACCGCGCGGCAAAAGTGGTGGCGACGTCTGGCGGCTTTGGCGCATATTTCGGGCTACTTCCTGCATCCATTGATGTGGGGCTTTATGGTGACGTGGCCGCTGGTGATATTTGCGATCGATCTCGATTTGGGAGGAGGAATGCCGCGGTTTATCTTGTGGCTTCTGACGGTGACGTCACCCGCGAGTCTCGCGTTTTTGTGGGGAATGGGCGTGGCCCTGCATCGGCAGGATCGAGCATGGGGAAAAATCGTACTTGACGTTATTATGGCCGCGCTGGTGGGGCTTAGTATGGTGACTTCGAATACGTTTGCGGTGGCGCGGGGGCTTTTAGGGCGAGCGACGGGTGTATTTGAGCGAACGCCGAAAAGCCGGGCCGGAGAGCGAACGGTATATCGCGTCAAACTGGATGGCCGGTGGTGGGCGGAGCTGGGGCTGGCATGGTATCTTTCTGGGGCGATGGTTTACGCGGCATTGTCTCCCAGCTGGTGGTGGGCGATGCCGATGGGGATTTATGCCACGGCCTCATGGTTGGGAGTGCTGTTGCAGGTGGTGCAGATGAAATCGGCGCCCAGCGCTACGGTGCCGGTTTCTGCTGAGGCAAAGGCGGCGGCGTGAATCCGGGCGGAGCGTTGATCGGACTGGTGGTAGTGGGACTGACGGCGCTGCAATGGGCAATCGCGGGGTGGGCCCGATGGCGTTCGGTAGACCGGGCGGCGCGAGTGGATTCATCGTCGAATTTAAATCCCCGTTGTTTAGTCGTCATCCCGAGCAAAGGAGCGGCCCCGGATTTGGAGCGAAATTTGCGGGCGCACCTGAAGCAGAGTTATTTTAATTATCGAGTGATGGTGGCGGTCGAATCGGAGCAAGATCCGGGGTTGCCGGTGTTGAGAACATTGCGAGCGGAGGATGCTCGATTGGATTGGGTGGTGGCGGGGTGGGCGACGGAAGGTTGTCAGCAGAACCACAACATGATCGCGGGGATAAGATAGGGGGGAAGGTGAACCGATTCTGGCGTTTGAGGACAATGACTACGCGCCGCCGGTCGATGGGTTGGAGCGGTTGGTGCGACCGCTGCAGGATGTGGGACTGGCGGCAACCAGTGGTTACCGGTGGATGGTCGCCCCGGATGGGGAGCCTTGGAGTTGCTCGGTGCACGTGGCGATGAATCTTTCGATGTATGCGAGTTTTCGAGCGTTCAATTCCTTAGGAGAGAGCGCGGTCTGGGGCGGGGCTTATGAGATGCGGAGCCAGGATTTTGAGGATCTCGAGATCGAGGCGCTTTGGCGGACGACGATCTCCGACGATATGACGTTGTCGGACGTGCTGGCCAAGCGGGGAAAACGGACTCTCCTGGTGCCAGGGCTGCTGGTCGAAACGCAGAGTGAAGTGGACCACTGGGGGCAGCCGGTTGCTTGGTATGGGCGCCAACTTTACAACGTGCGGGCGTATGCGTTTGGGCGGTGCTCATCGGCGGAGGTTATATGCTGGCGACGGTTTGCCTGGGATGGCCAATGATGGCGTGGTTGTTGGCAGCTGGGACCGATTCGACGTGGTGGGCGTGGGGCGGACCGTGGGGCCTTGCGTTCTGGGGAGGGTAGATGGTTACGGCGTTTTTGTTGTCGGGCATTGGCCGGTCGACGGACCGATGGAGGCAGGTGTGGGGAGCACCGTGGTGGCGAATGGGCCAGATTGGAGGGTGGTGAAGATCGGCGGGCCGTCGCGAGATTGAGTGGGCGGGCGTGAATTATCGCCTGGATACGCACGGGAAAGTGACCGAGGTGCGGCGGAATGGCTCGAATGAGGGAGGCGAATCAGGAGGCTTGCGATCTATCGACTATGGTATGAAGTGACTAATAGTGCGTTTCCCCGTTACATTGTTATTGGGGTCTTTGGCGTTTGCGATGAGCAGGTCTGCGATGGCGCAAGACCAGGGGCAGCCAGCTTTGTCGCTGGAGGAAGCAATCACGCGCACGTTGAACAGCAGCCCGGGAGTGGCGGTGCAACGGCAGCAAATTTTGCAGGCGGAATTCGGGGAGCAAATTGCGGCAGGGGAGTTTGATTTTGCGCTGTTTTCCAAGGTGTGGAGCAATCTGTCGACAGTGCCTCAGGTAACTCCGATTACGACGGTCGGGAGGACGCTTGATGTGATCAAGCAGGACACGAATGGCGTGACCGTGGGCGGGGTGCAGAAGCTTCGGAACGGGGTGACGGTGTCGCCCAGTGCGACGGTGGTGCGGTCGCGCGCCAATACGGATCCATGGTCGGCAGAAGGGCGTTCCGATATGCGACTACAGATTTCGGTGCCGTTGATGAGAGGATGGGGACGAGATGCGGCGAATGTGAATGAGCGGTTGGCGCAATCGGTGTTGGTGGCGACTCGAGATGTGGCGCGGCATAATGTCGCGGAGCGGGTTTCGCAGACGACCTTGGCGTATTGGTCGACTTTGGCGTCGGTGCAAAATTTGGAGATACTACGGGAATCCGAGCAGCGAGCATTGGAGTTGTCGGATCAGTTGCAGGATATGGTGCGAGTTGGCGAAATCGAGGCCGCGATTTTAGAGGAAGCACGGGCAGATTTGTTGCGGAGGCGGGGAGATGTGGAGGGGGCGGCGTTGGCCCTGGCGGTGAACTGGCAACGGTTGGCGGCATCGATGGGACTCAGGCCGGAAGAAATGGGACCGGCACCGGAATTGGCCGGGGGATTTCCAGCGGAGCCCGCCACGTTGACGTGGGACGGGGCGACGAAGCGTTGGTTGGTCGGACAAGCCTTGGCCGAGCGCGGAGATTTTCGGGCGGTAACGCAGGTGGAGCAGACCAATGACATTTACCTCCGCAACGCGCTAAACGATTTGCGATCCGCGCTCGATTTGGAAGTGAGGGCGGGTTACTCCGGACTGACCACGGAGTCGGCGAAGCTGGGCTTGTTTAGTGCGCTGAGTGAGCAGCTGGCCGGGCCGGCGGGAGAGATCGCGTTGGAGTTTGAGTAGCCGGTGGCCAACCGCTCGGCAAAGGCGGAAGTCGGCCGACGGAGGGCGTTGGTGCGGGAGAGCCAATTGCGGAGCGAAGAACTGGCCAGTGCGATCGGAGCGGAGACACGGATTGCGGCCGCGATATTAAAGGCAGCAATAGATCGTCATGGGGTGGCGGAAGGCACGGTCCTGGCCTTTTCGACGGTGGTGGAAAATATTCATCGGAAGGTGAACACGGGGGAGGATTCGATCACGGCTTTGGTGCAAAACAAGGATCGTTTTGTACAAGCGCGGCAGGCACTGATCGGCGCGCGGCGAAACTATGCCGCGGCCTTGGTGGAAGTGCGGCGCGTGACGGGCACTTTGGTCACGGAGGGCGCCGGCGATTTTATTATCACGACCTCTCATCTGGTTTCGTTGCCGACCGTGAACGATGCTCAAGTATCCGAAATATAATGACACATTTAGTTAAAATGATATTCACGAAATGTACCGTGGGCCGAGGTCGATGGATGGCGGCGGTGATTTTGGTTGGGGCGACCTTCACGCAAGGGGCGGGTACGGTGGGTGCGATAGGTCATATACGGTCGTCGCGGGGAATCATCACGGTGACGGGCCCGATGGGCGACACGGTGAAAGAAGTCTTGGTGGAGGTGGGAGATGCAGTCGCCGCGGGCGATTTGTCGGCGAGGCCGGTGCACAGGCAAACTACGAAGCGGCGAAGCTCGTGGGCCGGGAGGCCGACGAAGGCGGGGCGCATGCGGTGGAGTTGGCGCGCCTAGTTGAAGCGGTGGCGGAGGAAGCGCATGCAGCGGCGAAGGCACGACTCGTGCGATATTTAAAACTAACACCGACCTCAATATCGCCGCAGGAAACTGAAGGCAGAGAAAACATGGTGAAGGCGACAGAGATGGAGTTGCGCATCGCGAAACAGACTCGAATGCAGGCGGCATGTGCGCGAGAATTGCGATGGCGAAGGCACAGAATCAATTGGTGCAGGCGGACCTGCAATTGCAGCGCGCGTTGGCGACGGCTCCCTTGGCGGGAACCGTGATCGAGTGTTTTGCGGTGCCCGGTTTGCCGGCCCACAATGCTTTGATCCAGGTAAGTGACATCACCGACATGGTGGTGGTGGCCGAGGTCTATGAAGGAGATATATTGAAGTTCGAGGTAGGGGCGAAAGCGACCGTCAGCAATGCGTCATTGCCCGAAGTCATGCATGGAACGGTGGTCAGCATCGGGCGGCAGATTTCCGCCGGATCCCGTGTGGCCCAAGTGCAATTGGAGTTGGCGGAGGACGAACTGGCGGCGCAATTCATTGGGATGGAAGTCCATGTCACCATCCAACGCTAGTCCGGGACCGGTGGTGGTGGCGCCGCGGGCGCGATGGTTGAGCGTTTCGTTGGCTTGGGGGAACCTGATGCACAATCGGAAGCGGACCTTGACGGCGCTCGGAGGTATCTCGTTCGCGGTGCTGTTGGTGTTCATGCAGCTGGGGTTCCTGTTGGCGGCGAAGCGAGGAGCGACGTTGTTGTATGAGGATTTTGATTCGACATCATTTTGTTGTCGGCTCGCTACCAGTCGGTGGGATCGCTCGGATCGTTTCCGCGAGGCCGGTTGGCGCAGGCGGTGTCGGAGGACGGCGTCGGTGCGGTGGCGGTGCGGTGGCGGTGGGGGTCGTTATCCTGTTTCAAGTGCTGTCGACGGAGGTTTCCAATCGACTACGGGAATACGCGACGATGAAGGCTTTGGGGTTTGGCAACGGATTCCTTTACCGGATCGGAGTGGTGCAAGCGCTCTTGTTTGCGGTGATGGGATTCGTACCCGCGTTGGTCTTCTCCTGGGGCGTGTATGCGTTGGTGCGGGCGTTGAGTCAGCTCACGCCCGGATTGGTGGGAGTGGTCCTGGCTCTGTCGCTGGCAATGTGTGTGGTCTCCTGTGTGATGGCATTGGGCAAGGTGAGGCGGGCGGATCCCGCGGAGTTATTTTAAACCCATGAGTTGGCGTAAAAATCTTCGAGTGCCTCTGGCATGGACCATGTTGGTCCACAAAAAGAAGCGGTTGGCGCTGTCGATCAGCGGCATCACGTTTGCGGTGCTGATCATGTTTATGCAGCTGGGTTTTTTTAATGGGTTTAACGACAGTCAGGCTCTGCTCACGACCAGGTTTGATGGAGATCTGGTGATGATGGATGTGCGGCGGGCGCATTTGAACCGATGGACCTCGATGCCACGTTTGCGTTTGGCCCAGGCGGCTGCGTTTGCAGAGGTGAAGGAGGCGATTCCGGTATTCAACGGCACGTTCAACGTGCGCAATACTGAGACGGGACAGTATCGACGGACTTACGGGCTCGCGTTTCCTCCTTATGCTTTGCCTTTCCAGATCGAAGGATTGACGGAGTTGGCGCCGCAGCTCACGCGGCGTAATGTGGTATTATTTGATGCGAAAGCGCGGCGGATTTACGGAGCGATGGAGGTGGGGCAGCGCGTTGATGTGAATGGGGAGTTGTTTGAGTTGTGAGGGAAGTTTGCGTTGGGGGCGAATTTCAGTACCGACGGCACGATCATCATGAGTGAAGCGACCTTTGTGGGGCTGACGGGAGGGCGCATGGATCCGGTGGCATGGGGGGTGTTGCGGTTGCAGCCAGGCGTCGATGTGGATGCATTTCGAAAGAAGCTGAAGGCCGCGCTGCCGATTGGGCTGACCGTATTGACGCCAGAGGAAATGCGATCGCGGGAAATAGCCTACACGATGCGCAAGGCTCCCGTGGGCGTGATTTTTGGCGTTGGTTTGGTGATCGGATTCGTGATTGGAACGATCATCTGTTACCAAATTCTCTTCAATGAAGTGACTGATCATCTCACCCAGTTTGCGACCCTGAAGGCCATGGGGTTTTCGGCCGGATATTTGCGGGGAGTGGTTTTACAGGAGGGCGTGTTACTGGGGCTGGTGGGGTTTGGCCCCGGACTGGCCGGAGGTTATCTGCTCTATTGGTTGCTCGAAGATTTAACGGGTATTGTGATGTTTCAAACCCCCGGCCGCGCGGTGGTCGTTTTTTGGCTGACTCTGATAATGTGTGTGATGGCGGGATTTATGGCGGTGAAACGCGTGGTGAAAGCGGATCCGGCTGATGTATTTTAAACCTGACTATTTGAGCTATGAGTGAACAACCGCCGGAATCTCCTGATCCGTCTGCTACCGGTCCTACGGCTGCGCCCTTTTTGCATGCCGCCAAAGGTGCGGATAAAATCTCACCGGGTGTCACGCAGCGGGATACTCAATTGCAACCATCGATTGTGATCGACCGGGTGAGCCACTCGTATGGGACGGGTGACACCTGCAAACAGGTGTTGTTTGAGAATGAACTGACTTTGTGGTCGGGGGAAATTGTGATCATGACTGGTCCTTCGGGGTCAGGTAAAACGACACTGCTCACCCTGATTGGTGGATTGCGATCGGTGCAGGAAGGTAGTTTGCGGGTCTTGGGTAAAGAGATGAAAGGATTGGCCCCGGCGGTCTTGGAGTCGGTGCGGAGTAAGGTGGGATTTGTTTTTCAGGCCCACGATTTGTTCGATTCATTGACGGCGTATCAAACCATGCAGTTGGCGATGCAGTTGCACCCCTACGCGGATGAGGAGTTTCGCACTCGCCCGATCCGTATGTTGACTGAGTTGGGGTTGGAAGAACGAGTGCACTACAAGCCGGAGAATCTGTCGGGAGGGCAGCGTCAGCGGGGGGCGATCGGGCGAGCATTGATCAATCAACCTCAATTGATATTGGCGGATGAGCCGACGGCGGCTTTGGACAAGGATTTGGGGCGCAACGTGGTTAACCTGCTGCAGAAATTGGCGAAGGAGCATGGTTCAACCACATTGATTGTGACGCATGACAATCGCATCGTAAACATGGTGGATGGTCATGTGGTGTCGGACGTGGACGTGCAGGAGTCCCTTGCGGTCGGTCAACTGTTGCAAAGTTGCGACGTATTCAAAAATTCAGCACCTCAATTGCTGGCGACGATATCCGGCGCAATGAAGCGAGAGCGCTTCGAGGCCGGACAGTCGATCATTCGGCAGGGGGAAGCGGGAGACAAATTCTACATCATTCGCGCTGGTCGGGGGGACGTGAGCAAGCAACAAGAGGATGGGGCGGTGCGGTCGCTGGTGAAGTTGGGTAGCGGAGCCTACTTTGGAGAACTCGCCTTGATCGATGATACCCCCCGGGCGGCAACTGTGACGGCGATGGAACCGACGGAGTTGTTGGTGCTGGGTAAGGCTCGTTTCCTGGAGGCGGTGCAGTCGAACTCGGATTTGGTGAAGCAACTGCGCAAAGCTTATTTCGGATCTTGCAGTTGGGGAGTGATGGCTGGGTGGATGGTGAAACGATCGAGGAGAGGCAGATAGGTTTTGGGGTCGAAGGGAACCCAGCTCGCTTCGGGGTGATTCAGTACCATGACGCGAACGGGTGACGGTGACCACAGTAAGCTCAGCTCAGGGTTGTTCCAACTCCAGCCCTGCCATTTCATATCGGTGGGAAATTTGTTCCACTCCACGTATCCGGGAGGCCCGTTTAAAAGCTAGTGGTAGTAGTGGTAAAATCCGATCCAATGACGTTGGCGAGCGAGGTGCCCCAGAGTAAAGAGCAGGACGGTTACCAGCCAGAGCGTGACGGGAAAATCGCAAGTGCGGCCAGGATTAGTCGTACGGCATCGTATCACCAAACCGGCTGCGGTGATGAGCAACGGAAACCAAAGCAGGACATTTGATCGGCTGGCATAAGAAAGACCAGCGGTGCAAGTGAAGGACCCCGTGATCGAACCGAAAGCAAAGAATCCGGCCGAGCCCAAGAGCAGCATCGACCATGAGCGATGAGCGCGGAGCAATCAACCCACCCAAGCGAAAGACGCGACGACTGCACTCATTACCGCTGGATCGGAGAGCATGTGGTGGATGTTGGCGAAGAAGTCTTCTCGATTGGGCGCAAGCTTGGCCCCAAAGTAGCCCTGAGCGAAGGTGATGACGGCGCTGAGTGCCGTTGCGGAAACCCACCGAAAGCGTTCACGACGGAGCGGGTAGGCGGCGAATGGCCTCAAAGGAGATCAAGGCGACGACCCCCATGCTGATACCAAGTGGTTCGTAGCTTTGGCCCACCACAAGCAGTAACCACGCTCCCACTACGCGGGTGACCCAGTTGAACGATTGTGGACGGATCAGGAGAAAAAGAGGCCAACGCAAAGTGCCACCCGTGTGGAGTTCATGCGCTAGCACGCCGTCGGCAGAGAGAGGTTTTTTCCAAAGCAGCCCCACGAGAAGCGGAATCAAGACAAGTTTCCAGACGGTCAGGAGGAGACGAGAACGGTCGGGAGACCTCGCGACATTATTCATACTTTATCTGATACCGGCCACGCGGCCGGGAGCTGACTGGTGGATCTCCCCATCAACTCAACAAGGAAGCCGAGTGAAAAGAACTGAAGGCCGATGAGCACAAGGAGAATACCGAGGGAGAACAACGGCCGGGTGCCGATAGGGCCTTGGCCTTGGAATCACAAAAAACTGAGGTAGGAGAGGATAAGCGTCCCGACACCTCCGTTAAGAAGACCGAGCCAGCCAAAGAGATGCTCCGGGCGACGGCCATAGTGACTCGTCGCCAAAACGGAAAGAAGGGCGAACGCGCCTCGAGAGTAGCGTTCGAGACCATAACGAGAAGCCCCATGCTGACGAGGCCGATGGGGCACGACGACCTCACCGACGCGGCATCCTTGCAAGTGGGCGAGAACCGGAATGAAGCGATGGCGTCCACTGTTGAGTTAAGTTGCGATCTCTGCGGCAACTTCGGTCCTCATGAGCTTATAATCACAGTTTATATCGTGCAGACGAACCCCGGTGCTGAAGGCGACGACGTGATTGAAGATTCGTGACGCCACGCGGCGAGTCCATGGGTCCCGGCGAGAGGCTTTTCAGCCGGAGACCCAGTCCAAGTCGGCGCCGAGAGCGAGGTGGAGTTGTGACAAGGCGCTGGGATCATCTTGCCCATCGGCGTCGAGCGTGGCGACGAGTTCGGTAGAGCACTGGGCAAGTCCGGTAGCGAGGGCGATGCTTTTCCAGAAATTGCGGCGCAGACGCAGCCCCCGCACGCAGTCGGGCTGCCGAGCGGCGGCAGCTACGATGATGGCCCAAGTGTCGTCGGTCGAACCATCGTCGACCACGAGGATTTGGAACGGGTTGAGCCCGGCAGATGGAGCGAAGTCGGCAATCTCGTTTATGAGACTGGCTAGCGATGGACCCTCATTGAATGCGGGCACCACAAAGGTGCAGGATCGAGATAAGGGAGGCACCTCTCTAAACAAGGTGGGGGAGTTGAATCGATAGCAATTCTGCTTCGTGGACTGCATGCGAAAGACAAGAAACTTGCACTGGATCAAGGACGGTTTGCCACTCACGAGGTGGATTTCGCGTCGCATGACAACTTCTTCAACCTCGACGACCCAGTCGGGTTCGGCTTGGCCTGAATGGTCGGTGATTGCAGTGCGTTTAGCCGCAATGGCCGTCGTGTGCGGAGCACTGTTGGTGGTTATGGCGAATTATTGGTGGCCCGATAACGAGGGGCTGGGTTTTGATGTGGTCTATTCTGTGGGGATGCTGGGGGTGAACGCAGCGTGGTTGGTTGGATGGATGGGTCGTAATGATAAGGGAGTTCTGGATCGTGGGGTGGCGAAAGGCACGCCGGCTGTTTTGGGCTGGGCGATCGTGGCGATTGCGGTCGGGGAGGGGATATTTTGGTGAATGACAGGCCTAGTAATTCCGGCCGCGTGATCGGGGAGACGTTGCTCTTGTTCAGCCTCCTCGCGGCAGCGCTGTGGTTGTTTACCTGGAACAACGAGTTTCCGTCCACGTTGCATGCAGACGAAGGGGGAAAAGTGGATTTTATTTTGAAGAACCGACCTCCGGATTTCCATCATCCGCTCCTCTTGATTCAGACGGGGCGATTGATACAAACCGTAACGAATTGGCCGGGGGTGGAAGGAGCGGCGCGGGCAGGACGTTGGGGCTCGGCGATGGCGGGCGTGTTGTTATTGTTGGGGTTCTACTTTTGGGTGCGTCGACCTTTGGGCGCGGGCTGGGCGTTGGTGGGGACGGCAATTCTAGCGATGATGCCGCTCTTGGCGGTGCATGCTCATTATGTGAAGGAAGATGTCATGCTGACGGCGGCGATCGTGGCCGTGGTCGTTGCTTTGCGTTGCTGGCGGGAAAATGACGAGCTGTGGACGCTGATGTTGTTGGGCGCGGCGCTGGGGATGGCGGCGGCGAGTCACTACAAGTCGGTTCTCATGTTGGTGATCATGGCCTAGGTGGCGCTGGAGCATCGAAAGTCGGTCAAACTAGTGCCGGTATTTTCCGCGGCCGCGGTGATATTTTTGGCGATCAATTACCGAGTGATTTTCGATGGCTTTACATTGGTGAGAGGGGCGGAAGCGATGTTTACGGATGCGGTCGGAGGACAGGAGCTGGATATCTATCCGGTGCCGGAACGGTTTGCGTTGCACTTGATCAACAGCTTGGCACCGGGGTTGAGTTGGGGGATATTTGCTTGGGCGGCTCTGGGCGCGGGGATGATTTGGCACGCGAATAAACTTAGGATGTTTGAGGATCGGTTAGCTGTAATGATGGTGGTGCTGTTCTACTCGGTGGGGGAGTTTTTGCCCAAGAAACCGCCACCCGATTATGGTCGGTACATGCTCCCATGTGCACCCTTTGTTATTTGGCTGGCGATGCGAGGTGTGCAGTTCGCGTGGGAGGCATTGACTACACGAGGGGGCCGATGGGGCCTGAGTTTTGCCGTCATACTGACGGTGGTGATTCCTGCGACACGATCGGTGCAAATCGTGGCGAATCTGGAGAACGATACGCGAATCCAAGCAGTGGCTTGGTTGAAAAACAAAAGCGAATGGGCGAAGGCGAAAGGCGAGGATATCAAGGTGATGTCGGAAAATTACGCGACGATTGATCCCGCGGGAGTCACCTCGGTGGCGGATGAGGACCTGATTGCCGCCCGGCAGAGCGGGCACACACACGTGTTGGTGAGCAGTTTCCGGTATGAGCGTTACCTCGAAGGGATGAACATGGCCCGACAGCGACCAGCGATTCGCAGATTAGGGGGGGGGTTATGAACAGCTATTTGCGCAACCTTACGAAGAACTGGCTTCAGATGTTCCGACTTACGCATTTTTCAGTCCGACGCTTCGGCTAGTGGATATCCGGCAGATGAAGCTACCGCTCGAACCTTGAACCTAAATTCCGCAGTTGGCTGTTACAGAAGGGAACGAAGGGCTCGAAGTTGGAGCGAGTTACGGTCTATCCGAAGGCATCGATTCGTTCACCTGGCAGGTGAGTCGAGTGTGTGCACGTTTGAAACCCACTAACCTACTGGATAACATAATTTTTGGTACATGCGATTTCTGATACGAACTGCGTTTTTGAGGATAAACGATTGTCGACCGATCAATGCGTGGTCGGGTCAGGTAGGACGCGATAGACTCAGGCTTGGGTTGACTGGTGAACGAGCTCAAAACGAGGATCCGTTTGCGGCACCAACCAGTTGTCCTGTTCCACATCGAGCACGTGGCTGACCTGCCAACGCTCCCATTGAGTCAACGCGGTGGCGGGCGAATTGACGGAGGGAAACGGGCGGTTGCCGTAGTGGCCGGCGGTCTTTATGTAGGGTTTATGTAGATACACGCCGGGCACCCACTTGGAGAGGAGGAGAACTCGGGTGACCTCCGGCTGGGAGTTTAGGTAGCGCAATGCCTCGAGGTAGGGGATTTGGGATTGCGTCCATTGCTCGGCTCCGGTGGGCGTTAGCGCGCCGTGGATACGTTGGGCGCGGAAGATGCCAAAACCCACCAGGCCGGTGGCAATAGAGATGATCATCAAAAGGATGACGAGCGAGCGGACCATTGGCCGGCGTGGCGCAATGCCGGGGTGACGACCACCGCGCTGATGGCCGTGAACAGAGCGATCACGTGGATAACGAAGCGGGCGTTTTGTTGGGTTTGAAACCACAACAAGGTTAAGCAAGCGGCCCAAAACAAGTAGCGTGGGGCGTAAACATGCCGACGAATCTGCCAACATCCCCAAGGCGCCAAAGCGAGGATAAACCACGTGCCGTGGCCGCCCCGAAATACGTCGGGGAAGAATGTAAAGTGCCATGGCCGGAGAATTAAGTTCAACCAACCGCCGCCGAAGCCAGTGCCGGCCTCATGCTGAATGCGATGATGAAACGCGGCGGTGATATCTTCCGGCCAGCTCAACGCGGGCCACAGGTTTGCGAGCAACGGAGGCGGTGGGATGATGGGGGGCACCGAAGACGATGGCATTGCGGATGTAGCACGGCAGACCAATCAGTAAAGCGAGCACGGTGAATCCAGTGAACCGACGCAAAAGTTGGTCCCAGGACGGACGGTTGAGCAGGGCGGGCCAGACGAGTACCACCCCCGTAGCTACGGCGACGAACATGCCGGTGTATTTCGTGCCGATGGCGCCGCCCGTGAAGATGGCGGCAAGCAGGGCATTACGAGCGTGGGGTGAGCGGACCGCGGCACTCAGGGCGAAGAGTGAAAATACGGCAAACGGGACATCCACGAAGTAGTCGTCGGTGGTGCTTACGAGCACCAGTGTGGCGGAAGCAATGGCGACACCCCAGGATGCGGCGGATGATGTGGCGCCGAGTTCGCGGGCAAAACGCCAGACCAGGGCCAGCAATTGGGCGAGAAATACGACGCCCAGAATACCGGCAGCCTCGATCCGTCCCAATGCGCGGGCCGCGCCAAACCACATTTCGACAATGGCGGGGAAGGCGGTATGCGAATGCTCGGGCAATACAACTACCGTGCCGTGGTGCCACCATTTTTCGGGGCCAAGCAGGTGGTAGGAAATACCATCGTGGCCGATATTTCCACCGAGGGCGGCAAGGCCACTGCTGGTGAAGAGGGTAAGGGAAATGACGGCCAGTCCACACCCGGGCAGTGTACCGATGCGGAGGAGCGCAGACTGCCATGCGCGCCGTTCCTTCCACGTATGAAACAGACCCAACCCGGCGAAGAACGTGAGAAAAGGCCAGAGCATCCACGCATTCCACTCGATGTGACCCACCAGAAAGAAAACGGTGCCGCCGACGATAGTGCCGACGGCGACAGACATGATCGCATTATCGGGGACCGAGCAAGAGACGCCGCATCGCTTAAGGATGGTAAGTCCCATACCATGCATGGCCAGGGTCAAGGTAGCGACCACGAGCAAAGAGTGCAGGTGGCCCAGGTAGAGCTCGGGCCAAGTCATAGGGACTCAACGAGTCGTAGCACCATGAGCACAAATCCGAACAGGACGGCGATCAGCCAAAGCGCGAGCCCGCGTCGTGCCGCAGAGGGAAGCGCAGATTTATCGGCAGATGAAACGTCGGAAGACGACATACTTTAGGAGGAGGGACGCGAATTGGATGAGGGTAGCCAGCACGGTGTAGTGGGTGGGCAAGAAAGAGGAAAGCAGATTGAAGGTGCACCATTCACCCAGACGGAAAAGCACGGACGTGAGGACGAATCGGGACAGTTGATGGGCGGCCTTCGACTCGGCCGCCCGGAAAACGAAAAAGCGGTTGAGGAGAAAGTTGAAAATCAGGGCGACCCCCTAGGGTAGTAGCATAGGCGGAACGAGTCGAGACGTGGCCGATTTCGTGGAGGCCGGTGGTCACGCCGATGACCAACAGGTAGCTGCAACCTGAGCTTACGACAAGCGGGTTCGGCGGCCCCAGCGATCGGCGTCACTCATGGGCGAGATTCCAGTTCTCGGATGCGGTGTTGCACATCCTCAAGTAAACGTCGGTTGATGGCGATCAGATTGGCGATGATGGCTACGACGGCCAACGTCAGACCCGAACCCATGAGCAAGGCGGCCAAAATGAGCGACTGCACTTTGCCGTCACCATTACCGGCGAGGTAGTAGGATAAGAAGCGCACGCCCAAGCCAAAGCCACTGGCGAAAGCAGTGCCGCCCAGAATCGCGAAGAGGAACACGGGGCGGTAGATGATAAACATCCGAATGAGGGTGCAGGCGGACCGGAATACATAGCCGCTCTGACTGCGGGCCAATTTAGAGGGTCGGGGGATTTACCCGAATGGGGACGGAAGCGATGGCGCATCCGGTTTGGCCTGCCTGGATCAAGGACTCGCGCGTGTAAGTGTGACGGTTAAAGACGTTGAGGCGCGGCGCGGCGGGTGAAGACACGGAAACCACTGGTCGCGTCCACCACGCGAGTGCCACTCATTATTCGTACGACGGCGCTACCCCAGCGTTGCAGGCGTTTTTTGGAGGCAGGGAAACTCTCGATCGCTTCGATGGGCCGGTGTACCCATGACAACATCGGCGGTGCCCGCCAGAATAGGGACTAAACAACGCGGGGATATCGTCGGCGACATATTGATTGTCGGCGTCGGTATTGATGATGACGTCGGCCTGGCGCGCGAGCGCGGCCTCAGAGTCCGGCGGTGAAGGCTGTGGCTAGACCGGAGTGTTGAGGGAGGGTGATGACGGCATCCGCGCCGTGGGCGAGGGCGACTTCCCGCGTGCCGTCAGTGGAGCCATCGTCGATGACGAGCCACTCGACGACGTCGAAGCCGGTCAGTTCGCGCGGAAGTGCGGCCAGGGTGGCGGCAATGTTGTCCGCTTCGTTATAAGCCGGGATCTGGATGACGAGTTTCAAGGGGATAAGCGCAAAATGGGGAATCCCCATGAAGAGGGATAGGGGCAGATTCACCTCTTAGTTGGGGTGGTGTCGATGCTCGGTTGCATTGCTCCCAACGGAGTTTGACGCAGGCGCGACTGACGACCGAGGTGGAAATTGACTGGCAAGCGGATTTGGGAGCGAGGATAAGGGAGCGTTGAATCACGATTCTATCGCAATTATCGGAATGGCAGGTCGATGTCCTGGTTCGATCAACGTGGAAGCGTATGAGCAGATGTTGGCGGATGGGCGGACCGCGTTCCAGCCGGTGCCCGCGGAGCGTTGGAATCACCAGCTCGTTTATAGGGCGGAGCGGGCGAGTACCAACCATACACCTGCAAAACAGGCGGGTTTTGTGGACGGAATGATGGAGTTTTGTCCGGAGTATTTTGGCCTGTCGCCGAAACGAGCGCGAATTATGGACCCGCAGCAGCGGTTGGTGCTGGAAACCGCTCGCCAAGCTTTGGACGACGCTGGCTACCGCAGGCAGCGTTTGGCCCGCGGGCGCACGGGGGTTTAATGTCGGGGCGACCTCCTCCGATCATCGGACGCTGGTCAGCTCACCCGTAAATCTGTCTCAGAGTTTGGCCGGCCGGTTGGGCACGGGACTCAAACTGAGTGAGGAAGAGGAGATGGGATTGTCGGCGGCAGTGCCGGCGGTTTCGGAATACACGATCGTGGGTCAGCAATTGAACATGATCGCGGCGAATGTGAGTGAGGCCTTTGATTTTACGGGACCGGCCTTAACGGTGGATACGGCCTGCAGTTCGGCCTTGGTCGCGTTGCATGAAGGAGTGGGGCACCTGAGATCCGGGCAAGTCGATGCGGCTCTGGTGAGGGGAGTTTACGTCTTGTTGGATCCGATGATGATGGTGTGTTTCAGTCGGGTCGGAGCGTTATCGCGCACCGATGAGTGTTTGCCCTTTGCGGAACGCGCCAACGGATTCGTGCTGGGGGAAGGCGTGGGGATGGTGGTGTTGAAACGGTGGGCAGATGCCAAACGAGACGGCGATCCCATTGTGGTCGTGATTGAAGGCATGGCGGTGAATAACGACGGCAAGGGCGGCGGTCCGTTCACGTCCCTGGGGACCGGCCAAAGGGCGGTTTTGGCGGACGCGTGGAAGGATGCTCAACGCGACCCCAAGGACGTGGCCTACGTCGCAGCACATGGGACCGCGACTCCGGTGGGGGATCGGGTTGAGTTGGAAGCGTTGAGGGGACATTTTACGGATGTGTTGAAGCGCGGGCCGGTGGGATTAGGGGCGGTGAAAGCCCACATCGGTCACGCCGTCGCGGCGGCTGGAATGGCCTCGTTGAACAAAGGTGCGTTGAGTCTGCGGGAGGGGAGGCTTTCTGGACAACCCGGAGCGCCGGAGAGCCGACCCCAAGTGGAGGCGGCGGGATTTGTCATGGCGAAACCCACGCGGGCTTGGGCCCGATCGGGGTGTATCGGAGTGAATGCGTTTGGGTTTGGAGGGACGAATGCTCACCTCGTGTTGACGGCGGCACCCACAAGGTGTTCGGGCCGAGATACGGGAGCGATGGTGGCGTGGGCGTTTTCAGCGCCGGATAAGCGTATATGAGTTCTTGTTACGTCGCGCTCCGGCGGCGGCCAGGGTGGACTGCCCGGGGAGTTGCGGCCGTATTGGGACGTCGAGAATCGCACGCGGTGGTGCACCGATTGACGGGGAAAAATGAGGAAGAATGGTTGCGGGCGTTGTACGAGGCCGGTGGGCGCGAGACTGAGGTCCAGGAGGGAGCGATAACGGACGTGGATGGCGTCGGGACGGAAGGATTGCTTCCTCCGGTGCGGTTGGTCGAGACGAGGCTTTGGATCGTGGATGCGGCAAAACGAAAACCCGCGGAGCGAGAGAACCCTGAAATAAAGGGAGGCGGACTAGGGCACGGTGAGTTCAGGACCGTTGATGACACGGAGGTGGTCTGGGCGGCATTGATAGAAGTCACGGGGCTTGAGCGTGCGGCCCTAAGTCCGGAGTTAAAACTCAAGCAGGATTTGGAGTTTGATTCGTTGATGGGGCTGGAATTGCAGAACGAGTTGGCTAAGAGATGGGGCGAAGAGCCGGATTTTGAGTCGCATCCACCCCGGGGTGCCAAAGTGTGGCGGAATTAATCGAGATGCTGGGGGACAAGGGAATGGGGGGCATCTGACTGGAGCGCCAGTGGTGCCGCAACTGTTGGAAAATACGAAACGTTCCAAGGAGACCGATTGGACGCAGTGGCCGGAACTCAGGGCGCTGGCGAGACGGAAGGATGCGTTAGCCGGAATGGTGGAGAGCAATCCCTATTTCGAAGGGAGTGAACCGAAGAGAGGCGGGCGCAGTGTGTTGGGCGGAAAGGAGTTGATCGGGTATTCGTCCTACGACTACTTGGGATTGGCTCGGGATTCGAGGGTTATTGGAGCCTTGGAAGAGGCGGCGCGACGGTGGGGGATTTCCGCGAATGCCAGTCGTATAGCGGCAGGAGAGCGACCGGTGCATGGGGAGTTGGAGGATGAAATCGCAACGTTTTTGGGAGTGGAGTCTTGCCTGACCATGGTCGGAGGTTACGGGACAAATGTGGCCGTCATCGGGTATTTGCTCGGTCCCGATGATCTCTTGTTGCACGACCAACTCGCGCACGAGTGCATCTTGTCTGGCGGTCGTTTGAGCGGGAAAAAATGCGGGTGTTCAAGCATAACGATCCGGCGGATCTGGAGCGACTACTGGAACAGTGGAGGCCGCAGGTGCGACGCATCATGATTGCGGTCGAAGGTGTGTACCGTATGGACGGAGACCTCGTGCGGTTGCCGGAAATAGTCGCGATTAAGCGACGTTTTGATGCAGTGTTGCTGGTCGACGAAGTCCATTCGTTGGGCGTGGTTGGGGAAACGGGACGGGGGGTGGCGGAGAAGTTTGGAGTCGAACGGTCGGACGCCGAACTCTGGATGGGGACGCTTTCCAAGAGTTGGGCGAGCTGTGGCGGTTATTTGGCCGGGGCGCGGGGATTTTAATTGATTATCTGAGACACACCTTACCCGGGTTCGTGTTCAGTGTAGGGTTACCTCCTCCGCAGGCGGCGGCAGCGTTGGCAGCGTTGAGAAATTTGGTAGCCGAACCCGAGCGAGTGAATCAATTGCGTGAGCGTAGCGAATGGCTGCGTGATGCGTTGGGAGCACTGGGGTTGGATACGGGCACGAGTGGGGAGTCGGCGGTGGTGCCTTGGGTGGTCGGGGACTCCCAGCGAGCGTTGGAACTGGCGATGCGACTACGAATGCAACGGATTCAAGTGCATCCGATCATTGCGCCAGCCGTGGATGAAAGAGGCGCTCGTCTGCGCTTTTTCGTTACTTCGGAGCACCGCTTCGAAGATCTTGCGGATACGGTTGCTGCTGTGAGGCGGGTGATTGGCGCGAACTGTAACGACGATTAACCTAAAGTCCGAAGTGGGCTGTGACAGAAGCAGCGGTGTTAGCGAACAAGGACAAAGTTGGGATTAGCGGCCAATAGATTGAGGGCATGTAGCATTTGGCGCATGACCGCGATAAGGGCTATTGTCTTCAGTTTCCCAGCCTCAACGAGGTGCCGATAAAACGCGCGCATGACAGGGTTACATCGGATGGCAGAGACCGCCGCCATGTAGAGGACCTGGCGCACGGTATGACGCCCGCCGCGCACATGTCGGCAACGATGTCGCCGCCCGCTGTCGTGGGCGAACGGGGCCACACCGATCAGAGCGGCGAGTTGGCCCGATTCGATCTTTCCGAGTTCAGGCCCGTAGGCGAGCAGGGTGGCCGGCGAGCACGGGTCCTGCGCCTTGGAGTTCGCGCAGTCGAGCGGCTTTGGTGCGTAGACTGTCGTCCTCGTGGATGTGCGTTTTAATCAGTGCATCGGTTTGTTCGAGCTCGGTGGCTAAAAGCGCCCGCAGGATCTCAAGACGTGCACGCAAAATGCGTCCAGCCAACTCGCACCGGTTGCCTGTGGCGACGAGTTGATCACTGATCTGCCGGCGATAGTCGAGCAGCTCACGCAAGGTAGCGGCCGCTTCGTTGAGGGCACGGTGCAGGCGTAGTTTAATTTGTAACCCAAAGCGGAGCAACAGTTTATAGTCGAGTTGGTCGGTCTTGGCGAGCAAAGCCGGCGGCGCGGGCAAAGGCGCACACACGCCCTGGATTTGACCACGCAGACTTGGATCTGGGCCAAGAGCAATGCGGCGACAATGGCACGCTCATAGCCGCCAGTCGCTGCGCATACGACCCGGGCATTGGGCCGGCTCTGGAGGTGCTTGATCAAGGCTCGGTGGCCTCGGTGGGTGTTCTCGACGTGGGCACAGCGAGTATCATCGACGGTGTAGTCGAGACGATCTTTGGCGATATCCACACCAACATAGGTGATTTGATTTTCAGGGGTGGTTTGCTCCATCTTGTTATACGAGCTCAGGGCTCTCTCAGCGGTTCGAGTTCAACCAGGTCGGCAACCCGGGCCCAGGGCTTCTGTTCGAGGTAAATCCTCGGGTAACAAATCGGCCTCTGGGTTGCCGTGCGGTGCAGACGGCCAGTCTGCACCGCACCCTGGCGAGCATCATTCAAGGCATTTACCTCGCATGTGCATTCGGCTCCGTCCTCGCTCGTTCTTAACATCGGTTCGAACATACAAGGAAACGAAGGGCGCGACGTTGAAACGAGTTACGGTCCGTCGCAGGCATCGATTCGTTTACCTGTCCGGTGAGTCGGCGGGTGCACGTTTGAAACTCACTAACCGACTGGATAACATTATTTTATTACATGCGGCTCCTTATATGAAATACGTTTTCTAGGATTAAGCCGAAGGGGGGGGCAGGATTTGCCCTGGGATTCAGGAGAGGCCTATGCAGCTAGGCCGGCGGCGAGGGCGAGGGCGAGGCGGGCTCGATTGAGGATGTAGAGATGGTAGCCGGGAGCGCCCTGCGCGACGAGGTCTCTAATTTGGTCAAGGGCCCAATCGAGGCCGATGATCTCCACGATTTCGGGGTTTTCCGCGGCGACTTCGAGTCGGCGAGTGAGTGAAGCTGGCAGGGCGGTGCCGCACATGGCGGCGATGCGGGTGATCTGTTTGGTTGAGAGCACGGGCATGATGCCCGGAACGATGGGCACGGTGATACCGCGAGCACGGCAGAGATCGACGAAGCGGAAATAGGTGGCGTTGTCGAAGAAGAGTTGGGTCGTGATGAAGTCGGCCCCGGCATCGATCTTGCGCTTGAGGTTATCAAGATCGACCTCGAGGGACGAAGCTTCGGGGTGTTTTTCGGGGTAGCCTCCGACTCCGAGGCAGAAGTCCGAGTGGCGGTTTTTAAGGAGGGAGACCAACTCGTTGGCGTAGCGCAAGCCGTCTGGGGCGACCTCAAATGTGGTCTCACCTTTCGGCGGATCACCGCGCAAAGTCATGATGTTGCGGAATCCTCCGTCGTGCAGACGATCCGCATGGGCATTGAGCTCATCTCGGCCGTGGCCAACGCAAGTGAGGTGAGGCATGACGGTGAACTCCAACTCATCTTTGAGCAGAGAGGAGACTTGAGCGGTACGGTCGCGGGTGCTGCCCCCAGCGCCGTAGGTGACGGAAACAAAGTCCCAGTCGATGCTCTTTAACGCATGGGCGGATTCACGGAGGGCGTTGACTTCTGCATCGCTCTTGGGCGGGAAAAACTCGAGTGAACGCAGAGGCCGATTGACGGCGAAAAGGGAGGAAATCGACCGATCTTGATTCTTAATGAATCAAGATATCTGAATATGATGATATGAACTCAAGCGATAATTCGGGAAATGTGAACATGGGGAGGGCGGGCGGTTGTAACGTATTACGTTACAAACTCGGGTTAGTTGTTGAATTGTAGAAGGTTGAGGTGGGGGCTTAGGGGGTGGGAGTGATTTGGGAGTGGGCGGCGCGGCCAATGGGGGCGTGGGGGGAGGCGAGGGTTTCGATGAGTTCGAAGTGATTGTATTCGGGGCCGGACGACGAGGGCGGAGGGGAGATTGACGGTCTTGGACCAATCGGTGGTGAGCAGGGCGGCGGCGAGGTGGCCGCCGGAGGAGAAACCGGAGAGGTAAATGCGATCGGGATCGCCGCCGAAGGATTCGCGAGCGTGGGCGTGAACCCAGGCGACAGCGCGACGGAGTTGATCAACGAGCGGCATGAGGTCGCCATCGAACTCACTGACGGAGGAGAAGTCGGGCACAACGAAGTGGGCGTCGGCGTGGACGAATGATTCGGCGGCGCAGGCATTGTTTTTGGCCTTTCCGAAACGCCAGGTGCCGCCGTGGATGAAAAGGTGGATGGGGGCGTTGGGGGCGGCGGTGGGGTAGAGATCAAGCCCCTCGGTCGGGTGATCGTCATACGCGTAGCGTCGGGGATCGCCAAGCTGTTCGCGGGCGATGGCGTTATTGGCGGCCTGGCGGGCGAGGACTTGTTCCAGATTGGGAGCGTAGACGCTTTGATTGTAGGCGGCGTCGAGTTCGGTTTGGGTCATATTACCCCAGACCAGGGGATCGGAAGCAGACACGGAGAGTATTGCGAACAGGATGGTGCAAACGGACGAGAAGATTTTCACGGGAGAGGGACAAATGCTAGACGGGCGCCGATGGCGGCCAAAGTGGGATCGGACCACGCCGGTCCAAAGAGAGTGATGCCGAAGGGGACGTCAGCGGGTCGGAATCCGGTGGGAACAGACAGGGCGGCGGTATCGAGGAGGTTGGCGAAGTTGGTGTAGGTTCCGAGCTGGCTGTTCAGTTTCATCGGTTCGGCCGCGACTTGGTCGCGGGTATAGATTCCGGGGGCGGTGGGCAGAGCCATGACATCAACGGATTGCCAGGTCGCTTCGGATTCGTGGCGCAAAGCCTGGAGGCGGTAGAGGGCTTCGAACGCGTCGACGGCCAACGGCGTGGCACCGCCCTTGATGATGGCCCGGGTGACCGGGAACATGGAGTCGGCATGATCAGCGTGGAAGGCGAGCACGGCGGCCCAACGTTCGGCAACCCAGGGGCTTTCGTAGAGCAAGCGGGCGGCGGCGGCAAAGGGCGCGAAGTCGAATTCGACGGGTTCTCCGCCGATGGCGCACAGTTGGGTCAGGGCTTCAGCGTAGAAATCGGGTGAATACGGGTCGCCGAACCAAGCCAGTGGATCGGGTTGAGGCACGCCGAAGCGGAACGCGCCAGTAAGCGCAGATGACGCGGGCTTTGGCGCGGCGCGGGAGAATGGATCGGTGGGGTCGTATTGCCCAATGATGGTGGAAACGGTGGTGGCGTCGGGAACGTTGAGAGCAAAGATGGAGACGCAGTCGAGGGAGCGGCAGGCAGGCACGACTCCGCTGGTTCTGAACCATCCCCGGGTCGGTTTGAGTCCCACGAGATTGTTGAAGGAGGCAGGGACGCGCCCCGAGCCAGCGGTATTGGTGCCGAGGGCAAAGCTGACCAAACCGGGGGCGGTGGCGACGGCGGAGCCACTACTGGACCCGCCGGGAATCATGGCGGGGTGATGCGGGTTGCGAGGTGTACCGTAGGGTGAGCGGACCCCGACGAGACCGGTGGCGAATTGATCGAGGTTGGTTTTCTCGATGGGAATGGCACCAGCATCGCGCAAGTGTTGCACGACCGGGGCGGATTGGGTGGGGGTGTAAGCGAAATCTGGGCACGCGGCGGTGGTGGGGGTGCCGGCGAGATCGATGTTGTCCTTGATGGCAAACGGCACCCCGTAGAGTGGCTGAGTTTCAGGTCCCCGCTGGATGACTCGCGAGATGTGATCGGCGAGTTCGGCGGGACTCAGACGGTGGATCCATATGGCATCGTCGGCGAGAGCGTCAATGCGTCGTCCCACTTCGGCGATAATCTCAGCGGGAGTGGTAGTGCCGCCAGCATAGGCTTCGCGAAGAGACGCGAGGTCGAAGGCAAGGGGGGAGGGAGTTATCCGACAATCGGAGCAATTTCTTCGGTCTCTTCTTCGGAGCCGTGGGCGATCATGATCGGGGTGACCGGAGAACACTTGGCACAGCCGGCGAGGAAGATGGCGACCATCACATAACCGATTGCCACGGCAGGGATTTGGGCGATACCGATGTGTTCGCCGTGCATGAAACCAAAGAAAGTCAAGACGGCGGAGGCGGCGGCGAAGATGCTGGCCCGCCAGAGTTGTCGTTCGATTATGAATACGGTCATGGCGGCGAGGATAATCCCGGTGAGGACAGTACCGCCGCCAAGAATATGAAGGCCAGGTAGCATGACGCCCTCGTTGCCCAGGTTGGTCATGATCTCGGGGGTGCCTTCCGTTACGCCGGCGGAGGTGAGTGCGCCGGTGATCATACCGGTGGCCCAGTGGGCGATATGAGGTACGATGGCCAGAATGATGGCGGGAGCGTGCCGACGCGGGGTTTCCTGAAAGGCCTGAGAGCCGATCAACATGCCAATGTAGAGCCAAATGGGCAAAATCGCCACGATGAGAATCGCGGCCAGCATGACCGAGACGATGCCAAACCAGCACAGGATGATGACCATGGCTCCCGTGGCGAAGGAGGAGCCGCAGCGTCCGCCCATGGCCTTCCATTCCGGGTGATCGATGTAAACGGCGAGGATGAAGGGATTGCCCATAAGGCAACCCACCATGCTGATGACTCCGTCGGCAACGAGCACGCGAGTGGTGGGAAAACTGTCGCCGGCAGCGGCGGCGCTTTCGACGTTGTCGATAGCTTCGACAAAGTCGTAGAGACTAAAAGGAATGGCGGTCACCAACAGCACGCCGAGGTATTCAAAACCGGAGAAGGTGTGACCGATGGCGGGCAGGGGGATGCGGAAACCGAAGTGGGTGAACGACTCGGTGAGTCCTTGGAGTGTGAGGCCGCCGTAGTTGAGATCAAAGAGATTGGAGCCCCAGGCGATGAGAGTGCCGGCGGCGAGAGCGATGCATCCGGCGGGCAGACCCTTGAAAAAGCGCACGCCCCCAAACCAATTCACCAGCAGGATGGCGAAACAGACCAGTCCAATGGTTGGGGTGAGGAACATTTGCAGAGCCGGCCGCATGGAAATGAAGGTGATCGACACTCCGGCCAGAGTGCCGAGCAAGGCGGCGCGCGGGGTGACCATTTGCCGATGAAGCCACCGATCACGAGCACGATACTTTGGATGAACACCCAAGTCAGACCGGTTTCCCAGGCTTTTTGATAGGATCTCCGGTGGCGAGTTTGATGGGCAACATCACCACGAACACACAGATGAACATGTGTCCCACGCCGGGTCCGGAGGGGAGTGTACAGACATCGTTGCGGCCGGTGCGTTTGGCCAGGCTGTAGGCCAGCCATGCGTAGTAACACGTCGACATACATAGCATGAGGCCGACGGCGGGCAGAATGCGGCCGAAAACGAAATCATTAGGGAACTCGAGCACGAAGCGCAGCAGTCCGGTCAGTGTCAGCACGTTGACCAGGATGTTGGTGCCGAACCCGAAGAAGGCGTTCCAGTCACCGGCCACCCATAATTTGGGGCGGAATGGAGTCGAAGCGGTTGTCGTGGTCATGTGGATACGGAAGAGGATGAAGCGGAGAGGGCGGCGAGCACGTGGTCGGTATCGCTGACCCAGCCAAAGATGCCGCCCTGGGCTTTGATCATGGCCAGTCCGGCGGCGTGAAACACGGGGAAGTAGGATGCGGTGGCGTCGGAGGGGACGAGGCAGTCGTAGCCACGATCGTTGGCTTCGCGCACCGTGGTGTGGACACAGACCTCAGTGGTGACGCCGGTCACCACGAGTTGGGTGATCCTTCGGGACTGGAGTTCTGTTTCGAGCGTGGTGGCGTAGAAGGCACCTTTGCCCGGTTTATCGATAATGACTTCACCGGGGAGAGGCGTGAGTTCGGCGATAAAGTCGTGGCCCGGTTCACCGCGGATGAGAATGCGGCCCATGGCACCGAGGTCTCCGATGGTGAGGGCAGGATTGCCACGGTGATGTTTGGCTGGAGGGAGGTCGGATAAATCGGGGGCGTGCCCTTCGCGTGTGTGCAGCACCGTGAGTCCGCAAGAACGCTAGGCGGCGAGCAGTCGGCGATGGGGTTCGATGGCGCGGCGCAGCAAGGACACATCATTGCCGAGAGTTTCGCCAAACCCACCGGGTTCGAGGAAGTCACGTTGCATGGCAATAATGAGCAACGCACACGACTGCGGGTCAAAAGAGAAGGTGAAGGGTTCGGCATCGATGGGAATGGTGGTGGCGCTCATCGGGCGGAGCAGAGTTGAGTGGTCGCGACAGGGGCGGTGCAGATCCCAGCGGTCTCCAAGGCACGAGCGACCCGCAGGAGTTTGGCTTCGGCGAACGGAGCCCCGATGCGTTGCACGGCACAGGGCAGTTCACCGGGAACGTGGATTGGGGCGGCAACGATGGGAGGTCCGACCAGCGAGATGGGCGGAGTGAACAACCCGAGGTTGGGGCGCAGCGGGAGTTCTTCACCGTTAACGGTCAGCGTCTTTTTCCCCAACACCGGGGCTCGCAATGGAGTGGCCGGGGCGATGAGCACATCGACATCTTGGAACAGGGCGAGAAATTGGTCGCGCCACCATGCGCGGAAGCGCTGGGCCTGATCGACCCAAGAGGCGGGAACGAGAGCGCCGGCGAGTAAACGATCGCGACAATTGGGATCAATATCGGCCGCCCGGGTGCGCAAGCGGGAGAGATGGCGGGCTCCATTTTCGGCGGAAGTGATGATGAAGGCGGAAGTGCGGGCGAGGTCGGGGTGGGGCAGTTCGACAGACCGGCAAACCTCGAGAGCCCGGGCCACGGTATCCGCGGCGTCGTGTACCTGAGCTTCCGCGCCACTGGCGAAGTAACCTCCCAACCGGGCGATGCGGAGGTCGGCGACGCCCAAGTCTATTTGCGGCAGTAGAGCGGAAGGTTTCACGCGGGCACAGGCGGCGTCGCCAGAGTCGGGGCCGGCCATCACGTCGTAGGTGGCCGCGAGATCGGCGACCGAACGAGCGAATGGTCCGATGGTGTCGAGACTATCGACGAAAGCGAAGGAGCCGCCGCGGGAAAGCGCACCATAGGTGGGACGTAGTCCCCAGATGCCGCAGAAGCTGGACGGCACACGGATGGAACCATTGGTATCGGTGCCAAGCGTGAATCAGGTGAGCCCGCCCGCGACGGCTGCGCCGGATCCGCCGGATGAACCGCCGGCGGAATGGCGCAAATCGTGAGGATTGTGAGTCGCGCCATCGTGGGCGTTTTCAGTCACAAAGTCGTAGGCGTATTCGCCCATATTGAGGGCACCGAGACAGATGGCACCGGCCTGGCGGAGGCGGGCGACGGCGGTGGCATCGGAGGAGGTCGGTGAATCGTCACGGTTGATCTTCGAGCCGGCGACGGTGATTTCGCCGGCGAGATCGAAGAGATTTTTAACTGCGTAGGGGGCACCGGCCAAGGGCCCCGGGTCTTGTCCGGTGGCAACCTGCGCATCGACAGCATCGGCTTCGGCGCGGGCGCGAGCGGCGGTGACAAGGGTGAACGCGTTGAGATCCTGGTGGGTGGCCTCGATCCGGATGAGCAAGGCTTCCGTGACGTGGCGGGCGCTGACTTTTCCAGCACGCACGGCGGCGCTGATCTCGGTGGCGGTGGCAGGATCAAAGTTCATGGCACAAAAACCGGAGCAGGTTCGGTGTGAAGCGGCAGCTCAAAGGCAAGCAAAGGCGCGGCGAGACCCGCGATGGTGCGAAGGTGCATGATGACGCCGGCACGGGAGGCCGGATCGATATCCAGGTTCTGGATGGCCGTGGCCTGTTGCAGAAAGGTCGGCCAATCTGGAGATGCCGGGGACGTGGATGAAGCGCGGGAAACGTGGGCGGCCACAATTTTCCACACCCCGTCGAAGCAGATCCAGCTTTGGGACTGGCGCCCCGGCCCCTCCTGACCGTCGATCGTCGCCACGTATTCATACATGGTGGCGACGCTGGAGCCGAACGTGGTGATGGTGGTGCGCACGCCCTGGTGGTTGCTGATATCGATGACGCGATTTTGGCGAAAGGTACTGATTTCCTCGATCCCATAGAGTTGCTCGTCGGTGCCAAAGCGCACGGCGGCGGCGGAGTCCCAGAAGAAGGTTCTCAAAGCCGGAACATCATTGGTCACGAGTGCGGATTCGTACGCGTGAAAAACGGCGGTGACCGCGGCGACGGTGGCGGGATCGTTGACAGGGAACATGGGCGAGATTGAGCGGACAGCAGGAAAGAAGCCGGGGGGAGGTGAAGAAATGCCTCCTCCCGGGATACGACCAACACCAGCGCTGAAATTACCACTTGTAGCTCGTGGTCAGCTCGACGGTGGGACCGACGCTGGGGCTCACGAATACATCCCAGAACAAAAACTGAGGATTGTAATACTTCTCGTCGAAGATGTTGTTCGCGTTGAGACGGAACGACCAGTTACCGGTATTGTAGAACAACGCGGCACGGGTGACGAGGTAGGAGGGCAAAGTGACCTCCTGGGAGTATCCAGAGAAGAAGGACGACACGTAAGTGGCGCCGAGAGACGCGCCCCAACCGGCCTCGGCGGTGTAGGTGCCGTTGAGCGAGAAGACCGTCTGGGGCGTGGGCGATTCGATGGGAGCGTGGGCGCCGATGATGGCGCCGAGACCGGTGAAGCGACCACCGTAGACCAAGGCCGGATCAAGTCCGAGCGTCTCCGGAGATATGCCGAGGAAGAACGGAGTGTTGAGTTGGGTCGTTTTCTGCCAGGTGCCGGCAGCGGTGAAGCTGAGGGACTTGGTCGGAGCATAGCGCATCTCGAGCTCGACGCCGGAGGAATCATAGTAGTCGAAGCCATCGGACAGATTGTTGAACGCCGTATTTTCCTGCTGGTAGTAAGCGAGCGTGCCGTAGAGACGCTTGTCGGCGAGAGTGCCTTTGAATCCGATCTCAGTGATCTCCGAGTCCTGAATCCAGACACCCTGTTCGATGTTTTGGCGGGCGATCATCCCACCTTGGCCGAGTTCGAGATAGCTGGATTCCGCGTAGGTCACGTAGGCGTTGATGTCCTCGGTCAATTCGGCCGTCAGGCTGGCGTTATAGGTGAAAGCGCTTTCGGAATCGGTGGCTGAGTCGTAGTTACCGCCGAGATCGGTGCCGAAGGTGGTGGCTTCATAGCGGTCGTAGCGACCGCTGACGATGGCGCCGAAGGGGCCGAACTTACCGTCCAGCAGTCCGAAGCCTCCGACGTCGGAAAAGGCACCCTCCTGGCGCCAGTTGTAGGGCACGTTGCCGGTGCCGGTCGGTGTAGGCACCTTCGAAACGTTCATTGGCCGTGCCGGGAACGGAGATGTCGCGGCGATCGAACACCTGGTAGCCACGGCCGCGTGATTCGCGTTCGTCGCCGTCCGAGTAGCGGTAGGCCACGCCAAAAACGGTATCCAGTTGAGCATTATCGGAGGGAATAACGGACCATTCCACACTGTGGTTTTGTTTTCGAAGGCCATGGCCACGTAGTCGGCGGTGAATCCATAACTCGAATACTTGGGGTGATTCATGGAATCGTAGAACGTCTAATTCTTCACCTTGAGGTTTGGGCTGAACGTCTTGGTGAGGTCGAAGTAGAGCGTGAGGGCATCGGTCGTGGCGAAGTCGAGCGGGTCAACCTGTACCTGGTGATGGCTGATAGGCACGTAACCGACGGTAGCCGGGTCGAACGCGAAGGCGGCCTTTTGGTTGTCGCTGAGGGCGTCGTAAGGGAAGGGGTCGGCAAAGGCGAATTGCTCGAGAGAGAAGGCGCCGACTTCGGACGGCGTCAGGATGCCGTTGCCGTCGGTGTCCAGATTGAGTTGGGCCTGACCGCTGAGATAGCGCCCGCCTTCAGTATCGATGAGTTCCTGGGTCACGCGGTTCCAGCCCAGGCTCTGGTTGAGGTCGGATCATTGCGCCATGAAACCGTATTCGAGCAATACGGAGTCGGAGATTTCGGTATCAAATGCGGCCTGAACGAGAACGCCCTTGTTGTAGATATCGTTGTAGTAGTGGTCGGAGTCTTCGGCGGAGATGAAGAAGTAGGCGCCGGAGCGTTTACCGGCGATGTCGAAAGGCATGCAGTATTCGATACTGGCGGACAGTTTACCGTAGTTGCCCGTGGTGAAGGTCACGAGACCTTGCGGGGAATCGATGAACTTGGCGGTCTTACTTTTAGCGGTTTTGGGGATGAAGTTAAGGATGCCGCCGACTTTGCCGCCGCCGTAAACGGGAGGCGCCGGACCTTGATGATTTCGACGTAGTCGGTGGACGCGATGGGGGTGGGAAAGTTGCCGCGATTCTCGATGCGGCGGAACCCCCGGAAGAAATTGTCGGCCCGTTCGCCGCGGACATCGAGCGCGCCGGGGACGCCACAGTAGTTGCCCGTAAAGGACCCGGCGGTGACGGCCACGAAGTCGTTGACCGTGCGAATGCCGTAGAGATCGGTGAGCGCACTTTCGATCAGCGTGACCGAGTGCGGGGTTTCGGAGAGATCGCGACTGGTGCCAAAGACCAAAGTGGATTCGCGGGTGGGCAGGACCTCATAGACGTCGTCTTCGGCGGCGGCGATGAAAGCATCCATGAGGACGACGTCAGAGTCGGTCTCTTCTTGGGCGAGAAGCAGACACGGAGTGAAAAGGGCCCAAAAGACCGAGGTGATCGCGGTGCGAGCCAAGGGCGTTCGGGGCGAAGATATGGAAGCGGACAAGCGCATGATAGGTCGGTGGTTCAATTTGAACAGAGGATGAAACCGACAGGCTTTGAGCAGCAGTCATGCCAATGCATACAATCATGTATCCTAAAATGGGATTCAATATTGTGTTCAGAGTTGCGTGCCCGGGGGAATGGGCTCCAATGGCCCCTATGTCCTCAGTTACGGCGAAGGAGACCGGACAAAAAAGCTCAAACCACCCGGGAAATGCGGCCCACCGTGGGGGGTGATTTTGGCCAAATTGCGGGAGCGAGTGCTCAATTGGCACTATCCGCCCGGGCATCATTTGGGTGAAGTGGCGTTATGCGCGGAGTTTTCGGCGAGTCGAATTCCGGGGCGCGAGGCTTTGAGAGCCCTGGCGGAGCAGGGATTGGTGGAGAAAGTCCCGAATCAGGGGTGTTTTGTCATCCAGCCTGATGTGCACGAGACGCACGAGCTGTATGACATGCGCCAGGCGTTGGAGTTGTTTGTGGTGGAATCGTTGGCCACAGCCAAGCGGCCGTCGGCGGAGTGGTTTACGCAACAGCGAGCGAATTGGGAGCCGTGGTTACATGTGAAAGCGGATGCGGTAATTGATCGTCACATGTTGGTGGACAGCGATACGGCGTTTCACCTTGAGTTGGCGGAAACGTTGGGCAACACGGCGATTCTAGGGGCGTTGCGCACGATCAACGTCCGGTTGCGTTTTGTGCGGCTTTCGGCGATCATCAATTCCCATCGTATTCAAGAGACGGCGGGAGAGCACTTGAGTCTTCTGGAGGCGTTGGAACGCGCGGATGTGGAGGGGGCGCGGCGCAGTTTACGGCAGAATATCAATCACTCGCGCAACAAGGTGGAGATTGCGATATCGCGGGCGTTGATGGCGGCACATGACCGGCGGCGGTCTGGTTAAGACGTGACGGAGGGTGATGACGGCGGAGAGGCACGGCGGGGGCGTCCGCGCGAAATGCCCTTTTGATCCTAAATTCCGAAGTGGGATGTGACAGAAGCAGCGGTGTTAGCGAACAAGGACAAAGTTGGGATTAGCGGCCAAGAGATTGAGAGCATGTAGCATTTGGCGCATGACCGCGATAAGGGCTATTTTCTTCAGTTTCCCAGCCTCAACGAGGCGCCGATAAAACGCGCGCATGACAGGGTTACATCGGATGGCAGAGACCGCCGCCATGTAGAGGACCTGGCGCACGGAATGACGCTCGCCGCGCACATGTCGGCAACGATGTCGCCGCCCGCTGTCGTGGGCGAACGGGGCCACACCGATCAGAGCGGCGAGTTGGCCCGATTCGATTTTTCAGAGTTCAGGCCCGTAGGCGAGCAGGGTGGCCGGCGAGCACGGGTCCTGCGCCTTGGAGTTCGCGCAGTCGAGCGGCTTTGGTGCGTAGACGGTCGTCCTCGTGGATGTGCGTTTTAATCAGTGCATCGGTTTGTTCGAGCTCGGTGGCTAAAAGCGCCCGCAGGATCTCAAGACGTTCACGCAAAATGCGTCCAGCCAACTCGCACCGGTTGCCTGTGGCGACGAGTTGATCACTGATCTGCCGGCGATAGTCGAGCAGCTCACGCAAGGTAGCGGCCGCTTCGTCGAGGGCACGGTGCAGGCGTGGCTTCATTTGTAACCCAAAGCGGCGCAACAGTTGAGCGTCGAGTGGGTCGGTCTTGGCGAGCAAAGCCGGCGGCGCGGGCAAAGACGCACACACGTCCTGGATTTGACCACGCAGACTTGGATCTGGGCCAAGAGCAATGCGGCGACAATGGCACGCTCGTAGCCGCCAGTCGCTGCGCATACGACCCGGGCATTGGGCAGGCTCTGGAGGTGCTTGATCAAGGCTCGGTGGCCTCGGTGGGTGTTCTCGACGTGGGCATAGCGAGTATCATCGACGGTGTAGTCGAGACGATCTTTGGCGATATCCACACCAACATAGGTGATTTGATTTTCAGGGGTGGTTTGCTCCATCTTGTTATACGAGCTCAGGGCTCTCTCAGCGGTTCGAGTTCAACCAGGTCGGCAACCCGGGCCCAGGGCTTCTGTTCGAGGTAAATCCTCGGGTAACAAATCGGCCTCTGGGTTGCCGTGCGGTGCAGACGGCCAGTCTGCACCGCACCCTGGCGAGCATCATTCAAGGCATTTACCTCGCATGTGCATTCGCGCCGAATGCAGCCTCCTGCGACGAACTCTATGGTCCATTCTCGGAGGCTGCATTCGGCTCCGTCCTCGCTCGTTCTTCACATCGGTTCGAACATACAAGGGAACGAAGGGCGTGAAGTGGGAACGAGTTACGGTCCGTCGCAGGCATCGATTCGATCACCTGGCAGGCAGGGCAATTTCAAGAAAGGTTATTGAAAACGATTTTGAGGGGCTTGGTTGCGAAGCTAACCGCGTTGTAGGCGTTGGCGCATAGCCTCTTGGACGCATGGCAGCGACTCTTTGAGTCTGCCAAGCACGGTGATCACCAGGGATCTAATCGTTGCGAGCAGCGAGATCGTTGGCCATTTACGGGCGTAGCATCGGTCTTCACCCATGGAAGCGTCTTTGTGGTAGTGAAGAGCGTTCTCGATCTTCCAATGTCCTGTGGCCTGAGCGAGTAGCTTGGCCGGATCGGCTTGGGTGCAATCTTGGCTGGTCACGAAAACGATGCATTGGATTTGTTTTTTATCTGTCGTGAGGTTCTCGCGCTCTCGGGTGATCCGGCCGGCCTGCGCCGCGAAGGGTCAGGTCGGTCGGGCTGGCGTCGATCGCTGCGATGCTGCGGCGCTCGGTCCTGCCATGGCCCCTTTCCAGGGTGAAGATCTTCCTGACCTCGCTGGCATCCATCCTTTTGCCGATGGCCTTGCGCAGCGCCGGGCGGTTGCCCGTCACGCTCATCAGATAATCGGCTCCGTGCTCCTGCACGATGCTGTGGGCTAGCGTCCTGCGGCAGTATAGGGCGTCAATGGTTACGGGCGTTCCATCGATCGGACCGATCTTGCCGAGCAGATCGACGACGGCCTGCGGCTCGTGGTTCTTTCCCCTGACGCAAAGGTTGCTGAAAAAAAAACCCTTAGGCTATGGCTGATCGCCGAGACGCTCAAGGCCTCAGGATTGGCGGGTGTCGCCGTCGCCCTGATCACCTTGCCGTCGATGGCGATGGCCTGCGGGGCGTCGTGCTGATGCTGCCGGAGCCATGTTTCCACGACTTTATCGAAGGCCTCTGGCTGCGCAGCGCAAATGGCTCGCCATAGTGTCGTATGGGAGGGGGCGACGAGCTTGCCGGTGCCGGGGGCACGCCAGAAGCCGAAGCTGCGGCACTGCCTTTGATTCAACGCAGCGGCGAAGGCGGCGCACTGCTCCAGCGAGCGGCACCCCGCGACGTATCCGCAAACGACCACACCGAGCAAACCGGAGAGGCGATATCGGCGCCCCTTGCGCTCGCGCCGGTCCTCGAGCAACCCGAAGCCTTCCATTAGCGAGCCGATCGCCTTACCTTCGGCAAGGCGCGGATACCGCTTTTGCTGCTGCTGGCAGGAGCCATGGTAGGGCTCGGGTAGCTCCTCGCGGTACAGCAGCTCCTTGAAGTCCTGCCGCAGTGGATACATCAGAATCGTCTTGGGCTTGCCGTGATGCTGGTAAAAATCTGCCGCTTGGCGGGCGAACCCCTGGCTCGAACCCACCACCGTCCAGTTGGCGGCCTTATAGCAAGTGCCCTCGAAAAACTCCGGATCCACGAAAGTCTCGACTGCGACAGGTTCTGAGCCAAAAGCACCACGCCAGTCTTCGGGCAGGCGTCTGAGCGCCAGCGAGAGGCTTTGGGACGCCAGATTTGGCATGGAGCGCGACGACCCAACAATCAGCAAGCGGCTGTTGGCAACGAGCAGTTCGAGGCGCTGCCATGCTTCCTAGCCAATGTAGCTGTCGCGTGCCTTTAAGATGGTAGACTGCGGAGCTGAACGAAAGCAGTGCCGCCCATTTCCCTGCCACTTCCACCACGTAGCGCAGCGCTGTTCCAGCCACGTTCGCACTGCGCAAATAATGGTGAGTGCGGATCAGGTCGTTCCATCGCTCTATCTCGGCTTGATCGTCGAGCAACCGGATTGTAGCATGATCCAGCAGGTATCTCTGACGGCGGTTTGGACGGGTCGTTTTCTCAAATAGTTGCAGACTCTGGTCGGACATGCCGGAAAAAGTTTATTGTAAATTACATATAATATTATCTACCTGTAACTTACATTTTATTATGAAATAGCCCTGCCTGTCGGGTGAGTCGGCGGGTGCACGTTCGAAACCCACTAACCTGCTGGGTAACATAACTTTGTTACATGCGTTTATTATGTGGACCGCGTTTTCTAGGTTGATGGCCTATGGGGCCGGGGTGGGCTCGGTGAGGTCGGCCAGAGTGGAGTGGAGGGGAGGCCGGTGAAGCTGTAATCGGCGACCTTGAAGGCGAGGTGATCGCTGGCGGAGGCGAGAGCGCGGAGGGGCCGGTGATTTTCACGAAGACCGGACCGGCCGGGATGGTTTCAGTGGTAGGCACGGGCGGCGTGTCTGAAGAGGAAGACTCTTCGGAGTCGGTTGAGGGGGGCGGTTCCCGGGGGATGATTTGTTCGGCGCGACGGGCCAAGTTAATACTGACGGTTTGGCCGTCAAAAGTGATGAGGGAGATGGCGCGTTGCGTGGACGAGGAAGCGGCGTCCACGGCATCGGTGGCGTCGGTGGCGGCGGTGTCGGTGAACCGGAGGTTACTCAGAGACGTGAGGGTGGAGTTGAGTCGAGTGGTTTTGAGTTGTTGGCCCTCGGCAAGGTCGGGGGAAGTCCACGCCGATTCGGCGGTTTCGCGTGAGACCGTCAGGGGGGCGATCCCGGGTAGCGTGTAGGTTATTTGGGCGATGTCATCGGCGGAAAAACTGAGGAGTTTGCTGTCGGCCCAATTTTTCGGGATGGCGTCGAGGGACGCGGCGAAGAGGCTGAGGTAGGCGGGGGCGTCGCCGGCGGAGTCGAAGCTAACGTAGCGGCCGCCCCGATCGGAGGTTTTGCCAAAATCAGCGTTCCAGGTGGAGCCGTCGACGCCGGTGAGCTTCACGCCGGCGGAACCGAACTCGAGGCGAGCGATGCGTTCGGCGTTGCGGGTGACGACGCGATCGATGTCGGCGGAGGTGAGATCCTGCATGAGCCGACGAAGTTTGGAGAGGTCGGCGGGCAGGTCGTGGTAGGACGAAACGGTCCAAGCGCCGGATTCGGATTGAGTGAGACTGACGCTGTGGTCGGCGTTGGTGATGGTCACGGCATTGGCGGCGTTGGCGACGGCCGGGGTAAGCACGGACTGACCGACGAGGGGATCCACATCAGAGGTACGGCGGGGCGGTTGAGCCAGGCGGCCAGCACGATGACGGCGAGGGTGAGGTTTTTGAGATTCATGGCTGAAGGAGGAACGAAGATTCCGGATTCGAGCGGAGGCGGAAGGCGGGCGGATTAGCGGCGGCGAGACCGGTGGAACCAGAGTCCGAAGACACCGATGAGCAAGGGGGCGGCGAAGAGGTTGAGCAGAACGAGTTTGGTCTCGAGGGCATCAATATCTTCGCGAAGGGCGCGGCGGATGTCGCGGCGTTCGCGGTGCATTTCGGCCTCCTGGGCCTGGTATTCGGCGATGCTCGCGGCGACCTCGGGGGAGGCGACCAGCAGGCCGCTGTCACCGACCTGGGACTGCAGTTGGGTGAGTTGTTGTGGCCGGCCCTCAAGAGCTTGGAGTTGTTCCTGGTAGCGTTTCTGGGCATCTGCTTCCATATCGCGGACGACAGTAAACGGATGCACGGAGCTCCCCTTGGTACGGATGGAGATCAGGTCGCGGGAGCCGGCGAGGAACTCGACCATGTTGGAGGCGAAGGCCAGGTTGTCGTTGAGCGGTTGAGCCGTCTGCATGCCGAGGAAATTCGAGCGCCGCACGGAGTCAGTATCGAGGATCCAGTCCGTATCAGCGATGATGACGAGAGTGCCGTCGCCGGATGTGGCCTCGGGCACGCGGAACAGGTCGTTGGCTAGGGGGTCGTCGGCATCGTCGGCCTTGGGCGAGCTCGGACGTCCATCCGGGAAGGCGGTTTTGAATGTGCCGGTTACCATGGCGGCCACGGTTTGCACGCCTGACACGGTCACCTCGCGGGCGATGATTTCGGGTTGGGCAAACTGGAGCATCATGGGCGGGATATCACCCGCTTGATCGGAGGTTTGAATCAGCGGTTGAAAGGTGAGATCGCTATCGGTCGCGAGGCCCAGGTGACCGGATTCGACGAGAACCATGGAGTTGAGTTGAGCGGTGGGCATGACCTCGGTGCTGAAGCTTTCGGCGGGCAGTTGCAGCCAGTGCGGGAAGCGGGAGATTTGGCCGCCACCGGTTTGCACTTGGGCTCCGTAGAGCAAGTCGCCGGTGACGCTGTTGGCGGTGTAGGTGATGCCGTAGGCGGAAAGCAGGCGAGGCAGGTCGGAGGTCACGTTGGGCGTCGGGCCCCCCATCATCATTTGCTGCTGGCCGGCCTGACGCTTGAAGAATTCGGAAGACGGGTCTACGGCGAGGAAGACGGGTGTGCCGCCGAGCAAGGCCTGATCAATGGCGTATTCAAGATCTTCGGACAGTCCCTGCGGGTGGATGACGACGAGTACGTCGAGATTACCCGGCAGTTCGGTGGCAGTCGGTTCGATGGGCACGATGTCGAAGGTGCGACTCCATTCCCCGATGATGAATTGATCGGGGGGGAGGCTTTGACCCATTTGAGCCATCATGGGATTAAAGGGAGGCGCCTGGAGCGGCAGACTGGAGATGAGGCCCAGACGGCGTTTTTCGAAGACCTGAACGCTATGGATCAGCTGGGAGAGATCGTATTCGAGGAATTGCTCCCGTTGGGGGTTAAAGGACGTGAGGACTTCGGAAAGGTCTGCCTGGCGGGCGGACAGGCCGAAGTAAACTTGCTCGCCGGCGCCCGGGATGAGTGGAGGTTGGATCCCGGACCGTGCGGCGGCTTCTTCCTCCGGGGTGTTGGGTTCGGGGTTGATCACCTTCAGGACGAGTTTGCCTCGGGCCGCGCGGGAGTATTGGCGCAGCATTTCCTCCACGCGGGCGGCGTAGTTTTTGTAGGAGATGGTTGCGAAGTCCGCGCGCGGACGACGGGTTCCTCGATCTTGGAAAGGAGGGACTTGGTGCCGGGTGACAGCGTGTAGATATTCTCGGCGGTGGTGTCGGCGCGGAAAGGCAGCTGAGACGCGAAGAAATTGACGAACACGAGGCCGACGAGCAGGAGGGCGATGGCGAGCAGTTTAGCGCTGGGTTTCATGGCGATGCGGGCAATGGTTCAGCGTTCGAGGACGACGACGTTGAGAAACAACGTGAAGTCGGTGAGGGAGAGAAAAAACACGATATCGGCGGGATCGACGATGCCCTTGGTGAAGGGATCGAAGTGGGTGACGAAGGAGAAGTTGGCGAGGACATCGGCGAGGGCGAGAGGCAGAAAACTCTCGAGGAGTTCGCTAAAAATGCTCCAGCCCAGAAACACCAGGATGAAGCAAGCAACCAAGCTGAGGACGAAACTGATGACCTAATTTTTGGTCATCGCGGAAGTGAGGGAGCAGACGCCGAGATACGAGCCGGCCATCAGGATGCTGCCCAGGTAACAGGAGAAGATGGCGCCCCAATCGGGGTCTCCGAGGTAACCCACGGTCAAGGCCATGGGAAAGGTCAACAGGATGGCGGCGGCGAGGAAGGCCCAGGCAGCGAGGTATTTGCCGATGACGGCCTCAAGGGTGGTGATGGGCAGAATGAAGAGCAGTTCGACGGTGCCGGGGCGTTTTTACTCGGACCACAGGCGCATGCCGACGGCGGGGATGAGGAAGAGGAAGAGCCACGAGTGGAAAACAAAGAAGCTTTTGAGGCTGGCTTGCCCGGCGTCAAAGAAGCGACCGACAAAAAAGGCGAGGCCAACGGCGGCCATGAGAAAAACGACAAGGAAGACGTAGGCGACCGGAGAACGGAAATAGCCGAGGAATTCACGTTTAAAGACGGGCAGAACCTGAGGCATGGGGGAAATCCTTAATCCTAGGTTTCAAATCCTAACGGAGAGGGCAGAGGCCGGTGGGACTCAGACGTCCGAGGTGGTGAGGGAGGCGAAGATGGTGTCGAGGCGGGCGTCGGGTTGGCGGGCCTGGAAGGCGGCGGGAGATTCGTCGTCGACGACCCGGCCCTCGGAGATGAGGATGATGCGCGTGCAGATGGCTTCGACCTCCTCGAGGATGTGAGTGGAGAGGACGACGACCTTGTCGGTGGCGAGCTCTTTGATGAGCGCGCGAACCTCGTTCTTTTGATTGGGGTCGAGGCCGTCGGTAGGCTCGTCGAGGATGAGCACTGAGGGATCGTGGAGGAGGGCTTGAGCGAAGCCGACCCGTTGCTTGTAGCCCTTGGAGAGGGTTTCGATGAATTGGTGGCGCACGCCCTCGAGATTAGTCAGGCGGATGGCGCGATCGACGGGAGCGGAGCGGGCGGTGCCGCGGAACCCGCGCGCTTCGGAAATGAAGAGAAGGAATTCTTCGACGGTCATTTCGTCATAGGCGGGAGCGCTCTCGGGCAGGTAGTCGATCTGGCGTTTGACGGCGACGGGATCGCGGGTGACGTCGTGTCCGCCGACGATGGCGGTGCCGGCGGTCGGCCGCAGGAAGCCCGTGATCATTTTCATGGTCGTGGATTTGCCAGCGCCGTTGGGTCCGAGAAATCCGAGAATTTCGCCAGGTTTGATAGTGAAACTGACGCCGTTGACGGCTCGCTTGGAGCCATAGGTCTTACTGAGACCTGTGACTTCGATCATAAATGGATGGGGTTGAACAGGGAATCGGGAGAAAACGCGTTGGGCGCAGGACTTCAAGGTTGGAGGGGGGGAACCTTTCAAAAATGTAATGTAAGAGGGGGACGGGTGATAAAGGGGTATGGGAGACTCGGCTGTCGTGCAGGCCGTGAGAAATTAATTGCTCCGGGAGTCTGGTTCAGGAGCCTCACAGCAGGCGTATGGAAATAGTATTCACAAGCGTGTTGGCAGTCTGGGCGACGGGAGAGCATTCTCCGGGAGCGATTTTGGAGCGGAATAGTACCGCGAAGGAAGTTGGCGTTTGATGCGAAAGGCTGCGCTCGGAATCTGGTTGGTAGGCATGATGATCGTCGCGGTGGTGACCTGGCCTCGGGAGGACTGGAATTTGTTGCGCGGGCGACTGATCAACGATCAGGCGGTGCAACGAATGGGGTATGGCGGGTATTTTTTCTTCGACCTGACGGACACGGTGCAACGTTGGTGGCGACGATCCTAATTGGCGGATGTCGATGCGACACCGTATCGGGAGTATTTGGAAGGGTTGGCGCGACGTCGAGCAGAGTTGAGTTGAGTTGAGTTGAGTTGAGTTGAGTTGAGTTGAGTTGAGTTGAGTTGAGTTGAGTTGAGTTGAGTTGAGTTGAGTTGAGTTGAGTTGAGTTGAGTTGAGTTGAGTTGAGTTGAGTTGAGTTGAGTTGAGTTGAGTTGAGTTGAGTTGAGTTGAGTTGAGTTGAGTTGAGTTGAGTTGAGTTGAGTTGAGTTGAGTTGAGTTGAGTTGAGTTGAGTTGAGTTGAGTTGAGTTGAGTTGAGTTGAGTTGAGTTGAGTTGAGTTGAGTTGAGTTGAGTTGAGTTGAGTTGAGTTGAGTTGAGTTGAGTTGAGTTGAGTTGAGTTCTACCCTTTTATCATGCAACCGGAGAGAAGAAGCGCAAGCACGTGATTTACATCCAGTTGGAGTCCATGGATGGATTGATGGTCGGAGGGCGGTGGAACGGGGAGCCGGTCATGCCGTTTCTGGAGGGATTGGCGGAGCGGAATGTGTATTTCACCAATGCGATGGATAATACGGCCAGTGGGCGGACGACGGATGGGGAATTTTTGGTGCTGACCTCGGCGGTGCCGGTGCCACGGCCGCCGGTGTATGTGCGTCAACATCTGGACCGAATCCCTTCGATGCCACGGGTGTTGAAGGAAGCGGGGTATGAGACGAAGTCGTTGCACGGGTTCAACGGTGTGTTCTGGCTATCGGAAGGAAGCCCATACGGCGTTGGGGTACGACGAGATGCGGTTCGAGGACGACATGGACTTGAGCGAGGAGATCGGTTGGGGCTGGTCGGATCGGGTGGTCTTGGAGGAGGCGGCGCGAGTGATCACGGAGGCGAAGGTCCCGACTTTTCTCCATGTCATTACTCTGACGAACCACCATCTCTACACTTATTTGGCCAAGCATGACGGGCGGGCTCCGGGACGGATCGAAGCGGAGTATTTGCGGTCCGCGCGATACGTGGATGATGCGTTGCAGGGGTTCTTTGCGGCGCTGGAGGCGGGCGGAGTGGCTGACGACTGTTTGGTCGCGATTTACGGGGATCACGACAGTGCGATCGATGTGGAATGGATGGCATATATGGACTCGTTCCTACCACGGGAGTTTCCGGACACGGTGCCGCTCGTGATGGTGGGGTTCGACCGGCCGGCGCAGCGGGTGGATTTGATGGCCGAGTTGCAGGATGTGCCGGTGATGGTGTTGCAGGATTTGGGACTGAATGTGCCGTTGACGTTTACGGGCAATGGTTGGGGGTGGGTGGGGCCGCACCGTGAGTGCCTCGCATGGTCCTTGGCAAAATGCAAAGGGAGGGGGAATCGAGCCGTGGGTGTTGCCGATTGATCAGGAAATTTTGACACGACTGTCCATCAACCATCCGGAGAAATTACTCCCATGACGAAAACAACGACATGGATTCGTGGGGTGGTGCTGTTCCTCGCGGGGGTGATTGTGATGTCGGGACAGACCCGACCGGACGTAGTGTTGGATATGGGCCGGGCGACGCCCGACGCTCCGGTGCTCCGGTGCGGGCGGAGGTGGAGACGGCGGGATACGCACTTCACCTGGAAGCGAACTTTGATCGCAGCCCCCAGCGATTGCAGGTGACGGGCACATTTCGCTCGGCGCAGGCGCTGGAGGGAAGAGCGCGATTGTCGTATCAACTGTAGTATGGCGACGACGCGGAAGTGTTGTTGTCGGACGGACCGCGTTACGATTGGCGGGATCCAGCGGCGACGCTGAAGGAAACGGATTTTGCTCTCGATTTTTCGGTCGTGGAGATGGATCCGATGCGCGCGTCGGTGCAAGTGTCGTTCAATGCGGTGGTCGAAGGGGAGTATTGGTATAATAATGAGCGACCGGAGATTGTTTTTCCGAGAGTTGTCTTATGCAATATTCCGGTGAGGGACGAGTATACGCCGGGGTGGATGCCGTTCATCCTGCCGGCGCAGACGCTTTGTCGGATTCCCGCGTGGTGGACAGTCACGTCTCGAGATGAGGCCTACAGTGGCTATGTGGCGGTAATCGACGTAATCGATCCGCTCGGGAATACCCGAGTGGAGTCGAAACGAGTGGCGCTCCCCGAAGCACGCCCGAGGGAGCGTACCAGTGCTTGGTTGTCGATGGAACCGACCACAAGTGGAGTGTTGATGATCCGTCCGGGATTGGTGTGGGACCGCGTGCGTTGGTATAATGCCGACAGTTGGTTTGCGTATCGGGAAGTGCGTTTTGTCCCGCCGCTGGCTTACGTGAGCGGGGCGATCGTGGCAGGGGTAGTCTGGTGGTGGCTGTGGGGCCTGACCGGACGTTGGCAACGGTGGCGACTGTGGATTTTGTCGCGAACGCTACTCGCCGTGGCGGCCGTGTGGCTCGGGATGAATCTGGTGGTCAGCGAGTATTGGGTGGGGCCGGTGGCGTTGATCGTGGTGCAATTGACCAAGGTGGCAAAATGGAAGCGGACGGGCATGCGCACTTATATGGTTTCATGACTTTCCTGGAACTCTATTGGGGCAGAGTGAGTGGGGTTATGGCAGTGCCGTCCTTCGCCACGCTCTTTTCCATAGCAGTCTGGGCCCTGGGATTGGCTCCGGTGATCTGGATACCATTGCGATGGTTGTTGGCGGCGGGTTGGCTCCTGACGACCACGGCGGCGATTATGTATCATCAGTTTTTCCAAGACTTCCCGTCCGTGGAGAATCTGCTTTATGCGAATCAAGTGGGGACGTTGGGCGACTCGATCCGATCGCTGGTGGAGCAGCGGCCCCTGATTCCGGCGTTGGTCGGAGGGGCGATGGTGACGGTGCTTTGGTGGCCCCGGGCTCAGCGAAAAATCCAGACGGAGAAGACGTAGTATTTGGCGCCGTAGGACACGGCGGACGTGACCGCGATGGCGATGACATAGGGGATGGCCAAGGGACCGATGAACAAAGAGAATAAGGCGAACTCGATTACGCCGAACGAGAGGGCGGCGGGGAGAAATTTTGCCGCCTGGCGGGCTGGCGCACCCGTGCGACTGGCAGGAAAGACGAAGCGTCGATTGGCGTAGAAATTGGCGATCATGACCGCGGTGATCATGATGGCGTAGGCCAAGTGTTCACCCAGATGGGCGGTTTCGACGAGAGCGATGACACCGAAAGTGAGCGCGAGGTAGCTCCCGAGACCGATGATCACAAAACGCCAGAGACCGCGCCAGGAGCGGTTGGACGCGGGGGCGGACTCAGGCATCGGATTCGTCCGGCACGAAGTGAAGTGAAGTGGCGTTGATGCAGTAACGTTCGTCGGTGGGGGTGTCGAACCCCTCGCCCTTGAACAGGTGGCCCAGGTGGCCTTGGCACGTCGAGCAAACGACCTCAATGCGCACCATGCCCATCGTTACGTCCCGTTTGGTGGTGATCGATTCAAGTTGGGCGGGGTCGTAGAACGCGGGCCAGCCACAGCAGGCATCAAACTTGGTGGTCGACGTGAATAACTCGGATCCGCAGCCCGTGCAGACGTAGGTGCCGGCGCTCTCATGTTTGAAGTGTTCGTAGGCCGGATAAAATGGACGGTCGGTGCCGGCTTCGCGCAGCACGTGGTATTGTTGCGGAGTAAGGCGTTCACGCCATTCGGCGTCGGTGAGGGAGGAGAAGTCGGTCATGGCGAAGCCGTTGTACGGAGGGTAAAGATGGGAAACTAGGACGTGGCGAGTTCGCGGTCTTTTTTAGTTTTGAGACGGAGTTGGCCGCAGGCGGCATCGATGTCGTGGCCCTTTTCGCGCTGGAGGGTGACAGAAACGCGAGCGGAGCGGAGAATGTTGGCGAACGCTTCCTGACGGTTGACGGACGGGCGTTTCCACGGGAGTCCTTCGACGGTGTTATAAGGGATGAGGTGGGCGTGGACGTCGATGGCGATCTCACAGAGTTTTTAGGCCTGTTAGAGGGCGTCGTTGACGTCCTCGATGAGGATGAATTCGAGGGTCACCATGCGCCCGTTTTTCTCGCTGAATGTATTGATAGCGGGAATGAGTTTGGCGTGAGGGTAGGCCTTGTTGACTGGCATGATCTGGGTGCGAACTTCGTCGGTCGCGCCGTGCAAGGATATGGCGAGGCGTACGTTGATGGGCTCCTCGGCGAGTTTGAGGATATTGGGGACTCGGCCGCTGGTGGAGAGGGTGATGCGGCGGGCCCCGAAACCGAGGCCCCAGTCGGCGTTGATGATTTTGAGAGCGGTGGTAATGGTCTCATAGTTGGCGAGCGGTTCGCCCATGCCCATGACGACGATGTTGTCGAAGGATACGAGCTCCTGGCGGGCGCGGGGGGGGGCGGGCGTCCTCGCGGTAGCACACGTGAAGCAGTTGGGCGACGATCTCGCCGGCATTGAGGTCGCGTTTTCAGTCCCATGAGTTCTGAGGCGCAGAATTTGCAGCCCATGGCGCAGCCGACTCGGGTGGAGATGCAGATGGTTTTGCGGGAGTTTTCGAGGCTAACGCCCTCCTGCGGGGCGCGAATGATGACGGTTTCGATGAGAGCCTGGTCGCCGAGTTCGAGCAGGAGTTTATCGGTAATGTCGAGGGACTGTTTACCATGGATCAGGGTGAGCGGCAGGAGGGTGAAGGTTTCGGCCAACCATGCGCGCAGGGATTTGGGAAGGTTGGTCATATCATCCCAGGAGCGGCCGCGCTTTTTGTAGAGCCACGCCATGATTTGTTCGGCGCGGTAGGCCGGTTCGCCGTGCTCGCTCAGACGTGCGCTGAGGGACTCGAGGGTCTCTCCGGTGAGGGGCGGCTAATTGGGCGTGAACTTCATGCTGGCAATGCGAGGGGTTTGAAGGGATGAACGCAATCACCCACAAGCGGGGATTTTACTCACGGATGGACACGGATATTCACGGATTTTTGGGGATGACGGAAGCGGAAGCAAGTTACGCGCGGCTTCCGGATAGAGTGGCAGCAACATGAATCTGTTGCACCGGCATATTTTTTGGAGTGTAGCGACGACCTGTGCGGCGGCGGTGGGGCTGTTCGCGGCGGTGTTGATTCTGGGCAACGTTTTCAACGACATGATCAGCTTCGTGCTGGCCGGACAGATGGCGCCGTATACATTTTTTTATTTGATGGGATTGTTAGTGCCGGATGTTGCGGTGTACGCGTTGCCGATGGGGGTCCTGACGGGAGTGTTGTTGGTATTGGGGCGGATGTCGGCGCAGGGGGAAGTGACGGCCATGCAGGCGGCGGGCTTAAGTGTGGGCTACATTGCGCGGCCGATCATTGTGTTTGGGGTGTTGGCGGCGTTGTTTTCGGTGGTGGTGAATTTTGAGTTCATGCCCCGGGCGCACACGGCGTATAAGCAAATCTTGGCTGAAGCGGTGCAAAAGAATCCGTTGAGCTTTATTGTGGCGAAGACGTTTGTGAGAGATTTCCCGAATTTGGTGCTCTTTTTGGAAGAGAAGAATGGCGCGCAATTACACGATATTTGGTTTTGGCGATTGGATAAGGAAAGTCGGGTGCGTGAGTTTGGGCGCGCGGCGGCGGCGGAAGTGAGTTTTGACGAAAACGAGGGGGAGTTAAATTTGATCCTCAGGGATGTGGTGGCGGAAGCCCGGAGCACCGAAGATCCAGAGGATTACGGAAAATTTTTGGGGACTTCGACGATTGGTGAGGTACCGTTGACGTTTCGGGTGGATGACATCTTCAGTCGGAGGAAAGTACGAACGAAGTATGCTTGGTTCACTTACGATCAGCTCAAGGCGGAGCAGCACCGATTGGAGGTGGACGGAGACGCGGAAGGATTGATGAAGGTCGCGTTGGCCATGGGGAAAAAGGCATCGACGGTGGCCGCGGTTTTGGCGTTTGCGTTGATTGCGGTGCCGTTGGGGATCAAGGTCTCGCGGCAGGAGACTTTGGCCAATCTCGGCGTGGCATTGTTGTTGGTGATGGGTTACTATTCTCTGGTCGTGATTGTTTCGTGGCTGGAGAAGCGCCCGGAGTGGCGACCGGATTTGCTGATGTGGGCGCCCGCCCTGTTGTTTCTTGGGTTGGGGATATGGATGTTTCGGCGAGTCGACCGGGTGCGTTGAGCAGCGGACGATCGGGTTTGTGACGAGAATAGAGTTTCTGGTTTTCGGATTTAAGCGGGAAGGCCTAGGGGACGTTTGCTGACTGGAAACAGTGCTTGGCCTCGGCATTTCTGAGAATAGCCTCAACATTTTCGCGTGCACGATCGGTATGGTTGTTTTAAGCCTAAATTCCGAAGTTGGATTTTACAGAAAGGAACGAAGGGCACGAAGTTTTAACGAGGTACTGACCGTCGAAGGCATCGATTCGTTCACGTGCGAGCGGAGTCGGAGGGTGCACGGTTGAAGCCCACTAACCTACAGGATAACAGAACTTTGTAACATGCGTTTCTTATGTGGACTGTGTTTTCTAGGTTCAGTTTGGGCAGCTGAGGAGGAGGTGAACGGCCCCGTCATGGTCGGAGCAAAGATGCCACTTTGGCTGCGAAGAGAGACAGCGCGGTCTGGTGAGGGGGAAGCCGAGATAATGAACCCACTCTCGCGATTTTCTGGGCGTTTTCGATGGTCGCCCGAACACAGCGACGATCGATACGAGCGCAGCGGGAGCCAACGAGTTGACCTCGGCGGCTCCATGACGACAAGATGCTCGATGGATTACAGTCTGGTAGTCCAGGACCCCATGGGGAGGCGGGGATCGACTAGCGAGCGAGCGAGCGAGCGGTTGATGGCGCTGGTGACCGCTTTGATCGACGCGAAGTCGATGCTCGTATCGATGCCGGTACCGTAGAGCGGCTGGCCGGCAGCCGGATGTATTTGAATGTAGGATACGGCCTGCGCGCGGGCTCCCGTGCCCAGGGAGTGCTCGGTGTAGTTGAGGAACTCGAATTGCAGCAACCCGGCCTCACGCACGGCTGTCACGTACGCGGCGATGGGGCCATTGCCCTGACCGGTGAGGGTGCGGGTTTCGCCGTTGATCGAGACATCGGCTTCGCAGCTGACGGTGCGATTCTTCTCGGTGGTGCGGAAATCGAGCACCTCAATGGGAGTGGTGCGGTCGAGGTATTCGGTCTGGAACGCGGTCAGAATGTCAGGCGCGCTGAGTTCGGTGCCTTTGGCGTCGGCCAATTGATTGATGACCGGACCAAACTCGCGGTGCATGGCCTTGGGCAAAATAAAGCCGTATTCGGTCTCCAGAATGTAGGCGACGCCGCCTTTACCAGACTGGGAGTTGATGCGGATGATGGCCTTGTAGTTGCGACCGATGTCGGCGGGATCGATGGGAATATACAGGACGTCCCAGGGGTGGCCGGGGGTTTGTTGGTCCCACGATTTCTTGATGGCATCCTGATGGGAGCCCGAGAAGGCGGTGAAGACCAAATCGCCGGCGTAGGGAGAGCGAGGAGGCACCTCCATGCGAGTGGTGCGTTCGTAGATTTCGCGGATATCGTTGAGTTCGGAAAAATTCAAACCCGACTCGATCCCGTGAGTGTGCAAGTTGAGCGCGACGGTGACGATATCCAAATTTCCGGTGCGTTCGCCGTTGCCAAAAAGAGTGCCTTCGACGCTATCGGCGCCGGCGAGCAGGCCCAGTTCGGTGGCGGCGATGCCAGTGCCGCGGTCGTTGTGGGTGTGCAGGGACACGACGGTCAGCTCACGGCGGGTGAGGTGACGGCACATCCATTCGATCTGGTCGGCGTGTACATTGGGCGTGGTGTATTCGACCGTGGCGGGCAGGTTGAGGATGATCTTGTTGTCGGTGGTGGGTTGCCAGACGTCGGTCACGCGCTCGCAGATTTCGAGGGCGAAATCCATTTCGGTGCTGGTGAAACTTTCGGGCGAATATTCCAGCTGCATGTTCATGCCGGCGGAGATGAGTGGGGCCCCGTGTTGTTTGAGCAAGGCGACGGCGTCGGTGGCGATTTTAGCGATGGTCGAGCGATCGGCGCCGAAGACGTATTTACGTTGGGCCGGAGAGGTGGAGTTATAGAGGTGGAAGACGACGTTCGGGGCGCCGGCGAGAGCTGCGCAGGACCGGACGATCAAGTCCTCGCGGCATTGGCACAGAATTTGGATGGAGACATCGGAGGGGATGCGATTTTCGTCGATGAGCCGCCGGCAGAAGTCGAATTCGGTTTGAGACGCGGAAGGGAATCCGACTTCGATTTGTTTAAAGCCGATCCGCACGAGCATGTCGAAATACTCGAGTTTCTCTTCGACACTCATGGGTTGAGCGAGGGCTTGGTTACCATCGCGGAGATCGACGCTGCACCACAGAGGAGTGGAGGTCAGAGTGCGGTTGGGCCATTGACGATCGGGCAGGTCGACCGTGGACAACGGGCGATATTTAGAGGCGGTAGAGGCGGACATTGCGGGAAAAGGGAAGAGAGAAGAGTGAAGGGGGAAACGACGACGGGAACGCCCACAATGAGAGGCAAGAACCCGCGAAGGCGAAACTGTAGGGGAGGGATACGGACGCACAATCAGTCCCACACGGGACCCTCTCGGATCGTGCGTCTAGCTAAGTAGTAGGCGGAGCAGCTCGGGTGCGAAAGTGTCGCATTACAGAATTATCGGTACGTCGAACGTTTTAGTCAAGGGACGGGCGGCCGGAAAATTCAACAGCAGACGTAACCGGTTCAGTGCGCGCGCGGCTTGATTTTCGTGTATGCAGTCCATTGCCTTCTTCCATGTCGCCCGATTTCCAGCCTTTTGATTTCAAGTCTGGATTGGCGTTGGTGCGCCCAGGAGACCAAGATAGAGTCAGAGACCTGGTGGAAGTGTTGTATCCGCTGGTCATCAAAATCGTGCGTGGTTGTCTGCCCCGTTGGGTGGGAGAAGAAGATCTCGCACAGGAGGTTTTTTTAAAAATGTTCACTCGACTGGACCAATATAGAGGGGATGTGCCGTTTCCGCATTGGATATCCCGGATCGCGGTGACGACGTGCATTGATCACCTCCGCAAGCAGCAGCGACGGCCGGAGTTGAGGTATGCGGATTTGTCGGAAGACGAAGCGCAAATGCTCGATGTCGTCACGGCTGACGAATCGGGGGAGGAAGCAGGGGAGGCGTTGGCGGCCCGCGAGTTGTTGAGCAAGCTGATGGATCGGCTCAAACCGGACGACCGGATGGTCATTCAGTTGCTGGATTTGGAACAGCGATCGATCGGGGAAGTGGCGGAAATGAGGGGATGGAATTCGACATTAGTGAAAGTACGGGCGTTTAGGGCCCGTCGAAAGTTGCAAAAACTCTTAGAACAATTGGAAGCTGAGGAACGCGTATGAAAACGTCTCAAAAATCGTTGGACCGTCTGATAAGCCGAGCGCGAGAAGCCTCGGTGGAGACGCAGTATGCCGACGAGTCGTTTAGGGCGCCGCCCGGCTTTGTGACCCGAGTGGTCGCGCAAGCCCGGTTGCCAAGGCGGGAAGGAAGCCAACCTTGGTGGCAGATGCTGGGGGTCGCGGTGGCGTGGCGATGTTGACGATCGCCCTGAACTGATAGCTCGTGATGGATTCCATAGAGAATCAGGTGCTCGCGGCGGATGACCCCATCACAGTGGTTTTGGATCTCTCATGAGCGAGAGACGTGCATGGTTGGTCTGGTTAGTAATCGCGGGGGTTTTTATCGCCGGCGCGGTCACTGGAGGCTTGGTTTCGCTGCGGGTGGCCAAGGCGGTGGTGGACCACGGACGCGGGGCGGATCAGTTTACGCCTCGGCAAATGGAGCGGTTGACCAAGGAGTTGGGGCTGACGGAAGCGCAGCAAGCGTTGTTGCGCCCCATCCTGGATCGCACGTGGAAATCGTTGCGTCAGCACCGGAAAGATAGTTTTGAGGCCATGCACAGCTTGGAGGCGGAAGTGATGGCGATACTGACGGATGATCAGCGAACGGAGTATACCTCGATCCAGCAGGCGCAAAAGAAACGTTGGAAGCGGATGATGGAGCGACGTGAATCTAGAAAAGGTGAAAAAGGAGAGCGAAAACGCCCACCGGAGGGAGAGATTAGGATCCGCCCCTGATCGAGGGCCGCCATCGGCGTCCGAGACGGGCCCCTAATTCGGTACGAGAGCACGCTTGTGCAACGGTGAATTGAGCGATTTGGTCGGGTCCATGTCTTCGCCAATCACTGGCAAACGAATTGTTCTCGGTATCACTGGATCGATCGCAGCCTATAAAGCTGCGGACTTGGTGAGCCAGCTTCGTAAACTCGAGGCGGAAGTCCATCCAGTCCTGACGGCAGGTGGAGCCAAGTTCATCACCGCGTTGACCTTACAAACATTGGCCCGGCAACCGGTAGCCGATGATCTGTGGAGTGAAGGCAATGGTTGGCAGCCCGGGCATATTGAATTGGCGGACCATGCCGACCTTCTGGTGGTGGCACCGGCGACGGCGAACGTGCTCGCTCAATGTGCTCAGGGATTGGCGCCGGATTATTTGAGTTCGCTGTATTTGGTGGCCAGGTGTCCGGTTTTGATGGCTCCGGCGATGAACGGGAAAATGTGGGCACATCCTGCTACGGTGGCCAATGTGGCGACATTGCGAGGACGGGGAGTGGACTTTATCGGACCGGAGGCGGGCATGTTGGCCTGTGGTTATGAAGGAGAAGGTCGTTTATGGCCCGTGGAAGGGATTGTGGAGCGGATCAAAACCCTTGTAGCGCAATCCTAATTATGGCCACCCGAGTCTCTAGCATTCTATTTTTTGCCTACGGCGTGCATCTCGACCAAGCGCGCATGCACCGCATGGATGCGGCGTGTGAGGAAATGGGGGTCCCCCGCGCAGATGGCTATCGTTTGGGGTTCACGACAGCTGGGTGGTCCAACGTGCGTCCGGAACCCGGAGCAACAGTCAGGGGGGGCCTGTGGGTCGTGCCGGCTACATGCATGGAGGAGATGGATACACAAGCGGCCGCGAGAGGGCAGAGCCGAGGCGTGTTGTTTGTGTCGAGTCCGACGGGTCCGCGAGTGCCGGCGACGGCATATTTTGATGCGAGTGCGGCGGAGGGCAGACCCAATGGGGAGGAGTTGGAGCACATCATCGTGGCGGCGCGAACGGCGAAGCTGGATACGGTGTACCAATCAGAACTGCAGGCGCATAGGACGCGCATTTGAAATCGGCGAAGATTCTCATTGAATCCTGCGGAAGAGCTCCCTCATGTTCCGCGTCGGCCAGGCGCCATGCATGGGCAGGCGCGCGAACTCCGCCAGGACCGGAAGGTAGCAACGGTAGCGACGTCCTCCCAGTGCCGTGGAATGCCTGGCCACTTTTATTTTTGAATTTCCGATTTTGGATTTTCAATTTCGGCTCGTGCCGTTCTAGCTAGTCACTCCGTGGGAAAATCCGGATACCAAGTCATCGCCCGTAAATGGCGGCCCCAGACTTTCGCCGACTTAGTCGGTCAGGATCATGTTGTGCGCACGCTAAGCAATGCGATCGCGCGGGAGCGGATTGCCCATGCGTACCTGTTCGTGGGACCGCGAGGCACGGGAAAGACGTCAACGGCGCGAATTTTTGCGAAGGCGTTGAATTGCACGGATGGACCGAAGGCGGACTTTGATCCGGCGGATCCGTCGTGTGTCTCGATCGCGGAAGGCACGCATCTGGACGTTATTGAGATCGATGGCGCGTCGAACAACGGTGTGGATCAGGTCCGAGATCTAAGGGAAACGGTGCAATATGCGCCGGCGCAGGGTAAGTTCAAAATCTACATCATCGACGAAGTGCACATGTTGTCGGCGGCGGCGTTCAATGCGTTGCTGAAGACCCTGGAGGAACCACCGGAGCATGTGAAATTTGTATTCGCGACGACGGATCCGCAAAAGGTGCTCCCGACGATCGTGTCGCGGTGTCAGCGTTTTGACCTGAAGCCGATTCCGCCCCCGTTGATCATCGAGCGGTTGCATAAAATCGCCGATGAGGAGCAAGTCAAAGTCAGTGCGGAGGCGTTGGAGAGCATCGCCCGCATGGCGGATGGGGGCATGCGGGATGCGCAGTCGATATTGGACCAGATGATCTCGTTTTGCGGGACGGACATCACGGAGCCGGACGTGTTGGACGTGTACGGATTGGTTTCGGCGGAGAAACTGGCGGAGTTGGCCGCGGCGATTGCGGCGGGTGATCACCAGAAATTGGTCGCGGTGGTCGATGAGTGCGACGAGTCGGGGCGGGATTTGGTGCGTTTGCTATCGGATTTGCAGGCGGTGGTGCGGACAGCCTTGTTGAACGCGATTGCCGGAGGCGGGAAAAGCACCCAATTCGGACCGGAGTTAACCACGGAGCAGATTACGAGGCTATTGGATGCGTTGCGTGAAGGGGAGGGCGGGGTGAAGCTCGGGTTGGCCGAGAAGATCAATTTGGAAGTGACCTTGCTCAAGGCGGTGGAAGCCAGTCGGGCGCGCGCTATTGATAGTTTAATCAAGGAAATTGCGGCGTTGGCCGAAGAAGCTCCGGCGACGGAGGCTGGCGAAAAAAAAAAGGCCTGATTGATCGGCTGGAAGCGCGTCTGAGTGACGTATTGCAGTTGGAAAAGGTGACCGCCGGGGAAAGATCGGCGGCTTTGGCAAAGGCGCCTATTCAGGTGCACAGTGCTTTGGATCGGGAGGGCCGACCCGTGACCCGGACGGAAGCCCCGGCGGCGCAGGCCCGCGTGGATGGACCGGAGGTGGAGATGGAAGATGCGTGGCGGGCCCAGATGGCAGCGCACGATGAAATGCAGGAGCAAGAACAGGCGAGTAAAGTTTCCCGTCGCGAAGCAGAGCGAAGAGGGACCTTGGATGGAGGACCGTTGCCGGACATCAATGCGATGATCGCCAAAATCCCGCCACCCATGATGGAGATGCTCGATGATTTATTTCGGGCGAAGTTTCAGGGAGTGAAACGAGTGCCGGAGGCGATTTTTAACGATTACCAGCCCTCGACGGGGACGAAAGCGTTAGCCGGAAGAACCCTTGGCGATCGATGCGCCGGACGATGGGGAGTCTGAGTATTAGAACGGTGTTCTCGGGGGCTCGATACGCACGGGCCAGTTACCATCGATGAGGGGACGACGACCGCGTATATTACGCAGGTAAAAATAGCCCTCAACAGGGGATTGATCGAACGGCGGTAGGAGAGGCAAGGGAGCGCGGCGGTAAAGCTTTTCCTCGATGCCTTCCAAGGCGGCCAAGTCCGCGAGGCAATGAGCGTCCACTGACCAAACTTCCCCGTAAACTCCCCGACGGTCTGACGGGTCTTTGACGAGACCGGGGTAGTCGGCGATTTCGAACAGGCGGAAACCGGGAGGGGTGCGGGCGTCGCCGACGAATTCCTGAGATTCCAGAAAGGCGTGGTTTGAGCCCCCCCGTTTCAAAGTACCGTAGACGAAGACCAGAGTGCGGGCAATCGACATGGTGTTAAGGCCGAGAAATCGATGACCACGGCAGTGGTGTTATCGCGACCAGAAGCGCGCACGGCTTCGTCGACAATGAGTTGGCCAACCTGAGGTGACTTTTCCTCCCGCAGGACATCGGCGATTCGGTGGTCCCAGAGGCCGTCAACAAGACCGTCGGAGCAAATGAGGAAGCGGTCACCGGGTTCGCAACCGACGGCGCCGATGTGAGGTTCGAGGAACTGGAAATTGCTGCCGAGCGATTGTTGGAGGGAGTTTTTGGCCGGGTGGTTACGGGCTTCTCGCTCGTTTATTTCATTGCGGCGACGCAACCAACCGGGGCGAGTGTGGTCGTCGGTGAGTTGCTTTAGTTCACCGGAGGCCGGCAGATAGTAAATTCGGCTGTCCCCGACGTGGCCAAAATACATCCAGCCCGGAATAAACCATGCGAGGCTGAGGGTGGCGCCCATGCCACGACATTCTTCGTAAGCGTTGCCCAGGTAGGTAACCGACTTGTGGATTTGGGTAAAAAGTTCGGCCAACACATCGCGAAACCCGGATGACATTCCAGAGGCGGTTTGTTGGAAGCTGCGGGGGAGGAGTTTGGTCGTCTTCTCAATGGTAATTTTGCTGGCGAATTCGCCCGACGCCTTACCTCCCATCCCGTCGCTGACGGCAAAAACGAAGTCGGTCTCTTGGAGAGAGCTCGAGCCTGTTTTGCCCAGATACTGCATTTCGTGGCCGTCAAATTGCAGTCCCAGGAAAGTATCCTCGTTATTTTTACGGAAACGGCCGACGTCGGAATGGCAGGACCAGCTGATATTCGTGGGCGCAGAGGGATCAGGCATCTTCAACGACGTCTTCGGGGGCCAAGGTCGGTTTTAACGCAACGGAAGGATTGTCCAAGAGGGTGGCGAATTCGAAATCGATAAGGCAGAAGCGGCCGTCCTGGGGGCGATAGGTGACATTGCGGGCAAAAGGATCTTCGTGACGCACGCCAAAAGCTTCTAGTTCGGCGAATAACGATGTGGCTTTCGCTTGAGTGAGGTTGTCGACGCGGTTGCCGCAGTTAGAAGTGACGATCACAAGTTCGTCTGAATCCGACTCCAGCAATTTGGGCACAAATGTGCAGCTCTGCTGTTCAAGATGGCGCAGGACTGCGACTTCCGTATCGAAGCGCTCTTGGGCCCGGGCGCCTCTGAATTGTTTACGAACGCGGCCATCGTAGCCGATATGAACAGTGGCCCGGCAGGTATCCTTGATGGAAGGCATGATGTTAACTATTTACAGCGAAGCGTTAAGGAGAGGTTGGCCGCGGAGCACGTGGGGTGGAAAATACTAATATCTCTGCAAGTATGCATGAATTTTGTTTCTTGGTGGCATATTAGGTGCTGAAATCAATTCTCCGAGGCGGTTTTTTTGGCCGCGGTTAACTCGCTTTAGACCATCCTGTCTAAGGCATCATCCCAGCAATATCACTGCTACTTCATCCTTAGTCATATGGCCAAACTGAAACTGGAATACATCTGGCTCGACGGTTACAAGCCGGTTGCCAATATCCGTGGCAAAACCTTGATCGCCGATGGCGATCCCGAGACTTTCGCCCTCGAGGACTGCAAAGATTGGTGCTTCGATGGAAGCTCCACGAAACAGGCCGAAGGTTCGAGCTCGGATTGCGTGCTCAAGCCAGTCGGTCTTTACCCTGATTCCTCCCGGATCAACGGATTCATCGTTTTGTGTGCAGTCTTACTTCCTGACGGCACTCCGCATCCCTCCAACTACCGTGCGACCATCTTGGATGATTCGGATACGTGGTTTGGTTTTGAGCAGGAGTATTTCTTCTATCAAGACGGTCGTCCCCTCGGCTTCCCCGAAGGTGGCTATCCGGCTCCTCAAGGCACCTACTACACTGGTGTTGGTTACAAGAACGTGGGCGATATCGCCCGCACCATCGTTGAAGAGCATCTTGATGCCTGTATCGATGCAGGTGTGAACCACGAAGGCATCAATGCCGAGGTCGCCAAGGGCCAGTGGGAATTCCAAATCTTCGGCAAGGGTTCGAAGAAGGCTGCGGATGAAATGTGGGTGGCCCGTTACCTCCTCGAACGTATGGGCGAGAAGTACGGCGTTGATATCGAGTATCACTGTAAGCCGATTCTCGGCGCGTATGATGATCCGCTCGATTGGAACGGTTCCGGAATGCACTGTAATTTTTCCACGGAATTCATGCGTGAAACTGGTGGTAAGGAATACTTCGACAAGCTCATGGAAGCCTTCTCGAAGTATCGTGAAGAGCATATCGCGGTTTACGGTCCGGATAATCACCTGCGTTTGACTGGCCTGCATGAGACCCAGTCGATTGACCAATTCTCTTGGGGAATCGCCGACCGAGGTGCATCGATTCGCGTGCCGCATAGCTTTCCGAAGAACGATTGGAAGGGCTACCTTGAGGATCGCCGTCCGAATTCGGCGGGCGACCCTTACGCCATCGCTAGTCGCGTGCTGCAGACCATCGCATCGGTGCCAACCTCCTAAGGGTCGATCTGATCGAAGGTTAAAATTATTTCAAGCCACCTCGCCAAGTGCGGGGTGGCTTTTTTTGTGGCGAAACTTGGGTAACAAACCTGACTGCAGGACACGATGCCCTCTTCTTCGAGTAAGTCTGATCCTGAGTTTCAGGTAGATGGCGTGATCGCGTGAGGCGTGTTGGCGAATCTGGTTTGGACGACCTGGCATTTGGGCGGGATTGTGGGGGAAGCGATGGCGGTTTCGTTTCCGTGGTTGATGGTGTTGTGGGGGGCGGTCGTGATGCGCTGGATCGGATGGCGTCCGACGGGGCTCCCGCCCGGATGGTGGTGGCCGTTACCGATGCTCGTTTATGTGGGTTGCCATATGGCGTTTTTGGCCCCCATGAGCGAGAGGGCCTGGTTGGACGGATTAGCATGGGTGTGGATGGCGGCGGCCTATTCAGTGGGCTTGCACGTGATGCGAACGCGGGAACTGCGCCGGGTGATGTGGGTGGGGTTGGGGATTTTGACGATGGGAGTTGGACTTTTGGCTGTATACCAGCGGCTGATCGACCCCGAGTGGTTGCCGTGGGGGAGGCGGCAAAGGAGACCGTTTCTCGAGAGATCGGCGGGACCCTTTGGGGTGCCCGAATACGATGGCGGCGTGGTGTTTGCTCACGTTGCCCGTGGCGTTGGCAAAGACGCTGAAACGATCCGGGGCCAACGGGTGGTATCGTTGGATGGCGGGGAGTGTGGCGTTGGCAGCGATGGTAGGGTTGGCATTGTCCGTATCGCGAGGCGCTTGGTTGGCCTTGGTCGGGTCAATGGTCGGTTGGAGCGTGGTGGGAGTGGGAGGCAATTGGGACGAGGACTGCTGATCGTGGTGATGGCGGCAGGATTGCTAGGGGTGGCGTACCTCGGCTCTTCTTCGGTTCGAGTGAGGGTTGATTCGGCAATTGAGCATACCGGCGAGGTCACGCGGACGATCATGTGGAAGATTGCCTGGGATTTATTTAGAGCGTGTCCCATTTACCCTGATTTTGGAAGGGGGGCAGGAAAGCCGATTTTTGAGCGGATTTCCGGCTACCAATGGCGGATGTAGGCGCGCGCAGATGCAATTTAATGGCTAAATTGCAGTGTCGCAGCAGTCAGTGCCGGGATCGTTTCCATGAGGGAACCTCCGGCAGCCGGTTTATTGTTCATCGTTGGAGTAGGCTTGGTGGTTTTAGGCGGCTTGGGCCTGCGGTGGTTGGTCGGCCAGCAGTCGGGCGATGAGCCACAGGTTGTGACCGAGGATGCTCCAGGCTACCGTCAGGTAGCGATTCGTGAAGCCTCTGGCACTCAATCGCTTGCCTTGGCGTTGCTTGATGATGGCGATGCGGGCTTCCGTCGAAGCCCGGCGATGTTGGAGCGCCACGAACTGCGGCTCCTGCATGCGCCGTTGCAGTTGCTGCGGATCGCGGGGGCAAGTGGCGTCATAAATGTCGGCTTCGGCCAAGCGTTCGCACAGCCGTTTGGTCGAGAAGCCTCGGTCGGTGCTCGCCGCTTTGATCGGGGTGCTCAGGTCGAACTGCTTCTGGCGCTCGAGGCTCTGGTCGAACTGACGCCATTCGGCCGGAGTCATTCCCTGATACAACTGCCAATCGGTGATCAACCCCGTCACGTTCTCACTGATCATGAGGGTGTTGCCAAACTCGACCTCGCCGGACGCCTTGCCCCGGACCACGGTCTGCACGTCGGGTTCGTAGACGCGGAGGATCTTCTCGGCGTTGGGCACTGGTCGCGCGCCGATGATGCGTTCGTGGGCCTGGTTGATCGCGGCTGGCAGTTGCTCGAGCCTGGCGTCGATGCGCGCAATGATGCGGGTGGCCTGGCGCTCACTGAAGCGGGTCCGAGCGTAGTCGGCGGCGAGGTGGTCGCGGTGGCGGCGGGCGTGCTCGCCGATGGTGCGCAGCAGGCGTTTCATCTGGCGGAGCACGCCCTGGCGGGCCCGCTTCGCATCGCGGCGCCGTCGGCTGTGGGTCATCGCGATGCACCACCGATTCATCTGCTTGGCAAAGACTGGCGGCTCGTTCGGCATCCGACCCCGCAACCCCGCTGCAAGGATCAGTTTCACCGCCTTAGGGGGTGCGGCTCACGTCGCGAAAGAGCACCCAGTCGACCGGGAAAGGGATGTTGGCCTGCAGGCAGGTCGAGTCCACCAGGCACGTATCCATCGGCTGCGCCGCAGCCAGTCTCAGTTCGCTCGCCCGGTCCGCCTCACCGCACATCTCGATAAAGATTTAGCTCATCCTGCGCACCTGCCCGGCGGTGAAGCATTTGGACGCACGCTCCCGTACGCTTTCTTTGGGAGACCCCCTTGATGCCGTCGATCCGGCGCGCTCCGCAAAAGTCGGCCAACAGATCGCTGGAGGCGATGCTCAGGGAAAGTTTACGCAAACTGATGTTTCCGCGCATCATGCGCAATACCTGCACCCGCAGCGCCTTGCGCGCGAACTGCAGGTGTCGCGGCAACCCGGCCACGTCGTCGCCCCGCCAGTTTTCCCGGGCAAAGTCCACGGCCATCGCTTCCAAGTGACTGTTGGCCAGCAACTGGTCGAGCCCCGCCAGTTGATCGCGAAACGCGGCGTAATCTTTGTTGGGTCCGATCGGAGTCAGGTCTGGACGCAGCCAGGTTTGCAGGGCAACTTCCGGGGCGACGGCTTCGGTAGTATTGTTCACACCAAATTATACACGCCGTTTTTGTGCAGAAATCAGGAAATTATCCCGGTTTCGGGCTCTTTATTTTTACTCTACCTCCTATTCTCCAACCTCTTGCGCTTGTGGGACACGCTCTACATAGTGGCCATGGTCGCGTTCAATGATCCTGCGCCGCCACCGGTTACGGTTTCGGCCGAGGACGATTTGGCAGTGATCTTCATGACCATGCCGCCGATCGCAGAACTCCCGGATCCGGATGAAAGATTCGATGCCACGAGTGAATTACCCTTACACGCACAGTTTGTTGTCGGGGGTGCTGTGGGGCGGGTTGTTCGCGTTGGTCTATGCGGTCTTGCGGAAATCAATGCGGGGGGCGTGGGTTTGCGCGGCGGCCGTGATGAGTCATTGGGGGTTGGACCTGGTGGTACACCGGCCCGATCTGCCATTGGTGCCGGGCGGTGGTCCGCTGTGGGGGAACATGCTGGTGCTGACTCTGGCATTGGAGGCGGTGTTACTCGGTGTGGGTGTGTGGCTTTACGGACGAACGACCCGCGCGAAGGATGGTGTGGGGTGGTGGGCGCTGGTGAGATTGGTGGCGTTTTTGGCGGTGATTCAGATTGGCAACCACTACCGCCTTCGGTCACAGCCGTGGCGGTGGTGGGTCACGCGCAGTGGCTGCTGGTACTGTGGGGTGGTGGGTCGACCGGCACCGGGAGGCGGTGCCAACGATCAAGCCGTGAGGTGGGGAGCGGATGAAATTCCTACCAGCCCCAGCGGACCCCGGTGCGGGTGAAGCGAGGGGGGGCCAAGGTCGTAGAGACCGCCGACGGTCCGGCGGGTCACGATTTCCTCGTCCATGGCATTTTCGACGGAGAGGAAAATTTCACGACCGGCGCCGAGGTGACGCGAGACGCGTAGGTCGACCGTGGTGACGGCGTTGCGCACGAGGGTGTTGGCATCGTCATCGAAGGCGGCACTGAGGTAGCGGGTTTGGGCGGAGAAACTCCAGAAGGAGGACGGTCGCCAGGTGGCGCCGAGTACGCGAGTGTGGGCGGGGACCTGGGGCAGCGTTTGGCCGGATGTAGTGTCTTTGGCGTGGGTGTAGAGGTAGTCGGCGCGGAGGTTGAGGGAGGAGTCGACATGCCAGGTGCCAGTCAGCTCGATGCCTTGGATGCGAGCTCGTTCGAGGTTTTGGCGGCGACGACCGAGTCCACCCGCGAGGACGAACCCCACCCCCGGGACGACGCCGGGACTGGCGCCGAGCGTCACGTTGGCGATGGCGCTATCGAGGTCGTTGGTAAAGGCGTTGACGCGCAACGTGGAGTGGGCGGTGGAGCGGGTGGCCCCGATCTCGAAGCCGAGGAGGGATTCGGGCGCGAGGTCGGGATTGGCCTCTGTAATGGTATTTCCGATACGGAACGGACGGTAGAGTTCATTGAGCGAGGGAAGGCGAAAGGCAGGATAGGTGGAGGCATGAGTGCGCCACGTGTCGTCGAGGCGCCAGACCAGGCCGGCGCGCGGACTGAATTCAAGGTCGTCGCGATCGGGGTAGGTGTCCGAACGCACAGAGGTGCCGTTGGTGCGATCGGTTTAGAGGCGATGACCGTCCGAGAGTTGCCAGGCATCGAGACGTGCGGCGAGGGTTCCGCGGAGAAACGGAGTGAGGGCGCGGTCGTGGTGGACGAAGAAACCAGCGAAGGTTTGGTCTCCACCGGCGCGGCGGTGGCGAATGAAGTCGTCGCCAGAGCGAAAGTAATTTTCCTGCGTTTCGCCGCTGCCGGTGGTGGTGGCGGACGGGGCGGACCAGGTGGCGGTGAAGGCAGCGCCAGCGGCATCGGACGGCACGGCGTATTGATCAAGCACGGCGATTTCGGAAGTTCGGGCGGCGTCGACGGAAGTGAAGCGATTACGGAACTCCTGAGTTTGCAGGTAGGCGGAGGCAGTCCAATCGGCGGGGTGTCCGAGGAGATCACGGCGGCCGGCGGCTTGAGCGGAGAGGAAGGCTTCGCGGGTGCGGTTGCGTTGCAGGGGGGTGCCGTTGCCACGGTCTTCGGAAAAGACGCGGGCGGTGAGGGTGCCCCGAGTGCCGGCGAGGGTGGTTTGAGTCCAGTCCAGTTGCAGGACGGATTGATCGAGATCAGTGGTGCGGTCGAGTGGCACGGCGTAGGCGTAGGCGGTACGGGCAAATCCATCGGAGTGGAAGGTGCGAGCGGAAACGGTGAAGGCGTCACGATTTTGGACGGTGGTGTGGACCAATTCACCGCTGACGGTGCCGAAATCGCCGGCCTCGATTTGTATTCGAGTGGTAGATGCGGAGAGTTCGGAGACGGATTGAGGGAAGAGTTGCACGGTGCCTCCGAGGGCGGCGCTACCCCAGGCGCTGGTACCGCCGCCTCGCACAATTTCGGCGGAGGCAAGGTTAAGCCGAGGGGCCTTGGTCCAGGTGACCCAGCCGCCGAAAGGATCGTTGAGGAGGATGCCGTCCGACGAGGACGAGCGTGCGACCGGCGCCGTTGGGACCGAGGTTACGGAGCGAGACCCCTTGGGCCGTAGGGTTGGCGGAGAGACTGCCGGTGCGGCGGAACAGGCTGAAGGCGGCAGAGGACTTAAGGGCGTCGTCGGACCGTAAGAGAGGCGTTGGCGGTGAGCTCTTGGGGGCTAAAGACGTCGACCGAAACGGGCAATTCGGAAAGGGGGCGAGGCGCACGCGAAACCGTGACCACCAAGGGATCGAGCACCTGGGCTTGAACCAGGTTGGTTAAGGCAGTGACGGTGCAGAGCCAGGGGAGGTAAATGGAACGACGAAGAGTCATGGGACGCGTTGCATCGGATAGACGGACACGGCAGCGCCAGAGGAAAGTAAAGCGTGGTCGGGTTTACGTTTCGGGGCGGCAAATCCTTGGTCCACCCAGAGGGCGGTATCGGCTTGGTCGACGTGAACGTCGGAGAGGGCATAGGGCTCGTGCCAGACTCGGCCGGCGCGGAGTTGGCGGCGATGGTAGGTAAAGAGCAAGTAGCGCTCGGTGAGAAAGAAGGGGAGCGAGCCGGGTACCGCGCGGGCGGAGGGCCCGTTGGCGTGGAAGCGAAAATGGCTGGAGCGATCGGAGGAACGGCGAGTGGAGAAGAATTTCGCGGACTGGTCGGGTGATGGGCGAGGACGTAGTTGAGTCCGAAGAGCGTGCGGGCGAGGAAGACGGCAAAGGGTTGGTTGCAATCCAGAGAGTAGAACCAGACGCCGGGTCGGCCCGCGGTGTCGTGAACGTAAGTGAGCAAATTGAGCTCGTGGAACCAGGAAAGGCCGGGGACCGGAGGCAGGAAGCGAGGACGGACACGTTGCATCCAGAATGGCACGACTCCCAGCCAAGCACGACCGTGGTGAGTATCCACGTGCAGCCCGGGAGGCAGGGCGGTTTGGATTTCGGCCGGGTCCCAGGCCCAGTGCAGAAAGAGCACGTCATGCCAACGTTGATACATGACCGGCGAATGAGGAGGCCGGCTGCGGACGTCGAGACGTTGGTCGAGAGAAGGGGAAGAGATAGGTATCGAGGCACCCGGGGTGGAGCTGGAGCGGGAGCCTAAACCCCGAGGGGCAAAAATGCGAATGGGAGCGAGCCGGAAGTGAAATGAAAGACCGAACCTAGGGTCGGTCGAAGGCGGTCAGGTCGAGTTCGCGCCACGTGGAGGGGTCGACGTCTTCGAGAGTCAGGTGGGCCGAAACGTTCGCGATGGAGGGATTCGACGTGCCAACCCTGGCTGGCGAACATACGGCGGGCCTGGTGGTATTTGCCCTCGATGAGTGTGATTTCGGCCACGCGCGGGGTGCGGATGGCGAGTTGAGCCGGCGCGCACGGGGCTTTTTCCCCTTCGAGCTGAAGCATGCCGGCTGCGAAGGTCGCGATGAGGACGGGGTCGAGGTCTTGGTCGACGGTGGCACGGTAAACTTTGTCGACCTTTTGTTTGGGCGACGTGAGACGGTGGACCAGTTTGGATTGATCCGTGAGGAGGATCAGGCCGCTGGTGTCTTTGTCGAGTAGACCGACGGAAGTGATGACCGGATTACGGGCGCGCCAGCGAGCCGACAGGAGGTCGTAGATGGACGGCCCTTCGTTGGGTTCATGGGAGCAGACCAGGCCGGTGGGTTTGAGGAGGAGGAGGCCATCCGGGTGATCGGGGGCGCCTCCATCGATGAGGACTTGGGTGGGGTCGGCCTTGGCGGACGAGTTGCGGGCGGGAGTGCCGTTGATGGTGACGCGATCGGCGGCGACCCATGAGCGGGCGTCGCGGCGTGAGCAGTAACCGAGGTTGGCGAGGAGCTGGTCGAGACGACGCATGGGATGAGTAAGAAGTTTAATGTGGGAAGTAAGACGACGATTTTGTTGTGAGAGTTGCGAGGGAGGGGCAGCGGCGGTGTAGTGAGCAGATGCGTTGGGTATTTTTAGTTTTGGCGTTGGGTTTATTGGCGATGGCATGGCTGACCGTGGTGGGGGCGTGGAATACGGGAGTGTGGAAGCTGGCGGTCGTGGCGGGGGAGTATGGACATTATCTGGGTTTGGCTGGGCTGGTATTGTTTTGTGCCATCGGGGCGCAGGCGGTGGTGATCGGAGGCGATGGCGGCAAGGGGTATGGGTGGGTGATGGTCATGGCGGCGGTGGCGACGCTAGGAGCGATGTGGTTGTTGTTTGCGCCGGCGGTGCTGGGGGCGATGGTCGGCCAGCGGTTGCCGGTTAAGATGGCGGAAGGGTTGGGGGCGAAGGTGCCGGCGGGACGAGTGGTGGATTGGGGGCGGATGCTGATGCCATGGCCGGGACCGGAAGCGGTGGCGATGTCGACTCACGTGTTTGTCCATGCGGGGACACAAGAGGCGTTGAGGTTGGATTTTTATCACCCGACCAAGGGAACGTTGAGCGGCGGAGCGCGTCCGCCCTGCGTGATCATGGTGCACGGAGGCGGTTGGGAGAGTAGCGATCGTGGCCAGTTGGCTGAGTTCAACCATTGGTTGGCCGGGCAAGGTTATGGGGTCGCAGCGATCTCGTATCGATTAGCGCCGCAGTATCCGTGGCCAGCGCAGCGGGAGGACACGTTGGCGGCGATTAGTTGGATCAAGGCCCACGCGGAGCAATTGGGTATCGATGGCGGACGGTTGGTATTGATGGGACGATCAGTGGGGGCGCAGATCGCCAGCGCGGTGGGTTATGGGGTGCCGGATTCGGCGATCCGCGGGGTGGTTGGACTCTATGGGGTTTACGATATGGAGTTCGTATGGTCGATCTCGCGGGAGAATGATGTACTGAACTCGGTAAGGCTGATGAACCAATATTTGGGCGGCGGACCCACGGTAAGGAATCAGCAGGAGTATGATTCGGCGAGTGCGCAGGGGCTGGTGGTTACCGGCCGCACGCCGCCGACTTTATTGATGCATGGCACGATTGATACCTTGTGTTGGGTGAAGCACAGCCAGCGTTTGGCAGCACGGTTGGAAGAGGCGAAAGTGCCGCATGTGATGGTGGAACTGCCGTGGGCGGTGCATGAGTTTGATTACAATCTGCAGGGACCTGGAGGGCAGTTGACGACTTATGCGGTAGAGCAGTTTTTGAAGGTCGTGTGCGACCCTTGGCGAGCCGATTAGAAAGGGGGATATGGAGATGTAAAATGATGATAATAAGGAAGAAGAGCGGATTTGTAACGTAATACGTTACAAGTTGTCCGGGAGTGGTGGGGGTTGGGTGAGGGGGTGGGGACATTATGAGGGAGATAGATTAGTCTCGGCAGAGAGGGCGCGATCTGGGAAGGGTTGGTCGCTTAGACGCAAAACCAAGCATTCATGGCTATCTGGGAATACAAAGTAATCAGCAGTGGAAAGGGCGGGTTCGCTACGCCGCAATTGCTGGAAAATTTTTTAAATCAACTGGGCAAAGACGAGTGGGAGATCATCGACTACCGCCCAGGTACTGATAATGCGCTGGCGTTTACGGGGCTCGCCAGTCGTGGAACACAGCGAGATTGGACATTAGAGGCGGCTACGGCCGCGCAGGCGAAGATCGACGAGGAGCGTCGAAGGACCGAGGAGCAGACGATGCGCGATGAGGCGGTGGTGAAGCATGGATCCATGCGCGACGAACGTTTACGGACGTTGTGTGATACAGAGCGGGACGATGATCCGGAAGCATTGGCCGAAGAAGCGGCGGCCGCGGATGATTTGACCGATTGGGAGGATATCGATCTGGACGACGATTTGCCCAACCTGTTTGACGCGTTGAAGCCTCATTTACGGCGGAATCAGCGGGGACCAGGAGGAGCGGTGGCAATTGATTATCTAGCCCGCCGTTGGGATCAGGAACCGGCAGATATGGTGGGGGCGTTGATCGAGTGTGGGTTTTCGGTGCCGAAGAGTGGAGATGATGCACCGGATTACTTTGAATTTGAAGGCGATCTCTTCTGGTTGAACTGCAACAACCGGGGGCAACTTTGCATCAACGTACGCGAAAAGCCGCGGCCACGTTTCAAGCCGGCGACGATGCGCAAGCTGGTGGCGGATGATCCGGCGAGCGAGGAATTGCGAGCGGAGTTCGAAGGCGAACAGGAGAAGAAACGTGCAGCTCAGACCGAGCGTGAGGCTCGTGAGGTGGAGCGGGCGGCACGGCGCGCGGCGGTGGAGGCGGAAGCCAACAACCCGGGTGATCCATTGCCGGAAGGGCTGGAAATGCTGGAAGTCTTGAAACCGAAGATGCGTCGCAATCGGCGTGGGCCGGGGATGTCGGGCACGATTAGTTTCTTGGCCAAGGCGCTCCGTCACAAAGACGAGGTACTGTTGGAGGCGTTGGCCACTATCGGTCTGACGCTTGAAGAGGGCGAAGACGGCAACCCTGCGTTCCTGGAGGTGGGAGATGAGTTATTCTGGCTGCAAAAAGGCAATCGCGGCGGGGTTTGGATCAATTGCCGGGATCAGGATCGTGAAAAACGGCGGCGTCAGCGCGAGGAGCGTGATGACACGGGAGAATCCAAGGATGCGGTGAAATCGGAAGATTCTGCTGAGAAGTCGGATTCGGACGTGGACGCCAAGACTGAAGCGGAGGCTCCAGTGCCTGTGGCGGAGCCTGCGGTCAAGGAAGTGACGGCTCCGGTTGCGGTGCCGAGTGAAGTGCAGGCAGACCCGGCGCCGATCCAGTTTGTGCGCGGCCCGAAAGCGTTGCCTGCGTTGCGCTTGTTATTGAAACCGAAGACGCGGGGCACGGGGGCTTCGGCGGAGATTGGAGCGTTGGCTCGCAAGTTGGACAGGGCGGCGGTGGAGATCCTCGAAGTGCTCGTGAAGGCTGGATTGAGCGTGCCGGATGACGCGAAGGAAAAGCCGACGTTTGTGGAATTGGGCGAAGAGATTCTGTGGATCAATCGCAATGCCAAGGACGAGTCCCTCTGGCTCAACGCCAAGGCCAAACCGAAGCGGACGCGGTTGCGTGCGACCAAGAAAACGACGAGCAAGAAGACATCGACGAGAGTGAAAAAAGCGACCGAGGGAGAAGAGAGTGCTCCGCCCGTGGCGATAGAGAAGCCGGATTCGGACTCGGACGAGAGCTGAGTTTCTGTTCCTTGCTTATCGATTAAGACAGAAGGCCTCACCGGTGCGGTGAGGTCTTCGTGGTTGGGAGAATGCGGATGGTCGGGTTACTCGCGTTTACGGACGATGATATCGCCGTTCATGGTGGCTATTTGGAGGTCAACGCCGCCGCCGTTGAGGGTACCACTGATGACTTTGCCGCCGGCCATGGCGGGGATGCTGGGGGCGCGGGGGACTTTGGAGGGCGGGGTGCTCGGGGGAGTTCGATGTTGCCCTTGCTTTTGCGGTTATCGTTGATGGCGGCGCGAACCGCTTCGGCGATTTCGTGACCGATTTCGACGGTTTCCTGAGCGATTTCGCGGGCGACTTCCCCAAATTCTTCGTGGAAGCCGGGAGCGAAGGCGGGACCTGTACTGGTAGTCGTGACGAGAACGGTATCGTCAAAATCGGTGAGGATACTGCCGTTTTGGAAGCGGTAGCGCACGTTGGCTTGAGCGTCGGCGGGCAGGCGGACTTCGACTTCATCATTCAGGGAAGTGAAGGAGATGGGTTTGTCGGGAGTAAGTTCGGCGAAAGTGGTTGCGATCTCCCCGTTCAAGGACTCGATGATCGCCCCACCACACAAGTTGTGGAGCTCTACTTCACCATTGAGGTTTTTGATGGTGACATCGCCAGAGACGTCGGAAACGGAGATTTCATCGCCCAGACTGACTTCAAGGTCGAGGCTGGTGTTGGTGGGCACGGTGATGTCGAATTCGGCGCGTGAGCTCCAATCTTGGGTATCGTATTCGAGGACGGCGTGGTTGTCTTGTTCGGTCAGGCTGAAGGACGTGTTGCTGCTGATGACGAGCAGGCCATCGGAGCGGACTTCACCGGAATTGCTTTGATCGGCGTCAGACTCGACGGTGATGACATCGACGTCTCCCCCCCCCCCTGGATTTCGATTTCTCCGTGGGCGATGCGGACCGTGAGTCGGCCTGGTTTATTGGGGTCGGAGAAGGCGATAGAGGCTTCGCCGGAGGCCGCCGAAAGAGTGGCGGTCTCAACGCAAAGCGAGGCGGTGAGGGCAAGAAGAGGGTGAATTTTCATGAGGAAGGTGAGTAGGAAGAATTAACGGGAGTGATGGTGTTGAAAATGGGTGAGGGCGGGCCGGAAGAATCAAAGTCGGACGAGGTCACGGCGGGCTGCTTCACGCACGACGTCTTCGGTGGCTGCATTACGGGACAGGCGGTCGAGTGCCGGGCCGGCCTGGGTGTCGCGAGAGGCGACAACAAAATCGATCATGGCGACCTGCACCAAAGGGGACGGCTCGCGGCTGAGGGCGTTGATAACGCCGGCTCGAACGGGTTCGCGGTCGACGTGGGCGTAGAGCGCTTCGAGGGCGGTGAGGCGTACATTTACGCTGGAGTCGAAGGCGAGAGTATTGAGCAGATTGGCGAGGGAGCGGTCGTTGGTTTCGCCTTCGTTGAGCGCGGCGAGCACGCTACGCAGGCGATTGGTGGCCGGTTGAGTGATGAGGTGGGTGCTGACGAGGCGGTCCATGGACTCGACGCGAGTGCGCAGGTCGGCGAGTTCCTGTTGGGTGGCGGGGTCGGGTTGGGTGACGATTTGAGGCTCAGGGGGGGCAAGAGACGGGTGCCGAGCAGGACGCCGGCGATGAGCACGGTAACGGTGAGCGCGAATTGGAGCACCGGGTGGTTCGGCAACAGGGATGCGACTGCGGGCGAGGGCGAACGGGCTGGGGGCGTCGGCATCGGCCTGGGCTTCTTCGAACATGGCGTAGAAGTTGGTGCGCAAGCGGGCGGAGGGTTGGGGCGCGGGCAGTTTATCGAGGGTGAGCAGGGTTTGTTGAAGGTCGGCCCACTCACGTTGGCAAGTAAGGCAGGTTTTGAGGTGTTCGCGGACGGCGACGGACTCGATGGGTTGGAACGTGGCCGGAAGAGTAGTCGAGGAAGGAGTCCTGAATGCGTTGGCAGTTCATGGGAGGAAAGGATTCGGCGGCGCGATAGCGGAGTTTGAAGAATTGGTCGCGCAAGGCAGTAAGGGCGCGGTGGACGCGGACTTTGGTGGCACCGACGGTAATGTTGAGGAGGCGGGCGATCTCGTCATGTTTGAGGTGTTGGAAGCGGTGAAGGACGAGGATTTCGCGTTGTTCGAGGGGCAGCAGGGAAAGGGCTGACTGCATGAGATCGAGATCGTCACGGCGGGCGGTTTGCTCCTCGGCGGCAGGGATGTCGTGATCCGCGAGGGAAGTAAAATCGGCGGGATGGGTGGGTGGGGGGAGTGCGGGCGCTGCGACGGTAGTGGTCCGCGGCGGCGCGGCGAGCCAGGCGGTGAATTTGCCCTCGTAGCGGTAGGGGTGCCGGTATTTGAGGATGCGTTGGAAGACGATCTGGACGATGTCTTCGGCGGTATCAACGGAGCAGGTGAGCCGGGTGAGGAAACCGAAGAGCGGACGGTGGTGCCGCTCGAAAAGATCGCCGAGGCGGGAGAGCTCGCCGGCGCGTACCTGGAGCATCAGGTCGTGGTCGCTGGAATCGTCCATGGGTTCAGAGAACACAATTGTAGTGTTTTGGGCCGGGGAAGCGAAGGTGATTTGGGAAGGAGAGAGGGACACGGTGCGACGGCATGGTGGGCTGGCAGGGGGAGAAACCGGACGGAGGCGAAAGCGTTACCGGATTTTTGAAATTATTTTTGTAAGCCTATGGCATTATAGTTTTCGGAGTTTTTTGAAAGAACGGGGTGGGTTGTTCGTTTTAGTAAGAAGCTCGCGACGACCGCGGGTAAGTTTCACCCTCATCCCTAATCGATTCAATGAGTGCAGGAAAACACCCTCCAAGCTCGTGCCGGTAACGAGTTTTGATACCTTATTAAGCGACGGAAGCCGCATGGTGTGGCAGTCATTTCGACATGCGTCGGATAAACCGGGCACCAAGCTCTGTCTCTATTTCGCGACCTTGCCGGCAGACCCCGATGACCGTGGTTCGACGACGGTTGATCTCGTTGCGATCGGGGCGCAAGGCATCGTGCACTCGGTCGAATTGGAGCTCCTGAGTGAGCCAGCGAAGTTACATTGGGCGGATGGCACGAGCCAGTTATTAGAGCCGGGCGAGTCAGTCACCATACCGGCCCGGGGTAAAGGGCGAGGGGCAATGCTGACTTTTGCAGGCTATACTTGTAGTCTCAAAGTTTGTCCCAATTGGCCGGATTCAGGGTCGAAAGGGGCGGATGGAAACGACGAATTGGTTGTGGTGGACGGCGATGATGGGAGTCCACCGCCTCCGCCAACCTCGGGTGGCGGAGGAAACCTGGAATAGTAGGAAGCGAGTTTCCGAAACGATCGGAACTTGGCCTTGAATTCAGAAACCCGGCGTCCTTGAGGCGTCGGGTTTTTGGCAGGGGAGATGTTACCAACGCCAGATGCGAAGGCGGCCGAGCCGGCTACGCGCGAAAAGTGCACGACCGTCGGGCAAAAATTTGACTGCCTTAAGGGTGGTTCGGTCTTCGAATGATCCGAGGGGGGCACAATTGAGAGAGGGACGTTGAGCCCAATCTTCGGTGTTAAAAATCAACAAGGCGCCGCGGGTTCCGGCGCATACCAATTGCTTTTCGTCGGGATGGAAAGCGATGCCAGATATGGTGTTGTTGGAGCCTTTCAAGTTGGCGACCACACTTAGATCCTCGGTGCTATAAACGACCGAGTCGTTGAATGTGGAAATGGTCACCAGGAAGCGACTGTCGGGAGAGATTTCGAGCCCATGAGGACGCCAATTGAGTTGAAGCGCGAGGCCAGGTTGAGGCTCTCCGGGAGCCCATCGCTGCAGGCGCTGATCGCCGGAAGCCAGATAGACGGAACCCTCGTTATCGATCGCGACGCTTGCAATGAGATAGCCCAGGGCGCGTCGCCTAACCAGAGAATCGTTATGCCGATCCCATATCGCGATTTGGTTGTCGTCAGTTTGAGCGACCAACCAGCGGCCGTCGGGTGATGCGCTACAATCAAGGATGGCCTGATCCGGGTCGACGATGGCGATTCGAGTGGGGGACAAGGATTGATCGACCGGGCCGCGCATGAGTTGTTGATTCGCGTTGAGCCACCAAAGTTGCCCTTTCTCGGACCACCCCCCGAGGCTGATATCGTCGATGGTTCTGATCAGATCGAGTGTTTGGAGGGAGCGAACCTTGGTGTGCGTGGCACTATTGTAGAGGAGGATGGTCCCTTCGTCTTGATCGAGGAGCATACCGGAATTGGCGGGAACGAGGGCAGGAAGGGTTTGGACGACGGTGGGCGGGACGTCGCCGGGGTCGAGGTCCCATAGAAGGATGTCTCCAAAGGGAGATCCGGTGATGAAATGTTCGGTATCAGGGGACCAAACGATGCTGCCGGCGACCGCGCCGAGGCCGGTGAAGGAGTGATGGGTTTTACCGGTGGTGTTATCGGTGATGATGATCTCGCGCAGGTCGGTGCAGAAGGCGAACCATCTGCCGTCAGGGGATATGGCTCCGCGTTGAACGAGCCGATTGGGGAGAGGGGATTGCCATTCGATGGCGAAGGTCTGGGCGTCGAGCTTCTGGAGTGGGTATTTGGCGGAAGTATCGCTGATATAGGTAAACTTTCCGTCGGCTGACATCGCGTGAATGGTAGCGGGCAGTATCCGGGATGATAGACGTTGGGCGGTGGGTTGAGTTGACCAGACCAGACTCTTCTCGGATTTGAAATTGAGATTCCCCTCGATCATGGAGAGCGTGACTTGGGCGAGATTTTCGCTGGCATAGGCACGTTGGAATTCCCAAGTGCGTCCTTCCTCGACGTGAGGCGTCGTCCAACTCACCAAATTGATGTCTTTGTCGACGTCCCGGATAGCGAGGCGTGTCGTCCAGGCAGAAGAGGAGGGGTTGATCTTTGGCGACCGCGATCGGGCGATAAATGCCGGGAGGATTAGGTCGAGGGTCCGGGGTGCCATCTGCGAAGGACCAAGTTTCCAGTTCGTAGTCCGGGGTGGTGCCAACAATGCGAGTTCCGTCCGGTGTGAATCCGGTCAGGCGGTGGATGCCGGAGAACGTGCGTAGAACGGTATTGGTGGCCACGTCGAAAACGGACACCAGCGGGCTGGTGTCCTTGACCAGCAGGTAGCGACCATCGGGACTTAGCAGGATGGATTTTACGTGGGGCCCGGCCTCGCGGATGAATTTGATCGGAGGTATCGACGGATTCTTGGGAAAGGGCATACCATTCGAATCCCCGAAGATCGGGTTCGCCGGGGCGAGGAATGGCGAGGTTGAGGGCGAGTCGTGCGTCGGGGATACTTTCGTTTTCGAGAGCGCGCTGAGCGGTGACTATACTTGAGGCGTAGAGGGAGCGGCGGGTGAGAGCGGCGAGCTCGGCTTCGGCGGCCCGGCGGCTGGCGGATTCGGTGTTGGCGCGTTGGCGTTCGAGGTAGACGCCGGTGCCGGCGATGGCAGCGACGGTAGCGGCGAGGGCGATCCATTTGCGGGCACGAGCGAGGCCCGCCTCGGCGAAGCGCAGGCGGCGTCCGGATTTGCCGGCTTCGAGGAGTTGGAGTTCGGCGAGCAGGGTTTCGGCGTCGTCGTAGCGGTCATTGGGGTGAGGCGCGCTGGCTTTGACGATGATCTCGTTAAGTTCGAGGAGTTCGGGGCGGTCCTCGCGTTCTCCAAGATCGGCGGGCAGACGGGGGAAATCCTGACGGTCGCGTCCGGTGGCGAGTTCGTAGAGCACCTTGCCGAAGCTGTAGATGTCGGCGATTTTGGTGCCAGGACCTTCGGGGGGGGACAAATCCTTCGGTGCCCACGTAGGTCAGGGCTTCACTGGCGAGGGTGACCAGACCGATGTCGGCGAGTTTGGGCCGACCGTCGACGAGGATGATATTGGACGGCTTGATATCGCGGTGAATGAGGCCGGTCGCGTGGAGTTCGCAGAGATCGCGGGCGAGCTCGATGGCGTAGCGCACGACTTGGGCGGCGGGTAGAAACTGTTGCTGATCCCGGCTGACCTTCAGGGTCAGGGGGGCGTAGCACCCTGGGTCGAAGTCGCGGCCCGTGACGACGTCGTCGGCGAGCTCCATGACGTAGTAGAAGAAATCTTGTTCGTCGTTGCGACCGACGTGTAAGAGGGAAAGTTGGCGAGATTCGCCGGCGGTGATGCGGGCGAATTCGCGCAGGCCGTTCAACTCGCGCTCGTAAGGGGTGTCGTCGGTGAAGCGTTTGCGCCAGACGACTTTTCCGGCGCGGTAGAGGCCGGTGGCACTGCGAGCCAGCCAGACATCGCCTAGCTACCGCGACCGCTCGTAGTCGTAAACAGGGGGTGTTGCGGGGGTAGTGGCATCTTCCTCCGGCGGTACAACGGTAAGCTAGTGTGCTGAGAGTTAATGAACTATACTAAATGAAGGGATGCGGCGGTGCGGGCGCGTTGGATTTTATCCAGGATAGCGGAGCCTTCGGCCTTCCAAGTGTAGCGGGTGGGTTCGAGGTAGCGTGCGGCCATGTAGGTTTCGATGGCGTTGGTGAGGGCTCGAACGCTGGTGAAGCTGCCATCGCGGATACAATCGACGGTGAGGTCGCGGAAGAAGCGCTCCACTAGATTCAACCAGGCAGAGGATGTTGGAGTGCAGTGCGATGCAGTGCGATGCGCTCGAGGCCATGGGCTTTGGCATGGCGCTGATTGCGCCACTTTATCCAGCTCTTCACTTTGGCGTGCTTGTGGGTGGCGTAGTTGTCGATGATCAGATGCAGGACCAAGCCGTCGGGTGCCTGCGCATCGATGTGCTTGAGGAAACCGAGCCATTCGCGGTGGGTATGCCGAGAGGCGGTGCGTCGCATGATTTTGCCGTCCCGATAGCCGAGGGCGGCGAATAGCGTGACTTGCCGTGGCGGGTGTAATCGTGGGTGGCGGTTTTGATATGCCCGATACCCAATGGCAGGCCCGGCTGGGTGCGCTCAAGCGCCTGGCACTGGCTTGTCTCGTCGCAACACAGCACATCGCCCGTGAAGGACCAGCGGGTGCGCCCGGCCGGGGGTTGCGTGACCTCAGTGACGATCTGAGCGCGAATCGCCACATCCACACTCGGCTTCCGGCCCGAACGTCTCGCTTCGGCCCATCCAGCCAACCCTGCCTCACGAAATCGCTTTTCCCACTTCGCCACCACCGGACGATTCACTCCGATCTGAGCAGCCACCGTCTCCTGGCTTTGCCCTTCGGCCCGCAACAACACGATGCGCGCCCGCCTGACCTCCCGCTGCGGCGTGGTCGGGCGTTTGATCATCTGTTCAAGTTCTTGATGCTGCGCGGTATCAATGATTAGCGGATTAACAGGGCGGGCCATGCACCCATCCTGCCCTACTATTTTTGTTTCGTATAGCTAATTAACTCCCACTACACTAGGCCATACCGGCCCGTGGCGTCACATGGGAATCGGGAGGAGCGGGCGGAAAGGGTGAGTCCGATCAAACCCGGCAGCGGTGCCCCTCGCGCGGATTGCGGTCAGCCGTGATACTCGCGGAGACGCTCGACCTCGTGGCGCAGTTGCTTGGTGAGACCGGTGGGCGATGAGGTAACCCGTGGCGCAATTGATGCTGAGATCGGTGGCGATGCGGCGCACTGGCCAGCCTTGACGGGCGTAGAGTTCGAAGGCTTGAAAGTGCTTGGCGGGGACGCGGTGAGCGAGGCGCTCCATGGCGGTATCGAGCACGTGTTTTTTCCATTCCATCTCCCAGAATTCGTCGATGGAGTTTTCATCGGCGATCCCGTTGAGAGGGTCTTCGGCCGAATCGTCGTCGGGAGTCAGGGCTCGAATGGCGGCGCGGTCGCGTTGGCGGAATTTATCCGAGATGCGCCAGCGAGTTTGGTTCATGAGCCAGCGGCGAAAGGCGCTTCGATTGTCGCGAGTTTCATAGTCCCCTATGCGTTGGGCGACGTTTTGGAGGACGTCTTGGACAACGTCTTCAGCTTCGGCGTGGTTGAGCCCCGCGCGGAGGGCCAAAATCCTTGAATAAAGCGGCGGTAGAGGCGGTGAAACTCGTCCCTGCTCGAATTGTCACTCCAATCGCGCAGTTTGAACAGGAGACATGGGTCGGGTGAGCAAGGAGGGCTGAGTGAGGGGTTTTAAAGTAGTCATGGACCTGAAACGCGGGGCGGATGGAGATTCTTGCACAAAAATGAAAGAAATAATCGGGATGGATGCTCCATCTCTCACCGACCGTCGTGGATTGGGATCGGGCAATTTATTTCAAACTATTAAAAGAATTTTGAAAGATTGATACGTGGTGTCCCGTTTCAGCTGTCAAACAATGCACTGGATAAACACATGAGCACATCACCGCCGTCAATTTCAAGCATTTTTCCCCGGAAGGGCTCCGCACCTTTTTCCAGCGCTGGAATGCGGATCGTCCGGAAGTGCAGACGGACGATGAGTCAGTGGAAAAGGAGATGTTGGAAGCGGCGTCGCGGACACGGGCAATCCTGCGGGCACCGGAGACATGTTCACCGGCGCCTGGACCAGAGAGTGTTTGCCGGCATTTCCCCCTGAAACTTTACCGACGCGGGTGAAGCGAATGTGTGGGCAACGAGCGGAAAAAGGGCTGCAACTTACGTCCACCTTCAGTCACGATGGGAGCATGTTCCTCGTGTTCAAGCTGAGGTAGGGACGCGCGTAGAATTTCCGAATTTCCAGGCGACAGATTAGAGTCGAGTCACCAGTCGTCTGGGAAAACAAACCGGGGCCGCCAGCATAGAGGCCAGTGTGCTGGCGGCCCCACCTGTTTTTTTCGATTCGAACTTCACGAAAGGCGGGGAGGGGCGAAGGAATGCGAGGGGATTGGTCGAGTAAAACTTAGGCCGGAACCATGCAGTCGAGAGGGTCGTTTCGAAGCGATCTGACGGCATCTTTCAGGGTTTTACTTTCGGCGAAATAACCACTGGGTATTGTTCGCCCTGCGCCTACGGCTTCGGGCTACGGAATCTCCGCTTCGCTTCGTGGTCATTCACCACCGAAATCTGCTCGCCATCCAGCTCCGCGATTCAGCCTTCGACTGCATGGACCCGGCTTAGGCCGGGGAGATGGGAGAGGATTTTGAGTTCCGCCGCAGCACGGCGCGAACAGGGGAACCGTCGCCGCGGCTGATTTTAAGCGGAAGCGCGATAAGTTCGTAGGGGCCCGGAGGCGTGTCGTCGAGCAGGAGGTTTTCCAGAATAAGAAGGTTGGCGTAATCGCAAGCGTGGTGACGGGGGAGGTCCTTGCTGGTCACTTCGTCGACGGAAGGCGCGTCGAGGCCGATGAGGCGTACGCCTTGGGCGGTGAGCCACGCGGGGACGTCGAGATCGAGCAGACTCCAATGGGAAGGAAACGTATGTGGATCGATCCACGCTCCGGTACGGAGGAGGAGGCGCGGGGCGGAGCCGGCCCCAAGCTGGGAGAGCAGGGCGTTGCTGATTTTCGGATGACCGCGCACGTCGAGGACTTGGGCGGGGCCAACGTAGGTTTCGACGGACATGGCGTCGATGGTGGCGCTCGCGTCGTTGTAGTGGTAGGGCGCGTCGGCGTGGGTACCGTTGTGCACGTTCATGGCGAGGTTCCCGATATTGACTGCGTTGTCGTCTTGAATTTTCGCGACATGTTCGAAATCGACCCGTCGGTCTCCCGGCCAAGGCGGGGTACCGGGATGGAGGAGGCGGGTGATGTCGATGAAGGAGTTCATAGGGCGGATCGGTGGTTGTTGATCAAAGGACGGAGCCGAAGGAGCTAGGGAGCAGCGGTTTCAGGCCGAGGTCAATTTTGGTAGGAAGCAGTGCGCATGATTTCGATAAGGCGGTCGATGGCGGTGTCGATTTCGTCGGCAGTCGTGTAGAATGGGCTAGGGGCGAAGGACGTCAGGGTGGCGGTAGTCGGGAGTGACGCCAGCGGCGCGCAAGGCGGGGCAGATTTGGCCAGCGGCGGAGTGAATCAGGGCCACGTGACCGCCCCGGGCCGCTTCGGAAACAGGAGTCCCGATGGCAAACCCAAGTGGGCGCAGTTCCAGTTCTGCGCGGGCGAGGATACGCTGGGTGAGCGCCAAAGAGCGAAGTCGCACGGCTTGAATGCCTCCGGCCGCGGCGAAAAGTTCGAGTGCCCCGGTCAAAGGGGCGAGACTGAGGATGGCGGGCGTGCCGATTTGCAGGCGGGCCGCTCCGGGGGCCGGCGTATGCGCGAGTTCGATGGAAAAACGATTTTGAGGGTGAACGCCCCACCAACCGGCAAGGCCTGGAGGACGGGCGTGGTGGCGGGGGGGGTGGAGGAAAAGTCCGCCGACGGTCCCGGGCCCGGCGTTGAGGTACTTGTAATTACACCAAAATGCGAAGTCGGCGCCATGGGCTTCGAGATCGTGCGGGACGATACCGATACTGTGAGAGGTCCCACCCGATGAGAATGCCACGTTGGCGGGCGGCAGCGTTGATGGCAGGTAAGTCGAGCAGCTGGCTGTTTACCTAGAGAACACTAGGAAGCACGACGACTTGTACATCCCGGGTGAAGGCGGCGATGATATCGGCGGTGTGCAAGGTGCGACCGTCGGGCAACCTTATGAGGCGAAGATGAGTGGCGGGATCAATTCCGCGCAGCTGGCGGTGGCTGGTGATGGCCTGAACATCAGAGGCAAAGTTGAGCTCATCGGCGACGATGACCCGGCGAGCGGAGTTATTCGGATCATAGAGGGTCGCGAGCAGTTGATGGAGATTGACGGTCGTTTGAGCACAAAGCGCGATTGAGGTGGGCGATGCTCCGATCAGTGGGGCAAGGGAGGTCGCGGTGCGTTCGGCGAGATCGAGCCAGCCGGCTTCCGACCAGCCGGAGATCCCGTGGGTGGCCCAGGCTTGAACGGTTTGAAGGATGGCGGCCTCGGAGCGTTGGTTCAGGAGGCCGAGCGAGTTGCCGTCGAGGTAGATTTGACCCGGCGGCAGGTGGAACTCGTCGCGGAGAGCAGCCCAGTCGGTTGAGGCGGGGCTCATCGGCGCAAGTGGGCGCAGACGATCCCGGCGGCGACCCCGGCGTTGAGGGATTCGGCGTGACCGTGACGGGGGATGGTCACTCGTTGGGTGAGGGTGGCAGCCACGGCGGGGCTAAGGCCACGACCTTCGCTGCCGATCACGACCACGGCATTCGGCGGAGGAGTGAGGGAATGAATATTGACGCCGGTGAGGTCGCATCCGAGGACGGGCACGGACGAGGCGGAAAGGGCGGGAGCGAGATCGGTGGTGACCGTGCGAAGTCGCGCAAACGAGCCCATGCTCGCGTTGATGACCTTTTGAGAGAACAAGTCCGCGCAATCCGGCGAGAGGATGATACGGTGGCAGCCAAACCAATCGGCGACGCGGATGAGGGTGCCGACGTTGCCGGGGTCCTGGATGCCGTCGAGGACGAGCGTGTAACCTGCGTTGAGTTCGTGATCGACGAGGGAGGCGCGAAACAAGTCCCCCACTGCCAACACGGGAGAGGCTGTAGGGTAGTGGCTGATACGCGTCATTTCTTCGGGCGTAATGTGAGTGCAGGCAATCTCGGGCAGGGAGGTCCATTCGGGCGTAGCGTAGACGGCGGTGAACCGATGACCGGCGTTGATAAGTTCGGACACGACCTTGGGCCCTTCCACGATGAATTGACCGGCAGCTTCACGGTTTTTTTTCAGGCGTAGGCCTCGCAAGTGGGATATCTGGGCCTTGGTCAGCGGCATGAGGGCAGATGAGGACGGCGTGAAAGGAAAGGCAACTTTCGTTGCGACTTTGTGACATAGGTTACGGTAAGTTTGCGGAAAGGTGAAGATCCGGTGGTGGTGGCGAGTGGGCGTTGACCGGACGCACTTGGGAGTGGGATTCGGTGGCGTTCCTAACACCTCTGTCATGAAACGCGTTTTACTTTCACTTACTCTCGCACTCGGTTCGGCCGTGTTGCTTCTGGCCCAGACTGCGGGCATTATCAATGGTCGGGTGACCGATGCCAATACTGGTCTCGCCTTGGAGGGCGTGCGTGTCCGAATCGAGGATTTAGCCATTACCGGATACACGAATGCGGACGGATTGTATACGCTTGTGAACGTGGAGCCGGGGGCGAAGACGGTGAGTTTCAGTTATGTCGGATATGACGAGATGGAGCGCATGGTCGAAGTGGCTGGAACGATGCCGGCTCGATTGGATGTGGCTTTTGAAGTCTTGGAGATGGATGCCATGGTGATTCAAGGTGCTGTGGTTGGTACGGCGCGGGCGATCAATGCGCAGCGCGCCTCGTCGACACTCATAACATCGTGGCATCGGATGAAATTGGGAGTTTCCCTGATCAAAACGCGGCGGAAGCGTTGCAACGTATTCCTGGATTGTCGCTATATCGCGACCAAGGTGAAGGCCGCTACATCGTGGTACGCGGTATTAACTATGCGCTGAAGTCGGTGCAGTTGGACGGGATGAAGCTGGCGAGTCCGGAAGAAGGTGATCGCGGCATCGCGCTCGACGTGATTCCGGCGGATGCGTTCGATTAGATTGAGGTGACCAAGCTGTCGACTCCCGACATGGACGGCGAAGGCATTGGCGGCACGGTGAACATTAAGACGAAGGGTCCGTTTGACCACGACGGCTATGCCGCATCTTTCAAGGTACAGGGGATCTACTCGGCGCTGAGCGGCAAGATGGGATCGAAGTTTAACGGGGCGGTGTCGCCCGTGACGGCAGACGGGAAAATTGGCCTGCTCGTGGCGCCGACCTGGCAGGTGCGGAAGTTCGGTTCGTACAACTACGAAAACGATGGTTGGAGCGAAGAGACTTCGGAATCCGACGGGAATGATTACTATATGCTCGAGGCCGTGAACTATCGAGACTATGTGGTGGAGTGGGAGCGCTACGGCGTGTCGGCGGCGATTGAGGGCAAGCCGAATGAGGTGCTCAGCTTGTATTTGCGTGGTAACTACAACCGTTTCAAGGACACGGAGCAACGCTATCGCACGGTGATTGATTTTACGGAAGGTGATCAGGTTGCTCTAGACGCCAATTCAGCTGAGTTTAGTGATCTTCGACGCTTCCGTCGCGATTTGCGCGACCGCGTGAAGGATCAGAATCTCAAGGCGCTTTCCGCGGGTATTGACCTGCGTAATGAAGCATGGCAGAGCGACGGCAAGCTCGGTTATTCCAAGGGCCACGCGGAGAGCCCTGACGAGAGGCAATATCGGTTCCGTCGCAACACACGGGATGGAGTTTTCCGCTACAGTTTTTCCGATGCGTATGATCTGCAAATCGATCAACTTGGCGGTGCTTCGATCGAAGACCCGACTTCTTGTGCGTTGCAGCGTGTCGAGTGCACCAGCGACTCCGGCGATGAGACTGAGTTCGATGTGTTGTTGAACGCGCGATATGACTTCAACAGTGAGAACCCCTCGTTCGTGAAGTTTGGTGGCGCGTTCCGTTCGAAGGAAAAGACCAAGGAAGTGGAGGCCTTTGAATATATCGATGGTCCCGACAGTTTTTCCTTCGCCAATCTGGCGGGCGAACTTGGCGACTACCCATACGGTTTCGAGGTGCCACGCATCGATCTGGAGGCGGCGCGCGCGGCCTTTTTCCCCAATATCTCCTCGTTCGAGGCTGAGCGTAATTTTGAAGACAGTGAATTGGACGATTGGGTTTCCAATGAAGACGTGTTGGCCGGTTATATGATGGGTAGCACAACGATTGGGGCGACCAATCTGATGGCAGGAGTGCGGGTCGAGCTGACGAAGTTCGATACGACTGAAAACCGAGTGGACCTGGACAATGAAGTGGTGCTGGGTACGGAGTCGTTCTCCCGCAGTTATACCAACTGGTTGCCCGGCGTGCATTTGCGCCACGAGTTTTCGCCCAACACGATTTTCCGGGCCTCATTCACCAAGTCGCTCGCACGACCTTCTTTCGGAGATAGTGCGGCACGGCTTGCGAGCAATGACGACGATGAGGAGGTGTTTCTCGGCAATCCGGGACTGGAGGCACTCGAGTCCACCAACTGAGATGCCTCGATCGAGTACTACCTACCTTCGCTTGGTATTTTATCGGAGAGTGCGTTCTACAAGGACATCAAAAACTTCTCCTACGAGATTGAGATCGACGGCGGCTATGCGCCATTGCCCGACTACGAGTTGACCACGTTCCAGGATGGAGCGGAGGGTGAGATCATGGGCCTCGAACTCGCTTACCAACAGCAGCTCAGGATGTTGCCGGCGCCGTTCGACAGGCTCGGTTTGATGGCCAACGTGACTTTGGCCGACTCCGAGGGCATCTATCCGACGCGTCCGGGAGAGAAGCTCGATTTCATTGGTAACTCCGACACGGTGGGCAACCTGGCGCTGACCTATGAGCGGGCTGGGTTCGTCACTCGTTTGGCGTTGAACTACCGCAGCGAGCGTTTGCGTGAAGACGAAGCATTCGGGGGAGATATTTACGAAGATATCTGGGTCGACAGCAGCACGCAGCTCGACTTCACCGCGCGTTGCCGTTTCGCGGAACGGTGGGAGGTGTTTGGGGAATGGACGAATATCACCAATGAGCCTTTCAAGGTCTTCTTCAAGTCACCCGATGGCGCGCCTGATCGGCTTGGTCAATTCGAGGAGTATGATTGGACAGTGAACTTCGGCGTGCGCTGGAAGTTGTAACCAGGGTAAGTAGTTTGTAGTGGTTTACTTCACCGCGAGGGGCGCCAGGTTGGGCTCTTCGCGGTGTTAATTTGTACTGATTAATCCAATATTTTTCCGTTTTATGCTGTGTTTGCCGGGCTTGGGCCTACGCATGAATTTGAGAGCCGAGGTCGTTGCAGGGGGGGGCATGATCAATGATGTCCCGGTTGTGCCACGGGTGGTGACCACACCTGCGAAGCATGATACGGACGATCCCGCGATTTGGGTGAACCGAGCGAACCCGGCGGAGAGTTTGGTGATAGGCACGGATAAGGACGTCGATGGCGCACTGCTGGTGTTTGGCCTCGATGGAGTGGAGCGAAAGGACCTCTCGGTGCGTGGATTGGCGCGGCCCAACAATGTGGACCTCGCCTATGATATGGCATGGGGCGAGGGCACGGCCGATCTGGTCGTGGTGGCGGAGTGATTGGCGCATCGGTTGCGCGTGTATCGGTTGCCGGATATGGTCCCGGTGGACGGGGGCGGGATTCCGGTGTTTGAAGGTGAGCGCGCGCGGGACGTCATGGGTGTGGCCCTTTATCGACGACCCCGGGATGGTGCTTTGTTTGCCATAGTGAGCCGGTCTGAATTTGGCGCACCGCGGGAAGGCTATTTGCACCAATATAGGCTGGTGGATGATGGGGCCGGAGTGATTCGCGGCATTTTGGTGCGAGCGTTTGGAGAGTGGAGCGGACGCAAGGACATCGAGGCACTGGCGGTGGATACGGAGTCGGGTTATGTGTATGCCAGCGACGAAACGTATGGAGTGCTCAAGTACGAGGCTGATCCGGCGGCAGAAGATGCGGAAGATCAACTGGCGGAGTTTGGGCAAACCGGGTTCGCTCGGGACCATGAGGGGATTTCGATCTACCCGACGGGCGCGGGCAAGGGTTACGTGCTGGTGTCGGACCAGCACGCGAACACCTTCAGGATATTTGCCCGCGAAGGGGAAGCAGGGAATGCCCACGTCCATCCGCTCGTGGGAGTGGTGAGGCTATCGACGGATGAAAGTGATGGGAGCGATGTCACGGCGGCAGCATTGCCCGGATTCCCGGGAGGCCTGTTTGTAGCGATGTCGACGGACCGGACGTTTCAGTTCTATGCATGGGACGATATTGCGCAGGCGGCGGGATTGAATCCGTAGGGGAATGGCGAAAGCGGCGGCGGACGGCCGAAGCCGGACTTTCGCTCGAGGCACCAAAGGCCCCGCGTCGAATTGGCGCGGGGTGAAGAGCGAAGGGCCCGTGACGGCTACTTGGATGCTTTGAATCCCTTGCCAGTCGCGGCTCAATAGATTCCGCCGTAGACGTGGTGGAGGAAACTTGCGTCGCGGTAGGTTGCAGACAAGTCGCCGAGAGCAGTGTAGAAGACGTGACCCTTTACGTATTCTTGGAATAACTACACGGGGTGGAAGTCACCCATGCCGTCACCTTTCTTGGCCCCCAAATTGGCTTGGGGACATAAGTGGGTTCGTCGACCGTCAGCAGGTAGGTTAGGTCATCGTTACGGGAGGCGTCGAATTTATACCATTTCTCGGTGGCGAGGAAACGTTGGGAAAAACGGTCCATGCCCGGGAAGTCATAATGGAGTACTTCGATGGTGGCGGCCTGCACGGCGGGGTGAATATGGAACATGTGGCCCATGGCCTTGGGGTACCAATCCCAGCCGTATTCAGTGCCGGATGCACGGTGAATGCCGACGAGCCCCCCGCCGTCGTTTACGAATTTCGTAAGGGCGTCTTGTTCGGTCTCGTTGAAGATGTTGCCGGTGGTAGGTAGCAGGTTGACGACCTGGTGGTCCTTTAGCCACTCATCCTTGATGACTCGACCGGTGTCTTCGGTCCCAAACAAGTCGACGTCGTGGAGTTTGGCGAGATCTTGCAGGGCGGTGACGCCGGCCGCAATTGAGTCATGGTGCCAGCCATCAGTTTTGGAGATCAGCAGTGCCTTGAATTGGGCGGCGGATGCGGAAGAGACGAGGGCTGCGGCGAGGTAAACCAGGGTGAGCAAAGAGCGACGTTTCATCAGGGATAGGGTTTCGAAAAAACTATCGGGACAGACTCTGTGGAAGAGCCTAACTAGAAATAGAGAGATACGGGCTATACGTTAGGCAGGTAGTTGGCGGTGGAGCACCATAGGAGGGAGGAGTTAGGGGGCAGAGTGGCACGCGGGCATGTATCAACCCCCGGACGGGCGGTTCGGAAGCGGGGCGGGCGACGCGGACGCGGGGGTCTTGGCGCGTTGATTTAAGGGTCGCGAGTTGGCGGCGAGAGGTTCCGCGGGGATAAACTCAAAGGTTTGTCGGGCATGGGCCATCACTTGATCACCGTAGTGGGATGGTGAAGCGAAGGTCCATTGACGGCTCGCATCGAGAGCCATGTCGCCGAGTTCAGGGTATTCGGCTGCGGCAATGGCGGGTAGTCGAACGTTGCCTTGGAGATCCATGTAGAAATCGATCACGGCCCGACCGGTAATGCCGCGTTGGGCAAGTTCGACGGGGTAAATGGATTTAGCCATGGAGAGCGGCTGCGGCGCTTGGGCCAGTTCAGCGGCAGGCATGATCCGGAAGGGTTGCGGTCGTTGAAACCTAGTGTGCTGAGAGTTAATGAACTATACTGAATGAAGGGATGCGGCGGTGCGGGCGCGTTGGATTTTCTCCAGAATGGCGGAGCCTTCGGCCTTCCAAGTGTAGCGGGTGGGTTCGAGGTCGCGTGCGGCCATGGAGGTTTCGATGGCGTTGGTGAGGTCTCGAACGCTGGTGAAGCTGCCATCGCGGATACAATCGACGGTGAGGTCGCGGCAGAAGCGCTCCACTAGATTCAACCAGGAAGAGGATGTTGGAGTGCAGTGCAGTGGTGCAGTGCGATGCGCTCGAGGCCATGGGCTTTGGCATGGCGCTGATGGCGCCACTTTATCCAGCTCTTCACTTTGGCGTGCTTGTGCGTGGCGTAGTTGTCGATGATCAGATGCAGGACCAAGCCGTCGGGTGCCTGCGCATCGATGTGCTGGAGGAAACCGAGCCATTCGCGGTGGGTATGCCGAGAGGCGGTGCGTCGCATGATTTTGCCGTCCAGATAGCCGAGGGCGGCGAATAGCGTGACCGTGCCGTGGCGGGTGTAATCGTGGGTGGCGGTTGTGATGTGCCCGATACCCAAGGCAGGCCCGGCTGGGTGCGCTCAAGCGCCTGGCACTGGCTTTTCTCGTCGCAACACAGCACCAAGGCCCGATCGGGCGGATTCATGATACAAGCCGATGACATCCCAAAACTTGGCCTCAACGTTCCGGTCACGCGACAACTTGAACGTTCGTCGCAAATGGGGCTTCAGGTCGTTGGCCCGCCACAGACGCTGCACGGTGGTGTGGGCCGACACCCCCTTGGCCTTGGCCATCGCCCGTGAGGACCAGCGGGTGCGCCCGGCCGGGGGTGCGTGACCTCAGTGACGATCTGAGCGCGAATCGCCACATCCACACTCGGCTTCCGGCCCGAACGTCTCGCTTCGGCCCATCCAGCCAACCCTGCCTCACGAAATCGCTTTTCCCACTTCGCCACCACCGGACGATTCACTCCGATCTGAGCAGCCACCGTCTCCTGGCTTTTCCCTTCGGCCCGCAACAACACGATGCGCGCCCGTCTGACCTCCCGTTGCGGCGTGGTCGGGCGTTTGATCATCTGTTCAAGTTCTTGATGCTGCGCGGCATCAATGATTAGCGGATTAACAGGGCGGGCCATGCACCCATCCTGCACTACTATTTTTGTTTCGTATAGCTAATTAACTCCCACTACACTAGACTGGTGGTGCCCGTCTTGTTTCGGCCCACACAAAATATTTTGGGCCGATGACGGTAACGTAGTGCATTGACGGGATTGTTCGCGGAGTAGTGCCACGATCGGATTAGCCCTACGATTCGGGATCGCAGGTGCTGCGGCGAGATTGAGCTTACCCCACCCACTCGCGTGCGTTTCTAAAAAGTTTCATCCAGGGGGAGTCCTCGGGCCAGTCGGCGGGGGCCCAACTCATGCAGCGGCTGCGGAAGACGCGTTCCGGATGCGGCATCATGATGGTGACGCGGCCGGTGGTGGTGGTGAGCGCGGTTATGCCGAACGGGCTGCCGTTGGGATTGAGGGGATACTGTTCGGTGCCGACGCGGGAGTCGTGATCCGCCTTTGCCAAGGCTTCGGCGGACTGCGCAGGCGCGAGCGCTCGCGCCTGCTTGTGGTCGCAGAAGCGGGCGGAGACTTGGCCGCTGGTGCTGAAGGACTCGGCGGTTGCGCGGTCGATGAACTCGGCGTAGCCTTCGCCGTGGGCGACGGCGATGGGCAGGATGCTGCCGGCCATGCCGGCGAAGAAAATACTGGGGGACTCCTCGATTTTGAGGGAAACGTAGCGACCCTCGTAGCGTTCGCTTTGATTTTGCACGAAGTGGGGCCAGGCTTCGGCGCCGGGGATGATCGACTTGAGATTGCTGAGCATTTGGCAGCCGTTGCAGACGCCGAGGGCAAAGGTATCTTCGCGGGCTAAAAAGGCGGCGAATTCGGCGCGAGCGTGGGCGTGGAAGAGGATGCTCTTGGCCCAGCCTTCGCCGGCCCCGAGAACATCGCCGTAGCTGAAGCCGCCACACGCCGCGAGACCGCGGAAATCGGCGAGGGAGATGCGCCCGGAGAGAATGTCGGTCATGTGCACATCGACGGCGCGGAAGCCGGCGCGATCGAAGGCGGCGGCCATCTCGACTTCCCCGTTCACGCCCTGTTCGCGCAAGATGGCGATGGGGGGACGCGAGTCTGATGCATTTGTTGACTCGTTGGACGGCTGTGGGGGCGACACCAGCGGGAAAGTGACGACAGGCGTTATGCCGGGGTCGGAGGGGTCGAGTTTGAGTTGGTATTCCTGTTCGGCGCAGGCCGGGTTATCGCGCAGGGCGGAGATGCGGCGGGTCACGTCGGACCAGTGGGCGCGGAGGTCGCTGAGCGATTTTTCGAACACGGTCCGCCCGTTCTGATTCACCCGGTAGACCTGCTGGGTATTCAGAGCTCCAATACGGGTGGTGCAGGCATCGATTCCATAGCGTGCGAGCACCGTTTGCACGGCAGGGAGGTCGGCGTTGCGAACTTGGATGACGGCGCCCAGTTCTTCGGCGAAGAGAGGGGCAAAGGGGGAGGCGTCGGACGAGCTGGCGGGTAAATCGAGGGTGACACCCAGGTGGCCAGCGAAGGCCATTTCGACGGTGGTGGCGAGCAGGCCCCCATCTGAACGGTCGTGGTAAGCGAGAATTTTTTGCGCGGCCCCGAGGGTTTGGATGATGGCCCAGAATCCTTTGAGGTCGATAGGGCAGTTTACGTCGGGGGGGGCTTCACCCATTTGGGAAACGACTTGGGCGAGAATGGAACAACCGAGGCGATTGCGGCCACGGCCGAGATCGAGGAGGAGCAGAGTCGCATCGAGGTCGTCGACGAGTTGCGGTGTGAGCGATCGCCGAATGTCGGAGACCGGAGCGAAGGCGGAGACGATGAGGGACGTCGGAGCGGTGACGCGCTTGGTTTTCCCCTGGTCCTGCCAGACGGTGCTCATGGACATGGAATCTTTGCCCACCGGGATGGTGATACCGAGGGCGGGACAGAGTTCCATGCCGACGGCTTTTACGGCGGCGTAGAGGTCGGCGGCATCGCCGGGGACGGTGAGAGCGGCCATCCAGTTGGCGGACAGGTTTACCTTGCCGATGGAGCCGATTTGAGCGGCGGCGAGATTGGTGAGGGCTTCACCCACGGCGAGGCGAGCGGAGGCGGCGGCGTTATTGACGGCGACGGGGGTGCGTTCACCCATCGACATGGCTTCACCCGTGTTCACGTCGAAGGACGCGGCGGTGACGGCACAGTCGGCGACGGGGACTTGCCACGGGCCCACCATTTGATCGCGGCAGATGAGGCCGGTGACGGTGCGATCGCCGATGGAAATGAGGAACGTTTTATCAGCGACGGTGGGGTGGCAGAGGACGCGTTGGACGGCGTCCGCGAGTGACAGGGTGCCCAGAGCCAAGGGTAGTTGGGGCCGTTGCAGCGAAAACTCCTGACGGTGCATGCGGGGCGGTTTGCCGAGCAACACCTCGAGGGGCATGTCGATGGGCGTGTTGTGAAAATGAGAGTCGGTGAGGACGAGATTCATTTCCTCCGTGGCCTCGCCCACGACGGCGAAGGGGCAGAGTTCGCGGGTGCAGATGGCGGTGAAGGTGTCGAGGCGGGCGACGGGTACGGCCATGACGTAGCGTTCCTGAGATTCGTTGCACCAGATTTCGTGTGGTGCCATGCTGGGCTCGTCGTTGGGGACGGCCCGCAATTCGAAGCGACCGCCGCGTCCGCCGTCGTTGACGAGTTCGGGAAAGGCGTTGGAGATGCCGCCGGCGCCGACGTCGTGGATAAAGGAAATGGGGTTGTCGTCGTCGAGGGCCCAGCAGCGGTCGATGACCTCCTGGCAGCGGCGTTCCATTTCGGGGTTTTGGCGTTGCACGGAGGCAAAATCGAGGTCCCCGCTGCCGGAGCCACTGGCCATGGAGGACGCCGCGCCGCCGCCCAGTCCGATGAGCATGGCGGGGCCGCCGAGTACGATAAGTTTGTCGCCGGGGTTGATGGCGCCTTTTTCCACGTGGGCGGCTTTGATGTTACCGAGGCCACCGGCAAGCATGATGGGCTTGTGGTAGCCGCGAAGCTCGGTGGAGGGAGGGGCGGTGGGGTCGGCGGATGCGGCGGGGACGGCCTGTTCGAAACTGCGGAAGTAGCCGTTGATGGCGGGGCGACCGAATTCGTTGTTGAAGGCGGCGGCGCCGAGAGGGCCTTCGATCATGATGTCGAGGGCGGAGACGATGCGTTCGGGTTTACCGAAGTCAGTTTCCCAGGGTTGGAGGGCGTCGGGAATTTTAAGATTGGAGACGGTGAAGCCAGCGAGGCCGGCTTTCGGTTTGGAGCCACGGCCGGTGGCGCCTTCATCGCGGATTTCGCCGCCGGAGCCGGTGGCGGCGCCCGGGAAGGGCGAAATGGAGGTCGGGTGGTTGTGGGTCTCCACTTTGCAGAGGATGTGGATGTCCTCCTGGTGAGCCGCGTAGTCGCCGGAGCGAGGATCGACGTAGAAGCGCCCGCCGCGGGTGCCGGAGAGCACGGCGGCGTTGTCCTTGTAGGCGGACCGGATGCCTTCGCTATGCAACTCGTAGGTGTTGCGAATCATGGCGAAGAGCGACTTGGCCTGAGCTTCGCCGTCAATTTCCCATGAGGCGTTGAAGATTTTGTGGCGGCAGTGCTCGGAGTTGGCCTGGGCGAACATCATGAGCTCGATGTCGTTGGGGTCGCGGCCGAGGTGCAGGAAGGCTTCGACGAGATAATCGATCTCGTCAGCGGCGAGGGCGAGGCCCAGCTCGGAGTTGGCCGAGACGAGGGCGTCGCGACCTTTGGCAAGGATGGGAACCGAAGAGAGCGGATGAGGCAGCTCATGACGGGAAAGGGCCTTGCCGTCGTCGACGGAGTTCAAAACAACCTGGGTCATGCGGTCGTGGAGGGCGGCCCGCAGGGCGGTGAGCTGGACGGCGGAAAGCTGGGAGAGCGGTTTGGGCAAGGCGGCGTTGTCACAGATCACGGTGAAGGCGATGACGCGTTCGATGCGGGTGACCGCGGTCAAGCCGCAGATGTGGGCGATATCGGTGGCTTTGGAAGACCACGGGGAGATGGTGCCGGGGCGCGGCGCGACCACTTGAGTCAAGCCGGACAGGTTTTGGGCGCTCCGGGCTGGACCGTAGGTGAGCAGCTTTTCGAGGACGGTTTGGTGCTCGGGAGATATTTCTCCCTCGGTTTCAACCACATGCACGTACTCCGCGGCGAGGGCGCGCACTGGTACGTTCACAGTTTGGAGGCCGTCGATTAGTTTTTGGAGCCGCAAAGGCGAGAGAGCTGGGGGGCCGCGCAGGATCAACATAGTCAGGAACAGGGACTGGAAGCGCGACCGTCCCAGACCAAACCCAGCCGGTCAAGCGGGTGGGAGGGGCGGAGTGACGTTTTCATGGTGTGGAAAGGAAAATGCCGTTGACCGATGGGGTCATCGTCCCGTATTATGTCTTTTGACTTCCGTGAGAACTCCACCCGATGCACCGGCCGCTACATACGGCTCCGTCCCAACTCGCAGCAAGCCGCGGTGACCCACCTGTTTGGACTCATTATGAGTGATAAACTGACGCACGAGTGCGGCATAGCGATGGTGCGGCTGAAGAAGCCGCTCCAATATTATCAGGACAAATACGGGACACCGCTGTGGGGGTTCACGAAATTATTCCTCCTGATGGAGAAGCAGCACAATCGCGGACAAGATGGGGCGGGCGCGGCGTGTGTGAAGTTGAATGTTCCGGCGGGGGAGCCGTTTATGTTTCGCGAGCGGTGTGTGAAATCCAATCCCCTCGACAAAATCTTCAAGAGTCTGCTGGGGGAGTATCACAAGCTGGTGGACAAGGGGGATGCACATCCGGAATTCGCCAAGACGGTGAAGGAGAAATTCGATTTTGGCGGGGAGTTATTGCTGGGCCACCTGCGTTACGGGACCAGCGGCGGTTACAACATCAGCTCGTGCCATCCGTTTTTCCGGCGCAGCCCGTGGCCGACGCGCAATCTGGCATTGTGTGGTAATTTCAATCTGACGAACACGTCGGAGCTGAATAGCAACCTGATCGCGATGGGGCAGCATCCCATCTTTGCGACGGACACGCAGGCGCTGTTGGAGAAGATCGGATTTTACCTCGATGAGGAACATCAGGATATCTATCGCCATCTGCGGGAGCAGAACGTGTCCGGGCGCGAGATTTCGGCGCAGATCAGTCGAGATCTGGATCTGCATCGCGTTATTTCGCGAGCGGGCGAGAAGTGGGACGGTGGCTATGTGCTGGCGGGCGCAGTGGGCAATGGAGATGCGTTTGTGGTGCGAGATCCTTCGGGGATTCGGCCGTGTTTCTATTTTGAGAATGATGAAGTGATTGCGTTTGCCTCGGAGCGGGCGCCGTTGATGACGGTGTTTGACCTGGAGCTGGCCGCGGTGGAGGAAGTGACGTCGGGCCACGTGATGGTCATCAAGCGAGATTGTACGGTGATCTCGAAGCCCTTCCGGGAGCCATTGGAGCGGACCTCGTGTTCGTTTGAGCGCATTTATTTCTCGCGAGGGAACGACATCGATATTTACCGGGAACGCAAAGCTCTCGGGGCGCGGTTGTCGGACCAAGTTTTGCAGTCGGTCAATTATGACTGGGGTAACACCGTGTTCAGCTTCATCCCGAATACGGCGGAAGTGGCGTATTATGGATTGGTCTCGGCGTTGCGGGAACGTCGTCGCACGGAAGTGAAGGCGGAGATTTTGCGCGCGGCGGCCGCGGGGGAGTTGTCGGAGGAGAAGCTCGACGATTTGATTCTGCGCAACTGGCCGCGGGCGGAGAAGGTGGTCAGCAAGGACATCAAACTGCGCACGTTCATTGGGCAGGAAAACCTGCGCAATCAGTTGGCGAGCCATGTTTACGACATCACCTATGGTTCAGTGGATGCGGGGAAGGACAACCTGGTGTGTGTGGATGATTCGATCGTGCGGGGGACGACCTTACGTAAGTCCATTCTGCGGATTTTGACGCGGTTGAATCCACGTAAGATCGTGATTGTTTCGACGGCGCCGCAGATTCGATATCCGGATTGTTACGGCATTGATATGTCGGAGATCGGCAAGTTCATCGCGTTTGAAGCGGCGGTGGATTTGCTGAAACAGCACGGCAAGGAGGAGTTGTTGGCGGAAGTCTACCGGTTGTGCTGCAAGGCGGTGGAAGCCGGTGAAGCGGTCAACTACGTGAAGAAGATCTACGAACCGTTTACGGTGGAGCAGATTTCTGCGCGGATCAGTCAGATCGTGTATCCGCAAGGGGTGGAGTGGGCCGGTGACGTGGAGGTGATTTACCAGACGGTGGACAACCTGCATGCGGCGGTGCCGAATCATTCGGGGGATTGGTATTTCACGGGCAACTTCCCGACGGCAGGCGGCTACCGTGTGGTGAACCAGGCCTACATCAACTATTTCGAGAACTCCACGGCCCGGAGTTACTGATTTAATCGAATTTTTAAACCCAGATGAACCCCAGTAAGGGCGGATGTTGAACCGGCTGAACCCGTATCGCGCCGACCTTTATCGAAGTTAACCCTCCTTCAGCTCATGTCACTTTCCTACGAATCCGCGGGTGTCCGCTACGATGAACTCGATGCCTTCAAGCGCGCGTGCCAGAAGGCGGCAAAGACCACGGCGGACCTCCTGGCATCGCATGGTTACAGTGAGCCGGCGGAGACCCGGGGAGAGAGCTGCTATTTGATGGAAGCGGAGGATCATTTCCTGGCTCATGTTGAGGAAGGTCTGGGCACGAAGAATTTGGTGGCGGATGCCGTCTACAAGCAGTCCGGCAAGTGTTTTTACCGGGAGATCGCGATCGATACGGTGGCGACGATTGTGAACGATTTGATCACGTGTGGAGCGTTGCCGACTTCGCTGGCGATGCACGCGGCGGTCGGTGATTCCAGTTGGTTTGGTGACGCAGTCCGGACCAACGGGTTGGTGGAAGGTTGGGCGGAGGCCTGTCGGATGTCGGGCGCGGTGTGGGGAGGCGGTGAGACCCCGACTTTGAAGGGAATCATTGAGCCTGATTCGATTTGCCTGGCGGGATCGGCGGTCGGGCGGATCGCGCCCAAGAGTCTGCGGATTACCGGTGAGGCAAAGGATGGAGATACGATCCTGTTTTTGGCGTCGTCAGGCGTGCAGACCAACGGACTGACCCTGTGTCGTAAAATCGCGGACAACCTGCCCGAGGGCTATGCGACCCCCTTGGGCCACGGGGATGACCGTACGTATGGTGAAGGGTTGCTGGCGCCGTCGGTGATCTACGTGGCGTTTGTGCGGGAGTGTCAAAAGCGGGGAATCACCCTCAACTATGTGTCGCATGTGACGGGGCACGGCTGGCGCAAGCTGATGCGGTTGGACGAGCCATTTGTTTATGAGATCACGAACGTGCGGCCCGAGCCGGCGCTGTTTAAGTTTTTAATGGAGAAAGGCCCCATCGAGCTGTGCGAGGCGTATGCGACGTTCAACATGGACATCGGATTCGCGGCTTACGTGGCCCCGAAGGACGCCGACGCGACGTTGGCGGCGGCGCAGGCGACCGGCTACGATGCATGGATTGCAGGCCGCGTGCACAAGGATGATGAGCGCAAGGCGGTAGTCGTGCCGCCGCTCGGACTGACTTTTGACGGTGACACGTTGCAGGTGAGGTAGCTCCGGAGCGTCGACGTATTGACCTACCCCGCCGTGCCAGGCGGAGAGTGCGCTGCGGGCGTGACGGGTGGGTGCAAGGTCCCTACGGCGCAGCGACCATGGCGACGAAGTCGGGGGGGGGGGAGAGCACGTCGTGAGCCAAGGCCTCGACATCGGCTTCGGTAATGGTCTGCAGATCGTGCAGCCGGGTGTGCGGCATGACGAGGGCTTGCGGGTTGGTCTGCGCTTGGGAGACGACGTGGTAGATCCAGGGGTTGGCTTGAAGGTGTTGATCGACGGCCTGGATCAGCGGAGTGCGGGCGCGTTTGAGCTCTTCCGCGGTAATGCCCTTGGTCGCCAGATCCTGGGCGATCCGGACGAGATGTTCCTGAGCAACTTTGGCACGCCGGGGGGCCACGGACAAGTTGACCTGGAGGTAGCCTTGGTCGGGAAAGCTATCGCTTTCCCAAGAATGGACGCTCGGCGCGTAGGTGGCCCCGAGCCCCTCGCGGATGTCTTCGACGATGCGCGTTTGAAAAATCCATTCGAGGATTTCGAGCGTGCGGCGCTGGCGGGCGGCCGCCACTCCGTCGACGGGCCAAGCGTAGAGTAGACTCGCCTGGGGTTCCTGGGAGGAGACCGGCAGCCAGCGGAAGGCACGACCACGTTGCAGGCGAGGGGCGTCCGTTGCAGGCGGAGACTGTACATCAGGCCGCGTGCCGATGGCGGCGGAGGCAATGGCATCTTCGAGGTCGAAGTCGCCGACCAGTTCGAGTTCGAGCGGGGATGAGGGCAGCATCTTGCGCAACCAGTTGCGCACCATGGTCGGATTGAGCGCGTCGATTTGCGCAGGCGTCACGAGGGCGAAGCGAGGGTCAGCGGAGTAGAAGATGTCGTCGCTGAATGCGGAAACGGCACGATTGGACTCCGTGAGGGCGGTGGCCGTCCAACTATGCAGATTGGATTGGGCGGCGGTGACCGCCGTCATCATCGACCGTGGAATCGGTGAGAAAAGCGGTAAATAATCGGAGGAGAAGCGGCAACTCTCGGGCATCGGCACTGCGTCCGAAGTGGCGCGTGTTCTCCTGCACGTGGAAGTTGAGACTGGCGAAGTGACCGGCGAGTGCGCCTTGCAATTGTTCGGGGGGGGGAAGTCGACCGAGCCCTCCGTTGAGCAGGGAACCTTGGGCGAGGGACGCGAGGCCCGGGATACCGGTGGTTTCGCGCAGGCGACCTCCATTGTCGAGGCGGGCAGTCAGAAAGACGGAGTCGGCCTCGAAGGTGGTGCGCTTCAAGTTGAGTTTTACCCCATTGGCAAACTCCAGCATGTGGACGTCGAGCGGAGCATCATGACGCCGTGATACCACGGTGCCGAGGGGGCCAAAGTCGGTGTAGGGGAATTCGACGTGTTCCTGGGCGGAGGGTGGGTCCACGGCCAGGGAGACGACGTGATTCATGTGTTCGCCGACCTGCTCAGGGGTCAGATTGGAAGCATAGGCCGAGGTGAGCAACATGCCCGGAAACCCATGGGCGAAGAAAGGGCGGAGGGCGTCGAGGCATTCTTCCGGAGTGATCGCGGGCAGGATGGAGGAGGCGAGGCGGTGATTAAATTCCGGGGTGGTGGGAGTGATGCCCCAAATGAGTTGAGAGGCGAGGCGTTCCGCGTAGTTGCGGGATGGTTCGGTGGAGGCGTGGCGGGTGGCGAATTCGGTCCCGCGAAGCGTGTTGAGGCGAGGCACCGTGAGTTCGTCGGAGAGGAACCCGTGAGTGCGTAGCTCGACGGTATTCGTCGAGCAGGGTTTGGGTGAGCAAGGACCAGTCGCCCCAGCGACCCTCGGAGTAGAGGATGCGTTCCTGATTGAAGGGAGTCGGGTGATTGAGACGGGTGCTGAGATTGCCAAAGGTGCCGGGTGAAGCGCGGAAAATACGGGCAAAGCGATCTTTCAAGGCGGCGAGGGCAAGTTGGGCGGCCAGGTTGCGGCGGCGTTGGGCGGGTGTATCATAGTTGAAGGGGTCCCGTTGATCGACGAAAGCCAATTCCACGACGAAGGACGGCACTTCTTGATTGGTCACAAGGGAAGCGCGAGTGCGGGAGGCGTTGCGAATCGGGCCGACATCGATGATGGGCAAGGGAGTGGACGGGCGTTTCCAGTCGGCGAAGGTGCGATGGATGCGCGAGGCGAGATCGGCCGCATCGAAGTCGCCGCTGGCGATGAGCATCACGTTGTCGGGGCGATACCAGCGCCGGGAAAACGCGGTGAGTTGGTCGAGCCGAGTGATCTGAATTTCGGCCGGCGAGCCGGAAACGACGCGCTGGGAAATGAGAGAGTCCGGGTAGAGGAAGTTGAACCGATTCTAATGCAGAGAGGAAGCGTTGGCCCCGCGTGCTTGGTATTCGGATACGAGAACGTTTTTTTATCGTTTGAACTGCTTGCGAGAAAACCTTATTTTAGAGGCCCATTCGCGCAGCACGGTCAAACCAAGGTCGAGTTTGGCGGCATCGGACGTCGGTAGATCGAGATTGTAAATGGTGTGGGATGGCCAAGTGAAGGCAGTGAGGTCGGGGCCAAAACGGATCCCCTGTTTTTCGAGCGTGGCGCCGAGGGTTTCGCCCTTGAAGCGACGGGTGCCGTTGAAGCCCATGTGTTCGACGAAGTGGGTAATGCCACGTGCGCCGTCCGTCTCGTGCAGCGAGCCAGCACCACCATGCGCAGGCTGGTGGCACCGGGCGGGTGTGGCTGGGGCTTGAGGGCGTAGCGCAGCCCGTTGGGCAACTGGCCCCAGGTGATGGAGGGGTCCACTTCGATGCCGGCCGGCACAGGAGGCCAGAGAGGGAGGGAGGCGGAGGAAGTCGCCGCCAGCAACGAGACGTGGACGAAGCCAGTAAAGATGCCGAGAATCAGGGTCTTACGTGCGACGCGCATAGATGCTCTTCGGTAGACGAAGGGCCAGGACTTAGGCGATTGTTTTTGTCGCGAGGGCGGAGGAACCGCGGGCGGAACATCGATGATTGCGAGCGAGTTTTGACCCAACGAAAGCGTGGAGTCGCCGGCGGGAAAGTTCTCAGCAGGGGTCGAGTAAGGCCGGCTAGGGACTCTTCGTTGAGGCAGGAGTCGGGGTTTCCTGGCCATAGACAAGAGGATCGTCGTTTGGGGCGCGGCCGGCAAGGGATGTGCCTGCAAGAGTGGTTCGACCGTGTAGAACCCGGTGTGGGATTGAGCGGCAGCGCGGACTCGGGCGACGGTTTCGGGGGTGATGGGGCGCGGGTTGCCCCATGAACCAAAGCGGGCGCGGACGTAGGTGAGAAAACCGCGGCAATTTCCTCGTCGTCCAGGAGGGACTCAAAGCCCGTCATGGGAGGTACCCCTTGGTCCGGAGAATAGGTCTTCCCGTCGACTTCGATGGGCCCCCAGAGGCCCTTGAGAATGATCTTGATGAGGCGATCTTCGTTGCCCGTGACCCACGGATTGTTGCTGAGAGGAGGATAGATGCCAGCGAGACTTTGGCCGTTGGGTGGGTGGCAGGTGGCGCAGTGAGCGTCGCGATGGAAAATTTCGCGACCCAGATTAAAGCGAGCGAGTTCGGTCGTGCTGAGATTTTGCACCGGAGGGGAGACCACTTTCTCGGGTTCAATGAATCGCGTCTCTCCGGCGAGAAAGGTTTGGGCGGTAGGGGTGGCTGACAGGTCGAACTCGCCGGAAGAGAGAACGGGACCGAAAGTCTTGAAGGCGGCCTCGACACCGTAGGCCATGGTTTGATCGACCGGGTGTTGCAGGGCGGTGATAAAAATATCGACGCCCGAGGGCACATCGTCGAGCCAGGAGGCAAGCGCGATGGCTTCCATGCGCACACGGGGATGTGGATCGGACGCGGCGCGACGGGCCGGCCGGCGGTGGTGACGACGGGGGGGGCGTGACGTTGATGGCGGGCGACCCGGAGCGCGGCGGCGCAGACGCGGTGATCGGGATGAGTGAGGCAGCGCTCGAGCAGCGCGGAGTCGGCGGGCCCGCGACTCGCGTAGACCCAAAGCGCTTCGAGCAGGTCGCGAGAGGCGGTGCGTGATGCGGTCCAAGCAGCGAGAGGGGGAAGGACTTCGGCATCGGGACGGCCCCGCAGTTCGCGACGCGAACGAACGCGAGTCTGGTACTCGGGTTCGGTCAGGTTGTGCAGGAGTTGAGGGACGGCGGCTCCCGCGACAGGAGGGGCGGATACGAGAAGTGTATCGAAATGTGTGATACGGAAGATGCGACCATGTTGCTGGTCGCGATGGGGATCGCGAGCGGAGTGCTGCATGTGGCCGACGAGGGCGTTGTGCCAGTCGACACAGTAGAGTGAGCCATCGGGGGAGAATTCGAGATCGACCGGGCGGAAATTTGGGTCGGTGGAGGAGAGCAGATCTTGATGCAGGGCCCCGGTGTATCCGGCGTCGGAGTCGACGACAGTGTGTTGTTTGATGCCCAGAAACCCAATGGAATTGGCGATAGGAAGTCGCCTTGGTGAGCGGCGGGAAAGTGGCGACTGGAGACAAACGCCGAGCCGCTGGTGGGCCTGACCTTGACGGTGGTGAATTCGGTCTGTTCGGGATGTTGTTCGCCGTGGGGCAAGCGAGAGGACATGGGCGTGAGCCAATAGTTACGACCGTTGGAGGCGTCGGAGAGAAAAGTCTGGCCGTAGTCGTCGAAGGCGATGGCCCAAGGGTTGGCGTAGTCGGCGGCGCTGAATTTTTCCAAACGATAGGTGCGTGGATCGAAACGCCAGACATTGGCTTCGACGCCGCGTTCGGTGCCATAGGGGGTCTCGACCGAGGAATGCAAAAAGACGCCCTCAAGCATGTAGAGGGCGCCGTCGGGCCCCGTGTCGAAGGCTCCGATGGCGTGGTGAGTGTCGTGGCTGTCAAAGCCGGTGAGCAGGATCTCCGTTTCGTTGGCGCGATCATCGCCATCCGTATCACGCAGGCGAATAAGTTTGGGCTGTTGGGAGAAGATGACGCTGCCGTCGGGTTGGAGGGCGAAACCGATGGGAAGGTGAAGAGCGTCGGCGAAAGTCGTTTGGCGGTCGGCGCGACCGTCGCCGTCGGTGTCTTCGAGGATGAGAAGTTTGTCGTTGGGGCGAGTGGCGCCGGGCTGGTAGTGCGGGTAGCTCGGCATGACGGCGACCCAGAGCCGGCCTTGGTTGTCGAAGGTGATTTGGACGGGATTGGCGAGATCGGGGAAGTCTGCTTCGGAAGCGAAAAGGGAAATGTGATAGCCCTCCGGCACCGTGAATTTTTCCAATGCGGCGGCCTCTTGGAGGTAGGAGATGGGGCGGTCAAAGTTGGATACGACCGGAGAGAGCGGGCGCGTGGCACGATCGTCGGGAGTCAGCGATTGGCCTTGAGCGGTGGCCCAGATGAACTCGTCGCGCAGGACGATCATTTGGTGAAGTTTTTAGATTTATTCAGGGTAGTTGAAATCTCCGAAAGGTTGCCAACGACGACCGAAGGCATGGACGCCGTTGCGCATCCGGTAGAGGTTGTCGCACAGCCAGTCCTTATCGGAAATGGCCTGTTCGATGGACGAGAAACGTGCGGAGGAGAACTCGTCAAAATCGCTCGGGCCGAGGAGGCTTTCTGCGAGCAATGAACCCAGTCGTTCCACTCCCTTTGAGTTGAGTTGGGCGCCATTGACGGTGAAAGGTCCGTCGGTCGGCGCCAGCGCGGCAAACGCGTCCCAGACGTCGATTACGGCGACACCGGTTTCGGCGGCGACGGCGACCATCGCGTCGGCATAGGCACGCAGTTGCAAGTTCTCGCTGCGGCCGTCGGAGAGCCCATCTACGGATCGGTCTTCGAACGGGGTCGGCGGGACGAGGACAATTTGAGGGGGCGCGACGCCATCGAACACCCGAGCGCGCAGATGGCGGATCCAGGCGAGGAGTTCGGCACGGAAATCCATGAGACCATCGGCCCCCCGGAACGACTCACTGTAACCGAAGAATCCCAGCACGGTGCTGGCGTTTACATCGGTCAGCCACTCATCGGTGGACGGAAAGTGACCGCGCCCGCGGTGAGCGAGGACTTCGGGGTGAAAGTCGGCGGCACCGGGAAAGGTCCAAGGTGAGTAACGGCCGGAATGAGGTTGGAAGCCGGCGGTGTAGCCAGATTGGGCGAGGTTGCGCACCTTGATGCGAGTGTCTGGCAGGCGATACTGAAGAAACGCCTCAAACCTCGGCTGGTATTGCAGCCGTTCGCCGTTGCCGCCTCCTACGATCGCGATGGTGGAGCCAGGTTTGACCTTGAGCGGGAGTGAGGTGGGGGAGACCGCGCGCGGGTCGGCGAATCCAGGTTGGGCGTGATAGGCGAGTTTGGAGTCGGCGGGCCGCGGAGGGAAAAAATCGCTCGGGGTAGTGACCGGACTTGTGAGCGGCGCGACCGAAGCCGGAATTGTTAGGTTCGTAGGGAGCGACTGGATCGGTGGAGACTCCGGTGGCGGGAATCCACTCTTCTCGGCCGAGGGCCCAGAGGATGCCCTGGAGGGCCAAACGACGCATAGGGGCGAGAGTGAAGTCGTAGGGGTGGTCGAGCGTGGTGGTGAATACGCGGGCGGGAGCGGTCGGGTTACCCGAATGAGTTTTGGTCCAGGCGACCGGATTGATCAGCGAATAGCGGTCGGTCTGACCTTTGGCCTCGTGATTGGAACGCAGTGAGTGACCAGACAGTAGCAGGGTTGGGTCGTCGGAGAGGGTATCGCCGCCGCCTTGCACGTGGTAGAGCCAAGAATAGGCGTCGAACGGCGTGACGCCGGAAAGGATGGGGTGGGCGGCTTGGGCGGGTTCAAGGGAAACGGCAGTCAGCTCGTGGGCCCCGTCGTCGAAATGACCGTGGTGGGTGATCCATTTTTGACCGAGCAGTTCACGGATCAGTTCACCGCCGGAAAAGCTGTGAACGAAGGAGGGGTCTTGCTGCACGCCCCAGGCGGCGAAGGGGGAGTTGGCAGCGAAACGGAAAGCGTGAGTGGAGGTCCGAAAAGCGACGACGGGCTTACCGGAGGCCAGGTAGTCGAGGATAGGTTGAAAGGAGGCTGGGTCGGGTCGACGGAAACGAAGGAAAAGGACAAGCAAGTCGGCGTCGGCAAGTTCGGCGGTGCCGGTCAGCGACTCGTTGGCCATGGGGTCGACGAATCTGTCGGCGTCCACGGAGAAACCGACATGCACGTCCACGTCGAAGTCGCGCCGCAGGATTTGCGCGAGCATGGGCATGGATTCTTCGGAGCGGTATTCCTCGTCGCCGGTGAGGAATACGATTTTGGGTCGGTTGGAGTCGGCATGAAGCATGGCGGCGCTACTGCAGAGGATGAGGAGCGCGGCCCGACGAAGTTGAGGGATAAACATGGGGCTAAGCAGGAGACAGACTGGGTCTTAACCGGTAAGTCGGTCAGGTGAAGGCAAAGCGCGGGGAGGAAACAGAGCGCGGGAACGGGGCGGCCTCAGGAGGGAAAGTCGAAATACCATTCGCGCCAAGGCAGCCACGTGTCGGTGGTGATGCCAGGGTCGTTGGAACGGGCGATGTTGAGGGTGACCTGGAGGTTGTTTGAGGGCGGTATCGAAGCGGCTCTTGGTGCCCCCGTGACGCTCGATAGCTGCGGCGCGGATCTCGGCGGTCGAGCTCGGGTTGTTGCGGATAATTTCGTAGACCTTTTGGGCGAGGTCGTTGCAGGAGAAAACTGGGCGGTGGTGGGCGGGGTAGTGGGTTTCGCGCAGGTGGCTCATGGCCATGAGCACGGCGAGTCCGCCGGGAATTTTACCGTAGAAAATGTCGTCAGGGAACGCGGCGGGAAGTTCGTTCTTCCACGCCCAGATGGCTTCGACCCGGGCGCCCCATTTGGTTTTACCGCCGCCATCGGTGGGCAAATCAACGGCGTCCCACAAGGCGGGCAAATCGAAAGTCTTGCTCCCGAAAAGGAGGCAGATTTTTGATCGAGAATCCACTCACGGGCGTCTTCCTACGTTTTAACTTTGCTCATGAGCGGAGAGAAATCGGGGGACGGAAGGAGGCGATCATTCCTCGCCGTCGAAGTAGTCGAGGGAGTCGGAGCGTATGATGTGACGTTCTGGGGAGCGCACGAGCCACTTGCCGCTGTCGGGGTAGTGGCAGGATTCGCCGATGGGATTGTCGGCGACGATGAGGAAGGAGAGATCGTCGTCGTTGGCGCGAAGTTGGTGGGGTTGACCGGGTTCGAACTGGAAGGCACCGCCGGGCTCGAGAGCGGTTTCGCCGTCGGCGTGGCGCACAAAACCGCGACCGCTCAACACGTGATAAAACTCTCATTGCGCGCTGTGGGAGTGATAGGGGCAGAGTTTCTTACCGGCCGGAATGCGAGTGATTTCGACATCGAACGGGAACCGTTCGCGAAGGTCGGTGGACGATTCCTTGCGACCCAGGGCGAGGGAGAGCCCCTGGAAATCACCGCCGTAAGTGCCTTGGGGTGACGTGGACGACTCGGTGGGGATGTCGCGAAGATTGACTTTTTTCATGGGTGATGGAGGGGGGGGCAGGAGGAATCAGCGACGCATTAGTATGCGCAGCACATACCAGAGTAGCAGCATGACACCGGAGAACAGGGAGAGCGCGGCGGACACGTGTTGATCCGTGCGGTAGTGGTGGATGATGTTGGATGTGCTGTAGAGGATGGAGCCGGCGACGAACAGGACCATGAAGGCAGAGAAGAGCAGGCCGAGATTGAAGCCGAACAGCATGCTGCAAACGATGACGCCCAAGGCGATGAAGCCAACCAAGGTGAGGACGCCGCGCATGAAGGAAAAATCCCGGCGGGTGATGAAGGCGGTCGCGGTGAGGCTGGCGAACAGGAGCAAGGTGATGATGCCCGCCATGGGAATAACATCAGGCGAGCTGTAGAAGGTGGCGATGAAGAGCAGGGGCAGAAAAATGAAGGCCTCGGCGACCACGAACAGACCAAGACCGAGCATTTGGCGGGCGGGAGAAATATCGGAGCGAGCCCACTTGTCGGCGATCCAGGCTACCGCCATGAAACTGCCGAGCACGATGAGCCAACTGAACTGGCCGCCGATCATGGTTTGGACCAGCGAGGGAGCCCAGGAGGCGTTGACGAAGTACGTCTCGAGACACACGAAGGCAAAAATCGCACCCGCGAGCGTTAAGGTTTTAGGTTTTGCGGATGAAGGCAGCGCGGGCCTCAACGGAGGCGGAGGACGCCACGGAGGACGAGGAGCCGGAGTAGCTTTGCATAGGGTAGGCGGAGGAGGAGGGAAGGTAGGCACGCCGAGCGCGGGAGAAATTGTGTGACTCGTGGGTTGAGAGCTCAACCAGATTTAATTTGGATGAGGGCAAAGCCATGTCGTCCCCTGCTCATAAGTTTGATTCGTCACAACATTCTGCGACCGAGGTGATTGCGGCGTTGGGCCTGCAGCCGTTGGATCAGGAAGGCGGGTTTTTCAGGCGAACGGCGGAGTCTGGGTGAGTCGGGTGGAGTCAACGGCGGGGAACGCAGGGGCCGTGTTGGCGTATTCGGTCATCTATGCGTTGTTCACGCCGGAGGGATTCTCGGCGATGCACCGATTGACGACGGATGAGATATGGTGCTGGCATGCGGGCGACGAGATCGAGTCGCTGCGGTTGTATGAAGCTGGTCGAGGGGAATGGGTGCGCATGGGCGCCGATGTGATGAGCGGGCAACGCCCCCAGGACGTCATTGCGGCGGGGGTGTGGCAGGGCACGCGGTTGGTTGCCGGTGGGCGTTGGGCCCTGGTTTCTTGTATTATGGCGCCGGAGTTCCGGTGGGAGGATTTTGAATAGGGGGAGCGAGCCGCACTGACGACGGCGTCTCCGGATTACGGTGACGGCGTGCGAGGACTCACGCGAGCGCGGACGGTGGCGGGAGAGCGGTAGGGCAGGGTCGAACGGAAGGTACGCAGAAGGCGGGGAGGCCACGTCGACGGGTTTAGTTATTAAACTACGCGTGGACGCGGATAGTTTCGCCCACCGGTTACATCCTGGATGGGGAAAGGGAGCGTGAAAAAGCCCGCTCTGGGAGAATGGGCTGCGAATTTTCAGTCGCGTTGGGCGGGTTAGCGGCCGCGGCGGAGGCGATTGGACGGTTTATTGGAGAGGCCCTTGGAAGGACCACTGCCACCGCCACCTCCAGACCGGGAGGGACCGCCGCTGGATTTACCGGTTGGTTTGCCGCTTGGTTTACCTCCGGTCTTGCCACCGGGTTTACCGCTGCGGGGCTGACTTTGGCCGGGACCGCCACGACCACCGGGACGCGGACCGCGGCCGGGCTGGTTCATGTTACCGCAGCCGCCGCTGCGGCGCGGGTTTTTGTAGGGATGCGTGGTGTCTACGAGAGGAGGTTTGCCGTTTTCGTACTCGAACCCGAGCAAGGTCAGTTGGGGGATGCGGGCGCCGATGAAGCGTTCGATGTCGTGCACATCACCGCGCTCTTCCGGGGTGGCGAGCATGTATGCATCGCCGACTTTCATGGCGCGACCGGTGCGGCCGATGCGATGGACGTAGTCCTCGGGGTTTTCCGGGACGTCGTAGTTGATGACGTGGGACACGTCGGAGACGTCGATACCGCGAGCGGCGATATCGGTGGCGACCATAATCTCATAGCGGCCGTTTTTGAATCCCTCGAGGGCCGTGGTGCGTTGGCCTTGCGAGCGGTTGGCGTGCAGGACGGCGACGGAATGCTCGCCCTTCAACTTGCGCGCGATGCGGTCGGCACCGTGTTTGGTGCGCGAGAAGATGATGATGCTCTGGTAGTCTTCCTTTTCGAGCAGGGCTTCGAGCAGGGCGAATTTTTGGTCGTAGGAGATCGAGAAGAGGGCGTGTTTGACCGACTCATTCACGGAGCGGGTGCGACCGATGACGACGCGTTCGGGTTTTTTGAGGGCAAATTTGGCGATTTCCTCGATTTGAGGAGGTACGGTGGCGGAGAAGAAGAGCGTCTGGCGGGAGTTGGGGCAGATCTCGACGATCTTTTTGACATCCTTGATGAAGCCCATGTCCAACATCCGATCTACTTCGTCGAGGATGAGGACCTCGAGATTGCGCAGATCGATCATCTTCTCATTGATGAAATCCATGAGGCGACCGACGGTGGCGATGACGATATCGGAGCCCTCACGAAGGGCTTGGCGTTGTTTACCGTAGCCGACGCCGCCGTGGAGGACGCAGGACTTGATGTCGGTGAAACGGCCGAGATCACGGAAGGCGGTTTCCACCTGAGCGGCGAGTTCTCGGGTCGGTTCGAGGACCAATACGCGCGGACCGTGGGACTGATGGGGGCCGAGCCGATTTAGGACCGGAAGGGCGAAGGCGGCGGTTTTGCCGGTGCCGGTTTGGGCCGAGCCAATGAGATCCTTACCCTCGAGCACGATGGGAATAGCCCGCAGTTGAATGAGGGTCGGATCGCCGTAGCCCATGGCTGCGACGCCACGAACGAGGCTGGAATAGAGTCCGAGTTGTTTAAACGGCATATGGCGAAGCGGACGGGTTTTTTGGCGATGGCGAGGCAAAAGAAACGGGCATCGAACCGTCCGATGGAACTTTGGGGACGAGAAAGAGGAAAGGAGCGGCCAAACGGAGGGTCAGAAGAGGGCAGTTGAAGGGTTTATATAATTCTGATCGCTTGCGGGCGAGGGAACCAGTAAGGCTCAAGTATGGAAAAGCGTGAATTTGCCGAACTCGGTCTTTCCCCCGAGATTCTCAAGGCCGTCGATAAGATGGGTTTTGAGGAGGCGTCTCCTATACAAACTGCGGTAATTCCGCTCTTATTGGAGGGACGAAACGTCGTGGGCCAATCGGCTACAGGATCCGGTAAGACGGTTGCTTTTGCCATCCCGGCGATCGAGCGGGTGGACCCGAAGTTGAAGAAAGTGCAGGCGCTTATTTTGTGTCCGACCCGTGAGTTGGCGGTGCAGGTGGCGGAGGAGGTCAACAAGTTGGCCTCGTTCAAGCGCGGGGTGATGGAGGTGCCGATTTATGGTGGTCAGAGCTATGACCGTCAGTATCGGGCGCTGAAGGCGGGAGCGCAGATCGTGATCGGCACGCCAGGCCGGGTCATGGACCACATGGAGCGAGGCACGCTGGTTTTTGATCACCTGAAGATGGTGATTTTGGACGAGTGCGATCGTATGTTGGACATGGGGTTCCGGGACGACATTGAGAAAGTGTTGGCCTCGACCCCGCCGGAAAGGCAGTCGCTGTTTTTCTCGGCCACGATGCCGAAATTGATTCGCGACCTGATAGGTCGTTACACCAGTAACCCGGCTGCGGTGAAGATCGAAGCGAAGGCGTTGAATGCGCCGTCGGTGGATCAGGTGTTTTTTGAGGTCGATCGCCGTTCGAAGATCGAAGCGCTGACGCGGTTGATCGATTTGCATGATTTTCGGCACGGCATCGTGTTTTGTTCGACCAAGATCATGGTGGACGAGTTGGACGAGCACCTGCATGCGCGGGGTTATGCGACGGACCGGTTGCATGGCGACATCAGCCAGACGCAAAGAAATCGCGTGACGGAGAAGTTTAAACGGCGCGGATTTGAGTTTCTCGTGGCGACGGATGTCGCGGCCCGTGGACTCGACGTGGATGACCTCGAAGTGGTGTTTAATTTTGATCTGCCGAATGATGCGGAGGACTACACTCACCGCATCGGCCGTACCGGCCGGGCCGGCAAGTCGGGGCGGGCGTTCACTTTTGTGTCGGGGCGTGAGCTCTATAAATTGCAGGGCATGATTCGCTACGGAAAACTGAATCTGCGGCGCGAACGGTTGCCGTCGCTGGATCAAGTGGAAGAAGCGCGGGAGCATGCGTTTTATGAGAAACTGCGGACGACCTTGGAAGAGGCGAAATACCAGAAATGCGAACGCATGATCGATCGGTTGCTGGAGCAGGGGTATGCTAGCACGGACATCGCGTCGGCGTTGATTCACCTCATGAACACGGCGAGTGAGCCCAAGACGAAGGAGAAGCCCGCGCCGGAACGGTCTGCGCGCTTCGAGTCATCCTCTGGCGGACGAGGTGGTGAGTCCCGCGGTCGCGGCGATGCCGGGCGCGGAGGCTACGGGGGCGGCGATGATCGTGGCCGGGGTAATGATAGCGAAAGCGGACCGCGTCAGGACAAGGAAGCTTTTGATCGTCCGGGCCGCACGGGCCGCGAGGAAGGTTATACGACGGTGTTTTTTAACATTGGTCGCAAGCAGTTGATCACGCCGTCGGATCTGGTGGGCAAGATCGCCGGAGTGACGAGACTGCCGGCCAATGTGGTGGGAGCGATTGATATCAAGCAGCGCCATTCCTTGGTCGATGTGTCTGATAAGGCGGTGGATGAAGTCCTGCAGAAATTGGCCGGCGTCCGTATGAAGGGTGTGACGGTGCAGCCTGTGCCGGCGGCGGAAGCGGGCGAGTAGGCCGAGGGGACGGTAGGATTTTCGACGACCGCATTCCTGCGAGGGAATTGCGGCGTCGAGGGTCGTAACCCATGGTCTTTTGTGTTAGGAATGGGAACGGATGGCGCGCAGGGAGATATGCGTGGAATGTTGGCAGGATTCGAAGACGTGCGGCAGGGGCCGCTCGGGCCAGTGTTGGGCGCAGACGCGCAGCAGGACGCTGCGCAAGAGGGCGAGGTTGGCCAGGGGGCGTTGACGTTGCGGGTACGCGAGTGGTCTTCGCGCCAGCAGGCGTCGCGGCGCCAGTGGTTGCGGATCTCCACTCCGCCCCAGTGCCCGCGGATCAAGGCGAGCATTTGCGCAGGGCTGCGTTCTGCGGGTGCCAGGTTGCTGGCGTAGGCGTGTTGCTCGCAACTTTCGGTGAGGTCGCGTTTTCGCACCGTGGTTTTGTCCACGAGCACCAGGCTGCGCAGCCCGGGGTAGTCGGCTTGCGAGGGCGTGGCCACCACCACGGACACCCGCCAGGTGGTCACGCGGCCCCGACTCGGATCGGTCAGCTCAAAAAAGGGGGGTGGAACGGTCCGGGCGCGCGGGACCAGCGCGCTCAGCTGAGGTTGGTTGCCTCTGATCTGGGGCACATACTCGCCGCCTTTTTCCACGATGGTGCGGGCCTGCTCGCGGGTGGCGTGCAAGGCGTCGCCGGTGTGACGATCTGCTCGTCTAACGACGCGGCGGCCAACACCTCACCGGCGCGGGCCTGTTCACTGCGCGGGGTGTTTTCCTTTTGATCGACGATGGCCAGGGCGAGCGCTCCGGGCAGGGCACCGGCGTGGGCTGTGAGCCAGCGGTTGTGAGGGCCTGGGCAAAGGCCTCCGGATCTAGCCGGGTGAGCACGTCGTAAAACACGCTGTACCTGGGGGCCAGGCGGACCTTTTTGCCGGCCTCACGGGGCAGGGCCAGGGCGAAGTGCTGGTCTTGGTCGAGCAGGTTGGCCATACGAGCGATCGACGCGATGTCGCGCCGGCCGGCAGGCAGCGCGAGCGCCATGATGCCAAGAACCGGACCGATCTTGAAGCGGGTGTTTTTGGCGCGCGGATCGGGCACGCCGCACAAGGCCTCCCACAGAGAGGGCAACTGGCCGTTTTTGAGCGGCAGGGTGCCGGTGGGCGCGCGGCGCAGTCCCGCCCGGCAGTCCTCGGGCAAAGCGGGGTCGGGGGCGCTCAGCAGGGCCTTGGCCGAGGGGTGCAGGGGCCGCAGCAGCCACAGGTGCTATGGGGTTTGCCGTGCTCGCGGTAAAAGTCGCCTCGGTGCCGTTCGTAACCCTGGCTGGTCCCGACCGGCTCCCACGCGGAGGCCCTGTAGCACGTGCCTTGGTAGGCCTCCGGGTCGGTGAAGGTCTTCGGCTAGCAGCGGCCGATAGCCGAAGCGTTCCTGCCAATGGCCCGGCAACGTGCGCACGGCCGCCGCGAGCACCTGGGAGGCGAAATTGGGCTCCTCGCCGTGCTTGGTGAGCAGTAGAAAGCGGCGGTTTTGCACCACCAGGGAAAGCCGTTCGACCCGGCGGGTCGCATCCCAGCCCACCCACCGGTCCCGGTCCTTGAGCGCGTAGCAGGCCGGACCCCACGCCAGCAGCGCCACACCGCCCGCCCCCCTCTTTCGACAATCTGGCGCAGGTAATCGCCCACCGGATGCCCGGATCCCAAGTAGTGCCGCTCGTGCAGCTGCGCGTCGAACCACTCCTGCTCGGCCGCAGTGGCCATGCGCACCTCCACGTTTCGATCCCAGTGCTTCTGCTCCGGGGTTGCGTTCGTCGCTTCCCTTTCCGTTTCACCTTTAGATTTCATCCCACTGAAACAGATCGAAAATCGGCCAAATGGTTTAGCTCAAAGTTACACCGCTGACCTTCAATCACTTCACCCGTCACGGGAAAAGACCATGGGTCGTAACCAAGTCGTTGCGGCGTGTTTCTTGACACGTCATCGCTCGAGCACTATTCTAAAAATCCGACATGGAAGCTGTCCTTGAACAACCTGTGTTGGTTTTAAATAGTCTCTGGCAGGCGGTGAACGTCATCGGCGCCAAACGCGCCTTTGGGTTACTGGCGAGAGGGCACGCGTCGGTGGTGCACCACGCAACGGACGACTTTCGGGTCTTCTCGTTTCTGGACTGGATGGATTTCTCGGTGTCGAATCCGCCGTTGGACGAGATGGACGTGGTGCATACCCCGCGGACGACGGTCAGGGTTCCACGGGTGATATTGCTGAGTTTCTTCGACAAGTTGCCGCGAAAGGAAATTAAGCTGACGCGCAGCAACGTGTTTCAGCGGGACAAGGATACCTGCCAGTATTGTGGGCGAATCTTTGACCGGGAGGATTTGAATTTGGACCACGTGATTCCGCGAGACCGAGGCGGACGCACGACTTGGGAAAATATTGTTTGTTCGTGCATCAAATGTAATTCGCGCAAGGCGAACCGTCTTCCGCATCAAGCCAACATGCGCTTGATTCGGAAACCGGTCCGGCCGAAGTGGCGACCGGTCATTTCGCTCGTGCTCGACAACAAGCAGCGTGAGCGGTGGAAGGACTTTCTCGAGCTGGCCTACTGGAACGTGGAGCTGGAGGAGTAGGGGTTTGGCCGGCGGAATACGCGGCAAGGCTACATTTTTCCCCGTTTCTTCCGTAGGCTTCTTTTCTTGTGTGAGGGGATGATGCCGACGCGTTCGTCGTGGGCGCGAGCGCGTTGGACGAGCCATTGGGCGTCGGCTTCGAACGAGTCGGCGGCTTCGGGCAGGTAGAGCCACTTGGGCAGGACGGAGTGTGGTGCGAGGGCGGGGCGGTCGGCGATCAGCGACGGTTGATGTTCGCGCTCAGTGGGGACGAGTACGCCGCGCCAAGGTTCTTCTTTGTCGGCGAGGAAGAGGATGAATCGGCCATGGAGGTAGACCGCTTTGCCGCTGAACATGGATTTGACCAGTAGCGAGGCGTCATCCTCCAAAGGTTCGACCAGCCAGAGGTGACGATTGACGGGTTTGGCAGGCTTTTCACGGGGGCGCGGCATACGGGGACCGTCAGTCCAAACTTCAGCGGCCTAGAAATGCAACTGCGGCGTCGGCCTGGTCGATGAAGAATCCGTCAACGTGCGCACCTTGGATCAAGAGTTCGAGCAAGGCCGACACGTGCGGAATGCCGGGAGGCAGGGCATCAGATCGCACCGTGTAGGGGTGCACCAGCAGACCGAACTCGTGGGCGGTCGCGACTAGCGGTCGAGGTTGTCCGTCAGCTGTCAGAATTTGACCCAGAGCTGGGACGATGCTCTGGGCGTAGGTGGCGATATGCTCCTGGCCCGTAGGCGTGCGCAGGGCATCGAAGTCGACGTCTGACTCGCCCCAGGAGTTGTTGCCGATGAGTTGGACAAACTTAAGCGTGGTGTGGGTTTCGCGGCGGAGACGTTTCAGTTCGTCCGGTTCGAAACATTGCACGAAGACGAGATCGGTTGCGTCCGAGTAGCCGTAGCGGGCGAACAGCGCGAGGAGGGTGAGGCTCGGATCTTTGCCGGCGGCGAGGTGCCACGCGGGGGCTTTGATTTCGGGGTAGAGACCTACTGCGCGCCCGGTGCTTTGGTTCAGACCTTGGATAAGCTGGATTTGCTCTTCCATGCGACACAGGCGAAAAGGACCGGAGGTGGAGGGAAAGCGTTGAGGAAACACCGCCTGACCGGTAGCGGGATCGAAGCGTTCTCGCACGACGAGTTGCTGGAGTTTCGCCCAATCGAAATCGATGGCGTAGAAGCGACCGTCGGCGCGGTGGCGATCCGGGAAGCGGGTGGCGACGTCGGTGGTGGTGTCGAGGTGAATGTCGTGCAGTACGATCAGCTCGTCGTCGCGGGACAGGACGACGTCCTGCTCGATGTAATCTGCGCCGAGGGCGTGAGCGAACGAAGCTGCGGCGAGGGTGTGCTCCGGCAAGTAGCCGCTGGCACCACGATGGGCGATGACCAGTGGTGGACTCGCCGCGGCGATGGAGGCGCACAATCCGATCCCCAGCGCGATGAGTGCGTGCCTCATGTCAGGGGGTAGGGTTTGGTGCCCTCGATGGTGGGTTCGGCCAGTTTGGGAGCAGGAGAACCGGCGGGCCAGGCAGAAAGGTTGAACTGTACGCGACGCAGCAGCTCGGCACCGGCATCGCCGCGAGATTCATGTGGCGTTGCGATGGCAAGATGTTCCACCTGGATGGCATCACTCCGTCACCCGAGTGCGCGCGATCCCGTAGGAATGGGTATCGCAGTAGGCGAGGTGCCGATTTTGACGCGGATTGCGGGCGGATCGCGCTGCGTCGAGATCCCCGCCGGTTTTGGCGGCAATCATGGCGGCCTTGGTGCCCCAAAGGAAGCTGGTGTTGAGGTTGTCGACCGGACCGGTGGCGGTGTTGAAGGTCGTCAGCGGCAGTAGGGGGCTGTCGGGTTTGGTGTATGCCAGCACGCCCTCGAAGACGCTTTGGGAGCTGATGCCGGCGACGGCGAATTCGGCGCCAACCCAATGAGGTTCATCGGCGTCGAAATCGGGGGCGATGGAGCCGGCGAAGTGGGCGTGGTGGTCGCCGGTGAGGGAGCCCACATTGTTGATACTCTCGGTGGCGAGGAAACCCAGCAACTCGGCGCGTTAGGATGGGAATCCGTCCCAGCAGTCCGTGGTGAACGCCAGCTCGGCGCCTTTGGCTGGGTCGAGATGGTGGAAGTCGAGGCGCAGCGGTTGCAGGGGCAGGGAGTTTCCCCAGCGTTTCCAGGTCGCATCGGAGCGACGCATGATGTCTTTGAACCAAGCCTTCTGGGTGCTGCCCAGCATGCTGCCGGCGGGGGAATCATGACGCACGTTGGGGATCGTTTTTCCGCCGAATGGAATTTCGGCGGGAGGGTTGCCGCCATTAAACGTGCGACCCACGTCGAAGATTTTAATAATCTCCCAAGGCGTGACGTAGCGGGCGGAACCGGAAATCTGCTGATTGAGTTCGGCGGGAACCGGATGATCGGAGCGGTGCGAACGTGTGTCGGTGACGACCAACTCAACATGACGCCCGAAACGGAAGGAGCGGTAGATGGAAAGCGACTCGATCGCGCGCACGTTGTTGGGTTCCTGATCGATACCATGGTCGTCAACCCGGCCGGACAACGGCGCGTCAGCGACGGTGGTGGGTTTGAAATCGTGGGCGAGATTGGCGACCCCGGCCGAGCCCGGATTTTCAGACAGGACGGCCGGAATGAACTAGAACCACGCTTGGTTGGCCGCGACCCGGCGGCGTTGTGCCGCGAGAGGTTGATTGGTGTAGGTCGAGACCGATTGCCAGCAGTCATCGGAGAACTCGTGATCGTCCCACGTATTGATGAATGGCCAGCGAGCGCGGGTGGCCTGCAGATCGGGATCACGGAGGTAGGTTTTGTACAGGAAGCGGTAGTCTTCCAGGGTGAGGGCGTAGACACCGCCCGCCCATTCGGGAGGAGTGCCTCCGCCGCTGGGCAACCCATCGATGCGACGTGCATGGCCGTAAACCAGCGCCTCATAGATGAAGTCACCAAGGTGCAACACGAAGTCGAGTTGTGCTTCAGCCGGCGCCGTGAGGTCTTCGTTTACCAGGGTGTGCCATGCGTCGTAGTAGCCGCCCTCGTAGCTTTGGCAGGAGGCGAAGGCGAGGTTTACCGGGCGATCCGCGTCGGGTGGGGGGGCGGGTGCGGGTGCGACCCAGGAGGGCGGTTACATCGGCCCCGGCTCGAAACCGGTAGTAGTAGATCGTGTCTGGTGCGAGGGCATCGACGTGACACACGGACCGTGTGATCGGAGCCCTCGGTGGCGAGGAGAGAGCGTTCGGCGACGAGGTGTTCGAACTGGGCGTCACGAGCGATTTGCACGACGAGCGCCACGGGATCGATCGCCCCGGTGAGTGCCTCGACCCGCGTCCAGAGCATCACGCTTGACGGCGAAGGGTCACCCGAAGCGATTCCCTGGGGGAAGTGGAATTTCCTGGGTTGAGCAGACGGGGCGGCCCAGAGCCGCGAGCGGAAGGGCAGCGCGGCGGAGACCGCGAAGCAGCCCGCGCCCTGGAGGAAACGTTGTAGAAATTGGCGTCTTAGCATGGGACGGACGGGTCAGTAGTTGAAGGTCGTGCTGAAGCCCCAGGTGCGAGGCGCACCGGCGATGAATATCGGGATGCCGAAGGCGCCTCCGGTATTACCGGCGTCGATGAGATAGTCTTCGTCGGTGAGGTTTTCGATCCAGCCATTGAGTTCCCAGCGCCCATTGGGTGAGCGCCAGCCGGCGCGAATATTGAAAAGACTGTAGCCGTCCTCACTCAGACCGTAATCGAACTGGGCGTTGTTGTCGTCGAAGTAGTGCTTGGACTTGTATTGGAAAATTGGAGTCACCCAGCATTGCCCGTTGCGGCCCAAGGGAAGCGTCAGCGTGGAGCCGACGGCGAAGGTGTTTGTGGCCGTCAGACGGAAGGAGTAGCCGGCGAACTGCTGGGCCTGGCCGTTGTCGCCCGTATCGTCGAACGTTGCCTCGGTGTAGCCGTAGGACGCGAACACGCTGATCTGGTCGGTAACGGCGCCTTGGACGGCGGCTTCGAAGCCCAGGCCGGTGGCGTTGCCGGCGTCGGTGGCGATGAAGCGACCGGGGTTGGCAGGATCGGCGATGGTCGTTTGGAAGTTGCGGTACTGGTAGGTGAACGCGGCGGTGCTCCAGTTGAGACGGCGATTGGCGGAGACGCCCTTCAGGTCCAGCTCGTAGTTCCAGACGATCTCTTCCTGCAAGTAGGTCGGATCTCCGGTGGCGCCGACGGTGATGGTATCGGGACGGCGACCGCGAGAGGCACTGGCGTAGGCGCTGGTGCGGTCGTTGAGCTCGAAGCGTGCGTTGAGGCCGCCCGACCCAGCCGTTGAATTCGTCGCTGGCCTCGCGCAAGCCGTTGGTGGGGGCGAACAGGACGTTGTCAGCCCCGCCCAGATGGATGAAGCCCACGGTCGCGGGCGTCGCGCTCAGACGACTGGCCTCATAGCCGGAGGTGATGTCTTCGGCGGTGAAGCGAATGCCTGCGGTGAGTTCGAAACGATCCGTCAGGCGCCAAGTGCCATCGGCAAACACGTCATAGGCCGTGGTCTCGCTATGGGTGGCGTATTCTTCGAGGTGTGAGCCTTTGAGGGGGACGTTGGCGAGGAAGGAGAGCCCCTGGATGGAGGCGGGCAGCGCGGGATTGCCCAAGAGTGCGAGGGACGCCGGGTAAGCCGTGACGGGAACGAAAGGATTGACGGCGGGGATGGCGGCATTGGCGAGGGCGGCGGGAACTCCGCCGGCGATCAAACCGTTGCGGAAACTTCCGGACAGGAACGGTCAGATCTGTTGTTCGCTAGCGTAGAACGGCACGCGTTGAGTGCCCTCCTCGTGAAAGTAGCCCGTGCCAACGAAGCCGATGAATGGCCCGTCGTTGTCGAAATTGAGGCGGAACTCCTGACTGAACTGTTCGCCGGACGCGTCTTCGGCGAACTCGAGCAAGTTGACGAAGGAGCCATCGGTATCGAATTGCTCAAACGAATCGTATTCGCGCCAACCCGTGATGCTACTCAGGGACCAGGCCGGAGTGAGTTCGTGGTCGATGAGCAGGGTGGCTCCCCAGACCGAACGATCGATGAGCAGCTCGCGGCCGCGATTGAGAGCGGCGAAAGTGTAGGGGGGACGTATCACCACCGGGAGGGGCGATGGTGCCGCTCTTGAAGGACGTGCCGGGAGGGGTGTCCCGTTGGTAGTTGAAAATAAAGTTGACCGTGGTGGTCGCGACTGGCTGCCAGCGCAGGGAGCCGCGCAGCGCCTCGGTTTCCTTACCGTTGAGGGTGGAGTCGTCGGCGACGTTTTTAATGTAGCCGTCACGTTGGCTGGAAGTGAAGGCGATGCGACCGAACAAGGTGTCGGCGATGCTCGGCGTGTTAAACATGCCCTCCATGAGCGTGCGGCCGTAGTTGCCGGTGCCCAAAGTGAAACGGGTTTCCGTGGCATCGTGAGCTTTCTTTTGGATGAGCGATACCGCACCGATTTCCGCGCCGCGGCCGAACAGCGTGCCTTGCGGACTTCGACCCGCTCCAGATCGAACAATTCGACGACGCTCGCGCGGGAGCGGCTAATGGAAACGCCGTCCTGGAAAAGGGAGACGCGGGTTTTACTACGAGGATCGCCGCTGTCGGTGGTCACGCCGCGAATGTTGATGCCGGGGTTGTTGGGCGATTGTTCCTGTACCATGAAACCCGGTACGAACGGCGCGAGGTCCTTGTATTGGCGAATACTCAGAACCTCGAGGGCGGTGTCGGTGTAGGCGGTGACGGGAATCGGCACCTCTTGGATTTCCTGGACCCGTTTTTGAGAGGTGACCGAAACGGCTTCAAGCAGCAGCACGTCCGTGGATGTGGGAGCGGTTTGAGCCGGGATCGAGACGGCGATACTCAACGCCGAGGCGAGAGAGAGAACGAGAGGAGAAGGCCTCATGGTTCGGATAAGTGTGGCCGAACCAAGCGGAGGAAGTGAGGGCCCGGTCAATACACCAGAGCGGGGGTCACCCAGTGTTTACCCGAGCGTAACCAAGCGGTCAATTGAGCTACCTATTTAGCTTTTGGCGCCCCAGTAACCAGATGGTGGCGGCCGCGATGAGATCGGCGGCGGCGATCAAGATGCGCAGGGGTTTGGGGATCACGCCGGGAATGGCCAGGATCACCAAGGCGAATAGGACGAGAAACCCGACGGAAACTTTGAGTAGAAAGAGTTGGCGCTGAGGGTCACCGGACGAGGGATGGGACATTTTTAAGGGAACGGAATGATGGAAAGTCTGAAACGGCGAAGTCGAGGTGACGAAGGTCAGGCGAGAGGGAGAGTGACGCTAATGGTGGTGCCGTTGGGGCCGGTGTCGCCGTGATGGCTGGCGAGGATTCGTTTAGCGATGGCGAGGCCGGTGTCGTCGGGGCGGCCGGAGAGGAAGGAATCGAAAATATGATCGCGTATGGCCGGAGGGATACCCGGACCAGTACCAGTGACATCGATACGAAGTTGGCGGCCGCCTTCGGGACGGGATTCAGTGACGAGGATGACGGAGATGAGCCCGCCGTCGGGCATGGCCTGGGTGGCATTGATGAGCAGGTTGAGCAGAACCTGTTGGAGCTGGCCCTTGTGCATATCGATCACGAGGGACTCATCGGGAGGGGTGAAGCGAAGTTGGATTTTGCCTTGCGTAAGCTTGAGACGAATGAGGACGAGGGTGTCCTCGATGATTTCGGTGACGTTCCAGCGCGAGTGCAGGCTGGAAGGAGCTTTGGCGAAATTGAGCACGCGGGAGACGATGGCCTCGAGTTGATCAAGTTTCTCAGTGATGACCCGCACGTCGGCGCGGCGCGAATCGTATTCCGGGTAGTCGAGCCGCAGGGTGCTGAAGAGCAGTTTCAGTACGGTGAGAGGGTTACGAATCTCGTGGGCGATTTCGGCGGCGAGCAGACCCAGGGTGGTGAGCTGTTCGTTTTTGCGCAGGGTGGTCTCGCTTTGGAAGACGCGGGCGTAGAGACGAGAGTTTTGCAAGGCGACGGCTCCGAGACTGGCGAGGGCGCGCGCAAGACGTTTTTCGTCATTGTTGAAGCGATGGACGCTGGAGGTGAAGACGCCGAGCACGCCGATGATTTCGTCTTCGATCTGCAGGGGGGTGGCCAATATCGACCGCAGCGTGGATTCGCGAGGCAAGTCGATGACATCCACGAATTCGGGGGACTGGACGTTGCTGAACTAGACGGCGCGACGGGTATGGATGGCGGATGCGACCAGACAGGAATCGAGAGGCAGGGAATTCGAGGGACGGTGATCCAGATCGGGGCCGGCGTAGGCGACGAGGCGAGCGGAGGTGGTCTCTGGTTCGTGCAGGTAGAGTGCACAGGCTTGAGACGCCGTGATGTTGCGGGCATCGTTGGTGATGCTTTCGAACAGTTCCTGAGGCTCGAGTTTGGTGACGAGAGTCTGGTCGATGGAGATCAGGGTCTGCAGTTGGCGTTCCTTGCCATGCAGGTTTTTCAGCTCCCAGTGGCGTTCCATGACGCTGGTGGCTGCGGTGGTGAGGGCGAGTTGGAGTTCCAGATCGGTATCGTTGAAGGAGTCAACGTGATCCCCGTCGATGTTGATGACGCCCATGACATGGCCATTGGAGCCGATCATGGGCGTGACCATTTCGGTGCGCACATGGTGGCGAACCCGCACGTAACGCGGGTCTTTGCTTACATCGGCCACCAATTGAGGGCGACCGTGGAAGGCGACCCAGCCGGTAATTCCCTGGCCAAGACGGAGGGACAGATCCTCGTGAGAGGTGCCGTTGCCCTCGTTGGCGATTTCGATCTCCAGTTTGCCGGTCTCGGGGTTGAGCAGGGAGATATCGCCGGAGGCGGCGTTGAGGGCCTCGATGACGATTTTGAGGATGGCTTGGAACACGACGCGAGGTTCGTCGCGTCGTCTCGAGAGGGTGCTGATGCGGTAAAGGGCGGGAAGAGTGCGAGGGTCGTCAGGAAGCTCGACAGGCGAGAGTTTGACGAGGCGGAGGCGCGGGGTGCCAGACTAAGTTGAGGAGATCTGTGGCGGTCGGACCCGGAGTTGCGGCAGGGAGCGTTTAGATGGCCGTCTTCTCGGGGGTGGATTTCGGGGTGACGATCGCGAGGAGAGCGTCTTGCAATTCATGCAATCGATTAGGGTTGCTGACGGGCTCTTCGCTGACGTCCACAATGTAAAAAGAATCGATGGCGATGTGCCGTTCGGTGCCGATACGGGCGAAGGTGATATCGAAATGGTGCTCGCTGATGGTGCGGGCGACTCGGAATAGGAGGCCGATGTGGTCGGGAGCCTGAACTTCCACGATGGTGCGTTCCATGGAGAGCTCGTGGTAGATATCGACGCGAGGCGGGAAAGTAGCCTGCACGATCTCGGCGCGGCCGGTATCGTGAGAATAGCGGTTGGCGGATGCTTCGCGTTCGGCGTGGGCCCGGATTTCGGGGAGGAGGTCGCGGTTTTGCATCAAGGCCTTCTCCAAGGCCTCGTTGAAGAGTTTTTGGATTTTCGGATTCTCCACCACGCCGCCGCCGGGTTCGGTGACGTAGAAGGTATCGATGGCGATATGGTCGCCGCGCGAAACGACCTTGGATGTGAGAATGGAGAGGCCGGCGACGCTGAAGGCACCGGCGAGTTTGTAGAAGAGGCCAGCGTGGTCCCAAGTGACGACATGCACCACGGTGAGGGAGCGATTGAGGTCGTCGCGCCATTCGACAACCGGACGCAGGGAGCCACTGGAATCGGTGGCGGCGATGGTGCGCAGCAGCTGATTGACCATCCCCAGGTGCAGGATGATCTCGGATTGGTCGGTATTGAGAAAATAGCGGTCGGGCAGCAGGCTGAAGTGTGCGTTGATTTCATCGGGGCACACATCGGGCAGCTGCTTGGCAAGAAGTTCCTGTTGGATCATGGCGATTCGCTTGAGATGACGAGCGGCCAAGTCGTCGCCGTGCACGAGGGCTTCCAGCGTGCTGCGGTAAAGTTGAGTGTGGAGGGTGTCCTTGTAGCTGTTCCATAACCCGGCGGCGGTGCCGCGCGCGTCACAGTATGTGTGCACGTAGAGAAAGCGGAGCAGTTCGGGCTCCGAAACCTGAAAAGAAAATGCTTCGGCGGTGGCAGGATCATCCACATCCCGCTTCTGCCAAAACCGTGCCATAATGAGGTGATGTTTGATAATAAACGTCACAAGTTCCCGTTTTGATTCATCGATCTTGAGGCGGGCAAGAAGGGGTTTGGCGATGTCGACACCGAAGGCGGCGTGACCGCGGATGCCCTTGGCCTTGCCAATATCGTGTAATAGGAGAATGAGATACAGCAGGGCGGGTTCGGGCGTCTCGTGGAGGGCGGTGCGGTATTTTTGGGAAGTGGGATCGTCGTGTGAGAGGATGGCGTCGAGTTCCCGGATCGTATTCAAGGTGTGAATATCAGCGGTGTAGCGGTGATAATATTCGTGCTGCACCAGGCAGGTGAGTCCGTCGAACGCGGGAATGAAACGGCCAAGAATGCCCAGTTCGTGCATTAAACTAAGCGACGGGTAGACGGACCCCGGTTCCTGCAAGATGGCTTTGAAACTGATATTGCTGTCTTCGGACTCGAGGACGGCGGCCGTGATGAGTGGGCCGGATTCGCGGATCAGCGATTGCAGGTCAAAATTGATGGCCGCGTTGAGGCGTTGAGCGTGACGAAAAACGCGGATCAAGCGGGCGGGGTCTTCGCGGAAGATTTGCTTGTTGCTCGCGGAAAATTCGGATCCCCGGAGGAGAAATCCGTCGAAGCGGCGCACTTTCTCGTAGCGTCGCGATCGGATGACTTCCCGGAAGGAGCTTTTGGTGTCGGGGCGGGCGTCGAGCGTGAGGGCGAGCCGATTTTCGACGAGTTTGGATGTGCGGTGGATCGTTTGAGCGGCGCGATAGTAGTCGCGCATGAAGAGCTCCACGCGGCGGAGCAATTCGGGGGTGGTGTAACCCAGGCCGAGAGCGATGCGTGGCTGGGCTTCGAGGTCGAGCACGTCTGTGGGACGGCGACTTTGGAAGTGAAGCTCGGCGCGAACACGGAGGAGGAACTGGTAAGCGCGTTGGAAAGCCTTGAGCTCGTTGGGGCGGAGGTAGTTTTGACTGACGGTTTGAGCGATGTCGTCGATATCGAGTTTTACGCGGGCCATCCAGATCGTGTTCTGGTAGTCGCGCAGCCCACCGACGCTGTTTTTGATGTCGGGTTCTTGGAGGAAGACGGAGTTGCCGTATTTTTCGCGACGGGTGGCCTGATCTTCCAGGCGGGCGGTGATGTAGGCGGTGGGATTTTCCTGCGTGTAGTAGCGGCGGTACGCCTGGGCGAAATTATCGTAGAGAGCTTGGGAACCGGCGACGCAGCGGGATTCGAGCAGGGCGGTTTTGGATTGGATCTCGGTGCGAGCCTCGGAAAAGACTTCATCGACGGTGCGGGTGGAGTGACCGACCTTGAGGCCACAATCCCAAAGCGGGTAGAGGATTTCTTGAGTGAGGTGCTCCTGCAAAGGGGTGATCAGCGAAGACCGCACCTTGGAGGGGAAGAGGAACATCAGGTCGATATCGCTAAGCGGGCTCAGTTCGGCGCGACCGTAGCCTCCCAAGGCCACGAGGGAAACGGGGGCGGGGAGTTTTCCATGGGCGTTTTCCCAAGTCACCAGTGCGCAGGAGAACAGTTGCTGGAGCATCGTATCCACGGCGGTGGCCAAGTTGGCCGCGCTTGCTGTGCCGGTGGCGCCTGCGTCGTGGCGCATTTTTATCATGCCTGTTTCTAGCCGGAGGAAGTTTTTACACGCGAGGGTGCGATCAGCGACGGACGTGTCGCTGGTGAAATTGAGGCGTTCGAGGGCGTGTTGTTGAATCCGTCCAGACATGAAGAGTGAGCGAGCCAAGCAGGAAGCAAAGGGAGGGAGGAGCAAAGCGTGAAATTTTCTCCCCCCCCGATCTTGGGCTCGCGTGGAGAGCCGCGGAGACGAGGCAGAGCGGCGTCCAACGGGATGGGGAAGCAATCAAGCGGTGTCGGTGGAAATCGGACACAAATGTCTTGGCGCTTGCAAGAGGGAGTGGTGGACGGTTTGTTGTCAGGTTCCGTTTAATCCGTCATGCTCGAGATCACCAAGAGCTACGAAGCCCAAGATGTTGAAGCCAAATGGTATGCTGCCTGGCAGCAGGCCGAGTGCTTTGCAGGAAAACCCGCCGAAGGGCAGGAAACCTACTCCATTGTCATCCCCCCGCCCAACGTGACGGGGATTTTGCACATGGGCCATGTGCTCAACAACACCCTGCAGGACGTGCTCATCCGTCGCGCCCGGTTGGAAGGCAAAGCCGCATGTTGGATTCCGGGAACGGATCACGCTGGCATTGCCACGCAAACCATGGTGGAGAAACACCTCAAGAAAACTGAGGGCAAGAGCCGCTACGATCTGGGCCGGGAGGCGTTCCTTGAGCGCGTCTGGGAGTGGCGCCACGAGAAGGGAGACAAGATCCTCCAGCAGCTGCGGGAATTGGGGTGCTCCTGCGATTGGGGACGGACGAATTTCACCATGGATCCGGCCTACAGCAAGTCGGTGCTGACCTCGTTTGTGAAGCTGTTTGATGGCGGCCACATCTATCGCGGTAAACGCATGGTGAACTGGTGTCCGGCGTCGCTGACCGCCTTATCGGATGAAGAAGTCGAAATGCGTCCGACCAAGGGTCACATATGGCGAATCCGCTACGAATTGGTCGAGCCGGAGGGGGAGACGACTCATCTGGTGCTGGAAACGACGCGACCCGAAACGATTGCAGCGGACGTGGCCGTGGCGGTGCATCCCGATGACGAGCGTTTCAAGAAACTGGTAGGCAAGCAAGTGTGGCGACCGTTGGGCGAACGCGTGGCTTTGCCGATCATTGCGGACGAAGCGGTCGAAATGGAATTTGGAGGAGGGGCCCTGAAAGTGACTCCGGCGCACGATAAGGTCGATTTCAAGATCGGGCAGCGCCATGGTTTGGCGATCATCGATTGTCTGGAGCCCGATGGCACGCTCAACGATGCGGCGGGCCCCGAGTTGGCGGGTATGGAACGTTTTGCGGGACGCAAGCGGGCGGCGGTCTTGTTGGAAGAACGCGGTAACCTCATCGAAGCCAAGGTATACGAGAATAACGTGGGGTATTCCCAGCGGGCCGGTGTGCCGATTGAGCCTCGGTTGATGCAGCAATGGTGGTTGCGTTACCCACGAGTGGAGGAAGCCAAACAAGTGGTCAGGGACGGTTTGGTGCAGATGCACCCCCAGCGCTGGACCAAGGTTTATCTGAACTGGTTGGAGAACATTCAGGATTGGTGCATCAGCCGCCAGCTCTGGTGGGGCCATTGGATTCCGGTTTGGTATGCGAAGGGGGTTGACCGGGAGAAACTCACCGAGGCCGATTTGAAGAATCCGGCAAAGATTCACGTGTCGCTGGAAGGGCCGACTGATCCCGAAAATTGGGACCAGGAAGAGGATGTGCTCGATACTTGGGCGTCGTCTTGGTTGTGGCCGATGGGCACGCTCGGATGGCCGGACGAAGACGCGAAGGCGAAATCGAATTTTGATGCGTTTTATCCGACCACCACGTTGGCGACCGGCGGGGATATCATCTTTTTCTGGGTTGCGCGCATGATTATGGCGGGACTTGAGTTTGCGCGACCCGGGGCTCCGGTGGAGGAGCGTATTCCTTTCAAGCACGTTTACTTTAATGGCATCGTGCGGGACAAGCAGAGTCGCAAGATGTCCAAGACGCTCGGCAACTCGCCGGACCCGCTCGATCTGATCAAAAAGTATGGAGCGGACGGCACCCGTTTCGGATTGTTACAGATCGCGCCGTTGGGGCAGGACTTGAAGTTTGACGAGTCTCGCATCGAGGGGGGCAAGAATTTCTGCAACAAGCTGTGGAACGTCTGCCGCTTCCGCACGATGAATGGCGAGATGAGTGACAATAGTTCGCTCAATGCGGTGTTGGCGCGAATCGATCCCGAGCAGATGGACGAGGACGACCACGCCATTTTGGCCGCGTTGCTGGATACCAAACGCACCTTGGAGAAGAGTTTGGCGGAATTCGAATTCGCGGCCGCGACCCAGAAATTGTATTCATTTTTCTGGGCCGATTTCTGTGACTGGTATGTCGAGGTGGCCAAGACGCGGGTACAGGACCCCGTGGCCAAATCGCATGCGCTGGCGGTGCAGGATCTGGTGATTCGGCAATTCCTGCTGCTGTTCGAGCCGTTTGCACCGTTCATTGCGGAGGAGCTTTGGAGTCAACTTGGCTATGGCTCGGAAGGCCGTTTCGTGCAGGACAACCATTTGGAAACGGCGGAAATATTAACCGGCGCGTTGGCAGCTCGTGGCGTGGAGGTGGATGTCGATGCGTCGAAGCGAGTTGATCAACTCAAGCAGTTCACCACTCAGGCCCGTCAGCTGAAGGCGGATCAGGCGGTGGCGCAGAAGCGCGATGTGACCTTCCACCTGCTGGCTGATGAGGCAGGTTGGGCCGCGATCGCGCCGCACGTGGTCAAGCTCACCCGGTTGGTGGGAGCCGAGGCGATTGCTCGCGCAATGGAAGAGCCCACGTTGTCGGCCGTGGTATCCCCTTTCGGTACTTTGTATCTTGATACCGGCGTGAAAGTCGACCCGGAGGCTGAGCGCGTTCGTTTAACCAAGGAGCTTAAGCAGCTCAGCAAATACATTGCTGGCACGGAAGGGCGTTTGAGCAATCAAGCCTTCGTGGCGAAGGCCCCGCCAGCGGTGATCGAGGGAGCTCAAAAGCAACTGGCCGACCTTAAAGCGAAGGCCAAGGAAGTCGAACGACTACTGAAAGCGCTCTAGTTCAATCAACTAGAGTATGTAAGGTAATAAACTAATAAAGTAGACTTTACTCTGTTCCGAAATGGAATAAGGTGCGGCAATCATTAGTTCCGTCGCCGCCCAGTTCATCCTTCGGTCGAGCCCTATTTGGAGAATCTCGATGCGATGGCGCGGACGCGTTGGGCGGTAGAAACGTTTGGGGAGGAGTTGATCCTCACGACCAGCTTTGGCGTGCAATCGGCAGTGATGTTGCACCTTGTGACTCAGATTGCGCCGCGTATGCCGGTGGTGTTTATCGATACGGGTTATCTCTTTCCCGACACTTACCGCTTTGCGGAGGAGCTACAGAGGCGGTTGGAGTTAAATCTGCATGTTTATCAACCGCAGATGTCGGCAGCCCGACAAGAGGCTTTGTATGGCAAACGCTGGCAACAGGGGGCAGAGGGATTAAAGGACTATAACTTCATCAACACGGTCGAGCCGATGGATCGAGCGGTCCGCGAGCTGGGGGCATCGGCATGGTTGGCCGGGCTGAGGAGAAATCAGGCCAGTGCGCGAGAGCATTTACCCGTCCTGCAGAAGCAGAACAAAGTGTCCAAGATTCATCCGATTATCGATTGGGATAATAGGACGGTGCACCGTTATTTGACTGAGCACGGATTGCCTTACCATCCGCTTTGGGAGCAAGGCTACGTGTCGCTGGGAGATTGGCACAGCACGTCCCCGTTAACGGTGGGAATGTCCGAAGAGGACACCCGTTTCGGAGGACAAAAGCGTGAATGTGGCCTGCACGAGATCAGTGGGCAGCCTGACTTTCAGATCTAAGCGTCGGAGGAGTGGGCGGGTTCTTCCTCGGGAAGGTCACCGGCGCGACGTGCTTCGTAGACTTTTTTGACGGTAAGAACCAAGGCGGTCCCAGGGGCCCACATCGCGAAGAAAAAGCCCACAATCTTAATGCCGTTTAAAGTCAGTTGCAGGGGCGAGTAGCCGGTCTCCACGAATAGACCTACGGCGGGAAAAATGAGCCCGCCTAGCACGGCGCCGGTAAGCGTGATGCCAAGCGTCCATTGGAGGAAGTAGAGCGGCCAGCGCGGTATGGTTACCTTTGTCATCGGACGATCGAGTAGTGGAGCACGATCGAGTCACTTGCGTCGAGACGCGTTTGCGTCAGCAACTTGAGACTCAGATCATGCGATTGACGCACCAAGGGAGTGCCGGAACCGAAAATACGAGGTTCGATATTCACCCAGATCTCATCGATCAAATTTGCCTGCAGGAAAGCGTCGTGGACGTGGACGCCACCGAGTATGGCACATTGGGCGAACTTCTGAATTTTGAGGCGCGCGGTGATTTCGGAGGCGGAGGCAGAGGTGAATTCAAGCGCGTGAGGAACGGACTCGGAAGCGAAAGAATCGGGTTGCCGCGTCATCACGATGCGTTTGCGCCCGTCGGAGAGATGGAGGTGGATCGCGTCGCGGACCGTTTCATAAGTGGTCCGGCCCATGACGTTGCAATCGAAAGACTTAAGGATCGATAAGAACCATTTTTGATCCGCGGGGGAAGCCCAGGTCGAGCCCGGTTCATTATGGTGAGTGATGAATCCATCGAGGGATTGGGCGGCGATGAGAACAAGACGCATGGAAGAGAATGTGATGCGCGAAGATCAAGGTGGCCAGTGACGGTGAGCGCCAGTGTTTTGCAGGCTTGCACGCGGTTCAACATGCTCGGTAGCTTTCCTTCTTTGATGAAGAAAGCACTAATCACTGGAATCACTGGACAAGATGGATCGTATCTGGCGGAGCTTTTGCTAGCCAAAGGCTATGAAGTGCACGGTGTGATTCGTCGAGCTTCGACCTTTAATACGAGCCGCATAGAGCACCTTTACAGTGATCCGCACGTAAATGGGGTGAAATTATTTCTCCACTACGGGGATCTGACCGATTCGGTCCAGATAGTGAAATTGCTCTATAATTTGCAGCCGGACGAGATCTACAATCTGGGGGCGCAGTCTCACGTGAGAGTTTCATTCGACGTGCCGGAATACACCGGTGACGTCGTGGGCTTGGGGGCCCAACGAATTTTGGAGGCGATTCAGGAGGCGGGTTTGGGGAAAAAAGTGCGTTACTACCAAGCTTCTTCGTCGGAGATGTTCGGCAAGGTGCAGGCGGTTCCTCAAATCGAAACAACTCCGTTCTGGCCGCGTTCGCCCTATGCTTGTGCCAAGCTCTATGCGCATTGGCTGACCGTGAATTACCGCGAGTCCTACAATCTGCACGCCTCGAGTGGTATTTTGTTTAATCACGAGTCACCCCGGCGCGGGGAGACCTTTGTGACGCGGAAAATCACGCGGGCGGCGACGCGTATCAAGTTGAGACTGCAGAAGAAACTTTACATGGGCAATCTCGATGCGAAGCGGGACTGGGGTGACGCCAAGGAGTATGTCGAGATGATGTGGATGATGCTCCAGCAGGATGATCCGGATGATTATGTGGTGGCGACGAATGAAACTCACTCGGTGAAGGAATTCATTCAGGAAACGTTTGGATTGTTGGACCTCGATTGGAAGCACTACGTCGAATACGACAAACGTTACGACCGCCCGGCCGAAGTGGATCTGTTGATTGGCGACCCCGCCAAGGCAAAGAAACAACTCGGATGGGAACCTCAGGTGCGCTTCAAGGAATTGGTCAAGATCATGACGGAAGCGGATTTGGAGTTGGCCCAACGAGAAGCTCAAATTGCGGCTCTGCCAGCGGTTTAACTTTCCCCTCGCTGTCGTGAAACTCTTTATTGCGGGCCATCGAGGCATGGTAGGCGGCGCCTTGGTGCGACGCTACGAACGGGAGGCCAATGTTGAATTGGTGTTTCGCACGCGGGCGGAATTGGACCTTACGGATCAGGCTGCGGTGAATCCGTTCTTCAGGACGGAGAAGCCGGACGCGGCGATAATCGCGGCAGCCAAGGTCGGAGGTATCCACGCGAATAATACGTATCCCGCGGAGTTTGCCTACGATAACCTGGTTTTGGCGACGAACTGCATTCACGCCGCCTATCAGGCTGGTGTGAGTCGCTTGTTGTTCCTGGGGAGCTCCTGTATCTACTCCAAATTGGCGCCGCAACCAATGGCTGAGGACAGTCTGTTGACCGGACCGTTGGAGCCGACCAACGAGGCCTATGCGATCGCCAAAATTGCGGGATTGAAGTTGGCGGAGTATTACCGTCGCCAATACGGCGTGTGCTATCATTCGGCCATGCCGACGAATCTTTATGGGCCCGGGGACAATTATCACGGTCAAAATTCCCATGTGATGCCGGCGCTTATTCGACGGTTTCACGAGGCGCGCGAGGCTAATTTGGGTCAAGTCGAGGCCTGGGGCACGGGTTCTCCCCAACGAGAGTTTCTCCATGTGGACGACCTAGCGGATGCCTGCGTCTTCTTAATGGCGCAAGCATCGCCGCCGGATTTGATCAACATCGGGACCGGAACGGATGTGACGATTCGGGAGCTGACTGAAATGGTGGCCGACGTCGTGGGTTTCACCGGAGAAATCAAATGGGACAGCAGCAAGCCCGATGGGACGCCCCGCAAGTTAATGGATGTAGGGAAACTCACCCGCTTAGGCTGGTCAGCTCGTATCGCGCTGAGGGATGGAGTCCGGAGCACCTACGCTTCATTTTTGGAAGAACTGGCGGCGGGTCGGGTGAGAACCTGAGGCCGCTCAAACCCCACTCATGAAAGCATCCCGTGGAGCGATCTCCGCGGTTTTTTTGTGCCCAATGAACCGCAAGAACCGCGCAGCCACATCGCCCGATATTCACTAGGCTCACCCTGATCCGAACCACCATGCCTATTCCTGTTGCTTTCAATAATACCGTCCTGCGCGATGGTCATCAGTCCCTCGCCGCCACTCGCATGTCGACTGCGCAGATGTTTCCAGCGGCCCCGATTTTAGATGAGTTGGGATTCCACGGGTTGGAGACGTGGGGCGGGGCGACGATTGACTCGTGTTTACGGTTTCTGAAGGAAAACCCCTTTGATCGGTTGCGGGCCTTGAAAAAGGCCGCGCCCAAGACACCGCAAATCATGCTGTTGCGGGGGCAGAACATCGTACAGTACACGAGCTTCCCGGACGACGTGGCGGAGGCATTTGTGCGAGCGAATGCCGCTGCGGGACAGGATGTTTTTCGAGGGTTTGATGCGTTGAACGATACACGCAATCTGCGGACCGCGATCCGCACCGTATGGGAGTGCGGTAAGCACGCGCGGGGAGAAATTTGTTATACGACCAGTCCGGTGCATACGATTGATGCGTTTGTCGCGATGGGCGTGGAGTTGAAGGACATGGGGTGTCAGTCGATCGGTATCAAGGACATGGTGGGCATAATGAGGCCGCGTATCGCCTATGATTTGGTGCGTCAACTGAAGGCGAAAGTAGGTCTGCCGGTGGTGCTGCACACGCATGAAACGGCGGGGCTGGGTGCGGCGGCGTATTTGGCGGGAGTGGAAGCTGGGTCGATGTGATTGAGACCTCGATCAGTCCATTCGCCAATGGCACGGCGCAGCCGGACCTCGTGCGTATGTTGGCGTTGCTGGAAGGTCATCCGCGTTGTCCATCCTACGATTTGAAGAAGCTGCGGGAGCTCGGAGAGTATTTTAAGGGTGTTTATGCCGAGCGTTCAAAGTTCACATCGCCGGCGAACGAGCGGGTGGATGCAGACACGCTGGCGTATCAGGTGCCTGGAGGCATGTTGTCGAATTTCCGCAATCAATTGAAGGAGCAGGGGATGTCGGACCAATTTGATGCGGTTGTGGCGGCAATTCCGCATGTGCGGGCCGCGTTGGGTTATATTCCCTTGGTCACGCCGACGTCCCAGATTGTGGGGTCGCAATCAATGTTGAATGTGAAGTTTGGGCGGTGGAAAAACATTTCCCAACCGGCGATCGACGTTGCGTTAGGTAAGTATGGACGCACGCCGGGACCGATTGATCCCAGTTTACTCAAGATGGTGCAGGCTCGCACGGGTAAATCTCGAATGGAAGGTCGCCCGGCTGACGCATTGGAACCGCGTTTGCCGAAAATTAGGTCGAAGCTCGAAGCGGCGGGTTTGCCGACTGACGACGAAGCCTGTGTTTTGCATGCGATGTTTCCGCAGGAGTTTGCGGCGTTGCATAAGAAAGTACCGATCGAGGCAAAGCGCATCCCGACTCCTACGCCTCAACCCGTGGCCGCGGCGCCGGTCTCGGTCCGCTCGCGGGCAGTATCCGGTCCGGGCTCCACCCACCCTAAGTTTAACAGTCGAAGGGGTGGCGCACGACGTTTTGGTGGAGGCAGTCGGGTAGTTCCCTCTGCGCAGGGGCGAGTACTGATTCGTTTAGGGGTGGCTCACTTTCACGCTTGCGCCGCCACACTGAGTTTGCGGCCATAGTCCTTCACTTCATTACCGATCATGATCGCACCTGAAACATACGACCACATAGAGCTCATCAAAAAACGCGCCGGGCAGTTATGGAGGTTCCTTTGACGGGGAACAGAAACTCCGTGAGATAGACGCGCTTGATGCGCAGCTAGGCACGCCCGGTTTTTGGGACAACAACGAGAAGGCACAAAAGCATATCGGCGTGGTTAACACGTTGAAGAAGGCTGTGTCGCCGGTGGTGGATTTCCGGAAGAAGGTCGACGACATCGATGTGATGCTCGAGTTGATCGAGGGCGGTTCGCCGGAAGATCAGGCCGAATATACGCAAGAGCTGGAAACGATGGTGAGCGATTTGATGTCGCGCATCGACGAGATTGAAATCGCGTCCTTTTTCACCGGTCGGTTTGACCGGAACAATGCCATTTTCTCGATCCAATCGGGGGCTGGAGGCACGGAATCGAACGACTGGGCTGACATGCTTTTTCGGATGTATTCTCGTTGGGCCGAGCGCCGTGGCTTCACGGTGGAATTACAGGATGTGCAATTGGGCGAACAGGTCGGGATTTCGAAGGCGACGTTGTTGATCAAAGGTGAAAATGCCTACGGTTACGCTAACGCCGAACGCGGCGTGCATCGTTTGGTGCGGATTAGTCCGTTTGATTCCAATCAGCGGCGGCACACCTCGTTCTGTGCGGTGGATGTGATCGCTGAAATTAGTGATGTGGAGGTAAAGGTGGATATCCCGGATGATGACATTGGCGTCGATGTGTATCGCTCCTCAGGAAAGGGCGGGCAGGGCGTTAATACGACGGACTCGGCGGTGCGTATCACCCATTTACCTTCCGGTTTGGTGGTGACTTGTCAGAACGAACGTTCGCAGCTTCAGAACAAGGCCAGTGCGATGGGCGTGTTGAAGGCGCGACTTTATGAGCGTCGGTTGGACGAGCAGCGCAGTGAGATGGAGAAATTCTACGGCGAAAAAGGGGAGATCGGTTGGGGGGCCCAGATTCGGTCCTACGTTTTGCAGCCCTACCAAATGGTGAAGGATTTGAGGACCGGAATTTCGACCACGGACACTCAAGGTGTGCTCGACGGAGACTTGGCCGCATTTGTGAGCGGATGGTTGAGAGCAGGCAGCCCACGGCAGCGGAACAAGGACATTCAGATTGACGATTAAAGGTGTGTGGCGTCGGTTATTCGATCCATTTCGGGCGGTTTAACGTCGCGGAAGCGCCAAGCATGTGGGCCGTTCTCATCTGGTTTTTTTGAGAGCGCCTAACTCCGGGCAAGTGTGTTTTTGAAGCAGCCTTATTTTCAAATCGGAAAATAGTGACCTTCGCGTTCGCTATTCTTGGTTTCCGCTTTTCTGCCTTCTAGTGTAGTGGGAGTTAATTAGCTATACGAAACAACAATAGTAGTGCAGGATGGGTGCATGGCCCGCCCTGTTAATCCGCTAATCATTGATGCCGCGCAGCATCAAGAACTTGAACAGATGATCAAACGCCCGACCACGCCGCAACGGGAGGTCAGGCGGGCGCGCATCGTGTTGTTGCGGGCCGAAGGGAAAAACCAGGAGCCGGTGGCTGCTCAGATCGGAGTGAATCGTCCGGTGGTGGCGAAGAGGGAAAAGCGATTTCGTGAGGCAGGGTTGGCTGGATGGGCCGAAGCGAGACGTTCGGGCCGGAAGCCGAGTGTGGATGTGGCGATTCGCGCTCAGATCGTCACTGAGGTCACGCAACCCCCGGCCGGGCGCACCCGCTGGTCCTCACGGGCGATGGCCAAGGCCAAGGGGGTGTCGGTCCACACCGTGCAGCGTCTGTGGCGGGCCAATGACCTGAAGCCCCATTTGCGACGAACGTTCAAGTTGTCGCGTGACCGGAACTTTGAGGCCAAGTTTTGGGATGTCATCGACTTGTATCTGAATCCGTCCGATCGGGCCTTGGTGCTGTGTTGCGACGAGAAAAGCCAGTGCCAGGCGCTTGAGCGCACCCAGCCGAGCCTGCCATTGGGTATCGGGCACATCAAAACCGCCACCCACGATTACACCTGCCACGGCACGGTCACGCTATTCGCCGCTCTCGGCTATCTGGACGGCAAAATCCTGCGACGTACCGCCTCTCGGCATACCCATCGCGAATGGCTCGGTTTCCTCAAGCACATCGATGCGCAGGCACCCGACGGCTTGGTCCTGCATCTGATCATCGACAACGACGCCACCCACAAGCACGCCAAAGTGAAGAGCTCGATAAAGTGGCGCCATCAGCGCCATGCCAAAGCCCATGGAGTCGCACTGCACTCCAACATCCTCTTCCTGGTTGAATCTAGTGGAGCGCTTCTTCCGCGACCTCACCGTCGATTGTATCCGCGATGGCAGCTTCACCAGCGTTCGAGACCTCACCAACGCCATCGAAACCTACATGGCCGCACGCGACCTCGAACCCACCCGCTACACTTGGAAGGCCGAAGGCTCCGCCATCCTGGAGAAAATCCAACGCGCCCGCACCGCCGCATCCCTTCCTTTAGTATAGTTCATTAACTCTCAGCACACTAGGCTCTCCGATTTCTATTATGTCCGATCTTTCCCGTTCCCATCTCCAGCAGGCTTTTGCGAACACTTCGCTTTTTGAAGCGAAGACGTGGCAACTTTCACCGGAGGCGTGGCCGTTGACGGGGCGTGAGATCAGTGAGTTGGCGCAGATTGGCGAGGCCTGTTTGCATTTCCATCAGGCGCTGGAAAATCTCTATTTGCGTTCGGTGGCGGGTAAAAATCTGTTGCGCAATAAACCGCTGCTGGCGCCATGGGTGGCAGAGTATTTGGATCGTGGTAAGCCGGCGAATTTGGCCGCGCATGCGCGGGACAAACGGCAACGCGGTCTGTTTCCCACCGTGTTGCGACCTGATCTTTTACTCACGGACGACGGATTTGTGATGACGGAGTTGGATTCGGTGCCCGGAGGGATCGGATTGACGGCATTTTTGAACCGCCTTTACGACGAACAAGGCAACGTGGTGGGGGAGGCTGACATGATGATCAAGCGGTTTCATCAGTCTTTGACCGCACTGGTGCCGACGATCGGCAATCCTTTGATTGCCATTATTTTGGCGGATGAGTCGGCCACTTACCGTCCGGAAATGCGATGGATTTCCGATCAACTGCAGCTACAGGGGCATCGGGTATTTTGCCTGGATCCTGACGACGTGTTCCCGCTTGGTTCGGCGTTGTGTTTCGATGTGGACGGTAATCCGGAGAAGATCGATGTCGTGTATCGTTTTTTTGAGTTGCACGATTTGGAGAATATTTCGACGGCGCGTTATATTTTTGAGGCGTGGGAAGCAGGGGAGCTGGCGGTGGCTCCGCCCATGCGTCCGTTTCAGGAAGAAAAGCTCACGGCGGCATTATTTCATCACCATTTACTTGCGGAGTATTGGCGGGAGGCTTTGCCGAGTGGTTCGTTTAAACGCCTGAAGAAGCTATTTCCGCTATCTTGGGTGGTTGATCCGGCACCGCTGCCTCAGGGTGCCATATTGGATGGTCCCATGGCAGGGGGGCGTTTGCTGGCTTCGTGGCAGCAACTTGGCGAGGCCTCGCAGAAGGAACGGGAGCTTATTTTAAAGATTTCCGGTTTTCATGAGTCCGCTTGGGGCGCTCGGAGTGTGGTCTATGGGGCGGATTGCTCCCGCGAGGAGTGGGTGGCGGGGGTGGAGATAGCGGTGGGGGATGCTTCGCACAATTTGCACGTATTGCAGGAGTATCGGAAACCGAAGCGGATCCCGCATCGACTGTATCCCGCGGGGAGTGAGGCGGGAAAGCATGACGCCGTTTCTCGGCAAGGCAGACTGCGATTATGTCCCTATTATTTCGTTACTGGTAATCAGGCCGTATTGAGCGGTGCTTTGGCCACATTTTGCCCTCCGGACAAAAAAATCATCCACGGTATGCAGGATGCGGCCTTGTTACCCTGTCGCCGGGTAGACTGAGGTCGGTTGAACGGGTCCTTGCCCCCTGAGGAAAATTCCTCACAAGGGACTCGGTGCTTTTATTGGCCGGTCCCCCCGCTGGATTTAGATCCACCCACCTTAGTTCTACTTAGTTAGATGGAGGTAGGCCGACGGCAATGCGTTTTCGCCGCTCGATGTCGCGTGCTCTGAGCCGGTGCCTGGCGGTGATATTGGTGAGGATTGCCGCCTCATCGAGGCGCTTGCGAGGCAGATAGTAGTCGAGCAGTTCGGTGATGTCGCGCACGCTCAGCCGCGGGACCTGGGGATGCACTTGGGTGCATAATTTTGGGGAAAATAGCAGGGCCATGGCAACCAAGGCCATGTGATGATGCCAGCCGGGCCAGACCCGCACCTACCTGATACGGTGCCATGCCCAACTGGCTCTTCGCTTCGTGGAAGGCATGTTCGATCCAGAAGCGCTGGGCCTGTGCCCAGGCATAGTGGGCCCACGACTGGCCGGCCGGTTGCTCAGGCTGTATTTGAAGCTGTTATCTGCATCGCGTCGGATGATCAGTAAACGCTCTCGTGGCTCCTGTGTGCCTTGGCTCCCAGGTCCATACGGTGCTCACCCAGATCCATGAGTCCACACTCCCCCTTGGTGCCTGAGCGGTATTTGACCCGTTGGTGTGCCGACTCGAAGTGCTCCTGGGCCAATGCTTCCACGCTGCGATACTGTGCGGTGTTGGCCTCGCTGAGCCGCTAGTTCTTCGCGGGTCGTCCCCGGCCCGCGCGCGGTTTCTCCAGTTGTAGTTGTTGCGTCCATACCTTTTGGTCGTCCTGGCCACATCGCCCACAAAGCGCTCCCCCAGGTCTTCGACCGCGTTGAGCAACTCGCGCGTGCTGCCATACAGGCAGTCGAAGCCGACCCAACCAAACCTCAGGCCCTGCTTGCGCGCGTGCACGATCATCTCCCAGGCCTGCTCGTGTTATGGTTTTATGCACGCGGCATTGCTCCGGCACCTTGGCCTTGTCCAGTCTCGCCAAGTCCTGCGTCCACGCCTCCGGCAGATACAGACGAAAATCAGTCAGGCACACCCGCGTATCGCGCCCCAGGCAGGCGTAGACTCCGACTTGGCAGTTTTCAACCTTGCCCGCCCGGACCATTGGCGCTGCACTCCCACCGACGCGTGGCCCTTTTTCAAAAAACTGCTCTCGTCGATATACAGACCGGCAAGTTTTTCATCGCCGAACAATGTGTTGGCGTCGCAGGCGACTTGGTCCATCAACGAGTGGTGATCCCAGAGCGATGAACTGATGAACCGCTCAAGACCTTGATAATCACTGCCTTTCACATCCTGCCCGATTACCTCAATGTTTTTTCGCCGCTGCGTGCCCAGCAGCCCACTGAGGTAGTGGCGCGCGTGCCCCACGCTGTTCATCCCCCAGCCGGTGAAGTGCGGTGAATAGGAGTGGCAAAATTCCACGAACATACGGGCCGCATCTTTTAGGGCGGCAATGTCATTTTTTTCTTCGGCCCGCAGGGCTAGGCCCCCCGATGACCAACGGGCTGATGAGTCGCCTCTTCTTAGTCCTGGCAAACATTTAACTAAGTAGAATTAGAGCGTGTCCCATTTACCCTGATTTTGGAAGAGGGGCAAGAAAGCCGATTTTTGAGCGGATTTCCGGCTACCAATGGCGGATGTAGGCGCACGCAGATGCCATTTAATGGCTAAAGTGCAGTGTCGCAGCAGTCAGTGCCTGGATCGTTTCCATGAGGGAACCTCCGGCAGCCGGTTTATTGTTCATCGTTGGAGTAGGCTTGGTGGTTTTAGGCGGCTTGGGCCTGCGGTGGTTGGTCGGCCAGCAGTCGGGCGATGAGCCATCAGGTTGTGACCGAGGATGCTCCAGGCTACCGCCAGGTAGCGATTCGTGAAGCCTCTGGCTCTCAATCGCTTGCCTTAGCGTTGCTTGATGATGGCGATGCGGGCCTCCGTCGAAGCCCGGCGATGTTGAAGCGCCACGAACTGCGGCTCCTGCATGCGCCGTTGCAGCAGCTGCGGATGGCGGGGGCAAGTGGCGTCATAAATGTCGGCTTCGGCCAAGCGTTCGCACAGCCGTTTGGTCGAGAAGCCTCGGTCGGTGCTCGCCGCTTTGATCGGGGTGCTCAGGGCGAACTGATTCTGGCGCTCGAGGCTCTGGTCGAACTGACGCCATTCGGCCGGAGCCATTCCCTGATACAACTGCCAATCGGTGATCAACCCCGTCACGTTCTCACTGATCATGAGGGTGTGGCCAAACTCGACCTCGCCGGACGCTTTGCCCCGGACCACGGTCTGCACGTCGGGTTCGTAGACGCAGAGGATCTTCTCGGCGTTGGGCACTGGTCGCGCGCCGATGATGCGTTCGTGGGCCTGGTTGAGCGCGGCCGGCAGTTGCTCGAGCCTGGCGTCGATGCGCGCAATGATGCGGGTGGCCTGGCGCTCACTGAAGCGGGTCCGGGCGTAGTCGGCGGCGAGGTGGTCGCGGTGGCGGCGGGCGTGCTCGCCGATGGTGCGCAGCAGGCGTTTCATCTGGCGGAGCACGCCCTGGCGGGCCCGCTTCGCATCGCGGCGCCGTCGGCTGTGGGTCATCGCGATGCACCACCGATTCATCTGCTTGGCAAAGACTGGCGGCTCGTTCGGCATCCGACCCCGCAACCCCGCTGCACGGATCAGTTTCACCGCCTTGAGCAAGGGGGTGCGGCTCACGTCGCGAAAGAGCACCCAGTCGACCGGGAAATGGATGTTGGCCTGCAGGCAGGTCGAGTCCACCAGGCACGTATCCATCGGCTGCGCCGCAGCCAGTCCCAGTTCGCTCGCCCGGTCCGCCTCATCGCACATCTCGATAATGACTTGGCTCATCCTGCGCACCTGCCCGGCGGTGAAGCATTTGGATGCACGCTCCCGCACGCTTTCTTTGGGAGACCCCCTTGATGCCGTCGATCCGGCGCGCTCCGCAAAAGTCGGCCAACAGATCGCTGGAGGCGATGCTCAGGGAAAGTTTACGCAAGCTGATTTTCCCGAGCATCATGCGCAATACCTGCACCCGCAGTGCCTTGCGCGCGAACTGCAGGTGTCGTGGCAACCCGGCCACGTCGTCGCCCCGCCAGTTTTCCCGGGCAAAATCCACGGCCATCTCTTCCAAGTGACTGTTGGCCAGCAACTGGTCGAGCCCCGCCAGTTGATCGCAAAACGCGGCGTAATCTTTGTTGGGTCCGACCGGAGTCAGGTCTGGACGCAGCCAGGTTTGCAGGGCAACTTCCGGGGCGACGGCTTCGGTAGGTTCACACTAAATTATACACGCCATTTTTGTGCCGAAACCAGGAAATCCTCCCGGTTTCGGTCTCTTTATTTTTACGCTACCTCCTCTTCTCCAACCTCTTGAGCTTGTGGGACACGCTCTATTTACGTCCGGGCCACCCCCCTATTGCGCTCAACTAGTTTGTATCACCTCGCCCACTACGTCGCCACCCCACACAATCGCATCCCTGCGAATCGCTCGCGCCTCTCTCATGCCATTACCCCGACTCAACTCCAACCATTTCATGTCTTCCCGTCGCAATTTTATGACCCAAAGCAGCCTTGGCCGCGCGCGCCTTATCCGCCGCCAACCACCATGCTCCTCCCCCAGCACTCCCCTCCACTTCGTGGTTCGACATCTCTCTCGCCCAATGGTCACTCCATCAAGCTTTCTGGAGTGGCACTCGTGACAAGATGCGCTTCGCCGCCATCGCAAAACGTGAGTTCGGCATTTCCAACCTCGAATACGTCAACCAGGTCTACCTCGATGGCTTCAGTCCTGCCGTCACCACCGAGTTAAAAACCGTTTCCGATGGCGAGGGCGTGCGCAACGTCCTCATCATGTGCGACCACTGCGGGCGCCTGGGCGATCCCGATGCCTCCAAACAACAGGATTCGGTCAATGCCCACATCCCGTGGCTTGAAGCCGCCCCACAGCTCGGCTGTCACGCCATTCGCGTCAACGCATTCTCCGAAGCCACCGAAACCTACGGCGTGCAACTCGATCGCACCGCCGGCGGGCTTCGTCGCCTTTGTGAACTCGGCTCAACCTACGGCCTCAAGATCCTGATCGAGCCCCATGGCGGTCTCTCCTCCAATGGCACCTGGCTCGCCGCGCTCATGGACCTTGTTGACCACCCTGCCGTCGGGACGCTGCCCGCTTTGGGCAACTACGGAGATCGCCGCCAAGGCTGGTCCGATGACGCCCACCTTAGCACCGCCAGAGTATGCCCTACGCTAAGGGAGTAAGCGCCAAGACCTTCGACTTCGGTCCGGATGGCGAAGAGAACACCCTCGATTTCCGTCGCCACATGCAAATCGTCCAAGATTCCGGCTTCACCGGCTACATCGGCGTAGAATATGAGGGCAACGACATCGCCGCCGACCCGGGCATCAAACTCACCCGCGATTTGCTCCTCAATTTGGGCGGCCGGCTCTAGTCCCCCGACTCAACCTTCCCTGTGTCGTGCAGGTATCCCTTGCTCAGCGCCAACCCTGCCCCCCCACAAACCTTAATCCCGCAAACGCGGGCACCAACTGTCGCCAATCCGTATAGCCGACCCAGTAGTGCACCCCGACGGCCGCAGCATAAGCCGGCGCCCCCAAACCGGCCACCATCGACCATAGCCAACCCGCCCCTCGTTTGAATTGCCAGAGCACGGGGAGGAGCATGGCAAACCCCGAAGCCCAGAGCATTCCGCCCAGTGTCGCCCGGTCGTGCGCCACCACAGCTTTGAGTTTGTCATTCATCGTCAACAGATCCTCCGGACCGATACAGAGAAACGGCAGGTCTTCGGCGACGAACACACTCGACATCCTAATGCCCAAAATCGTGGTCCCCGCGATCAGCAGCCCAAAGTCATGCAGTACCCAACACAATTGCCCCCATTGTGCTCGCACCCAACTGCCATCATTCGAATCAACCAGCCCGGTGCATCGGGCCGCTTCCGGCAGCGATCCCACCATGATTTGAACTAAAAACTGAAACAAAATCACCGCCACAAACGCGTGCAATGTATCGAAATACCCAAACCCGAAAAAATTCACAAAACCCGCCAAGCCCGAGACCACCACACTGGTACGGATCCCATGGCACCCCCTCCGCATCGCTTTCCATCCGAGCCATCCATAGGCCTAACTCAACCCAAGCTTGCCGAAATATATTCGACTCCGCTCCTTCTCCGTCGCCCGACACTTTCCGCGGCAGACTGGCCATCAACGCTTCGTTGCAGCGTTTGATCAAACCTGGTCCCGCAAATACCATACCAGCATCGACCAAGATCAGATTCGCCCCCATCTCTCGGAGCCGCACTGCATCCCGAGGCTCCAGGATGCCACCTGCAACGACCAATGGAACCTCTGGTCCGAGCCGAATTCGCCAAGCGTGGACTGCCGCCGCCAACTGGGCCGATCCCGCCGCCGGAACTTGCCACCCTCCCTCCGTCGTCGCTTGACCGTACTGGAGAACCACTCCTCCAGCGTTCCTCGCCGAATCCAGTACTACTGTATCGTTTGCATCCCACGCCACGATGGGCAAACTGTAAGTCGTCGTAAGCTCCAAGCACTCGCCCCCCTTGGTTGCTTGGCTTGCGATGCACGATCCTGCTGCCTGCACTTTATCCTTCGACTCCTCGGTCCGGGCCATTCAGCAAGCACCCTGCCTTCCCGCGCCACACCTTCGCCACACGGCAGTCCCGCACTTCCACGCAGCCCGCCTCAGCGCCGTCGTCGCAAGCTGTTCTGGATCCAACCGCCACCCTATTCCGATTGGTGATGCAAACCGCCGGCCCCCTACCCTACGGTGATTGCCAAATTTTTATCGGCCTTCATGTGCCTCATAAAATCAATCACCCCTCGGCCCCATGTCGTCTCCCCCAGTGCTCCCAGCATGCCGAGCGCTATCCTCGCGCGCGCCTACGTATTAAGTATACGCTACTAAGACTCGCCGAGCGACTGTATTATAAAACCAATCAGGCATGCCGCCGACTCTGGTCATTGGCGCGTGAACGCCAAGTCTACGATTTTCTCCGATTCCACCATGGGCTGCTCTTCGCAGATCCAACCGTTTTTCTCGGCTGAACTCCTTTAAAATTTGCGCATTTCCTCAATCTCCCCTTGTCAGAACGGGTCCCGCGATGCTCACTCGGCGGCTCAACTTATGAAATCCTCTAGTTTCCGTCTTATCTCCGTCCTCTCCTCGTCCGCGCTGTTGCTGGGTTTGGTCGCCTGCCAAAAATCCGAACCCAAACCAGAACCCGAAACCAAACCAGCCATGTCCGAAACTCCCGCTGCGCCCGCCGCCGCTGATTCCGCTTCAACTTCCAACTCAGCGTTCGAGATCCTCGAACAAAAGGTCTCCTATGGCATCGGTCGCAATATTGGGGCCGATCTCACCCGTAATCTGGGTGATGACACGGATGCCGAGGCATTGGTCGCCGGTCACCTCGACAGCCTCTCCGGCGCCGCGCCCCAGGTTCCTCAGGCAGAACTGAGCGCTGCCTTCCACACTTTCCAGGCCAAGACCCAAGCCGCCGCCGAATCCGCCGTCGCCAAAAAGGCTGGTACTGAATTCCTCACTGCCAATGGCGCCCGTCCTGAGGTCACCACCACCGAGTCCGGTCTCCTGTACGAGATTCTGACTCCCGGCACCGGCCCCAAGCCTGCTTCGAACAACACCGTTAAGGTTCACTACCACGGCACATTGATCGATGGCACCGTCTTCGACAGCTCCGTGGAGCGCGGTGAGCCCGTCGAATTCCCTGTCACAGGCGTCATGCCAGGATGGATCGAAGCCCTCCAACTCATGCCCACCGGCTCGAAGTGGAAGCTCTTTATCCCTTCCAATCTCGCTTACGGTGACCGCGCCACCGGAAAAATTCCCGCCGGTTCTACTCTCGTGTTCGAAGTGGAGCTGCTCGAGGTCAAGTAGGCGGTCGTTTCTAACGATCAGCAATCGGCGCGGAGTTCCCTCTCGGAACTCCGCGTTGTTGTGTATACTGATCGGCATGCAAACACGATCCCTCGGCTCATCCGGCATAGAAACAAGCCCCCTTGGTCTCGGCTGCTGGGCCATCGGCGGCCCTTTCTGGGTCGGTGACACCCCTCTGAGCTGGGGCGAAGTGGTGGACCAGGAGTCCATCGCCGCGCTTCGACGAGGTCTTGACTTAGGTATCACGTTTATCGATACGGCTAATGTCTACGGTGCCGGCCGGAGCGAACGTGTCGTCGGCGCCGCCGTGGCTGGTCGTCGTGACGAGGTGGTCATCGCCACCAAATTCAGCAGCACCTTCGATGAAACTTCCCGCCAGACCGCCGATCCCTCCGACGACCCCTCCTATATTCGCCGAGCTTGCGAAGCGTCACTGCGGCGACTCAACACCGATCGCATCGATCTCTACCAATATCATTGGAACGATGGTCCGCTTGAATCTGCCGCCGCCGTCCAGGACACCCTCGAAGCACTTGTCTCCGAGGGGGAAATTCGCGCCTACGGTTGGAGCACCGATTTCCCTGATCGCGCCCGGGCTTGGCTCGGCGGCGCACATTACGCCAGCGTACAGCACCAGCTCAACGTCATCACCGACGCTCCTGCGATCATTCAGGTCTGCGAAGAGGCGGGCTTGACGAGCATCAATCGAGGCCCGCTCGCCATGGGACTGCTCACCGGAAAATACACCACCGGAACCACCGTCACCGGAGCCGACGTGCGCAGTGCCCACAGCCCGGAGTGGATGCAGTATTTTAAGAATGGTCACCCCGCCGAAGTTTGGCTCGATAAACTCACCCAAATCCGTGAGATTCTCACCAGTGGAGGCCGCACACTGTCCCAGGGCGCCTTGGCTTGGCTCTGGGCCCGCAGCCCGTGCACTCTGCCCATTCCTGAATTTCGGACCGTCCCGCAAGTCGAGGAAAATGCCGGAGCCTTGGCCTTCGGTCCTTTGACTCCCGACCAGATGCGAGAGATCGCCGGGCTCCTCAATCCGACGACCTGACCCTCCATCAAAGCATTGGCTTCGGACCGCGGATCCGAGGCGAAGCCACTACTTCCACGAAAACCTTCTCCGCACCTTCACCCGCCATCGACTCGATCCGGCCGCCGAGTTCTTTAAACTCCAAAGTCTCCGCCGAGACCTCATCTAGTCCGAGCTTGCAGGCCAATTCCCAACGATCGGCACCGTCAGGAAGAGGCTTACGCCGTTCGCGCTTCGCATACTTGTTGATTTCGTGGCGCACCTTATCGCGTACCCGCGCATCATCTTTGCCAGCTCCAGTGAGAAGAAAGGTTTTTTTCATTACTGGCGCGCATCGTTCAGGCCAGAACGTCCAACACAACGGCAATAATTACCCCGTTACCGATCATTGCGGTGCATAGGCCCCAGGAAACCGCACTCCCGTGGTCCATCCCAGCAGCTCCCTGATTTCGGTCGGCAAAGCCACTCCGGTCCCCGCTCCTGGGAAATTTGCGGATAATTCAAAATGCCCCAGCACTTCGCTACGAAACAGTGCCTCCCAGTAGTCAGGCCACGCCCGACCATGCTCCGCGAACTCTGGCTGGCGCTTCCTCAACATCTCCAAATCAAATACATCTTCCTGGAAACTGTCTGAGGGGACCGGGCTCCAGGCAATCAACGGGCGCGGTTCACCCCCCCCGCTTTGCGAACGTATGCATTGCCGTCCAAAGCCTTCAATTGAGAGGTCGTTAATCGCCCATTAACTGCCTCGTGCTGCCAGACGTTGACCAATGGTCGCGCAAAATTTTCATCCGCTGCCACCAGATTGTTCAATGAACACGTGCCGGTCCCGCTCCTCCACATACGGGCCTGCACTCGCGTGCCAACCAAAGTGATCCCCTTCCTCATGACTGCGCGCCGAACGCTGAAACGCGGCCTCACTGTTGTAGAATATATTCTGATACACTTGCACCCCTGAACTGTTCAGGACTCGCACACCAGTGCCACAATTGACAAACACGTTCCCCGCACAGATTGCCCCTTTCGAAATTTCAAAGAAGAATCCGTTGTCCGTGGTCTCAACCCAGTTGTTCACGAACACCCCGTCCACATTGCCGACATCATACCATACGCCACTGGCATTGGGATTGTCGATGATCAGGTTTTCCCGGCACACGACATTGTAGGACTGGTTAAAAATCTTCACTGCCGTCGCGTCATAGCCGACCAGGTTCTCCGCACTGTTAGTGCGCGTCACGATGTTCCTCTCCAAAACACCCCCGCCGAGTTGATCACGTAAATGCCTTCCGTTCCGCAGTCCGACACCAGGCAATGACGCATGGTAAGCCCGTCTCCTCTGAAGTATCCGGCCACGCGTGAGCAGTGGGAAATGGTTAAATGCTCGAGCATGGTGCCCACAATGTCTTTACCAAAATCGTCGGGCGTCATGTAGGCCCCGGGTTCCGTCCCCTCCACCAGCAACGCCAACCGCGCATACTGCGTAAAGGTCAATCCGCGCATCGTCAGCCCCTTGCCATCATTCGATTTGCCATGCACCTCCCGTGTGGTGCGAGTGATGGCACTGTTGTGCGCTGTGACCTCCACCAATCCGCCGGTACCGCCGGAAATAACCGGGTCCACCGCGTGCGCCACACCGCCTCCTCCACCTGCTCCCAATCCTGCGCCACTTCTGTGCCTTTCAGCACCGGGTGCTCATCCGCGTGGGGCTGGAGCGTGACTCCTTGGTTTAATCGCAAGCTTCCCGTGCGATAGACGCCTCCGCGTAAAACAATCGCATCGCCTGTCACGACTTGCGCGATGGCTCGCTCCAGCGTCGTCGGCTCCATCAACGTCATTCCTTCGCTCCCCGCATCGCCATTCGGAGCCACGAAAGAAACCCGCAACGCGTTCGGGAGTGCATAGTGCTGTTGCACTGGTCCGTAGGGTCCGCCGGAAGGTAGTGCCCCCAATGGCGACCAAGCCAACAGCAGTAAAACCCACGCGGGCACAAGACATCGGGACAGAGGTTGTTTTAGCTTCATAACGTTCAGAGGCTCACGGATTGATCAGGTAATCGGAACATCCCTCGCGCCACACCTCAACCCAATCGTCCCTCGCTCGTTTCCAAGTGTATGCTTACTTCATCTCCTCGACCGTTGCTTGCCGTTCAACGGCCATCAACCCTCCGTGCAGATGCCATTGACGCCCCGGTTCGACCATCGCCTCCTTACTAATCATGCCCCCTCGCGCTCGCCTCAGCTACCTCCTCGGAATGGTCCTCCTCATCTGTGTTCGTTCAACCAAGCATCCGCCACCTCGGCGGACCGAGTCGCAGCGGCCTCCCTGCTTGCTTTTGGCCTGCCGCACGATTCACCCGTTTCCGATTCTTCGATTCCCACCCTGCTTAGCCAATATCGCACCCTCATTGCCGAGGATACCGCCCTCCAGTCTGTTGTCGCGCTGCGTGCTTCCGCGGATGCCTTCGGCGGTCCGACGCCTGCCGGTCTCTCCGTCGCGCTCGGCGTCACCTACGCCGAACGATTGCGCCACCATATCCGATCACTGGGCTATTTCCCCGACGCCTATCGCACGGTCATTGAACGGGCCTATCGTAGGGTCATTAACCGTGATGCCTATGAAGAGGAAATCGGCCTACTGGCACGACCACCCGGATACCCTGTCCTACATCCTCCTCGTGGGCTGCATCGAAGACTGGGCTCGTCGCAACCAACCCCGGTCTCATGGTGACCGCCGGCCAACCCACCATATCAGCGAATTGCGAATTCCTCACCACCGTGAAACTCAATCCAGCCGATGCCGCCACTGCCCGCCTGGCTATCGGCCTGCCCCTGGCGAACCCGGAGGAAACTCACCACATCGTGGCGCCGGGCGCTCAAAATATCGATTCCAGCGGCGGCATCCATTTTGTCGCCGTTGGCCAGCGTTGAATAAAAATTCCACCATGATCGCCGTTCCCTCAACGAACGCTCAGGAACGTCGGCCTTCGTCGAACTCGAAATAGTCGATCATCGTCACGATTTCGTCTCGGTCTTCCAAACCGCTCTCCTTCTTGCGCATCACCACGCGCTCGGTCGCTTCGTCGTTCCAACCCAACTTGGTCACTAAATGATTCCATCCCTTGATATCCGAGGAGTTTAAATCTCGGCCTCCGCCGTCCGCCTGACACCAGGCCAAAAGGTCTGTATCGCTCGCGCCTTGCTTGGTGCGATCAACCAACTCTGCGTAGTCGATCCGCATAAAATCGCACATCCATCCATCCAGTCCCCCGCCAAGGTTTTCGTGGAAATCCGCCCTTAGAACACCCTGAGCGTGGAGCCGGATTTTATCCAACATACGCGGGAAATAGCGTAAACCATCGGTTTCTTGATAAGCGGTGACAGGGCATTGCTCAGATGACATCGCCTCATCAAATCCGCACCACCCTGTCTAGCAACCTTGGTCCGAAAATATCGCGTCGATCCCGGGTCAGCTGCCTCCGCTCCGTCATCCTCTAGCGCCATCCAGTCATCGCCTGCGCAAACCCCGGCGGATTGGCCTTGAGCGAACACCCACATTGGCAATACCCGCCTTCGGGCTCCGCCAATGTCTCCAACGCCGTTGCTTCCAAACCTATTACCATTTCGGGATAAGTCCGCGTGTAGGATTCCGTCATTTCCTCGTGAATGCCTTCTGGCGTGTCCAAACCCGCGGCCAAATTGCACACCAGACTAATAGTAGAGCGTGTCCCATTTACCCTGATTTTGGAAGGGGGGCAGGAAAGCCGATTGTTTGAGCGGATTTCCGGCTACCAATGGCGGATGTAGGCGCGCGCAGATGCAATTTAATGGCTAAATTGCAGTGTCGCAGCAGTCAGTGCCTGGATCGTTTCCATGAGGGAATCTCCGGCAGCCGGTTTATTGTTCATCGTTGGAGTAGGCTTGGGGGTTTTAGGCGGCTTGGGCCTGCGGTGGTTGGTCGGCCAGCAGTCGGGCGATGAGCCACAGGTTGTGACCGAGGATGCTCCAGGCTACCGTCAGGTAGCGATTCGTGAAGCCTCTGGCTCTCAATCGCTTGCTTTGGCGTTGCTTGATGATGGCGATGCAGGCTTTCGTTGAAGCCCGGCGATGTTGGAGCGCCACGAACTGCGGCTCCTGCATGCGCCGTTGCAGTTGCTGTGGATCGCGGGGGCAAGTGGCGTCATAAATGTCGGCTTCGGCCAAGCGTTCGCACAGCCGTTTGGTCGAGAAGCTTCGGTCGGTGCTCGCCGCTTTGATCGGGGTGCTCAGGTCGAACTGATTCTGGCGCTCGAGGCTCTGGTCGAACTGACGCCATTCGGCCGGAGTCATTCCCTGATACAACTGCCAAGCGGTGATCAACCCCGTCACGTTCTCACTGATCATGAGGGTGTTGCAAAACTCGACCTCGCCGGACGCCTTGCCCCGGACCACGGTCTGCACGTCGGGTTCGTAGACGCGGAGGATCTTCTCGGCGTTGGGCACTGATCGCGCGCCGATGATGCGTTCGTGGGCCTGTTTGATCGCGGCCGGCAGTTGCTCGAGCATGGCGTCGATGCGCGCAATGATGCGGGTGGCCTGGCGCTCACTGAAGCGGGTCCGGGCGTAGTCGGCGGCGGGCGTGCTCGCCGATGGTGCGCAGCAGGCGTTTCATCTGGCGGAGCACGCCCTGGCGGGCCCGCTTCGCATCGCGGCGCCGTCGGCTGTGGGTCATCGCGATGCACCACCGATTCATCTGCTTGGCAAAGACTGGCGGCTCGTTCGGCATCCGACCCCGCAACCCCGCTGCACGGCGCAGTTTCACCGCCTTAGGGGGTGCGGCTCACGTCGCGAAAGAGCACCCAGTCGACCGGGAAATGGATGTTGGCCTGCAGGCAGGTCGAGTCCACCAGGCACGTATCCATCGGCTGCGCCGCAGCCAGTCCCAGTTCGTTCGCCCGGTCCGCCTCATCGCACATCTCGATAATGACTTGGCTCATCCTGCGCACCTGCTCTGCGGTGAAGCATTTGGACGCACGCTCCCGCACGCTTTCTTTGGGAGACCCCCTTGATGCCGTCGATCCGGCGCGCTCCGCAAAAGTCGGCCAACAGATCGCTGAAGGCGATGCTCAGGGAAAGTTTACGCAAGCTGATTTTCCCGAGCATCATGCGCAATACCTGCACCCGCCGCGCCTTGCGCGCGAACTGCAGGTGGCGCGGCAACCCGGCCACGTCGTCGCCCCGCCAGTTTTCCCGGGCAAAGTCCACGGCCATCGCTTCCAAGTGACTGTTAGCCAGCAACTGGTCGAGCCCCGCCAGTTGATCGCGCAACGCGGCGTAATCTTGGTTGGGTCCGACCGGAGTCAGGTCTGGACGCAGCCAAGTTTTCAGGGCAACTTCCGGGGCGACGGCTTCGGTAGTATTGTTCACACCAAATTATACACGCCGTTTTTGTGCCGAAACCAGGAAATCCTCCCGGTTTCGGCCTCTTTATTTTTACGCTACCTCCTCTTCGCCAACCTCTTGCGCTTGTGGAACACGCTCCAACTACACCGCGTTCGCGAACTCTGATCGTTGGTATGGCGACACGAAGCTCACTTTCGGGGTGCGCAACGTGCTCGACAAGGATCCTCCCTTCGTGAGCGGCTGGGGAGGTAACACCAATGGTTACCCCGGATTCCTCTACAATGCGGAAGGTCGCTTCTTCTATCTGTCGCTGACGAAGAAGCTTTAATGCAGTGTTGATTGCCAGAATTCGCGTCAGTGCTTTGGGGTGCTGATAAGAACGGTCTGATTGCGCCGGTCTCCATTTCGGGGACCGGCGCATTTCGTTTAGTCGTTAAGATGGGAAGCAGGGGACCTCCGACTCGGCGCGATGAAGCATGGCAAAGAGGTGGTTCGATACAGAAGGGAGGGTATTTCGCATCGTGATCCGGGATGTGCGGATGGAAATTTCGTCGGGCAATTCGTTTTCGGATTCGGTCAAACGGTTTCCCCGGACGTTTAGTTTAATACGCTCTTCATATCGATGGTGGAAGCGGGTGAGGCTTCGGGGGCACTTTTCGAGAATTTGGGGAAAGTGGCCGGTTATTTTGAATCGAGCGTCAAGCTAACCCAAAAGGTAAAATCAGCCATGACCTATCCCATTGCAGTCATTGGTCTGGCCGTGGCTTTGGTCAATGTGTGGTTGATTTTTGTCATTCCAGTGTTCGCGGACATGTTCGCGGATTTTGGGGCACAGTTGCCGGCGCCGACGCAATTTTTGATCGATTTATCGGATTTCTTAAAAGGCAACATCCACTGGTTGATCCTAGGCGCGATCGCCTTCGTGATGATCATGAAGAAAATCATCGCGACCCCCAAAGGTCGGGAGGCGAAGGACAAGTTTTTGATCGTAGCGCCGATTTTCGGAAACTTGGTGCATAAGATCGCGCTCTCTCGGTTTTGTCGGACCTATGCCACCTTGGTTCGATCCGGGGTCCCGATTTTGCGGACTTTGGGAATTGTGTCGGCAGCTTCGAACAAGGTGCAGGTGGAGGGCGCTTGTTTGGAAATTGCTCGGCATGTGAGTCAAAGTGGGCAAGTTTCTTAAATTCTCGCATCGAACTCATTTTTTCCACCGATGATGAAGCACATGGTCAAGGCTGGTGAGTCGACCGGCAACGTGGATGGGATGATGAACAAAGTCGCGGATTTCTATGATACTGAGATACTGAGTCGGAAGCGACAGTGGCGGCCCTGACTTCATTGATCGAACCGATGCTGATTGTTTTTCTCGGCGTGGTGGTTGGCGGCATCGTTATGGCGATGTTTTTACCGATCTTCCAACTCGGTGCGGTGGCCGGTGGTGTGCAATAAACGGTTGCATCACCGAGACTGATCTTTCCAAAGGTCAGGTGCTGCTTAACTAATTGTCTTACTAAATGCCTTCTGTTTTTATCGTCGGCGATTTGCTCTCAATCCATGAGATGCTGGATGCGGTTATCCAACCGACCGGCTACGCGACGGCGTTTGCGATGGATGGAGAGTCTGGTTTGGCCCGATACAAGGAGGAGCGATTTGATTTGGTGCTCGCCGATATCGACATGAAACCGGTCGACGGGATCACCTTGCTCAAGCAGCTCAAGGCCTATGATCCGCCTGCCGTGGTGATCATCATGACGGCCTACGCCTCCACGGAGAGCGCGATTCAGGCGTTGAAATTCGGGGCCTTTGATTATCTGCCAAAACCGTTTCGAGTGGATGAATTGATCGGCACGCTGCGCCGGGACATCGAGTATCGAGAATGTCAGGTCAAACGCTCCTAGTCGGCCGCGCCAACGGTGGAGGCCGCCGATTTGGATGCGCGCTTTGTCGGGACGAGTCCGGCGATTATACGATTAAAGCAACAGATCAAGCGTTTGGCGGGGGCCCGGACTCCAGTGTTGCTGCATGGTGAATCGGGCACCGGCAAGGATATAGTCGCCGAAATTCTGCATGCCAGCAGTGCGGAGGAAGGGGCTCAATTGGTGCGAATCGCTTGTGGGCTGAGTTCCGAAGCGAACTTTGTGCGAGGCCTGATGGGTGCAAATTGGGTGGGGGACGAATGGGGTGTGGGGCGAATGGGTGGACCAAGCGAAGGGCGGGACTTTGCTGTTGCAGCAGCTGGAGTCTTTGCCGTTTGAGATGCAGAAGGAGTTGGTGAGCGTGCTGCGCAATACGGCCCACCGGTTTCGTCTCGTTTGCACGACGGTGGAGGATTTGGAAAACATGACCGATGAGGGGCGATTCCACGATGAGCTTTTTTATCGCGTCGCGTCGTTGCCGGTCACGATGCCTGCTCTGCGTTCGCACATCTCGGATCTATCGGGGATTATTAAGTCGATTCTAGAGAAATCGACGAACCCCTATTGCGACGCGAAGTTGATTGAATTTTCCGCTGATGCGATGCGTGTGTTGGAGAATTATCGTTGGCCTGGTAATGGCTTGGAGTTCAGCCAGGTGGTGACCCGGATCGCGGCGTCGACCGAATCGCGGATCGTGGGGGATGAGCAATTGCCGATGAGGTTGAAAGAGTTGGGCCAATGGCCGACTCTGGAACCTTAGTTTGGCTGACCATCAGACCCAATACATTGAGATGGTTTTGCATGCGTGTCGAGGGGATCGGGGCGAAGCCTCGCGGGTGTTTGGGGTGTCGATGTTTCGGTGTTGAAATGAAAGCCGAAGCGGGAGGTATGAGTTCTCGCTTGCGCAGTTAGGTATCGAGTCCAATGGTTAAAGCGCCTACGCTATGTCAAAGCGCGACGACCTTTCCTCCATCCTCATCATCGGTGCCGGTCCTGTCGTGATCGGCCAAGCCTGTGAATTCGACTATTCGGGCACTCAAGCGTGCAAAGCTCTCAAGGAAGAGGGCTACCGAGTTATCTTGGTAAATTCTAACCCGGCCACGATCATGACGGATCCTGAATTTGCTGATGTTACTTATATTGAGCCACTTACGGTCGAGTTTGTGGAGAAGATCATCGCTAAGGAGCGTCCGGACGCATTGCTCCCCACCTTGGGTGGCCAGACGGCTTTGAATCTTTCGATGGAATTGCACGTGAAGGGCATTCTGGAGAAATACGGTGTGGAGATGATCGGAGCCAAGGCGGAGGCGATCGACAAGGGCGAGGACCGGGAGCTCTTCAAACAAGCGATGCTGAAGATCGGTCTGGATGTAGCGCGATCGCGCACCGTGAAATCAATGGCGGAGGCGAAGGAAGCGGCGGAGGAGATTGGTTCGATGCCCTTGATCATACGTCCGTCGTTTACGTTGGGAGGATCGGGAGGCGGGATTGCCTACAATGTGGAGGAATTTGAAGAGATCGTAGCCAATGGGCTTGATCTATCGCCCGTGCACGAGGTGCTTATTGAAGAGTGCCTCCTCGGTTGGAAGGAATACGAGATGGAGATCATGCGGGATCACAAGGACCAGTGCGTCGTGATCTGCTCGATCGAGAATTTTGATCCCATGGGCGTGCACACCGGGGATTCGATCACGGTGGCCCCGGCAATGACATTGTCGGACAAGGAGTTTCAGGCTATGCGCGACGCGTCCTTCGCCGTGATTCGGGCGATTGGCGTGGAGACTGGTGGGTCGAACATCCAGTTTGCGCTCGATCCGGAGACCGGACGACAAGTGGTGATCGAGATGAATCCGCGGGTTTCACGGTCCTCGGCCTTGGCGTCGAAAGCGACCGGGTTTCCGATTGCGAAAATCGCGGCCAAATTGGCGGTGGGTTACACTTTGGATGAGTTGCGCAACGACATCACCCGGCTCACTCCGGCGTCGTTTGAGCCCACGATTGATTATGTGGTGACCAAAATCCCGCGGTTCACGTTCGAAAAATTCCCAGGTTCGGATCCGACGCTGACTTCGGCGATGAAGTCGGTGGGTGAAGCCATGGCCATCGGGCGCACATTCAAAGAATCGATGCAAAAAGCGCTTGGGTCCTTGGAGATTGGCGCGTCGGGATTTGGCGGCGGTGGTAAATTTGGCGATGATGTGGTGCCCGACCGCAATAGCCTGATCGCCAAACTGGCGACTCCGAACGCGGAACGAATTTTCTACATCCGCTACGGGTTCCTCGCTGGGATGACGGTGGAACAGCTGTTTGATCTGACTAAGATTGATCCGTGGTTCCTGCACCAGTTGCGGGAGATCTTCGAAATGGAGCAAAGCGTGAAGGGGCAGACGTTGGAATCTCTGGATACCGGGCTGTTGAGACGGGCGAAGCAGTTTGGATTCAGCGATGCTCAGCTGGGGCACATGTTGAACAACTCGATGGATGCGGTGCGCGCCGATCGGAAGGCCCGCGGGATTCACACTACTTACCGTTTGGTGGACACTTGCGCAGCGGAGTTCGAAGCCTTCACGCCGTATTACTACTCCAGTTACGGCGACGAGAACGAAGTGATGCCTTCGGACCGGAAGAAGATCATGATTCTGGGAGGGGGTCCCAACCGGATTGGGCAGGGCATTGAATTCGATTACTGCTGCGTGCACGCAAGTTTCGCCCTGCGGGAAATCGGGTACGAGACGGTGATGGTGAATTCGAATCCTGAGACGGTCTCAACGGACTACGATACCTCTGATCGGCTTTATTTTGAGCCACTTACGCTCGAGGTCGTACTGGAAGTTTATGAGCAGGAGAAGTGTAGCGGGGTGATCGTGCAGTTTGGCGGTCAGACTCCGTTGAATTTGGCCGCTGCGTTGAAGGCCCGCGGAGTCAACATCATCGGAACGTCACCGGAGTCGATTGATGCGGCGGAAGACCGGAAGCAATTTGCGGCGATCCTGCGCAAGCTCGACCTGAAACAGCCGGATAATCGGACGGCGATGACGGAAGCGAAGGCGTTGATCGCAGCGAATGAGCTGGGATTCCCGGTGTTGCTGCGCCCCTCCTTTGTTCTGGGTGGCCGGGGCATGTTCATTGTTTACAGCGAGCAGGAATTCAAGGACGTGGTACGGCAGGCGTTCGACGTGATGCCGGACAAGCCGGTGCTGATTGATAAGTTCCTCGAGGACGCGATCGAACTGGATGTCGACTGCATCAGTGATGGAACCACGTCGATTATCGGCGGCATGTTGGAGCACATTGAGTATGCGGGAGTGCACTCCGGTGATGCGGCGATGGTGATGCCACCGCACACGTTGGGAAAACCCATGATTCAGATTGTGCGGGATGCGACTTTGGCCTTGGCCAAGGAGCTGAAGGTGATCGGCCTGATGAATGTCCAGTTTGCGATCAAGGACAACGAGTTGTTTCTCATCGAAGTGAATCCTCGTGCATCGCGCACGGTGCCTTTCGTGGCCAAAGCGATGGGAATTCCGTTGGCCAAACTCGCGGCGCAGGTCATGGCCGGCAAGACCTTGCAGGAGTTAGGGTTTGTGCAGGAAATCGTGCCGAAACATTGGTGCGTCAAGGAGTCGGTATTCCCGTTTGTGAGGTTCCCGGGCTGCACGATCGCACTCAGTCCGGAAATGCGATCGACCGGCGAAGTGATGGGCGTGGACGAGGACCTTGGGGTGGCGTTTGCGAAAGCGCAGGCGGCGGCGAAACCTGGATTACCGGTCGACGGGAATGTATTTCTTTCGATCAAGGACGAGGATAAGCCCCGCGCCGTGAATTTAGCGCGGCGGTTGGCTCGGTTTGGGTTCAAGATATTTTCCACCGGTGGGACCGCCAAGATGCTGGCCGATAACGGGGTGGAGGTCACCCGACTTGCGAAGATCAATGAAGGTCGTCCCACGGCGGTCGACATGATCAAGAACAACCAGATCAACTTGGTGATCAATACTCCGGGCGGCATGATTCCGCGCAAGGATGAGAACACCATTCGGGCGGCAGCCTATGCTCACAACGTCTGTTTGATGACCACCGTGATGGGGGCCTTTGCAGCCGTTAAGGGGATTGAGGCGCTCAAGGAGAAGCAGATTGAGGTGATGCCGATTCAGCATTACGTGAAAAACGTACGGCCGATCTGATTACCCGAGATCGCTTATCTGGCCCAGAATCTCATCATGGTCGAAACGTCTCCATTGGTTTGTTTGCTCCATGGCCCCGATCAACCCGGGCTGGTGGCGAAGGTGTCGGGGTGGATTTTTGAGCGTGGCGGCAACATTGTGCACGCCGACCAGCATCGTGATTTGGAAGAGGGGATCTTTTTTCAGCGCGTGGAGTGGATTCCTGCCTCGGACCGATCGAGGGAAGAAGCGGCGTTTGTGGAGTTTGCCGGCGGGCTGGGGATGAATCCTCTAATCGCGGCACGGGGAGAGCGGCCCAAAGTCGCGCTGTTTGTATCCAAGGCGGACCATTGTTTTCATGACATCGTGTTGCGTTGGAAGGCCGGCGAGTTCGCGTGCGATATCGTCGCGGTGGTGTCTAATCACCGCATCTTGGAGGCGGCTGCGCAGGGTTACGGTCTAGCTTTTCACCTTATTCCGGTCACGGCGGGCACTAAACCTGAGGCAGAGGCTCAGCAACTGGCGTTGATGCAGGAGTTGGGGGTGGAATTGGTCATTTTGGCCCGCTACATGCAGGTTTTGTCGGATCATTGTCTTAGCGCGTTGAAAGCGCCGGTTATTAACATCCACCATTCTTTCCTGCCCTGCCGGCGTTTGCAGGGGGGCGACCCTACCATCAAGCCCACACGCGAGGGGTAAAACTGATTGGAGCGACGGCGCATTACGCGACGGCGGTCTTGGATGATGGGCCGATTATCCAGCAGGACGTGGCCCGAGTCACTCACCGCCACGAGGTGCAGGACTTGATTCGCAAAGGTCGTGATTTGGAGAAAATGGTGTTGGCGCAAGCCGTGCGGTGGCATTTGGCGCACTGAGTTTTAGTTTATGGTAACAAGACGGTGGTCTTTGATTGAGAGCCCTGCCGTTTGATTCTCGGGAGGAGGCGTCGGGTTGAATTCATCTGAAGGAAGTCCGTCGGGAAAGGGCGACCAGCGTTCAGAGAGGTAAATCCTGCCTTTACGGGTTAAGGTCGTTGTGCTTCGTTGATCGCTTCGCTCCTATGTCCAAGCCAGATCCCACCCCTGCCGCACCCTCTACTGCCGACCAGAATCTCGTTTCGGCCGATACTTCCGCTGCGTCTCCGGACTTTGAGGAGGTTGTGCGTCAATTTTGGCAAAAAAATCGTACGGCATTCGTAGCGGTGGCGGCAGTGGTCATCGTCATGATTCTGGGGCGCCACGGATTGACCATCATGAAGGAGAGCCAATCCTCGGGGGCTCGCGAAGCCTACGCGGCGACGATCACCGATGCGGAACGCATGGTCTTTGCCAAAGAAAATGCCGGTACTCAGCTCGCTGGAGCGGCTTGGCTCGAGGTTGGTGATACGGCATTTGCGGAAGCTCGCTACGGTGACGCGATTGCCGCTTATGATTCGGCGAGCGAAGAGTTGGCCGGCACCGTTTTTGCGGACCGCATCGCGTTGGGACGGGCCATGGCGCAGATCCAAAATGGTGATGCCAGCACCGGGCAGGCCGCGTTGCAGTCCATTGCCAACAACACGGATTTTTCGGGCGCAGTGAGAGGGGAGGCGGCCTATCATCTCGCTTCAATCGCAGCAGCAGCGGACAACAGGAACGAGCTCACCTCGTTAGCCACGCAAATTACCTCGCTCGATCCTTCCTCCACTTGGAGTCAACGGGTGATCATGTTGCAAGCGACGATGGCTCCGGTTGATGCGACGGCGGGGGATGTGTCCTTCGTCTCGCCGTAAAAAAAGAATCTTTGAGGGCGTCATTGACAGACGGCCTCGGACCCGGTGGCGTGCACACCGGTCACAACGGGACGTAGCTTAGCCTGGTAGAGCGCCTGCTTTGGGAGCAGGAGGCCGAGAGTTCGAATCTCTCCGTCCCGACCATTTTAGTTCAAACTCTTGCGAGGGTATTCAATACGCATCGTCCAAAGGATGCGCGATTGGCTATTTACCTGCTTGCTTCGAGTGGGGCATCGGACGTAGACTCTCTGCTTTAGTATTTCTCCCATGGACACCATTTCTCAGGAAAACAACGAGTCGTTCAGCTGGCTGCCAGTGCTAGCCCTTATCATCGGTCTTATCGCCGGGGTGTTGGGTAGCGTCGCGCTGACTAAAGTCGCGAACATCAATAAGTCGCTGGCCGACCAAGGCGCACTGGCGGCGCAAGTCAATGCTCTCGAGGCAGAACTGCACAAGACCACCACATCGGCGGATCAAGCGACCCAGCGTGTGACCAAGGTTACCGCTGACACCAACAGTGCTTTCAAGCAGTTTAGCGAGGCGTTTGGCTCTTTGCGCACCGAATTCGAGGAAATCAAGGCCAAGGCCGTCGCTCCGACTCCCGTGGTGACGTCCTCATCTTCATCAAGTAGCTCGAGTCCTGCGGTGGCTGGTTCGGATGAGTATCGCGTCAAGTCCGGCGATAGCGGATACAAGATCGCGCGCACTTTAGGAGTGTCTTGGTCAGATTTGCAGGCGGTCAATCCGACGGTGAACTGGAATAAGCTCGCGATCGGGCAATCCATTAGCGTTCCTAAGAAATAACGGAGGGATCCGATCCCGTACCTTTTTTATTGAATGCCTCCTTTGCGCACGTCGCGGGGAGGCCTTTTGTTTACCATGAGCCAAGCCACTCCTTCCCCTGCACCCTGGCGCCGCGGTGCGGATCAACTTCTCCTGCGTACGCGGGTTTTTGACGTGCGATCGAGTCAGTTCCAGCATCCCGCCCGCTCGGAGGGTAAGGAATTCCTCGTGATTGATGCGCCAGATTGGGCCGTGGTGTTGGCGGTGACCTCCCGGGGCGAGCTGGTATTGGTGAAGCAGTTCCGGTTTGGCGTGGAGCGGCTTTCCTTGGAGTTGCCTGGAGGGGTGGTCGAACAGGACGAATCAGCGTTGCAAGCGGCGTCGCGTGAATTGGTGGAGGAAACCGGCTATCGAGGGGATTCGCCGATTTTATTGGGTTCGGTGCACCCCAATCCGGCGATTCAGAGCAATCGGGCTCACGTCGTGTTAATTAATAATGTGGAGCGGACGGAGGCGACCCAATGGGATGCGGATGAAGAGCTCGGATTGTCTTTGCGGCCGGTGGACGAAGTCTTGACCTTGGGGCGGGCGGGCGGAATCACGCATGCGTTGATGCTCAATGCGCTCTTCTGGTTGGAGCCTTGGTGGCGAGCGAATAGATCCCATGGTCTTTTGTTTTAGGAATGGGAACGGATGGCGCGCAGGGAGATATGCGTGGAATGTTGGCAGGATTCGAAGACGTGCGGCAGGGGCCGCTCGGGCCAGTGTTGGGCGCAGACGCGTAGCAGGACGCTGCGCAGGGCGGAGGGTTGGCCAGGGCGTTGACGGTTGCGGGTACGCGAGTGGTCTTCGCGCCAGCAGGCGTCGCGGCGCCAGTGGTTGCGGATCTCCTCCGCCCCAGTGCCCGCGGATCAAGGCGAGCATTTGCGCAGGGCTGCGTTCTGCGGGTGCCAGATATGCTGGCGTAGGCGCGTTGCTCGCAACTTTCGGTGAGGTCGCGTTTTCGTACCGTGGTTTTGTCCACGAGCACCAGGCTGTGCAGCCCGGGGTAGTCGGCTTGCGAGGGCGTGGCCACCACCACGGACACCCGCCAGGTGGTCACGCGGCCCCGACTCGGATCGGTCAGCTCAAAAAAGGGGGGTGGAACGGTCCGGGCGCGCTGGACCAGCGCGCTCAGCTGAGGTTGGTTGCCTTTGATCTGGAGCACATACTCGCCGCCTTTTTCCACGATGGTGCGGGCCTGCTCGCGGGTGGCGTGCAAGGCGTCGCCGGTGTGACGATCTGCTCGTCCAACGACGCGGCGGCCAACACCTCACCGGCGCGGGCCTGTTCACTGCGCGGGGTGTTTTCCTTTTGATCGACGATGGCCAGGGCGACCGGCGCGCCGGTGTCGGCCTCGACCAGGCTGAGCACCCCGACCGCGTCGCGGATAAACTTTCCGTCCAGGGCGAGCGCTCCGGGCAGGGCACCGGCGTGGACTGTGAGCCAGCGGTTGAGGGCCTGGGCAAAGGCCTCCGGATCGAGCCGGGTGAGCACGTCATAAAACACGCTGTAACAGGGGGCCAGGCGGACCTTTTTGCCGGCCTCACGGGGCAGGGCCAGGGCGAAGCGCTGGTCTTGGTCGAGCAGGTTGGCCATACGAGCGATCGACGCGATGTCGCGCCGGCCGGCCAGCAGCGCGAGCGCCACGAGGCCAAGAACCGGACCGATCTTGAAGCGGGTGTTTTTGGCGCGCGGATCGGGCACGCCGCACAGGGCCTCCAACAGAGAGGGCAACTGGCCGTTTTTGAGCGGCAGGGTGCCGGCGCGCGCGCGGCGCAGTCCCGCCCGGCAGTCCTCGGGCAAAGCGGGGTCGGGGGCGCTCAGCAGGGCCTTGGCCGAGGGGTGCAGGGGCCGCAGCAGCCACAGGTGCTATGGGTTTGCCGTGCTCGCGGTAAAAGTCGCCTCGGTGCCGTTCGTAACCCTGGCTGGTCCCGACCGGCTCCCACGCGGAGGCCTTGTAGCACGTGCCTTGGTAGGCCTCCGGGTCGGTGAAGGTCTTCGGCTAGCAGCGGCCGATAGCCGAAGCGTTCCTGCCCAATGGCCCGGCAACGTGCGCACGGCCGCCGCGAGCACCTGGGAGGCGACATTGGGCTCCTCGCCGTGCTTGGTGAGCAGTAGAAAGCGGCAGTTTTGCACCACCAGGGAAAGCCGCTCGACCCGGCGGGTCGCATCCCAGCCCACCCACCGGTCCCGGTCCTTGAGCGCGTAGCAGGCCGGACCCCACGCCAGCAGCGCCACACCGCCCGCCCCCCTTTTTCGACAATCTGGTGCAGGTAATCGCCCACCGGATGCCCGGATCCCAAGTAGTGCCGCTCGTGCAGCTGCGCGTCGAACCACTCCTGCTCGGCCGCAGTGGCCATGCGCACCTCCACGTTTCGATCCCAGTGCTTCTGCTCCGGGTTTGCGTTCGTCGCTTCCCTTTCCGTTTTACCTTTAGATTTCATCCCACTGAAACAGATCGAAAATCGTCCAAATGGTTTAGCTCAAAGTTACACTGCTGACCTTCAATCAATTCACCCGTCACGGGAAAAGACCATGGAGGTGCTTCCTAATGGACCTTCAAAAGCCTTGTGAAAGAGATGATTCTTATAATAAAGGGTATCCCATTTACCCTGATTTTGGAAGGGGGGGCAGGAAAGCCGATTTTTGAGCGGATTTCCGACTACCAATGGCGGATGTAGGCGCGCGCAAATGCAATTTAATGGCTAAATTGCAGTGTCGCAGCAGTCAGTGCCTGGATCGTTTCCATGAGGGAAACTCCGGCAGCCGGTTTATTGTTCATCGTTGGAGTAGGCGTGGTGGTTTTAGGCGGCTTGGGCCTGCGGTGGTTGGTCGGCCAGCAGTCGGGCGATGAGCCACAGGTTGTGACCGAGGATGCTCCAGGCTACCGCCAGGTAGCGATTCGTGAAGCCTCTGGCACTCAATCGCTTGCCTTGGCGTTGCTTGATGATGGCGATGCGGGCTTCCGTCGAAGCCCGGCGATGTTGGAGCGCCACGAACTGCGGCTCCTGCATGCGCCGTTGCAGCAGCTGCGGATGGCGGGGGCAAGTGGCGTCATAAATGTCGGCTTCGGCCAAGCGTTCGCACAGCCGTTTGGTCGAAAAGCCTCGGTCGGTGCTCGCCGCTTTGATCGGGGTGCTCAGCTCAAACTGCTTCTGGCGCTCGAGGCTCTGGTCGAACTGACGCCATTCGGCCGGAGCCATTCCCTGATACAACTGCCAATCGGTGATCAACCCCGTCACGTTCTCACTGATCATGAGGGTGTTGCCAAACTCGACCTCGCCGGACGCCTTGCCCCGGACCACGGTCTGCACGTCGGGTTCGTAGACGCAGAGGATCTTCTCGGCGTTTGGCACTGGTCGCGCGCCGATGATGCGTTCGTGGGCCTGTTTGATCGCGGCCGGCAGTTGCTCGAGCATGGCGTCGATGCGCGCAATGATGCGGGTGGCCTGGCGCTCACTGAAGCGGGTCCGGGCGTAGTCGGCGGCGAGGTGGTCGCGATGGCCGGCGGGCGTGCTCGCCGATGGTGCGCAGCAGGCGTTTCATCTGGCGGAGCACACCCTTGCAGGCCCGCTTCGCATCGCGGCGCCGTCGGCTGTGGGTCATCGCGATGCACCACCGATTCATCTGCTTGGCCAAGGCTGGCGGCTCGTTCGGCATCCGACCCCGCAACCCCGCTGCACGGAGCAGTTTCACCGCCTTGAGCAGGGGGTGCGGCTCACGTCGCGAAAGAGCACCCAGTCGACTGGGAAATGGATGTTGGCCTGCAGGCAGGTCGAGTCCACCAGGCACGTATCCATCGGCTGCGTCGCAGCCAGTCCCAGTTCGCTCGCCCGGTCCGCCTCACCGCACATCTCGATAAAGACTTGGCTCATCCTGCGCACCTGCCCGGCGGTGAAGCATTTGGACGCACGCTCCCGCACGCTTTCTTTGGGAGACCCCCTTGATGCCGTCGATCCGGCGCGCTCCGCAAAAGTCGGCCAACAGATCGCTGGAGGCGATGCTCAGGGAAAGTTTACGCAAGCTGATGTTTCCGAACAGCATGCGCAATACCTGCCCCCGCAGCGCCTTGCGCGCGAACTGCAGGTGTCGCGGCAACCCGGCCACGTCGTCGCCCCGCCAGTTTTCCCGGGCAAAGTCCACGGCCATCGCTTCCAAGTGACTATTGGCCAGCAACTGGTCGAGCCCCGCCAGTTGATCGCGAAACGCGGCGTAATCTTTGTTGGGTCCGACCGGAGTCAAGTCTGGACGCAGCCAGGTTTTCAGGGCAACTTCCGGGGCGACGGCTTCGATAGTATTGTTCACACCAAATTATACACGCCGTCTTTGTGCCGAAACCAGAAAATCATCCCGGTTTCGGTCTCTTTATTTTTACGCTACCTCCTCTTCTCCAACCTCTTGCGCTTGTGGGACACGCTCTATTTATTCGCCCGATCCGCAGATCCACTTTCCGCCAAACGCGATTTCAGCGAAATTGATCATTTTGTTACACAAACGTTTATTGCTCACTATGAAACATCTTTGAAAGAAACCATGGCAATCTCCCGTTTGACGGCAAAAGCGACATTCGGTCGTTAAATGCACACCCAAAGAGGAAGGATAGGCCGTGAGTGATGAGTTCATTCATTTTCCAGATTGGAAATCTGAAATTGGCGGTGTGCGGGCTGCCGCCAGTAAGCAAGCGACGGTATCAAAAGGAAATTATTGGCCTATTGAGTGCCTGCAAATGGAACCATCGCGGGATGTCAGTCGGTTTTATGGGATGGTATCTCGATGAATCAGATCGCCGCGACGGTCGGCGCGACGAGTCTCGGCGTGAGGCGTTGCGCTGGTTACTGCGGGAGGCGCGTAGAGGTGGCGGCACCCTTTCACGTTCCGGACAAAGGGTTGCCGGTATTGCGCCTGTTGTCCGAAGAAGGGGCGGCGGTGGAGACCTCGCCCCCACGACGTCGGGATGATTTGGGTAACTCGGACTGGGAGCAGGCTTTGATCAAGGCGGTGCGTGATCGGGGTTTCTTGTGGCGCACGGAGCAAACCTTACCGCCAGTGGGCGGTGAGATTCGCAGCGTTTTTGGCTCCCAATACGCCTTGGAGGGCAGGTGCTGACGAGTTGGGGGCGTTCCTTAGCCAGTTGGTCGTCCGGGAGGGATTAGATAAATCGAGTTAGAAACAGGCACTCAACGCCTTGGTTTTTCTGATGCAGGAAGCGCTGCATATCGACGTAGGGGAGATCGACTTCCAAAGAGCGAAGAAGCGGATAAAGATCCCAGCAGTGTTGAGTCAGTCGGAAGTGACGCGATTGAACGCTGAACTAGCTGGAACAGATCGGTTGATGACGCAGGTGATAGTATGGATCGGGCGTGCGTTTGTTCGAGTTGCTGCGCCTAAGGGTGAAGGATGTGGATCTCGAGCGAGGGCAAATCCCGGTCTATGCGGGCAAGGGAGACAAGGACCGCATCACCTTATTGCCGGGAAAGGTTTGTCAATGGTTGCAGACACATCTCGACGAGTTGCGTCAACTCTACCAGACGGATCGAGTGGTCCAGGTGCCATGGGTGTGGTTGCCGGAAGGTCTGGCACGCAAATACAAGCGGGCGGGCGGTTCGCAGATCGGCGCGCTGGGCGGGTTGGGCGGTTGGGTTGGCGAACTCTATATCTGGAGGCGGCGCAGGGGCGGCCCTGCGTGGTGTCGGCCATGAGGGCTGGGGGCGAGTGGGTCAGCGGCGGCGTTTGGTGGTGGGCTTGCTATTGCTGCTTTTGCGGTGGCTTTGGGCGCCGGGGCGTTGGGTGGGCTTGGCGGCTTGCTTGGATTTGGAGTGGGGGCGCCGGGGCAGGGGCGCCGGGGACGCGTCGGTTGCATCGGAGCCGTCGGCGCTGCCCACGAGGCGGAAGTCGATCATGCGTTTGACGCGGTCGACTTTGGAAACCTCCACTTGGAGGCGGGAGTTGAGCTCGTAGCGTTGCTGGGAGCGTCGGCCGACCATGGCGGTGTTATCGTCGGTGAGACTGAAGTAGTCGTTGCCGAGGGCGCTGGTGGGGAGGAATCCAAAGGTCATGGACTGTTCGAGCTCGATGAGGAGGCCGTGTTGGCGGACATTGGTCACGATGGCGTCGAACTTGGTGGGGACCGTCTTGGCGAGATCGCGCTCAAAGAACTCGAGGGTCTTGATTTTTACACTTTCGCGCTCGGCTTCCTGAGAGTTGGTTTCAGTGATGCTGAGGTGCTGCCCGAGGCTGTCCATTTTGCCCTGATTGTAAGAGAATTTGTAGCCGGCCGGCATGGGCCAACCGCCGTGAGTGATCAAATAATGATCGAGGACGCGGTGTACGATCAGGTCCGAGTAGCGGCGGATGGGGGAGGTGAAGTGGGTGTAGTCGTTTTTGGCCAAGCCGTAGTGACCATCTGGTGACGCGCGGTAGGCCGCTTTTTTGAGACTGCGCAGGAGCTGAGTGCGGAGCACATGACCCTGAGGGTGGGTGCACAGGCTTTTGAGAAGTTTGGTGACTTCGGGGCGTCCCGTGAGGTCGCCGACGCGGATGCCAAAAGTGGCCATGTGATCGCGGAGCTCGTTGAGCTTATCTTCGTCCGGGTCGTCATGGACGCGGTAGAGCGAAGGCAGTTTGTTCTTCTTGGTGAGGTGGGCGACGGCTTCGTTGGCGGTGAGCATGAACTCTTCAATGAGTTGATGGCTCTCGTCGTTTTCGATGAGTTCGAGCCGGTCGGCGAACCCGGTCTCGTCGACGAATACTTTGGTCTCGGGCATGTCGAGATCGAGACTCCCGTGTTTCATGCGGTCGCGGCGGAGTTTGCCGGCCAAGGACCAGAGGGTCCGCACCCAGGACTGCAAATCGGTGAGTTCCTTGGTGCTGAGCGAGGAAAGCGCGCGGCCGGTGGACCCGGTTTGATGTTTGGGAGGCAGGGGCAGGTCACGGGCGGCCCGGAGGTCGTCTTCCATCAGCAAGGTGTAGGCCTGCTTGTAGGTGAGTCGCTTTTGACTGCGAATGACGGTGTTGGCGAAGGCGCTACTGACGACCCGACGTTTGGGGTCAAACGTGAGGAAGACGGCCTTGGTGAGCCGATCCTGCGCCTCGACCAGTGAACACAGACCGTTGGAGAGTTTTTCCGGGAGCATGGGCACCACGGTGCCGACGAGATAAGTCGAGTTACCGCGATGCTGGGCTTCCTGATCGAGGGCGGTGCCAGACTTTACGTAGGCGGAAACGTCGGCGATGTGGATACCGATCTTGATGTGATCATCGGGCAGAAACTCGATGGACAGCGCGTCGTCGAAGTCTTTGGCGTCATCAGGATCGATGGTGAATGTCGGGATCTTGCGGTAGTCCAACCGAGCGGTGTGCTCCTTGGGCATGACGTGATCGGGTAGTCTGGCGACCTCGGTTTCGACATCGGTGGGGAACCTGGGATCGAGATTGAACTTGCGGTACACACCGAGCAGTTCGGCGCGCGGCTCCCATTGGCGTCCGAGGCGCTCGATGACCCGACCGTTGGGGGGGCGGGTGGCGTTGGTCCACTCATGGAGACGGACGACCACTTTATCGCCCTCGACGGGAGGAGGCTCGATTTTGCCGTCGGCGGGATTGTCGACGGAGATGTCGTGCACGAAGCGCGGGTCATCGGGCGAAACGTAGAATTTGCGACGAATGTGGCGCAAGATGCCGACCACGACCTCGTGGCTGCGTTCGATAATTTCGGTCACGCGGCCACAGGGTTCGCCGGCCCGGGGGTTGCGGGCGTTGCGGCGTTGGTTGGGGCGGGTATCGAGTTGGAGGCGGACGGTATCGCCATTGAAGCCATTAGCGGAGTCTTCGGAGGCGATTTGCACCACGTCGGGGGCATCGGGATGGTCGGTCTTGTCGATCACGACCAAGGCTGAGCCGCCGGTGCGAAAACGCAGGACGCCGGTCAAAGTGCCGTCGCCGCGGCCGCCGCCGGTGGACGTGGGGAGGGTGATGAGATCGCCCTGAACGAGTTTTACTTCGCCCTTGGAAAGGAGGAGGCGCAGTTCGTGGGTGAACTGGCGGCGCTGTTTTTTGTCCAGGCCCAGTTCTCGGATGAGGCCGGTATCATTTACCGGGCGATAGTCGGCGGCGCCGAGGCGCTGCAGGATAGAGTCACGAAACTTCATTAAGTAATATTTAGAAAAAAGATAAAAGGGGTTGTCCCGGGATAAGCCGGGGCGGAGGGATTTTCCGGTCGACAGTGGGCACGTTACGTCTGAGGTGTGACCTATGAAGATCGTTCACGTCGCGAGCGAAATGTTCCCGTATATCAAAACCGGAGGACTGGCTGATGTAGTGGGTGCGCTGGCTAATGAGTTGGCCCGAAAAGGCCACGAGGTAACGGTGTTCCTGCCCGGTTATCGCTCTGTCATCGAACACCCGGATGTCGCACCGTCCTTACGACAGTCCCTTGGCCGGTTGCGGATCGAAATGGGCAATAGGTTCATGTCCGGGGATTGGCAAGCTTTCTCTCCGGCGTCCAATTTGCGGGTGTGTTTGGTGTGCCGGGAAGAGTTCTTTGATCGGCGACTACCGTATGGCAACGGCGAGCGAGACTACGAGGATAACTATTTGCGATTCATCTTTTTCTGCAAGGCGGTGGTAGAGATCATGCGTTCGACCGATTTGGATGCTGATATTGTGCACGGGCATGATTGGCAGGCGGGACTCCTGCCGCTACTTCTCCGGGCAGTGGAACAGCGTTACCGCCGAAATCTGGCGATGCGTACGGTGCACACGATCCATAATATCGCGTTTCAGGGACTATTTTGGATGGGCTCGTTCTATCGCACGAATCTCCCGGCGGAGCTCATGGGGATCGATGGCGTGGAGTATTACGGTCAGGCGAGTATGATGAAGGCCGGACTGCTTTTTGCAGATCGAGTCACCACGGTGAGTCCCCAGTATGCCCGGGAGATCCAGACCCCGGAGTTTGGCTGCGGGTTGGATGGCGTAGTACAGCTGCGTGTCGACGATCTTTCCGGTATGATCAACGGTATCAACCACAAGATCTGGCATCCGGCCAGTGACAAGCTGTTGCCAGCGAACTATTCGCGCGAGGACTTGGAGGGGAAACAGAAATGCCGGACGGAACTCTTGCGCGAAGAGGGTTTCGATCCCGAGTATCAGGGCACGGTCTTTGGCATGGTGTGCCGATTGACGGAGCAAAAGGGCGTACAGCTGGTGCTCGCGAATCAGGAGTTTTTTGAGCGGGAAGATGTAAAGTTGATCATCTTGGGCGCGGGGGATCAGCGACTTGAGGAAGCGGTGCGCAAGCTTTGTGCGGCACTGCCCGAGAAGGTGGCGCATCATGCGGCATTGGATGAGCGCTTGAGCCATTTGGTGGAGGCGGGAAGTGATTTTTTCCTCATGCCTTCAATGTTCGAGCCCTGTGGCCTCAACCAAATGTATTCGCAAGTGTATGGTACGGTCCCGGTCGCCACGCGCGTGGGAGGGCTCATCGACACCGTGGTGGACATCGAAGACGATCCGGAGGCGGGCACCGGAATTCTGGTCGAAGCCACGGCGGAGGGCGTGGAGACGGGACTGACACGCGCCCTGGCGCTGAAAGCGGACCCAGATCGCTATAGCGCGGTGCAAACCAACGGAATGAAACGTGATTTCAGTTGGAAATCGGCAGCGGAAGCCTACGCGGCCTTTTACGAAGAGTTGGTTTGAAGAGTGGGTGGAGAAGTTGCGCCCCGGACGGAGGTGCGTTTCGTGCCCAGCGTGAGTAAGGCCCCTACCATTGTTTGGCTTCGGCAAGATTTACGACTCGCTGATCATCCGGCGCTGGCGGCTGCCGAGGCGCGGAAATGTCCGATCATCCCTATCTATATTTGGGATCCGGCGGGGGAAGGGGATTGGGCGCCCGGGGGCGCAACACGTTGGTGGCTGCATCATTCACTGGTGGCCTTGTCACAGGCGATCGGAAGGGGAGGAGGCCGATTGGTTTTGCGAGCGGGGAATTCGGAACAGGTTTTGGCGGACCTAATGAACGAGACCGGCGCTGAGGCGGTGTATTGGTCGCGTCGTTACGAACCAAACGTGATCGATCGGGACAAAGGCATTAAAGAAAGACTGCAGGCCGCCGGAGTCGAGGTGCGCAGCTTCAATGCGTCCTTGCTGCACGAACCCCATACGGTGGCCAATAAACAAGGGAACCCGTTTCAAGTTTTCACGCCGTATTAGCGACATTTCCTGCAGCGGGCGAAAGACGAACCAATCGCAGCTGCGGCATCCGCATGGCAGGCTCCCGCGGTGTGGCCCGAAACGGATCTCTTGGACTTGTGGCAGCTGGTCTCCAAGCAGGGCTGGACGGATCAGTTTGCGGCGCGATGGACGCCCGGGGAACAAGGCGCCGTCGCGGCCTTGCAGGCATTTCTGCAGGACACGGTGGGGGCGCAAGATTATCCGTCGGTGAGGGAAACTTCGCGTTTATTGCCACACTTACATTTTGGCGAAATCAGTCTCCGCCAAATTTGGGCGGTCACCCAAGCCTTGGGAGAGACGCGAGGAATTGATCCACCCAGTAGCGGCGCCCGGGTTTTTCTCAGTGAAGTGGGTTGGCGCGAATTCGCCCACCACCTTCTTTTTCATTTCCCTCACACGACGAGCCAACCGTTGAGGTCGGAGTTCGCCAAATTTCCCTGGCGACCGGATCCGGGAGGACGGCTGCAAAAAGCCTGGGAAACGGGTCGCACGGGCTATCCGCTGATGGATGCCGGCATGCGGGAACTGTGGGCCACCGGGTGGATGCACAATCGGGTAAGAATGGGGGTGGCTTCCTTTTTGGTGAAACATCTCCGACTGCCCTGGCAAGTAGGCGCGCAGTGGTTTTGGGATACGTTGGTGGATGCAGATCTGGCTTCCAACACTATAGGATGACAGTGGAGTGCCGGTTGTGGAGCGGATGCGGCTCCGTATTTTCGGATTTTCGCGCCCGTATTGCAGGCGCTAAATTTGATGCAGAACGTGAGTATGTCCGCCGGTGGGTACCGGAGTTGGCCCAGCTGCCGGACAAGTTTCTACAGGCCCCCTGGGAAGGACCGCCGGAGGAGCTGCGGAAGGGCGGGGTGGTTTTGGGCGAAACCTATCCGCATCCCGTGGTCGATCATCGGGAGGCACGGGCGGAAGCGCTAAACGCGTACCAGGAGTTGAGGAAAGCCAGCATTTGATTGGGAGTCGCGCTTGCGACTCAGCGCGGGTTGAGTCGCAAGCGCTATGCAAGGGCTACCTCACGCCACGGTTGATTTTACGGGTTCGAAATGCGGCCGACAGAGGATGCCGGCGTTACTTAAGCAATGAGTCTACGATTCGAACGACGCGTGTTGATTGACCGAACCCAAGCGGAGGTTTTCGCCTGGCATACCCGTCCAGGGGCGTTTGCGCGATTGGGGCCGCCGTGGGAAAACGTGCGCGCTGAAACCAGAGGGGCGGGCATTGGAAATGGTTCCCGGGTGGTGCTGAAATCCAAAATTGGTCCAGTGTGGACGCGGTGGGAAGGGGAGCATTTTGGGTATCGTGAGAATGAAATTTTCTGCGATCGGCAGATTGAAGGACCGTTCAAGTCGTGGGTTCACCGGCATCGCTTTGAGTCTGATGCCACAGGGGGATGCTGGTTGATCGACGAAATCGACTACGAACTCCCGTGGGGCATGATCGGGAGTGTGGGAGTCCGCTATGTGGAGCGCAGGTTGGACCGGCTATTTCGCTATCGCCATGTGATGACCAAGACAGATCTGGAGTTGAGGGCGGCGCGCTGCGGCCGGGCGTTGATTTCAGGGGCTTCGGGAATGATTGGCAGGGCGCTGATCGATTTTTTGCGCACGCAGGGATGGGCAGTGGACCTATTGGTCAGGCGAGAAGTGAAGGCCGCAAGGGAAATCAGTTGGAACCCCTCCGCAGACCTGGTGGCGTGGCCCAAGGGATACCATTGTGATGCGGTGATTCACCTGGCGGGAGCCAATATCGCGGACGGACGATGGGCCCCCCCCCCCCCCCCGGCGTTCCGAAATCAGGAGCAGCTGCGTCGACGGCACGCGCACGTTGATCAACGCGATCCATAAACTGGATACGCGACCGCGCGTGTTTCTCGGCGGGTCGGCGGTGGGCATCTATGGCGATCAGGGCGCAGCGGAACTCGATGAGACGAGTTCACCGGGAACCGGATTTCTAGCCGATGTATGTCGCGAGTGGGAAAGAGAATCCGCAGCCGCGCAAGCCATGGGAATCCGGACCGTACTATTGCGCACGGGAATCGTGCTGCATCCCCGTGGAGGCGCCTTGGCCAAGTTGCAGCCCCTATTTGCCTGCGGGTTGGGAGGCTCGCTGGGAGAAGGAAAACATTGGCAGAGCTGGATCGGAATGGACGATTGGTTGCGCGCGTGTCGGCACGCGATCGAGTGTGAGGAACTCCGGGGACCGTTGAATTTGGTCGCGCCGGAGGTCGTGCCACAGCGGGAATTTGAGCAAACTTTGGGCCGAGTGATGGGGCGCCCGACGGTGCTGCCGACGCCCAAGGCAGCGATTCAGTTGCTATTTGGACAAATGGCGGATGAGGTTCTGTTGGCCAGCACGCGAGCGACCCCATCGGTATTACCGAAAACAGGTTACGAGTTTTTGCATCCCTCGCTTGAGAATGCGTTGCGGCATGTACTTGGTAAGTAGAAACAAGCATGAACAACACCACCGTAATTATTGGCGCCGGTATATCCGGGTTGCTACTCGCTCGCGAGCTGGCGGCGAAGGGGGGCAACGGTGCAGGTGTTGGAAAAGAGCGGGGGAGTAGGAGGACGTATGTCCACCAAACGCGTGGGCAATGCGGTTTTCGATCAAGGGGCCCAATTTTTTAAGGTGCGGGATGAGTATTTTGAGGCGTTGGTCGAGTGTTGGGCGTGGCAGGGAGCGATGGCACGATGGCCAGCCGGCACCTCGAATCGGTGGGTGCCGAGACCGAGCATGACAGGGTTGGCCAAAGCGTTGGGCAAATCGGTTCCGGTGCGGTTGCGGCATAAGGTGAGATCCGTACGGCACCATGATTGCGGTTGCTGGGAAATCGACGTGGAAGGCGAGGGAATGATGTGCGCGGAGCGCTTGGTGTTGAGTTCCCCGGTGCCGCAAAGTTTGGCGTTGCTCGAGGCCGGTGAAGTTTCGTTGCCCAGGGAAATCAAAGCGTCATTGCAGCGGTGCGAATACCATCCGTGTTTGGCGCGGATGTTGATCCTGGACCGCAAGAGCGCGATCGCCCCAGAGGGACAGGAGTTTGCAGAAGGACCCGTGAGGTGGGTGGTGGACAACGTGGACAAGGGCATTACACAGGGCGCAGTGTCGGCGGTCACGGTGCACCTGAGCAGTGAATTTTCAGTCGAGAACTACGGGGCGGCGGAGTCCGAGGTGTTTGAGAAAATGTTGCCGGCGCTGCGGCCGTTGTTGGGCGATGCCATGGTGACGGGGCGAGCCCTCCATCGTTGGAAGTTCAGCGAACCCAAGACGCAGCATCCGCAGCGCTGTGTCTGGTTGCCCGATATGCGACTCGGAATTTGTGGGGATGGATTTGGCGGTCCCCGGGTCGAAGGCGCGGCGGTATCGGGAATGGCGTTGGCCCGAGAGATTGCGAAGACGCTGACTCACGAATAAAAAAGTGGTCATAGTGGGGGCCGGACTCGCTGGCCTGACATGCGCCCGGCGTCTGGCTGAATCAGGAGTCGAGGCGACCTTACTCGATGCATCCGACGCGGTGGGGGGTCGGGTGCGAACAAATAAAGTGGAGGAATTTCGATTGGATCGAGGGTTTTAGGTCCTGTTGACCGCGTATCCGGAGGCTCAACGGTGGCTGGACTACAAGGCGCTGAAATTACGGCCTTTCTGGCCAGGTGCGTCGATTTGGCGGGGCGGATGTTGGTGCCGAGTGGCCGATCCGCGTCGGCGTTGGTCGGACTTATGGTCCAGCATGGAGGCGGATATCGGCTCCATGGGCGACAAATTGCGGGTGTTGCGCTGGGCCATCAGTGCGGCGACTTCGGGACCGGATGTGAATTGGACCAGCGAGGAAAAAACGAGCCTCGAACTGCTGCGAGCGAAAGGGTTCAGCGAGCCTATGATCGAGTCGTTTTGGCGACCGTGGTTGAGTGGCATATTTTTGGAGCCTGACTTGGAAACCTCGAGCCGCATGCTGGAGTTTGTCTTTGTCATGTTCACGCGCGGTGCCACGGATGGGGATGCAAGCCATCCCTGATCAATTGGCTGGCTGGTGGACTCGATAGAGAGCGGCTGCATTTAAACCAGAAAGTGGTCTCAATCGATGGCGGGTGGGTCAGGACCGAGCAAGGACTCGAGGTATCCGCCGACCTCGTCGTGGTGGCCGTGGACGCCGCGATGAGCCGACAGGGGGGCTGAACGGACCGAAAGTGACTTGGAGGCGAGCGGATGGCATTTATTTCGCGGCCGATGAATTTCCGGGAAGCGATCCACTGTTGATGCTGAATGGCGTGGGAGACGGAGTGATCAACCATGTGGCGGTCATGTCCGGCGTGAATCGCGAATGCGCGCCCGAGAGGCTGGAGTTGATCATGGTGGCCCTACGGCCCGGGCTCAACTTGGCAACGACTGAAGCTGAGACAGCGGTACGAACGAAGGCGAAAATTTGGTTCGGGAACGCGGTGAACGGATGGCGAGTACTGCGCCATTCGACGATCTCACATGCGTTGCCTAGTCGCCGCCCGCTGATGCAAGGCACCGCTGAACCGGTCGTGCCAGGAGTCTGGAGGTGTGGGGATTACACTTCCACGCCATCGATCCAAGGTGCGATGGAGAGTAGCGGAGAGTGTTTTGCAGAGGGTGTAGGCACGAAAGAGGCGTTTTCATGTCCTTCAAAATCATACTTTCATTCGTTCCGCCAACGGGTTGACTGATTCTTTGCATGGACAAGACATTTATTATTTTAAAGCCCGACTGTATGGCCAAGGGATTGGCCGGCCAGGTGCTGGCTCGCTTCGAGGCGGCCGGTTTTAGCATTGCTGGGGCCAAAATGATTCAGCTTACACCGGAGAAACTCTGGGAGCACTACGCCCACGTGGCCGACAAGCCGTTTTATCCGGAGATCGAGGAGTTCATGAGCTCCCGGCCGGTGATCGTGGCGGCGCTGAAGGGCGAAGGGATTGTGGCCAAGGTGCGCGATCTACTCGGACCGACGGATTCCACGAAGGCGCCCAAGGGCACCATTCGGGGCGATTTTGGTACCAACATGATGGTCAATGTGGTGCATGCTTCCGACAGCGATGAGAATGCCCAGATCGAGCTCGATCGATTCTTCGATCCGGCCGAGATCCTCGGCTGATCGCACCGCGGATACTTTTCAGTTTTTCGAACCCGTACCTTGGATGGTGCGGGTTTTTTGTGCGAAGTGGGCGGGCGAGGCGGGGACCGGGGAACTCCTTTTAAGTGTAGCGGGCGGAGATATCCCGGACGGTTTGTTTGAGACTTGCGCGCAATTCTGGCGGGTTAAGCACTTCAGCCTGAGCTCCCCAACCCAGCACCCAACGTTCTAGCTCCACCAAGGAACCCAGTCGCAGTTCCAAATCGACACCTCCGTCCGGTCGTGGGGTCAATTTCTGTGAGTCATGCCAATCGCGCTCGGTGATGCGTTCTGCCACGGTGGGCGAGAAGCGTATGCGGATTTGGTAATCGCCCTGTCCGCTCACGACGCCCAACGCCGAGGCGAAATAAGTTTTTGGGGTGAAATCGGTTGGCCGCTCGAATTTCACTTTCAAGCCCTTCACATTGTTCATCCGGGGCAGGGCAAAGGTGCGAATATCCGCGCGATCCAAATCGTAGCCCACCAGATACCACAAATGCTCCCGATGGGTGAGGGTGATAGGGACGGACTCGTCGTGTTTCGGGTGGCATGCCTCCGGGTTTCTTGTAGGTAAACGTGACTTCTCGCTGCTGGTCGTGCGCCTTTTGCAAGGAGTCAAACGCCTTGGCATTGGTGCGGCCTTCGCCGAATTGACCGAATGAAACCGCATCGTGATCCGCAGGCGTGAATTCCACGGTGCCCTTCAGGCTGGCGGTGAGCCGGTCGAAGGTTGATTGGAGACGATCATACAAAGGAGTGCCTCGCAGTGGCTCCAAGGCACGTTCTGCGACAAAGAGGGCGACGGCATCTCCTTCGCTCATTTGCACGGTGGGGAACGCCTCCACGGGCCAAGTGTAGAGGTAGGAATGGGAAACGCGATCGTATTCGATGGGAAGCCCCAACCGGTCGCGCATATTGTCGATGTCTCGTTGGATGGTTTTGCGCGAAACCTCCAACTCCGCGGCGAAGCGCGTGCAATTGAGGGAAGAGCCATCGCACAGCCGATCATGGATACGCATCATGCGCTCGACGGAGAAACGGGATCGGAAACCAGTGGCGGAGGTATTCGTAGCCATGGACTGATTTTATTTCACAATTTAAGGTATGAAACAACCTATGTCTCACCCCTGCGGCTATTATCTGCCTCATGAAATCCACCTCCCGCCGCCGCTCTTCCTCGTACTCGTCATCGTCATCCCGCAACACCGCTCGTTTGGCAAAACTGTCGCTTCAGCTGGTCTGGCACGATGCGGGCAAAGGTTATCGTGTGACTTTGTGGCCTGAGGTTGCGTTTGAAAAGGAGATCGCTCCGGACTTGTGGCGCTCGTACACGCCGGATCCGCGGAGTGATTCATTTTGCACCGGGGCCGTGACCCTCACCAAACGACAATGGTCTGCGTATTTGGACTTCTTTCCCCAGGAGTGGAGCCAGTGGATTGAGCGGTTCTCGTTTCATCGATTGCACGCGTTGGCGGCATTGGCCTATTGCCTGAGCATGATTGAGGACTTTGGCGAATATCCGGTGTTAGCGCTATTGGTGGCCGCACATTCGGACCTGCGTTCGGCATTGCCGGAGTGGCAAGAGCTCAATGCGGTGCGGGAGCGCGGTACGGTGTTCTCCGTGCTGGAATGGTTGGGGTTTCCGCACACGCGGGCTTGCTTGAATCACTTGGACGGACTCGACCCTGACCTGCCGGTGCGGGACTTGACGCGGGTGCGTGAAATCGTGTGGCGCCATCATGAAGCTACGGCGCGTCCGGTTGCTCCGGCCAGCCACCGTCACGCGTTGGCGGCGTGAGGGCAAAAAGCCGCTCCAGCCTGAAAAGGCGGAGCGGCTTTTTGTTGTCAGAAACGCGATCAAAGACGCGGAATAGTGAGACCGCCGTCGACCATCACAACCTGTCCGGTGCTGAAGGGGAAATCTCCACGGGCGAGCCCGGCGACGGCTTTACCGATATCCTCGGGCAGTCCCCAACGCGGCTGCACGCAAAGACCTTCGGCGATGAGTTTGTCGTATTTGCCTGTCACGCCAGAGGTCATGTCGGTTTTAATCACGTCGGGACGGACTTCGTAGACCGGAATGCCTTCGCCACCAAGGCGCGTGGCGAAGAGCTGGGTCAACATACCGAAACCGGCCTTGGCGATGCAGTATTCGCCCCAGTTTATGGAAACGACGGTGGCGGAGATCGACGTGATATTGACCGATGGCTCCACTGAATGACGAGTCCACCTGACGGGCGGCGACCATGTCCCGAGCGAAGGCTTGGGTCAGGAAAAACACGCCCTTGAGGTTGGTATCGACAACGAAGTCGTAGCTTTCCTCGGAGGTTTCCAAGAGATCGGCCCGCACCTTGGGGGCGACCCCGGCGTTATTGACCAGCAGGTTGATACAGCCTCCGGCGGCAGATTGTGCGGCGGAGACGATGGCGGCACGTCCCTCGGGAGAGCCGATATCGCCACGAGCGTAGGCAACCTGCACACCGAGGGTGCGGAGTTCTTCAAGCGGTGCGGTGACTGACTCTTCCGGGCGCACACCGTTAATGACGAGGTTTCAGCCTTCCCGAGCGAGGGAGGTGGCGATACCGAAGCCAATGCCGCGAGAGCCACCTGTTACGAGAGCGGTTTTCATGTTGAAATTACAGTTCCGGGATATCGAGCCAGCGGCGTTGGGCCCAGGACTCCAGTCCGAGTTCGGCGAGCTGCACGCCCTTGGCGCCTTCCTTGAGGTTCCACGTGAACGGGGAGTCGGTGACGACGTGCGCTTGAGGAAGCGTTCCCACTGCACCTTGAAGACGTTGTCAAAGGGCTCCTTGGTGGGCACGCCCGTCCAGCCGTCCTTGTAGTCAATCGGACTATCGGTATCGGGAATCCAAATACAACGGGGGGGGGCGGCGAGGGATTGCGCTTTGCAGTCACGCAAACCGGCGACGGCGGAACCGTGGGTGCCATCGACTTGGAGGGTGAGCAGATCATCGCGATTCACGCGCACGTCCCAGGAGGAATTGAAATGGCAGATGGTGCCATTCTTGAGCTCGAAATTGGCGTAGGCGGAATCGTTCGCGGTGCACTTGTAAGGCTTACCATTTTCGTCCCAGCGTTCGGGAATATGGGTCGCACCCAAGCAGGTAAGAGACTTGATTTCACCGAAGAGATTTGGGATCATATACTGCCAGTGGCAGAGCATATCGCCGATGATTCCTCCGTCGTCTTCCTTGCGGTAGTTCCAGGACGGACGTTGCAGGGTGTCGTGTTCGCCGGTGAAAACCCAGTAGCCGAATTCGCCACGCACGGACAGAATCTTGCCGAAGAAGCCGGTGTCGATGAGGTGCTGAAGTTTGAGCAGACCGGGCAACCAGAGCTTGTCCTGCACGACCCCGTTTTTGAGACCGGCGGCAGTGACCTCGTTGTAGAGCGCGAGGGCTTCCGCGGAGGTCGTGGCGGTCGGTTTTTCGCAGTAGATATGCTTGCCCGCCGCGATGGCCTTGCGGACGCCGTTGGGGCGTTGGCCGGTCAAAGTCGAGTCGAAGTAAATGATGTTTTCAGGCTTCGCCAGTTCGGCGTCGAGGTCGGTGGAGACTTTGGTGAGACCGACCCGTTTGGCCAGGGCTTCGAGTTTCTTCTGACTGCGACCAACGAGCACGGGGTCGGGCATGATGACATCACCGTCGGGCAGCTTTATGCCGCCTTGGTCGATGATGGCCTTGATCGAGCGGACCAAGTGCTGGTTAGTGCCCATGCGTCCGGTGACGCCGTTCATAATGATGCCGATTGTTTTCATGAATTATGTAAGTGGAGGGAGTTGAGTTTTTGGGGGGGGGGAGAGGGGATTTGATCAGGCGTGATCGCGGTAAGCCTGGACGATATTTTGCAGATACTCGTCCTGATCCATGGCCCAAAGTCGGTTGGAGAAGACTTCGACTTCGTTGAGGCCGTTGAACCCTGCGGCTTCGACCCAGGCTCGGATCTGGCGAAGGGGAATACAGTCTTCGCCCATCAACCCGCGGTCGTTGAGGAAGTCGATGGTTGGGGTGCGCCAGTCGCAGACGTGGTAGGCGAAGAGTTTGTTGAGCTGTCCACAGCGAGCAAGTTCTACTTCCAGCGCGGGATCCCACCAAAGGTGGTAAACGTCGGCGGCGACCCCAACGAAAGGCGAATCGAGTTGCTCGCACATATCGTTGGCCTGGCCGAGGGTATTTACGGCGGATCGACTGTCGGCATACATGGGATGCAACGGCTCGATACCGAGCTTCACGCCAGTGGTGGCGCAATCGTCGAGCACGGCGGCGATGCCGTCGCTAATTTGCTGGCGTGAATCGTAAAGCGATTGGCCAGGCACCGCGCCGCAGACCAACACCACCAATGGAGCACCAAGTTCATGGGCTTCAGCGATGGCCCGGCGGTTTTCATCGATGGCGGCTTGACGTTCGGCGGCGGTTTTGCCGGGAAAGAATCCACCGCGGCAGAGAGAGACGATTGATAGATCGTGATCACGCAACATGCGACCGGACTCGGCGATGTCGCGCCCGGTGAGTGTGTCGCGCCAGACGGTGATACCCTTTACTCCGGCGGCCGAGAATTTGGCGGCAGCCGTGGGGAGATTCCAAGGTTTTGTGGTGATAGTATGGATACAAAATCGATCAAGGTCGGTGAGGGGAGCGGCGGTATGCATTCTCAGGAAAGGCAGCTAAAGAAGGTGTAGTGGGGCAGGTCCTTATTCAGGCGATCGACGTAGAGTGCCAGTTCACGAAGGTGGTAGTCTCCCACATGCAGGCCTCGCCGCAGGGGACCTTTTGGCCCTCGGGAATGTGATCACAACCGTTGGGCTGATGGTAAACCGAGTGGAGGAGAAGTCCCTGATGGTCCGGCGCCACGCCCAAGTAAGTGTCGGTGAGCATGGTGCGCAGAGAGGTGAGGCCGGCTTGCACGTAGCGTTTGCCGTCAACGGTGTCGGTGCCGAGGTAGCGACCCAGACGAATGAGGCCCTGGGCGGCCGATGGCGGCGGCGGAACTGTCGACGGGCTCATGAGCATTGAAAGGATCGGCCGGACGGTCACGCCAATCGCCTAAATTCACGAGACCGGGAGCGCCACTGTCCCAGTACGGGATCCCGTCCGTGGACGTATTGGTGATGAACCAGTCGCAGGTGGCACGGGCTGCTTTTAGCATCATATCGCGCCATTTGGCTTTGCCGCCCAAAGGCTCCAAGTCGGACTCGGGCAAGGTGTCGAGGAATTCGAGTTCTTCGGCGAACCCAACCAATGGCCCAAGAGAGACCGCGCGTCCAGGTAGTGAAGCCGGAGTAGCCCTGTTGGGTGTTGGGGCAACGGAAGCGGCCGTCATTGGGATTAAATACGGACTCGTGAGCGGTGCGGCCCCATTCGTCGTAAGTGTCTCGGCCCTCCTCGTAGAACACGGAGTACTGCGCGGTGGATTCGATGTGTTGCAGGGCGCGTTCGAGGAGGGAAGTCGCGACGTCGTTTTCGCCCATCAAGCGATGACCGAGAGCGTGGGCGACCATGACGATACGGCAGGAGCGGATGGTATCGACGAAGAGGGATTGAGGACCGTTGAAAGAATAGATGTCACCCTCGCCACCGTGGGTGGAGGCCCAACGGGACGCTTGCACTGAACCGGAGACTTTCTGGGCGAGTTTGCAGAACTCGATTTGATCGGCGGGAAGGCGCCCTTCCTTTTGCAGACGCAACCAATTGCCGTAGGTGGAAAGGTTGTTAAACTCGTGATCGTGCACTCCGGTGTGTGACACGTGGGAGGCCATGCGCTCGATGGTCAGACGACGGGCTTCGTCGGCGTGGCGTTGCTCGCCAGTGGCGTCAAATTGCAGGAATGCAGAGCCGTAGTAAAACCCCTCGGTCCACTCGGTCCAACCGCGAGTGCTGTACTTGCCCGCGACGGTGAATACTGGCGAGCCTTGGGCGGGGTCATACTCTTTGAGCATGAGGTCGATTTTCTGGCCGGAAAGGGACCAGAATCGTTCCAGGGCCGGAGCTAGATCTTGGGAGGTAAGGGATTCGTCGATACGCATGGGAAAATAGGATCAGGGAAGGGGGGAGGTGAACGGGTTGGTTGAGGTTTGGGTAAAGGAAGGCGAAGAGGGGGGCGGAGTAGCGAACGGCTTAGTCGGTCTCCAGTTCAGTAACGTTTGTCCTTACGCAGGTGCATGATGAGAAAGCGAGTGTCTGAGAGGGCGGCGTAAGTGTGTTCTTGAATGGCGTCGAACTGGATGCTCTGACCCGCTTGCAGTTCGAACGCTGCGTGAGGAAGCACGAGGCGCAGGCAACCTTCCCAAACCCAGCAAACCTCAGTGTCATCGTGATGGACCTCCGGGCGGGAGATGTCGGCCCCGGCAGGGGCTTCACCTAGTAACGCGACCGCGTTGGCGTAGCGGATTTCTCGGAATCTAAATTGACCGGATCGGTGGGATATCTCGTTCACGCGGTGGGCCAGGGATGACTCCGCCATGGCAAGCAAATCGGTCGCACTGAGGCTGAAGGCCCGGCTCAAGTTGTAGAGCGTATCCAAGGCTGGCTGTTGCTGGTTGCGCTCCAGTTTGGAAATTACGGCAACGGATACTCCTGAACGTTCCGACAATTCAGCCAAAGTCAGTCCGTGCTGCTGCCGCAGGGCACGTAGGACGGAGAAATTGAACTTCGGTTCGAGTTCTTACATTTCGCCAACGATAAGGAAAGAGCGTTATATTATCGCAAGAGAAAATATAGAACCATGAGCGAACAGCATGATTTTTCGGCGAACTATACTTCTAAATCGGGCGCCATTTCCCGAATCGCACCGCAAACTCGACCAATTTCATCATCAGTGAGTCCGGGATAGATGGGCAGGCCGAGCACCTCGCGGCAGGCTGATTCGGTTAGAGGAAGGGACAGGGCGGTTTGCCGGTAAGCCGGTTGGCGATGGATCGGAGTCGGGTAAAGCAGGGCGGAACCTATCTGGCGCGCCGCCAAGGCGGATCGGAGCCGGTCACGATGGGGAGTGCGAATGGGGAATTGGGGCCAGACAGAAGTGGCGGCGGCGGATTCCCAAGGCAAAGCGAGTCCACATCCGTCGAGTTGATCTTGGTAACTAAGCGCGATCTCGCGGCGCCGGGCGTTGAAGGCATCCAGTTCAGGGAGGAGCACCCGCAATACGGCGGCCTGAATTTCGTCGAGACGGCTATTTCGTCCCGGTTCGGCGGAAACGTAGCGCTCTCGCTAGCCGTATTGACGGAGGGATTGCACGCGATCAGCCAGCTTACAGTCAGAAGTGAGGACCGCGCCACCGTCGTCCACGCAACCGAGGTTTTTAGTTGGATAGAACTGAAGGCCGCGAGGGTGCCCCATGTGCCTACTTTTTGAGAACGCCACAACGCCCCGTGAGCCTGAGCGCAGTCTTCAATCACGGGAACGTGGAACTCCCCCGCCAGCTCCATGATGGCGGACATGTCGCAGGGTTGGCCGTAGAGGTGGACCGGGATGATGGCTTTGATGGGGAAGGACTGGAGGCAGCGGCGCAGCGAGTTTGGGTCCATGTTGAAACCGTCAGGGTGTATTTCAACGAAGTGCGGGAGCGCGCCGGTGGCGGTGATGGCGGCCACGGTGGCGCTGACCGCGTTGGCCACTTGGTCCCCGGCCCCGACACTCAAGGCGCGCAATGACAGCTCGAGAGCGTCTGTGCCGTTGGCCACGCCCACGCATTGAGTGTCCCCGTGCCAGGTGGCGAATTCGGCCTCAAAGGCGGTGACCTCGGCCTCCAGCACGTAGCGGCCGCTGCGGAGCACCCGATCGATAGCGGTACGGATAGCGGATTCGTGCGGTGCGAAGCCGGCCTGAGGATTGGCGGGAGGGATAAAGGGCCAAGGAGCAGTACTCATCGGTAGTGCGAGCCCTCGCGTTGAAAGTAGCTAAGCGATCGACGAAGCGCGTTGGTCAAGTTGGTGCGGGGGCGCCAGCCCAAAGTGGTGCGAATGGCAGTGTCGTCGGCGTAATAGTGGCCAATATCAATGGCTTTACGATTGGCGGGAAACTTACGACGACGGTAGGTGGCGCCGGGAGCCAGGGAAACGAGGAGGTTGGCGAGGTCGACCAGACTGACCGGATGCGTACCGTCGACGTTAAACACCCGACCATCCTCGGCTTCGGAGGCGCCAGCCAAGAGGAAGGCGGATACGTCGTCGTCGACGTAAGTGAAGTCTCGCAGTTGATCGCCGCCCCAGACTTCGAAGGGCTCTCCGTCAATGATGTGCTTGATCCAGATACCGAGACAGGTTTGGCGCGCATCTTTGATGCGCATGCGGGGCCCGATGGTATTGGTCAGCCGCAGCACGGAGGTGCGCAGCCCGTGAACACGGTGGTAGAGCAGGTGGAATTGTTCGCCGGCGAGTTTATGGATTCCATTGATATCGATGGGGTTCAGGGGATGGGCCTCGTCGACCGGAAGGTATTCGGGTTTCCCATACAACTGATGGGTGCTGGCAAAGAAGATCCGGACTTGAGGGTTGTGCAGGCGGCAAGCCTCGAGGATGGCGAGCTGGGCGCGGGCATTGATCTCCAGATCCGTGTCGGGGTCCGTCATCGAATCGAGGTGGCTGGTCTGACCGGCGAGGTTGAAGACCACATCTTGATCGCGAACAAAGACCGGCAAGCTGTGACGATCACGGACGTCTGAGATATTGACGGTCACGCGCGATGCGATGCCTTTGAGATTGTGCAGGTTCCCGCCATACTCGGGGATGAGCGAATCGACGATGGTGACGTGGGCGCCCTGGCGCACGAGGGCGAGATTACTGCCGATGAAGCCGAGGCCGCCGGTGATGAGCACGCGGCGACTTCGATAACTCGATGAGGGGGGGATGATGGAGGCATCGGAGAGTAACCCAAGGCATAGAACCCGACGGGACAATCGGATAGTGGAGGACGGGTTGATGAGTCGTTGACTTGGCTGAGTGAGAGTTCTCATTTTGGGCGCCGTGCTCCCACCCGCACCCTCGAAACTATGAAGGCCCAAACCTCGCGGAAACGATTGCGAACAAACTTTGGATGGTTGGTCGCGGACCGTGGGTGGCGGATGCTGGTGGGGCTCTTTGTGAGTGTATTGGTTACTCGCTACCTGGGGCCGGAGCGATTCGGCCTGCTGAGTTATGCATTTTCGCTCTTTGCAATCGCGAGTGCCGTGGCCGGCTTTGGCATCGACGATGTGTTGGCGAGAGAACTGGTGCGGAAGCCAGCGGAGGCGCGTCGACTGCTGAGGAACGGGATTTTCATCAAGTTGACGGGAGCTTTGGTGGCCTTTCTGGGAGTGGTGTTGATGGCGTGGTGGCAGGCCGCCGATGACTTACAGGGCCCCCTAGTCGTGGGACTGGTGGGACTAGGGTTGTTTTTTCAACCGGCGGATGTGGTTGAGTTGTGGTTTCAGTCGAGAGAGCGGATGCGCCCCCCAGTGATTGCCCGCCAGATCACGTTGGTATTGGCCGCAGCCATACGAGTCGGCCTGGTGGCGTCAGCCGCGCCCTTATGGTGCTTTGCGGCAGCGACGGCATTTGAAATGGCTCTCGTGGCGGTGGCATTCACGTTTTTATGGTGGAAGGAGCGAACCAAGCCTCCGGCCACAGGCAGGACTCCCCGGTGGCGGAGCGACGCGCTAGGGCTGGTCAGAGAAGGGTGGCCCTCCTGTTATCGGGATTGTTGGTCGTGACCACGATGCATATGGACCGAATCATGTTGGTGCGGTTGGTAGGTGAACAAGCGGCGGGACTGTATGCGGCGGGGGCTCGTCTGACTGAAATGATGCATGTGCTGCCTCTCGCGCTCGGTGCGGTTTTTATGCCACGTTTAGCGGCTGCCTTTGATCGCGGATCTACCGCGTATACCAAAGTCGCCCGTACGGCTGGCGGACTGGTGTTAGTCCTGACGGTTCCGGCGGCATTGGCAGCGCCGCTTTTGGCGCTTTGGGGGATACCGCTGCTGCTCGGTGATTCCTATCGATCAACTGTGGCGGTATGGCAGGTGCATGTTTGGACGTTGGTTTTTGTGGCGATTGTATCATTGAGATCTCGGTTGTGGGTGGTGAAGCGGCGCACCCATTGGACTCTGGGTTTGGCTTTGATCACGGCTATTTTGAATCTGGGAGGAAACCTGATCCTCATATCGAAGTATGGCGGAATCGGGGCTGCGTGGTCGGGAGTATTGGCCTGGGGATCCTCAGCTTTGATTTTGCCATGGTTCATGGCTGGACCCGCTCGATCGATGTCCAGATGGTGGGGTATTGGGCCGAGCCGTGAATCCGATCCGACCGATTAGCATGACCGCTTCTTCCTCAACTCCAGTTCCATCACCCTTGTCCTTTGCGGATTAAGCCGGGAGCGTGGATCTGACCCCGACGGAGGTGCTGCGGCCGGTCCCGGACGGTCCCGCATGCGAGGGTGGATCAGATCCGCACCTTGTTGGAAAGTGGATTACTCAACGCTTTGGCAGACGAGGGTTTGATGCCCAAAGCTGTCGTGAGTGAGGTGAATTTGCCCGATGCCGCTTTGGTGATCCAACAGCGACGGATACCGGCAGTTGTCTATCCTTTCGAGGGGAGTTTTACGATGCTGCGGGGTGCGGCCGCGTGCGTGCTCAAGGTGAACATAATCGCGAACCGCTTCGGCTACGAACTGAGCGACTGCCACGGATTTAATGTCGTATTTGATGGTGCGCGGCCGTGTTTTGTCGATTTGGGGAGTTTGGTTCCTCGCCCAAAGGCTGCGATGGGTTGTACTGCCTTGGAGGAGTTTGTGCGTTTTTACCACTACCCGTTGTGCATCTGGCGAAGTGGTGGCGGCTTCGTGGCACGACGCGTGTTAGCTTCGAGCGATTTGATGAGCCACGATGATTTCGCGCATTATAGAGGTTATTGGTTTCGCGATACTTATGCTCAGTGCCGGAAGAACTGGTATACCTATCGACTGGTGAGTCACTTCGAACCCGAGCGGGTGGTTCGTCGGCTACCCTCGGGTTTAGAGCAATCGGTCAATGGGCGTTGACCAGTGGCAGCCTCCCGGGGCAGAGAGTCGATTGAGCTGCGATGTTGACGAAAGTTCAGTCTTGGCGACGCCGAGGAGGCGAAGGCTTCTGGAGTGGATATCAGGAACATTCTGACCGATTTGTGGAAACATCCAGATTCGAACGGATCACACAAATCATCGCAGATGCGAAAATCGCCTCCGTTACCGAGTTGGCGGGGAATTAGGGATATTTTTCCCGGCACCTGTTGTCCCGAGGCGCAGTGGCCAGGGTGGTGTGCACGGACGCGGATACGGCCGCGATTGATCGAGCTCACGAGTTGGCAAAATCGTGTGATGGACGGATGCAAACAGCGGTATTGGATTTTGTGCATCCGATGGTGAGTTCGTTTGGGGAGGCGCCTCATGATCGACTGCGATCGGACGGGGTTATCGCCCTGGCGGTTTCCCACCATCTCTTGTTGACGCAGCGCGTGCCTCTCGACCGGTTGTTGCAGAGTATCGCCTCGTATGCCGAGCGTTTCGTAGTGGTGGAGTTCATGCCCTCGGACTGTGGAATTGGGAATCGGCGCCTCCGGTCCCGTCATGATATAAGTTGGAGTGGTTTCGCACTGCGTGTGGCGAAGCGTTTGATCTGACCCATGACGAGGAAATCGAAACGAATCGTCACTTATTGTGCGGCTGGATCAAAAGCGGAGAGTCAAAGGGATGATCCGTGAGTTCGGACCGATGGGAGTTTGGCGACAATGGCGAGCCCGTCGCCGGATGGAACGGAATATCAAGGACAATACTCCACTTGGAAGGAGGCCAAATTAGCGTCCAAAGGGTATGAATCCGACGAGATTTTGGACAAGGCGGTCGCGGCCACGCGAGCAGTTCGCGACGGGAAAGCCGCATGGGAACGAGATACCGTATTATTTGATGAACCATCGATAAACGAACCGCTCTTGAACGTATTGCGGAGAGTCGCAGCAGAGAATAAAAAACGCCTTAGCGTGTTGGATTTTGGAGGCGCGCTAGGAAGCGCTTGGTGGCAAAATCGACATGCATTGGTCGATCTCAATGAAGTAAGGTGGTCCGTCGTTGAGCAGGGTGGTTTCGTCGCGGCAGGTCGACGCGAGTTTACCAATTCAGTTTTGAGGTTTTACGAAAATGTAGACGCATGCCTCTGGGCGGAGACCCCCAATGTGGTCGTGATGTCCAGCGTATTGCCTTATCTCGAAAGACCACACGACTGTTTGGCGGAAATGAGCAACGGGCCTTGGCGAGACATTGTAATCGACCGAAATGGACTCACGCGAGGGGGGCCCGATCGACTGACCGTGCAGACGGTGCCTACGGAGATTTACGACGCCAGTTACCCTTGCTGGTTCTTCAATCGAGCTAGGCTTCTGCGCGGACTCAATTCCGACTGGGAAGTCGTGAGTGAATGGCCGACTATTGACGGGGAGGGACGAAGCTTCGTCTCCTGGGGACTGCATATGCGCAAGAGAACCACGGAGGAAAGTAAGTCGTGGTAGCCACTGGCGCAGTTGACTCCTTGGCCCCATCGGACCGCGGTGGGCGGTGGGCGAGCACATTCGAATTGGTGATTTGATTCACGGTACTTTATGCGCTCACGCCTTCGCACGTAGTATTGCGAGGAGATGATTTTGGCTATATCGAGGGTGTCGTAGAGACTATCCGTAGTGGCACTTGGACGCCGAGCGACTGGCTCGACCCATTCAATCTATTGCTCCCAGGAATCTCTGCATTGCTCTACGCCATTACGGATAGTTTGTGGGTGGCAACTTCAGGATTGGTGATAGTTTTGGCGGGTCTCAATTTCGTCCTGCTTGGCCGGTGGTTAAGGGCGAATGGATTGCGCGATCGTTGGGCGGTTTGGTTGGTTTGCCTCTCGCCCGTGGTGATCAACAAATTTGTCGAATATACCGGCGTTTCCTTGGGGGTGACGTTGACGTTAGGAGCGTTATTGGCGTGGCACTACAAGCGAGTTGGATTGTTTTATGTGATGCTGCTACTGGGGGTTTTGAACCGGCAGAGTATCGTAGCGTTGCTCGTGTTTCCATTGTGGGAAATCGGCCAGCATTGGCGAAAAGCTGAGCTCCAGCCGGTTAGGCATTGGATTGGCGTGGCGTTAGTTTGCGTGCTGGTTGGTTCGCTGGAGTTTGGCCTCCCGGAGAACTACGCGCGAAGCTTGATGCGAGCTCAACTGGGATGGTCCGTGGCGCGTGATTTTCTCCCCGTTTGGGGATTCGGGCTGTTGATCTGTCTGGCGATCCGAACGGGCTGGAGTTGGTTGAGCGAAGGTTGCGGCGTATTGGGCGAGAACTTTCGAGCCAACGTGGCGAGGCCCTTCGGATCATTCGCGTTATCCCTGGCGGCCGTAGTGATCGTAACTTGGTCCGGTCAGGTGATTCGTTGGGAAGCACCCGGAGTGGAGGCATGGGGCGAACTACTAGTCGTGATCACCGTATTCGGGGGCATTTGGTTGGGGCAGTTGAAGGATCTAGGTCGGACTCCTGTGTTTTGGGTCGTCAGCGTTTATCTCGCTTTGGTGGGATTGCGATCACAGTGGTGGGACTATTATTTCATCGAACCAGCATTGGTCCTGGTGTTAAATTTACGATCGGTTTCGACGTCCTCCCGATGGTGGGTTAAGGCGCCCGTCGTAATTGGTCTGACCATTTACGTTGGACTGTTTGGCAGATTATTGCGCGAAGTTGAGTCCAATATGGTAGCTTACGAAATCGCGGAACGATCTGGGGCACTCAGTATCGCCGACGCCTCGGCAGGTTCGTTTGGTTGGCTCGGGTGGAAGCTGTTCCAACCCATGGTTGAAGATCCGAAAGAGCCGACGGAATCACTCTCGGTTTTTTTGATGTATGTAAAGGCAGCGCAGAGTTTCGCGGCTGATGGAGCGGTTTGGCGCACCACTGCGGAAAACGAAACGTCAATCCACCCGAGCGGCACGCTCAAACCTTTACCGGAGGGCTGGCAGCCTCGACCGTTTCCGTTGTCGGACACGGAATGGCGTCACTACCTGAGATCAGAGCTGGCGAGGTAACGCTCCACACACGTAGTCTTAACATTGGTATGGATCCATAGACGAACAGGGAGGGCTCTCCCAAGACCACGGGCACGCAATCACCGGCGGCCAATTCGGCCAAAGGGGCGTGGCGTGTATGGTATTCGAATCAGAACTACAACCCGGGTAGATGGGGCTGGCTGGTTAATCCCTTTTATCTCGCGAGGAGAGCGCTGAGACGAAATCTGGCGGATTTGTTGCCGCAGCTAAACGGTGCGGTCGTGGATGTTGGTTGCGGATCGAAACCCTACCGTGATCTCGTGAACGCTTCGCGTTACGTTGGTCTGGACTACGATTCCTCACTACGGAGACAGGAAGGGTTCGCAGATGTATATTACGATGGCGGAGCGTTTCCGTTTACGAATGAGGAGTTCGACGGTGCGTTGTGTTCGCAAGTTTTGGCGCACGTTTTTAATCCGGCCGAATTTTTGGGAGAAATCGCGCGCATATGGAAACCTGGCGGCCACTTGGTGCTGACGGTGCCGTTTGTGTGGGACGAGCACGAGCAGCCTTTTGATTGTGCTCGTTACTCCACCTTTGGGTTGCAGGCGATGCTGCAGCGTGCGGGCTTCGAAACCATCGAACATCGCAAGACATTGCCCGATATTCGCGTGTTTTTTCAGTTATTTAATGCGTATTTATTCAAGGTCACTTTGACGAGTAATCAGCGTGTAAATCAGCTCATGGCATTAGTGTTAATGGCTCCGGTGAATGTGGGGGCGGTCGTGGTGAATTGGGTTACTTCCCGCAACCCCGACCTCTATCTGGCCCACGTCGTAGTGGCTCTTAAATTACATCAATGAATGAGAACAACATCTGGCGCGTCTCTCTTTCGATGAATCGAACTTTGGCCAAAGGAGGAGTGGGCGGCTTTTGCCGTGCCGATCTGAGGCGGGAAACGTTACGGACGTCGGATCACGCATTTTTGTGGATCCGCAGGCCTCGAAAAAGGGGAGCGCACACGCGGATTTCCGGCCCCCCATCGGCGTGGGCCGGAAGTTGATAGGGAAAGCACGATGGTTGATAATTTTTGCACAATTTTTGATTCGAACTACCTCTCGCAAGGAATGGTGCTTTGGCGGTCGTTGCAAGCGGTGGAGGCCAACGCGAAACTATGGGTCGTGGCTCTCGATGATATGACGGCGCAGTATTTGCGCGGTCTGAACGTCGTAACTTTGCCGGAATTGGAAGAAAGTTTTCCAGAGTTGTCAGCTGCTCGCTCGAGTCGTTCCCGGGGCGAGTGTTTTTTCACTCTCACACCATTCATACCAACCATTCATACCACGATGGTTGTGGGCTCATGAATCGGCGATGGATTTGCTCGTACAAATTGATACGGATATGGCATTTTTTTCGACACCTGACGTAATTGCGGACGCCATGGAAGGCGGGGATATCATGTTGGTGAAACACGGATTCCCCGCCCATTTGCGTCATTTGGAAGTTCGAGGACGGTTCAATGCCGGTGTGCAAGCGTATCGAAGAAGTGCCAATACGGATGACGCTCTTGAATGGTGGAGCCAACGTTGTGCGAAGTGGTGTTTCGACCGGGTTGAAGCCGGTCGGTATGCGGACCAAGGCTACTTGTCCGAGTTGGCGCGGAAATTTGAAGGCGTGACGGTTTGCCGCCATCCAGGAGTAAATCTTGCACCGTGGAATTGGATGACCCGCCACTACACATTTAATGATGAACGATTGTTGGTGGATTGCGTGAGTTGGTTGTTTTTCATTTTGCCCGCTTCCATCCAATGGGAGGAAGGCGTTACGCGTCCGGGCAGATTGAATACGGAATAATGGGGCTGCGTTTGCGCTCGTGGATATACGAACGCTATGCCCGATGGTTGGACGAGGTGGCACGGGCGGATGATCGTCTTACAATTCGTCCCGTGGATCGAGATCACCAAGCAGTATGGCGCCGGCGTCTGTTTGGGTCAACGTGGTGGCGAATCGGAGGGTGGTGGTTTTCCGGACGGCTCGGTTTTGGTCGGTTTTCAGCAAGGATACTTAATGGGTGACGGAATCGAGAGGCTCACGCACGTGAAACGTTGGCTCGTAATTACCTCGACGTTGGGAGATTCCCGATTTTTAAATGCGGCCGTATCGTCGGTCTCGGTGCTCGGAGGGGAGGTATGCCATCGCATTATTTCCCCTGAATTACGGAGGAAAGAGATTATGCAAATCGCACCTCATGCGGATTGGATGGAAGACGAAGGCAAGGGGCTGTATCACGCGTTGGCGTTGGTCTCGCACGATACGGCTGACTACGTTGGGGTGACTTGGCTCAATGACGACGACCTGTTGGACCGGAATGGAGCACGGGCGGCGTGGCGGATATTGGAGAATGATGTCGACCGAAGCACGATCGCTTACGGACTAGTAGATCTGATCGATGCCTACGACCATGGTCAGGGCTGGTTGTCGGTGTGTCGAAAAGGCCGAGATATGCCCGCGTTGTTATCGCGAGGGGTCGTGCCACTGGCGCAACCAGGAACTTGGATTTACGGAGCGTTGTGGTCACGTCTCGATGGGGTTCGGCCCGACTTTAGATTGGCGGGGGATTTGGATTTTTTCGTGCGAGCCTCGCAGGACGCAGGGGAATTCGAGTATGTTCTCCAGCGGATGGCTCGATTTCGACTCCGCGCGGGACAGTTATCGAAAGATGTGGCGAATGTACGGGAGGAAAAGGATCGGGCGCTGAAAGGTCTATCGCCTCGATTGGCTCTCGCGGCGCGGATACGCTGTGGGATGGGCAACCCGGGAGTCTATATTGATCGCTTGCGCCGCCATGGTCAGATTTCGATGGAAAGGCTTTACCAGCGGGGAGGGCCTCCCAAATGAGTTCAGCTCGTGCATTGGTGATATCCAACATTGCGTGGGATTTCGTTTGGCAGCGTCACCAGTCGATCGCGTCGTTGTTGGCGCGAGACTATGACACGGGAATTGTTGAACTGGTGGGAACTCGCTCACCTCGCTTAGGAGACGTGGCGCGCATCTGGCGTTTGCTAAGTCAAAGACGTGCAGGATCTCCAGACAGGCATGCATCGGTCCCTGGGTGGGTGTCGCGCCCTCTGCTACTTCCCGCCAGCAATCAAGGATTCAAGGCCATCAACGCACGCTTAATTGACAGATGGATTGCGCAGGAGCCGCGGTTGCAGTCTCCGTTTGATCTTGTCGTTTGCTATCCCTAGACTCGTAGCGCGTTACAGCTGCTGGATCGATTTAAGTTCCGCCAACTCGTGTATGATTGCACGGACGACTGGTTGCAGGTTGCGGGAGTCCCCCGAACGCTCCGACAGGACGAGGAGGAGCTTCTTGAAAGAGCCGATTTGACCCTGGTGCCCAGCCAAGAGTTATGGAGACGAAAAGCCCCGGGAGCTCGTCGTTGTGAACACTTGCCGCATGGTGCGTGGACGGAACGTTTCGTGGTGCCACCCAAGCTCCGAGACCAATCGGTCACTTGCCTCTACTACGGTCACTTGCTTCGGCAACATCTCGACTTCGGAGCGTTGAACAAACTCGCCCTCGATCGACCGGACTGGCGAATCATTTTGATTGGCCCCGTTCAGTCCAAATGCGACTTTCCCAGTAATGTGGAACTTCCCGGCCAGGTCGCACACGCAAAATTGGCGGCGTGGTTGATTGAGGCCGACATTATCTTGCTGCCCTGCGTTCTCCACGCCTATACTGATGCCGTGATGCCGGCAAAAACTTATGAGGTTCTTGCTTCGGGACTTCCGATTGTGGCGGCCCCATTGGGTGAATTGACGGAGCGCTTTTCACATGTGATGCACTTCACTAAATCGCCCGCAGGATGGGCGGACGCGGTAGAACGAGCGTTGGATCAGGAGACCCCAGAGAAACGTGCCCAGCGGAAAATACTGGCGGAAAAAAACTCCTGGCTGGCACGCTACGACGAATTCAAAGTCCTGCTGGGCAACGATAAAGGAAACGACTGATGGCAAACGATCGTCCCATCCTCTCGGTGATCATCGTAGCCTATAAATCTAGATCTGAAATCGGGGCCTGCCTGGAGTCTCTACCTCGAGAAATTGAGGATAGAGGAGTGGAGGTCGTGGTCATCGACAACTACCCGGCCGATGGCACCAGCGAATTTGTGGGTGATGCGTTTCCCTGGGTGACTTTATTGGACGCGGGGGGAGAATCTGGACTTTGGGACGGCCAACAATCTCGGGTATGATGCGAGGGAGGGAGAATGTGTGCTGGTTCTGAATCCTGATACGATCTGCAATGGGCCGGCCTTGGTGCGACGTGTGCGGAGCGAGAAGAAAATCGGATTGATAACACCGAAGTTGGTGCAAAGTGACGGAAGTATGGATCTGGCCTGTCGCCGGTCTTTGCCGACGGCGTGGGATGGGTTTTGCCGAGCAGTGGGGTTGGCGGCCAGATTTCCTCAAGTGAAGTTATTTTCCGGATACAATCTCACTTATCTGCCCGATGGCGGAACCTATGATGTGGGCGCGGTGAATGGGGCGTTTATGTTGGGGCGACGGTCTCTGTTGAACGAGATCGCCGATCCGAAGCCGCCAATAGTATTTGACGAGCGATTCTTTATGTATGGCGACGACCTGGACCTGTGCGCACGCGTCGCCAGCGCCGGTTATCGTTTGGTTTATGATGGCAGCCATGAAATCGTTCACCTCAAGGGGCAAAGCGTTGCGAAGGACTACCACAAGATGTCAGCCGCAATTTTCGACGCCAATCGGGACGTATATCTGAAACATTTTGCACCTGGTCCCTGGGCGCGATGGAAGTGGCGGCTAATGTTTGGCGCGTGGAAGCGACTGGCCCGGTGGCGCGCGTCTCGACGCGGTCATCAGCGTGTCCGCCCAGTTTGAATTCAAACTCCGGTTTTCCAGCGGGTGAAGGTGAGGCAGCGAATCTGCAGGTCGAGCCAGGGGGACCAGTTTTCGATGTAGTAAATGTCGTAGCGAATACGAGCGACGAGATCCGTATCACCGCGCAGTTCGTTGACTTGTGCCCAGCCGGTCATGCCGGGTTTGACCACATGGCGAGGTAGGTAGTGCGGAATTTCGGGGGAAAGCCGTTTCACGTGATGAGGTCGCTCGGGCCTCGGCCCCACGAGACTCATGTCACCGCGCAGCACGTTCCAATATTGCGGAAGTTCGTCGAGGTTCCAACGACGCATCAACGCTCTAATGCGCAACAGCCGGGGGTCGCCGGCCACGGTGCTTTGCTGGTTGGCATCAGACATCGAGGCGTCCGGTTTCATGCTACGCAGTTTGTACAGAGTGAAAGGGCGGTGGTTGGCACCGATGCGGGTTTGCCGGAAAAAGATGGGGCCGCCTGGCGACTCTCGCTTGATAAGAAGGGCTAAAGCGCCAACGAACGGTACCGAAACGATCAAACCAATCGTCGCCCCAACCAGGTCGATGAATCGTTTGGCAGTGCGGCTGAGTAGGCGAGATATTGCCAGATCGTCGACGCCAATAACCGGTACACTCCCGACCGTCTGCAGACGGAGACCACTGAGGAAAATGGGGAACGCCGCTGGGAGCACTTTCCATTCGACATACGCCAATTCGCAGGTCTCCGTGACTTGGGCTAGTTCAGAATGGGCAAAGTCCAGGCGGGCGGCCAGAAGGACGTCATACGTTCACGTTGCAACGTAGTGGCCCAGTCGGCCATGGAACCCAGATCACGCAAGCCGACGGGCATATCCGAACCAGCAATACAACCGATCACTTGATAGGGATGGGTGCGACCGCGTTGCACATCGTCGAGCAAGGACTGGGCGCTTTCGCTCCACCCGAGCAGAGCCACTCGCCGCTGCAAGTGAGGCAACCAACTCGGTCGAGTGACAATGGAGTAAAATAGTTCACGCCACAACCAGAGCAGGAGGAGCGTCGAGCTCCCAGCCATGACCACAAACAACCAGGAAATCAGTGGTTCAAATTTGATCACCAGAGACAACGCCAAGTAGACGATTACCCCAAAAACGGTGGCTCGGGTCGTCAGTAGATTGAGCGCATGCTGTTTTCGCAACAAGACCTTGCCGTCGTAAAGACCGCGCTGGGCAAACGCGCCAACCAGAAATATCACGCCGACGAGCAGCAGGGGCAAATAGAGCGTGTAGGAGGCCTCGGGGACATCAATACCGAGGGAACCCACCACGGAGACGTACCGTAGCCAATAACCGAAAGATAATCCGCCAAAGGCCACTAGCGTATCACCGATCAACAGAATGATCGGCAGGGCGGAGTCGCGCAGTTGATTGGTCGATCGAACACCCATGGGCCCTGTCTTACTGAATCCGGTTTAGGTTCAGGTCGAGCAGCTTAAGCAGCAACGGCGCGGGTAACCATCCTTTGTCGGGCAACTCTGGTCCGGTCCGTGCACTGTCACGAGGACGCTCACGAACATCGTAGAGATCGACGGGGGGAGGGAGGTCGAGGTCTCGCATAAGTACGGGATAACCGGTGCGTTCACGCCGATAAGTCGTTTCTTCACCGGGAGGGACTAAGCCGAGTTGAGCCACGCTGGCGGCGAGGTTTTGTAGCATCCGCTGGCGCCATATCTCGTCCTCCGGAAGTTCCGATTTGCTGAATTCGATCATCAGAAGGAAATCCTGCTGAACTGCGGGAATCAGGGCGGCGATCGCGTCCACCGTCCACCACGGCGAGTGGAGGAAACGGGGATCGTTGAGACACTCCAATGCGAGGAGTCCGGCGGCGGAAGGTGTTTGGGTTTGATTGAGGGATGCCAGCCCCAGTCCGAAATACACGCCGCCCTTATCCGGGACAAGTTGCGCGGCTTGTTCGAAAGGAAAAGCAGCCTGGGCGGGGTCTCGCACCACCAGTAACCATCCCAAATTGAAGTGAGCAATTTCCTGGAATGGATCGAGCTCCAACGAAGATCGTAACAGGTCGATGGCGCGATCGGCGTGCGAAGGATCACGAGCCAACTCGAGTGCCTCGACGTTGATGCCTGGATAAGACGGGCGGTGACCAAATAGTGCAATGCCTCCGGCGAGAGTCAGGCAGCTGAGAGGAATCCAATATATCGTTCTCTCCTGCACCGCGCTGCCCGTTGTTCTTCTCGCCGACGCCAGTAGTGCTCCGGACACTGCGATCACCATGGTCACAACAGGGAGATCGAGTTGGTAGTCCGTCAGCGCGAACATCCCATAGCCGATCACGGTGCAGCCGGCGGCAGGCGAATTTCGCACGTCACGAATCGCCAGCAGGGAAAGGAGTCCGATTACGGTCAGGCCGAAAATGCCGAGTCCTGAGCCAATTTCGACCGGAGCGCTATGCAGCTGGAGTACGGTTTCGGTACCACCATTGAGCTCCGCACGGTAGCGCGGATAAACCAGTGGGGTCGTATGCAGGCCCCAGCCAAACAGTGGCCGGTCCAAAGTCCTCAACCATCCCGCTTCCAGCATAGCTCGGCGCTGCACGTTGCTGATGTTGGGGGCCGCGCCGGGTTCGGTGGGCTCGAACATCGCACGCACGCGTGGATTGGAGACTGCAAAAAGGGCTCCGAGTAGGCCACCGACCAAGATTAATATCACTCTCTGCCGGCGCGATATTTTGAGGAGCCAGAATCCAACTCCCGCGAGTGCCCCAAGTCCAATCGTACCGCCGCGACTACCAGTGGTGAATAGAAAAAAAGTGCCAATCCCACCCCCAGCGCCCATCCAATACGGGCCCATCCCGAACGAATGATCGAGGCGTGAACCAGCCAAGGCAGGCCCGGTATCACCACACCGGCCGTGTAATTGGCATGCCCCAAAGGCTGAGTATTTCGCAGCGTCGAGAGGTCAATTTCACCGCCGGCACCCGAAGCATGACCGCAGTGACCGAGCAACCACAGCACGGTACTCACGCTGACGAAGATCAGGGCACCGGTAGCCAAACCCAGGTGCGTGAGTTCAGTGACTTGAGTTCGTGTTCGTACCTGAAGATGGGCGTGAACCCACAGGAACGTTGCGATACCCGAAACCTATGTCGCCGACCACAATAGAGCCACACTGCGGTAGGGGCTGAGGACGGCGCTTATGAGCAGTGCAACGAGAGCCCACAGCCATGCGCGAAGAGGCAGGGTATACCGAGCGTTGCCTAGCACGTGCAGAGACAGCCCGAGTGGCGGAACCAGCAGAGCAATCCAGTAAAAGGAATCCCCCGGGAACGCATACATACGCGAGGAGCCCGGGTCCCATAGCGTGATGATGGCTGAGCTGATCAGCCCAACGACCAGCACGGCCTTTTCGGCGGAGGCCATGGCGGGGGGGGGCAGGCGCGGTCATGGACACTTATCGAACACATCGGGATGGGAGTATACGGGCGAGCCCGATTTTCACCCACTCACGCGAGGAGGTTGATCCGAGGGCTGCAATAAATCCCAACCGTTGCCGTAGAGGTCTGCAAATACGGCGACCACACCGTAAGGCTCATATGGCGTGGTGTTTCGAGGAAGCGAACTCCTTGGCGGCGATAGGCGGCATAGTCGCGTTGGAAGTCCTTCGTGTGAAAAAAAAATGAAACCCGACCCCCTGTTTGATTTCCGACGCGTGAACGTTGTTGGTCATTGCTGGCAACGGCCAGGAGCAGGCGGCACCCAGAGGTCCCAGCTGGTGCAATCACGACCCAACGTTTTTGCTGGGAAGGGACAGGAGTGTCTTCGATGAGGGTGAAGCCTAATCTACCCACGTAGAATTCGAGAGCCTCATCGTAGTCCCGCACGACTAGCGTTACGGTAGTAAGCAATTGATGCATGGAGCGGTGGGAAGTCTAAATCGTGGGCATGATGTTTCCTCCGCACACCGGGACAAACGCACCGGTGATGTAGCTCGCCAGATCGCTGGCAAGGAAGGCAACGACGTTGGCCATTTCTTGATCGGTGCCGCGGCGGCGAAGCGGCACGTTGGCCGAATAGGCTTCGTTGATTTCGGTGCCAGCAGTCCGGTCATTTTCGGAAATGGTCCATCCCGGGGCGACTTGATTCACGTGATTTGGTGCTCACCGACCTCCTTGGCGAGAACACGCAGAACCGCATCCATGCCGCGTTTACCGGCGGTGTAGGCGGATTGAGTCGGTGCCACCTGCATGGAGCATTCGGTATTGATACCGATGTAGCGTCCAGCGTTTCGAGCCTGCATGGCCGGGATAAACGCCTTGGCCAGATTGACGTTGTGGAGCACACAGGAGCGAAACGGGGATTCGTAATCTGCGATATCTTCTTCCAGCACGCTGGACCACGGCCAGACACTCTCGACCGCGCAAGCAACAACGATGTCGGGTGAACCAAGGGTATTCGAGATGGGGTCGCGCATTTCGCGGACGCTATTTAAGTCGGTGACGTCGGCTTGCACCACACAGGCGCGTCGTCCCATCGCCTCGATTTCGGTCTGGAGAACAGCGGCTTTGCCCGCGTTCCCGTGGTAGTGAATTGCGATATCGGCACCAGCTTCGGCCAGGGTTAGAACCATAACATATCCCACTTGGCCGGTGGCTCCGGTGGTGATGGCGATGCGGGAAGAAAGCTTGATGGAGAGAGACATGGGCAGCGCGGTCAGGGTCCTAGTGTGCTGAGAGTTAATTAACTATACTGAACTGAATGAAGGGATGCGGTGGTGCGGGCGCGTTGGAGTTTCTCCAGGATGGCGGAGCCTTCGGCCTTCCAAGTGTAGCGGGTGGGTTCGAGGTCGCGTGCGGCCATGTAGAGAGTGTCCCATTTACCCTGATTTTGGAAGGGGGGCAGGAAAGCCGATTTTTGAGCGGATTTCCGGCTACCAATGGCGGATGTAGGCGCGCGCAGATGCAATTTAATGGCTAAATTGCAGTGTCGCAGCAGTCAGTGCCTGGATCGTTTCCATGAGGGAACCTCCGGCAGCCGGTTTATTGTTCATCGTTGGAGTAGGCTTGGGGGTTTTAGGCGGCTTGGGCCTGCGGTGGTTGGTCGGCCAGCAGTCGGGCGATGAGCCACAGGTTGTGACCGAGGATGCTCCAGGCTACCGTCAGGTAGCGATTCGTGAAGCCTCTGGCACTCAATCGCTGGCCTTGGCGTTGCTTGATGATGGGGATGCGGGCCTCCGTCGAAGCCCGGCGATGTTGGAGCGCCACGAACTGCGGCTCCGGCATGCGCCGTTGCAGCAGCTGCGGATCGCGGGGGCAAGTGGCGTCATAAATGTCGGCTTCGGCCAAGCGTTCGCACAGCCGTTTGGTCGAGAAGCCTCGGTCGGTGCTCGCCGCTTTGATCGGGGTGCTCAGGTCGAACTGCTTCTGGCGCTCCATGAGGGTGTTGCCAAACTCGACCTCGCCGGACGCCTTGTTCCGGACCACGGTCTGCACGTCGGGTTCGTAGACGCAGAGGATCTTCTCGGCGTTTGGCACTGGTCGCGCGCCGATGATGCGTTCGTGGGCCTGTTTGATCGCGGCCGGCAGTTGCTCGAGCCTGGCGTCGATGCGCGCAATGATGCGGAGGGCCTGGCGCTCACTGAAGCGGGTCCGGGCGTAGTCGGCGGCGAGGTGGTCGCGATGGCCGGCGGGCGTGCTCGCCGATGGTGCGCAGCAGGCGTTTCATCTGGCGGAGCACACCCTTGCAGGCCCGCTTCGCATCGCGGCGCCGTCGGCTGTGGGTCATCGCGATGCACCACCGATTCATCTGCTTGGCAAAGGCTGGCGGCTCGTTCGGCATCCGACCCCGCAACCCCGCTGCACGGCGCAGTTTCACCGCCTTGAGCAGGGGGTGCGGCTCACGTCGCGAAAGAGCACCCAGTCGACCGGAAAAGGGATGTTGGCCTGCAGGCAGGTCGAGTCCACCAGGCACGTATCCATCGGCTGCGTCGCAGCCAGTCCCAGTTCGCTCGCCCGGTCCGCCTCACCGCACATCTCGATAAAGACTTGGCTCATCCTGCGCACCTGCCCGGCGGTGAAGCATTTGGACGCACGCTCCCGCACGCTTTCTTTGGGAGACCCCCTTGATGCCGTCGATCCGGCGCGCTCCGCAAAAGTCGGCCAACAGATCGCTGGAGGCGATGCTCAGGGAAAGTTTACGCAAGCTGATTTTCCCGCGCATCATGCGCAATACCTGCACCCGCCGCGCCTTGCGCGCGAACTGCAGGTGTCGCGGCAACCCGGCCACGTCGTCCCCCCGCCAGTTTTCCCGGGCAAAGTCCACGGCCATCGCTTCCAAGTGACTATTGGCCAGCAACTGGTCGAGCCCCGCCAGTTGATCGCGAAACGCGGCGTAATCTTTGTTGGGTCCGACCGGAGTCAGGTCTGGACGCAGCCAGGTTTTCAGGGCAACTTCCGGGGCGACGGCTTCGGTAGTATTGTTCACACCAAATTATACACGCTGCCTTTGTGCCGAAACCAGGAAATCATCCCGGTTTCGGTCTCTTGATGTTTACGCTACCTCCTCTTCTCCAACCTCTTGCGCTTGTGGCACACGCTCTAGTGTACTTTCTCGCCGAGGCCGAGAGGGCGACCGACGGTGTCGAATTCGCTGTAGTGGTAGGATTCACCGATGAAGTAGTCACCTCCGAGTAGGTCGCGCACTTCGCGATAATGCTCGATTTCGGCGGTGCGCCAGTCGACGCCGACGGTGACGTCGGTCGATTCGTTCATGGAGTAGCTCAACTTGGAGATGAGTCCGAATTGATCTTGAGTGTTTACGGAGTTACGCAGGATGTCGAGGGACTGTCCGGCGGTCTTGCTACCACCGCGAGCATCCAAGGAGCCTGCGTTGCTGGCGATGGTGCCATCCCAGTCGATGTTACTGCCGTAAAGCGGATCACTGTTGTCGTAGCGAGCGAAGGCGCGGCTACCGGAACCGAGGTCGAGGGTACTGGATCCTCCACCGCGACCGCCGCTGTAATAGAGTACGGAGGCGAGTTTGGTCTGGTCGTTGATCTGGGAGAACCAGGTGAGGTTGACCTGCGGTTTGTAGAAGAAGTTCTGGCGTTCGTTGAGGAAGCTGCGCTGCTGACGGTTGTGGAGCTTACCCCAGTAGTATTGCTGGCCGGTGTAGCTGGGGCTGACCGGGGCATAGTTGGGATTGAATTCCAAACCTGCGTCGACTGGACCGCGGCTGATGGCGGCGGCGACTTCGGCTTCGGAGTAACACCAACTCGCGGGCGAGGTTGGCATCGTAGGCGGCGATGTTGGAGGCGAAAGTGCGTTGACCGTGCTCTTGCGGGGAACCGACCGCGAAGAATTCGATGCGGTTGGAGTCGTTTACGAACCAGGTGCCGCCGACATAGTAGCCTTTGGCGTCGGTCCAGAGGCCGCGAGCGTAACCGTCGCCGAGCTTGGTGACGGCACCGATGGTGAGGGCGCACTTATCGTCGATGAGGCCAGTGTTCACCACACCGGTGAATTTGGCGAAGCCATCGCTACCGAATTCAACCTTGGCGGATCCGCGGCGTTGTTCGCCGGAAGGATCGGTGATGATGTTCATTGTGCCGCCGACTGAAGGGGTCGGCAGAGTCACGTTGGAGCTGAATGGAGCTCGTCACGTCGCCGAGACCGTCCCAGTTGGACCAATAGAGCCAGCCGTTCTCGATATAGCCGTTCTCGATATCGTTGGTGGGTACACCGTTGATGAGAATGGACACGTTGCGTTGGGAGAAGCCGCGGACGTTGACGCGGGCATCGCCGGCGCCGCCGCTGTCGGTGGTGGCGTAAACGGAGGGCGCGGTGTTGAGCACGAGGGGAATATCGCGCGAGCCGAGCTCTTCGGTGATTTTGGTTTTATCCAGAGCGGTGAACGAGATGGGAGTCTCGCCCGAGATCGCTTGGTCGGCGAAATCGGCCAATTCGGTGACAACGCAGGCGTCGAGTTGGACGGTGTCTTCTGCAGTGTTTGTCTTTTGAGCAAACACTGGCGCCGAAGCCAATGCAACGGCAGCAGTTAGGGCAAAGGCCCGATTACAGTAGTTCAGACGATGGTGCGCCAGAGTGTGCCAAAGATACCGCGACGAAAGACGCGGTAGAAAGTCCAAGGCAAGTAGGCCATGGCGTAGAGCATCGCGGCTACGGCTACGGCGGCGGCTGTGGCCAAGGCGGGGGAAACTATGCCGAGCAGTTTGGTTCACCCTTCCTCGACCAAGCGGACACTGAAGTAGAAGGTGCCGAGATGCAGGGCGACGGCCATGTGTTCCAGATAGGTATATTTGGCTTTGAGAAACAGTATGCGAGTCATGAAGGCCAGGACGGGCAGCGAAAAGAAAAGGACGTTGGGCGCGTGTCGCAGCAAGAAGTCGACGAACTCCTGAGGGTTGGAGAAGCGGTCGACGAGATTGTCGAGTTCCTGCAATATCTTCCGGTCCTGGGGACTGGTTTCGGCATCGGCAGCCAGTTCTTCGAAGGTCAGACCTTCACGCAGGCCCTGCAAGAAGTCGGACCCCGAGTAGGGTTGCGCTTCGTGTATTTCGGCCAAGATGGCTTCGGCTTGGCGAATGCCATCGGTGGTCGAAATCGATGCCAGGGGAGCAAATTCGAGATCGGTGCGGAGGGGCAGAGTGAGAAAAAAGAGCAGTGAGACGAAGAGATAGAACCGGAGAGGAGGGACTTGGCTGGCGCGCTTGCCGGCGAGGAATGAGGAGGTGATCCGGCCTGGGTAAAACAGCAGAGATACGACGCTCCCGGTGAATCGCCCGTCTAGGTGTACGAGGTGTTCGAGCGTATCGATGACCATGCGCCAGAAGGATTGGCGAAAATTGAATTCCCGCTGTCCTCACTGGTGGCACCAATGCCCCTGCAACTTGGTATTACAGTTGAGGCAGTGGCCGGGGAGGGGAGGAATCGCCTGCAGTCATCGCAGGTCAGCGCGATATATCGGCCTGGGTGAGTATGCGAAAACCGCTGGTATTGAGTGCTTGCGCGGCGACTTCGTGATCTTCGGCGTTGATGATCAAACCACTTTTTCCCGAGGGGCGTAGCAGAAAACTGTATACGTAGTGGATATTGATTTCGGCTTCGAGCAGGGCTCCGAGCACGGGTTTGATGCGGTGTTCGCCCTCGATTTGGGTGGCGAGGACTGAGGTTTCCGTGAAGGGAAAATCGTTGTTGATCAGCAATTCGCGGGCGAGATCGGGATCGTCTACAATCATGCGGAGGATGGCGCTGTCGGTGGTATCGAGTACCGTCAGGGCCACAATGTGCACCTCGTGGGCTTTGAACACGGATGTCAGGTCGTAGAGACGACCGACACGATTCTCCGCGAATACGGAAAATTGTTTAACAGGATCCAGGGCGATCGCGGTAGCGAAGTCTGACATGATGGGAGTGGAACGTGGGGAGTGGAAAGGTTGGGGTCAATTGCGAGCAGCGAGAGTGGAATAATACAGTACAGCTTCGAATACGGGCCGAGATATGAGCGTTATTTATGGATGGATTGATTTGAGGTGCAGAGAACCACGGGGCGGGACACCCAATATCCGACAATCACCACTGATGAGCATTCAAGTGCAGATTATGATGAGTAGCGCAGGTGAGTTTCAGGTTTACTCTCCAACTGTAAAATCCATTTTACCATGCTAATGACTATGCGTAACCCCGCCACGCCGCTCAGTAAAAATAAGAACCTACTCAAGTGGGTTGCAAAGATGGCGGCTCTTTGTAAGCCCGCTGCGATCCACTGGGTCGACGGCTCCCAGGAAGAAAATGACGCGCTCTGCCAGCTACTGGTTGAGGGTGGCACTTACACGAAATTGAACGAAAATTTGTGGCCGGGTTGTTATTATGCCCAATCCGACCCTTCCGACGTGGTGCGGGTGGAGGACCGCACTTACATTTGTTCGCTTTCCAAGGACAATGCTGGTCCGACCAACAATTGGGAGGAGCCCTTTGTAATGCGTCGGCGTTTGAAGAAGCTTTTCAACGGCTGTATGATGGGCCGCACCATGTACGTGTTGCCGTTCAGCATGGGGCCGGTGGGGTCTCCTATGTCGCAACTTGGCGTCGAGATTACAGATTCGGCGTACGTGGTGACCAACATGCGCATCATGGCGCGGATCGGCTCGAGAGTCTTTGAGGAAATTGACAAGGACGACAAGCGGGTCGTGCCATGTATGCATACCGTGGGAGCGCCTTTGGAGGACGGACAGGCGGACGTGGCATGGCCCTGCAACAAGGAAAAATACATTGTTCACTTCCCGGAGACGCGCGAAATTTGGTCCTACGGTTCGGGATATGGAGGAAACGCGTTGTTGGGTAAGAAGTGTTTCGCGCTGCGTATTGCGTCCAATATGGCGCGAGACGAAGGATGGATGGCGGAGCACATGCTTATCTTGGGCGTGGAAGATCCCGCAGGGGACAAAACGTATGTGGCGGCGGCATTCCCGTCGGCCTGTGGCAAGACGAATTTCGCGATGCTGATCCCGCCGGCGCCAATCGCGGAGCAAGGCTGGAAAGTCACTACCGTAGGCGACGATATTGCTTGGATCAAACCGGATGGCTCCGGGATCTTGCGGGCGATCAATCCCGAAGCCGGTTTCTTTGGAGTCGCGCCGGGGACGTCGGACAAGACGAATCCCAATGCCATGAAGTCGTTGGCGAAGAATTCCATTTTCACGAACGTCGCACTCACCCCCGAGGGGGGCGTGTGGTGGGAAGGCATGACGGATGAAACTCCTGCGGAATTGACCGATTGGCGGGGAAATCCCTGGACCCCGGCGAGCACGACACCGGCGGCTCATCCCAACGCCAGATTTACGGCGCCGGCGTCCCAATGTCCGACGGCGGACGATGCATGGGAAGACCCCTCGGGGGTGCCGATTTCGGCCATCATCTTCGGAGGACGTAGAGCTACAACGATGCCACTGGTCTACCAAACCTTCAATTGGTCGGGGGGGGTGTACATGGGCGCGACGATGGGGTCGGAGATGACAGCAGCAGCGGCCGGCACGATCGGTAAAGTGCGTCGCGATCCGATGGCCATGTTGCCGTTCTGTGGCTACCATATGGGGGATTATTTCCGCCATTGGATCAAGATGCAGCGCACTTTGTCCGCAACGCCGCGTGTCTTCAATGTGAACTGGTTTCGCAAGGACGAGGACGGCAAGTGCATGTGGCCTGGTTTCAGCGACAACATGCGCGTGCTGCGTTGGATTATTGATCGGGTGAAGGGTCGAACGGCGGCCAAGGAAACGCCGATTGGTTGGCAGCCACACTATAAGGATATCGATTGGAGCGGATTGGACTTCTCGGAGGAGCAGTTCAACGAGTTGCAGACGGTTGATCGGCAAGCATGGCTGCGCGAGATCATGGGTCATGAGGAACTGTTCCTCACGTTGCATGATCACTTGCCGAAGGAAATGGTCTACGAGCGGGAGCTGTTGATCTGCCGCATGTAGGGCTCTTGAGGATCAGCCGTATTGGCTCAGGTGCCAGTCGCCTTCACGCACGCCGTCCCTTGAGGGGCGGCGTTTGTTTTTTTGCGGTTAAGCGAGGAGCGAATCGAGTCGATAAGGCGAAGTGACATGCAGTCTGTTGCTCCTGCCATTTCTGAAGAAACCTTGCTGCGCGCAGCGGCCAAGTTGCCGGCGTCGCCGGGGATACTGGCGGAGTTTAACGAGTTTACGTTGGATCCCCATATGGTGATTGATGAAGCTACGGCGTTGTTGCGGAGAGATTCCACTTTGGCGGCGAGCGTCGTGAGGGTCAGCAATAGTCCGGTCTATGGCGGCGACCGTATCAGTGCCGTGGAGGATGCCGTGGCGCGGGTGGGCCTCCGGGAAGTTTATCGGATGGTGAGCTTGGCGACGACGGCGCGTCTGGCAGAGATGGCGATGCCGACTTATGGAGTTTTTGCCGGCCGTTTGGCGAAGACCACCCTTTTGCATGGCGTGGCGGCGGAAGTGATTGCCGGGGAGTGTGGGCTGGATCGTCGCGTCGCCTACACTTCGGCACTGGTGCGAAGTATTGGCATGCGGATCATCGATTGGGTGACGCGGGAGTGTGACTGGATCGCGCCGGCTTCGGCTACGGATTTATTGGGCTGGGAGCGAGCGACGCTCGGATTCACGAATCCGCAGGTGGCTGAACTGGTCTTACGCGATTGGCGTTTTGGGGAAGACGTGTTGGACGCAGTGCGGGGTCAATATTTGGAAGGCGGGCTTCGTGAGACCCCGCTGATGGGAATCGTATTAAACGTGGCCGGCGCCTTGGGGGTGAGAGGTGAGGCTGCTATTGCGGGAGAGATTCCCTACTGGGAATTGACGGAGGAGAAATTGGCTGCGTTGGAACTTTCCCGCGATAAATTCGATGGATTGGTGCAGTCGGGTCGACCGCGAGTATTCAAGATTATCCGAGGCTTTTTTGTAGACTGCTCAACTTGTCCATTGGAGCCAGGCCGGCAGAGAGGGCCACGGTGCCGCGTACACAAACAAGGCGATCATGAGAAACGCGCAGGCCAGTCGCCCGACGGTGGAGAGGATGAAGCCGAACACGGCACCGAAACCGGCGCGCAGTGATTCTCGATGAGTGCGTTTGGCGGTGTAACGCTCGGCGACGATAGCCCCGAAGATAGTGCCCAGGAGGAGCGCGGGGAGGGAGAAAAACATTCCCACGAAAGCACCGCCGCTCGCTCCGGCCATTCCCCATTTGGTGCCGCCAAACACGCGAGTGCCGACTAGCACGCCCAAGAAATCTATGACAACGTAAGCGAACCAAATCCCGGCCACCCAACCCAACATGTTAAGGGATAGGGAATGAGGAAGGAGTAGTTTATGTAACAGGACGCCCAGCAGGATGAAGGTCGTGCCCGGGACGAGTGGCACGAGGACTGCCAGCATCAGCAAGGACGTAAGGGTCCATACGGCGATTTCCATTGAGTCAGCACACGTTGGCGAACGCTGAGGTTGCAGAAAACAGCAAACTGGGAATTCCGTGATTTGCTCAAGTGGCGGATGGGTTGTGCCGTTGACGAGATCGCCGATGTTAGCTGCAGATTTGCCCAGTTATGCGTATGAACGAGCGGCCGAAAAACTCTCGGCAGGCCCTCGGGTGTTTGCGCAGTGGGTAGAGCTGATGCTCGACCCACGGACTGAGCTCGCGAAAGTTGCGGATTTATTGAGTCGGGACACTGTTTTGTGCGGGAGGATATTACGGGTCGCCAATAGTATGGCGGTCGGAGGTCGGGCGTCGGGTTCGATTGCTGACTTGGGGGAAGCGCTGCATCGAGTAGGATTGAGCGAAGTGTATCGAATCGTGGGCATCGCGGTGACGTTGCAGAGCACGACCTCATCGCTGAATTCCTACGGTATGGGGTGTCAGCGCATGCGGGAGAATGCGTTATATGAAGCGTTGGCAGCGGAAGCTATCGAGCGATCGTTGGACGGTGAATATCGATCCGCGTATGCCACGGAGCTATTGAGGAATTATGGGAGATTGCTGTTGGATCGGGTGGTGCAGCTCTATCGGCCGCATAGCGGGCGATAGAGCGACAGTGTTTTTGATTCATTGGTGACGTGGGAGCGTGATAACTTCCGCACCACGGGGGCGCAGGCCGGGGCGGACCTGATGATGAAGTGGAACTTTCCGGAGGCGCTGGTGCGGGCGGTGCGACACGCAGCGGCTCCGGTGGAGACTCGCCTCAAGCATCGGGGGGCCTGCGTGCTACATCTAGCTGCCAAGATGGCAGCCGATAACGGATATGGATTACGTGGCGAATCGGATGAGTGGGAGGATTCGGCCGAAATGAAGAGTGTGGTCGGACTGAATGATCAGTTGCTGCGTCGCGCGAAGGACGAGACTACTGAAAATTTTGCCCGGTGGCGTTCCCTGATGGAGTAACATGCCCGTTCCCAAGGGTGACCTACGAGGAAACGCGGCAGACGGTCGCCCCCAAGTCCCTGGTTGGGTTAGTTTTGATTGGGCTCGCGGAACCATCGGAGGCGGCCTAAAAAAATCTGTAACTATGCGCAGCATAGCGGTGGGCGGCGTCAAGCGGCTAGTGCACAGTTTTTTGTTTTGTATAATAGCATGAAAGACTTCAGCGGGAGAACTGTCCGTCGAGCCCGATGCGAGGGAGATTAATTGAGTAGCCACTCCGCTGTGGCGATTTGGCCTTTGGTGACGGTGTTAAAGTCGATGCCTTTAGGGAAGTATTCCCGGATCAGACCGTTGATATTCGCGACCGCACCGCGCTGCCAAGGGCTGTGTGGATTGCAGAAGTAGACCGCCACTTTTGTGGCAAGGGAGAAGGCGGCATGTTGGGCCATTTCGCGGCCGTTGTCGTAGGTGAGGGTCTTGCGCAGGTGGGCGGGCAGGCGTTTGAAGGCCCGGATGAGAGCGCGGGCGATGCTGATCGCGTCTTTGGCGCCGCCCAACGGGACGATCATCACGTAGCGGGAGACCCGTTCGGTGATGACCAAAATGGCGGTGCGATTGCCCGCACCCATGACCAAGTCGGCCTCCCAGTGTCCGGGCACCTCCCGGCGCTCCACCTCAACGGGTCGCTCGCCGATATTGATCGCGCCCGGCAACTGGCCCGAGAGCTTGCCCTTGGCGCGGGGGGCGGGACTGCGCCGGGGCTTCTTGCGCCGCAAATAAGCGATCAACTCCTTCTTAACCGAGCCTTTGGAGTGGACGTAGATGAAGTCGTAGATGGTTTCGTGGCTCACGCGTCGGATTAGATCAAGGCCATGACGTCGTCTCAAGGCGACTTCGATTTGCTTGGGCGTAGCGCCGGTGGCAAACAGGGCCAGCACCTCGTCGCGCAAGGCGGGCGTGTCGGCGACTTTGGTGCGCACGGCGCACTTGGGCCGACGGCAAGTGCGAGTCTGCGCATCCATGCCGCTGTAGCTGTTGCGCCCGCCGTTGCGGGTGATCTCGCGATTGACCACCGAGGCGTCGCGGCCGAGGGCGGCGGTAAGCTGAGCGCCGCTTTTGCCCTGGGCCCTGGGCCAAACCGGCATGAATCGCCTCGTGTTCCTTGGCGGTGATGCGCCGTTGTATTTTTGCCACCACTCCAAATCCTCCGCTCTGCGCCCACGACGCCAGCGCGGAGTTTTTCCCAGAGAGAGGACGACCGGCCCGGCTTGCCGGGCCGGTCGTCCTCTCTCTGGCTTGTGTATAGCTGCTCACCGCTCCCTTCCTGCGGCCTGCCGCAGGCCTCAATCCCATATATCAAACGTATAGTATTCATTATAGTGCATTAGGAGAACGGGAACCACTTCCTCTCAGCCTGTGCACTCAGTGTTGGACTGCGGCGTGTTCTTGGCATGAACGATGAAGCTCCAGTCCAACAGGAACCCACGGGGAATATGACCCCGGTCGATTTTACGACGTTTATGCGCAACTACCAAGACATGGTCTACTCCACAGCAGTGCGCCTGCTTGGAAACCCGGCGCAGGCCGAGGATATCTCGCAGGAAGTCTTCTTGAAGGTCTACGAACGGTTTGACGATCTGGGCACGAGCCCGACGGCGGGTGGTTGGTTAAAGACAGTGACAACCAATTTATGCATCAATCACTTACAACGTTATCGCAAACGGTGGCGTTTTTTCTCCGAGTTGACGCATCGCGACGATGACGGGGATGAAGGTGAGCAGGTGGAGTTCGCAGCGCCCGATGGGGATTTTCTGGTTGAGCTCAACCAAGGAGACCGGCGAGAGTGGGTGGAAACGGCGGTGGAACAGCTCCTTCAGCATCAGCGGGTGCCCCTGGTGCGTTATCACTTTGAAGAAGAACCCTATGATGAGATCTCGCGCCGGTTGGGGGGGGTCATTGTCCAAAGTAAAAACTGACATTCTCCGCGGTCGGGCCGCATTGGCGCATATTCTTATGCGCAGCGGCACCGCACACGAAACCTTAACCGCTCAAATCTAATTACCATGGCCCGTCTCACTCCTGAACAACTCGAACAGAAAATCCACGCGGTCTTGCGCGAGCAACCGACGCGGCGAGCCCCGATGTCCCTTGAAGCACGTGTGTTGGGCGAGATCGCCTGGCGGCAAGCGCTGCCATGGTGGAATAAGAGTTATGCCAATTGGCCGCAGCCGGTGCGCCTCAGCTTTATTCTAGTGGGCGTTGCCTTGGCGGCGGCGGCCTTGCTGGGCTCAATGCATTTGGCAGGAATGGTCAGTGCCCAAACGGTAGGCAACCTGTTGCGTCCGATCTCGGATGCGGGGGCGACGTTGAAGACCGCCGGCACGACATTGGTCTCCCTCGGACGGCTCTTCATGCCGAATTTATCGACCCATTGGCTCTATGTTGCTCTGGGAGTGATTGGAGCGGCGTATGCGATGATGATCGGGCTGGGGGCGACGGCCTACCGCGTATTGTGGGCGAACCAACGTTGAAGGCCGGATGAATCCCGAAAACTGTTTTCCCAAGCGATTTCAAAAACTGAAACTGACTCGAATCCTTAAATCCATGACAGGCTTGGGCCTCGCATGGTGTCTCATGTTGCCTCTGACTCTTCCTGCGCAAGACGCGGGGGATGAACCGGTGACACCGGTAACCGTTGAACCGACCTCCGCGCCTTTGGAGGATTCCGGCGTGACTTCCGAGTCTGAGTCGCCTGATGAAACCACGTCCAGAGATGGAGGTGACGAAGAGACTCGGGGAGGTCTCCGTGAGCTGGGGGGCAATGCTTCATCAGAAGCGGATATCGCGTCGGAAGTGGCGGAGCAGATTGCTGAGGCCGTATCCGCGATCGAAGACGTGATGGACGACGTGGCCGACGTTCAGGTTAACGCTGCGGAGGACCAGAAAGTGGAGGATCCGGTAGAGGAGGCGCGGAAGCAGCGCTTGCGTCGGGCACCGGAACGGGTCGGCATTATGGCTGATGTCGCTTTGAGCGTGGGCGAAGCGGCGAGCGAAGCCGTGGCGATTTTGGGTAACAATGTGATCGATGGTGAGGTACGTAACGAAGCCGTGGCGGTGCTAGGTGATTTGTCCATTAATGGGTATGTGGGCGGGGAGGGTGTGGCGGTTTTGGGTAACGTAACCGTCAACGGAGAAGTGCACGGAGACATCGTGGCTGTATTGGGAGGCGTGCGCGTGGGTCCGGAGGCGCATTTGCACGGAGATGTCTTGTCGATTGGCGGCACCGTGGAACGGGCACCGGGGTCGCGGATAGATGGCGATATACAGGAAATGCCGATATTGGGCGGAGCGGTGGTGGATGTGGAGTGGTTGAAGGCATGGGTGAGCAACTGTTTAGTATGGGGGCGCCCTCTCTGGGTTGGGCCTCATCTGGGGTGGGCATGGATGGTGGCGGGAGCGGCGTTGCTACTTTACATGTTCATCGCCTTGATCATGTCGAAAGCAGTGAAACGCTGCGCGGAGACGATGGAGTCGCGTCCGGGGCTGACGGTGGTGACCGCGTTGCTGACCGCGTTGCTGACCGCGTTGCTGACCGCGTTGATCACGCCACTGGCATTCATCGTGTTGTCGTTCACGGTGATCGGGGCGTTTATATTGGTCTTCGTCATGTTCTTTGTTAGTATTTTTGGCAAAGCAGTCTTTCTCGCTTGGGTCGGTCGACGGTTTTCGAGTGATGCGAACTACCAAGCGCCAGTTTTGGCGGTTTTGGTGGGTGGTTTGCTGACTTTAGTGATTTACTTGATACCGTTCGCTGGGTTTGCCTTCATGAAGCTCTCAGGTGTGCTCGGGACGGGTATGGTAGTTTACACCATTTTATTGGGCATGCAGTCGGATAGAGCTAAAAACGCTCGGAAAAACGGAGGCAGTGAATCCGGCGTACCACCGCAACCTGGAGTGGCGGCAGCCGGGGGAGCTGAAGCAGGCGCAAGCGGCGTGACATCGGCAATGGACGCCAATGTGGATCCAGCGGTGGGCCGCGCGGAGCCCCCGCCGTTGGGCCAGGTCACAAGCGAAAGTAAGGCGAGCGATAGTGCCGGGGCAGCAGCGGGGGGCCGGAGTGCCGCCGCCCCTGCGAGCGCAATCGGTGCCGGTGCAGCCATCGACTTTGTCTCGAGCTGGATTCTGGCCGAGGTTGGGGGCGACGCTTCTGGATATCTTGTTGCTGGCGATCATTGGAAACATGCTGGAAGCGAAGTACTTCGATCCGGGGGAATATTTTCCCCTATTCGCTGCGGTCTATTTTATCGTGATGTGGAGCCTCAAAGGCACGACGATCGGTGGTATTGTGCTGGGACTGAAGGTCGTGCGTTTGGATGACAATTCGCTGGATTGGTCGGTGGCCTTGGTGCGAGGGTTGGGTTCATTCCTATCCCTCTTTATATTGGGTCTTGGGTTTATCTGGGTCGCTTTTGATCCGGAGCATCAATCATGGCATGACAAGATTGCAGGCACAGTCGTGGTGCACATGCCCAAAGACGTTTCATTGTTGTGAGTATATTTTAAGTTGGAGGCCTAGGTTATGACTTCGTTTTTCTCGTTTCTACTTTGGTGTGTATTATTCATCCTGTGTTGGTCGTTGGCATTGCTGGCGCTCATCGCGTATCCGGTGGTGTGGGTGCTGTTGCTCCCATTCAAACTGATTGGGGTGTTGTTTACGGGGGTGTTGCGTTTTCTGCAGGGTTTGGTGTTGTTGCCAGCGAGACTACTGGGCTGGCGTCCGTCCACTGCGTGAAGGTTTGAAGTTTAGAAGCTGACAGCGGAATGCTGTGCGCGGAAACTTTTCTCCATGGCCAAGCCTCTCGTTGGAATTATCATGGGCAGCACGTCCGATTGGGACACGATGCAGCATAGCGCACAGACGTTGAATGCTCTCGGAGTGCCCTACGAACAGTTGGTGGTGAGTGCGCACCGCACACCGGATAAAATGTATGATTACGCGCGGACGGCGGAAGAACGAGGGCTCAAAGTGATTATTGCCGGAGCAGGAGGTGCGGCGCATTTGCCCGGAATGGCGGCAGCATTGACGGCGTTGCCGGTGCTGGGGGTGCCTGTGGAATCGCGGATCCTTAAGGGGCAGGACTCGTTGCTATCGATTGTGCAGATGCCGGGAGGGGTGCCTGTAGCTACGTTTGCGATTGGCAAGGCCGGGGCGAAAAATGCGGCCTTGTTTGCGGCGGCTATTTTGGCTTTGGGCAATAAACGCATCAAGCGAGCGCTCGATGAATTCCGGACAAATCAAACGCACGCGGTGCTCAAGGCGTCGTTACCGGAGGCACCGTGAAGGAGTGTAGGCCAAGGCGTGACGGGAGTAAGAATTGAAGGCCCTTAACTTGGAGGCGCGGGTGATTCGGCTTTCTGCTTTCACGTTTTTAGCTTTTCAGTTTTCGGGATGATTCCTCCCGGCAGCACTCTCGGTGTATTAGGTGGTGGCCAACTTGGCCGTATGCTGGCCCATGCGGCGACCCGAATGGGGTATCGTTTGCATGTTTTCGAGCCGGCAGAGCGGTGTCCGGCGGGGGAGGTGGCCTCGAGGGAATACAACGCAAATTACAAGGATATCGAGCGACTGCGCGAATTTGCGCAAAGCTGTGCGGCGGTCACTTATGAATTTGAGAATATTCCGGTAGAGCCCCTGTGGGAGATCGAAAAATTGGTGCCACTGCGGCCGCATTGGGAAGTATTGGAAATTTGCCAAAATCGGATGAGGGAAAAAAAGTGGCTGCGGAAAAATGGAGTTCCCCACGTCCCATTTGCGGAGGTTGAAGTGGGAGATGATCTGGCTAAAGCGATCAAACGTATTGGTTTACCGTGTGTGGTCAAAACCGCTGACTTTGGCTACGATGGGAAAGGACAGCTAAAAGTCACGGAAGCAGCCGACGTAGAACAAGCGGTCGTGGCGTTCGCGCGGGAACGTGCGGTGGTGGAGAAATTTATCGATTTCAAGTGTGAACTTTCGGTGATCGTAGCCCGCAATCCTCAGGGGGAGATCCGAACGTTTCCGGTGGCGGAAAATATTCACACCAAACACATTTTGGATTTCTCGATCGTCCCGGCACGAATCCCGTCTGCCGTCGCGGATCGGGCTGGTGAGCTCGCGATCAATATTGCAGAATCAATGACCCTCGAGGGGATCCTGGCCGTGGAGCTATTTTATACGGATGACGGGGAATTGATGGTGAATGAAATGGCGCCACGCACGCACAATTCTGGACATTGGACATTGGATGGGTGTGTCACATCGCAGTTTGAACAACAGGTGCGAGCGGTTGCGGGATTGCCCTTGGGAGACACCGGACGTTTAGCTCCGGCATCCGTGATGGTAGATCTATTGGGCGATGCGTGGGATTGGTCCGACGGTCAATTGGTCGGCTCTCCGGCATGGGGCAAATTGCTCGAGGACCCGCAGGTCAAATTGCATCTTTACGGGAAGCAGGAACCTCGTCTGGGCCGTAAAATGGGACATTTTACGGTGACGGACTCTTCTCCAGACAAGGCCCTAAATCATGCGCGCCAATTGAAAAGTCGGCTTAGCGAACGGGCGTCGGCCCTTTGAGATCAGCGCTCAATCGGTCAATTTTTGTGAGGTCGTCAGGAGTATCGATGTCCAAGGCAAGTGCCGGGAAATCGAGCAACTCGCATTCGGTCGGTTTATAAGCATTGATCAAGCGGCGGGCGCCTTGATCTCCGGTTAGATGAGCCAATGAATTGAAATGCCTGGCGATGAACTAACGCGGTGGCTCCGGCCTGCCCACCATATCGGGCCGCGACGATGGGCTTTCCCTGTTGGGCGCGTGCGTGAATCAAGGTGGATAATACGGAGGTATTCAGGAAAGGCTGATCACAGAGCGTAAAGATAACGTTTTCAATCTGGCGGGAGAACTCTGTGATAGTCCGCAACCCGGCGCGGAGGGAGGCGGCGATACCTTCCTCCCATTCGGGATTCTCGGTAATTAGCACTGGTTGCCGCAAGAGTAACGGGCGAATCTGTTCAGTCGCGCCGCCAACTACCACGACGACTGGCCAAAGGGACGTAAGCGTCCGAGAGGCGACCTCCTATGCGGGAAGTGATTTTGCGGGTAAATTGGCAGGATGGAAGCAATGGAAGTGGAGGTGCAGAACCACAAGCGCGATGGGCGCGGACGCCAGGCTGCGTAGCGCAGCGATCTACCGCGAGAGCGGCCTGACGCAGAAGGCGTTCGCGAAGCGCGAGGGCCTCAAATACGCGACGTGTGTGGCATGGCTGGGACGGCCCGGCGGCGCAAGGGTGCGGTAGCGGCGGCGGCGAGCCCGGCGCGCCCTTCGTTCGCAACGCTGCGCTTGGGCGCGATGTCGCCTCCGGCGGCATCGTTGGAGGTGAGGCTGCCGGACGGCACGCGGTTGCGTGGTGACGATCCGATCGCCATGGCCGCGTTGGTCAAAGCCCTGCGCAACTGACGGCGATGATCGGTTTGCCTTCGGCGCTGACGATCCACCTAGCAATTGAACCGGTGGATATGCGAAAGCAGTTTGACGGGTTGTGGACTGTGGCTTCCCAGGTGCTGCGTGAAGATCCCTTTGGCGGTGCGTTGTTCGTGTTCACCAACAAGCGGCGCAACCGGGTGAAGTTGCTGTATTGGGATGGCACCGGCGTGTGGGTGCTGGCCAAGCGGCTGGAGAAGGGTTGCTTCACGTGACCGCGCGGTGGCGACGGCGCGAAGGTGACGCTCAGTGCCGAAGCGCTGACGATGTTACTGGGCGGAATCGACCTGAAGGATGGTGCGAAAAAAAGCGTGGTATGAACGCGAAAAAAGGTTGCTGTTAATAGTATCCTATATGTGGATACTAAGCGTGCCGCCCCTGGAACAACTGCCTGCTGCCTATCTCGCTTTGGAGAGCGAAAACGTGGCGCTGCGCTCGCAGTTGGAGTGGCTGCGCAAGCAGGTGTTTGGTGGGGGTAAGAGTGAGAAGCTCGATGCGGCGCAGTTGAAACTGAAGCTCGCCGATCAGCAAAAACTAATCGAGCAGACGGCCACGCCCGAGACGGTTCACTACGAGCGGCGGCGGGCCTCTCGCGAGAAGCTGCCCTTGCGAGCCGAGGCCTTCGCGTACCTGCCGGTGAAAGAGACTGTGGTGATCGAGCTCGAGGAGGTGCTGGCGGCCCCGGAGCAGTTTGAAAAGCTCGGCGAGGAGCGCAGCTTCGAGGTCGATGTGGTGCCGACGAAGTTGTTCAAGCGCGAGTTCGTGCGCCCGAAGTATCGGGCCAAGGCCCAGCTCGATCGTGCGCCGGTGGTGGCACCCGCACGGGGGCGCCCGGTGGAGGGCGGCTACGCCTCGGCGGGACTCTTGGCCTGGGTGTTGATCAGCAAGTATGTCGATCACGCCCCGCGGTATCGGCTCGAGAAGATGTCGTCGCGCTGGGGAGCGCGCCTACAGCGTCAGAGTATGGTCGAGTGGGTGCGCATCGCCTCAGACTGGCTGGAACCGATTTACCAGGGCATGCGCCGCAGGTTGCTCGAATCCAGCTACGTGCAAGTCGATGAAACGCCGGTGCGATGTCACGACCCGGATCCAACACGGGGCAAAATCAAGAATGGATGGATGTGGGTGATGAGCGGCCCGGGTGATGACGTGCTCTCGACTGGCGATCATCGCGCCAGCACGGCGAACTGACGTCGCTGGTCGAAGGTTTTGCCGGGATAATGCCATCCGATGGCTATGGTGCCTATCCCGCGTATGTGGCGACGCATCCCGAGGTGTGTTGGGTGGGCTGCTGGGCACACGCGCGGCGTAAGTTTTTTGAAGCCCAAGCGGAGAACTCGCGAGTAGCCCAATGGATCCTGCGGCTGATCGCATGGATGTATCATCAGGACAAGCAGTGGGATGAGGCCGGTATCGATGCGCGGCAGCGGCAGCAAAGACGCGAGCGCGACTTTACCCGTAAGCTGTATTGGTTGCGCGTGGTGGTGTTGAGGCTGCGCGCGCACGTGCGCCCCAAGTCCGGCCTGGGCAAGGCCTGGCACCTACCTACCTGCTCGGTCAGTGGAAACCATTGGTCGCGCACCTGCAGCACGGTGAAACCCGACTGGACAACAATCTGGTGGAAAACGCCATCCGCCCCTCAGCGTTGGGCAAAAAGAACTGGCTGTTCGTAGGGCATCCCGATGCCGGCCAACGCTCGGCGATCATCTACTCGATCGTGATCAGCTGCCAACGTCACGGGCACGACCCGTTGGACTATCTGCGCGACGTGCTCACCAGGCTGCCGCAACGACTCCCAGGTGCCGACATCAGCGATCTGCTGCCGGTTAACTGGAGCGTGTCCCATTTACCCTGATTTTGGAAGGGGGGCAGGAAAGCCGATTTTTGAGCGGATTTCCGGCTACCAATGGCGGATGTAGGCGCGCGCAGATGCAATTTAATGGCTAAATTGCAGTGTCGCAGCAGTCAGTGCCTGGATCGTTTCCATGAGGGAACCTCCGGCAGCCGGTTTATTGTTCATCGTTGGAGTAGGCGTGGTGGTTTTAGGCGGCTTGGGCCTGCGGTGGTTGGTCGGCCAGCAGTCGGGCGATGAGCCACAGGTTGTGACCGAGGATGCTCCAGGCTACCGCCAGGTAGCGATTCGTGAAGCCTCTGGCACTCAATCGCTTGCCTTGGCGTTGCTTGATGATGGCGATGCGGGCTTCCGTCGAAGCCCGGCGATGTTGGAGCGCCACGAACTGCGGCTCCTGCATGCGCCGTTGCAGTTGCTGCGGATCGCGGGGGCAAGTGGCGTCATAAATGTCGGCTTCGGCCAAGCGTTCGCACAGCCGTTGGGTCGAGAAGCCTCGGTCGGTGCTCGCCGCTTTGATCGGGGTGCTCAGGTCGAACTGATTCTGGCGCTCGAGGCTCAGGTCGAACTGACGCCATTCGGCCGGAGTCATTTCCTGATACCACTGCCAATCGGTGATCAACTCCGTCACGTTTTCACTGATCATGAGGGTGTTGCCAAACTCGACCTCGCCGGACGCCTTGCCCCGGACCACGGTCTGCACGTCGGGTTCGGAGACGCGGAGGATCTTCTCGGCGTTGAGCACTGGTCGCGCGCCGATGATGCGTTCGTGGGCCTGTTTGATCGCGGCCGGCAGTTGCTCGAGCATGGCGTCGATGCGCGCAATGATGCGGGTGGCCTGGCGCTCACTGCAGCGGGTCCGGGCGTAGTCGGCGACGAGGTGGTTGCGGTGGCGGCGGGCGTGCTCGCCGATGGTGCGCAGCAGGCGTTTCATCTGGCGGAGCACGCCCTTGCGGGCCCGCTTCGCATCGCGGCGCCGTCGGCTGTGGGTCATCGCGATGCACCACCGATTCATCTGCTTGGCAAAGACTGGCGGCTCGTTCGGCATCCGACCCCGCAACCCCGCTGCACGGATCAGTTTCACCGCCTTGAGCAGGGGTGCGGCTCACGTCGCGAAAGAGCACCCAGTCGACCGGGAAATGGATGTTGGCCTGCAGGCAGGTCGAGTCCACCAGGCACGTATCCATCGGCTGCGCCGCAGCCAGTCCCAGTTCGCTCGCCCGGTCCGCCTCACCGCACAGCTCGATAATGACTTGGCTCATCCTGCGCACCTGCTCGGCGGTGAAGCATTTGGACGCACGCTCCCGCACGCTTTCTTTGGGAGACCCCCTTGATGCCGTCGATCCGGCGCGCTCCGCAAAAGTCGGCCAACAGATCGCTGGAGGCGATGCTCAGGGAAAGTTTACGCAAGCTGATTTTCCCGAGCATCATGCGCAATACCTGCACCCGCCGCGCCTTGCGCGTGAACTGCAGGTGTCGCGGCAACCCGGCCACGTCGTCGCCCCGCCAGTTTTCCCGGGCAAAGTCCACGGCCATCGCTTCCAAGTGACTGTTGGCCAGCAACTGGTCGAGCCCCGCCAGTTGATCGCGAAACGTGGCGTAATCTTTGTTGGGTCCGACCGGAGTCAGGTCTGGACGCAGCCAGGTTTTCAGGGCACCTTCCGGGGCGACGGCTTCGATAGTATTGTTCACACCAAATTATACACGCCGTTTTTGTGCCGAAACCAGGAAATCCTCCCGGTTTCGGCCTCTTTATTTTTACGCTACCTCCTCATCTCCAACCTCTTGCGCTTGTGGGATACGCTCTACCTGCTGTTTGCCAACCCCGACTTCAGTGCATCCGGCAAACTGATCTACGCCTACATCACCTACATTTCCATGATGTTGATCTACACCGCGATCAATATCCCTTACTCCGCCATGCTCGGCGTCATCACGCCGTCCTCCCAAGAGCGAACCTCCCTTTCCACCTTTCGTTTTGTCTGCGCCTTCACCGGCCAACTCCTTATCGTGGCCGCCGCTCGTCCGCTCATCGCCAAATTCGGTGAAGGCAATGAGGCCGCCGGATTCCAGATCACCATGGCCATCTTCGCCGTCGGCCTGTTCGTGATCACGTTCCTCTCCACCAAGGAACGCGTGCATCCCCCTGCCAGCCAAACCCCGGACCTGCGCAAAGAGCTCCGACTTCTCCTGCGCAACACTCCTTGGATCATCCTTTCCTTCGCCGGGGTGCTCACTCTCGCCAACGTCGCCATCCGCGGAGCCGTCACGGTGCACTACTTCAAATACTACATTGGCGACGATGGCACCCCATGGATCGGTGTTTTCGACCGCACCACCGTGTTTATGACCAGCGGCACCCTCGCTCTCATCGCCGGCGTCGCCTGCACTCCGTTCTTCACCCGCCTGGCCGGCAAACGGGAGCTCATGATCTGGCTCTCCCTCGGCAACGCCATCGCCATGGCCTCCTTTTTCTTTATTCCGCCCGAGGCCACCATGCTCATGCTGGTCGTCAACATCATCGGAACCTGCATTGTCGGCCCCACCCCCGCCTTGGTCTAGGCCATGTTCGCCGATTCCGCTGACTATGGCATGTGGAAACACGGTCACCGTTCTACCGCCCTCATCTTTTCATCCGCCCAATTCGCTCAGAAAATGGGTCTCACCATTGGGTCCGGCATTGTCTTCACCTACTACGGCTTTGTGGCCAACACGCTCAAACCTCCGAAAGTCTTCTCGGCATCCGTCTCCTCTTTACGGTCCTCCCCGCTGCCTTCGCCATCGCCAGTGTAGTCGTCATCTGGTTCTACCCGCTCCGCGAATCCGAGGTGCAAGAAATGGAACACGACCTCGCCGCCAGCGAAGCTAAAGCCTGATCGTCAAACCTCCGACCCGTCCCAAACTCAGCAGCCCTCCGCGGCTGACCGACTGCTCCCCGTGTCCTCAGGTCCGGCTTCGCCCGACATCGCCGCCCGTCGATTAGCCTCACTTCCCGGTCTTCTTCCTCGCCATCTTACCACGGTGCGGCGCTACCGCGACCATCCCGCCGTCCTCATGTGGGGTCTCGGCAATGAAATGGAGGGCGATGGCACTGACCCGCGCGTCTGGCGCGAACTCGAAACCCTTGCTGCTTGATCCAAGCCGAGGACCCCCATCACCCCGTTGGCACCGTGCTCGCCGGCGCCGGCGACAATAAGGTCGCCGCCATGCAGGCCCACTACGAGTCGCTCGATCTACTCGGAATTAATATCTACCGCGGCGCCGAACAAGTGGACGGCCTCCTCGAAGCTCAGGGCTGGGACCGCCCCTACCTCAGTACCAAATTTGGACCCGACGGACACTGGGAACTCCCCGCGACCTCCTGGGGCGCTCCGCTCGAACCGACCGCCGCCGAAAAAGCCGAGGCTTACTTCGACAACCACTTCGTCGCCATGTCGGCCCCCCGCAACCTCTGCCTCGGCACCTTCTGTTTGTTCTGGGGCCAGACACAAGAAACCACCGCCACGTGGTTCAGCATGTTTCTGCCGACCGGCGAACGCACGCCCTCCATCGACGTCATCGTGCGTGCCTGGAGCGGAGCCGAACCCGCCAACCCCAGCCCGATTATCCACCACCTGGAGGCAGACTTCCGCGAAGCAAAAGTCACCGCTGGTTCCGAGCATACCGTGGTCGCCCGCGTCAAGCCAACGACACCGACTCCCTCCAGTTTGAGTGGCTGATCATCGCCGAAACCCAGGATCGAAAATTTGGGGGCGACCCCGAGGAGTCTCCGCCCGTCATCGCTGATACCGTGGTCGAAAACCGTGGTGCCCACGCCCTCCTCTGCATGCCCGCCCAAACCGGTCCGTATCGAGTTTTCCTGTACGTCCGCGACGGCCACGGTGGCGGCGCCTCCGGCAACTTCCCCTTCTACGTCGAGTAACGGCGATGGCCGGAAACTAACCGGCGAAGCCCCCCGGGCCACCTCGCCCTCGCCCACCACGCCCCCATCTGGCGCGGCCCAAGATCAGCTCGCGAGTCCAGGCCGCCGCCACTGCCGCCCGGCCCGGTCACGCTTCCTCTGCTTACCGCGCACAAAAAAGCACCCAACCAGGACGAATCCGGATCGGGTGCGATTTGATGCAACCCCAAGAGCTACCCCAGCTCCTTAACCGTCAATTTTAGTGTAGTGGGAGTTAATTAGCTATATATAAAACAAAAATAGTAGTACAGGATGGGTGCATAGCCCGCCCTGTTAATCCGCTAATCATTGATGCCGCGCAGCATCAAGACCTTGAACAGATGAGCAAACGCCCGACCACGCCGCAACGGGAGGTCAGGCGGGCGCGCATCGTGTTGTTGCGGGCCGAAAGGAAAAGCCAGGAGACGGTGGCTGCTCAGATCGGAGTGAATCGTCCGGTGGTGGCGAAGTGGGAAAAGTGATTTCGTGAGGCAGGGTTGGCTGGATGGGCCGAAGCGAGACGTTCGGGCCGGAAGCCGAGTGTGGATGTGGCGATTCGCGCGCAGATCGTCACTGAGGTCACGCAACCCCCGGCCGGGCGCACCCGCTGGTCCTCACGGGCGATGGCCAAGGCCACCAAGGGGGTGTCGGCCCACTCCGTGCAGCGTCTGTGGCGGGCCAACGACCTGAAGCTCCATTTGCAACGAACGTTCAAGTTGTCGCGTGACCGGAACTTTGAGGCCAAGTTTGGGGATGTCATCGGCTTGTATCTGAATCCGCCTGATCGGGCCTTGGTGCTGTGTGGCGACGAGAAAAGCCAGTGCCAGGCGCTTGAGCGCACCCAGCCGGCCTGCCATTGGGTATCGGGCACATCAAAACCGCCACCCACGATTACACCCGCCACGGCACGGTCACGCTATTCGACGGCCTCGGCTATCTGGACGGCAAAATCATGCGACGCACCGCCTCTCGGCATACCCACCGCGAATGGCTCGGTTTCCTCAAGCACATCGATGCGCAGGCACCCGACAGCTTGGTCCTGCATCTGATCATCGACAACGACGCCACCCACAAGCACGCCAAAGTGAAGAGCTGGATAAAGTGGCGCAATCAGCGCCATGCCAAAGCCCATGGCGTCGAGCGCATCGCACTGCACTCCAACATCCTCTTCCTGGTTGAATCTAGTGGAGCGCTTCTTCCGCGACCTCACCGTCGATTGTATCCGCGATGGCAGCTTCACCAGCGTTCGAGACCTCACCAACGCCATCGAACCCTACATGGAGCGTGTCCCACAAGCGCAAGAGGTTGGAGAAGAGGAGGTAGCGTAAAAATGAAGAGACCGAAACCGGGAGGATTTCCTGGTTTCGGCACAAAAACGGCGTGTATAATTTAGTGTAAACAATACTATCGAAACCGTCGCCCCGGAAGTTGCCCTGAAAACCTGGCTGCGTCCAGACCTGACTCCGGTCGGACCCAACAAAGATTACGCCGCGTTTCGCAATCAACTGGCGGGGCTCGACCAGTTGCTGGCCAACAGTCACTTGGAAGCGATGGCCGTGGACTTTGCCCGGGAAAACTGGCGGGGCGACGACGTGGCCGGGTTGCCGCGACACCTGCAGTTCGCGCGCAAGGCGCGGCGGGTGCAGATATTGCGCATGATACTCGGAAAAATCAGCTTGCGTAAACTTTCCCTGAGCATCGCCTCCAGCGATCTGTTGGCCGACTTTTGCGGAGCGCGCTGGATCGACGGCATCAAGGGGGGTCTCCCAAAGAAAGCGTGCGGGAGCGTGCGTCCAAATGCTTCACCGCCGGGCAGGTGCGCAGGATGAGCCAAGTCTTTATCGAGATGTGCGGTGAGGCGGACCGGGCGAGCGAACTGGGACTGGCTGCGACGCAGCCGATGGATACGTGCCTGGTGGACTCGACTTGCCTGCAGGCCAACATCCATTTCCCGGTCGACTGGGTGCTCTTTCGCGACGTGAGCCGCCCCCCCCTGCTCAAGGCGGTGAAACTGATCCGTGCAGCGGGGTTGCGGGGTCGGATGCCGAACGAGCCGCCAGTCTTTGCCAAGCAGATGAATCGGTGGTGCATCGCGATGACCCACAGCCGACGGCGCCGCGATGCGAAGCGGGCCCGCAAGGGCGTGCTCCGCCAGATGAAACGCCTGCTGCGCACCATCGGCGAGCACGCTCACCGCCACCGCGACCACCTTGCCGCCGACTACGCCCGGACCCGCTGCAGTGAGCGCCAGGCCACCCGCCCGCATCATTGCGCGCATCGACGCCAGGCTCGAGCAACTGCCGGTCGCGATCAAACAGGCCCACGAACGCATCATCGGCGTGCGATCAGTGCCCAACGCCGAGAAGATCCTCTGCGTCTACGAACCCGACGTGCAGACCGTGGTCCGGGGCAAGGCGTCTGGCGAGGTCGAGTTTGGCAACACTTTCATGATCAGTGAGAACATGACGGGGTTGATCACCGATTGGCAGTTGTATCAGGGAATGACTCCGGCCGAATGGCGTCAGTTCGACCAGAGCCTCGAGCGCCAGAATCAGTTCGCCCTGAGCACCCCGATCAAAGCGGCGAGCACCGACCGAGGCTTCTCGACCCAACGGCTGTGCGAACGCTTGGCCGAAGCCGACATTGATGACGCCACTTGCCCCCGCCATCCGCAGCTGCTGCAACGACGCATGCAGGAGCCGCCGTTCGTGGCGCTCCAACATCGCCGGGCTTCGACGGAGGCCCGCATCGCCATCATCAAGCAACGCCAAGGCAAGCGATTGAGTGCCAGAGGCTTCACGAATCGTTACCTGGCGGTAGCCTGGAGCATCCTCGATCACAACCTGTGGCTCATCGCCCGACTGCTGGCCGACCAACCACCGCAGGCCCAAGCCGCCTAAAACCACCACGCCTACTCCAACGATGAACAATAAACCGGCTGCCGGAGGTTCCCTCATGGAAACGATCCAGGCACTGACTGCTGCGACACTGCAATTTAGCCATTAAATTGCATCTGCGCGCGCCTACATCCGCCATTAGTAGCCGGAAATCCGCTCAAAAAATCGGCTTTCCTGCCCCCCTTTCAAAATCAGGGTAAATGGGACACGCTCCAAGTAGCGAGATCCCCCATTCGCCAGCTTGTTTTTCGACCGCAGGCCGATCGATGACGAGAACGTTACCCGCTTCAAGTGCGGCTGCGCGCAGACCGGCTTCACGCATGATTTCGATAGTGCGGAGGCCAAAGCACGGCACGTCGAAGCGGTAATCCTGTTGCGCTTTGACGGTTTTCACAAACACGGCATCTTCGGTTTTGAACGAGCCTGCTCGACGGATCATTTCGTCGGTGCCCTCGAAAGCCTCGACTGCCAGCACGGTGCCTTTGCGAACGACACACCCTTGTCCAATATCAAGGCGGGCGCATTCGCGGGCGATATCGATGCCGTGATTGAGATATTCGGAGGGGATGGGGAATTTTCTACCAGCAAACAAACCGGGAGGCGCGACGTGGGCATCCAAGAAGGCCCGAGCGTCCAGCATCCGGATGCCCAGATCTTCGATTTTTTGGGCGATGGCCCCAAAAATCGTTTCAGCGTTACGGCGTTTGAGGGAGAAGAGAATCCGGGTGGCTTTGAGATCGGGGTGAAGGCCCTTGAATAGGCGTCGTGGGGTGATTTGCCCGGCCATGAGGGCGTAACCCGCGCCGAAGGCGTTGCAGCGCTTGGAGCATGTGACCCAACTGTCCGACCTTGATGCGAACGCGATCATCCGAGGGCACGGAGTCATAGAGTTCAGGCAGTGTTTCCTCCTCGAAGGCGATGAGTTTGAGGCTAATACCGGCGGCCCGAATGGCTTCCGCAATGAGCACGGGATATCGACTTTGCCCGGCGATCAATGCCACTGGGCGAGTGGGATCATAATCGGATGGCAGATTGACAGATAGCATGGGAAGGCAAGCTGGTAGCTTTGGTGGGTAAATGAAAAGGCCGCAACGCGGAAGCGGTGGCCCGTCGAAAGTAGCGGTGGTCGGCTGTAACTTAGGACTCGGCGCCGTAGTATTTTTTGTAACTACGGTAATAGCGGTAATTAGAGTAGTTACTCGATTCGCCGTGGAGAAAGACCGTTAAGCACGATACCGAGCATCTCCCGTTTGGCGCTCTTAAGGGCGTTTACGTATGGGCAGATGTGTTTGCGGTAAGCGCGATTGAAACGGCAGACGTAGATCAATTCGTCAGCGTGTTCGGCAATAAGTAGGGAGTCGGTGACCGCGCCAAGAGGAGGGGAATCGATGACGATGAGCTCATATTCCTTTTGCCGCTTATCGAGCATTCTGCACGAAGGATTGCGACTCCAGAAGTTCGGTGGGAATGCGTGAGCGGCCGCCTGAACGAAGCAGTGAGAGGTTTTCGCCAGCTTTCACAATTCCTAGATCGGGATTGCCGGAAAGGCGACCTTCGAGGTTGGCTCCGCTCTCATACCAAGTGATGATGCCTTTATCATTTTCCATCTGGAAATGGCGATGGAGCATGGGGCGACGAAGATCGCAATCGACGAGCAACGTCTTGCGTCCGTGGCGAGCAAACCCTCCTGAAAGGTTGCAGGAGATGAGAGTTTTGCCCTCACCGGGAATCGTGCTCGTTACCAGAATGGATTTAGGGAAATCCAATTTGGAATGGATCTTGGCTGGCGCTGTAGACGGAAAGGAACGATTCAGTGCCGGGAACCTGTCTGTTTTCCAATACAAGAGAGTATTTCTCTTCGTCTTTGAGTGAGCTGAGATCAGGGATGATCCCGAGTAAATTCGCTCCGATGAAGTGTTCGGCGTCCCAAGCGCTTTTGACGCGGTCATCAATGAAACTCAGACCCACGGCGACACCGACGAAGACCAGAACAAAAATCATGACCGAGGATTTGATGATACTCGGCATATTGGGTGTGGGAGCTCCTCCCGGAACTCAGGCGGAATTCAATGGGTGGACGGGTACGCTTTCCATGCGTTGCTCGGTGTTTACTTCCAGCATCCGTTTGGAAATTTGCACGAAATTGTTGCGGGCGATTTCGGATTGGTTGAGCAGACTGTTGTATTCAGCCCCGAGGTCGTGGAGACGTTGCTGTTCAGCTTCTGCGATGTCGTATTCACGCTGCATCGCTTCTTCCGCCGTAGTGGGACTCGTCGAGAGTAGAGCGGACGTCGGCGATGGCGAGTTTGATGGCGTCTTGTAATTGACGTTCGGTGACCGTTATCTCATTGTCTACGAGAATCATGCGTGGGTGACGCTCTAGATAGGTTTCGGCGAGAAAGGGCTCGTTTTTGCGAAGATCGGAGAGTGGTGTGCTGAGCGCTTTGACAGTGCCGTGTTGAGCTACGTAGGAAATCTCCAGCAGGGTCATGGCCTTGGTCACGGCAGGCTTCAACTTGATTGAGGAGCTCCTCGACGCGGATACGCTCAAGACGGGCGGCAGTGCGAGCTTGGTCGGCGGCGACGAGACGATTGCGGACCAAACCAAGTTGGTGCTGTTATCAAGAGAGACAAGATTGTGGCGTTTTTGGTAATCTCGCAGGCGACGTTCGGCTTCTTCGGCTTCGAGTCGGAGAGTCCCTGCGCGCTGTTCCCAAAAGACGGCGGCGTCACGGGCGCGGGAATTTCCACGTTCGAAAACGTATTTCATGAACTCCTGCACGTAGCGATTAGCAACCAGAGTCGCGGCTTCGGGGTCACGGTGAGTGACTGAGATTCGGATAATATAACTGTCGCGGACATCGCCGACGCCGAGTGTAGCCGAGTGCGCCGTGGACGGATGGAGGTTCCTGACCTGGTTCGAGATCCTTAAGGTAGGGGCGTTGGAGAATGCGAATCTCGTCGGGTTTGAGGGAGCGAATCTCACGATTCCGCATTTCTCCACTGCTCAATTCGTGGAGGTAAGTATTCAGGTCGACGGCGGACGTCGGGGCGTCGGTCGAGATGCTGCGGTCGAGCACTCGCTCCGGTTTTTCGAACCGCATCGTGGCGGAGGATTGATAGAGCGGTATGTCCTTGGAGCGGTAGTAGCCCAGTCCGATGGACACCAGTAGCGCAAGAGGCAGTGCGATCCAGAAACGTTCGCGAAGAATGATCGCGTAATCCCGCAGTGTGCGGCGTTCGGTGATGGGTTCATCCCCATGCGCAGAGGCACGGTTGGATGAAGATAGGTTCTGTTCGTCGGACATTCAGCGTGGTTCAGAAAAGATTCATTGGGACGTATACGCTATCGTCCGGCATGAGTAACATCGAGGAATCGGTTTCAGTCGTTTCTTTTTTCCCAATGAGAGCGAGAGCGTTTTTAACATCAACAGTTTTTACATCCTTTGAACCATCGGGGAGGGTTCGTGTCACCGTCACAGCCTGACTTTTGGCGAGATCGGTCAATCCTCCGGCTTTAGTGATGGCATCCAAGACCGACATCCCGGATTCGATGGGCAAGGCGACACGTCCGGGCGAAACAACTTCTCTCTGCACAATCACCTCTCGAGCTGCGTATTCTTCCACTGAGATGGTGACATGAGGATTCCGGAGAAAACGCTTATCGCGGTAGGCCGCTTCGACAACGTCCTGGTTTTCCTCGATCGTCAGCCCGACAACAGACCCTTGATTGATGAGAGGGAGTTTTACCGCACCTTTTGAGCTAACTCGAGCAATCTGAGAAAGCCCGTCTTGGTCGAAGACTGCGACGCGAAGTCGATCAGTTAACGCGATAATGTAGGTGATGGCGCGACTGTTGGGACCCAGCTTGTAGGCGGCGGGGGCGGGTTGAGCGACACCAATTTGTGCTACAAGTATGAGAAGTAAACCGAGGCACCCCCATTTTGAGAAACAGGATTTTGTAAGCATGTTCATCTGATTGTGATATGGACCGTAAGGTGAAGTTGATCACAGGGGTTAGGAACCGCAATGGTTGCGTACGAGCAAGTAGTGGCGAGAGCTTTGAGTCCCATGGATCGGTAGCGGAATAGATTGCCCTTCATTAGAATTCCTCTTCAGAAACGTGAAGACGCATCGAATGTAACTGATTGTCGGGCGAAATCGGAAAACGCGAGGGTAGACCAATTTTTGTAGTAGGAGTAAACTAGGCCCAAACGGAGACGTTCGCTGAAGGTGTATCCAATGCGACCGTAGACTGAAAAATAGGTGTCCTTGCGGCCCGCACCGGCGACCCCGAGAAATTTGTTGATACCTGCGCCGACTCCTGTGCCAAATACTAGTCGGGCGCCGCGGGCGTATTGGAGGTCCAAACATCGGTGGAGACGTTGACGGACGTAATGCTGAAGTCCCCCGAAATCGTGGCGCTGATGGCCAACTGACGGGGGAAGCTCCACGAAGCGGAAACCGTAGCGTTGTAGCCATGAAGGTTGCGGCGTCGTTACCGACTCCATTACGAACCTGGTATCCAAAGCGAGCCGTGCCGTTTAGACCGGTGAGAATACGGCCAGCGATGCCCGCCGTAACCGAATGGTCGAAATATTTGGTTTGGGTGGAGGTTTCGCTGATACGAAGCCGGTAACCGCCAAAAAGGTCGCGCTCGGGTGTAAAGATGTTAGAATCACTTGGCGGCTAGCGCGAAGTGCTCTGGATATCCACGAACAGAGTGTTGTCACTGTAGTCTTGCTTGCGCCAGTTGAAACTTCCGCTGAGCGCATGCTGATCCGAGACCGGGTATTTGAAGTCAAAATCTGCTCCGTAGTTCCAAGAATCGGTGCGAACGTTCACCGTGGGATCGGCTCGGGTCGAACGAACGGCCGACAACCCGATCGATCCCGTGGTGCGTCCGGTGTCCTTATTGAACTCCAGACGCATTTGAGGATTCGAGAATTCTTCAGACGGGTTATCAGTGAATTCGGAGATTTGAACATCAGCGGTTGCGTTGATACCGATCAATCCGGCGTGGCGCTGGTATTCCACTCCGATGTTGGCCGTGTAGATCAGGTCTGATGCGGCGATAGATGAGGTGTAGATATTTGAATCCATCGCGACCGTCACGCCCGCTTCGACGTAGCCTTTGTCGCGTCCCTCATTCCAGCGCACCAACGCATGAGCGGGTAGCGTTGCCAGCATGAAACCCAAGCCAATGGTAGCGAGGTTCGATATTCGGCGTGGAATAAAGTTCATGCAAAATACAAAAATAAGAACGGCCTTTAAGTGCCGTTGATGCTATTGGCACTGACAGGCGTTTCGGTGACGGGCTCCATCGGAGTTACTTCAACGACGACAATTTCTACGTCTGAATCGGCCCCGGCGGTGAGATCATCATTTCCACCGTCAAATATGTTGGCCCAGCCTTCGCCGAGTTCATTCTCGTCCGCACCGGCGACGAGCTCGAGTCACTGTCGGAGTTTTCTTCGCGGTCGCGGTCGCTGCTTCTTCGACGTTGTTTCCTGATTCGGTTCCGGTCTCCTTTTTATCGGCGACATCAAAATAGACCGTGCGACGGGCGTTACAGGCCAAAGTCACTTTGTCTTCGATGAAGGCCATTCCGTCATCCGGAATGGCTTGGATGATAATTTCCCTAGGTTGACCCGGTCGGTTGCGAATGATCGCTTGCTGACCTCCGGTCAGCGTGTTTCCACCACCATCAGTCGCATCGCCCCGCACGGTGACATCCCCCCTCGACGAGAGAAATCTTGGTTTCAAAGTCGTCGGTTTGAATCACGACTTTGCTGCTACGAATAGACACATTCCCAAACAGAGTGCCGTAGTTCATGGTGCTACCGGCGACCAACTTGGGGGTGCAGAGCCCAACGGTGTCGCGGGGCACAAATGCGGAGGTTTTGGAAATAGAGGGCTCCGATTCCAAGTCGGAGCGATCGGGAGAAAAGAGTACTTGGACAAATCGTCGAACCTCAATCCGAGTGCCGGAATCGAGGAACACGCCAGTCCCATTGGAAAACACCATCGCGTTATTCGAATTCTCAAAGATCTGAATAACGGTGCCCTGAGCGTTGTGAACCGACAACACTCACAGTTTCGTAAATATTTCCACCATTTGTCCTATATATGCCCTGGGGGGAAGATTTTCATCACCCTACGCAATCACAATATTGAGGATACGGCCTTTGACGTAGACGACCCGACGGATGGTGGCGCCAGTCAGATAGCTCGCGATGGACTCTTTGGTTTTAACGGCATTCATGGCGGCGACTTCGTCGGCGGATGCGGGGATCACAATTTCGCCTCGTCGTTTACCGTTGATCTGAACCACAAGCTTTTGAGTGTCAGACACGAGTAGACTCGGGTTAAACTCCGGCCAGGGATGGACTTGAATCGGTGCGCGACCTCCTAGGATTTGCCAAAGTTCTTCGCTTATATGAGGAGCGAAAGGAGCCAGGAGCTGGACGAAGCTACGGGCGGAGGTTTCAGAAATTTTTGCCGATTTTTGCAAGGTATTAGCAAAAATCATCATTTGGGAGATGGCGGTATTGAAGCGAAGATTCTCCACGTCGTCGGTCACTTTGTTGATCGTCTCGTGCAGCGTCTTGGTGAGTTCGGCCGACTCTTCACTGGACACGGAGGAGACTTTTTCGCTGACACCACCGGACTCTCCGACGAATTCGCGCCAGACTTTCATGAGGAATCGATGTACGCCCTCGATACCACGGGGGTTCCACGGTTTCATGGCTTCGAGTGGTCCGAGGAACATCAAGTAGAGGCGCAGGGTATCGGCACCATGTGACTCGACGATGGTGTCGGGACTCACCACGTTACCTCGGTTTTTAGACATTTTTTCGCCATCCTCTCCCAGAATAATTCCTTGGTGGAAGAGTTTTTGGAAGGGTTCATCGTGCGGCAGCACGCCGATGTCGAATAGCACTTTGTGCCAGAATCGGGCATAGAGAAGGTGCAAGACGGCGTGCTCGGCACCGCCCACATAGAGGTCGGGTGTGCCCCAGTATTTCAGGGTTTCCTGGCTGGCGATGGCGGAACGATTGGCGGGGTCGACGTAGCGCAGGAAATACCAGCAGGAACCTGCCCATTGCGGCATGGTGTTGGTCTCACGATGAGCGCGCACCCAACCTTCCCCGGAGGGGCATTCCACCGAGGCGAGTATAGACGCGCCCGAAGCAGGATTAAACCAAATATCGACCCAAGATGTGGAGTTGGCGAGCGGGCTTTCACCACTGTCGCTGGGCAAGTAGGACTCCACCTCGGGAAGTTCGAGTGGCAGGGTGTCGTCGGGCACGGGGACGGCGAAATGAGCCACTCCGTCCTGTTCGTATGAAACAGGGTCCGCGGGCAGTTCGACCTGCCCGGACTCTTTGATGCTGGCGTAGTCTTGGGCATTTACCCACACGATAGGAATGGGCTCACCCCAATAGCGTTGGCGTGAGAAGAGCCAGTCGTGCAATTTGTAGTTGATGGTGGCCTTGCCCTTACCTTGGGCGGTGAGATCTGCGGTGATTTTCTTTTTGGCCTCGGACCAGTGAAGCCCGGAGTAGCCTTCGGAGTGCACCAAGGCCCCGTCGCCGACATAAGGGAGTTCGGGTCGAGCCACCCCGTTGCTGGAGTAGTCGGAAGGTTCGATGACTTGAACGACCGGAATTTGGTATTTCTGAGCAAATTTGAAGTCTCGTTCGTCGTGGGCGGGTACGGCCATGATGGCGCCGGTGCCATAACCCATAAGCACGTAGTCAGCGATCCAGATGGGGACACGATGGCCATTGATCGGATTGATGGCGAAGGAGCCGGAGAACACGCCGGATTTATCCTTGGCCAGGTCGGTGCGTTCGAGGTCGCTTTTGGCCGCTGCTTGTTGGCGGTAGGCCTCGACGTCGGCGCGACGTTCGAGCGTTGTGAGTTTGTCGACGTAGGGGTGCTCGGGAGCGATCACCATGAAGGTGGCACCCAAAAGGGTGTCGGGACGCGTGGTGAAGACCACCAGGTCCTCGAGTCCCGCTTTTTCGAGTCCGAAATGGACTTCGGCGCCTTCGCTGCGACCGATCCATGCTTGTTGCATGCGCTTGGTGGAGTCGGGCCAATCGAGTCCCTCGAGGTCGGCGAGCAGACGTTCGGCGTAGGCGGTGATCCGGAGGACCCATTGACGCAGTGCGCGGCGCTCTACCGGATGATTGCCTCGCTCGGATTTGCCGTCGACGACTTCTTCGTTGGCGAGCACTGTTTTGAGCGCGGGGCACCACCAAACGGGGCGCTCGTCCACGTAAGCCAGGCCGCGTTTAAAGAGCTGGAGGAAGATCCACTGGGTCCAGCGGAAGTACTGAGGATCGGTGGTGTTGATTTCACGGTCCCAGTCGTAGGAAAATCCGAGGGCCTTTATCTGGCGGCGGAAATTATTGATGTTAGCCTCGGTATTCGTGGCCGGGTGTGTGCCGGTTTTGACCGCATGCTGTTCGGCCGGCAAACCAAAGGCATCCCAACCAATGGGATGGAGGACGTTGAACCCCTGGGCGCGCTTGTAGCGGGAGAGGATATCGGTCGCGGTGTAGCCTTCGGGATGCCCGACGTGTAGCCCGGCACCCGAAGGGTAGGGGAACATGTCGAGCACGTAGTATTTGGGTTTCGGTGACGCTTCTTCAGCGCGAAAGGCCCCGTTGTCTGCCCAGAAGGATTGCCAGCGGGGTTCAATAGAGGAATGGTCGTAATCTTTGCTATGCGTTGCCATCGAATGGAATCGGCCACTGTGACACTTTCAGCAACCCGGTCAATGACGCGACTCCTCCTATTATTCAGTGGCCTCCAGGCGCTGGCTTTGACGGGGAGCGCGCAGATGTCACCTGGGTTTCAGCGACTGCTTGATGCAGTCGTGCGCATCGACGTGCGCGAGTTTGCTTACGAAGCTGGGTCGAAGCGATTTAGCAGTGGCGTGGGTTCGGGAGTGATTGTTTCGGCGGATGGTTTGGTGCTCACCAATGCGCATGTAGTGGGAAAGCGAGCGGTGGAGATCAATGTCACCTTGGCGAACTTGGAACGAGTGAGTGCGGAGCTGGTCGGCTGGGATCACTGGACGGATCTGGCGCTGTTGCGGCTCGATGGGGAGGAGTTGGCGCGCAAGGGGTTCGATTTGAGAGTGGCAGAATTTGGCGATTCCGCCGCCGCTTATCCGGGGCAGCCGGGTTTTGCGGTGGGCACGCCGCATGGTCTGACGCGAACGGTAATGCGGGGCATTATCTCGAATCCGCGGCTATTTTTCGCCGATTCCAAGAGGGTGCGAGGTTACTGAGACCGGGTTATTTAATACTTGGTTGCAGACCGATGCGGCAATTAATCCCGGCAACAGTGGCGGACCTTTGGTGACCGAAGACGGGGCGGTGGTGGGCATTAATTCGCGGGGGTATTTGAGTGCTGACAATCTTGGTTTTGCGATTCCCTCGGCCACAGCACAGGAAGTGATCACGGGGTTGCATCCGCCGGGGTGATGAGTCGGAGTTATGTGGGCATCGTAGCGGGGGCGTTGAGGGATTTGGAGGATTTCTACGATTTGGAGCTCAATACGGGTATGTTGATTAATAGCGTAGATCCAGGATCGCCGGCGGCGGAGGCCGGGTTGCGCGGGGGCGACATCCTGTTGGAGCTCGATGGTATCCGGGTGGATGGACGCTTTCCGGAGCAATTGCCGCCGATTCAGCATCGGATCGCGTCACGGGCCATTGGCGCGGAGTTATCGATGCGAGTGAAGCGAGGGGCAGGGGTGGAGGAGTTTACCGTGACCACGGAGCCGTTGGTGAGCCGAGTCGGCGAAGAGGCAGTGCTGGAGGACTAGGATATCAGCGTGCGGGAGGTTTCCCGAGCTTATGCGCGAGAGAATCAGTTATCCAGCGCGGATGGGGTTTTGGTCATAGGAGTGCAGCGAGGATATTCGGGGGCCGTCGCAGGACTGGCGGGTGGGGACGTGATCACGAAGATCAAGGATGCACCGGTGGATTCGCTGGCCGTCGTGCAGGAGGCGGAGGCCGTTTACGCGGCGGATCCCCAACGGGTGTTGATTGAGGCGCGACGCAAATTTCGAGTTTCCCTTTACGTTCTTAAACCATGATTTCCCGATTGTTCATCCGTTGTCGTTTATTGTTGGTGCTGCTCTGCGGGGTGATTTGGGGGCGCAGCCCGATCTGCCGGACCTGTTACAAAAAGCGAATGGCTTCGGTGGTGGCGGTGGAATTTAGCATCGAGCATGAACTCGATCGCACGGTGAACTTCGCGTGTGGCGTGGTCATCGATCGGGAAGGCACCGTTATCCTGGAGTCCGGCGCCATTAGTGATCGGGCCACGCCGGAGCAGTTGGTCGACATTCGAGTTTATCGTCCCGATGCGCGCCTACGACACAGTATGCAAAGGCAGAATACGTCGGGCACGACGATTACACTACGTGGCATTTTTTGCGAGTCGCGCCGGAAGACCGCTCGGGCTTGCGACCGCTCACGGATTTTCTACCGAAGTCCGGTTACATCATTCTTCGTGTGGCGGAGGAAGTTTGGAGAATTGGTTTGCGCAAAAAGGATGAGGAGTTTCGCCCGTACTATTTGGGCGGCCGAGTGAGTATGGTGCAGGAACTGCCGCAGTTGACCGGGATTGCTTTGGATGAGGTTGCGGGGCCGGGGTTGCCGGTTTTTAATCGGCAGGGTGAGTTTCTGGGATTGGGCACGTCAGGGTGTGGCGAAACGGCGATTATCTACTCCCAGCGACGCCGGGGTGAAATGTCGGTTTTGATCAATCCTGATGAGTGCGCCGCGTTTCGACTGGCCAGCGAGGTGTTGCTGGCGGTGGATCGTGTACCGACCAACCCTTATGGCCGACCTTTGCTGTGGTTCGGCATTGATGGAATCAATCCGGTCGACCCAGAAGTGGCCGAGTTTTTAGGCCTCGGCACCGGCACCGGTTTGGTGATCTCGGAAGTCTTGACCGGTAGTCCGGCGGAAACGGCGGGATTATTGCCCCGCGACATCATTGTGGCTCTCGACGGAGTGCCGTTGCCACGGCTCAAGCCCAACCAAGTCATGACGGCTTATTTGCAGCGGGATATTTTGCGACGTTTGCCGGGGTCGGAGTTAACCCTCACGGGATTGCGCGATCGGCAGGAAATTGAGTTGCCGATCACGTTGGCGAGTGCGTCGAAGACTCCACAGGAGGCTGATCGCCATTACTAGGAATCCTATGGAATGACGATTCGGGAAACGGTTTACAGTGACCTCGTCGCTCGACGTGAAAACCCCACCACACTGGATGGAGTGATCGCTCATTTCGTAAAGCCTAGTAGTCCCGTGAGCACGGCGGGATTAAAATTTGATGATTGGGTAAAGGAAATCGACGGGCAACCGATCACCAGTTTCGACCAAGCGCAGGAGATTCTGGATGAAGTGGAATCCAGTGGACGTCCCGAGATAGTGATGCTGGTAAGTCGAGGTGGGGAGACCTCGGTTTTGAGGGTGCAATTGAAATGAGGGGTAAGAAGGATCTGAACTTGCTCGGAGCGTCCGACCTATAGTCCACTGCCAAGCTTATGTTTACAGGTATCATCGAAGAGACGGGTACGATCCGCTCGTTTGCCGCGGGATGGGAGAGTTGGAGACTGGTCGTCGAAGCCAAGGTGGCATTGGTCGAAGTGGCGATGGGCGACAGTATTGCGCTCAATGGATGCTGTTTAACGGTGGTGGAATTTACAACTGACACCGTGAGTTTTGAGGTGTTGGCGGAAACGAAGCGGCTGACGACATTGGATCCATTGGGCGAAGGAGGGACGGTGAATTTGGAACGGGCGGTGCGCTTCAATGGCAAAATGGGCGGTCATTTTGTGACTGGCCATATCGATGGACTCGGCGCAATCGAGGTTTTGGAATCTCGGGGCAAGGACACATTCCTGCGGGTGCGAGCGCCGCAAGGGATGGGAAGGTATTTGGTGCACAAAGGCAGTATTGCGATCGACGGGATTTCGCTGACGGTGGCGGAGGTCTCTGGTGACATTTTTGCGGTTTGGTTAATTCCGCATACAGTGGCGGTGACGAATTTGCATACTAAAAAAGCAGGTGATGCCGTTAATCTCGAATTCGATCAACTCGGCAAATACGTGGAAAAGCTGGTCGCGCCGACTTTGGGCTGAAACACTAGGTTTTATGCGCGCCACCCTGCATGCGCTCACGGAAGAGCTGCGCCGGCTGAAGACAGCTGGAGTGACATCGGTTTCGGTTTCGCCCGAATCGATGGAGCAGTTGCGCACCTTGGTCCGAGCGCGAGCGGCGGCGATGCCGGCAGGCGAGCCCGAACGTCAGCCCCAGTCCTCTGCGCGAAAAGGAGGCGATCGCACTGGTCCCTCGTGGGAACCGAAGGTGGTCGCGCCGCCCGCTCCGCAAACCCCGGTGGCGACCTTGCCATTACCGCCTACAGTGAAATTACCTGAGGGGGATAAACAAATGCAGTGGGACGCGCGGCAAACCACGGTTTTGCGTGACCCGGTATGTTTGGAGAATATTTCTGCGAATAAAAAGGTGATGATAGGCGTGGGTAATTTGGACGCGACAATTTTCTTCTGCGGCGAGGCTCCGGGGGCGGAAGAGGAAACCCAAGGTGAACCTTTCGTCGGGCCGGCGGGGCAGTTGTTGACGAAGATGATCGGGGCGATGGGCTTGAAGAGATCGGAGGTCTATATCGGGAACATCATGAACTGGCGTCCCAAAATGCCGACGATTGACGGCCGTGAGCAAATCGGGAATCGCCCACCTACGGCAGAAGAATTGTCCTATTGCCTGCCCTATCTAAGAGCTCAACTCGAGGTGGTGAAACCGGATGTGATTGTCGCACTGGGAGCGACGGCGGCGCGTGGGTTACTCGGGGCGGACAGTTTTAAGACTTTGGGTGAAATCAGGGGGAAGTGGCACGCGTTTGGCGATCACCCCGTGATGGTGACCTATCATCCGAGCTACATTTTGCAGACTCAGTCGAACCGGTCGAAACGGGTGATTTGGGAGGACCTGCTTCAGGTTATGATTCGCACGGGACTCCCGATCAGCGACAAGCAACAGGGGTTCTTTAAAGCTCGGTGATGGGCTTAACTCACGTGTGTTGAACGCCGTTAACCGATAGCGAACTCGCCATGGAGGAATGCGGGCGGAAATGTGGAGGGGCGGCGTCAAGCGGCTAGTGCACAGGTTTTTGTATAATAGCATGAAAGACTTCAGCGGGAGACTGTCCGTCGAGCCCGATGCGAGGGAGATTATTGAGTAGCCACTCCGCTTTGGCGATTTGGTCTTTGGTGACGGTGTTAAAGTCGATGCCTTTAGGGAAGTATTCCCGGATCAGACCGTTGATATTCGCGACCGCACCGCGCTGCCAAGGGCTGTGTGGATTGCAGCAGTAGACCGCCACTTTTGTGGCAAGGGAGAAGGCGGCATGTTGGGCCATTTCGCGGCCGTTGTCGTAGGTGAGGGTCTTGCGCAGGTGGGCGGGCAGGCGTTTGAAGGCCCGGATGAGAGCGCGGGCGACGCTGATCGCGTCTTTGGCGCCGCCCAACGGGACGATCATCACGTAGCGGGAGACCCGTTCGGTGACGACCAAAATGGCGGTGCGATTGCCCGCACCCATGACCAAGTCGGCCTCCCAGTGTCCGGGCACCTCCCGGCGCTCCACCTCAGCGGGTCGCTCGCCGATATTGATTGCGCCCGGCAACTGGCCCGAGAGCTTGCCCTTGGCGCGGGGGGGGGGGGACTGCGCCGGGGCTTCTTGCGCCGCAAATAAGCGATCAACTCCTTCTTAACGGAGCCTTTGGCGTGGACGTAGATGAAGTCGTAGATGGTTTCGTGGCTCACGCGTCGGGTCAGATCAAGGCCATGACGTCGTCTCAAGGCGACTTCGATTTGCTTGGGCGTAGCGTCGGTGGCAAACAGGGCCAGCACCTCGTCGCGCAAGGCGGGCGTGTCGGCGACTTTGTTGCGCGCGGCGCACTTGGGCCGACGGCAAGCGCGAGTCTGCGCATCCATGCCGCTGTAGCTGTTGCGCCCGCCGTTGCGGGTGATCTCGCAATTGACCACCGAGGCGTCGCGGCCGAGGGCGGCGGCAAGCTGAGCGCCGCTTTTGCCCTGGGCCCTGGGCCAAACCGGCATGCATCGCCTCGCGTTCCTTGGCGGTGATGCGCCGTTGTATTTTTGCCACCACTCCAAATCCTCCGCTCTGCGCCCACGACGCTAGCGCGGAGTTTTTCCCAGAGAGAGGACGACCGGCCCGCCAAGTCGGTCGTCCTCTCTCTGGCTTGTGTATAGCTGCTCACCGCTCCCTTCCTGCGGCCTGCCGCAACCTCAATCCCGCCAATCATCAATCCCAATATCAAACGTATAGTATTCATTATAGTGCATTAGGAGAAAGGGAACCACTCCCTCTCAGCCTGTGCACTCAGGGTTGGACTGCGGCGGTCTTGGCGGGTATTCGAGCGGGCAATGGGGACCGGCATTGAAGATTACCCAGTTGTGCGAATTAAAGGGAGTGGTCACGGGGGATCCGCATGGCAAAGGGCGGCGCTGGGCTCGGGAGTATGGTTTTGAGAGATCGAGTATATATAGTTATGATACCATGCATCGGTTGGCGGAGGATGATACGATTGACATCGTTTACAGTGTCACGCCTCCGGGTCTACATGAGCGCGACGTTCTGGCGGGGGCGGGCAAACATGTGATTTGCGAGAAGTCGATGGCGGTGAGCGTGGAGGAATGCGACAGGATGATGGCGGCGTGTGAGGCGGCGAAGGTGTGGTTGGGGATGGGCTACCGGTTGCACTACCATCCGTATCACCAGGAAGTGAAGGAACTGGCAGCGCAACGGGCTTGGGGTGGACCGGTGGCGATGTCGGGTGGATTTGGATACCGAATGGGATCGAAACGGGTGTGGCGGGGGGCGGGCAGTTGATAAACACGGGCATTTATGTGATCCAGTCCGCGCTGATGGCCAAAGGGGAGGAGATGCCGGTGGCGGTCACGGCGAGTGAATCTCCAAAGACGCGGCCAGACTATTTTAACGAAGTGGAGGAGACGATCAACTTTGTGCTCGAGTGGGCGGATGGATCGAAGTTGGAAGGAACGAGCAGTGGTGTGCAGGGTTCGAACCATTTTGAAGCGGAGAGCGCGGCGCACCGGTTGAGGGTGGATCCCGCGTATTCGTATGACGGTTTACGCATGATGATGGATGGGGTGCCACGGACTCCGATCGATGGGTTTTTTCAGCAGGCGGCGCAGATGGATGCGTTTGCGGCGGACGTTATCAATGCAACACCCTCCGTTGTTCCGGGGGCAATGGGACGGCGCGATATGCGCCTCATCACGGCGATCTACGAAGCGGCACGAATGGGGCAGCGGATTGAGCTAAGGAGCTGACGGGCTTGCGGTATCGAAATGTCGGGAGAGTGGCGTGGCGGGACTGGGGAAGGAAAGACCCCTTGTTGGAGAACTACGGACACGGGAATGTTACCCTTTTCAGAGGTTAGCTGATGGGGCGTGAGTGCTCGACGATAGGATCGCGTATCCAGTTTACGAACACGATATCGGTTTGTGGCGATTGCGCTCGTCCGACGTCGATCAGCGCCGGGTGGAGATGACCACGATGCCGGCGATACGATCCTGAATCGCCTGACGATTCGGGTCCCACATCAGACGGGCAAATCCGAGCAAGCCGGTTGCCAGCCCGGCGGCGTAACCGCCGTTGCGAGCGAAGGCATCCATGGCGGTGAGAGGGCGACCATCGAGTCGTACCACGCGTGTGCGAAATACCACCTTGCCCAATGTGCGACCCCGCAGCAGTAGTGTGCTGAGCGTGAAATACACGCCGGCCCAACCGAAGGTGAAGCCCATGGTGCGGGAGGAATCGGCGCGAGTCGCAACCATGAGTTGCCCCGGATTTCGTCCCGCAGCGCGTCGTTCTGACGATGTAAATGCTCCACCTGGGCGTTTATTTGGGCGACGGCCTGTCGCAATTCGGAGCGCGAAGCGGTGGGTGGAACCTGCACAGGCACCAGACTCGGAGCCGCTTTGGCTGGCGCGAGATTAAAGGCACCACTACGCACGAGCGGGTGGCCGGCCATGCGGGCGACGGAGAGGATCATGACCAGTGTGCCGAGGCCGATCAGACCCCAGCGCACTATGGCCCAAATACGGGCATCACTCTCGCGTCGAGAGCCTAGAGCGGCCAGGGTCGCGCCAGTGAGCAGTCCCAGGACGGAGTGGGCCAGCAGGGAGAGAAAACCGATGAAGGCCAAATCGACCGCGATGGCGCTGCCGCGTTGCCAGGCGGCGGCCAACGGCGTATCGAGCAAGGCGGCGTCGATTATCAATCGTTCCGGATCGACGACGCCTTTGCGGCGTGGGGAGCGGCCGGGAGATGGCTCAACCACTGGGTTGGGCAGGGCGCCAGCGGCTGCTTCGAGGGACGGGTCTTCGGTCCTGATGGAGGATCGAGCGAGAAAACGGAGAGGGTCAGCGGGGAACCCCGTTTGAGTCAATAGTGGGGGGATGGCCGATGGACACGGCGGGATCTGCGGCCGTAGGTAAGGGCATGAACAAGTCCTCTGAATCCTCGGCTTCGCTTCGTGTGGGGTTGGCCGACCTGGAAGATCCCGCGCACCAAATTGATGTGCTCGCCATGGTTGACGCTTATTCAAGAGATCCCATGGGAGATGCGGCACCGTTGAGTGAAGAGTCACAGGGACGGCTCATTCCCGGGTTGCGCGCGTTTCCGACGACGCGGGTATTTTTGGCCTACGACGGAGAGCAGGCCGTGGGGGTTGCCGTGTGTTTTCTGGGTTTTTCCTCTTTTGCGGCCAAGCCGCTGATCAACCTGCACGACGTCTCGGTGCTGGCATCGCATCGTGGCAAGGGCGTGGGTCGGGCGTTGCTGGAGGCGGTGGCGGACCATGGCCGTGCCACTGGGTGTTGTAAGCTCACCCTCGAGGTCCTCGATCAAAACCACCGGGCCATGCGCACCTACCTGGCCGCCGGATTCAAGCGCTATGCGCTACAATCCGGTGTGGGTGAGGCGATCTTCCTGACGAAGACATTTTAAGCTGCATGGTGTCTCGAGTGGAGTGAATTCGCTACCAGAAATCTCTCTGGCGCCGCTGAGGTGAGACTTCGGCTCGACGTGACGGGATTGGGCAGACTTGCTTGGTTCCCATGTCCACCCAACCCCTTGGATTCGCCATTGTCGGCACCGGTATGATTGCCGGTGTTCATGCTCAAGCCATCAATGCCGTTAGCGGTGCCCGATTGGTCGGGGTGGTGAGTCGGTCTGCGGAGCGTGGTCCGGCTTTTGCCGGGACACATGGCGCGGAGGTGATCACGGCCACGGTGGAAGAGATGGTGGCGCGGGAGGATGTGGACGTGTTGTGCGTGACCATGCCCAGCGGAGCGCATTTGGAGCCAGCGTTGGCGGCGATTCGTGCCGGAACCCACGTGGTGGTGGAGAAACCGTTGGAGGCGACGACGGAGCGGGCGGACGAAATCGCCGCCGCCGCCCAGGCGGCGGGGGTACGGTTGGCCCCGATATTTCAGAATCGGTTCAGTGAAGGCGCGCGCACTGTGAAGGCGGCGGTGGAGGCGGGCCGCCTCGGTCGGTTGGCGATGGCGGGTTGTTATGTGAAGTGGTTTCGGACGGAAGAGTATTACCAAGGGTCCCCGTGGAAGGGGACGCTCAAGATGGATGGAGGCGGAACGGTGATGAATCAGGCGATCCATGGGGTGGCTTTGTTGCAGTGGCTGGCAGGGTTGCCGGAAGACGTAGCGGCTTTTACCACGCGTCGCGTGCACACGGGTATCGAGGCGGAGGAGACGGCGGTGGCGTGTTGCGCTTTCTGATGGGGCGCTGGGCACGATCGAGGCGACCACGGCGGCGTGGCCCGGCTGGTCGCTGCGCATCGAGTGGTGTGGGGAGAACGGCTCGATCCGGTTGGAGGATGGAGTGATCACGAAATGGGAATTTCGCGAGGAACTGCCCGGAAATGCGGTGGTGCGAGCGGGGGGGGGGGGATGAGTCGCTCGGTTCAGGGGCCGGATCACCGGGGGGGATTTCGATCTAAGGGCATAAACGGCAGATCGAGGATTTGGTGGCGGCGGTGCGGGGCGATCGACCCTTGACGATCGATGGTTCGGAGGCGCGACGGGCCGGTCGCTTTGATTGCGGCGCTTTATGAATCGGCCAACACAGGGCGCATGGTGCAGGTGAAGTGAGACGCTGAGCGCCGGCGGGGGGGGCGTTAAATGGGGGAGAGGCGTGGTCCCAGGATTTAGCCGGGTAGCGCTGGAGTGCGGCGTTTCCGCGTTCGGTGGTGACGATAAGGTCGTGGCTATCGCCGTCGAAGCAGAGTGCTTCGGCTTGGGGCAAACCTTCGACCGGAATGCGGGCGGGGGCGCGCATGAAGGTGGTCACCCAGTCGTCGCTGGGGCGGCGTTGGTAGACCCAGATATTGCCGTAAGTCAGAACCGCGGCGGTGGTGCCGTCGGTCGATAAATCGAAGGCGGTGACTTGGGAGCGGCATTGCCCGAGACGGCTCGGAATGGTGCGTTCGGCGGAGGAGGGTGCCACGATGCCCGGTAAGGGGGTTATGCGTTGGGCGGTGACCGTGGCGGTGGATGGGTTGGCGGACACATCCAACGGCAGACGGTAGAGGACTGGAGGTTCGGTGCGCTTGGAAATAAGGAGGATCTCACCGGTGGACGGGGAAACGGTGACCCCTGTTATGGGGATATTCGTTAAGAGTGATTCCGTTTTTTGGTTTCAGTTACATTCAGTGGATTGAGTTGAAGGTGGTGGATTGGATTTTTGCGTCTTCTGAGCCACCACGGACTCGGTATGAGGCCGGGATTTCCTGCTATCCGTGTCCCCGTCAACGGGGAGCACACTATGACATATCCATTCGTTCACTACAGACTGCAAAAGCGAGGCTGCCCAATCTTCAAGAATGTCACATCAAAAGCGACAGGGGTCAGGTCGGGCACACACCGCTAAAATCGTCTATTTCTCTCCGTCGATGGTGATTTCAGCCACTCATCGCGGGTAATTCTTTCATGGCTAATCCAAGTTGGTCCGGCGTGGCTTTGCCCGTTCTGATTCGCCACCAATCCACCGCAAACTGTCGAGCGATGGCGACGACGATCTTCTTCTTGCTCGCCTTGGCTTCCAGCAGCTTGTCTCGCCACTTCACGATGCCTCGGTAGTCCGGGTTCCAGTGTATCAGCAACCAGACGCACTCGATGAGCATGTGTCTTAAACGTGGATTGCCGTGCTTGGTGATCGAGCCCTGGAAGCGGCGCCTGTCACTGGGGTCTTCACTGGGACACAACCCGGTGTAGCTGCCCACCTGCTTGCGGGTATCGAAACGGTTCCAATCACAGACTTCTCGTTCCATTTGTTCGAAGATGACTGTGCCCATGCCTTTGGGCAGCGCCACCTCGCACATTTCCTCCAGTCGCTTCCCCACGAGCACGATCTGTTCTTCGATCGCCAACAGGATTGTCCTGAGAGGCTCCAGCAGCCCCAGCACGTGGGTCTCGAGCTGTTCGTCCAGATCCTTCCAGCGTCTTGGTTTCCACCATTCCCCCCCTGGAGGCGCCCGCCGTAATACATCACGTGACCTCGCGCCTTCGCCGCCAGCCGCTTGCGCTCCTTGATCAAGCTCTGGCGTTGGCGGGGGATGCTGCGCCGCCGTTCCTCGGTTTCACTGGGCACGCGCACCGTGCTGAAGCTGCGATGGTTGCCGCGCAGGTATCCGTCCAAGCATAGCACCATCTGCGTCGCATCACGCGCGTCGGTCTTAACGTTCTTGCCGTGTTCATCCCAATTGATCGGGCGGATCACGTGATTGGTCACGCCCATCTCTTGGAGTCGACGGTGTAGGTTGAAGCCAAACGGACCGGCCTCGTAGCAGCTGTAGAGCTGGTCGCACCGGCCGGCGAGTTCATGCACCCAGACGATGAACTGCTCCGGAGTGAAGCGTTTCGCCCGCTCCGGCGCGTTGCCGTCGATCTTCATGACGACGACGTATTTTTCAATGTGCACGTCGATGCCCAGCTTGATTACTTCGCCCAACCGGTTTGAATCGTTGGCGAATGATGTGGGGGGTATTTGGTTCGTAGTCATAACATTGTCAGTTCTTGCGACTTCGTCGCTCCTGACAACACCCCCATGTCATCTTCGCAGTCACGCGGGCCCTCCGGGTAGTTGAACTTGAGAATCTTGGAGGGGGATGCGTGCAGGGTCGGGGCGTTCGCGAACGCGGTGGGATCGGGTTCGGGGAGTAAAAGCAGGCAGATGTCGTGGGGGATGGCGTCGTTGTCGCCGACATCGGCGATGAGCAGCCAGGATTTGCCCTCGAAGACAAAGCTGGCGATATCCTCCCAGTCCCGAGCCTCGACGCCGTCGATCCCCAAGGTGCCCAGGTGTTCGTCTTTAGCGTTCAGGGCGAAGAGGCGAGGTTGGTCGCCGCTGTCATTGTGAGACCAATAGACGCCCGAAGAGAAGCGGGAGGGGGCGAGACCACTGAGTTCCTCGAGCGCTGAATATTGGATATGGGCGATGGTCTGCGGGGGCGCGTAGGAAGTGGACGCGGTAGGTAGCACTGAGCAGCCCGGGTTGGTGAAGAGGGAGGTGCCCAGGAGTAGGATTGATGAAAAACGAGGGAATATCGGACGCATGCCCGGCGGAATGGAGGGAAACCCGGGTGACTGGTCAATGCAGAGGGAGTGATCTTTGCGTTTGGCTTCGGAGGAACGATAGGTGAGCGTGGGGGTTATGCCATCTGGAGCTGCTGCATTTCGTCGGTTGTTTAGTGAAATAGGAACGGTTGATATGGTCGGGGTGGAGGAGCGGGTGGCCAAGTATGGCACGCGTTCGGTCAAGACCGGCTCGAAGATCATGGGACTGACTTTGGCGACCTCGATGGTCGACTTGACCACCCTGGAAGGGAAGGACACGTCCGGGAAGGTGAGGGCGTTGTGCGTGAAGGCCGTGCATCCTCATGATGATACGGAAATTCCGCCGGTGGCGGCGGTGTGTGTGTATCCGTCGATGGTGAAGCATGCGCGGGCGGCGTTGGGGGAGGGAGCGTCGGTGCGGATCGCGTCAGTGGCGACGGCGTTTCCCAGTGGTCAAGCCCCGCTGCGCACGCGGTTGGCGGAAGTGAAGGCGGCGGTGGCGGATGGCGCGGATGAGATTGATATGGTGATCAATCGCGGAGCGTTCCTGTCCGGAGAGTTTTCCCGCATGCAGGATGAGATCTCGGCCGTGGTGGAGGCGTGCGCGGCATCGACCTTGAAGGTGATCTTGGAGACGAGTGAGCTGGAGACGTATGACAACATCCGGGCGGCGTCATTTTTGGCGATGGAGGTGCTGCGGGAGGGCGATTTTATTAAGACGTCGACGGGGAAGACTTCGAGCAACGCGACGCTGGGCAACAATCAGGTGATGCTGGATGCGATCCGTGATTTTTATATGGATACGGGGACGGCGATTGCGATGCAACCGGCGGGGGGCATCAAATCGGGCAAGCAGGCGCTGACGTTTTTAATCGCGGTGAAGGAGACGTTGGGGGACCAGTGGTTGAACAATAAACGTTATCGGTTTGGGGCGTCGTCGTTGTTGAATGACTTACTGCGCCAGATCGTGAAAATGAAGACCGGGACGTATCCGGCGCCGTATGACTTTAGTGAGGCTTCCGGGGCTTACTGAGAGCTAGACTAACTGAATATCCGTAAACCACAGATGGAGCCAGATACCCTGAGATTCGGACCAGTGAGGCAGGAGGAACTGACGGCGGTCAACGCGTTGAGTGGAGCTTCAACGCAGGTGGTATTTTGTATTATTGAACTGAACTAATTTCTTTTTCCGATGCCTGTTGCTGCAAAAAAATCCGCCCGTCGTCGTCGTGTTGAGCCTGAGTTGATCTTTGGAGATCTGTGGACGTTTGATCCCGCGCCGGAGTCGGCGGATCCGAAGCTGCAGACGCGTTACAAATTGTTTATTGGCGGGAAGTTGGTATCTCACAAGCGGGGCCGGTATTTTGAATCGATCAACCCGGCAACGGAGAAGCCTCTAGCGGAGATCGCGTTGGCGTCGGCCCAGGATGTGGATGCGGCGTATGCGGCGGCGAGTGCGGTGGCGCCGGTCTGGGCGAATTTTCCGGGAGCGGAGCGAGGCAAATACCTGTATCGGTTGGCGAGGCTGTTGCAGGACCGGGCGCGAGAGTTTGCGGTGGCGGAGATGTTGGACGGCGGCAAGCCGATTAAAGAGTCGCGAGATTTCGATGTGCCCATGGCGGCGGCGCATTTCTTTTATCATGCGGGGTGGGCGGACAAACTCGCTTATGCGTTTCCGGGGGCGACTCCGGTCCCGCATGGGGTGGTGGGGCAGGTGATTCCGTGGAATTTTCCGTTGTTGATGTTGGCATGGAAACTGGCACCGGCCCTGGCGTGTGGCAATACGGTGGTGCTCAAGCCGGCGGAGACGACCTCGCTTACGGCGATGAAGTTTGCCGAGAGCGTGATGGAGGCGGGGTTGCCAGCGGGCGTGGTGAATATTGTGACGGGGGCGGGGGAAACGGGGGCGGCGGTCGTGAATCACCCGAGGGCGTCAAAGGTGGCGTTTACCGGATCCACGGCAGTCGGGCAACACATCATGCGAGCGACGGCGGGCACCGGGAAAAAACTCACGCTCGAACTAGGAAGGAAGGCGGCGAACATTGTCTTTGAGGATGCCCCGCTCGATCAGGCGGTGGAGGGCATCGTGAATGGAATCTTTTTTAATCAGGGCCACGTGTGCTGCGCGGGGTCGCGGTTGTTGGTGCAGGAAGGCGTGGAGGAGGCGGTGTTGAAGCGATTGAAGAATCGAGTGCGCATGCTGCGAGTCGGGGATCCCATGGACAAGAATACGGATATTGGAGCGATCAACTCGAAGGCGCAGTTGGCCAAGATCACGGAGCTGGTGCAGAGCGGGGTCGAGGAGGGGGCGGAGGTGTATCAGCCAGAGTGTGAGTTGCCGAAATCGGGATGGTTCTTCAAGCCGACCCTATTCAGTGGGGTCGAGCAGAGTCACCGGATCGCACGGGAGGACGTGTTTGGGCCGGTGCTGTCGATTCTGACCTTCCGCACGGTGGATGAGGCGATTGAGAAGGCCAATAACACGGCGTATGGATTGAGCGCCGGCGTGTGGACGGACAAGGGCTCGCGCATCCTGAAAATGAGTACGGCGCTGAAGGCGGGAGTGGTATGGGCGAACACTTACAATAAATTTAATCCGGCGTCGCCATTAGGTGGATACAAAGAATCCGGCTTTGGCCGCGAAGGAGGCAAGCAGGGCTTGGGGGATTATGTGAAGCTGACTTGAGAGGCGGGCATTTAATTATTAACCAACGAATGGACTCGGATAAACAACGATCAGACATGGAGGCTGGTGAAATCACGCACTCGATTATTGGAGCGGCATTTGAGATATTGAATGAATTGGGGCACGGTCTACAGGAAAAGCCCTATGAGAATGCCTTGGTGGTGGAGTGCGGGCTCAGACTCTTGGCGGTCGCGCAAGCGAGTGTTTATGACATAGATTACAAGGGAGTGAAGGTTGGCACCTTTGTTCCCGATCTCATGGTCGAGGATACCGTTATCGTGAATAGCAAAGTTATCGACCGAATCACTGACCAAGAACGGGTTCAGATGCAAAACCATTTTAGGATCACCGGGAAGCGCGTGGGCCTGATTCTCAATTTCAAACACGCCAAACTGCAGTGGGATCGAGTGATCCAGTAGGTTTGGGCCGCCTTTTTGTTGAACCGAAATTTGAACTCATTGCTGGAAGTCAGCATTTTTAAGGTGCCGCCCAAGGACCGGATTTCATCGCATAAACGCAGTGGATTCATCCGTGTGCATCCGATTAAAAAAACCTTTCTCGCCGCCTCCGCCGACCCTTCTTCCCATGACTCGTCTTTCCATTTCCAAAACGCCCAAGTGTTATGTGGGCGGTAAGTTTATTCGTTCGGAGAGGGGGCGCACGTTTGCGATCAGTGATGCAGACGGGGCGTTCTTTGCGCATGTGCCGCAGTGCACGCGCAAGGATGTGCGGAATGCGGTGGAGGTGGCGGCGAAGGCAGGCGCCGGTTGGGCCGGGCGCTTCGGCTACAATCGAGGGCAGATTCTTTATCGGTTGGCGGAGATGATGGAGCCGCGGGCGGCGGAATTGGAAGCGGCGTTGCTCCTGACGCCGGGAGTATCGGCGGAGGAGGCGAAGGCAGAAGTGGTGGCGACGATTGATCGTATCGTGCACTTCGCGGGGTGGACGGATAAATACGAGCAGTTGTTGGGAAGCGTGAATCCGGTGGCGTCACCGCATTTTAATTTCACGGTCACCGAACCGATGGGCGTGGTGGCCCCGGATGAGGCACCATTGTTGGCGTTGCTGCTGCCGGCGATTACTTCGGGTAACAGTGTCATCGTGATCGTGTCGGAAACGGCACCCTATGCAGCGATCGCGTTGGGGGAGATGTTGGCGACGAGCGACCTGCCGGGTGGGGTGGTGAATTTATTGACCGGGTTTCGGAAGGAAATGGTGCCGACGTTGGCGACGCACGCGCACATCCGCGGGGTGACGGGGGCGGTGTCGGCGGCGGATCGGGAGACGTTGGAGAAAGGGGCGGCTGACTCAGTGAAGCGGGTGAAGGTGTTGGCGAACGATGAAGTGCCAATCGATTGGGCGGCGGGGAATGGGCCGGTGTCGTCGCTTTACGCGATACGCGATTTGCTCGAGTTTAAAACGACGTGGCACCCGGTGGGGAGTTGAGGCACTGGTGGTTGGGGAGTTCAACCCTTAGGGTAACGTTTGGATGGAGGCGGGATCGGCCCGGAGGATGTTCCATGAGCCGATGGTCGTGACGCGGCCGGTGATGGCGATGGGGAGGGCGGCGAATTCGAGCGCGGTTTGGTTCATGGGTTTGCCGGATGCGTTGAGCAGCAGGAAGTGCGTGGCGGTGCGGCCGCCGTCGTGACGAACGACTAAGACGGGCGGGATGTCGCCGGACAGGCAGGCGATGGCGCAGGCGCGGTGACATTTGAGGGTGCCGAAGTTCATGGCGCCGAACGCGCACTTGGAGTCGACGATTTCGCCACGCAGGGTGGCCGTGGTGTGGGTCGAGGTGAGTTGAAGTGGGTTGGTGGAGCTGGTGCCCGTGGACGTGATGGCGGAGGCACCTTGCACGGCGATCATGGCGACAGGTTGGTCAGGGTCGCGGATGACTGAGCCGAGGATATCGACGGTGTGGAGATTGAACGGGGCAGCATCGGCGACGGCGACGCCCTGTTTGTTAGGCAAGACGAGGTAGTAAACCTCGTGGTCGGCGACGAGGGTGGGATAGGGTTCTGCGAGCAGGATGGTGGAGAAGGTTTTTTCGGTGAAGTCCCATTTGCCTTGAGCGAGGAAGCCTTGTTGCAACGCGGCGCCGAGGCCGGTGAGGCCAAGCAGGATCAAACCAACGAAGATCGCGCGGGATTTGGCGTGACGCACGGGGTCGGCCGCGGGGGATTCTTCCCAGCCGATGAAGAAGGGAGGTTCCTCTTTCGGCGGAGGGGGGAGTGGGATCGGACATGGGGGGGCGGATTAGGAAAGGATGACGGGTTCGGCGCGAGTGCCGGCGGGATTGGGCCGAGGATGGACGAACACCTGACCCTCGACGACACGGACGCTGAAGGTCGGCACCTTTTCGGTGAATGGCGGAGGAGAGGCGCCGGTGTCGGGTTGGTATTGGTAGCCGTGCCACGGACAGGTAAGGCAGCCGTAGACAAACTTACTTTCGGTGAGTGGACCGTTCTGATGTTGGCAGACGCCGGACAGGGCGGAGATTTTTTCAACGTCATCCTCAACATATTGCAGCAAGGCGACGCGTTCGCCGGACACACACAGCGCGTGGGCTTGATTGAGGGGCAAGTCGGTCACTTGGGCGACCGGGATAAATCCATCTTCGACCGGTGATACCCTGACGGGAATATCGGCGAGACCCTCGCGGAATCCGGCTCGCAGGTGAAGCGTGATGAGGGTTATCGCGCCGGCGGAGAGCAGGCCAATATAGAATGGCGAAGTCTCGGCTTGGAGCACCCCAAACGCCACGTGGATGAGGAGGAGGGGGTAGGCCAGATAGACCAGCATGTGGAGGGTTTTCCAGATCGGGGCGGTAAGGTTGGTGAGCCAAAAGTCGTGACTGGTCGCAGCCATGACGAAGAGGATCATCAGGGCCAGGGCTCCGAATGCTTGGAAGGGGAAGGCGCCGGGATGCGTGCCCCAGTCGCTCAGGAAAACGCTGAGGATGGGGTTGAGGGTGCCGAGGGCGTGATACCAGAATACGGTGATTCCGCCGTGGATGAAGGCGAGGGCAAACATCATGACCCCAAGGTGGCGGCGATTGTAGAGCAGCGGCAGATAACAGGGGTTGAGGCGAGCCAGCGGGCCGAGGGCGAGAATGACGTGGAGCAACGTAATGGCTGCGAGGCCAAAGGCCCGCATGAGCACTTGCACCGGATTGGCTGTGGGGTGGGAGACGAATGTCACTCCGGCGAATACCAGGAGGAACGCGACGACGAGCAAAACGAGCAGCCAGTCATAACGTCGTTTGAATTTGGTCCAGGTGACCGCTTGGTAACCCTGGCTCATGGGTGACCTCCATGGTGCAGGGCTGGCGTGGGTTCGTCATCCGGCCATTCCGGTCGGGAAATGTAGGACAGGATGAGCGCGAGGAGGATGAGGGGGCCCAGCACGAGCCAAGTCAGGCGGTGGCGGCGACGATGGTGACTTTGCATGATTAGGAAGAGGGATGGGACTTGGCGGCGTCGCGGTGTGCGCTTCGTTCGGTCGGAGGAGGCAGTTGTTTGATCCAGCGCCGGAGCAGTCCCGGCCAGAACACCATGGCGCCGGGTAGAATGAGGAGCTTAAATCCGAAGCCCGCCGAGGCGGCCGGCGGGGCGATTTTGGCGACGCCGAATGACACGAACAACGCGGCGAAGATCAGACCGAGGAGCAAGTAGAGCCCGAGGGCTGACAAGAGGAGCGAGACGAGGGTTTCCATCGGAGAGGGAGAGGGGCGGGGAGATTATTAAATCAATGCGGCGTCGGTCATGACCTCGACCATGGACGGACCAGCGTAGTCACGAGCGCGGGCGAGGGCGGAATCCAGATCGGAGGGGGCGGTTACGCGGATACCGAGTCCTCCGCAGAGATTGACGTAGTCGGCGAAGTTGGGGTTGTGCAGGTCGGTTTTCCACACGTCGAAATGGACGGCGCGTTGTTCTTTGGCGATCTTGCCGATCTGGCCATTGTTCATGAGCACGTGGGTGATGTTCATGCCGTATTTTACGGCAGTGAGCACTTCCATCATGTATTAGCCGAACCCGCCGTCGCCGGAGACAACCCAGACCGGACGATCATGGAAACGAGGGTCGTCCTCCCGCGTGGCGGCCCAGGCGCCCATGGCGGCGGGGTAGCCAAACCCGATGGAGCCGAGGTAACCTGACATGAGCCCGGACTGGCGACCGCTGGATTCGAAGTATCGCCCGAATGAATACGTGTTGTTGCCGACATCCGTGGCAATGATGGCATCGTCCTGGCAGATGCGGGTCATGGCCGCGAACAACGCTGCGGCGCTGATGCCGGCGCCATGGTTGTCGGCGACGCGGCTGGCTTTTTCCTCGCGCCAGATTTACCAGCGGGCGGCGACATAGGCCTCGGTCCCTTCGCGGGTCGCGCCCGCGAGGAAGGCGGCGGAGAGCAGCGTCATGGTGCGCCCGATTTCTCCACAAACGGGAACGTCGACCGGGTGGGTTTTCCCGAGGTGCATGGGGTCGAAGTCGATTTGGATGGTTGGCAGGTAGGTAGGAGGCGATGCCCGTGTGGTTGGAGAAGGAGGTGCCGATGGCGATAATGAGGTTGCATTCGTTCATGAACCAACTGGCGATGGAGGTGTCGGAGCGACCCAGCACACCGCAGCCGAGGAGATGGGTATCGGCGATGAGCCCTTTGGCCTTGAATGTGGTGAGAACAGGCAGGTGGAGTTTCTCGGCGAAGGCGGTGATCGCCTCCATATGGAATCGGGCGCCGTGGCCCACGATGATGATCGGGCGGTACGCATCGCGGATCCGAGAGATCGCAGTGGCAAGGACCTCGGGCGGAGGACTGGTTTGCAAGTCGGCGATACCTTCGGGATTGGCGATTTCTTGTACCGCGTAGGGTAGGATGAGGGAGACAGGTTGGCGATCGAGGATGGCGTTTTTTAGGGCCAAGCTGGTGAGTTCGCCGTGACGGGAATCGGCGAAAACGGTGTGGTTGAAGGCGGAGACATCGTTGAAGGCGCCGAGCAAGTTGACCTCTTGAAACGCCCTCGGACCGAGAACCTGAGCGTCCACCTGACCAGCGAGGGCCAGCACCGGGGCCCGGTCGACTTTGGCGTCGTAGAGTCCCGTGATCAGGTTGGTCGCGTCGGGGCCGGCGATGGCGCAACAGGCAGTCGGACGACCCGTGAGTTTGGCGTAAGCGGAGACGGCAAACGCAGCCGCGCCCTAGTGACGGATTCCGTAGAAGGTCAGATTTCCTTTTTCCTTCTGAATGCGCAGGGCGTCGGCCATACTGAGATTGGAGTGACCGACCATGCCGAAGACTTGTTTGATGCCCCAGTTGACCATGGTTTCGGCGATGATATCGGCATTACTGCGAGGGCGTGCGGATTCGGTCTCGAGGCCGAGATAAATGCCATCTGCGCGGACTTCGATCGGAAAGATCTGCAGGCCGTCGCCGTGGCTGCCGGGAGACTGCCCGGTGAGCGGATCGAAGTCCCAACCATGCCATGGAACCGCAACCAGCACTTGCCCTCTGCGCCCTGTTCAATGGACCCCTCGCCGAGAGGACCACCTTGGTGGAGGCAGGCCGTTGGCCAGTGCGCCGTAAGTGCCTTGGAAATTGGAAACCGCGCAGGTCTGGGTGCCGACGCAGACGGTGGTGACGCGACCCTCGGGCAGGGTGTCGAGTTCGAGGACTTTGTGCCAAGCAAGTGAAGGAGCGGACATGACAGACGAGGTGACGGGGAACAGGCGGGTAAGAAAACGAAGTCAGCGCGTGCCCCCGCCGGCCCATGTGATGCCGGTGAGACGAGCCATTGTTTCGGCGAAGATGGAGAGGTCGTTGAAGGCGAAGTCGGCGAGGCTGGAGTGACCGCAGGCACGCGCGAGGACCTGCATGAGTTAGGTGCTGGCGTTGAAGAAGTTGCGGAGACGGGCGGCGGACGCGGCGATTTCCAGGCGTTGGCGAAGGTGGTCCTTTTGGGTGGTGATGCCGACCGGGCAATGGTTGGAGTTGCAGGCGCGCATGGCGATGCAGCCGATGGCTTGCATGGCGGAGTTGGATACCGCGATACCGTCGGCACCGAGGGCGAGCGCTTTGACGAAGTCGGGGGCGGTGCGCAGACCGCCGGTGGCGATCAGAGTCACTCTGCTGGCGGCAGATCGGTCGAGGTGGCGGCGGGCGCGGGCGATGGCGGGAATGGTAGGGAAGGAAATGTGAGCGCGGAAGATGGTGGGGGCGGCGCCGGTGCCCCCGCCGCGACCGTCGAGGATGATGTAGTCGGCGCGGGCCTCGAGGGCGAAATCGATATCCTTTTCGATGTGTTGAGCGGAGAGTTTGAACCCGATCGGAATGCCGCCGGAGACCGCTCGCACATGATCCCCGAAAGCGGCGAAATCGGCCGCGGAAGAGAGGTCGGCGAAACGGGGTGGAGAAATGGCGTCGGTGCCGGGGGTAAGGCCATGCCCGTCGGCGATTTTGTCGGTGACCTTGGCGCCAGGCAAATGTCCCCCGGTGCCGGTCTTGGCGCCTGGACCGCCTTTGAAGTGGAAGGCCTGGGCGCGGGCGACCTTGTCGTCGGAGTAGCCGAATTTGGCGCTGGCAAGTTCGTAGAAGTAGCGGGAGTTGGCGGCTTGTTCTTTGGGGAGCATGCCGCCTTCGCCCGAGCAGATGCCGGTGGCGAGGGCGTTTTGGCTTCCTGAGACAGGGCACCGAAGGACATATCGGAGACGAAAAGAGGAATCCTCAACTTGAGAGGTTTGCGGGCGTTGGGGCCGATGACCAGTTCAGTGGCGACGGCCGCGTCGTCAAAGAGCGGAAGCTTATGGAGCTGGGCGGTGAGGATTTGGATGTCATCCCAATGTGGGAGGGCGGTGCGCGCCATGCCCATGGCGGCGCTGGCGCCGTGGTGGCCCCATTGAGAAAGCCCGTGTTGGGCGAGGTGTTGGCTTTCGGCGACGCGGTGTTCCTCGTCAACTGGGTGGGTGTCGGCGTAGGCCCCCAGATAGGCGTCGCGGTCGAATGGCTGAGGGTTCTTTTCGTGCTAGGCGGCGACCTCGTCGGCGTCGACCATGATCTGGTCGTCTTCGACCCAGGCGGTGAATTTGTCGAGGCGCTCGGCGTTGTTGTATTCGGAGATGCCGGTATCGACGCGGAAGTCCCAGTGGTGGACACCGCAGATCAGATTTTTGCGGGAGACGTGACCATCGGCCAACAACGCCCCCCGATGGGCGCAACGGCCGTAGAGCACGGAGATTTCGGTTTCTCTCTCGCCGTAACGAATGATGACGAGATCGACTCCAGCGACGAGAGCCGGAGCGGGTTGATTCAGGGCGAGCGAAGAGAAGCCGGAAATCGATGGGGGGCGCATATAGAATGATCACCGCTCGCCGGCAGACCCGAGCGAGCCCGGAAGCTGGAGAGGAAAGACGGTGCAGGAGCGAGGGTTGAAGCCGGGGGCGGGAAGAGAGAAGCAGAGCGTCAAAACGCGTCGAGGCGTGGATGGCGGCGCGCGGCGGTACCAGGTAGAGCCCCGACCCGGAATTTGATTTCCGGTAACGAGGAGAATGTGAAACTAGTGTTTTAGACCCCAGTCGGGCAGAGGCAGAAAGACGATGGGAGGGCGGCGTTGGTTGTCTCTTGGCAAGAGACAGACGGGACGCGATGAGCAGGATCTTCCTGCCGGCACATAGGGCGTATCGTCATTTCTAGCACGTGGATCTTACGGGCCGAATTTTGACGAATGTGTCCACGGATACGCCATTGGAGTTGGTCGTTATTGAGCGGCAAAGATGTAGATGTCTTTGTCGCGTTTTACGGACCATGTTTGGCCGGCGATGGTTTCGATTTCTCGAACCTCGACTTTGAGCGGAAGCGCCGCCCCGACGATTTTTTCCAACGTCATTCGAACGGCAGTTTCGCTCAGGGCGACCTCTGGGGTGACGACAACAAGGCTGATGTCGGGAGCCTGGGGTTTACGGAATGGACCGCCGATACTGTAGAACGCAGTTGTGGCCTCGACTTGAGATAGGCCTGTGGTGAAACGACTGCCCGTTCGTTTGGCCTTCAAGTCTCCATAGGGATAGTATACCCCAATGGTTTTTCCGGCGAGATGGGGCTTTGCGGGGATTGCGGTGGCGGCAGAATTATCAACCTCGGAAGAGGATTCCAACACCTGCTCCGGATCGTCGGGGGCAATGGTCGGGCTTGCTCTAGATTGCGGTTCGGCCTGCATGACGGCCCAAGTTAACACTGCGGCGCCGGCGAAAAATAGGGAGAAGATTTCCACCCGAATTTTGGGTGAATCCTTGGCGAAAAATACATAGGCCAGAATACTGAGCGCGACGATAGTCAGCGTCACGGTGCCGAGCCAAGTTTTAGCGGCTGTTTCGACTAAATCCGGGAGAATCTTGAATAACTCAGACATGGATGGAGTGAGATGGGAGTCGGGCCATGGGGATCGGCGCTTTGTCGCTTATCGAATTGGCTGTCGGCTCACACGTAAAGCTTGGAGCACGGGAGGTTGATATATCGGGATCGGGAGGTTGGGGGGGAAATTCATGGAGTCGAGTCGCTTCATTCGCGGTCGAGGTAGCGTTCTTGGAGGTGGCGCCAGGTCAATTGAGGAGTGTATTCGAGCAGGGCAATGTTGATGCGTTTGCGGAGGGGGCTTTCCAGTGGCAGGGCGATGGCGTAGTCGCGGCGTTCGAAGGAGGAACCGGGGATCGTGAGCTCGGGGTGATCACGCAGCGTGTAGCGTAGAATGGGGGCGTCGTAGACGCAGGCGGCGGCGCGACCGCTGGCCACGGCGTCGAGGGCGGAGGCGATCTGGGCGGTGAAGCTGGAGATGATGATGACGCTGGTGAACATCCACACCAACGCGATCAAGCGGCCGCCGAGAGTTTGGGGGGATTTGTTGCCGTAGCCCACGGTGGTCATGGTCACGGCCGACCACCAGAAGGCGCTGCCGAGGCCGTGTCCCGGCCGGCCACCGAATTGAGTGGGATTGCGGTGGCGTTCGAAGAACCACACTCCGAACCCGGCGGCGAGTAGGACGAGTGCGAGTCCGGCGATGACTTTGAGAAATGCGGGAGAAAAGAGGGCGGTGACGGTTTGCCACTAGCCGCTTTCGCCGGTGGCGGGCACTACGATACCCAGGCCGGAGGAGTAGAACGGCTGTGAGAAGTCGACGCGTTGGGCGCGGTCGGCGGTGATGGCGGCGATGGAGACGTCGAGTGAGCCGTGGGCGACTGCGTCGATCAGAGTCTCGGGGGCTCCCATTTCACGCCATTCGGTGGTGACCCCGATTTCGTCAGCGATGTGATTCCAGAGTTCGATGCTGATGCTGGACCAGGTGCCGTCGGTGTTTTTAATGGCGCAAGGCGGGGCTTCGCGAGTGCCGACCACCAGGGGGTGCGAGGGGAGGGATCGGATTGCGCGCGGAGGAAGGGGGAAAGCGCGCACGAGACGGTGGCGAGTAGACAGAACAGGCGAAGCATGGCCCACACCATGGCATGATTTGGCGGGTCGCAATGCTTGGAATCAGACGTGCGGGCAGAGGGAGTGGGCAGGTGCAGGGCATGGTCTTTTGTTTTAGGAATGGGAACGGATGGCGCGCAGGGAGATATGCGTGGAATATTGGCAGGATTCGAAGACGTGCGGCAGGGGCCGCTCGGGCCAGTGTTGGGCGCAGACGCGCAGCAGGACGCTGCGCAAGAGGGCGAGGTTGGCCAGGGGGGCGTTGACGTTGCGGGTACGCGAGTGGTCTTCGCGCCAGCAGGCGTTGCGGCGCCTGTGGTTGCGGATCTCCACTCCGCCCCAGTGCCCGCGGATCAAGGCGAGCATTTGTGCAGGGCTGCGTTCTGCGGGTGCCAGGCTGCTGGCCGTAGGCGCGTTGCTCGCCACTTTCGGTGAGGTCGCGTTTTCGCACCGTGGTTTTGTCCACGAGCACCAGGCTGCGCAGCCCGGGGTAGTCGGCTTGCGAGGGCGTAGCCACCACCACGGACACCCGCCAGGTGGTCACGCGGCCTCGACTCGGATCGGTCAGCTCCAAAAAGGGGGTGGAACGGTCCGGGCGCGCTGAACTAGCGCGCTCAGCTGGGGTTGGTTGCCTTTGATCTGGGGCACATACTCGTCGCCTTTTTCCACGATGGTGCGGGCCTGCTCGCGGGTGGCGTGCAAGGCGTCGCCGGTGTGACGATCTGCTCGTCCAACGACGCGGCGGCCAACACCTCACCGGCGCGGGCCTGTTCACTGCGCGGGGTGTTTTCCTTTTGATCGACGATGGCCAGGGCGACCGGCGCGCTGGTGTAGGCCTCGACCAGGCTGAGCACCCCGACCGCGTCGCGGATAAACTTTCCGTCCAGGGCGAGCGCTCCGGGCAGGGCACCGGCGTGGACTGTGAGCCAGCGGTTGAGGGCCTGGGCAAAGGCCTCCGGATCGAGCCGGGTGAGCACGTCGTAAAACACGCTGTAACTGGGGGCCAGGCGGACCTTTTTTCCGGCCTCACGGGGCAGGGCCAGGGCGCAGCGCTGGTCTTGGTCGAGCAGGTTGGCCATACGAGCGATCGACGCGATGTCGCGCCGGCCGGCCAGCAGCGCGAGCGCCACGAGGCCAAGAACCGGACCGATCTTGAAGCGGGTGTTTTTGGCGCGCGGATCGGGCACGCCGCACAGGGCCTCCAACAGAGAGGGCAACTGGCCGTTTTTGAGCGGCAGGATGCCGGTGGGCGCGCGGCGCAGTCCCGCCCGGCAGTCCTCGGGCAAAGCGGGGTCGGGGGCGCTCAGCAGGGCCTTGACCGAGGGGTGCAGGGGCCGCAGCAGCCACAGGTGCTTGGGTTTGCCGTGCTCGCGGTAAAAGTCGCCTCGGTGCCGTTCGTAACCCTGGCTGGTCCCGACCGGCTCCCATGCGGAGGCCTTGTAGCACGTGCCTTGGTAGGCCTCCGGGTCGGTGAAGGTCTCGGCCTAGCAGCGGCCGATAGCCGAAGCGTTCCTGCCAATGGCCCGGCAACGTGCGCACCGCCGCAGCGAGCACCTGGGAGGCGAAATTGGGCTCCTCCGCCGCGCTTGGTGAGCAGTAGAAAGCGGCGGTTTTGCACCACCAGGGAAAGCCGCTCGACCCGGCGGGTCGCATCCCAGCCCACCCACCGGTCCCGGTCCTTGAGCGCGTAGCAGGCCGGACCCCACGCCAGCAGCGCCACACCGCTCGCCCCCCTCTTTCGACAATCTGGCGCAGGTAATCGCCCACCGGATGCCCGGATCCCAAGTAGTGCCGCTCGTGCAGCTGCGCGTCGAACCACTCCTGCTCGGCCGCAGTGGCCATGCGCACCTCCCGTTTCGATCCCAGTGCTTCTGCTCCGGGTTTGCGTCCGTCGCTTCCCTTTCCGTTTCACCTTTAGATTTCATCCCACTGAAACAGATCGAAAATCGTCCAAATGGTTTAGCTCAAAGTTACACCGCTGACCTTCAATCACTTCACGCGTCACGGGAAAAGACCATGCTTTGCTCGCCGACCTCAGCGCATCCACGTTCTCCGCCGCACTCCAATCATAATTCTGCGCCAAAAAACGGGCCCCGCCCCCCGGCAGGCTTTGGTACAACCGCACCACCGGATCCGGTAATGTTCCGGTCACCCCAAACGACTCCAACGCGGGCCCGATGCCTCGAATCAGCACCTTCTGCGGCACCAAGCCGTCGACCACCAGCCGCGCGACCATGATATCCGTCCCCGCCCCCACAAAACCGCGGGTGGAAAGATTGGTCAGTTCGACCGGTGAACCGGTGGCGGCATCATACACCTCCGCAATCGCCACCCCTGTACTGCCCCCCACGCCCTCGATTTGGACCACGTAAACGCCCGGATCCAGCGAAACTTGCATGGCGGCCGATTTGGTATCCGCTCCCATGTCAAACGCCCCCAGACGCCCAAATTCCGCGGCCAACTCCGGTGCCCAATCATTGACCTCAGCCAACGGCGTGGACTCTCCCACGCGGAGCAGCTTGATGTAGGGATCCAGCACTCCCGGCATGCCAAACTCACCCAGACGTGGGCCCACCGCCCGCACCATCACCTCCTTGGGTACAGTGCCTTTGATCACAAAACTCACTACCATCACCTCGGAGCCGGCATTCACCCGGCCACGCGTGGAGATGTTGGACAGTTTCTCCGCCGCCGCCGCCGTGCTCGCCCGTACCCCTACCCGCGCCCAACGCGAGGTTACCTCGCCCAAACTACTGGTGGCCTTGGCATAATACTGCCCCGCATCCACCTCGGTCACGTTACTCAGCGTCAGGGTAGATCCACTTCCGACCAGGTTGCCGCCTTCACGATACCACGCCACACTCGGTGCAGGCGAACCCGCCGCTTCCGTGACCAGCGTAACAGTGGATCCCGCCTCTACCGTGGTCCCCAAGGGATGTAGCACAATCTGCGGCTCGGGTGCTTGGATGCTGCCCATCGCAAAACTCACCTCGCTGTCGGACCCAGGTTGAATGGAAAAGGACCCCAGCAACGTGCCGTCTTCGTCTTCGACCTCATAGGTCCCCTGAAATCCACGCCCCCGTATCCGACCATCCGGTCCCGTCGTGCGCATTTCGTTCGTCTTCCATGTTTCCTGCAAGAGCTCACGGTAGGCCGTGCCCACCGCCCGCTCCGTCCAATCACTGGCGTAAAGCGCCGCCTCCGCCCGCCAGTGCGCCTCCTCCCAGAACCCCCACATCTGCACCCCGATCATCTTCGGATGACTGAACGCCAGCGTATAAAAATCGCGCAGATAGTCAGCCTGCACGGTCTCGTCATCGCCCGTAATATCAAACTCGGTTATACGCATATCCATATCGGGAAACGCGGCGGAATACCGTTCCAAGATTTCCCAAACTTTCGGAATCCCCGGTCGGGCTACCCGAGAAGTGACCCTGAAACGCGATGCCAGTGAGCGGACCGCCATCGTCCAAAATACGCTTAATCGTCGACTCGTAAGCATCCTGCTTCGTCGTATTGAGTCCACCGCCCGTCAACAGGCCGTAATCGTTGATGAACAAACCCACTCCGGCATCAAGTCGGCGCGCCTCCTTGAACCATTCCGCCATCAAGTCGTAGCCGTAACGCTCCATGAGATCAAAATTGTCGTAGGGTTCGTTTATGACGTCCCAATCCACAAACTTCCCTGCGGTCGCGGTTATCACATCCTCGATGTGCGTCAGCACACGCTGAGGCACCGACGCATCGTTGCTTTCGACCAGGGGTGCAATCCAGTTCGGCAGATTTCGCACCGACGGCCAGACGAGCACGTGTCCGCGCATCGCCAACCCGTTGTCTTGTGCCCACCCCAACGCCGCGACCGTCTGCTCCTGATTATAAACGACTGGCCCTACTCGCCATCCCACGCGCTCCACTTCGTATCGTTCTCCATCGTGCCACTGGTGAACAAATCCACAATTTTCTCCCGGTAGATCGCGTTGTCCGCCCCATTGGCATCCATCAACCTCGACGCCACCATCGCCGTGCCAAATTCAAACGCATGCCGCTGGTGCACCACCCGCACCTTCTGCCCCGCCACCGGCACTCCGGCCGCATCCGTGATCCGCACGCTGTAGTTGTTTTTACGATACCGATTAATCCGCGAAGCGGCCCCGCCCCGCCAACTCGCATTCAACTCCCGCCCGACATAGTTGAAACTCGTGCGCGGCATCTCCGCCAAGGTTTTGCTCGTGCCATACCACCAAGCTTCCACGCCACCCAATTCAAGCACCTGCGCCCGCCCCGTCGCCCCGAACCCGAACTTAAACCCCAAGTCTCCGGATGCATGGGATCCGGTCACATCAAATGGCAGAAAAAATTCCTGCCATCCCGAATTCGCATTGATCTGCGCGCTGGTCGATTTCGTGAAATCCGGCCCCGGCCCTTCCACGTAAGCGGTCATCGTGACCGTGCCCGACTCATCGGTCGTTTCGATCGCTCTCACAAAAAAACGAAACAACACCACATCACCGTCCGCCACGGCGCGGTTGTTACGAAACGTCATCGCACTACTCCACGCTGCCCCGGTCGGATTGAGAGTCGCCACCTGCACCGCCTCCGCAAACGCCTGCCCCGTCACCGGCACCGGCACCACCGTGCGCGTCGCCACAGGACCGTCCGCCGTGTTATTCGCATAAAATTCCGCCGCTGCCAACTTAGCCTCGGCAAGAGCGATGTGCCGCCCGAGGGCACGGTCTGCGCGTCTCCGTAACTGGAAACTAAAACCAGCGCCGCAGCGTAGAAACCGATTCGCTGAAACAATGCAATGGGGCGTATCTTCATGGGGTTTAGGGGGCAGAATTCAGGAGAGCGGATAAGTTCCGGCCACACCCTGTCTCTATCAGTGTAATTCAAACGCAATAGGTCCGCTCTACCCAGGTCTATGGCAACCTCATCCTAACGATTGCGCTGGCCAATTCCATTGAACCGTTGAGCGGGCCAGGCACGGCACGCACTCGCCACTGTCCTCAGCCGCAACGGAAGCGCCATCACGGTCAGTTCAACTCGGTCACCGGCGTGGCACGGATGACGGCGATTCGAACCCCAGGCACCTCGCCCCTTGATCTTAATTCTGCACTTTCCCCGCGGAGTCCGGCGAATTCTGAGTTTAATTCGACTACGCCTTGCTTGAACGGTCTTCACCGCTACCGCTGAAGGGAGTGCGCTTTCAAAACGTGTCTCTTATCTGCTTTTCACGGTGTGCATTGCGGCCTCTGCGATGAGGACCAATTACATATTTCGGACTGAATTCATGTTTTACAAGGTCGCTTCAGTCTGGGGATTTGTAGACTTCCCCTTACACGCCCTCTGCCTGAGACCGCAACCATGTCGGCAGACCCTCTCACTCCTCCTCGCAAAGTTTACCAACTCAAATCCAAGCAGGATTTTGTTCGGGCCAACCCTCCAATCCTCAAAGGAGACCAGGGAAAGTCGCCTGATCACGACGTCTACGCATGGCGCCGCGATGCCCGCGCCATGGATATCGCGGCCGGGGTGGAGGACTTGGAGCGGCCGTCAACTCCGCCATCCAATCGCCGCCGACGTGACTATTGACTGCTGGCCATCATCGGAACCTTGGTGTTGGGGACCGCGGTAGTCTTGGACCGTCAGAACGTCTTCATCTTCGTCAGCGGAATCGGTCTCTACAACGCCGGACTGTATTGGCTCATGTGACATGTCATGAGCCGCTACTGAAGTCTTTTCCTCTCCACGCGTTCTACATCCCGACAAAAAACCCTGTCTCAAGCCGAGACAGGGTCTGAAAATCACCGGACGAGCCAACGGGCTCAGCTCAATCCCAACCACTGGCCGAGCGGCCCTTGGTAGAATCCCAATAATACCGTGGCCAACGCCGCTGTAGCCAACAACACCCTCGCTGATGTGCCCACCGCCTGACGTGCGGGTTCGGGAATGGGGTCATCGCCTTCAAATACCGGCGGGCGCCACTGCGGGAAGAACGCCGCTTTGATCCAACCGAAGTAGTAGTAAATCGAGAGCACTACGCCCAAAATCGCGACCCCTAACAGCGGATACAGTCCCGCTTCAAACGCGGCCATAAACACGAGTAACTTACCCATGAACCCGGCCAACGGAGGGATTCCCGCCAAGGACCCGAGTCCGACTCCCAACACCGCACCGAGAAACGGATGAGTTTTCGCCAAATCCGTATAGTGGTCGAGATCCTGATCCGCATCGTCGTCGCCCGACACATGGGTCATTACGCCAAACACGACCGAAGACGCCAACATATAGGCCAAGAGATAAAAACAAATCGCTCCGACCGCATAGGGCACCGAAATCGCCGCAATCACGCCGATCATGAGGTAACCCGCGTGTGAAACCCCGGACAAACCGATGAGGCGTTTTACGTTGTGCTGAGTCAGCGCCGCCACATTGCCAAAGATGATCGTAGCCATGGCCATCACGCTGAGCACCTTGATCACCAGCGACTGGTAGCCATCAAACACCGACACGAGAATCAGCAGCAACGCAAAGCCCGCCGCTTTCGACCCGATGGCCAAAAATGCCGTAACCGGCGTCGGCGCACCTTGGTAAACGTCCGAAATCCAGATTTGGAACGGCACCGCTCCAATCTTGAACGCTACCCCCGAAATCACCAAAACAATGCCAATCGAGGCCAGCAGATTGTCCGGGTTCTCGTAAAGAAATGCCCTCAATTCCCCAAAATGCATGGAGTTGGCCGTGTGCATCGCAAACGCCGCGTTACCCGCAACGCCATAAAGCAGCACGATCCCAAACAACAACAGGCCTGAACTCAACGCACCCATGATAAGGTATTTAAGACCCGCCTCCAGCGAGAGCGGATTCGTGCGCGTGTAACTGACTAGAATGTAGAACCCGACCGTCACCGTCTCGAGTGCCACAAACAGCATCACGAAATGATTTACCTGTGCGAGCAACATCATGGCTCCGGTAACGACCAGAGTGATCGAAAAAAATTCGACCTTGGACATGGCCTGACGTTTCAGCGCCACCGTGCCGAGCACACAGACTCCTGTGGCTGCAAACAGGAAAAACAACCGCATGAACTGTCCCGTGCCAGTATGCTTCAGCAGGCCATTGAACGTCTCTTGATCGAGGAAGGGCGTGTCGTAATTGACGATAAATCCGCCGATGATGCCCAACAGACCGAGAATCGCCAAAGTAGGGATCACGTCGTGACGCGCCTTGGGCAGGACAATTTCAAAGATGAGCAGCAGCAGTGCCAAACAGCCCACGAGGAGTTCGGGGGCAATGGCGATCCATTGATTGGAAGCGGCGGCTTGTTGCAGAAGTTCAGTGGTCATCGCAGCGGCGAAAAGGGCGAAAAACAGGAGATCAGTTGTGGGCGACGTCGACGGGCACCACTTGAGCCGCCGCCGGGTAAATCTCGGAAATCGAGGCGTTGATGGCCGGGCTCATCGCCTTGGGCCAGACACCCAGGAGCAACAAACCGGCGAGAAGCAGCAAGGCGGGAATTTTCTCCGCCCAGGTCAGGTCCCCGGCGGGCTTTTCTGCCAAAACCTTGTCAAAAGCTTCCGTCTGCGGACCAAAGAACACCCGCGCAGCGGCACGCAAACCATAGATGGCCGAAATCACCACCCCGAGAATGGAAATCACGGTGAGAATTGGGAACGCCTTCCACGCCGCGACAAAGATCGTCAATTCACCCCAGAAATTGGCAAACCCAGGCAGTCCGATGCTGGCCAACGTGCCTGCCACAAAAAACGCTGACAAGACCGGCGCGTGCTTCACCAGCCCGCCCATCTCATCGAGATCGAACGTCTGAGTGCGGTGGTAGATGCTGGTCGAAAGCAAGAACAACAACGCGACGGACAAACCGTGCGCCACCATCATGAAGACCACACCACCCGCCCCGACCACTGAAATACAAGCCACTCCGAGAAACGCGTAACCCATGTGCATGACCGAGCTATAACCGACGAGCTGCTTCAGATCGCGTTGGGCGATGGTCACGATACCGACGATCAGCACGTTACCGATGACGGCCAAAGTCGCGAGAATCGTCGCCCAATGCGCCGCCCCCTGAGGCAGCAGCGGCAACGCAATTTGGATCAAGCCATAGAGTCCAAATTTCTTAAGCACGCCCGCGTGCAGCATCGCCACCGAACTCGGTGCCGCCCCATAACCGAGAGGTGCCCAGGTGTGCAGCGGCCAAAGTGAAACCAGAATGCCGAAACCAAACATCAACAGACCAAAAATGTTGTTCTGCGCCACCGTGGACAGACCTTGAGCCAACCCGGCTTCGCGCAATGCGATCATGTCAAAGGTCTGCGCGCCGGACTTGTAGTAGATCGCGATTAACCCGATCAGCGACAACATGGCCCCCACCGTGAGATAAATCGTCATCTTCATGGCCGCGTAATTGCGATCACGCCCTCCCCAGATTCCGACCATGATAAATGTCGGGATCAGCGCCAGTTCGTGGAAGAAGTAGAAATAAAATATGTCCACACTGGCAAAGACTCCCATCAAGCCACCCTGCATGATGAGGAGTAGCATGAGGTAAGTGTTCAGCCGCTCCGCCACCGACTGCAGCGCGTAAAGCCCCGCCGCCAGTCCGACGATGCCCGCCATCACAAATAACGGCAGTGAGATTCCGTTCAGACCGAGCGTCAGCTTGATCCCCAAACCATCGAGTCCCGTGTCATAAGTATTCAGGAAGGCGTAGGTCCCCTCGGTCGGTGCTTCGCCGAAACGATACCACACACACAAACCAGCCAGCGCCGGAATGGCAAAAGCCACGTAAGCCAGCTTCTTGGCGAGGGCCTGCGGCAGGCCGAGCGCCATCGCCAAGGCCAAGGCCAGGGGCGAGACGATCGCGAACAGGAGAATGTCGAAACTTTGCATCAGTGTAACCGGAAAGAATTAAAACAGGCCGCCAGCGAACCCCCAGAGCATCACTGCACCAAGGAGGAACCAGTAAACGTAAGCGTGAAGGCTGCCGACGTGGAGTGCCCGGGCACCTAGGCCAAAGAGTCCCACGACTCCGGCCAGGCCTCGCACGACGAGTCCGGTCAGAAAGATCTGCTCAAGAAAATTCAACAACATGGCGAACCGATCCTGCACCTTGGCCACGTAGTGGTTGTAGAGCGCATCCGGGAATTCCTTGACGGCCGTAAGACCGGTGAAGACCGCGTGCGACTTGGTCGCGAGCGCGTCGGACTCAGACGACTTGTAAAACACTAACGCCAGACCGGCCCCCACGATGAGAATGCCGAGACTCATCAAGATGACGTTCAAACCTTCCGCATGCGGAATCTGCGACCACACATCATTGAAAGCGTGTCCATAAACGTTGAGTGCGCCGTGGGTATTGCCGCCGGCAAAAGCCAACACCGCCAATACGATAAGGGGCAATTGCATCGTGAGGAACCCGCCTTCGTGTGCATTCGTCGCCGCATCACTGCGAGGCGCGCCGAGGAAGGTGAGTTTCCACATGCGCACCATGTAGAACGACGTCAGCACCGCAGTGAAGACGAGGATGCCAAACACCGCCGGATTGTTGGCCTGCGCCAAATGCAAAATCGCATCCTTTGAGTAGCAGCCGGAGAACAGTGGCATTCCGGCGATGGCCAAAACACCGATCGTGAAGGTAACGAAGGTGACCTTCATCTTCCCGGCTAATCCGCCCATTTTGAAAATGTTCTGCTCGTGGTGGCAGCCGTGAATCACGGAACCAGATCCGAGGAACAACAGCGCTTTGAAGAACGCATGGGTCGTGAGGTGGAACATCGCCGCACCGACTCCCGCCGATATCAGCATTTCTTCGCCGTCGTGTTCGACCATGAGCGAACCGAGTCCAAAGGCGGCCACCATATAGCCGAGTTGGGAAAGAGTGGAATATGCGAGGACCTTCTTGATGTCACTCTGCACCACCGCACAAAGCGCTGCGTAAAAAGCCGTAACCGTGCCCACCCACATGATGACGTTTAACGCATCGGCCACCATCAGGACATCAATCCGGCACAACATGTAGATACCAGCCGCCACCATGGTCGCCGCATGGATCAAAGCCGACACGGGAGTCGGGCCTTCCATCGCGTCCGGCAACCACACGTGCAACGGCATCTGCGCCGACTTGCTCATCGCGCCGCAGAATAAAAGCAACGGCATCGCCGTCGACAACATCGCCCCTCCGCCCACGACGTCCTTTAAGGCGCTGAGATCGACGGTGCCGTAGGTCCAGTAGCACATCAGGATGCCGATCAGGAATCCGAAGTCCCCCACCCGATTCACGATAAAGGCTTTTTTCGAGGCATCCGCCGCCGACTGCTTCAAGCAGTAGTGATTGATCAGCAGGTAGGAACTGAATCCCACCAACTCCCAGAAAATGAACATCATGAACAGGTTGTCCGCGAGGACGATCCCGATCATGGAGAACATGAAGACCGAGAGTCCGCCAAAGAAGCGCGCCTTCGAATCATCATCGTGCATGTATCCCAGGGAGAATAGGTGCACGCAAAAGCCGACCACGCCCACGATACAGAGCATCAATGCCGCAAGATCATCAAACTTGATGCCGAGCGATAGGGTGAAATCGCCAAAGCTAAACCATTCCGCCGAGGCGCCAAAGCGATGGCCGCCGTAAGCGAGCATCAGCGCCGTGATAGCGGTCACCACCGCGGCCGCGGTGGAAATGACGGACGCGAGAGCACCCGCCCGACGCAGAAAGAGCACGATGACGGTCGCCGAAACGAGCGGCGTCAGCAGACAAATAAGAGCAAGTCGAGTGGAGTCCATCAGTTGGAAAAGAAGTGGGAAATCGGGAGCGATAAGCGGGCATGAGAACGCAGGGCGAAAGCAGATGCCACCAAGGCTCCTGGCTCACTTCTCGCTATATTCTGACAGGATCAATTCTTGAGCGCGTTGAGTTCCTCGACCTGCACGGTCTGACGCCGCCGGAAGAGAGCCACGATGATAGCCAATCCCACGGCAACTTCCGCCGCGGCCACCGTCAGGATAAAGAAAACGAAGACGTTGCCATCCATCGTGCCGTTGAACCGGGAGAACGCCACCAGCGCGATCGTCGAGGCAACGAGCATGAGTTCGAGGCACATGTAGATCACGAGAATATTCTTACGCACCAGCACCCCCGCGAAACCAATGGCGAAGGCGAGGCCCGCCACCATGAGATAATCATTCAATCCGATGGTCATTTCACATCCCCCAATCCTTCAAATTTTTTGCTCAACACGATCACCCCCAACATGGAGATGAGCAGCAGGAACCCCACGACCTGCACCGGCAGCAAGTAAGTCGTGAACAATTGGTCCGCGTAGTTTTTCAAAGTCGCTCCCACGGGAACGACCGTCGTCGCATCGGGTTGGTAAAGACTACCGAAGCTTTGGAACAACGTGACGATACACACCGCCAACAATCCGGAGCCCATCAAGGCTGCCACTGCGGTCGGCTTGGAGAACTTCTTTCGCTCCCCACCCTGCATATCGAGCAACATGATGATGAAAAGGAAGAGCGCCACCACCGCGCCCGCGTAAACCAGGATCATCAACACCGCCAAGAGGAACGAATCGAGCAACACGAACAGCCCGGACACCCCGATCAATCCCACAAGGAAGGCCAGCGCGGAGTTCACCGCGTTGTGGTTGTAGACTACGGCGAAGGCGCTGCCGATGGTCAGGATGGAAAAGAAATGAAAGAGAAGGTCAGCCATGGCTGGAAAATGCTGAGACGCTAAAATCGGAAATACTGAAACGATTATACAGAGGGTGAATAAACGGGAATACGGGGAACCGAACGGAGTTTACTTTGATGCGACTCAGTGCGCCGCGTTACCCGCCTCCTCGGCGGCTTTTTTCTTGTCCCACTTGAAGTGATCGTCAGGCAGAGTGCCACCCAACTCGTAGAGGCGCGTCTTGTCATTGACCATCTCTTCGCGGGTGTAACCCGACATGGAGAACACGTTCTGCAACCAAATCGCCTCCTCCGGGCAAACTTCCTGGCACAGGCCGCAATAAATACAGCGCAACATGTCGATATCGAATTCCTCGGGAGCCTTCTCCACGTGAGCTTGATCGGATTCAGCGGAGATCTCCCCGGGCTTAATCCGAATCGCCTTCGGTGGACAAACAAACTCACAGAGCTGGCAGGAGACACACTTCTCACGGCCGTGGGGATCCTTCACCAGCGTCGGCACTCCGCGGTAGCCATCGGGAATGATCGGACGTGTCTCAGGATACTCCAACGTCTCCTTGGGTTTAACCATGTGACGTAAAGTGGTTTTGAGCCCACTGAGAATCTGCGGGACGTAGGTGCGCTCAGCAAAGGTGAGCGGCTTGCGTTCTACGGTTTTGAAAGACATGGCGCGGAAAATGAAAGGTTAGCTGCGTTCGATGACGGCGATCGCCAAGGCGTAGAAAATGACGTTGCCAATCGCGAGTGGCAGCAGTTTCTGCCACCCGATCGTCATGACTTGGTCATAGCGGAAACGAGGCAAAGTCCAGCGGATCCACATGAAGAGGAAAATGAAGGCGAGGGACTTCGCGAGAAACACCCCGATGCCGATTAAACCACCCAACCATATTGGCAGTCCTGCGATCAGAGGTGCGAGTGGAACCCAAGGTAAGGGATTCCAGCCACCCAAGAAAAGCAGCACGAAAACACCTGAACCGATGGTCATGTGCGCATACTCGGCCACGAAGAACAGGGACCATTTGAATTCCCCGTATTCCGTGTGGAAACCACCCACGAGGTCGGCCTCAGACTCCGGCATGTCGAAGGGCTGGCGATTGGTCTCGGCAAACAAGGCCACTAAAAACACAAACGCACACAGCGGCATCAGAAATACGAACCACATGCCGCCGAGAAACCCGGGCTGCGACTGACTCTGCACGACGTCAAAGAGGCTCAGCGTGCCGTTGCCCCCCGGAGCGTTGACCCAGAGAAATACCGGAATGACCGACAGTGTCATTGATAGCTCATAGGAAATGAGCTGCGCCGAGGCGCGTACGCCTCCGAGAAACGGATACTTCGAATTCGACGCCCAACCCGCCAGAATCAACGAATAGACACTCAAAGAACCAATGGCGAAGACCGCCAAAATCCCGACGTCGACATTGGCCAAAATGACCGGCTGAAGCGTTTCAGTCGCTGCGTCAAAGTAGGCCCCAAACGGCACCACCACGATTGTGCAAAGCGCCGGTACCAAGGCCACGAGCGGCGCGAGGTAATAGTAGAACTTGTTCACGTGCCCCGGTAGCACGTCTTCCTTGAAGATAAACTTCGCACCGTCGGCCATAAGGTGAAACACACCGAGCCGCTGCAGGAATTTGCCGAAGAACGGAATCCACGCGACCCACGGCACGGTGGCTCGGTTGGGCCCTGGGCGGCCCTGGATCCAAGCGGAGACCTTGCGCTCCGCCAGCGAACATGCGCCCGCGATCGGGATGATCACCATGATGACAATCAACCCTTTCAGGGCTGACTGAATCCACACGGGAAGATCGAGATAAAGATCAATCATGGCTCAGGCGATCAGGCGCTGGCTTCCGCCGCCGCAGGTTTGAAGTGGAGGGTTTCGCCCTCGGGAAAGTTGAGATTGTCCCAAGCCGAGCTGTCGAGCAGGAGGCCCGTGGCAGGTAGATTGCCGTAAGTGATGTTTGCGAACACCGGAATTTCAGCGCCCATCGACTTCCACAAAGATTTCATGTCGCCCTCGGAAGCCTCTCCTCCCACCGCCGCGATCAGTTCGTCGAGCACCACCAAGTCATTGCTGGCACTGGTCAGGCCAGGAATGGCTTGGGCAAATTTCTGCAGGCGGAACTGCTGATTGATGAAAGTGCCGTTCTTTTCAAAAACCGTGAGCGTCGGAATCACCACATCCGCTACCGCCGTGGTCGAGGTGCCGTGAGCCGAAAGAATGATGAGGGCAACCTTGTCCAGTTGTGCAGGGGTGAGCCCTGCCGCAATGAGGTCTTCGCCGACGCTAATGATCGTTTTGACCCGACCGGCATCGATCTCGGCACCAAGGGCGTCGAGTTGCGCCGTGGGCACATCCGCGACCAAACCGGTCACCAAGGCGCCACGCGTATTGGGATTGCGATCCGCCGAGATGAGCAACCCATCGCCTTCCCCGGTCTGACCTACGACGAACGTTTCAGTCTCGAGTGTGGTCGCGAGTCTCTTGGTTAGAAATTGCTCTTCGACCGAACTGCGACCCGACCCCACCACCGCGACATGGCCGGCTTTGGCGAGTTTGGCCGCGTCCGCGATGACTGCTGCGAGCGTCGCGGGTTGCCCCTTCACCGTCGATTGATGCAAACGGTCGTCCGCCTGCACTTGTTTGTAGAGAATCCGTCCGCTGTCTGCCATCCACGTGTCGTTCACCTCGTCATTCCGTCGCGGCGTGATGCGATAAATAACGCCTTCACGAGACCACACCACGGTGTTGGCTCCCACCGAAGACTCTGTGTCGATGCTGTTGGTCTGCTTCAGGAACCAAACGCGCATCTTGAACCGGAAGTCCGTCGAAGTCAGCGCGCCTACCGGGCAGATATCCACCGTATTCAGCGAGTAATTGTTCTTCAGTTCCTTCCCTGGATAGCAGGTCAGCGTGGAGTAACTGCCACGGTCCACAAAGCCTAGCACATCATCCTTGGCCACCTCTTGGCAGAACCGGATACAACGGGAGCACAACACACAGCGCTCATCGTCGAGCGTGACCCGGGGACCGAGTTGAGCGCGCTTCGGCTTGACGTTCTTTTGCTCAATAAAGCGGGAGTACCCACGGCCGTATCCCGTGGCTTGCTCTTGCAGCTTACACTCACCGGCTTGGTCGCAAATCGGGCAATCCAACGGGTGATTGATGAGTAGAAACTCCATCACGCCTTCGCGGCACTCTTTCACCATCGGCGACTGCGTCTTCACCTGCATGCCGGGGACCACGTTGGTGGCGCAACCAATCTGAGGATGGGGAATCCAACCGATCTTCTGCTTACCGGTCTCCGGATCCATGATCGGCTCATGCGTCGCGCGATCGGCCATGGGCATACCGAGCTCGATGAGACACATGCGACAGTTGCCCGCGACGGACAGCTTCGGATGGTAGCAATAGTGCGGCACATCCGTGCCGGCCAGGCGGGCGGCCTCGATTACGTTCGTACCCTTGGGCACGGCGATCTCCTTGCCGTCGATAGTGACGGTGACGAGCTCGGGTTGGGCAGGCTGAATCATTGCAGCAAGTCGAAAAAGATGAGGACGGAAATCAGACCAATTCGAGAGAGTCGGTGGGTTTGGATTTCTTGGTTTCGGCGTAAGCTTTAAACTCGTCGCCAAACTTCAGGACAAAACTCTGGGTGGGCCACGAACAGGCTTCGCCGAACGCACAAATCGTGCGGCCTGCGATCTGATCGGCGACATTCTTGATGAGCTCGCCGTCTTCGGGACGGGCATCGCCCTTCACCATGCGAGTGGAGATTTTCTTCATCCACAACGAGCCTTCGCGACAAGGAGTACATTGGCCGCAGCTTTCGTGAGCATAGAAGGCATTGATGTTGGCCAACGCGTCGACCATGTTGACCGAATCATCCATCACGATGACACCGCCGGAGCCGCCCATCGTGCCGCAGGCCGCGAGGGTGTCGAAATCCATGGGGATGTCCTCCACCGCGAGCTCTTTCGTCGAACCATCTTTGTTCTTGATGGTGAATTTCTCGCCGAAGCGCAGGATCTTCGCGGATGAGCCTCCGGGAATCACTGCCTTGAAGGTACGGCCTTCCAACGGTCCTCCACAGACATCGTTGAGCAACTGCCCCATGGTTACCGAGCCGCAGGCAAATTCGTAGTAACCGGGCTTCTTCACGTGGCCGGATACACACAGGATGCGTGTGCCAGTATTGTTGGGCGTGCCTATCTTCAAGTATTCATCCGCGCCCATGTCCAGGATGTGCTTCACGTGGCAAAGTGTCTCCACATTGTTCACGATGGTCGGACATTGATAAAGCCCCAGCACCGCCGGGAAGTAGGGCGGTTTGATCCGCGGGTTGGCGCGCTTGCCCTCGAGCGACTCAATCAGCCCGGTCTCTTCTCCACAGATGTAGGCCCCCGCGCCCCGATGCACGAAAATGTCACACGAGTAGTCTGTACCCAGAATATTCTTACCCACAAAGTCGGCGTCCCGAGCCTCCTGAATGGCCGTCTCGAGGATACGGGGCCCCTCCGGGAACTCCCCTCGAATGTAAATGTAGGCTTGTTTCACGTTGTTCGCGAAACAGGAGATCATCGTGCCCTCGATCAGCTGATGCGGATCTTGATGAATGATGTAGCGATCCTTGAATGTGCCCGGCTCGGACTCGTCTGCATTGACGATCAGGTAGATGGGCTTGCCACTCCGGCGGTCGACAAACGACCACTTGAGTCCGCAAGAGAAACCGGCCCCCCCCCGACCGCGAAGGCCGGACTTCTTGACCTCGTCGCGCAGGTCTTCGGGTTTAGCGGTCACCGCCTTTTTGAGGATCTCGTAACCACCGTGCTTTTGGTAACAGGTGATATCGTTCGAATAACCCTCTTCGTCGATGTGTTTAAAAATGATGCGAGTTTCGGCTGGAGCGGACATGGTGCTTATCCTCGTTGGGCGGCCTCGGCCTTGATTTGATCGCTGATTGCCTTGGCTTTCGCCTCGTCGACGTTCTCGTGTAGGGTCTCATCAACCATCACGACTGGTCCGGTGCCGCAGCTGGCCAAGCACTCGACAAACTCAATGGTCACTTCGCCGTCGGGCGAAACTTCACCGAGGTGGGTGTTGAATTCAGACTCAAACTTGGCGCAGGTTTTGTACCCCCCCATGAGCGCGCAGGACAACGTGCGGCAAACCTTCACGTGACGTTTACCGATCGGCTCGCGCCGGAACATCGGATAGAAAGTCACCACCTCGTAGACATTGATCGGCTCGAGCTCGAGCTTGTCCGCGATCCACTCGATGACCTCATTGGAAATATGACCAACATCCTCCTGGATGAGGTGCAGCAACGGCAGCGTACCGCTACGCTTCTCCGGGTAATGGGTGATGACCTCGTCAATACGGGCCAAGGTTTCAGGCTTCAAATTCATCGATTCAGAATCAGCAGGAAGAGGAAGGGCTCATGGCACCCGCGAAGAACACGGAAGAAGGATCTACTGCAGTATACATTTCGGTGTGTCTCGTAGGTTCAGTGGGCTAAAATTCAGGGTTTTACCGGTCACATTCGCCCATGACGAAATCAAGGGACCCGAGAATCGAAACGACATCGGACACCAACTCATCTTGGCAGACTTTAGGGAGAATGGAGAGGTTGCAGAAGGACGGACCGCGAATCTTCATGCGCCACGGCACCCCGCCACTTTTGCTGACGATAAAGAATCCCAGCGTGCCCTTGGGGTTCTCGGCCTCAAAATACGCCTCCCCGGCAGGCATCTGGGGGCCTTCCGTCACGATCATGAAGTTGTTGATCAATTCTTCCATCGAACTGAGTATCTTCGCCTTCTTCGGCGCGAAAATACGGCGCGCATCCTCGGCGTAGTAGGAACCGGCTGGGAATATTGCGATAGCCTGTGTGATGATCGAAATCGACTGCCGCATTTCCTCACCCCGACAAAGGTATCGATCGTAACAATCTCCCTTCGAACCCACCGGCACTTCAAAGTCGTATTGTTCGTAACCCCAGTAAGGACGATCCTTGCGCAAATCACTCTTCACTCCTGAACCGCGTAAATTCGGTCCGGATAATCCGTAACTAATCGCATCGGCCGCCGATATCGTGCCCACGTCGACCGTGCGATCCATGAAGATCTTGTTGCGAGTGAGCAATTTGAGGATCTCTTCCAAGATCGGTAAAAACTGATCACAAAATGCCACGACCTTGTCCGTCCAGCCTTCGGGCACATCGCGTGAAACGCCACCGATTCGGCTGTAACTCGTAGTGAAACGCGCTCCAGTCAACTCCTCGAAAAGGGTGTAGAGTTTCTCGCGCTCGGTGAAACAGTAGAAAAACACTGACCACGCCCCCACGTCGATGCCGTAGGCGCCGAGTCCCATGAGATGGGAAGAGACCCGAGCCATCTCGGAAGTGATCACCCGAATGGCCTGCACTCGTGCCGGCACTTCGAGATTCGCCAGTTTTTCCACCGCCGCCGCGTAGGCAGCGTTGCTGGCCAGTGGTGCGAGGTAATCCAACCGATCCGTGTATGGCACGAATTGGTTGTAGGTCATGTTCTCTGCGATCTTTTCGTCGCCCCGGTGCAGGTAACCTAACACGGGAGCACAATGCGTCACCGTCTCACCATCGAGTTCGAGTTGCAGACGCAATACGCCGTGGGTCGAGGGGTGGGACGGTCCCATCGCGAGGGACATCTTCTCCGTTTCGAACTCCTGGTTGGCGGCCGCCGCGGTCTTCGCAGCGACGTCAGGGACGGTAAATTCGGTAGCCATCAGTAAAGTACGGTCAGCGGGTTATTCTGGTTTCGGCGTTTGCTCATTCCAGCTCTCGTCCTTGGCCCGGGGCTCGGCGTCAGTCATGTTCACCTCACCTTTGCTCGACGCCACGAACGGTCCCCCTGCCATCGGCGCGGCGATGACCTTGGCTTGCGTTTCTTCGGCGACCTCGATGTCGGGTAACTCAGTCTCAATCCCCGCCAACGGGAAATCTTTGCGCAGGGGATGATGAGGATAACCGTCCCACATCAGGATACGACGCAGGTCCGGATGACCCTCGAAGTGGATCCCCATCAGGTCAAAAGTCTCTCTTTCATGCCAATCGGCCGCCGCCCATAGACCGGTCGCCGTGGGCACACTCGGGTTTTCGTCATCGGTGCAATCCGCCGCCACTCTCACGTAGCGGTGACCTGTGGTGGAATAGGCATGCCATACCGCCGTAAATCGGGGAGACACGTCTTCCGCCCAGTCGATCGCCGTCACATCGACGCAATAATCAAATCCCTGTTCGTCCCGCAGCCATTGTAATACCGCGATGACTTCGCCCATAGGGACGTTCACCGCCGGATGGTCCACGGAAGGTCGCAGAGTGGCAGCCGGGAATTTGGCCTGGAGGGAGGCTGTGACGTCGGCGTCAGAGGCGATCGCGGTCATGGTCGAGTATAAAGGGCGTCGGACCTCAGGCGGTCAGGTTCTTGAAGGAAGGCGTGCGTTTCACCTTGTTCTGAAGCTTGATCAACGCATCGAGCAGAGCCTCGGGCCGAGGAGGGCATCCGCTGACGTAAACGTCGACCGGCACAATGCGATCAACTCCCTGTAAGGTCGCGTAACTGCGATACATTCCGCCGGAGGAGGCACACGCCCCCATGGCAATCACCCACTTTGGTTCCGCCATCTGATCGTAGATGCGACGCAAATGCGGGGCCATTTTATAGGTCACGGTGCCGGCCACGATCATGCAATCCGACTGGCGGGGTGAGAACCGCATGACTTCGGCGCCGAAACGGGAGATATCGAAGCGGGCCCCTGCCGAGCTCATGAGCTCAATGGCACAACAGGCGAGGCCCATCGGCATCGGCCACATGGAGTTGGTGCGGATCCAGTTAACGACAGAGTCCAACCGGGATACAATGATGTCTCCTTCGATTTTACTGTCGTAAGCTAAGTCTGTGTTGGGCGATACCATGTCTCAAATATGCGGTCGGCTAAGGAAAAATGCGCGTCAGCATCGGTAACCGCCCGAAGCCCTGCAAGACGCTTTTGGAGAAAAGTCCGTCTCCAGCTCGGCTATCACCAAAATCTAACAATAGCATCTCCTCGTCACCGAAACGCTCAATTTCCGCCCCTTCAGGAGCGAAGAACTTGGCTTCGCCGAGGATCCCGTCATCGCTACTTGCCATTCGGGGTTCATGCCTTTGCACGGAGAACCGGCCGGCTCCTTCGGTATCCATTTCAAATTCATTACTTTCGGCGCCGAAGCTCGCGGGATGCCAATCCCCAGCCGTCGTGCTAAAACCACCGCTTCCCGCTGGTTTCGGTTCAATTTGTTCTGCCGTGCCACCCACCACTCTCCCTTATCCGAGACATTAACATCGCCCGTTTTTGCTTCTCCCCGGCTAATGGCTGCATTGGCAGGTTGCGCCGCGCCTTGTCTCGACTAGCACTCTGGGAGGACTCCTTGCCTCCCGATTCCTCTGCCGGTCATCCTTAGAACCCTGCCTCATGCCTCTTTTCCCGCCCGTCACCCGATCCTGCGCCGCGCTCGTCGTCGTGGTAGTATTCGGGTTTGGGTTGCCGGGGTGCAATAAACCGCCACCCCGCCGCACAACCGCGCCTGCCTCCTCATCCGCCACGCCGCTCGAAGCCACCACTTTGTTCTAGGCGCAGGAATTGGGCACGCTGGACGAATTGCAGCCTTGGATCGCCCACGTCCGTACGATCGATCTCGATCAGGATGGGCTCGATGACATGGTTTTCTGCGAAGCCGCGGCCAATGAGGTCCGCTGGATTCGCCAAACATCCCCCGGCCAGTTTGCTCCCGAAGCGCTGCTCGCTGCCAACATGAGCGGTCCGGTTCACGTCGAGCCTGCCGACATGGATCAGGACGGCGACCTGGATCTGCTCGTTTTCAGTATGGCGGTGGTATTTCCCAACAATGATCGCATTGGCACTGCCTTTATCCTCGAAAACGACGGCCGACAGCACTTCACCGCCCACGCCATCCTCGAGAATACCACCCGGATCGTCGATATGCGCGCCGCCGACTTGAACGGCGACGGGCGCCTCGACTTGGCTCTCGCGCAATTTGGCTACGATCAGGGGGAAGTGGCTTGGCTCGAAAACATCGGCCCGAGCCCTTGGGACTTTCAATGCCACGTCCTGCTCGACCTCTCCGGATCCATCAATGTCCTAATCGCGAACTTCAACGGTGACCGCACCCCCCCGATATCGTTGCGCTGCTCTCCCTGCAATGGGAGGAAATCTACTTCTTCCCCAACGACGGCCAAGGCGGCTTCACCACCCGGCGTATCTGGGGCTCCACCAACGAGGACTACGGGAGCAGCGGCATCAGTATGAGCGATCTTAATCAGGATGGCCGACCCGACATCATTTACTCCAATGGTGACGGCTTCGGTCCCACCCCCCCCCCGGGCCTCGACCTTGGCATGGAGTGCAGTGGCTCGAGAACACCGGCAACGGCGGATTCCGTTACCATCGCATTGGCGACTGGCCCGGCGCCTACAGTCCCATCGGGGTCGATCTTGATTACGATGGTGCCATGGACGTGGTCGCTTCCGCCGCCTATTCTGACTGGAACAACCAAAACCGCCAAGTCGTCTCGCTTGTTTGGTTCCGCAACGATGGCCGGCCGCACTTCACCGCTCACATCCTCGCTCGCGCCCCCAAGGATCTCATCACACTTGATACCGGCACGGTCGATTCCAGTGGACTCCCCTCACTCGTGACTGGTGGCTTTTATATCTACCCTCCCTTCGACCAGATGAGCCGTATCCTTGTGTGGTGGCAGCGCTAACCTCTCGTCATGAAATCCAAACCACTCCTGCTTTCGATTCTGATCCTCGCGGGTATCGCCGTCGCTGGCGCGGGGTGACTATGGCATCGCTCCGGTGACCAACGCAATCAAGTCATTGCGGTCCTGCCGCCCGTCCCCCCTCCACCGACGCCTCTGCCGCCTTGCGCGATCGCATTGCGACCGATGCCGCCGCCGCGATTTCTCGTGGCGCCCCATTGGACGCCTTCGCTGAACTCGGCCGACTGTATCACTCTAACGGATACCTTGAAACCGCCATGGTCTGTTATACCGGGCTCGCTTCCATCCAACCCGATGAAGCCCGGTGGCCGCACTTGCACGCCAGCATTCTCGCGGGGTTCGGTCAGGCAGCCTCCGCCCTCAATTTGTGGCAGCAAGTCATCGCCCTGGATCCGACCTACGTCCCCGCCCGCCTGCGCCTCGTCGATTTGTTATTAAAGACGAATCAACGTGACGCGGCGATCACCGCTTACCGCGACGCTCTCGCTCAAGATCGCGACAACGCATGGGCCCTGCTCGGACTCGCCCGCATCGAATTTGAGGATGAGAACTACCGGGACGCCCGCCCCCGCCTCGAACGCATCGTTGCACTCACCAACTACACCCTCGGCTACGATCTCATCGTGACCCTCTACGAACGCCTGGGTCTCGACGATCGCGCTGCCGCCATCCGCGGACGCGCCGAAGCTTCCGGTGCCTATCGCGATCCGCCCGACCCCTGGTTGGACGAACTCATGGCCGACTGTTACGACCCGTTCCGGCTCGCTCTCGAGGCCTGCACCAAGGCTCGTAGTGGTGATTCCACTACCGCTGTCGTCTGGTTGGAGCGTGCCATCGCGGTCGCGCCTCAGGACTTATCCGCTCACTTCCAGTTGGCCAATCTCATGGCCCAGCAGCGCAATGTTCCCTGGGCGATGGAACTCTACCTCCGTTGCACGCAACTGGACCCCCAATTCGCCGATGGCTGGGCTCAGCTCTCCGGTCTACACGCCCAACTGGGAAACAACATCGAAGCCGACCGCATCTTGGAGGAAGGCCTCACCGCCTGCCCCGACTCCCCTGGTTTGCACCTCATGAAAGTCCGCAAATTCCGCGCCGCAAAAAACGTGGGGGCCGCCATCGGCGAATTCCGTACCTCCATCAGATTGCGGCCCAACGAAGCGCGGGCATATTTGGAATTGGGCATGCTGTTGCTCGAGCAAAACCGCATGGCCGAAGGAATCGCGGTACTACAACAGGCCCTCGTCTTCGACCCCGCCCACCCCTCCATGCTCGGCATCATGGCCTTGCATTCCATCGACACGGGCGATCGGGCGGCGGCCGACGAATGGCTCGGCAAAGGGATGATGCAACCCCGCATCGACGCCGATCAGGTCACGCGCATCCAAAGCGCCTACGAACGAAAATTCGGCCCACGTTAAACCTACTGGCTAAAATCTTCCAGCCACACGATTCGAGTGCGCACCGATTGTCCCGCAATCTTACCGGGCACAAACCGGTAGTCGGCCACCTTTTCGTCGAAATTACGGGTAAAGTAACGGGGCGTGGTCAGCAACTCGCGGACTTGAGAGACTGGTACCATCGATCTCCACGATGCCTGTCCATACCACCTCATGATCCGTTCGTTCCACTGATACCACGGAACTCGACACGTCTTGCGAGGGGCCTTCGCCCAAGACTTGCCCCCCGCCCATCAACAACGGCGACGATACATGCACCACTCCTTGGTAATAAGTTTCGGATGACATCGTATTTCCCCGCATAAGGACGAAATCCGGTCGAGCCTTCAATCGAGGCCCGACTTCAACTTCGACCAAATCAATAATTCGCGCCGCGGGCGTTTCCACGATCTTATCTGACGGAGCGGTAACTAATGCCGGATCCATGGTCAACCATGCGGCAATGTCCGTCAGATTCCGCTTCTTTGCGTAGGCCGCGGCCGTTCGTCCTGAATCATCCTTGTTAGTTACGTTTGCACCGGCATTCAGCAGCAATCTCATAATGGTCTCGTCCTCGCAACGAACCGCCTCGATCAAAGCGGTCCGCCCCTCGTCATCTCGTTGATTGGGCTTTGCGCCAGCCCCTAAAAGCGTGCGAACTCCCGCCTCATTGGCCGCCCGGCAGGCAATGTTCAGCAGCGGCACATCAAAAGGGCGACGATGGGGACTTACCCCTCGCTTTAGCATAAGCTGCAACAGGTCCGCATCGCTACTCCACATCATCTGCCACAAGGGTTTCTCATCAATCCATTTGATCTAAAAATCCCGGTATTCAGCCAAAAGTTTCCGACTCAACTCACGATCGCCATGACGCGCCGACGCCCCCAGCATCTCATTCCGAAATGAGGTGGACCCCGTCGGTTGGACAGGTCGGGCGGATTTATAGTTATGGTTTCTGGTTTTTCTGACCAAGAATAAAAGATAACGGAGGGGAGCAGGGGAGGAAGCGCGGCTTCCTCCCCGCTCGGATAGCCGCCGTCAGGCGGCGGCTTGGTAGAGTTGTGCGTGGTAGACCTCGGATGGTGTTTGGCGGCCGTGGGCGGAGTGCGGTCGTCGGTCGTCGTTGTAGAACAGCAAGTAGGTCTCCAAGTTGGCATGGGCCTCGACCATCGTCTCATAGCGTTTCAGATAGACTTCCTCGTATTTGACGCTGCGCCACAGGCGTTCGACCAAGACATTGTCCAAGCACCGTCCTTTGCCGTCCATCGACAGTCGCACGCCGGCGGCCAACAATGGCTGGGTGAACTCGGCGCTGGTAAACTGGCAGCCTTGGTCGGTGTTGCAGATCTCCGGCTTGCCGTAAATCGCCATCGCGCGCTGCACCGCTCGCAAAACGACGCATCGAGCGTGTTGGACAGTTCCCATGCGAGCACCCTCCGCGAGTGCCAGTCGATCACCGCACTCAGGTAAACGAAGCCATCGCACACCGGGATGTAGATGATATCTGTTGCCCACACGTGATTCGACCTTTCAACCTTCCGCGTTCGCAGCAGATACGGGTAGATCTGATGAGAGGCCGCTTTCTTCGACAGACTCGGTTTTTGATAGATCGCCGTGAGTCCCATTAATCGCATCAATCGTCGCACCCGTTTACGGTTCACCACGTGTCCTTCGCGTTGCAACCAACGGGGCATTTGGCGGCTACCAAAGAACGGTGACTCGAGGTAGATCTCGTTGATCGGTTTCATCAACGCCAGGTCCGCTTCCTTCGGTGGCTTCGGGTGGTGGTAATAGGTTGAGCGTGGCAGCTCCAACAGTTCGCACGGCCGGGCCACACTCAGCTTCGGATGCTCGGTTTCGATCATACTGCGGCGCTCTTTACTCTCCAAATGGGCCAACTGTTTTTGAGCCCCTCGAGCTCCATCTGCAGCTGCCCGATCCGCGCATACAGTTCCTTCTCTTTCTTTGCGATTCCGCTCGATCTCGTCGCGCACCTGCGCCGAGGGCTTCGCGAAGACCTCCGGCAACCGCTCGGACACCTCCTTCTTCCACTGACTCACTGGCACCGGATGCACCTCGTGACGCTGCGCGATTACGTGGATCGGCTCGATTCCCTTAAGGGCTTCGAGCCCTACTTTCGCTTTGAACTCGGCACTGAAGGCACGTCGTTTCTTCGACATATTGGACTCCTTTGGGATTTAATCATCCCTCCTGTCCAACTTCATGGGTCCACCTCAACCACCCCGAATCCTCTGAAACCAAACGTAACTCTGTTGCCCCTTTTAAGCTGACGAAGTCCACCGCCAAGTAAACCAATACGAACAGCCAGAGCGTAAGGGAGTTTCTAGTCATGCGCGTCGGGGTCTGATCGAGCGGGGTCATTTATGCTTGAACAACAATGCGGGGGCGTTGTTCCGTGTTACAAGTACGCTGTCGCGGTCACCGTCAACATCCAACCCGACGATACTGCGTGCCGAACCCGGCACTATGAATCCCGACTCACGTGGCGAAACTGGACTGAACCCACCGCCCCCGTCCCCGCGTAAAATCTGACCAATTCCGCCGTCGAAATAGCCCACCAACTCGATCGGACTGTGGTCGTTTTGACCCAACGCAAGATCGAGTTGCCCGTCGCCATCGAAGTCGCCCGTCACCATCGCCGTGATCGGTGCAATCTGCGCAAGACGAATGAACGGCTGGAAGTGATGGGAGCCGTCACCCTGGCTCAAAAACAAGCCACTGCGAAATTCGGTGGCGTCCATCCGAGTCGCGTTGGCTACCGTTTCCTCCTCGAAAATATCGACCAAGGTCGCTGCCGCGTAGTCTGCGGTACGGCGATAGTTGCGACTGAGGCTGCGTATCTGACGGCTCAGGTCCTGTAACTCCCTACGTGGGTATAGTTTCCCTTCTTCGAAGTAAGCTTCTATCAAGGTCGGATTCGCCCGGCGGCGGGTACAATTGCTGTGAAGCAGAACCGCGGGGGCGGTCGGCGACGCCTGGTAGGTTGTATTCAACCCGAGGTTACCGGCTGCGACATCAAGCCGACCGTCACCATTAAAATCTCCCACCGCCAGCGACGACCACCATCCACTGGTCGCGTCTCCCAAGGGGCGTTCCTGATAACCGCGACCACTCTCATTATGCCAGTAGCGCACCGGGCCCCATTCAGTGGCGATGACCAGATCGTCCCAGCCATCACCATCCAGGTCCGTCGTGACCGCCGCGGTGATCATGCCGGTATCGGCCAGCGGCGTATCCACTGCCACGAAGACACCACCTTCGTTGCGCCACAGCGCACTGGTGGGACCGAGAGGATACTCGCCGGGTTTAACCCGAGCACCGATGAACACATCGAGATCCCCATCATGATCAAAGTCCACTGCCGACACCGCGCCAACACTCACCGACAACTCGGGCAAAGTGCCGAGGGGCGCGGATTGGAATCCTCCTCGATTGAGAAACAAGCGTGGCTGGTAGGCGCCGGCCCCCATCTGCGTATCTGCCCCCGTACGCGTAACCAATAAATCGAGACGACCGTCGGTGTCGGCATCGAACAAAAGCAGCGGTCCCATCGCAACTCCGGCGGGCTCGGCCAACTCAGGCACAGTCCCGGAGGGAAATTGTTCACTCTCCGTCGCAATCAGAATCCGCGGCGGGCTGCCCGAGGTACCGCCCACCACCAAGTCGGTGCGGCCATCGCCGTTGAGGTCACCAGCTGCGATATGCGGCCCCATGTGGTTAACTCAAAGGTTGTCCATTGGGTTCAACCATGGCGCGCTCCACCGCCGGAACAGACGCATTAAGCTTAACGCTCGATTCGGTAAACCACGGGGTAGGTGCGGGTGGGATGGTGATGGTCTTCGCTCCGCTATCTTCCGTGATCACCAGACGTTGATTGACCGGCAAGTCTTCGTAAACTTGCTCCGTGCCGATGGGCCAATGCACGATAAGACGGGCTACCCGCTTCGTATCGCCAAGACCGAAATGGGCCACGGGCTCACTCGTCGAGAGATAGCCGCGTGTGGGTTGGATACGGCGAACTTGTATCCCCGCCGTGGTTTCAATCCGCACCGTCGCACCGACGCCAAAGCGGTTGGAAACGCTACCGCGTAGGGCCACGATCAGCCGACTTCCCAAGGCGCTGTCGTTACGATAGATCGACACTCCTTTTTGATAGTTTCCGTAAACGAGATCAAGGTCACCGTCGCCGTCAAAATCGGCCGTGGCGGCACCAAAACTAACCCCGTGGTGGGCGAGGCCCCATTCCGCCCCCACGGATTCAAAACGCATATTACCCGTATTACGGAATGCCAGGTTCGTTTCGTGGAGCATGGGACTTTCCTGCATGATGCGCACCGGCTCGGCAGGGTTCTCCGAAATCATGATGCGCTCGAGTAAATCTGCCCCGTGATACTCGCGGTTCATGCCGTTGGTCACATGCAGGTCGACGCGCCCGTCATTATCAAAGTCCTCGAAGCGGACCGACCACGTCCAGTCGGTTGCACGCACGCCCCACAACCCGGACGCCTCCAGCATCCGTCCGGTGCCCGTATTGAGATAGAGCGCGTTGTGCATGTATTGCGGCGGCACCGGCGAAGACTCATCGTGCTTCTGCCCGCGAATACGTGAGCCTGCCATCGAGCGCTGATCCTTCTCGTGCGACGTCGCTGCCATGTCTGCCACTAGTAAATCCGGTAACCCGTCATTGTTCACATCGGCAGAGGCCGCGCCCATGGCGTAGTGCGGCATGTATGGCACCGTCGTGTTGATCACATCGGAGAACGTTCCGTCTCCATTATTTAGATACAGCTGATCCGGCGGCGCAAAATCATTGGCCACGTAGAGATCGCTCCAACCATCCCCATCGTAATCCCACCAGGTTGCCGAATGCCCAGAGGTTGAACCGCGGATTCCGGCTCGATCGGTCACATTGGTGAACGTGCCATCGCCGTTGTTGTGAAAGAGGTAATCGCGCCGCCCGTCGGGATACTTCGCGTAATCTATCATGTTGGTCTGCACGTAAGCATCGAGCCAACCATCTCGGTCGTAGTCGGAAAAAACCCCCATCCCGGATCCATCCACCACGGCCAAACCCCGCGTCGCCGCCTCCTCCTTGAACGTGCCATTGCCTTGGTTAACGTAGAGCCGATTGGGCGCCCCGTAACGACAGACGTAAAGATCAAGCCAGCCGTCGTTGTTCACATCGGCAAACGCCGCGCCTTGCTCCCAAGGTTTGAGGGCCTTGCCGTCATCACCGCCAAATATCCCGCCGAGCAATCCACCACCCGCCTTGCCTCCGCCCAAGCCGGCCGCGCTGGTGACGTCTTCGAAGCGCCAATCGCCGCGATTGCGAAACAACCACGAGGTCTCGGTTTTGCTGACCACAACCACATCGACGCGCCCGTCGTTGTCGAAATCGCCCACCGCCACCCCCGTGCCCATGGCTCCAAACATGAGCTCCCGATAAAGCTCTCCCCACATGCGCGGATGATCGTCGTAATTATTGGTGGCGACAATACCGGTCTGCATCGCCGTTAACTCGGTAAACAATGTCGTGCCGGCCGGTTTTGAGCGCGGCGGGAGTGGATGCGTTTCGAGTTGAGCCAGCAGGCGTGGCGTTGTCAGCAGCATCAGTCCCGCGCTGAGGATTAGACAACGCGTACGGCGGGTCAAGCGAGCCCGCGTTACCTCCAGGGCACGACTCATCGCGAAATCCTCAGCGTGACCTCACCAGCGGGAACAGGATGGGTGGTGGTTGCACCATCAGGCCAACGGACCTCGATCATCGCTCCCCGCAGAGGCACCAGGGTAAAAAATAACGTCGAACTGGATTGGCTGAAATAACCCGAACCAACCGATACTTCTTCAACTTGCCGCGAATCATCCGGCCGACCAGCGTCACCTTCGCTCCAGCGGTCCAACCTCCGGTCAGGGTCACGCCCAAAGACCGTGCCGACAAGCGACCGCCACTCGAGCTCAACGTCATCATCTTCGCATTGTTACGAGTGATTACCAAGTCGGGCATCCCGTCGTCGTTCAGGTCTACTCGCATGAGTGCTTTGGCGTCACCCGTTGCAAACAGGCCGCTCAAACGTGCGGGAACAGCCGTGAATCCGCCCTCCCCGTCTCCCGCGAGATACTGGCCCACGCCGCCATCCAACCGGCCCACAAAGGGCATCGGGGCAAAGCTGTTTTGGACCGCCACGATATCCACATTTCCATCCCCATCAAAGTCCCCCGTGACCAAGCCCTGCACCGGAGCAATCTGGGCCATGCGGGGTAACGGCGTGAATCGCCGTGTACCGTCCGGTTGGCTGAGAAAAACCCCGCTGCGCAGCTCCGTAGCGGCAAAACGAACCGAGGCATCCAATTTTTACGGCCCCACGATTTCATCGAGCGTGGCGGCGGCATAGTCGTCGTTGCGACGGAACTTCCGGCGCAACGGTGGCACCGCGGAGCCGATCGCCGTGCTGGTGCGACGAGGCAGCAATCGCCCGTTCTCGTAGTAAGCCTCAATGATGCGCTTGGCTCCCCGACCGCGTCCGCGGCAGTCTCCATAGAAAAGCAACGCCGGGGCCTCGACCGAGGCGGCATAAGGAGTATTCAATCCTACATTACCGGCCACGTAGTCCATTAGCCCGTCGCCATTGAAGTCCCCGGCGGCGAGTGAGGTCCACCAGCCGGTGCCGGCTGCCGCGAAGCCCCAAGACTCGGATTGGTCGGTAAATCCGCGCCCTGATTCGTTACGAAAGGCGCGAACGTTTCCCCATTCCGTGGCCACCAACAAATCGATCCAACCGTCGTCGACGACGTCAGTCCACATCGCCGAATGTCACCATGCCGACTTGTTGGAGCACGGGTGCGACCTCGGCTGTCTCGTCGGCAAAACTTCCTCCGAGGTATTGCAACAATGCACTGCGCGGCGTTTCGGGGTAGTCTCCGGGTTGCACCCGGCCTCCCAGAAAAACATCGAGCTGACCGTCGCGATCAAAATCAGCCGCGGCGGCCGCGCCCACACTGATCGGCAGCGTGGGCAACGTGCGATCCGGGGCGGGGCTCAGGCCTCCGTTGCCCGCATTGATCAGCAGCAGCGGTTGGTAGGCTTCGTCCCCCGCGGGCAGGCTGTCCGTGGAGCGAGTGACGAGCAGGTCCAGATCAGCATCTCCATCCACATCGAAAAGCAGTAAAGGTCCGTCATTGAGCGTGGCGTGCGCGGTGAGTTGCGCCAGCGAACCGGAAACGTAACCCTTCTCGGAGCCTGCGATGATGCCGGGCAGGGGTCTGCGCCGTGCCTCCGAGCACCATATCCTCGCGACCGTCACCGTTGCGGTCGCCCACCGCCAGGGCGGGTCCCAATCGATCGAAACGCGTGGGCACGAGGGGTTGGCGAGTATGCTCTCGAAACGCGCCTTCGCGGGAGGCGAGCGTCAAACCGAGATCACCCGACAAGTCTCTGAAGGTCGGCAATGATACCGATATCGGGCCTGCGTTTTCCTCTTCCTGGCGTTGCTCGCGAACAACGTAAAAACGATCCACCGCGAGATCTCTAAAGGTCTGGGTTATGCCGCTGGGCCAACGCACAGAAAGTGAGATCACCGTATCCGCGCTATAGATACCAAAGTGTAACACGGGCTCACTACTGGAAAGATAACCCCGCTCGACCACGAGATCGCGAACTTGAATGCCCGTCGCTGTGCGGATGCGCACCCGTGCCCCCACCCCGAAGCGGTTGGAATCGGTGCCCCGTAACCCTACCTGCACGCGATGTCCCGTATCGATATCGTTGTGCAATACCGTGACGCCTTCGCCATAATTAGCGTGCACGAGATCTAGGTCGCCATCTCCGTCGAGATCGCCCATGGTCGCGCCAAACGACACGCCGACTTTGTCGAGTCCCCACGCCGCGCCCACTTCCTCGAAACTTAAATCACCCCGATTACGGTAAGCGAGATTGGCTTCATTCAAGCGTGGACTCTCCTTCATGGTCCGTAGGCGCACCGACGGACTTTCGGCTAGGATAATCCGGTCGCGCAGGTCCGCGTTTTGGTATTCGCGGTTCATGCCGTTGGTGACGTGCAAATCCAAGTAGACGTCGTTGTCAAAATCCTCAAAGCGGGTCGACCACGTCCAGTCGGTCGCGTCGATACCAGCGAGAATGCCAGCTTCCTGCATACTGCCGAGACCCGTGTTTAAAAAAAGCACATTGCGCAACTTCTGCGGGGCGAGCGTCGAGCTGTCGGCGTCCTCGCGGGAAAGTTCGCGCGAGCTGGCCATGCCGCGTTGATCCTTTTCATGCGTGGTCGTCGCCATGTCGGCGACGAAGAAGTCAATCAATCCATCGTGGTTCACGTCCCCGAGATCCGCCCCCATGGTGGAGTAGGCCATGCCGGGCACGACTTCGTGAATGACGTTGGTGAAAGTACCGTCCTGGTTATTGCGATACAGGAAGTCGGCCGGCTCAAAATCGTTGGCAACATAGATATCGGGCCAACCGTCATTGTTGTAATCCCACCAGGTGGTGGAGTGCGCGAGATTCGGCGCCAGCAGCCCGGCCGCATCCGACGTGTCAGTAAAGGTGCCATTGCCGTTGTTGCGAAAAAGATGATCTCTTTGCCCACCGTTCGACTCGTTGGCTTTGAGCATGTTGGTCTGCACGTAGACATCCAGCCAACCGTCCCGATCGTAATCGGAAAAAGCCCCGACTCCCGACGAATCGACGAGGTCGAGCCCTCGCGACGCCGCCTCCTCCTTGAACGTGCCGTTGCCTTGGTTCACGAACAACCAATTGGGCACCCCCACCGACAAACATAGATGTCGAGAAACCCATCGTTGTTCACGTCGGCAAACGTTGCGCCCTGCTTCCACTCATCCACCCCGGAATCGTTATCACCCCCACCAAAAAACCCTCCGCCGCGAGATCCCGACGCGGCCAAAATACCGGCCGATGCCGTGACATCCTCAAACTTCCAATCACCGAGATTGCGGAACAAACGACAGGTCTCCATCTTGCTCACCACAAAGACATCAGGTCGACCGTCGTTGTCATAATCCGCAATCGCCAGGCCCGTGCCCATTCCGCCCAGCGCAAACTCCTGATATCGATCGCCCCACATGCGAGGATCGGCGTAGTTGTTTTCTGTCACAATGCCGGTCCGGGAGGACGGCAACTCTTGAAAAACGTAGCCCCTCGAGAGGCGTAGCGGGGCGCAAAAGGTTGTGACTCCAGCTCCTGCGCCGAAGCCCATCGCCTTGCTCTGGGACGCCAAGGGTATGATTTGATCGAAAGCTGACATTTATGACGCCACTTGCCCCCGCGATCCGCAGCAACTGCAACGGCGCATGCAGGAGCCGCAGTTCGTGGCGCTCCAACATCGCCGGGCTTCGACGGAAGCCCGCATCGCCATCATCAAGCAACGCCAAGGCAAGCGATTGAGTGCCAGAGGCTTCACGAATCGCTACCTGGCGGTAGCCTGGAGCATCCTCGGTCACAACCTGTGGCTCATCGCCCGACTGCTGGCCGACCAACCACCGCAGGCCCAAGCCGCCTAAAACCACCAAGCCTACTCCAACGATGAACAATAAACCGGCTGCCGGAGGTTCCCTCATGGAAACGATCCAGGCACTGACTGCTGCGACACTGCAATTTAGCCATTAAATTGCATCTGTGCGCGCCTACATCCGCCATTGGTAGCCGGAAATCCGCTCAAAAATCGGCTTTCCTGCCCCCCTTCCAAAATCAGGGTAGATAAGATATACTTTATTATAAGAATCATCTCTTTCACAAGGCTTTTGAAGGTCCATTAGGAAGCACCTCCATGGGCTTTTCCCGTGACGGGTGAAGTGATTGAAGGTCAGCGGAGTAATTTTGAGCTAAACCATTTGGACGATTTTAGATCTGTTGCAGTGGGATGAAATCTAAAGGTGAAACGGAAAGGGAAGCGACGAACGCAACCCCGGAGCAGAAGCACTGGGATCGAAACGTGGAGGTGCGCATGGCCACGGCGGCCGAGCAGGAGTGGTTCGACGCGCAGCTGCACGAGCGGCACTACTTGGGATCCGGGCATCCGGTGGGCGCTTACCTGCGCCAGATTGTCGAAAGAGGGGGGCGGGCGGTGTGGCGCTGCTGGCGTGGGGTCCGGCCTGCTACGCGCTCAAGGACCGGGACCGGTGGGTGGGCTGGGATGCGACCCGCCGGGTCGAGCGGCTTTCCCTGGTGGTGCAAAACCGCCGCTTTCTACTGCTCACCAAGCGCGGCGAGGAGCCCAATTTCGCCTCCCAGGTGCTCGCGGCGGCGGTGCGCACGTTGCCGGGCCATTGGCAGGAACGCTTCGGCTATCGGCCGCTGCTAGCCGAGACCTTCACCGACCCGGAGGCCTACCAAGGCACGTGCTACAAGGCCTCCGCGTGGGAGCCGGTCGGGACCAGCCAGGGTTACGAACGGCACCGAGACGACTTTTACCGCGAGCACGGCAAACCCATAGCACCTGTGGCTGCTGCGGCCCCTGCACCCCTCGGCCAAGGCCCTGCTGAGCGCCCCCGACCCCGCTTTGCCCGAGGACTGCCGGGCGGGACTGCGCCGCGCGCGCGCCGGCACCCTGCCGCTCAAAAACGGCCAGTTGCCCTCTCTGTTGGAGGCCCTGTGCGGCGTGCCCGATCCGCGCGCCAAAAACACCCGCTTCAAGATCGGTCCGGTTCTTGGCCTCGTGGCGCTCGCGCTGCTGGCCGGCCGGCGCGACATCGCGTCGATCGCTCGTATGGCCAACCTGCTCGACCAAGACCAGCGCTTCGCCCTGGCCCTGCCCCGTGAGGCCGGCAAAAAGGTCCGCCTGGCCCCCTGTTACAGCGTGTTTTATGACGTGCTCACCCGGCTCGATCCGGAGGCCTTTGCCCAGGCCCTCAACCGCTGGCTCACAGTCCACGTCGGTGCCCTGCCCGGAGCGCTCGCCCTGGACGGAAAGTTTATCCGCGACGCGGTCGGGGTGCTCAGCCTGGTCGAGGCCGACACCGGCGCGCCGGTCGCCCTGGCCATCGTCGATCAAAAGGAAAACACCCCGTGCAGTGAACAGGCCCGCGCCGGTGAGGTGTTGGCCGCCGCGTCGTTGGACGAGCAGATCGTCACACCGGCGACGCCTTGGCGGCGTGAGTATGGCGTCGCGCGGGGTGATCGTCCCCGAAGAGCACTTCGCGGGCGACCGACTCGGAGCATACGCACCGGACAGTAAGCCAAAAAGATCGGAAGAAGTGTTTCATAGTATGACCTTCTACGACTGCAAGGAGTCTGCCAAGTTCGAAATATTTCATACCCAGACCATTTAAGAGCCTAATTCTAATCAAAAGCATTGTGCTAGGAGGGGAGAATACACGTGCGGAGGTCGCCGAAAATAGTGACGAAGTTGTGGCGAGGCCAAGAGATGTGGTGGCGAGCGGGTTGGAGTTGGCCACCGGAATAGCGGTCCGTGGGGGCAAACGGCGAGGTTGGGAGCAAAGTTTGAAGCTTGAGGCGTCCGAGGTGAGGGGAGGCGAAGTCAGCTAAGGTGTGGTGCTCATAGCTTTTTAACGGTTAGTTTGCAGGCATTTAGGGGAATGGCTCCAGAATGCGGTGGCTTTCCCGTTTGACCCACGGGGCTGGCCCTCTAGGCAAGCGGTTTCCTGCGTATGAATCGCGTCTACATAAAAACTTACGGTTGCCAGATGAACGAGCGCGACAGCGATGCGGTTGCGGCGATGTTGCGTGACCGAGGCTATCGGATTGTGGGAGCGGAAAGTGACTGCGATATCATGTTGCTCAACACGTGTAGTGTACGGGATGCGGCGGAGCAAAAGGCGTTGGGCAAGGCGTCTTATGTGTCGCATCGGAAGAAGAAGAATCCGGATTTTGTGTTGGGGATATTGGGGTGTATGGCGCAGAACCGCGGAGCCTCAATTTTGGAGCAATTGCCGGATGTGGATTTGATTATTGGCACGCAGAAGTTTCACCAGGTGCCCGATTATTTGGACAATTTGCGGGCGGCGAGGGAGGCGGGGTTGCCGATTGGGCAGTCGATCGTGGATATCGAGGAGGAGGCCGGCTCGCAGAACACGATCCGAGAGCATTTGGAGACGGACGAGAAGAAGGTCAGTGCGTTCGTTTCGATTCAGCAGGGGTGCAACATGTCCTGTCATTTCTGCATTGTGCCAAAGACGCGAGGGGATGAGCGGTCACGGCCGATGGAGGATATCGTGGCGGAGTGTCGGCATTTGGCAGAGCGGGGGGGGAAGGAGGTCACTTTGCTCGGGCAGATCGTGACGAGTTATGGCCGGCGTGATTATGTGTACACGGATGGGGTTTCACCGTTCGTGCAATTAATTGAGAAGGTGCATGCGATTGAGGGGATCGAGCGGATTCGGTTTATGTCGCCGCATCCACGTGGGTTCAAGCAGGATTTGGTGGAGGCGTATGGCCGGTTACCGAAGTTGTGCGAATACGTGCATCTGCCGATGCAAAGCGGCAGCGATCGGATATTGCGGGCGATGAATCGTCCGTATTCGAGTGCGCGTTACAAGGAGATCGTCGATTCGTTGCGGGCCGTGCGGTCGGACATGTATTTTTCGACTGATGTGATCGTCGGATTTCCGGGTGAAACGGAGGAGGATTTTCAACAGACGAAGGCGTTGTTTACGGCGTGCAATTTCGACATGGCCTACATCTTCAAATATTCGATTCGCACTGGCACCGTGGCGGAGGAGTTGGAAGACCAGTTGCCGGACGAGGTGAAGGAACGGCGCAATCAGGAATTACTGGCGGTGTTGAAGGGAAATTCACTGCGGCGGAATCAGACGTTGGTGGGCACGCGGCAGGACGTGTTGATTGAGGGGCCCGATAAGACGGGGGCGCATTTCACCGGGCGAACGCGAGGTAACCGGGTTGTGATATTGGATGCGGATCCGCGATTGGTGGGCGAGTTGGTGCAAGTTGACATTAATCGAGCGACAATCAGCACGCTCTATGGCGACTTGGTGTTGGAAGGAGTGGAGGCGTGAAGGGACGGAGCGAGTGGAGTAGGGAACTTCCAGCGGAGGGACGAGGGATTGATATTTCCGTCAGGAACACACAGAATACGCCGCAGGTTCCGGGTGTCTGGCCACGCTTGGTCGGCGTTTATTTTTAGATCTCCTCATGTCTCTCTCTGCTGCCACACTTATCACCGGCCTGCTGCTTATTGCGGTGGGGGTGTTGTTTTTAATCCCGTCGCCCGCGGTGGTCACCTCCCTCAAGCGGTTTCCTCGTTCGAAGACATTGGCTTACGTGCTTTTTGGGCTGGGAGCGCTGTGGTTCCTCTTCCGCGTGTGGCATTTATCGGAGGCGGATTTTGGGCAGTATCGTAAGCAGTTGTTTGTATTTTTAGGATTGGTCGCGATCGGGTCGTTTTTCTACGTGCCGGATTTTTTAGCGGTGCGGGGCGCCTGCATAATCGTGTTGTTGGGGGCGTTGAATCTTTTGGAGCCCGGCTATATGGTCTGGGACTTCGGGGAGATCACCGATGGGGGGCGGATTTACCTCTACAAGATTGTGCTGTTTGGGGCGGCGGGATTGGCGATTTACTGCGGGGCGGCCCCCTTTCGGGCGCGGGATTTTCTGGATTGGCTCTATCGGCGGCCGGGTCGGGCGCGTTGGGTGGGCGCGTTGGTAGCGAGCTATGGCGTGTTGGTTTCGGTGGTGAGTTTCACCTACTAGGCAAAGAGCATGAGCGATGAATTAAATGAGGGCGGTGTGTCGGTGCTGTTGGTGCTCGCCGGGCCGGCGGGATCGGGCAAGACTACGTTGTGTGAGCGCATGGTGGCGAAGGTGCAGGGGTTTTCCCGAGTGGTGACCACGACGAGCCGAGAGCCAAGACCGGGGGAAGTGAATGGAGTGCACTACCATTTTTTCTCGGCGGAGGAATTTGATCGTCGGCTGGAGGAGAATGCGTTCCTAGAGTGGGCGTGGGTGCACCGGAAGAACCGTTATGGCACCTTGGCGTCATCGGTTTTGGATCCGTTGGCGGCCGGGCGCAGTTTGATCATCAATGTTGATGTGCAGGGAGTGGATAATTTCCTACGGGCGGCGGCGGCGGATCCGTTGTTGGCGCGTCATATGGGTACGGTGTATATCGATGTGCCGATTGAAGAGTTGCGGGCACGACTGATTGGGCGCGGAGAATCTGAGGCGGAGATCGAACGTCGGATGATCACGGCGGAGAAGGAACAGCAGAAGCGGGAGAAGTTTGATTACGTGATTACCAGTGCTTCGAAAGAGGCGGATTTTGCGGAGCTGCGCAAAATTTGGCAACAGCGCCAAGCGCTGGTGCGGTCTTCTGACTAGGATTGGCTGGTGCTGCGGATTTCCGTGAGACCGCCGGTCCTGTACGAGTTCGGTACGAGGAGGGTAATCCGGGAGGGTGAGAGGATGAATTTGGTTCAAGGTATGAGGCGAGTACTTGGGCTCTGATGGGTTCAAAAAACGGTAAAATGAAGCCGGCCAAAATTTGCGTAGCAAAGGAGTTTGCATACTCGCTCCACTATATGTTGAGGTAGTCGATGCTGTTCGCTACAATCACTGGTTGTCGTGTCGACTCAAACGTACCCTGCGCTGGAGCATCCCTTCATGAAACTTGATTCGTCTGCGATCGTGTCCTCATCCCTCGTGTCTTCAGGCTCCTCGCCACTTCCGATGCGTCATGATTTGAACGGATTGCAGGACTACATCGCGGTGTCCCGGTATGCGCGTTATTACGAGAAAAAGCGACGGCGGGAGACCTGGCCGGAGGCCGTGGTGCGGGTGCGAGACATGCACTTGGGTCGCTATCGCGAAACGTCGTTGCTGGAGGTCGCGGTTGAGGCGTTGAGTTCGGGTGAGGTGGAGCCAAGTTTAATTGCGAAGCTGGGGCCGCTCGGGTCGTTGCATGGCGCCATCCGGGATGCGTTTGCGGCGGTGGAGGCGAAGCGGGTATTACCGTCGATGCGCAGTCTTCAATTTGGCGGAGAAGCGATTTTGAAGAAGCACACTCGGATCTATAATTGTGCGTTCATGCACATTGCTCGAGTGGAGTCGTTGCGAGAGAGTCTCTACCTGCTTCTGTGTGGCTGTGGTGTCGGTTTTTCGGTGCAGCGACAGCATGTGGGAAAGCTACCGGTGTTGGCCGAGCGTCCGGCTGTGGACGTAGATGCGACACGGTGGGTCGTGGGCGATACGATTGAAGGCTGGGCGGATGCGTTGCACGAGTTAGTGATGTCGGCGATTGAGGGGCGGCGGGTGAGTTTTGATTACTCGGATATTCGACCGGCGGGGGCGCCCTTGCGGACCTCGGGCGGAAAGGCGCCGGGACCGGAGCCGTTGATGCACGCTTTGAAGAAGGTGGAGGCCGCCGGTGCTTTATGGAGCCGCAGGCCGTCAGCTGCGACCCATTGAGGCCTACGACTGTTTGATGTGGGGGGCGAAGGCGGTGTTGTCGGGGGGGATTCGCCGTTCGGCAACAATCTGTTTGTTCTCGGCGGACGATGAGGAAATGTGTGCGGCAAAGACGGGAAATTGGTTTGAAACGCAGCCGCAGCGATCGGCGAGTAACAACTCGGCGGTGATGGTCCGGGCGGAAGTGTCGCGACCGCAGTTTGATCGGTTATTTGAGGCCCAGAAGCAGTTTGGTGAGCCGGGGTTTTATTTTGTGGAAGACGCCGATCATGGCGCGAATCCCTGCGTGGAGATTGGACTCAATCCGAAGCTGCCGATCACGAAGGAGACGACGGGGCGGTTGCGCAAACTGGGATACAAGGGGGGGGTTGCACGAAGGCGAAACTTTGTCAGGCGTGCAGTTCTGTAACTTAACGACGTTATTGGCGGCGGCGGTGGAAAGCCCGGCTCGTTTTTATGAGTTGTGCGCCCAAGCGGCGCTGATTGGAACATTGCAGGCGGGGTCTACGGATTTCACGTCTCTGGCCGCGGTGTCTCGGGTGATAACGGAACGCGAAGCTTTGTTGGGGGTGTCGATTTGTGGAGTGCTGGACCGGCTGGATGTGTTGTTGGATGCGCAAGTGTTGCGGACCGGCGCCGCGGTGGTTAAGGTGGTGAATTTGGTCGTGGCGCGGGCGATTGGACTCCAGCCGGCGGCTCGAACGACCTGCGTAAAGCCGGAAGGTACGGCGAGTCTGTTATTAGGGACCTCGAGTGGAGTGCACCCTCATCATGCGGTGCGGCATTTCAGGCGCGTCCAGTCGAATACGCTGTGTCCGGTATTTCAGCATTTCAAACGGCGGAATCCTTACATGGTGGAGGAGAGTGTTTATGATCCGCACGGTCGCACAGAGGTGATCACGTTTCCGGTGCAGGGGCCGGAATTTGGCATCTATCGGGAGGACTTGGATGCGTTGACGCATTTGGATTATATTCGGCATGTGCAGCTCAACTGGGTGCAACCGGGGCGACGGCACGAGAATCACTCTAAGGGACTTCATCACAATGTGTCCTGCACGGTGACGGTGAGGCCGGACGAGTGGGCGGCGGTCGCCGACGCGATCTGGCGCTACCGGGATTCCTTCACCGGTATCGCGTTGCTACAGGCTTGTGGGGACAAAGCCTATGCTCAGGCCCAGCGGGAAGCGGTGATGACGGCGGCCGATATTGAACGATGGAACGGGTTGTCGTATCAAGATGTACAATACACGGAGCTTTGTGAGGATTAGGACATCACGGAGCTCAAGCAGGTGATTTGCCTGCGCGGGCGGAGCCTGTGAGTTGACCTAGGGTGCATCGGGGAAATAAACTCGGGTACCGCTGACGCTCTATGAGGGAGTGAGAAAGCACACTGGGCCTACGTTGCCCTCGGCGGAACGGGCCGCTGGCCCGCCTCCACCTCGGTCGCCTGGGCCGGGCACCCTTTCTCCTTCCCGCTGGCCCGGTCTATTTCCCACCCCCACCCTATAGCCGCCGAAGCGGGCGCGGGTCTCTTCTGAGATGAACCTAAATTCCGAAGTTGGATGTTACAGAAGGGAACGATGGGCGCGAGGGGGGAACGAGTTACGGTCTGTCGAAGGCATCGATTGGTTTACGTGCCAGGTGAGGCGGCGGGTGCACGATTGAAACTCACTAACCGACTGGATAGCATTACTTTGTAACATAATTTTTCTGATGTGAACTGCGATTTTTAGGATCAAGAGGTGAAGGCTGCGAGCACGGCGTTGAACTCGTCGCGGGAGAACGGCTTCTGAAGGAAGTAGGTGTTTTCGTCGGCCTCAAGGATCGTGCGGACCGTGTCCTCCGGGAAACCGCTGATGAACACAATAGGCAGCTTCCGATGTGAGAGTCGGATGCGATCGCGGAGATCGACGCCGGTGATTTTGGGCATGGTAAGGTCGAGGAAAACGACCGCCAGGTCCTCGCGGGACGTGACGACGGTGAGGGCCGCGACCGGGTCCTCGCAGTCTGTAGTGGTACAATTGCTACGTTCCAGGAATCGAGTGAGCACGTTGCGCACGGACGGCTAGTCGTCCACGATGAGGGCGTGCCCGGTTTTGGCCGGACACCACTCTGCGGAGGGGAAGGCGGGTTTGGGGGGGCGACCGGCTTTTGGGTAAGCGGCAGGAAGATCTCGAAGCGTGTGTCCACCTCGGCGGAGGTGCGCAAGTTGAGCGCACCTTCGTGGGCGCGCACGATGTTGAAGACGATGGAAAGACCGAGGCCGCGACCAATGAATTTGGTGCTGAAGAAAGGATCGAAGATCCGCTCCAGGGCGGATTCGGGGATGCCGACCCCCTCGTCCTCGATCGCAACCAGCAGCCACTGTTGACCTGGTGGGGTTTCCTTGGCGGGAGTGATCCGGGGATGCGCCGGAAGCGCGTCGACCACGGAAGCGGAGATATCAAGGGAGCCGGGTTCATCGACCATGGCCTCGACGCCGTTGTTGATCAGATTGCCGAACAGTTGTTGAAGGCGACCGAAGTGGCCATGGACGTGCCCGAGCTCGGAAGAGACATCAAATTTGACCTTAAAATGATCGGGTAGGCGGGGAGAAAGGACGTGGACGCATTGTTCAAGAACACCGTGCAGATCGACGGAAGAGCGGTCGAAATTGTCGTCTTCGGAGTAACCCACGAGTTGTTCACAAAGGTGAGTGGCGCGGCGTGCGGCGTCGCGAATGCTGTCGATTGATTGTCGTTCGGCGTCGGAGAGATTGGGGCTCTCGCGAATCAGTTCGGAATGCCCCATCATGATGGCGAGCAGGTTGTTGAAGTCATGAGCGACTCCAGACGCGAGGACTCCCAGGCTCTCAAGGCGTTGAGCCTCCTGCATGCGTTTTTCGTTTTTGAGGCGTTGTTGTTCGAGTTCCCACTTGGAGGTGGCGGAGGTGGCGTCGCGGAAGATGATGATGCCGCCGTCGAGCTCCCCCGTCGTATTGCGAATCGGGGCAACGGTGTCGTCGATCCGGCGACGGTTACCGTCCTTGGTATCGATCTGGTAGTGTTCGTCGAACCGCAGCATCTCACCGTCGTCGATAACGGGGCCGATGGGGTCTTCGATGCGGTGATTGTCGTTGTCGCGCAGGACGAAGACGTGGCGGCCGATGGCGGCCTGGCGAGTCCAGCCCGTGATTTGTTCGGCGACCGGGTTGATGAACGTGATCTTGCGTTCGAGGTCCACGGTGATGACACCGTCGCCGATGCTATGGAGGGTGGTGCGAAGCCATCGTTCCATGCGGCGAAGCTGGGTATTCGATTGGTGTCGGTAGACGGCGGTTTCGATGGTGGCGCGCAGCTCTTGATCGTCGAAGGATTTGACGAGGTAGCCGTAGGGGCTCGTGCGTTTGGCTCGATCGAGGGTGGCTTGGTCGCTGTGGGCGGTGAGGAAAATGACAGGCAGGTCGAGTTCGTCCCGGATGATGGTCGCGGCGGCAATGCCATCGCGATCGCCGGCGAGATGGAGTATGCTCGGCATGGGCATCAACTGATGAGGTTTGAGTCCTCTATGCATGGAACCAAAATGAGAAGAAAATCCGAAAGGACAACAGAACATGAAAAGCACTAGCCGAGGGCAAGGGCGTAGCCGTGAGGATGGGTCTGAAAGAAGCCGTAGGCAAACTCGCGAGACGATGAACAAGAACGTCATACAAGGCTTAGTGTTCGGGGCGATCCACTTCCACATGGCGAAGCCCTCTGGTTCAGGACATAGGGTAAATGATGCGTTTGCGCGAGGGAAGTTGATGCTCATATCCGGGGAGACCTGCACGTGAAGCGGTCCGCTCAAACGGACAGCACCGGCGGCGGCAACGCTGGCGGCGCACGCGCAGGAGTCAGCAGAGGGCATAGTAGTCGCCGTGGAAACGAGCTGGGAGTAGGCGCCGACGGGTCACCCGTCCGTCGAATGAACCGGAGGTCTCACCCCGACGAAGGCCCGAACCGAACGCATGCGTCCGGCCCCGCCTGCTCGCGATCCGCGCAAACGCCGACCGGCGTTGCGGAGTCGCGGTGTGAAGCGGAACCACCGGACGCAGGATATGAAGAAAACTACCTGCTTGAAGCGATCCTGGGCACGAACAACGTGTCCGCGGCGTGGAAGCAGGTGAAGGCCAACCGCGGAGCCCCGGGTGTCGATGGGATCACCATCGATGCGTTTCCGGAACGCATCCGCGCGTTGTGGCCGGGACTGCGCGAGGCGCTGCTCGCAGGCACGTATGTGCCCGCGCCGGTGCGGCGGGTGGAACTGGCCAAACCTGACGGCGGGGTGCGCTTGCTCGGCATCCCGACGGTGCTGGATCGGCTGATCCAGCAGGCGATCGCCCAACAACTCGGACCGATTTTTGATCCGGGATTTAGCGATCATAGTTATGGCTTCCGGCCTCATAGCAGCGCACATGACGCGGTGCGCCATGTCGCAGACGGAATCAAGTCGGGCCGCCGCATCGCGGTGGACCTCGACTTGTCGAAGTTTTTCGATGCGGTGAACCACGATGTGCTGATGGTGAGGCTGGCTCGCAAGGTGACGGACAAACGCGTCCTGCATTTGATCGGGCACTACCTGCGGGCCGGAGTCGAGGTCGACGGACGTCTCCAACGCACGACGCAGGGAGTGCCCCAAGGCGGTCCTCTGTCACCGTTGTTGGCCAATGTCGTCCTCGACGATCTGGACAAGGAGCTGGAGCGACGCGACCACCACTTCGCTCGCTACGCGGACGACTTTACCATCTTGGTGAAGAGCCCCCGGGTGGGTGAGCGGGTCATGGCCAGCGTGCGCCGGTTCCTGGAACGGATGCTCAAGGTGAAGGTGAACGAGACCAAGAGTGCGGTCGTCAAAACGAACGCGCTTACCTTCCTCGGGTTCGCCTTCAAAGGCTCGCGCATCGTTTGGAGTGAGCGATCACTCCAACGGTTTGAGCATCGGATCCGCGAGTTGACCAGCCGCAACTGGGGCGTGGCGATGAAGGAACGAATCAGACAGCTCGCGCACTACCTGCGTGGGTGGATCGGTTACTTCGGCATCAGTCAGACCTACGGCACGGTGCGCCATCTCGAACCCTGGATCCGGCGACGACTGCGATGTTGTTATGGGAAGATGTGGAAGACTCGACGCAATCGTATCCGCCAGCTGCTGCGCCTCGGCGTGCGCAAGCGGGACGCGATCTTGAACGGCCTGTCCGGTTCGGGATGCTGGGCCATGTCCCAATCCCCGGCGCTTAATCAAGCGCTCCATAACGACTGGTTAACAGTAGAAGGACTGCCTTCGCTCACCGCTCGGTGGGCGCATATCCACTATCCCACTACGGTCCGATAACGTTCGGAACCGCCCGGTGCGGACTCGCATGCCGGGTGGTGTGGGGGGCGGAGGCTAGATACCTCCGCCTACCCGATTGAAAGGAAAGGCTTAAACCGGGGCCCAATGGCCATCAATGGTTTGGGGCAAGCATTTCCGGGGAATCCAGCCTTCCCGGCGTCCGTCAGCGGTAACTACCCAATGCCAGCCTTTTACGGAATGCACCACATGGACAATGTCGCCGACGGAGACGGTAAGTTCGACGGCTGCGTAATCGCGTTGAGCAATGGCGCGGTGATTGCGCTCATCGACGATAAACCACTCGGCAGGAAAGTATCCGGGCACTCCGCGGGCGTCGTTGCCGCTGAACCACCCGGAATTTTTTCATCATATTGGCGAAAATTGACGATTTCCTCGGCCGCCGCGATGGGGGTGACGGGAAAAGATGCCTCGTATTCTTCGTTGACCGGAAGAGCCGGACCGGTGGCGGGTGGCCCCAGCTTCAGTCGTTTGATCATTTTGAAGCGCGTGAAGGTTTCACCCCAGCGCTCGACGCGCTCAATTTCGGTGACGCGGTAACCAAATTGGTTGCAGACAGGACGGCTGATGTAGCTGGCTTCGGTGCGCAGCCAAGGCGCCCCCAGATCGCGAGCGATGGCCTCAAGGCGTTGGTGAAGCATGGTGGCGAAACCACAGCGGCAGTGGGCGCTACGGGTGTAGAGAAAATCCAAATGATCGGGAGGGGTAAACTCAGCGAAAGCGATGATTTCGCCTTCCATCTCCACGACCCAGGTGTGGCCGGCGGTGACGCGCTGCCGGAATACGGCAGGTTCGGCGTTGGGCCAGTGGGCCCAGGCCTTGACCTGGTTGGGAGTGTAGGATTCGGGCCCCATGGATTCGCCCGCGTCGATGTAGACTTCCTTGAGGAAAGGAAGGTCATCGGAGGTGGCGGCACGCATGTGTGGTTCGCTCATGAAATGGGTAATTCGTCCAGGTAGCCTTCGTCCCAAGCGATGCCAGAGAAGACGCTATTGATTCGAGGATTGCGGGCGGAGTTGTAAAAACGGCGGCAGGCCCAGTTGAAGGACCGATGCATGGGTTGGCCAGGTTTGCCCAAATCAAATGCTTGAGTGTTCCAGGCGGCGATGCGGGGAGGCGTAGCGCCGGGTTGAGCGCGAAACCACGTGGCCACGGTGTCGTCACTCTGCGGACCGGCGGCGCGTACTGACTCGACAATGTCGTCGAGGTTAAGATCGAAGAAATTAAGGAATACGCCGTCGGTGGCGAGTTGATGCTCAAAGAAGGTGGCAACATCTTTGGGCAGGCCGTGAACGAGATGCAGCCGGGTTTTGTCGACGAAGCGAGGCAGCCACATGCAGCCGGCGAGCTGGTCCCAGGGGCGACGAAGATTCATGGCGGGTTGCGGGGGCTTTGTATCCGAAAACTAATACGGAAAGAAGTCAGGTGTCGAACAGGCGGTCCCCGAACTCGCCTAGACCGGGAACGATGTAGCTTTGGTCGTTGAGTTCACGATCGATGGAGGCGGTGATGACGGGGATATCGGGGTGGGCGGACTCGAACGTCTCCACGCCTTCCGGAGCACTGACGATGGTGACCATGCGGATGTCGGTTGCGCCGGCTTTTTTGATCAGGTCAACGGCCATGACGGCGGATCCGCCGGTGGCGAGCATGGGGTCAACGCAGATGACGCGGCAGCCGGTGACGTCGGGCAGTTTGCCGTAGTAGCTGCGGGCGATGGCGGTGTCGCGTTCGAGGCCGATGTAGCCGACGCTGACTTTGGGGAAGAGATCGGTGTAAGATTGGAGCATGCCTAGACCGGCGCGCAGGATGGGGACGACCACGAGTTGTTCACCGATTACGGAGCCGTTCATGGTTTCGAGAGGGGTCTCGATGGTCTTAACGTCGGTGGGCAAGTCTTTGGTGGCTTCGAGAGCGAGCATCAGACCGATCTGATGACTGAGAGTGCGGAAGGTGGCGGGTTTGGTGGTGCGGTCGCGCAGGTGAGTGAGGACGTGGGAGGCGAGCGGGTGGTGGAGCAAGTGAGGTATGACCGGGAGGCGTTGACGGTTGAAGGGTGAGAGGGAAGTCGAATTCAGAGGACGCCGCGAAGGATTTTGGTTTCGAGAAGTTTGGCGAGGTGAGTGCGCAGCTCCTTCTTCTTGCCCTTGAGGCCGGGCATGAGGGCGAGCCAGGCGTAGACGTCGGGGCGAAGTTCCTTAGGCATGGCCGGGGGCAGTTTGATGACTCGATTGAGAGCCCGGACGACTTGAGTGGCAAGGCGATCACAAATGATGGATGCGGTGGCGGAAGCGTGTTGACCGACGAGGCGAGTGATGTCGTCGGGCACTTTGCGCAGGCGGGGTTTTTGAAGGACGCGGTAGTCGATGAGGCTGGCGGCGCGCACCACTTCGGTGCGGGGGTAGAAGCTGGCCATGAGATTCCACGGGTCGTGGCGGGCACTGCCTTGGTCGCCGGCGGCACGAAGGTCGGTGCGCAGAATGACGGTCGGGATATCGGCAAACTTGGCCAACATGAATTCGACGACGGTGCCGCTGTCCAACTCGGTGCCATCGAAGTTGAAGATAGCGAGATCGGACTCGAAGAGGGCGGTGATATCCTGGTCGCGGATAACGTGAGGATTGAGGCCACGTAGTTCAAAATCCTGAGGGAGGTGGCAGAGGAATTTTCCGTGCGATTTCTCGTAGATGGCTTCGGCCATGTAAGCGTTGCCTACAAGGTGTTTAATGTCGAAAAGTTCTCCGCCGAAATAGACGGAGTAGCTTTTGGCGGCGGGCTTGAGTTTAGCTTTCACGCGAAGGAATGCACCCGCTGATCGGGCTGCAGGTCATGGCACCTCAAAGCCGCTCGAGGTGCAATGTGCATTTGCGGATGAGTTGGCGAGCGCCAGCCCTCCTCTCAAAGCCCAGTGCGATTACGGGATGAGCGTGAGCGTGTGTTCGGGCTCACCGGGCAGAAAGGGGGATGCGGTACCTTTGACCCAAGCCTCATGACCGGCCCGGTAGTAGAGTGAGCGTGGGTTGCCGCTTTGGCCATCGGGCAGGTGGAAGATACCGTCTGCTTCGTGGCCTGGTGCGACCACCATGCGCAAGGAGGCGCCGTGACCGGGGCGTGCGACGCGAGGCATCCGGGAATCGCCCGATTGTGGAGTGGGCGGCATATTCAACCAGTCACTGATGAAGGACGGCAGGATATGGCCGAAAGGGTGGTTCATTCGAAGGCGATTGGCTTCGCCCCATGTGGCGTCGGCCAGTGCGATGCCCTCGCTCTGCAAATCCTCGATCACGCCGCACGCGGCAGCGAGACGAAGAGCATCCCAGGACCCGTAGGCGGGCAGCACCAGATGTTCGGGCTGGTCGCGGTGCAGCGCCTATAAGGCGGCCTCGGTGCGCAGACCCCAGTAGTTGAATTCCGGGTTCACTCGTTGGCAGGCGGCGAAGATGGGTTCGAGGGTCATCCATTTCAATTTGCCACGCCAGGCGCGCAGCAGCCGATATCCGACGGCGTCGACGGCGGCGTGCTCATCCCAGGTTTCGATCAGACGCCGGAATTCAGTGAATTGGTCGTCCTCGGTCTCGGCGCGATCAAGCGTTTCCAGCAGGAGATCGCGCCAACGCAGCACCCACTCTGCGTGGTTGCGTGGTCGTCGAGTTGGATGGCCAGGAAATCGGCGGGGGTGACGGGCGTGGAAAGAGCGGCCAAGCCGCGTTCGATCTGGGCCGCGCGTTCAGGATCGCTGAAGCCGGAGTCGCCGATGCGGGTCAGCGCTTCGCCACCGATCTGGCGTTGGTTGCCGGACCAGAGGGATTGACCGGGGGCGGCGCGGACGACGGGGCGTTCGGAGGCGTCGAGGTAGCCGTTCCACCCGCGGTCTCCGTAGGTCCATGACACGGGAAAGCGTCCATTGAAACCGAAGCGGCGAGGAATTTTTCCGATGACGGTCCAGGCGGCGTTTCCTTGGGCGTCGACCACAAAAATATTGTGTTGCGGCATTCCGGCCGAAGCGGCGATGGCGCTTTCCACATCGGAGGCGGTTTGCAGACCCAGCAGGGCGAAATTTGCGACGACGGGGTCATGAAACACCCATTTGAAAGCGAGGGATTTACCTAGAGCGTTCCGACCTGCGATGGGGCCGAATACGGGCCAGATTGATTCCACTGTTTCAGGTTCCCCGCCTCGCACTTCGATCGTGTCGACGTGTGATTCGACTTCGAGGGATTTGGAGCCTTGATGATAGAGGAGTTCCGGGGCGACTTGGTTGAGGTCGATGGCAACGAGATCGCCGTCATCGATCAAGGCGCTGGTGAATGACCATGCGATGTGACCGTTGCTCCCAATGATGATGCCCGGCACCCCGGGAAGACTCGCACCGATGACGCGATGAGGGGAATCATCCGGGACGTTCCACGCCAAACTGGCGCGATACCAGATGTTGGGTATGCCGAGAGGCAGGTGCGGATCGCCGGCGAGCAGAGCGGCGGTATGTGTGGTGGAGTCGCCGGGTAGAACCCATGCGTTGGATCCGATGGAGGGTCGTTCCACGGGCAATGCCGTGGTTTCCTCCTCTGGCTCGGTGGACAGGCCCACGGAGCGCAGGTCTACAACCCTGGGGCTCGGGGGTGGGGGCAAGACGGCGGTGGAGCCGTCCAGAGCGCTGTCGGCTGGACCGATGAGTGGATTGAAAAAATCGACCGCTTTTGCGCCCATGACGTCGCGGATCGTGGAGAGGTTGAGTTCATATTCGCCGGTGGAATCCCGCGCATCCAGCACCATGGCGTAGAAGACGAGGAAGCAGTCCTCGGGTTGCCATGCGAGCGGCTCATCTCTGCGCAGGGTGTATTCCCATGGTGCGCTCGGTAGAGACGCCAATCCTGCGTTCACGCCAGCAGTGTAGGCCGCGAAGATTTCCCGGCGGGCGGCGGGTTCGTTGGCCAGCGCGGTTTTGGCCAAATCGCGGAATCGATGCACGACGCTGGCGCGGTCGACCGGCAGGGCGATTTCGCCCAAGAGAGCGGAGAGTTCACCTGCGGCGCGGCGGCGCAGCAGGTCCATTTGAAAGAAGCGGTCCTGACCGTGGGCGAAACCAAGGGCCCGAATGGCGTCGGCCTGGGTGGCAGCCTTGATGGTGACGATGCCTTGATCGTCGCGGGCGAGGGTGGCGGGAGCGGAGAGGTCGGCCAGCGGAAGCTCGCCCTCGAGAGGCGGCAGACTGTTTTTCACCCGGGTCCATGCCCAAGCGAATGCGGCCAAGAGCAGTAGACAGACTGCACAGAGAATCAGACCGAACCAACGGATCAAGCGGGCAACTTTCATGGGCGTTGAAACGCTCACGGGTTTGGCGGGCGATGTCGAGACGGGTCAGCGAGTCCGCAGGTGCGTCAGGATTTCGGAGACGATTTGGGCAGGAGAGAGGGCGACGTCACACCAAATAGCCTCGTCGCGGGCAGGCGCCTCGATGAATGGCGAGTTGGGAATCGAGCAAGGAAGGGGGGCATGTAGTGGTCCGCGCGGGCGTTGAGACGGGAGGAGAGTAACTCGTGAGTGCCGTGAAGGAATACGAAGTGAACGGCGCCGGCGGGCGGAGTGAGTTGCCGGCGGTAGGTGGCTTTGAGGGCGGAGCAGGCGAGCACGATACCGGTGCCGGCGGCGTGATGTTGGGCCAGAAGGTTACGCAAGGTTGTGAGTCAAGGGGCGCGATCGGCGTCCGTGAGTGGTGTGCCGGCCCGCATGATTGCGACGTTGGCCGGGGGATGGAAATCGTCGGCGTCGGCGTAGGTCCACCCGAGGTCGTGAGCGAGTTTCTCACCGATGGTAGATTTTCCGGTCCCGCATACGCCCATCACAATTAAGGCGAGAGGAGTTGGCGAGGAAGTCAGCGAGGATTCAGGCATCGGGGTCCCCGATGGGGCGACCTTCGTCGACCTCGATCAAATCACAAAATGTTTCGATGCCGCGGTCGGTGAAACCGTTTTCGGCGATGCGCCGACTCAGGAACGCGGAGCGATCGTCGCGTCAACCGAGTTTCTGCATAAAGCGGCTCCAAATCATGCAGTCGTGTTCACTGCGTGCTACGCCGGTCTGGAAGGCCCAGGAGAGAATCTCCTCGTCGGTGCCGCCTTCCAGCACGCGATTGACGATGGCAGGGTAGTCGACGCCGAGAAAGGCCGAGGCGCGGCCGTCGAGCCCGATGCCCAGAGACGGATGGTAATCCGAGGGAAGGGCGCATTGGTGGTGGAGCCGAATTTTATCAAACATGCGCCCGACATAGAGGAGTCGTCCGATGGGGGAGTAGGGGCTGCGGAGTCCGGGAATGGCCGGTAGCCAAAGGGGGTGAAGGCGAGGCGTCAATTGCGTCGCAGGTAGACCCACGTGCAAAGGAGAGTAGCGGCCAGTGTCGGCAGCACGATCCACCACGGGTTGAAAGGCATGCCGTATTTTTCAACGAGCTCAAAGGTGCCCCAAGTTTTTCCGGCGATGAGGGCCCAGCCGATGATCAACAGTCCTTCGGATCGACGGCTACGCCTGACAGGCCGTTTGACGGTGACCTCTCGCACAAAGGCCAGATCGTGTTCTCTCGCGCGATCGGAGCGTCGGAAGGGGAGGAAATTGGCAAACATGGATGGGAGGCGGGATACGGGGTGGCGGCTCGGTAGAGCGTAAGCGAAACCGAAGGAATTGAAAGCGGGGTGAACGAAAAAAATCAGGAAAGTTGTAGAGAGCCTCCCGATGATTCCGGGGCAACGACTTGGGTGAATATGAGGAGGGCTGAAACGGACGGAAGTACGATGATTGGAGGTAGGGAGGGGATGAAACAATCGACCGGAAACGCCGGTCGTAAACGGGTAAGAACACTGACTATGAAAACACCAATCTTACTCGTTACACTCGGGTTGTTCGCCGGATTTCTCTCGGCGGAACCGGCGTCGGCGGGGGAAGTAAATTTCGTCGACACGGACAACTTCACCGACTTCTCGGACTCCTATTCATTTCTCGAACGAGGCCGGGAATCCATCATTAATGAAATTACCCGTTTTCTTGAAAATCGGGCCGAGTCGCGCCTCAAGGCGGGGGAGAAATTAACGATCGTGATTACCGATGTCGACATGGCGGGGGAATTTGAACCGTGGCGCGGTTCGAGTGCTCAGGACGTGCGTATCGTGAAAGATCTGTATCCGCCCCGGATTGATCTGAGCTTCCGCCTCACGAACGAAGCGGGCACGGTGATCTCGGAAGGCAACCGCAAGCTGCGAGATATGGGTTTCATGTATACAGTCCGGGCCAGTGATCGGGATCCGTTGCGTTACGAGAAAGATTTGTTGGCGCGCTGGCTCAGCAAGGAGTTGCGGCGCGGATCGTCTGCGTAGACCGGAAGATCCCAGTTCAGTTTATCAGCGGGCGGTGACCGGAGCAGGCTGGCGCCCGTTTTGGTTTTGCGCTCCTCATCGACGATTTCGCCCTCCTCCGTTGAATCCTGCCGGCTTGATCGCTGGTTGTGGTGGGTGCGGGTATTCAAAACCCGGGCACAAGCGACGGCAGCCTGCCGGGATGGCAGGATCAAAATCGGCGAAATCGAGGCAAAGCCATCGCGCGAAGTATGTAGTGATGATGTGGTGACGGTGACGGATGGACTCTTGGTGCGGACCTTGGTGGTCCGCGGGGTGCCGAAAGCGCGGGTCGGCGCCAAGGTGGTACCTGAGTTCTGTGAAGACCGAACGCCTCCGGAGGCGTTCGAACGGGTCAAGGAAACCCAGGTGCAGCAGGTGTTGGCTCGAGAGCGGGGCGCGGGGCGGCCGACCAAGCGGGATCGGCGGCTGTTGGATGACGTGTTTGGCGATTCTTTTTCCCCATGAATGTGTATTCAAAATCCGAAACTGAGTTGGATGTGCGCCCGGATGACATCGATCTCTACCAACATGTGCACAGCACGCGGTATTTGGACTATATGTTGGCAGCCTGTTTTGTGCAGATGGAGCGGGACTATGGAATGTCGATGATGGACTTCGCTGCGCGGGGACTGGGGTGGTATATGACCTCGTCGACGGTTAACTACAAACGCCCCTTGGGTATGGGGGACCGCATGGTGGTGCGTTGTTGGGTGGAGCACTTGACGGAGACGGGGTGCCGGGTGGCGTTTGAGATTGATCGACTCCCGCAGCGGAAGCGTTCGTGTGATGGCTTTTGCGATTATGCGCTAATTAACTTAAAGATGAACCGTGCGGTGCCAATCCCGGCGGACGGGCGTGAAAATTGCCGTATTTGATGAAGATGAAATTACAGATTTTGAGTCCACGTTGGGTAGCGGCGGGCTTGATTGGTTTACTGGGGCTGGCCATTTTAGGGTCGGGGGGGGGGCGCGAAGCGCAAGGGGTCGCAGGCGGATGCGAAGGGCAATATTTTGCACCTTTCCATCGGGACGGAACCGTCGGATTTGGATCCGCAGACAGTGACCGGGCGGCCCGAGAGCACGGTTATCCGCTCGTTGATCGAGGGGCTGGTGATTCCGGATCCCAAGACGCTGGAACCGCAGCCAGGGCAGGCGGAATCCTGGGAAATTTCGGAGGATGGTCGGGTCGATACTTTTCGTTTGCGGGAGGATGCGCGTTGGTCGAACGGTGATCCGGTGACCGCACAGGATTTTCTTGGATCCTGGAAGCGGAGATTGACGCCGTCGTTGGGTGCTGAATACGCCTATAATCTCTATCTGGTCGAGGGCGCCGAGGCGTATCATAAGGGTGAACTGACTGATTTTGAAAAAACGGGATTCAAGGCGCTGGATGCCCGCACCCTGCAAGTGACGCTGGTGAACCCGACCGGCTACTTCGTGCAGCTGTTGACGCATTATTCATGGTATCCGGTGCATCTGGCCACGGTGGAGAAGTTTGGTGGATTGTCGCGCAAAGGCACCGCGTGGACGCGGGCGGAGAATTACGTCTGTAACGGGCCGTTTGTGTTGACCGCGTGGAGGCCCAACCAGCACATCGACGTGGTGAAGAGTCCGACGTATTGGGGGAAGGACGCGGTACGGTTGGACGGGGTGCGGTTTTACCCAATTGAGAATACCGATGCGGAGGAGCGCATGTTCCGCACCGGGCAGTTGGATGTGACTTACGGTCTGCCTTTGAGCAAGATAGACCATTACCGGGATGAGCGCGGGGATGTATTGCGGTTGGATCCGTTTTTGGCGTCGGCCTATTACCACCGCTTAAATCTCGGCAAGCCGCATTTGTCTGATCCGCGGGTGCGCCGGGTTTTGGCATTGGCGATCGACCGGGATGGGTTGGCTTACGAAGTGCAGCGCGGCGTGAAGTTATCGGCGCATTGTTTTACGCCGGAGATGCCGGGGTTCAAGGCGCCGCAGTTGTTTCCAGATGACGTGGAGACGGCGCGGGCACTCTTGGCGGAGGCGGGGTATCCGGAAGGCGAGGGGCTGCCGCCGATCGAGATCCTTTACCCGACTTCGGATACGGGCAGGATTGTGTGTGAGGCGTTGCAGGCCATGTGGCGCAGTAATTTGGGGATCGACGTGCGTCTCTACAATCAGGAGTGGAAGGTCTATTGGGATACGATGAACAATTAGTCCTACGATGTGGCTTGGAGTGCCTGGCTCGGAGACTATGCGGATCCCGATGACCTTTTGGGATCTGATGGTGACAAGATGGCGGCAACAATCGCACCGGGTGGTCCAATGCGCGTTATGATGCCTTGCTCGGTCAAGCCGAGAGGGCGGGCGACCCGGCCGAGCGAGCGGCGATTTATGCGGAATTAGAAACGATTTTGAGGACGGAAGTGCCCGTGATTCCACTCTACACGTATATCAAGAGCTACGCGATCGATCCGGCGGTGAAGGGGTGGTATCCAACATTGCTCGATCTTCACCCCTTGCAATCGGTCTGGTTGGAGCGTCAAACGGCCGATGCCGGTCAGTGAGTCACAAATGTGTAACCATGGGTAAACGCGGCGAAGTAGGTAGTTTTACGACCTCGCGAATGTTGTTGCGTTTGAGTGGGCGGAGCGTGTGCTGATAGTTTGTTGGAAAGACGTTAGGCAACAGGAACTGGTAGATCGTCAGTTGGGGTAAGGCTCTCTAGTGATGATTTGAAACCCGATGGTCGGGAACGGACTGCAGGCAAACGGGAATCTACGAAAATCATCAAATATCATGAGCTCATCCAAACTCTACGTTGGTAACATGTCCTTTAAAACCTCTGAGGACGAACTCCGCGACGCGTTCGCGGAATACGGTTCCGTGACCGACGTTTACGTCGCCATGGACAAAATTACCGGTCGTCCTCGCGGTTTCGCGTTCGTCACGATGGCGACCGACGAAGAGGCAGCCAAGGCTGCTGAAGGCATGAACGGTCGCGACTTCGGTGGTCGTGCTTTGACTGTTAACGAGGCTCGTCCGAAGGAAGATCGTCCTCGTGGCGGTGGCTACGGCGACCGTCGTGGCGGTGGCGGTGGCGGTGGTGGCTACGGCGACCGTCGTGGCGATCGCTACTAAGCGACCAGCAACCGGAACCCAGTTCCAACATCCTTTTCAACGGAGCCCCCAACAGTGGGCTCCGTTTTTTTGTGCTGCGAAATGGATGATATTGACTGGAGTCGTGAAGTGAAATCAGCCGAAGAATCGGATACCGAGGTAGGCGGATTGCGGTCCTCCGGTGGTGAGGTGGAAGCGCGGACCCCATTGGAAAGGCATTTGGGGCAAGTGCGGGCTTGCGAGCGCTGTGAGGCGATGCATCGACCGGCCGTGGTGAGTCGACCCGTGACGAGTGGCATCTTGTTGGTCGGGCAGGCTCCCGGAGACAAAGAGCCGGTATTGGGTCGACCGTTCGCGTGGACGGCAGGGAAGACTCTACTCAAGTGGTTTGAAGGGGCGTTGGGCTGGACGGAAGAGGATGTACGCAATCGGGTCTACTTTGCGGCGGTGTGTCGGTGTTTCCCGGGAAAACGGCCGAAGGGAGGGGATCGGGTGCCATCACCCACGGAGATCGAGACGTGCAGCCATTGGTTACGACGAGAGTTCGACCTCTTGCGCCCGCGTTTAGTCCTCCCCGTGGGGAAACTGGCGATCCAGCAATTTTTTCCACCGGGGCCGCTGGTGGAGCGGATTGGAGGGGTGACTCGCCTGCGGGTTTTTGGTCACGAAACAGATTTTATTCCGCTACCCCATCCCTCCGGAGCCTCGACGTGGCACCGCATGGAGCCCGGCCAAACATTGTTGGCGCAGGCGTTACGGTGTGTCGCGGAGCATGGAGCGATTCAAGATGTGGCGGGAGGAGGCGAGTGAACCGTGATTTTAGTCTTCAAATGGAGCTTTCACCAAAGGGGGGAATCGTCCTAGCCTGCGGAATGCTTCGATTTATTGTTCTATTGCTCGGTGTTCTGTTCCTGCCCCAATTGTCTCAAGCCCAACGCGAGAAGTGGCCCCTGCGTGATCTGATTGTGGTGGAGCGTAAGTTTCCCGAAGCGGAGCGCACTTCGACCGGCCTGTGGACGGAAGTTTTGAAGGAGGGTTCGGGGGCGAAACCCAGTCGGGGAGACTCGGTGAAGGTGTTGTTCAAAGGCATGCTGCTCGACGGCACGACGTTTGATGAAGTCAGCGATCCCTCCAAGGCGTTCACGTTTCAGCTCGATCGCGGTAAGGTGATCGCGGGATGGGAATACGGTTTATTGATGATGCGCGAAGGGGAGCGTCGCTTGCTGATCGTGCCCTACGAATTGGGTTATGGGACTCGCGGGCGGTCGCCGGACATACCTCGGATGGCGACGTTGATTTTTGAGGTCGAGTTATTGGAGGTTATCCCTCGCCCGCCTTTGGGGTCCTGAGGTCGGGGGCACTGGCGGCCCGCGATCCACTGCGAATCGTATCCGGAGTATAGCAGGCCAATCCCAGCCAGATCAGAGCAAATGCCGCAGCTCGACCTTGATCGAAAGGTTCTTTATAAATGAGCCACCCGATAAGGAACTGACCGGAAGGGGCCACATACTGGAGGAGCCCCAAGGTCGTGAATCGCCTACGGCGCGCACCGTAGGCGAACAGGGTGAGCGGCACCATGCTGATCACCCCCGTTCCAATTCATGAGTGCGGTCTGTTGAACGGAGGCGGAGCCGAACGTGGAGGAACCCTGCATTGCTTGCCAGACCAGGTAGCCGAGGGCTATTGGGAGCAGAAAAGTGGTTTCGAGGGCACTGGCGTGAGAACGTTCCCGGCCTAGACCATATGCGGCCCACGTTCCCGCGAGTGCCAGGGCGACCCAAGGAATAGTGCCGACGCGAAATATGAGCACGGCGACTCCGGCGGCGGCGAGCATCCGCGCGATGGTCTGCCAGCGGCTGAGACGTTCCGCGAAGATGAGGCGTCCGCAGGCGGCATTGAGCCAAGGGACGATAAAATAGCCCAAGCTCGTTTCAATAATGCGTCCGTTACTCACGGCCCACACGTAGACGCCCCAATTTGCGCCGAGGAAGGCGGAGGGGCGCAAGTGAGCGAGGACACTCTCGCGGTCGCTCCAAGTTGTGCGCAGATCTTTCCAACGATGCCGCAGGCATTGGAAGAGGAGAACTGCGACCAAGGTCCAAATCACACGATGAGCGAGGAGTTCGACGACCGATATGCCGTCGAGCAGCTTCCAATAGATAGGCAACACCCCCCAGAGCAGGTAGCTTGTGAATGCGGCAAAGGCACCAGCGGATGACGATGAGTGAGGGTTCGGAGAGCGGTTGGTCAGGATCTGAAGTTCCGGAAGGTTGTGATTCAGGTCAATCTCGGGACGGACTGCACTGGCCGATCGTATTGACTGTTGTGAGGGCAACAAACGGGAGAAGGGTGCGCCCAACAGATCGAAGGAGGGAAAAAAGGAATCGCATCCGACGCCCTCGACTGGTGAAAGTCTTGGTCATGAGCGACGAGCCCGAGCCTCCAGCTTTAAAATTGCGTCCCCGCAAGAAGCCGCAGCCCGAGGAATCCGCTGTCAAGACGCCGGCGGAGCCTGCGGCTGGTGCCGACGCGTTTTCGTTGAAACTTAAGCGTAAGCCATCGCTTCAGCCCGCGGTGGAGGAAAATAATGAGACGATTGCTCCAACTAGATTGGAGGCGCCTTCGGCGGAGCCTGCCAAGGCTCGGGTTAAACCTCGTTTAACCCTGAAGGTGGATGATGACGCCAAGACTGAAGCAAAGGAATCCGAAGCCGAGGTTAAGAGGGAGCGCATTTCGAAGAAGCCTGAGACCTCCATCGAGCACGCTCAGAGTCAGTCTGCTGCGGTAAAAGATTCGGCGAAACCGCGGCTGTCTTTGAAGTCAGCTGGGTTTAGTGGAAGGAAGGAGTCGGAGAAGCCGGTAGAACCGAGGCGTGCGCCGGTGGAAAACGCGTTAAAATCCGAGGGAGCGTCGGACGGCGATACCAGTTCGCCAGTGCTAGAGGCGGGCAAGCCTCGGCTCAAACTTTCCTGGGCGCTCAAGGAAAAATCGAGTAAGGAAGGCGATGCGCCCAAGGAGGCGGTTGAGCCGCCACTTCCGCCCGCGCCGAAGCCCAAGCCGATCAGTCCTCCCATGTCTGCTCCCGGGGTGCCTTCGGTATCTCAGGATAGTTCAGTGAGTGATGTCACCCTCACGCCACCGGTGCCGGTGGTGAAAGATGGCGAAGTTGATTCTGAAAGTACGGTGGAAATGCCGGAGTTGCCGCCTCCGCCCGGATTGGTGAGAGATAGTGGGGACGGGGAGGATGAAGAAGAGGATGTTGTGCCGCGCAAGCGACGTCGTCGACCGGAACAGAGCCCCGTTTTCAAAATCGCGGTTATGGTCGTCGGCGTGCTTTTGCTCGGGCTGATGCTTACGGGCGGTTACATGGCGTATTCGTTCTTCATGGGAGGCGAAGAGCCGGCGCCGCAAGTGGCCGAACCGGCCGCGCCGGTGGCGCCTCCCGTGGAGAACGCAGCGCAGAGCATGGGCTGGCAAGTTGATTGAAAAAGCGCAGGAATCGGTGGCGGCAGCGGAAGACGTGACGGCGGTAGTCGAAGAGGTAATGGTTGAGGAAACCAAACCGCTACCGACGGTGATTATTGAGGACGACCCGGTCGAGCCGGAGCCGACGGAGGTGGAGCCCTCGATGGAGTTTCAAGATTGGGTGAGTGCGGCTCGTATCAGCGGGGTGCGTGAAGGCCAGTCACCACGCGCGTTCATCAACAGTATTTTAGTGCGCCAGGGGGATACGATTGATCTCCAGTTGGGCATCGTTTTCCAGGGAGTGGACGCGAATCGAAATTTGGTGATCCTTCGCGACGCGAGCGGAGCAGTGGTCGGTAAGAAGTATTAATCGTCTTGCGGTGTGGGTGATCTCACCCATCCGATAGCCCCATAGATTGCCCTAGAGTGTTTCTAAAGCGCAAACGAGCACTGGCGAATGAGATATATCAAATGAGTGCAGACGACTCTGGACCTGATCGGGCATCGGCTAGATCCAAGTAGTCCCCCGGAAAACCAATGGTGGATGGAGGATTGGGCGGGGGAGTGCCTCCCATGATGATTCCGCCGCCGTCGATTTCCACGACGGTGACTACGGCACCGTTCAGTTTTGGCGGGGAAAGTGTGGATGTCACTATGGACTCCCGACCTCCGCTGGGAGGGCAAACCGGCGCACCGTTTGGGGGATCCGGGGCACCGTATGGTCCGGGCCAATCCGGAATCATTTCGCCGCCGCCGCCATCTGGGACCAACACCACTCGTTCTCCTTGGATGGGCTCGGATACGGCGTCGGGAATCGAGCCGTATGCCACGTATGTAGTGCAGCCCAATGCGGGGTCGGTGGCCACCGATGCCGATTTTTGAGGCCGGAGCAGCGGCGGGACCTACTCCGAGCATGCCCGTTAACCCGGCATCAGGAGCAGAGTCTGAAGACGATGAAGATGCATGGTATAATCGGGATGCGTCGCGGGGATCAGACCATGGGGTTTTACTGCGACTGTTTATCTTGGGCGTGAAGCTCATCCCGGTAGCCCTGTTATTGGGGGCGGGTTATTATGCTTATCAGACCTTTTTCGGGCCGATCAGTGACGCGGCACGGGAGGCTTATTTGAGGTCACCGACGGCGGGAGCGGCTGGAGGTGCGGAGACCGTTCCTTATTCGAGGGCAGGGTTATTGATTCAACAGACGAAGGATTCGGTCGCGGCGCATGATAAGAACGTGCTCAGCGCCAATTCGATCGCGGAAAATGCCGAAGATTTTGACAAGATCGCTTCATCGATCGAGCAGTCGATATTGCCTCCTGCTACGGCGAGTGCTCCGGCTGCGCCGCCAGAGCCAGAGCCGAAGGTACAGCTAGATTTAGCGGGCGCGAGGCGGGCTCAGGCGGTGGTGAACGCGCCCCAGCAGCCGACGATTCAGGTTCGTCCACCAGAGGGTCCGGCGCGAATGGCGCTTAGTTAGGCGAGCGGTTGCGTGAGATTGATCGTCCGTCAAACCTTTTAAGTTAATGCCTAATAATAGGTTGCGGCATACTGGCTTATTGGTAGTGCAACTGCATGAATATCAACACGTTGTATTCTACAGGGTTTCGCATCGCTTGTGTGGGAGACGCTCCAATGGTGCGGCCGCTAGACTGATTGAGCGGGCGGTTAAGCTCGATGGGCTCGCGGCGCTGGTGGCGCGCTTTGTGGCTCCGAGCACATTGGCAGGCATCGGTAAGCGGGACCGGATCTTTACGCCTTGGGTGACCTTTTGCGCGTTTCTTGGGCAAGTGCTGCAGCGTGGTGCGAGCTGCCGCGATGCGGTTCGCCGGGTGCAAGCATGGCATCTGCAGGCCGGGGCGGCGACGTCGGTCGACGATGCCACCGGTGGCTATTGCCAAGCCCGGGCGCGGTTGCTGATCACGGTCTTGCGCACCGTATTCAGCCGTCTCGTGAAGGTGGCTCATCAACGCACCCGCGAGGCCGATCATGGGCTCGGTCACAACGTGAAGGTGATCGATGGCGGCGGGCTTTCCATGCCCGACACCACGGCCAACCGGAAAGTCTATCCTTACGCGGGGTGCCAGCGCAAAGGATGCGGTTTCCCCACCGGCCAGATGGTGGGAATGTTCTCCCTGGCAACCGGCCATTTGGTGAAGTTCGTCCTGTCCTCATGGAAGGCGAGTGAGGCCCCGCTGGCGCGCCAATTGATCGATTGGGTGCACAGGGGAGAGGTGCTCCTGGCTGATCGCGGGTTCTGCAACTGGATTTTCATCAGCCTTTTGCAACGCAAGGGTGTGGATGTGGTGATGCGCTTGCATCAATCGCGTCGGACAGGCACCGGCAAAGTCTGCTGGCCCAAACCCCAGCGACAGGGCCGGTGGGGAAAATGTTTGTGGAACGAACTGCCTGAGAGCCTGACTTTGCGCGTGGTGCGCTTTCGAACCGAGGTGCGCGGCTTCCGCACCCAGCACATCGCGGTGGTGACCACGCTGCTCGATGAAGAAAAGTATCCCGACGCGGCCATTGCCCAACTCTACCTGCGCCGCTGGCAGGTGGAACTGAACTTCCGGGACATCACGACGACCCTCGGACTCGACGTGCTACGCACGCGCACCCCGGCGATGATCGAAAAGGAAATCCACTTGCAGGCCATCGCCTACAACTTGGTGCGCCTGCTCATGCTCGAAGCGCACGCCAGCATGACGTGGCACCAATGCGCCTGTCTTTCCAAGGCACCATCAGCACGCTGCGGGCGTTCGCCCACCTGCTCTCAGGCAGTGCGCGCGAAGCGAACCAACGCTTCGAAGATCTGCTCCTCGCATTGGCCGCCGACCCGGTGCCCTAACGCCCGCATCTCAGTGAACCACGCGCCGTCAAACGAAGGCCCAAAGTCTACCAACTGATGACCAAGCCTCGGCGGCACATGCGCGTATCCAAATCATGGCTACTAAAATAGACGAATAGCCCCCTTAACTAAGTGCCATTCGGGTCCGGCGCAGGTGGGATTGCGGGCTGGAGTTACCGGTAGCGGAGTCACGGTGGCGGTGGATTCGGGGAGCGAAGTCGCCACGCCCGCGCGGGATCTTCGGACCTGGGTGAGCACGATCACGGTGAGTGGCGTGAAGGACGGAGATGACCCCGTGGCCTTTATCAATAATCGGATGGTACGCCCCGGAACGATCGTGGACCACCGGCTGGGAATCCATTTTGACCGGATTGTGTCTGCGCATCGATTGTTGGTGTTTGAGGATGAGTCGGGGGCTTCGGTCGGGAAGCGGTACTGAGCGGGAAAAACGATGGGTTTGGGCGCAAAAAACTCCGCCTGCCGAGCGGGAGGCGGAGCTGCAATTGGGGAGGCGCCGGATAATCAGGCGGCGGCCCGCAGGATGGCGGCAATACGCTCTGGGGTGAGGTCGCCGTGTTCTCCGAACGGGGTAACGCCTCGGTCTGACAAGCGTTGGGCGACTGGGATGCCACGTCGGGACCGACCTCGGAGTCGGCCAGACGAGTCGCGATGCCGATGGATTCGTAGAATTTTCGAGTTTTGGCAATGGCGGCAGCGATGCGATCTTGCTCGGTGCCGGTGGAGATGCCCCAAACGCGTTCTCCGTACTGGAGGAGTTTGGCCTGTTTGGTGGCTTTTGGGGCGTCCATGAGGCTTGGCATCACGATGGCCAGGGTGCGCGCGTGATCGATGCCATGCAGGGCGGTGAGTTCGTGGCCGATGGTGTGGGTGGACCAGTCTTGAGGCACCCCTGCGCCGACGAATCCGTTGAGTGCGCAGGTGGCAGCCCAGACGAGATTGGCACGAGCATCGTAGTCGGTAGGCTGGGCGAGACTCTTGGGGCCCTCAGTAATCAGCACGCGGAGGATGGATTCGGCAAACTGGTCCTGCACGGCGGCTTGGGTATTGTTCGATGACGTGACAGAAGGCGTCGCCGATGCCGTTGGCCACTTGGCGAGGGGGGAGGGAGAACGTAGTCTCGGGGTCGAGCACGGAGAAGGCCGGGAATACGAACGGGCTGAGGAAGTGGAGGTTCTCCGTGATGGCGCGGCGGCTGATGACCGAGGCCATATTGGCTTCCGAGCCGGTGGCGGGCAGGGTGAGCACGGTGCCGAGAGGCAGGGCGGACTTCACGGACGCGCCGGCGTCGAGGAGGATTTGCCAAGGGTCGCCCTCGTAGTTGACGGCTGCGCAGATGAATTTGGCGCCATCAAGCACCGAGCCACTTCCGACCGCGAGCACCCACGTGATCGACTCCCGGCGGCACAGTTCGACGGCGGGGATGAGTGTGTCGAAATCGGGGTTGGCTTCGACGCCCCAGTGCTCGTGCACGGTGCGGGAGCCGAGGGCACTGATGACCTGATCATAGACTCCATTGATTTTAATGGAGCCGCCGCCGGCGAGGAGCAGGACTGTGGCGTCGGCGGGGAGTTCGGTGGCGATCTGGGCGATTTGCCCGCGACCGAAGTGAATGCGCGTGGGATTGTGAAAAGTGAAGTTGTCCATGATGAAAGCAGAGAACGTGAGACGGAGAGCCGCGCGCGCAAGGTGCCGGACGATTTCCGTTCACCGCGCCTTCTCCTCCGGCACATGAAAACTAACCAATATGGTTAAACAAGACGAAGACCTTTCGGATGAATTTAACCATATTGGTTAGTTTGGAGGGAGGAGGGAGGAGGCAGGAGGGTGATGGTGGTGGTTTTTAACCGTATTGGTTAGTTTGGGGGCGTGAGGGTGTGGCATGGTCTTTTGTTTTAGGAAAGGGAACGGATGGCGCGCAGGGAGATATGCGTGGAATGTTGGCAGGATTCGAAGACGCGCAGCAGGACGCTGCGCAAGAGGGCGAGGTTGGCCAGGGGGGCGTTGACGTTGCGGGTACGCGAGTGGTCTTCGCGCCAGCAGGCGTCGCGGCGCCAGTGGTTGCGGATCTCCACTCCGCCCCAGTGCCCGCGGATCAAGGCGAGCATTTGCGCAGGGCTGCGTTCTGCGGGTGCCAGACATGCTGGCGTAGGCGCGTTGCTCGCAACTTTCGGTGAGGTCGCGTTTTCGTACCGTGGTTTTGTCCACGAGCACCAGGCTGTGCAGCCCGGGGTAGTCGGCTTGCGAGGGCGTGGCCACCACCACGGACACCCGCCAGGTGGTCACGCGGCCCCGACTCGGATCGGTCAGCTCAAAAAAGGGGGGTGGAACGGTCCGGGCGCGCTGGACCAGCGCGCTCAGCTGAGGTTGGTTGCCTTTGATCTGGAGCACATACTCGCCGTCTTTTTCCACGATGGTGCGGGCCTGCTCGCGGGTGGCGTGCAAGGCGTCGCCGGTGTGACGATCTGCTCGTCCAACGACGCGGCGGCCAACACCTCACCGGCGCGGGCCTGTTCACTGCGCGGGGTGTTTTCCTTTTGATCGACGATGGCCAGGGCGACCGGCGCGCCGGTGTCGGCCTCGACCAGGCTGAGCACCCCGACCGCGTCGCGGATAAACTTTCCGTCCAGGGCGAGCGCTCCGGGCAGGGCACCGGCGTGGACTGTGAGCCAGCGGTTGAGGGCCTGGGCAAAGGCCTCCGGATCGAGCCGGGTGAGCACGTCATAAAACACGCTGTAACTGGGGGCCAGGCGGACCTTTTTGCCGGCCTCACGGGGCAGGGCCAGGGCGAAGCGCTGGTCTTGGTCGAGCAGGTTGGCCATACGAGCGATCGACGCGATGTCGCGCCGGCCGGCCAGCAGCGCGAGCGCCACGAGGCCAAGAACCGGACCGATCTTGAAGCGGGTGTTTTTGGCGCGCGGATCGGGCACGCCGCACAGGGCCTCCAACAGAGAGGGCAACTGGCCGTTTTTGAGCGGCAGGGTGCCGGCGCGCGCGCGGCGCAGTCCCGCCCGGCAGTCCTCGGGCAAAGCGGGGTCGGGGGCGCTCAGCAGGGCCTTGGCCGAGGGGTGCAGGGGCCGCAGCAGCCACAGGTGCTATGGGTTTGCCGTGCTCGCGGTAAAAGTCGCCTCGGTGCCGTTCGTAACCCTGGCTGGTCCCGACCGGCTCCCACGCGGAGGCCTTGTAGCACGTGCCTTGGTAGGCCTCCGGGTCGGTGAAGGTCTTCGGCTAGCAGCGGCCGATAGCCGAAGCGTTCCTGCCAATGGCCCGGCAACGTGCGCACGGCCGCCGCGAGCACCTGGGAGGCGACATTGGGCTCCTCGCCGTGCTTGGTGAGCAGTAGAAAGCGGCAGTTTTGCACCACCAGGGAAAGCCGCTCGACCCGGCGGGTCGCATCCCAGCCCACCCACCGGTCCCGGTCCTTGAGCGCGTAGCAGGCCGGACCCCACGCCAGCAGCGCCACACCGCCCGCCCCCCTTTTTCGACAATCTGGTGCAGGTAATCGCCCACCGGATGCCCGGATCCCAAGTAGTGCCGCTCGTGCAGCTGCGCGTCGAACCACTCCTGCTCGGCCGCAGTGGCCATGCGCACCTCCACGTTTCGATCTCAGTGCTTCTGCTCCGGGTTTGCGTTCGTCGCTTCCCTTTCCGTTTTACCTTTAGATTTCATCCCACTGAAACAGATCGAAAATCGTCCAAATGGTTTAGCTCAAAGTTACACTGCTGACCTTCAATCAATTCACCCGTCACGGGAAAAGACCATGGAGGTGCTTCCTAATGGACCTTCAAAAGCCTTGTGAAAGAGATGATTCTTATAATAAAGTGTATCCCATTTACCCTGATTTTGGAAGGGGGGGGCAGGAAAGCCGATTTTTGAGCGGATTTCCGACTACCAATGGCGGATGTAGGCGCGCGCAAATGCAATTTAATGGCTAAATTGCAGTGTCGCAGCAGTCAGTGCCTGGATCGTTTCCATGAGGGAACTTCCGGCAGCCGGTTTATTGTTCATCGTTGGAGTAGGCTTGGTGGTTTTAGGCGGCTTGGGCCTGCGGTGGTTGGTCGGCCAGCAGTCGGGCGATGAGCCACAGGTTGTGACCGAGGATGCTCCAGGCTACCGCCAGGTAGCGATTCGTGAAGCCTCTGGCACTCAATCGCTTGCCTTGGCGTTGCTTGATGATGGCGATGCGGGCTTCCGTCGAAGCCCGGCGATGTTGGAGCGCCACGAACTGCGGCTCCTGCATTCGCCGTTGCAGCAGCTGCGGATCGCGGGGGCAAGTGGCGTCATAAATGTCGGCTTCGGCCAAGCGTTCGCACAGCCGTTTGGTCGAGAAGCCTCGGTCGGTGCTCGCCGCTGTGATCGGGGTTCTCAGGTCGAACTGATTCTGGCGCTCGAGGCTCTGGTCGAACTGACGCCATTCGGCCGGAGCCATTCCCTGATACAACTGCCAATCGGTGATCAACCCCGTCACGTTCTCACTGATCATGAGGGTGTTGCCAAACTCGACCTCGCCGGACGCCTTGCCCCGGACCACGGTCTGCACGTCGGGTTCGTAGACGCTGAGGATCTTCTCGGCGTTGGGCACTGGTCGCGCGCCTATGATGCGTTTGTGGGCCTGGTTGATCGCGGCCGGCAGTGGCTCGAGCATGGCGTCGATGCGCGCAATGATGCGGGTGGCCTGGCGCTCACTGCAGCGGGTCCGGGCGTAGTCGGCGGCGAGGTGGTCGCGGTGGCGGCGGGCGTGCTCGCCGATGGTGCGCAGCAGGCGTTTCATCTGGCGGAGCACGCTCTTGCGGACCCGCTTCGCATCGCGGCGCCGTCGGCTGTGGGTCATCGCGATGCACCACCGATTCATCTGCTTGGCAAAGACTGGCGGCTCGTTCGGCATCCGACCCCGCAACCCCGCTGCACGGAGCAGTTTCACCGCCTTAGGGGGTGCGGCTCACGTCGCGAAAGAGCACCCAGTCGACCGGGAAATGGATGTTGGCCTGCAGGCAGGTCGAGTCCACCACGCACGTATCCATCGGCTGCGCCGCAGCCAGTCCCAGTTCGCTCGCCCGGTCCGTCTCACCGCACATCTCGATAAAAACTTGGCTCATCGAGCGCACCTGCCCGGCGGTGAAGCATTTGGACGCACGCTCCAGCACGCTTTCTTTTGGAGACCCCCTTGATGCCGTCGATCCGGCGTGCTCCGCAAAAGTCGGCCAACAGATCGCTGGAGGCGATGCTCAGGGAAAGTTTACGCAAGCTGATGTTTCCGAGCATCATGCGCAATACCTGCACCCGCAGCGCCTTGCGCGCGACCTGCAGGTGTCGCGGCAACCCGGCCACCTCGTCGCCCCGCCAGTTTTCCCGGGCAAAGTCCACGGCCATCGCTTCCAAGTGACTGTTGGCCAGCAACTGGTCGAGCCCCGCCAGTTGATCGCGAAACGCGGCGTAATCTTTGTTGGGTCCGACCGGAGTCAGGTCTGGACGCAGCCAGGTTTGCAGGGCAACTTCCGGGGCGACTGCTTCGGTAGTATTGTTCACACCAAATTACACACGCCGTTTTTGTGCCGAAACCAGGAAATCCTCCCAGTTTCGGCCTCTTTATTTTTACGCTACCTCCTCATCTCCAACCTCTTGCGCTTGTGGGACACGCTCTAGGTAGGTGCAGGCCTTGCCCAGGCCGGACTTGGGGCGCACGTGCGCGCGCAGCCTCCACACCACCACGCGCAACCAATACAGCTTATGGGTAAAGTCGCGCTCGCGTCTTTGCTGCCGCTGCCGCGCATCGATACCGGCCTCATCCCACTGCTTTTCCTGATGATACATCCATGCGATCAGCCGCAGGATCCATTGGGCTACTCGCGAGTTCTCCGCTTGGGCTTCAAAAAACTTACGCCGCGCGTGTGCCCAGCAGCCCACCCAACACACCTCGGGATGCGTCGCCACATACGCGGGATAGGCACCATAGCCATCGGATGGCATTATCCCGGCAAAACCTTCGACCAGCGACGTCAGTTCGCCGTGCTGGCGCGATGATCGCCAGTCGAAGAACACGTCATCACCCGGGCCGCTCATCACCCACATCCATCCATTCTTGATTTTGCCCCGTTTTTGATCCGGGTCGTGACATCGCACCGGCGTTTCATCGACTGGCACGTAGCCTGGATTCGAGCAACCTGCGGCGCATGCCCTGGTAAATCGGTTCCAGCCAGTCTGAGGCGATGCGCACCCACTCGACCATACTCTGACGCGGCAGGCGCGCTCCCCAGCGCGACGACATCTTCTCGAGCCGATACCGCGGGGCGTGATCGACATACTTGCTGATCAACACCCAGGCCAAGAGTCCCGCCGAGGCGTAGCCGCCCTCCACCGGGCGCACCCGTGCGGGTGCCACCACCGGGCGCACGATCGAGCTGGGCCTTGGCCCGATACTTCGGGCGCACGCACTCGCGCTTGAACAACTTCGTCGGCACCACATCGACCTCGAAGCTGCGCTCCTCGCCGATCTTTTCAAACTGCTCCGGGGCCGCCAGCACCTCCTCGGGCTCGATCACCACAGGCTCTTTCACCGGCAGGTGCGCGAAGGCCTCGGCTCGCAAGGGCAGCTTCTCGCGCGAGGCCCGCCGCCGCTCGTAGTGAACCGTCTCGGGCGTGGCCGTCTGCTCGATTAGCTTTTGCTGATCGGCGAACTTCAGTTTCCACTGCGCCGTATCGAGCTTCTCACTCTTACCCCCACCAAACACCTGCTTGCGCAGCCACTCCAACTGCGAGCGCAGCGCCACGTTTTCGCTCTCCAAAGCGAGATAGGCAGCAGGCAGTTGTTTCAGGGGCGGCACGATAAGTATCCATATATAGGATACTATTAAACAGCAACCTTTTTTCGCGTTCATACCACGCTTTTTTCGCACCATCCTTCAGGTCGATTCCGCCCAGTAACATCGTCAGCGCTTCGGCACTGAGCGTCACCTTCGCGCCGTCGCCACCGCGCGGTCACGTGAAGCAACCCTTCTCCAGCCGCTTGGCCAGCCACCCACACGCCGGTGCCATCCCAATACAGCAACTTCACCCGGTTGCGCCGCTTGTTGGTGAACACGAACAACGCACCGCCAAAGGGATCTTCACGCAGCACCTGGGAAGCCACAGTCCACAATCCGTCAAACTGCTTTCGCATATCCACCGGTTCAATTGCTAGGTGGATCGTCAGCGCCGAAGGCAAACCGATCATCGCCGTCAGTTGGGCAGGGCTTTGACCAACGCGGCTATGGCGATCGGATCGTCACCACGCAACCGCGTGCCGTCCGGCAGCCTCACCTCCAACGATGCCGCCGGAGGCGACATCGCGCCCAAGCGCAGCGTTGCGAACGAAGGGCGCGCCGGGCTCGCCGCCGCCGCTACCGCACCCTTGCGCCGCCGGGCCGTCCCAGCCATGCTACACACGTCGCGTATTTGAGGCCCTCGCGCTTCGCGAACGCCTTCTGCGTCAGGCCGCTCTCGCGGTAGATCGCCGCCAACTGCGCCCACTCCTCTGCGCTACGCAGCTGGCGTCCGCGCCCATCGTGCTTGTTGTTCTGCACCTCCACTTCAATTGCTTCCATCCTGCCAATTTACCCGCAAAATCACTTCCCGCATAGGAAGTCGCCTCTCGGAGGCTTACGATCGCTCCACGACAGGAAGAGGTGTGCCCGCCATGAGAGCTTGCACGATGGTGGCGTTGAGCTTGGCTGAAAGTTCCTTATGTTCGATCTCACCACTGCCTCCGTAATTTACTGTCTCGTGGTGGCTGCGTTGTTTCTGTGTCTGGGGATTTTTCATGATCGGCGTGACCACGCTCGTTTTGAAGAGGAACGTAGAAAAACCACGTTTCATTGTGTCCGCTGTGATCACGTTTATTCGACTCGCGGCAATGTCGACGCGGCGGCTTGTCCGTCGTGCGGCCATGAGAACGGACGTCTGATATTTTGAAATAGGAACCGAGGCGTTGTGCGGCACAATTACTTGAGAATTGTTGATCCAAGAGCATCGCCACTTGATTCCGGCACCGAGGGTGCTTTTGCTCCCCCCATGGCTCAGACGATTGCCGTCCTCGATTTCGGTTCCCAATATACGCAGGTCATTGTGCGTCGCATCCGTGAGTGCGAGGTCTACTCCAAGATCTACCACTATACGACCACAGCCGAAGAGCTGAAGAAAGATGGGGTGATTGGCATCATCCTTTCCGGAGGCCCGAGTAGTGTCTTCGCCAAAAGCGCGCCGATTCCCGATCGAGCGTTGTTTGAATTGGGGGTACCGGTCTTAGGTATTTGCTATGGCCTCCAGTTGATGGGCAAGATGCTTGGAGGCACCGTGGCCAAAAGCAAAGCGCGTGAATTTGGGAAGGGTACTTTGGCGATTAAGAAACCAGGTCGATTGTTTGCCAAACTTCCCCGCAAGTTACAGGTGTGGAATTCGCATGGGGATAAAGTGACGGAAATGCCACCGGGGTTCATCTCGATCGGCACGACTGACAATTCTCCTTTTGCGGTAATCGAAGACCGTAAGCGCAATTTTTACGGTATTCAGTTCCACCCGGAAGTTTTCCATACGGAGCGTGGGGTAGACGTAATTCGCAACTATTTGGTCAATGTCTGCCAAGCGGCGCAGGACTGGACGACGAAGGACTACATCAAGTATTCAGTGAAGCAGATCCGTAAGTCAGTGGGTAAGTCTCGCGTCTTGCTTGGTCTCTCCGGGGGCGTGGATTCATCGGTCACTGCGGCGCTAATTCACAAGGCGATGGGGAAGCAGCTGACGTGTGTGTTCGTCGACAATGGACTGTTGCGGAAGGGCGAGCGTGAATCGGTCGAGTCGCTTTACGGAAAACACTTTAGAATCGACCTACGCGTGGTCGATGCTTCGCGGCTGTTTTTGCGCCGACTCAAAGGCGTCGATGAATCAGAGCAGAAGCGTAAGATCATCGGTCGCACGTTCGTTGAGGTTTTTGAGAAATCGCTCAAAAGCATCATCGGTGGTGCTGAGTTTCTCGCTCAAGGGACCCTGTATCCGGATGTAATCGAGTCGGGGGCGATTGATGGAAATCCGGCCGCGCTGATTAAAAGCCATCACAACGTGGGAGGGCTGCCGGATCGCATGAAGCTCAAGGTCCTCGAACCCTTGCGGGAGCTCTTCAAAGACGAAGTGCGGGCGGTAGGGTCTGCGCTCGGCTTGCCACGCGAAGTCGTTTGGCGCCAACCGTTCCCTGGCCCTGGTTTGGGCGTGCGGGTGTTGGGTGAGATCACCAAGGATCGTCTCGAAGTTTTGCGCGAAGCTGACGCTATCCTCATGGAGGAGATGAAGAACTCCGATTGGTATTGGAAAGTGTGGCAGTCCTTCTGTGTATTTCTCCCGGTCAAATCGGTGGGCGTAATCGGAGACGAACGGAACTATTCGTGGGTCATTGCGGTCCGGGTAGTTGAAAGTATTGACGCTATGACTGCCGATTGGATTCGATTGCCTTATGATCTGCTGCAACGCATTTCGAATCGTATCACAAATGAGGTAACGGCAGTTTCCCGGGTGGTGCTCGACATCTCCTCCAAACCGCCAGCAACCATTGAATGGGAATAAGAAATCGGCTCCGTATTTGCGTCCCTCTTTTTATTCCGTTCGCATGCTACTCTATCGTTCGACAGCCTAGCCTGATATCACTCCATGAAATCACTGATTCGTTTACTCCTTCCCGTTGTTGCACTGGCCCTTCCCGTTACCGCGCAGACTGATGCAATTATCAGTAAGGCGCGTGCCTATCTCGGTAGTGAAAGCGCGCTGCAGGCACTCAAGTCGGTACATTACAAGGGGCATCTCACCTCCACGATCGTTTCCGGTACGGGTGAGACACGCGAAGACAAAGCCGCCATCGATATTGTCTTTGCCAAGCCGTATTTTCAGCGGATTGCGGTTACGGCACCGGATAAAACCGAGACAACGGCGCTCGACGATTATGAGGCCTGGCAGCGAATTGAAAATCCGGGGAATACCGCTCATTGGCAGATGTCCGTTTTGGATACGGCCCTGATTCGCCGCTTGCGCGCCAACGCGTGGGAGAATCTTTCCTTTTTCAAGGGCATCGAACGAAACGGTGGTCGCATGGAGGATCAGTGGATTGGTGGAGATCGACGGCGCTCAACTTCATCGGCTCTCGTTTCTACATGGAAACGGGATTGTATTTCACCGCTTCTTCGACCCGAACTCGGGATGATTGGTCATGAGTGAAACAGACAACGGGGCCCGGATCCGGGAATTAGGAGAAAATATCGTAGAAGGTGTACGTTTCCCGGGAGAAGTGATCACCGTTTCCCCGCGTGCTGATGGAGGTACGACGACGGTCCGCGTTGTCTTTGACAGCATCACGGTCAACGAGTCGTTCTTTCCTACGGAATTCCGCATGCCTTAGATTACGCAAAACTGATCAGTTGAGTCAGCGGGAATGCCGGAGCGCTGGGTGGTATTTGGCGGGTAGCCGTAGTCCGCGGCCCTTGATGCCAAGCGTTGGTTGTCTGTTTTTCCGTCTGGCCGGTAAGGCATGTTGGTTTCTTTGTTTGTGCGCTTACTAAATTATTCTTCCAAGTCCTCCCGTGCCGAGCTCGCGGCATTTTGCCAAGAGTCGGTGGTTCCGGTTGAGATCACCTCAAGCGTGGCCGCCATTTTGGAGGACGTGCGGGTCCGCGGTGACGCGGCGGTGGTCGATTACGTGGCCAAGTTTGATGGGGCGAAGTTAAAGCCCGGGAATTGTCGCGTGCGGTCCATGTCTCTATCTGCTGCAGCCAAACGACTCCCAATTTCGCAAATGCGAGCGATGAAGGCCGCATTGGCCAATGTGCGGGCCTTCAATAAACAGAGTTTGCCAAAGAACTGGACCGGGCGCAACGCACATGGTGCGGAGGTCGGTGAGCGCCATCATCCCATTCGACGGGTCGGTCTTTATGTGCCCGGAGGCGAGGTGCCATTGGTCTCGACGGTTTTGATGACCGCCGCGCTGGCGAAAATTGCCGGATGTCCGGAGATCGCGGTATTTACGCCGTCGGATTCGACGGGAAAGGTGGCGGACGGATTACTGGCCGCGTTGCACTTGATAGGGATAACGGAAGTTTATCGCATCGGAGGGGTGCAGGCGATCGGCGCAATGGCCTATGGCTCCAAAACGATCGCTCCGGTGGATAAGGTTTTTGGTCCGGGCAATGCCTACACCTGCGAAGCGAAGCGACAGGTTTTCGGCACCGTCGGAGTGGACAGTTTGCCGGGCCCGAGTGAGGTGATGATCATCGCCGATGACACCGCACGGGCTGATTTTGCGGCAGCAGATTTGTTGGCGCAGGCGGAGCACGGTTCAGGGCGCGAGAAGGTCTATTTAGTAGGCACTTCACAGACCATAATTGACGGAATCACCGCAGAGGTCGAACGGCAGTTGCCGACGCTCGGTCGAAATGAAAAGACCCAACGAGTGTTGGATGCGGGCTTTTTGGCGATACGCGTAAAGACCCTAGCGCAAGCGGTCGAGGTCGCCAATTACGTAGCGCCCGAACATCTGGAACTCATGGTTGATTCAAAGTCCGTTAAAGCTCTGGTGCGCGATATCACCACGGCCGGTGCGATCATGATTGGAAATGAAACGCCCACTGCGCTGGGAGACTTTACGGCGGGTCCGAGTCACGTGCTGCCGACCGGGCGAGCTGGCCGTTTTTTTCAGTGGACTGCGGGTTGCGGATTTTCTCCGTCGCACGAGCATTATTCGATACGACGCAAAATCCATTGAGGCGGGAGCTAAAGTAGTGGCGGCATTTGGCAAGATGGAGCAACTCGATGCCCACGCCCGTTCCGCTACGATCAGGGTGAACCGATAATTACGTGAGCACGCCGTCGCAACTTGCCCGGGCCCATGTGCCGGCACTCCATGCTTACACGCCTGGAATGCAGCCGAGTGATGAGGGTTGGATCAAACTCAATACCAATGAGTGTCCGTATCCGCCCAGCCCTCGGGTGGTGGCGGCCGTGGTGGACGAAGTCGGCATCGAAGGGGCGAGTCTGCGTCGATACCCGAGTCCAACCAGCGCTCCGTTGCGGGAGCAGATTGCATGTATTCAGGGCGTGAGCGTTGAACAAGTGATCGTAGGTAATGGCTCTGACGACATTCTGAATTTGTTGGTGCGGGTATTTGGTGGGCCCGAAGTCGCGACGGGACTCACTCTGCCGAGTTATTCGTTGTACCCGGTGCTCGTTGCGATTCAGGATGGTGGCACTGAGATGATTGAATTTGACCGCAGCATGCGATTGCCGGTCGCTCGCATTGCGAGCTCGGGCGCGACCGCATTTTTTCTGACATCCCCGAATGCGCCGACGGGAGTTGGGTTTACCAATGTGGAACTCGAAGCTGTGCTGCGTGAGTTTCCCGGGATACTGGTGGTCGACGAAGCTTATGCGCCGTTTGCGGAGGAAAATGCGGTTCCGTTGTTGAAAGCGCATCGAAACCTAGTGGTGGTGCGCACGCTCTCCAAGGCGCACGCGTTGGCGGGCATTCGCGTCGGATACGCTCTCGCGGATGCCGAAACGATAGGTCTGCTGGATCGGGTGCGGGACAGCTACAATGTAAATCGACTTTCGCAAGTCGCCGCGGCGGCGGCATTGGGCGATGCGTCGTACTACGATGCCATAATCGGTAAGATCAAACGCACCCGGGACCACTGGGCGCAGGAGTGGGCGAAGCGAGACTGGTTTGTGTACCGGTCGTCGGCAAATTTCCTCTTTGTGGAGCCGCGCAGAGCAGGCGGAGAGAGTGGTCCGGCCGTGGCACAATCGCTGTTTGAGTATTTTACAATGCGGAAAATTCTTGTCCGCACCTTCCTCAGCCACGCCTTGACCGCATCGTTTCTGCGAATCAGCGTCGGCACAGACGACGAAATGTTCGCCGTCGATGAAGCAATCCAAGCATGGCTGACCAACGCACCGTAACCGTTTCGCGCAAAACCGCTGAAACCGCGATCGAACTTTTGCTCGTGGTGGATGGCACTGGTGTGGCCAACGTGGCCACCGGAGTGCCGTTCTTCGACCACATGCTCACGCTGTTCGCCAAGCATGGGTTGTTCGACCTCACGGTGAAGTGTGATGGCGATATCGAAGTGGATTATCACCACACCGTCGAAGACGTTGGTTTAGTTTTGGGCGATGCGCTCAAGCAGGCCTTGGGCGACAAGAAGGGGATTCGTCGCTACGGGTTCTTTTTGCTGCCGATGGATGAGTCTTTGGCTCGGGTGGTGGTCGATATCGGAGGGCGCCCTCATTTGGTTTATGCAGCCGATGCGCCGACCATGTTTGTGCGAGATTTCAATATCATCCTCGTAAAGGAATTTTGTCGGGCGTTTAGCAATGCTTTGGGGGCGAACCTGCATGTGCAGTTGATTTATGGCGAAGAGCCTCACCACGTGGCTGAAGCGATCTTCAAGGGACTCGCTCGTGCTCTGGATATTGCGACTTCGATTGATCCTCGAGCTGCGGACAGCCTACCGTCGACCAAGGGGTTGATCTAGGCGAGGGGAGAGGCGAAAACGTGGTCCCGCTCACCACGCATGCCGTAAATTTTACTTCTCGTTTGTTCTGACTATGTCCGTTCCGCTGATCGCTGTAATTGATAATGGCATCTGTAATCTACGCAGCGTCACCAAGGCACTCGAGGCCGTAGGGGCTGCACCGCAGGTAGTGCAGACCCCGGCCGACCTTGAGGCGGTGGCTGCCGCTGGATTGGTTTTGCCGGGAGTGGGGGCTTTGCGCGATTGTGTAGCGTCGCTCCGCGCAACCGGTCTGGATGGCGCGGTGAAGGAGTGGATTAATGCCGATCGACCGTTTTTGGGAGTGTGTTTGGGGATGCAGGCCTTGTTTGAACGATCGGAAGAAGGGGACATCGAAGGGTTGGGTATTTTCCCGGGAGTAGTAAAACGCTTCAAACTCCCGCCGGAATTCAAAGTGCCGCACATGGGATGGAATACGGTCCGTTTTCGGCAGGTGGAGTCTCCGTTGAGAGGCAGTTTGGCGGAGGAAGGTGAATCGTTCTATTTTGTACACAGTTTTCACTGCGTGCCGGCAGATCCTCAATTGGTTTTGGCCGAGTCAGATTATGGAGGCGCTTTTACGGCGGCCATTGGTCGCGGCCGGTGTTATGCTACCCAGTTTCATCCCGAAAAGAGTCAGGCCAAGGGATTGCAGATCTATCGAAATTTTGCCGAATCGACGCAAAATTGAGTCACGTTCGTGAAACAGGAGGATTCGCTGAGCTAACTTGGAGGAATCCTTGATCTAATGTTGTGACTTTGCGGGGCCTTGGATCGGTCTTTGCTTTGCAAGTTACCTCGTTAATTATTTTCTTTCCTGACTTATGTCCAAGACCGCGACCCTCAAGATTGACGACCAAGAACTCGAACTACCCGTAATCGTGGGGTCGGAAGGGGAAAAGGCGGTAGATGTGCGAAAGCTTCGCGCGACCACTGGCTACATCACCTATGATGAGGGGTTTGGGAATACGGGCTCCTGCCAGAGCGAGATCACCTATATTGATGGAGAGGTGGGTATCTTACGTTACCGTGGTTACCCCATCGAGCAGTTGTCCGAGAAGTGCAGCTTCGTGGAGGTGGCTTATTTGGTAATTTATGGGGAGCTCCCCACGGTGGAGCAGCGCGAGCGATTTTCCGCGGCGCTCACGGAACAGGCGCCGTTGCGGGCAGGAATGGAGCGCTTTATTCAGAATTTCCCCCGCGACGCCCATCCGATGGCGGTACTTTCCTCGTCGCTGAATGCGTTGGGCGCGTATTATCCCAATATCGCTTCGAACAACCACAAGCGTGACTTGGAGCATTTTGATGAAGCTGCAGCGATTGCGTTGTCGAAAGTCCGTACGATTGCTGCTCATACCTATCGGGTGAACAATGGCTTGCCGTTGAACTACCCAAAGAAGGATTTGGGTTATTCGGAGAATTTTCTGCACCTGATGTTCTCGGCGCCCTATGACGAATATGTGGCCACGCCAGAAGTTGCGGCGGCGATTAATTTCTTCTTCCTTCTGCATGCTGAGCATGAACAAAACTGCTCCACCTCGATAGTGCGTATGGTCGCATCCGCGGGTGCTAATCTTTTCGCGTCGGCCGCGGCGGGTGTGAATGCCCTGTGGGGGCCACTCCACGGTGGCGCGAACCAAGCGGTGTTGGAAATGCTCAACGCCATCCACGCGGATGGTGACGATGGATCGAAATTTATCGAGGCAGCCAAAAATGGTAAGGCGCGGCTGATGGGCTTTGGCCATCGGGTTTACAAGAACTACGATCCTCGGGCCAAGATCATCAAGGGGTCGTTTGACAAGGCTTTGGACAGCTTGGGCATCACGGATGACTCTCTGCTGGATATTGCACGCAACCTCGAGGCAGCGGCACTGAGCGACGACTATTTCATCTCGCGCAAGCTCTACCCGAACGTGGATTTCTATTCTGGTTTGATCATGAATGCGCTCAAGATCCCGGTGGAGATGTTCACGGTGATGTTCGCGATCGGGCGGATGCCTGGGTGGATAGCCCAGTGGCACGAGGTGGCTTCGAACCCCAAGGCGAAGATTAATCGCCCCCGTCAGATCTATGTCGGCCCGGTGCCGCGCGACGTGCCGGATGTCGTCTAGTTTTTTCGGTTGGTCGTTTCTGGGCTTGGGCCTGCTGACGACCTCAGCTTTGCAGGCCGAGTGGCGAGACACGGACTCGTCCGTAGGCTGGTTCGAAGGCGAGGGGCCGGTTTGGGGTTACGTCTTTGATCGGAGGACAAGCGTCCCGTCTTTGTAAGCGTCCGAGAGGCGACCTCCTTGCCAGATAACGAAGGTAACGATAACGGCACCGCGATGGTAACGACTTCGATGTAGCAATCGTTACGATTGCGATGGTGCGGGCAGTTCGACGTCGACGGAGGGTTTTCAGTTAACCGGAAGCAGATCGCTGATGTCGGCACCTGGGAGTCGTTGCGGCAGCCTGGTGAGCACGTCGCGCAGATAGTCCAACGGGTCGTGCCCGTGACGTTGGCAGCTGATCACGATCGAGTAGATGATCGCCGAGCGTTGGCCGGCATCGGGATGCCCTACGAACAGCCAGTTCTTTTTGCCCAACGCTGAGGGGCGGATGGCGTTTTCCACCAGATTGTTGTCCAACCGGGTTTCACCGTGCTGCAGGTGCGCGACCAATGGTTTCCACTGACCGAGCAGGTAGGTAGGTGCAGGCCTTGCCCAGGCCGGACTTGGGGCGCACGTGCGCGCGCAGCCTCCACACCACCACGCGCAACCAATACAGCTTATGGGTAAAGTCGCGCTCGCGTCTTTGCTGCCGCTGCCGCGCATCGATACCGGCCTCATCCCACTGCTTTTCCTGATGATACATCCATGCGATCAGCCGCAGGATCCATTGGGCTACTCGCGAGTTCTCCGCTTGGGCTTCAAAAAACTTACGCCGCGCGTGTGCCCAGCAGCCCACCCAACGCACCTCGGGATGCGTCGCCACATACGCGGGATAGGCACCATAGCCATCGGATGGCATTATCCCGGCAAAACCTTCGACCAGCGACGTCAGTGCACCGTGCTGGCGCGATGATCGCCAGTCGAAGAACACGTCATCACCCGGGCCGCTCATCACCCACATCCATCCATTCTTGATTTTGCCCCGTTTTTGATCCGGGTCGTGACATCGCACCGGCGTTTCATCGACTTGCACGTAGCTGGATTCGAGCAACCTGCGGCGCATGCCCAGGTAAATCGGTTCCAGCCAGTTTGAGGCGATGCGCACCCACTCGACCATACTCTGACGCGGCAGGCGCGCTCCCCAGCGCGACGACATCTTCTCGAGCCGATACCGCGGGGCGTGATCGACATACTTGCTGATCAATACCCAGGCCAAGAGCCCCGCCGAGGCGTAGCCGCCCTCCACCGGGGGCACCCGTGCGGGTGCCACCACCGGCGCACGATCGAGCTGGGCCTTGGCCCGATACTTCGGGCGTACGAACTCGCGCTTGAACAACTTCGTCGGCACCACATCGACCTCGAAGCTGCGCTCCTCGCCGAGCTTTTCAAACTGCTCCGGGGCCGCCAGCACCTCCGCGGGCTCGATCACCACAGTCTCTTTCACCGGCAGGTGCGCGAAGGCCTCGGCTCGCAAGGGCAGCTTCTCGCGAGAGGCCCGCCGCCGCTCGTAGTGAACCGTCTCGGGCGTGGCCGTCTGCTCGATTAGCTTTTGCTGATCCGCGAGCTTCAGTTTCAACTGCGCCGCATCGAGCTTCTCACTCTTACCCCCACCAAACACCTGCTTGCGCAGCCACTCCAACTGCGAGCGCAGCGCCACGTTTTCGCTCTCCAAAGCGAGATAGGCAGCAGGCAGTTGTTCCAGTGGCGGCACGCTTAGTATCCATATATAGGATACTATTAACAGCAACCTTTTTTCGCGTTCATACCACGCTTTTTTCGCACCATCCTTCAGGTCGATTCCGCCCAGTAACATCGTCAGCGCTTCGGCACTGAGCGTCACCTTCGCGCCGTCGCCACCGCGCGGTCACGTGAAGCAACCCTTCTCCAGCCGCTTGGCCAGCACCCACACGTCGGTGCCAGCCCAATACAGCAACTTCACCCGGTTGCGCCGCTTGTTGGTGAACACGAACAACGCACCGCCAAAGGGATCTTCACGCAGCACCTGGGAAGCCACAGTCCACAACCCGTCAAACTGCTTTCGCATATCCACCGGTTCAATTGCTAGGTGGATCGTCAGCGCCGAAGGCAAACCGATCATCGCCGTCAGTTGGGCAGGGCTTTGACCAACGCGGCTATGGCGATCGGATCGTCACCACGCAACCGCGTGCCGTCCGGCAGCCCCACCTCCAACGATGCCGCCGGAGGCGACATCGCGCCCAAGCGCAGCGTTGCGAACGAAGGGCGCGCCGGGCTCGCCGCCACCACCACCGCACCCTTGCGCCGCCGGCCGTCCCAGCCATGCCACAAACGTCGCGTATTTGAGGCCCTCGCGCTGCGCGAACGCCTTCTGCGTCAGGCCGCGCTCGCGGTAGATCGCCGCCAACTGCGCCCACTCCTCTGCGCTACGCAGCTGGCGTCCGCGCCCATCGCGCTTGTTGTTCTGCACCTCCACTTCAATTGCTTCCATCCTGCCAATTTACCCGAAAAATCACTTCCCGCATAGGAGGTCGCCTCTCGGACGCTTACCCGTCTTTGACACCCCTCAGAGTGCCGGATGGCTTGATCCTGACCGGTCCAGCCTCCGGAGATCAGATGGGAGGCGTGTGGTTTGAGTGGGCAAAAATTCATGGCGTGGCTTATCCGGACGCAGCTGGCGAATCGGTCCCGGCAACGGGGACGATCCAATGGCACGACCCAATGGTGGAACATCTGTTCTCCGGAGGGTATATCACTCGGCACCGGATTGACTACCTGCATCCCTCCGGTCGCCGAGATTTGGCCGAATATCGAGACTTGGTGATTTCCAAGGTGGGTCGTAATGGAAAATACACCATCGCATGGACCAGCCATTTCACCGCCGGCGAAGCTGGGGCCAGGTTGGAAGATACGACGGGCCGTTGGCGCGGTTTGCAGTTGTCTCTCGCGGCGGTGAGTCCCGTGCCTGAATTTGTCAGTAGTGACGATGCGTTCGCTCCGCTCGACGACCATATGAGTATCGCGCGCGCAGCGCGCGCAAGGTGTGGGCACGATCATGTTTCCGGAACAACGCCACCCTGGCAGTATCGCAGTACTCGCTGATGCTCGGAGCACGAACGGGCCTCATGCGTGGATCGAACGCCGGGATATTTATCGGCTGCATTATTGCATGACGGTCCCCGCCAATTAGCGCCCGGTGAAGTATGGGAGTTGAGCTGTCTCATCGCGGTGCGACCCAAGTATTGGGACCGCGAAGCTATGCAGTTGGAGCTGTTTCGCTGGCTGCGACGGTGAGGCGCGTTGGATCTACTTCATTCGGGTGTTCACATCGTTCCAACGTGCGACCGGATGAGTTTTGGGAGCAGTCAATCCATTGAGCACTTCAAACGCGAAGTCCACGGCATCAATGCGACCTTCGGTGATCAGGTTCAATTCGCGGGTTTCGTGAGGAGGCACCACGAAAACATCGGCGGAGTTGTAGATCGAGAACGTCCCGGCATTGCGGAGGGTGAGGGGCGCGTCGGAATGATTGATAAGCTCGAACGCCAAAAAATCGTTGGACTCGCCGTAGCCCGTCACTTCCAGCGATAATGATGCATGCAACAAGGGCTGCATCCAGCGTTCCCTGCCGATCAAGGTGTTAGCATACCACACCACGGAGCGGTCGATCCATCAACGCGGTTCGCACTGCCTCGGTCGTGCGATCCTCGGCGAAGACTAATGTCACCGGCCGGTGGGTGTGCGGATATTTTTCGTAATCCCAGGCGATCAGTCCGTGGATGTCTGAAGTGCCCATGATAGCCAGATTGTGATCGAGTGCGATTTGCAGCGCGGCTTCGGAGTAAGTGTCTTCATTGATCACTTCGATGCCGTGCAGTAGCCCTTCGTCGATCATCTGACGGTGCATCTCGGTGAGCCGCGATACTCCGTGGCGCACTTGGGGTGTCCAGGCGGGATGGTTCCAGAAAAGAAACCCGCCTTGCGCCACCGCTTACGCATGACGGCGAGCGGATCGTCTTGGATCAGACGATTGGCGTCTTGAAGGAAGATCGCGTTGACGTGACCAGGAGGTCATATCGCGGGTCACCTCGGCGCAACGCACAACAAGGGTATCGTCTTCCTTCGCCGCGGCGAGTGCGAGATCGAAACTGCGGTTGCGGTCCGGATGAGGAATATCTTCGCGATGTGGCTGATATTCCAAGTGGTCTGTGACCGCCATGACATCGACACCGTCGCGAATGCCTTCCTTCACCCGAATGTCGGGCCACACGGCACCATCGGAGAAAACGGTATGCTGATGAAAATCGCAGACCAAGGTCAGCAAATTGGGTAAGTCCGGGAAGTGGATAACGGGATCTTCGTCATGAGCCCGAGCCGATGCACCCAGGATTGAACCGATGGCCGCGAGGGTGAGAAAGCGCCGGAAATGTGGAGAAAGCATAGTCGCAAAAAGTTGAGTAGAGACCTGGAGATCACGTCGTTGATAAACGACGTGGCAGGGCTTCTACACATAGTTTTGCTAACCGAACTCCGACAAGGGACTGATTGTTAAGATTGTGAGTCGACCGAGCGGTGATCTTTTCACGGACCGTGCTTTCTCTATGGGCGTGTTTTCGTCGTGCGACGATGGGAGGGGCGGCGCGATGTGTTTATGGGGTTTCAGTCTTTCGTTCGCATGGGCGGACGCCCAAGGCCCGAACTATGATTTCTTAACGTGTTCGGCGTGCATCATTTCTTCGAATTTCAAACCCGTCAGTTTGGTCAGGCCACTGATGAGCCGCCACAAGGCGTAGACGGTGATGACCATGGTGGGGCCCACGATTACGGGCCAGCTCAGGGCGTTAATTTTACCTAACTCGGCGTTAAATTCGGGGGAACCGGAGGGGCTTTGCAGGAGCCAGCGGGCGAGCACGAAGTTGAGCACTGCGCTGAGGACGAAGGAAGCGACCAGTAGGTAGGTGGAGGAATTAAGCAGGCGATCGAAGGCTGACCGTTGCTGGTCACGGTTGAGGACGGCTTCGATTTTTTCGACGTCCAGGACCTGATCATTAAACAGGAACTGTCGAACAAGGGGCCGCTTGGTGAACATGGACACCCACACGGCGAGACCGATGAGGGAGGGCACCGCGGCTTCTTTTACGGCAAACCAAAAATTACCGACCTTCATCAGACCCAGGCCACCGGTGAAGAGCACGCTGGCGAAGCCGAGGCTGGAGACGAAATTGACTGTCCGGCGTTGGACGAAATTCCAGATGCCGTAGGTTATGGGGAAGGCGAGTGCGATGATGAGCCCCCAGACCGGACCGAGGCGGTCAGGGGTGCTGGCTTTGGCCAGAATCAGCGAAGGGATCGCGATGTTGAAGGCCAGATTGACCAGAAGGTTTTCTCGTTTCGTGGGGGGCGACATGAGCAAAGATCAAGGAGGGAAAGGCGGCGGCAGGAAAGCAGGAAGCGTATAAATGAGTGTGGCACGGTGCCGTGAGACGCGGACTTTCCTAGTTTCCTGTCAGCGGTATACCTGTTTGAAAGATCCTCCCATGATTTTCCTCGGCCTCAACATCGACCACTGCGCGATCGTGCGCCAAGCCCGTTATCGCGAAGTGCCAGCAGGGGCCGAACCGGCGGTGGAACCGGATCCAGTCATACTGGCCGTGCAAGCGGAACGAGCCGGGGCGGATGGAATTACGGTGCATTTGCGCGAAGATCGTCGGCACATCATTGATCGAGATGTGACGCGAGTGCGGGAGTCGATTGCCACGCGGCTAAATTTGGAAATGGCGTGCACGGACGAGATGGCCGCTATCGCCGCAGAACTGCGACCGGACTCCGTTTGTTTGGTCCCTGAGAATCGAGCTGAAATTACGACGGAAGGAGGACTCGATGTGGTGGGGCAACGAGATCGAGTGAAAGCGATCATCGATCGCATGGGAGAGCTCGGTGTGGTCGTGAGTCTGTTTATTGATCCCGATGCGCCTCAAATTGCGCTGGCGGCGGAGCTCGGAGCGCCCTGTGTTGAGCTTCACACGGGGGCATGGGCCAATGGTTTTTACAGGGCCGAAAAACGGCAGTTTGAGTTTCAACGACTGTGGCATGGGGCCGAGAAAGCGCATCAGTTGGGACTTACCGTCAATGCGGGCCATGGTATCAATTACACCAATGTGACCGAGATCCGCACCTTGCCGCATTTGCATGAGTGCAACATCGGTCACAGCATCATCAGTCGAGCTCTGTTCACCGGCATCGATGAAGCGGTGGCCGAGATGCGAGTGCGGCTGAATGGGTGAAGCACGAGTTCACGGAGCGTTAGGAATACGCGGAATTAGATTAAATTCAGGTTTTCTTCCACGAGTTCCGTGTATTCCGTGGGCGAACCCATGATCAATCTTCCTGCAGGTGGTATATGTCTCGGACTCGGATGCGACTTGATTGAAGTCGATCGTATTCGTGGGGTGATGGATCGACAGGGGGAGTGGTTTCTCGATCGGGTGTTTACGGCTGAAGAGCGAACCTATTGCGAGGGAATGAAGCATCCTCACAAGCATTACGCGGCGAGGTTTGCGGCGAAGGAGGCGGTTTCGAAGTGTTTTACGACGGGAATTGGTCGCGAGCTGGGCTGGAAATCGATCTCAGTCTGGCACGGGGCGCGCCATGAGCCGAAAATTCGTTTGGACGAAGCAGGAACCACGTTGTTGCAACAAGTGGGTGGTTCGCATGTGTTGGTTTCGTTATCTCACACTGAAACCGCTGCAATGGCGGTGGCCGCAATTGTCAGTTTTCCGACGCCATGCGCAGCGATTCCGAAAGTAGTAAAATTCCGCCCTCGCAAGTGCCCTCATGGATCTTGGTTGGATTCGTATTGGGTGTATTGACGACGTGGTTTGTCACCAGTGGCGAAGACCCCCGAGCGCTCGCCCAAACGGGAGATGAAGCCGAATCGAAGGTTTCACCGAGTGTCGAGATGGAGTCCGCGGCTCAAGAAAAGTTGGCTAATCCGCTGGCGAAGGAAGACTTGCCGAGCATCGAAATTGTAGAAGCGTTGTTCGAGGAGTACCGAGATTGGGCATTTTGGTCTGATGGGCGCACCCAAGTGGCAGTGTGGAACAGCGCAAATCTGGGATTTAGCGATCATTTCGAAATCGTGCGCACGGATGATGGGTATTATTTTCGTCCGATCTTACGGTTCACCCGTTTACCTCTCGAAGGTTATGGTCCACCGAACAGCCCGGTGTTGTTTACCGAGACGGCCGAGCAACGCGCCAAGCGATTTATTGCCGCCAATCCGTCGGCCGCGCCCAAACCGGTCGCGCCTGAGCCCCTCAAATTCAAGGAGTTGCCTCGTCCTCCCTCCTCCGGTTCCTGAAAATGGGAAACATGGCCTATCTGCCCGGATCTCATCCGATTCTCGATTGCGACGCGGCGGCGCGGTTTGAACGCACGAGATTTGGAGGAGAGGACGCGCTCGAATGGCCGGCGATGATTTTAGCCGGGAAGGCGGTGGGCCGTGGAGTGGTGGCAGAGCTCGCCGTGGCCGGGGTGACGGTGCAGAATCGCACGCGCGGACGGGTGTTGATATTGGTGGGAAAAGGACACAATGGCGGCGACGCCCTTTTGGCTGCGTCTGAGTTGCTGCGGAAGGGGTCGGCATGGCAGATGGAAGTGGGATTTGTTTTCGGCCAGAATCGCCTTCGTCCACTCGCTTTAAAGGCGTGGCAAACATTGCAACAGGCGGCAGGTGCGGATCGCGTGAGAGTGGTGCGGCGGAGTGAAATCGGGGGAGAATATTTGGCCGTCCTCGACGGCGTATTCGGATTTCAGTTCAGGCCTCCGTTGGACGAGAATGTAATCGCATGGTTTGAGGCGGTCGGGCGAGTGCGGGTGAGTTTGAGAGCCGCGGTCGATTTACCCAGTGGTTTGGGCGAGGTGGGGGCGTTTGTGGCCGATGCAACTTATGCGACCGGAATAGTGAAGACACCGTTGCTGGGCCTTTCTAATGCGGGGCGAATACGGTATTTGGATCTCGGTTTTTTTGATGGGACGGAAGACGGGCAGCATCGAGTGCTGACCGCTGAGGTATTGCAGTCGGGGAGGGCGTTGAGACCTTTTCAAAGCGATAAGCGGTCGTTTGGGCACCTCGCGATTGTCGGTGGATCCAGGGCTTATCCGGGGGCCGTGGCGATGAGCGTGGCGGCGGCGCTGCAAAGTGGCGTAGGTGTGGTGACGGCATTTGTGCCGGAATCGGTGGCCCCGGCGATGGCGGCGAAGTGGCCGGAGGCGATGTGGGTGGGGTGTCCTGAAACACCGGACGGAGGGATCGCGATGGAGAGCGGGCTCCTGATGCGGGCAAAGTTGGTAAGGGCGACGGCGTTGCTCATCGGTCCGGGATTGGGGCGGGAGGCGGAGACGTTGGCCTTGGTGGCAGATCTGGTGCGGGAGGTGCGGATACCGCTGGTATTGGATGCGGATGCGTTACAAAGGGATCTGGTGGAACTCGGGGAGAGCCCGCGAATTCTGACGCCGCATCAAGGAGAATTTTATTGCATTGTGGCCGGCTCGAGTCCTTCCTTGGAGGAGTTGGATTGGAAGGTGCCCACGGTAGCGGTATTAAAAGGTCCGGTCACTCGCATCAGGGGAAACGGGGCAGTCTATCACTGTTTTGAAGGTGGGCCAGTCCTCGCTCGTGGTGGCAGTGGAGACCTGTTGGCGGGATTGATTGCGGGGCGATTGGCGGCGAAACCTCTGGACCTTCTGGGCGCCGCGGCGCAAGGTGTATTCTGGCATGGAAGGGCGGCCCAATTGGTGGCGATTCGCTTTGGCGAGACAGCGGTGCGCACCACGACGTTGATTGATGAAATAAATCCGGCGCTGCGCACGTTGTAGAAGTTCATGGACCTCACCGAATCACAGGCCTTTTTGGTGCTGAATGCCTTGCCCGACATCGGTCCGGTCAACATGCGACGGTTACTGGATCGAGTGGGTGATGATCCGGTGGCGCTACTGGCCAGTTCAGCCCGTGAACTCGAACAAGTTAAAGGGGTGGGAGCAACCATCAGTGGAACCATTGTGCATTGGGAGGATCGTTTTGACCTTGCTTACGAAGAGGCGCGCATCGCACGGGCCAAGGCGAAGTTTGTCACCTGTCGAGAACCTAGCTATCCGGGGCCCTTGCGTGAAATCTACGACCCGCCAATTGGACTGTATCAGCGAGGCGACTACGCCTTTGAACGCCCGGCTATAGCGATAGTGGGAAATCGGAAAACCACGCTATATGGACAAAAGGTTGCCCAAACGCTAGCGGGTGAATTGATGGTGGCCGGTTTTTGTATCGTGAGCGGATTGGCGCGAGGGATCGATACGGCGGCTCACGAAGGAGCCCTGGCGGCAGGGGGGCCGACGGTGGGAGTTTTGGGAACAGGGATGGACATTATTTATCCACCGGAAAACTTGGGACTCTATCGTAAGACGGCGGCGAACGGTGCGGTGGTGAGCGAGTTTCCCTTTGGGCGACGAGCAGACCGTCAATCGTTCGCCATGCGCAACCGGATTGTGGCGGGGATGTCGGCAGGAGTTATTGTGATTGAGTCGGATGTGGCCGGAGGATCCATGATCACCGCACGGTTTGCGGGGGAGCAAGGTCGGCAATTGTTCGCCGTGCCGGGGAGGATTGATCAGCCGACGAGTGCGGGTTGTCATCAACTGATTCGAGATGGCGCGATGTTGGTGACCTGCGTGGATGATATATTGGCCGAATTCAGCTATCTCGACGGATTAAACCCCACGCCGTTGGCCAACAAAGAAGACGACGATGGCGGCACCGAGGAAGGGCCTCCGATGGCGGAGGAAGAAGCCCGGGTCCATGGTTGTTTCGCGGGCGGGGCGCAGTTGGGGCCGGATGAATTGGTGGGGCTGACCGGGCTTGGTATCAGCCAAGTGACTACAGCGCTGATGATGCTGGAATTGCAACGACGAGTCGCCAAGCGTACGGACGGGCGTTACGAGTTGTGTTGACGGTTTAGAGCGCTGTCGACGGATCCCGATCCAAGTAAATGTCGAAAAGATCTAACACCTCCGGGGGGGCGCCACGGTGTTCCAGGCAAGGTGTTCGCCTTCGTTAGAGGGTCCCCAGAAGGTAGAATACCGTGGCGGTGAAATCCGGTCTTTGATCGAGCAATCCACCACGAATCAGTCCGAAGGGGACGACGCTTAGCAGCACACGAATCGCTAACAAGGTTAAGGGCGGTGCCGGATAGAGGTTCCGAACGACGTCCAGACTGAAGCTAGAGCGGTGGGCGACGGCGGTAGGAGAAACCAACGGCACGATCAATGGTACCGTTAGAAGGAGTCAGAGGCCGGTTTCCCCATCCTCGTGATCTTTCGGAGACGCAGCTGGCTGCCAGCGTTATCAGCAGGGGGGCCATTGCAGTTGGCGTTTTCCGAGGAGGTGGATGTGGAGGTGGGGGACGCTTTCGCAGCCGTCGGGACCGTTGTTGATCACGAGGCGAAAGCCGTTGGCCAGGCCGAGTTGGCGGGCCACGATTTTGGCGGTGAGAAGTAGATGGCCGAGGATCGGAGCATCGTCGTCTCCGGCCTCACCGACACGAGGAATGAGTTTCTTGGGAATGAGCAGCACATGTACCGGTGCTTGCGGTTGAATATCGTGGATGACGATACAGGAATCGTCCTCGTATTCGATCTGGGCGGGAATCTCACGATCGATGATTTTTTGGAAAAGGGTTTTCATCATTAGAAATATGGTCCCCGGAATTTTCGGAAGACACGGGAAACTGATTTTACGTGGTTTCGTAGAAATTGAATTTTGGGGTTACACAAAAAAAGATTCAGATTTGCGCTGGGGGCGGCGGCGAGGTCGCGAATGTAGCCGTCGGCGTAGTTTTGTTTGCGTTTGGGCGTTTGGCGCCGATCAGGAGGCAGCAATGCGGGACGCAAGTTGGTGATGAGAAGGGTGGATTCGCGGAAGGGAGAGAGGCGTTTGAGGCCGGTCATGAGTTCGGCGCGGGCGAACAGGGGTTCCGCTGCGGTGAGCGTGCACGCTGTGTCCCAGTGGTAGAAGCCGTGGCGAGGGAGTTGGGAGAAGGACTCTTCGAGCAAACGATCAGCGGCGGCGTTGAAGGCGTCGTCGTATTGGGCGGCAAACTCGGGATGTTCTCGGGTTTGGGTTTCGAATTCGGTGAGACTGCACGTGATCGCGCTTTTGATTGGCTCCGCCAAGTAGAGGTTTTGCCCGGTCACATGAGCAAACAACGCGTTGATCAGATGGAGGCGGCGCAGTTCGGCGGTCGCGAGTCGACTCATGGTTGCAGACGATCGAGAGCGTTGATTTCGTGGATGAACTCGGACGCATCCCGGAATTGTTTGTAGATACTGGCAAAGCGCACGTAGGCGACCTGATCGATGCGAGAGAGTCGCTCCATCACGGCGTCGCCGATGGCACGGGACGTGATATGGGTATCGAATAGGGCTTCGAGGATATCGATCACATCTTTCATCAACATGGAGACTTGTTCTTCGTCGATGGGGCGCTTGTGATAGGCGGCGAGAATGGACCGACAGAGTTTGGCGCGATCGAATTCTTCGCGACGGCCGTCGCGTTTGACGACAAGCCATCCTTCGCGCACGAGGGTTTCGCTCGTGCTGAAACGGTGGCCACATTCAAGGCATTCCCGTCGGCGGCGAATGGTATTCCCCTCCTTGCTGATGCGGGAATCGATGACTTTGTCATCAATTGAGGTGCATTTAGAGCAGCGCATGGTGTGAGGTAGGATTAGTTGAGAACTAAAAAGTTCTCCAAAATTTTCATGCCACTTTCGGTGGCGATGGACTCGGGGTGAAACTGGACCCCCCAAATGGGTAGGGATTTGTGGCGAATACCCATTATTTCGCCTTCGGCGGTTTCGGCGGTAATCTCGAGACAATCGGGGAAGGATGCTCGTTCGATCAGCAAGGAATGGTAGCGGGTAGCGGCAAATCCGGCAGGAAGTCCGGCAAAAACGTCGGTACTCCGATGGAGGATTGGTGAAGTCTTGCCGTGCATGAGACGTTCGGCTCGAACAATTTTCGCCCCAAAATGTTGACCGATTGATTGATGGCCGAGACAGACTCCGAAGAGCGGCACTTTGCCAGCGAAGGCTTCGATCATACTGAGGGACACCCCAGCTTCGGAGGGCGAGCAGGGACCGGGGGAGATCAGTACGCGCTCGGGGTTTAGGGCCAGCGCTTCGGCGGGCGTGATCTCGTCATTGCGGTAGACATGTTGCTCCACGCCCAATTGGCCGAAATATTGGACGAGGTTGAAAGTGAATGAGTCGTAGTTGTCAATTACCAGGAGCACAGTGCGTAGCCCAGCATTAGCTGGTGGATTGACCTCCGGGTCAAGCATACGGGTAGGCTGTAGTTACCGCATGCCCTCTCACTTCGACCTGTTATCGATCGACACAGCGACCGCCGTCCGACGGCGGGCGTTTACGCACTTGTCATGGAGTGGTGGAGACACCGACATTTATGCCGGTAGGCACTCAGGGAACAGTGAATGGCGCTGACGCCGGCCCATTTGCGAGAAATCGGTGCGCAGATCATCCTGGGCAATACCTATCATCTTAACTTGAGACCAGGCAGCGACTTGGTGCGAGAGATGGGTGGGCTTCACAAGTTCATGGCATGGGACAAGCCGATCCTGACCGATAGTGGGGGTTTTTAGGTATTTTCGTTGGCCAAGTTGCGCAAGCTGAAGGAGAACGGGATCGAATTTCAGAGTCGTATTGAGAAGGGAAGACTCTGTTCCTAGGGCCCAAGGAAGTCATGGCGATTCAGGCGAATCTCGGCAGCGACATCGCGATGGTCATTGACGAGTGTTCGCCTTGGCCTTGCGAGCGCGACGCCTGTGCGTAGGCGGTGGAACGCAGTTTTCGATGGGCGGGTCAATGCAAGAGATCGCAACAGATACCGGATTTTTGGCGGCTAGGCATCACCTGTTTGGCATTGTGCAAGGTTCAACCTTTGATGATTTGCGGCGGGAGGGGGGCAGAGTCGTTGGCGAGTTTGGACCTTCCGGGTTATGCGGTGGGCAGGGGTCAGCGTGGGCGAACCCGAACCGGAGATGCTTAAACAAGTGGGGGCAACGACCCCGTTCATGCCGGCTGACAAGCCGCGCTATACGATGGGGCTGGGGACTCCGCCCCAGCTGTTGAAGATGGTGGCTCTGGGAGTGGATATGTTTGACTGCGTGTTGCCATCAAGGGTGGCGCGTAATGGTTTGGCCTTCACTCCAGACGGATCGATCAACTTGCGCAACGAGCGATTTCGCGCGGATCCGAATCCGATTGTGGATGGGTTGGCGAATTACACATGCCGGAATTTTTCACGCGCTGACCTGCGGCATTTGCTGATGGCGCAGGAAATGTTGGCGGGCACCTTGCTGACCTTGCACAACCTGCACTTTTATCTCGATCTGATGAGCCAAGTCCGCGCGCATCTGGAAGCGGGGGACTACGGCGTCTGGCATCGCCAATGGGTGCAACGTTACGAGGCGGGGATGTCGGCTGGTTAAGGAGGATGTAGTGGTGGAGTCCCTACACTAAAGCTCTGGTCGGTGGTGCGTAAGTGTTACTCCTTCGTCGGGTGCAGGACCGGTGTTTGCTGACGATTTGGTCACGGCGACGGAGGGTTGCTGCTCCCCGTTCAACAGCCTGGCTCAGCCGGTGGTGCGAAGGAGTTTGGCCTCGGCTGCGATGTCAGCCAACTGGGTTTCCACTTGTCCCAGCTCGGCTCGGACGTGTTTCCAGTTTTTGGAGCGAGCTGCTTTTTCGATCAAGATCATGGCTTGGCGAGTTTTAGTGGCGCCCAGATTGGCGCAGGAGCCGGCGAGCGAGTGTGCCAGCATTCCGGATTCGTCAGCGTCCTCATCTGATATCTTCTGACGGAGGCGGCACAGGCGCTGGGGAGTTTCGCGGATAAAATCGTGCAGTAATTCATCCAGAACCGTCGGGTGATTTTGTCCCGGGATGTTGCGGTATTCCATCAAGACGGCTTGGTCAGCAAGGGAGGTCTGGAAGATGCGGAGATTTGGTCGGGTTTATTCGCACCGATTCCGCAGGACTGAAGAATTGCGGTGAGATCGGCGGTGCGAATGGGTTTCGTCATGTATCCGTTCATACCGCAGGCTTGGCCGCGCTCTGCGTCGCCGACCATGGCGTAGGCAGTCAGGGCAATTATCGGAATCTTGGGGTCGATGCCAGGCACAGTGCCGGAGCGGATTTTTCGGGTGGCGGAATAGCCATCGAGGACTGGCATCTGGCAGTCCATTAGGACTCCTGCAAAGGACTCTTGAATCAGGGCTTCAATGCCCTCTTGTCCATTATTGGCTATGCTCAGATCGAGGCCCATTTTCCGGAGTATGAGATCGGCCACGATTTGATTGGTGTGGTTGTCCTCCACGAGCAGCAATTTCGTCTGATGGCCGGACGCGAAGGCTGGAGATGTAGCGGGTGGTTCGTCCTCGTCAGGCGGGGGCGGAGGCGGGGCTGATGGAAGGTTTTCTGGAATGGCAGTGGAGAGCGGGAGATTGAGTTCAATCCAGAATAACGCGCCTTCTCCCAGTTGGCTCTCCAGTCCGATCTCCTCTCCCATCATTTCGGTTAGCTCGCGGGAGATGGCCAGGCCCAGGCCGGTGCCGCCGTGACGACGAGTATTGGACCCATCGCCTTGAATAAATGGTTGGAAAAGGTTCTCTTGGTCGACGGAGGCACTCCCTGGTCCACTATCGGTGACCGAAACCCGGAATTTTACCGATTCCGACTCATCCTCCAAGACCATTACGTTGATCTCCACCGTGCCCGTCGCGGTGAATTTCACGGCGTTGCCGGCGAGATTGGTGATGATCTGTCGCAGTCGGACGGCATCGCCGATCAGGCCATTCGGGAGACGAGGATCAATGCTTGTCGTCAGTTTGACCTGTGTGAGTCGTGCTTGCGGTTTGAGCAGGGTAGTCAAGTCGTCCAGAATAACCGGCAGGTTAAACGGCTTGCGGCTGATTTCCATCATGCCGGCCTCGACTTTTGAAAGATCGAGGATGTCGTTGATGATGGTGAGGAGTGATTCACCGCTCTCGCTAATAACTCGGCCCATGCGAGTTTGATTGGAGTCGTCGAGAGTATCCAAAAGTAGGTTACTCATGCCGATAATTCCGTTCATGGGAGTGCGGATCTCGTGACTCATATTCGCCAGGAATTGAGACTTAAGTCGTGATGCTTCGAGGGCCTCATCGCGGATTCGGGCCAGCTTGGTCTCGAGTTCCTTGAGGTGAGTAATGTCGGTGGCAACGCCGACAATCCAATGTTTATGGGACGAGATTAAACTGAGGTTGACGACCTCTCGGATCCAAATGGTTTTTCCGTTTTGGTTAATACGAAACTCCTGCGTGTATCCAGATTTCCAGTCCAGCATGGCCTCTCGACGGCGGCGATCCATTTCCGCCTGTTCGGGAATGTTCATACGATACCACATCCCGACATGGGGAGGCGGGGTTCTACTGCCGAAAAGGCGATGGAACATGCCAGAAGGTTGGATGGTGAACTGCCATTTCCAGTCAGAGAAAGTGCAGTCTACTTCAGCCTCCCAAACCAGACAGTCGGCCCAGCCCAAAACTAGACTCAAGCGGTCTACACTAGCGCGGCGTTCTGTTTCAGCCTAGAAATCGCGTAGATGCTTCTGAGTTCCGATTTTGCGATTTTCGAGAGTTCGGAGAGTAACTCAATGTCGGATTGCTCCTAAATCCTAGGCGCGCAGTCAGCGATGTAGAATACGCCCTGCACGCGTCCGTCGGGTGAGTGAAGTGGGCAGCCGAGATATGCACGGATTGGGGGATCTGCACTGGGCTCCACGGCTAATTCTTCCGTGGCGAGGAGATCGTCAATCGCCCTGAATTTTCCGGTATTTGTAACGCAACGGTTGGCTTGATTGGCGTTTGATCCAGAAACGGTTGAGGGGCTCGAGGCGAGGACTACTTGATGCTCTGATGCGGTGAGCACGATCGAGCTCACGGGGACTTTGAGAAATTTTTCCGCCAATCTGGTTTAGTCGAACAAACGTAGCTGAGTTATGGCTCGGAGGAAAATCCAGTTTTCGGGACGCACTTGGCGGGATCATGGTGTCCTGCGGTGGTTTCGCGAGGCCGGGATGACGCGTAGCTGCTGAATCACCAATTGGCGCCATTGGCGCCTGGTCTTGGTTGGGATCTTCAAAGACCATGGTGTTTAACAGTCGAGTGCGTGGGCAGACGTGATGAAGGCTAGATACGGGTGGGGTTTCCTAAATCCGATCAAAGGCGAAAAAGTTGAGCGCCGGGTGGGACAAAGCCTAAATAGAAAGACCGTCTCCCGGCTCGACATGCGCGCCGCCACTTACTCGTGTGAGGGGATCATGCGCGTTCTTGTTACCGGCGGAGCCGGATTTTTAGGGTCTCACTTATGCGATCGTCTGCTCGGTGCCGGGCACGATGTGATTTGTTTGGATAATTTCTTCACGGGAAGAAAGGCGAACCTCGCTCACTTGATTTCGCGGCCGGAATTCGAACTGGTCCGGCACGACGTGATTGACCCTTTCAAGTTTGAAGTGGACCAGATTTACAATCTGGCCTGTCCAGCTTCTCCGCCACACTATCAGTACAATCCCATTAAGACGACAAAAACGTCGGTGATGGGCGCGATCAATTGTTTAGGTTTGGCGAAGCGGGTGCGGGCCCGAGTCTTTCAAGCCAGCACCAGCGAGGTCTATGGCGATCCGGCCCTGCATCCCCAACCCGAGTCGTATTGGGGCAACGTCAATCCGATTGGTCAGCGTTCCTGTTATGATGAAGGAAAGCGATGCGCGGAGACGTTGTTTTTCGATTATCACCGCGAGAATGGCGTCGATATTCGAGTGGTACGGATTTTCAATACCTATGGACCGCGCATGCATCCTAACGATGGTCGAGTGGTCTCAAACTTCATCGTTCAGGCGTTGCAGGGGCAGGATCTGACCGTCTACGGGGATGGCTCGCAGACCCGTTCGTTCTGCTATGTTGATGATTTGATCGAGGGGTTTCTGCGTTTGATGGCGCAGGATGAAACGGTGGGACCGGTCAATATTGGTAACCCGGGCGAATTCACGATGTTACAATTGGCTGAGCTTACGCTGAAACTGGTGGGAGGACGTTCCAAAATTGTCCACCAAGCCCTGCCTTCGGATGATCCCAAACAACGCCGCCCAGATATCGGATTGGCGCAGACGCATCTCAATTGGGCACCGACCGTGCCATTGGAAGAAGGCCTGCAGCGGACGATTGCGTATTTTCGGACGCAATTGGCCTAGACCCCAGTCGGTTCGATTCGGCGCCGACGTGCACCGATCGGACCATTTCCAACCGGGTGGATTGTCATCAAGCGGAAAATTCCACCCGGCCTTCCGGGAAAGGTTACAGGGAGTTCAGATAAGGGCAAGTTGGTCAGTTCTGTCCTCCTAACATCTGTGTAGTCAGACGTTTGATTTTGGACTAGGCGTGGGAGTCATTGTTTTAAGTGACTGCCGAGGTGTCTGGAGGCGTGTCATCCCGTCCTCATGGTTACTTTGGAGGTGAGACAAACTGTCCCGTGGGAATCTATGCCAAGCGGTTTACAGGTTTCGGGTGAAAGCCGGATTTAGGGTGAAATTTTCTTAGGTGACTGAGGCGACATTTGTCATTTGCCAATCGCTTGACCCATCCTACGCTCGCCGGCTCTTTATGTTCGACTTTGTTTTTAACCGTTTCGCCGGTCGTCACTACCGGAAATTTCTCGAGTCCGCCAAGCCATTGGTCGCCCAGATCAATGAGATTGAGGTTTCCTACCAGTCGCTCACGGATGAGCAACTGCAGGCGAAGACCCCCGAATTCAGGGCGCGCTTCAAAAGCGGAGAGGCATTGGACGATTTCCTGCCCGAGGCATTCGCGGCGGTAAAGAATGCCGCGCGTCGACTGGTGGGCACGAGTGCCTTGGTCAACGAGCATGAGCAGAGCTGGGACATGGTGCATTTTGATGTGCAGCTGATCGGTGGTCTGGCGCTGCATCGGGGAAAAATCGCCGAAATGGCCACGGGTGAAGGTAAGACGCTGGTGGCGACTTTGCCGTTGTATCTCAACTCGTTGACGGAACGGAACTCTCAGTTGGTCACCGTCAATGACTACTTGGCGCGTCGGGATTCGCAGTGGATGGGGCATCTCTACAAATTTATCGGGCTGACGGTGGGTTGTATTCAGCAGCAGATGCCGTCCTCGGTGCGGCGGGAAATGTATGGTTGCGACATCACTTACGGGACGGCGTCGGAGTTTGGTTTCGATTACTTGCGCGACAATGGCATGGCCACGCGCAAAGAGGATCAGGTACAGCGCGATCATTGGTTCTGTATTGTGGACGAAATTGACTCGATTTTGGTCGATGAAGCGCGGATCCCGTTGATTATTTCCGGCCCAGCGCCCATCGAACGAGAGCAACCCTTTACGCGGTTGCGTCCTACGGTGGACCGACTGGTCAACATGCAGCTCGTGCTGTGTAATCGTCTGGTTTCGGAAGCCAAACCGGTGATTGAAAACCAGTCAGCGACAGCGGACGAACGTGAAGCGGCCTTGCGCAAACTCCTGCAGGTGAAGATCGGTCACCCTAAAAACAAACTGCTTTTGCGCGTGCTGGAGGTCCCGGCAGCTCGCAAGGCCTTGGACAAGTTGGAAACGGAGATGAGCTCCGATATGCAGAAGGTGGAGATGTTCGGCCTCAAGGAGGACCTCTTTTTCGCGATCGATGAGCGTCAGCATCAATCCGACCTCACAGAAATCGGACGCCACACCCTGCGTCCTGATAATTCGGATGCCTTTGTTTTACCTGATCTCGCGATTGAGCATTCCCAGATCGACGGCGATAACAGCCTGACGCCGGAGCAGAAGGAGGAAAAGAAGAATGCTTCGCATCAAGCCTACGCGGCGGTGTCGGAAGAAATTCACGCGATCTCGCAACTCCTGCGGGCTTACTGTCTTTACGAGCGCGATGTTGCATACGTGGTGCAGGACGGGAAAGTGAACATCGTCGATGAAAACACGGGTCGGGTGATGCCGGGCCGTCGTTGGTCGGACGGATTGCACCAAGCGGTGGAGGCCAAGGAAGGTGTCAACATCGAGCGAGAGACTCGCACCTATGCGACGGTGACCATTCAGAATTACTTCCGCATGTATGAGAAGCTGGCTGGAATGACGGGGACGGCGGAGACCGAGGCGACGGAGTTTAGTGAAATTTATGGTCTGGGAGTTCAGGTTATCCCTACGAATCAGCCGAATATCCGGGCGGATAAGAACGATTCCATTTTCAAGACCCGTCGCGATAAGTTCAATGCGGTCGTGGCGGAGATCGCCGAAGCGAACAAACGCGGTCAGGCGGTGTTGGTCGGCACGGTTTCGGTCGAGTCCTCCGAGGTGCTTTCGCGCATGCTTCGTCGGGCGAATATTGTGCACACGGTGCTCAACGCCAAGTTCCACGAGCAGGAAGCCGACATTGTGGCCCGTGCGGGGCATCGTGGTTCCGTGACCATTGCCACCAATATGGCGGGCCGGGGCACTGATATTAAGCTGGGGGAAGGGGTGCGTGAACAGGGCGGACTCTATGTGATCGGCACGGAGCGCCACGAATCGCGTCGTATTGACCGTCAGTTGCGGGGCCGTTGTTCCCGTCAGGGCGATCCGGGCACCACGAAATTCTTCCTGTCGCTGGAAGATAATTTGATGCGTCTCTTTCTGCAGGGGAATCTGGCCTCGCGGCTCATGGAAGGATCCATGGGCGAGGGGGAGGAGTTGGAGCATTCGTTGTTGAACCGTTCCATCGAGAGCGCGCAGAAGAAGGTCGAACAGCAGAACTTCTCCCAACGTAAACGCCTGCTGCAATACGATGATGTGCTGAATCAGCAGCGTGAAGTAATCTACGGCATTCGGAACGCAGCGATTCACGCGGAGCGATCCAAGGCTTTGATTTTTGAGCAGGTCGAGGAAGAGCTCGTGAGTCGTTTGGAGAAGGCAGGACTGGACGAGAAAACGGGGCCGGAAGACTCGGCCTTGGAAAATTTGGTGGAATGGCTCAATACTCACTTCCCGATTGGAGTGTACTTGGCCGACGTGAAGGACAAACAGTTCGACGCGATCGTGGCGGACCTGTTGGCACGGGTGAAAAAATCCTACGAGGTGAAGGAATCCGTCGAAGTGCCGGAAGCGTTGGGGGCGTGGGAGCGTTATGTGATCATCAACGCGATCGACCATCATTGGCAGGAGCATCTCACCGAGATGGAAGAATTGCGCCGGGCCATAGGATTGCGCAGCTACGGCCAAAAGGATCCGCTCGTCGAATATAAGGGCGAGGCGTTCACCTACTTTGAAGAGTTGATGGCCAATGTGTGGCTCCAAATTTGCACTGGCCTGTTCCACAGTGCTTCGAACATTCAGGCGTTTGAGAACATGCTGCAGTTGCTCAGCCGAGGGGCGAAGACTCAGGGGCCAGAAAATGCCCCGGCGCCGGGAGGACAACCGCCTTCGCAGGCATCGGTTAGGTCCACGATCACTACAGGCGGGCCTACGGGCGCGCCGGGCGCGCCAGGCCCCAAGCGTGAGCTCAAGTTACCGATGCCGAAGCCGCAACCGGTCCAGGCGATGCCAAAAGTGGGGCGGAATGATCCGTGCCCGTGCGGAAGCGGTAAGAAATACAAGCAGTGTCACGGTAAGTAAGCAGGCGGTTGGTCACGGGCGGCACACTCGCGGGGCTCAGGTCCCCGCGATGCTGATCGCGCTGGTGGAGGCTTCGTAATTAAATTACCGAGGGCTCCTTCAGCCCTCGTAGCCCCAGTTGCCCAAGGGCGATTCGTCATCAAGGGCGGTCCAAGGTTGGTCGACGTCGGGCACCAAATTATAGCGCACGCCTTGGAATTTGAGATAGTTGACCGCGACGTGGTAGGCGTCGATGGCGTCGGCACAGACCCAGAGGGTGACATAGGTGCGGTCGCGGTCGAAGTCGGGCGACGAAACCAGCTCGTGCAAGGGACCGCCGGGCAATACCGAGGTGACAACGAGGCCGGCATCGTTTGCACGAGTATAACGAGGCCGTTCCACGACTCGGCGATCACGCAGGCGGACCTTGATGCGCTGTTGGGTGAAGTAGGGGGTACTAAACGGAGCGATACGCTCGCCGGTGAGCAGGAAGGCGCGGGACTCCATACCCTCGAGGGAGATGGCGGTGGAGATTAGGAGGTCTGGTTCCGGTTCGTTGCTCTCTTCGCGCAACTTGGCTTCATCGATCAATAATTTCTCCCGGGCGGCGAGGGCTTGTTCGAGGGCCTTTTGCACGGAATCGGGGTCGAGTTTCAGCAGCTCGCGAAGTTGGGCGAGCAGGCGTTCCAGTTTTTCGACGGAAAGGCGTAGTTGGTCCCGTTCCGTGGTGGCGGTTTGAAGTTGGGCCAGGAGACTCAAGTCGGCGGTTTCGAACCGCAAGAGGAGCGCTCCAACGCGCGCGAGGTCCGTGTCGGATTGAGACAGCTGTGCTTCGGCGGATAGATGTCGTTGCACGAGCTCGTGGTAAAGTTCCTGACGCGGGCGAGCAGGGCTGGCTTCCTGGGCGAGCAAGGGAGCGCCGAAGACGGTGCTCAATGAGACCATGAAAACGAAAACCTTCATGGCGCTGAATTCGAGGCAGGCGTATCGGACGTGGGGAACGGAGACAAATCCAGGCGTTCGCTGAGGTTCTCGATGGCGCGGAGTTGAGCCTCAATGGTTTCTGTCTGACGCTCGAGATGTTGAATCGAGCGTTCGATTTCGACTGGATTGGGATCGCGATCAACCAGAGGTTCCTCGCCTTCCAAAGTTTTATTCTCGATGGCGCTGAGCAGGAACAAGCTGGCGCTTAGGGCGAAGAACAGATCCGCCATGCAGATGAGATTACGAAATTTGGTGGAGGAAGCCATGGCGGAGATCAGACCGAAGGCGGCAGGTAGGGCCCGATGGGTTCGTCGGTATCGAGAGGGAAATCGGTGCGAAAGATCTGGCGTCCGGTACCAGCACGGACGGCTTCGATGTGGCCGTAGATGAGTTTCTGGGCGGCTTCAAACGAGTCATTTTGCCAACCTCCTGGGCGCACGGCGATCGCGACGTAACCGACGGCATCTATGGCGGCCAAGAGAGAGGCAGGCCCCTTCGCGAGTTGTTCAAGGCTGAGGTGTTGACCTTCGAGGTGGACGATGATTTCGCCAGCGACACATTCGATGAGCAGGTAGGGTCCGGTGTATCCAGCAAACACAGACCGGCGGGCGGCGATGACCTTGTCGCGCTGTAGCTGCAAGTCCTGGATGCGAAGACGAGTGGCGGCGATTTCGGCCACAAGGCGTTCGAGTGCGATCAGGTCCTGTTGCTGGGCTTCGAGTTGAGCATGGCGACGGAGCAGGGCGGCGAGTTCATCCTGGAGGCGGGCGAGGCGGGCGGCGGCTTCAAGGAGGCGAAGTTTTTCGACAGCGGTTTGTTCGCGTTCGTCCAGAGTGTGAGCGGTGTAAGCGGATGACGCGACCCGTTCCTCCAGCTCCAGAAATTCGTGGGTGAGCGTCGGTTTGCTGCCCCCGTATTCATAGACGAAGAGGGCGGCACCGAGCAGGCAGCAGAGCAGCGGAATGGAGACCAGCCCGAGTTCGGGTTGGTCGGGAGCGGCCGGAGCGGCGCGGGAATGGGATTTACGCCTGTTGCTCATCGGCGCGGGCCGGAGCTTCGGTGACGGTGAATGACTTGGGGCGGTTCAACAAGTCGTGGGTTTTTTGATGCGCGGTGGCCGCGTTGTGTTGGGCTGCGTGGAGGGTATCGGCGTGAGTGGCGGCGTGTTGCTCCAGGGCGTCGAGGGTGGACTGCTGCGCGGTGGCAAGTTGTTGGAGGGCGGTAAGGGTGGCTTGTTGGGCGGCCGAGGATTCCTGGACTTGGGACGAGACTTTCTCGCCGGCGGCGGACACGGTTTGCTGGAGCGTGGTTTGGGCTGCGGTGGTTGAGGTGCGGGCGGTTTCGAGTTGGGCGGTGAGCGCGGTGAGTGACTCGAGGTGTTGTTTTGCTTCGGTGCGGCGGACGGAATGCGCCTCGGAGGTGAACGACTCGAGTTGGGTGAGTTTTGCGAGTTGGTCGCGGGCGGCGGTGGCGATCTGGGCGGAGGATTCCTGGAGGGCGCTGGTGAGCGCGACGAGTTGAGGCGTGGGGTCGGCCGACGGGGTGGGAGGCGGCGTCTTTTTGGGCTTGGTTGAATTCGGCGAGGGCGGCGGTGAGTTTGATGTTGGTCGCGGAAAGGGCAGTGAGATCGGTCGACATGGAGCCCAACTTGGTGCGGAAGAATCCAATGAGGTCGGCGGGATCGATGCCGATGTCGTCGAGCCAGATCCGCGGGTCATTGGAGGCGGGGACAGGGGAAGTGCCCGTGACGTCGAGTGATAGGAGCTGGTCTTCGACGAAGTGGTTGAGTTTTTCAAGCAGGCTAAGTTCGGCGCGACGCAGGAGGCTTTGGGCGATCGAAAGGGCGATGGCCAGGAATAGGGCGAGCAGGGTGGTATCGAAGGCCGTGCCGATGGCATTGGCGAAGGAGTTGGTGCCTGTCCTCGCCTTGCAGCACGAAGTTGTTGTAGAGGCCTTGGCTGAGTCCCCAGACGGTGCCAAAGAACCCAACGAGGGGCAGGATGCCGATGACGTCGGCGGGGAGTACGAAACTCTCGTTGACGGCTTGGTTGTCTTCTGCGGCAAGGTCCTTGGCGGCGTCCTGGGTGAATGAAGGCGAGTGGTGCTGGGCCATTTCGCTGATTGTCGAGATACGCCGATGCACCACGTTGGTGGGCGTGTCGGGGTAAGTTTGCCATTGTGCCCCGACGAGGAAGCGTTGCTCCGCGGCGAGGCGGCGAGCTTTGGCGACGAGAATGTCGGCACCGAAGATGAACATGGCGATGCTGAGCCATTGGACCGGGCTACGCTCGAAGAGAAAGGCATGGAACCAAGCGTCGGTGGAGACGCTGAAGCGAAGGAGCAGCCACAGCAGGACCGTCGCTACAAGCGCCACGAGGGCGGACTTGAGAAGATTACGCATGGGGTAGGCGGATGGGGAAGGGCACCGAAGTGTTCCTGTGGGGCAGGGGGGCAGCAAGCGATAAGGCATGCGGAAGGGAACCCTGCAGTTGCAACATTAGCCTGCGAGTGCCTAGACGGTCGTTTTCATTTTGAAAGACGACGCTTCAGATCTCCCGCCTTTTCCTGATTACGACAATCCGCCGATCCCGTTTTGGGAGCACCATGGCGGGTGGCTGGCACCTGTGGCGGTGTTTTTGACCACGGTGTTGCTAACGGTGGTGGCGTTTCCGCCCTTTGAAGTGCCTGAGGCCGCCTACGTGTGTCTCGCGCCGGCGATCCTGTGGGCGTATCGGTGGCCGAAGTTGAAGTTATTTTTGGGCGTCACGATAGGTGCTCAAATCACGGCGTGGTATTTCCTCACGTGGTGGCTGCACAACGCGACTTGGGCGGGGTTTATCCTATTGGCCCCGGTGGTCGGAGTTTGGGTCGGCTCCTGGTATGCCGTGGCGTGGTGGGGCGTGCCGAGACTGCGAGGTTTACCGACGATTCATCGGTTGTTGGGGATCATTGGCATGGCCGGAGCTTGGGTCATCATAGAGTGGACGCGCACGTGGTTGTTGTCGGGGTATCCCTGGTTGCCATTAGCGGCGAGCCAGTGGGAGCGCGCGTCTGTAATTCAGATTGCGGCGTTTACGGGAGCTGGCGGGATATCGTTTGTGCTCGTGCTGACAAATTTGGGTTTCGCGGCGTATGGGCACCGGTTGTTTTTCGAGAAAGAACTGAAAGGAATGCAGAAACGGAGCCAGGAGTTTTTCCTGGCAATGTTTGGCCTCATGGTCTGTCTGAGCGTGCACGTGCAGGAGTCGGTGAATCGTTACCATTTTCACACTCCGGTGGCGCGGTTTGGGTTTGTGCAACCGAATGTGCCCCAGGAGGTGAAGTGGGATAAGACTCAGGCGCCTGCCATCGTGAAAACGTTGCAGCAGGCCACCCAAACGGTCGCGGATCGTCGTGCGGATGTGATATTGTGGCCGGAAGCGGTGACGCCTTGGGCGATTGTGGGCGGGGACCCGTCAGTACGGGATTTTGTGGAGTTTACGGCGGCCCAGGCCAAGGCGCCCATCATGCTCGGATCGATTGCGATTGAGCTGCCGTTGGATGAGGGCGGCGAGGATCGGTGGTATAACGGAGCCTTTGTCGTCGATGCCGAGCAAGGGCTGGATCCGAATTACTATGCCAAGCGGACACTGGTGCCGTTTGGGGAATTTGTGCCGATGCGATCGGTGTTGGGTTGGTTCGAAAAAGTGGTGCCGGTGGGCGGGGATTTCGAACCGGGAACGTCGCCCCAGCCCTTGATCTTTAACGCAGATGGACAGACGTTGGCGGTCGCTCCGTTGATCTGCTACGAGGATACGTTCCCGCAGTTGGCGAGGGAGAGCGTGAAGGCAAACATCGACCTGTTTGTGGTGTTTACCAACGACGTTTGGTTTGGCGAAAGCGGGGCGGCGGAGCAGCACGCGGCGCACAGCGTGTTGCGGGCCGTGGAGACACGCCGTCCAGTCCTCCGGGTTGGCAATGCGGGATGGAGCGGCTGGATCGACGAATTCGGTACGGTGCGAGCCGTGCTGCGGAAGGTGAAACGACGGGCGGCGGACGGCACTGTGCGCCAAGTCGTCTCGACCAAACCGGTCGATCGGGAGGGCTCCATCTACTTCAGGGGATCGGCCACGGTTGATGTGGAGCGGGATCTGCGGTGGATCGGCCGGCAGAGTTTTTATGTAAGGTTTGGCGACTGGTTTGTTTTGACCTGTTTCGGTCTCGTGATGCTGGGATTTTTTCTCATCCGCATTGGCAAGCCGGTCAAGTAGGCGCGGTGCCGGAGCTTTGATGCGGTCGCATCGAGTGGGATGCGACCGCGGTCAAGCAGGGGATGGACCCGCGCGAGCGGGTTATTCGGACTTGGTCTGCTCCAACGCGGCTCAGCCCAGCGAGGGCTTCGCCGTGATCCGGACGGACGGAGAGGGCGGTGCGGAAGTGTTCGGCGGCGGCGGCGAGATCACCTCGTTTTTCGGCAATCAACGCAAATTCAACTTCACCCTGCGACGGCAAGATTGCGAATACTTCCTTGGCGTAGGTTTCGGCTTTGTCGACGCTGCCTCCAGCAATGGCAGGGGCGTTCAAGTAGTAGCGGCATAGACCGATCCAGCCAACGACGTGATAGGGATCCAGTTCTACAGATTTTCGGTAGGCGCTCAGCATTTTGCCGGCGATGGCGCCCTTTACCATGAAGTTAACTTCGTTGATGCGGACGGTGAGCAGGTTGGCGTAGTCGGTCTGCAAAGTCGCGTCGGTGGGGTCGGCGGCGATGGCCTGTTTCATAAGTTTGACGGCAGTTTTGGTATCGCCCGTTTCGCGGACAGCATGGGCTGCGGCCACGAGTTTATTGGCGGCATCGTTGGCGGCGGTGAGAGGAAGGGCCAGGGAGGCAAGGAGGCCGGCGAGCAGGATGCGTTTCATGATGTTAGGGAGGTGGATAGGAATATTTGTCACGTAATACGTGACAAAATGGATTGAGGGTTAGGAAGGTTGGAGGATGGTGGCGGGGTTGACGCGAGAGGCGCGAAGGGCGAGGGGGAGGGCGGTGCCGAGGCCGTAGAGTTGAGTGCGCAGGCTTTGGGTGATCGGCATGGAAAGGGCCAATCCCACGACTAGGCCGACTCCGATCAGGCGACCGACGCGAGAGAGGACGAGTCCGGCGATGTTGGCGGGGGACGCTCCGAGTGCGATGCGGATGCCGATTTCCCGGAGGGTTTGGGCCAGGGTGAAGCAGAGGCTGGCGTCAAGACCGAAGGCGGACAGCAAAAGAGCGAAGACGGCGAATCCACCAAACAGATACGCTTGCAGGCGTTGGGCGACGGAGCCTTCAGCGATGAGGTCACCGAGAAGTTGAGGGGATAAGGGCAGAGAGGGATCGGTGGCGCGGAGTTTGGCGCGGACGGCGGGAACGACGGATGGGCTTTCGATGCGGATGAGCAGGGTCGAGAAGAACCAAGGCATTTGTTTTTGGGGCACGTAGATCTGAGGTGGCGCGGGGTCGGCAAGGGAGGACTGGCGGGTGTCAGCGACGACGCCGACGATTTCGCGGTAGATTGCTCCCATCCATGGAATCAACATGAGGCGTTGACCGATCGGATCGCGACCGGGGAACATACGGCGGGCGTAAGTCTCGTTGATGACGGCGACGGGGGCCTCCTCCGCTGTATCGAATTCGTTGAGCAGGCGTCCGCGTTTGAGAGGGAGTTGGACGGTTTTGAAATCATCGGGACTGACGGGCGCGTAGACGGAATCGAGAGCGGAGGCGGCGTCGGTGGTGGTGCCTTCGCGCCACGAAGGGTAGGTGAGGGTGATGCCGGTGAGAGGCGTGCTGGCATTGACGGAGGCGGCGACCACCCCGGGAACGGTGGAGACCTCGTCGACGAGATGGGCTATGGTAGCGAGCTCGGCATTGGTTTCGTAGTGCGTTGGAGGCGGGGCGAGGCGTACCGTGAGCACATTTTCGGGGCGGAACCCCGGGGGGACGGATTGTAAGCTCACGAGACTGCGCATGAGCAGGAGGGCGGCGGCGAGGACGATGACGGTCAGGGCGATCTGACCGGTCACGAGGGCTGACTGCCAGCGTCCCGCGCTGTGGCTGGTGGCGCCGCGAGCGGAGCCCTCTTTGGTCCATTGGTTGACATCGGCGTGAGCGAGGCGCCACGCGGGGATGATGGCGCAGAGGAGAGTCGCGGGTATACCTACGGCGACGGCGGTCGGTTGCAGGGCCACCTCGTGAGCGCGGGGAAGCAGGGCAGGCGGGATATTTGGGGCGATAAACGGCAAGCCGAACGCCGCCAAGCCGGTGCCGAGGAGTCCGCCACCGAGAGCGAGGAGCAGGCTTTCCGCCGCGACGACACGGGCGAGACGCAATGCGGTGGCCCCGAGGGCGAGGCGCACGCCCAGCTCGGGCAGCTTGGCGATGCTGCGAGCGAGGAGGAGGTTGGCGAGGTTGGCGCAGACGATGAGCAGGATGAGCCCAACGGTGGCGCGGAGAAGCAGTAGGCCGGCCCGCATGGAGGTCACGCGTTGTTCGAGTAACGAGCGGGCGGCCGCGCTCCAATCGCGATTGGTGTCGGGGTATTCGCGGGCAAGATCCTGCGAAAGGCTGGATATCTCGGCATTGGCGACGGCGGTGCTGATTCCGGGCGCGAGCCGCCCGATGCTGGTCCACTAGCGCGAATCACGAGCGAAGTATTCGGGGGATTCGGCTGGGAACGGCAGCCAGGCATCGACAACGGCGGGTTCCCGAAAGGACGGAGGCATGATGCCGACGATGGTGTGGGGTTGGTCGTCGATCAGGATCGTTGAATTCAGGATATCGGAACGGCGGTTGAAGTATTGTTCCCAGGCCGCGTCGCTGAGGATAATGGTGCGGTGGGCGGAAAAGGAGAATTCGTCCGTGGCGAAGATGCGACCAAGTTGGGGTTTCGCGTCGAGGGCCTCGAACAGCCCTCCGGTAACCAGACTAGAGCGTGTCCAACAAGCACAAAAGGTTGGAGAAGAGTAGGTAGCGTAAAAATAAAGAGGCCGAATCCGGGAGAATTTCCTGGTTTCGGCACAAAACCGGCGTGTATAATTTGGTGTGAACAATACTACCGAAGCCGTCGCCCCGGAAGTTGCCCTGCAAACCTGGCTGCGCCCAGACCTGACTCCGGTCGGACCCAACAAAGATTACGCCGCGTTGCGCGATCAACAGGCGGGGCTCGACCAGTTGCTGGCCAACAGTCACTTGGAAGCGATGGTCGTGGACTTTGTCCGGGAAAACTGGCGAGGCGACGACGTGGCCGGGTTGCCGCGACACCTGCAGTTCGCGCGCAAGGCGCGGCGGGTGTAGGTATTGCGCATGATGCTCGTAAACATCAGCTTGCGTAAACTTTCCCTGAGCATCGCCTCCAGCGATCTGTTGGCCGACTTTTGCGGAGCGCGCCGGATCGACGGCATCAAGGGGGTCTCCCAAAGGAAAGCGTGCGGGAGCGTGCGTCCAAATGCTTCACCGCCGGGCAGGTGCGTAGGATGAGCCAAGTTTTTATCGAGATGTGCGGTGAGGCGGACCGGGCGAGCGAACTGGGACTGGCTGCGGCGCAGCCGATGGATACGTGCCTGGTGGACTCGACCTGCCTGCAGGCCAACATCCATTTCCCGGTCGACTGGGTGCTCTTTCGCGACGTGAGCCGCACCCCCTGCTCAAGGCGGTGAAACTGCGCCGTGCAGCGGGGTTGCGGGGTCGGATGCCGAACGAGCCGCCAGTCTTTGCCAAGCAGATGAATCGGTGGTGCATCGCGATGATCCACAGCCGACGGCGCCGCGATGCGAAGCGAGCCCGCAAGGGCGTGCTCCGCCAGATGAAACGCCTGCTGCGCACCATCGGCGAGCACGCCCGCCGCCACCGCGACCACCTCGCCGCCGACTACGCCCGGACCCGCTTCAGTGAGCGCCAGGCCACCCGCATCATTGCGCGCATCGACGCCATGCTCGAGCAACTGCCGGCCGCGATCAACCAGGCCCACGCACGCATCATCGGCGCGCGACCAGTGCCCAACGCCGAGAAGATCCTCCGCGTCTACGAACCCGACGTGCAGCCCGTGGTCCGGGGCAAGGCGTCCGGCGAGGTCGAGTTTGGCAACACCCTCATGATCAGTGAGAACGTGACGGGGTTGATCACCGATTGGCAGTTGTATCAGGGAATGGCTCCGGCCGAATGGCGTCAGTTCGACCAGAGCCTCGAGCGCCAGAATCAGTTCGACCTGAGCACCCCGATCAAAGCGGCGAGCACCGACCGAGGCTTCTCGACCAAACGGCTGTGCGAACGCTTGGCCGAAGCCGACATTTATGACGCCACTTGCCCTCGCGATCCGCAGCTGCTGCAACGGCGCATGCAGGAGCCGCAGTTCGTGGCGCTCCAACATCGCCGGGCTTCGCCGGAGGCCCGCATCGTCATCATCAAGCAACGCCAAGGCAAGCGATTGAGTGCCAGAGGCTTCACGAATCGCTACTTGGCGGTAGCCTGGAGCATCCTCGGTCACAACCTGTGGCTCATCGCCCGACGGCTGGCCGACCAACCACCGCAGGCCCAAGCCGCGTAAAACCACCAAGCCTACTCCAACGATGAACAATACACCGGCTGCCGGAGGTTCCCTCATGGAAACGATCCAGGCATTGACTGCTGCGACACTGCAATTTAGCCATTAAATTGCATCTGCGATGCGCCTACATCCGCCATTGGTAGCCGGAAATTCGCTCAAAAATCGGCTTTCCTGCCCCCTTTCCAAAATCAGGGTAAATGGGACACGCTCCAGACTAGTGATCCACTGAGCGGGTTCGCCGTTGATGGGGGTATAGGAGGCGAAATGGGGACGGTAGCCGTCCAGTTCGCTGAAACTTTGGCTGCGGTCCTGGAAATCACGCCGGTCGGTGGCGGATACGCCTTCCGGTGGCGGATACGCCTTCCTGATCAATGGCCTTGGATGGGTTGGTGGCGCGCAGGACGACGAGGCGTTCCGGCAGCGGCTGTAGAACAACGAGTAGGTCGCTACAGTGGCACCAAGGTCGACTGCGAGCAGGCCGCCGGCGAGCAAGGTGAAGCCCGGCGCGCGGCGAAGTTGACGGAAGGCGGTGATAAGATCGTGCAGCAGGTCGGTCATTTCGCCGCTAGTGTGCTGAGAGTTAATGAACTATACTGAATGAGGGGATGCGGCGGTGCGGGCGCGTTGGATTTTCTCCAGGATGGCGGAGCCTTCGGCCTTCCCAGTGTAGCGGGTGGGTTCGAGGTAGCGTGCGGCCATGTAGGTTTCGATGGCGTTGGTGAGGTCTCGAACGCTGGTGAAGCTGCCATCGCGGATACAATCGACGGTGAGGTCGCGGAAGAAGCGCTCCACTAGATTCAACCAGGAAGAGGATGTTGGAGTGCAGTGCAGTGGTGCAGTGCAGTGCGATGCGCTCGACGCCATGGGCTTTGGCATGGCGCTGATGGCGCCACTTTATCCAGCTCTTCACTTTGGCGTGCTTGTGGGTGGCGTAGCTGTCGATGATCAAATGCAGGACCAAGCCGTCGGGTGCCTGCGCATCGATGTGCTGGAGGAAACCGAGCCATTCGCTGTGGGTATGCCGAGAGGCGGTGCGTCGCATGATTTTGCCGTCCAGATAGCCGAGGGCGGCGAATAGCGTGACCGTGCCGTGGCGGGTGTAATCGTGGGTGGCGGTTGTGATGTGCCCGATACCCCATGGCAGGCTCGGCTGGGTGCGCTCAAGCGCCTGGCACTGGCTTTTCTCGTCGCAACACAGCACCAAGGCCCGATCGGGCGGATTCAGATACAAGCCGATGACATCCCAAAACTTGGCCTCGAAGTTCCGGTCACGCGACAACTTGAACGTTCGTCGCAAATGGGGCTTCAGGTCGTTGGCCCGCCACAGACGCTGCACGGTGTGGGCCGACACCCCCTCGGCCTTGGCCATCGCCCGTGAGGACCAGCGGGTGCGCCCGGCCGGGGGTTGCGTGACTTCAGTGACGATCGGAGCGCGAATCGCCACATCCACACTCGGCTTCCGGCCCGAACGTCTCGCTTCGGCCCATCCAGCCAACCCTGCCTCACGAAATCGCTTTTCCCACTTCGCCACCACCGGACGATTCACTCCGATCTGAGCAGCCACCGGCTCCTGGCTGTTCCCTTCGGCCCGCAACAACCCGATGCGCGCCCGCCTGACCTCCCGTTGCGGCGTGGTCGGGCGTTTGATCATCTGTTCAAGTTCTTGATGCTGCGCGGCATCAATGATTAGCAGATTAACAGGGCGGGCCATGCACCCATCCTGCACTACTATTTTTGTTTCGTATGGCTAATTAACTCCCACTATACTAGTATAGACCTTTCTCAGAACCAGCGCATAGTCCCGAAGGTCATGGTGACGGAGGGGCGCTGAACTGTTTAAGCGTCAAGCCGCTGACCTTCGGGCCGACTGAGCACGATACGATGGGCTCAGATCAAGTCCAACTCGCGAGCGCGGAGTGCGACCTGAGTGCGGCCGAGCACGCCGAGTTTGCCGAGGACGTTGCTTATGTGGTGTATGCCCGGCATGGGCATCAACTGATGAGGTTTAAGTCCTCTGTGCATGAAACCGAAGAAAATAACATACCGAAAGGAAAGGGCGGCGTCAAGCAGCTAGTGCACAGTTTTTTTGTATAATAATAGCATGAAAGACTTCAGCGGGAGACTGTCCGTCGAGTCCGATGCGAGGGAGATTATTGAGTAGCCACTCCGCTTTGGCGATTGGGCCTTTGGTGACGGTGTGAAAGTCGATGACTTTAGGGAAGTATTCCCGGATCAGACCGTTGATATTCGCGACCGCACCGCGCGGCCAAGGGCTGTGTGGATTGCAGCAGTAGACCGCCACTTTTGTGGCAAGGGAGAAGGCGGCATGTTGGGCCATTTCGCGGCCGTTGTCGTAGGTGAGGGTCTTGCGCAGGTGGGCGGGCAGGCGTTTGAAGGCCCGGATGAGAGTGCGGGCGACGCTGATCGCGTTTTTGGCGCCGCCCAACGGGACGATCATCACGTAGCGGGAGACCCGTTCGGTGATGACCAAAATGGCGGTGCGATTGCTCGCACCCATGACCAAGTCGGCCTCCCAGTATCCGGGCACCTCCCGGCGCTCCACCTCAGCGGGTCGCTCGCCGATATTGAGCGCGCCCGGCAACTGGCCCGAGAGCTTGCCCTTGGCGGGGGGGGGGGCGGGACTGCGCCGGGGCTTCTTGCGCCGCAAATAAGCGATCAACTCCTTCTTAACCGAGCCTTTGAGTGGATGTAGATGAAGTCGTAGATTGGTGTCGTGGCTCACGCGTCGGGTCAGATCAAGGCCATGACGTCGTCTCAAGGCGACTTCGATTTGCTTGGGCGTAGCGCCGGTGGCAAACAGGGCCAGCACCTCGTCGCGAAAGGCGGGCGTGTCGGCGACTTTGTTGCGCACGGCGCACTTGGGCCGACGGCAAGCGCGAGTCTGCGCATCCATGCCGCTGTAGCTGTTGCGCCCGCCGTTGCGGGTGATCTCGCGATTGACCACCGAGGCGTCGCGGCCGAGGGCAGCGGTAAGCTGAGCGCCGCTTTTGCCCTGGGCCAAACCGGCATGCATCGCCTCGCGTTCCTTGGCGGTGATGCGCCGTTGTATTTTTGCCACTACTCCCAATTCTCCGCTCTGCGCCCACGACGCTAGCGCGGAGTTTTTCCCAGAGAGAGGACGACCGGCCCGGTCGTCCTCTCTCTCTGGCTTGTGTATAGCTGCTTTGTGTATAGCTGCTCACCGCTCCCTTCCTGCGGCCTGCCGCAACCTCAATCCCGCCAATCATCAATCCCAATATCAAACGTATAGTATTCATTATAGTGTATTAGGAGAAAGGGAACCACTCCCTCTCAGCCTGTGCACTCAGTGTTGGACTGCGGCCAGTCTCCCGCTGAAATCTTTCATGCTATTATACAAAAGGACTGTGCACTAGCCGCTTGACGCCGCCCTTTCGAGGCACCAACATTGGGAGATAGGTGAGTTTATGTGGTAATATGTAACTATTCCGATCGGGGTTGCGGAGAAGGTGAATAGCAAGGATCGGCGGGGCCCAGTTTCCGATCAGTTTTCCGTTGGCTAGGCGCGAAGTTCTCGTGCGTATCGAACGGAAGGTTGGGGTTCATCTGCGGGTGAATGCTCATGGGCGGGGTGGTGGGTCTTGCTGTCAGGCGGGTTTACCGCCCGGGGGCGAGGATTCACGGTTTGACGGTCGAGTTTTTCAATGGGGATCTGCTTCCGGTCGACGGAGGAATTGGTGGAGGTTGCGGGCGAATTTATCGCCGATACCGGGGACTTCGCAGAGTTCGACGGCGGAGGAGGCGCGGAGTTTTTCGATGGTGCCGAAATGGTCCATGAGCGTTGCGTGGCGTTTGGGACCGAGGCCGGGAAAGTCGTCGAGGACGGACACGCGGATTTTGCGTGAGCGCAGGTCGGCGTTGAAGGTGTTGGCGAAGCGGTGGGCTTCGTCGCGGAGGCGTTGCAGCAGTTGTAATCCGGGGTCGGTGAGGCCGAGGTTGAGCGGGGGCCGTTCGTCGTGGAAGAAGATGGTCTCGTGTTTTTTCGCCAGGCCGATCATGGCGGGCGGGGTAAGCTCCAAGGAGATGAAGGCTTTGAGGGCAGCGCCGATTTGGCCGGTGCCGCCATCGATCACCACTAGATTGGGCAAGGTGCGACCTTCGTCGCGGAGCCGGCGGTAGCGGCGGCCGACGACTTCTTCCATGGCCCGAAAATCGTCATTGCCGATGAAGCTTTTGATTTTGAAGCGGCGGTATTGGGCCTTGTCGGGGCGGCCGTGGCTGAAGTGAACCATGGACGCGACAACGAAGGTGCCGCTGATGTGGGAAATGTCGAAACACTCGATGTGCGCGGGCAGAGAAGGCAGCGCGAGGGCGGTTTGCAGACGAGAGAGGGCGTCATCGTCGGTGCGGATGACCGGGTGGTCGCGTTCGAAGCGGCGGGTCTTTTCAAGGGTGCCTTCGAGGGCCAACACGATGTCGCGCAGTTCGGCGGCTTTTTCGAAGGCTTGTTTGGCGGCGGCGGCGAGCATTTTTGCGCGGAGGGACTCGAGCCATTCGCGGGATTTGCCGTCGAGGAAGGTGCAGGCGTCTTCGACGCGGGTGCGGTAATCTTCGGTGGTGAGTTCGTTGGTGTGGCCGTAGATTTCCTGGCGCACGTCGTCGTAGAGACGCCAGCGCCCGTCGGGCAGAAGGTGAGGGGTGCCGTCGGCGAGCAGGATGCCGAATTGGCGGCGCATTTGGGAGAGGGTTTTGCGGAGCAGACCGCTGTGGGCGAAAGGACCAAAGTAGCGGGAACCCTGGCCGCGACGCAGGCGGGTGAGGCGGAAGCGGGGAAGGGGTTCGGCGAGATCGACGCGGACGAGGAGGAAGCGTTTATCGTCGACGAAGTCGGTGTTGTATTTCGGTTTCCACTGCTTGATGAGGCGCCCCTCGAGGAGGAGTGCTTCGGGGTCGGATTTGACCTCAATGATATCGAAATCGGCGATCAATTCGACGAGGGCGCGGATTTTCGGGGAGTGGTAGTGATTGCGGGACGGAGTGAAGTAGGAGCTGACCCGTTTGCGCAGGGCCTTGGCTTTCCCCACGTAAATGATGCGCCCCAGGCGGTCCTTCATGAGGTAGACGCCAGGTTTTTCCGGGAGTTGGCGGACCTTTTCCTTGAGGTGAGGGGCGACGATCATGGGTGGGCGTTCAGAGCGGAGGTGGAGGGTTGGGGGCTGGCCCAGTTTGTTGTTAAGTGAGTCGATGGCTGGAAACTTTGGGCAGTTTAATCTACTTTGGCTGGCTGCAAATGGTTTCTCCTATTCCTCCCGATCACAACCCTACTTCCCCGACGACACTCAAGGGATTGAATATCGAGCTAATAACGCTGGGCGATGAGCTGTTGCTGGGCCTGACGGCGAACGGGCACCTCACCTTTATCGGAGGTGAATTGCGGAAGCACGGCGTGCAATTGACGCGGAATGTGACGATATCGGACGATGCGGATGTGATCGTGGCCCAGTTCAAGGAGAGTTGGGCGCGGGCGGACGTTGTGATCACGACCGGTGGTTTGGGGTTGACCTGTGATGATCGTACCCGGGAGGAAGTAGCGCAGACGTTGGGGCAGGCACTGGTTTTGGATGAGCAGATCGTCGGTTGGATCAAGGAGCGTTTTCGGGCGTTTGGACGCCCGATGACTGAAAACAACCTGAAGCAAGCCTATCGGTTCAAGGACGGGGAAGTGATTCCGAATGCCAACGGGACGGCCCCGGGGTTGTGGTATGCCGAGGGGGGCAAGGTCTTGGTGATGCTGCCGGGACCGCCGAACGAGTTGCAACCGATGCTGACGGACTGGGTGCTGCCGAAGTTGGCCAAGATGGGGTTTTTTGACGGAAGGCGAAGCGTATGTGCAGCACCGCACCGCAGAGGTCGGAGAGTCGGTCTTGGAGACGTTGTTACAGCCGGTTTTTGATGCGCATGCGGGCAAGCTTTCGGTGGCTTTTTGTGCGCATCAAGGGCAGGTGGATTGCCGATTAAGTGCGGCGCGGCCCAATGTATCGCACACCGAGCTGGAAGCGATTGCGACGGAATGCGGTGCGTTGTTGAGGGATAATTTGATGGGATATGGCCATGATTCATTGGCGAAGATATGTGCCGACCTACTGCGAGCGGATGAGCTTACATTGGCGGTGGCGGAAACGGCGACGGGAGGGATGTTGGCGAGTTGTTTCACGTGTTTGGCCGGGGCGACGAAGTTTTTTGCCGGTGGTTCGGTTTGTTATTCCAACGAGTCGAAGATGCAGCTGTTGGATGTGCCGGAGGAAATATTGATGCAGCACGGCGCGGTCAGTGCGGAAAATGCGGTCGCGATGGCGGCGGGAGTGGCGGAAAAACTGGGGGCGGACTACGGACTGGCGATCACGGGCTTTGCCGGTCCTTGCGGAGGGACGAAGGAAAACCCGGTGGGCACCATGTATGCGGCATTGTATACCCCGGAGGGCGTTTGGTCGAAGCGGGTGAGTTATCCGGGACCAAGGCAGGCGGTGAATCGTCGGGCGGTGAATTTTGCGTTGGATTGGCTGCGGCGAGAGCTGTTGAAGGCGAAGCAGAACCCGCTACGGATCAGCCGTGAGCTCGGTTTAAATGGTTGAATTGAAGCGAGCTTCGTGAGGCAGTGGGAGGGCCCGTCTGTTTCGGGGTTCAGAGTGGTTTGGAAAGGATTCTGAAGCCAAGACGGTGAGGGGCATTTTTTTGTCTGCAACGTAAGGAAAATATCTTGGCCACCCATCCAATCACCACCGAAGGTCTGCTCGCGGCAGCCCGCCGACTGCCGTCATCTCCCCGGGTTTTTGGAGCTTTGGAAGCTGCGTTGCGCAATCCGGATGTGGCGATCGATGCCGTGGTAGACATCGTGCGGGTTGCTCCAAGTCTGGCGGTCAGGGGGATCAAGGCGGCAAACAGCGCGATTTTCCGAAGAGGAGACCCGGTGGAGAGTTTGGACACGGCGATTGGCCGGATCGGGTTGCGTGAGATTCACCGTTTGATGGGGGCGGCGGTGGCGGATCAGCTGTTTGCCGTGGGGGTGCCCTTGTATCGAATTGATGGTGACAATCTCTGGATGAACGCGCTGGTGACAGCGTTGTCGGCGGAGCAGTTGGCTGCGGTGCCGGGCCGGGATTCACGCGAAGCCTATACGCTGGGTCTGTTGCGCAGCTCAGGCCGGATGCTGTTGCAACGAGTGGGTCAAGATGAGGCGCTGCCACCGACGGCGGGAACGAAAAAACAGGAGCGGAGACGCGGGCGTGGGAGTTGGCGACGTGTGATATGTCGGCGGATGAAGCGGGAGCCGAGCTGTTGTCGTTATGGGAATGTGCCGAGAATACGGTGCAGGGACTCCGCTTTGCGTGGTCACCGACGATGGACCCGCGGAAGCGGTTTGAGCCGGCGGTGCTGCACGTGGCAGGTTGGATGACCGATTGTTTGGATCAAGGACTTCCCGTGGAGAAGGATCTCTGGACGTTGGATGCGGCGATTCTCAAGCAGGTTAGTTTGGATAAAAACGCGGTGCAGGCGTTGATCGAGCCAACGCGGAAGCTGATCAATCGTACGTTGGAAATGCTCAAGCCGGGCGAGCGAGTCTGATATTCGGGATCGATCGGAGTAGGGTGGCCTGAGGACAGATTTATCGAGTGTGGATGCACTCGGATGAACCTAACCTCCGAAGTTGGATGTGACAGAAGCAGCGGTGTTAGCGAACAAGGACAAAGTTGGGATTAGCGGCCAAGAGATTGAGAGCATGTAGCATTTGGCGCATGATCGCGATAAGGGCTATTTTCTTCAGTTTCCCAGCCTCAACGAGGCGCCGATAAAACGCGCGCATGACAGGGTTACATCGGATGGCAGAGACCGCCACCATGTAGAGGACCTGGCGCACGGAATGACGCCCGCCGCGCACATCGCGCACATGTCGGCAACGATGTCGCCGCCCGCTGTCGTGGGCGAACGGGGCCACGCCGATCAGAGCGGCGAGTTGGCCCGATTCGATCTTTCCGAGTTCAGGCACGTAGGCGAGCAGGGTGGCCGCGAGCACGGGTCCTGCGCTTTGGAGTTCGCGCAGTCGAGCGGCTTTGGTGCGTAGACGGTCGGCCTCGTGGATGTGCGTTTTAATCAGCGCATCGGTTTGTTCGAGCTGGGTAGCTAAAAACGTCCGCAGGGTCTCAAGGCGTTCACGCAAAATGCGTCCGGCCAACTCGTACCGGTTGCCTGTGGCGACGAGTTGATCACTGATCTGCCGGCGGTAGTCGAGCAGCTCACGCAAGGTTGCGGCCGCTTCGTCGAGGGCACGGTGCAGGCGTGGCTTAATTTGTAACAAAAAGCGGCGCAACGGTTTAGCGTCGAGTGAGTCGGTCTTGGCGAGCAAGCCGGCGGCGCGGGCAAAGGCACGCACACGCCCTGGATTGACCACGCAGACTTGGATCTGGGCCAAGAGCAATGCGGCAACAATGGCACGCTCATAGCCGCCAGTCGCTTCGCATACGACCCGGGTATTGGGCAGGCTCTGGAGGTGTTTGATCAAGGCTCGGTGGCCTCGGTGGGTGTTCTTGACGTGGGCACAGCGAGTATCATCGACGGTGTAGTCGAGACGATCTTTGGCGATATCCACACCAACATAGGTGACTTGATTTTCAGGGGTGGTTTGCTCCATCTTATTATACGAGCTCAGGGCTCTCTCAGCGGTTCGAGTTCAACCAGGTCGGCAACCCGGGCCCAGGGCTTCTGTTCGAGGTAAATCCTCGGGTAACAAATCGGCATCTGGGTTGCCGTGCGGTGCAGACGGCCAGTCTGCACCGCACCCTGGCGAGCATCATTCAAGGCATTTACCTCGCATGTGCAATCGCGCCGAATGCAGCCTCCTGCGACGAACTCTATGGTCCATTCTCGGAGGCTGCATTCGGCTCCGTCCTCGCTCGTTCTTAACATCGGTTCGAACATATAAGGGAACGAAGGGCGCAAAGTTGTAACGGGTTACGGTCCGTCGAAGGCATCGATTCGGTCATCTGCCAGGTGAATCGGTGCGTGCACGTTTGAAACTCACTAATCTGAGTTCCGCAGTTTGCCAGACGTTTTGTTGTAAATGAATGGCTTACGTTATTTAGGGGCTGATTTTCGGCACTACATTGTTGATTTCCCGGGTTCCTTTGGGGAGTCGTAGGCCCAAGTGGGCGAGCAATTGTGAGGTGGCCGCATCAGGGGTTGTGACCACGCGCAGTCGCAGTTCGGTCTGCATGCCGGCGCGGCGCACGGGCACGACGACGACGTCGCTTTTGATCCCGGCGCGGTGCTTGATCAATTGTCGTGCGCAGGTGCCGAGTCCTTTGGTCTGCATCCACTGTTCGAGCGTGCGCCATAGGGCTAGGGCGAGGAAGCAGACTAGGATGTGGGCGCGAACGCGGTCCTGCTTGTGGTGAAACACCGGTCGCAGACCCAAGTCACTCTTGGCGGTGCGGAACGCTGCTTCGGCCTGCGTGAGTGGGATATACCAACACCATAGTTGCACCGGGTCGGTCTCTTTGCAGTTGGTGCGCAACAGGTAGGCGCCTTTTTGCCGATGGGCCTTTTGGCCGGCGTCGAGTCGGCTGGAGATCTGCAGTCCCACGGCCCGGCCGGCTTGGTCGCTGAGCACCGCTGCGACGATGATCGCGGCGGCGGCGGGATACTTGCCGAGGTGACGGCCGATCCGGCGACCGACGCTCTCCTGATCGGCCTGCGGACTGCCGCGCAGCCACCTATCGATCTTGGTCAACTCCTGGGTCAGTCGTTCGCTTTGGCGCTCGAGCATGGCGCGTTCCTTCTGAGCCCGAGCCCCGCTGCGGCACAGCACGTAGCGCTCGCCCGGTTCGCCCTGCGGGTGCTCGACCAGGCGCACCTCCAGTCCATCCTGCACGGTTTGCCAGTCGCTTTGCTCCAACAAGGTCTGTTCATGGGCGCGCAACCAGCTCTTCGGAGTGCCGATCAGGTAGTGCGCCTTGCGCTCGCGCAGGAACACGAGGTTGGCCTCGCTGACCATGCCCCGGTCCATCACCCAGATCCGTTCGGCCAGGCCGTATTTTTCCTCCATCTGGCGTACGATGTCCTCGACCGTGGTCACGTCCGTCCGATTGCCGGCAAACACTTCAAAGCTAAGCGGCAGGCCCTCGGGCGTGCAGACCAAGCCGATGCACACCTGTTTGTTACCACTGCGTTGGTCGCGCGAGTAACCTCGTTGGGCCTGGGGATTGCGCTCGGCCTGGCCTTCAAAATAGGTGCTCGTCACGTCATAGAGCAAAAACTCGCAACGCACGCCGAACCACTGGCGGTAGCGCCCCATCAGATGGGCGCACAACGCATCCTGATGTTGACCCAACTGATCGAGGGCCCGGTAGAGTCGATCATCGTTGATCAACTCTGGAGCCACGCCGAGCAGGTCATCCAACGCGGTCATCTCATACCAGTGTTCGGCCACGCCCAACTCGGAGGGTTGCACGCAAAACCGGGCCACCGTGAGCAAAGCCGCGACGTGGGCCCATCCCACCTGCTCGCGTCCTGCGGGCATCAACTCGACCAGCAGGGTGTCCAGACCGAGGTGATGCCACAGTGAGAGTGCCAGATAACACTCGCCAAACTCCCGAGGGCGTTCGACCCGTAGCGCCCGCAGATCGGCTTGCTCCCAACGCGCGGGCTCCGGCGAGCCCAGCGTATCGAAGCCGGGCAACGCAGCGGTGACGGGCTTTGGCGGTGGGGTCTCACCACGCAGCAACGCGGGCAAATAGTCCCAGCCACCACAGAGCCCGGCGCACTGCTTCTGATCGAGTTTGCCCAAGGACGCGACCACGCGCTGGCGCGGTCCGCGCGCTGTGCGCACCGTCTCGCACAAGTGCCAATAACTGTAATCGACGCCACGTACCGACTTGGTTTTACGCCGCAGGAACATGCCCGGCATGATCGCCAAAAAGCGGGCATCCGACAATAGGGTGTTCGGCACTACATGCCCTCAAGCACCGCGCTTACCTCGTAAACGCTCACCAGCCAAACTGAGGAACTCGGGCTAACCGACTGGATAACATAACTTTGTAACAGGCGTTTTCTTATGTGAACTACGTTTTCCAGGATGAACGCGGAACTGGGGGACGGAGGCGCGGAGAAGTTGCGCCGGGTTTAACCTGCCAGGGTCTGAATGCTGATGGGGTTGGGGTTAGCCCATTAGGTTGCGGAGGGCGGCAAGGTATTTTTCCTGGGTGCGAGTGATGGTCTCGGCGGGCAGGCGCTGGGCCGGCGGGGCTTTGTCCCATTGCACGGCGAGAAGGTGGTCGCGGACAAACTGTTTGTCGTAGCTGGGGGGGGAGCAGTCCACGCGGTATTCATCGGCGGGCCAGTAGCGGGAAGAATCGGGAGTCAGGACTTCGTCAATGAGGATGAGGTTGCCGGCGGCGTCGGTTCCGAACTCAAATTTTGTATCCGCGAGAATCATACCGGCGACGGTGGCGGTTTCGTGGCCGCGTTGATAGAGCGCGAGACTGACGGCCTTGACCTGATCGTAGAGTGCGGCGCCGACGGCAGCGGCGCCTTGGGCGTCGTCGATGGGCATGTCGTGCGCTCCCTTGGGGGCCTTGGTGGTGGGCGTGAACAGGGGGGAGGGCAGGCGGTCGGCTTGGCGTAGGTTGGCCGGCAAGGTGTGGCCGCAGACCTGGCCGCTTTTTTGGTAGGAGCTCCAGCCGCTGCCGACGAGATAGCCGCGCACGACGCATTCGATGGTGAGCGGAGTGAGCTTGCGGACGATCATGGAGCGCAGTTGCAGATCCGAGTCAGTGATGCCGCGACGGGCGAATTCGGCGGACTGGTCGGGCAGCAGGTGGTTCGGAAGCAGGTCGGTGGTGCGGTCGAACCACCACAGGCTGAGTTGATTCAGCAGAATGCCTTTGCCGGGGATGCCATCGGGCAGGATGACGTCGAACGCGGAGAGGCGGTCCGTGGCTACGAGGAGCAAGGCGTCGCCAAGGTCGTAGATTTCGCGGACCTTGCCGGAGGCGAAGAGGGGAAACGGCAGCCCTTCAACAGTCAGGCGGGCTTTGGTGGGGAGGGCGGCGGCGATCTCTGCAGTGGTCATGGGCGGGTTCTATGTTGGAGAAAACAGGGGCAAAGATCACGCCTGAATATGGGTGGCGGATGGATCAAGTGTCGGCGGCCTGGCGCATGACCCCGTTGATTTGCTCGATCCGGGGGGGGCGGCATAGTGATTGTGGTTAGTTAACCAGCAGGCGGGACTGGCGGCAGATTGGGGGTCGAAGCCGTGCATGCCGGGTACGTGGCGTTGGTTCATGAAGGACGGCGCGAAGATGGTGCCTTCGTTGAGCAGATACCAGAGTTCGCCGTAGCGTTGGTTGACGAAGAGACAGCCGCTGGCTTTTAATTCGACGTCCGAGAGGATGTGGCCTTCGGCTCGGGCCGCCAACCAAGCCTCAACGCGGGGGCGGATGATCGAGCTACCGGGGAACCAAAACCGAACCATGGTGGAGTCCCAGACGGCGGCGTCGTCGTGGCCGTAGCGCAGGCCAAGAGACTCGAAGTCGAGCAGCATGCGACTGTTGGACGTGGTGTCGGCCATGCCGTGGTCGCTGACGAGGTGAATGCGGACCTCATCGTAGTGAGCACGGGCGGTGGATTCGATTTTGCGCATCCAGTGGCCGAAGCGTTCGAAGGCGGCATCGACGGCCGGGCCGGTGGTGCCGTGGGCGTGCATGGTGGCATCGAGTTGGGAAGTGAAGAGGTAGCTCAGGGCGACGCGGCCTTCGCGGATTTCGCCGAGCAGGCGATTCACGTTGGTCACGTCGTTTTGGCGCCAGTCGGAGCGAGACCACGGTTTGCCGGAGCGTTGCCAATGGGCGAAGATGGCTTCCTGGCCGCCGATGATGCCCCCCGGTTCGTAGAGGTCGTGTTCCTCGGTGTAGTCGAGCCACGGCAGGCGTTTGAACGGAACGCTGTAGAGTTGACAGTAGCCGGTGTAACCGAGGTGACGTTGCCACCAGCGACTGACCCGGTTGCGCACGCGGTGGTGGCCGGCGAAGATTTCGGGCAACCAACCCAGCCAACGAGTGGCGGCGAAGGGGGAATGGGCGGGATCAAAAACGAAGAACGAAAAATGCCCGTGAGACTCCCGGCAGGGCGCCGGTGAGGATGCTCGGATTACAGGTGCAGGAGTATAGCCCAGCAAGGTGTCGCAGCGGGAGCGTTGGGGAAGAATGTCGGCGAGGAAGGTGCGGCGCTGGACGTGTTGCCAACCGAGGGCGTCGGCGAAAACAAATAAGTCGAGGCGCGGGGACGTCATGAGGCGAGCAGCCGGTTGACCAATTGGGTTAGCTCGACCGGGCTGAACGGCTTGGTGATAAAGGCGCTCACTTCGGTGGCTTGGGCGTCTTCGCGAATGCCGGAATCGCCGCGGGCGGTGATGAGGATGACCGGAAGCGTGGCGCCGGATTCGAGTTTGCGCAGGGCAGAAATGGTTTCGAGTCCGGTCATGCCTTGGAGGCCAAAGTCGATGATGAGGAGGTCGACGGGTTGCGCATCGATCATGGCGATGACGGTTTCGCCGGACTCGGCCTTAAGAATGGTGTGGCCGGTATTACGCACGGTGAACTGGAGGAGCCGGCGCATATGGGGCACATCGCCGGTAATGAGGATGGTCGTGGCACTCATGGGGAGGGGGGGAGGCGGGTGAAAGCGACCATGGTGCGATCGTCGGATGGATTGCCTCGCTCCAGAATCTGCAATTGGGCGAGGGTTTGAGCGGTGAACGTATGGAGTTCACCCGTCCACCAGGAGGGCAGACGTTCATTGAGGGTGAGCAGCCCGAACATGTGACCGACAGTGATATCGAATTCGTAGAGACCATCAGTTACGAGGCTCACGACTTCGCCCACTTTTACGGGGATGTAAGTATTGGCGTAGGTGGTATCGGGCATGATGCCCAAGGGCATGTTGGCGGCGGATTCGATTTCGTGGGCGGTGGGGGCCCGAGGTTCGAAGGCCATGGGCAACGGGTGACCCGCGTTAGCGATCGTGAAGCCGGAACCGTCCGCGGCCAGTGAGGCGACGGCCGCGGTGATGAACATCCCGGAATGCCCGAAATCGGTTTCTTGTAGACGATTGAGCTCCGTCAGGAGTTTGCCGGGATCTGAGGCGAGCACGGGCGGAGGCGCGCAGGAGCGAAGAGAACATCGCGGCGGGAATGCCTTTGCCCATGACGTCGGCGATGATGATCAGGATGGGACCGCCGTCGACGGCCACGACGTCGAAGAAGTCAGCACCAACAGCGCGGGCACTTTCGCAGAGGTCGTGCACGCACCAGTGAGGATTGTCGGGAAACACGGTGGCCAGAAGGGAACGTTGGATTTGCGCGGCGATTTCCAATTCGCGCCTTTCCCGCAGTTGTTCTTCGCGTTGACGGTGGAGTTCGGCGGTGGTGTGGGCCACGCCCACGAAGTCGCTGACGGTGCGAACCAAGTTGGCTTGACCGGCACTGAAGGGAGCACCGTCCCGGCGACCGGCGGTCAACAGCCCGATGGATTGGAAGCCAATGGGGCAGACGACCAGGCCGGCGGTTCAAATGCGGAGCGGTTCGTCAGGCGGAAGCGTGCTGGGGTCTTCGTAGGACAGGAGGCGTTGACCGGTCCATACGGTCTCTTCGAGGGCACTGAGCTCCTCGAGAGGTGCGGTCACGGACTCGGTGGCTCGATTGAAGTGCACACGCCAGCCGAATTTCGGATGAGGGAGGCGGGCGTAGACGAGGTCGGTGGCGAGCAGGTTTCGCAAACGAAGCAGGACCCCGTGGAGGAATTCGTCGAAAGAGAGAGAGGTGGCGAGCAGGGCGCTGATATTGAAGAGAGCGGCGAGGCTTTCGTAGCTGTCGCTCAGATCCTGGGTCATGAGGGGAGCTCTTCTTCGACGACGGCGACGTTAGCCGCCTGGGGCCCCTCGGCGGTGGTTTTGACGAGAATCAGCTCGTGCCCAACGGAGGAATTCAGGTGTTCGACGTGATCAACGTAGCTGCTGATGAGGAAGCCTCCGCGACCCCCTTCGGCGAAGGGGTCTTTGGGAAATTGATCCCAATCCGGAGGCGGTTCAAAGTGCCCGGGGTCGCTCAAAATGAGTTCAAGGCGGGTGGCCGACCACGTCCAGCGCAGTCGAATCATGCCGTCGGGGTGGGACTGGCAGCCGTGAATAACCGTGTTGTTGAGTGCTTCGGCCGGGCGAGTTCAAGGGAGGCGAATTCGGAGGCCGGGAAGCCGCGCTCGGCGAGGTAGCGTTTCAGGGAATCGAGAATGGAAGCGACTGGGGAGGGATCGGGGGCGAACTCGTATTCGGCTCCTTCACGATAGCGATCACTGGGAGCGCTCATGACTGGGTCCTCCGTCGCTTGAACCAGCGCCCCCAGCCTTGATGCAGTCGAGCGAGCATGAAGCGGTCCGTGATATCCACCCGCGTGTCGGGACTTGTATTCAATAAAATATTACAATAGGCCAGCATGTTATGCAGGTGCACTCGGGTGCCGACAAAAGTATCGGGCAGGACAACGGAATTGATGACACTGACGTGTTGGTCGATGACGGAGTGGGTGCCGATAATGGCATTGGGACCGAGTTAGGCGTCGGCGCCGATTTCGCTCCGTGATCCGATCCAACATGGACCCTTGAGGCGGGCGGCAGGGTGGATGCGCACACCGGGACCGACCCAGACACGCGGGTGGAGTTGACGATCCACGGATACCTTTTCGTCGCGAGAGGCGAGCCAGGCGAGTTGCAAGTCAATCCATTGACGGACGCTGGAGGGACCGTCCGTGGCCAGGGTAGTCACGGGAGCGCCGGGCAATCCGATAAGGGATTCGCGGACGACAGGCGCGTCGGAGGGAGGCGCTTCGTAGACTATAACTTCGCGGGACCAATAGGCGGCGCCGTGCAGGGAGGCCTCAACTTCTGCGGCGCGGTCGGGGCAAAGGATGGCGACCGTGGCGACGTTGCGGCGCACGGCTTCGTCCATCCAATGAGCGAGGATTGATTGGAAACCGACGCGCCAGAGCACCCAAGGTTCGGGTCGTTGGGCGAGGGTATCGAGTTCGCGGTAATCGGGCGCGTCGAGCCAGAGGGTGCCCGCGGGGAGTTTGGTGCGATCGGGCACCGAGGAGTGGGGTGGAGGGATTTCGGTCAAAACGCACCGTCTCCTTTGAGGACGGCGGGGATGGTTTTGAAGAATAATTTGATATCAAGCCAGAGGCTCTCGGATTGGATGTAGCGCACGTCGAGCTCCACCTGACCATCAAAGTCGATGCCGCTACGGCCGCCGACCTGCCAGAAGCAGGTCAGCCCCGGGCGGGCGAGGAGGCGTTGGCGGTCCTCGACGAGGTATTGTTGAACTTCACGTGGCACGGCGAGGCGGGGCCCGACGAGGGACATATCCCCCACGAATACATTCCAGAACTGTGGCAGTTCATCGATGGAGAATTTGCGAATGAAGCGGCCGATGGGAGTGATGCGTGGGTCGTCCTTCATTTTGAAGGTGATGCCGCCCTTCATCTCGTTCTGAGCGAGGAGTTGGTCCTTCAGTTGATCGGCGTTGGGCACCATGGAGCGGAATTTCCACATGCCAAAGAGGTCACCGAAGCGGCGATCCTATTTTGTTGGAAGAAGATCGAACCGCCGTCCTCGAGTTTGATGAGCAAGGACGTGATCGCAAAGACAGGAGAGAGGACGAGCAAGGCACATGCGGCGAGAATCGTGTCGGTGATCCGTTTGAGCACCTGAGTGCCGCCAACCACGAAACGCCAGAGGAAGCGTTTGCGCCAGAAGCGCAGGTTAAGACGCCAGCGGCCGGAGGTGGTGCCGGCCCGGCTCCAATACTCGACATTTTCCTGATCTTCTTCGGCAAGGCTCATGATGGAGGGTCACGCCGGTAAGGCGTGTTCCGTGGAGATGCGGGAGAAGAGGGACTCCAAGTTGGCGAGGTATTGATCGAAATCGTAACGCTCACTGACGAGACCGTTTTTGCCCATGGTGCGGGCCTTGGTTTTGTCCGCGAGCAGATCATCCACGGCGGCGGCGAAGGCGACTTCATCTTTCCACGGGACCAGGTAGCCGTTGTGGCCGTCGATGAGCCAGTCCTTGATGCCCCCGGCGTCCCAAGCGATGACGGGCAGGGCGAAGCGCATGACTTCGAGGCCAATGGTGGCGATCGGTTCGGGCCAGAGGGAAGACCGCACAAAGGCTGAGGCGGTGCGGTGGTTGCCGTCGCCGAGAACGACCATTTCGAAGGGGGGCTTCGACGCGGGTGAGGGCCTGCAGGAGTACATCGAGGCCCTTGCCGCGGATGATTTGGCCGGCCCAGGGAACGGGAGGGAATATTTCGATACCGGCGGGGTCGAAGCCGTTGATTTCGAGTTCTTCGCGCATGTAGTGCGTGACGACCAGATGGCGGTGGAACTGACGGGAGAGGTCGCGTTCGCGTTTTTTGGCGGCGTAGCTGATGAGCCTGAATCCCAGTGAGCTGCCGCGTTCACGTTTGAGAGGAGCGAGGCAGGGGAAAATGCAGTAGGCGGACGTCGGGCGGCGGCAGATTTTACGAGTGAACGGGCTGTAGCGGTAGCTGCGCAGGCAATACATATCGTGGTCGTGGACCATACGAATACGCGGTCGGCCACTGTTAACGATATCGGCCAAGGACGCCAGATCGTCCCATTTGTGGACGTAGGTGACGGATGCGGAAAAGGTGGTGGCGGCCAGTTCGTAAGGAGTGCGGGTGATCCAGAAAATGTCATCACCGAAGAGTTCCTGCCAGGCGGATTCATTGCGACCGGTGGCGCGACGAGTTAGCAAGCCGACCCGATGGCCTCGCCTCTTCATCTTGGTGGCGGTGATAAAGACGTTCGTCTCGGCACCGCCGAGGCTGCCCATCGACTCGTGCACGTAGAGGAGATTTAGGGAAGAGCCCACTGAAGTATGAAGCTTATGCAAAATGCTTTCTATAGCTAGCGATAAATATGGCTCACTTGATCGATGCTCTGTCTAGCGAGGAACTTTGAGCCTGCGGGTGAAAGTCGCCCGTTTGGACGCTTCCGCGGCCCGTAGTTTCAAGCAGGAATGCGAGCGGGCGTGGGGGGACGATGTGAAGAAGGTGGTGATTGATATGGAGGCGGTGGGGTTCATCGACAGTTCAGGACTTGGTGTTTTGTTAAGCATTTACAAAAATTACCCTCAGGCACGCCCAGTGTGCAGTTGCTTAACGTGACGCCGACGTGGAGTCGGTCATTGAGTTACTGAGGCTGCACCGCATTTTCGAAATGGGCGGTTAATCGAATGGCAGGCGGCGTCTATTTCGTGGAGGCAGAGCCGGCGCTAGCGAAGCGGTTGGATAATTATTTGGGGAGATTGGCGGTGCGGTTGGCGGCATCACCGGCGGCGGGAGATACGGTGGCGTTGGTGTTGAGTGGAGATTATGGGCGAGGGGAAGGAGGGGGTTTTCGCGATGGAGAAGGAAGCGCGGGGCTCTACAACGATTTGGAGTTTTACATGTTGCTGGTGGATGGTCGGGCCGAGACAGCAGCGAGAGAATGGTGTGAACGGGAGGAGGTGGATGGCACGGCGGAGTTGGGCATAGACGTGGAGTTTAAGCGGATGCCGATGGTGGCGTTGCGACAGGGGGGGGAGCCCTCGATGTTTTATTATGATCTATTGCGGGGGGCATCAGTTGATCTGGGGCGACGCGAGCTGGCGGGAAGGATTGCCGGTGGCGTTGGCCGAAGCGGCGGCGATACCGATGCACGAGGCTACACGCCTGTTGTTCAATCGAGGTACCGGCTTGTTTTTCAGCCGGTGCGCGTTGGCCAAAAACGATGAGCGGGTCACGAATGGATTTGTGGAACGCAACCATGCCAAGGTGCGCATCGCGCTCGGTGATGCGGTGTTGGCGGCGAATGGACAGTACCACCATTTTTTCCGGGAGCGTAATAGGCGGATCGTGGCGGGTTTGGCGAAGACGCCGCCGCATTGGAAGAAGCTGGTGGAGTGGCACACGCAGGGGACCGCGTTCAAGCTCAGTCCGCGCCATACCGCGACTGATGTGGAGATGCTGAAGGCGACTCAGGTCGAATTGGCGGAAGTGTGGTTGAGCACGTTTCTTTGGCTGGAGAGCAAACACCTCGGCCGATCTTTTGAGACGGCGAGCGCCTACGCCACAACAGGCGAACGGCTCTTTCCGGAAACTCCGCGAATCCGTAATGTGTTGCTAAGGATCCGCGATCGTCGCTCACGGGGCGGGGCGCTGCCAGGGTGGCCCGATTATCCGCGAGCGGCGTTATTGCGGGTTTTGGTCCGGTTGGTTGATCCGAGTGTTGAGCCGGACACGGCGATGGCGAGCAAGGGGTTGGGGGCGCATCTGGCGAACAATGCGACGTGGGTTGAATTGGAGTCGGTCTATGCGCGGTGGTGGGCGTATTATAATTAGCGAGTGAGACGTGTTAGGTAGCGGGATAGCGGGCCGAACTCTCGGTTGATTTGTGGTGTGGTCGATCGCCGGACGGCGATCTCGATGAAGGCATCGACTTCATGAGCGCAAGGGCGGCTTTCCCGCTCACCGCAGGCAGTCGTGACAACGTGCTCAGAGTGAATCTCGCGTCCGGCGCCGACACCGTTTGGGGCAGCGCCTTTAACCTAAATTTCGAAGTTGAATGTGTCAGAAGCAGCGGTGTTAGCGAACAAGGACAAAGTTGGGATTAGCGGCCAATAGATTGAGAGCATGTAGCATTTGGCGCATGACCGCGATAAGGGCTATTTTCTTCAGTTTCCCAGCCTCAACGAGGCGCCGATAAAACGCGCGCATGACAGGGTTACATCGGATGGCAGAGACCGCCGCCATGTAGAGGACCTGGCGCACGGAATGACGCCCGCCGCGCACATGTCGGCAACGATGTCGCCGCCCGCTGTCGTGGGCGAACGGGGCCACACCGATCAGAGCGGCGAGTTGGCCCGATTCGATTTTTCCAGTTCAGGCACGTAGGCGAGCAGGGTGGCCGCGAGCACGGGTCCTGCGCCTTGGAGTTCGCGCAGTCGAGCGGCTTTGGTGCGTAGACTGTCGTCCTCGTGGAGGTGCGTTTTAATCAGCGCATCGGTTTGTTCGAGCTCGGTGGCTAAAAGCGCCCGCAGGATCTCAAGGCGTTCACGCAAAATGCGTCCGGCCAACTCGCACCGGTTGCCTGTGGCGACGAGTTGATCACTGATCTGCCGGCGATAGTCGAGCAGCTCACACAAGGTAGCGGCCGCTTCGTCGAGGACCCGGTGCAGGCGTGGCTTCATTTGTAACCCAAAGCGGCGCAACAGTTGAGCGTCGAGTGGGTCGGTCTTGGCGAGCAAGCCGGCGGCGCGGGCAAAGGCGCGCACACGCCCTGGATTGACCACGCAGACTTGGATCTGGGCCAAGAGCAATGCGGCGACAATAGCACGCTCATAGCCGCCAGTCGCTTCGCATACGACTCGGGCATTGGGCAGGCTCTGGAGGTGCTGGATCAAGGCTCGGGGGCCTCGGTGGGTGTTCTCCGACGTGGGCACAGCGAGTATCATCGACGGTGTAGTCGAGACGATCTTTGGCGATATCCACACCAACATAGGTGATTTGATTTTCAGGGGTGGTTTGCTCCATCTTGTTATACGAGCTCAGGGCTCTCTCAGCGGTTCGAGTTCAACCAGGTCGGCAACCCGGGCCCAGGGCTTCTGTTCGAGGTAAATCTTCGGGTAACAAATCGGCCTCTGGGTTGCCGTGCGGTGCAGACGGCCAGTCTGCACCGCACCCTGGCGAGCATCATTCAAGGCATTTACCTCGCATGTGCAATCGCGCCGAATCCAGCCTCCTGCGACGAACTCTATGGTCCATTCTCGGAGGCTGCATTCGGCTCCGTCCTCGCTCGTTCTTAACATCGGTTCGAACATACAAGAGAACGAAGGGCGCGAAGTTGTAACGAGTTACGAACTCGTCGAAGGCATCGATGCGTTCATCTACCAGGTGAGTCGGTGGGTGCACGTTTGAAACTCACTCACCGACTGGATAACCTAACTTTGTTACATGCGTTTTCTGATGTGTACTGCGTCTTCTAGGTTGATGTTGATGATCGTCAGGCGGACCTCGCTTTCATTGCGACGACCGAATTTCGTTCGATGGGGTTTGGAGGGACGCCGGTGCGAGACGTCAAGCAGCGGACGGGGCTGGAATTGTTTGCAGGCCCTTGGTAGGCGCCAACCCGATGGGCCCTGGTCGTTTCCTGTTAACCCGTTGTCTTCGTGGCTGCGGATATTTTCCAGCGGATGGGGTTCTCGAAGGGTAGCTGCATTTGGGGGTAGTCGCCGGGGCCGGTGGCGTAGGGCTGAAACCCGTGTTTTTGGTAGAGGGATTGGGCGCGGTGGTTCTTTGGGGTGGACGCCTACGGCGGAGACCGGTGATGCGGGGGCGGAGGGCGGTGATGAAGGCGCCCATGAGGAAATGGCCGAGGCCTTGGTTTTGCTGCGCGGTGGCCACGGCGATGCCGAGGCAGGGGTAGGGGCAGCCGTAGTCTTCGAGGTGGTCGGAGCGGTCGAGGCGCGACCAGATGGCGCCGAGCTGGGTGTTCGAGGTGTTTGCGTAGGCGATAAGACCGAAATCGTGAGGGCTGCCCCATTGCTTGACGAGGGGCTTGATCCGGGGATCATTCAAGATGGTGCGGGGGCGAGGTTGCTCGTCGGGAGGATTCCACAGGGCGGTGTAGAGCATTTCCAACAGGAATTTCTGATCCGTGGGTTCAAGAGTCCGGATTGCCCTGTCCATCGCTGCGATTTACGGATTACCGCTGTCGATATTGACGTCGACGGTGCTGGCGCCGGGGACGGCGAAAGCGAGCGCCTTCGTTGGCGGCAACGGTGCGGACGAAGGTGTTGAGGACGAGTTTGGTGTAGTCGGTGAGATTGGTCCAAGGGGAGTCGGGAACCCATACGAGGTCACCGGGCTCGAGAGGGCTGTCGGGGATTTTTCCGCGGCGAATGGCTTCGTAGTCGACCACGGCGACCTGGGGATTGGTGAAGCGACCGCGCACGATGAGGATGCGGCGGGTGTGAGCGCGGGGCAGGACGTCGAAGGCGCTGGCGATAGCGGAGACGAGGGTGACTTGATCCATGAAGCCGACGGCGCGGGGTTTGGTCACGGCACCGAGCACGTAGATTTGTTTGGAGAGGGCGGACGGGAGGTAGATGTTTTGCCGCATGTCGCCTTCGCGGAGGAGGGCGTAACAATCGACCGGGAGGAGTTCGCCTGCACGGACCAGGAAGCTGTGTTTGAGGTCGGCGAGTTCTTCGGTGGTGCCGGAGAAGCGCGAGGAGAATAAGCCCCCGGCGCGAGCGAGGGCTTCGAGCACCGTGGTGGGTTGGTTGAGGGCGTAGAGGCCGGAGGTGTTGACGCGTCCGAGGACCCAGATGCGCTTGCTCGTGACGCCACGCAGGATGAGACCGACCTGGGGCGAGCGGTAGTGGGCGGCGAGTTCGATTTCGAGGGCGGACTTGAGTTCGAGCAGGGTGAGGCCTTCGGCATGGAAGCCGGAGAGGAGGTCGTAGTAGATGAGCCCGTCGGGCATCACGCGGCAGACTCGGCGGGTGCCACCCGCTTCGAGCACTTCGATTTCGATGAGGTCGCCGACGCCGAGTTCGAACGGCTCGGTGGGCTCCATGCGCAGTTCGGGATCAGGGCCGTTGGCGGTCTGGACGGAGGCGAACGGAACGGTGGGAGGCAGCTCGTAGGGATCGAACTGAGGACCGGTGCGGCTGAGGCAACCCGACAACAAGGCGAAGGTGAAGACGAGAAAGGAGGAGCGGAGGACCCGGGGGCTCACGGTGTGACCTCTGATTCGTCTTTGATTTGAGGCAGGACGTATTTCTCGATGAGAGGGCCGATGTTGCGGCTGGTCCAGCTGGCGGTCATACTTTGTCGAAACGTTTCGACGGCGGAGTCGGCGAGGTGTTCAGCGTAACGCCACGGTCGGGAGCTGACGTAGACGATATCCTTGGGCAGGAGAGGCGGATCGGGTTCGCGGCCGGTGAGCACGGCAGCCGTATCAACCACGATGCGTTCGGGGTTCTGGAGGGAACTGCGGATCACGAGCACGCGTTGACGGTAGGAGCTTTCTGTGAACCCGCCGCGCTGGGTGATGGCGCTGATGACGGTGGATTTGGGGGTAACGCCCAGCACGCCCGAGAGGCCGACCTCCCCGAGGACGTAGACCTCATTGGTATTGGCGGAGGGAAAGTGGTATTGGCGGAGGGAAAGTAGAGAAAGTCATTGGGTGCGAGTTCGATGTTTTGGGAGAGGTCGCCCTCGAAAAAGAGGGCTTCGAAATCGACCGGCATCCGGTGATTGCCGCGCATGAGGAAGGAGCGGGGCAAGTCGGCGAGTTCCACGGTGTTTTGTTCGAACAACCCCGTTTCGATCCCGCGGGAGCGAGCCACGGCCTCGAGAATCGTGATCGGGTGGTCCATCGGGTAGGCCCCATTGTCGATGACCTTGCCGAGGATGAAGTAGCGTTTGCTGCGCAGTTCTTCCGGAAAAATTATCACGGCGGCGTGGCGGTAGTGCGCCTGCAGGAGGCGGTTCACTTCCTCGCGCAGTTCGTCGATGGTGCGGCCTTCAGCACGCACGCCGACGGCTTGCAAGTAGCTGATGGTGCCGTCGGGTTGGACGAAGACGTCGTTGCGGTCGAGGGCGGGTCGGCCGTAGATGGTGAAGTGTAGGATATCGCCGGGGCCGAGGGTGTAGCCGTCGCGCCAAGAGACCTGAAGGGCGGCGTCAAGCAGTTAGTGCACAGTTTTTTTGTATAATAGCATGAAAGACTTCAGCGGGAGACTGTCCGTCGAGCCCGATGCGAGGGAGATTATTGAGTAGCCACTCCGCTTTGGCGATTTGGCCTTGGGTGACGGTGTTAAAGTCGATGACTTTAGGGAAGTATTCCCGGATCAGACCGTTGATATTCGCGACCGCACCGCGCTGCCAAGGGCTGTGTGGATTGCAGAAGTAGACCGCCACTTTTGTGGCCAGGAAGAAGGCGGCATGTTGGGCCATTTCGCGGCCGTTGTCGTAGGTGAGGGTCTTGCGCAGGTGGGCGGGCAGGCGTTTGAAGGCCCGGATGAGAGCGCGGGTGACGCTGATCGCGTCTTTGGCGCCGCCCAACGGGACGATCATCACGTAGCGGGAGCCCCGTTCGGTGATGACCAAAATGGCGGTGCGATTGCCCGCACCCATGACCAAGTCGGCCTCCCAGTGTTCGGGCACCTCCCGGCGCTCCACCTCAGCGGGTCGCTCGCCGATATTGATCGCGCCCGGCAACTGGCCCGAGAGCTTGCCCTTGGCGCGGGGGGCGGGACTGCGCCGGGGCTTCTTGCGCCGCAAATAAGCGATCAACTCCTTCTTAACCGAGCCTTTGGAGTGGACGTAGATGAAGTCGTAGATGGTTTCGTGGCTCACGCGTCGGGTCAGATCAAGGCCATGACGTCGTCTCAAAGCGACTTCGATTTGCTTGGGCGTAGCGTCGGTGGCAAACAGGGCCAGCACCTCGTCGCGCAAGGCGGGCGTGTCGGCGACTTTGTGGCGCGCGGCGCACTTGGGCCGACGGCAAGCGCGAGTCTGCGCATCCATGCCGCTGTAGCTGGAGCGCCCGCCGTTGCGGGTGATCTCGCGATTGACCACCGAGGCGTCGCGGCCGAGGCGGCGGCAAGCTGAGCGCCGTTTTTGCCATGGGCCCTGGGCCAAACCGGCATGAATCGCCTCGCGTTCCTTGGCGGTGATGCGCCGTTGTATTTTCGCCACCACGCCAAATCCTCCGCTCTGCGCCCACGACGCCAGCGCGGAGTTTTCCCAGAGAGAGGACAACCGGCCCTGCTTGCCGGGCCGGTTGTCCTCTCTCTCTGGCTTGTGTATAGCTGCTCACCGCTCCCTTCCTGCGGCCTGCCGCAACCTCAATCCCGCCAATCATCAATCCCAATATCAAACGTATAGTAGAGCGTGTCCCACAAGCGCAAGAGGTTGGCTAAGAGGAGGTAGCGTAAAGATAAAGAGGCAGAAATTGGGAGGATTGCCTGGTTTCGGCACAAAAACGATGTCTATAATTTGGTGTGAACAATACTACCGAAGCCGTCGCCCCGGAAGTTGCCCTGAAAACCTGGCTGCGTCTAGACCTGACTCCGGTCGGACCCAACAAAGATTACGCTGCGTTTCGCGATCAACTGGCGGGGCTCGACCAGTTGCTGGCTAACAGTCACTTGGAAGCGATGGTCGTGGACTTTGCCCGGGAAAACTGGCGGGGCGACGACGTGGCCGGGTTGCCGCGACACCTGCAGTTCGAGCGCAAGGCGCGGCGGGTGCAGGTATTGCGCATGATGCTAGGAAACATCAGCTTGCGTAAACTTTCCCTGAGCATCGCCTCCAGCGATCTGTTGGCCGACTTTTGCGGAGCGCGCCGGATCGACGGCATCAAGGGGGTCTCCCAAAGAAAGCGTGCGGGAGCGTGCGTCCAAATGCTTCACCGCCGGGCAGGTGCGCAGGATGAGCCAAGTCTTTATCGAGATGTGCGATGAGGCGGACCGGGCGAGCGAACTGGGACTGGCTGCGGCGCAGCCGATGGATACGTGCCTGGTGGACTCGACCTGCCTGCAGGCCAACATCCATTTCCCGGTCGACTGGGTGCTCTTTCGCGACGTGAGCCGCCCCCCCCTTGCTCAAGGCTGGTGAAACTGCTCCGTGCAGCGGGGGTGCGGGGTCGGATGCCGAACGAGCCGCCAGTCTTTGCCAAGCAGATGAATCGGTGGTGCATCGCGATGACCCACAGCCGACGGCGCCGTGATGCGAAGCGGGCCCGCAAGGGCGCTCCGCCAGATGAAACGCCTGCTGCGCACCATCGGCGAGCACGCCCGCTGCCACCGCGACCACCTCGCCGCCAACTACGCCCGGACCCGCTGCCGTGAGCGCCAGGCCACCCGCATCATTGCGCGCATCGACGCCAGGCTCGAGCAACTGCCGGCCGCGATCAAACAGGCCCACGAACGCATCATCGGCGCGCGACCAGTGCCCAACGCCGAGAAGATCCTCAGCGTCTACGAACCCGACGTGCAGACCGTGGTCCGGGGCAAAGCGTCCGGCGAGGTCGAGTTTGGCCACACCCTCATGATCAGGGAAAACGTGACGGGGTTGATCACCGATTGGCAGTTGTATCAGGGAATGGCTCCGGCCGAATGGCGTCAGTTCGACCAGAGCCTCGAGCGCCAGAATCAGTTCGCCCTGAGCACCCCGATCAAAGCGGCGAGCACCGACCGAGGCTTCTCGACCAAACGGCTGTGCGAACGCTTGGCCGAAGCCGACATTTATGACGCCACTTGCCCCCGCGATCCGCAGCAACTGCAACGGCGCATGCAGGAGCCGCAGTTCGTGGCGCTCCAACATCGCCGGGCTTCGACGGAAGCCCGCATCGCCATCATCAAGCAACGCCAAGGCAAGCGATTGAGAGCCAGAGGCTTCACGAATCGCTACCTGACGGTAGCCTGGAGCATCCTCGGTCACAACCTGTGGCTCATCGCCCGACTGCTGGCCGACCAACCACCGCAGGCAGGCCCAAGCCGCCTAAAACCACCAAGTCTACTCCAACGATGAACAATAAACCGGCTGCCGGAGGTTCCCTCATGGAAACGATCCAGGCACTGACTGCTGCGACACTGCAATTTAGCCATTAAATTGCATCTGCGCGCGCCTACATCCGCCATTGGTAGCCGGAAATCCGCTCAAAAAATCGGCTTTCCGGCCCCCCTTCCAAAATCAGGGTAAATGGGACACGCTCTATAGTATGCATTATAGTGCATTAGGAGAAAGGGAACCACTCCCTCTCAGCCTGTGCACTCAGTGTTGGACTGCGGCGGGTGTCACTTCCACCATGAGCTTCGCATGCCGAACTCGCTTGATTCATTTAATCGTAAACCCTGGCCCATGAAATGGGTCATAATTGCGATCATAGCCTGTCTTGTCCCCTATACTTGGATCACGCTTGCGTTTCGCAAAGAAACGCCGGCTTACGAGCCCTATCAGAATAGTAAGGACCGCGCCCAGGTTCTGCGCCTGCTGGACGCCGGTTTCCAGCGCGTCGAGCTGACTCTCGAACGGTTGGTCGAGCCCTCCCCTCTTCTCGCCGATTCCAATGCGACTGCCCCGCTCCCCGGCGGTGTGCCTCCGCTGCTTCGCGACGTGCTCCTCGACCAACCACCAGTCTCCTCCAACTTCTCTCGAATTGACGCCCCTGCCTCCGCCTGGGCCGGAGCTCCCTATATCGTCAACTTTAGCTGCACTCAACCCGCCAAGGACGAACGTGCTGAAACCGCAGTACTCTACTTGCGTGCCCACGAGGCCGTGTTCCTGATCGGCTATCACGAATTATCCGGTGAAATACAATCGCGGCGATTGGAGTCGCTAGCTCGGGTCATCGTGCCCGCCCATACCTTCGCCTCTGGCTCCTACCAGGCGACCCTCATCGGCGCTCTCGAGTCCCAACGCTGGACTTTTACGGTCCATTGACCGTAGTCCCGATCCAACGCCGACGTTGACGTGTTCGCTCTCATGACCGACAATGGCCGCTTCTGAACGAAATGTCGCAAGGTCCCGCTATCCCTCAGGTTCCGGCCGCTACCACCATCAAACCAACTGACTTACGGGGTATTCTAAAATACATCCCCCGATTTCGGGATCAGATTTTCGTGATCGCCTTGGACGGTGCCGTGGTCGCCGACAGCAATCTCCTCAATCTGCTGCTCGATATCGCTGTTCTGCGCAGTCTCACCATCAAGGTGGTCCTCGTTCATGGTATTTCCAAACAACTGACCGAGTTGGCCGAGTCCTGTGGAGTCACCCTCTCCAACGCCGATGGTACCGGCGTCACAGATCCCGCCACTCTCGATTTGGCCGTGCGTGCTTCCGCCCGCGTTTCCCACCTCGTACTGGAAGGACTCACCCAAAACGGCCTCAAATGCGCCATCACCAACGCCATTCGTGCGCTCCCGACCGGCGTGATCAAAGGCGTCGACCAACAGGGCACGGGCAAAGTTCACCGGATCGAAAAAGACACGCTCGGTCACCTCATCGCCGCCGACATCATTCCGATCATTCAACCCATTGGATTCAGTACCAATGGCCACACGTTGCGCATCAATTCAGACTTGCTCGCCATCGAGGTTGCCGAAGCCTTGGGGGCCACCAAGGTCATCTATCTGAGCACCCAGGAGGGACTGGTGATAGACGGCGATCTTAAACGCGATATTTCCGTGCAGACCCTGACCAAAGTCCTCGATCAAGCGCCTCATACCATCGCCTCCTCCGCCCGATCAAAGGCTCTCCACTCCGTAAAAGGAATCGAGTCAGGCATCCCTCGAGTGCACCTGATCGATGGACGTATCTACGATGCCTTGCTCAACGAGGTATTCTCCAGTGAAGGCGTCGGCACCCTGATCTATGGCAACGACTATCAACAAATCCGCCAAGCCACCCGCTCTGACGTTCATTTCATCCAAAGTCTCACCAGCAGCGGGGTGAAACGCGAGGAACTGCTTTCCCGCGACGAATCCACCACCGAAAATAATATCGAGCCTTTTTACGTATTTGAGATCGATGAAAACATCGTCGCGTGCGTCACCCTGCAGTTTTATCCCGACCGACCCGATGTGGCGGAAATCGGATCCCTCTACGTAATGCCCTTCCATAAAAAGCGAGGCGTCGGGCGAAAGATGGTCGAGTTCGCCGCGCTGCGCGCTCAGGAACGCGGCGCGAAACAGCTCATCGCTCTGTCCACCCAAAACCCCACTTTCTTCACTTCGGTCTGTGGGTTCGAGGAGAGCGATAAGTCGTCCCTGCCGTCTGCCCGACTCAAGACCTACGAAAGTAACGGTCGCAACGCGAAGGTGCTCCTTCGCGAGTTGAAGTAACGTCGCACCTCGCCTGCCTCCCTTCCATGCGAGCCGTCCTTCAACGCGTCCGCCATGCCCGTGTAACCGTCGATGCAAAGGTCGTCGGAGAGATCGGTCCTGGATTACTCGTGTTTCTTGGCGTCGGTCACGAAGACTCTCAGGCAGACGGTCAATGGCTGGCCGAAAAAATCGCCATATTACGCATTGTCCCGGATGAGCACGGCCACATGAACCGCTCCCTGCGGGAAGTGGCCGGCGACGCTTTGGTCGTAAGCCAGTTCACTCTGTACGCCCGCACTCGCAAGGGCCCGCGTCCATCGTTTAAAGATGCAGCCTTACCTGCTTTAGCACAGCCGCTTTACCAAACCTTCCTTCGTCATCTCTCCTCCGCCCTCGCCGGCAAGACCGTCGCTTCCGGAGAATTCGGCGCGAGGATGGCCGTGGATTTGCTCAATGATGGGCCCGTGACCCTCGTGCTAGACACTAAGCAGAGAGACTAAGGACACGCTCTCGCTAGAAGCGAGTATGGATCAGGGACGCTCGGCCGCGTAGATTGAAATCCCGCCTCCGGATGTATAGGCGCGCAAGCGCGCTCCGCCTCCGTTGATCAAACCTTCGGCGTGGGTGCGACTCTTCTTGATGGCGTCAAAACGCAGGCCATCGACCTTAACCGAGCCTCTGGAGGTATCGGTTTTCAAATCAAACTTCCCCTCAGGATCGACTCCGATACGGATGCTGCCACCACTGGTGTCGGCGTTGATGTCTCTGGCGTTGGGTCCCACGTAGCCAATCTTGATGCTCCCGCCCGAGGTGTCGGCTCTAAGTTTAGCCAAGGCCATACCCACGGTGCTACTGCCTCCTGAGGTATCGAGATTCATGTCGCCCGTACTACCGTCGACGGTGATCGATCCGCCGGACGTGTCTGCGCGGACGCGACCAGTGGTTTGACCTTCGATGCGGATGCTGCCCCCCCTGCAGTATCAAGATTAAGATCCACCTCGGCGGGGCAGGTGAGGCGAACGGAGAAATTAGCGCGACTGGTTCCCTAGTTGGAAAACCATCCACTGGTTTTTTTGCGCCGTTTGACGGCCACGATGATATCTTCGCCTTGTTTTATCAGGATGATGTCATGACGTTTCACAATCTCATCAATTTCTTCCTCAGAGTGGGTGTGGAAGGTTTGAATGAGGGTGATTTCGGTTTTGTCGCCGTCTTCGATTTCGACTTCGATCGAGCCTCCGCTGATATCGACCTCGATGGAGGCACCGGAAGAGATGGAGAAACTCTTTTCGACCTTGCGGGTGGTCTTGGCGGACAGAACCGCAGGCACGAGCAGAAGAAGGAGAGGCAGCAGTAGTTTTCGCGTCATGGTAGTGAGATAACCCAAGAGGGGTTGGAAAGTTTCAGGTAAATTCAAGTGGGGCGAAAAAAAACCGACGCCTCCAAGGGCGCCGGTTGAAAATTGCCAGAAACGAAAGCGGTCTTAGAGACGGCCGGCGTAGATTGCGGTGGAACCGAGCTCTTCCTCGATGCGGAGGAGTTGGTTGTATTTGGCAACTCGATCGGTGCGGGAAGCGGAGCCAGTTTTGATTTGGCCTGCGTTGGTCGCAACCGCGATGTCGGCGATGGTGGTGTCCTCCGTCTCACCGGAGCGGTGGGAGATGACCGCGGTGTAGCGGTTCTTGTGGGCGAGTTCAACTGCGTCGAGAGTTTCGGTGAGGGAGCCGATTTGGTTCACCTTGATCAGAATGGCATTTGCCGTGCCGGTGGAAATGCCCTTTTGGAGAAAGTCTACGTTGGTGACGAAGAGATCATCGCCCACGAGTTGCACTTTGTCGCCGATGGCGTCGGTCAGTTTTTTCCAAGTCGACCAGTCGTTTTCGTCGCAGCCGTCTTCGATGGAATCAATGGGGTATTTGGAGACCAGATCCTGGTAAAAGGCGACGAATTCATCGCCGGAGAATTCCTGGCCGGAGGCCTTTTTGAAGACGTACTTGTTCTTCTTCTTGTCGTAGAACTCGGAAGAGGCGACGTCGAGGGCTAGCATGATGTCTTTGCCGAGCTTATAGCCGGCAGCCTTGACGGCGGCGGCGATCGCATCGAGGGCATCGGTGGTGGAGGCGAGATTTGGAGCGAAGCCGCCCTCATCACCGACGGCAGTGGAAAGACCCTTGGACTTCAGGACGGCTTTCAGCGCGTGAAACACCTCGGCACCGGAGCGCAAGGCGTCGGAGAAGGAGTCGAAGTTGACCGGACGAATCATGAACTCTTGGAAATCGATCGGCGCATCCGAGTGGGCGCCGCCGTTCATGATGTTCATCATGGGAACTGGGAGGACCTTGGCATTCGGCCCACCGAGGTATTTGTAAAGAGGGAGGCCGAGGCTGCTGGATGCGGCGTGGGCGGCGGCGAGGGAGACACCGAGAATGGCGTTGGCGCCGAGCTTGGATTTGGTCTTGGTGCCATCGAGATCGATCATGGCGGTGTCGATACCGACTTGATCGCAGGCGTCGAAGCCAGCGAGGGCGGGGGAAATGATGTCCTTTACGTTGGCGACGGCGCTCAACACGCCCTTACCGAGGTAGCGGCTTTTGGCGGCTTTGGCCTTGGCGTTCTTGAGTCCCTTGATGGATCCGTCGCGCAGTTCGTGAGCTTCGTGCTCGCCGGTGGAGGCGCCTGAGGGAACCGCGGCGCGGCCCAAGGTGCCGTCGGCGAGTTTCACATCGACCTCAACAGTCGGATTACCGCGGGAATCAATGATTTCCCGGGCGTTAATGGCAGTGATCGTGGTATTCATGATAGAGAGTTGGTTTAGTCAGTTGTCGCTGGACGAAGGACGGAAAAAGAGTGAAGCAGACCGGGAGCTAAAGGGAAGTCCAAACGGAGTGGCGCGAGGGGCCATCTCATGGTCTTTTCCCGTGACGGGTGAAGTGATTGAAGGTCAGCGGTGTAACTTTGAGCTAGACCATTTGGACGATTTTCGATCTGTTTCAGTGGGTTGCAATCTAAAGGTGAAACGGAAACGGAAGCGACGCACGAAAACCCGGAGCAGAAGCGCTGGGATCGAAACCTGGAGGTGCGCATGGCCACTGCGGCCGAGCAGGAGTGGTTCGACGCGCAGCTGCACGAGCGGCACTACCTGGAGCGTGTCCCATTTACCTTGATTTTTGGAAGGGGGGGCCGGAAAGCCGATTTTTGAGCGGATTTCCGGCTACCAATGGCGGATGTAGGCGCGCGCAGATGCAATTTAATGGCTAAATTGCAGTGTCGCAGCAGTCAGTGCCTGGATCGTTTCCATGAGGGAAAACTCCGGCAGCCGGTTTATTGTTCATCGTTGGAGTAGGCTTGGTGGTTTTAGGCGGCTTGGGCCTGCGGTGGTTGGTCGGCCAGCAGTCGGGCGATGAGCCACAGGTTGTGACCGAGGATGCTCCAGCCTACCGCCAGGTAGCGATTCGTGAAGCCTCTGGCACTCAATCGCTTGCCTTGGCGTTGCTTGATGATGGCGATGCGGGCTTCCGTCGAAGCCCGGCGATGTTGGAGCGCCACGAACTGCGGCTCCTGCATGCGCCGTTGCAGTTGCTGCGGAGCGCGGGGGCAAGTGGCGTCATAAATGTCGGCTTCGGCCAAGCGTTCGCACAGCCGTTTGGTCGAGAAGCCTCGGTCGGTGCTCGCCGCTTTGATCGGGGTGCTCAGGGCGAACTGATTCTGGCGCTCAAGGCTCTGGTCGAACTGACGCCATTCGGCCGGAGCCATTCCCTGATACAACTGCCAATCGGTGATCAACCCCGTCACGTGCTCACTGATCATGAGGGTGTGGCCAAACTCGACCTCGCCGGACGCCTTGCCCCGGACCACGGTCTGCACGTCGGGTTCGGAGACGCGGAGGATCTTCTCGGCGTTGGGCACTGGTCGCGCGCCGATGATGCGTTCGTGGGCCTGGTTGATCGCGGCCGGCAGTTGCTCGAGCCTGGCGTCGATGCGCGCAATGATGCGGGTGGGTGGCGCTCACTGCAGCGGGTCCGGGCGTAGTCGGCGGCGAGGTGGTCGCGGTGGCGGCGGGCGTGCTCGCCGATGGTGCGCAGCAGGCGTTTCATCTGGCGGAGCACGCCCTTGCGGGCCCGCTTCGCATCGCGGCGCCGTCGGCTGTGGGTCATCGCGATGCACCACCGATTCATCTGCTTGGCAAAGACTGGCGGCTCGGTCGGCATCCGACCCCGCAACCCCGCTGCACGGCGCAGTTTCACCGCCTTGAGCAGGGGGTGCGGCTCACGTCGCGAAAGAGCACCCAGTCGACCGGAAAAGGGATGTTGGCCTGCAGGCAGGTCGAGTCCACCAGGCACGTATCCATCGGCTGCGCCGCAGCCAGTCTCAGTTCGCTCGCCCGGTCCGCCTCACCGCACATCTCGATAAAGACTTGGCTCATCCTGCGCACCTGCCCGGCGGTGAAGCATTTGGACGCACGCTCCCGCACGCTTTCTTTGGGAGACCCCCTTGATGCCGTCGATCCGGCGCGCTCCGCAAAAGTCGGCCAACAGATCGCTGGAGGCGATGCTCAGGGAAAGTTTACGCAAGCTGATTTTCCCGAGCATCATGCGCAATACCTGCACCCGCCGCGCCTTGCGCGCGAACTGCAGGTGGCGCGGCAACCCGGCCACGTCGTCGCCCCGCCAGTTTTCCCGGGCAAAGTTCACGGCCATCGCTTCCAAGTGACTGTTAGCCAGCAACTGGTCGAGCCCCGCCAGTTGATCGCGCAACGCGGCGTAATCTTTGTTGGGTCCGACCGGAGTCAGGTCTGGACGCAGCCAGGTTTGCAGGGCAACTTCCGGGGCGACGGCCTCAATAGTATTGTTCACACCAAATTATACACGCCGTTTTTGTGCCGAAACCAGGAAATTCTCCCGGATTCGGCCTCTTTATTTTTACGCTACCTCCTATTAGCCAACCTCTTGCGCTTGTGGGACACGCTCTATATTGGGCCGCTTTTTTTGTCTGATTTACGCGGATCGAAATTGAGTGATGAGTTGCGCTGGATCACCTGACTTCATCAAGGCTTCTCCTCCCAAAACGGCATGCGCTCCGTAGGCCTTGGCCCGGTGTGCGTCGGTGGGCGTATGAATCCCGCTTTCACTGACGGCAATGATATCGGCAGGGAAGAGCGGGATTAAGCGCTCGCTTAGGGCCAAATCGGTTTTGAATATGGCCAAGTCACGATTGTTGACCCCGATGATTTTCGCGCCTTGTCCCAGGGCGCGGGCGAGTTCCGGTTCGGAGTGGATTTCAAACAAGGCATCGAGGCCGGCAGCGGCGGCGGCCTCGGCGAGGGTCCTGATCTCTGAATCAGAGAGCGCACGAACTATGATGAGAATGGCACTGGCACCGGCGCGTCTGGCCTCGTGCACTTGAATGGGGTGAACCATGAAGTCCTTGCGTAGGCAGGGCACGGCAGGGGGGTGATCGGAAAATTTGGACACCACGGATTCGAGGTCGTCGAGGGAGCCTCCAAAGAATTTTTGATCGGTCAACACAGACAAGCAGTCTGCTCCGGCCGCTTGATACCGGATTGCCTGATCCGGGGCATTTACGCCTGTCGCGATCGTTCCCGCGGAAGGGGATCGACGTTTGATTTCCGCAATTATCGCGAGATCACCGTTTTGCCGGCGAAGGTGGTTTGCGAACGAAGGTACGGGAGGCAGCGAGGCGTTGAGCTCGGCCAATTGTTGCAGTGAAACCGAGCGCATCAAGGGCGCGATTTCCTGCCGTTTCCACGCCATGATTTCTACTAGTTTGTCGCCCATAATTCAGCCCTCACGAAACACAGCCGCTGAACAAAAACCAGCAAGGAATTTTTAGATGACGAGGATGGAGTCTGACTTCGCATCTTTTTCGTGTGTTTCGCTTCGGACCTGTTTTAGTCATGTCCCATGAGCGGTTTGCACGAGTTACGTTTGACGATTGCGCGATTGCGGGCCCCTGGCGGGTGTCCTTGGGATCAAGAACAGTCCCATCAGTCCTTGGTGCGCTGTTTGATCGATGAGGTGAGCGAATTGATTGAGACTATTGATCGAGAAGATATGGCTCACATGCGGGAGGAGCTGGGAGACGTGCTGATTCAGGTCTACTTCCATGCTCAAATCGCCGAAGAACGAGGCGACTTTGATTTGGATGATGTAGCCCATGAGGTGAACGAGAAACTCCTCCGTCGCCACCCACACGTTTTCGGGGAAGGAGATCGACTCAGTACCTCGGATCAAGTCCTCACCAAATGGGAGGAAATAAAGGCACAGGAAAAGAAAAATGGTCCAGTAGCCACTGGATCCTTCAAGCCGCAGCCACCTCGATTGCCGGCTACCATGTTGGCTGAAGCAGTGTGGAAACAGATTCTGAAAAAACAACTTCCACGACCGCCGTCGGTACAGTCTGAAGCCGTCGAAGCGCTTTCGGAGGAGTTGGACGATGCCGTATTGGGGCGGGAGCTATTCGTATTGTGCGCGGCGGCCAGGAGCAAAGGCTTGGACTCGGAAGGTGCTCTTCGCCGCTATGCAGATAAGGTCATGCATGACGTTGAACAATCCCTCGACGAATCCTAACCAGGGTGAATTACCTGCGGAGATCTCGCGTGATTGGCTTGATCCCTTCGTCGTTTGGCTCACGAAAGAAAGACGTTATTCCGCATATACGATGCGAAATTATCAGCACGCGTTTGTGGACTTTTTCATATGGCTGAAATCAGCCAAAATTGACGAAAAACCTTTTGACGAACTTACGCGTCGTGAGATGCGGGATTTTGTCATTGAGGCGCAGCGAAGATTTGACCGCCGCACCCTGCACTTGCACGTCTCAGGATTGAGGGTCTTTTTTCGGTTTTGGATCGCCCGCGGGCGGCTGATGCGAAATCCGTGTACCGGCATTCCTTTGCCTACATTGGAAAAGAAATTGCCGATATTCCTAAGCGAACTGCAGATCAAGCGACTTTTACTGGGACCTGATCGGTTACTGGCGAACGAGACGATCGACCCATTTACGGCGTGGCGGGATCGATTGATCATGGAGCTCCTTTACGGAGGTGGTCTTAGAGTCAGTGAGTTGTGTGCACTCAAGTGGGGGGCGATCGATTTGATGAGTGGCTCCGCTCGAATATTAGGAAAGGGAGGCAAAGAACGTATGTGCCCACTGGGAAAAGTGGCATTGGCAGTGCTAAAGCGATGGAAAATGGATTTTTATGCAGATGCGACTTTCGATTCCCCCGTCGTGGTTAATCGAGCCGGAGTCGCGCCTCCGCCTCGGACGATCCAGCTTCTGTTGAAACGTTATCTAGCATTGGGAGATCTTCCGTTGGACCTGACGCCACACAAACTGCGGCATAGTTACGCCACGCATCTATTAAACGCCGGAGCAGATCTTCGTTTAGTGCAGGAGTTGTTGGGTCATGCGAATTTAGCGACGACTCAAATTTATACCCATGTCAGTATCGCTAGGCTTAAGGACATTCACGCGCAAGCTCACCCAAGATCATAAACATCAAAACCCAAAAGGGCGGCGTCAAGCGGCTAGTGCACAGGTTCTTGTATAATAGCATGAAAGACTTCAGCGGGAAGACTGTCCGTCGAGTACGATGCGAGGGCGATTATTGAGTAGCCACTCCGCTTTGGCGATTTGGCCTTTGGTGACGGTGTTAAAGTCGATGCCTTTAGGGAAGTATTCCCGGATCAGACCGGTGATATGCGCGCCCGCACCGCGCTGCCAAGGGCTGTGTGGATTGCAGAAGTAGACCGCCACTTTTGTGGCAAGGGAGAAGGCGGCATGTTGGGCCATTTAGCGGCCGTTGTCGTAGGTGAGGGTCTTGCGCAGGTGGGCGGGCAGGCGTTTGAAGGCCCGGATGAGAGCGCGGGCGACGCTGATCGCGTCTTTGGCGCCGCCCAACGGGACGATCATCACGTAGCGGGAGACCCGTTCGGTGATGACCAAAATGGCGGTGCGATTGCCCGCACCCATGACCAAGTCGGCCTTCCAGTGTCCGGGCACCTCCCGGCGCTCCACCTCAGCGGGTCGCTCGCCGATATTGATCGCGCCCGGCAACTGGCCCGAGAGCTTGCCCTTGGCGCGGGGGGAGGGACTGCGCAGGGGCTTCTTGCGCCGCAAATAAGCGATCAACTCCTTCTTAACCGAGCCTTTGGAGTGGACGTAGATGGAGCCTGTCCCATTTACTCCGATTTTCGTGCGTAGGATCGTGAGGAGATTTTCGCTCACAGGATTATGAAGCGGAAAGAGCGGATTCCACCTCTTGAAACGCAAATACGTTGCGTGAAGGAATCCTCAATGCGGATGTGCTCCGGAGCGCAGCCACGCGAAGCCCTCCGGTGATCCGGGTGGGCATCGTGACGGAGTAATTTTGGTGATAACCTCAGGCCGCTTGGGCCAGTGGCGGCTGGTCGGCCAGCAGTCTGGCGATCAGCCAGAGGTTGTGGCCGAGGACGCTCCATGCTACCGTAAGGTAGCGGTGCATAAAGCCCTTGGCCCGCAAACGCTTGCCTTGACGCTGCTTGAGGATGGCAATGCGGGCCTCAGTCGAGGCCCGGCGGCGTTGCAATTGGATGACCTTTGGTTCCGGCATACGTTGCTTCAGTTCTTGAGGATCGCGCGGGCAGGTCGCGTCGTAGATGCCCGCAGCGGCCAGGATCTGACGCATCCGCTTGGTCGAGAAGCCCCGGTCGGTGCCCGCGGCGGTGATCGGCGTGCTCAGGTCGAACTGATTCTGGCGCTCGAGGCTCAGGTCGAACTGACGCCATTCGGCCGGAGTCATTCCCTGATACAACTGCCAATCGGTGATCAACCCCGTCACGTTCTCACTGATCATGAGGGTGTTGCCAAACTCGACCGCGCCGGACGCCTTGCCCCGGACCACGGTCTGCACGTCGGGTTCGTAGACGCGGAGGATCTTCTCGGCGTTGGGCACTGGTCGCGCGCCGATGATGCGTTCGTGGGCCTGGTTGATCGTTGCGGGCATCTGAGCCAACATCGCGTCGATGCGTTCGTCGATGCGTTCGACGATGCGTTCGACGATGCGTTTGACGATGCGAGCGGCCTGTCGCGCGGAGGTGTGGGTCGACGCATACGCTTGGTCCAGGCGGTTGCGGTGTCGCTGGGCGTGTTCACCGATGGTGCGCAACAGTCGCTTCATCTTGCGTAGCACCTGCTTGCGCGCTCGTTTGGCATTCGCACGCCGTCGGGTGTGCGTCATCTCAATGCACAGCCGGTTCATCTGTCGGGCGAAGACCTCCGGCTCCGCCGGCATGCGTGCACGCATGCCGGCCCGGCGGATCAGGATCACCGCCTTGAGCAGGGTTCGGCTCACATCGCGCAGCAGCACCCAATCCACCGGAAAGTGGATGTTGGTGGGCCAGCACGTCGAGTCCACCAGGCACGTCTCCATCGACTGCGGCTCGGCCAGACCGAGTTCGGCCGCCCGGTCCGCCTCGGCGACCATCTCGATAAACACCTGACCCATCCACCGCACCGGTTCGGCGGTAAAGCACTGCGAAGCTCGCTCCAACACGCTCTTGGAAACGCCCTTGATGCCCTCAATCGTGCGCGAGAGTTGCCGAAAAGGCATGTTTCCCAACAGCATACGCAACACATGCACCCGCAGCGCCTTGCGCGCGAACTCCAGGCGACGGCGCAGCTGCCCGGCGTCGACCGACTCGAAGCCCACCCGCGCGAAGTCCATCGCCATCGATTCAAGGTGACTGGCTCGCAGCACTCGGTCCACCGCATCGAGCGGCTCGCGAAACTGCCCGTAATCTTTGTTCGGCCCGACAGTCGTAAGCGCTGGACGCAGCCAGCTCTGCAGGGCAATTTCATCTCCGACGGCTTTGTGTATTAGTTTCACACCCAATCATAGACGCCGTTTTTGGGCCTAAACCAGGATTTACTCCCGATTTAGGCCTCTTTTTTATCACGCTTACAGCTTATCACCAACGACTTGCGCCCGCTGGACAGGCTTTAGCTCGGTTTGGTGAACCGTGGTCCCCTTCATACTCCACCGAAACATTCACCGATCGTAGGAGCACTGGCGAAATAACTATCCCCTTAAGGGATTGAGGAGCTAAAAGCTATTCGAACTGTTCCAGCAGCCAAGGATGCTGCCTCCTCAGATGGTCGGCGTTTTCGTTTCCTTCCCGCTGTTCAAACTCGGTCGTAAGCTGATCAAGAAATACCTCAATTTCCGACCATCGCTCAGGGCCGGCAGCAGATCTTACGTGTTCGCCAACAATGCGGTGAATGCGAACGAGCTGGGGCCACACGGCGAGACCTTGCTTATCGCACTCTGGGTTTTCCACTGGATGCCATAACCGAAGATCGTGCAATTCGTTCCATAACTCCGCCCATGCTCCTTCGTCCTCCGTCAAGCCGGCATCCGGATGCGCCTGCGCCGTGAGGGTGCGTATCCATTCCACCGGGATCGAGTCCGGCATGAGAAAACTAGCAAAATGAAGCGCAGTCCGAGCCGGTTGGCTTACCTAGGCCATGCTCGACGCGACCAGAGACCCGATCGTGCGGCCCCGGTAGTCTTCGTCTTCGATCTTATTCTTCACGTCCGGATCGGCGGCATAGGCGTCCACCTTCAGCGCTACTCCGTCGGTGCGCAATTGCTCCAGCATTCGAGTCGGAGGAAAGGTTCGCGGTTTGGTTTTCATGTAGGCGCCTACCAATTCGATCGCCAACGTGTAGCCGCCCAGCAAGCGCACAATCTCAAGGGCGGCCTGCTCGTTTTCTTCACCTTCCGGGAAACGTTGCTCGGGTTGCAACTCGCGAAGCAGCTGCAACGCGTCGCTCTCGGGCAGCCCATCAACTTCGACGCTGTGGAAAGTGCGAGCATCCTCACCAAACTTTCCGGGATGGAGGCGGCTGGTCACGATGATTTCCAGCCAGTCCTCAGCAGACAATAATTTGACCTGTGATTTGGACAGCAGCTCAGGCTGATCCACGTTGTCTAGGATAAGTAACAGGCGCGGCTGATCGAGGGTCGCAAAATTACTATCGCCACTGTGGCGCTCAGAGTGCCGGGCGAGACGTTCTCTCACGATATCGCAGCGACGCATCGTAAGTTCGCGAAGATGCGCCACGACCGCCTTGGCCGCTAAACTACTGTTGGCTCTCTGAGCCTCGTGCAGCTCGAGGGATAGGTCCACTTCCCTTTCAACAGTCTTAACGCCATCTGGGTTATCCAGCAACTGGAGTAGCACCTGCCCGATCTTGGTCTCGCCGGCACATCGTAGCTCCCAAGTGCCGCCCGCCGCAAAATACTCCGCATATGCATGCGCATATTGCCGAGCCAAGGCTGACTTGCCCAGACCACCCAAACCGTGGGAAGCGGCGATCATCCCTCGCCCGCCACTTCCGCGGCCTCCAACCTGCGCTCCACCTTTTCGAATGATGGTGTGCAGTTGGCCTAACTGAGCGTGGCGACCGACGAAGGTGCTTTGGCTACGATTGAGGTTGCCCGGAGCGAGATCAGCGGGTGCGAGGCAGTGGGAAATGTAGCGGTCGATGGAGTCGAGACGCTCCGAAAGAGGACGCTCGTCTTCGGTCCAGTCGCGCGACTGGACCTTGAGTGCAGCACTACGCGCGGCCGCATCGATTTGCTTGAGCACCTTGGGCCCTTCTTCGGCCCAAGGTTGGAGTTCCAGGATCTCCGTGCGGTTACGGCGGTGGATGTCGGCCGCGAAGTCCCGGTAACGTTGCTCGTCTTCGACCACGATATCGGTGGCACGAGGATTGAACCACGGAAACTTCACGTGCATGGCATCGAGCCAAGCCGCGATGCGCTGGCCTTCGGCCGGGCGCATCTCGCGGGGAGCAACGAAATAGATCGGCACCAAGCCGTCGTCACCTCGCGCCGACGAATGCTCGCGCAAGAGATACTATTCCCACTCCCAAATGCAGTTGTCACCCGTGAGGTAGTTAGGCGACAGGAAAGCGAGGAAGAGATTTGACTCCCGGATGCCCGCTCCGAGTGCGCGCCGCCAGTCTTTGCCGAGCTCAAGCGACTCTTGGTCAAAAAAGATATTCAGCTCCCGTCCAGAATAGCGGCGATGGCGCTCCTTGAGATCGTGATAGAGTGCGGTAACCCAGCCGTGTCCTTCGTCGTCAACGGGGTGTTTGTTATCCTCACGAGAATAAGAGAAGAATACGTGGTGGGGCGCAGTATCCATGAACTAGATAAAAAAGCAGGAATCGGTGAATGAGAACGAGTTATTTTTCGATAATTTCTGGCGATAGCCGCAGCGATGCGCATCGCATGGGCGTGAACCCGCCGAGTAGTTCGATACCGACGTCGCCGCTCCAGTGCCTGCTCGCACTGTGCTTCGGAACGGACTTGTCCCCGTTGCTTCTACACACGCTCGTGCCGGTTCAAGGCTCAGAATGGGTCTTCTGGCGTCGCTAGCGATTCGTTACCTCCCAGTCCGCGCCGACGCGGGAATCAGCGATGTGGTCCCGCACGAATATCGCATTCGGGTCGCGGTGGAGGGCCACCAAACGATTCAGGTCGAGCGCGAAATGCGCCATGGAGTTTTCCGTGAGCGGAAGGCCCCAACGGAGATTGATCCAACTAGCGGTTGCATCTTCGATCAAAGGTAGGAGTTCAATTGCGACTTTCGTCGACCCATTCGAGAGGCAACGGGGAGGGGGGGAGAATTCGAGGAGGGGGGGAGAATTTTCCACTTTTCAAACAACCCCGCACGTGGCGCGGTTGCTTGTTTTTAGATGCCTCCAAAATGCTCCGGCGATTCGGCAACGAATCGAATACCATTGCCCGACAGTTCGGCACCATACGTTGAGCGTATTCCGCCAACCGCTGCAGCCAAGAGCAAGGAAGGCTTTTATCCTGATACGTTCTCATCTTCGGCGAGCGAAAGGACTCATGGGCATGCCTGGGGCCCTATCGATTGGTAAGCGGAGCCAAATTTTCGAGGAGGGTCATTTCCCAATCGAGTTGCCGGCACTTTTCGAGCACCCCATTCACAGCATCGGGGCGATGCCTGTTGCGATTGCTACCTGCTCGTCGTTGCCTACACGGGCGTGTTATAGGTCACGTCCGCAAAGGGGGCGCATCCCCGGGCGAGATCCGCACACAGACATACTTCGTCAGCGAAATCGCCTGAAAATGTTGGCATGGCTTGGGGCGGCGGAACCGTTCCCAAGCAGGCCATCAAGGTGCCCGCCAGCTGATGGCGATCGCTATATTCGTCCCGCATCAGCTGTTCGGCGAGTCGTAGAACTTCCGCATGGCTCGCTTGAGATAACGGGCTCGTAATCAGTTGAATCAATCGCTTGTGGAAAGCATTGAAACGTGGATCAATCTTGAGCTGGTCGCTCGATAATCGGGAATGGAGCACTGCAATGTGTAGACTGCGCATCAACCGGCGATGTAATTCGGCGAGTAGGGCAGTCAGCGCCTCCCAGCATCGGTCGACCAGCAGTGCAGCGTCCCTGTCGGAGAGGTCGCGGGAAGTCAGTGCGACCGGCCCGGCGCTGACCAGCGAAAGTCTGAGCGGGGTCATGTCGTGATAACGTTGCAACTCAGCGTCATACTCATTTCGGCATTTCCATGCCTCCTGACGGCGCATTGGGCGTATTCCTTGATACGATTTCCATACCCTGAGGGTGGTTTCAATTCGTCGACAGCTCCTCTGGTAGCGGTCCGTATTGTCCATGAACCGCCCAGCTCCTTTGCACAAGTATTGTGACAAAGTAACGACATGATCCTCTCGGATCTCCTCACAAGGGAACGAAGGCCGTCAGCGGGTAGGGATTGGGTTTTACAGGAGGGAACAGAGGAGAACGGAGCCGTCAGTTTGCGGGATTTGGCCCACGGACCACACGGAAGCAGGATGTAAAAGGGGCGTCGCTTGTCGACGGCCGCGCGCCGGACTCGGCGAGGTCGGATGTGGTTTTGTTTTACAGGAGGGAACAGAGGAGAGCGGAGCCGTCAGCCTGCTGGGTTTGGACCACGGACTACACGGAAGCAGGAGGTAGGGGGCGTCGCTTGTCGACGACCGTGCGCCGGACTGGGCTATGTCGGATGTGGTTCTGTTTTTACAGCAGGGAACGAAGGGACGGGAAGCCCATCAGCCTGCTGTTGAAGGTCCTGACTCCGTGGAGCCGCGGCGGAGGGGCTTTGGTGCCTTTGTTTTTACCCTGCGTTGCTTTCGTTTTGAAACCACGTCGAGTGAGGAAGAGTGGCGCCCGTGGGCACCTCCTTTCTTTCGAAAGACTCCCCTAATTCGGGGGCAGCGGTATTTCGACCGGCTCCGGTATCTTCAGTCAATAGCCGTGCGTCTCGCGATAGCGGGCCGCAATTTCCGGAGTCAGCAAGGAGTCGAGGTCGGCGGCGATTTGGGTGAGGGTGAGGCGGGCGGTCTCGAGACTTTCCGGTGAGGGCGTGCCCTCGGCCGCAGGCGCGAGCGCCGCGAGCGCGCTCTCCTGGCGAGCGCGGAGTAGCCCTGAAGCGCAACCAAGGACGAGGAAGGGAGATCGAGGGCGCTGAGAAAGCGGGCTTCGGCGGCCAGTTTGGGGTCGGAGACCAATTCGAGTTCCCAGGCGCGTTCGTCACCCAAGGTTGCGACGAGGGCCGATTGGTTGGCGGGATCGGCAATGAAATCCCGGAACGCAGTGTCGGACGGGAGCGAGTTCCGGCCATAACCGGTTAGCGGCAGTGTAGAGCCTGAACACGTCGCGAAACTCCGACTCGGTGGGACTGAAGGCACCCATGACGTGGCGCAGGATAGGAGAGTTAGGGCTGTTGCGGACCTGATAGTCGAAGAAGCCCTCGGGGCCGAGTAGATTGAGCAGATCGGTCTCCAGCTCCGTGGTGAGCAAAGCATTCATTTCCCGGCGCGCCATGGCATCGGTTGGCTCCGCCCGGACTTTGACGCCGATCTTTTTGTAGTCGCGGAGTAGCGCGTCGATCTGGTCAAGCTGTTCCGGGGTGTAGTCGCCGTAAGCCTTGCGGAGTGAGGCGATACGTTTGGCGCCGAAGCGATGGTCGTCGCCGAGCGCGTCACGCGGCGCCTGTTCGCGCTCGGTTTCGCGTCGCAGGCGATCGCTCGTAGGGATGCGCGGGGATGTTTGCCAATAATCGCGTTTCTCAACCGGTTCGGATTCGTTGAGCATCTGGGTGAGGATGCGCTCCACCAAAGCGGGGCTCAATCCGGCCGCGCGGAGATCCTGAGCAGTTGCGCGGAAGGTGCGTTCCGGCACTGGGGCGGGTGCGGCGAGGGGAGTCGTTTCAATGCGTTCGACGGCGAGGTTGGGGGCGGGCGTTTCGGGTTGGGCGCGAACGTGAGTGCTTACCCGGGCGGCGAGCCACACATTGCCGAGCAGCGACTGGATAAGCAGGAGGCGAAACGGTTTCATCGAGGCGAGGCGGGGCTTCAGTTGCGGGGGAGCGGCGGCGGGGTGGTGAGACGCGGGATCCAAAGGCCCAAGGCGCGTTCGTAGCGTTCGAGCTGTTCGGGGGTCAGCGTTGAGGCCAGGCGCTCACGTGCGTTTTGCTGGAGTGCGGCAAGCGCGCGGGCGCGGCCGACCTCGTCGAGTTGCGGGTTGTGGGCGAGGTCGCGCACGGCGGCCTGTGTGTCGATCTGCAAGCGGGCCATGACGGGAGCGGCTTCCGCCGGCGCGCCGAATGAAGCGAGTCGCCGTGGTGGTGGCCTAATATTCACGCGAGGCCTTGGCAGCGGCGGTAAACAAGGGGTAAAGCGTGCGATATTCGGATTCGGTGGGGGCAAAATCGCGCAGACGGTTTTGGAGGGAGCGGGAGCTGCGCATCTCTCCGAGGAGTGCACGGCGACGCGCATGCGCTTCGATATCCAGGATGACCAAGTCGTGGCGAGCGTTCATCGGAACGGCATCTTTGCGGAATCCGAGTTCCCAGTATCGCCGTGGCGGGTGGGAGGCGCGGATGGCGGCTCGGCGTTCAGCAAACTCCTGATCCACCAGATCGGCGACGATGGCGCGCCGCATGGGCAGCGGACAACCGGCGGCCCGCAGACCGGCCACGATCTCGGCGGTGGAGCGACCGGAGGCTTGGGTGGTGAGCCAGTCGGACCACGCGAGCACCGGATTGCTCGCCGACTCCGGGACGGGAGCGACCGGGGACACGCGGGGTGACGCGACCGACGGTGTGGCCGGGGCGGGTGGAGCGGATGGGGTGGGACGAGGGGCGGATAACCAAGCGGCGGCCAGCAGCAGGTTGGCGACCAGCGAAACGGCCAGAATGGCAGGGAAGCGCTTCATGGGTCGAAGAAATCACTGTCGCGATTGAGCGGGCAGGGGAAGCTCCAAGTGGGGTCAGCCTCTACGATCAAGAGCACCAACGACGCATGGCATGTTGGACTAATCTGTGGGATGCGCCGGCCACGGTACTCGCCGAGACTTATCGCCAACGTTGGCCAATCGAAAGGTTCTACCTCGGTCGCCTGGGCCGAGCACCCTTTCTTCCTCCCGCTGGCCCGGTCTATTTCCCTACACCCCTTTGGGGGTGAATAAATAGTAATAATAGTGGGGTATGGGACCTGTTAAATGACTAGTCACAGTTTACTACACCTTCCGTAGGGTTCGCGTGATGATTCGGTGAGGAAGAAAATTATTTTCCCATGGGCCTTTGGTCAATGAAGACTTGTGAGGAAGTAATTGAAGGGAGTAGGCGCCGGCTCAATTTTTTCACAAATTATCTTCTTTTCTTGTTTTATGGGTACGGCGTGCCCCTCTCGTGATTTGTCGGGGTAGCTTGTAGTGTAAGTAAGTTGTGAAATCACGGCCCGCAAAATGGCAAGTGAGGTGGACCCATGAAGTTGGACAGGAGGGATGATTAAATCCCAAAGGAGTCCAATATGTCGAAGCAACGACGTGCCTTCAGTGTCGAGTTCACAGCGAAAGTAGGGCTCGAAGCCCTCAAGGGAATCGAGCCGATCCACGTAATCGCGCAGCGTCACGAGGTGCATCCGGTGCAAGTGAGTCAGTGGAAGAAGGAGGTGTCCGAGCGGTTGCCGGAGGTCTTCGCGAAGCCCTCGGCGCAGGTGCGCGACGAGATCGAGCGGAATCGCAAAGAAAGAAAAGGAACTGTATGCGCGGATCGGGCAGCTGCAGATGGAGCTCGAGTGGCTCAAAAAAAGTTGGCCCATTTGGAGAGTAAGGAGCGCCGCAGCATGATCGAAACCGAGCATCCGAAGCTGAGTGTGGCCCGGCAGTGCGAACTGTTGGAGCTGCCACGCTCAACCTATTACCACCACCCGAACCACGAAGTCTCGATGACATCCTGGTGGAACACCTTTTTAACTGACCCATGATCGACGAAATGCAGCTCGATTCTTTGCGTTTGAGGTTGGCCTCGGCGGTTGCGGCGTTTGCTCGACAAGACACATCCTCAGGGTCGGTGGCGGTCATCGGTCCCTTACCTGAGGAAGCGGAGTCAAGGGTCCGGGAGGCAGTGAGAGAAGAGCGTTTGCTCCGTCGGGGCACTCCTCTCGAGGATGAGTTTGGAGATGGATTTTCCCTGATTGCCGTTACGGCATTGCCCCGAGAAATCGCCGCGATTGCGGTGATAGTTGCGCGACTAAATCAGGCCTTGGTCGCAGGGGGACGAGCCATCTTGGAGATCCCGCGGATGTCTAGATTGATATGGCTGGAGGTTTTGACCACGGCGAGTTTTGGGGAATTTCACATGCGGGACAAAGGTGCGGAAGTGAAGATCGAGTCGAACCAATGCGAGCTGATCATGGCTCGGCGCTTGGCCGTGGGTATGCCGAAGGGGGAAAATGTTGACGATTCGACGGGCTCCATTTGTGCGAGGTCGAACGTCAATGTGGCGGACGTCCAGATCCGGGTGGCAACGGCGCTGGAGCGAATTCTTCGTCTCGCACCGGGTGATTTGGATGTGAAGTCACCGTTTTCCGAATACGGGGTGGATTCAATTGTCGGCGTGGCATTCGTTAACGAGCTGAACCGTGTCTTGGGCATTGAATTGAAACCAATGGTTTTGTTTGATCACGCCAGCGTGGAGCGTCTCGCGACATTTATTGTCGGGGAGGGATTGATGACCGAATTGGCGACAGAAAATGAAGTGTCGCCCCCCGTTTCGGCGGTGGAAAAAACCTGTTCACTCCCCTCGACAAGTCGGGTTGAGACCAACATGGGGGCACCCCCGCTGGTCGGCGCCGAGTCCAGGAATGATATTGCGGTCGTCGGTTTAGCTGGGCGGTTTCCAGGCGCAAATACGGTGACAGAATTTTGGCGAAATTTGCGCGACGGGGTGGATTCAATTACGGAAGTGCCGCCAGACCGTTGGGATCACTCTCGGTTTTACGATCCCAACGCCAAGCGACCTGATAAGACCTCGTTTAAGTGGGGTGGGTTTTTAACTGATGCGGACAAGTTTGATCCGATGTTTTTCGCGATCTCGGGCCGGGAGGCCGAAGCAACCGATCCACAACAGCGTGTTTTCCTGCAGGAGTGCTACCATGCACTCGAGGACGCAGGTTATGCGGGCGCCTCCACCCGACGGGCTCGGAAGTGCGGCGTTTTTGCGGGCGTGGAACCGAGTGATTACCTTGGACGGGTGTCGGCGGCGCTCGCCGGGACGGAAAAGGCGCCGCTGTTTCAGGGGAACGCAGAATCGATTTTGGCGGCGCGCATTTCCTATTTCCTGGATCTACATGGACCCAGTATCGCGATCAATACGGCGTGTTCTTCCTCTCTGGTGGCGATCCATTTGGCGTGCGAAAGTCTTCGACGAGGGGAATGCGATTTGGCCCTGGCGGGTGGCGTACGCGTGTTTGCTTCGGAAAAGGTCTACCTTGCCTTGGGCTCCATGGGCATGTTGGCGCCAGACGGACGCTGTAAAACGTTCGACGCTGCAGCGGATGGTTTTGTGCCGGGTGAGGCGGCGGGCGTTGTTGTTCTAAAATCGTTGACGGCAGCGCAACGTGATCGGGACACGATTTACGGAGTGATTAAGGGATCGGCGATCAATCAGGATGGTCGTACCAATGGGATCACCGCGCCGAGCGGTCTGGCGCAGACTGAGGTGCAATTGGAAGCCTACGAACGGGCCGGTGTGACGCCGGAAAGCATCGACTATGTGGAGTCACATGGTACCGGCACCAAGCTGGGCGATCCGGTGGAGGTGCAAGCCCTGACGCAGACTTACCGTCGTTTTCGGTCGGATAAGGGCGGTTGTTTACTCGGGGCGGTGAAGTCCAATATCGGTCACACGATGGCCGCGGCCGGCGTGTGTAGCGTCATCAAGGTTTTGGGTGCGCTTCGCAGCGGGCAGATCCCCCGTTCTCTCCACTTGCAGAAGGTAAATCCGTACATCGATTTCACCGAGAGTCCGTTTCGGCCCGTTGCCGAACTCACACCATGGCCTCGAGTGGAGGGGCGACCCCGTCGCGCTGCCGTGAGTTCTTATGGTTTCAGCGGGACCAACTGCCATCTCGTGTTAGAGGAGTCTCCCAGGATCGGACCAGTTGCCGCCATCGAGGAACCGGATTCGGCGCAACTCATGGTGTTCTCCGTCCACACTCCCGAGGCTTTGACCGAGCTGCTGCAGAGCACCGCTGAGCACTTAACCGATGACATGAATCTGGTCGACGTGGCGTTTACCCTGGCCTTGGGACGCGCGCATTTCGAAGAACGTTTGGCCATGGTGGCGACGTCGATCAAGGCGTTGCGGGACGATTTGAATGTTCTTGGATCAGGCGGCAAACGATCGGGTGTTTTGCGCTCAACGTCACACCTCACCACGGACGAGGCCGATGCGTTAATTCACCAGCAAATGGCGGCGCAGATAGCTGGTGAGTTGACGGTGGTTCGAAAGCTGCCCGGGATTTGGCGGGAAAAACTCGGCGTGCTGGGTGCGCTCTACGTCAAGGGAGTCGAGCCTGATTGGGAGCAACTATTTCCGTCCGGAATGGGTCGGAGAGTTTCACTCGCCGGTTATCCGTTCGCCCGGGAACGCTACTGGTCAGAGCAGACCTCCGAGTTGGTGGATACCGAAATGCGAGTGACTCAACTGCATCCACTATTGCACCGCAATACGTCGACGTTTGGTCAGGTGTGTTTCACTACGCGATGGTCGGGCGACGAGTTTTTCCTGCGAGATCATGTGGTTAATGGTCAAGCGACATTACCGGGAGTGGCCTACTTGGAGATGGCGGTGGTGGCGGCGCGCGAACTCGGCATGATGGGAGACACGGTCTCGCTGCATCATGTGGCCTGGCGACAACCCTTGGTGGTGACTGCACCCACCGAGGTTGAAATTCGGCTCAACCGTGAGGAGCGGAGTGTGGAGTTCACGATTGTGTCGGGTTCGGATGCTGTGGTGCACGCGGAAGGTCGACTACGATTGGGCGGGAGCGCGCTGGTCAACCCGTCTGAGCAGGTCGATATCACGGCGGTGCAGGCAAGGTGTGACGGTAGATTGGACGCGGAGGAATTGTATGCGCGTTGCGAAGACGTTGGGTTGAGCTTGGGACGGGGAATGCGGGCGGTGCAGTTTATTCAGTTTTCAGATACGGAGTCATTGGCCCGGTTGGAGTTGGCGCCAGATGATGGGACGGGATGGGTGCTTCCTCCGGCTTTGTTGGACGGGGCCTTGCAGTCCACCGCGGCTTTGGGTCGTAAAGACGCGAGTGGTCTCCCGGTGCCGTTCGCCGTCGAGGAGGTGAGTTTTGGGCAGGTGCCGGAACGCGGATGGGCTCACGTCGAACGGATGGAGGCGAAAGGAGGACTCCTGCGCTTTCGCGTGCGCTTGCTCGATGAGCAGGGAAATGTGGTGACAAGCCTGACGGGAATGAGCATGCGTGTGCTGCACGCTTCGCCCGCGCAATCTGAGCCCGAAGACCTGGTGTGGTTGAAGCCGCGCTGGCAGGAAACGGAGGCGCCGGCGGCAATTCACGCCGGGCGAATCTGGACGATCGGCGGCGAACCGGGATGGGGTGAAAGCCTGCAAACCCGAGTTCCGGCATTACACCTACGGCATTTGAGCCTGGCTGATGCGACGGACAACGTTGCCGACGTACCAGATACCATCATCGTGCGAGTAAAGGACGAAGGTTCGACGACGGAGCTCATGGTGTTGATGCGATCGTTGGTGAGATCGGTGAACGAAAAACAGGTGCGCATAATCGTGACCGGGGGCGTGGGGGCGGCATGGGGCGGTTACGCGCGAAGTCTGAGTTTGGAAAAACCCCATCTCCGCATGGTGGCGGTGGATATTGAACCGTCGAACACGGAGGCGTGGTTGAGAGAGTTAGGTGCAATAGACGAGGCCGCCGTCGTGCGATGGTCACACGGTCGAAGAGAAATTGAAGTACCGGAAATTTGGGTGCCGTCGGATCCGAGTGTGGCCACGGAATTTCGACCGGAAGGCGTTTACTTGATCACCGGTGGCGCCGGAGGCCTAGGCGCTTCGGTAGCCCGACACTTGGCGAGCCGGTTTCGCGCTCGGATTGTATTGATGGGTCGATCGGAGTCGGGCGCGGTGAGCGATGCGGTGGTGACGTCGATTCGAGCGGCTGGTGGCGAGGCGATTTATGTGGCTGCTGATGTCACGGTCGGTTCCGAGGTGGAGCGGGCGCTGGCAATGGCGCGGGCCCACTTTGGCTCTTTGCATGGGGTCATTCATGCCGCCGGCGTGCTCGATGATCGTTTCGTGCGAGACAAGGTTTCGGATTCCGCCCAGAGGGTGTTGGCGCCCAAGGTTGCGGGGGTGCAGGTACTTGATACGGCGACTCAGGGCGATCCCTTGGACTGTTTCATTTTGTTTTCTTCGGTGGCGGCGACTTTGGGTAATGTCGGGCAAGCCGACTACGCCTATGCCAATGGGTTTATGGACGGATGGGCTGAACTGCGCGAGGCCCGGCGAATGAAAGGGGAGTGCTCGGGAGTTACGGTTTCAGTGGCATGGCCCTTGTGGAGGGGCGTCGGTATGGGACGCGATGCCGACGTCGAGCAACGCAAGTTGGCTCAGGTCGGTTTGAGAGTGCTCGAGCCTGAAGAGGGTTTGATCCGTTTGGAGGAAGCCGTGCGTCTCGGTCGACCGCGTTTGGCTTTGTTGGCGGGGGACCAGCGATCAATTGAGCGTTTGCTTAAGCCGGGCGACCGCGCGCGGGTGGTGAAATCGCCTCCCCCCATGCAGTTGGTTTCCGCAGATGTTGATCGCACGGTGGTGGCGCTCTTGCCATGGTTGACGACTCGTTTTTCAGAGCTGGTTAAACTGCCGGTGGAACGTATTCAACCAATGGATGCGTTGGAGAAGTTCGGGATCGATTCAGTCATGGTGATGGACTTCACGCGACGGCTGGAGGTGGATTTTGGTGAGTTGTCCAAAACGTTGCTCTTCGAGCATCAGACGTTGGCTGAACTGGCCGAATATTTGGTCGCTCAACACGGGGAGAGGGCACTGCGGTTGATCGGCGGAAGCACGGATGAGCGCATCGGAACGGCACTACTGAACGGAGGAGTAATCCAAGCGGAGGGTCAGCCGACGCCAGCTGCGGAACCGGGGCAGAACCGGGAGATTAAAGCCACGGACGTCGCGATTATCGGGGTGGCGGGACGTTATCCGATGGCAGATGATCTGGCTATGTTTTGGGCAAATCTACGTGATGGCCGCGATTGTATTGAGGAGATTCCGTTGCAGCGCTGGGACTGGCGGAAATTTTATGATCCGGAGTCAGGCAAACCGGGCAAGACCCGCAATAAGTGGGGGGGCTTCATCGAGGGAGTGGAAAAATTTGATGCTGGTTTCTTTGGGGTGACTCCGCGTGAGGCCTATGCGCTTGATCCGCAGGAGCGTTTGTTTTTGCAGACGGTTTGGCAGGCGCTGGAGGATGCCGGTTACCGGCGATCAGCGTGGGCTGGCCGATCAGTGGGAGTCTTTGTGGGGGTGATGTACGGGGAATATCAATTGTACGGCGCGGGAGATGTCTCCGCGGGTGAGGTCGTGCCGTTGAGTTCTTCGTATGCGTCGATTGCGAATCGGGTCTCGTACTTTTTTGATTGGCACGGACCCAGCCTGGCGGTCGATACGATGTGTTCGTCGTCGCTCACGGCCATTCACCTGGCGTGCCAAAGTCTGTG
>JAGGDC010000010.1 GCA_020809425.1 Candidatus Synoicihabitans palmerolidicus | reverse complement strand
CGTCGATGCGTTCGACGATGCGTTCGACGATGCGTTTGACGATGCGAGCGGCCTGTCGCGCGGAGGTGTGGGTCGACGCATACGCTTGGTCCAGGCGGTTGCGGTGTCGCTGGGCGTGTTCACCGATGGTGCGCAACAGTCGCTTCATCTTGCGTAGCACCTGCTTGCGCGCTCGTTTGGCATTCGCACGCCGTCGGGTGTGCGTCATCTCAATGCACAGCCGGTTCATCTGTCGGGCGAAGACCTCCGGCTCCGCCGGCATGCGTGCACGCATGCCGGCCCGGCGGATCAGGATCACCGCCTTGAGCAGGGTTCGGCTCACATCGCGCAGCAGCACCCAATCCACCGGAAAGTGGATGTTGGTGGGCCAGCACGTCGAGTCCACCAGGCACGTCTCCATCGACTGCGGCTCGGCCAGACCGAGTTCGGCCGCCCGGTCCGCCTCGGCGACCATCTCGATAAACACCTGACCCATCCACCGCACCGGTTCGGCGGTAAAGCACTGCGAAGCTCGCTCCAACACGCTCTTGGAAACGCCCTTGATGCCCTCAATCGTGCGCGAGAGTTGCCGAAAAGGCATGTTTCCCAACAGCATACGCAACACATGCACCCGCAGCGCCTTGCGCGCGAACTCCAGGCGACGGCGCAGCTGCCCGGCGTCGACCGACTCGAAGCCCACCCGCGCGAAGTCCATCGCCATCGATTCAAGGTGACTGGCTCGCAGCACTCGGTCCACCGCATCGAGCGGCTCGCGAAACTGCCCGTAATCTTTGTTCGGCCCGACAGTCGTAAGCGCTGGACGCAGCCAGCTCTGCAGGGCAATTTCATCTCCGACGGCTTTGTGTATTAGTTTCACACCCAATCATAGACGCCGTTTTTGGGCCTAAACCAGGATTTACTCCCGATTTAGGCCTCTTTTTTATCACGCTTACAGCTTATCACCAACGACTTGCGCCCGCTGGACAGGCTTTAGCTCGGTTTGGTGAACCGTGGTCCCCTTCATACTCCACCGAAACATTCACCGATCGTAGGAGCACTGGCGAAATAACTATCCCCTTAAGGGATTGAGGAGCTAAAAGCTATTCGAACTGTTCCAGCAGCCAAGGATGCTGCCTCCTCAGATGGTCGGCGTTTTCGTTTCCTTCCCGCTGTTCAAACTCGGTCGTAAGCTGATCAAGAAATACCTCAATTTCCGACCATCGCTCAGGGCCGGCAGCAGATCTTACGTGTTCGCCAACAATGCGGTGAATGCGAACGAGCTGGGGCCACACGGCGAGACCTTGCTTATCGCACTCTGGGTTTTCCACTGGATGCCATAACCGAAGATCGTGCAATTCGTTCCATAACTCCGCCCATGCTCCTTCGTCCTCCGTCAAGCCGGCATCCGGATGCGCCTGCGCCGTGAGGGTGCGTATCCATTCCACCGGGATCGAGTCCGGCATGAGAAAACTAGCAAAATGAAGCGCAGTCCGAGCCGGTTGGCTTACCTAGGCCATGCTCGACGCGACCAGAGACCCGATCGTGCGGCCCCGGTAGTCTTCGTCTTCGATCTTATTCTTCACGTCCGGATCGGCGGCATAGGCGTCCACCTTCAGCGCTACTCCGTCGGTGCGCAATTGCTCCAGCATTCGAGTCGGAGGAAAGGTTCGCGGTTTGGTTTTCATGTAGGCGCCTACCAATTCGATCGCCAACGTGTAGCCGCCCAGCAAGCGCACAATCTCAAGGGCGGCCTGCTCGTTTTCTTCACCTTCCGGGAAACGTTGCTCGGGTTGCAACTCGCGAAGCAGCTGCAACGCGTCGCTCTCGGGCAGCCCATCAACTTCGACGCTGTGGAAAGTGCGAGCATCCTCACCAAACTTTCCGGGATGGAGGCGGCTGGTCACGATGATTTCCAGCCAGTCCTCAGCAGACAATAATTTGACCTGTGATTTGGACAGCAGCTCAGGCTGATCCACGTTGTCTAGGATAAGTAACAGGCGCGGCTGATCGAGGGTCGCAAAATTACTATCGCCACTGTGGCGCTCAGAGTGCCGGGCGAGACGTTCTCTCACGATATCGCAGCGACGCATCGTAAGTTCGCGAAGATGCGCCACGACCGCCTTGGCCGCTAAACTACTGTTGGCTCTCTGAGCCTCGTGCAGCTCGAGGGATAGGTCCACTTCCCTTTCAACAGTCTTAACGCCATCTGGGTTATCCAGCAACTGGAGTAGCACCTGCCCGATCTTGGTCTCGCCGGCACATCGTAGCTCCCAAGTGCCGCCCGCCGCAAAATACTCCGCATATGCATGCGCATATTGCCGAGCCAAGGCTGACTTGCCCAGACCACCCAAACCGTGGGAAGCGGCGATCATCCCTCGCCCGCCACTTCCGCGGCCTCCAACCTGCGCTCCACCTTTTCGAATGATGGTGTGCAGTTGGCCTAACTGAGCGTGGCGACCGACGAAGGTGCTTTGGCTACGATTGAGGTTGCCCGGAGCGAGATCAGCGGGTGCGAGGCAGTGGGAAATGTAGCGGTCGATGGAGTCGAGACGCTCCGAAAGAGGACGCTCGTCTTCGGTCCAGTCGCGCGACTGGACCTTGAGTGCAGCACTACGCGCGGCCGCATCGATTTGCTTGAGCACCTTGGGCCCTTCTTCGGCCCAAGGTTGGAGTTCCAGGATCTCCGTGCGGTTACGGCGGTGGATGTCGGCCGCGAAGTCCCGGTAACGTTGCTCGTCTTCGACCACGATATCGGTGGCACGAGGATTGAACCACGGAAACTTCACGTGCATGGCATCGAGCCAAGCCGCGATGCGCTGGCCTTCGGCCGGGCGCATCTCGCGGGGAGCAACGAAATAGATCGGCACCAAGCCGTCGTCACCTCGCGCCGACGAATGCTCGCGCAAGAGATACTATTCCCACTCCCAAATGCAGTTGTCACCCGTGAGGTAGTTAGGCGACAGGAAAGCGAGGAAGAGATTTGACTCCCGGATGCCCGCTCCGAGTGCGCGCCGCCAGTCTTTGCCGAGCTCAAGCGACTCTTGGTCAAAAAAGATATTCAGCTCCCGTCCAGAATAGCGGCGATGGCGCTCCTTGAGATCGTGATAGAGTGCGGTAACCCAGCCGTGTCCTTCGTCGTCAACGGGGTGTTTGTTATCCTCACGAGAATAAGAGAAGAATACGTGGTGGGGCGCAGTATCCATGAACTAGATAAAAAAGCAGGAATCGGTGAATGAGAACGAGTTATTTTTCGATAATTTCTGGCGATAGCCGCAGCGATGCGCATCGCATGGGCGTGAACCCGCCGAGTAGTTCGATACCGACGTCGCCGCTCCAGTGCCTGCTCGCACTGTGCTTCGGAACGGACTTGTCCCCGTTGCTTCTACACACGCTCGTGCCGGTTCAAGGCTCAGAATGGGTCTTCTGGCGTCGCTAGCGATTCGTTACCTCCCAGTCCGCGCCGACGCGGGAATCAGCGATGTGGTCCCGCACGAATATCGCATTCGGGTCGCGGTGGAGGGCCACCAAACGATTCAGGTCGAGCGCGAAATGCGCCATGGAGTTTTCCGTGAGCGGAAGGCCCCAACGGAGATTGATCCAACTAGCGGTTGCATCTTCGATCAAAGGTAGGAGTTCAATTGCGACTTTCGTCGACCCATTCGAGAGGCAACGGGGAGGGGGGGAGAATTCGAGGAGGGGGGGAGAATTTTCCACTTTTCAAACAACCCCGCACGTGGCGCGGTTGCTTGTTTTTAGATGCCTCCAAAATGCTCCGGCGATTCGGCAACGAATCGAATACCATTGCCCGACAGTTCGGCACCATACGTTGAGCGTATTCCGCCAACCGCTGCAGCCAAGAGCAAGGAAGGCTTTTATCCTGATACGTTCTCATCTTCGGCGAGCGAAAGGACTCATGGGCATGCCTGGGGCCCTATCGATTGGTAAGCGGAGCCAAATTTTCGAGGAGGGTCATTTCCCAATCGAGTTGCCGGCACTTTTCGAGCACCCCATTCACAGCATCGGGGCGATGCCTGTTGCGATTGCTACCTGCTCGTCGTTGCCTACACGGGCGTGTTATAGGTCACGTCCGCAAAGGGGGCGCATCCCCGGGCGAGATCCGCACACAGACATACTTCGTCAGCGAAATCGCCTGAAAATGTTGGCATGGCTTGGGGCGGCGGAACCGTTCCCAAGCAGGCCATCAAGGTGCCCGCCAGCTGATGGCGATCGCTATATTCGTCCCGCATCAGCTGTTCGGCGAGTCGTAGAACTTCCGCATGGCTCGCTTGAGATAACGGGCTCGTAATCAGTTGAATCAATCGCTTGTGGAAAGCATTGAAACGTGGATCAATCTTGAGCTGGTCGCTCGATAATCGGGAATGGAGCACTGCAATGTGTAGACTGCGCATCAACCGGCGATGTAATTCGGCGAGTAGGGCAGTCAGCGCCTCCCAGCATCGGTCGACCAGCAGTGCAGCGTCCCTGTCGGAGAGGTCGCGGGAAGTCAGTGCGACCGGCCCGGCGCTGACCAGCGAAAGTCTGAGCGGGGTCATGTCGTGATAACGTTGCAACTCAGCGTCATACTCATTTCGGCATTTCCATGCCTCCTGACGGCGCATTGGGCGTATTCCTTGATACGATTTCCATACCCTGAGGGTGGTTTCAATTCGTCGACAGCTCCTCTGGTAGCGGTCCGTATTGTCCATGAACCGCCCAGCTCCTTTGCACAAGTATTGTGACAAAGTAACGACATGATCCTCTCGGATCTCCTCACAAGGGAACGAAGGCCGTCAGCGGGTAGGGATTGGGTTTTACAGGAGGGAACAGAGGAGAACGGAGCCGTCAGTTTGCGGGATTTGGCCCACGGACCACACGGAAGCAGGATGTAAAAGGGGCGTCGCTTGTCGACGGCCGCGCGCCGGACTCGGCGAGGTCGGATGTGGTTTTGTTTTACAGGAGGGAACAGAGGAGAGCGGAGCCGTCAGCCTGCTGGGTTTGGACCACGGACTACACGGAAGCAGGAGGTAGGGGGCGTCGCTTGTCGACGACCGTGCGCCGGACTGGGCTATGTCGGATGTGGTTCTGTTTTTACAGCAGGGAACGAAGGGACGGGAAGCCCATCAGCCTGCTGTTGAAGGTCCTGACTCCGTGGAGCCGCGGCGGAGGGGCTTTGGTGCCTTTGTTTTTACCCTGCGTTGCTTTCGTTTTGAAACCACGTCGAGTGAGGAAGAGTGGCGCCCGTGGGCACCTCCTTTCTTTCGAAAGACTCCCCTAATTCGGGGGCAGCGGTATTTCGACCGGCTCCGGTATCTTCAGTCAATAGCCGTGCGTCTCGCGATAGCGGGCCGCAATTTCCGGAGTCAGCAAGGAGTCGAGGTCGGCGGCGATTTGGGTGAGGGTGAGGCGGGCGGTCTCGAGACTTTCCGGTGAGGGCGTGCCCTCGGCCGCAGGCGCGAGCGCCGCGAGCGCGCTCTCCTGGCGAGCGCGGAGTAGCCCTGAAGCGCAACCAAGGACGAGGAAGGGAGATCGAGGGCGCTGAGAAAGCGGGCTTCGGCGGCCAGTTTGGGGTCGGAGACCAATTCGAGTTCCCAGGCGCGTTCGTCACCCAAGGTTGCGACGAGGGCCGATTGGTTGGCGGGATCGGCAATGAAATCCCGGAACGCAGTGTCGGACGGGAGCGAGTTCCGGCCATAACCGGTTAGCGGCAGTGTAGAGCCTGAACACGTCGCGAAACTCCGACTCGGTGGGACTGAAGGCACCCATGACGTGGCGCAGGATAGGAGAGTTAGGGCTGTTGCGGACCTGATAGTCGAAGAAGCCCTCGGGGCCGAGTAGATTGAGCAGATCGGTCTCCAGCTCCGTGGTGAGCAAAGCATTCATTTCCCGGCGCGCCATGGCATCGGTTGGCTCCGCCCGGACTTTGACGCCGATCTTTTTGTAGTCGCGGAGTAGCGCGTCGATCTGGTCAAGCTGTTCCGGGGTGTAGTCGCCGTAAGCCTTGCGGAGTGAGGCGATACGTTTGGCGCCGAAGCGATGGTCGTCGCCGAGCGCGTCACGCGGCGCCTGTTCGCGCTCGGTTTCGCGTCGCAGGCGATCGCTCGTAGGGATGCGCGGGGATGTTTGCCAATAATCGCGTTTCTCAACCGGTTCGGATTCGTTGAGCATCTGGGTGAGGATGCGCTCCACCAAAGCGGGGCTCAATCCGGCCGCGCGGAGATCCTGAGCAGTTGCGCGGAAGGTGCGTTCCGGCACTGGGGCGGGTGCGGCGAGGGGAGTCGTTTCAATGCGTTCGACGGCGAGGTTGGGGGCGGGCGTTTCGGGTTGGGCGCGAACGTGAGTGCTTACCCGGGCGGCGAGCCACACATTGCCGAGCAGCGACTGGATAAGCAGGAGGCGAAACGGTTTCATCGAGGCGAGGCGGGGCTTCAGTTGCGGGGGAGCGGCGGCGGGGTGGTGAGACGCGGGATCCAAAGGCCCAAGGCGCGTTCGTAGCGTTCGAGCTGTTCGGGGGTCAGCGTTGAGGCCAGGCGCTCACGTGCGTTTTGCTGGAGTGCGGCAAGCGCGCGGGCGCGGCCGACCTCGTCGAGTTGCGGGTTGTGGGCGAGGTCGCGCACGGCGGCCTGTGTGTCGATCTGCAAGCGGGCCATGACGGGAGCGGCTTCCGCCGGCGCGCCGAATGAAGCGAGTCGCCGTGGTGGTGGCCTAATATTCACGCGAGGCCTTGGCAGCGGCGGTAAACAAGGGGTAAAGCGTGCGATATTCGGATTCGGTGGGGGCAAAATCGCGCAGACGGTTTTGGAGGGAGCGGGAGCTGCGCATCTCTCCGAGGAGTGCACGGCGACGCGCATGCGCTTCGATATCCAGGATGACCAAGTCGTGGCGAGCGTTCATCGGAACGGCATCTTTGCGGAATCCGAGTTCCCAGTATCGCCGTGGCGGGTGGGAGGCGCGGATGGCGGCTCGGCGTTCAGCAAACTCCTGATCCACCAGATCGGCGACGATGGCGCGCCGCATGGGCAGCGGACAACCGGCGGCCCGCAGACCGGCCACGATCTCGGCGGTGGAGCGACCGGAGGCTTGGGTGGTGAGCCAGTCGGACCACGCGAGCACCGGATTGCTCGCCGACTCCGGGACGGGAGCGACCGGGGACACGCGGGGTGACGCGACCGACGGTGTGGCCGGGGCGGGTGGAGCGGATGGGGTGGGACGAGGGGCGGATAACCAAGCGGCGGCCAGCAGCAGGTTGGCGACCAGCGAAACGGCCAGAATGGCAGGGAAGCGCTTCATGGGTCGAAGAAATCACTGTCGCGATTGAGCGGGCAGGGGAAGCTCCAAGTGGGGTCAGCCTCTACGATCAAGAGCACCAACGACGCATGGCATGTTGGACTAATCTGTGGGATGCGCCGGCCACGGTACTCGCCGAGACTTATCGCCAACGTTGGCCAATCGAAAGGTTCTACCTCGGTCGCCTGGGCCGAGCACCCTTTCTCCCTCCCGCTGGCCCGGTCTATTTCCCTACACCCCTTTGGGGGTGAATAAATAGTAATAATAGTGGGGTATGGGACCTGTTAAATGACTAGTCACAGTTTACTACACCTTCCGTAGGGTTCGCGTGATGATTCGGTGAGGAAGAAAATTATTTTCCCATGGGCCTTTGGTCAATGAAGACTTGTGAGGAAGTAATTGAAGGGAGTAGGCGCCGGCTCAATTTTTTCACAAATTATCTTCTTTTCTTGTTTTATGGGTACGGCGTGCCCCTCTCGTGATTTGTCGGGGTAGCTTGTAGTGTAAGTAAGTTGTGAAATCACGGCCCGCAAAATGGCAAGTGAGGTGGACCCATGAAGTTGGACAGGAGGGATGATTAAATCCCAAAGGAGTCCAATATGTCGAAGCAACGACGTGCCTTCAGTGTCGAGTTCACAGCGAAAGTAGGGCTCGAAGCCCTCAAGGGAATCGAGCCGATCCACGTAATCGCGCAGCGTCACGAGGTGCATCCGGTGCAAGTGAGTCAGTGGAAGAAGGAGGTGTCCGAGCGGTTGCCGGAGGTCTTCGCGAAGCCCTCGGCGCAGGTGCGCGACGAGATCGAGCGGAATCGCAAAGAAAGAAAAGGAACTGTATGCGCGGATCGGGCAGCTGCAGATGGAGCTCGAGGGGCTCAAAAAAAAGTTGGCCCATTTGGAGAGTAAGGAGCGCCGCAGCATGATCGAAACCGAGCATCCGAAGCTGAGTGTGGCCCGGCAGTGCGAACTGTTGGAGCTGCCACGCTCAACCTACTACCACCACCCGAAGCCACCGAAGGAAGCGGACCTGGCGTTGATGAAACAGATCGACGAGATCTACCTCGAGTCACCGTTCTTTGGTAGCCGCCAAATGACCCGTTGGTTGCAACGCGAAGGACACGTGGTGAACCGTAAACGGGTGCGACGATTGATGCGATTAATGGGATTAATGGGACTCACGGCGATCTATCCAAAACCGAGTCTGTCGAAGAAAGCGGCCTCTCCTCAGATCTACCCGTATCTGCTGCGAACGCTGAAGGTTGAAAGGTCGAATCAAGGGTGGGCAACAGATATCACCTACATCCCGGCGTGCGGTGGCTTCGTTTACCTGTGTGCGGTGATCGACTGGCACTCGCGGATGGTGCTCGCATGGGCACTGTCCAACACGCTCGATGCGTCGTTTTGCGTGCGGTGCAGCGCGCGAAGGCGATTTACGGCAAGCCGGAGATTTTCAACACCGACCAAGGCTGCCAGTTTACCAGCGCCGAGTTCACCCAGCCATTGTTGGCCGCCGGCGTGCGACTGTCGATGGACGGCAAAGGACGGTGCTTGGACAATGTCTTGGTCGAACGCCTGTGGCGCAGCGTCAAATACGAGAAAGTCTATCTGAAACGCTATGAGACGATGGTCGAGGCCCATGCCAACTTGGAGACCTACTTGCTGTTCTACAACGACCGACGACCGCACTCCGCCCACGGCCGCCAAACACCATCCGAGGTCTACCACGCACAACTCGACCAAGCCGCCGCCTGACGGCGGCTATCCGAGCGGGGAGGAAGCCACGCTTCCTCCCCTGCTCCCCTCCATTATCTTTTATGCTTGGTCAGAAAAACCAGAAACCATAACTATAAATCCGCCCGACCTGTCCAACCGACGGGGTCCACCTCACTCTCCGTTTCAGCGGGCAAATCCTCCGGCGCGGGTTCGGGGTTCGTCAAGTTGGGCCAGCACCCGGGCTTGTAAGTCCTCGCCCCCTTTGCGCGGCGGGCGGCCCAATCGGGGCGCGTCGTGCAACCCCTCCAGTCCTTCCCGCTCGAAGCGCGTGCGCCACCGGCTCACCCGCGCCTCCCGCGTCCCGAGCCGCTGCGCAATCTGCTTGTTACTTTGCCCTTCCGCCGCCCAGAGCACGATACGAGCTCTCTCCACATATCGCGCCTGCGCTTTTGGCTGCCGAATCATCTCTTCAAGCTGGTCGCGTTCTTCCGGGCGCATGCTGATTGGTGTCGGTGGTGTTGGTGGGCGTCCCATTGTCCCGATTTTAATTATTACGCTTACTTAATCCACTCGATATTAGTGAGGCGACTCATTGAAAAACATAGGCTCAAGTATTGCTTGCCCATGTTCATGCATGTCTATTAAGTCTCTATATATATTCGACTCATCGTTCAGCCTTGGATTGAATCGTTTAGACCCTTTAGAAAGGAAAATATCATGCCGAAAGCAACTCGTGGCGATGCCGCCAAACAACTATCCCTGTCACTCACTGCGCGAGCGCGTGCGTGCTTGGGTGGCGGAGGTTTTGATGGTCCCGGTAGAGCGAGTTGGGTGGGCCGCGAAGTTTTTCGAACTTGGATTGGATTCAATTTTGGCGGTGGAACTCACTCGGGTGATCGATGTTGATAGGGAGAAGGAATTCCTGGCGGAGGAGTCGGAGGATGCGCCGAACGTGACGGTCCCACCTTCTCGGGCGGCTTATGTGATTTTTACCTCTGGTTCGACCGGGCGACCCAAAGGGGTGCGAGTGTCGCATCGTAATGTGGTCCATTTTTTACATAGCATGCGTGAGCGACCGGGATGCGTGGTGACTGATCGGGTGTTGGCTTTGACCACCATCTGTTTCGATATCGCGGTGCTTGAATTGTTTTTACCGCTAGTCGTCGGGGCTTCGGTTGAAATCGTTTCCGAGGAGGTCGTGAAGAGTGGTCGACGATTGCGCGAAAAGTTGGAGGGGGGAGAAGTGACTCTGGTGCAGGCGACGCCAGCCACTTGGAAAATGTTGTTGGCGGCGGAACTGGGACCGATTCCGCAAGTGAAGGCCTTATGTGGAGGAGAGGCGTGGACGACTGATCTAGCAGTGCCGTTGCTTGAGCGAGTGGGTTCGTTGTGGAACATGTATGGACCGACGGAGACGACCGTATGGTCGTCGGTTGACCAAGTGCGGCAGGGGGAACCAATTCGCTTGGGTGAACCCGTTGGTAATACCGAGTTCCACGTGTTGGATGAGCAGTTCCAGCCGGTGGCACGGGGCGAGGTAGGCGAGTTATTTATCGGGGGTGATGGCGTCGCGCTGGGTTATCACGGCAATCAAGAATTCACTCAGGAACGCTTTGTGCGCCTGCCTGATGTAACGACAGGTAAACTGTATCGAACCGGGGATTTAGTGCGCCATGTATGAATTTGTTGGGCGCGCCGACGCACAGGTGAAAATCAGGGGTTTCCGGGTGGAGCCCGGAGAGGTTGAAGCATGCCTGAATGCGGTGACCGGAGTTGTGGCTTCAGCGGTGGTGTCCCATTCCGATGATTCGGGGCATGTGATGCTGGTGGCATATTGGATGGCCGCCACAAGTGGCGGGGACGTAACCATGGGTGACTTGAGAGCGGCGTTGGCTCGTTCACTGCCTGACTACATGTACCCGGCGAGAGTGGAGCGCGTGCAAACGCTGCCACTCACCTTGAATGGCAAGATAGATCGGAAGCGACTTCAGGTCATGTCGATTGCGGACGCCCTGCAGAATTTCGGAGCGGAGGAAATGCCAGCTGCTCCCGTTGTCGATTTGGAGGAGCTCGAGACTGCGTTGCTGGACGTCGCAGGATCTGTGGTGCAGGCCAAATTGAAAAAGGAGGACGCGGCACGATCGATTGGGGAAATCGGTTTGGATTCCATTCGTTTGGCAGCCCTCAGCGTGCGTATCGCGCGGGTCTTTGGGGTGTCCATGGAGGAGGCCAAATTTTTTGAACTAAAATCCCTGCGAGGGGTGGCTCGATTCTTAGCCACGATGGGGATAAAGACGGCGGCGAGGCCGACCAACGGGGGCGCGCCACAGCCGGTCCGGAGAGCCCCGCGCCCATCGGCAGGATCGGTGGCAATCGTCGGGATCGAGGCGCGGTTGCCGGGGGCAGATGACTTGCGCACGTTTTGGCACAATTTGGTCGAAGGGATCGATGGTGTCGGGACGATGCCGGCGGAGCGGATGGTTCTCTCGACAAGCGAAAATCCGACTGGCGATGGTGGCTTCATCGGTGACGTTGATAAGTTTGACGCTCCGTTTTTTGGCTTGTCCCGACGAGAGGCGACCGTGATGGATCCCCGGCAACGGCTGTTCCTCGAGGCGGTATGGCGAGCGGTCGAAAACGCGGGAGTGAATCCTGCAAAGTTGGCGGGAACGCGCACGGGGGTGTTTGTTGGAGTCGTCGGTGGTTCGGAGTACGCGAGGGGAGAGTCTTCCCCGGTCGTCGATGCCGGAGCGCAACGATTGCTAGGTGCAGCCACGTCGCTCATCGCAGGACGAGTATCCTATTTCTTCGATCTGAGGGGGCCGTGCAGCACGATTGATACGGCCTGTTCGGGATCGCTCGTGGCCCTGCATCGGGCCGTCACCTCACTGCGTTCGGGCGAGTGTGATCAAGCTATCGTAGGCGGCGTGAATTTGGTTCTCGATCCGATCACCACTCGCGAGGCAGCCAAGACGGGCATGATCAGCCCCACCGGTCGTTGTCGAGCATTCGACGCAGCGGCGGATGGATACGTCCGGGGGGAGGGCGTGATCGCGATGATGCTTAAACCGCTCCAGGCGGCAGAGGCGGCCGGAGATCCCATATATGCCTTGGTGCTGGGCACCGCCGAAAATCACGGCGGCCGGGCGGCTGGACTCACGGCCCCCAATCCTGAGGCGCAACGGGACGTGATCACGGCAGCGCTTCGTTCGGCTGACGTTGCGCCTGATACCGTGACCTATGTTGAGGCGCACGGTACGGGGACCCAGCTGGGGGATCCCATCGAAGTTAACGGTTTATGTGCGGCGTGGATCAAATCTGGAGCTTCCGAGCGGGCGCGTTGCGCACTGGGAGCCGTGAAAAGTCAACTTGGTCATCTCGAGGCGGCCGCGGGGTTGGCCGGCGTAGTCAAAACGGTGCTCGCACTGCGCGCGGGCGTGTTGCCGGGCAACCTGCACCTGCAGAGGACCAATCCAAGGATTAACTTGGAGGACACTCCGTTTCACCTGGTGGATCGAAAATCGGATTGGCCCCGTATAAATTTGGCGGATGGGCATGAGCAACCTCGACGGGGCGGAGTGAGCTCGTTCGGATTTTCCGGCATCAACGCTCACGCGGTGCTGGAGGAATATGTGGCGGTTAATGGGGAGGCCATCGCTGAAGCAATGGGGAGGCGATGGCCGATCAGTCTTTCCGCACGCACGCCTGTCGCATTGGTGCGCACGGCGGAACTGCTGGCCGCGGCGATTGATGACAATCACCGGTTGGCGGATGTTGCCCTTACCTTGGCCGAGGGACGTGATCAGATGACGGAAACGGTGACATTTTTCGTTCAATCTATGGCCGAACTGCGAAGTGGATTGGCCTTGATCGCAGCTGGCGAACGACCTGCTACGATGGAGGAAGGTGACTCGGTCCCGCCCGTACCGGCTGGTGGGAGGCGGATTCATTTACCGGGATACGGTTTTGAGCGAAGGAGTTATTGGGCGAAGTCCCTCGAGGTGCGACCGCCCACGAAACTGAAGGGATTGGCGGTTCCGGCTCGATGGGAAGTGACAAAGACGGACCCAATTCTCGCCCAGCACGTAGTCGGTGGCAGGGCGATTCTGCCGGCAGTGGCTTACCTCGATTTCGTTTGGCGCGCAGTAACAACAGAGATGGGCGATTTCTCGGCAGGTGAATTTCAGGATGTCACATGGCTACGCCCATTCTTGGGAGGCGAGTTACGTGTTGTGCTTAATGCTGATTCGGGAGGATTTCACTTCGTGGTCGAAAGTGGCGATCTCGTGCGACCGACCAAGCATGTCGCGGGAAAATTGTTCGCTCGGCAGGGTGAGGATCGGTGGGAAAGGGAGGATCTATCCGGCTTAACCGAGAATTGGGGGACTCGGGACGTCTACGAATTTTTCGCGAAGCAGGGCGTTGACTATGGTTCACATTTTCGGACCGTGGATCGACTGTCTTGGGGGGACGGGAAAAGCGTGGCGGAGTTGGTGGCGAATGACGATATTCACCTCCGTGGTGACCTGCGATGGCACGGAGGACTGCTCGATGGCATGTTGCAGACGGCCGCGTTGGTGCGTATCAAGTCAGGTGCTACAGCGGGCCTGCCCTTTGCGGTGGAACGCGTTCGGTTTCTCGCTCCGTTGACGAATCGCATGTTGGTGCGCGTGCAGTGTGGTACGGATGACACGTGGGATATTGTTGCTACTGATCCGGCCGGGAAGGTCCTGGTGACCTGGCACGGTTACGCGGTGCGCCCGCCGACCAAATCCTTGCTGCCCTCATCAGCGTTGGGCAGCGTCGTGGCTCGGGTGGCCGAGATTGACCCGGTCACCTTGGGTTTGGAGCATGCGCGGGTAGAAGAAGAGTGCGCCGCCTTGGCTGAGTTGGAGGATATCGGGCGCTTGGTTTTACTGGGCCAGTTGCAAGCGCGCGGTGTGTGGAGCAAGCCGGGCTCAAGTGTAACCCGCGCCGAGTTGCATGATCGATTGAAGGCATGGCCCAAGTTTCACCGCTTGGCGGATTCGCTGGTGCGTTACCTGAGTGAAGGTGGATTGGTCGAAGAGGTGGGGGGGCGGGTGCGCGCCACGTCGCGACTGAGTGATGCTGAGGTGATAGCCACCCTCGCGGATAGGCCCGCAGCGCAGGCGCGTTTCGTAAAACGCCGACCGAATTTCGAGGCGAGTGGACGGTTCGTGTGGACTTGTGCGGCGGCCATACCGGACGTGATAGCGGGGGCGACGCGAGCCACAGATTTGATGTTTCCGCAGGGCTCGGTGGAATTCATTTCGAAGATTTACGAGGGCAATCTGATAATGGATTTCTACAACCGGGTCGCAGCGGAGACGATTCGGCAGCTGGTGGAAGATCTCGCGGCGGAGCGCGGCGGGACGGAACCAATTCGCATGCTTGAAGTAGGAGCGGGCTCGGGGGCGACCTCGCAGTGGATCGCACAGGCGCTAATGGACTTGGGCTTGAAGGTTGAGTATGTGTTTACGGATATCTCAATTGCATTTCGACGCCATGGAGAACGTCGCTTTGCCGGGAGGTTTCCGTTCATGCGTTTCGCCGTGTTGAACATCGAGAAGGATCCGGTGGCGCAAGGTTTCGCGCTGGGCGGTTACGATGTGGTGATCGGGGCCAATGTTTATCACACGGTTCATTCGTTGCATCGCTCGATGCAGATGACCAAGCGATTGCTGCGACCAGGCGGAGCGTTGGTGCTCGTTGAGGGCACGGCAGCACGAGTGCTGAACGGACTCACCTACGGATTGTTGGACGGATGGTGGAATACCGAAGACCCCGAACGACGACTGCCTGACGCTCCATTGTGCGACGAGGCGATGTGGACGCGCATTTTGAGCGAGGAGGGTTTTCAGGATGTGGCGCGATTGGGGAAGAACTCACCAGATGCCCGGCGATTGACTCAGGCGGTGATCGTGGGAGCGAGCGACGGCGTAGTCGCGACGGATCCCGTGGTCGAGGAGCGTGCGGTATCTACTGCGAGCCAGGCGATCGCTTCGACTGGTGTTGATGGCGGTGCGGTCGATTTGGAGGATTTGGTTGTCCGGGAAATTGTCGGAGTCGTTAGGGAAGCGTTACAGGCGGAAGAGGACGAAATCGGAGTTGATGCGACCTTCGAAAGTATGGGCGTCGATTCGATCATTGCGGTCGAACTGGTCGAAACGTTGAACGCAAAGATGGCGGTTAAACTGCGTTCGGCGGACGTATTCAATTATGCGTCGATCATGCGGCTCGCTCGGCGGATTACGGCGTTGATGGATGAGCCCGCGCGGACCGCAGTTGAGGCCCGTGCGGCAGGTGCAGTTCCCATCCAGCTCACGGGGAATATACCAAATGAGTCGGCGCCAGAGCTGGTGATTTCGAACGCGATGCTCTCCAGCGCGGGACCGGAACCGATTGCGATCGTCGGCATGGCGGGGCAGTATGCGGGGGCAAACAACCTTGAGGAATTTTGGGGAAATCTGGTTGCCGGGCGGGATTGCGTCACCGAGATTCCACCATCCCGCTGGCCCATGGAGGGATTCTTTAGCGAGGATCGAAGGGAGCCGTTGCGTAGTTATAGTCGTTGGGGGGGGCTCTTGGAAGACCCCACGGGATTCGATCCCATGTTCTTCAATTGTTCGCCCCGCGAGGCCGATTTAATGGATCCTCAGCAGCGCTTGTTTCTCATGACCGCGTACCATGCATTGGAAAACGCGGGTTATGGTGATCGATCATTGGATGATCAACGATGTGCGGTGTATGTCGGGGTTTGTGGTGGGGATTACGAGGCGCATCTTACGCGATGCGACGACTGGGGGGATGCCGGGGCATTTACAGGCACCGCGACAGCAGTACTGGCCGGTCGAATCGCTTATCTGTTGAATTTGAAAGGTGCGGGGGTCGCGGTGGACACCGCTTGTTCGTCTTCTCTTGTGGCGATTCATCTGGCGTGTGAGAGCTTGCGGGCGGGCTCGTGTTCAATGGCCCTGACAGGTGGCGTGACCGTTCTCAGTTCAGAGCGATTCTATATTTGGGCCAGCAAGACCGGCATGCTTTCGGCGACGGGACGTTGCCGGACCTTCGGGGCTGACGCCGATGGAATTGTCCCGGCAGAAGGAGTTGGCATCGTCGTGTTAAAACGCCTGAGCGATGCGGTGAGCGACGGCGATCACATTCATGGCGTGATCATGGGTTCCGGAATCAATCAAAATGGTCGAACCAATGGTATAACCGCTCCGAGTTCTCCGGCGCAGACGGAGCTCGAGTCTCAAGTGTACCGGGATTTCAGCATCGATCCGGAGACCTTGGATTACGTCGAATGCCACGGGACGGGAACTCGATTGGGTGATCCGATGGAAGTGGCGGCGTTGACGGATACCTTCCGACGGTTCACGTCGCGTGAAGCGTTTTGCGCCTTGGGATCCGTGAAAACCAATATTGGTCACGCGTTGGCGGCCTCGGGGGTGGCGGGGGTATTGAAAGTTTTATTGGCGCTACGGCACGACGAAATTCCTGCCACCCTGCATTGTGCGGAAGTTAATCCTCATCTTGGCCTGGACCGGAGCCCATTTTTATTGACCCAGGAGCTGAGAGCTTGGCGACCGAGGCAGGATCGACCGCGGCGTGCGGCGGTAAGTGCATTTGGATTCAGCGGGGCCAATGCTCATCTGGTGATTGAGGAAGCTCCTTTGCGGGCCGCGGATACTCGAGGTGACTATATTCCTTGGCACGTGTTCACCGTCTCGGGACTCACTCCGACGGCGCTACGGCGCAGGTTGGCAGACCTCGGGGAATGGTTGGAGTCCCCGCTTGGACGGGTGGCGAGTCCTGCCGACGTGAGCTTTACGCTCAATTTGGGACGCAGTCATTTTGATCAGCGCCACGTTATTATAGCCGACAGTCTGGCGGGACTTCTTCGCCAAGTCCGGGCTGATTTGTTAGACGACGCTTTCGATGAGCGAAGGGCCAACTCCACTGCGGCCGCGATGCGCCATGCTGAGCGTGAGCTGTTGAAGCGTCCACGAGAGGTCGAAACCGCTCGGGAGTGGGCTGAGCTTTATTTGCAGGGGGCGACCTTGGATTGGGCGGAGTGGCACGCGGCTCGGGCCGGGCGACGTATTGTGATGCCCGGTTATCCTTTCGAGCTGCGGCGGTGTTGGATTGAGCGAGCGGGTGATGCGGGTGATGCTGCGGGACGCAGTGAGTTTCGGCGGACGTTCTCTGCTTCTGAACCGGTATTGGCGCAGCATGCGGTGGGGGAGACCGCTGTTCTACCCGGAGCCGCAAGTGTGGCCTTGGCATGGCTTGGGGCTGAGCAATCGAAGCCTGGCCTTCCAGTTACTTTTCATGACGTGGTTTGGCTGCGTCCTCTGCGCGCGGCCAAGGGACAGGACTTGTCAGTGGTGGTGTGTACGGAGAAAACAGCCAACGGCGGCCGCTTCGGGGTGGATCGATCCGACACCGGGGAACGAGCCGTGCAGGGCGAGGTACGTTGGAATGAGGCCCCGATGCCCTTGGCTGATCTTGATGTGGCGGCGATTCGTGCGAGGTGTACGAGCAAAATCGAGGTTGCTGAATTTTATGAGCGTGTTGCCGCTGCCGGTGTGGTTTATGGACCTTACTTCAAGGTTCTCCGTGAATTCGCGGTTGGGTCCGGGGAAGCATTGGGGCGGGTGGAACTCGATCCCGAGTTTGCGGGCGAGGCGGGACATGCCGGAATTCACCCGGCATTGTTTGACGGTGCCCTGCAAGTGGCCGCGGGGTTGTCTTACGCTGATCCCCGCGCGGCGGGTGAATTTCGGTATCCATTCGGTTTTCAGAAGATGATTTGTACCTCGGTTTGGCCGGCTGGCTTATGGGTATTCGCGTCAGGCTCACCTGAGACGGGCGTCTCGCTGGAATTGGCGGATGACGCGGGTTTGGTGGTGGCCAAACTGACGGGTTATGTGACTCGGGCGCCGCAGAGAACGATTTCCCCGATCATCCCGTTGCCAAGCTACGTCCCGGGGTGGGAGGAGCGGATGCTGGAGACTTCGGACAAACCTGCTTCCCAGGATGCGGTTTGGTTGGTCGAGCGGAGTGAAACGGCGGTGGAGACGGCGCTCATGGAACGGCATCCAGCTTTGACTCGTATTCGTCTCGGCCGCGAATCACGCCAAACCGACGGACGCAGCTGGGAGGTGAATGTCGCTGATGCGTCGGGTTGGACGATGTTACCTGACGGACTGACCCGGCCACGAACAATCTATTTTTCTCCCGGCCAAATCTCTCCTGACGATTATGCAGAGGAGATTGATTGTGTGCGCGAGGCGAAGATCGTCGGCGTATTGGCTTTGTTTCGCTTGGTGCAGTTTTTGCAGAGCCGCGATTGGTGGCGCGAGCCACTTGAACTGCGGGTAATATTGCGAGGTGTCTGGACGATTTCGAACGAAGTGGAGTCTGCTCCGTATTTTTCAGCGATTCCCGGATTGGTTGGATCCATCGGACGGGAGTATCCGGAAATCACTGTGGTGTGCGTGGACGTGGGAGTAGGCAGAGAGGACGGCACGGCCATGGCTCGAGCGGTAGCGGAAGAACCGGCTCAGCGGACAAGCCCCCGAGTCGCCTGGCGAAATGGAAGACGGTATGAAGGCACTTTGCGTGCCATGGAGGAACCAGTATGAGCGAACTTAGTTTCAAGTCCGGGGGGGTGTATGTGATCGCAGGTGGTGCGGGCGGATTGGGCCGCACGTTGACTGCGTATTTGGCAAGTCACTACGAAGCACGAGTGGCCTGGTTGGGGCGGCGAGCGCACAACGAGTCGATTGGTGTATCGATGTCTGAGATCGTGCAACAAGGTGGCGAGGTAGATTATTGGCAAACGGACATTACCTGCGGTGACGCAGTCGCGGAGAGTTTCCGGTCCATTCGTGAACGTTGGGGACAAATCAATGGGGTGGTGCACTCGGCGATTGTGCTGCGTGATCGTTCACTGGATCGAATGAGTGAGGAGGATTTTCTGGCAGTGCTTGACTCCAAGACCGAGGGCATGGTGTGTCTGGCGGAGTCAGCTCGCGAAGCGAGGGCGGGTTGGTTGCTCGTGTTTTCGTCGATAGTGGCGTTTTACAATAGCGCGGGTCAGGGCAACTACACCGCAGGCAGTGCCTTCACCGACAGTTATGCACTCGCCATGGAAAGCCGTCATGGCTTACCGGTGCGGGTTATTAACTGGGGGTATTGGGGGGATACCGGAGTGGTGGCCAACGAACGGTATCGACACGAGATGGCGGAACGGGGAATGGGGTCGATCGATGCCGTCGAAGGGATGGCGGCAGTGGAGCGAGTGCTGGCCGGAGCGTGCCGACAAGTCGCATTAGTGAAAGCCAGGTCGGATCTGTTAAAGGAGATCGGAATCGATGCAGCCAAGACACTGGTCGCTCCAACTGCTTCGACACCCGCAGGTATCATGGAATTACGTGCGGAGCTGGCGGTGGCGGACGATCCCCAGTTGACGGTGAACGTGGAGGCCGCGCGGAGGCAGTTGGCGGGTCTCGCGCAAGTGGACGTGCTGGGATTGGCTTGGCTGCGGGATCGGCTTTCGGTGTTGAGATCGACTGGTAGTGCGGGATTCACAGAACTGGCCGTGGCCCCCAATCAGACCCGGTTGGCTACGACCTTAGGTGCGATGGCGGCTCGTGCAGAAGCCATCGAAATTGATGCGACGAGGTTGCGATCAAGTTTGACGGAAGACTATCCAGAGATGACGGGCTATCTCGAGTTGCTCGACGTTTGCACGGCAGCTTTACGAGAGGTGTTGAGCGGACGTCGACGAGGGACCGACGTGATGTTTCCGGGAGGCTCCTTGAAACTGGTGGAGAAGATTTATACCGGCACGATTATTTCGGATTATTTCAATCGTTTGATGGCGGCAGCGGTCGAGCGGATGGTCGCACGACGCCTGCAAGAGGTGCCTCCGGGCACACTCATAAGAGTATTGGAGATCGGTGCCGGGACAGGCAGTACCACGCGTTTTGTGGCGGAGGCTCTTCGGCCGCACGCGGCTCGGGTGGAGTACATATTCTCGGATGTCTCGGCTGGCTTTCGGCGACATTTTGATCGGGAGTTGGCTGAAGATTACCGCTTCATGCGTTTCGCGGTGGTGGACCTGGACCGTGACCCAGTCGAGCAAACAGTGGAATTGGGATCAATGGATATTATATTGGCGGCCAATGCCTTGCACGTGGCGCCTGACCTGCATCGTGGTTTGCAATTGATCAAGGCCCTGCTGCGACCGAGCGGGTTTCTGGTGTTGATTGAAGTGAGCACCGTGACCGTGTTCAATTCGTTGACCTACGGTCTGCTTGAAGGCTGGTGGCAAGCGGAGGATGCCGCCCGGCGATTGCCGAATGCACCACTCTTGGATCCCGCTGGTTGGTTGCGAGTGCTCGGGGAGGAGGGCTTTCTCGGGGCGGGACGAGCGGAGGAGGATCGTGGCGAGGCAACCGACTTTTTTCAGACGCTCCTGTTGGCTGAAAGTGATGGAATCTGGGTGAAATCCGCGCCACGCGAAACCGCGGTGGAGCCTATCCCGGAACCTCCCCGCCTCGAGACCACATCGGTCAAGGCTGCAGCGAAAAGTGATGCCGCGGCGGTCAGGACCATCGTGTACGCCGAACTGTCACGCGTGTTCCGACTCGAGACGAGTGACCTGAGTGCGGAGACCTCTTTTGATCGTCTGGGAGTTGATTCGATTGTCGCCGTAGAGGTCGTTGAGGTACTCAACCGAGCTTTGCAGATAGAGCTACGTTCACTCGACTTGTTCAACTACCCGACGGTGGAGTTGTTGTTGGAGAGAATCATGGAGGCGCACCAACCCGTGGTCGTAACGCCGTCGCGGCGCGAAGTGCTTTCCGGGCGGTTTGCGTCAGTTGATCCGTCTCCTTCAGAATCGAAATCAGCGGCAGCAAGTTCAGACTCGGGCCCAGTTTCGTCGGCTGGAAATTATCCGCCAGGAACGGTGGCCGTGGTGGGGTATTCCATGCGGCTACCAGAAGCGAATGACGCTGCGGTTTTTTGGAATAATTTGGTGACCGGGGTTGATGCGGTGAGTGAGGTGCCGGAGGAGAGGTGGCCTAAAGAGGAGTACTTTAGCGCGGATCGGAAAAGGACAGACCGCAGTTACAGTCGTCACGCCGGATTACTGGAGCAGATCGATTTATTCGACCCCTTGTTCTTCGGTATCTCGCCGCACGAAGCGGAAATGATGGACCCCCAACAACGGCTGTTTCTCATGGAGTCGTGGCGCGCATTTGAGGACGCGGGCTACTCTCAGGAAGAATTGGCGGGTCTCAATTGCGGGGTCTTTGCGGGGTGCTCCTACGGAGATTATGAAATCGTGCTGCGAGCGGCGAAACGTGATAGCGAGGCCTTCGCATTTACAGGTACCGCGCCCGCGATGTTGCCCGCGCGGATCGCTTATTGGCTTAATCTTAAGGGCCCGACATTAGCAGTGGATACGGCCTGTTCTTCGTCCGCCGTTGCAATACATCTCGCCTGTGAGAGCCTGAATAATGGCGCGAGTGACGTCGCCCTGGCCGGCGGGGTGTCGACTTTAAGTACTCCGCGATTTCACGTGTTGTCCAGCCAGACGGGTATGCTTTCCTCGACCGGGAAATGCCACACCTTCGGAGCTGGGGCCGATGGATTTGTACCCAGTGAAGGGGTGGCGGTTTTGGTGATCAAGCGCTTGGCGGATGCTCAGCGGGATGGAGATCGAATCCATGGGATAATTCTTGGTTCGGCGCTAAATCAGGATGGGCGGACTACCGGGATTACGGCACCGAACGGCCCATCTCAGACCGCGCTGGAAGTGGGCCTATATCAAAAACTGGGGCTGAGTCCCGACAGCTTGGGTCTGGTGGAGTGCCATGGAACAGGAACCCGATTGGGTGACCCGATCGAGGTCGACGCATTGACCGAAGCATTCCACCGGTTTACCACCCGTCGCCAGTTCTGCGCGCTCGGTTCGGTGAAATCGAACATCGGCCACACCCTGATGACGGCTGGAGCGGCGGCGGTGATTAAAGTCCTATTGGCGCTAAAACACGGCCTGATTCCGCCCACGTTGCATTGCGAGCATGCCAACCCCGAAATCGATTTTGCAGGGAGTCCATTTTTCCTTAACCAGCAAGCGCGAGCTTGGCCCGCAGGTGCTGGTCCACGCCGGGCGGCGGTGAGTGCGTTCGGATTCAGTGGTACGAATGTGCACCTCGTTTTGGAAGAGGCACCGCCGGTGACGGTGAGTCAGCCGCTGGAGGGAGTGGTTCCGATTCTGCTCTCAGCGAAATCGGAAGAAGCATTGGCTCTGCTCAGGCAGTTTTTGCTGGAGTGGCTGAGTAGTGAAGCAGGATTGGCTGCATCAATCGATGCCATCGCGACTACTTTGGCAACGGGACGGAGTCATTATGGGGTACGTTGGGGCATTACCGTATCATCAAAGAACGAGTTGCGTGAGGCGCTGAAAACAAGGGCAGCCGAGGAACCATCGAGTGCCGTGATGGAGGAGCAGATTCTGCCGACACGACTGGGACCGTGGACCGTCGCTCAAGCGCAAGCACTGACCGCGGCATTCCTGAGCCAGGAGCATTTATCTTGGTCGGAGCTTTTTCCGCGCCGACCGGAGGGATTGGTGTCATTGCCGGGTCACCCCTTTATCCTCGAACGGTGTTGGGTCGATTCGCCGGAAGCGAAGCAAGTGGGCTCGCCCTCTTCACTGACGGACCGAGTATGCTTTGCGCCAACATGGCGGAGCGTCTCTCCTCCGTCGGCGGCGGTGGTGAAAGGGCCTGCTCGTTGGGATTTGTGGGGTGATTTCGACGATCGAATGATGGCAGAATTGCAGGCACGTCAACCCGGTGTGCTGGTGAGTGTGTGCGCCGAATCCGAGCTGCCTCGTTTGGCCAACCCGCCCGCAGGCGTGGTGTTGGGTTTCGGTGCCATGGTGACTTCGTTGGAAACTGAGTTGGCGAGAAGTATTGATAAACTGCATACATTGACGCGTGAGATTTTAAACCAATCTTCAACCGGACGGGTGCGCTTGATGGTGATCATGCCGATTGACGCGGGACCCGCGTGGACCGCCCTTGGAGCCTATCTCGGCGCGTTGACCGAAGAGGCACCTCGTGTGAGGACGCGATTGGTGCGAGCATCCGGGGATGATCCTCGGATCGTGTCTGAGCTCTTGTCTGATGATGACTATCGGGAGGTGCGGTTGGGTCCGGGGACGCGTGAAGTGCGATGCTTGGCATCGACGGAAGATGGCTCTGGATCGGAAACGCGCTTTCGAGAAAACGGGGTTTGTTTGATCACGGGTGGTGCGGGTGGATTGGGGCTGATTTTCTCGCGTCATTTGGCTCGAACACAGCGAAGCCGCTTGGTGTGGATGGGCAGGTCACCGTGCGGCGAACACATCGAAGCACGGATGCGCGAACTCGAGGCCCTGGGGGCGGAAGTTCATTACGTTAGGGGGGACGTCACGCGCTTGGCGGACGTAGAAAGGGCGATGGCTGAGACCCGCGATCGTTTTGGTTCAATCCATGCCGTGATCCACGCCGCCGGAGTGTTGCGTAATCGGTTCCTGATGCAGAAAGAGACGAGCGAACTGCACGAAGTAATTGGACCCAAGGTACTGGGGGTGCGACATCTGGAGTTCGCACTGGCGGCTGACCAACTGGATGTGGTGTTGCTTTGCTCGTCTGTCGCAGCCGTTTTGCCGGAGGCCGGACAGGCGGATTATGCGTATGCGAATCGCTATCTCGACGAGTGGGCGGAGCGAAGCGCGCTTCCCGCAGTCTCAATCAATTGGCAGATGTGGTGCGAAGGTGGCATGTCGGCCGGGAGCGGCTCAACGGATGCCGATGCGGCACGGCAACACGCTGAGCAGACCGAGCGTTTAACCGGTCTGCCACCGTTGATCACCACGGAGGGATTGGCGTTGTTGGATTGGGCCTCGTCGTCGCAGAAAACCAGTGGATTGTGGGGCTGGGGCAATGCGAACGTGCTCGCACTCCGGGCAGAGAAAATGGGTGGTTTGGTTCCGTTACCCGCTCCGACGGTCCCTGAAATTGCCAATGACGCAGATAAGCATGAGTCGACTCGAATTCGTGAGACGGTACGCGTGTTGTTGGCGAGTGTATTGAAGTTGTCGCCGGACAGGTTGCACGACACCACTCCGTTTACCGATTATGGGGTCGATTCGATTTTGGTGCTCAAGTTTAACGAGCGATTGGCTGAATTACTGCCCGAGGTCTCGAAGACGCTGTTGTTTGAGTTCCCTAACCTGCAGCAGCTGAGTGAGCACCTCGGCAAGGCTTATGGTGAGGGTTGGATTCAAGATTCAACCCGCCGCTCCCCGGTTCCCCGGATGGAGGCCCCAGCACCTGCAGTGGCGTCCGATCAATCGACGCCCACGGCGAAGCCACTTGACGAAACGCTCCGCGCGGAGCCGACCGAAGACATTGCCATTATTGGCGTTGCCGGTCGCTTTCCCCAGGCGGACGATTTGGAAACATTTTGGGACAATTTGGTGCACGGACGCGATGGCATCACAGCGGTGCCCCTTTCGCGATGGAATGCTGAGCTGCTATCGGGAGCGGACTCAAGTGACGCGGCGCAAGGTAAAGCCTATTGTAAGTGGGGCGGATTCTTGGACGGCGTGGACCAGTTTGATGCCTCATTTTTTAACATACCGCCGGTCGAGGCGGAGTTAATGGATCCGCAACAGCGACTGTTGCTGGAAGTGGCTTGGCAGGCCTTGGAGAGTGCGGGCTATGCCCAAAGTGATCTTGCGCGGTGGCGGCTCGGCGGTGAACATGCGGACGTGGGGGTGTTCGCCGGCGTCACGCACAACACCTATCAATTGGAAGGAGTATTACGCAACGAAGCCACACCCACCCGGGTGGATCACTCCGGGGAGTGGTCCACGGCCAATCGAGTATCGTATTTCTTTAATTTCGCAGGACCGAGTTTACCCGTGGATACTGCGTGTTCGGCGGCGTTGACAGCCGTGTATCTGGCCTGCGAGAGCCTGCGACGGGGCGAGTGTCGAACGGCTTTGGCCGGGGCCGTGAATCTGCATTTACATCCATCCAAATACATCAATGCGTGTGGTTTGGGCATGTTGTCACCCACCGGACGGTGTCGCACCTTTGGTGCCGGGGCCGATGGCTACGTGCCAGGCGAGGGGGCGGGAGTGTTGGTGCTCAAACCGCTCCGTGCGGCACAACGCGATGGGGATCCGATTCACGCAGTGATCAAGGCGACGGCGGTGAATCATGGCGGACGAACCAACGGATTCAGTGTGCCGAATCCGGCGGCCCAGGCTGCGGTGGTGCGGGCAGCGTTGGAGAGAGCGGATATCGATCCTCGTAGTATCTCGTGTGTGGAAGCACACGGCACAGGTACTGAATTGGGTGATCCGATCGAGGTGGATGGATTAAGGCGTGTTTTCGCGACGGAAAAAATGACGGGACCTTGGTGCAGTCTGGGTTCGGTGAAATCGAATATAGGCCACCTCGAGGCGGCAGCGGGGATTGCTGGCATGGTCAAGGTGTTACTCCAATTTCGCCATGGCGTGATTGCACCGAGTTTGCACGCCGCGCCATCCAACCCCCACATCGACTTTGCCGGAGGGCCTTTCGTCGTCCCGACTGAAGCGACGCCTTGGGTGCGTCCGGTTGTTGACGGGCTGGAACAACCTCGGCGAGCTGGGGTGAGCTCATTTGGTGCGGGTGGGTCCAATGCGCATGTGATTTTGGAAGAGTATCAAGGTGCCTCAGCGTTGCGCCCCCGGGAGGGCGAGGAGATCATTGTCTTGTCCGCGCGGACCCCTCCCGCGCTGAAGGTTGGAGCGGAACGACTCGTTGCGCACCTGCGAAGTACAGGTGCCGACCTCGATTTCGCGGCGTTGGCGCACACCTTGCAAGCGGGACGCGAAGCCATGACGGAACGACTGGCGTTGCCGGCTCGGAGTGTATCCGAGGTGATTGCACGCTTGGAACGCTGGCTCAAAGGGGATGAGACTGCGGTAGGCCGAGGCAAGGTCACTCCGGCAAGCGCGCGCGAACCCATTGCGCTCGGAGCAGATCCCCAATCGGTGGCAACGGGCTGGGTCGGCGGAGGGGTGGTGGACTGGCGGGCCCGGCGCGGTGGACTATTACCCGGGGTGGTACTGTTGCCCGGTTACCCATTTGAGCGGAAACGATTTTGGTATGGCAGTTTCAGCGAGTCGAAAATTGAGAAGATTGAAACGTTAAAAAATCCGTCCCCGGCGCCAGTCGTCACCGTGAATCATTGGAGCGAAACGGCACCTCCTTTCGGTGAACGCCCGGAGGTGACTTGGGCGTGTGACGAGAGCGGCATCGCGCTAGTGCGGATGCAGGACCAGGATCATCGCAATATGTTCACGGGGGCTGTGCTGGAGGGATTGATGCACGTATTTTCGGAGATCGATCACGATGAGACGGTGCAGGCGGTGGTCGTCACTGGTATCGGAAATGTGTTTTCGATGGGAGGGACTCGCGACGAGTTACTCTCGCTATCCGATCAGGTCCGCTCGTTCGCGAGCCTCGAATTTATTTTCAAAGGATTCCTGCAATGTCGCGTGCCGGTCATATCCGCGATGCAGGGCCACGCCCAGGGCGGTGGATTGGTCTTTGGGTTATATGCCGATGTGGTGGTAATGGCGGAGGAGGCACTCTATTCTGCGGTGTTTACCAAATATGGGTTCACGCCTGGGCTCGGGGCGACCTACATTCTGGCCGATAAACTCGGTGATGCCACGGCGACCGAGATGATGATGACAGCGTCGACCTATCGCGGTAGTGACCTGTCTCAGCGAGGGGCGGGCGTGACCTTTCGACCTGCGGCGGAGGTGTTGTCGACTGCGATGGCCCTTGCTCATGACATGGCGCAGAAACCGGTGCATACCATGCGCACGCTCAAGCAGGGCCTGGCGGCGCGAAAATTGGCCCGATTGCCCACGATCATTGCCGATGAAGTGCGCATGCACGGTGAGACCTTTGGTAAGGCGGAGGTGAAAGAGAGGATAAGACAATTTATCCGGGAAGCAGGAGAACCAACGACTGACAAGCTGGGACCACGGTCGCTTTCGGAATCGAAGTCCATCCCGATAAAGCTATCGACGCTGACTGGGTCTGAGACCGGGACTCAAGCGTCGCCCTCAAGTCCGTCGGCGGACGAGGCGAGACGATGGATGCGGGAAGATTTATGTGCGAAGCTGCACCTCGATCCGGTAGGATTTGACGGACAGACCGCCTTTCGCGACCTGGGCCTCGACTCTATATTGAGTGTTGAGTTCATCCACGGTTTGAACCGTGCATTTCGTCTGCGACTCGATGCTTCGATCGTCTACGATTTTGTAAATTGCGACGATTTGGCGGAGCACGTGATCGGACTCATCAACGCTTCGACTCCCCGGCTCCAGCCGTCAAAGCCGTCGCAAATTGAATTGTCGGAGAGCCCGGAGGTTGGCGTCGTGGTTTCAGAGCCGCCGCAGGCACCGAATTCTGATGCAGTCACTCGTGGACGCGTAAGCCTGTCGGTACCGGCGGCGGTCAGTGGTCACGCAATGATCACAAGAGTGCCGGTGAAACTGGCTAAGCTGAGCACAGCCCCCGGGCCGACGATTAAGTCGGCGGGCTCGGCCGAGGCGGGGGAAACCGCCCCGACGGTGACACGCGACGATCCCATCGCGATTATTGGCATGGCTTGCCGCTTGCCTGGCGCGCGAAATCTGGCGAAGTTTTGGATCAATCTTGCGGAGGGCGTGGACAGTGTAAGCGAGGTGCCGGCGGAGCGGTGGGACGTAAATGCGTTTTATGACCCGAATCCTCAAGCCGAGGGCAAGTCGTACTGCCGCACGGGCGGATTTATCGCAGATATCGACTGCTTCGATCCGCTGTTCTTTAATCTGTCGCATGCGGAGGCTGAGATTATGGATCCGCAGCAGCGCCTATTCATGGAGGAGGCATGGCGAGCCATCGAGCATGCGGGTTATACGAGTGAGGAATTAGCCAATACGAACTGCGGGGTTTTTGTGGGCGCAGGAACGGGCGATTATGGAGGAACTCTGCGGCGATTGAACCCGGGACAAGCTCAGACTGCGTTTGCCGGCATGGGGCTTACCCCATCAATACTGGCCGCCCGGCTTTCCTATTTTCTTAATCTGAAAGGCCCGAGCGTAGCGATCGACACGGCGTGTTCTTCATCGCTGGTGGCCTTGCATCAGGCCTGTCGAGCGATTCAAGCGGGAGATTGCGAGATGGCTCTGGTGGGTGGGGTGAGCCTTATCATCGAACCCGACCAACTCATCACCACGAGTAAACTAGAGATGCTTTCGCCAGGAGGACGGTGTCGGCCGTTTGACCAAGCGGCTGACGGCATCGCATTGAGCGAAGGAGTCGCGGTGGTGATGGTGAAGTCTCTCGCCGCCGCGCGAGCGGGTGGAGATCGTATTTACGGGGTCGTGCGCGGTTCGGGCATTAATCAGGATGGAAAGACCAATGGCATCACTGCACCGAGCGCGAAATCGCAAGCTGAGCTGGAACGCACGGTGTATCTACGCGCGGGGATTGATCCAGCAAAGATTGATCTCGTGGAAGCACATGGAACCGGAACCTTGTTGGGCGACCCGGTGGAAGTTCGCGGCCTGACGGAAGCGTTTCGCAGTTTCACCTCTCGATGCGGCTACTGCGCTTTAGGTTCAGTGAAATCCAACATTGGCCACACCTCGTTTGCCGCCGGCATTGCAGGGGTGATCAAGGTCCTGTTGGCCATGGAGAACGAGCGCATGCCGCAGTCGTTGCATTTTTCGATGCCGAATGAGCACATCGATTTTACCAGCAGTCCATTCTTTGTGAACACCAGTTTACGGGCGTGGGAGCGGCGGCCAGACCGAGAACGGTTGGCTGCGGTAAGTTCCTTTGGCTATAGCGGAACCAATGCCCATGTCGTTTTGGGTGACGAGTGGCCATCGGCGCCCCGGCCCACGCGCCGCTCCCCGTTGCCTAACCATGTCTTTGCACGGGATCGGTGTTGGGTTCGGCCAGCTGCAGGGGGGCCCCTTCCATCGGTTTTGATGGGAACGGAGAGCATGCGATGGGTGCAGCGTAATGAATCCACGGTGGCTGGACCGGTTTTCGTGACCGACATAATCGCTGCCGACTCACTGATCGAGGACCACTGCGTGAACGGGGAGCATTGGTTGGCAGGGTCGCTGATATTGGAGCGCGCGCTCCGGGCGGCCTGGGCTGCGTTGGCCGATGAATCCGTAAGTTTGATCAATTGGACGTGGCGACAGCCCCTGCCGGTGACCGGGGCATTGGCGCTGCGGGTGAAACTCCAGGCGGAAAAGGACGGCACGTGGTCCGTAACGGTTGGTGACGGCAGTGCGAGTGGACAAGTCGAACTGCGAGAAAGCGACCTCGGCTCTCCTGACAGGATTGATCCGGAGGCGTGCGAGGCGCGGTGTTCTGAGCGCGTGACGGGTGAAGATTTTTATGCAGGCTTGGAGACTGGTGGGTTGGTCTACGGACCCCTCTATCGGCGAGTGCGGAACGTGGCTTGGGGCGATGGCGTGGGTTGGGCGACACTTGAACGCCCGACTGGTGTACCGCTTGACGCGAGCATTGCTCTCATGATTGAGGGGGGATTGCAGGCGACGGGAGTATTGCTCCAACCTGCGACAAACGGGCCAACGATTCCCGTCGGAGTGGGACGTCTTCGAGTGGCAAGTTCAACCGAATGGACGGCGGATCTTGGGCCGGTGTATGCGGCGGTCAGTCGGAGGGAGACAACTAAGAGGCGGACGACTTTTGATGTCACCCTCGTGGACGGAACGGGCCAGTTTTTGGCGCGGATCGAGGCGTTTTCCGTTCAGACAATTGGGACCGAGGAGTCCGAATCACCGAAACTCACCTACCTGAGATCGAGATGGCAGGCGAGTTCGCTGTCGGAATCTCCATCGGCTCCGACGCTGCGCAAAAATTTGTTGGTGTTGGACAATAGCGGAACGTGGACGGTGCCCCTCGCGGAGCAGGTTTCCGGGCTTCACGTGATCTGTATTACCGCCGGAGACACGTTTGAACTTCGGGCAGACGGTGCCACGGTGCGGCCGGGTGAGGTTGGGGATCTAACTCAGGTATTGGCAACGTTTCCCCCGGCCGCAGTGATGCACCGCTGGGCTCACGACCCAGCGGCAGATGCCGAGGGGATTCGCTTGGGCTTTGAGACGATTCTCTTGGCTTCGCAGTGTCTGTTGCGGTGCGGCATGGATCGTCCACTGCCTGCTCTAGTCGTCTTGCCCCGTGACGCGCCTCCGGCATGGGTGGCGTTGCCGGCGTTGACCAAAACAATTCGATTGGAGCAACCCTCGCTGCGGTGGAAAATCGTGAGTGGAGAGGTGACCGTGGAGAGGGCCGTGGCGGAGATTAAAACGGACGGCGGTGAGGAAGAAATTGAATACAGGGAGGGCGCCCGTCGCGGGCGGGTGTTCGAGGCATTCGTCCCTCCGGCTGAGTACCTTCGACCGATTCGGGCTGGTATGACCTGGGTGGTCACGGGCGGAGCCGGCGCAGTGGGCCTGGTATTGGCTAAATATCTACGAGATACCCATGCGGCCAAAGTGGTACTGTGGGGCCGACGAAAATTGGATGAGATTCGACTGAGTGGGCAGTCGACTCTTCTCGATGGTGCCGAGGTTTATTACGTGAGTTGCGATGTGACCCGGTCGGAGGACGTGCATCGCGCTTTGAAGGAGACGCGCGCGAAAGCAGGTGAAGTGCACGGGGTTGTCCATGCGGCCGGCTTGTTGAATGACGGGTTTGTGGTGAAAAAGGATTTGATCTCGGCCCGCCGGGTTCTGGCACCGAAAATCGAGGGCGTGAAGGTGCTCGATGAGGTTTTGGCAGATGAACCCCTTGAGCTGATGGTCCTGTGCAGTTCGGTCGCCAGTGTGAACGGCAATGTGGGGCAGTGCGATTACGCGTTTGCCAACGGTTTCCTTGATGCGTTTGCCCAGCAACGGGAGCAGCGCCGTCGGCGGGGGGAATGCCGTGGGCGCACCTTATCAATTCAGTGGCCGCTGTGGCAGGGGGATGGCATGGGCCTGGATACGGATGTTCTGGCCCTGAAGGATCCGCATCATCGTGCCATCAACACCGCGACAGGTATCAAGATTTTCGAGACATGCTTGTGCGCAAGCGAACCCGTGTTGGCGGTTTTCCCGACTGCAGCCAATGAACGCCCCTTGGTCGACTCAGTGAGTCTGCCATTACCGCCGGTGGAGAGCCCCGCTTCGCAGGTGGAAGACAGATTGGATGAGACGCAGGTACTGGATTTTCTGAAATCTCGGTTCGCGGAGCTGACGCGGATTCCGATTGATCGAATCAAAGGCCATGAGGCACTGGAGCGATATGGGATAGATTCACTGCTGGTGATGTCGTTTACTCGCCGATTGGAGGAGGACTTTGGGCCATTGTCCAAATCGCTGTTGTTTGAACATCAGACTCTGGACGCATTGGCGTCGCATTTTGCGACGCGACACGCCGAGAAGCTCAAAGAGCTGTGCGGAATGGCCGCCCCTGCGCTCAAGCCCGAGGCTACGAAGTCGAGTCATCCTGCGGCGGCGGTTGGTGGACCGAACACTGGGGAATTGAATTCGATGGCGGAAAATATGGCGAATGATGCCATCGCAATTATCGGTGTCAGTGGTCGATACCCGCAGGCGGAAAACCTGGACGAGTTCTGGCGCAATTTGGAGAACGGGCGTGATTGTATTACCGAGGTCCCGGCCGCGCGATGGAACCTCGAAACTTATTTCGACGAACGACGTGGGCAGGTGGGTAAGACCTACAATCGTTGGGGTGGTTTCCTCGCGGGAGTTGACCAATTTGACGCGGGCTTCTTTCGCATTCCACCTCGGGAGGCGGAAGTAATGGACCCGCAGGAACGATTGTTTCTGGAAACTGCATGGCATGCGGTTGAGGAGGCCGGTTATGCGCGGGCGGAGCTGAGGGATCGGGCTATAGGCGTCTTTGTCGGGGTGATGTTCAGCCAATATCAATTGCTGGGGTTGGAACGCTCCGAAGTCGGCCGCTTGTTGCCGGTCAATTCGTCGTATGCCTCGATCGCCAACCGAGTATCATATTGGTTTGATTGGCACGGTCCGAGTCTGGCGGTGGATACCATGTGTTCGTCTTCGCTTTCGGCGCTGCATTTGGCCTGTGACAGCCTGCACAAAGGCGAGGCAGAGCTGGCCTTGGCGGGTGGGGTGAATCTCAGTCTTCACCCCTTGAAGGACGTCGGCTTGGCGCAGGGTGGTTTCGCGGCGAGCGACGGTCGCTGCAAAAGTTTTGGGGCGAGGGGCGATGGTTATGTCCCGGGTGAAGGCGTGGGCGCCGTTCTTCTGAAGCCGCTCGCACAGGCGCTCGCGGATGGCGATCACCTTCACGGCATAATTCGCAGCACAGCAGTAAATCATGGCGGTAAAACCAATGGTTACACGGTACCGAATCCGAAGGCCCAGACGGCTGCGGTAAGTTCGGCTTTGGTGAAGGCGGGCATTGCATCTCAAAGCATCAGCTACGTGGAGGCGCATGGCACGGGCACGGCGTTGGGAGATCCGATTGAAATCGCGGCCTTAACGGAAGTTTTTGGAATGGATCGGGAGACCCCGTGTGCCATCGGTTCCGTGAAGTCGAATGTGGGTCACCTCGAAGCCGCCGCAGGCATGGCAGGTTTGAGCAAGCTTCTGTTGCAACTTCGCCACCGGCAACTCGTGCCGAGTCTGCATTCCGATGAATTGAACCCGAATATTGAATTTACGGATACACCGTTTGTGGTTCAACGGGAGATGGCAAAGTGGTCGACGGTCGCAGGCGCGCCGCGACGCGCTGGATTAAGTTCGTTCGGCGCCGGTGGTTCGAACGCTCACGTGATTGTAGAGGAGTTTTTGGAGTCACGGGCTGTCGCAACAGGTGGTGCGGATGCCGAGGGTCGGTACCTGCTGGTTTTTTCGGCGGTCAACCGCGAGCGATTGAGAGGAGTCGTCCGGGCATACCGCCATTGGTTGAAGATCACGCCAGACCCGGCGCGGCCGGAGTTGAGTGCGGTGGCGTTCACGTTGCAGAACGGACGCGAAGCCTTTGATGAGCGGCTGGCGTTCAGCGCGCGGGATTGGGTTGAGATGGAACAGCACTTGATCGCGTTTGAGAGTGATGCCGCCACCGGAGATTTTACCACGGGGAGCGCTCGGGCGGTACGGCTTGGTGGAATGACACTCGTGGAAGGCGAAACCGGACGGCATTTTGTCGAAACGTTGGTCGAGGCACGTGATTGGGCCGCGCTGGGGCGTTGGTGGGCAGAAGGCGCCGAGGTACCATGGCTCACCTTATGGCCCGAGGGGGCGAGGAGACGCGTGAGTTTGCCCGGCTACGTTTTTGCGCCGGAGCGTCATTGGTTGCCAAATGTACCGAGGGTTGGTACGCAGTCCATTCCGAGCCAGCGCCTGCATCCATTGGTGACCAGCAATATTTCCACCCTGAACGGAGTATGCTTTTCGAGTCGATTCTCCTCCCATGAAGTTTTGTTCAGTGATCACGTGGTAGGAGGACGACGCCTACTGCCCGGAGCGGCGACTTTGGAACTCACGCGTTTCGTGGCCAGTATGGCCGCCGAGTCCGGAGCGGTGGAAATAAGGGATTGGGTTTGGCTGCGTCCGGTGGCGATGAAGGCAGAGGACACATTGGAGTTGATCACCGCCGTGGAGGAAAAGACGGAGGGCCGTTGGACTGTTACCGTGTGCCAGAAAGACGGTGAAACGGTGGGAAGTGGAGTGGCCAGGGCGACGAAACTCGATGCAGAGGAGAAGCTGGACCTCGTTTCCATTAGAACGCGATGTGGAGAAGTCAGGTCTCGGGCGGCCTTCTATGATGAATTTGCGCAGGGAGGCATTGCTTACGGAGACGGATATCGGGTGGTGGAAGAACTGGTTTATTCGTCGACGGAAGTGTTGGCCAAGCTGGTGCTTCCGGACCGATGGATGGAGGAAGGTTATCTTTGGCATCCGGCCCTGCTGGACGGGGCATTGCAGAGTCTCGCGCCACTGGCGTTGGGCACAGGCAAGGTGGGTTTACCCTTTGCCGTGCAACGGATCTCGGGCAGTCTTGGCTGGCCGTCTCAGGGCTGGGTGCACGGGCGCATCGCCGGCGCGGAGGGGACGGTGCGATGTTACGACCTGACGGTTTCGGCTGATGATGGCACGGTCTTGTTGCAAATCGAACAATTGGCGACCCGCGCCCCCACCGATACCGCGAAACTGAAGGGGGAAGTCTTTGCGCTTCGACCTGAATGGTTGGAGGTGCCGGAGACCGGTTCGGCGCAACTGGCGGTGGGCCGGGTGTTGGTACTTGATGAGGAAACGGCCTTGTCCGAGGCGTGGAGGGCAACGGGAGTTGACGTGTGGCGAGTGGTACCTGGCGACGCTTTCGGTCTCCATGATGAGGTACTGACAGTGCGACCGGAGAGTGCGGAAGATTGGGCGAAGGTGGTGACCATGGTTCGACCCAATGTTTGGGTGCACGGCTGGACCCTCGGAAAACAGGCAGAAACTGAAAGGAATTTCCTAAAGGGAATCGGCAGTGTGCATGGACTGGTACAGGCCCTGGTGCGCGCCAAGGATCGACCGTTGGGGGACGTACTTGGACTGTTTGTTCATCCGATGGGCGTGGTCGAATACCGCGCGGTGGCCGCCTACGCCAAGACCTTGCGCCAGGAGCAACCGGCGTTGCGTTTAAGCACTTTGGCCCTGGCGGGTGAGGGAGGGTGGAACTTGGATATGGTGAAAGCTGAGTTGGCGGCGGACGATTTAGAGGTGCGTCTTGTTTCCGGACGCCGGGCGATCCGGCGGTATGTCGAGACTTCACTGGTCGAGCCTCCGGTCGGGGTATTCAAGAAAAATGGGGTTTATCTCATCACGGGAGGGGCGGGCGGATTGGGATTGATCGTGGCGGAGCATCTGGTGCACACCCGACGCGCCAGGGTCGTGCTGGTGGGGCGTTCAGTCCTCGATGGCGAGAGGCGAAGCCGGGTGACGGGATTGGGGGCAGCAGCGATCTATTTGCAGGCGGATGTCTCGGTCGGACCTGATGCGGAAAGCGTAGTGAAGGCGGCGAAGGACAAGTTTGGTCGACTTGACGGCGTGCTGCACGCGGCGGGGGGGCTGCGGGATGGATTAATTTGGCATAAGACCTTGGCTGATTTCCAAGCCGTTTTGGCGCCAAAGCTGGAAGGGGCGAAGGCGCTCCACGCGACGACCAAGGACGAACCGCTGGAGGTTTTTGCACTTTTTTCCTCGACGGCCGGCTTATGGGGCAACGCGGGACAAGCAGACTACGCGTATGCCAACGCTTGCCTTGATGCGTGGGCGCATGACCGCGAAGTGGCGCGAACTCTCGGCGAGTGTGAGGGCAGGACTGTGTCGATCAATTGGCCGCTTTGGAGTGACGGCGGGATGGGAGGGGTTACCGGAGAGGCCAAGTCTTCCGAGGCTGGATTAGACGTGTTAGATAGAGCGATGGGGCTGGAACTCTTGGAGCGGGTCTTGGCTGGCACGGCTCCGCAGGTCTGTCCGCTGCGAGGAAAGCGCGATGCCGTATTGAAGCGGTTTGAGGTGGAGACAGCGAATCTTGGAGAAACCGTGCCGACGGGCATTGTGGTGCCGCCTCTGGAGACGGAGGTTGCCGAGAGAATTGTCGCACCGCCAAAGGCTGCGGTCATCCAACATCTCTTGGGTTTATTTTGCGAGCTCACGAAACTGCCGCGGGAACAAGTTTATGCCGATGAACCGATTGAGAGTTACGGCCTGGATTCCATTTCTGTGACATCGTTCGCTCAGATGCTCGAGCGGGACCTCGGTGAGCTCTCCAAGACGTTACTGTTCGAGTATCCAACTCTGGAGAAGGTGGCGGACTTTCTGATTGAAGCGCATGCGGTGGCGTTGGCCAAAGCGCTTAGTCCGAGCAGTGCCGAGTCCCATTTGGAAGTCCCCGAACCGATGGGCACGATAAGCAAAGGCGCGCGAGTTGAACCTGCGGTAATCGCGACGACAGCGACCAAGAACGCTCCATCAGTGGCCGAGGCATCAATTGCGATCATCGGCATGGCGGGGCGATACCCGCAGGCGGACAATTTGGCGGAGTTTTGGGAGAATCTTGCGGCAGGGAAAGACTGCATCGAGTCAGTGCCTGAGGAGCGTTGGGATTGGCGAGATTACTACGACCCAACTCCGATGAAGCCGGGGGCCACCACGAACAAATGGGGTGGTTTCGTGCGGGGAGTTGATGAGTTCGATCCTCTGTTTTTTAATCTCTCCCCGCGTGAGGCGCAATTCATGGACCCGCAGGAACGCCTGTTCCTCGAAACGGTTTGGAGCACGCTCGATGATGCGGGCTGTCCGCGCAGTAAGCTGCAGGATCGTAAGGTCGGGGTATTCGTTGGGGTGATGTACGGACAGTATCAACTGTTTGGAGTGGAGGAGCGGCTGAAAGGGAATCCGGTCTCGCTGAGCTCGTCGTTTGCCACGATTGCAAACCGGGTATCGTTTTTCTTCAATTGGCGGGGACCGAGCATGGCGGTCGATACGATGTGTTCGTCTTCGTTGACCGCGATTCATCTCGCCTGCGAAAGCCTCCGGCGCGGGGAGAGTGAATTTGCCATCGCAGGCGGAGTAAACCTCACGATCCACCCGGAGAAGGATCTGATCTTAAGTCAGTCTGGCTTCAGCGCGAAGGATGGGCGTTGCCGAGCCTTTGGCGAAGGTGGTGAGGGTTACGTGCCGGGTGAGGGAGTCGGTGCGGTTCTACTGAAGCCCCTGTCGAAAGCGATCGCCGACGGTGATCGTATTCAAGGGGTGATTCGTGCCAGTGCGATGAATCATGGCGGACGGACCAACGGTTACACCGTGCCCAATTCACGATCACAAGCCGAGGTGGTGGGCGAAGCGTTGGTGCGGTCGCAGATTGATCCCGCGAGCATCACCTACATCGAGGCGCATGGAACCGGTACTTCGTTGGGCGACCCGATCGAACTCACCGGACTGCAGCAAGCCTTTGAGGCTGCGTTGGCAGATCAGGCCGGGGGATCGCGACCTGATCCGGGGTATTGCGCCGTGGGATCGGTGAAGAGCAATATTGGGCACGCCGAGTCTGCGGCCGGAATAGCGGGGGTGACCAAGGTACTATTGCAGTTTCATCATGGGAAACTGGTGCCGTCATTGCACGCTGAGACACTGAATCCGAATATCCAGTTCACGGATTCGTTCTTCCGAGTTCAACGGGAACTGTCTCCGTGGCCGCAGTCCCAGAAAGATAGTATTCCAGAGCCACGGCGAGCGGGAGTAAGTTCTTTTGGCGCAGGGGGAGCCAATGCGCATCTGATTCTTGAAGAATATGTGGCTCCAGCCCGGCCGGTCCTCAAGCCCACCCCGATTTGGATTGTTTTATCCGCAAAAAACGAGACACGTTTGCGGGAGGCAGCAACGAATCTGGCGCGCTTTCTCGCGATTCGGATTGATCCGGCGTCCAATGGTTCGGCGGTACTGCGTGATGCCCAACCAGGATATTTGCAGGACGTGGCTTGGACGCTGCAAACCGGACGTGAAGCAATGGAGGAAAGATTTGCGGCGCGGGTGAGTGACTTGGACGATGCCATAGTGAAACTGCGCACGTGGATTGCGGGCGGCACGTTCCCAGGATTGCATCGGGGACGAGTGAAACGCAGGGCGAATGGCGCGGCGGGAGATGCTTTGGCCGCAGCGACGCCGGTTGATTCCGAGGACCCGGGCGCACTTTGGGTGACCGGAGGGGAAGTTGATTGGTCAGTGCTGCCTCTGCCCGGAAACCCCGCCCTGCTGGCTTTGCCGACTTATCCCTTTGCACGTTTACGTTGTTGGGTGCCGGAACCGGAATCGGCAGTCGCCTCAGGTTCGAGCAAAGTGGGCTTGAGTATCATGTTCTTCAGTGATTCAGCGCAAGTGAGCGCACAGAGCCGCTATCGCTTGGTATTGGAAGCAGCGAAGTATGCCGATCGGCATGGGTTTGATGCGGTATGGACTCCGGAACGACACTTCCATGCATTTGGAGGCATCTACAGTTCCCCGGCGACCCTGATGGCAGCGTTGGCGGCGACGACCAAGCGCATACGGTTACGGGCGGGCAGTGTCGTATTACCGTTGGAAGATCCCTTGCGGGTCGCTGAGGCTTGGTCAGTGGTGGATAACCTGTCCGATGGCCGGGTCGATTTGGGTTTTGCTTCCGGCTGGAATCCCAACGATTTTGCGCTGGCCCCGTCGGTGTATCCGAAGTTGCGCGACACGTGGTTGGCCCGGATTCCCGAGGTCCAGCGGTTGTGGCGAGGAGAGACGGTCGCTCGCCGCAATGGTAAAGGCGAAACAGTGCAGTTGCGCATCTACCCGGAACCACGGCAGAAGGAATTACCAGTATGGCTTACGGTATCGCGACGAATTGAATCGTTCGAGGAGGCGGGACGGGGAGGCTATAATGTGTTAACGATGCTCCAGGGCTCGACCTTGGAAGAACTCGCTAAAAAAATTGCGCGTTACCGTGCTGCACGGGCTGAGGCGGGCCTGGATCCGGTGGGAGGGTGTGTGACTCTCATGCTGCACACGTTTGTGGATCCCGATGAGGATCGCGCGCAGGAGATCGTCCGTAAGCCTTTTCTGGAGTATATTCGCAGTTCGCTTGATGCGCACATGCATGCGGTTGAGCGCGGCCAACGGGCCAGTGAGGCGGATTTGGATAAAATGGCGGAGTTTTCCTACGAGCGGTATCGCCGGCATGCCTCTCTAATTGGAAGCCCGGAAAATTGCATGGGGATGGTGCGGGATTGCCACGCGGCAGGGGTCGACGAAATCGCGGCGCTTTTGGATTTCGGAGCAAGCAGCGACGAAGTGCTGAATGCCCTGCCTCATCTGGCCACTCTGCGGGCTCGAATGGTTGAAGAATTTCCCGCGGAGAACGCAGTGCCGAAACAAGAGTTACGAAAATCGCCGAAGTCGGCCGAGGTGGCTGGTCCGATCAAAGGTCGTTTCCTGAAAAGGGAATGGCGTGAAGCCCCGGTTCCGCAGTCAGCCTCAGCGGCGGTTACCGAAATCGTTATTATAGGCGAACCGGCGGGTGCACTCGAACAAGCGTTGGTGGCGCAGCATGGGGGCGATTCGGTGCAAGTGGTGTCATTGGATGCGATGGAGCGTGCATGCGGGGCCGATGGCGGCGCTTTTGCCGGTGCGGACCGAATCTATTTTCTCGCACCGGTTTCTGCGCCAGGGACTGAAGATCAGGTAAATAACACTGCCGCAGCCCAGGAAATCGGACCCCTGGCGCTGGCTCGACTCGTGCAGAGCTTGGCGGCGCAAAAATGGTGGCGAACCGGACGGCAGTTACGGGTGTTGACTCGGGGGGTTTTTGCGGTCGAGACGGGAGACAACGTCAATCCTCAGATGGCGGGGTTAACGGGAATGGTTGCCTCCCTCGCCAAAGAGTATCCTCGAGCGGACTTGGCGGTGATCGATTTGTCGGAGGGCTGGGACGATACGGATGCGGTGGCAGTTGCTGTGGCTAGAGAACCCGCTCAAAAATCGGGCGAGCAGATTGCGTTGCGTTCGGGTACTCGTCGTCGCTTGCATTTGGCGACGATGACGAGCCTGGCGGAGTCGCCGACTCGGTTCAGGTCGGGTGGAGTGTATTTGATCGTGGGTGGCGCGGGGTGGGTAGGCCAACATTTGAGCCGCCACCTGGCTTCAAACTACAGGGCGAAAATTATTTGGACCGGGCGCCGACCGATCGACGCCACCATCGAGCGTGCGATGGGCGAGATAGAAGCACTGGGGGGAGAGGCCCACTATATGATGGCGGCGGGCGAAGATGCCGCCGCGATGCGAGAGGTGACCACTGCGGTGCGAGCCCGGTATGGCGCCCTTCACGGCGCGTTCCATGCGGCGATGGTGTTTCACGACGAACGACTGAGTGATACGACCGAAGCCGAGCTGCGGAGGATACTTGACGCGAAGACGCGCGGCAGTGTGGCGTTGTGGGCGGCGGTCCGAGATCAGGCACTGGATTTTGTTCTCTATTTGGGCTCTGCCCAGAGTCTATTTCCCGAGGCCTGTCGCGCGGGCTATGCGGCGGCGTGTAGTTTTCAAGATGCGTGGGTGGTGAAAGCTGATGCGCTGACCGACTTTCCTGTCCAATTGATTAATTGGGGGTTCTGGGAACACGGATTGGATCCGAGCCTGCTAGAAGGATTGAAGGCGGGCGGATTGGGGGCGATCACTGCGGCTGAAGGCATGGCGGCGATCGAAACGGTACTTGCGGCCGGATGGACACAGGTTGCGTTTCTCAAAATGGACGATGCGGCCCTGACGCGCATCGGGGTACAGGATGGTCCGCCGGTAGAGTTGGCGACAAAACCCGAACCACGAAGTCTCGATGACATCCTGGTGGAACACCTTTTTAACTGACCCATGATCGACGAAATGCAGCTCGATTCTTTGCGTTTGAGGTTGGCCTCGGCGGTTGCGGCGTTTGCTCGACAAGACACATCCTCAGGGTCGGTGGCGGTCATCGGTCCCTTACCTGAGGAAGCGGAGTCAAGGGTCCGGGAGGCAGTGAGAGAAGAGCGTTTGCTCCGTCGGGGCACTCCTCTCGAGGATGAGTTTGGAGATGGATTTTCCCTGATTGCCGTTACGGCATTGCCCCGAGAAATCGCCGCGATTGCGGTGATAGTTGCGCGACTAAATCAGGCCTTGGTCGCAGGGGGACGAGCCATCTTGGAGATCCCGCGGATGTCTAGATTGATATGGCTGGAGGTTTTGACCACGGCGAGTTTTGGGGAATTTCACATGCGGGACAAAGGTGCGGAAGTGAAGATCGAGTCGAACCAATGCGAGCTGATCATGGCTCGGCGCTTGGCCGTGGGTATGCCGAAGGGGGAAAATGTTGACGATTCGACGGGCTCCATTTGTGCGAGGTCGAACGTCAATGTGGCGGACGTCCAGATCCGGGTGGCAACGGCGCTGGAGCGAATTCTTCGTCTCGCACCGGGTGATTTGGATGTGAAGTCACCGTTTTCCGAATACGGGGTGGATTCAATTGTCGGCGTGGCATTCGTTAACGAGCTGAACCGTGTCTTGGGCATTGAATTGAAACCAATGGTTTTGTTTGATCACGCCAGCGTGGAGCGTCTCGCGACATTTATTGTCGGGGAGGGATTGATGACCGAATTGGCGACAGAAAATGAAGTGTCGCCCCCCGTTTCGGCGGTGGAAAAAACCTGTTCACTCCCCTCGACAAGTCGGGTTGAGACCAACATGGGGGCACCCCCGCTGGTCGGCGCCGAGTCCAGGAATGATATTGCGGTCGTCGGTTTAGCTGGGCGGTTTCCAGGCGCAAATACGGTGACAGAATTTTGGCGAAATTTGCGCGACGGGGTGGATTCAATTACGGAAGTGCCGCCAGACCGTTGGGATCACTCTCGGTTTTACGATCCCAACGCCAAGCGACCTGATAAGACCTCGTTTAAGTGGGGTGGGTTTTTAACTGATGCGGACAAGTTTGATCCGATGTTTTTCGCGATCTCGGGCCGGGAGGCCGAAGCAACCGATCCACAACAGCGTGTTTTCCTGCAGGAGTGCTACCATGCACTCGAGGACGCAGGTTATGCGGGCGCCTCCACCCGACGGGCTCGGAAGTGCGGCGTTTTTGCGGGCGTGGAACCGAGTGATTACCTTGGACGGGTGTCGGCGGCGCTCGCCGGGACGGAAAAGGCGCCGCTGTTTCAGGGGAACGCAGAATCGATTTTGGCGGCGCGCATTTCCTATTTCCTGGATCTACATGGACCCAGTATCGCGATCAATACGGCGTGTTCTTCCTCTCTGGTGGCGATCCATTTGGCGTGCGAAAGTCTTCGACGAGGGGAATGCGATTTGGCCCTGGCGGGTGGCGTACGCGTGTTTGCTTCGGAAAAGGTCTACCTTGCCTTGGGCTCCATGGGCATGTTGGCGCCAGACGGACGCTGTAAAACGTTCGACGCTGCAGCGGATGGTTTTGTGCCGGGTGAGGCGGCGGGCGTTGTTGTTCTAAAATCGTTGACGGCAGCGCAACGTGATCGGGACACGATTTACGGAGTGATTAAGGGATCGGCGATCAATCAGGATGGTCGTACCAATGGGATCACCGCGCCGAGCGGTCTGGCGCAGACTGAGGTGCAATTGGAAGCCTACGAACGGGCCGGTGTGACGCCGGAAAGCATCGACTATGTGGAGTCACATGGTACCGGCACCAAGCTGGGCGATCCGGTGGAGGTGCAAGCCCTGACGCAGACTTACCGTCGTTTTCGGTCGGATAAGGGCGGTTGTTTACTCGGGGCGGTGAAGTCCAATATCGGTCACACGATGGCCGCGGCCGGCGTGTGTAGCGTCATCAAGGTTTTGGGTGCGCTTCGCAGCGGGCAGATCCCCCGTTCTCTCCACTTGCAGAAGGTAAATCCGTACATCGATTTCACCGAGAGTCCGTTTCGGCCCGTTGCCGAACTCACACCATGGCCTCGAGTGGAGGGGCGACCCCGTCGCGCTGCCGTGAGTTCTTATGGTTTCAGCGGGACCAACTGCCATCTCGTGTTAGAGGAGTCTCCCAGGATCGGACCAGTTGCCGCCATCGAGGAACCGGATTCGGCGCAACTCATGGTGTTCTCCGTCCACACTCCCGAGGCTTTGACCGAGCTGCTGCAGAGCACCGCTGAGCACTTAACCGATGACATGAATCTGGTCGACGTGGCGTTTACCCTGGCCTTGGGACGCGCGCATTTCGAAGAACGTTTGGCCATGGTGGCGACGTCGATCAAGGCGTTGCGGGACGATTTGAATGTTCTTGGATCAGGCGGCAAACGATCGGGTGTTTTGCGCTCAACGTCACACCTCACCACGGACGAGGCCGATGCGTTAATTCACCAGCAAATGGCGGCGCAGATAGCTGGTGAGTTGACGGTGGTTCGAAAGCTGCCCGGGATTTGGCGGGAAAAACTCGGCGTGCTGGGTGCGCTCTACGTCAAGGGAGTCGAGCCTGATTGGGAGCAACTATTTCCGTCCGGAATGGGTCGGAGAGTTTCACTCGCCGGTTATCCGTTCGCCCGGGAACGCTACTGGTCAGAGCAGACCTCCGAGTTGGTGGATACCGAAATGCGAGTGACTCAACTGCATCCACTATTGCACCGCAATACGTCGACGTTTGGTCAGGTGTGTTTCACTACGCGATGGTCGGGCGACGAGTTTTTCCTGCGAGATCATGTGGTTAATGGTCAAGCGACATTACCGGGAGTGGCCTACTTGGAGATGGCGGTGGTGGCGGCGCGCGAACTCGGCATGATGGGAGACACGGTCTCGCTGCATCATGTGGCCTGGCGACAACCCTTGGTGGTGACTGCACCCACCGAGGTTGAAATTCGGCTCAACCGTGAGGAGCGGAGTGTGGAGTTCACGATTGTGTCGGGTTCGGATGCTGTGGTGCACGCGGAAGGTCGACTACGATTGGGCGGGAGCGCGCTGGTCAACCCGTCTGAGCAGGTCGATATCACGGCGGTGCAGGCAAGGTGTGACGGTAGATTGGACGCGGAGGAATTGTATGCGCGTTGCGAAGACGTTGGGTTGAGCTTGGGACGGGGAATGCGGGCGGTGCAGTTTATTCAGTTTTCAGATACGGAGTCATTGGCCCGGTTGGAGTTGGCGCCAGATGATGGGACGGGATGGGTGCTTCCTCCGGCTTTGTTGGACGGGGCCTTGCAGTCCACCGCGGCTTTGGGTCGTAAAGACGCGAGTGGTCTCCCGGTGCCGTTCGCCGTCGAGGAGGTGAGTTTTGGGCAGGTGCCGGAACGCGGATGGGCTCACGTCGAACGGATGGAGGCGAAAGGAGGACTCCTGCGCTTTCGCGTGCGCTTGCTCGATGAGCAGGGAAATGTGGTGACAAGCCTGACGGGAATGAGCATGCGTGTGCTGCACGCTTCGCCCGCGCAATCTGAGCCCGAAGACCTGGTGTGGTTGAAGCCGCGCTGGCAGGAAACGGAGGCGCCGGCGGCAATTCACGCCGGGCGAATCTGGACGATCGGCGGCGAACCGGGATGGGGTGAAAGCCTGCAAACCCGAGTTCCGGCATTACACCTACGGCATTTGAGCCTGGCTGATGCGACGGACAACGTTGCCGACGTACCAGATACCATCATCGTGCGAGTAAAGGACGAAGGTTCGACGACGGAGCTCATGGTGTTGATGCGATCGTTGGTGAGATCGGTGAACGAAAAACAGGTGCGCATAATCGTGACCGGGGGCGTGGGGGCGGCATGGGGCGGTTACGCGCGAAGTCTGAGTTTGGAAAAACCCCATCTCCGCATGGTGGCGGTGGATATTGAACCGTCGAACACGGAGGCGTGGTTGAGAGAGTTAGGTGCAATAGACGAGGCCGCCGTCGTGCGATGGTCACACGGTCGAAGAGAAATTGAAGTACCGGAAATTTGGGTGCCGTCGGATCCGAGTGTGGCCACGGAATTTCGACCGGAAGGCGTTTACTTGATCACCGGTGGCGCCGGAGGCCTAGGCGCTTCGGTAGCCCGACACTTGGCGAGCCGGTTTCGCGCTCGGATTGTATTGATGGGTCGATCGGAGTCGGGCGCGGTGAGCGATGCGGTGGTGACGTCGATTCGAGCGGCTGGTGGCGAGGCGATTTATGTGGCTGCTGATGTCACGGTCGGTTCCGAGGTGGAGCGGGCGCTGGCAATGGCGCGGGCCCACTTTGGCTCTTTGCATGGGGTCATTCATGCCGCCGGCGTGCTCGATGATCGTTTCGTGCGAGACAAGGTTTCGGATTCCGCCCAGAGGGTGTTGGCGCCCAAGGTTGCGGGGGTGCAGGTACTTGATACGGCGACTCAGGGCGATCCCTTGGACTGTTTCATTTTGTTTTCTTCGGTGGCGGCGACTTTGGGTAATGTCGGGCAAGCCGACTACGCCTATGCCAATGGGTTTATGGACGGATGGGCTGAACTGCGCGAGGCCCGGCGAATGAAAGGGGAGTGCTCGGGAGTTACGGTTTCAGTGGCATGGCCCTTGTGGAGGGGCGTCGGTATGGGACGCGATGCCGACGTCGAGCAACGCAAGTTGGCTCAGGTCGGTTTGAGAGTGCTCGAGCCTGAAGAGGGTTTGATCCGTTTGGAGGAAGCCGTGCGTCTCGGTCGACCGCGTTTGGCTTTGTTGGCGGGGGACCAGCGATCAATTGAGCGTTTGCTTAAGCCGGGCGACCGCGCGCGGGTGGTGAAATCGCCTCCCCCCATGCAGTTGGTTTCCGCAGATGTTGATCGCACGGTGGTGGCGCTCTTGCCATGGTTGACGACTCGTTTTTCAGAGCTGGTTAAACTGCCGGTGGAACGTATTCAACCAATGGATGCGTTGGAGAAGTTCGGGATCGATTCAGTCATGGTGATGGACTTCACGCGACGGCTGGAGGTGGATTTTGGTGAGTTGTCCAAAACGTTGCTCTTCGAGCATCAGACGTTGGCTGAACTGGCCGAATATTTGGTCGCTCAACACGGGGAGAGGGCACTGCGGTTGATCGGCGGAAGCACGGATGAGCGCATCGGAACGGCACTACTGAACGGAGGAGTAATCCAAGCGGAGGGTCAGCCGACGCCAGCTGCGGAACCGGGGCAGAACCGGGAGATTAAAGCCACGGACGTCGCGATTATCGGGGTGGCGGGACGTTATCCGATGGCAGATGATCTGGCTATGTTTTGGGCAAATCTACGTGATGGCCGCGATTGTATTGAGGAGATTCCGTTGCAGCGCTGGGACTGGCGGAAATTTTATGATCCGGAGTCAGGCAAACCGGGCAAGACCCGCAATAAGTGGGGGGGCTTCATCGAGGGAGTGGAAAAATTTGATGCTGGTTTCTTTGGGGTGACTCCGCGTGAGGCCTATGCGCTTGATCCGCAGGAGCGTTTGTTTTTGCAGACGGTTTGGCAGGCGCTGGAGGATGCCGGTTACCGGCGATCAGCGTGGGCTGGCCGATCAGTGGGAGTCTTTGTGGGGGTGATGTACGGGGAATATCAATTGTACGGCGCGGGAGATGTCTCCGCGGGTGAGGTCGTGCCGTTGAGTTCTTCGTATGCGTCGATTGCGAATCGGGTCTCGTACTTTTTTGATTGGCACGGACCCAGCCTGGCGGTCGATACGATGTGTTCGTCGTCGCTCACGGCCATTCACCTGGCGTGCCAAAGTCTGTGGAGCGGCGAGTCGGAGATGGCGTTGGCCGGTGGCGTCAACGTGACGGTGCATCCCCATAAGGACATGCTGCTGGCCCCGGGAGGATTTGCGGCGAGCGATGGACGCTGTCGTAGTTTTGGGGAAGGAGGCGACGGATATGTCCCGGGCGAAGGAGTCGGCGCTTTGGTGCTGAAACCGTTGGCGAAAGCAAGGGCCGATGGCGATGCGATGTGGGGCGTGATCAAAGCGAGTGCAGTGAATCACGGCGGGAAAACGAATGGGTACACGGTGCCCAATCCCAAGTCACAGGCGGCCGTGGTTGCCGCAGCGTTGGGGAGATCCGGATTGGCACCGGGAGAAATTTCCTATGTCGAAGCGCACGGAACCGGTACTTCTCTCGGCGACCCGATCGAACTTGCGGCGCTGACACGCGCGTTCGGTGCTGGGTCGGAAGGCGCGAAGATTCGCGTGGGATCAGTGAAATCGAATATTGGCCATTTGGAGTCGGCCGCAGGGGTGGCGGGTGTGACCAAAGTGTTGTTGCAAATGCGTCATGGGCAGATCGTGCCGTCGCTGCACTCGCGGGCGCTGAATCCGCATATCAAGTTTGAGACTTCGCCATTTCGAGTGCCTCAACGCTTGGAGCCATGGACGAATGGCGCCGCTCCACGGAGAGCGGGCGTAAGTTCGTTTGGCGCTGGCGGGGCGAACGCCCATCTGGTGCTCGAGGAATATGTTGATTCGCGCCCTCGGGACGAGCGAACACGAGATCAGGATTGGGCGCAGGCCATCGTCCTTTCGGCTCGCACTGAAGACAGGTTGTTGGCGCGGGCGGAACAACTGGTGAGGTGGATTGACGCGCACATCAGGGATGGCGTGTCGGAGCGTGGATGGATGTTGGTGGATCTGGCGTTTACCTTGCAAAACGGTCGAGAATCTTTGCCCGAGCGGTTGGCTTTGGTGGCTAACGATCTAAACGATTTGGCAACCCAACTGCGTCGATATTTGGCAACGCCATCCTTGACCACGTGGACACGCGGAATGGTGCGCTCCGGCGAGGGATCATTGGAAAAACCGGAACCGACCTCGCCCTTGGGCGCGGCGGTGAACGCGTGGGTGGCGGGGGCAGGGGTGATTTGGGCGGACCGTAAGGAGACCCAAGGGGGACGGCGGCTATCCTTACCAGTGTATCCGTTTGTGGGTGATCGCTACTGGGCACCCGATAAGTTGATCGCGCTGAAGTCGTCTCCGCGCGCGTCTTCACCAGATCTGACGCAGGCGGTGGTCGACGACTTGGTCACTGCGGATGAGGTACTCCTACGTCCAGTTTGGGTAAATTTGGGGCCGGCAAAACCACTGACGGAGGTGACTGGAACGTGGTTAATATTTGATCGGCGCGGGGACGGCGCGGCGCGAATGACGCCTGCATCAGCGTTGAAATTGACGCGAGTCCTGGCAGGTGAGGCTTTTTGCCACGAGGAGAATCAAGTCGTTTTGAATGCGTCAGCGGATGCCGATTACCAGCAGCTGGCGGATGCGGTTGGGACGGATTTTGTGATTCATCGATGGGCACGGAGTGGGGACGTGATGGCTACCCTCGAAACGGGATTGCACAGTTTGGTGCGTTTCGTGCGGGCCCTGATGACGAATGGAGTGAAGTCGCTGGTGAGGATCGCGTTTTGTCATCCTCCGGGGGCGCCACAACACGCGGCGGTGGCAGCATGGGCGCGGACGCTCGCACAGGAGCAACCTCTGGTGCGCGTGGTGGTGATGGAAGTGGCGGACGATCTCGCCGAAACCGTCGTAGCACAGGAATTGTTGCAGGCGACGGAGGCCGGAGCATTGCAACTGGGTGTCGGGATTCGCCGGACGTTCTCCATCGAACCGTGGAGTGGACCTTTGGCGGCGAAAGTGAACCCACCCAAACGCGGTGGAGTCTATTTGGTAACGGGAGGGCTTGGCGGGGTGGGCCGTCTGTTGGCGCTACATTTGGCGCGTACCCAAGGCGCACGGCTGTGGTTGATGGGACGCTCGACGCGCGGTGCGCGGCAGGAGGCGGTACTGGCGGAGATTCGAGCAGCGGGAGGCGAGGCCGAATATGGGTCGGGAGACGTGTCCAAACGGGACGACGTTGTGCTGGCGGTGACAGCGTGTCGTCAGCGATTTGGTGGAATCGATGGTGTGGTCCACGCTGCAGGCCTGTTGCGCGACAACTTTATCCTTCGAAAGACGCGGGCAGACTACGACGAGGTAATTGCGCCGAAGGTGGCAGGTGCAATTTGGTTGGATGAGGCAACGGCGGCGGACCGGCTTTCGTGTTTTGTGCTCTTCTCATCCACCGCTGGAGTCTGGGGTAACATGGGCCAGGCGGATTACGCTTTTGCCAACAGTGTCCTCGATGGCATGGCGGCACGGCGACAGGAACAGGTCAGCCGTGGGGAGCGAAGTGGACCGACGGTTTCGATTAATTGGCCGTTGTGGGCGGACGGAGGAATGCCGCCGGGACCGGAAGTGGTGAGCCGGCTGGCCGAAGCAGGCTTGGCTCCCTTGCCGAGCCAGGTTGGTTTCCGGTGGTTCGATTTGTTTGCGGGTGGCGAAGTTTCACAGGTGCTGCCGTTGTGGGGCGAGCGGAACAAGGTGTTCGAGCTATTCGTGAGGACTCCAGAACCTGCGGTCACGGAAACGGGTTCAAATGCCCGGGTGTCGATGGAGCAAGTCAAGACCTATCTCCGCACGACCTTGGGTGAAGTGATTCAGATGCCGGCCGAGCAGATCGACGATGAGCAGCGTTTTGACGAAATGGGGGTCGATTCGATCGTGGTGAATGACGTGAATCAACGATTCGAACGCGACTTGGGGAACGTACCCAAAACATTGCTTTTCGAGCATGCTAATATTCGAAAATTGGCGCGTCATCTGGTGGCCCATCATGGGATAGCAATGGCCCGACTCGGCGGTGATGTGGTGCAGCCTGATAGTGTCGCCTCGAAAGCGATAAACGAAGTGAATCCGCCTTCCGAACCTTCGCCGAGTCCGGGGGACATCGCGATTGTGGGTATGGCGGCTCGATTGCCTGGCGCCCCCGATGCCGACAGTTTTTGGGAAGTACTGAAGGACGCGCGAAATTGTGTGAGCGAGGTGCCGGCTACGCGCTGGAATCTGGACGAGTTTTACGATGCCAATCCGGAGCGGGCCATCGACGGCAAGATGTATGGACGCTGGGGAGCGTTTCTGGAAGACGTCGATAAATTCGATCCGTTGTTTTTCAATCTGTCGCCGGTTGAAGCGGAGATGATGGATCCTCAGGAGCGATTATTTCTTGAAGTAGCGTGGCATGCCTTGGAGGACGCCGGGATGCCACGTCGCGAGCTCAGGCGGCGGGTGCGACCAGAGTATGCGACCAATGTGGGGGTGTTTGTGGGCGTGACGAGCAACAGCTACACGCTGTTGGGGCACGAAAATGGGGGAGCGCGAGCCGCCCCGACGACGCTCCCCTGGTCGCTGGCCAATCGAGTATCCTACCTCTTTAATTTCAATGGGCCGAGTATGCCCGTGGACACCGCGTGTTCGTCGTCGCTCACCGCGATCCACATGGCGGTGGAGGCGATTCGCCGTGGAGAGTGTCAACAGGCCATTGCGGGCGGGGTGAATCTGTACCTCCATCCGTCGAAATATTCTCATCTCAGTCTGATGAAAATGCTTTCCACGGATGGGAAATGTCGGGCTTTCGGTGAGGGAGGGGATGGATTTGTTCCAGGCGAAGGTGTCGCGGCGCTACTGTTGAAGCCTCTGGCTTTGGCGCAAGCGGATGGGGATCGCATTCATGGGGTGATCAAAGCGACGGCTGTGAATCACGGAGGGCGCACCAATGGGTACAGTGTGCCGAGTCCAGCAGCCCAGGCGAGTTTGATCACTCAGGCGTTGAAGGCGGGCTCGATTGATCCAGCGAGCATCAGCTACCTTGAGACCCACGGCACGGGTACGGCACTGGGAGACCCGATTGAAGTGGAGGGATTGAATCGGGCTTGGGCTGGTGCGGCGAAGACTGGCGCGAGCTGCGCGATCGGTTCGGTGAAGACCAACATCGGACACTTGGAATCGGCCTCGGGGGTGGCCGGGGTGGTGAAGGTACTGTTGCAAATGCGGCACCGCCAATTGGCCCCGTCGCTTCATGCTGCGCCGCCGAATTCACGGATCGATTTTGCGGCTACACCATTCCGCGTGCAAACATCGCTGGGGCCGTGGCAAACGGCGGAAAAAGAGGGGCAATCCTGGCCCCGCCGAGCCGGGGTGAGTTCGTTTGGTGCTGGTGGGTCAAATGCGCACGTCATTCTTGAAGAACCTCCGCCCGTGGTCGAGGTGCTGCAGGATGCCGGTGATCTGAAGGTCAGCGCGGAATGGATCGTTTTGTCGGCCAAAAACTCCGAACGCCTGCGGGCCCTGGCCGGACGTTTACACACGTTTTTGGTGGAATCTCCCGCGGCTCCCCGTTCCCTCGGGGCAATTGCCTGGACCTTGCAATTCGGCCGCGAAGCATTGGAAGAACGCGTGGCCTTTCCAGCCCGTGATCGGGCTGCGTTATTGGAGGGATTGGCCGCGATTTCCGCAGGTAAGGATGTTGGAGAGTTGCGGGGGCGAGTGAAGAGGGAACGTGCCCAGGCCGGGAATACCGACGACACGATTCTGGAGCGCTTTACCGTGGGCGAGGGGCGAGCTGCCGCCGCTCGCTGGGTGGCCGGGGCAGATATCGATTGGCAGTCTTTGGGAGGAGAGGACGCGCCGCCGATGCGGGTGGGACTCCCTGGCTACGGATTTGCTCGAGAGCGTTACTGGATTCCGAGCCTGCCGCTGCAGACGGAAAGTAAGGCCAAAGTTTTACGGATTGAAACGCGGGATGGCGAAAAGGTGGTGCACCTGGCCTCGCACGAGCCCGTGCTGGCGCATCATGTGGTACGGGGTCACGCGATATTGCCGGGTGCCGCGACGCTGTCATTGGCACATGGGGTCCTACCTCCCGGAAATGGGTGGACCTTGCGGAACGTGGTGTGGCAGCGTCCGATTATTGGCGACGCGACGGGAGTGAGCGTGCGGATCAAATGGCATCGGCAGGACGAAATCTGGCGGTTTGAACTGACGGGAGAGAATGAAGATGAGCCTTGGATGCTGGGAACGGCGCTACCCATGCGCGAGGATCCTCCTGTAGCGGTGGACTTAGTGTCGTTGCGGTCGAGGTGCCAGGAGACGATTGCAGCAACGGCGTTGTATGAGGGTTTTGCCGCCCGCGGGATTGCCTATGGCGCGGCGTTTCAGGTCGTGCAGGACGTGAGATACAACACAATGGAGGCCGTGGCGGAGCTGAGATTGCCCGATTTGTGGGATGGTTCGGATGACTTGCTTCCGCCGGCCTTCCTTGATGGCGCCATGCAATGTCTCGGAGTCATTGGCGCAGGTCGTGACGGATTGGAAATTCCGTTTTCGGTCGCAGAAGTGTTGGTGCACGCGCGGTGTCCCCGAACGTGTTCGGTCCATGTGCAACGGCTGACTAACATGACGGCCCCGCAATATAATTTGAGGTTATTGACGTCGGAAGGGCAGGTTGCGATCGAGTTGCGCGGTGTATGTGTGCGGCTGGTTGAGAAAGAGCGAGGCCAACTCCTCACCGGAAGTATGACGTGGTCGCCGGCTCCGCGTGAAACGGTGGCATTTAGTGGCTCCGTACTGGTGTTCGACGACGATAGTAGGGAGCTGCAGGTGACGCAGCATCCTGAGGCGAATTTGTGCCGCGTAGTGCCGGGACCCGAGTACGGTCGTACTCAGGCGACCATTACATTGCGACCAGAAGTCGAGGCGGACTACGCCCGGCTGTTGAACGAAGTGAAGGCCGATGCGGTGGTTTTTGGTTGGCGCCTTGCCGGTAACCCGTCGGACGAAGTGTTGCCGGCCCGAGTGGCCGCATTCCACCGCCTGGTCCGGTCAATATTGCGTTCGGATCGGCGGTCCACGCCTTTGGCCTTTGTGTATCCCGGCGGTTCGCCGGTCGATGAAGGGGTGGGCGGCTATGTCCGTTGCGTGCGGCGGGAGCACCCGGGATGGAAATTGTTCACGGTGGGGTGTGATTCCCCGCCGGAATTGGACGACGTGTTAAATGATTTCGGGGGCGAATCGGCGGACCTGCGTTACCGTGGGACCAAACGTGATCAGTTTGGATTGAGTGAACTGATGCCATTCGCGACCGGAATACAGACCGTGGACGACTCCAAACCAGGCGGAGTCTACGTGATTACGGGGGGCTTGGGCGGTTTGGGTCGCCATGTCGCGAAGCATTTGACGCGAGACCCCAGAGTGCGCGTGGTGTTGGCTAGTCGCTCAGTCCCGAGTCCGGAGCAGGCGGATTGGCTGGAGCAGGCGGCAGGAGCCATGATTCATTTTCGGGTGGACTTGAGTGATTCTGATGGGGCGGCGCGACTGTTGGCGGAAGCAAGTAGCAGGTTTGGGCGGATCACCGGAGTGGTGCATGCGGTGGGAGAATCGCACGATGGTTTGGTTAGGGATCGAAGTGTGGCCGACCTACGCGCGGCGTGGAGTGCAAAGGTCGGTGGGGCGCGAGCATTGTACAGTGCGGCACGCGATTTTCCCTTCGAATGGATGGTCTTGTTTTCTTCGACCGCAGGAGCGTTGGGCAACGGCGGTCAGAGTGCCTATGCATTGGCGAACGCGACCCTCGATGCCTTGAGTCAGTCCTGGTCAATCACTAGTCAGGGTCCGCGGGTGCACTCCTTGGTTTGGCCGCTCTGGCGAGATGGGGGCATGCGGGCACCGGAGGAGCGTGTTCGGTGGCAAGCCGATCAACTGGGATTGTATCCACTGGAAACGCTCGAGGGACTGGCCATACTGGATGGATTGCAGGCAATCTCACCAGGCGCGATTGTGGTGTTGAAAGGTGACCCGGAAAAACTTTGTGCGCCACGACGGGATCGAGCAACGGCGTCAGCGATGCACGCGATCCCGGAGGCGAGCGACGGGAATTTGCCCCCTGCATTAATCGATCTTCTGCGGGAATTGGCAGCGGGAGTTTTGAAGCTCGACCCAGTGCTTTTGGACCCGGAGATAGATTCGGCGGAATACGGATTCGACTCGGTCACATTCACTTCGCTGGCGAACGAAGTGGGACGGGCGTTGGCGTTGGAAGTCACGCCGGCAATGTTCTTTGAGCATCGGACTTTGGCGGAATTCGGGGATTATCTTTGGCAAGAGTTTCGCGAGGTTGTAGCGCGGCGGTTTCAGGTGCAGACGGTGGCCGTCTCGACTCCATTGGCCGCCCCGGCAATCGCGTCACCACCGGAAGCGGTCGGGGGGACGAATCGGGTGTCTGAGCAATTGCCGCGGTCGGTCGGTGAGCGGGAACCAATCGCCATTATCGGGATGAGCGGCAGGTTCCCCGGCTCGACAGATTTGGAGGCATTTTGGACGAACTTGGAAGCGGGATGTGACTTGATCGGCAAACCGAGCGCAGATCGATGGATGGGCGTCGACGGAGAAGCGATGCCGTGGGGTGGTTTTATCGACGATATCGACAAGTTCGATGCCCGTTTTTTCGATATTTCGCCGCGTGAAGCCGAGTTAATGGATCCGCAGCAGCGCATTTTTCTCGAGACGGTTTGGCATGCCATTGAAGACGCGGGTTATGCGAAATCCGAATTGTCGGGGACGAAGACGGGCCTTTTTGTCGGCGTGGCGGCGAATGACTATGCCAATGTGCTCGCAGCGTCGAGCGTGGAGGTGGAGGCCTATAGTGCGACAGGCAATGCCCATTCTGTATTGGCAAATCGGGTCTCATATATTTTCGACTTGAATGGACCCAGTGAAGCCATCGACACGGCGTGTTCCAGCTCGCTGGTGGCCATCCACCGGGCGATCGAATCGATGGAGAGCGGGAGTTCCGAAATGGCAATTGTCGGGGGAGTGAACGCGTTGCTGAGCTCCGCGGGATTCACGGCCTTTACTCGGGCAGGGATGTTAAGTCCGGACGGTCGTTGCAAGAGTTTCGATGCGCGGGCCGATGGGTACGTTAGGGGCGAAGGAGTTGGCGCACTTTTGCTCAAGCCCCTGGCGCGGGCGCAGCGTGATGGTGACCAGATTTACGCGACAATCATCGGCAGTGCCGAAAACCATGGAGGCCATGTGCAGTCCTTGACGGTGCCGAACCCCAATGCACAGGCCCGTCTGCTGCAGGACGCTTGGACGAGGGCGGGGATCGACCCGGCCACTATCGGTTATATCGAGTCGCATGGAACCGGAACCGCTCTTGGTGATCCGATTGAAATTAACGGGCTGAAGAAGGCATTCGCTTCGGTTCCACTATCTGAAGTGGACCCGAGGTGTGCCGTCGGAGCGGTCAAGACCAACATCGGTCATCTCGAAACGTCGGCCGGTATTGCGGGCGTGCTTAAAACTCTGCTGGCGCTCCGACATCGATGCATTCCGGGGACGGTGCACTTGCAGGAAATTAATCCCTATATCCAGACCTCGGGTACCGCGTTATATTTTCCGACTCAAGCGGAGCCCTGGCCGGTCAAACGTGATGCTCAGGGGCGTGAGATTCCGCGTCGGGCGGGCGTGAGTTCGTTCGGTTTTGGCGGGTCCAATGCTCACGTAGTGTTGGAGGAATATGGTTCACCTGCGGTCGCTTCCGGTCAGGCCATCGAATCGGAGGAGGCCACCTTGATTGTGCTTTCTGCTCGTTCCCAGGACCAGCTGGTGGAGGCGGTTCGTCGGCTGGCGGAGTATTTGACACGGCCTGACGCCCCCGCTCTTCGTGACATCGCCGAAGGATTACAACGCGGTCGTGAAGAGATGAATATGCGATTGGCGTTGGTTGTGCGCGATCGGACCGAATTGGTGAAAAAATTGACCATGTGGCAAACCGGCGAGTCGGTGGGAGACTGCTGGACCGGCGATACGCAGGAGAATCCGGCGGCCGTGCGGGTTTTGCGGTCATTGCACGGCGATCCAGCATCGCTGGCGCCATGGTGGGCGGCGCGAGACTGGGCGACCTTGGGGCAACTTTGGACGGCCGGGGTGAAATTGCATTGGAGCACCGCCTACGCGGATCATCCCCCACGCCGCGTGCGTCTACCCTTGTATCCGTTTTCACGAGACAGGCATTGGGTGCCGGGAGCCACGGCGCCGGCCGGCAAGGCACTGCGGGTACGCGTGGTGGAAGCGGAGTTTTCCATCAAAGAACCCATTCTGGGTGACCATCTGGTACAGGAGCGTGCCGTCCTGCCAGGGGCGGCGATAGTGGCGGTGATGACCCAAGCGTGGCAGCAGGCCGCGGGTGTCAAGGATGTGGAACTGCGACGGGTGATGTGGCTGCGACCAATCACACCTGATGAACGGGGTATTGCCGCGTTCACCGTGCGAGTCGGTTCCTCGTTGGATGGAGGAGGCGATATCGCAGTCGAGGACACCGATGGATCGGTTCTGGCCACGGCCACCGCAGCGCGTCCGTCTTCGAAGCCAATTGAGGTTATCGCATGGGCCGAGGTGAAGGCACGATGCGGAAAAACGACGGACGTGACGGAACTATACGAGGCCTTTGCCGCGCGAGGTCTGAGTTACGGTGCAGGCTATCGCGTGATCCATGAGATCGGATTCAACGACCACGAGGCCTGGAGTAAACTGGAACTGCCGGATTTGTGGCGCGCTCAAACTTCAACAGGAGCGGGAGCCCATCCCGCGTTGATCGATGGAGCCTTACAAACGCTGGCCGTACTGGGCTCCGATTCGATTTTGGAAGTCCCGTTTGCATTGGGGATGGTCAACGCCACCGATCTGCCGCCGGTGTGCTATGTCCACGCTCGACTGAAGTCCCAAGAGACGGACCAGCGCACCTTTTCGCTACGAATCACAAACGAGGCGGGAGTCGTGCTCGGTCGATTGGACGACTACGCGCTACGTGAATTACGGGCGGCGGGACCAGAATACCTTGTGCCCACATGGGTGCCATCCCTCCAACGGGACATTAACCCGATCAAGGGCGATTGCTTGCTGTTTGACGAGTCTCCCGCTTTGGCCGAGGAACTCCGCCTGACCGGACTGGAAGTGACCCGTGTCGTGGCGGGATCGACGTATCGGGAAAGCGGTGACGTGGTTTGGCTGCGTCGCGATGAGCCGGGCGACTACGAACGTCTGCTGCAAAGGCGAAACGTCGGCGCGGTGGTTCACCGGTGGTCGACCCGCGAAGTTGATAGGACCGAGGTGCTGGCCTGCGGGCTGCACAGTGTGCATGCGTTGACGCAGGCTTGGGTACAGCGGCAACCTGATGCGAAGCAGCCCCTGCTGTTTATTCATCCTCCGGGCCTGCCTGGGTATGAGGCCGTGGCGGCCTATGTGAAGTCAGCCCGATACGAGTACCCCGCTTTAAATTGGACGACCTTGGCGACCGATGACGTTAGCGCCCGGCTTTGCAGCGAATTGAACGAGGCGCGCGAAGAGGTGCGTTGGGTGGAGCGGAAACGAGAGGTGAAGGATTTAGTCCAGTGGAAGCCCGTGAACCTACGGTCCGCCGGAGCGATTCGACGCGAAGGGGTGTATGTGATCACCGGAGGAGGAGGAGGACTCGGGCAAATCTTTGCGGAATTTCTGGTGACCCACTACTCGGCGCGCGTTGTTTTGGCGGGCCGGTCCCAAGGGACAATCGCGCTACAAAAGCGTTTGGCCGCCTGGGGAGATAAAGCGACTTATGTGATGGCGGATATTAGTACGACCATCGGAGCGACTGCCGTCATCGCTGAGGCCAAAGCGCGTTTTGGCGGAGTGAACGGAGTGCTGCATGCAGCGGGAGTGCTGCGAGACGGATTGTTGCGGCAGAAGACGCGTGCGGATTTTGACGAAGTGTTGGCTCCGAAGATGGAAGCCGTTGAGGCCTTGGACGCGGCGACGATGGATGAACCGTTGGACTGGATTCTATTGTGTTCCTCGTCTGTGGGGATGCTGGGCAATGCCGGACAGAGCGATTATGCCTTTGCGAATGCTTACCTCGACTCATTCGCGCGGTGGCGTGAGGAGGAACGCAGCGGAGGTCGGCGATCGGGGCGCACGTTTTCGATTAATTGGCCGTTGTGGAGCGATGGTGGTATGCAAGCCAAGAGCGGAATCGATGTTCTCGGTATGCGTCCCTTGGCAACGGCGGAAGGGTTGAAAATATTTGAAACCGTACTCCACGGCGACCAACCGCAAGTTTGGGGCTTTGCAGGAAAAGCGACGGACTTGTTGCGACGTTTGCAGTCTGCTCCATCGGCCATGCCTGCAGGTTCGACCCTGCCGCGGTCTTCGAAGCCGAAGGGACGTGAAGCGATGGTGATCGAACTTACCCAGTGGTTTGCGGAGTTGAGCAAGGTCGCCGCAGGGAAAATTCGACCGACCGAGTCCTTGGAGCAATACGGACTCGATTCGATTCTGGCGGTGGAGTTCTCTCAGCGCATCGGCAAGGTGTATGGAGAGGTTTCCCAAGCGGTGGTGTTTGAGCATTCGTCCATCGAGGCCCTTTGCGCCTACCTGGAAAACCGGGTGCCCGCGAGCCCAGTGGATGTTGAGCAGCCCCTCGCGGCCGTGCCCGCCACCCCATCGGTAATGGTTTTGCCTTTGGAGGCTCGATCCCGACGCCAGCTAATGTTGGCGCCGATCGACTACGTTTTTGTGGCCCCGCAACGACTGGCGATGCAGATCCTCTATTATTTTGAGCGGCCCCTCGATGCCGACTTACTACGACGAGGCTTGATTCGAACGGCGGAGGCGTTTTTTCCGATCAACTCGCGTTTACAAAGACGGGGGAAAAATGAGTACGCCATCTGTGAATGTTCGGATGACCCCGATTATATGGAAGTGCAGGAGGAGGGAGATGTTTTAGTTCCGCGGGAGGATGACCCCATGTTGCTGGAGCGGTTTCGGGTTTCGTTTGATCCGACGAAACACGGCGAAAAACTGGCCAAGTTCCGTCTACACCAGCTGCAGCACGGCAGCCTGTTGGCGGTAAACGTGTCTCACGCAATCGCGGACGGTTACAGTTTTTACTACTTCATGTCGGCCTGGTCGGCGGCGTGTCGCGGGGAACCATTCTTGATTCCGGATCATTCCCGCAGCAAATTGCGAAAACTGGTGCGCGAGACCGTGCGCCGCGAAGGTGCTAGTTGGCGGGTGCCGGAACTGGCGACAGTGGGACCACGATTTGATCCGATGGCCCGGAGAGTGGAGACGCAGACCTTCAACGGCGCGGCTTTGCTAGAAGAAGCCCGCCGTACTGCGGGGCCGATGGAGCACTCGAAGTTGACCGAGAACAGTGTCGTGACCGCACATCTATGGAAACTTTATGCGTCCGAATTGACGGATGTGGTTGGTGAATTGACGCTGGCCTGTCCCGTTAACTTTCGGCGCCACGATGGCCCGTTCTCCCACTCCTTTTTTGGTAATGCCATGGCACCGGCGGTTTTGCGATTGGAACGAAATCAAGTGATGGCATCGTCGATTCCGTCGTTGGCGAGTGCCATCACCGATGCGGTGCGAGCCTGTGATGAGCGAGAATTGGTGCGCTATAACGGAGCAGTAGAACAGCTGCGTTTGACCCGTGGGTTGGCGGCGGTTAGGCGCGCGTTACTGGCAGACCCCGCCACTGCGCTGGTCGTGACCAATGTGGCCCGGTTCAATTTGCCGCCGATGGATTTTGGCACCGGACCTGCAACCGAGGACATTAATCTCTGCCACTACGCGGGCACGGCAGTGATCGTGCCAGGCGAGGGCAATACACTGAAGGTGAGAATTGGTTATCCGACCTCGACGGCAGGCGCGGCAGCCATTGCATAAGACACTATGACGAGGGTATTTCTATTTCCGGGCCAAGGGTCGCAGAAGGTCGGGATGGGCGCGGATCTTTTTGATCGGTTTCCGGCCCAGGTTGCGCTCGCACAGCGTGAATTGGGCTATGACGTCCGCGATATGTGTGAACGAGACCCGCAGGGGCAACTGAACCAAACTCAGTTTACCCAACCCGCATTGTTTTTGGTGAATGCACTCACCTTTTTCGCCCGTTTGCTCGACACGGGAGAACGGCCACAAGTGGTGGTGGGTCACAGTCTGGGCGAATACAGCGCGCTCTTTGCGGCAGGAGTATTCGATCTCTCAACCGGCCTCAGGTTAGTAAAAGCGCGCGGTGCCTTGATGGCCGAAGCCAAAGAAGGGGCGATGGCGGCGGTGATTGGGCTTGAGGCAACGGCGCTTGCGGAGGTGTTGGCGGGCACCGGCCTGTCTGGAATTGATATTGCGAATTTCAATTCACCGAAACAAACTGTGATTTCCGGACCGGTCCACGAAATCGAAGCGAGTAAAGCGCCCTTGGCGGCGGCTGGAGTGATGATGTGGAAGCGTTTGCCAGTGAGTGCGGCGTTTCACTCGCGCTATATGGCCGGTTCCGCGCGGGCATTTGCTGAGACTTTAGCCGGAGTGACGCTGGCGCCCCCGCAACTCACAGTGCTGTCGAATGTCACCGCACTACCCCATGAATCGACGACGCTAAAACAGATGTTGGCGCGGCAAATTACGAGCCCGGTGCGATGGACAGAGACCATGCGCTGGCTGTTTCGGCAGACGGAACCTGAGTTCGTCGAAGTGGGGCCGGGGAACGTACTCCGTGGCCTCCTGCGTCGAATGCAGATGGAAGCAGGGAATACAGTATGAAGAAGCCAATCGTCTGGTTGTTTCCCGGTCAGGGGGCTCACTATTTTCAAATGGGCCGTTCGCTCTATGAAGGTGATTCGGTCTTTCGAGCGACGGTGTTGGCGGCGGACGAAATGCTGCGGCCATTGATCAAAGCGTCTCTAGCCGACGAAATGTTTCGGCCACGAGAGGACCGCTTTGCGCCATTTCGCTCGCTGCGGTTTACCCACCCGGCGATATTGGCAATGGGGTATGCCATGGCCCAATGTTTGTTCGCACGAGGCATGCGTCCGGACCGTTTGGCAGGCCACAGTTTGGGGGAACTCTTGGCGTTCGTGGTCGCGGGATCCCTCACGTTTGAGGAAGCTTTGCTCGCGGCCGTCAAGCAGGCCCAGTTTTTGGAATACTGCGCTCCTAGCGGTGGCATGTTGGTGGTGTTGACGGGCGTTGAGTTATTCTCAAGTGACCCCGCATTTTTTGTCGACTGCGAATTGGCGGGCGTGTATTCTCCGCGGAGTTTCGTGGTGGCGGGAGACGTTTCATTGTTGGTCCGAGCCCGGGCGGTTTTACGGCAGCGGGGAATCGATACGCACGAACTTCCAGTGGCCTATCCGTTTCACACCGCAGCCATGGATGTGGTGAAGGTGCCGACCATGAGCACCTTATCGGGGGTGCCCTTCAAGGCGTCAAAAATACCAGTGTATTCGATTGATTGTGACATTGAACTGGCGACTCCTTCGGCCGAACACTTTTGGGCGGCGACTCGAAAAATGACGGAGTTTCCGCAGGCAGTCCGACGATTGGAAGAGACGGGGCCGAATCTTTATGTGGATCTTGGACCGAGTGGCAGTATGACAACGGCGGTGAAGTACAACCTTGATCCCGGGGCTGCTTCGGAGTTGTTTCCGATCATCACACCTTTTGGCCAGGAACTGCGCAATCTGGAGCGATTGAGCGCACGGCTGACGATGGAATGAAACGTCCGATTGCGAGTGTCACTGGAGCCGGTGGCGGCATCGGAGCGGCGTTGACGTACGCCTTGATGGGGACCCACGAAGTGCGAGAATTGTTCAGGAGCGAGTCGGCGCGTAGTCGGGCTTTGGTGGCTTCGGGAGGCACCGTCGTCATCGGAGATCTCCAGGATGAGGCCGCGCTGACGCGGTTGATTGCTGGCGCGGATTTGGTGATTCATGCGGCGGCCAAAATGACGGGTTTCAAAGCGGAGGAGTTCCACGCGGTGAATGTGGAAGGCACGCAACGAGTGGCTGAAATAGTGGCGGGGGCAGCGGGCCGCCGCATGATTTTGGTGAGTTCCATTGCCGTGCACGGCGCGGACGAGCCGGGACCCGATGGTTATCGCGATGAGGAAGTGTTGCCCGATGATCAGTAACTTGATGCCTACAGCCGGACCAAACGATTGGCGGAAGCGGTCATGAAGCAAACTTTGGCGGGCACTTCGACGAGTTGGACGATTGGACGACCGACCTGTGTTTATGGCCCGGAGAGGAAGTCCTGGACCCTCACTCCGCTCGGATTTTTGCGCAAGGGGACTCCGATTATGTTGGGGGCGGATGGCGGAGTCGGGAGAATGAACGCCGTTTTTATCGATGACGTGGTGACTGGTATACTGGCGGCGGGCGCGTGTGAGTCTGCCGCTTCGCAAGTATTTTACCTTGGGCCACGAAGAATTGAGTTTTACGGAGTTCTATACCCCGTTGGCAGAAATGGTGGGGCGAGTTCCGCAGTGGGCTTCACTGGCGAGACTGAAGCGGATCGAGCGGATGGCACTCAGGGTTTCGAGAGTGGTGGCCCCTGCGGTGGAGTTGGCCCGAGGTCTCGCGTGGGCGCGGCGCATGTCCAGTAATCGGGCAGTTTATTCCAGTGAACGAGCCCGCACGGTGTTCGGCTTCGCCCCGCAGATGAATTGGTTTGAGGGAATGTTGGTTACGGAACTCTGGCTCCGTGAGCACGAAGGGGTGGCGGGGCGGCTCCAATGGAATTGTGGTCGTCACTATGCCATGCGACCGACGGCATTGGTCCGACCCAGAAATGAATTCGAAGTGAGTGCGTCGGTGCGTCGGGCCCGCTTGGTTGGAAAGCGAGTAAAGGCGTGGGGAAAATTGTACACCTTCGTGCCTTTGCCTGACACGGACGGGGTGGCCGGTGAGCCTGGAGTTGATGAACCGCGTACTGGATGTTACCGGCAAGTTGGTGACGGTCCAAGGTGGGATTACCTTGCTGAAGTTGACTAGGGACTTGGCCAAACGGGGATTGGCCTTGCCCAACCTGGGGTCTTACGCGGAACAGTCCTTGGCGGGAGCGATCGCGACGGCGACTCATGGTGGTTCGATCCGCACCGGTACTCTCGCTGATGTGGTGACACAGATTAGATGGGTAAACGCAGCCGGTGAAGCGGCGTTGAGTCGTCGAGGCGATGAGGGGTTCGGTGGAGTGGTCGCGGCGCTCAGATTATGGGGAATTGTGACCGAGATTACTTTGGAGGCAGTGCCGTTGTTTTATCTGCGCGCGGAGTCGAGCATCGTGTCATTCACGGAGTTTGTGCAGGATTTTATCAGGATGCAGGAATCCGCAGATTTCGTCGATGCACGGTGGTTTCCCCAGGTGGGACTGGTGGAAATCATGCGAATGACGCGAGTTGCGGCATCAGAATCGGAGAAGCCGACCCAGCCGATAACGAAAGTAACCCAGGCCAGGCGACGGTGGGTATCGACCGTGTTTCGACTAATGTTACGCGCGGCTGCAATGGGCGGCAGATCGGTAAATGTGGCCCTAGTGCGCAAACTATTGGGCACTTCGTATCAGGACAGGACCGGGGTGGGGCACGAGGTGTTGGCGCCTTTTGGGCCCCGTTATCACTTCGGCAAGATTTTGCCCGGCCCGGACAAGGTGGAGCTGAATCTGCCGCGCTTGGATGATTTTCGAAGACTACGAAAATCTCACGACCCCGAAGGGTTATTTTCATCTGACTATGCAACCCGCTTGCTCGGATTGACGAGTTGAGTCGAAGCGGACTTCTTACGACTTTTCGGTCGGCTTCGTTTGGGGGGGACCGATAAAAAAGAGGCTGCGAAGGAACCACTGGCGCTTCATCTTGGGATCAACCCAACTTGCTTGTGACCGGTGGCGCACGTACACATCGCGGAACAATTCGGGGAACATGAAACTGCGGGCGAACTGAAATAGGGAGGAGCCATTGGCACAGCCAAATGTTGGGCCGGGGACCAGGTGGGCACGACCGCCACGGTCGAGATAGCGCCTAAATACGTCGGTAAATGCTCCAGGGCCGCTCTGGTCGATCAAATTGACAATTCGGTTTTCTGAGAGGGTGCGACCCAGACGGGCCACCACTTCGTCTATCAGTTCGAACCAAAGAGGATGACCGGGCCGACTGAGTAACGCCCAAACGCAGAAGAGTTCGCTGCGTGGCGTATTATAGAGTTCCCGTATCTGCGCCGAGGAGGTCTGGAGTTCGGGAGCGACGATGAGGTCGTCGCTTTCCTGTATGAAATCGAAAGGCCGCCGACATTCGCAATTGGTGTCGACATAAAGTCCTCCGTGAATCGCCAAGATCATGTAGCGGCCAGGTCTGCCTTTTGTGACATCACCGTCATACGCCGAAACAGATCGAGGTGACGGGGGAAATGCTCGGAGGCTAGGGCCTCGAGCTGTTCGTCGCCCCACACGTGGTACGGCCAGTCGGGCAGGTGGTGGCGGAAGGATTCGCCCCAGATGGCGAATTTCTTCGGCAGAGGTTTCGTGCCCACCCAGATTTGGTGAATGATCTGAGGGATCATGACAGGCCGTTCGGAATGCTTAGGCAAAGGGAACGAACTTCCCGTAGTGCATCTTCAAGGTGCGGTCAGCGACGTCATAGTGTTCGTCGTCGTGACTTACCGCGATGATGGTTTTGCCCTCCGCTCTCAATTCGGACAGGATCTCGCGGTAAAAAATGCGGCGAAACTGAGGGTCTTGTTCGGCGGCCCATTCATCAAGCAGGAGGATGGGTTTGTCCTCCATCAGAGCGAGCACGAGGGCCAGGCGCTTGCGTTGGCCTCTCGAAAGGTTGCGCTCGGTAAGCTTGCGTTCCTCGACTCCGGTCTTGTGCCAAAGATCGGTACGGTGGAGCCAATGAGTGAGAAGTGCCTCATCGATATCGTCGAAACCATAGAGCGTGTCGAAGAGGTGGAAATCGGTAAAGATGGGCCTAAATAGAGAACGGTAGCTTTGGCGGTTGGTCGCAGTGACGGGACTGCCGTCCAGCAGAATGGTCCCCGCCTCGGGCGGATAGAGTCCGGCCAGTACCTTAAGGAAGGTTGACTTACCGCTACCGTTGCCGCCGGTGATGCAGAGAAGTTTCCCGCTCGTGAGCGAGAACTCGAAGGGATCGAGAAAGAAGACGGCCTTTCCTTTATCGTTGTAGTAGGCGAAACTCATCTCCTCGCAAGTGATAGCCCTGAAGTGCTCTACGGGCTGCGGTGGTGGAGCGTTGGGGTCCTCAGCTCGATCAAAGGCGGAGTCGAGTTCACCTTCTATTCGATAAATTTAGGAGATCGAAGTGTTCACTTCGGAAACCGTCGAAAACGAGAAAGCTACTTCGCTGATGGGACCAATCAGGAACATGATGAGCGAGCTGATGAAAACGAGTTTTGCGGTGTCAGCTTCGGCGAATACAGGGCGAAGGAAGACAACTGCGGCAAGGAGCACGGAGCGATTGCCGATTTGGCCTCCCGCGACGCGAAGGTCGCGGGCGTGATGCGCGGAGGGGGGGGAAGATCGGGGTCGAAGAATTCTCGATTTTTAGCGACGTCCATTTTGAGCTCCTTGAATCCATCGAGCAGGTCGGAAAATCGGGCCACAAATACGTTGTCCTGCGTGGTCACGGCAGTCATCGCGGCAACCAAGCGCTGCCGTTGACTAAACAGGGTCATGAGAACGAAGGCGAGGGCCGACAGGAGGATGAGCAAGGCGGCGGTTGATTGAAGAAAAATAACCAGGAACGCGCAGACAATGAGCACGCTAGAGGTGGCTGAACTCACGACGATGCTTGAGGCGCGTGAGATCGCCATGGTGTGTGAGGAGATGGCGTTATAGAGTACGGCCCGGTCCATCGTTTCGAAAGCGCGTCAGTCGGTGTGACGGATTTTCTCCGCCACGCGTAGGCGAATGTTGAGTACGATTTCCTCCACCATGTTGGTACTCCGACGGAGAAGGTATCCTTTGCTGGTCCCAACTCCGGCGAGACAAACGATCACCATGAAAAGTTCGCGGTAGGCGGTTTGATCTCCCGAAATACGGTCAGCGGCGGTCGACAGTATGAATATCAACAAAGTGTTGATGACACCGGTAGCGGCACCGGAAAGGAGGAGGCGACGGTCGAGCTCGTTTGACTCCTTTTTGAGAAAATTAATAAACTCCATCGGTCTAAGATCCGGGTGAAAGGTCGGTAAGATGGCGGCGGGTCACGGGGCGATGGAGATGCCAGCGACTCCCGAGGGGGCCGGAGCAGGGGAAGGAGTTTTGTCAGCGGTTCCCGAGGGGTCGGATTCGGGCGGCTTCGGTTCGACCAGCGACGTGGTAGATGGCGTGGTTTTGGTTGAAGGTGAGTCAGGCGTAATCTTGGACGGATCGAGGATCAGAGGAAGGCCGTCGTTATTTCCGATCACGATGACCTTCGCGTTGTTCGAGGAGGCCAGCTGCAGCGTGGCGTCGATACCCCGGTAGCGAAGGAGATCCTCATTGAGCGTGGGGTGTAGGAGCGCATTAGCCTTTGCGGTGCCACCGGCCTCAATAATCTTTCGAACCACTTCCTGTTCCTCGCGTTGGATGCGAAATGACATGGCGAGAGCATTTTGCTGTTCGACCCGTTTTTTCTCGATCGAGGTTTTTATGAGTGGAGGGAGTTTGATCTCCTTGACGAGTAGATCGTCCAGAACGACGTAACGTTCGCTGACCTGACTGGTGGCCCGGCTCAATGTTTCTTCAATGAGCGTGCGTTTGGTGGGGTACATTTCCTCGGGCGTGTAGGCTCCGAACGTGGACCGGGCGAGGGCCTGCACTTCAGGAATGACAATAAGATTGAGATAGTCGGGACCCACTTCTTGGTGCAACACGCCTAGCAACTCGACCTTTGGGTGGAAGCGGATCGAAAGCACTACCTCTATGGTCAGTCCGTCTTTGCTAATGATATTGAACGCATGCGCATGCTCCTGTATCCGCACGTCGTAGAGAGTAGGGTAATGCCACGGGAAACTGAATTGGAGTCCCTCATCGCGGACAAATTTGTTTCGGTTCCGCCACCGAATCGGTAAAAATCACCCCAGTATGTCCGGCCGAAATCGTGAAAAACATGCCTCTTAGAAAAACTAAAAATAGTACCGTTAAGAGGAAGCCCACCAACCAGAGGTAAAATCGATTCCGTCGGATCCAGCCCCGTAAAGTATCGTAGAGGCAACCGAACGGCGGGCGAGGTGTCGGGCAACGTAGCAGCACTCATTTGTTTAATCGGAGGAAGAGGGTTCCGTCGCGATTTCAGGCGGGATTTGGTGGAAGATTTGCTGTTGGAACTGGTCCTGGTTGCTCATGCGCAAGGGTGACAACCCGTAAGTGGTGGATTGATAGGCGGGATCAAATTTGATGGCCGGTTCGAGGAACGCTCGCTCTCGACGGTCGGTGTTGGCTTTGAAGGAGTAGTTGGCGATTTCGGCGGCGCCGGAGGGCAACAAAAGGAAGTTGATGAAGTCCTCGCCGATCTCCTTCTGGTGGGCATCGTTGGGAGCGAAGGCAACGATGCAGTCGAGAGATATCCAAGTCCCGTCGGCGGGAACGACGAACCCGATGTTTGGATTGCTCTGCACGGCCCGGGCAATGTCGGAAGATAGCGCCATGCAGACGATAAGGTGATGGTTTTGAAGTAGATCAGCAACAGCTTGGTGATGTACGAATTCGAATTTCGTTTGTTCAGTGCTGGTCACGAGAAAATCACCTGCGACCTTGATTTGAGTTTCGGAATTCGACGAAGGTGAAGCGCCGGTGGCGAGCAAGGCCGCCGCGAAAAGGAGATGCGAATCATCCAATAATCCGATGACGCCAACGGCTTCTTATCGATCCGGGGAGATCGGGGTGAAGAGGTCGCTCCAAGTGCGAGGAGTTTCGTCGAGAATCGCCACATTGTAGGCGATGCCCACAGTGCGCCAAGTTAATGGAACGTAGCTACTCGCACTCGGATCAAACGGGAGAGCAGTAAACTCATCTTCCACTTCCTTGCGGTTAGGGATGTTTTGGAAGTTTAAATCGCCGAGCCTCCCGGCGGCCCGAAGGCTCTCAATCATGAGATTATTCACGATGGCGAGATCCGGTGAGTGCCACCAACGAGCAATTGATCGAATTCTTGATGGGTAGCGTAGTAGGTCGGATCAATCGTGACGCCAGAGGCCTCCTGATAATGTTTAAAGACGAGTGATGGGATCGAACCGTGTGGTAATAGAAGGGAAAGACGCGTGTGGGGAAATTGTTTAGTCACCGGAGCGACAATCTCGCCAAGTTTGGACTCGGGATTGGCAATTTTATAATTAATCAGAAAGCCGGACCTTTCGAGGTCACTGGGCATCGGGTTATTAATCTTGCGACAACCGACGGAGGGTAGGACAATCAAAAAAATCCAGATTAGAAATTGGCAAAGTGGTGGCGGGCGTCGCATCCGAGGGTGTTTATGAACAGTGAAATGGGTGGTTCAAGAAGGGGTGGTTCACGAGCGAACCTTGGTAAGTGCCGCTCCGGGTATAGGTACATACAAAGGCTTGCCGTGATGCGAACTAATATGATTGCTAGGGTCGTGGATACCTTGCCGGAATCTTGGCGATGGACTTTGGAGTCGCGTCGAAATGGAGAGAATAAATCGAGTTACTCACGAGAATGCGTGGGATTCTGCGTGACCCAAACCCCGGCAGCAGAGTTGAACACTAGGCGGGAAGTTTTTCTACATCCTGTAGAGGTCGAACGATGGAAGTCGGCGGGTGTGCCGAGACGACAGGATGAATTCTTGAGAGGTCGGTACGCTGCAAAACTAGCGCTTGGGGCGTGGAAACCGGAGGTGCCTGCCAAGGCTTGGCATGTCGCGGCGGGAGTGTTCGGACAACCTGTGGTGCGCGACGGCAATGACGGTAACGGGAACGCGGGTAACCCACTTGTGAGTATTACCCACAGCGGTGCTTGGGCCGCGGCGTTGGCGGTAGACGAAGGTCATCCGATGGCGGTGGATCTGGAATGCGATGATCCCGCCCATGCGGAAATTTTGCGACGCGAGATCTCCACGGAGGAATGGTCTGCCTTGGCGCGGGCGGGGGTGCCAGCGGAACGCTGCCCGACGGTGAGTTGGGCGATCCGGGAGGCATTGGCGAAGGTATTGCGCACCGGCCTGATGGCGCCGCGCTCTTTTTACGAAATAGCGGAGGTCGAGTCGATACCGGGTGAACCGGGCGTGCGCGGCAGCTACCGGCACTTTGCACAGTACGGCGTCCAAGCCTATTGGTTAAGGGAGTTTGCTCTGGCAGTGGCATTACCGCAGAAACCCGCCTTGGCACTCGGGAACTGTTTCACGACCATCAATTTGCGGTGAGTTTTGATCGATTTATGCCCTTGGCTGATACGGATTCCCCAACGTTACGTGCGATCGACCCGGGGCGGCTAGGCTGCGATGCTTTTCGACGGCGTCATGGAATAAAATACGCCTATGTCGCGGGAGCGATGTACAAAGGGATTGCCTCAAAAGAGCTGGTGGTACGCATTGGGCGAGCGAGGTTGTTGGGGTTTTTAGGCACGGGTGGGCTCAAACCCGAGCGGATAGACCGAGACTTGCAATGGATCGGGGAGCAGTTGGGCGGAACCGGAATTTATGGGGCCAATTTTCTGGCGGCACCCTTCGATCCGGAGATCGAACACGCGACTGCGGAGATATTACTAGAACGCCGCGTGCCCCGCATCGAAGCGGCGGCCTTTACCCAGATCTCGATGGATTTGGCCTGGTTGCGATTGAGGGGGATGACGCGCGATGCCGACGGTGTGGTAAGATCTCCGAGGCAGATTATGACAAAGATCTCGCGCCCAGAAGTAGCGGCGCAGTTTTTACGTCCGGTGCCAGACGTATTGCGTCGGACACTACTGGCGAGCGGACTAATCAACGCCGAGGAGGCGGAATGGGGGGCGACGGTGCCGGTGGCGGACGATATTTGTGTGGAATCAGACTCGGGCGGACACACGGATCGTGGAGTCGCTTATGTGTTACTGCCAGTCATTCTGAGGCTGCGAGACGACTTGAGTCGGGAACATGGCTACGCGCGAAAGATTGGGGTGGGCGCGGCCGGCGGACTCGGGACGCCGGAAGCGGTGGCTGCATCGTTTGTAGTGGGGGCCGACTTTGTGCTCACGGGTTCCGTCAATCAATGCACGGTCGAAGCTGGGACCAGTGATCGAGTGAAGGATATGCTGCAAGCGGCGGAGGCGCAGGACATGGATATTGTGCCGGCGGGCGACATGTTTGAAATGGGCGCCAAGGTGCAGGTATTTAAGCGTGGACTGCTTTTCCCGGGCCGCGCGAAGAAACTGTATGATCTCTATCGCCAGTATGATTCGATTGAGCAGATCGATGCAAAAACCCGGGAGCAGATTGAGACGCGTTATTTCAAACGCTCCTTCGATGCGGTGTGGGAGGAGACCCGAATGTTTTACGCGCAGCGAGCACCCGCTGTCATTGCTCGAGCCGAACGCGATCCGAAGCATCGCATGGCGCTGATCTTTCGCTGGTATTTTGTCCACACGTCACGACTGGCCCTAGCGGGAGAACCCGCCGAACAAACTGATTTTCAAATCCACTCAGGTCCGGCCTTGGGAGCTTTTAACCAATGGGTACGCGGAACGGCGATGGCCGACTGGCGTAACCGGCACGTGGACCTGATCGCCGATCAATTAATGACGGGGGCGGCGGCAGTTTTGTCGCAGCGCTATCGGTCACTTATCGAAACATGAATGTTCCAATGGACCCGGAATCCCAACGTATCCTCGAAATCGTCAAAGCCAACTTGTTGGAAGTCGTCTTCGACCTTAACCCCGATGACATCGTACCGGAAAGCAACATGACCGACCTCGGTGCCAACTCGATCGACCGGGTGGAAGTGGTCATGTATGCGAGTGAAGCACTCCAGGTGAACGTGCCCACCGTTGAGTTACATGGGGCCAGTACTCTCGCCGACCTCGTGGAGATTTTTAAACGACATACCAGCGACCGCTCTCGTTGAGCGAATCATCAAGATGCAACGAGCGAGAGAACACGAAGTGGTGTGCACGGGTGGCGGGGTGATCTGCAGTATCGCTTCTTCAATGACGGAGTTGGGTTTGGCCCTGCGTGAAGGGCAGCGGGGCGTTCAGGTGCTGCCCCCGGAGCTCATCACCGCAAGAGGTCCGCGGGTGGCGGCGCGCGTGCAGGATTTTGATCACGTCCGTTGGTTGGAGGAGATTGAGACGCCCGTGTCTGGGATCTGGAAGCGTGCTCGTAAAGTGCTGCACAATGCCACCCGTTCCACCCGGCTCGGTGCGGTTGCGGCGGTGGAGGCGTGGCGCGACGCGAGGCTTGATGCGGAGGATCCCGCCCTTGGCGCGGGTACGGGCATTATCGTGGCCGGCAGCAATCTTAGTCAGGATTACATGGCAGAAAATCTTGGGGCTTTGGCTGCCAGCGAGCGCCGGGTGAATCCCAAGTTCGCTGTTTCCTATTCGGACAGCAATCAGGTCGGCTGTCTCAGCCAGATGTTGGGAGTGCGGGGGCCGGGTATGACCGTCGGAGCTGCCTCAGCGAGTGGTAATGCGGCCTTGTTTCAGGCTTGGCATTGGGTGCGCGCGGGAGTGGTGGAGCGTTGTGTGGTAGTAGGGGCGGCCTCGGTCTTGTCTCCAGTTGAATTGGAAGCGTTTGGCATATTAGGGGCCGCATCTTTGACGGGAGAAGCGTCGGCGGCACCCCGGCCGTTTGACAAAGGTCACGACGGATTCGTGTGGGGTGAAGCGGCCGCCGCCGTCGTGCTTGAGTCGGGCGAGTCGGCCCGGAGGCGGAGCGTTTCAGCGCGGGGGCGTGTTCTCGGAGTGTCGTTACTGCTGGATGCGCGTCATGGCCCCGAACCGGTGGCAGCAGCCGAGGTGCAAGCGATGAGAGCGGCCTTGGCCGCGGCGGGCGTTTCGGCTCAAGAGATAGACTACGTGAACGCGCATGGAACGGGATCACCGGCTGGAGATCGCGCAGAATGCGAGGCCTTGCGGGAAGTTTTTGGCCTAGGGCCGGGGAGGCCGCGAATCAATGCCACGAAGGCTTTGCTGGGTCATGGCTTGAGTAGTGCAGGTTTGGTGGAACTATTGGCTTGCCTGTTACAGGTCGAGGGGGGTTTTCTCCACGGTAATCCGAACCTCGTCCAACCCATCGATGCGCAACTTTCTCTGGTTGCCGTTGATGCCGAAAGTTCGGAGGTTCGGCTGGCCCTGTCGAACAGCTTTGGTTTCGGCGGTTTTAATAGCAGCTTGGTGATCTCGGCTCCTTAAAAAAATGCGTATTGGTATCGAATCGATCAATTTCTACGGGGCGCGGGCCGTGCTCGACATCCGCATGCTATTTGAGGTACGGGAGCTGGACATGCGTAGGTTTGACAATCTCATGCTGGTGCGAAAATCCGTGGCCCTGCCTTGCGAGGATCCGGTGACTTTGGCGGTCAATGCCGCCAAACCTCTGATCGAGGCCATGTCGGCGGAAGACCGAGCACGCATCGAATTGGTAATCGTGGGCACGGAATCGGGCATTGATTTTGGCAAGTCGATGACGACCTACGTGCACCACTATCTCGGGCTTGGGCGCACCTGCCGCTTGTTCGAAATTAAACAGGCCTGTTACGGCGCGACTGCGGCGCTACAAATGGCAGTCGGTTTTGTGGCCTCACAGGCTTCCCTGGGGGCAAAGGCTCTGGTGATAGGGACCGATATTGGACGGGCGACTATTCGGGGTAGCTACGTCGAGCCCTCCCAAGGTGCGGGTGCGGTGGCGATGATCGTGGGCGACGAGCCGGACGTTTTCGAATTGGATTTTGGGGCCAATGGTTACCATGGGTATGAGGTAATGGATACGTGCCGCCCCGCGGCGGACATCGAGACCGGTGATTCGGATTTATCGCTCATCGCTTACCTCGATTGCTTGGAACACAGTTTTGCGGAATACGCGCGAAGAGTGGAGGGAGCTGATTTCTTCGAGACTTTTGATTATCTGGCCTTTCACACTCCATTTCCCGGTATGGTGAAAGGCGCGCACCGAATGCTCCTTCGCAAATTGAGAGGCACGTCGCCGGCGGAGGCCGAGGCTGACTTCGATCGACGCGTCACGCCATCGCTGCGGTTTTGCGCAGAGATCGGTAACATTTATTCTGCTACGGTGTATCTCGCGTTGTGCGGACTAATTGACGGGGCCGATCTTTTCCAACCACGACGCATTGGAGTCTATTCGTACGGCTCGGGGTGCTGCGGCGAATTTTACAGCGGAGTGGCAGGACCCGGCGCGAGAACCTCTTTTAAAGGAGCCGCACTCTCCGCCGCCCTAGCAGATCGGTATGTACTTTCCATGCCGGAGTACGAGCAGCTGCTTGATGCCGGGTTGGACTGGGTATTCGGCGTGAAGGATCAGGAAGTGGACTTAGCTCCTTACCGAAACCTCTACGACCAAACCTTGGCGGGCCGTGGTTTGTTGGTGTTGAAAGGGGTGCGTAACTACCATCGGGAATATGACTGGAGTTGATAAATGTTCGGCATGGTGGGGGAGGCGCGGTGACGATGAGCTTTGAAACTTTGCTCGTCGAATCGACGGCGCTTACCGTCTCGATCACGATTAACCGACCGGAGCGCGCCAATAGCATTAACGCGACTTTACTGCGCGAACTGAACGCGGCTCTCGACGAGGCCGAGCGCATTTCAACCTGTCGAATGATTCTACTACGGGGCGGAGCGGGCGTATTTTGCACCGGCATGGATTTCGTTGAGATTGCGGGTGAATCTGAGAGCCAGATGGCCGCGGCGGACTACATGGCTATTCTGAAACGTCTGGCGTCTTCACCGAAAACGATCGTCGCGGTGGTAGACGGAAAAGTGATGGCGGGCGGGGTCGGATTGGTGGCCGCGAGCGACCTGGTGTTGGCGACTTCGCGCAGTGTTTTCAGCCTATCGGAGGCGTTGTGGGGTATTCTCCCGTGTTGCGTGGTGCCTTTCTTGATACGGCGAGTGGGATTTCAACAAGCTTACGCCATGACCATGACGACCCGAACTTTGAGCGTCGCGGAAGCGCTGAACCATCATTTGGTGGATGAAGTCACGGATGAACTCGATGAGGCGCTCAGGAGGCTCTCTTTGCGTCTGGGTCGGTTGACGGACGAAACGGTGGTAGAACTGAAATCCTATTTTCAGAAGATGTGGATGTTGACCCCTGAAATGGAGCAGACGGCGGTTACTGAAATTGGCCGGTTGCTGAACAAGCCGACCGTGCGTGAAGGCATTGCCAATTTTGTGAATGCGGGTCGATTCCCGTGGGAGGTTTCATCTTGAGCGCGACGGGATCAGGGGAAGGGGTCGAAAGGTGCGTCAAGCTCACCTGGGCGGAGCCTGCAGTGGCGGTCGTGGCGATGGAGGATAGATCCTCGCGAAATTTGTTTAGCCAGGAGATTGGACGAGGGCTGCTGGAGGGGTTTGCTGAAATCGTCGCCAATCCGAACGCCCGGGTGGTCGTGGTGCACGGCTACGATTCCTACTTTTGCGGGGGGGGGACCGCTGAACAGCTCATCGCGATATCCGAGGGGCGAATGAGCTACACTGACTTCAAATTCTTCGATTTGTTGCGGTACTGTGAGTTACCGACGATTGCGGCGATGCAGGGGCACGCCATTGGTGGCGGGCTGGCATTTGGTGCCCATGCGGATTTCATGTTTCTGGCCGAGGAGAGCATGTATTGCGCAAACTTCATGGGCTTCGGATTTACACCGGGAATGGCGAGCACCTTCAACCTGCCTCGAGTTTTTGGCGATATGATCGGGTGGGAAATGTTGTTCATGGCGGCTAACATTCGAGGTGCATCGCTACGGGATCGCGGGGTAGGCGTGCCGGTGAGAAAGAGAACGGAGGTTGTGCCAAGCGCGGTGGCGCAGGCCCGTGCGCTCGCGAAGACGCCGCGCGAGTCTTTGGTGCAACTGAAACGGCGGCGACTTGAGACTACCCACGAAGCTTACCGTGAAGCGGTGCGCCGCGAACTGGAGATGCATGGAGTGACCTTTACGATACCCGAAGTATCCAAGCGTATCCGCATAGGGTTCTCATGAATTTCTCGTCGCAATTAACCCTCCTCCGTGATGAAAACCACTGAAGCCACCTCCGTGTGGGGCAATATCCCGCTCCTCACGTGCATTAATCTACGAGAGCGCGAAGACCGCTTGTCCGAAGTCAGCGCGGAATTGCGTCGGGTGGGGATGACTCAGGTCGAGTTCTTCCGCTCGGATCGACAAGCTGACAATGAGCGCGGGTGTGGGGAATCCCATCTGGCTTGCCTTTCGAAGGCGGTTGAACACGATGTGCCGTATGCGCTCATCATGGAGGATGATATTCTTTTTCAACCCGATCACGAAACTCACCTGCGGCGAATCCTGACTTTGGGGGATGAGCATCCGGAGTGTAATTTCCTGCACCTGGGAGGTTTAATTTTTAGACCGGTTGAATGACTTGGACCTCATTTTCTGCGAGGAGATATCATGACCACCCATGGTGATTTGGTGCGCACGACGCATGCGAAAAAGTTGCTGAGTGAGAGCGCAAATTATGCGGGGGTTCCATCGATACGCTTTACACTATCGTCAATGGGAACGACGCGATTGTGCACCTCAATCCACTTGCCGCCATCCAACGCGCGTCGACCTCGGACGGTTCGTGGGATAAGCGCGAATTGGCCGACTCGGGCTGGTTGGGGCAGGCCATGATTTACACCTCGCTTGATTTCAAGGGAAAGCGGGCCTTCAAAGGCTTCCCGTTGCTCGATAAGATCAAAATTCACAACGGGGTCACGTTCTTCAAAATCTTTCGGGTGATCATGAAATGCTTGAAACGAGTGAAACACGCCGGAGCTGCCCCGTCGCTCGCCGAGATTGTCGCTACGGCGCGCGCGACGGGTTCGTTCGAGACCATCGTACTCTACATTTCGCGGGAGAGTTCTCTTCCCGTCCCATCAATTTCCCATGGCTAAATACTACGTCGGACTTTCCACAACCTTTCACGACCCGGCGTTGGCCGTGGTCGACGAACAGGGCAAGGTACTCTTCGCCGAAGCCGTTGAGCGCTTCTATCAGGTAAAGAGAGCTTATGGATGTGCGGCTGACCCGCGCGGACTTGTGCGACAGGTTTTAAGGGAACACTGCGATCCGCAGGGAGAATTCATCATCGCGAAATCATGGGGACGGGGATTTTCGCGTTTCATGGATTTTCAGTTCCTGCTTGGACTTACCAACCATGAAAAACTCGCTCGACGTGGCGCGGAAATGACCCGCTTCCTGGTCGACCAGCACCAGTTGTTTTTTGCGCTCTGGTTGCAGCATAGCACCCTACGCTTAGGGGGCGGTCATCTGGCCGACGTGTTGATCAAGGATTTCGGCAATCGGCGTCAACGTTTTGTGCATTTGCCCCATCATGATGTTCACGCGGCCGCGGCGTGTTTCACGAGCCCATTCCAAGAAGCGGCCTGCGTGGTGGTCGACGGGCAGGGAGAATCGGGTTCGATGTCCTACTATGCGTATGCGGACGGAAGATTGCGGCCGGTCGCACAGATGAAAGGCCCGGAGAGTCTGGGTATCCTGTATTCAATGTGTACCGACGTAGCCGGTTTCAGCAGTGAGGCCGGGGAGGAGGGGAAACTGATGGGCCTCGCGCCCTACGGAGAAGTCGATCCGGCCATGCTGGACGAGTTTCGTGAGCTGGGGCGTATCGAAGGATTGAAGTTTAAATACCCATCGACCACGCAGCTGAAACGCTGGAGGAAACGATTGCAGGGGCGAGGGCGAAAACCAGGCGTACCAGCTATCGACATGGCGAGCTTCGCGGCGACGACACAGGCATTTTATGCGGAGTCGATGACCACATTATTGACGAATTTCCACGCGCTTGGTTTGTCCGAAAATCTGGTACTTGGGGGAGGCTGTGGATTAAATTCCTCCTACAACGGCCAGTTGCTGGGGGCGACCCCATTCAAGCAGCTGCATGTACCTTGTGCGCCAGGCGACGACGGCAACGCATTGGGGGCCGCGCTGTTGGCTTGTTACCAGGATAATCCTGATTTGAGACCTGCTTGCGAAGTGATGAGTCCGTATCTTGGCGCGTCGATTTCGAACGTTTCAATGGAGCATCTGGGGGAGTTTGGCCGATTCCAGAAGATACGACACCTGCCCGGGACGGTGCACCGAGAGGCGGCGGCATTGTTGGCTGCAGGCAAACTTTTGGGTTGGGTGCAGGGGCGGGCTGAATTCGGACCACGGGCACTGGGGAATCGGTCTATTTTGGCGGATCCACGTCCGGCCGAAATGAAGGGAAAAATTAATGCGCGGGTAAAGTTTCGCGAAGAGTTCAGACCTTTCGCACCGTCTGTGCTCGACGAATATGGGTCGGAGTACTTTGAGGATTACCAAGTTTCGCCCTATATGGAACGAACCCTACGGTTCAAGGATTCGGCGAAGGAGAAAGTGGCGGCGATCGTGCATGTGAACATGACGGGGCGTCTGCAATCCGTTCGCCGCGAATGGAACGAACGATATTATGATCTGATCTCGGCCTTTCATGATTTGACCGGAGTGCCGATGCTGCTCAACACGAGTTTCAACATCATGGGCAAGCCGATCATTAATTCGCTGGAGGACGCGCTCGGCGTGTTCTACACCACGGGACTCGATACGATGGTGGTGGGCGACTACCTGATTGAGAAATAGAGATATAAGAAACGTGAACGAGTGCCGCCGAGGCACGTTTACCTATGGGTGAGTTTGAGCTCGTGGGCTCGCTGAAGCAGAAGCGAACTGATCTTGGGCGCGGGCAACCGCTCAGCTCTCGGCGTGCTGGCGGAGAGCGCGTCCCGTCACCCGATCTTTTGCGATCTAGCCCCTAAACACGCCCCGTGCGTGAAGCTTTTCACCCGCCGTTTGTGCGCCATCCCGATAGCGCAAGATCTTCTCACTTACGATCCGGGTATGGAAATGTCCCAGTACAAGACCCTCCGTAGTAACCTCCAAGTCTTCGTCGGCGGTCCCCCGCAGGCCTTAGAATCGCGGCACCTGCGAAAGCCAAAGCGGTCGCATCCACCACCACCTGACCAAAGACACCGACCACCTCTCCCGTTCGATGTCTGCAACTCAATATTTAGAGCGTGTCCCACAAGCTCAAGAGGTTGTCAATGAGGAGGTAGCGTAAAAATAAATACACCGAAATCGGGAGGATTTCCTGGTTTCGGCACAAAAACGGCGTGTATAATTTGGTGTGAACAATACTACCGAAGCCGTCGCCCCGGAAGGTGCCCTGCAAACCTGGCTGCGTCCAGACCTGACTCCGGTCGGACCCAACAAAGATTACGCCGCGTTTCGCGATCAACTGGCGGGGCGACGACGTGGCCGGGTTGCCGCGACACCTAGCAGTTCGCGCGCAAGGCGCTGCGGGGGCAGGTATTGCGCATGATGCTCGGAAACATCAGCTTGCGTAAACTTTCCCGGAGCATCGCCTCCAGCGATCTGTTGGCCGACTTTTGCGGAGCGCGCCAGATCGACGGCATCAAGGGGGTCTCCCAAAGAAAGCGTGCGGGAGCGTGCGTCCAAATGCTTCACCGCCTGGCAGGTGCGCAGGATGAGCCAAGTCTTTATCGAGATGTGCGGTGAGGCGGACCGGGCGAGCGAACTGGGACTGGCTGCGACGCAGCCGATGGATACGTGCCTGGTGGACTCGACCTGCCTGCAGGCCAACATCCATTTCCCGGTCGACTGGGTGCTCTTTCGCGACGTGAGCCGCCCCCCCCTGCTCAAGGCGGTGAAACTGCTCCGTGCAGCGGGGTTGCGGGGTCGGATGCCGAACGAGCCGCCAGTCTTTGCCACGCAGATGAATCGGTGGTGCCTCGCGATGACCCACAGCCGACGGCGCCGCGATGCGAAGCGGGCCCGCAAGGGCGTGCTCCGCCAGATGAAACGCCTGCTGCGCACCATCGGCGAGCACGCCCGCCGCCACCGCGACCACCTCGCCGCCGACTACGCCCGGACCCGCTGCAGTGAGCGCCAGGCCACCCGCCCGCATCATTGCGCGCATCGACGCCATGCTCGAGCAACTGCCGGTCGCGATCAAACAGGCCCACGAACGCATCATCGGCGCGCGATCAGTGCCCAACGCCGAGAAGATCCTCTGCGTCTACGAACCCGACGTGCAGACCGTGGTCCGGGGCAAGGCGTCTGGCGAGGTCGAGTTTGGCAACACTCTCATGATCAGTGAGAACGTGACGGGGTTGATCACCGATTGGCAGTGGTATCAGGGAATGACTCCGGCCGAATGGCGTCAGTTCGACCAGAGCCTCGAGCGCCAGAATCAGTTCGACCTGAGCACCCCGATCAAAGCGGCGAGCACCGACCGAGGCTTCTCGACCAAACGGCTGTGCGAACGCTTGGCCGAAGCCGATATTTATGACGCCACTTGCCCCCGCCATCCGCAGCTGCTGCAACGGCGCATGCAGGAGCCGCAGTTCGTGGCGCTCCAACATCGCCGGGCTTCGACGGAGGCCCGCATCCCCATCATCAAGCAACGCCAAGGCCAGCGATTGAGTGCCGAGGCTTCACGAATCGCTACCTGGCGGTAGCCTGGAGCATCCTCGGTCACAACCTGTGGCTCATCGCCCGACTGCTGGCCGACCAACCACCGCAGGCCCAAGCCGCCTAAAACCACCACGCCTACTCCAACGATGAACAATAAACCGGCTGCCGGAGGTTCCCTCATGGAAACGATCCAGGCATTGACTGCTGCGACACTGCAATTTAGCCATTAAATTGCATCTGCGCGCGCCTACATCCGCCCTTGGTAGCCGGAAATCCGCTCAAAAATCGGCTTTCCTGCCCCCCTTCCAGAATTAGGGTAAATGGGACACGCTCTA